>NZ_CP046115.1:0-2697380 GCF_009707385.1 Klebsiella oxytoca | reverse complement strand
AAGCATCGGCAAACAGCTGCACCGCGGCCTCCAGCCCGCCTGACTGACGATTGCGCAGAATTAATTTTCCCGCCATCTGGCCCGCTAATTGAGCAGCGATCGCCAGCCCCAGCCCGGTGCCGCCGGTATCACGATTGCGGGAGTTTTCCAGCCGATAAAACGGCTGGAGTACTGCTTCTAATTGATCTTCGGGAATACCTGGGCCTTCATCAGCAACCCGCAGCGTAATATCGCCGTTTTGCCCATATGCGAGGCTTACGGTCACGCAATCGCCGAATTTAAGCCCATTATCAATCAAATTGCTCATGATGCGGCGTAACGCCTGCGGCTGAATAAATACCGGCTGCTGGCGATCGCCGGGGATAAAGCGCACCGCTTTACCGATATCGGCATAATCACAGGCGATAGTATCGAGAAAATCATTGAGGTTAAGGCGCTGACGCGGCTCTTCCAGCGGCTGGGCTGAGCGCGCCAGGGCGATCCCCTCCCGGACCAGGCGGGTCATATTATCAAGATCCTGTAGCAGCTTATCGCGCAACTCCGGCTGATCTGCCATCTCGACCCGTAGCTTCATGCGGGTAATCGGCGTTTGTAGATCGTGTGAGATAGCCGCGAGGATCCGCGCCCGTTCCTGCAAATGTTCCTGGATACGCGCCTGCATAGCATTAAACGCGCGCGCGGCGTGGCGAACCTCGACAGGTCCCTGCTCAGCCATCGCCTCAGGCGTAGTCAGCGCCGGTTCAAGACGATCGATCGCCCGGGTAAAATGAGTCATCGGCCGTACCACCTGACGTACGGCGAGCCAGGCACAGAACAGCAGCAACAAAAACTGGACAGCCAGAACAGCCGGGAGCCAGCGGGCTATCGCCGGTAGCCGGGGCCACAGGTCAATGGTCAGCGGTGCGCCGTCGTGTAGCGTCACGTGAGCCTGAATATGCTCACGTGGCCCGGGGATTGCCACAATGCTCAGCGGCCAGGTTGCGCTAAGAGATTCTTGCAGGGTGCGCACCGCATCTCGTACCCGCCAGCTGGCAGGATAGTCACCGCTTTGTCCCGCCGATAGCTGATAGCGATAGTTACCGCGCGCCAATCGTGCTAACCACTGCGGGCGCTCGGCGGCGGGAAGGCGGTCAAGGATCGCGACGCTGGTGGCAACATCGTATTCGAGGTTACCCAGCATCACGCTGCGAGCGCTACTCATCCGTTCAAAGAGCAAGAGCGACAGCGTTAAGGTATTGGCCAACAGCAGCGCGAGGAAAATCATCAGCATCAGCCGCGACTGCAGCGTGGCGGGCCAGAGCTTCATTCACGAGCCTCGCGAATCGACACTGGAACCGAAAGTACGTAGCCTTCGCTCCGTACGGTTTTAATATAGGCTGGCTCACGGGCATCTTCACGCAGACGCTGGCGCAGACGGCTCACCAGCAGGTCAATGGAGCGTTCAAACAGCTCAGCGTCCCTTCCCTGAGTTAAATTCAGCAGCTGATCGCGATTTAGTACCCGCTGCGGGTGGTCGAGAAATACCCGTAATAGTCGATATTCCGCGCCGCTCAATGCCACAATGGTGCCGCTGCTATCAAGCAGATGTCTTGCCGAAGTATCCAGTAGCCAGTCGCCAAAGGCGATTAATCTTCCGGCCTCAGTAATTTGCAAATTCGGCGGCAGCGCCCGGGTTCGACGCAGAATCGCTTTTATGCGCGCCAGCAGCTCCCGGGCGACAAAAGGCTTAACAAGGTAGTCATCTGCGCCCATTTCAAGTCCCAGAATTCGGTCACTGTCGTCAGTACGCGCGGTGAGCATCAATACCGGAATATCATGCTGGCCGTTGCTGCGTAGCTGACGACAAAGGATTAAACCGTCGTCGCCGGGTAGCATCAGATCCAGCACGATCAGGTCTATCTGGTGAGCGTTAAGCGTCGCCCACATCGCCTTACCGTTGGCAGCGCCCGTAGCGCGATATCCCGACTTTTCCAGATAGCCGGTGACCAGTTCACGGATATCACGGTCATCATCAACAACCAGAATATGATCGATACGTTCCAAAGCGGGCTCCGGTAAGAAAAATTCCACTCAAAGAGAATATGCGCTATCGCCGGAAGCGCAACTTCGCCTACCGGCGGGAGAACTACAGACGATCGGCATCGACTATCGCCTGGACGAAAGCCTGTGGAGCTTCCTGCGGAGGGTTATGCCCGATGTTGCCTTTAAATTCACGATGTTGATATTTGCCGGTAAATTTAGCGCGATAGCTTTCAGGTGCCGGATGCGGAGCGCCATTGTTATCACCTTCGATGGTGATAGTCGGAACGCCGATAGTCGGCTGCGCCGCCAGCTTTTGTTCATAGGCGCTATATTTCGCTTCCCCTTTCTCCAGTCCTAAGCGCCAGCGGTAATTGCTGATGGTCACCGACACATGGTCGGGGTTATCCAGCGCCTGCGCGCTTTGAGCGAACTGAGCATCGCTGAACCGCCAGCCGGGCGAAGCCTGATGCCAGATAAACTTTGCAAAATCGTGAGTATTCTGCCGGTAGCCAGCCTCACCGCGCGGGGTGGCGAAATAGAACTGATACCACCAGGACAGCTCCGCCTGCGGCGGCAAAGGCTTCTCTCCAATCTGCTGGCTGCTAATCAGATACCCGCTCACTGAAACCAACGATTTCACCCGCTCCGGCCACAGGGCAGCCACGATATCAGCCGTGCGTGCGCCCCAGTCGAAGCCGGCTAAATCGGCCTGTTTGATATGCAACGCATCCATCAGATTGACGATATCCTTTGCCATAGCCGAAGGCTGCCCGTTGCGCGGTGTTGTCGGTGAGACAAAGCGCGTGGTACCATAACCGCGCAGGTACGGTACGATCACCCGGTAGCCCTTTTGCGCCAGTTCGGGAGCGACGACCGCATAGCTGTGGATGTCATAGGGCCAACCGTGCAGCAGGATCACCGCCTGGCCGTCGCGCGGCCCGAGATCGACGTAACCGATATTGAGATCGCCCGCCGGTATCTGATGCACAACGTTAAATGCGGCGCTGTCTTCAGCCGCGCAAACGCTGGCTGAAACCAGCGACGTACAGATTAGCGTCAGGGCGGCGCATTTACGGGACAAAAAAGCGGTATTCATGATAGTTGCCTCTGCATGGTTTGGATGACAGGCCTATCACAACAGCAAAATGTATCTGTACTGTGCGCACATGGGGGCTATTTTGTCGCACCGTGTATCGTTATGGGCTCAGATACACGGTGATACAAAACGGAAACAATCAGAGGCTGTCCGGCGTCAGATAATTAGCCACAAAACGAGTCAATATTGCCGAGGCCACGGGGCTTTCTTCAACTTCGCGACTCAGCTTATCCGGGTCAACCCCCTCGCTGCGCAGTACCGCCTGGCGATAGGCAATCAGCGAGCGGGCGATCGTCGGAGTGATCTCCGGATGGAACTGTGTAGAGACGGCATGCGCGCCGTAGCGCACAATCTGGTGCGAGTCATGCTGCGACGCGCCCAGTACCGTCGCCCCCTGCGGCAGTCGGGTGACCGTTTGCATATGGGTAAGATGCGCGCTGAAAGGTGCGGAATGCCCAGCCAGCAGACTATCCGTCAGCCCATCTGCAGACAGGGCGATGCTCTTACTTCCGACTTCACGCCCTGCCGGGTGATAATCCACCTCACCGCCCAGCGCGTGCGCCATAAGCTGATGCCCGTAGCACACGCCAAATAGCGGCATCTCAATCGCCATCGCCTCGCGGATCCAGGCGGCGGTCATTTCGCTCCACGGCAGGCGCTCCGTCACCATATCCCAGGAGCCGGTAATCACCGCCACGGTATCGTTATCCGGCGCGGGAAGCGGCTCGCCGGCAAAAACACGCGCCACGCTGATTTTCTTGCGCCACGGCGCGAGCAAATCGCCAAACCAGACAGGAAGATCGCCATGGTCGGAAGCTATTTCATCCGGCGGGGTGCCGGTTTGTACAATAAGAAGCGTATTTCGGCTTAACGACATCAGAGCGCCTTTTTCATCACTACACAGAGTTCTACTATGGGCAAAAGCGCCGACCGCGGCAAATAACCAATCCGTTAACGCTTATGCCCGGAGTGCATAACGTCTACTGCGCGTCGGCGCTCTCCACCTGCGGTACCGTCGATACTGCTCCCTGTTCCGCAGGCGCATTAGCCGGATCAAAGATATGGTCGAGGATGGCCCGCGCCGTCGGGCCCGCCACCACGCCATCGCCGCCGCCGTTTTCCAGAATCAGCGCCATCGCCGCCGCCGTTTTCCAGAATCAGCGCCATCGCCACCTTCGGATGCTGATACGGCGCAAACAGAGTATAGAAAATATGATCGCGCAGGCGTACCGGGATCATTTTAGCGTTATAGGTCTGGTTCTCTTTCAGGCTGAAGACCTGGGATGTCCCGGATTTTGCCGCAATCTGATACGGTGCGGTATGGAATAGCTTGTAGCCGGTGCCGTTTGGCAGGTTCGCCATGCCGTACATGCCGTTGCGCACCACGCCCCAGTAAGGCGAATGCGGGTCGCCCACCTGCGGCAGATTGCGCGGCGGCTGATAGCGCTCAATCTTATTGCCCTGCTTCATGGAATAGAGCAGATGCGGATTTTGCACCTTACCGTTGTTAATCAGGGTTGTCAGGGCCTTAACCATCTGGACAGGCGTAGCAATCCAGTAGCCCTGGCCGATGCCGACCGAAATAGTATCCCCCTGGTACCACGGTTTTTTATGCACCCGCTGTTTCCACTCCCGGCTCGGCAGCACTCCGGCATACTCTTCATTCAGATCGATGCCCGTTGACTGGCCGTAACCGAACTTGCTTAACCATTGGTGAATTCGATCGATTCCCATCTCAAATGCCACCTGATAGAAGAAGGTGTCGGCCGACTCTTCAATCGCCTTAGTTACGTTAAGCATGCCGTGACCGCTTTTCAGCCAGTCGCGATAGCGGCGCTGGGTTCCCGGCAGCGTCCAGGTCGGCGCGCCAAAGAAAGAGGTGGTCGGAGTGATGACGCCCGCCGACAGCGCCGACAAGGCCATATAAGGTTTCACCGTTGATGCGGGCGGGTACAGCCCCTGGGTGACGCGGTTAATGAGCGGACGGTCCGGGTTATCAAGCAGCGAGCGATAGGCCTGATAGCCTATGCCCCTGACGAATGGATTGGGGTCATAGCTGGGGCTGGAAACCATCGCCAGCACGCCGCCATCCCGCGGGTCGACGGCCACCACCGCTGCACGCTGCCCCTTCAGTACCGACTCGATATATTGCTGAAGATGGAGATCCAGCGTCAGGTAGAGATTCTTTCCGGCTACCGGCGGCACCTCTTTTAGCAATCGCACCACCCGCCCGTGGTTATCCACCTCAACCTCCTGATAGCCGGTGGTGCCGTGCAGCGCCTTCTCGTAGTAGCCTTCAATGCCCTGCTTACCGATATTACGGTCAGCGGCGTAGTTCTCCTCTTCACCCGCTTTAGACAGTTTTTGCAGATCGCTGTCGTTAATTTTCGAAACATAGCCAACCACGTGCGCCAGCTCGGCGCCGTAGGGGTACGCGCGCTGTTGATAGCTCTCAACGGTGACGCCGGGAAAATGAAACTCATTGACCGCAAACCGCGCCACCTCAACATCGCTTAGGTTCGATTTTAAGGTCACCTCTTTATAGCGGCTGGTGTGATGCATATCGTCGCGGAAATCGGCGATATCTTGCGGGGTGAGATCGACAATCGGCGTCAGCTGCTGCAGCAGCGCGTTCAGATCGGCGATTTTGCCCGGGATTGCCTGCAAACGATAGAGGGTAATATTTTCTACCAGAGGAATACCGTTGCGATCGAAAATCAGTCCCCGGCTCGGCGCGATAGGCAGCATTTTAATGTCGTTCTGGTTTGAGCGCGTCTGATAAAAGTCGTGCTGCTCGACCTGCAGGCGGTAGAGGTTAACGATCAGGACGGCAAAGCAGACCACCACCAGTATAAAAGCAATGACGGCACGGCGGATAAACAGCATCTCTTCCGCCGAATGGTCGCGAATTTCATCTCTCATAAGGGACATTAGCGGTCATTTACCTGGGTTTCAAAGGCCCTGAAAAGGGAAAAGCGGGGAAGAATAGCGTTATCGCGGCGGGAGCCCTACCGAAAGGTTGCTAATGATTTGGCAGAAATGTATCAGCATGTTAGATATTTTATGTGACACTGTCACAGAAAGGCATCGTTCAAAAGCGCGACGGGGGCAGAATGGTTAGCGCGCTTTTTCACTGACTGTGATGGTGAGTTTCGCCGGCGTTAGCATAGACCCCCGGCTTTCGCGCGCTGAGTATTGATAAGGCCGGAGACGAAGATCCGCTCGCTGCCGTGCGCAACGATTACTTCCGCGCCTCGAAGGCAATTTTCACCGCCATCCCGGCCAGCACGGTCGCCATCAGCCAGCGCTGAAACCGCTGCCATAACGGACGCCCCGCGAGAAACAGCGAAACCTGCCCGGCCATCATCACAATCAGCGCATTGACCGCTACGCTGATTATCGCCTGGGTAAATCCCAGCACCAGCGACTGCGAAAGGATGCTGCCGTGTCCGGGAGAGATAAACTGCGGCAGCAATGAGAGGTACATGATGGCAATTTTAGGGTTCGCCAGGTTAGTAATAAAGCCCATCAAAAACAGCTTTCGGCCGCTATCGGCGGGCAGGTCGCGCACTGCAAAAACCGAGCGCCCCCCTGGCTTCACCGCCTGCCAGGCCAGATAAAGCAGATAGACAACGCCGCTGATGCGCAACACGTCGTAAGCGTAAGGGACGGCGAAGATCAGTGCGGTAATACCGAACGCGGCGCACAGCATATAAAACACAAACCCCAGCGCCACCCCGCCGAGGGAGACCAGCCCGGCCCTTCTTCCCTGGCAAATCGAGCGCGAAATCAGATAGATCATATTCGGCCCCGGGGTTAATACCAGGCCAAGGGCAACAAGGGCGAAGGTCAGCAGCGACGGCATCTCAGGCATAGCGTATCTCCATTTAAACGAAGTGATGCCCAGGCGCGCGGCGGCGATAACCATGCTCCCCGACAGTAATCTGTCTAAAGCGCCAGTCACATGGTGACGAACAGTATGGTCGCGTTTGGCGATGTACGACAACTCTCCTGAACAGGTGGGCTAACTATCCTTCTTTTCGGCTGTTGTCGCCGTACCAGAGCGATAAATAAAGAACAGCGCCAGCCCCAGACAGACGATTGCTCCCAGCCGTCCCGGCGACAATGCGATGGTTTCATTTCCCAGCCAGCCGAAATTATCAATCAGCAGGCTCATCGCCAGCTGGCCGAAAATCACCGCCACCGTGGCCGTCGCGGTGCCGATACGCTGCACCGCCAGCACCATAATCACGATATAGGGCACGCCGCAAAACGCTCCCAGCAGCTGCCATTTCGGCACATCGAGCAGCGTTATCGTCTGCTGGGGCGCAAAGTAAAAGATCAGCAGCGCCGTAATCAAAGCGCCGACCGAGAAGGTGAGAAATGCGCTACGAAACACCCCAACCTGGCTACCTAAGCGTCCGTTAATCGCCGCCTGCATACTCAGCATCGCGCCGCCAATCATCGCCAGTAAAATCATTATGCTACTCATGTTAACTCCTCAGCTTGTGGCGATAAGGATCAGGGCAACCACAATCAACAGCAGCGCGATAATCCGCCGCCCGTCGATTTTTCGTTTTGGCGAACCGAACAGGCCGTAGTGGTCGATCAGCAGGCTTTTGCAAATCTGTCCGGCGAGGATGCCGATCATGGTCATGGCGATCCCGATGACCGGTACGGCCACAGTTAAAATGACCACATAAATCGGGCCCAGTACTCCCCCGGTCAGCTGCCAGCCCGGCAGAGAAAAAAACGAAGGGCTCTCCCTGGGGCCAAACAGCAGCATCAACAAAAAGGTCAGCGCGCTCCCGACGCTAAAAATGCTGAATGTGGCCCACAGGTCCCCTACCTGCCCGGCTAACGGGCCAAGTAGCCCGGCCTCAACCGATAACCCCATGCCGCCGACAATTACCAGAAAAATCAGAACTAACTGCATCGTTGATATCCGCTTGTTGATCAGGCGGCAAAGCATAAAGCAGCGAAGTAATGTGAAAAACGATACAATCAGGGAAACACTTTTGCGGATATTGCATTAATGAACGATGCGGGAAATGTGAATTTTCGAGCGCTACAGCTATTTATCGCCGTCTACGATAGCCAGAGCTTTTCGGTGGTGGCGCGGCGGGAAGGCGTTTCTCCCTCAATGGTGTCGCGAGTGATTCACCAGCTTGAAGACTCGCTCGGCCAGCAGTTATTTAACCGTAACACCAGGGCAGTGGTGCCCACCGAAGCAGGACGGCTGTTTGCGGTGCATGCGAGGGCCATCAGCGAACAGTTTAGCGCCGCCAGGCGCGACCTGCAGGACAGGACCCTTCAGCCGGGTGGACTGGTGCGAATCAACGCTCCGGTCTATTTTGGTCAACGCCATATTGCACCATGGCTGGCGGGGCTGACCGAGCGCTATCCGCAAATGCAAATTGAGCTGACGCTGACGGATGATTTTATTGACCCGCACCGCGAAGCGACAGACGTGATTTTTCGTATTGGTAGCCTGCCGGACTCTAATGTCCATGCCAGGGTACTTGGCATGCAGCACCTCTATCTGGTTGCTGCCCCGGGGTATCTGGCGCGGCGCGGCATCCCGGAGAAGCCAGAAGATCTTCGCCAGCACAGTACCCTGGTCTACAGCGGTTCTAACGGCCCTAATCGCTGGTTGTTCCGCCTCGCGCAGGGAGAATGGGTTCACTATCCGCAGACGCCGCAGCTGGTTTCAAACAATGCCGATGCGCTGCTGACCTCGGCGCTAAAAGGAATGGGGGTTGTCCTGTTCCCTGACTGGATGGTAAATGAAGCCATCGCCGATGGCAGGCTTATCAAGCTGATGACCCGGTACACCGTCGCGATTGGCAGTTCTCCCTCGCCGGTTTCGGCAATCTACCCTTATGCCCGGCATCCCTCACTGAATGTACGCGCGGTAATTGACTATTTTATCGACGTTTTTGGTACGCCTTTATACTGGCAGCAATAAGCATTTTTACGGACTAATATTGTCATAACTCAAACAAATAGCATTCGCACTCGATGAATATGTTTTAACGTTTCCTTTACTCACGAGTTACGACTATGTTTATCAGGCTGGTACCGGTAACTTGCCGTTTTTCACCCCGGAGAGTTCGAGTTTCATTCTGATAATTGAAAGAAAATAACTATTAAATCCGTAGACCCATTCAAATATCGTTTATTGAAAGCAGTGTATATCGTAATGACATTCACAAAAGCAAACGGAGCCTGATATGAGCACGTCTAACGATCCTTCAAATAACCCATCAGCAGGAAAATGTCCTTTCCACGCTGAAACACCAACACAGAGCGCGGGCAGCGGCACTTCTAACCGCGACTGGTGGCCAAATCAACTACGGGTGGATCTGCTAAATCAGCACTCCAATCGTTCGAACCCGCTGGGTGAAAACTTTAACTATCGGGAAGAATTTAAAAAGCTCGACTATTCCGCGCTGAAAGCCGATCTGCACGCCCTGCTCAACGACTCTCAGGAGTGGTGGCCAGCGGACTGGGGTAGCTATATCGGGCTGTTTATTCGTATGGCCTGGCACGGCGCCGGCACCTATCGTACCGTTGACGGTCGCGGCGGTTCCGGCCGTGGTCAACAGCGTTTCGCTCCGCTCAACTCCTGGCCGGATAACGTCAGCCTCGACAAAGCTCGTCGTCTGCTGTGGCCGATAAAACAGAAATACGGACAGAAAATCTCCTGGGCAGACCTTTATATGCTGGCGGGTAACGTTGCGCTGGAAAACTCAGGTTTCCGTACTTTTGGTTTCGGTGCTGGTCGTGAAGACGTCTGGGAACCGGATCTGGACGTTGACTGGGGTAACGAGAAGGAATGGCTGGCGCACCGCCATCCGGAAAGCCTGAATAAACAGGCCATTGGCGCAACCGAGATGGGTCTGATTTACGTGAACCCTGAAGGCCCTAACGCCAGCGGCGACCCGCTCTCCGCAGCCGCAGCGATTCGCGCCACCTTCGGTAATATGGCGATGAATGATGAAGAGATCGTCGCGCTGATCGCCGGGGGGCATACGCTGGGTAAAACCCACGGTGCTGCGGTGACTACCCACGTTGGCCCAGAGCCAGAAGCGGCTCCGATTGAAGCGCAGGGCCTCGGCTGGGCGAACAGCTACAACAGCGGCGCAGGCACGGACGCAATCACCTCTGGTCTTGAGGTTGTCTGGACGCAAACCCCGACCCAGTGGAGCAACTATTTCTTAGAAAACCTGTACAAATATGAGTGGGTTCAGACCCGCAGCCCGGCAGGCGCTATCCAGTTTGAAGCGAAAGACGGCCCGGAAATTATTCCAGACCCGTTTAATCCGGAAGTAAAACGCAAGCCAACGATGCTGGTTACCGACCTGACGCTGCGTTTCGATCCGGAGTTCGACAAAATTTGCCGTCGCTTCCTCAACGACCCGCAGGCCTTTAACGAAGCTTTTGCCCGCGCGTGGTTCAAACTCATCCACCGCGATATGGGGCCGAAATCCCGTTACATGGGACCGGAAGTGCCGAAAGAAGATCTGCTGTGGCAAGATCCGTTACCGGCAGCGACCCACAACCCAAGCGCAGAAGATATCGCCACGCTGAAAACAACGATTGCCGATGCTGGCCTTTCCGTCAGCGAACTGGTTTCCGTTGCCTGGGCGTCGGCTTCCACCTTCCGCGGCGGCGATAAGCGCGGCGGCGCCAACGGCGCGCGTCTGGCGCTTGAACCGCAGAACTCCTGGCCGGTCAACGCTATCGCTACCCGCGTCCTGCCCACCCTGCAGGCGATTCAGAAAGCCTCAGGAAAAGCGTCGCTGGCCGATATTATCGTTCTGGCGGGCGTAGTGGGTGTTGAACAAGCCGCCGCAGCCGCAGGCGTGCATGTCAGCGTTCCTTTTGCGCCAGGCCGCGTCGATGCGCGTCAGGATCAGACCGATATTGAAGCGATGAACCTGCTGCAACCGATGGCCGATGGTTTCCGTAACTATCGTCGCGTGGGTGGCGGACTATCCACGGAAACGCTGCTGATTGATAAAGCACAGCAGCTAACGTTGACGGCGCCGGAAATGACGGCCCTGGTGGGCGGTCTGCGCGTTCTGGGCGCTAACTTCGATGGTAGCCGACACGGCGTGTTTACCGACCGCGTGGGCGTGTTGAGCAATGACTTTTTCGTTAACCTGCTCGATATGCGCACCGTCTGGAAAGCCGCTGACGAGCAGGCTGAGCTGTTCATCGGCCGCGACCGTAAGAGTGGTGAAGAGAAGTACACCGCCACTCGCGTAGACCTGGTGTTTGGTTCTAACTCCGTACTTCGCGCACTGGCTGAAGTCTATGCCTGCAGCGACGCGCGGCAGAAATTCGTCACTGATTTTGTGGCGGCCTGGACCAAAGTGATGAACCTGGACCGTTTCGACCTGTAATCGCTTGCTCTTCCGTACTGCAATGCAAAGGTAATAGCAAAATCCCGGGCCTGTGGCCCGGGATTTTTTTATCTTATCCAGATAGTCAGTAAAATAATGATGGCCGCAATAATCGCCACCTGCATAAAGATTTTATCCAGCGATCCTTTACGCATCACGCCCCCTTTTTAGAACAGGATTTGCCAGATAGCCAACAGCAGTACCAGCAAACCGACCAGAAAAAATATCAGCGCGATGATGGTGTCCGGAGAACGATTCATCTCTGCGCCTCCCTGGCATCAGAACCACTGGCCGAATCGTTTGATATAAAAACGCTTCATTCCCTGCGCCACCAGGCAGTAGCTCAGCAGCGTGGCGACCAGCCACGGGAAATAGCTCAGCGGCAGCGGCTCCAGCCCGACCATCGTCCCCAGCGGCGAGAACGGAATGTAGATCCCAACCGCCATAATCAATACGGTGGTAAGCAGCACCGGCAGCGTCGCGCGGCTCTGAATAAACGGGATCTTCTGCGTCCTCAGCATATGCACCACCAGCGTCTGCGACAGCAGTCCTTCAATAAACCACCCGGACTGAAACAGCGCCTGCGCTTCAACGTTATTCGCCGCAAATACGTACCACATCAGCGCGAAGGTCGAGATATCAAAAATGGAAGACGTCGGGCCTATCCACAGCATAAAGCGGCCAATGTTTTTGGCATCCCATTTGCGTGGCTTGCGCAGAAACTCTTTATCCATTTTATCCCACGGCAGCGAGAGCTGGGAGAGATCGTACATCAGGTTCTGGATCAGCAAATGAATCGCCAGCATCGGCAGGAACGGAATGAACGCGCTGGCCACCAGTACTGAAAAGACGTTGCCGAAGTTAGAGCTGGCGGTCATATTCAGATACTTAATGATATTGCCGAAAGTCTCGCGTCCCTTGATCACCCCTTCTTCCAGCACCATCAGGTCCTTTTCCAGCAGGATAATATCGGACGCCTCTTTAGCGATATCCGCCGCGCTATCGACCGAAATCCCCACGTCCGCATCGCGCAGCGCCGGCGCATCGTTGATACCATCGCCAAGGAAGCCGACGGTATGGCCATTTTTCTGCAGCGTTTTCAGGATGCGCGACTTCTGCAACGGCGTCAGCTTCGCGAATACCGAACGCGTTTCCACTTCGCGCTCCAGTTCGCGATCCGTCATCGCTTCAATTTGCGCCCCGGTCAGAATACCGTGGGCATCAATACCCACTTCCAGACAAATGCGCGCCGTAACCACCGGGTTATCGCCGGTCAGCACTTTCACCGCCACGCCGTTGTCGCGCAGCGCAGTAATCGCTTTCCCCGCGCTCTCTTTCGGCGGATCGAGGAAAGTCAGCATCCCTTCGACCGTTAACCC
Organism: Klebsiella oxytoca; assembly: GCF_009707385.1. Taxonomy (NCBI): domain Bacteria; kingdom Pseudomonadati; phylum Pseudomonadota; class Gammaproteobacteria; order Enterobacterales; family Enterobacteriaceae; genus Klebsiella; species Klebsiella oxytoca. The sequence continues at coordinate 2,684,472 of NZ_CP046115.1, read as the reverse complement.
TTGTTCATCGGCGGCACACAGCGGCGCCGTCAGGGCGGAATCATCCAGCTTACGAGTTGCGACCAGCAGCACCCGGAATCCCTGGGCGTTGTAATCCTCAGTTCTGGCTAACAGCAGCTCACGTCGAGTTGCATCCAGTTCTACAACCTTATCGCCTTCACGCAGATGCGTAGCCACCATCAGCATCTCTTCAACCGCACCTTTGCAGATCAGGCTTTTATCACCGTGGCGGACATCTTCCACCGAAACGGATACCCGACGGCGGACAAAATCAAACGGCAGTTCATCCAGCTTTACAAACCGCTCTTTGGTCGCTGGCGCTATCCTCCCTTCGCCAAAGCGCAGCACCGCCCGGTCCATCAGGTTGCGCGCCCCGCTCTGGCTGCTGCTGTTAAGCCACGCCAGCGTCAGTACCCGGTCGCTCTCGCTACCGCTCACATCAAGATGATGCTCAAGAATGATATTGTCCTGAGTCAGCGTGCCGGTTTTATCGGTACACAGCACGTCCATAGCGCCAAAGTTCTGAATGGCGTTCAGCCGCTTGACGATCACTTTGCGCCGCGACATGGCGATAGCGCCTTTCGCCAGGTTGGAGCTGACGATCATCGGCAGCATTTCCGGCGTCAGGCCAACCGCGACCGCCAGGGCAAACAGCGATGCCTCGACCCAGTCCCCTTTGCTGAAGCCGTTAATCAGCAGCACAATCGGTACCATCACCAGCATAAAGCGGATCAGCAGCCAGCTAACGCTGTTCACCCCGCGATCGAATGCCGTCTGGGTGCGCGTGCCGACGATGGATTTCGCCAGCGAACCAAACCAGGTGCGGTTTCCGGTAGCCACCACCACCGCCTGCGCCCTGCCGCTGGTGACATTGGTTCCCATCAGGCAGATATTGCCCATCTCCAGCAGGCTTTTGTGTTTGTTCGGCTCAGGAAGCCGATCGCTGCCTTTGCCGGACACGCTGGCCATAACGTCATACTTCTCAACCGGCAGGGACTCGCCGCTGAGTATCGACTGGCTGACAAACAGGTCCCGGGACTCCAGCAGACGCACGTCCGCCGGAACCAAATCACCCGCCGCCAGGAAGATGATGTCTCCGGGCACCAGTTCCTCTATCGCGATTTCCTCCTGTACCGGACCGCTATGACCTGGCCCACGGCGCAGTACCGTCGCGGTTGTACGCACCATTGATTTCAGCGCCTGCGCCGCTTTGTTGGTACGAAACTCCTGCCAGAAACGCAATAACCCGCTCAGGCTGACCATCGTGACGATAATAATGATCCCGGTCAGATCGGTCTCTTCACCGTTACGCAGCGGTAGCCAGTAATCGGTAACGAAGCTGACGGCGGCCAGCGCCATCAGGACATAGATAAACGGGTTATTGAATGCCTGCAAAAGCTGGATCAACGCCGGTGGCGCCTGCTCATGCGCCACTTCATTGCGGCCATATTCATCCAGTCGTTCAAGCGCATCTTCGCTGGTGAGCCCCTGGCGACTGCTGTTTAGCCGCGCCAGCGTATGATCCGGGCTATTAAATGCCTCAGTTTCAATGGCGAAGCTTTTTTTATGCTGCTTATCATTTTCTGACGCAGACCGGTTTATTTTCCGGTTTTCAATTTTCATGTCAGTCATGATTTATCCTCAAATTAAAGACGTCGTTATTCCTGCATAAATGACTTATGCATATTTCATTGTTACGCTATTAAACGCTTATTACTTTAATTGTCTGGGAACATTCATTATTCCCTCCTTATGCAAATCATTGCAACAGTAGAATATGCGGGAGATTAACTGCCCTCGACGCACCAGCGGACTGAAGTAATATTTTCGTCACCGCCGATTTTTGACATAATAAAATCTCGCGCCTTCCGGCAATCGGCATTGCCGACCAGTTCAAGGCGAATTTCTTTATGTCCTTGTTCTTTCGCTGCCATAGAGACCAGCCCCTGCAGGCTGAACGTCATCTCTTTGCTGATATTAAGCAACAGCTGACGAATTGCGTTTTCATGCTCGCTATTACAGATAATATTCAGAACGTAGCATTTCTCTTCTTCTGTCGCTCCGGGGATCTGATTAATTCGCTGCGCCGCTTCACGTAGCAAGATATTAGCGCAGAGAATTATCAACGTTGCCGCAGCTGCCTGCCAGAACTGGCCTAAACCGCACAGCACCCCAATTGCCGCGGAGCACCACAGCGTCGCGGCCGTATTCAGGCCGCGCACGTTCATGCCTTCACGCATGATAACGCCCGCGCCAAGAAAACCGATTCCGGAGACGACCTGCGCGGCAATACGTCCCGGGCTGTCCGGCGAAGTCGACAGAGAACTCAGAATAAAAACCGCTGCGCCAGTGGCGACCAGCGCATTTGTACGCAGGCCTGCCATACGCTGACGCCACTGTCTTTCGGCGCCAATTAGCGCCCCTAACAGCATCGCCGCGAGTAAATTTGCGATATAAGGAAACATCAACATAGTTTCCTCCATTGTTGCTGGAAGAATTAACTATGTGCTTAATTAAGCACACGACAAATTGTCGCCGGGAAGGCGATTTAACGTCGTGTTGACGGTGGAGGGAATAATGTATTTTTAAACATGAACATGACGATTATCCTCGCAGCGATGCTGCGTTTTTCATTATGGGATGCAATCGTCAGAATGAGGAGATTGCTGCCCGCCGGTTGGCAAGCAGCGCAGAAAAAATAGCGTCAGCTTGCCTTGATGTTTAAGTAAGGGTGACTGTCCAACATATTTCTCCTGTATGAATTTGTGCTCATTATAGTCATTCAATTATTTGAGTAAAGTTAAAATCTCGCTTTAGTGACGATTTGTTTAAAATGACCTTAATCCGCTCGGCTGCCTTAGATAACGCTTACCCCGGCGTTTGCCGGGGTTAATTGACTAATCAAAGACGCCATTGATTATTGACGTCACGATCGCCGTGCTTAGCGCAATCAGCACCAAATCCTTGCCAACCACCCGCCACTCGTAGCCAGGATAGTAAGGAAGTTCATTAAGCATCGACGCCGGTACCGCTTTTTTGGCAATCCCCGGCGGCAATGGTTTGCCGCGAGCCAGGTTTTTCGCTATTCCTGGAGGCAGCGATGAGTAGCCGGTTAAGCCATAGTTTACCGCCAGCGAACGCGCTCTGGAGAAACTGATATCAGAAGAGACGTGGTCTGGTTTGCCGTAATTTTTCCTCTTTCCCGGGCTCTCCTCTTTGTGCCCCTGATTACCTTTATCTACGTTTTTACCGTGATTGCCGCTATTGCCATGATTAGCGCTGTTGCTGTTGCCGCCGCCGTTTCCGTGGCCATTGCCATTACCATTGCCGGGATTAGCGATAGCAGGCGTCGCCATCAAAAACCACGAAAGGCCCGCCGCCAGCGCTGTTTGCCAAATTTGCTTTCTGGACATGATCTTTTCCTGAGTGGGAGTACTCACCTTTAATTTAGGTGAATAACCTTCGCGCAACAATTTCCCGTCATCTTAAATTTAATACACCATGGAAACCCAACCTTATGATGGTGAATTCATTCACCCCGAAGCCGGACAAAGCGCTGAAACCAGCATGCCAAACTTTGATAGTGAATTTTTCATTATTTTATTCTGCAAATGCCTTTTCACCGATGCGATTAAAAATTTAAAACCATTAACAATCAAATAACATTAGCAGGCAAACATTTTATCTGAGGAAAATAATAATATGTCTACCACCCAGGTTCTGGGCGACGCCGCGTTCGCCTCCCCAGGACAGCCCCACTCCAGCCTGACCGCTCGCATCGATGCGCTGCCCGCCTCCGTTGGCCTGTGGTCATTTATCACCCTTCTGGCGTTGGGCGGCTTCTTCGAGCTGTACGATCTTTTTCAGACCGGGTACATCAGCACCGGACTACTGGCAGAGGATATTTTTCATACCGGTGAGAAAGGCATTTTCGGTATTTCCGACCAGGCCGCGTTCGCTTCATCAACCTTTATGGGACTGTTTATCGGCGCCAGCCTGCTTGCGCCGCTGGCGGACAAGCTGGGACGTCGCCTGACCTTTATGTTCGCCCTCGCCTGGTACGGCGTCTTCTCCCTGATTATGGCCCTGCAAAGCAGCGCAGAAGGCGTTATTTTCTGCCGTTTTCTGGTCGGCGTCGGCCTCGGTATTGAGCTGGTGACGATCGATACCTACTTAAGCGAATGGGTACCGACGCATCTGCGCAACAAAGCTTTCGCGTTTGCCTTCTTTATTCAGTTTTTATCGGTACCCGCCGTGGCGCTGATGTCATGGATGCTGGTACCCGTTACCCTTTTTGGCCTCACCGGCTGGCGCTGGGTGATTATTTTCGGCGCACTCTGCTCGCTGATCATTTGGGTTATTCGCAAAAAGCTGCCGGAATCGGCGCGCTGGCTGGATGAAAAAGGCCGTCACGAAGAGGCTCATAAGGTGATGTGCGAAATGGAACAGCGCTGCGGCGTTGCGCCATCACCGCGCCACCGCGTTGAACAGCTAGCTAATGCGCGTAAACCCGGAAACTTTAAAGAGATTTGGGCTCCGCAGTACCGCAAACGCACCATGATGCTGATGGTGATGAACTTCTTCCAGGCCATCGGCTTCTTTGGTTTCGGCAACTGGCTGCCGGCGCTGCTTTCCGGTCAGGGGGCAAGCATTACCCACAGTCTGCTGTATGCGTTCTTTATTAACCTCGCCTATCCAATAGGCTGTCTGTTCTGCACCCGTTTTGTCCATCGTTTTGAAAATAAATGGCAAATCGTGCTTTCAGCGCTGATGACGGTGGTGTTTGGCACGCTGTTTGCCCTGCAGAATAGTCCGGCGCTGCTGGTGATTTGCGGGTTTATGATTACCTGGTCAAACGCCTGGCTGACCATCAGCTATCACGCCTACCAGGCTGAAGTTTTCCCCACCCACATTCGCGCGCGGGCTGTCGGCTTCTGCTACTCCTTCAGCCGACTGTCGACGGCGATCACCAGCATCTTGATCGGTATTATTCTGCAATATGCCGGTACGCCGGGAGCCATTAGCTTTATTGTCGCCAGCATGCTGATGGTGATGCTGTCAGTGGGCATCTTTGGTCCGAAAACCCGGGGGATCAGACTGGAGGATATTTAATAGCAAGCGCCGCCGGGATTTAGCCGGCGGCGCGTGTAGGCAGACTCTTATCAATAGCGGAGAAATCGTCAGCGCCATTACGACTCTCAGCTCTCAGGCGCGAGCGGCGTTTTGGCTTGAATTTATCCACCCACAGATGGCAGGCTAAGCGCGAATAATCGTGACTCGGGCAGGAAAAAATGGATCACCCGTCAGCAAAAAATATCATCGCATTGTATGAGAAACAGTGGGCAACCTTCCAGGCCCAGCGCTCAACCAGCCTGTTTGAAAAACCCTGGCTGGACCAATTTTTGGCCCATCTAAGACCCGGCGGAACGATTCTGGATATTGGCTGCGGTAACGGCTCGCCGATCGCTGAATATTTTCTGCGCCGGGGTTTTCCCGTGACCGGCGTAGATGCCTCTCCTTCAATGATTGCCCGATGTCGGCAAAAGTTTCCCATGGGCCGCTGGCTAACCGGCGACATGCGCGAACTGGCGCTGGCGGAGAGATTTGATGGCGTGGTGGCATGGGATAGTTTTTTTCACCTTCCTCGGGCCGATCAGCGCAGGATGTTTAGCCTCTTCGCCGCTCATTCTGGTGACGGCGCGGCGCTGATGTTCAATACCGGTACCAGCGACGGCGAGGCCGTCGGCCAGTTTGCCGGCGAGGCGCTGTATCACGCGAGCCTGGCGCCGGAGGAGTATCGCAACCTGCTACGGCAAAATGCTTTCGAGGTGGTTAATCATAGCGTGGAAGACCCGCAGTGCGGCGGTCGTACGGTCTGGCTGGCGGTTAAGCGCCGCTAGCTTGTCAGCGTTCGCTGAAAATTACCTGCGCATCGGCAAAACATTTTTCCGCCAGCGACGATACCGGCTCTTTATTGCGCATAATCAGCGCCAGCATCGAATCGACCTCCGTCTCAACAATCGGAATGATTTCCAGATTATCGCTTAACGCTTCCAGCCCGTTATTCAGCGGCATAATCGCGCAGCAGATCCCGGCCTGCACTGCCTGGATTATCTGAAAAGTAGAGTCGCTCTCAAACACGTACTTTGGCGCCAGCCCCTTGGCCTTAAAGCTCATTTCAATCGATTCCCGGTAGTACATGCCCTTTGTCAAAAAGCCCAGCGGCAGCGCGGCCAGCGTCTCCCATTCGGGGATGGTCTCTTTAAACTGAAAATGACGGGTATCATGCAGTAAACCCATGCGGGTATTCGGCAGCCAGACCACGTTGAACAGCTGGCTATCGACGTGATGCAGATAGCAGATCCCCAGATCCAGCTGGTTACGGCTAACCCCGTCGATTATCTGTTCCGAAGTCATCGACAGCAGGCTGAACTGCAGCTCCGGGTATTTATCCGCCAGCGGTTTTATCAGCTGCATCGGATTGAGGCTGGCTAAAGGCACCATCCCCACCCTCAGCTGACCGACCATCTGCCCGCGACAAATAGCCGCCTCCGCTTCCAGTCCATCATGCGCCGCCAGCAGCGCCCGCGCCCAGGCCAGAATCCGCTCCCCCTCCGGGGTAAAGCCCTCAAAGCGTTGCCCGCGCTGAATCAGCGTCAGATTGAGCTCTTCTTCAAGATTACGGATACGCATGGAGAGCGTGGGCTGGGTGATATGGCAAGCCGCCGCGGCCTGGCCGAAATGTCGCGTCCTGTCGAGCGCAATCAGATACTTAAGCTGTTTGATATCCATTAATTATCCATGGTGAGCGCGCAGGCAAAATGTTAGTTAAATGTTATGTTCCGCGTCCATGAAATTCAAGCACCGCCGGACCGTGGCTTGCCCGGCGTTCACAAGGCTATCTGGAGTAAGGGTTGGTCGGGTCAGATATTAAGCCGATTGCGGCACAAAGGCAGACGATTCACCGCCGACGACTCCCACGCCGTCGGCGAAACGGAGCCTTAGCGAACCTCTTCCAGCGCGCGGATCTCTTTCGATCGCAGGGTTAAACGCACCGGTACTGATTTATACGACGGCGTACCGCTCTCTTTATCGAGATAATCCAGCGGTACCAGCACGTTCGCTTCAGGATAATAGGCCGCAACGGTGCCCGGTGCGATGCTGTAGGCCACTAGCGTGATATCCTCCAGCCGCTGATGGTGACCGGGCAGCGCGGAGCTGATATCCACCCGATCGCCGTGCTCAAATCCCTGCTCCGCCATATCCTGCTCGTTCATAAACAGCACGTCGCGACGGCCAAACACGCCCCGATAGCGATCGTCCAGGGCATAAATGGTGGTGTTGTACTGATCGTGACTGCGCAAAGTGACCAGACGCATCACGTCGTTACCGTCCACCTGCTGGTTTTCGTGTACGCCGTCGAAAACCGAAAACATCGCTTTTCCGGTCGGCGTCGGCCAGATACGTTCCGTTGGCGGCAGCGGCATACGAAAACCGTCGGGGTGGCGAATACGCTGGTTGTAATTGTCAAAACCGGGAATGGTCTGCTCAATCAAATCGCGGATGCGGTCGTAGTCGGCGACCAGCGACGGCCAGTCAATTTTGCTCTCCGGCAGCGTGGCCACCGCCATCGCCGCGACGATCGCCGGCTCCGAGCGCAGCTCTGACGAAGCGGGTTTCAGCTTGCCCGATGAAGCGTGAACCATCGACATCGAGTCCTCAACGGTTATCGACTGGCGGCCCGTCTCCTGAAGATCCAGTTCGGTTCGACCCAGGCACGGCAGAATAAGGGTCTCTTTCGCCACCAGAAGGTGCGACCGATTAAGCTTGGTGCCAATATGCACGCTCAGATCCAACCCGCGCATCGCCGGAAAAGCCCGTTCGCGATCCGGCATCGCCACGGCGAAATTACCGCCAAGGCAAATCAGCGCTCTGGACTCACCGTCGATCATCGCCTGTAGCGCTTTTACCGCATCGTGCCCGTGCTCCTGCGGCGGCGTAAAACCAAACACCCGCTGCAGGCTGGCCAGGAACTGAGCGCCTGGTTTTTCGGTGATGCCAACGGTGCGGTTGCCCTGGACGTTGGAGTGACCGCGCAGCGGGCAGATCCCGGCGCCCGGCTTGCCGATATTACCGCGCATCAGCAGCAGATCGGCGATCAGACGTACGTTTGAAGTGCCCTTATTATGCTGGGTAATGCCCATACCATAGGTAATAATTGTGGCGTCAGATTTGGCGTAAGCTTCCGCCACGCGCTCAAGGTCGTCGCGCGTCAGGCCCGATTCACGTTCAATCTCCTGCCACTGGGTAGTCTGTATATCCTGCGCAAAGTCAGCAAAACCCAGCGTGTGCTCATCGATAAACGCCCGGTCCAGTACCTCTCCCTGCTCTGCTTCCAGGCTTAATAGCGCCCTGGCGATACCTTTAAGCGCCGCCGCGTCGCCGCCCGCTTTGACCTGGAAGTAAGTCGATGCAATGTTGGTTGAGCCGTAGGTCGCCATCTCAATGACGTTCTGCGGATCGGCGAAACGCTCCAGCGCCCGCTCTTTTAGCGGATTGAAAACAATTATCGGCACGCCCCGGCGCGCCAGTTCATGTAGCGTTCCCATCATACGCGGATGGTTGGTTCCGGGATTGTGGCCGATAGAGATAACCAGCTCGGTCTTATCAAAATCCTCGAGCGAGACCGTACCTTTACCGATGCCGATAGACTGCGGCAGACCGACGCTGGTGGACTCATGGCACATATTGGAGCAGTCCGGAAAGTTATTGGTGCCATATTCGCGGGCAAACAGCTGGAACAGCCAGGCCGCTTCGTTAGAGGCGCGTCCGGAGGTATAGAACTCCACTTCATTAGGTTGCAGGGAGCGGAGAATTTCACCGATGCGGGCACATGCGTCTTCCCATGAAACCGGACGCAGCGTGTCGCTTGCCTTGTCGTAGGCTAACGGCTGGGTTAAGCGCCCGTAGCCTTCCAGCTCGAAATCGCTCTTTGCCAGCAGCGACGTAACGGTGTTTCGTGCCAAAAACTCGGCTGTAACCCGTTTACTGGTCGCTTCCCAGGTCACCGCTTTGGCGCCGTTTTCGCAGAACTGAAACGTTGATTTATGCTCTTTGTCGGGCCAGGCGCAGCCGGGACAATCGAAGCCGTCCGGCTGATTAGTGCGCAGTAGCGTGGCGGGGGCATCGAGCGCATCCATTTGCGTACGGACGGCGATAGCGGTGGCTTTTAAAGCACCCCATCCCCCGGCCGGACCATCATAGGGATGGACGCCGGGAACGGCGCGTCTTCTATTACTCATGTTAACTCCTGATGCGCTTTCGGCGGCGGATTGCAGGTGAAACGCCGCGTTATTTCTTATCGCCCGCTATCGGCAACGACAACGGGCTTTTGTTAACGAAAGCATAACAATCAGGCCGACGGACGTATAATCAATGTTATCTATCACGCGTTAGATTTAACTTATTTAACGAATAATAAACATACAGCGTCGGACAATATCAGGTCAGGTTGTAGTAACGATCCGGCTCAAGTTGTTCCGGCAACGGGTGCTGGCCGGTCATGTCCAGCAGGTTACGTTCAATAGTGTTGCACATCGCGTTCAGCGGCAAATCATTGGCCGCGGTACCGAACGGATCTTCCAGCTCTTCCGCCAGCGAATCCCACGATAAAAAGGTGTAGGAGATAAACACCGACACGAACGGCGTCATATAGTGAAGATCGCCGACCAGCGCGAACGGCAGCAGCGTACAGAACAGGTACACCGTGCGCTGCAAAATGAGCGTATAGGCAAAGGGTACCGGCGTGCTGGCCAGACGCTCGCAGCCGCCCAGCGCATGACCCAGCTCATCCAGCTTGTGGTCCATCAGACCGAAGTTGATATCGCTAATCTTTCCTGCAGCGCGAAGACGCCCCAGTTCATCCCCCGCCAGCAGCAGGATACGATTGGTTGGCATCGAGCTGGCCCGTATTTCCGCCACAATCTGCGGCGGCAGCAGACGCGCTAAATCGGCGCTTGGGTCGGTTTTGCGCAGCTGATGTTTCAGGCTCCAGCTAAACGCGATCAGGTAGCTCACCAGGCGCTGATGGGAAACGCTCTCCTCCGGCAGGATATTCTTCAGCTGACGCACCAGGGTTCGCTGGGCAATCAGCACCGTTCCCCAAAGATTGCGCGCTTCAACAAAACGGTTATAGCTGGCGCTATTGCGAAAGCCGAGAAAAATGGCGATGGCGATCCCCAGCAGGCTAAACGGCGCGACGGTAAGGTGGATCCCAAGCTGTTCATACCACTGATAGCTGATGATAGCGATAATCGACATCATGACGTTAAGCAGCAGGCGAAAGACGATTTTTGACAGCACGGAGCCGTGCCAGTCAAACAGACGAAGAAACCAGTGTTGTTCTGGCCGGATAATCATTGTATTACTTCCTGAAGATTCGAAAGGCTTAATAGAGGGGGTCTATTAAGCGATTTAATTTTATATTGTGCAAAAGTACGACACGGTTTAAACCGGCTATTTATCAGCGATGACAGAATAGCCGGTAAATTATGGTCCTTTTTTATTTTTCAGGCAATATTGTCCGGAAAATAACAAACCCGGCGATTGCCGTGGGATAAACTAAGTGGCAATGGCGGAGATTTCCGCACGACAAGGGTCGATATGAATCATCATATTCAGGACGTTATGATTTTTTAATACCCGAGAGCGGGCCAGGAGCGCAATATCGTGCCCTTCGACCACCGATAAATTTCCCGGCACTTCGATGTGCACATCAACCAGTATCAAATCACCGGCACGGCGGGTTTTCAGGTCGTGCAGAGCAACAACCCCGGGTGTCGCCAGAATTGTGGTTTTTATTTGCTGTTCGGTCTCGCTGTCCACGGAACGATCCATTAAGTCATGCAGCGCATCTGCCGAGAAGGTATAGCCCATCCGGGCGATCAGCACGCCGACAACCAGCGCGGCAACCGGGTCCAGCCAGGCGAAACCCGCCAGATTCCCGATGATACCCATCGCCACTACCACCGATGACGCCGCATCAGAGCGGGCGTGCCACGCGTTGGCAATCAGCATTGAGGACTGGATCCGCGTGGCGGCTCTTAGCATATAGCGGAATAAAATCTCTTTGGCGGTCAGCGCGCCAAGCGCGACCCACAGCGCGGTAATATGCACATTCGGGATAGACTCCGGATTCAGCAGTTTGTTGCAAGCGGACCACAGCATACCGATGCCAACCAGCAACAGCAGTGCGCCAATCACCAGAGAGGCGCCGTTTTCATAACGCCAGTGCCCGTAATGGTGATCGCTGTCCGAAGGTTGGCGGCTTTTTTTATTGGCTATCAGCACCACGAAGTCCGCAACTAAATCGGAAAGAGAATGAATACCATCGGCAATTAAGCCCTGCGATCCGGAAAAGATCCCCGCCAGTACCTGAAAGCTCGACAAAAAAAGGTTCACCACCACGCTAACCAGCGTTGTTTTACGCGCAACCCGTGAGCGCTGACTCTCGTCGGCAATCTGCATCATTATTAATCATCCTGACAAAAAGAAATAACCTACGCGATTTAGTTTAATTTTTCCTGAATATTCCCTGCTCGTTAAGATAATATTTAATTATTTTTAACCGACAAGAAAATATAAATGAGAATAATTTTTCTTTATACAAAATAGCCTGAGCAATAATAGCTCAGGCTATTTTTAAGATAAAACCACAAACTAAAAAGTTAAAGTTCATTCATCCGGCGCATTGCGCAATGATAAGCGCCGTTACGCACCGAAGCGCGTAATATGCGAGCAACGCCGTGGACCGCAATCCTCGCGCTGTGTCGCTGCAGCGCGCTCATGGGTAAATTGAGCATTTCCTGCGCCCACAACGGCAGCAAATCGATACCGGCGCGCATCATTACCCGCCCAACCGGTTGACTCATACGGCCCGGCAGGCGGGTCGATAGCAGCACCTCGGCGACTTCCCGGGTTCGCTCATCGTAGCGGAGTTTTGGACGCATATCCTGTAGATAGTCGGCAACCTGGCGTGGCGTTAGCGGAATATCTCGCGCCCCAAGACGACGGGCAATTTCGCCGGCTTCCTGGTAGTACTGCTCCTGGCGAGCGGCGCTAACCACGCTGCGTTTATAGCGCAGATGCGAGGCCATAAAGCTGCTGCACTCGGCGACATGAACCCAGGTCAGCAAGTCAGGGTCGCTGGCCCGGTAGGGCGTACCGTCTTTATCTTCGCCGTTCACCCGCAGATGGATCCCCTGCACTTTTGCAATCAGCCGTTCGGCGTCGACGGTGGTTCCAAAGGTCGTGGCGGAAATAAACTGGCTGGTGCGGCGCAGACGGCCGAAGATATCTTCCCGAAAGTTTGAGTGATCCCAGACGCCCGCCAGCGCTAAGGGATGGAGCATCTGTAGCAGCAGCGCGCTGACGCCTCCGCACAGCATGGAGGTGAAATCGCCATGCACCTGCCAGATAGCCGACCGTGGACCAAATAGCCCCGGCTCACCTTTAGGCTGTTCAAAATCGATCTCTTTTAACGCTATGCCGGTTAAGCCCAGAACCTGAGCTTCGATCGTTTTGCGTATGCTGACCATTATCCGTCCGCTCCTTTCCGTGAGCGAAAAAGATAGCATTAATCGGCGTTGGAGGCATTTGCCTTGATGGCTTTTAAGACGCGAGCGCCCGCCACTGGCGGGCACCTGAGATATTAAGCATTAAGCTGATAGTCGAGGCTTATCTCAGCGTTGAGAACCTGCGACACCGGGCAACCGGCTTTGGCTTTTTGAATAATGCCGTCAAAGACATTGGCTTCAATGCCTGGCAGCACAATTTTACTCTGTAGCGCAATTTTGGTAATCGCAAAACCGCCGCCGGCTTTATCCAGGGTAACCACCGCGGTGGTATCAATTGAGGTGGCAGTATAACCTTCTTCACTTAACATTAACGAGAGCGCCATGGAGAAACAGGCAGCATGGGCAGCCCCGATTAACTCTTCCGGGTTGGTTCCCTTTACCCCCTCAAAACGGGTGTTAAAACCATAAGGCTGCTGGTTCAGCGCACCGCTCTCGGTCGAGACGGTTCCTTTACCGCTTTTCAGATCCCCTTCCCAATGCGCCTGACCTTTCTTATGGATTGCCATGATATCGCTCCTTTTGGACATTAAAGGTTTTAAGTATAGAAGCCCCTTGCCTGTCTGGATGACACACGGCTATTTTCAGATCAATCTGTAGGGATATTCTTGCTCATATTAACGCCGGTAACGTGGAACCCGCTGACTTCGTAGAGACGACGAGCGCGCTGATTATCGCCAGCGACGCGCAGCTTAATTTGGCGGATACCTTTGCTTTTCAGCTCATTCTCTAAGGCCGTCATTGCTTGTTTACCCAAACCTTGCCCCTGAAATGCCGGAAAAATATAAAAATCGCAGATAAACGCGGAGCGCATCTTTTCATCCGGCTTGTACCAGAGATAGCCGACCCGGGCCGCCACTTCATTGAATAGACAGCATAAAACCTGGCCGCGGGTATTGACGCCGTCGGGTAGATCCGCGGCGATTTCACCCTGCGCCTGGGCTAACGCCGCCGCTGGTGCAAGCGCATAATTAGCCGAAATTTCCGCCGCATAATCGGCGATAAAATAGTCAAGGTAAGCGGAGTATTCTTCATCGCGCATTGAGCGAAGCTCTATCATCAAAGCGTTCCTTTTGGATCGTGAGTGTGGGCCAGCTGCTGCTGGATCTCAGCGAGAAATAGCGGCAGCGCGCTTGGCTGAAAGTCCCGCGAGAGGTAAATGCCGTATACACTCAACGCTTTTGGTCGCCATGCCGGTAAGATCTGCTTCAGTGCCCCGCTGTTAAGCGCCCTTTGCGCCTCCAGCTCCGGCAGCATCGCAATACCGCAGCCGGCAACGGCTGCTTCCATTAGCAGAGAAGATATCCCGGCACTGAGGTTACCGGAAACCGCCACCGCCGCGCTATTGCCGTCGGCGTCGCTAAACTGCCAGGTCTGACTGGCAAAATGGCTGTAATGCAGACAATTGTGGCGAGTCAGGTCGTCCGGCGTTTGCAGCGGTTCGTTCTGCTGCAGCCAGCACGGCGAAGCGCACAGAACCGAACGGCAAACCCCAAGACGGCGGGCAATCGTCCCTGGTTCAGGGTTATCGGTGATCCGAATCGCCACGTCGATCCGTTCGCCTATCAGACTCACCGGATGATTATTGATATCCAGCTCAAGGCGCAGCTGGGGATAACGGGCGAGAAAATCGGGCAACAGCGGGGAAATAAGCTGCATTGCGGTGAAGTGCGCGCAGGCAACGCGCAGCGTTCCGCTGGGGATCGCGCGCTCGCTCTGTCCGGCTATCTCATCCGATATCTGCGTCAACGCGCGCGTTTTTTGCAGCACTTTTTCCCCGGCGGGAGTCAGCGTCAGTTTGCGGGTTGAACGATGAACCAGCCGGGCGCCGGCCCACTGTTCCATCTGCTCAAGATAGCGGCTGACCATTGGCCGCGACATTCCCAACGCGCGCGCGGCAGCGCTTAAACTCCCCAGTTCGCAAATGCGCATATATACCTGCGCGGCAATAACCCGATCCATTATTTGATTCCATCTGCACGTTTTATGAAACTCAGCATCTCTTTTTTCAGGAATTTTCGCAAATCAGGAAATCCGTAGAATAACGCTGATTCACCTGACAAAGAGAAAGCGAACATGAAATTATCTGCCCTTGCTATTGCCACTACGCTGTTCAGCGCTTCAGTTCTGGCCGCCCCCTTAACGCTGCAAACTTACAATCCCCAGGAGAACGGCATTTTCGCGGTTAACTCCACCCTCGCCTCCGGTCCGCACGAAGCGGTGTTGTTTGACGCTCAGTTCAGCGTAAAAGACGGCGAAAAGCTGGTTGAAATGATCAGAAAAAGCGGGAAGAAGCTTACCCGTATCGTGATTACCTCCGGCGATCCGGATTTCTATTTCGGCCTGGAACCGCTGGTGAAAGCGTTCCCGGAAGCCAAAGTGGTGGCTACCTCGCAAGTCGTTAAACACATTAACGCCACCAAAGAGGCCAAGCTGGCGTATTGGGGCCCGCAGATGAAAGACGGTGCGCCAAAGCAGGTCTACGTCCCGCAGGCAATAACAGCGAATACCTTCACCATCGACGGGGAAAAAGTTGAGATTCGTCAGCCGCAGAGCTACGCGGCGTATGTGTGGATCCCGGCCAATAAAGCCATTCTTGGCGGTACTGGCGTAGCATGGGGAATGCACGTCTGGACCGCCGACACGCAAAGCGTGGAAAACCGTCAACAATGGATTAATACGCTCGATGAGATGGCCGCTCTGCATCCGCAACGGGTGATCCCGGGTCATTACCTCGGTACTCCGCCCGCGGGCGATCGGGCGATAATTTTTACTCGCGATTACCTGACCCAATTTGAGCAGACGCTCAAAGAACACAAAGATTCCGCAGGCGTCATCAAAGCGATGAAACAGCGCTGGCCAGGGCTCGCGGAAGAGAGTTCTCTGGAGCTGAGCGCTAAAGTAAACACCGGCGAAATGAAGTGGTAATCACGGCTTGCTCTTGCTTTTTGTCGGGGAGCGATTTCCGTCATCACATAGAGACTGTTCTTAATCTGCCGGTTCGACATTGCGCATCCCGGGAAAATGGACCACGCTGATTATCGTCGCGTTAATAAAACGCGGCGTACTTAAGGGTTAAATTTCGTCCGACGCCCGTCGGGCTTGTCCTTGAAACCGAAACAGGATAAAGGAGTAAGAATGAAATCGAACCATCAGGCACGTCATCTTCTCGGTCTGAACTACAAGCTTTCTCAGCAGAAAAAAGTGCTGCTGGAGGGCGATGCGGAAACCACGGTTAACCATATCCACGCCACCGGCCGCAAGCGCCGCGGCGGCTAAATTTTCAGCTGAATGATGATAAAAACACCGTCCTTTTTTGCGGATGGTGTTTTTTTAAGCCTATCGCCCTCATGTTTACCCTCCTTTGAACTCTTCTGCTTTATACTCTGCCCGCGGCCATTCCCTGCCAGCCCCCGCCTGTCGCCGCGCCAGGGCTGAAGCGATTATCAAGGAGCCAGTGCGATGCAATTCACTTATAAGAAAAACCGCTCTCTTTACATCCCTTACGCGGGCCCCGTTCTGCTTGAGTTCCCGTTGCTCAACAAAGGCAGCGCCTTCAGCATGGAAGAGCGTAGCAGCTTCAACCTGCTGGGCCTGCTGCCGGAAGTCGTCGAAACTATCGAAGAGCAGGCTGAGCGGGCGTGGATCCAGTACCAGGGATTTAAGACCGACATCGACAAACACATTTACCTGCGCAACATCCAGGATACCAACGAAACGCTTTTCTACCGTCTGGTCGGCAACCATATCGACGAGATGATGCCGGTGATCTATACCCCGACCGTCGGCGCCGCCTGTGAACGGTTCTCTGAGATCTATCGTCGCGCTCGCGGCGTGTTTATCTCCTGGCAAAACCGCAATAACCTCGACGACATTCTGCAAAACGTGCCGAACCACAACGTCAAAGTTATCGTGATGACCGACGGCGAACGTATTCTTGGCCTCGGTGACCAGGGCATCGGAGGAATGGGAATTCCTATCGGCAAACTGTCGCTGTATACCACCTGCGGCGGCATCAGCCCGGCTTATACCCTGCCGGTGGTACTGGACGTCGGTACCAACAACCAGCAGCTGCTGGACGATCCGCTCTACATGGGCTGGCGCCACCCGCGTATCACCGACGACGAGTACTACCAGTTTGTCGATGATGTTATCCAGGCGATTAAAGCCCGCTGGCCAGACGTTTTGCTGCAGTTCGAAGACTTCGCGCAGAAAAACGCCATGCCGCTGCTTAACCGCTACCGCCATGAAGTGTGTTCATTCAATGATGATATCCAGGGCACCGCCTCGGTCACCGTCGGTACCCTGATCGCCGCCAGCCGCGGCGCAGGCAGCCAGCTTAGCGAACAGAAAATTGTTTTCCTTGGCGCGGGTTCAGCGGGCTGCGGTATTGCCGAGCAGATCGTCGCCCAGATCCAGCGCGAAGGTTTAAGCGAAGAAGAGGCCCGTAAACGCGTCTTTATGGTTGACCGTTTCGGCCTGCTGACCGATGCCATGCCGAACCTGCTGCCGTTCCAGAGCAAACTGGTGCAAAAGCGCGAGCACCTGCAAGACTGGGACACCACCAATGATGTGCTGTCGCTGCTAGACGTCGTACGCAACGTAAAACCGGATATTCTGATCGGCGTGTCCGGCCAGCCGGGGCTATTCACCGAAGAAATTATCCGTGAGATGCATAGACACTGCCCGCGGCCAATCGTAATGCCGCTATCCAATCCGACCTCCCGCGTGGAGGCCACGCCGCAAAATATCCTCAGCTGGACCGACGGAGAAGCGCTGGTTGCTACCGGGAGTCCGTTCGCCCCGGTCACGCTCAAAGGCAAACAGTACGTTATCGCTCAATGTAATAACTCCTACATCTTCCCGGGAATTGGGCTTGGCGTTATCGCCTCTGGCGCATCGCGCGTGACCGATGAGATGCTGATGGCCGCCAGTGAAACCCTGGCGAAACATTCGCCGCTGGTAAATAACGGAGAAGGTCCGGTTCTGCCGGAGCTGAAAGATATCCAGATCGTTTCGCGCGCTATCGCGTTTGCCGTGGGCAAGGTTGCTCAGGAGCAAGGCGTGGCGGTGAAGACATCTGCAGAAGCGTTGTTACAAGCCATCGCCGATAACTTCTGGCTGCCGGAATACCGTAACTATCGCCGGACATCGATTTAATCGGTCGAACAGTACTGTACCAGGCCTGCTTTGCAGGCCTTTTTTGTTCTCTGCTCGCCAAAACCTCTCTCTTCCTCTACACTGCCAGCATCCTTCAACCAACTGAATAGAAAAGGAGGATCCCATGCTGTACTGTGAAATGTTTATTTTTTCACATACATTTGGCGATCGCACCAGCTCAAGCGTTATCGGTATCGTGCTGCGATAACTTCAGCTTGAGCGAAGACACCATAGACTAAATCCCTTCCCTCGGGCTTACCGGGTTATCGTCAGCGATGTTTGACGAGGCATTCACATGCCTGTAACTCTTGAGTAAGTTCACAATGAGTACATTACTAACTGCACAATCTCTTCATGTTGATACGGCGTTTGGCCCGCTGTTCACCGAGCTCTCCTTTACCCTGAAAAAAGGCGACCGCATTGGTCTTATCGGCTACAACGGCTGTGGCAAAAGTACCTTGCTGCAGGTGCTGGACGGGACTATCGACCCCACTTCGGGCAGTGTGGCGCTGGCCAACCATTGTCTGCTGGCGCGGGTGGAACAGCATCTCCCTGATACGCTATTAGAACAGTCTCTCCTTCAGGTGGTACTGGCAAAACTGCCCGTTATTGACCGTGAGCATCACGTCTGGCAAGCGGAAAGGCTACTGGCGGAGATGGGCTTTACGCCAGCGGAGACTCAGCAGCAGGCATCAACCCTGAGCGGCGGACAGCATACCCGCCTGCTGCTTGCGAGGGCGCTCATTCAGCGTCCGGATCTCCTGCTTCTGGACGAGCCGGGAAACCACCTCGATCTGCCGACCCTCCTGTGGCTGGAAAGCTTCCTGCAAACCTGGCAGGGGAGTTTCGTTCTGGTGTCGCATGACAACATCCTTTTGGATGTTGTAACTAATGCCAGCTGGATCCTGCGCGAAAAAACCCTGCACGCCTTCTCCCTGCCCTGCAGCGCCGCCCGTCAGGCGCTGGACGAGCAGGACGCCAGCGATGCGCTGCGCCATAAAGCCGAGCAAAAGGAGATCGACCGGATCGCTGCCAGCGCCAAACGGCTGGCTATCTGGGGCCGGACCTATGACAACGAAGATCTCTCGCGCAAAGCCAAACAGATGGAAAAGCAGGTCCAGCGCCTGAAGGAGAGCCAAACCAATCTCACCGCCGGAACGCCCTGGCGGCTAGCCCTGCAAGGCGACGCGCTGCGCGCTGACCGCCTGCTGGAGATGGAAAACCTTCCCGTTTCCCCTGCTCCGGGTCTGCCAGCTCTGTTCACTGCACGCCTGGCGCGGCTGAAAAGCGGCGACCGGGTGGCGGTGATGGGGCGTAACGGCTGCGGCAAGTCTTCACTACTGCGCCTGCTGTGGCGGCACATGCAGCAGGAAACGGCGGAGGACGGGTTACGCCTGCATCCGCGGCTGAAACCGGGTTATTACGACCAGAGCCTGCATCAGCTGGCGGATGATGACTCCCTTCTCGACGCGCTGGAGTCATTTGAACCGGCGGCGGAAACGCGTAAACGGGCGCTGATCGCCGCCGGATTCAGCTGGGCGCGTCACGGGCAAAAGGTTGTGACCTTAAGCGGCGGCGAGCGTTCGCGTCTGCTGTTCGTCGGCCTGTCTCTCGCCCGCTATAGCCTGCTGCTGCTGGATGAGCCCACCAACCATTTAGATATGGATGGCAAAACAGCGCTGGCGGCAACGCTGCGCGACTACCCCGGCGGCCTGCTGCTGGTGAGCCACGACCGTGAGCTTATCAACAACAGCTGCAATCGATTCTGGCTTATTGATGAGCACGGGCTGAGCGAATGGCATAGCGCCGAAGAGATCTATGACCTTTTACGCATCAAGGTTCGCCGTCCGGTCATAGAGAATACGACGATGAGCCGCCGCGAATCAGAAAACGATCATGATGCGCTGCTGGAGCGGTTAATCACGCTCGAGCAGCTGCTGAGTGACGATCTGGCGCGTAAACCAAAACATCAAAAACCGCAGCTGCAGGCGCAGTGGCGTGAGGAGATTGCGACAATCAATTCGTTATTAAGCTAAAGGTTCTCTCCCGGCGCGGATGTTCGCGCCGGGAGATTATTCGCTGTGGTTCTACTCTCTTTGTGTGACCCGGCTAAACTGCTGTTCGGTCATCATCCTGCCCCACTGATCCCCTTGCCACTCTTTATGCAGCGTGAAGCCAAAGGATTCATAAAGCCTGCGGGCGGCATTCAATCCGCTGAACGTCCATAGCTGCACCGCCGCAAAACCCTGGCTATCGCAAAAGTTCATGGCTTCACTTAGCAAACGCCTGCCGACTCCGCTTCCCCGACAGCTATCATCCAGAATAAACCAGCGCAGATGCGCTTCATTGTTACCCAGGTCCTCGCCGTCAATCGCCACCGACCCGACAATCTGCTCGCGGTCCACGGCCAGCCAGACCTGGCTGCGCGGGGACGCCAGACGAGTGGAAAACTCCGCCAGCCCGCTGGCGACTTTACTCTCAAAAAAGCGACCAAAATCATAGTGCTTTGCATAATACTCGCCATGCATCTGCGCGATGCGGCCAATCATCCCCGGACGGTAGCCGGTAATGATGCCGATCTCTTTTTTTGCTGGACTCGCTTTGGCGTCGCGACATTTTTCCAGCGCGTAAGCCCAGGTAGTCAGGCCCTGCGCAACGTTTTGCTGCTGCTCTTCACTTAAATGCGCCAGCGCGTTAACCACCCGCATGGCTCCGTAGGCGTTAATTTTATCCACCGTCACTGCGCCCTTCGCCGTTAACTCGAGCTGTTTAAAACGCCCATCATGAGTAGAGATTTTTTCCTGTAGCTCTCCGGCCACGATTAACCGGGAAAGCATGCGCGAGACGCTCGATTTTTCGAGCCCCAGAATCTGCACCAGCTGCGCGGCGGTCATAGCTCCACGGAGCGATATCTCCAGTAAAGTGTGAACCGCGGAAGGTGAATAGTCCGTGGCGGCCAGAGTGGTGCTCATAAAGCCCAGCTCGCGGACCATCAGGCGTGAAGCGGTACGAATTTCATTAATCAGCGAAGTCGTCGTCATTTTAAACCAGCACAGCCAATGAATAGTTGTAATATACAACCATCTTGCGCTCTATGCTGTCAATGCCTGGGACTAGCCGACTTGTCACAAACGTCAGGGCGCTATCCGCAATAGCTGGCGGTTTCGTAGCGTGTTTATCCACATCTCAGCTGTTATTTCACAGGAAAATCTACAGGCACCGGCGGATGCCTGTTTTTAAACTTATTGCGGATTTTTCTCTTTCCAGGCTTCCCATGCCGTTTTAATTTCCTGCTTCGCGGCGGCGGCATCGTTAAAGCCGTCCAGTTCTACTTTTTTGCGGCCTTCCGGCAGCTGTTTGTAAACACGGAAGAAGGCCTGCAGGCGCTCCTGCTCAATTTTTGGCAGATCGCTGATATTGTTGATGTCATCGTAGGTTGGGTCGATTTTGCTTGCCGGAACGGCAATGATTTTATCGTCTTTCTCACCGCCATCGATCATTTTCAGGACACCAATCGCGCGCAGCTTAATCAGCGTTCCCGGCGCCATCGGCGCGCGAGTATAAAATATCACGTCCAGCGGATCGCCATCCCCCGCGAGGGATTGGGTTAGCGAACCGTAGTTAGCCGGATAGACCACCGGCATCGACTGAAAACGGTCGGCAATCAGAAAACCGGTTTTGGCATCAGTTTCATATTTAATAATCCCGCCCGCGGGGATTTCAGTCACGGCGTAGAATTCTTCGGGATTGTTTTGCGGCTGCGGAAAATCCAGTACGTTATGCGCCTGAACGGCGCCAGACAGAAGAAGTCCAGCGATAAGAAGAGTTTTAATCCGATGCATTGTATTGTCGCTCTATCGTGATAAAAAATTGAAAAAAAACAATAAAGCCAAAAGATGAAACGCGCATGACCGAGAAATGGCAGAAATGTTACGAAACATTCATTAACAAAGCTGATCGATAAACCGGCATAAAAAGCTATCTCTGACCTGAATACTCATTACCCCCTTGATTTTATAGTGATTTACAACAATCCTTAGCAGGCGTAAAAACAAAACTGTGTTAATACGCTTATAATTTATAAGGAGAACAGAATGAAAGCTGCTGTCGTCACACAAGATCATCAGGTCAATGTTACGGAAAAAACGCTTCGCCCCCTGAAGCATGGCGAAGCCCTTTTAAAAATGGACTGCTGCGGCGTGTGTCATACCGACCTGCACGTTAAAAACGGCGACTTTGGCGATAAGACCGGAGTCATTCTTGGCCATGAAGGCGTAGGCGTCGTGCAGCAAGTCGGCCCTGGCGTAACGTCTCTGAAACCTGGCGATCGTGCCAGCGTCGCGTGGTTCTTCGAAGGCTGCGGACATTGTGAATATTGTAACAGCGGCAACGAAACGCTGTGCCGCTCGGTCAAAAATGCCGGCTATACCGTAGATGGCGGTATGGCTGAAGAGTGTATCGTCATCGCCGATTATGCGGTCAAAGTACCGGACGGCCTTGATTCAGCGGCGGCCAGCAGCATCACCTGCGCCGGTGTGACCACCTATAAGGCAGTGAAAGTCTCCCATATTAAACCCGGCCAGTGGATTGCGATTTACGGTCTCGGCGGCTTAGGCAACCTGGCCCTGCAATATGCGAAAAACGTGTTTAACGCCAAAGTTATCGCCCTTGATGTTAATGACGAACAGCTGAAACTGGCCGCAGAGATGGGCGCAGACTTAACGATTAACTCGCGCAGCGAAGATGCGGCTAAAATTATTCATGAAAAAACAGGCGGCGCGCACGCTGCCGTCGTGACCGCAGTCGCGAAAGCGGCGTTTAACTCAGCGGTAGATGCGGTTCGCGCTGGCGGACGCGTAGTGGCGGTTGGTCTTCCTCCGGAAGCGATGAGCCTGGATATTCCGCGCCTGGTCCTGGATGGCATTGAAGTGGTTGGTTCGCTGGTAGGCACCCGTCAGGATCTGACCGAGGCCTTCCAGTTTGCTGCGGAAGGTAAAGTGGTACCGAAAGTTACCCTGCGCCCTCTGGGTGATATCAACGCTATCTTTAAAGAGATGGAACAGGGGCAGATTCGCGGTCGTATGGTAATTGATTTCCGCCGCTAATCTTCGAACCTCTCCCGCTACGGGAGAGGTTTAATTTTTCCCCTCACACGCACGGCCCCGTCGCGCAACCGTACATCATGACCAGCGGGAATATCGGTACCAGGGCAATTGACCCCAGCGTGCTGATTGTCTGCGTTTTATCGTTAATGGACACCACGACCGGGCTGGCAAGCCGATAAGCCTCATCCAGCTCAACGGGGTCAACGTTTGACCAGAAACCGCTCGCTTTAGACAGCACGCCAGGATGTTCGTTATCCAGCGCCGTCGCTTTATATTGGTTGGTTAATAGCGTTTGTTGACCGGCATCCAGCCTGCGCTTGTCAAGCACCACCAGATATTCCGCCACCACCTCATGCTGCTTCACAACAAAATTAACCCGTACACCGGTTGCGACATTATTAAAGCGTTCGTAGAAAGTATATACCCTAAATAATTCGAGTTGCATGACACAACGATTAGCCGTTTTGAACCGCGCTTGCGCTGACTCCAAAGGGGTGACGCGGCCATCGCACAGGCAACTTGAAGTATGGCGGGTATAAATGCTTTTTATGCAAATGCTTAGCGCAAATCCTTACTTCCTTTGTTAAAACGCGCGCCCGATGATGGCCAAACAAAAGATAACAAAGGAATTCACCATGCAAAGCCATTTTCGCCTGCCCGCGCTGGCGGCACTCTTTTTAACCGGCGCGTTTTCCGCGTGGGCCGCCGACACGCCGGTTAAAGGCGGCACGTTAATTTATCTGGAGCAGCAGCCGCATACTAATCTTTATCCGCCAGCCGGCGGGTTCTATCCCAACGGCGGTATTCTTAACCAAATAACCGACAAGCTCACCTGGCAAAATCCGAACACCTTACAGGTCGAACCCTGGATTGCCGAAAGCTGGAGCGTTAACGCGGATAAAACCGAATATACCTTTAAGATTCGCCCCGGCGTGACCTTCTCTGATGGAACCCCGCTTGATGCCAATGCGGTAGCAAAAAACTTCGATACCTACGGTCTCGGCGATAAAGCACACCGCCTGCCGGTTTCCGAGGTGATAAATAACTACGACCGTAGCGAAGTCATCGATCCGCTGACGGTAAAATTTTACTTTAAAAAGCCCTCTCCTGGATTTTTACAGGGCACCGCCACCATTGGCTCCGGACTGGTCTCCCTCAGCACTCTGGCGCGTAATTTTGAAGAGCTGGGAGACGCCCGCCATATTATTGGCTCCGGTCCTTTTACGGTGAAAGATGAAAAGCCGGGGCGCGAGCTCGCTCTGGTGGCGCGGAAAGATTATCAGTGGGGGCCGAAAAGCCTGACCCAGCAGGGGCCAGCCAACCTCGACGGTATCACCTATATCGTGACGCCGGAAGATGGCGTGCGCATTGGCGCGCTGCTGGCGGGCCAGGCCGATTTTATCCGCCAGGTGCAGGCCTACGATGAAAAACAGGCGACCGATGCCGGCTTTAAAATCTATGCGGCCCCGACGCGCGGCGTCAACGATAGCCTCAGCTTCCGCCCGGATAACCCGCTTGTTGCCGACCTGCGCGTCCGTCAGGCGCTGCTGCACGCCACCGACGCGAAACAGATTGTCGAAACCCTGTTCTCCGCTAACTACCCGCAGGCGACTTCCGTTGTCGCCAGTAGCGCGGCTGGCTACGTTAATCTCCGCGACAGGCTGGCTTTCGATCCGGCCAAAGCAAAGCAGCTTCTTGATGACGCGGGATGGAAACCGGCCGTCGACGGCATCCGGGAAAAAGACGGACAGCGTCTGGCGTTAACCGTCTATGAATCCCTGCCCCAGCCGCAAAATAAAGAGGTCCTGCAGCTTGTTGCCCAACAGTGGCGTCAGGTCGGCGTTTCGCTGGCGGTGAAAGCCGGTGATGCCGGTAGCCGCACGCTGGATAACCTCGACCCGCTGAAAACGCCCCTTACCGTCTCAGAAGTAGGCCGCGCCGACCCTGACGTGGT
This sequence comes from Klebsiella oxytoca, assembly GCF_009707385.1. Taxonomy (NCBI): domain Bacteria; kingdom Pseudomonadati; phylum Pseudomonadota; class Gammaproteobacteria; order Enterobacterales; family Enterobacteriaceae; genus Klebsiella; species Klebsiella oxytoca. Next base: position 2,659,621 of record NZ_CP046115.1, on the reverse strand, counting down.
TAAAAGTATGTTCTTCCCCAATAACCGCGACGCGCTGCTGCAAAAAGGCGGCTCCAGCGACAAAGTACAAAGCTTCCGCGACGATAAGCTCAACGCGCTGCTGACCGCGATTTCAGCCGAAGTCGAGCCGCAAAAAAGACTTCAGCTCACCGGTGACGCCCAGCGCTATCTGCTGGACAACGCCTACGTGATCCCGATTTTTGAAGAGCCGCAGGTCTTTGCCGGCGCTCCGTGGGTAAAAGGCGTCAGCTTTGAAGCAGTAGGCCGCCCGTCGTTCTACGGCGCATGGCTGGAAAAGCGCTAAGGAGCCAGCGATGAGCCACTATCTTCTGCGGCGTTCCGCACAGGGTTTACTGGTACTGTGGGCGGCGTTCACTCTCTCTTTCGTGCTGCTGCAGGTGCTTCCCGGCGATGCGGTGCTGATCAAGTTTCAGAACCCGGATCTGGGGCTCAGCCCCGGACAAGTCGCCGAAATGCGCCTCGCATACGGTGCCGACAGCCCGCTGTGGCAGCAGTATTTCCATACCCTGTTCGCCATGCTGCGGGGAGATTTTGGCTATTCGCTTCAGGCCGGAGTGGCGGTCAGTTCACTTCTCGCCAGCAATCTGCCGGAGACGTTGAGCCTTGCTGTACCCGCTTTTGCGCTGGCGATAGCGCTGGCCTTCGCCCTCGCCTTTGCTTCACGACTGCCGGGCCTGCGCTGGCTGAGCAACGCCCTGCAATCGCTGCCGGTGCTGTTTATCTCGCTGCCAACGTTCTGGCTCGGGATCGCTTTGATTCAGCTCTTCTCCTTTCAGCTTCGCTGGATCCCGGTGATCAACCCCGGGCCGTTTGAGGGGCTGATTTTGCCGGTTGTCGCCGTCGCGATACCGATTTCCGCTCCGCTGGCGCAGATCCTGATGCGCAGTCTGGATAGGGTCGCCGCCCAGCCGTTTGTCGCCGTTGCCCGCGCCAAAGGAATGAGCGAGACCGGCGTCCTGTGGCGACACGTTACCGGCAACGCCCTGCTACCGGCGCTTAACATTGCCGGTCTGCTGCTGGGGGAGCTGATCGCCGGGGCGCTGATTACCGAAACCGTATTTGGTCGCGGCGGGCTTGGGCAACTGACGCAACAGGCCGTAAATAATCAGGATATCGCAGTACTGCAGGCGGTGGTGATGATCTCCGCTCTCGGCTTTGTGTTGATCAACCTGCTGGTCGATCTGCTGATGCCGCTACTCGACCCTCGCCTGAAAACCGCCGCCGGAGGTGCCATATGAGCCTTGTAGATTATGCAACAGCCGCTCGCCGCCGGACGCCAAATTGGCGCACGCTGCGCGTTCAGCCAGGCCTGCTGCTGGCCTGGGCGGTAATGATCGTTGCCGTGCTGATGGCCGCAGTCCCGCAGCTGTTTACCGCTTATAACCCGCTGGAAGGCTTTCCCGGCGCCCAGCGTCTGCCCCCGCAGGCAGGACACTGGCTGGGAACCGATCAGCTGGGCCGCGATCTGTGGAGCCGCATTGTCTACGGCGCGGTGCATTCGCTCTCCGCCGCGCTGGCTGCGGTGGCGATTGGCCTGATCGTCGGTACCGCGCTGGGCACGCTGGCCGGGGCGCTGGCGGGACGCGTGGAATCGCTTGTCATGCGGTTGGTTGACGTGCTGTTGGCAATTCCTTCTTTATTACTGTCGCTCACGGTCATTATTCTGCTCGGTTTCGGCACCCTCAATGCCGCCGTCGCGGTTGGCGTCGCGGCAATCGCCAGCTTTGCCCGCCTGGCGCGGTCTGAAGTGGTCCGCGTACGCCACAGCGACTTTGTTGAAGCGGCCTACGGCAGCGGCGGAACCTTTTTCGCCGTTTTCTGGCGGCATATTTTGCCCAACTCGCTTACCGCGGTGCTGGCCTTCGCTACTCTCCAGTTCGGCCAGGCTATTCTCGCGCTCTCTACCCTCAGTTTTCTTGGCTACGGCACACCGCCGCCGGTTCCGGAATGGGGATTGCTGATCGCAGAAGGCCGCAACTATCTCTCCACCGCCTGGTGGCTGACCACCCTTCCCGGTATTGCGGTGATCGTAGTCGTCCTCGCCGCCAACCGCATCAGCCGTCAATTTAGCGGAGAACGCCCATGAACGTTTTGACTGTAGAAAACCTGCGCATCAGCTATCGTTCACGCCGCGAGTGGCGGGAAGTGGTGCATAACGTCAGTTTTCAGGTACAACGCGGCGAAATGCTGGCGTTCGTCGGTGAGTCCGGTTCGGGAAAAACCACCACCGCTCAGGCTATCATTGGCCTGCTGGCGGATAATGCGCGCCGCGACAGCGGGCGCATCTGTATTAACAATGAAGATATTAGCGGCTGGTCAGCGAAACGCCTCGACGGCCTGCGCGGCGCGCGGATTAGCCTGGTGCCCCAGGATCCGGGAAATTCGCTTAACCCGGTAAAAACCATCGGCGCGCAGGTGGGTGAAATCCTGCGCCTGCATCAGAAAAGCAGCGCCGCAGAGCGTAAAAAGCAGGTGCTGGCCCTGTTGGCGAAAGTCGGGCTGAGCCATCCGGAACAGCGCTTTAGTCAGTATCCGCACCAGCTTTCGGGCGGTATGAAGCAGCGGGTGCTGATTGCCATAGCCATTGCTCTGAAGCCCGATCTCATCATCGCCGATGAGCCAACCAGCGCGCTCGACGTTACGGTACAGAAACGAATCCTCGATCTGCTGGATACATTACGCCGGGAGTCGGGTACGGCGGTGCTGTTTGTCACCCACGATCTGGCGCTGGCCGCCGAGCGCGCAGACCGCCTGCTGGTCTTTCGCCACGGCGAAATTCAGGAGCAAGGCGCAACCGCCGATGTCGTTCGCACGCCGCAGCATGCCTATACCCGCCAGCTGCTCAGCGATCTGCATGGAGCGGCCCTGACCATCTCCCCCTCCGTTGGACGGCTGCTGGCAACGCCGGCGATTCGTGTCGAAAGTATCAGTAAGCGTTTCTCTATGGGCGACTCATATTTACAGGCGCTGGATGCCGTGAGCTTCGAAGTGAAACGCGGCAGCACGCATGCGCTGGTTGGCGAGTCGGGTTCAGGTAAAACCACTCTTGCGCGGATCCTGCTGGGTTTCGAACGGGCCGATAGCGGCCAAATTGCTATCGATGGCATTGATTCAGGACATCTCAGCTGCGAGGCGCTACGCCAGCTGCGGCGTAAAATACAGTTCGTCTACCAGAACCCCTTTGCATCACTGGATCCACGGCAAACGCTGTATGAAATTATTGAAGAGCCGTTAAAAAACTTCGACCGTCTGAACGCTGAAGTCAGGCGCCAGCGCGTTGAAACGATCGTCGCGCGCGTGGCGCTGGACCCGGAGCTGCTGTCTCGCACCGCACGTGAGCTCTCCGGCGGCCAGCGCCAGCGGGTCGCCATCGCCCGCGCGTTAATCCTTGAGCCGACGATCCTCGTGCTGGATGAAGCCACGTCGGCGCTGGACGTCACCGTACAGGCGCAAATTCTCGCCCTGCTACAACAGCTCCAGCAGCAGCTGGGGCTGAGCTATCTGTTTATCACTCACGATTTAGCAACGGTGCGCCGCATCGCACATAGCGTCACGGTGCTGCGGGCGGGCAAGGTCGTCGAGCATGGCGACGTCAAGCAACTGTTCAGCGCCCCGCAGCATGAGTATACCCGCGAGCTTATTGCCGCTATCCCTCAATTTTCCCCCCTGAACAAGGAGGTCGCATGACGCGTAAACGACTGGGCTTTTTCACCCGCCTGCTGGACCACGCTGCGCCAAAAGAGCGCTATCGGCTGGCCACCGAGCAAATTCGCCATGCCGAGCGCCTGGGATTCGACAGCGCGTGGATTGCCCAGCACCATTTTCATGAGCATGAAGGCGGGCTGCCGTCGCCGCTGGTGTTTCTCGCCCACGCGGCAGCGCACACCGAGCGCATTCGTCTGGGAACCGCCATTATCACCCTGCCAATGGAAAATCCGCTGCGGGTGGCGGAGGACGCGGCGGTGCTGGATCTGCTCGCCGACGGGCGGCTGGAGGTGGGCTTCGGCTCCGGCGGTACCGCCACCTCATTTTTGCCCTTCGGACTCACTATCGACCAGCGCGGGGCGGTGTTTGCCGAACACCTGCATCTGATTCAAAGCGCCTGGCGCGGAGACACTCTCTCGCACCCGGAAAATCATCTTTACCCTCAGGCGCCGCAGCTGGCGGAACGTATCTGGATTGCCACATTTTCCGTAGAAGGCGCGGTCCGCGCCGCGAAGGCCGGACACGGGCTGATGCTCTCGCGTACGCAGCCGCGCCCGGCCGGCCGACCGACGCTACCGCTGGACGCCATTCAGAATCCGATTATCGATGCCTATCTTGAGGCATTGCCAACGAACATCGAGCCCCGGATCCTTGCCTCACGAACCGCCTTTGTCGCCGATAGCCAGGAGTACGCGCTACGGGTCGCTGAACCCGGCCTGCGCAAGCAGGCCGCCCAGCATCGCGCCGCAGGACATCAAATATTTGGTGACACTGTCACGGATTTACTGCCGCAGCTGGATGCTCACGTTGGCGATCCGGCGCAGGTTGCCGCTTCGCTGGCGCGCGATAGCGTGCTGCAGCGGGTGACAGATATTTCGTTTCAGGTGCACTCCGTTGAACCGTCGCACCGCGACACGCTTCGTTCCCTTGAGCTGATCGCTCAGCATATTGCCCCGCAAATAAGATAAGGAGTCCCCATGACGCTAAGTCAGGATATATTGGCCGAACTGGCAGAGATTGCCCCCGGTTCCGCTTTAGCGGCGGCGCGCGCCGTACGCGAGGCCGCTACCCTTCATGCTCAGGGAAGTTATGAAACATTGTTCAGCCAGGTGGATAACGACTTTCCACTCGACGAGCGTTTTGCCGTTGCCGCTAAAGTGGCTAAGCTGCATGAAAGCGATGCGCTGGCCGCCCACTATGCCGGTTTTGGTATTGCCGACCCCACCACGCCGCGCCTGGTTCCGGCGCTGGCCTTCGCACGGTTGTTAACCTTTACGCCGGTAGAGGCTACGCCGTCGGCGCTGGAGGCGTTAATTCGCGCCGGATGGAGCCTGCGCGGAATCGTGACGCTCGCCCAGCTTATCGCTTTTATCAGCTTCCAGAGCCGCCTGGTTAACGGGCTGCGCCTGCTTAACGGCAAAAGCGCTCACGTTGCGGAAACTCCGGTGGTAGCGGGATTCTGGCACACCTCAGGGCAAACGATTAGCGGTAAGAAAGCTCCGGTACATTTCACCCGCGATGAGCTGCACTGGGAACCCTGGCTGGCGGCCAAACCTCTGGCGGAGTTTACGTCCGATGAGCAGGCGCTGCTGGCGAAATTTGGCCATAGCGATTCCCCCTATTTCCGCCTGCTGGCGCGCAACCAGCCGCTGCTTGAGCAGCGCACGTTAACCGATAAAGGGATTTTTTATACTCCCGGCGGCCTGCCGCGCGCCGAACGCGAGCTGGCGGCGACGGTAGCGAGCAAAGTTAACGGCTGTATTTATTGCGCTTCGGTGCATGCGCGCAAGGCCGCGCAGCTGGCTAAGGATGAAACGGCGGTGGAAACGCTGCTGGCGGTGACGCCGGGCGATAAGCTGAGCGACGGACAGACGCCGCGCTGGCAGGCGCAAATCGATTTTGCCGCCGCGGTTTCCGTGATCCCTTCTGCGCTGGCCGCCAGCCATCTTGCCGCCGTCGAACGGCAGGGACTGGATATCCTCGAGCAGCTGGATTTACTGCAATCTGCGGCCTTCTTTGCCTGGGCCAACCGGTTAATGCTGACCCTTGGCGAACCCTGGCAAGAGTAGTCCATCAGGTCAGATGCTGCTGATAGCGGGCATAAATCAGCAGCGAACTGAGGGCCAGAAACGAAAGCAGCGCGGCCGGTAAGGCAACGGAGCTCCAGCCAAGCCCGGCCGTAATCATCATCCCGCCGAACAGCGCCCCTATGGCGCTGCCGAGATTAAAGGCAATCTGCCCGCCCGCCGCGCCCAGCATCTCACCGCCTTTTGCATTTTGCAGCAGCAGAATTTGCAGCGGCGCCGACAGAGCAAACAGCGCCGCGCAGCAAATAAACGCCAGCGTTAATGAGGCGGCTTTATATTCACCCAGAAAGAATATCAGCAGTAAGGTTACGACAATAACGCCATCGGTCACGGCGGCGATACGCAGCGAGCTAAAACGAACGGAAACTTTACCGCTGAATAAATTCCCCAGCACCATCCCGAAGCCCACCAGCATCATAATAAATATAATGGCGCTTTCACCGAAACCGGAGACGTTGATCATAAACGGTTTAATATAGCTAAACCATGCGAATACTCCGGCATTGCCGAACATGGTTGCGGCAAAAATTAACCACGGCGCGGGCGATGTTAAAAAATGAAATTGCGAGCGCAAGCGCGCCGTTGATTTATCAAACAGCGTGGGTACCCACCAGGCGATTGCGACCAGTACCGCGATATCAAAGAGCGCAATCGCCAGAAAGGTATAACGCCAGCTAAACTGATGCCCAAGCCAGGTCCCGGCGGGAACGCCCAGCAAATTAGCGACCGTCATTCCGGCGATCATCCCCGCAACCGCCGCCGTCACTTTGCCCGGCGGCGCTATTTTTGACAGGATGATAGCCCCTACGCCAAAGAATGCGCCGTGCGGAAAGCCGGAGATCAGGCGCCCCAGCGCCAGCATTGAATAACTGGAAGAGAGGGTGAAGATGGCATTGCCGATAACGCACAGCGCTACCAGAAACAACATAACCGATTTTAAGGAAAAACGGCTGGAGAACAGCGCCATCACCGGCGCGCCGATAACCACGCCAAACGCATAATATGAGATCATATTGCCTGCGGCGGGAATAGATATCCCGACATCATGAGCGATTTCAGGTAATACGCCCATAATACCAAACTCCGCCATCCCAAGACCAAAAGTGCCAAGCGCTAACGAAAAAATAGTCTTTTTCATACATCTAATCACTTGTTATAAAATATACCGGCGGCATTATTGTGCATTATCCAGCGGCAAACCAGATAAAAACGCCGGGTGACATTTTTATCCATAAAACGGCGCGGTTATTTCATAAGCTTATTCGCAAGTCGGTTATTAATTGCGCATTGTCTCAGGTACTGATTATTTCGAAGAGCGGATTACCATAAAAGCGATCGCCAGGCCATTGTGTGACCAGCGGCTGGATTGCAACTATAAACCGTGTGGCAATGCCGACCTAGGACCACGCCTCCACAAAAGTGCCATCTTTTTCATATCGTTGCTGTTCTCTGGAACCCGTCTCGCAAACCTGCAACAACCAGGGGAGTCGGTATTGTTTTTTAAAGTGCCAGGTTGATAATTGAAGCACACCACTTATGGAGGCCATAATGAAACTAAACGATATTGAAAACCTAACCGTCAAAGCCCCTCCACAGAATCCATGTCAGGCATCTGACGATCGCGATGAACAGTACCAGAAGGGCAAGGAGTTTATGCACGCAATGAATGAATTTACTGCTGAAGCCGGCCTGTTATCTGATGACCCCTTCTTTGAAGGACTGTGATGAGCTTACAATTTGATGTTTATCGCAATCCATCGGAGAGAACCAATCAGCTACAGCCATATATTATGGTCATTCAACATGATTATTACAGTGATTTGTCTACCAGACTTATTCTTCCATTAGGCTATAGTATTCGGCTGGCAGGATACTACCACTCCGCGTCTCCACGGATAAATATTGATTTTCAATCTTTATTCCTGAATACACCGGGGATCACCAGTGTAGAAAAGAGCAAATTAAAAAAGAAGCATTTCGTCTGTAATTTAAAAAGTAGCCGCGGAGATGTTATTTCAGCCATTGATGCTCTTATTACCAATACCTGACCCGCTCCGGATTTAACCGGAGCGGGTTTACGACGCAAAACTTATTTCAGTCCTTCACAGCTTTCTTGCTTCGCTTCCTGACGCTCCACCTCGCGATACCAGCGCGGATGATGTTTCTTCGCCCAGCGGCGACTCACCTTCCCCTCAACCATTCCCTTAATCGATCCTTTAACCCAGAACGCCATATACATATGAATAAGAATCGCGTGAATAAGAATAATCGCCGAGGTCGCATGAATCAGCAGGCTATAGCGAATAACCTGAATCGGAAAATAGTGGGCGAAATAAGGCCGCCAGATAATCACCCCGGTTACCAGCAGCACAAAAATCATGCTCATAATAGTCCAGAACATCATTTTCTGTCCGGCGTTATATTTTCCCACCCGCGCCACTTTATGCTCATTGCCCTTCAGTACCTCAATAATCCCCTTCAGCCACGGAATGTCCTGCTTATCGGGAATGTTGTGATGGACGAAACGCACAAACATAAACATCAGGGCGACAAAAATCAGCACCCCGAAGAACGGATGCAAAATCCGCCCCATTTGCGGCGTACCGAACGTCTCGGTCAGCCACTGTAGCGTCGGGAAGAAAAATGAAATCCCCGATAGCGCGACCAAAAAGAAGCAGATAACCACCGTCCAGTGACAGGCGCGATCGATAAACTTCGTGCGCACGATCGTTTTCGATTTACTCATCATGCTTCTCCTCATCGTCATCCGCTTCCTTGTTCGGCCCAATACCGATGTAGTGATAAATCAGCCCGGCAAAGGTGGCGATAAAGCCGACGGCGGAGAGCGGCTTCAGCGCCCCTTTCCACAGATTAATCGAGGTATCGATCCGCGGCTCTTTCGCCAGGTTATGGTACAGCTCCGGCTGGTCCGCGTGGTGCAAGACGTACATCACGTGGGTGCCGCCAACGCCGGACGGATTGTAAACACCGGCATGGGGATAGCCGCGCTTCTTCAGCTTTTCCACGCGCTGGTGAGCCACTTCCAGCATCTCTTTCTTCGTGCCGAAATGAATCGCGCCGGTTGGGCAGGTCTTCACGCAGGCAGGCTCCTGCCCCACGCTGACCCGATCGACGCACAGGGTGCACTTATAGACCCGGTTATCCTCTTTATTGAGGCGCGGGACGTTAAAGGGACACCCGGCGATGCAGTAGCCGCAGCCGATGCAGTTTTCCTGCTGGAAGTCGACAATGCCGTTGGCGTATTGAATAATCGCCCCGGCGGACGGGCACGCCTTCAGGCAGCCCGGGTCCTCGCAGTGCATACAGCCGTCTTTACGAATCAACCACTCCAGCCTGCCGTTCTGCTCGGTTTCGCTAAAGCGCATTACCGTCCAGGATTTGGCGCTCAGATCGGCGGGATTGTCGTATACCCCGACGCAGTGCCCGACTTCATCGCGGATATCGTTCCACTCGGAACAGGCCACCTGGCAGGCTTTACAGCCCACGCAGGAGGAGACATCTATCAGCTTTGCCACTTCCGCTTTATAATCCCGCGCGCGCGGCGCGGGAGTGATCGGATTGGTGGCGGAGCGTTTAATAATATCCTGGGTTTCCATCGCCATTAATTCGCTCCTTACGCTTTCTCGATGTTGACCAGAAACGCCTTATATTCCGGCGTTTGCGAGTTGGAATCCCCCACGTTCGGCGTCAGGGTATTAGCGATGTAGCCTTTTTTAGCTACGCCTTCAAAACCCCAGTGCAGCGGGATACCGACGGTTTCCACCTGCTGGCCGTTAACGTTGAGCGTTTGCAGACGACGCGTCACCACCGCCACCGCGCGGATAAACCCGCGCTTGCTGCTGACCGTGACCCGATCGCCATTGGCAATCCCCTTCGCTTTCGCCAGGCCTTCGCTGATTTCGACAAACTGCTCCGGCTGCGCAATGGCGTTGAGCAGCGCATGCTTGGTCCAGGTGTGGAAGTGCTCGGTCAGGCGATAGGTGGTACCGACGTACGGGAATTTGTCCTTCTTACCTAAACGCAGGGCATCCTCTGCATACAGCCGCACTACCGGACTGGAGATCACGTTCGGGTGCAGCGGATTGGTGCCAAGCGGCGTTTCCATCGGCTCGTAGTGTTCCGGGAACGGGCCTTCCGCCAGTTTATTCAGCGCAAAGAGTCTTCCCATCCCTTCCTGCTGCATAATAAACGGCCCGGTTTTGCTGCCCGGCGGGGCGTTATTAAAGTCCGGAATATCGTTTCCGACCCACCTGCTGCCGTTCCACTGGATCAGCATCCGCTTCGCATCCCACGGCTTACCGTTGATATCCGCCGAGGCGCGGTTATACAGCACGCGTCGGTTGAGCGGCCACGCCCATGCCCAGCCCAGCGTGTTGCCAAGGCCCGACGGATCGGCGTTATCGCGGTTGGCCATCTGGTTACCCTGCTCGGTCCAGCTACCGGTGTAGATCCAGCAAGACGAGGCGGTGGTACCGTCATCGCGCAGCAGCGCAAAGCTATTCAGCAACTGGCCTTTCTTCGCCACCAGCGCGCCGTTAGCGTCAAAGAGATCCGCCAGCGCATAGCCGTTGTTCTCTTTTGCCACTTCTTCCGATTCAGGATGAGCCGGCTGTTTGTAGCTCCAGCTCATCTTCAGCAGCGGCTCGGCGCCTTTACCGCCTTCTTTGCGATACATTTCACGTAGCCGATGATAAATCCCGGCGAGGATCTCCCCGTCGTTACGCGCTTCGCCCGGCGCGTCCTGGCCCTTCCAGTGCCACTGCAGCCAGCGTCCGGAGTTGGCGATCGATCCATCTTCTTCGGCAAAGCAGGTGGACGGCAGGCGGAAGATTTCGGTCTGAATCACGGCGGAGTCGACGTCGTTCGACTCGCCGTGGTTTTGCCAGAAGGTCGACGTTTCAGTCACCAGTGGGTCAATCACCACCATGTACTTCAGCTTGCTCAGGCTGCGGACCACTTTGTTTTTGTCCGGGAACGAGGCCACCGGGTTAAAGCCCTGGCAGATATACCCCGTCACTTTGCCGTTATCCATCATATTGAAATACTTGATAACGTCGTAAGCCTGGTCCCATTTCGGCAGCCAGTTAAAGCCCCAGTCGTTCTCTTTTTGCGCCGCATCGCCGTAGAACGATTTCATCAGGCTGACGAAAAACTTCGGATAGTTGCTCCAGTAGTTCACCTGGTCCGCCAGCAGAGCTTTTGGCGTATTCGCCGTCAGATAGCTTTGCAGATCCGCCTGCTGTTCCGACGGCAGCGTCAGGTAGCCCGGCAGGCTGGTTGAGAGCAGGCCTAAATCGGTTAGCCCCTGAATATTGGAGTGCCCGCGCAGCGCGTTCACCCCGCCGCCCGCCATGCCCATGTTGCCGAGCAGCAGCTGAATCATCGCCATGGTGCGGATGTTCTGCGCCCCCACTGTGTGCTGCGTCCAGCCAAGGGCATACAGGAAGGTGGTGGTTCGGTCCGCAGCGCTGGTTGAGGCCAGCACTTCGCACACTTTCAGGAAATCGGCTTTCGGCGTACCGCAGATGTTCTCCACCACCTCCGGCGTATAGCGCGAAACGTGCTGCTTCAGCAGGTTCCATACGCAGCGCGGATGCTGCAGAGTTTCATCGCGCATCGCGTAGCCGTTCTCGTCGAACTGGTAATTCCACGATGATTTATCGTACTGCCGTTTTTCGGCATCGTAGCCGCTGAACAGGCCGTCTTCGAAGGCAAAATCGTCGCGTACCAGCAGGCTGGCGTTGGTGTAGTGCTTCACGTATTCCGCATTGATTTTGTTATTTTCGAGCAGGTACAGCAGCACGCCCGACAGGAAGGTAATGTCGGTACCGGAACGGATCGGCGCATAAATATCGGCCACCGACGCCGTCCGCGTAAAGCGTGGGTCAACGACGATAAGCAGAGCGTCGTTGTTGTTTTTTGCTTCCATCGCCCAGCGGAATCCCACCGGATGGGCTTCTGCGGCGTTACCGCCCATCACCACCACGACATTTGCGTTTTTGATATCCACCCAGTGGTTGGTCATCGCACCGCGACCAAATGTTGGAGCAAGACTTGCTACCGTTGGTCCGTGTCAGACGCGCGCCTGGTTGTCTACCGCCAGCATGCCGAGAGAGCGCACAAACTTCTGCGTCAGCATGCCGGTCTCGTTGCTGGCCGCCGAGGCGCACAGCATGCCGGTGGAAAGCCAACGGTTAACCGTGACGCCCTGTTCGTTCTTCTCCATAAAGTTGGCGTCGCGATCGGCTTTCATCAGTCTGGCGATGCGATCAAACGCTTCGTCCCAGGAGATGCGCTGCCACTTATCCGCGCCCGGCGCGCGGTACTGCGGATAGCGCAGGCGGTTATCGCTGTGGACGTAATCCAGCAACCCTGCGCCTTTCGGGCACAGCGCGCCGCGGCTCACCGGATGATCCGGGTCCCCTTCAATATGGTAAATCGCTTCTTTCGCGTTTTTCGCACCGTCGCCCAAGCTATACATTAATAGCCCGCAGCCGACGGAGCAGTATGTGCAGGTGTTGCGGATCTCTTTGGCGCGCAGCAATTTGTAATTACGCGCCTGAGCCAGAGCCATTTTGGGCGCAAAGCCCAAAGCAGCGGCTGTTGTTCCGGCCATACCGCCTGCGCAGATTTTAAAAAACTTTCTGCGGCTGACGTCCATTGTTCCCCTCCATGCGGGATGTTTATTCATCGCGGAGGGCAAAGCTAACAGTAATATCCCTGTTTTATTTGCGTTAAATCAATGTCGAAAATCGACGCCCCCTTAATAGTCAGCGACGTCAAATTTTATTACCCCGATAGTATTAAGCACGGCGGAAAATATCCCCCCGATGGCAATAAAAAGTGTTATAAATCCCGACTGCGTTCAAACCAATATCAGGTTAAATATGGAGAAGAAAAGAGCCACGCTGATTGGATTCGCCGCCATCGTGCTCTGGAGCACGATGGTCGGGTTGATTCGTGGCGTAAGCGAAGGGCTTGGCCCAGTGGGCGGCGCGGCGATGCTCTACAGCCTGAGCGGCATTTTGCTTATCTTTACCGTCGGCTTCCCGCAAATTCGCCAGATCCCCCGGCCCTATTTGCTGGCCGGCAGCCTGCTGTTCGTCAGCTATGAAATTTGTCTGGCGCTCTCGGTAGGATTAGCCGGTACGCGGCAGCAGGCTATCGAAGTGGGAATGGTCAATTATCTGTGGCCCAGCCTGACCATTTTATTCGCCATACTATTTAACGGCCAAAAAAGCAGCTGGCTGGTAATCCCTGGATTGTTACTGGCTTTATTTGGCGTTACCTGGGTATTAGGCGGTGAGCATGGTCTGAATATTGACGAAATAATCAGCAACGTGGTTTCCAGCCCGCTGAGCTATATTCTGGCGTTCGTCGGCGCGTTTATCTGGGCGGCCTACTGCACGGTCACCGCTAAATATGCCAAAGGCAAAAACGGCATCACCCTGTTTGTTCTGCTTACCGCCCTGACCCTGTGGCTGAAATTCCTGTTCAGCGAGCAGCCGCCGATGATCTTCAGCTGGCCGGTGCTGCTCAAGCTGGTCGCACTCTCAGTCGCCCTGGGTTTCGGCTACGCGGCGTGGAACGTTGGGATCCTGCACGGTAACGTCAGCCTGCTGGCCGCCGCCTCTTACTTTACCCCGGTACTCTCTTCGGCGCTGGCGGCGATACTGCTCAGCGCCGCGCTCTCGTGGTCATTCTGGCAGGGCGCCGGGATGGTATGTATCGGCTCCCTGCTCTGCTGGCAGGCGACCCGGCGCTAGCCGAGGTCACCACCGGCAACCGGCAGCGTCACTCCGGTGATATAGCTGGCCTCATCGCTGGCGAGAAACAGAATCGCATTGGCCTGTTCCGCCAGCGTCCCGTAGCGATGCATCAGGCTGCTCGCCACCGTTTGATCCACCACCTGCTGATACCACTCCTGCTCCTGCGCCGTCGGCTGCTCTTCATTACGCGGCGTCAGGCGCGCTGGCGCCTCGGTTCCCCCTGGCGCCACGGCATTAATACGGATCCCGTTTGCGCTATATTCAAGGGCCAGCGAACGAGTTAGCGCATTAACGCCGCCTTTTGCCGCCGAGTAAGGAACACGGTTCACTCCCGCCGTCGCCACGGACGAAATATTGACGATACTTCCCTTGCCCTGCTTGAGCATCCACGGTAGCGCCGCCCGACAGCCCCACAGGGTCGGGAACAGCGAGCGGCGAATCTCCTTCTCAATCTGCTGCGGCTGATATTCGGCAAACGGCCGCGCCCAGATGGTGCCGCCAACGTTGTTAATCAGCACGTCAAGGCCACCAAAATGCGCCACCCCTTCGGCAAACGCCCGCTCGGTGCTTTCCCATTGCTCTAGATCGGCCTCCAGCGCCAGTGCTTCACTGCCGGAGTCGTTCAGCGCCGCCGCCAGTTCGTGAACATAACGAGAACGGTCAATCAACAGCAGCCGGGCGCCCTCGCGCGCCGCCTGCTCTGCCGTCTGTCGGCCTATCCCCTGCGCCGCCCCGGTGATCGCCACTACTTTATTACTGAATCGCATAGCTGCTCCTTATGCCGCCGCGCTCTGGCTGGCGATAAATTTCTCATACCAGAACCCCGCCGGCGAAATGCCTCTCTCGCGCAGCGCCGTGGATACCGCATTGACCATCGGCGGTGGCCCGCACAGATAGATATCCACATCACCATCGTTGAGTATCGCGTCAGCGAGATGTTCGGTCACAAAACCGCGCTGCGGGCATCCGCTTTGCGCGTCGGCAACCACCGGCAGCCAGCGATAGGCGGGAAGCTGGCCGGTAAATGCTTCAAGCGCGTCAGTTTTCACCAGGTCGCAGTCGCGGGTCACACCATAGAGCAAGGTGACGGACCGCGTGCTGCGTTGCCTGGCCAGCGTTTGCAGCATCGATAGCAGCGGAGCTAAGCCGGTGCCCCCCGCCAACAGCAATAGCGGACGCTCGCCGCTGCGCAGATAAAAGCTGCCCATCGGGCCGCTTAGCGTCAGACGATCGCCGGGACTGGCCCGCTGCGTCAGCCACTGACTCATCAAGCCGCCGGGCACATTACGGATCAGAAAGCTCCCCTCACGCGAGCCCGGTAGAGAGCTAAACGAATAGGCGCGCACCTGCGGCGTGCCGGGAACCTGAATATTGATGTACTGACCCGCCAGAAAATCCAGCGGTTCATCCAGCACAACGACCAGCTCGATGGCGGTGTCCGACAGTAGATTGACCTGCTTTACCGCTGCGCCCAGGCTTGCCAGCGCGGTTTTGCACTGGGCCGCGGCGGCCGGCACATCAATGACGCAATCGCTGGATGGCACCATCTGACAGGTCAGCACCTGACGATCCTGCGCTTCTGTTTCGCTTAACGCCTCTTCAAGATAATCGTCACCCATACCATATTCACCGCTGACGCAGCGGCATTTGCAGGTGCCGCAGACGCCGTCTGAGCAATCCATCGGCAAATTAACCTTTTGACGATAGGCGGCATCCAGCACTTTCTCTCCGGCGTTGCACTGAATAAAGCGGGTGATGCCGTCTTCAAAATTGAGAGCAATATTAAAGGTCATAAACGCCTCTTAAATGTGGTAAACGTCAATCACCTGACGGATGTAATCGTTATTCAGCCGCACGGTTTTACGGATAATCTGCGGCTTGCCGGCGCTTTCAATCAGCGTGCAGCTGGTAGAGCCAAACCAGGTATCCGTCTGCTGATAGCGATGGCAGTAGGTGACCCAGTTGTAGCGCACCTCCATCCCCTGTTCGGTTTCGCCAAGCAGCTCAACGTTGCCGATCATATGGGTGGTTCGCGGTTCCGGCGTGCTGGCCCCTGAGCGTTCCGTTTTGATGCGGTATACCCGGTCTTCGAGGCCATCGCGGTTCGGGTAGTAAATCAGCGAAATTTCGCGCTGCGGATCGCGGGTCAGCTTGTCGTCATCGCCCCACGCGGGCATCCAGTACACCACCTGCGGGCTGTAGCAGTTCAGCCATTCATCCCACTGGCGATCGTCCAGCAGACGCGCTTCGTAATAGAGAAACTGGCGAACCTGTTCGAGAGTCAGCATCAGACCACCTCCACGCGCTGAGTGATCGACTGGTCGTAGCGCTGCTGCTCTTTTTCCAGCGCCGCCAGCATCACGTTTTGCCAGTGATGATGGTGGGCGATATACAGCGCTTCATCTTCCGATTTCACCCCACTTAGCTGCGGCCTGAAGCCCGCCTGAAGGGCGTGTTCGTCAGGGCCGTCGACCCAGTGCAGCGCCCCGCGGCTGAGGTCGCTCCATGCCAGATTCTCAGCGAGATAACCGCGCTGGCAGGCGCTAAACTCTTCCAGATCGTCGGGCGTCCCCATGCCGCTAACGTTGAAGAAATCCTCATACTGGCGAATACGCAGCGCCCGCGCCTGGTCAGATTCGCCCTTCGGCGCGAAGCACCAGATAGTGACTTCGGTTTTATCCACCGCGATGGGGCGGATCACGCGGATCTGGGTCGAAAACTGATCCATCAGATAGACGTTCGGATAGAGGCACAGGTTGCGCGTTTCGTTGACCATCCGATCGGCGCGAGACTCGCCGAACTCAGCCTGCAGACGTTCGCGATGTTCATAGACCGGACGCACTTCCGGGTTAAGCGCCCGGGTCCAGAGCAGCATATGCCCATTCTCAAAGCCGTATCCGCCACCAACGCTTTTCGACCAGCCGTTTGCGTCTACCGCATGTGTTCCTTCCGCTTCGTAGTTGCGGCGCGACATCGTGGAGGCGTAGTTCCAGTGCACCACGCTAACGTGATAGCCGTCAGCGCCGTTTTCCGCCCCCAGCTTCCAGTTGCCTTCGTAAACATAGCTTGAAGAGCCGTTAAGAACCTCCAGTCCTTCCGGAGCCTGGTCGACGATCAGGTCGATAATTTTGCGGGTTTCGCCGAGATACTCCTCCAGCGGCTGCACATCAGCATTCAGGCTGCCGAACAAAAATCCGCGATACGATTGAAATTGCGGCAGCTTTTTTAAATCATGCGAGCCTTCATGTTTAAAGCTCTCGGGATAACCGCCGGTGCTTTCATCTTTAGCTTTTAAAAGCTTGCCGTTATTGCTGAACGTCCAGCCGTGAAACGGACAGGTAAATGAATTTTTATTACCGGTTTTGCGCCGACATAACATCGCTCCGCGATGGGCGCAGCTGTTAATTAGCGCATGCAGTTCATTCTTTTTATCGCGGGTAATCATCACCGGCTGGCGCCCAAGGGTCAGGGTGTAATAATCCCCGGGCTCCGGAATCTGGCTCTCATGAGCAAGGAACAACCAGTTACCTTCGAATATATGCTTCATTTCAAAATCAAATAGCTGCTGGTCGGTAAATATAGAGCGATGGCAGCGATAAATATGTTTTTCACGGTCAACAATTAATGCATTGCTGATTTTATCTTTTAATGTAGTGAACGTTTTTTGCATGAGTTGGCCCCTCCTGCATAATTCAGGAATAGAAAAACTGATTACTCGGGATTGTGCTTTATTCTCCGGCCGCGATATAGCCGGAGAATAGCATTAACGCAGCGCTTTATTCCTGCGCGCGCAGGCGCGTACCGCGGTGTTCTTCTTCGGCGTTAAGCGCTTTACACAGGATAAAATCAAAGCGCACTTCGGTATGTTCCCCTTCCAGCTCGCGCTGCTGAATAAGCTCGCGATCGGTTACTTTTACCGGGTCGGCAATCAGGCCATCACGGGTGGCGAACGCGAAATCATCCCACAGATATTTGTCGCCGTTGAGATTGATCTGGCTGGTCAAATGTTTATAGCCTGGCGCAGAGACGAAGAAGTGAATATGCGCCGGACGATTTCCGTGACGCCCCAGCCGATCGAGCAGTTTTTGCGTCGGTCCATCCGGCGGGCAGCCGTAGCCGGAAGGCATTATGCTGCGCACGCTATAGCGGCCATCGGCGCCGGTACGGATGCGGCGACGCAGGTTGTATTCACTCTGGCTTTTATCGAAGAAAGAGTAGTTCCCAAGGGTATTTGCGTGCCAGATATCAACAATAGCATTGGCGACAGGACGGCCCTGATTATCGTTCACCTGACCATAAAGCCACATAACTTCCCCTGCATCTTTACCATCATCCATACGGGTATGCCCGTCGGCCAGCGGCGCGTTCGCCACGTACAGCGGGCCTTCAATGGTACGAGGAGTGCCGGTTTCACGCTGCGCTGCGGCATCAATAGCATCCTGACGCAGGTCGAGGAAGTGTTCAAGACCGAGACCTGCCGCCAGCAGCGCCGCCTCCTGGCGCCCGCCCAGCTCATGCAGATAATTAACCGCATGCCAGAACTCTTCTTCCGTAACGTTATATTCATCAATCAGCGTGCAGACGTTTTCCAGCAGACGGTGAATAATCGTTTTAAAACGTTCATCGCCGCCGCCAGCATTTAAACCAGCGCTTTCACGCAATAAATTTTGCACAGCATCTTGTTGTACGAATGCATTACTCATAATTATTCTCACTTATTGTTGTAGGATATTCGCCGAATGGCTTCGGCGAGAGGTTAGTGATTATTATTTATTAACGGTCGTCTTCGCGAATCGATGAAGGATGACGACAGAGCGCCTCCACGCGAATTTGTATAAATGGATATAGTGGTAAAGCCATTAAAATTTGATGCAGCTCTTCAGCATCTTTAACATCAAAAATACTGACGTTGGCGTAAAGACCGGCAACGCGCCAGATGTGCCGCCATTTACCTTCACGCTGAAGTTGTTGAGAATAGTTTTTTTCGCGCCGTTTAATTTCCTCTATTTCATCGGCAGGAAATCCCAGCGGAATATTCACGGTCATATCGACTTTAAAAAGCATAATAATTCTCCGTTACGCTTTGCGGCTATAGAACCGCAGCTTGTCTTCATCCAGTTCAACGCCAAGACCCGGCGTTTGCGGCAGCGTCACTGCGCCTTCGGCAAAGGTGAGCGGGACGCTGACAATATCGTCCTTCAGCAACAGCGGACCAAACATCTCGCTGCCCCACTGCAGGGGGAGCGTCGACCAGGCGTGCAGCGAGGCCAGAGTGCCAACGGTTCCCTCAAGCATCGTGCCGCCGTAAAGCCCGATTCCCGCCGCTTGCGCGACTTTTGCCAGCGCAAGTACGCTATTCGGTCCCCCTGCTTTGGCAATCTTAAGCGCATAGGCTCCGCTAAAGCCCTGCTGCGCCAGGCGATAGCCATCGTAGTGGGTCGCCACCGCTTCATCGGCCAGAATGGCCGCGTCAATATGATGGCTGAGGCGCACCAGCGCAGCGTCATCCTGGGCGCTGACCGGCTGTTCAATCAGATCCACTCCCATCGCCGCCAGTTCGCGGCAACCCTTTGCCGCGGCGGTGGCATCCCACGCCTGATTGACGTCAACGCGGATGCTGGCCCGGTCTCCCAGCGCTTCCACAATCGCCCGGGTATGGCGCAGGTCGGTGGTTAGCTCGCGGGCGCCGATTTTCAACTTAAATGCCTGATGGCGGCGTTCTGCCAGCAGCTTTTCCCCCTCGGCGATATCTTTCTCGGTGTCGCCGCTGGCCAGAGTCCACAGGACCGGCAGCGAAGTTGTCAGCGCCCCGCCAAGCAGCGCGGAAACCGGCAGACCAAGCGCCTTACCCTGCGCATCCAGCAGCGCAGTTTCAATGGCTGATTTAGCAAAAGTGTTGCCTTTAACCGCGCTGTTCATACGGGCGGTCAGGGCATTTAAATTATCGGCCGCCTGGCCTTTCAGCAGCGGCGTCAGGTAATGGTTAATTGCCGACACGATGGCTTCCGGGCTCTCCACGCCGTAGCTCAGCCCGCCAATGGTAGTCGCTTCGCCAATACCGCAAATCCCATCCGAACGGGTCAGGCGGACGATCGCCAGCGTCTGGCAGCCCATCGTGGTCATGGAGAGCTTATGCGGCCGAATGGTCGGGATATCTACCAGCCAGCTTTCAATACGTTCAATGGTCGCGGTCATCTTTTTGTCCTGGTGATGAAATACATAACTTTTCATACCCCTGTTCATAACGTGGGGTAACGATGCTTTTGACAATAGGACTGCGCAATAGACCCGGTCAACGGCGATAATCGAAATGTTGTGCGATTATCGACGCAGTTGTTAAATTGAGGTTAATAATGTGATCGACGTGGTAAAACCAGCACAAGGAATCGCCGCGTTTTTTACCCGCGATATAGTGATGCTCCGTGAGCCTATATCTTCAACAACAGAGGGGTTATATGAGCGAAAAAAAACCTGATACCCTCAGCGCCCGCCAGGCTGAACACGACCCTAACTTTATGCTATCCCTGGCGCGCGGGCTGGAGGTGCTGAACGCGTTTACCCCCCAGCGCCAGCGTCTGACCATTTCCCAGCTTAGCCAGAAAACGCAGATCTCACGCGCGGCAGTGCGCCGTTGTCTCTATACTCTTGCCGCGCTGGGGATGGTGCATAGCCCGGACGGCCGTAGCTATGAACTGCTGCCTCGCGTCCTGGCGGTAGGCCACGCCTACCTGGCCGGAACGCCGCTGGCTAAAGCCGCGCAGAGCGCACTGGATACTCTGGGTAAAAACCTTGGAGAGTCCTGCTCCGCCGCCACGCTCGACGGCGATAACGTTCTGTATATCGCCCGTACGGCGGTAAATAATTTGCTAAGCGTGGATATTGGTCGCGGCAGCCGTCTGCCGGCCTGGGCCACTTCCATGGGACGAGTTCTGCTTAGCGCTTTAGCGGAAGAACAACTTGACGTGACACTGTCACGGGCTAATTTAATCCGCTATACCCCGCACACCCTCTGCGATATCCCGGGTTTACGTCAGGAGATTGCCAGAGTGCGCATGCAGGGCTATGCGCTCGCCGATCGGCAAATCGAGGTGGGATTATGTTCGCTGGCGGTACCGCTACTTTCGCGTAACGGCCAGGTGGTGGCGGCGCTGAATGTTGGCGTTCCCGCAGGCAGCACTAACGCAGCGGCGCTGAAAGAGAAAGCCCTCGCCCCCTTACGACGGGCGGCGATGGAGCTTTCTCTTCAGCTATAAAGGGTTAATTTAACTCCGGCGCTTTTGCCAGACCACGCCAGATCCCCGCCGCCAGCAGCAGAAGCAGAACGCCAGCCGTCGCCAGCACGATGCTGTGGGAATTGATAAACGCCGCTCTTGCCGCTTCAAGCAGGCTTTGTGCCTGTATCGCGGGCAGCGACTGTGCCAGCTTAATCGCTTCGCTAATGGAGGATGCCGCCTGCTCCGCCGCTGCGCCGTCGATCCCCCCGGGCAGAACAATTGATGAGGTATAGCTGCGGGACAGGATCAGGCCAAACAGCGCAATGCCCAGCCCCGCGCCCAGCTCATAGGCCATCGTTTCGATGGCTCCCGCCGCCGCCGCTTTCTCCTTCGGCGCGGCGGCCATAATCGCGGAGCTGGAGGCGAGCAGCGCGCTGGCGACGCTAAAGCCGAGCAGCGTCATCAGTCCCCAGGCCTGCCACTGCTGGGTACTGAAATCGGTCATCGACAGACCGAGAAAGCTCAGGGCGCTCAGCAACATTCCGCCGGTCGCCACCTCACGCAAACCCACTCGTGACACCATCATCCCGGCGATGGGGCCGCTGAAGCCGCTTGCCACCATCAACGGCAGCATAAACAGTCCGGCTTCAAAGGGCGTTTTGTTGTGCACAAACTGTAGCTCCTGGGCCATCAGCAGTTCGAAGCCGACCAGGGTAATCAGCGCAGTCATCGCCATCATCACCCCGCTTAAAATAATGCGATGGGTGAATAAGCGCATATCGACCATCGGCCGCGCCGCCGCCAGCTGTTTACGCACAAACCAGTACAGCATCGCGGCGCCCGCAATCGCCACCATTGCGATTAACCACAGCGCCATTTGCCCTTTCAGGGCCGTTTTGGCGCTAAATACCAGCATCAGGATGGCGGCAATCAGGATCAGAGCCTGGACAAAGTTGAGGGGCTGCTCGCGTCGGGCGGGCTGGCGCGGCACCACTTTGGCATTAATCGCCATCACCAGCAGCACGATTGGCACGTTGATGAGGAATACCGCTCCCCAGTAAAAATGCTCCAGCAGCACGCCGCCAATCAGCGGGCCGAAAGCCGCGCCTCCCGAACCGACGGCCGCCCACAGGCCAAGAGCCATATTGCGCTGATGGGCAAGGGTAAATGTGCTGCGGATCCCGGCGAGGGTCGCCGGAACGATCATGGCCGCCCCTATCGCCAGCAAAGCGCGGGACGCAATCAACGTCTCCGCGGTCGGTGAAAACGCCGCCGCCAGCGAGGCGGTGCCAAAAATACCGCTGCCGAGCAGCAGCAGCCGTTTAAAGCCGATTTTGTCGCCCAGCGCCCCCATCGGCAGCACCATGCCGGCCATCACCAGCGAATAGATATCAATAATCCATAACAGTTCGTTGCCGCTGGTACCCAGCGCCACGCTTAGGGTTGGCGCAGCCACATGCAGAACAGTGGCGTCAATCGCCACCGGAATATAAACCAGCAAAATCGCCATCAGCGTAAACCATTGCCGAGACATACTACTTTTCCTCTACGTTAAAAACTGGACAACCGTCCAGCATGACGATCCTGCCCCAATGTTGAACAAGTGTCCAACTTTTTGTTACTATCGCTAAAAAAAGAGGTGAGAAACGTCATGAGCTACTTAAATCGCGATGCGCGTCGGGAAGTTATTGTGCTGGCAGCCATGCGCGTCGCGCTGAGAGGCGGATTCAGCGCGATGACCGTCCGCCAGATCGCCGCCGAAGCCGGCGTCTCTGCGGGTCAGCTGCACCACCATTTCACCTCCACGGGTGAGTTGAAGGCCCATACCTTTGTGCGCCTGATTCGTGAAATGATGGACATGCCGTTAGTCGCCGAAGATGCCACCTGGCGGGAACGGCTTTTTTCAATGGTGGGCAGCGATGACGGCAGGCTTGAGCCGTACATTCGTCTGTGGCGCGAAGCGCAGCTGCTGGCCGATAGCGACAGCGACATCAAAGGGGCCTATCTGCTTACGATGAGCATGTGGCATGAAGAGACCCTGAAGATAATCCAGCGCGGGACCGAAGCGGGTGAGTTCAGACTAAAGGACCAGGCGGAAAGTATCGCCTGGCGGCTTATCGCCCTGGTTTGCGGCCTGGATGGTATTTATGCGCTGGGTATGGAGGAAATTGATGATGCCGCCTTTAATCAATATATAAATCATTATATATCGATGGAGTTATTTTAATTACGTTTACACTTTGTAACAAATTATCTCCCCATATTATCCGCGCGTCTTCTTTCGACGCGCTTTTCTTATCTATTCTTCATTAATTACAACCGATAGATCACCCATCCCCTGGTTTTATTCCTTTTATTAATTTGCTGTTTTACAAGTTTATTCTTTTTTTACTGGTTAATGTTCATCCGAGGGCAATATGCTGAGCAAAAATGAGAAAAAGAATCATTATCTTCTAAAAGAGTGGAAACCAGAGAACCCGGCGTTTTGGGAGAATAAGGGAAAGAAAATTGCCCGCAGAAATCTTTGCATTTCCGTAGCTTGTCTGCTACTCGCCTTTTGCGTCTGGATGTTATTTAGCGCCGTTACCGTTAATCTCAACAAAGTCGGCTTTAATTTCACCACCGATCAGCTCTTTTTATTAACCGCCCTGCCGTCACTCTCCGGCGCCATATTACGCGTCCCCTACTCCTTTATGGTACCTATATTTGGCGGACGTTACTGGACGGTATTAAGCACGGTTATTCTGGTGATCCCGTGCATCTGGTTGGGAATTGCCATACAAAATACCGCTACTCCATTTTGGGTATTTATTACAATTGCCTTACTGTGCGGTTTTGCCGGGGCGAACTTTGCCTCCAGCATGGGAAATATCAGTTTTTTCTTTCCCAAAGCGCAACAGGGCAGCGCGCTGGGTATCAACGGCGGGCTCGGTAATCTCGGCGTCAGCGTGATGCAGATGATCGCCCCGGCGGTCATCTTCCTCCCTATCTTTGCTTTTCTCGGGGTTCACGGGGTTCCCCAGGAGGATGGTTCCACGCTGGCGCTAAGCAACGCGGCTCTTGTCTGGGTACCGCTGCTGGTGATAGCCACCCTTGCTGCCTGGGTAGGCATGAACGATATCGCCAGCTCGAAGGCTTCCATTCGCGAGCAGCTGCCGGTGCTGAAACGTCCGCATATGTGGCTGCTGAGCCTGCTTTACCTGGCTACCTTTGGCTCGTTTATCGGCTTTTCCGCCGGCTTCGCCATGCTGGCAAAAACCCAGTTTCCTGAGGTTAACATTCTTAAGCTGGCCTTCTTCGGGCCGTTCATCGGCGCGCTGGCGCGTTCGTTTGGCGGGATTATCTCCGACCGCCTCGGGGGCGTGCGGGTTACGCTGGTAAATTTTATCTTAATGGCGCTGTTCACCGGCCTGCTGTTCCTCACCCTGCCCGGAACCGGCTCAGGTAGTTTTGTTGCCTTTTACGTGGTGTTCATGGGCCTGTTCCTCACCGCCGGGCTCGGCAGCGGTTCTACCTTCCAGATGATCGCCGTGATCTTTCGTCAAATCACCATCGACAGAGTGAAGAAGCGCGGCGGCAGCGATGAACAGGCCCAGCACGAAGCGGTAACCGATACCGCGGCGGCGCTCGGCTTTATCTCCGCTATCGGCGCGATTGGCGGCTTCTTTATCCCTAAAGCCTTCGGCACCTCGCTGGCGATGACCGGCTCCCCGGTCGGAGCGATGAAAGTCTTCCTGGTGTTTTACGTGGTTTGCGTACTGGTGACCTGGCTGGTTTACGGTCGGCGTAAACCGGCAAAAAAATAACGAGATATTTACCGGATGGCGGCAGCCGTCTTATCCGGCCGACGGGCCCGTGCGGTCTTGTCAGGCCGGACATTATCGGAGCAGGAGAAATGTCATGAGTAAACTACTGGATCGCTTTCGCTACTTTAAGCAGAAAGGCGAGAGCTTTGCCAACGGTCACGGTCAGGTGTACAACACCAACCGCGACTGGGAGGACAGCTACCGCCAGCGCTGGCAGTTCGACAAAATCGTCCGTTCCACGCACGGCGTGAACTGTACGGGGTCCTGCAGCTGGAAGATTTACGTCAAAAACGGGCTGGTGACCTGGGAAACCCAGCAAACCGACTATCCGCGTACCCGCCCTGATTTGCCCAACCACGAACCCCGCGGCTGCCCGCGCGGCGCAAGCTACTCCTGGTATCTTTACAGCGCCAATCGGCTGAAGTACCCGCTGGCGCGCAAGCGGCTGATTGAGCTGTGGCGCGAAGCGCTGGCTCAATATCCGGACCCGGTGCAGGCGTGGGACAGCATCATGCGCGATCCGGTTAAAACTCTCAGCTACAAACAGGTACGCGGCAAAGGCGGATTCATCCGTTCCAGCTGGAAAGAGCTGAACCAGCTGATTGCCGCCGCTAACGTCTGGACGATAAAAACCTACGGTCCGGATCGCGTGGCGGGCTTTTCGCCGATCCCGGCGATGTCGATGGTTTCATACGCCGCCGGCACCCGCTATCTGTCGCTGATCGGCGGTACCTGTCTGAGCTTCTACGACTGGTACTGCGACCTTCCTCCCGCTTCGCCGATGACCTGGGGCGAGCAAACCGACGTCCCCGAATCCGCCGACTGGTACAACTCCAGCTATATTATCGCCTGGGGTTCCAACGTCCCGCAGACCCGTACCCCGGACGCCCACTTCTTTACCGAAGTGCGCTACAAGGGCACCAAAACCATCGCCATTACCCCGGACTTTTCGGAAGTTGCCAAGCTCAGCGACCAGTGGCTGGCACCGAAACAGGGCACCGACAGCGCGCTGGCCATGGCGATGGGCCACGTGATCCTCAAGGCGTTTCACCTCGATAACCCCAGCGATTACTTTCTCAACTATTGCCGCACCTACACCGATATGCCGATGCTGGTGATGCTTGAACGCCGCGAGGAGGGTTTCTACGTTCCCGGCCGCATGTTGCGCGCCGCCGATCTGGTTGACGGACTGGGCGAAAGCAACAACCCGGAGTGGAAAACCGTCGCTTACAGCAGCACAGGCGATCTGGTCGCCCCCAACGGCTCAATTGGCTTTCGCTGGGGTGAAAAAGGCAAGTGGAATCTTGAGCAACAGGCAGCCGGGCAGGCGATTGAACTCAGTCTGTCGCTGCTGGATAACCGCGATAGCGTCGTGACAGTAGGGTTCCCCTACTTCGGCGGCAATGAAAACCCACACTTTCGCAGCGTTAAGCAGGACCCGGTAACCCTGCATCAGCTGCCGGTAAAACAGCTCCCGCTGGCCAATGGCGAAACGGGCCTGGTGGTCAGCGTCTATGATCTGATCCTCGCCAACTACGGCCTTGACCGCGGTTTAGACGATAGCAACGCGGCGCAGGACTTCAATGAAATAAAAGCCTATACCCCCGCCTGGGCCGAGCAGATCACCGGCGTACCGCGCCAGCATATCGAGCAGATCGCTCGCGAGTTCGCCGATACGGCGCATAAAACCCACGGTCGGTCGATGATTATCCTCGGCGCCGGCGTCAACCACTGGTACCACATGGATATGAACTACCGGGGGATGATCAACATGCTGGTATTCTGCGGCTGCGTCGGCCAAAGCGGCGGCGGCTGGTCACACTACGTTGGCCAGGAGAAGCTGCGCCCGCAAACCGGCTGGCTGCCTCTGGCGTTCGCCCTTGACTGGAACCGCCCGCCGCGCCAGATGAACAGCACGTCTTTCTTCTACAATCACGCCAGCCAGTGGCGTTATGAGAAACTGACCGCTCAGGAGCTGCTGTCGCCGCTGGCGGACGCCAGCAAATTTACCGGGCACTTGATCGACTTTAACGTTCGCGCCGAACGTATGGGCTGGCTACCCTCCTCGCCGCAGCTTGGCGTCAACCCGCTGACCATCAGTCAACGGGCCGCCGAGGCCGGACTGAGTCCTGCCGACTACACCGCCCGGGCGCTGAAGTCCGGCGAAATTCGCTTCGCCTGCGAACAGCCGGATAACGGCAAAAACCATCCGCGCAACCTGTTTATCTGGCGCTCCAACCTGCTGGGCTCCTCCGGCAAGGGTCACGAGTATATGCTCAAATATCTGCTCGGCACCGACAGCGGCATCCAGGGCGATGAGCTGGGCGCCACCGCTGACGTGAAGCCGGAAGAAGTGGAGTGGCAGACCGCCGCCATCGAGGGCAAGCTCGACCTGCTGATGACCCTCGATTTCCGCATGTCCAGCACCTGTCTGTTCTCCGATATCGTTCTGCCGACCGCCACCTGGTATGAAAAAGACGATATGAACACTTCGGATATGCATCCGTTTATCCACCCGCTCTCCGCTGCCGTCGACCCGGCCTGGGAGGCAAAAAGCGACTGGGAAATTTACAAAGATATCGCCAGAACCTTTTCTGAAGTCTGCGTGGGCCACCTCGATAAAGAGACCGATGTCGTGCTGGTGCCGCTGCAGCACGACTCCCCGGCGGAACTGTCGCAGCCCTTCGACGTGCTCGACTGGCGGAAAGGCGAATGCGATCTGATCCCCGGTAAAACCGCACCATCAATTGCCATCGTGGAACGTGATTTTCCGGCTACTTACGAGCGTTTTACCTCCCTTGGTCCGCTGCTCGACAAGCTGGGCAACGGCGGCAAAGGCATTTCGTGGAATACCCAGAACGAGGTCGATTTTCTCGGCAAGCTTAACTACGTCAAGCTGGACGGCCCGGCGAAAGGCCGCCCGCGCATCGACAGCGCTATTGATGCCTCGGAAGTGATCCTCGCCCTCGCCCCGGAAACCAACGGTCAGGTGGCGGTAAAAGCCTGGCAGGCGCTCGGTGAATTTACCGGCCGCGAGCACACTCATCTGGCACTGAACAAAGAAGATGAGAAGATTCGCTTTCGCGATATCCAGGCCCAGCCGCGCAAAATCATCTCCAGCCCCACCTGGTCAGGACTCGAGAGCGAGCATGTTTCGTACAACGCCGGCTATACCAACGTCCACGAACTGATCCCCTGGCGCACCCTTTCCGGACGCCAGCAGCTGTATCAGGATCACCCCTGGATGCGCGCCTTTGGCGAAAGCCTGGTCGCCTATCGCCCGCCGATTGACACCCGCAGCGTCAGTCAGATGAAAGCGATTCCGCCCAACGGTTTTCCGGAAAAAGCGCTGAACTTCCTGACGCCGCATCAGAAATGGGGCATCCACTCCACTTACAGCGAAAATCTGCTGATGCTGACCCTGTCGCGCGGTGGGCCGATTGTGTGGCTCAGCGAAACCGACGCCAAAGAGCTGGGTATTGAAGATAACGACTGGATTGAGGCCTTCAACGCCAACGGCGCGCTGACCGCCCGCGCGGTGGTTAGCCAGCGCGTGCCGCCGGGAATGACCATGATGTACCACGCGCAGGAACGCCTGATGAATATCCCCGGCTCGGAAGTCACCGGTCGGCGCGGCGGGATCCATAACTCGGTGACCCGCGTCTGCCCGAAACCGACGCATATGATTGGCGGCTACGCCCAGCTGGCCTACGGCTTCAACTACTACGGCACCGTCGGCTCCAACCGCGACGAGTTCATTATGATCCGCAAAATGAAAAATATTGACTGGCTGGATGACGAAGGTCGCGATGGGGTACAGGAGGCGAAAAAATGAAGATACGCTCACAGGTCGGCATGGTGCTCAATCTCGACAAATGCATTGGCTGCCACACCTGCTCGGTCACCTGCAAAAACGTCTGGAGCAGCCGCGAAGGGATGGAATACGCGTGGTTCAACAACGTCGAGACCAAGCCGGGCATCGGCTATCCGAAAAACTGGGAAGATCAGGAAGAGTGGCAAGGCGGCTGGATCCGCGGGATCACCGGGAAGCTAACTCCACGCCTCGGCAACCGCGCCGGCGTTTTGTCAAAAATCTTCGCTAACCCGGTTTTACCGGGCATCGACGACTATTACGAACCGTTTACCTACGATTACCAGCACCTGCATAACGCGGCGGAAGGTAAACATCTGCCTACCGCCCGTCCGCGTTCGCTGATCAGCGGCGAGCGAATGGACAAAATTCAGTGGGGGCCGAACTGGGAAGAGCTGCTCGGCGGCGAGTTTGAAAAGCGCGCCCGCGACCGTAATTTCGAAGCGATGCAAAAAGAGATGTACGGTCAGTTCGAAAACACCTTCATGATGTATCTGCCGCGCCTGTGCGAACACTGCCTTAACCCAAGCTGCGCCGCCACCTGCCCGAGCGGCGCTATCTACAAGCGTGAAGAGGACGGGATTGTGCTGATTGATCAGGACAAATGCCGCGGCTGGCGGCTGTGCGTCAGCGGCTGCCCGTACAAAAAAATCTACTTCAACTGGAAGAGCGGCAAATCGGAAAAATGCATTTTCTGCTACCCGCGAATCGAATCCGGCCAGCCAACGGTGTGCTCGGAAACCTGCGTTGGCCGTATTCGCTACCTCGGCGTACTGCTGTACGACGCGGACCGCATTGAAGAAGCGGCCAGCACCGAACACGAAACCGATCTCTACGAGCGCCAGTGCGACGTATTTCTCAACCCGCACGACCCGGCGGTCATCGAAGAGGCGCTCAAGCAGGGCATTCCGCATAGCGTTATCGACGCGGCGCAGAAATCGCCGGTGTATAAACTGGCGATGGACTGGAAGCTGGCCCTGCCGCTGCATCCGGAATACCGCACCCTGCCGATGGTCTGGTACGTGCCGCCGCTGTCACCGATTCAGTCGGTGGCCGATGCGGGTGGCCTGCCGAGCAACGGCAGCATTCTTCCGGCGGTGGAAAGCCTGCGCATCCCGGTACAGTATCTCGCTAATCTGCTCAGCGCGGGCGATACCGGGCCGGTGCTGCGAGCCCTCAAGCGGATGATGGCGATGCGCCACTACAAGCGCTCCCAGACCGTGGAAGGCGTCACCGATACCCGCGCCATCGAAGAAGTGGGACTGAGCGTTGAACAGGTAGAAGATATGTACCGCTACCTTGCCATCGCCAACTACGAAGACCGTTTTGTAATCCCGACCAGCCACCGTGAAATGGCGGAAGATGCGTTTCCTGAACGCAACGGCTGCGGCTTCACCTTCGGCGACGGCTGCCACGGCTCGGACACTAAGTTCAACCTCTTCAACAGCCGCCGTATTGACGCCATTGACGTTAGCGGCGTGCATAAACATGGGGAGGGAGAGTAATGCGTATTCTCAAAGTCATCGGTCTGCTGCTGGAGTATCCGGATGAGGAGCTGTGGGAGAATCGCGAGGAGGCGCTGGCGCTGGTCCAGGCCGATGCCCCTGCGCTGCTGCCTTTTGTCAGGCCGCTGCTGGCGGCAAAGCTGCTTGACCGCCAGGCCGAATGGTGTGAAGTGTTCGAACGCGGTCGCGCCACCTCGCTGTTGCTGTTTGAACACGTGCACGCCGAATCTCGCGATCGCGGCCAGGCGATGGTCGATTTAATGGCTCAGTACGAGCAGGCCGGATTACAGCTGGACTGCCGCGAACTACCGGATCATCTACCGCTTTACCTGGAGTATTTAAGCATTTTACCGGACAACGAGGCCCGTGAAGGTTTACACAACGTCGCGCCGATTCTGGCCCTGCTCGGCGGACGACTGAAACAAAGGGAGTGCGATTACTATCAGCTGTTCGATCTCCTGCTGTCGTTGGCTAATAGTCCGTTAAATAGTGACAGTGTCACTAAACAGGTGGCGGGAGAAAAGCGCGATGATACCCGTCAGGCGCTTGATGCAGTGTGGGAGGAGGAACAGGTGAAGTTTATCGAAGATAACGCCACCGCCTGCGACAGCTCCCCAATGCAGGCTTATCAACGACGCTTTAGCCAGGACGTGGCGCCGCAGTACGTCGACGTTCATGCCGGAGGCCCGAAATGATACAGTATCTGAACGTCTTCTTTTACGATATCTACCCCTATCTGTGTGGAACGGTTTTTCTACTTGGCAGCTGGCTGCGCTACGACTACGGTCAGTACACCTGGCGCGCTTCGTCGAGCCAGATGCTGGACAAGCGCGGAATGGTACTCTGGTCGAATCTGTTCCATATCGGCATTCTCGGCATCTTTTTCGGTCATCTTTTCGGCATGCTGACGCCCCATTGGGTTTATTCGTGGTTCCTGCCGATGTCGCAGAAGCAGCTGATGGCGATGATTCTTGGCGGGATTTGCGGCGTTCTGACATTAGTGGGGGGGATCGGGTTGCTGGTTCGTCGCTTGACCAACCCGCGGATTCGCGCAACCTCCACCACCGCGGATATTCTGATTCTTTGTATTCTGCTGATTCAGTGCACGCTCGGCCTGACGACGATTCCCTTTTCCGCGCAGCATCCGGACGGCAGCGAGATGCTGAAGCTGGTTGACTGGGCGCAGGCAGTGGTAACCTTCCACGGCGGTGCATCAGCGCACCTGGACGGCGTTGCGTGGATTTACCGCATTCACCTGGTGCTGGGGATGACCATCTTTCTGCTATTCCCGTTCACCCGTCTGGTGCATGTCTGGAGCGCGCCGGTAGAGTATTTCACCCGCCGCTACCAAGTGGTACGTTCAAGGCGCTGAGCAAAATCTGCAATCATCCCGGGTCGCGGCGTAACCCGCAGACGGCGGTGAACCCGTAGCCCGGCTAAGCGCAGCGCGAGCCGGGTAACATCCACGTATGACGGGCAACGCCTTAACCGGTCTACGGTCCCTGTACGATGCTTACTTCCCCGCCTCCGGATGCGTATCAAACGCCGCCATCACCGCCGCCAGCTCCGCTTCGCTAAAGCCATATTTCGCATCATCAACGCCGAGGCCAAAACGCGTTTGCAGCGCTTCATACAGCGCCGGAACGTCCGGTAAGTCGAGCTTTTCAACCACATGGTTGTTATCCCAGTGGGTGAAGTGAAAATTAGTCAGCGTCATCTTGCCGCCGTCGGGGAAATGGCGACACATCAGCAGATGGTGGCGGAAGTGCGATTGCGGCCAGTGCGCCGACCAGAAGTTGCCCATCACATAGTCAGAAGCGTACTGGCGGGATAAATCAAAATGGTACATTGATTGCCAGTGGCCGTGATGGCTGAACTGCAGCGTCCACTCATCGCCTTCATAAATCAGGCGATATTCGCCGTGCGGCGTAGTTTGTTCCACATCCGCCAGCAGCTTAATCGGCGCAGTCAGGGTCTGGCCGCCGAAACCCACATCGGCAATCCAGCGCTCACCCTCCACCTCAACCAGCAGCAGCCGGTGAGTACGCGGCGGCATATGCGGCGGATTGGACAACACTACGCGTCCTAACAGGCTACGTACGTTGAAGCCTATCTCACGCAGGGCTCTCTCCAGCAGGCCGTTTTGCTCAAAGCAATAGCCGCCGCGCCGACCATGAACCAGTTTATCTTCCAGCGTCCGATCGTCGAGGTGAACCTCCCTCGGCAACAGTACGTCGAGGTTCTCAAACGGGATCGCGCCGTTATGGTGAATATGCAGTTGGCGCAGGGTGTTAATTGAAACATCCGGGGTGCCCGTCCAGCCCAGACGAGAAAAATAGGCGCTTAAAAATGGACTCATCAATGCCTCCAGCAATCGTGTCCGACATTTATAGCGCATTTTTCCCGCCTGACTGCGTATTTTGTGCTCCGGCCCCGCAGGTTACAGTGTATTCTGGCAACAGCCCCATTTACCAAGGAACGCATATGAGCCGTTTTCGCCACGTGGAACTCCAGTACGCCAGTCGCCTGCTTAACCATGGCCCGACCATTCTGATAACCAGCTATGATGCGCAGTCGCAACGGCGCAACGTCATGGCCGCCGCGTGGTCGATGCCGGTGGAGTTCGCCCCGCCGCGGCTGGCCATCGTGGTGGATAAAAGCGCGTGGACGCGGGAAATTATTGAGCGCAACGGTACGTTCGGCATCGTCGTTCCGGGCGTCGAGGCCGCCAGCTGGACCTACGCGGTCGGCAGCATCAGCGGGCGCGATGAGGATAAATTTAACGCCTACGGTATCCCGGTGGTGCAAGGCCCGGAGCTGGGATTGCCACTGATTGAAGAGAAGTGTCTGGCGTGGATGGAGTGTCGTCTGCTGCCGCCGACGGCGGCCCAGCAGCAGTATGATACCCTGTTTGGCGAAGTGGTTTCCGCCGCCGCCGATGAGCGCGCGTTCGTCACCGGACGCTGGCAGTTCGACGACGATAAGATTAATACCCTGCATCATCTCGGCACCGGCAACTTTGTTGCCAGCGGCCGCCACGTCCGCGCCAATACTCCGCAAGACTAAAACTCGCTCGCCTGTGCTTAATTTGCATGGGCCGACCTGAACTGCGTTGTGCCAGGCCGGGTGTAGCGTCAGCCGCTATCCGGCACAGAAGTCAATATAATGCTCGCCTCAGGCACGTCATCACTGGCGCGTTTTCACTTGATAGTTACGGTTTCTCCACATATAGTTAGGCACCATACTATATTTCAAGGGGCGATGATGGAGCTGGAACAGAAACACCTTTCGCTACTGCAGGAGGCCGAGCGTCATCAGCCAGCCGACGTCGACAATATCCGCCTCTGTTTTCAGACCCTGTCGCTCGCCGCCGCCATCGATCGCGACTGCGCTACGCTGCTGGCGCCGTGGGGTTTATCCGAGGGTCGCTTCGTGCTGCTGTTTTTACTCGATGCCGCCTCAGAAGGCCTTGCCCCCAACGCGCTGGCGGAAAAAGCGGGCGTCACTCGGGCAACCATCACCGGCCTGCTTAACGGTCTTGAACGCGATCGGTTAATCGAGCGTCATGCCGATCCGCTTGATGGCCGGGCCATGCGCATCGCATTAACCGTTGAGGGAAAACAGCTTATCAGCAGCGTCTTCGCCCGGCACAGCCGCTGGATTGGCGGCTTATTCAGCCACCTTTCGGCGCAGGAGCGCACCCAGCTATCTGAACTACTGACCAAAGTCGCCGCCGGTACGCTGGCAGGCAAAGGAGATGCCCATGGCAGTTGAAGAAAAACGTAAAGGAGCAACCCGCATTGCGGATATTGCTGATGATATTCTGCAGGCGCTGTCGCAGGGTAAACTACAGAGCGCCAACCTGACGGAAGTACTGGCTATCGATCAGCTCGCCCTTCTGCAATCGGTGTTTCCGGACCTGCCTGCAGCGTCCCTTCAGGTCGCCAGGACCTTCGCTGCTCAGGGTATTGTGAAACGGATGGCGGGTATTGCTCATCTGCTGCTGAGCGAATATGGCGAAGAAGGGATCGCGCGTAGTCTGGCGCATGGGTCGGATACGGTTCGCGGCTGGGCCTGTTTTATGCTGGGAGCGGCCGCAGACTTAACTCTTGATGAACGCTTAAACGCTATTTATCCCCTGGCCGACGATGACCACTTCGGCGTCCGGGAATGGGCCTGGCTGGCGCTGCGCCCGCACCTGGCGCGCGAGCTGGATCTCGCTTTCGAGTTACTCGCGCCATGGACATCCTCCTCCTCCGAACGCATCCGCCGTTTTGCCTGCGAATCCCTGCGCCCGCGCGGCGTCTGGTGCGCACATCTCGGCGCTTTGAAGCAGCAGCCCCAGCGCGCGCTGGCGATCCTCACCCCGCTGCGCGCCGATCCCTCGGCGTACGTGCAGGATTCCGTCGCCAACTGGCTGAACGATGCGGGCAAAGACAACCCGGACTGGGTACGAGCGCTCTGCGCGCAATGGCTGGCTGAGTCGCCCTCGCCCGCCACGCAGCGTATCTGCCAGCGGGCGATGCGAAATTTAACGTAAGGAAAAGCAGGATCTGGAGCCGTATAATCCGCACAGATGCGCAGCATCTCCCCCGGGATATTCTGCCACTCCGCGCACTATCCCGGGGGCGGCGCGCAGCGCCTTGCCCGGGCTACCGGGCCGCAGACCGCTGAGGACGCGTAGCCCGGACAGATGCTCAGCATCGCCTCCGGGGAAAGAACTAGCGCTGCAAACGCCGCCTGTCTTCGCTGGGGGTCAGGCCAAAAACTTTTTTATATAAAGTGGTAAAGTGATTGCTGTTGGCAAAGCCGCATAAATAAGCCACTTCGGTAATCGTCATATCGGTCTCGCGTAATTTTACGCGCGCCGAAACTAATCGCAGACGCTTTAAATAATTATCCGGCGTCAACCCGTCGCCTCTTTAATATGGCGAAAAGCGGTACGCGTGGTCAGATGGAATTTCTCCGCCAGCTGCTGCCAGTTATGATCTTCAAAACAGTGCTCCTGTAGCCAGGTCAGCAATTTATGCAGCTTATATTTAGTGGTGCTATATTCGGCTTCGGTTTCGGCATGCAGAATCGTCGTCACCAACTGGAAAAACGCGGCTTCGCGCAGGGCAATATTTTGCCCCTGCCGCAGCTCGGCAGAAAATATCTTATCCACCAGTTCCTTGCAGATATGGCGGGTGTCCGGCGCCAGCCAACCGTAGCAGGACGCATTCTGCGCAGAGAAAGTCTGCAATAAAGTATCGAGAGGCTGTAAATAATGAAACCCTACCAACGGGTTAATCAGCACATTAATTAACTTAAGCGTCCCTAGCTCATCATAATAATGAACGTCACCCGGCTGAACGTAAAAAACGTCGCCCTGTTGAATATATAGTGGTCTGCCATTAATAACATGTAAACCGTGCCCTTCCTCAACGATCACCAGCTCAGCAAATTCATGACTATGTTCATGGCTATTATCTTCCGGATCGCTGGCGTACATGCCCAGCTTATCCTGCGGATGGGTGAAATAATACTCAACGGTCAACATCATCATCTATAAAGTCCAAAACGGCATACGGCGCAGAGGCAAGATAATGCATTTTCCCGACCGCCACGAGCAAGATTTTTGGAATTGTGATCGGCAACCCGCCCATCTCATCATCAGTGCCAATCTGGCAAATGCATTGGCATTGCCAGAGTGGTTGCCCCCGGAGCCGGCATCTTATGCTGCGGACAAATCAA
This sequence comes from Klebsiella oxytoca, assembly GCF_009707385.1. Lineage (NCBI taxonomy): Bacteria > Pseudomonadati > Pseudomonadota > Gammaproteobacteria > Enterobacterales > Enterobacteriaceae > Klebsiella > Klebsiella oxytoca. The sequence continues at coordinate 2,623,889 of NZ_CP046115.1, read as the reverse complement.
CACAGAGGACGCAGTATGTCACAAACAATTCAGCATAATTCTCAGGTCTCGATGACCCGCCACCCGGATTTTCTACGTACCGCCGAGACGCTCCGGCCCGCACTGCGCCGCCAGGCGCACCCGCCGATCGCCGTGGTGGAAGCCCACGCCGACGCCACGGCGCTGTTTGGTTGGCACGCCGAGCCGGTAAGTTCCCTGGCGGCGTTTTATCAACACGAGCTGAGCAGCGGCGATAGCGTCATTATTGATTTTGGCAGCCACTTTGTTGGCTACCTGCATTTTCTCTGTCAGAGCGTCGGTAGTCCGCCGGACGCTCCGGCCCATCTGCAGTTCACCTTCGGAGAAACACTGAGCGAAGTGTGTGAACCGTTTAGCGATTACCAGGGCTGGCTTAGCAGCAGTTGGCTGCAGCAGCAGGATCTATGGCTTGATGTCCTGCCCGCCAAAGTTGACCTGCCGCGCCGCTACTGCTTCCGCTATCTGAAGGTAGAGGTCAAAGCCGTGTCGCGTAAGTTTCGTCTGCAGTTCAACCAGATTCAGGTGAATGCCGTTACCTCCGCCAGCGACGCATGCCCGGCAGCGACAACCGCCGATCCGCAGCTCCAGGCCATCGACAACGTTGCCGTTCTGACCCTGCAAAACTGCATGCAGGAGGTGTTTGAGGATGGCCCCAAACGCGACCGCCGCTTGTGGCTCGGCGATTTACGTTTACAGGCACTGGTGAACGATGTGACCTTCGCCCGTCACGATTTGGTACGCCGCTGCTTGTACCTTTTCGCCGGGCATACTCGTGAGGACGGCATGGTATCAGCCAACGTGTTCGTGCAGCCGGATGTCATTGCTGACGATACCTTTCTGTTTGATTATTCTCTGTTTTTTGTTGACGTCCTCTACAACTATCTGCAAAGCGCGGAGGATATTGCCACGGCCCACGAGCTGTGGCCCACGGCCCGTCGTCAGATTGAACTGGCGCTAAAACGCTGCGACGCCTCCGGGGTTGTGCACGATAGCGACGACTGGTGGGTGTTTATCGACTGGCAGGCATCGCTGAATAAACAAGCTGCGGCGCAGGGCGTACTGATTTACTGCCTGCAGCGCGCCGTCTGGCTGGCGGAGCGTTTCGAACCTGAGCTGGCCGTCAGCTATCGCCAGCATTTACAGCAGCTTAAAGCTGCGGCCCTTGATGTCTTATGGGATGAGCAGCAGGGCTTCTACGTCAGCGGCCCCCAGCGGCAGGTCTCGTGGGCATCACAAATCTGGCTTGTGCTGGCGGAAGTCGGCACGCCGCAGCAGCGCCGGGAGATCATGCGCAATATGGAGAAAAATCCCCCGGTTATCGCCATGAACACGCCCTATCTGCGTCATCACTATATCGCCGCCCTTCTACAGTGCGGTCTGCGCGACGAGGCTATTGCGCAGATCAAAGTCTACTGGGGAGCGATGGTCGACTACGGTGCCGATACCTTCTGGGAAATCTTCGACCCGGAGCATCCTGATTTTTCCCCTTATGGCAGCAAACTGATAAACAGTTATTGCCATGCGTGGAGCTGTACCCCGGCCTGGTTTATTCGCCAGCACGGACTTTAACAACAACAATAAGCGAGTTTATTTTTATGGCAGAAACAACCTTTACTCTGTGGCGGCAGCGCCTTGGCTATGGCATCGCCGACCTCTCCTGCAACCTTGTGTGGCAGATGATCTCTCTTTATCTGATGTTCTTTTACACCGACGTGATGGGCCTGCCCGCATATTACGTTGGCCTGATGTTCCTCGTGACGCGCCTGGTGGACGGCGTTGCCGACGTGTTAATGGGGCTGGTTATCGACAATACCGCCACCCGCTGGGGGCGCTGCCGTCCGTATCTGCTGATTGGCGCGATCCCCTTCGGACTGCTGTGTATTCTGGCCTTTTACGTGCCTGATTTCGGCACCACCGGTAAGCTGATCTACGCTTTTGTCACCTATCTGTGCCTGTCGTTTCTCTATACCCTCGTTAATATTCCATTCTGCGCCATGCTGCCGTTTCTGACGAACGACTCGCGGGAGCGCACGACGCTGTCGGCGGTGCGTATTCTGCTCGGCTCGCTCGGCGCGACTATTGTCGCGGTCGCCACTCTGCCGCTGGTTGGCGCGCTGGGGAAAGGCAATCAGGAGCACGGTTTCTTCTATACGGCGGTGGTTTTCGGCGTTATTGCCACCTTTTTTCTGCTGGTGAGCTTCTGGAACGTTAAGGAAAATATCAGCATTACTCAGGAGCGCATGACCTTAAAACGCGCCTGGGTCAGCCTGCGCGCCAACCGACCGTGGTTCGTCTTCGCCATCAATATTTTCCTGATGTGGGGCGCGTTTTTCTTCCAGACCGGGGCGCTGGTCTACTTCTTCCATTATTACGTCGGCAATAACGATCTCACTGCGATCGTCGCCGGGATCTCCACCTTCGTTCCTCTGCTGGGTACCCTCACCGTTCCGCTGCTCGCCAGCCGGATGAAAAAGCGCCACGTCTATCTGGTCGCCAGCGCGATCAACCTGGTCGGCATGGGTATGATGATGGCGGCAGGCGTTAACAGCTGGGGCCTGGTTGCCGGAGCGGTCGTGCTATCGCTTGGCGCCGGACAGCGCACGGCAATTTACTTCTCCATGCAGGCCGATCCGGTAGATTACGGGGTATGGAAAACCGGCATCAATACCGCCGGCATTTTAACCTCCATCAACGGCTTTCTTGGCAAGGTGGCTATGGCGGGCGCGGGAGCCATTACCGGGTTACTGCTCTCATCCGGCGGTTATATCGCTAACCAGACGCAAAGCGACGGCGCGATGCTGGCGATAAAAGCCTGCTACCTCTATATCCCGGCGCTGCTGATTGTGGCCTCAATGCTGTGGATTGGTCGCTTCTACCGACTCGACGACCAGTACGAGCAGATCCGCGCCGACCTTGACGCTGGACGCCGTGCGCCGTCGAACGCATCGTCCGTTGCTGGAGAAAACCACGCTCTGTAAGGCGCCCCCCCTTCATACCTCTGAAAAAATAAGGATTGATATGCGTATCTCTTTGATTAGCGCAGCGGTTTGCTGCGCCCTTTTTTCGGCTTACGGCGCGAGTGCGGCCCCGCTCACCGTCGAACAACGGCTGGCGCAGCTGGAGGCCCGGCTTAATCATGCGGAGCAGGAGGCCGGAGAGGCTAAACGTCGGGCGCAGCAGGCAGAGCTGCGCACCAACGCCGCGGTACAACGCGCGGCAGCAGCGGAAAAGCAGGTGCAGACCCTCAGTCAGCGCACCGCAGCGACTGAGCAAAAACAGCAGGCTGCCGACAAACAGCTGGCGAAAAGCAGCCTCAGCGATGGCTTCGAGTTCAACGCCTATGCGCGCTCCGGGATGCTGGTCAACAGCCACGGCAAAGGCGCGCGCGGCGGGCCGGGTGTCTCCCCGGCCAGTTCGCTCAACGGCGATGCCCACGTTGGCCGTCTCGGCAACGAGAAAGATAACTACGTGGAGCTCAGTTTCGGCAAGAAAATGACCTTCAGCGACGGGTCATGGGCGCACTTTAAAACCATGCTTGCCGACGGCGCGACCAACCCGGATCCGTGGGTACAGGATAACGACAGCCACCACCTGAACGTGCGTCAGCTGTACGTTGAGATGGGTAACTTCGCCGATTTTTCCGGGCCGTTAAAAAGCGCTTCCATCTGGGCGGGCAAGCGTTTCGATCGCGATAACTTCGATATCCACTTTACCGATAGCGATATTATGTTCCTCGGCGGTACCGGCGGCGGGATCAATGATGTGAAGTGGGGTGGTACACTACGCGGCGATTACTCGGTCTATGCGCGTAACTTCGGCGATCTGGGGAGCGATAACTACCAGGATAACGATATACAGAACCTGATGTTCACCGCTAACCACTTCTGGAACAACTGGCAATTGATGACTACGGCGATGACCGCTCAGGGCAACGATGACCTGAAGGACTCTACGTCGACAACTGGCAGCTACGCCCTGCGCAGCGATAATACGGCGAAAAACGGCTACTACGCGATGCTGGCTTATCATGATAAGCAGCGGTTCTATGGTTTGGCACCGGGGGTATCCGAAAGCGCCCTGCAGTACGGCGGCGGGCTGGGCGCCGAGGCGCGTCAACCCGGCAGCGATGGCGATCTTACCGAGAACGCAAAGTCTCTGCGCTTTGCGTCATACGGTATTTTGCCGCTGGGGAAAAACTGGGAGCTTGCACCATCGGTTATCGCCCAGCATAGCGAAGATCGCTACCGCGATGGCGACCGCTACGATTGGGCAACCTTCAACCTGCGGGTTTCACAGGGGATCACCCGCAACTTCGCCCTGCTGTACGAGGCTTCCTGGCAGTATATGGACCTGAACCCCAACGGGCGAAGCTATCGTTACGACAACGGCGTACATCAATATCAGGCGGTGAGCGGCGATTTTTACAAGCTGACCTTCGCCCCAACGTTCAAAGTTGGCGATGTGTTTGATATCAAAGCGAGGCCGGAGATACGTTTCTTTGTGACCTGGATGAACTGGGATAAAGATCTGGATCGTTACGCGATCAACGATGATTTCGGCAGTAAAGGCTTTACCGCCGGGGGGAACTGGAACTTCGGCGTGCAGACCGAGATTTGGTTTTAAGAAGGCAGCCCGTCCGGGGCAAACACATGGACGGGTTTATTTAAATACACGCTGTTACTTTGTCACTATGCCAGTTCTGTATGAAGTAAAATAAACTAATAAAATAAAAACCATAACAGGCTATAAAGATAAAGGTTGTTTTTATAATTCCAATAAGTGACTTTCGTTTTTTCTCAACGATGAGAAGATCGTGAAACCTTTCTTGCTGTTGTTCTGGTCTTAAATTATTAAGTATTTTATTTTTTATATCATCGTGAATCTTTTTAAACGTTCGCTTTTCACCTGGAAAGCTACCGTGTAGAAGAAACAAAAAAATAATGAAGAGCATAATAAATGCCAGCATCCTAATATAGGGATCAGTTACTCCCCAGCATCCAAGCGTAGCAATAAAAAGCCAGATACCATAAGTATTTGCTCGCGCTCTAAACCTATCAATATGAGTGCTGTATTTTTCGATTTCTTTCAAAATAGCATCATTGGTTTCCATACGTATTACTTTCCTTTTTAAATACTATCGGGTTTAAGAGAGAGTGCAAATTCTATAATTCCCCTTGAGAGGCATAGCTTTTTAAATAACCTTCAACAAATTGATAATCAATGGATTTCCCTGAAGCAATAAAAGCAGCTTTCTGGATGCACCGGTTGGCTGACGTCGCTTCGTTTCCCAGCTTTTTACCAGCTCATAGCTGACGCCAACAGCGGCAGCGAAGTCCTGCTGTTTTAAACCTGTGGCTTCACGTATCGCTTTCACATCAACTTCGCTGAAGGTATGAACGTGCTGCACCTTCGGCATTTGTTCACCCTTCTCAATTCTGACCATTTCTTCTGCACTAGCCAGCAGATCGGCAAACAATTCGTCTTTCATACACACCTCAAGTTGGCTCTCTGGCGCTATCGATGTTTCGATCATTAATAGCTCAGCCTCACTTCATGTTTATTGGCTAGTTTAATAATTCAGCAACCTGCCTTAACATCTTTTTCTGCTCCTGGCTTAACTCATCCTGTTCATTTTTAGGATAGATTAGTGCCAGGTAAATTCTTCCCTTTATCGTTACATTATAGTAAATCACCCGCACGCCGCCGCGCTTTCCCGTTCCGGGACGACTCCAGCGGATTTTACGAAAACCTCCGGTTCCCGAAATGGTGTCACCTGCCTCAGGATCATTGATCAGGATTTCCTGAAAGGCCCGAAATTCATCATCCGGTAACAGCGCCTGGCGTCGTTTACTGAAACCTTGTAGTTCAATAAAAGTAAACATCTCATTCCCTGATGTCCTTACGACTTACCAGACAATATACATGTACACGGTACATCAATCAAGAGATTTCATGTACCCCGTACATGATCACGCGTTTATCCATGACAAGATGTATCGCTTATGACTTCGCTTCAGTGTCTCCTCTCCCGGGGGCGGCGCACAGCGCCTTGCCTGGGCTACTGGTTCACAGACGTCTGAAAATCTGTAGCCCGGATAAGGCGCATCGCGCCGCAATCCGGGGAGGCACGGAATTACATGCTATAACCAGGCTTCTTAATCAGCTGTTCCATCTGCGGGGCAATTTCGCTGTCCCAAACCTGCTGCCAGTCGCTCTCTTTGATCTCATTCAGAGCCACGCTCACCGAGCGCTCTTTGCTATTGAGATGGCGAATCACCACCTCGGTAATATCGGCGGCCAGCGCCGCTTTTTGTTCATCATTCAGGTCGCGGGGGAAACATTTAATATCAATATGCGGCATAGCAGGCTCCTTTATTGTCAGGATGATAAAACTAGCATAACCCGCGTCATCCGGATCGCTTTATGTGCTTTAAATCAGCTCGTTGCGCCGCAGAACGGATTCGAGTTTAGGGTGGCGATAAACCGCATCTGCCACGGCGACAAATTTTGGCGTATGCGCGGCAAACCACTCCCGGCGCGGCCCCCACGCACACATCGCCGCAATATAGCAGTCCAGCAGGGTTATCTCCGCCCCCAGCGCATACGGCGCGGCGGCAAGCTGCTGCTCCAGCCACAGATAGAGCGATTTACGATAGCGAATGCAGCTTTCCCGCAGCTGCTCTGGCGCATCAACGGCCCAGCGTTCCGGGTAATCCGCAAAGGTAAAGGTGGGATAAACGTTCGCCACCAGCCAGATCAGCAGACGCTGAAACTGATGGCGCTGCGGTGAATCCAGCGCGGGAGCCAGCACCGGCCTGCTGTCGAGGATCATCAGGGCAATCGCCGCGGATTCGGTCATCACGCTGCCGTCTTCAAGCGTGAGCGTCGGCACCTGACACAGCGGGTTAATCTGTTTGAGGCGCTCACGCTGCGGGCCCGGCTGGTCAAAGCCCTCAACGTTAACAAAATGGTACGGGATATCGGCGAGAGTCAGCATCAGTTCGCTAATTGTCGAACCCCAACCCGGCACGCCATAGACGGTGATCATGTTCAGCCTCCTCATAGGTTGCCGCTCAGCAACGGCAGCGGCGACAAGCTTAGCGAATTGCAGTATAGGTTTGATTGAGGAAGGCTGCTATTTAGACACTCCAGCGAGCTACGCCAAACCGCGCGCCGCCTGATTTAACACCCTGGCGAGGATTCGCCTCCGCTGTTCCGCATCACACTCCTGCGAAACAGCGGTTATTTAGTAGGTTATTCCCGGCGGATTGACCTCCGATCGCGCCACCTCTTCGCCCTGCTCGCCCCAGCGAGCCAGCACCTTTTGATACTCTCCGCGATCGATCGCGCCGTTCAGCGCCGCCTGCAGCGCCAGCGCCAGCCCGTTACCCTTCCTGGTGGTGGTGGCGACATAAGCCTTTTTCGGCCCCAGCCCGACGACTTTGGTTTTACCGCTGAGCGCCGCTTTGTATGCCGCTACCGACTGCGGGCCAAAGAACACGTCCGCGCGTCCTGACTGAATATAGAGGTTGCCCGAAGCGTCATCGGTCAGGTAGACCGGTAGCGCAGGTTGTCGCCCGGCGGCTTCGTTTTCGGCGTTCCAGCCGAGCAAAATTCGCTCCTGATTGGTCCCCGACCCGACGATCACCTTTTTGCCTGCAAGATCCGCCGGACCGCTCACGCGGGCGATGTCGCTGGTCGATTTCACGGAAAAGGCCAGCGAATCGACGCGATAGGTCGCAAAATCAAACTTCTCTTTCCGCTGCTCGGTTACCGCAATATTCACCAGCGCGACGTCGTAGCGCCCGGAGGTAATCCCCAACGGCCAGTCCTCCCAGGCAGTGGGCACCAGCTTTAGCTTCAGCCCGAGGCTGCCGGCCAGCAGCCGGGCGATATCCGGGTCGCTGCCGATGCGCGTGCGGTTATCGCTGGCCAACAGCGCCAGCGGCGGCGAGTTGAGCGCCGAAATCGCCACCGTTAAGGTACCCGGTTCGACGAAGGCGTAATTCGCCGGGAGCTTCGCGATCGCCTGTTCGTCGCGGGTCACCGGCAGAGGCTGCTCGTTGGCGCGCAGATCGATGACCGCCTGCGATGCCGCAGATAAAGAGAGTAATGCCAGGGTCAAAAATCCGTTTCTCATGCCGCTAAGACCCTCGATAAAAACTGCCGGGTGCGCTGGTGCTGCGGATGATTCAGCACGTCGTCGCTGCTGCCCTGCTCGACTATCTTACCGTCGACCATAAACACCACCCGATCCGCCACCTCTTTCGCAAAGCCGATTTCATGGGTGACCACTACCAGCGTGGTGCCGGAGCGCGCCAGCTTTTTAATCACGTCCAGCACTTCCCCTACCAGCTCCGGGTCAAGCGCGGAGGTGGGTTCATCAAACAGCATCACCCGTGGATTAAGCGCCAGCGCCCTGGCAATGGCGATGCGCTGCTGCTGGCCGCCGGAGAGGTGCCGCGACCAGGCGTCGGCTTTATTGCGCAGCCCGACCACGTCCAGCAGTTCATAGGCCCGCGCAATCGCCTGTTTGCGGGTCGCCTGTTTATGGGCGACAGGCGCTTCGATCAGGTTTTCCAGCACCGTCAGGTGCGGAAACAGATTGAAGTTCTGAAATACGTAGCCAACGTTGACCCGCTGGCGAAGGATCTCTTTTTCTTTTAGTTCATAGAGTTTGTCGCCTTTGCGGCGATAGCCAATATAGTCGCCGTCTATCTGGATAAAGCCCTCATCAACGCGCTCCAGATGGTTAATCGCCCGCAGCAGCGTCGATTTACCCGAACCGGACGGCCCGAGGATCACCGTCACCGTGCCCGGTTCAACTTCCAACGACACATCATCAAGCGCTTTATGGCGGCCAAAATATTTACTGACGCCGGTAATGGAAATATGACCGTTACGAGAGTTGGACATGAACAGGCTCCTGTGGTTGTGGGCGACGGACGGGTTCAACGCGACGGCTGCTGCGGGCGCTATTGACCGCCGAGCGACGCTCGCTGCGGGCCAGGCCGCGCTCGACCAGGTACTGAATCAGCGACAGCACGCTGGTGATAACCAGATACCAGGCAGCCCCGACCATCAGCAGCGGAATGACTTCCTGGGTGCGGTTGTAGATCATCTGAATGGTGTAGAACAGCTCCGGCATCGCCAGTACGTATACCATCGCGGTGCCTTTCGCGAGGCTGATAATTTCATTAAAACCCGCCGGTAAAATGGTGCGCAGCGCCTGCGGCAGGATAATGCGCAGAGTCCGGCGGCTCGCCGGGAGCCCCAGCGCCGCCGCCGCTTCATACTGCCCGTGATCGACGCCAAGGAAGCCGCCGCGGATAATCTCGGCGGTGTAAGCGCTTTGTACCAGGGTCAGCCCAACAACGGCGGTGGAAAACTGTCCCAGCACGTTAATGGTCTCAAAGCTGGCCCAGCTAATAGCGGTGAACGGGATACCTATCGACAGCGTGTCGTAGAGATAGGAGAAGTTGTAGAGAATAATCAGCACCACAATCAGCGGCAGCGAGCGAAACAGCCAGATATAGCCCCACGCCAGGCTGCTCAGCAGCCATGAACTGGAGAGTCGCGCCAGCGCCAGCAGGCCACCGAGAATGACGCTCAGCACCGTCGCCAGCAGCGTCAGCATCAGCGTCTGCCCAAGCCCTTCAAGGATCACCGGATCAAAGAACCAGCGGGCAAAGACGCCCCACTCCCAGCGCGGGTTAAAGGCAACTGATTGAATCACCACCGCCAGTACCAACAGCGCCAACAGCGCACCAACCGCCCGCAGCGGATAGCGCGCGGGGACCACCTTAATCGTTTCCGGGGTATGCATATTAGCTCCTTAAGCGCTCTGGCTCAGCGCGCTGACCGCCAGCGCTTTAGTGAAACGCAGCCGACCATCAAACGGCGGCTGGCTGTACTCTTCCGGATCGCGGCTGAGATCAAACTGCGCCTCGTAGCCCTGGCTCAGATAAAGCTTTACCGCTTCCGGCTGACGAAAACCGGTCGTCAAAAAGATATGGCTGTAACCCGCCAGCAGCGCCCGACGTTCCAGCTCCTGCACCACTTTCGCCGCCAGCCCCTGCTGGCGCAGTCGCCGATGGGTCCAGATCCGTTTGATTTCTGCGGTATGGGCATCTTTCGGCTTATACGCGCCGGTGGCGATAATTTCTCCCTCCCGCTCCAGCACAATAAACAGCCCCTGCGGCGCCAGATACCATTCAGTCAGCTCGACTTCGGCATCGCGGGAAAAGTAGTCGCCGTAGCGCGCGGCGTACTCGCCGAACAGGCCCTCAATAATCGGCTGCAGCTCCGGCGCTTCCGGAGAGACATCGCGGAATAGATCGCTCATCATGCCTCCTGTTAGTCGCCGAGTCCGGCCGGGTTAATTTCCGATTGCGGGATGCTCTCCACGCCTTCGCCCCAGCGGTTCAGCACCTTCGCGTAGTCGCCGCTGCGGATAGCGCCGTTCAGCGCCGTCTGTACCGGTTCAACCAGACCGCTGCCTTTTTTCACCGTCACCGCAATATGCGCTGCCTTCGGCCAGCCGCCGTCAACGCTGCCCACCAGCCTGGTTTTGCCGGTCAGCGCCGCTTTCCACGCGCCGATCACGTTGGGGCCGAAGAAGGCATCGGCGCGCCCGGACTGCAGCGCCAGGGTCTGGGCGGCGTCATCTTTGGTATAAACCGGGGTAAACGGCTTCAGCCCTTTCTTGAGATTCTCGGCGTTCCACGCCAGCAGAATCGCTTCCTGGTTGGTGCCGGAGCCGACGATAATCCGCAGTCCGGCAATATCTTCGGCTTTTTCAATTTTGCTCAGCGGACTGGTGCTCTTGACGTAGAAACCCAGCGAATCTTTGCGGTAGGTGGCGAAATCAAACTTCTCTTTGCGCTCTTTGGTCACGGTGATATTGCTGACCGCCGCATCATATTTGCCGGAGGCGACGCCGAGCGGCCAGTCTTCCCACGAGGTGGGCACCACGTTCAGCTCCAGCCCGAGGCTGTCGGCCACCAGGCGGGCGATATCCACCTCGCTGCCGAGCAGGGTTTTGTTATCATCAGAAAACACGGTCAGCGGCGGCGAATTCAGCGCGGCGACCGCGACGGTCAGCTTGCCGGGCACCGCCAGGTGGAGATCTTTCGGCAGCTGGGCGATAGCTTGCGGGTTTTTCGCCGTGTGAATCGGCGTTTTGTTGGCTTCGATGCTCACGCCGGTGCCGTTGATCGTGACGTTCTGCGCCCAGGATGGGGCGCAGAAGGCCAGCACGAGGGCCAGCAACAGTGATTTTTTCTGCGTTTTCTGCATAGCGGGTGTTCTCTGTTATTGTTTTTGGAATTGATTGACGGGCTCTGCCAGCCCTAAACTTTCGCGCAGCGTGGTGCCGGGATACTCCTGACGGAATAATCCGCGCTGCTGAAGAATGGGTACCACCTGATCCACAAAGCGCGGGAAAGTGTCCGGCGTGCCGCCCTGGATGATAAAACCGTCCGCCGCGCGCTGTTCGAACCACTGCTGTAAACCATCCGCCACCTCTGCGGCGGTGCCAGAGAAACGCGGTCGCGGACTGGCTGCCTCCAGCGCCACCTGGCGTAACGTCAGGCCACGCTCGCGGGCGCTGCGTTTAATCTCATCGGTGGTGCTGCGAAAGCTGTTCTGCCCGAGGTCGCCGATATCCGGGAACGCCTCGTCCAGCGGATACTGGGCGAAATCATGATGCTCAAAATAGCGGCCGAGGTAATTCAGCGCGTCTTCAATCGATACCAGTGCGGCGGTGGTCTGGTATTGCTGCTCCACATCGTCAGCGCTATCGCCAACGATCACGCTGACGCCCTGGAATATATGCAGTTCGCTCTCCTGGCGTCCGTAGGCTGCCAGCTGACTTTTGACATCACGATAAAAAGCCTGGGCTTCCGTCAGGGATTCCTGATGAGTAAAAATAGCGTCCGCGTGGCTGGCGGCTAATTTTTTTCCATCAGAGGAAGCACCCGCCTGGAATATAATCGGCCTGCCCTGCGGCGTGCGGGCGATATTTAGCGGGCCGGCTACTTTGAAGAAATCGCCGTGATGATTAAGCGTATGCAGCTTACTTTTATCAAAGAACTGGCCGCTCTCTTTATTGCGCACAAAAGCGTCCTGCTCCCACGAGTCCCATAGCCCCTTCACCACCTGTAAATACTCATCGGCGATGCGGTAGCGCAGCGCATGATCGGGATGCTGCGCGCGGGAAAAGTTTTTTGCTGAACCTTCCAGCGGCGAAGTAACCACGTTCCAGCCCGCGCGGCCGCCACTGAGATGATCGAGGCTGGCGAACTGACGGGCGGTGGTAAAGGGCTCGCTGTAGGAGGTCGACAGGGTGCCAACCAGCCCCAAACGCGAGGTCACCGTCGCCAGCGCGGATAATACCGTCAATGGTTCGAAGCGATTTAAAAAATGCGGAATGGATTTTTCGTTAATATATAAACCATCGGCGACAAAAATAAAGTCCAGCTTACCCTCTTCCGCTTTTTGCGCCGTCTGTTTGACGAACTCAAAATTAATACTGGCATCCGCCAGCGCGGCCGGATGACGCCAGGCCGACATATTCCCCGAGGCGCCATGTAATATGGTGCCAATGCGCAGCTGCCGTTGTTCAGACATCGTTAATCCTTAGTCTATGACCCTGAATAATTAAAGTTCTTTCAATGCCTGCTCTGCCAGATCGGCAAAGTAGTGCGCCGCTGGCGCAATTAAACGCTCATCCGGATTAAACGCCGGATGGTGAAGACCAAATTCGCTGGCGCTGCCGATACTGACGAACGCCCCGGGAATATGCTGCAGATAAACGGCAAAATCTTCCCCGCCGAGATGAAGATCCGCATGGTGCGTGCGGTAGCCGGACTTTCCGGCCACTTCGCTGGCGAATGCCGCCCAGCGCTCATCGTTGACCAGCGCGGTCGGCCCGGCGTACCAGAACACGTCGATCTGCGCGCCAAAGGCGCTGGCAAAGCCGGCGGCAATTTCGCTTACCCGCGCCTTCACCCGCTGCTGGACTTCGCTGCTGTGGGTGCGCAGCGTTCCTTCCAGTTCGACGCTTTCGGGCAGGACGTTCCAGGTGTTACCACCCTGAATCCGCGTTACGCTAAGCACCACGGAATCGAGAGTATTCACTTCGCGGCTGGCGACGCTTTGCAGCAGAGTCACCAGCTGGCTGGCCAGCAGAATGGCGTCTTTACCTTCATGCGGCCGGGCGGCATGCGCGCCTTTACCGGTCACCTTAAACACAAAGCGATCGACGTTGGCGTAAAACGCGCCGCCGCGGGTAGCGAATTCACCCACCGGCAGACCAGGTTCATTATGCATGCCGAAAATAGCGGAAACGCCCTCCAGCACCCCGGCGCGAATCAGGGTTTTCGCACCGCCGAAGCTCTCCTCCGCCGGCTGGAACAGAATACGGACGCGTCCCGCCAGCTGCGCTTCGCGTTGTTTCAGTAGCAGGGCCGCGCCAAGGATGACGCTGGTATGAACATCATGCCCGCAGGCGTGCATGACGCCGGCATTCAGCGAACGAAACGGCACGCTGGCTGCCTCTTCAATAGGCAGCGCATCGATATCGGCACGCAGGGCAATCACCTTTTCGCCAGAACCGACTTCGGCAACCGTGCCGGTTTTCAGGTCATATGGCAGCAGGCTGATGCCGCCGCTTTCGAGCCAGTCGCGAATACGCGCGGTGGTGTCGACTTCCTGCAACGACAGTTCCGGATACTGATGCAGCTCGCGCCGCCAGCGAATTAACTGCTCGGAGAGGCTCATGGCTGCACCTCCGCGCTGTGGTGCGCCTGGGCCAGCAGACGCAGAGAGTTCACGCGCGCCGCGCCGTCGCTGACTGGCGTGTCGATAATAAATTCGTCGATATTCCACTCGGCCTGCAGAGCATCCAGCTGCTCTTTGACCTGCTCCGGGGTCCCGTACAGCACCGTCGACTCCCTGCGGGCGATGCGCGTCGGTCTGCTGCCCGCCTGGCGGGCAAACGCTGCCGCCTGAGCCTCGCTGCCAACGGTCACCCGCTGACCGTTTTCCAGCTCAACGCCCCACGCCTCGACAGATTTTGCCAATTCCGCCGCCGCTGCTACCTCTTCGGCTACCACTACCTGGACGGCGATAATCGCGTCGCGACGGCTAAGTTCACGCCAGCGGAGTAGCACATCACGCAGCAGATTTTTATCGCCGTTGAGATGGGCGGCGAACACGAAGTTCCAGTCCAGCTGCGCCGCCAATTGCGCGCTCTCCAGGCTGGCGCCGAGCAGAAAGCCGTCGGCGCGACGCGGCGGGATAGGAGTGGCGCGTACGCTCTCCTCACCGTCGGTTTCGGTCAGCGACAGCCAGTTATCGAGCTGCGCCAGCTGGTCGGCAAAAGTCCCCTTTTGCTGGGGATTAAGTCCCTGCTGCAAGGCGCGAGTGGAGAGCGGCAGTCCGCCGGGAGCTTTACCGACGCCCAGATCCACGCGGCCCGGCGCGAGCGAGGCCAGCATATTGAAGTTCTCCGCCACCTTATACGGGCTGTAGTGCTGCAGCATGACGCCGCCGGAACCAACGCGAATCCTGCGGGTCTGGCCGAGGATCCAGGCGATCGCCAGCTCCGGCGACGGGCTGGCGAGCTGGTCCGTATTATGGTGTTCGGCTATCCAGAAGCGGTGATATCCCCAGGCTTCCGCCTGTTGCGCAAGCGTTAACGTACGTGCCAGGGCCTGGGTGGCCGTTTCTCCGGCTGCCAGCGGGCTTTTATCCAGGATACTGATTCGATAAGACATTTAGCAGGCTCATATGAATTAACATGCCTGCATTATTAGAAGCGCTCGCGGCTGGTGAGAAACAATTTATTTACATGTGCTCTGCCGGAAATTAGATATGCGGTGTGGAAAATGCCCCCGGAGGCGATGCCACGTCACGACACATTCCCCGGGTTGCGGCGTAAACGCCTTACCCTGGCTACGGGTTCCCGGCAATCTGTGGTCCGGTAGCCTGGGCAGGCGCTTTGGGCCGCCCCCGGGAAAAGATGGCAGAGTGACAGAATTTCCCGGAGGCGATGCTGCGCATCTGTCCGGGCTACGCGTCCTCAGAAGTCTGCGGCCCGGTAGCCCGGCTAAGCGCAGCGCGAGCCGGGGGGGGTTATCGGCTATTCTGCCGAAGTTCGCGCACCAGGTTCTCGGTCTGCTGCTGGTTACGTAAACGCACAAAGCGAATATGTCGATACTGCGGATCCTGCATATCCGCCAGGGAACGCTGGCGATTGTTGCGCCAGGTTTTCAGCGTCCAGAGAATAATGGATTCGCGGCTAAAGAAAGATCGGCGGAAGGTTTCATAATTGCCGGTGCCGGGCCACAGCTCTTGCCTCCGGCTTGCGCGTAAAGCCGTGCGACAGACCGCCTGACGGACGGTGCGCCAGAAGCTGTAGTCCACCCACACCACCAGATCCACATCGCGCCATTTCACCGGACGGCTGCGGTTATAGTTGCCGTCCAGCACCCAACCGGGCGCGGCGAGCGCGGCAGCGAGTTTCGCGTAGAACTCATCGTCCGGCGTCCCTTGCCACTCGGGCCGCCAGTAGAGCACGTCCATTTCGATATAGGGCAGCGTCAGTTCCTGAGCCAGCCGACGCGCAAGGGTAGATTTGCCGACGCCGCTGGTCCCTACTACGTTGATTTTCATCGTGGTCTCTCGGGCAAAACGCGGGCGGTGAATAATAGCGCAATAACGATAAAACGATGAAAAAATTTCCAAGGCCAGAAACCTGCCGATCTCATTGATATTTAAGCAAGTGCGGTCCGCAAATCTTTTACGTGCGTCCATTTTGCGATACGTGTAGGATTCTCCGCCATGCCCGTTTATCTCATTCCTCAGAATGATGGGAGAACCGGCACCACGAACCATTCATGGACTATGACAGGAAAATAGCGACATAAATGAATACGAAACATTCTAGTGTGGCGGAACAACATGCTGCTAAACGCAGCTGGCTGAACTCGCAGGAGTCCGGCTATCACAAGGCGATGGGCAATCGTCAGGTACAGATGATTGCCATTGGCGGCGCCATCGGTACCGGCCTGTTCCTCGGCGCGGGCGCGCGTTTGCAAATGGCCGGCCCCGCTCTGGCGCTGGTATATCTGGTCTGCGGCATCTTCTCGTTCTTTATTTTACGCGCGCTGGGCGAGCTGGTGCTTCATCGCCCCTCGAGCGGCAGCTTCGTCTCCTACGCCCGCGAGTTCCTCGGTGAAAAAGCGGCTTACGTTGCGGGCTGGATGTACTTCATCAACTGGGCGATGACCGGGATTGTCGATATCACCGCCGTCGCGCTGTATATGCACTACTGGGGCGCTTTCGGCGACGTTCCGCAGTGGGTCTTCGCCCTCGGCGCGCTGGCGATTGTCGGCACCATGAACATGATCGGCGTGAAGTGGTTTGCCGAGATGGAGTTCTGGTTCGCGCTGATCAAAGTTCTGGCGATCGTGGCATTTCTGGTGGTCGGGACCATTTTTCTCGGCACCGGCAAGCCGCTGGACGGTAATGCCACCGGTTTCCATCTGATTACCGATAACGGCGGCCTGTTCCCGCATGGCCTGCTGCCTGCGCTGGTGTTGGTTCAGGGGGTGGTTTTCGCCTTCGCCTCCATCGAGCTGGTGGGTACCGCCGCTGGCGAATGTAAAGATCCGCAGACCATGGTGCCGCGGGCGATTAACAGCGTCATCTGGCGTATTGGCCTGTTCTACGTTGGCTCGGTGCTGCTGCTGGTTCTGCTGCTGCCGTGGAATGCCTATCAGGCCGGACAGAGCCCGTTCGTCACCTTCTTCTCGAAGCTGGGCGTGCCGTATATCGGCAGCGTGATGAATATCGTGGTGCTGACCGCCGCGCTCTCCAGCCTGAACTCCGGACTCTACTGCACCGGGCGCATTCTGCGCTCTATGTCGATGGGCGGCTCCGCGCCGAAGTTTATGTCAAAAATGAGCCGCCATCACGTCCCCTACGCCGGGATCCTGGCGACCCTTGGCGTCTACGTTGTGGGGGTTTTCCTCAACTACCTTGTGCCTTCACAGGTGTTCGAGATTGTCCTTAACGTCGCTTCGCTGGGAATTATTGCTTCGTGGGCTTTTATTGTTATCTGCCAGATGCGCCTGCGCAAGGCGATTAAAGAAGGTAAAGCGGCGGACGTCAGCTTCAAGATGCCGGGCGCGCCTTTTACTTCCTGGCTGACCCTGCTGTTCCTGCTGAGCGTGCTGGTATTGATGGCTTTCGACTATCCGAACGGTACTTATACCATCGGTTCGATCCCGCTGATTGCCGTGCTGCTGGTAGCCGGCTGGTTTGGCGTACGTAAGCGCGTGCATGACATTCACAGCACCGCGCCTGATGTTGAAAAACAGCAATAAATCACTTCTACGGTTTGCCCCAACGGGCAAACCGCGACTCTAAACCTTAATTATCTTCCACCAGCTGAGCAACATCGCTGCTGTTAATCTGGCGCTTATTGCCTGACTCATCGGTATAGCTGGTCATGCCGGTGTCTTTATCCAGCTTCGGCTTGCCCTGCGTCACAATGGTCTGCCCGCTTTTTGTTGTCATCACATAGTTTGAGCTACAGCCCGCCAGAAGCGCCAGCATCGCGCCGGTGCAAACGACCATCAATGTTCTGTTCATCTTATCTCCAGGATTAATACCACCGTCCCGCTTGCGCAGGAAAGCGGTAAGTTTAGAGCCATTAGATTTATCAGGCTAATAAGTGTTTGTAACAGAGGGTGATATCGCGGAGGTGAATGAGTATTTGAAGCCGCCTGGCAGCACAGTGACGGGAGGGGGAAACCCTCCCGTGGGGATCACAGCGCGATACGGATAACGTCATCCGGCTGGGTTGCTTCCTTCTGGCGAGTGGATTCCTGCTTCACGCTGACGTAAAGCGTTTTGCCATCGGCGGAAAGCGTGAGGCTGTTCGGGTGAGTCGGTGTTTTGAAGGTCTTGACCACTTTGTAGGTCTTACCATCGATCACGCTCACTTCACCAGCTTTACGGTGGGTCACGTAGGCTTCATTGCGCGTTGGGTTAAACAGCACCGCCAGGGATTCCGGCGCGGCGATTTTTTCCAGAACTTTACCATCGCGAATATCAACGACCAGGACTTCCGGCTGTTTGCCGTCGGTGATAAAAGCGCGATGACCTGCCGTATCAAGGCTCAGGTTCAGATAGAAGTGCTCTTTACCATCATCCTGCAGCTTCTTACGCGTCAGGATCTTATTGCTGGCGCTGTCGATTACGATCAGTTCACCGTCGGCATTAGTGGTATAGATACGGTTCGCTTCCGCATCCACCGCCAGTCCCGTCGCCATCGCGCCGGTATTAGCAATCGTGTCTTTTAGCGTCAGCTTGTCGCCATCCACCACCCAGATAACGCTCTCTTTACCGAGGCCGGTGATGTAGACAGTATTGGTTTTTTCGTTAACCGCCAGCTCACGCGGGGCCAGCGGACGGACCGTTTCGCTGCGTTGACGGGCGTCAAGCACCAGACGCCCCTTCACCTTACCGGTTTTAGCATCAATGGCCGTGACGCTGCTGTCGGTGGTGTTGCCAAACCACAGGGTCTGGGTCGCGTTGTTGATCGTCGCACCGAACGGTTTCAGATCGTTATGAATAATCTGCGTCACTTCGAGAGTCGTCGGATCGAGGCGATAAACAATACCGCCTTTATCCAGCGAACGACTCTGTGAAGTGGCAACCCACAGCGCATTCTCCTGCTGGCTGTAGGCCATCTCGTATGCGCCCTTGCCAACGGCTTTGCGCAGCATTTCCTCCGCCGCATGGGCGCTAAAGCTCCCCGCCAGCAGTAATGAAGTTAATAACAGTGAACGACGCAGACGCGGCGCGGACAGATGACGTAATGACATGACGACTCCCTTTGATAAAACAAATATATGCCTGCTCGACAGTGCTTCCGGGGCACAAAATCATTGCTTTGCGCTACTCTTATTAATGCGAATAGTAATCATTATTTATCGCAATGTGGAGTGTTAATTGCGTATAGTCGCCTCGGGATCGCGCAATTCTTGCTATTTGTTAACTCAAATCCTGTTAAGTCTTTTCAAAAAATTTACAAAAGAGTTAACATATATACATATGTTCCGTTTGGTTCGTTTTGCGAGTAACTTTGATGAAAATCCTTTCCGTGCGCGCCGCCGCGCTCCCCGCCCTGCTTTTGCCGCTTGTCTGCGCAGCTCCAGCCGCTATCGCTGCTGAACAAACCATGGTGGTCACCGCCGCACCGTCCGCGGTTTCTGAACTCGATACCCCTGCCGCCGTGAGCGTGGTTAACGGTGATGAAATGCGCCAGGCCGCGCCGCGGGTCAATCTTTCCGAATCGCTGGGCGCGGTGCCGGGGCTACAGGTACAAAATCGCCAGAACTATGCGCAGGATCTGCAGCTTTCGATTCGCGGCTTTGGCTCTCGCTCCACCTACGGCGTGCGCGGGCTGCGTATTTATGTCGACGGTATTCCGGCAACCATGCCCGACGGCCAGGGGCAAACCTCGAATATTGATATTGGCAGCCTCGAATCGCTCGACGTTCTGCGCGGGCCTTTTTCCGCTCTGTACGGCAACTCCTCAGGCGGAGTGATTAATGCCACCACCCAGACCGGCAGCCAGCCGCCAACTATCGAAGCCAGCAGCTATTACGGCAGTTTCGGCACCTGGCATTACGGCCTGAAAGCGACCGGTGCGGTCGGCGACGGCAGCCACGCGGGGGATGTCGACTATGTGGTTTCCACCAACCGCTTCACCACCCATGGTTCCCGCGACCACAGCGGCGCGCGTAAAAATCTTGCCAACGCGAAGCTCGGCGTGCGTATCGATGACGTCAGCAAGCTGACTCTGCTGTTCAACAGCGTGGATATTAAGGCCAATGATGCGGGCGGCCTCAGCTATGATGAATGGCAGAATAATCCACGCCAGTCGCCAAGAGGCGACCAGTACAATACTCGCAAAACCATCAAACAGACCCAAGCCGGTTTACGCTACGAGCGCCAGCTGAGCGAGCAGGACGACCTGAGCGTGATGATGTATGCCGGCGAGCGCGAAACCACGCAATATCAGTCGATTCCTCGCGCCCCGCAGCTCAAGCCAACTCATGCGGGTGGCGTTATCGACCTGACGCGCCATTATCAGGGAATTGATACCCGCTGGACCCACCGCGGCGAGCTGCTGGTGCCGGTTACCTTTACCACCGGTCTTGATTACGAAACCATGAGCGAGCGCCGCAAAGGTTACGAGAACTTTGTCATGAGCAACGGCGCGCCGCAGTACGGAGAACAAGGCAACCTGCGCCGCAACGAGCGCAACCTGATGTGGAACGTGGATCCCTACCTGCAAACCCAGTGGCAGCTTACTGAGAAACTGTCTCTGGACGCCGGAGTGCGCTATAGCTCGGTGTGGTTCGATTCCAATGATTACTACATTACGTCAGACAACGGCGATGACAGCGGTGACGCCAGCTATCACAAATGGTTGCCGGCAGGCTCGCTGAAATATGCGGTAACCGACGCGTGGAATTTGTACGTTTCCGCCGGTCGTGGTTTTGAAACCCCGACTATTAATGAGCTCTCCTACCGCTCCGGCGACCAGGGCGGTCTGAACTTTGGCCTGCAGCCATCAACCAACGAAACCGTTGAAATTGGCAGCAAAGCGCGTATCGGCAACGGCCTGTTGACCGCCGCGCTGTTCCAGACCGATACCGATAATGAGATTGTCGTCGACGCCAGCAGTGGCGGACGCACCAGCTACAAAAACGCCGGTAAAACGCGTCGTCAGGGGATGGAGCTGGGGCTGGATCAGCAGTTCGGCGAGAGCTGGCGTTTAAAAGCCGCCTGGACCTGGCTGGATGCGACCTATCGCACCAACGTCTGTGACGATGCCAGCTGTAAAGGCAATCGTATTCCGGGCATCGCCCGCAATATGGGCTACGCCTCCTTCGGCTATCAGCCTGAAAAGGGCTGGTACGCGGGCAGCGATATCCGCTATCTGAGCGATATCATGGCTAACGATGAGAACACCGCCAAAGCGCCATCCTGGACGGTGGTCGACCTGACTACGGGTTATAAATGGAGCTACGGCAAGATGGATATGAACCTGTTTGGCCGCGTTGATAACCTGTTCGACCGCAGCTACGCGGGTTCGGTTATCGTGAATGAATCCAACGGTCGCTACTATGAACCGGCGCCGGGCCGCAATTACGGTGTCGGGATTAATCTGGCATGGCGGTTTGAGTAACGTATCACCTCGCCATCTCAACAGGATCGCTTACTGGATCCTGTTGAGCGCTGGCAGTAAATGCTCGCTTAAGTTAAATAAGGTTTCTTAAAGACAATTCGAAAATAATCTTTTCGGCCTGGCAGGAGAAGGCGATGGAAGCGTCCAGCTTCACCTGGTCGCCTGCGGCTTCAATGGTATAGTCAACCTGCGGCGGCTCGCTGGCGGGCGCGGCGGCTTCGGCACGCTGGCGAACGGCCGCTATGATAGATTCAGCCTCTTCGCGGCTGGAGTAGTTTTTCTCGACCTGCCAGACGCAGTCCTCATTATCAATAATCGACCCTACGTCGATGGCACAGCCTTTGGTACTGCATTTATCTACAACATCTTTCATTGCGGTTACCTCTTGAAGTTTTCTTTAGAATAAGAATCCATTAGCGGAAAGCAAACCATTAATATTTGTCTGGATGATTTATCCCAATATTATACGCCACCGTAAAATGCGACTTCTTGCGCCACCGCATGGCTATATCAAGATTGTGCAGGGATAAAGCGAGTTCTTCCGCTATTTCACCAGTTCCCGCGCTCCTTGCGATCTATCGTGCTCTCCATCACACAATCCTGAGTTCTGTCTCGTCTATCTTGTTTGACAGCATTAACCTTTTCACAAAACAACGCCAACAAGGAGCTGCTATGGCACTGCCAGTGATTATCGATTGCGACCCGGGTCACGATGACGCGATTGCTCTCGTGCTTGCCCTCGCCTCACCAGAACTCGATGTTAAAGCCGTAACCTCCTCCGCAGGAAACCAGACGCCGGATAAAACGCTGCGCAACGTGCTGCGAATGCTAACGCTGCTTAAACGCCCGGATATTCCCGTCGCCGGCGGCGCCCTCAAGCCGCTGATGCGCGAGCTGATTATTGCCGATAACGTTCATGGAGAAAGCGGTCTTGACGGACCGGCGCTGCCGGAGCCGGGCTTTGCTGCGCAGGCCTGCACCGCCGTTGAGCTGATGGCTAAAACCCTACGTGAAAGCCCGATACCGATGACCATCGTCGCCACCGGGCCGCAAACCAACGTCGCCCTGCTGCTCGCCAGTCACCCTGAGCTGCACGATAAAATCGCCCGCATTGTGATTATGGGTGGCGCGATGGCGCTGGGTAACTGGCAGCCGGCGGTGGAGTTTAATATCTACGTCGACCCGGAAGCGGCGGAGATCGTTTTCCAGTCCGGCATTCCGGTAGTGATGGCCGGTTTAGACGTCACCCATAAAGCGCAAATCCACGTTGAAGATATTGAGCGTTTCCGGCGTATCGGCAATCCGGTATCCACCATCGTCGCTGAGCTGCTCGACTTCTTTATCGAATATCACAAGGATGAAAAGTGGGGTTTTGTCGGTGCGCCGCTGCACGACCCTTGCACTATTGCCTGGCTGCTGAAGCCGGAGATGTTTACCACCGTTGAACGCTGGGTCGGCGTGGAAACCCAGGGCAAATATACCCAGGGGATGACGGTGGTCGATTTCTACAACCTGACCGGTAAGAAGCCGAATGCAACGGTGATGCTCGACGTCGACCGTCAGGCATTTGTTGACCTGCTGGCCGAGCGGCTGGCGTTTTACGCCTGATCGTCATACCACCCGGCAGGCGCGATGCCTGCCGGGAAAACGCTACTCGTCCGGAGAGACGCGAACGACCACTTTGCCGAAGTTCTCGCCCTTCAGCAGGCCAATTAGCGCCTGCGGGGCGTTCTCCAGGCCGTCAACGACCTGTTCGCGATATTTAATTTTACCTGCCTGCACCCAGCGCCCCATCTCCTGCTGGAACTCCGCAATACGATGGCCGTAATCCTGGCCGATAATAAAGCCCTGCATCCGAATGCGTTTCTTCAGGATCGTCGCCATCAGCAGCGGTAAACGATCCGGACCGGCGGGCAGCTCAGTGGCGTTATAGCCGCTAACCAGACCGCAAACCGGCACGCGGGCGGAAGTGTTCAACAGCGGCAGAACTTCATCGAACACTTTACCGCCCACGTTCTCATAGTAAATATCGATACCCTGCGGACAGGCCTCGAGCAGTTTGACGGCGAAATCGGGCGCGCGGTGATCGATACAGACGTCGAACCCTAAGGTCTCCACCGCATAGCGGCACTTCTCGCTGCCGCCCGCAATGCCTACCGTACGGCAGCCTTTCAGCTTCGCTATCTGTCCAACCGTCGCGCCAACCGGCCCGGTGGCGGCGGCGACCACCAGCGTTTCGCCCGCTTTCGGCTGACCAATATCCAGCAGGCCCATGTAGGCGGTGAAGCCCGGCATGCCGAGAATACCCAACGCCCAGGACGGATGCTCAGGGTTATCGCCTAACTTGACCAGCCCACTGCCGTCGGAAATTTCATAATCCTGCCAGCCGCCATAGCCCAGCACCCAGTCGCCGGGCTGAAAATCGGCATGGTTTGATGTCACAACGCGGCTTACGGTCCCGCCTACCATCACCGCACCAATGGCTACCGGCGGCGAGTAAGACGGCGCGTCGCTCATCCGTCCGCGCATATAGGGATCCAAAGAGAGAAAGACGGTGCGCAGCAGTAGCTGCCCCGGCCCCGGAGAAGCGACATCCCCCTCTTCCAGGCGGAAGTTTTCCCCGGTCGGCTCGCCGTGCGGACGAGATGCCAGCAGCCAGCGGCGGTGGCGTTGCGGATTGAAAGCCATAACAAACTCCTCTTTTGACAAGTCTGTATTGAGGCTAGCTGCTTTCCCGACAACGCGCATTGTCATTATGAGGCAGATTGATTGAGTCGGACGACCAGATAGACACAGGGCTGGGTGGTTTCATTAATAAAGCGGCAGTCGTTAGGCGGCCCTAACTCCAGGCAATCTCCCGCCTGCATCTCATGGCGCGTACTGCCTTCAATAAACACCAGCTCGCCCTGCTGGAGCCAGATCAGCTGCCGCGCCAGCGCATAGGAAGCCGCGGGCATCGGCACATCGCTGCCCGCCGGTAGCTCCACCTGCACCAGATCGATAGGCAGGTCGCTACGCGGCGAGACGTGGCGGCGCAAATAGTGGCTTTGCGGGTCGCGCCACACCGGCTGATGAGCAAAACGCAGCAGCTTGCCTTCCTGCATCTCCGCTCGGGCGATAAGCGTCGACATGCTAATACCGAAAGCGCCGGATAGCCGTCCGAGCATCGACGCCGTCGGGCTACTTTCACCGCGCTCGATCTTGTGGATCATCGCCCGTGAAGCCCCCGCCCGCTCAGCCAGCTCGCTTAGCGACCAGCCGCGGGATTCTCGCTCGATGCGGATACGCGCGCTAATGCGCTGGTTAAGGTTGTCTTCTAAAGTATTCATATCGTGACACTATAGTGTATGACTCTGGTAGCAACAAGCGCCTGGAATACCGCGGCAGCGCGCGATAGAGCGCGACATAATAAAAATATTATGCCCAAAGCAGGTGACAGCCCGGCGTACATTATTGTAATAATATCGTACTACTATAGTGTACAAACGTTTGAGGTTTGCCATGACCATCCGCCATGCCAGCAAAGACGATTGCGCGGCAATCGCTGAAATCTACAATCACGCGGTACTCCATACCGCCGCCATCTGGAATGACAAAACCGTCGATACCGATAACCGTATTGCCTGGTTTGAAGCCCGGCAGATCGCCGGTTATCCGGTGCTGGTCAGCGAAGAAAATGGCGCAATCGCCGGCTACTCCTCTTTTGGCGACTGGCGCGCCTTTGACGGCTTCCGTCATACCGTAGAGCATTCGGTATATGTCCATCCGGATCATCAGGGAAAAGGTCTCGGTCGCAGCCTGCTGGTCGCCCTCATCGCTGAGGCTAAGCGGTTGAATAAACACGTTATGGTCGCCGGTATTGAAGCGCAAAATAAGGCGTCTTTGCATCTGCATGAAACGCTGGGTTTTATCACTACCGGTCAAATGCCGCAGGTAGGCACAAAATTTGGCCGCTGGCTGGATTTGACGTTTATGCAGCTGCAGCTTGACGATCGCCGCGATCCGGACGGCAGTGCATGAATCAAACGCTGACCCTTGCCTGTTTAATTGCCGCCGGCGTCGGGCTGGTCCTGCAAAACACGCTGATGGTGCGGATTACCCAGTCAGCTTCGACCATTCTGATCGCTATGCTGCTTAACTCGCTGGTCGGTATCGTGATTTTTGTAACAATCCTGATGCTTAGACACGGCGCCGCAGGGTTTCAGGAACTGGCGGAGAACATTAAGTGGTGGACGCTTATTCCGGGCTTGCTGGGGTCGTTCTTCGTCTTTGCCAGTATCAGCGGCTACCAAAACGTCGGGGCGGCGACCACCATTGCGGTGCTAATCGCCAGCCAGCTGGTTGGGGGGTTAGTGATTGACCTGATTCGCGCGCACAGCGTCCCGATTCGTGCGCTGATTGGCCCGCTGTGCGGCGCGGTAATGCTGGTAGTTGGCGCCTGGCTGGTGGCCAGACGCCAGTTCTAGTCATTGCGTTAATGAATCTCGCCGCCGCGGGTTAGCAGCTCCCGGCGCGCTTCCTGCTCCTCAAGCTGCTGGCGTCCATGATGGGCGATAGCGGTGCGTAAACGCTGCTGCTGAACGTAGCGCTCTTCCCGCCCCAGCTCGCCGTCATCGCTCAGCGCAATCAGTAACTCATTCATATGGGTGATGACGCTTTCAGCAATCGCTGCGTCCACGCGGGCGACAACCTCATCCAGATGCGACATGCTTCTCTCCTTATGGCTTAGTTGAGTTTAACTTTGGAAAAATCGCTGCCCATCAGGCTCACGCTATAGCCGCTGACGTTGCTACGCGTCGCGTAGAAGGTCTTTCCGGTCGCCAGTGTCAGCCATGGCGCCTGCTGATAAAAAATCTCCTGCGCCTGAGCATAAAGTTTGCTCCGCTCCTGCGGGTCGCTTACCAGGATAGCCTTTTTCACCAGCGCATCGTAGGACTTGTCGCACCAGCGGGCAACGTTAGAGCCGGTTGTGATGTTAGCGCAGCTCAACAGCGTGCCTGCAAAGTTATCCGGATCGCCGTTATCGGACATCCAGCCAAACAGCGCGCTGTCGTGCTCGCCTTTGCGCATTCCGGCGAGATATTCGCCCCACTCATAGGTGACGATTTTGGCTTTGATCCCGACCTTGCTCCAGTCATTCTGGATCATCTCTGCAACCCGACGCGAATTAGGATTGTACGGCCGCTGTACCGGCATTGACCACAGGGTAACTTCGGCCCCCTTTTCCAGCCCTGCCTGTTTAAGAAGATCTTTCGCTTTTTGCGGATCGTAGCCATAGTCCGGCAGATCTTGCTTATAGCCGAGCATATTAGCGGGGATCGGTGATTTTGCTACGCTGCCGGAGTCCAGGAATACCGCTTTAACGATCGCCTGCTTATCGGTCGCGTAATTCAGCGCCTGACGCACCAGCACGTTATCAAACGGCTTCTTCTCGGTGTTAAACGCCAGATAGCCAACGTTGAGCGCCTCAACCGAATGGAGCGCCAGATCTTTATTGCCTTTTATCACCGGGAACTGCACCGGCGACGGCGCGGGAATAATCTGGCATTCATTGGTTTGCAGCTTCGCCAGACGCGTCTCAACGTTTGGCGTAATGGAAAAAATCAGATGTTTGGTGGGCACTTCACCGTCCCAGTAGTGCGGATTGGCAATATAGCGGATTAGCGAATCCACTTTATACTGCTGCAGCGCGTAGGGGCCGGTGCCGATGGGCCAGGTATCAACATATTCCGGCGTCCCTTTTTTCAGCATCGCCTCGGCATATTCGGCAGACAGAATCGACGCAAAATCCATTCCCCAGTCGGCCAGAAACGCCGCGTTCGGCTCGCTCAGTACAAACTGGACGTGATAGTCATCAATCTTTTTGACTTCTTTAATAAGCTTATCAAGCCCGACATCGTGGAAGTATTCATAATGCCCTTGCGAAACCTTGTGATACGGATGGCTCTCATCTTTCTGCCGCAGCACCGAGAACAGCACATCGTCGGCGTTGAAATCGCGGGTCGGCTTAAAGAATTTATTGCTGTTGAACTGCACGCCTTTACGCAGAGTAAAGGTCCAGGTTTTGCCGTCAGGGGAAACGTTCCATTCGGTCGCCAGTGAAGGTATCGGCGTGTTCTTGACCGGGTCGAAGTTTATCAGCCGGTTATACAGCACCTGGGAACTGGCAACGAAGGACGGGCCGGAGCTGGCAATCTGCGGGTTAAAGGATTCCGGAGAAGCCTCAGAACAGTAAACCAGCGTGTCGTTTCCCGCCGCCCAGACGCCCGCGGTCGGCATTAGTGCGCTCAACGCCAGCGCAAGCAGCGTTTTCCCTGTAGACATGGTTATAAGCCTTATGAATTTATTATAAGTGCTTCAATAACAGCACAGGTACATTCAACCGGCAAATAATCAATTGGTATCAGGTTATGCTAAAAACGGCGTTTTCGCCGATTAATTCAGCACCGGATCAATCCGACTTCATTAGTTTCACCAATAAATGTGAGGCCTGCTAAAGGTTACGAAAAAAGCGGGCGATAACCGCCCGGCCAGCACCGTACCGTCGCACAACCCGG
Source organism: Klebsiella oxytoca (assembly GCF_009707385.1). NCBI lineage: Bacteria > Pseudomonadati > Pseudomonadota > Gammaproteobacteria > Enterobacterales > Enterobacteriaceae > Klebsiella > Klebsiella oxytoca. The sequence continues at coordinate 2,596,040 of NZ_CP046115.1, read as the reverse complement.
TACACTCAGCAAATCCTGACCCCGGAAGAAGCTAACAATGACAATAACCTGCAACCTGTACACCAACGGTCAGTGGCACGATGCTGAAGGCCACGCCACCTTTTCCCGCCGCAATCCTTTAACGGAAGAGATCGCCTCCGTTGCCAGCGCCGCAAGCCCGGCCGATGCCAGGCGTTGCGCCGATGTCGCGGGTGCGGCGTTCCTGGTATGGCGTGAAACGTCCCCCGCAGAGCGGCGACGCCTTCTGCTGGAAGCCGCAGAAGAGATGCTCAGGCACGAGGCCAAATTTATTGCCGCGATGGCGGCTGAAACGGGCGCCACTGCGCATTGGGCTGGCTTTAACGTGCATCTGGCTGCCGACATTCTGCGCGAAGCCGCTTCGTTAACTACGCAGATCGAAGGACAGGTAATTCCTTCAAACGTCCCGGGCAGCCTCGCAATGGGGATTCGCCAGGGCGCGGGCGTGGTACTGGGTATGGCCCCGTGGAATGCGCCACTCATTCTGGCGACCCGCGCCATCGCTACACCGCTGGCCTGCGGCAATACGGTGATTCTCAAAGGAGCGGAACTTTCACCGGCGACTCAGGGGCTGATTATCGATGCCCTGGCGGCGGCCGGTTTTCCGGACGGGGTCGTCAACTATCTGACCTGCGCCCCCGCCGATGCGCCGGCACTGGTGGAATCTCTGATTGCTCACCCTGCCGTACGGCGGATTAATTTCACGGGTTCGACGCCGGTGGGACGGATAATCGCCCGCACCTGCGGCGAACATCTTAAGCCGGCTGTGCTTGAGCTGGGCGGTAAAGCGCCGCTGCTGGTACTGGATGACGCGGACCTTGAACAGGCGGCGGCAGGCGCCATTTTTGGCGCTTTTGCCAACGCCGGACAAATCTGCATGTCGACCGAACGCATCATCGTCGATAGCACCGTTGCGGAAGAGTTTGTCGCGCTGCTCGCCCGACGGGCCGCCGCCCTGCCCGCCAGCCTTCTCGGTCCGGTAGTGGATATGAAAACCGTCACCCGCTGTAATGCGTTGATCGAAGACGCGCTGGCCAAAGGGGCCCGTCTGCTGGCCGGGGGTACCTCTGACTCGGTGCAAATGCGACCTACATTACTTGATGGCGTCACCCGGGAGATGCGTATCTGGCATGAAGAGTCGTTTGGCCCGGTGAAATCGATTATTCGCGTTCAGGATGAAACCGAAGCGCTGGCCGTCGCCAATGAAAGCGAATATGGGCTCTCATCGGCCATCTACAGCCGGGATAGCGCCCGCGCCTGAAATCTGGCGCAACATCTGCAAACCGGCATTTGCCACATCAACGGGCCTACCGTTCATGATGAAGCGCAAATGCCGTTTGGCGGCTGTAAATCTTCAGGCTATGGTCGCTTTGGCGGACGCGCGGGAATTGCTGAATTTACCGAGTTACGCTGGATAACGCTGCAAACGCTTCGGCGCGAGCTGCCGTTTTAAGCCTCAGGGCAGCCAGCGGTCATTGAATTTCTACAGTTGGTTAAAGACTACATCATCAAGCTGACGTTCCGCGGCGTTATTGCCGTGGAACGGTCAGGAAGCGTGGCGCCAGTATGAGCGGGGAAAATACCATTCCTCGAAAATCCGCCGTTAATAGCAGCTGTTTTTTTATACAGCCATAACGGAAAGTGAGCCATCGATTTTTATCTCAAAACAATGAGACCAGCAGCGCCATTGGAAAGCTAAACGGCCAGGTCGCGCCAATCAACAACGCTGCCAGCAGGCGGATCCAGCGACTATCTTTAGTTAAGAACCAGCTTATTACAGCACAGATGCAGCCCATAACTGCATAAAAAACCAGCATTTTCTGGTATAAAGTCATTTATCTTCTTCCTTCCCTGACAAGCATTTTTGGCGTATTGCGATGCTTTTTTGCACCCCAGAGTGCGTCAGAGATTATGGCATTTTACCACTGCTAGCAGACCTGATTTCAGAAAAACGCCCTATTCGGCTTAGTCCGATAGCGCGACCTTTAACCTCGTACTATACCTGTAGAGGCTTATTCATTAAGGTGGCGTTATGGATGTTTCCAGCAAAACCGTCATTCTGATTAATCTCGGCGCTGCGCTAGCGCTTATAGGCCTGTTATCCGTTCGTTTTGGTTGGCTTTAGCGATTTACTCAGCAATGAAACCTAAAAAAGCAGCCTTCAAAGGCTGCTTTTTTACAACGTGAAAGAACCTGTCTCACCAACAGATTGATTGTTGTGAACGGCCATCAGCTTCTGGACGTCAGGATTCCATGCCGGCAGCAGATCGACTTTTTCGCTATCCCACTCTGCCGCAACGCAGATAGCTTCCGCTACGCCCTGTTTCTCACAGCCAATAATCTGTCTGGCCGGAAAATTGCCGTAAAGAGCCACCGTGGCGCAAACCACAAAGAGAAAACCCACTATTTTTTTCAAAACAATATCAACTTCGAGGTAACAAATTGCGCCGAATGTTCGCATGAGCGAGCCTACAAAGTCAAACGCCTGCCCCTTCTCCTTCAGGTATCGCCAGCTCCATAAAAATTAACATAAAGGTTACATTTCCCGTAAATTAAAAAATTAAGGATCGCGTTAAATAATTGCCAACGTTATTTCGATACTGCCTTACATAATATTCTTAACCATTAATCCAAATAACATCTTTTTTCTTATGGTTAAATTTTCCCATTTTTACTTTAACCGTTAACACGCGTCATTCTCGATATCCTGGAAGAACCATATACTTTTAATACCGGTAAGTAATTGATCATAAAATATTATGTTTAAGCATGAATAATTTAGAAGTCAGATCATCATTTTTAGCAGGGGTAACCCCATCCAGCGTCTTTTAAAAGAACGGAATAACATAAAATAATCATTAAAATCAACATGTTAATAAAAAACCAAACAGATAAAAATCTCATAAAAGCTACATGTTGATAAAAAATACCATTTGCGTTATTTTGCGAAAAACCATAAATTCATAATCACAAGTTATGTGAAGCTTGTTTTTCTACTCATCTATTTTTGAGGTGTTACATGTCCGGAATCGCCCTTCTTATTGTGGCGTTAATTTTACTGGCTACCGCAGCTTATAATCTTTTTACTTATGTTCGCGAACGTCGACAATCTACTCTACCGAGCAAAAAAACAAAAAATTAGCCTGATAATCATTATCCAAAAAATAAATGACTGCAAACGTAATAAATTGCTGCTGTTTTGACAGCAGATAAAATCACAGCAACAAGTTTATAGCGCTAACACAACAAAAAGCCCCTGCAGCACAGGCAGGGGCTTGAGAATAATCGCGTTAGTTAGCTGAAGGAAGCATCTCGCGAGCGGCGAGTAACCGACCCCACCCGGCGCTTATCTCCGGCACTCACAATGGCTTAGCTCTTGAAGGGGCATAAGAATATTCTCATATCCCTCAGCCTCTGTTTTAACACTTACTGCCGTAGCCATGCTGAGCAAGCCAGGTTAACGCTAATACTTACCATCGCCGGTTTACCCATGCTTAATCATCACGTGCCTGATGGTGGTATAGTCCTCCAGGCCATACATTGACATATCTTTGCCGTATCCCGAGAGTTTCTGCCCGCCGTGCGGCATTTCGCTGACCAGCATAAAATGCGTATTAACCCAGGTGCAACCATATTGTAAACGCGCGCTAAGACGGTGCGCCCTGCCGACATCCTTCGTCCATACCGATGAAGCAAGGCCATACTGCGAATCGTTGGCCCAGCTGAGCGCCTGCTCTTCGTCAGTAAAGGAGGTGATGCTGACCACCGGGCCGAAGACCTCGCGCTGCACAATCGCATCTTCCTGCTTAGCCCCCGCCAGCAGCGTGGGTTGATAGTAGTAACCGTTACCGGGCGCGCGGCTACCGCCGGTGACGACCCGGATATGCGGCAGCGTGCGGGCGGCGTCGACGGCGGCGCTGACCCTGTCCAGATGCGCCTGCGAGCTTAGCGGCCCCAGCTCCGTCGTTTCATCATCCGGTGGCCCCATCTTCAGGCTGGCAACCGCTGCGCCGAGTTTCTCCACCAGTTGGTCATAGATCCCGGCCTGTGCATAAATCCGACAGGCGGCGGTACAGTCCTGGCCGGCATTATAAAAACCAAAGGTCCGTACGCCTTCCACCACCGCAGCAATATCCGCATCATCAAAGACGATGACCGGCGCTTTCCCACCCAGTTCCATATGGGTACGTTTAATCGCCGACGCGGTCTGGCCAATAATATGCGCCCCTGTAGCAATCGATCCGGTCAATGACACCATGCGGACCTTAGCGTGGGCGGTTAGCGGATCGCCAACGGTCGAGCCGCGGCCAAAAAGCACGTTGAGCACTCCTGCGGGGAAAATATCTTTTGCCAGTTCGCCCAGCTTCAGCGCGGTGAAAGGGGTAATCTCCGAAGGTTTGATCACCACGCAGTTGCCAGCCGCCAGGGCCGGAGCCAGCTTCCAGGCCGCCATCATCAGGGGGTAGTTCCACGGCGCGATAGAGGCAACAACGCCAACCGGGTCCCGGCGGATCATAGAAGTGTGGCCCTCAAGATACTCTCCTGCCGCCATCCCCGGCAGACAGCGGGCCGCCCCGGCAAAAAAGCGGAATACATCGGCCACCGCAGGTAGCTCATCGCTGACCACGCAGTGCAGAGGCTTGCCGCAGTTTAGCGATTCCAGCTCAGCCAGCGTCTGCGCATGTTCGGTAATCACCTCCGCCAGCGCTAGCAGGCATTCGGCGCGGGTTTTCGGCGTAGTCTGGCTCCAGAGGGTAAAAGCCTGGTCAGCCGCCTCAACCGCGGCATCCACCTGCTCGGCCGAGGCTTCAGCGATCGACAAAATCTCTTCGCCGGTAGCAGGATTATACACTGGTACAGTCTCGCCTTTCCCTGCCACCAGCTTACCGTTAATTAAGAGGTTATTTTGCATAGCATTATCCTGTATCGGTATTCTGTTTTCCGTTTTCAGCGCTGAGGTCGCCGTCACGGGTGAGTCACCAGTCAGAACTGGAATTAACGTCACTTGCAGCCTGCGTGCCAGGTATCAGCTCGCAGGCAATAGGCTTAGCCGCGCGCTTAAGTGACAACGTCACTTAATGGTGAGTATCGCTGCGCCAAGCTGAAGACCGCGCCGCCGGTCTTAACGCCCGCAGGGTGATATTCATCAGCGGGAAATGAAGGAACATAACCTCTCCCCAGCCTGCCTCTTTCAGGAACAGCGCTGCGCGTTCAGAGTGCATCAAACGCTGGCGGATAAAGAGCCATCAGAGTAAACGCCACCGCCCTCCCTATTGCCGATCGCCCCTGCCGGGAAAACGACCGCGCCGTAAAGATCTCTCCCTTAATAACCGTAGACGGCGCGCTGTGGCCTTCGGGGGAAATATATTCAGCTTGTGACAAGGGACGCATTACGCAAACACGAAATAGACGGGATAACTTTGTGTTTTATAGACAAGGAGTTAGCGGGAGAATACAGCTGTGCAGATGCCCCGCCAGGGTACTGCCGGAGATGATCCGCTTGCTACTTCAGGTTACCACTACGATGGCTCTGCTCATTCCCCTGCCACCAGCGTAAATCAGCTACCGGGAATTTACGCCTCTACCGGCTCCCGGCAAGCCGAATTGTTATTCATATATTGCCCGCTAATAACCGTTTATTTAACGGGGAGATCATCCGGCGGGGAATAAACAAAGCTATGCCAGCATCTCGCGGATCAGCTTACCCAACAGCTTAACCCCCTGCTCCTCTTTTTCGCCCCATCCCCAGGCGGTATTAAAGCGGAAAAATGAAGTCCAGCTGGCGGTGGTGGAGAACATTTTTCCGGGGGCAATGCTGATGTTATAGGCCAGCGCGCGGGCGCTCAGCTCCCCCGCATCGGCTCCGGCTGGCAGCTCGAGCCAGAGAAAATAGCCGCTATCGCTATGATGAATTTTTACCTCTGCGGGAAGGTGGCGCAGCAGCGCCTGCCAGGCCTGCTGTTTGCGTTCGGCAAGCTGACGGCGCAAGCGGCGTAAATGCGCGTCGTAGCGCTTGGTCGAAAGGTAATCCACCAGCGCCAGCTGCATGGGCGAACTGGTGGAAAGAGTGCTCATCAACTGTAGCTGCTGAATGCGCCGGGCGTGCTTACCCGCCGCCACCCAGCCGATACGAAACCCGGGCACCAGGCATTTGGAAAAAGAGCTACAGTGCAGCACCCTGTCGTCACGATCCCAGGATTTGGCCGGCAGCGGTTTTTCGCGGCCAAAATAGAGTTCGCTGTAGACGTCATCTTCAATCAGCATCACGTTGTAACGCGCAAGCAGCGCGACCAGCCGTGCCTTTTTCTCCGCGCTGAGGGTAAAGCCGAGCGGGTTTTGCCCGTTGGTCATCAGCCAGCAGGCTTTAACCGGATAGTTCTGCAACGCCTGCTCCAGCGCGGCAAGATCTATCCCTTCTTTAACATCGGTAGCTACCGACAATGCCTTCAGACGCAGCCTTTCCAGCGCCTGCAGCGCTCCGTAGAAGCAGGGATTTTCCACGACCACCCAATCGCCAGGTTCGGTGACGGCCTGTAGGCTAAGATTCAGCGCCTCCAGCGCCCCGGCGGTGATCACGATGTCGTCCGGGGAGATATTCATCCCCTGCAGCGCGTAGCGCCGGGCAATGGCGTGACGAAGGTCATCGTTCCCCGGCGGCAGGTTTTCAATCACGCTCATCGCGGTAGCGGTTTTGCTCACCTGCGCCAGCGAGCGGTTGAGCTGCGGCAGCGGGAACAGACGTGGATCAGGGAAGGCAGAGGCAAATGGCAGCATGGAGGCCTGACGGCTGGCCTGCAGCACCTCGAAAATATAGGTATTGATATCAACCGATTCATCGCGCGTCACCTGCGCAGGCGGCTCAGGCTGGCGCTGTTTGATCGGCTGCGGCGCGACATAATAGCCGGACTGTGGGCGCGCGATAATCCGGCCCTGGCTCTCCAACAGCTGATAAGCGTGGCTGACGGTCATGAAACTCATGCCGCTGCTCACCACCTGTTCGCGCAGCGAGGGCAGCCTGTCGCCGGGTAACCATACCCCAAGCCCAATCTGTTCGGTAATCTGCTGCGCCAGCTGCTGGTACTTTTTCATATCAAAATCCGTAGGAAAAGGTCAGCACGATTGTATATCAGATAAAAAAATAGGCCAATTTTAATATACTGACCTATTTACTGATATTAACAGCAGCAGACATTACTTAACGCTACGTAATTTGACACCACCTCACCTACCCGTACTAAGCACAATACGCAGGAGTGATTAAGTAACAACCTATTGCTATAACAGGAAGACGATTCCCCACGCTAAAAATGCCCAGAAAAACATCATAATAAGCAAAACAACGCATAAACTTCGTAATCCATTACTTGACACACCCACATCCCCTGTAAAATATCCAGAATAAATACATCAACCGTTAAATCTTGCGGATAAATAAATGGTATAACTCAAGCTGGCACTTGATTCAGTGCTTAATAAAAACCCGAGAAAAGAAATAGCCCTTGCCCGCATAGTAAATAAATACGTAGCGACAGTAAAAAATATTTCGGCATTATGGCGACAAGCAGACCATGAATTATTTAGCTGACCAATATTATAAATTTAAATATATAAACTAATTATTCAAAGATAACCTTAAAAATAATCAACCCCCGCGCAAATGTCTAATGAAAATAGCACACTAAAGGGGACCCTCAAATAGCTTGATTTTAGACTAAAAGAATATATGTCAACAATCCCAAAAAACTGATGGCAACTGTTATAGAGAAAAACACGTTTTCTGTTCCTGCTATCAACGATGAGTGAGGCCTAGAATTGCGCTGAATCAATTTTGTAGCGGAGTTCTGCATGTTCGGTCTTGATGCATTTCACCTGGCGCGGATCCAGTTCGCCTTTACCGTGTCATTTCATATTATCTTCCCCGCCATCACTATCGGGTTAGCCAGCTACCTCGCGGTGCTGGAGGGCTTATGGTTAAAAACCAAAAACCCAACCTGGCGCTCGCTTTACCACTTCTGGTCGAAAATTTTCGCCGTCAATTTCGGGATGGGCGTGGTTTCAGGTCTGGTGATGGCCTACCAGTTCGGTACTAACTGGAGCGGATTTTCAGAATTCGCCGGGAGCATAACCGGCCCGCTGCTGACCTACGAAGTGCTGACCGCCTTCTTCCTCGAAGCGGGATTTCTCGGCGTGATGCTGTTCGGCTGGAACCGCGTCGGCCCCGGTCTGCACTTCTTCGCCACCTGCATGGTGGCGCTGGGGACCATCATTTCAACCTTCTGGATCCTCGCCTCCAATAGCTGGATGCAAACGCCGCAGGGCTTTGAAATCGTCAATGGCCAGGTGGTACCGGTGGACTGGTTCGCGGTTATCTTTAATCCATCGTTCCCTTACCGCCTGCTGCATATGTCGGTGGCGGCGTTTCTCAGCAGCGCGCTGTTCGTTGGGGCGTCGGCGGCATGGCACCTGCTGCGGGGCAACAATACCCCTGCCGTGCGCGCAATGTTCTCGATGGCGCTGTGGATGACGCTGATTGTCGCCCCGACCCAGGCATTAATTGGTGATATGCACGGGCTGAATACGCTCAAGCACCAGCCGGCCAAAATCGCCGCCATTGAAGGCCACTGGGAGAATATCCCCGGCGAACCCACCCCGCTACTGCTGTTCGGCTGGCCGGATATGCAGCAGGAGCGGACCCGCTACGGCCTGGAAATCCCGGCGCTAGGCAGCCTGATCCTCACCCACAGTCTGGATAAGCAGGTGCCCGCGCTTAAGGAGTTCGCCGCGGAAGACAGACCTGACTCCACCATCGTGTTCTGGTCTTTCCGCCTGATGGCCGGGCTCGGCATGCTGATGATCCTGCTCGGCGCGCTGGCCCTGTGGCTGCGCTATCGCGGTCGGCTGTATCAATCCAGGCCCTTTTTACGCTTTGCGCTCTGGATGGGGCCTTCGGGACTTATCGCTATCCTGGCGGGCTGGGTGACCACCGAGGTGGGCCGCCAGCCGTGGGTCGTCTACGGCGTACAGCGAACTGCCGATGCCGTCTCCGCGCATGGCGACCTGCATATGTCTATCAGCCTGCTGACTTTTATCGTCGTCTACGGTTCGGTATTCGGCGTCGGCTACAGCTATATGCTGCGTCTGATTCGTAAAGGACCGCAGGACGCGCAGCCGCCAACTTCCGGCACGCCAGCTCGCCCGCTCTCCGCCGCCACCGGCCGTGAACAGCAGAAGGAGTTCCACTAATGGGTATCGATTTATCGGTTATTTGGTTTGTCATTATCGTCTTCGCCACCCTGATGTATATCGTGATGGACGGTTTCGACCTGGGAATTGGCATTTTATTCACCACTACCCGGGACGCTACGGACCGCGATGTGATGGTAAACAGCGTGGCGCCGGTCTGGGACGGCAATGAAACCTGGCTGGTGCTCGGCGGCGCGGGACTGTTCGGCGCTTTCCCGCTGGCCTACGCGGTGATTATCGATGCGCTGGCAATCCCGCTCACGCTGATGCTGATCGGCCTTATTTTTCGCGGCGTCGCCTTTGAGTTTCGTTTTAACGCTACGCCATCGCATCGCCCGTTCTGGGATCGAGCTTTTATGGGCGGTTCTATTCTGGCTACCTTCGCGCAGGGAATCGTTGTCGGCGCGGTGATCAACGGCTTCGCGGTCAGCGGTCGCAGCTTCAGCGGCGGAATGTTTGACTGGTTTACGCCGTTTACCCTGTTCTGCGGTCTGGGGCTATGCGTTGCCTATGCGCTGCTGGGCGCCAGCTGGCTGGTGATGAAGAGCGAGAATGCGCTGCACAGCAATATGCGCGTTACCGCGCGCATACTACTGCTGGCGCTGCTGGTCGTGATTATCGCCATCAGCATCTGGACGCCGCTGGCGCAGCCGGCCATTGCCGGGCGCTGGTTCAGTTTGCCCAATATTTTCTTCCTGCTGCCGGTACCGCTGCTGGTCGCGGCGATCGGCGCCTGGCTATGGCGAACGCTGCGCAACAGCGCCAGCCACCTGCTGCCTTTTGTGCTGACGCTGGGAATTATCTTTCTCGGTTTTAGCGGACTGGGGATTAGTATCTGGCCGCATATTATTCCACCGGGCATCACCCTTTGGCAGGCGGCCGCGCCGCCGCAAAGCCAGGGCTTTATGCTGGTCGGCGCGCTGCTTATTTTACCGGTGATCCTTGGCTACACCTTCTGGAGTTATTACGTTTTTCGCGGCAAAGTTCAACACGGCGAGGGGTATCACTGATGCAACGATTATGGCTTAAGCGAACGCTATGGATGGTCGCTCTGTGGGGAGGCAGCGTGCTGGCCCTGGCGGCGGTGAGTATGGGGTTTCGGCTGCTGATGACGGCAGCAGGATTGAAGTCGTGACAGCGCGCTAACCCTCTTGAATTCAGCCCGACGGTTCCATCGTTGGGCTTTTTTTCGCCCTCCGTCAGGAGCGCTGACAAAGTCTTTTCCCATCTTTGATAAACGCGTAAATAAGCTCAGCCAATCCCTGGCATAGTAGCCGTACTCGCCACAACAGAAGGGAAAAGATATGCGCGGAAGATGCGTTTCAATCTTACTGGTAGCGTACAGCCTGTTATCCGGCCACGTGCTGGCCCGTCAGCACGGACATGATTTCTTCCCACTACAGAGCCTCGAACAGCAGTTGCAACACGAAGCCGATAGCGATGAGCTGCGCAGCGCGGCGGAAGAGTCCGCCTCCAGCCTGTGCGAGCATCACCGCTGGCAAAATGCGCGGAAAGCGCAAATCTGCCAGTAGCGACTCCTGGTTGTCAGGCACCCTTGCGTTTCGGCAGGGTTTTCATCAGCTCATCGGGGCTCACGGATGCCACAACGCTACCCGGCAGCGGCATTTTCAGAATATGATTTTTTATCTTACCGACCACATGCATTTCGCACGGACGGCAATCAAACTTAAGCGTCAGCACTTCATCGCCGTGAATCAGCTGCATTGGGGTGGCTTTCCAGCTCTTAATCGAACCTTTAGCCTGTTTTGGACACAGGTTGAAGGCAAAGCGCAGGCAGTGCTTGGTGATCATCACCGGCACGTCGCCCTTCTCTTCATGGGCTTCGTAGGCGGCGTCGATAAGCTGGACGCCGTAGCGTTGATAAAACTCGCGCGCTTTGTGGTTGTAAACGTTAGCCAGAAACGACAGGTGGGTTTCCGGATACACCGGCGGCGGAACGGATACCGGCTTGCGGCTGCCGCGCACCACGGCTTTCAGACGGGCCTCGTCCAGCATTTCTGCCGTTTCACGGCGCAGCTGGTTCAGCAGGCTGTTTGGCACGAACAGCGCGCCCGGCAGGTTAATCTCCACGTTACGCGAGTAATAGATGGTCTGGCCTAATTTCGCCACGCCGTCGCGCAGGTTCGCCAGCGCCTTCTCAGCGTGGGTCGCTTCGGCAAACTCGCCGTCCAGCGTGTGGGTGACGCTCACCCCCTCTTCGCTGGTCATCGTTAACACCAGCTGTTCCTGCCAGCCGCTCAGTTCGATATCGACCGCAACCCGACGCTCGCTGGAGGTTTTAAGCAGCGCCTGCTGCCAGTTATGATCGAGATTACGGTTTAACGGCTGATGCGGGCGCACTTTGTATAAATCAGCCGGCATCTCGTTCGGCCAGACGCGATAGCGATTTTCGCCGGTTTTCTCTACCGTGTTAGCGCGAAAGCCGACGATTTCACGTTTAATCATCACGTTTAAGCCATCGCCGTTGGTCAGCGCTTCGCTTACCTCAACATCGAGAAAATCTTTGTCAACCTTCAGCACTTCACCTACCGGCAGACCGATAAACTTCGGCGAGTCAAACGCGCCAATATCGCCTTTGCGCGCATTAACAAAATAGTCGGTGCTGCCGCGATGGAAGGTTTTATCCGTTGAGGGAACAAAGAAGTGCTCCGTCCGCCCCGCCGAGGCGCGGGCCAGATCGCCGCGATCTTCAATAATGGCGTCGAGCATCTGGCGATAATGAGCGGTTATATTTTTCACATAGCTCATATCTTTATAACGGCCTTCAATTTTGAAGGAGCGCACGCCGGCATCAATCAAAGCGGCCAGGTTGGCGGTCTGATCGTTATCCTTCATTGACAGCAGATGCTTTTCGTATGCCACCACGCGACCCTGGTCGTCTTTCAGGGTGTACGGCAGACGACAGGCCTGAGAACAGTCGCCGCGGTTAGCGCTGCGCCCGGTCTGGGCGTGGGAAATATTGCACTGCCCGGAATAGGCCACGCACAGCGCGCCGTGAATAAAGAATTCAATCGTCGCGTCGGTATTATCGTAAATCGCCCTGATCTGCTGAAGGTTCAGCTCGCGGGCAAGGACTATTTGGCTGAAACCGACGTCGGAGAGAAATTTCGCTTTTTCGACGCTGCGAATATCGCACTGGGTACTGGCGTGGAGCTCAATTGGTGGAATATCCAGCTCCATCACCCCCATATCCTGGACGATTAACGCATCAACACCGGTTTCATACAGGTCAGTAATCAGACGCTGCGCCGGTTCCAGTTCATCATCATGAAGGATGGTGTTCAGAGTCACGAACACTTTTGCGCCATAGCGCCGGGCAAACGGCACCAGGCCGGCGATATCGCTCAGGCTGTTGCTGGCGTTATGCCGCGCGCCGAAGCCCGGTCCGCCGATATAGACCGCATCAGCACCGTGTAAAATCGCTTCACGGGCGATCCCGGCATCGCGGGCAGGACTCAGTAGTTCAAGATGATGGTTTTGCAGGCGCATACGCTCGTCGTTATCCATTATAGGGGGGCGAAATGGCGGCTATTGTAGTCAGAACTGCGCGCAGACCAAAACATTTTCCACCGACGCCGCAGGGGGAATTTTCAGTTTTTAGCAAAGTATTGAAGGAAAAGATATTTCCCGAAAAAAGCGCCAGAGGATACAGTCATCACGTATTCCGGATTTTCCTCGTCACGTTGTGATTTTTTGTCTCAGTCATTTGCCTGGCCGCGAGCTCTCTCGCGGCTTTTTTATTTTTCTTTCGGGTAGTGGATAAGCGAGTGGAAATGGGCGGTCTGGGAGCCGCTATTGCGGTAGGCATGCGCCAAATCACCGGCAAAACGCCTGCCTTCCCCGGGTTGCAGAGACAGCCACTCGCCATGCAGGCACAGATCCAGCACGCCGCTTATCACCACTACGTGTTCAATAACCCCTTGCTCATGCGGCGTTGACTCACTCAGCGCGCCGGGGGCCAGCGTAATAGAGAAATGATCAAAACGCAGCACCGGGTCCCATGGGAAGATGGGGGTCACTACCATCGCCTGCTGCTGAGGGTCAAACGCGGTCGGTTCGCCAGCATCATCGGCAACGATAAAAGCGGAAAACGGCACGTTAAGCCCGGTCGCGATTTTCCACAGCGTCGCTACCGTCGGACTGGATTCGTTGCGTTCAATCTGACCCAACATGGCCTTCGACACGCCGGTTTCTTCCGCCAGCCGCGACAGGCTCCAGCCGCGCTGCTGGCGCAGCGTTTTTAGCGTTGCCGACAGGTGTTGCGCAATATTCATTCAACCTCCCAATAATATCTGAGGGAATTATACGCACATTCGCCTGATTCTACAGAGGCTTTGCTCGTTCAGCGCCCACAAACTGCAGGTAGCAGAAAGTCTGTTGTGCGCTATAGCGTACAATGCTAAATTAACTTGTCCGTTATAACGCACAAGGCATTATCATGCGCTCTTTTTCTCTTCCTTTCCCAACCCTGCTTGCCGGCTTTGTCGCCGTCTTAGTCGGCTATGCCAGCTCTGCCGCTCTTATCTGGCAGGCCGCCGCCGCTGCCGGAGCAGATGAGACGCAAATCGCGGGCTGGATGACCGCCCTAGGTCTCGGAATGGGCATCAGCACTCTGGCGCTCACTTTATGGCGCAAAATGCCGATTCTCACAGCCTGGTCAACGCCAGGCGCAGCGCTGCTGGTCAGCGGTCTGCAGGGGGTCACCCTTGCGCAGGCGGTGGGCGTCTTTATCTTTGCCAATGCCTTAATTGTGCTGTGCGGCGTAACCGGCCTGTTTGCCCGCCTGATGAAAATCATTCCTCACTCGCTGGCGGCGGCGATGCTGGCCGGGATTTTGCTACGCTTCGGCACGCAGGCTTTCGCCAGCCTGCAGGGCAATCTGCTGTTATGCGGCAGCATGTTAGCCGCATGGTTGTTGTGCAAAGTCTGGCTTCCACGGTTTGCGGTGGTAGCCGCCCTGCTGGTTGGGGGGCTGGTTGCCGCGCTGGCTGGCGATGTGACAACGTCACAAATTAGCTTACACTTTGTCTCTCCTTCTTTTATCGCCCCGGCGTTTACGCCTGCTCTGCTGCTCAGCGTTGGCTTCCCCTTCTTCCTTGTCACCATGGCTTCGCAAAACGCCCCCGGGTTCGCTACTCTTCAGGCTTCAGGCTATCAGGTGCCCGCCTCGCCGCTGATTGTTGCTACCGGCGGTCTGGCGCTGCTGCTGTCGCCGTTTGGCGTCTATTCCATCTGTATTGCCGCCATTACGGCCGCAATTTGTCAGAGCCCGGATGCCCACCCCGAACCGCAAAAGCGCTGGCTCGCGGCGGCGGCGGCGGGCGTTTTTTATCTGCTGGCGGGGATATTCGGCGGCTCGATTACTTCGCTGATGTCGGCGCTGCCGATGGCGTGGATCCAGATGCTTGCCGGGCTGGCGCTGCTTGGCACCATCGGCGGCAGCCTGTTTCAGGCGTTGAATCATGAAAATGAGCGCGATGCGGCGGTAGTGACTTTCCTGGTCACCGCCAGCGGCGTGACCTTAGCCGGTGTCGGCTCAGCTTTTTGGGGACTGGTTCTCGGCGGCGTTAGCTACGTTTTACTGTCAACGCTGCGCCGCGCGTAGCTGCGAAGGCGTCAGGCCGGTGGCGGCCTTCACCCGATGGCTAAAATGACTGGCGCTGCTAAAACCACAGGCCATAGCAATATCAATTAGCGGCAGCTGGCTATAGCAAATCAGCTCCTGCGCTTTGGCCATCCGGCGCTGCATAACGTACTGATGCGGCGCCATCTTCATCGACTGGCGAAACATCCGCGCAAAATGGTATTCGCTTAACGCCGCTTCCAGGGACAGCTCGGCGAGCGTTAACTGCCGCTCCAGGTTCTCCTCAATCCAGGCCAGCAGATTGCGCAAGACGTGCGGCGCCAGCCCGCCGGTCACCGTCGGTAAGCGCCACTGAACGTTCGAATAATGCTGGATCAGATGAGTAAGCAGCAGCGTGCTGGCCGAACTTAACGTGAGCTGATTGGCCTGCTGCTGCCAGTCGTTGGCCAGCAGAAACTGGCGATAGACGGCGGTGATTTTATCGTCGCTGGAAAACGTTCTTTCCTGCAACGTGAACGAGGCCGGACTGCGGTCCCAGATCTGCTCGCCTACCCGGCGCAGATGCTCATCGGTGCAGTAAAGATGCACAAATGAGAGATCGCCGCGTATGTCCCAGGTGCTCTCGTCGCCTTTCGGCATCAGACAGAAACGATCCGGTCCGCCGCCGTTTTTCCAGCCGTGGGGCGTTTTTTGATAACTTTCGTAGCCATCGGCTATATACAGACTCAGGGTATGGTGGTCGCTTTGTACCGTAATGGTATCAAGATTGTTATACCACGCCGCCAGTTGGATACCTGAGTTCAGCTTTACCGTCTCCCGCAGTACGGCATTTTTTTGACGCAAAGTTTCGAAAGTCCCGTAAGCCATAGCCTTCACACTTCAAGTTCCGCAGATCTCTAGTCTAAGAAGAGTCGCTGACAGATACCAGCACTCACCCGCCGCTGACTCAAAATAAGCGCAAGAATTTGCAAGTCGGCAACAAGTTGATGACAGCGCGGAGCCCGCCCACGCCGCAGAATAACCGGGGAGCCAACGCGCAAGCAACTTGAAAGATAACGGGTACAACACTACAGGAGAGCCATTTTGAACGCATTACTCTACGGACTGGTCGTCGTTATCTGGGGCACGACATGGATAGCTATTTTTTTACAGCAGGGCCCGGTCGCCGCGCCGGTATCAATTTTCTGGCGCTTTGCCGTGGCCAGCGTCACGATGTTGACTATTCTGCTGGTTACCCGCCGACTGCGCCCGCTGACTCTTCGCGACCATTTTTTCTGTCTGCTGCAGGGCTGCTGCGTCTTCTGTTTTAATTTCTGGTGTTTCTATACCGCCGCCGCGTATATCAATACCGGCCTCGAGTCGGTGATCTTCTCCATGGCGGTATTGTTTAACGCGATCAATAGCTTCCTTTTTTATCGCCAGCAGCCGCCGGGCCGTTTCTGGCTGGCCGCGGCATTGGGGCTAGCGGGTATCGTGACCCTCTTCTGGGATGATTTATGGGCTAATGGTTTGAACGCCTCGCTGCTGCTGGGGATCGCGCTTAGCGCGCTGGGCACCTACGGTTTTTCCCTCGGGAATATGCTCAGCATCCGCCACCAGCGGCGAGGTCTGGAAACATTAACCACCAACAGCTGGGCTATGCTTTACGGTACGCTGGTCATGGGCGCTATTGCGCTGCTGCGCGGCGATAATTTTGCGCCACAGTGGACGTTAAGCTATACAGGCGCGCTGCTGTACCTGGCCATATTTGGATCCGTGATCGCTTTCGGCGCCTATTTCACTCTCGTAGGCCGCATCGGCGCGAGTAAAGCCGCATACAGTACCCTGCTGTTTCCGCTGGTTGCCTTGACGATCTCCACCTTCTATGAGGGATACGTCTGGCATAGCAACGCCGTGGCCGGGCTGGCGTTGATTCTGGTTGGAAATCTGGTGATGTTTGCCCGCCCTGAACAGTGGTTGTTGCGCCGCAGGCTGGCTTAGCCCCGGTGAGCTCAGGGAAAATGAGCGCCCCACTGGCGAAACGCCGCCGGACCATCCAATGAAAAAGCGCTATCGATTGATAGCGCCTTTAGCGAACGTTTCGCTGAATTAACGGTTATTCGGGTCGAATTTCACCGCGTCAATCGCCATATCATCAATCACCTGCTTCAGCGTATCGACGGTTAACGGCGTATTTTCATTGGACAACGTTTTTCCTTCGCCTTTGCGGACGACTTTAATCACCGGCTTATTCGTTGCCGCGTCGATCAGTTCGCCTTCAAAGTACAGGTTGGTATCCATGGTACGATGACCGGTTGCGGCCTGAGTCCCGGCGATCACCATCGCTACCGGGATCACTTCGTAGAACTGCAGCCCTTCTTTGCTCGAATCCACGCCGGTAATAGCGCCGCGGAAGATCAGGCTGCGTTTACCCGGAGTTGTCGCCAGTGGTTTACGCTCGGCAATAGCCTGTTTCATCTCTTTATTGGTGTAGTTCAGGATATCGCTCAGCGCCTTCTCACCAACCTGAGTCGACGGTTTGGGTACCGGGTAATATGTGATCGGATTATAAACAACGTTATCATAATTGCCCGGATTATAGTCCGGAGAAATCCAGCGCAGCTCCGGTTTACCGGAAGCCGAGGTGGTTTCTTTTAAACCGGAGTAATCTTTTAAAAAACCGGAATATTGTTCCGGTTTAGCAATTTTTGACGAACAACCGGCCAGCGCTAACAGGCCTGCCAGCGCGGCAACCTTAAAATATAAATGAGTACGCATATAGGTTAATCCCTGTGAATGCAATCTATCGGCGAGTGTTATAGCAAAATTCAGGGATAAGTTTTGTGGCAAAAAGGGTGATACGTCAAGTACCTGGATAAAATAAACCCGCCGTTGCCAGCGGGCTCTTGCGCTTTATTTTATATCAACCTGATAAAATATATGTTTACCAAATGGATCGATTTCATATCCAGAAACATTTTTGCGTACGGGCTCAAAAATAGTCGAGTGGGCAATCATCACGGCCGGCATCTGTTCGTGCATCATCTGCTGCGCCTGAAGATAGAGCGCTTCGCGTTTTTGGCGATCGGTTATCGATTTAGCCTCTGCAATAATTTTATCAAACGGCTGATAGCACCATTTAGCCGAATTGGACCCGCCGTTTGCCGACTGACAGGTAAACAATGGTCCAAAAAAGTTATCCGGATCGCCGGTCGCAGTGGTCCAGCCCATTAATGCCGCCTGATGCTCACCATCTTTCACTCGTTTTAAATATTCCCCCCATTCATAGGTCGTAATTTTGGTCTGCACGCCAATTTTCGCCCAGTCGGCCTGAATCATCTCGGCCATGCGTTTGGCGTTCGGATTATAGGGGCGCTGTACCGGCATCGCCCACAGGTCGATAGTCAGCGGCCCCGCAATCCCCGACTCTGCCAATAGCGCTTTGGCCTTTTGCGGATCGTATTCATAATCCTTCAGGTCGCTATCCGCACTCCATACGCCCGGCGGCAGCAGATTTTTTGCCGCCATTCCGGTGCCGTGGAAAACCGCTGCAATTATTGCCGGCTTGTTTATCGCCATCGCCAGAGCCTGGCGGACCTTTACATTATCCAGCGGCGCTTTTTGGGTATTAAACGCCAGAAAACCGGTGTTAAGCCCCGCTTTGCTCATCAGATTGATATCTTTGTTCCCCTTCATTCTCGGCAGATCGGCCGGATTGGGGAACGGCATCACCTGGCACTCGTTTTTCTCCAGTTTTGCGTAACGGACCGAAGCATCCGGCGTAATGCTGAAGATCAGGCGATCGATATTGGCCTTTCCCTGCCAGTAATCCGCGAAGGCGGTGAAAAGAATGCGTGAATCTTTTTGATATTGCGCCAGTTTAAAAGGACCGGTCCCAATCGGATCCATATCCACGCGTTCTGGCGTACCGGCTATTAACATCGCATCGGCATATTCCGCCGATAAAATAGAGGCGAAATACCAGGCAAGGTCGGCAACAAATGGCGCTTCAGCATGCGCCAGAGTGAAACGAACGGTATATTCATCGGGCTTGTCGATCGCGGTGATTAGCTGACCAAACTCCAGACTTTCAAAATTGGAATAATTACCGCTGGAGATATTGTGATAGGGATGATGAGGATCTTTTTGCCGCATAAATGAAAAAATAACGTCGTCGGCATTAAAATCACGGGTGGGTTTAAAATATTTATTACTCTGGAATTTAACGCCTTTACGTAAATGGAAGGTATACACTTTCCCGTCTTCGCTCACTTCCCAGCTTTCGGCCAGGCTCGGTATCAACTCCGTGGTTCCGACTTTAAAATCGACCAGTCGGTTATAAACAGGTACCGCGCTGGCATCAACGCTGGTTCCGGAGGTATAGAGCTGGGGGTTAAAGTTTCCGGCGATCCCTCTGAACAGTAGACCAGCGTTTTTGCGCTAATGGCCGAGCTTGCCGTCAGGGCCGCGAATGCCAGAGCAAAGGTCGTGAGTCTGCGTTGCATATGCTTTCCTTTTTAATTTGTCAGATGTTTATATACCCTGAATATTTCGAGTTGCCGGACAAAACGATTAACCAGGTTGAACAACGCTAGCGCTGGCACGCCTGGTGAGGCCGATAAAATGAGCCGAGTAGTAAAGCTAACGCACAGGCAACTTAAAGTATGACGGGTACTGCTTGTTGTTTTCCATTCCATACATAACACTAAAGCCTGATTGCAAACACCTGAAAACTCAAATAAAGAAGGAATCACCATGTCGTCATCTTTAGCCAGTCAATTAACCCAACGCTTCTTTCGCTACCTGGCGATAACCAGTCAAAGCGATCCGCGGGCAACCACCCTGCCCACTACCGCAGGACAACACGCGATGGCGCAGGCGCTGGCGGATGAGCTCGGGCTGCTGGGTATGGATGAGATTGTCATTGACGAGCACGCCACCGTCACGGCGGTGAAAAAAGGCAACGTTGCGGGCGCGCCGCGGATTGGATTTATCACCCATATCGATACCGTTGACGTCGGTTTGTCACCAGATATTCATCCACAAATTCTGCGCTTTACTGGTGAAGATCTCTGTCTGAATAAAGAAAAAGATATCTGGCTGCGCGTCGCCGAGCATCCGGAAATCCTCGCGTACGCCGATGAAGAGATTATTTTTAGCGATGGCACCAGCGTCCTCGGGGCTGATAACAAATCGGCCGTCACGGTAGTGATGACGGTACTGGAAAACCTGACGGCGGAGCATCGCCACGGCGATATCGTCGTGGCGTTTGTGCCGGATGAAGAAGTTGGCCTGCGCGGGGCGAAAGCGCTGGATCTTTCACGATTTGCCGTCGATTTTGCCTGGACTATCGACTGCTGCGAGCTGGGTGAAATCGTCTATGAAAACTTTAACGCCGCCGCGGCGGAGATTCGCTTTACCGGCGTCACGGCGCACCCTATGTCGTCAAAAGGCGTGCTGGTGAATCCGCTGCTGATGGCCACCGATTACATGAGCTATTTTGATCGCCAGCAAACGCCGGAGCATACCGCCGGACGTGAAGGCTACGTGTGGTTCAACGGCATCCAGGGCGATCAGAACAGTACCCTGCTGCAGGCCAGCATTCGTGATTTCGATCTTGCAGGCTTTAATCGGCGTAAACAGCAGATTGGAGAAGTGGCGCAGAAAATCGCCGCGCAGTACCCGACCGGCAAAGTAGAGTTCAACGTCAGCGATACCTATAGCAATATCAGCAATGCCGTCGGCGAAGATCGCCGCGCCATCGATCTGATGTTTGAAGCGATGGAGAGCTTAGGGATCACGCCGAAACCAACGCCGATGCGCGGCGGCACCGATGGCGCAGCCCTGTCGGCAAAAGGCCTGCTAACGCCCAACTTCTTTACCGGCGCGCACAACTTCCACTCTAAATTTGAGTTTCTGCCGCTGCGCGCCTTTGTCGCTTCTTATCAGACTGCGTTACAGCTCTGCCTGTTAGCGGCTCGTTAAGCCGGTTTGCGCGCCAGCATCGTGGCGAAACGCAGCTTAATGCGGTTACCGTTGGCGTCGGTACGGTGGAGTTCACCGACGTCTTCGTTATATTTGAGGAATTCCCAGCCCTGATAGTAGCTGCGCAGCTCGCCGGGCTTAAAGGCAAACGGGAAACCCACCGTGCACGGATAGTCTGCGCTATCCATTGCCGCAACAATCAGATTGTAGCCACCTTCCTTCGTACAGCGCTGCATATTGGCGATAAGCCCCGGGATCGTCGTCGCATCAAGGAACATCATCACCACGGTTGAAAGAATAAAGTCGTATTCGCCGTCAAAGCTCAGGGTGTTCAGATCCTGAATCGCCGTCTCCAGATTCCCCAGCCCTTCCGCCTGACGAATGCTTTCAAGATTGCTGATGCTGGCGGGATTTTTGTCCCACGCGCTAACATCAAACCCGTTAGCCGCCAGGTACAGGCTGTTGCGTCCATTACCGCAGCCTAGATCCAGCGCTTTGCCCGGTGCGATCAGCGTCGCGGCATGCAGCACCTCAGAATGAGTGCGGGTCAGGCCGTATTTATCGGTGAAGTAATTTTCGTCACGAACAATCATGATTAATCCTTATTTTTTAATCATTTTTTTAATCTATATTAAGTTGCATTTTAAAGGAACCTTCAAAAACACGCCACGGCGTTTTTTGCTATGTTTATGTTAACCATAAGTAATGAGAAAGGCAGATGCGTAAATATTCCCTCAGCGAGCAGGTCCGCCAGTTTCACTATCACGCAGACGGCATCAAACATAGCGTCAATCTGCGACAAATTGTCGCCTCTCGCGATTTCGCCGACGTGACAACCGGAGACGAAGGGGGCTGGCTGGATGACGAATCGGCCCTGAGCCACGACGGAGAGTGCTGGATTTATGATGTCAACAGCGCCGTTTTTGCCGGCGCGAAAATTGAGGGTAATGCGCGGCTGGTCGGCGAATGCATTATCAGCCATGGCGCACTCATCAGCGATAATGCCCGCCTTAATCAAGTACAGGCCAGCCATAACGCCCGAATAAGTGACAACGTCACCGTTGAAAGTTCGCACATTCGCGGCGCTTGCCACCTCGCGGACAACGCGCGCATCCTCTCCGGCTGTTTAGTGATTGCCGCCCAGGGCCTGACCGCCGACCATGATAAAATTCTGCGTATCTACCAGCAGGCGACGGTCAGCGCATCGCGCATCGTTCACCAGGCGCAAATATACGGACACGCCTTTGTCGAGCACGCCTTTGTTGAGCACCGGGCGGAAATCTTCGACCAGGCCCGGCTGGAAGGTAATGAAGAGAACGATGTCTGGATCTGCGATAACGCCAGGGTTTACGGTAACGCGAGGATTATCGCCGGGCGCGAAGAAGACGCCATTCCTACCCTGCGCTACAGTTCGCAGGTGGCAGAGAACGCGGTGGTACAAGGCAACTGCCTGCTGAAGCATCGCGTCATGGTCGGCGGACAGGCGCAGCTGCTCGGCGGGCCGATCCTGCTGGACGATAGCGTGCTGATTGAAGGTCGCGCGGTGATTTGCGGCGACGTGGTGATTGAGCATCAGGTGACCATTGGCGATGAAGCGCGAATTGAGGCAAGCGCTGGCGATATCATTCATATCAGAGGCGCAAGAGTTATTAACGGCGACGAGCATATTATCCGCACGCCCATCGTTGGTTTTCTGTAAGGTGGCGTGGTTTCTTCCCCCGGGGGCGGCGCAAAGCGCCTTGCCCGGGCCACAGCTCCCTGCGGTCTGCGGATGTTGTCGACCGCACAGATGCTCAGCATCGCCTCCGGGGAAATTCTGCAACACTCTGCGCTCTTCTCCCGGGGGCGGCGCAAAGCGCCTTGCCCGGGCTAACAAACTACACGGACCAGTAGCCCGGGTAAGGTGCCAGCCGCAACCCGGGGCTCACTCTGCGCCACAATCAATAATCAGCCCGTAGATATTCTGATCGTCGTACGAACCGTTGAGGTACTCGGCCTGTTTCAGGCAACCTTCAAGGCTAAAGCCGTTGCGCAACGCCACCTGATTGCTTTTTTGGTTCGCTACCCGACATTTAATCACAAAGCGCCGAACCGTGCCGTTGCGGGCAAAATAGCGCATAAAAGCCTGCAGCGCCTGAGAAAGCAGCCCCTGCCCTTGGTGGCCCTCATCAATCCAGTAGCCGATATAGGCGGTTTTATTGATCGGTTCAATCTGGTTAAACGAGAGTACGCCGACAATTTTCTCCTCAAGAAAGAGCAAAAACATTTTGGCGTAGCCGCGCTGGTGCAGCATCACGTTGCCCTGCACGTGGCGCCGGGTTTCATCTTCGTGGCTCACGTCAGCGGGCCAGCTCAGCGATTGCTGGAGCCAGCGCTGGTTTTTCATTACCAGCTGATGCAGCTCGGTCACGTAGCGCTCATCTACCGCGCGCAGGGAGAGCGATTCCGTGACGGGGATTTGTTCGATCGCAGTGGTATTTTCGCCAGGCATAGCGCTCTCTGAGTAAAATCTGATTAAAAGAAAAATGCCCGCAGAGTCAGCTCGGCGGGCGAAGAACGGGTCATTACCTCATGACCCGGTCATCGACGTAGTTGCGTTTGTCCGGCGCTGGCGGGAAGTACTGATACAGCCAGGTTTCGCTAATCGCCTCTCCCTGGCAGCGCAGGAACATGCGCATCTCCACCGGGTCGGTGGAATCAGAGGTCGGATACCAGTCAAACTGGATGCGGTAGCCATCAAACGGCTCTACGTAAAGAATCTCTATCTGCTTCGC
Source organism: Klebsiella oxytoca (assembly GCF_009707385.1). Taxonomy (NCBI): domain Bacteria; kingdom Pseudomonadati; phylum Pseudomonadota; class Gammaproteobacteria; order Enterobacterales; family Enterobacteriaceae; genus Klebsiella; species Klebsiella oxytoca. The sequence continues at coordinate 2,572,436 of NZ_CP046115.1, read as the reverse complement.
TTCACCGCTCGACAGCGTAATTACCGGCTCAATGCCTTTTGGCGCAGCGGCCTTCAGATCGCCGCCGACAAAATCAATGGCAAAACGACGGGTCCATTTGTCCGGATAGTGTTCACCCGGCGCCCAGCCTTCCGGGAAACCGCCCATTCCGGTGCGCGTCGCCAGCACCCGCGCCAGCGGCGAACGGACCGGCGGCTGCGCGCTCCAGTAGAGACGATAGCGGAAGTCCAGTTCATCTCCGGCTTTGACCGGCTTCTCGGGCTGCCAGAAGCAAACGATATTATCCAGGGTTTCACCGGTTGTCGGGATCTCCATCAGGTTAACCGCCCCTTTACCCCACTGGTTACGAGGTTCGACCCACAGGCTGGGACGTTTGTTGTACCAGCCCATGATGTCCTGATAGTGGGAGAAATCGCGATCCAGCTGGAGCAGACCAAAGCCGCGCGGGTTCTTATCCTGGAAAGCGTTAAACTGCAGCTTTTGAGGGTTGTTCAGCGGGCGGCAGACCCACTCTCCGTTGCCCAACCACATCGACAGACGGTCGGAGTCGTGGATCTGCGGATGGATAGTGTCGCACATCCGGCGTTCGTTATTGCCGCAGCTGAACATGCTGGTCATCGGCGCAATCCCCAGCTGCTTGATGTCTTTGCGCGCGTAGATATGGTTTTCCACATCCATAACGACCTGCGTCTCCTGACAGTTAACGACGAACTTATAGGCGCCGGTGACGCTTGGGCTGTCGAGCAGCGCATAAACGGTAAATACCGTCGCTCCGGGCTTAACGGTTTCGAACCAGAACGAGGTGAAATCAGGGAACTCTTCCGGCGTATCGGTAAAAGTATCGATTGCCAGGCCGCGGGCGGAAAGCCCGTATTGATAGGTGCTGTCTACCGCGCGGAAATAGCTTGCGCCGAGGAAGGCGACGATATCGCGACGCGCCAGCTCAGGAGCTTTAAAGACGCGGAATCCGGCAAAACCGAGATCGCTCTGGCCTTCGAGCTGCCGGGTGTCGACGCCGGCATCATGATATTTAAACAATTCAGGACGGAAGTGAATCTCACGCGCCTGCTGAGTTTGTGAATCCAGAGAGAACATCCGCACGCGACGGCGGAAGCCCATTCCCACATGGAAGAACTGGATATCCAGCTTACGCTCGTCGATATTGTTCCACAGAGAGTGCGCCGCGTCGTACTGAATGCTGTTGTAGGCCTGCGGCGTCAGGTTGGCCAACGTCGGCGGCAGGTCACGAGGCGCGCCGCCCCAGGGTTGACGCGCTAGATCGTGAGCCATCGATTGCAGTACCGCGTAATCAAAACGCCGGGTTTGTCCGTCGGCAATTCCAGAATCCTCGGCGAATGCGGCTTTAGAGAATAGAGAGGCGACTCCTGACGTTCCGCATACGGCGGCAACAGCCATGGAAGATTTGAGAAAACGTCTGCGGTTCATGCCTGAGAGAGCATCCTTCTTCATATGTGAATTGAGACGCGACGTAACAAACCCATGCGTCGTGAATGTCGCTCACTCTAGACAAAAACGATTGATAATCCAATTGTTGACGACAGAAAATAGGTGAAAAAAATATGTCCACCGGACCATGCCGAATTGCCAATATCCAGCGGCGATGATTATTCCGCCAATTGGGGCATTCCGCGCTCAATACCGCGAGTACCGTGGAAATAGAGGATCCGGACAGGATAAATGATAGCCTTATCTTTAATTCAGCAGCGAATGCCCGATTGCCCGGCGTAATGGCGGGTTGCCGGTCACCCGCCAAAAAGCGAACGCCTTGCCCTTTTTACACGGCTGTCCCGACATGCCGCCCGTGCCGCAAGGCTTTAATCCAGAGTCACGTGATGCTTCATGACTCGCCGAAACAGCGCCAGTCGCGCGCGCATAAAACGGTTTTCCACTTTAAAACCGGCCCGCTTCTGCAGGCCTATCCGCAGCAGGCGGTCCCGTCCACGTACGCTGGCGGGCCAGCGTACCGGTCCGGGGAGGTCATGGCAGTCGTTACCGGCTAAACGGGCGAAGCTGACCCAATAGTCGGCAACCTGGGCGGCAAATTGCCGATCGTTGTCATCGGCATAATTGCGTACCGGCTCGACCAGGCCAAGATTATCAAAAACGTACGCCACTTCATTACCGTGCCACGTCCCGTACGGATAAGTTTCATGCTCGGCTTCAGCTACATAGTCGAACCAGTAACGCCAGCACGGTTGCCCTACCCGCTGCTGCGCCTGCATCACCACGTAGCCCAGAGTGGTAAAAGCCATGTCGCGGCATACTTCGCGCCCCAGCGCTTCATCGCCCTTCACGCCGGGATAAAGCAGCTTAATCAGTCCGAGGCCAAACCGGCGCTCGCGACGCAGCTTCTCGATTTGTCCGGCAATATCGACGCCAAAAACGGCCATCACGCTTGCCTCATCGCTGTTCGAGCCAATCATCACCGGCAGCGGATGCTGACGCCCGCTAAAAAACGTTTCCAGCATCGGCTGCGGTAACACGGCGTCGCCTGCTATCGGCGCCGGGCCGATGGTTAACGGTGCGGTAAGCGACCAGAACGCTTCCGCCGGAATGGCCCGCAGCTGTTCGGCACTGGCCTGCGGCAGAGAAAAATGTTCAGCAATCAGTTGCCCTTTCGCCAGCGCCTTTTCTCGCGGCAAATCCGGTAAGGTATAGCCGCTCTGGACAATCGCTTTATGAAACAGTCCCCTTGATTTTGGCGAAACCATCAGCGACAGCACGCTTCGTGCGCCTGCGGATTCGCCGAACAGCGTCACGTTGGCCGCATCGCCGCCGAAGGCGTGGATATTCTCCTGAACCCATTGCAGGGCAGCGATTTGGTCAAGCAGCGCGAAATTATAAATGCGCTCGCCGTCTTCCCCTTCCAGCGCCGGATGGGCAAAAAAGCCTAAGTGTCCCAGCCGATAGTTGACGGTGACCACGACCACGCCACGGGAGGCTAACGCCTTACCGTCATACGGCGGCAAGCTTCCCGCGCCAATGGTATAGCCGCCGCCGTGCAGCCAGACCATCACCGGCAGCGGCTGCGCGCGCGAGGCGGGTGACCAGACGTTGAGATAAAGACAGTCCTCGGAAAAGCTGCCGGGATCGCCGCCGCCGAGCTCGCGGCAATATTCAATATCCTGCCAGCTGGAGGCCGAGAAGGTTTCCGCCCGGCGTACTCCCTGCCAGCGAACGGCAGGCTGTGGCGCCCGCCAGCGCAGATCGCCGACGGGCGGCGCGGCGTAGGGAATACCGCGCCAGATATGAATGTTCTCTTCGGAGGTGCCCGTAAGCGTGCCCAGTCGGGTTTTCACTAACGGGGTGGACGAATTCTGCATGGCCTGCTTCCTTTAACAACGCATGCCAGCAGAGTACTGATTTCACAGCAGACCGCAACGTCGTTTACTGCGCTCCTCCGCCTGTTGATACAGGGAAAACTCGTCCAGCACCGGGCCGCCCAGCGCGTCCTCAAAGGCTTGCCGACTGGCGTTACCGTGGCTGCGGGCCTGGATTTCATTGCCGAGATTGGACTGAAAAATGCCGGCGGCGCTGACCGGTAAAAAGTCTTCATAGATTATCGGTTGCGCAATGACCCAGCCGCGCTCAATTAACGGCTGCGGATCGTCGCCGGCGCGAAACGCCTGGCGATGCGCTTCACCGGCGGGAGTCAGGCGGTAGCGGAAGTAAGCCAGCCCCTGCTGGCGGAGCAGAAACTCGCTGTCCGGAAACGCGCTAAAAACTTCCTGCAGATGACGCTGATGGGTGAGATTATCTTTACCTACTCCGGCCTCGGCAAGCAGTCGGTCATACAGGGCGCGGCCCTTTGGCGTCAAGGCAATACCGCGCTGTTCTATCTCGCCAAAACGAGCGCTATGCGTGCCGCTATGCTCTCCGGCGAACATCACCGGCTCTTCAAGAGCCTTAAAGCTGGTCTGGCGCAATAAAATCGGCACATCCCGGCGCGGTGGCCCTTCTATCAATGCTTTTGGAGCGATACCGCATTCGGGCATCAGTGCCTGTACCCGGTCAATGTCCAGCGTGCGCGGGGTCAGATGATTAATGTGGCAACCGGGGAAACAGACGACATCGGCAATCAGTCGATGCTCCTCGTGCAGCGCATGATAGGTATCCTCATCAACGGTAGCGTGACGATGCCAGCGAAAGGTTTCCAGCGCCTGTTCGACGAATTCGCGAGCCTCGGCTGGCGTGAACTCCCCCTTCTGTTCGTGCAGCGCAATCAGTTCGCGGCAGCGAGGCGTAAAAATATCGCGCCGGGAGAGGATTTGCGCCGCCCGCTTACGCAACTTTTCATTGGCAATAAGCTCAAGACGCAGCAGCGAAGTGAAAATACGAAACGGATTACGCACCAGCGCCGCATCATCAACGGGGCGAAACGCGGTGGAGTGAACCGGTACGCCAGCCTGCGACAGATCGTAATAGCTAACGGGATACATTCCCATAATGGCAAACATGCGGCGTAGCGTCGCCAGTTCCTCCGCCGTCCCGACGCGGATCGCGCCGTGGCGTTCAACGTTTAACCGCGCCAGCTCATCGGCATTGGCCAGCTGTTCGTGTAGCTTCGGGTTGTTCTCGAGAATGGCCAGATTAACGTCGGCCACCAGCTCCAGTAACGTCCCGTACTGCGGAACTTCCTGCTGGTACATCGCCGACATCGCCTGCGAAAAACTTTCCCGAATCTCATCAGCCGTGATGGTGTTCGCCATGATGTCTTACCTCCAGTGAATTCTTCCTGGAGTGTAGGAAAGCTGTCCGAAGACGGCGGGAAGAATTTACAAACTGTGATGCGGATAGCTACCGGTTTGATTTTATCTGACTACTTCATAACCAATGGTTATGTTAAACACCCTTTAATTTCACTTTAAATTAACAAAACATTTACACACACTGCTTGTGGAGAAATTACAACAACATGCCTCTCTACCGATAAAACGGAGTACCCTGAATGAATGACAAATGGTCACCGCGCGAAATCCTGCATCGCGATTATAGTAGCCATCCTCCCGCTTACGCGCCGGGCTACAAAACCAGCGTTCTGCGCTCGCCGCGCAATGCGCTAATCTCCCTTCAGAATTCACTTTCGGAAATCACCGGACCGGTATTCAGCAGCGATGACCTCGGTGCGCTTGATAACGATCTGATCCTTAACTACGCCAAAGACGGTCTGCCGATTGGCGAGCGGATAATCGTTCACGGTTACGTTCGCGATGGGTTTGGTCGGCCGATGAAAAATACGCTGGTCGAGGTCTGGCAGGCTAACGCTGGCGGACGCTATCGGCATAAAAAAGATCAGTATCTGGCGCCGATCGATCCGAACTTTGGCGGCTGTGGGCGAGTGCTGACCGACGAGAACGGCTATTACTGTTTCCGTACCATCAAGCCAGGCCCTTATCCGTGGCGCAATCAGGTGAGCGACTGGCGTCCGGCGCATATTCACTTCTCTCTCTCCGGTGAAGCCTGGGCGCAGCGCCTAATTACCCAAATGTATTTCGAGGGCGATCCGCTGATTAAACAGTGCCCAATCGTCAAAACCATCAATAACGACGATGCCATCAGGACATTAATCGCCGAGCTGGATACCCATGCCGCCGTACCGCTGGACTCGCTGGCTTACCGTTTTGATCTTGTACTGCGCGGCCATCGCGCAACGCTGTTTGAAAACCGCACTCAGGGAGCCGCACGATGAGAGATTTTTTACCTGAAACCGCTTCGCAAACCGCCGGTCCTTACGTGCATATCGGACTGGCGCCGGACGCCGCCGGATTTCACATTTTTGAGAAGAACTTTGGCCCGACGCTGACGACGCCGGCGACCGAGGGGGAGCGCATTACCATCGAAGGCAGAGTCATCGATGGCTCAGGCACGCCGGTACGCGACGTGATGCTTGAAATCTGGCAGGCCAACGCCGCCGGGCGCTATAACCATCCCGACGACCGCCAGCAGGGCAAAAAGCTCGATGCGGAATTTCGCGGCTGGGGGCGCAGCTGCTCCGACTTCACCAGCGGTATCTGGCGCTTTGAAACCATTAAGCCTGGTTCTGTTGTCGGCCGCGATGGCCGGGTTATGGCGCCGCACGTCAATCTATGGGTGGTCGCTCGCGGAATTAATATCGGCCTTAATACCAGGATGTACTTTTCCGATGAACAAGATGCCAACCAGGCCGATCCGGTGCTGAATTTGATTGAATGGGAAGTGCGCCGTCAGACGCTGATAGCGCAGCGCGAGGTTCGCGGCGCGGAGGTAGTCTATCGCTTCGATATTCACTTGCAGGGTGAGAACGAAACCGTCTTCTTCGACATCTGAATGCCCTCTTTTCTTTCCTGCCCCTGCTGCTCAGGGGCAACTCTTTAAGACAATTCCAGCAAAATCAATTTGTAAAATAATAACGCAAAATGTTAATAATATTTTATTATTAAGTTAACACCTTTATACAACCTAACTTTTCACTGGTACATCCCTGTTTTTAACATTGATTATGCAAAAAAATGGTCTTTTCAGTCAGCGCATTCGTTTGCGCCATCTACATACCTTCGTGGCCGTCGCTCAACAGGGAACTCTTGGGCGCGCGGCCGAAACTTTAAACCTTAGCCAGCCGGCGCTATCCAAGACGTTGAATGAACTGGAACAGCTTACCGGTACGCGGCTGTTTGAGCGCGGACGCCTGGGCGCACAGCTCACTCTGGTCGGCGAACAGTTCCTCACCCATGCGGTAAAAGTGCTCGACGCGCTCAATACCGCAGGACAGGCGCTAAACCGTAAAGAAGGGCTCAGCAGTGACATCGTGCGCATCGGTGCGCTGCCCACCGCCGCGCTGGGAATTCTGCCCTCGGTGATTGGTCAGTTTCATCAGCAGCAAAAAGATATCACCCTGCAGGTCGCTACTATGAATAACACCATGCTGCTGGCGGGCCTGAAATCGGGAGAAATTGATATCGGCATCGGAAGAATGTCCGATCCGGAATTAATGAGCGGCTTGAACTATGAGCTGCTGTTTCTCGAATCCCTGAAGCTGGTGGTTCGTCCGGGGCACCCGCTGCTGCAGGAAACCGTGACCCTAAGCCGGGTGATGGAGTGGCCGGTGGTGGTCTCGCCAAAAGGCACGCTGCCGCGGCAAAACGCCGAAGCTCTGCTGCAAAGCCAGGGTTGCAAAATCCCGACGGGCTGCATCGAAACGCTGTCGGCCTCGCTATCGCGCCAGCTGACGGTGGATTACGACTACGTCTGGTTTGTCCCCTCCGGCGCGGTGAAAGACGATCTGCGCCGCGGGCTGCTGGCCGCGCTGCCCATACCCACTCAGGGCGCTGGCGAACCTATCGGTATTCTGACCCGCGTGGACGCCACGCTCACCGCGGGTACGCAAACCTTGCTTAGCGCCATTCGTAAATCCATGCCCGTGTGATGATCATCTCCCCGGCGGTATTGCCTCGGCCGGGGGGCTATTTTGCTTCCATTCACCCTGCTGCCCTGCAACAGCATTCATCACAATAATCAATTAGTGCGAAATCATTCATTAACAATTGCGTAAATTTATTTAACAGATCTATCATAGTCGCGATTTCACCAAATGGTTCATATGAAATCAGAAAAAGAATAAAACCTGCTTCTATGAAGGTTCAGGTTACTTCATTCAAAACATATCACTTGAATAATTGACTCATCTGGTTCACACCGTTCAGGGGTGGTTAAGGAGAAAAAATGGTAACTGGCAACGTGCCGCGAGGATTCCCAAGGATCCTGCAGTGGCTTCTCGCCGGGCTGATGCTGATCATCGGCCTGGCTATCGGTATTCCTGGCGCAAAGCTCGCCTCCATCGGCGGGACTTTCTATTTCGTGATTATGGGCCTGGTGATGGTTATCGCCTCGGTGCTCATTTTCCGCAGCCGTCGCGGCGGCATCCTGCTATACGCCATCGCTTTTATCGCCTCAATCATCTGGGCTATCAGCGACGCAGGCTGGACCTACTGGCCGCTGTTCTCGCGCCTGTTCGCCCTCGGCGTACTGGCTTTCCTTTCCGCGCTGGTCTGGCCGTTTCTTTCCCGCCAACCGGCGAATAAAGGCCCGGCGTTTAGCCTGGCGGCCGTACTTGCCGTTGTGCTGCTGGTAAGTTTTGGTTGGATGTTTAAATCCCAGCCGTTGGTGAGCGCCAGCGAAGAGGTGCCGGTCAAACCGGTCGCCCCGGGCGAGGAGCAAAAAAACTGGCAGCACTGGGGTAATACCACCCACGGCGACCGCTTCGCCGCGCTCGACCAGATTAATAAACAAAACGTCAATCAGCTGCAGGTCGCCTGGGTTGCCCATACCGGCGATATTCCGCTGAGCAACGGCTCCGGCGCGGAAGACCAGAACACCCCGCTGCAGATTGGCGATACGCTTTACGTGTGTACGCCTTACAGTAAAGTGCTGGCGCTGGATGTTGACAGCGGCAAAGAGAAATGGCGCTACGATGCAAAAGCCACGGCGCCTAACTGGCAGCGCTGCCGCGGTTTAGGCTATTACGAAGATAGCCAGGCTCAGGTCCCACCTGCCGCCGCCGAGCAGCCGGCTGCCTGCTCGCGCCGTCTGTTTCTGCCGACCACCGACGCTCGACTGATCGCCATTGATGCCGATAACGGCAATCTGTGCGACGCCTTCGGCGACCACGGTATCGTTGACCTTAGCGTTGGTATGGGTGAGATCAAAGCGGGTTACTACCAGCAAACCTCCACGCCGCTGGTCGCGGGTAACGTGGTGGTGGTTGGCGGCCGCGTGGCGGATAACTTCTCCACCGACGAGCCTCCGGGAGTCGTGCGCGCCTATGACGTTCACAGCGGTAAACTGGCGTGGGCCTGGGATCCGGGCAACCCGAATATGACCGGTGAACCACCGGCGGGACAAACCTATACCCGCGGTACGCCGAACGTCTGGTCAGCCATGTCTTACGACGCCAGGCTGAACCTGATTTATATGCCAACAGGTAACACTACGCCCGACTTCTTTGCCGGCGAACGTACCGCCCTCGACGATAAGTACAGTTCATCCATCGTCGCCGTTGACGCAGCAACTGGCCAGGTACGCTGGCATTATCAGACCACCCACCACGATCTGTGGGATTTCGATCTGCCTTCGCAGCCGCTGCTGTACGACCTGCCTGACGGTAAAGGCGGCACGACGCCGGTGCTGGTGCAGACCAGTAAGCAGGGCATGATCTTTATGCTTAACCGCGTTACCGGCGAGCCGGTGGCGAAGGTAGAGGAACGTCCGGTTCCGGCGGGTAATATACCCGGCGAGCGCTACTCGCCAACCCAACCCTACTCCGTCGGCATGCCGATGATTGGCAACGAGACGCTGAAAGAGTCGGATATGTGGGGCGCAACGCCTGTCGACCTGCTGCTGTGCCGTCTCCAGTTTAAAGAGATGCGTCACCAGGGCGTCTTTACGCCTCCGGGCGAGGATCGCTCCCTGCAGTATCCCGGCTCGCTGGGCGGTATGAACTGGGGCAGCGTATCGGTTGACCCAAATAATAGCCTGATCTTTGTTAACGATATGCGTCTTGGTCTCGCCAACTATATGGTGCCGCGCGAGAAAGTAGCGAAAAACGCCAGCGGTATTGAGATGGGTATTGTGCCGATGGAAGGCACGCCGTTCGGCGCAATGCGCGAACGCTTCCTGTCGCCGCTGGGTATTCCGTGCCAGAAGCCGCCGTTCGGTACCATGTCAGCGGTCAACCTGAAAACCGGCAAGCTGGTGTGGCAGGTACCGGTGGGCACCGTTGAGGACACCGGCCCGCTGGGAATTCGCATGCATATGCCGATCCCCATCGGGATGCCGACGCTGGGCGCCTCGTTAGCAACCCAGTCAGGTCTGCTGTTCTTCGCGGGCACTCAGGATTTCTATCTGCGCGCGTTTGATACCGCCAACGGTAAGGAGATCTGGAAGTCACGTCTGCCGGTCGGCAGTCAGTCCGGCCCGATGACCTACGTATCGCCGAAAACCGGTAAACAGTACATCATCATCAACGCTGGCGGCGCTCGCCAGTCACCGGACCGTGGCGATTACATCATCGCCTACGCGCTCCCGGATCGGAAGTAAACGTCAGGGCCCCATTCGGGGCCTTTTCTTTATTCAGTCATGTTATTATTACGAATGGTTATCAATAATAAAAGCTGAACAAGGATAATGGATGAAAGGTTCAACCTGCCGCCTGTTTACAGGCGCCATCGTGTTAATCGCCACCGCTTCTGCCCAGGCGTTAAAAGCGCCTGAGGTGGATCTGCGCGATCCGAAGGTCTGGGAAGAGAAAGCGGTAAATCCGCTCGCCGACTCCCGTCAGCCCTGTGAAGTATTCAGCGGCCCGCATTGTACGGTGTGGGAAGATGAAAAATCGGATATTCAGCGCGAGCGGGAGCGTCGGGAACAGCGGCGGCAGCAGCACGGTTATGAGAACCTGCGGCGGGAGTAAGTCTTGTTAGGCAATAACCCGGGCACGCCCGGGTTATCTTTCACCAGAAGATCAATTTTCGCCGAAATGAATAACGGTGCGAATTGATTTACCTTCATGCATTAAATCAAAAGCTTCATTGATGCGATCCAACGGCATCCGGTGGGTAATAAACGGGTCAAGGCGAATTTTGCCCGCCATCGCCTCTTCGACCATTCCCGGCAGCTGGGTACGCCCTTTCACGCCGCCGAAGGCGGAACCGCGCCAGACGCGTCCGGTAACCAACTGGAACGGACGGGTTTTAATCTCCTGGCCCGCGCCGGCCACCCCGATGATCACGCTTTCACCCCAACCTTTGTGGCAGCACTCCAGCGCTGCGCGCATCACGTTAACGTTGCCGATACACTCAAAGCTAAAGTCGACGCCGCCGTCGGTCATTTCAACAATCACATCCTGTACCGGCTTATCGTAATCATTCGGGTTGATAAAGTCGGTGGCGCCCATTTCCCTGGCGAGAGTAAATTTTTCCGGATTGGTATCAACGGCCAGAATACGCCCGGCTTTTGCCTGTACCGCCCCCTGAATAACCGCAAGACCAATGCCGCCGAGGCCGAAGACCGCCACGGTATCGCCCTCTTTAACTTTCGCGGTATTGTGAACCGCGCCGATACCGGTAGTGACGCCGCAGCCCAGCAGGCATACTTTGTCCAGCGGCGCCTGTGGGTTAACTTTGGCCAGAGAAATTTCGGCTACCACGGTGTATTCGCTGAAGGTGCTGGTGCCCATGTAGTGATAAATGGGTTCGCCGTTATAGGAAAAACGGGTAGTGCCGTCCGGCATCAGCCCTTTGCCCTGAGTGGCGCGTACCGCCTGACAAAGGTTGGTTTTACCTGATTTACAGAACTTACACTCGCGGCATTCGGCGGTGTACAAAGGAATGACGTGGTCGCCCGGCTGCAGGCTGGTTACGCCTTCGCCCACTTCGACGACGATACCGCCGCCCTCATGGCCCAGCACCGCCGGGAAGACGCCTTCCGGGTCATCGCCAGAAAGGGTGAAAGCATCGGTATGGCATACGCCGGTATGGGTGATTTTAACCAGCACCTCGCCCTTTTTCGGCGGCGCGACGTCAATCTCAACGATTTTCAACGGCTGGCCTGGACCAAACGCAACGGCTGCACGTGATTTCATATCTCTCTTCCTCGTGGTGATTTTATTTTAAATAGGAGCGTAGCAGGTGCCCGACTTCCGCCATTCTGGCGGCACGCTGGTCTGGGGTCGTTTCACCGCTAACCAGTTCATCCTGGAGGTGAATTTCAACCATTTCCCCCATCAGGCCGTTAGCGGCGCCGCGAATAGAGGCGATTTGTTGCAGAATAGTCATGCAGGGTTCGCCGGACTCAAGCGCCCGCTCAAGCGCTTCGACCTGGCCGCGAATGCGCCGTACCCGGCTAAGGGCCCGCTTTTTATCTTCAGGTGAATGAGGCATGGTTACGCCCTCCATATCATATAGGGGGGTATACTATATTTATTCAGGCAAAGAGGCAAATAAGCTTGCCGCGTTAACCATAGCATAGCGGCGAGATATTGCGCCTAATCGAGGTTGAGGTACATAGATTCACAGCGTAAATCAGCGTTGGCCATATGAAAATGAAATAAAAAACCCGCCGAAGCGGGTCTCTGAGAATTAGCGTTTACGCGGCATCATTCTCAGCAGCGTGTTGTCTTTCCAGAAATAATGGTGCATCAGCGCCGCCAGCGCGTGCAGGCCGATAATAAAGTAGCCGGTATTGGCCAACAGTTCGTGCCATGCTTTCAAATTATCCACCAGCTCAAAATCGCTTTCCGCCGCGTACGGCATGGTCAGGCCAAAAGCGAACCACGGGCTGCCGCGATAGTACATCATCACCATACCTATCGCCGGCAGCGCGATAAACAGCAAATAGATAACCAGATGCCCAAGGTGCGCAAAGCCGGTCATCATGGGCGACGGTTTAGGTACGATCGGCGGCGACGGGGTTTTGAGGCGCACCAGCAAACGCACCACCATCAGAACAAAAATAGAGATTCCGCACGAGACGTGAATCATATTAATGACAGGCCGCGCGCTACGCGGGAAAAATCCTCGTAGTTCCATGGCCGCGTACGCGCCAATCACTAAAAAAAAGACCAGCCAGTGGATGCCTATCTGCAGGCCTGAGTATTTATTGCGCATGAAAAATCCTTTAGAAAACCGTTATGTCGTCAACATAACTACCTTTCATTAAAAATTCATTAACTTTTACGTACTTATAAAAAACAATTCACGGAATCAGATAGTTAAAGCCAAAACGTTAAGCGCCCCGCCAGCCATCCGGACGGAGGAATTCTACCGTAGCCTTGACGCTGTATATAATTACAGTACAATACTGCAGGTCATTACAAAAACGGGATAGACAATGTTCGTAGAACTGATTTATGACAAGAGAAACTTCGAAGGGTTGGCTGGCGCCAGAGAGATCATTCTCAATGAGCTGACGAAGCGAGTTCAGCGAATTTTTCCCGATGCCGATGTCCGCGTTAAACCGATGATGACGTTAGCTTCAATCAATACCGACGCCAGCAAGCACGAGAAAGAGCAAATTAGCCGTACCGTGCAGGAAATGTTCGAAGAAGCCGATATGTGGATGCAGGAAGATTAACGAATGACCTGCCGTCGCCGAACGGCGGGTCATATTATGGTTAACCATGACGCCATGACCGCGACAAACACGGTAGCCGGCATGGCGTACCTGGACCGGGTGATATAATGAGTTTTGTGTGGTATATGGCGCTGATATGCATTGTGATGGCGTATTTAATGATGACTTTTCTCCCTGTTTGATTCCGGGTTTTCTGCCCCCCGGTTTCATTAACTCTCTTCTCTGTACAAGCTCAGATCCCCTTGCGCACCAGCGTTGCCGCCTGTTTGAAAATCTCGTCCTCGATGCCATCCCCCTTCTGTCTGCCTAACCTCACCAGCTCTTCGACAATGCTTTCCCGGTTAATTGGCTTCTGGCCGGAAACCAGACCAATAACCGCCGCGCCAATAGCAAGCCCAATCAGTCCCGTTTGCTCGTCTTTGTTGTTCATCGTTCCGCTCCGTTATGCCCGAAAAAAGTTTAGCAGCCGCATCAGCGACTGCAAGCCGGGCATCGAGCGTTATATCGTATAAAGTCAAAGACCTGCGCAAGCCTCGCGCCCGGACGGTCGGCCACTCAGACGCGAGAAAAGTTACCCTCTCCGGGGCAGCTAAAAAGTGTGATGTTGATCAAAAACAAAAAAAAGAATTTCCCGGAGGCGTATTTGTATTACGTCCGTCACCGCGAGATGGAGTCCTGATTGGCAAGCGGATTTTTGATACCAGAATATTAAGAGGAGAAATAATCATGATCACTTACGATCGTAACCGTAATCCTATTACTAATGGTAGCCAGGTGATGATTAATGGGACGGGGAAAACCGGAAAAATTATCGCTATACATGCCAGTGGGCTAACCCCGGCTCAGATTCGTCGCAGCAAAACCGTTGAAGTTGAAGGCAATGAAGGTCAGTTCGAACCCGTTGAGCTGATTCGCCTTGGGTTCCACTAAGGATGTAAAAGACGCCGTGGCGTCCGCTAATAAATGCCGGGTGAGCGCCAGCTACCCGGCAAGCGCGCCGGGTCATCGGACTAGCGGCGTTCTGCGCCGTGGCTCACCTTCGCCTCATACATACGCCGATCCGCCACAGCCACGATCTCGTTAAGGGTCTGAGGCGACGCAGGATCGTATTCAACGCAGCCCCATGAAAACGCCAGCTGCCAGGAATTGCCCGCCTGCTGATTATAGTCGGCAACATTTTTGCTCAGCTGCTCCATCGCCCTGCCCGCAGCCTGCTGAGAGGTATTAGCAAGCAGGATAATGAATTCATCTCCGCCTTGTCTGGCAATTAAATCTGACTCCCTGAAGGTAGCTTTCATCAAGTCGGCTATTGCCGTCAGGGCTTTGTCCCCTTCTTCATGGCCCCAGGTATCGTTAATCTGTTTAAAACGATCGAGGTCGATAAACACCAGGCTCGCTGGTTCATTCCGCCGTCTGGCTGTCAACAGAGCGTAATCTGCCAGCGACATAAACCCGCGACGGTTGAACAACCCCGTCAGTTCATCGGAGGTCGCAGCGTCCAGCACTTTGAATTCATCTTCAACGATGGCGGCCAGATCGCTTAATATTTGCACTTCATGGCCGGAGAAGGCGCGCGGTTTATGATCCATAAGGCAAAATGCGCCTACGGTAGCGCCATCGGGCAGCTGTACCGGATATCCGGCATAAAAGCGGATGAAAGGCGCTTCCGTTACCAGCGGGTTATCATGAAAGCGTAAATCCTGCTGCAGGTCATTCACGATTAAAGGATCGGTCTGCAGGATAGTATGCGCACAGAAAGAGATATCTCGCGGCAACGTATCCACCTCCATGCCGGCGCAGGATTTGATATGCAGGGTGTTCTCACCCACGAGGCTAATAGAAGCCACCGGCAGATCGTAGAGCGAACGCGCAAGCCTGGTCAGACGCTCGAAGCGCTCTTCTTTTCCACTATTCAATAATCCGGATGCCCGCAGCGATTGCAGACGACGCAGTTCATCTGGATGAAGTCCGGCTAATTTCAATTTGTCTCTCTTACGTTTTCAGGATAAATGGCCCAGCGCTTACGATTACCAATACGCCTCGTTTTCTTAACAGACATTTTACATTTCTTCTATCATGAGTTAAGCATATATCGCTGACTCGTCAAACCAGATATCCGCTGCGCTCGGTCGCGGCCCATTCGCGCAGCGATTCTTTCAACCACTGGCTCGCGCCGCGTTGACCGCTTCGTTTGTGCGAATAAATCTTCACCGCAAACGGTGGAACCTCAAAGGGTAATTCAAAAATCTTAATCCTGGTGGTAGCGATCATTTTTTGCGCCGCAGAACGCGGTAGCGCCATAAGGAGTTCGCTTTCCTCAATAATGAATGGCGCACTCAGCATAGAGGGTGTTTTGATGGTGATATGGCGCGAAAAGCCCATTTTGGCGAGCTCAAGGTCAAGCACTCCCTGGCTTTCATTCCACGGCGTAACCACCAGATGCTGGGCCGCCAGATAATCTGCCAGGGTGAGCTGAGTGCGTTTTATGTTGCTGATAACGACATAGTCATCCTTCAGCCAGCCGATCTCATCCAGCTCCGGATGCTCTGCCTCATCCAGCGCGCTAAATCCCAATGCCAAATCCACCTCACCCGCCAGCAGTTCGGTCAGCGCCGGGCTATGCGGCAGGTAACGCAGCTCAAAACGCAGGCCCGGCGCCTGATGCTGTAATTTGTTCATCAGGGCTGGAAACACGCACAGGGCGGTGAAATCCGTAATCGCTATCTGTAAGCAATCGCTGCTGGCGGAGGCAACAAACTTCGGCTGTGGCGTGAGCTCCTGATCCAGGAACTTTAGCGCCGAACTAATTGCCGGGGCGAGCTGGGTTGCATAGACGCTGGGGCACATGCGATGGCCTTCACGATAGAAAAGCGGATCGTTGAGCGCCACGCGCAGCCTTGACAGGGCGTGGCTTAACGCCGATGTGCTCATCGCTAACTCTTCCGCCGCCAGGCGCACTGAACGATAGCGATAGACCGCCTCAAATACCGGCAGCAGGTTGAGATCGATACGGCGAAGCGCAGGATGCATAATATTCATCGTTTAGTGATTTCATTGCACTTAATTCTTCTAACCTTAACGTTTATGCTTGGCACTATCAAACTCACGATGGCACAACAGGTAATCCAATGAATATGATCATTCGTCCGGCACTGCCGGCGGACGCAAAAGCAATCTATGACATGATTTACGAGCTGGCGGTCTATGAAAAAGCGCCGGAGCAGGTCGTCACCACGGCAGATGAGATCAAATCAACGCTGTTCGCCAGCGATAGCAAAACGGAAGCGTTAATTTGCGAAATTGATAATAAGGTCGCCGGCTACGCGGTGTTCTTCACCAGCTATTCCACCTGGCTTGGGCGCAATGGCATCTATATGGAAGACCTGTACGTCACCCCGGAGTTTCGCGGTAACGGTGCCGGAAAAGCGCTACTCAGAACCATCGCCCAGCTGGCGGTAAAAAGAGAATGCGGCCGCCTGGAATGGAGCGTACTCGACTGGAACCAGCCGGCAATCGATTTTTATCTGAGCATCGGCGCGCTGCCGCAAAGTGAATGGGTACGCTATCGTCTTGATGGCGCAGCGTTAGCCGCTTTTGCTGAAACAGGCGCGACCGCCGAATAATGGCCATCGCGGTGGGCCTCTTCCCGGCCCACCCTGAAAACCCTCGCCAATATACCGATGATGTATAACGCTGAAACAAAAAATTATTACCTCTTCGCCCCCCGTCCTTAACCTGCCGAGTTTATTACCTTTTCTGTTCATTGTTTTCGCGTATTTCGTCGGGATGCCTGGATCGTTGGTTGCCCTATTCCGACGCCTGAACTAAGCCTGGAGAAGTTTTCACCTGACTATGCAAACCACCTGGAGATTCTTCATGAGTAAACTCGGGATTAATGGATTCGGTCGTATAGGACGTTTGGTACTGCGCCGGTTACTGGAGGTCAATAGCTCATTAGAGGTCGTTGCCATTAACGATCTGACCTCACCTAAAGTGCTGGCCTATCTGTTAAAGCATGACTCAAACTATGGACCTTTCCCATGGAGCGTGGATTTTACCGAAGACGCGCTTATCGTTGATGGCAAAAAAATCACCGTTTACGCTGAAAAAGAGGCTCAGCATATTCCGTGGAAAGCGGCAGGTGCCGAGCTTATCGTCGAGTGTACGGGCTTTTATACCTCCGCGGAAAAAGCCCAGGCTCACCTGAGCGCAGGCGCCCAAAAAGTGCTTATTTCCGCGCCCGCCGGCGAGATGAAAACTATCGTTTTTAACGTTAACGACGATACGCTGGAAACCAGCGATACTATTATTTCCGTGGCCTCCTGCACCACTAACTGCCTGGCGCCAATGGCGAAAGTTCTTAACGACGCCTTTGGTATTAAGGTCGGCACCATGACCACCATTCACGCTTACACCGGCACCCAGTCGCTGGTTGACGGCCCGCGCGGCAAAGATTTACGCGCCTCCCGCGCGGCGGCGGAAAATATCATTCCGCATACCACCGGGGCGGCGAAAGCTATCGGTCTGGTTATTCCTGAGCTAAGCGGCAAGCTAAAAGGCCACGCTCAGCGGGTGCCGACGAAGACTGGTTCGGTGACTGAACTGGTATCGGTGCTGGAGAAAAAAGTGACCGCCGAAGAGGTCAATCAGGCGATGAAAAACGCCGCGACAAATAATGAATCCTTTGGCTATACCGAAGAGGAGATTGTCTCATCGGACGTTATAGGCAGCCATTTCGGTTCAATTTACGACGCCACGCAGCTGGAGATTGCCGAGGTCGGCGACCTGCAGCTGGTAAAAACCGTCGCCTGGTACGATAACGAATATGGCTTCGTCACCCAGCTTATCCGCGTGCTGGAAAAGTTCGCAAAATAAAGCGCGGGCGGGTAGCTGCGGCTATCCGCCCGAAATGAACGACGACTTATTCACCTGCGAGAAGTGTGCCTCGCCTCTGCTGACTCAGGCCTGCAGATAGACCACCTGGGTTTGCAAATACTCATTCAGGCCGTGACGCCCGTCGGCGCCGCCGATACCCGATTTACGCCATCCGGCGTGGAAACCCTGCATCGCTTCGAAGTTTTCGCGATTGATGTAAGTCTCGCCAAACTTCAGTCCCTTAATCGCCTTCATGGCGACGTTCAGGTCACGGGTATAGATTGATGATGTTAGTCCGTAATCGCTGTCGTTGGCCATCGCCAGCGCCTCTTCGAGCGTCGCAAACGCCACTACCGGCAGCACGGGTCCAAATGTCTCTTCATGTACGATATCCATCTCCTGGCGCACATCCAGCAGCAGGGTCGGCGGATAAAAATAGCCTTTCCCGGCCACCGCTTTACCGCCCAGCGCGACGCGGGCGCCCTGCGCCACCGCTTTAGCAACCTTCTGCTCAACCCGCTCCAGCGCGGCGGCGTTTATCAATGGTCCCATGGCGAGATCGTCGCGTGATGCCGGATCGCCAAACTGCACCGCTTTCATTGCTTCGCCCAGACGATTAACGAAGCGATCGTAAATCCCCTTTTGCACATATACGCGTTCGACGCAGTTGCATACCTGCCCGCTATTGATCACACGGGAATCCACCACCGCTTTGACCGCCAGCTCAAGATCCGCATCGTCCATCACGATAGCCGGCGCTTTACCGCCCAGCTCCAGGCACACTTTGGTGATGTTTTTTGCCGCCGCCGCCATGATTTTTTCGCCCGCAGCGACGCTTCCGGTCATGCTGACCATCGCCACTTTCGGGTTACCCGCCAGCTCCTGGCCCACGGTTTCACCGCGGCCCAGCACCAGGTTAAAGACCCCTTTCGGCAGACCGATATCATGCACAATTTGCGCAAAAGCGATGGCGTTATTCGGCGTAAATTCACTGGGTTTAATCACAATGGTGTTGCCGGTGATCAGCGCTGGCGCCAGCTTGCGGGCAATCAGGAAGAAAGGAAAATTCCACGGCAGGATGCCGGTTGTCACGCCCAGAGCGCGCTTAAATACCAGAATATTTTCTCCCGGGCGGTCGCTCTGCACAATCTCACCTTCATAACGACGCGCCCACTCGGCCATGTAATCCAGGTAATCGGCAGTAAATGAGACTTCCACCGCCGCCAGCTGCTGGATTTTCCCGCCCTCGGCGACGATCAGCGCGGCGATTTCTCCAGCGCGCTCGCGTATGCCGGCAGCTATTTTACGCAACCACCCCGCCCGTTCAATCGCCGGGAGCGCTTCCCAGCCAGGCTGAGCGCGCTCAGCGGCCAGAATAGCGCGCCGCGCATCCTCGGCGCTGCCATCAGGAATCCGCGAAAGCAGCGCTTCCGTCGCCGGATTGATCACGTCAATCCACGCATCACCGCGGCCTGGTTCAAACTGTCCATCGATATACATAGGGTGCTGAACGGGTGCTGTCATGGTTTGCTCCTCAGGATTATTGTTTTTAGCAGGTGAATAAGATGTTAAAAACTATCTCCAGGAAGCGATACCAACACCATGAAGGCTCGTTTTTGTGAGGCATTTCATAAAAATGGCCCAGAGTGACGGATTAAAAATCACATTTTGATAACACGGCGTGCCCGTTTGCGATATTTCTGCCGCAAACGGGCAAATTTGCTGAAACAGACCCTAACCCAGCGTCCGGGCGTTCAGCGCATCGGACAGCAGACGGTCATTACGCAGCGTCTCCCATGCCTCCACAATCTGCGGCGGAATATCCACATGGGCGATAAATCCCTTGCCCAACGGGCCATAGCCCTCTGGGTTATCCTGCAGCCGCGGCAGCTCGCCGAGGATCAGAGCCAGATAGCGGTCCACCGGCCACAAGCCGGTCGTTTCACCGCTAAACGCCAGACCGCGCTCCGCATTGCGCAGCTCCGGCGAGCAGCCCGGCGTACTGAACCATTTCGGCGCGCACCCGGCGTCTTGCCAGACGCGGGCAAAGGTCGCCATCGTTCTGCGCTGCATGGTCGGATCCTGAATCACCACGCCCGAACGGTGCGCAATGCCCTTCTCTTCCAGCATTTGTCGGGTGAAGCGCGCGTTCTCTCCGCAGTTCGTGGAACGGTCTTCCACCACAATCCTTTCACGAGGAATCTGCCAGAACTGATGGGCTATATCGGCCAGGATATGCGACTCAGCGCGGCTGTTTACCGGTATCGCGCGATAGCGCGGGTCGTTCAGCACCGAGCGGTATAAAAACGAAGTGGAGTGGCCAATACCGCCGCTGATCAGTAGCGGAACGGCGTGACGCGCCGCCAGCTGGCAGGCGAAATCAATCGTCGGGATCACCGCATTGCCCGCCAGAACCACCACGTCTGGTTGTAGAGCCAGGGGCAAATCGTCCTGTGCCAGCCAGGCGCCCAACAGGTTCGCCGCGGCGAGTGTCGCCTCCGGCAGCGATGGAAAATGTTCTGACATGTTCTCTCCTTTTCAGCCAATCTCATCCGTTATGGGATAGTCAGCCTCATCATAAACCGACACCGCCTGCATCCGTTAATAAACGCTAATTTGTAACAAGATTGAAATAACAAGAAACGTCCAAAAAAAGAACGGTTGCACCTGAACAACTCACCATTAAATACAAATTTATTGGTGGATTAGTTTAAAAAATACGCGAAACCTCCGCGCTATCTACCATATAAAAGCATTGAATTCGCCCCTTTTGCGCCATCACAGGCTTGCTAAATGCAACTCACAACTCTAGTTTCCTTAACAATTAAATAACCTCATCACTCTCCAGGTTGCACCCGAGAAAGCTCAGGTAACACCTGATTGTTATGACTCTGGCGGGAGTACGTTGAATAATGACAAGACATGACAACAGCACCACATCCATCCTGAAAAAAAACAAAAAGGTGCTCATTGCCAGCCTGACCGGCAGCGCCATTGAATGGTTTGATTATTTTCTCTACGGCACCGCTGCGGCGCTGGTGTTCAACAAGATCTTCTTTCCAATGGTCGACCCGGTCATCGGCTTAATACTCTCCTGGCTCTCGTTCTCATTGACCTTTTTCATCCGGCCGATCGGCGGCGTCGTTTTCGCCCACATCGGCGATCGGATCGGGCGCAAGAAAACGCTGGTGCTGACGCTTTCCCTGATGGGCGGCGCGACGGTTGCTATCGGGCTGCTTCCCACCTATGAAATGATCGGATTATGGGCGCCCGCGCTGCTGATTACCCTGCGTATCGTTCAGGGGATGGGCATCGGCGGCGAATGGGGAGGCGCGCTATTGCTGGCCTATGAATACGCGCCGGAAAAGCGCAAAGGCTTCTTCGGCAGTATTCCGCAGGCGGGCGTCACCATCGGTATGCTGATGGCGACGTTCATCGTCTCCCTGATGACGCTATTCAGCGAAGAGCAGTTTCTCTCGTGGGGCTGGCGTATCCCCTTCCTGTTGAGCTCAGTGCTGGTTCTTATCGGACTATGGATCCGTAAAGATATTGATGAAACCCCGGAGTTTAAGCAGGTGAAACAGTCGGGTCAGGTGGCGAAAGCACCGCTGCGTGACACGGTGAAATTTCACTGGCGTGAAGTGCTGATTGCGGCCGGGCTGAAAGTTGTCGAAACCGCGCCGTTCTATATTTTCTCCACCTTTGTGGTCAGCTATGCCACCACCACGCTGAGCTATCAAAAATCTCAGGCGCTGGAAGCCGTCACCCTCGGGGCGCTGGTCGCTACGGTGATGATCCCGCTGATGGGGCTACTGTCTGACAAAATCGGTCGGCAAAAAATGTATACCCTGAGCGTAGTGCTGCTGGGGCTGTTTATCGTGCCGTGGTTTCTGCTGCTGGACACGCAAACTACGTGGGGCATTGCGCTCGCCACGGTTATTGCATTCGGTATTCTGTGGGCGCCGGTAACCGCAGTTCTCGGGACGTTATGCTCCGAGATCTTCAGCGCTAACGTTCGCTATACCGGCATCACCCTTGGCTACCAGCTTGGCGCGGCCCTTGCCGGAGGAACCGCTCCGCTGATCGCGACCGGTCTGCTGGCGAAATATGACGGCGACTGGGTGCCGGTGGCATGGTATCTGGCGGGAACGGTAGTGATTTCGCTTATCGCTATTTTCTGCGCCAGCCGCCTGAAACAGGCTCCAGGCCCCATCGCCGCCCGCGGTGAAACCCTCTAAAGCAAAACCCTGCCGGCAGCGAACTCCCGCTGTCGGCAATAACCGCAAGATGCCCACCATACTGCAACAAAGTCAACACACAAACGCAGCGTTTTATTCACTTTTTGAAGAGAGTCAAGATTCTAATAAATAGGGGAAAATGGTCACAACTACGGCTTTAATGCACAAAGATGCATATTCATCCGCAGCGGGCCTTCTTTTGTGTTTTTTTATTCATAAAAAACCAGCCCCTACCAGTAACGGCAGCATATTCTGTGTTTTTACCAAATACCGTCCCATTAAATTGGTGATAACATTCTCGTTACAGAGTTTACGGCTGTACCTTTCCACGGTTAACAAAATAATTATCACTGCAAAACAGGACTCTTATGGAAAAGTTATCTTACGCTTCTGAAAGTAGTACATCTCCATGGACCACCTACCTGCGCCAAATCGATCGTGTCGCGCCCTATCTCGGCGATCTCGCCTACTGGATTGAAACGCTGCGCCATCCGAAACGGGCGTTGATTGTTGATATTCCGGTGCAAATGGACGACGGTACTATTCGCCACTTCGAAGGCTACCGCGTCCAGCACAACCTTTCGCGCGGGCCGGGTAAAGGTGGCGTGCGTTACCACCCGGATGTTGACCTGAATGAAGTGATGGCGCTCTCCGCGTGGATGACCATCAAGTGCGCGGCGGTAAATATTCCCTACGGCGGCGCCAAAGGCGGTATCCGCGTCGACCCGTTCTCACTATCAGAAGGTGAACTGGAGCGTCTGACCCGTCGCTATACCAGCGAAATCGGCATTATTATCGGGCCGCAAAAAGATATTCCGGCGCCGGACGTCGGCACCAACGGTAAAGTCATGGCCTGGATGATGGACACCTACTCCATGAACCAGGGCACCACCATCACCGGAGTGGTAACCGGTAAGCCGATCCATCTTGGCGGCTCTCTGGGCCGTGAAAAAGCCACCGGCCGCGGCGTATTCGTCACCGGACGCGAAGTGGCTCGCCGCAGCGGTATCGAAATTGAAGGCGCGAAAGTCGCGCTGCAGGGTTTTGGTAACGTCGGCAGCGAAGCGGCGCGCCTGTTCGCTGGCGTCGGCGCGCGCATCGTGGTGATTCAGGACCACACCGCCACGCTGTATAACGAAGGCGGTATTGATATGGCCGCGCTGACCGCCTGGCAGGCGGAGAACAAGCAGATTGCCGGTTTCCCCGGCGCGAGCGAAATTGCCAAAGAAGCGTTCTGGACCACGCCGATGGATATTCTCATCCCGGCGGCGCTGGAAGGCCAGATTACCCGTGAACGTGCTGAAACGCTCAGCTGCAAACTGGTGCTCGAAGGCGCTAACGGTCCGACCTATCCGGAAGCGGATGACGTGCTGGCCGAACGCGGCATCGTGGTAGTACCGGACGTTATTTGCAACGCCGGCGGCGTCACCGTGAGCTACTTCGAATGGGTGCAGGATATGGCCAGCTTCTTCTGGAGCGAAGAAGAGATCAACGCCAAAATGGACCGCATCATGACCGATGCGATCGTTCACGTTTACGATAAAGCGGTTGAAAAAGAGTGCTCTTTACGTACCGCCGCCTATATCGTGGCCTGTGAGCGTATCCTGATGGCGCGTAAAGATCGCGGCATCTATCCTGGATAATATATCCTGATGTCACGTTCTGAGCCCGGTTAACCCCGGGCTTTTTTTCGCCCTTTCCCAGAGTTTGTCCCACAATAACCGCACATACCGTTAACCTGTTTTTATCCTTCAGACTTGAATTATCGTTTTTGCCAGACATAAAATCATTAGAGCTCTAACGATATTGCAGACTGACCTATGGATAACCGACAGCTTAACTTCTCCCATCTTTTGTATTTAACCGCCCATCACTGGCGGCTGGCGGTTAACCGTCGACTCAAGGACCTCGGCATGAGCCAGGCCAGCTGGGTCGCCGTTTCCGCCATTGCGCGTAACGACCAGCCGCTGTCGCAAAGCGAACTGGCCCAGGAGCTGGGCGTCGAAAGCGCAACCCTCGTTCCCCTGCTCAACCGGCTGGTGGAGCTCGGTCTGGTCGAGCGCGTTAAAACCGAACGCGATAAACGTAAACGGCTATTGATAGCCACCGCTAAAGGGCTTGAGGTTTATCGACAGGTGAAAACGGTAGCCGACGATCTGCGCGAGGAGATCCTCACCGCTATCACGCCCGAGGAGCAACAGCAGACTCAGCGAGTGCTTGAGAAGCTGCTGCGCGAGGTTGAGAAAAAATAATGCCTCGCCATAAATCCAATCCCTATGTCCCTCGCGACTGGGCGCCGCACGAAAAACCGGCGATTCTCGGCTCGCCTTCAACGCCTATCCACAGCACGCCTAAGCGGATTGCCTACGGTATCGTCGGGCTGCTGGTCTGTCTAACCGGCGCGCTGGGCAACGCGGTGGTCACCGCCAACCTGCAGCTGTTGCAGGGAACCTTTGCCGCATGGTCCACGGAAATAGCCTGGCTACCGGCGGTATACGTGATGACCAATGTCTCCATCAACCTGCTGCTGGTGAAGTTCCGCCAGCAGTATGGTCTGCGGGCGTTTACCGAAGGTTTTCTTGTGCTCTACGTGCTGGTGACCTTCTTCCATCTGTTCGTCAACGACCTCAGTTCCGCGCTGATGGTGCGCGCCGCCCACGGCATGGTGGCCGCAGCGCTAAGCTCGTTGGGGATCTATTATCAGGTTCAGGCCTGGCCTGCCCGCCATCGACTCAAAGCGCTGACCATCGGCGTCACCGGTTCATCGCTGGCGATCCCGCTGGCGCGCCTGTTCTCAACCGAACTGCTGCAAATTGACGAGTGGCGCGGGCTGTATTTCTTTGAACTGGGGCTGGCGCTGGTATCCCTGGCCTGCGTGATCTCCCTCAAGCTACCGCCAGGCGATCGCAAAAAAGTTTTTGAGAAGAAAGACTTCATCACCTTTTTCCTGCTGGCGCCGGGGATGGCGCTGGTCACCGCGGTGCTGTCGTTGGGTCGCCTGGACTGGTGGTTCGAAGCCCCGTGGATTGGCTGGGCGCTGGCGGGGGCGGTAGTGCTGATTGTCTCTGCGATCGCCTTTGAACATAACCGCAGCAACCCGTTGCTCAATATCAAATGGCTCTCCAGCGGTAGTATTCTGCGCCTGGGGCTGATTATGCTGCTGATCCGCATCGTACTGGCGGAGCAGAATACCGGCGTTATCGGCTGGCTGCAGTACGTCGGCCTGCAAAATGAACAGATGACCAACCTGGCGTGGGCCATTTTCGCCGGAATAGTCTGCGGTATTGTCGCCAGCTGCCTGACGCTAAACCCACAGCGCCTCTACTGGCCTACCGCCACGGCGCTGGCGCTAATAATGGTCGCCTCGCTGCTCGACAGCCAGTCGACGAGCCTCACCCGGCCGGATCAGCTGATGTTGAGCCAGTTTCTGCTCGGTTTCGGCAGCGCTTTTTTCCTCGCCCCGGCGATGCTGGCGGGGATTGGCGGCGTGATTGCCGATCAGCGCAACCTGGTGAGCTTCTCGGTGCTGTTCGGCATGAGTCAGAATATCGGCGGCCTGCTGGGTTCGGCCATTCTCGGGACTTTCCAGACCTGGCGGGAGAAGTTTCACTCCAGTCAGCTCGCCGACCAGATAACCACGCTCAATCCGCTGATTACTGAACGTTTACAGCAGTATAGCCAGATGTATCAAAGCCAGATTGGCGATGGCACGCTGCTCAACGTTCAGGCCACAACGCTGCTGCAAAACGCCGCTACGCTGCAGACCAATATTCTCGCATACAATGATACTTATCTGCTGACGGCGGCGATTTCAGCCGCCACGCTGGTATGGGTTTTCTGGCGCTTAATAAGATTGCGTATTACCGCCCGCATCGCGCTGAAACGCGCGACGGGAAGCAAATAAAATTTTCACTCTGGAGTTATTATGAGTCAGCAGGACGCGGCCAAACAGCAGGCCAATACCCGAAATAATATTCGCATAGTCTCTATTTTTACCGCCGCCGCCATTGGTATCGTCGGCGTACTGGTTATTCTTTACGCCTGGCAGCTGCCGCCGTTTACCCGCGAAAGCCAGTTTACCGATAACGCTTACGTTCGCGGGCAAACCACGTTTATCAGCCCGCAGGTTAATGGCTATATCACCGAGGTTAAAGTCCAGGATTTTAATCAGGTGAAAGCCGGCGACGAGCTGTTCCAGATTGACGACCGTATCTATAAACAGCGCGTACACCAGGCGGAAGCCACCCTGGCGATGAAAGAGGCAGCGCTGAAGAACAATCTGCAGCAGCGGAAAAGCGCCGAGGCAGCGATCGCACGTAACGAAGCGCTGCTGCAAAACGCCCGCGCGCAGAATCTTAAAACTCAGGCGGATTTAAAACGCGTTCAGGAGCTGACCGCCGACGGCTCACTATCCATCCGCGAGCGCGATTCCGCCCGCGCCAGCGCGGCGCAGGGGATTGCGGATATCGAACAGGCCAGGGCAACGCTGGAGATGTCGCGCCAGGATCTGCAAACCACCATCGTTAACCGTGACTCGCTGATCGCCGACGTGGCCAGCGCTAAAGCGGCGCTGGAGCTGGCGCAAATCGATCTGCAAAACACCCGTATTATCGCGCCGACGGACGGCCAGCTTGGGCAAATCTCCGTCCGACTGGGCGCCTACGTTACCGCCGGAACGCATTTAACCTCGCTGGTGCCGCCGCAGCACTGGCTCATCGCGAATCTGAAAGAGACCCAGCTGGCGCGAGTGCGCGTCGGCCAATCCGTGACCTTTACCGTGGATGCGCTGGACGGCGAGAAATTCACCGGTACGGTGCAGAGCATCTCCCCGGCGACCGGGGTTGAGTTCAGCGCTATTTCGCCGGATAACGCCACCGGCAACTTCGTCAAAATCGCTCAGCGTATTCCGGTACGCATCGCCGTTGACGAGGGACAAAACAACAGCCAGCGGCTACGTCCGGGAATGTCGGTGCAGGTCACTATTGATACTCGCGCGGGAGACAAACAATGATCCGCCCGCTCGCTCTCGCCGTTATTCTTGCTCTGGCTGGCTGCCAGTCTGCCGATATCCAGCAGGCGACACCCACGCTACAAATCCCCGCCGCCTGGCGCGCGGATATCGGCCCCACCAGCCCGGTTGAGGGGGTCTGGTGGCGCAACTTTCACGACAGTACCCTGAATCACTATGTCGACCAGGCGCTGCGCTATAACAGCGACGTGCTGATCGCTCGCGAGCGGGTAAACGAGTATCAGGCGCGGGTCTATGCTGCCGACAGTAGCCTGTTTCCGTCACTCGACGCCGGACTGACCGGCACCCGCGCGCGTTCACAGTCGGCCGCCACCGGCCTGCCGGTTCACGGTACGGTCTATAAAGGCGCTCTGACCGCCAGCTACGATGTTGATATCTGGGGCGCAAACCGCAGCGCTGCCAGCGCGGCAGAGGCCAGCCTGGAGGCGCAAAAGGCCGCAGCCGCGGCGGCGAATCTGACCGTCGCCTCGTCGGTGGCGGTCGGCTACGTCACTCTGCTGGCGCTGGACGAACAGCTGCAGGTGACGCAACAAACGCTGAAATCGCGAGAAGACGCCTTTAATCTGGCAAAACGCCAGTTTGAGACGGGCTATACCTCGCGCCTGGAGCTAATGCAGGCGGATTCCGAACTGCGCTCAACGCGCGCGCAAATCCCGCCGCTACGCCACCAGATAGCCCAGCAGGAAAACGCGCTCAGCCTGCTGCTCGGAGCCAATCCGGGAGCCGTTAAGCGTAACGCGTTCGCTCAGCTAACGCCGTTAGAGATCCCCTCACAGCTGCCGTCAACGCTGCTTAACCGCCGTCCGGATATCGTTCAGGCCCAGCGTCAGCTGGTGGCCGCCGACGCCACGCTGGCTTCATCGCAGGCGCAGCTGCTGCCCTCGATTAACCTGACCGCTACCGGCAGCCTGCAGGATCGTACCCTGCCCGACCTGCTGGATAATCCGCTACGCTTATGGAGCATCGGCGGCAGCATTCTGGCGCCGCTGCTCAACCGTCAGGCGCTGAATGCCCAGGTCGACGTGTCGATGGCCCAGCGCAATCAGGCGCTGTTTAGCTATGAAAAAACGGTACGCGGCGCGTTCAAAGAGGTGAACGACAGCCTCGATGCCATTGGCCGTTACGGCGAGCAGCTGGCGGAGCTGCAGGAGCAGGAGCACGTCGCCCAGGAGACGCTGCGTATCGCCCAGAATCGCTATCGCAACGGCTATTCGTCCTATTTAGACGTGCTGGACGCCCAGCGCACGCTGTTCTCTACCCAGCTCAGCGTGGTACAGGTGAAAAATAATCTGCTGCTGGCGCAAATTGATTTGTACCGGTCGCTGGGAGGCGGCTGGTCTGATTCATCAGGGATGTAGCACGGGAAGTCTGACATGCAGCAACGGTGGTCGGCAGTTGATAATTATCTCGAAGAAGCGTTAATCCCCAACGATCCGCTACTCAACCGGGTTCTCGCTAATAACCAGCGCGCCGGGCTTCCGGCTATTGACGTTGCCGCCAGTCAGGGTCAGTTTCTGGCCCTGCTGGTACGAATGACGCGAGCAAAACGCGTGTTAGAGATCGGCACGCTCGGCGGCTACAGCACTATCTGGATGGCCCGCGAATTGCCCGTCGACGGCGAGCTGCTAACCCTGGAGGCGGACGCGCATCATGCCAACGTAGCGCGGGAAAATCTCCGTCTGGCGGGCGTTGATAACAAGGTTGAGGTAAGGGAAGGCCCGGCGCTGGCCAGCCTCGAAACGCTGGGCGACCGCCCGCCGTTTGACCTGATTTTTATCGATGCGGATAAGCCGAATAACCCAAACTATCTGCGCTGGGCGTTGCGCTATTCCCATCCGGGGACATTGATTGTGGGCGATAACGTGGTACGCGATGGCGAAGTGGCTAACCCGGAGAGTACCGACGAGCGCGTTCAGGGCGTAAGAGAGTTTATCAGGATGATGGGCAGCGATCCGCGCCTGACGGTCACGGCGCTGCAAACGGTGGGCAACAAAGGCTGGGATGGGTTCACCCTCGCCTGGGTGAACGCCTGAGGTGACTCGCTTTCCCCGACAGCCCGCGCCAGCGGGGAAAGCGGCGGCTTAGGCCGCGATCTGTTCCATCGCCTGCAGCACCCGCTTGTCGGATATCGGATACGGCGTACCAAGCTGTTGGGCAAACAGGCTGACGCGCAGCTCCTCTATCATCCAGCGAATATCCTGTACGTCATCATCCTGACGGCGTGCCGGCGGCAGCTTATTCAGCCACTGCTGCCACGTCTGCTGAACGCTATCCACTTTAAGCATCTGCGCGCGGTCGCGGTGCGGGTCGATAACCATTTTTTCCAGACGTTTTTCAATCGCCTGCAGATAGCGCAGCGTATCACCCAGGCGGCGGAAGCCGTTGCCGGTGACGAAACCGCGATACACCAGCCCGCCCATTTGCGCCTTAATATCCGACAGCCCCAGCGCCATGGTCATATCGACGCGGCCTTTCAGGCGTTTATTGATGTTAAAGACCGCCGTCAGGATCTGCTCAACCTGTTTGGCTATCCCGACTACCGTCTCGTTCAGTTCGGCGCGCACTTTTTCATGCAGCGCGGCAAAACTCTCTTCGCTCCACACCGGGCCGCCCGCTTCATCGATCAGCTTATCAACGCCGCAGGAGATACAATCATCGATCAAATCCAGCACCTTGCCATAGGGATTAAAATAGAGTCCTAGCTTGGCTTTATTCGGCAGCTTCTCGTGCAGATACTTTATCGGCGACGGGATATTCAGCAGCAGCAGGCGGCGCAGACCGCGCCACATCTCCTGCTGTTGCTCCAGCGGGTTATCAAATAGCTTTATCGCCACGCTGTCGCGTTCATCCACCAGCGCCGGCCAGGCCTTGACTTTATAGTTACCGCGCTTCTGCTCGTAGCTCTCCGGCAGCCGGCCGAAACTCCAGATATGCAGCCCGCTCTGCTCAATACCGTCATCGGCGACCGCAGACAGCGTCTCCTGCACTTTCCCTTTCAGTCCATCCTTCAGCTCCTGCAGCGAGCGTCCTTCCTGCAGCTTCTTGTTTTTATCGTCCACCACCCGGAAAGTGATTTTCAGGTGATCGGGCACCTGATCCCACTGCCAGGCATCGCGGTCGATAGTCACGCCGGTCATCCGCCGCAGCTCGCGCTCCAGGGAATCCAGCAGCGGCAGCTCAAGCGGCGTCGCGCGGCCGAGAAACGCTTCCGCGTAGTTTGGCGCAGGGACAAAATTACGCCGCACCGGCTTCGGTAGCGATTTTATTAAGGCGATAATCAGCTCCCGGCGCAGGCCGGGGATCTGCCACTCAAATCCGGCCTCTTCCACCTGGTTAAGCAGCGGCAGCGGAATATGTACCGTTACGCCGTCAGCGTCGGCGCCCGGTTCAAACTGATAGCTCAGACGCAGCTTCAGGTTGCCCTGATGCCAGAAGTTCGGATAGTCCAGCTTACTGACCTGCTCCGCGCCTTCTTTGATCAGCATGCTCTTTTCAAAATTGAGCAGATCCGGCGTCTCGCGGCTGGCCTGTTTCCACCATTTGTCGAAATGGCGTGCGGAGATAACGTCATGGCTGATGCGCTGGTCGTAGAACTCAAACAGCGTTTCGTCGTCGACGAGAATGTCGCGGCGGCGCGACTTATGCTCCAGCTCTTCAATCTCGTTGCGCAGCTTCAGGTTATCGCGGAAGAAGGCGTGGCGGGTCTGCCAGTCGCCCTCCACCAGTGCGTGGCGGATAAACAGCTCGCGGCACAGCGCCGGGTCGATCTGGCTGTAGTTAACCTTACGCGCGGCGACTATCGGTAGCCCATAAACGGTCACCTTCTCCGTCGCCATTACCGCGCCCTGCGCCCGTTCCCAGTGCGGTTCGCTGTATGAGCGTTTAATCAAATGCTGGGCGACTGGCTCAACCCACTCCGGCTCAATACGCGCGGCGATACGCCCCCACAGGCGGCTGGTTTCCACCAGCTCGGCGACCATCGACCATTTAGGCGGCTTTTTAAACAGCCCGGAGCCAGGGAAAATGGAGAAGCGAGCATTACGCGCGCCGGTATACTCCTGTTTATCGGCATCTTTCATACCGATATGCGACAGCAGGCCGGTCAACAGCGCGGTGTGAATTTCGCGATACTCCGCCGGTTCGCTATTCACCGGCAGGCCGAGCTCTTTAACCACCTGGCGCAGCTGTGTGTAGATATCCTGCCACTCGCGCACCCGCAGGTAGTTGAGGAAATCAACGCGGCACTGGCGGCGGAACTGGTTTGAGGAGAGCGCTTTTTGCTGCTCGCCAAGATAGTTCCACAGGTTAACGAACGCCTGAAAGTCGGACTCTTTATCGTGGAAGCGGCGATGCTTCTCATCGGAAGCCTGCTGTTTATCCATTGGCCGCTCACGCGGGTCCTGAATTGACAGCGCCGAGGTGATAATCATCGCCTCACGCACGCAGCCGTGCTTCTGCGCCTCCAGCACCATCCGCGCCAGACGCGGGTCGACCGGCAGCTGGCTGAGCTGGCGGCCCATTGGCGTCAGCTTATAGGCAGTCTGCTGCTCGTCGGTGGTAATCGCCCCCAGCTCTTCCAGAAGGCGTACGCCGTCCTGAATATTGCGCTTATCCGGCGCTTCAACAAACGGGAACGCGGCAATATCGCCGAGCCCGAGCGCGGTCATCTGCAGAATAACCGACGCCAGGTTGGTGCGCAGAATTTCCGGGTCGGTAAACTCCGGACGCGACAGGAAATCGTCTTCCGAATAGAGCCGGATACAGATCCCTTCAGAGACGCGACCGCAGCGGCCTTTACGCTGATTGGCCGAAGCCTGTGAAACCGGCTCTATGGGCAGGCGCTGTACTTTAGTACGGAAGCTGTAGCGGCTGATACGCGCGGTACCCGGGTCGATAACGTACTTGATGCCCGGCACGGTCAGCGAGGTTTCCGCGACGTTGGTCGCCAGCACAATCCGCCGCCCGCTGTGGGCCTGGAACACGCGGTTCTGCTCGCTGTTGGACAATCGCGCATACAGTGGCAGCACTTCGGTATGGCGTAAATTCAGCTTATTGAGCGCGTCAGCGGTATCGCGAATTTCGCGTTCACCGCTCATAAAGATGAGGATATCGCCGGAGCTTTCACGTCCCAGCTCGTCAACGGCGTCGAAAATCGCCTGCAGCTGATCGCGTTCGGTGTCATCGGCGTCTTCAACGATGGGCCGGTAGCGCACCTCCACCGGGTAAGTTCGTCCGGACACTTCGATAATCGGCGCGTGGTTAAAGTGGCGCGAGAAGCGTTCCGGGTCGATGGTCGCCGAGGTAATAATGACTTTCAGATCCGGACGGCGCGGCAGCAGCTCGCGTAGGTAGCCGAGCAGAAAATCGATGTTCAGGCTACGTTCGTGCGCTTCATCAATGATGATGGTGTCGTACTGCATCAGCAGCCGGTCCTGCTGGATCTCCGCCAGCAGGATACCGTCGGTCATCAGCTTAACCATGGTGTTATCGCTGACGTGGTCGCTGAAGCGGACCTTATAACCGATACAGCCGCCCGGCTCCGTTTGTAGCTCCTCGGCAATACGGTTGGCGACGGTACGCGCGGCCAGACGACGCGGCTGCGTATGGCCGATTAAGCCTTTAACTCCACGACCCAGCTCCATGCAGATTTTCGGCAGCTGGGTGGTTTTACCCGAACCGGTCTCCCCCGCCACAATCACCACCTGGTGGTCGCGTACGGCTTCGAGGATTGCTTGTTTCTTCTGGCTAACCGGCAGGTTATCCGGATAAGTGATTTCTGGCCGAGCGGCTTCACGCAGCAGGACTCTCCCTGCCGCCTGTTCAATTTCTTGCGCCATCTCCTGGAGAATAGCCTGTTGAGCATCAGGATTTTTAACCTTCTTAACCCCGTGCAGGCGACGGGCGAAGCGCGACTTATCGCGCAACATCAGACCATCCAGCCGTTCATAGAGCCGGGAGAAGGTAAATTTTTGTTGTTCTGTCATAGCGTTATCGGGCAGTGCACTGCCGGGAAAAATCTCTTGTGAAGTATTGCACTAGAGTACCACATCCGCACAATTCGTGCCTTGTTCAAAAAAACTGAATACAGAGTTCGATTTATTGCGCTTTCTCTGTGGCATGATTGTGAATAAAGTGTCAACAAGCACCAGGGCAACGGCCCGTCAATCACATTAAAAAAGGAAACACCCATGAGCAAGGTATTAGTTCTGAAATCCAGTATTCTGGCAGGGTACTCGCAATCTGGACAGCTGTCCGACTATTTTGTTGAACAATGGCGTGAAAAGCACCCTGCGGATGCGA
The DNA here is from genome assembly GCF_009707385.1 of Klebsiella oxytoca. Taxonomy (NCBI): domain Bacteria; kingdom Pseudomonadati; phylum Pseudomonadota; class Gammaproteobacteria; order Enterobacterales; family Enterobacteriaceae; genus Klebsiella; species Klebsiella oxytoca. The sequence goes on along the minus strand of NZ_CP046115.1, from coordinate 2,538,872 downwards.
TCACCGTGCGTGACCTGGCTGCAAACCCAATTCCGGTTCTGGACGGTGAGCTGGTTGGCGCTCTGCGTCCGAGCGATGCGCCGCTGACTCCGCGTCAACAAGAAGCGCTGGCGCTTTCCGACGAGCTGATCGCAGAACTGCAGGCAAACGATGTGATTGTTATCGCGGCGCCGATGTACAACTTCAACATCCCGACCCAGCTGAAAAACTACTTTGACCTGGTGGCGCGCGCTGGCGTGACCTTCCGCTACACCGAGCAAGGGCCGGAAGGTCTGGTGAAAGGCAAACGCGCAGTGGTTGTCACCAGCCGCGGCGGTATCCATAAAGATACTCCGACCGATCTGGTAACGCCGTACCTCTCCACTTTCCTTGGCTTCATCGGCATCACCGACGTGAACTTCGTGTTCGCTGAAGGCATCGCCTACGGCCCGGAAGTCGCAGCGAAAGCGCAGACCGATGCGAAAGCCGCTATCGACAGCGTTGTTGCCGCATAAGATTTGCTTCCTCCCGCTTCGCGGCGGGAGGAACACCTCACTTTTTCTCGTAGCGCAAATACCCCACTACGCCGCCGCCTCCATCCGTTGGATGATTCACGCCGTCGTTAACCTCTAAGCAGGAAAAATCGAACGGCGACACGCCGTCAATGCACGCCACATTCACGCCATACTGCTGCGGATTTGAACGCCGCTGATGAAAAGTGTAGATCCCACATACTGAACAGAAGAAGTGCACGGCTTGACCGGTATTAAAGCGATACTCCGTGAGCTTTTCCCGTCCGCGTAAGATATCGATTCCTGAAAGCGGCGCGGAGACCGCAACCGCCCCCCGCATCCGGCAATATGAACAGTTGCAGCGGCGAGCGGTGTTGAAACCATCGCTGAGTTCAACGGTAAATACCACCGCGCCACAGTGGCACTGCGCGGATAATTTTTCGGCCATAGCGTTGTCTCCTCAGGAAGATGACTTCGGACGTAAATTCTCGTCAAACGCCAGCCGCTTTCTGTCCGGTTCTGCTTCTTTTAACGGCTCCACCTGATGAAGGGTCTGCTTGCAGCGCTCCACCAGCATCTGGTACTCGCGTGTGCCCTGCTGCTTCCAGGCCATCTCCTGCTCGCTTAAGCTGCGAATAGCTTTCGCCGGGCTGCCGACAATCAGATGGTTGGCGGGCATTTCGGCGTTGGCTTTTACAAATGCCGATGCGCCGACGATGCTGTTCTCACCGATGGTGGCCCCGTCAATAATCACCGCGCTCATGCCCACCAGCGCGTTACGGCCAATAATACAGCCGTGAAGAATCGCACCGTGGCCAATGTGCCCCTCCTCTTCAACCACCGTATCCTGGCCGGGAAAACCGTGCATTACGCAGTTATCCTGGATGTTAGCCCCATCCTTCACCACGATGCGGCCAAAGTCGCCGCGCAGGCTGGCATTAGGGCCGACATAGACCCTTTTGCCGAGGATCACGTCGCCAATCAGCACGGCGGTGGGATGAACGTAGCTCTCGTCCGGTACCACCGGCGTCATACCGTCAATCTGATAAATGGGCATGGTGCCTCCTTATACGCTCGGCAGCCCGCCAAAGCGCTGGAAATAGAGCGGCCCCGGCGCGGGAAGTTCTCCCACCGAGCTTTCGCCCTTCTCGCCGACAAAAGCCAGCGCGCCGGGCGCGACCCGTTGATAAATATTGATGCACAGCTGGCGGGCGGTGTGCCCGGCCCAGTGCGCGGGCAGCAGCTCTTCGGGCAGTAACGGATCTTTGAGCACGACCCGCCGATAGAGGTGAATCAGCAGCAGCTGGATTTGAAAACTGCGTTCAGGCGTCAGTTCCGCGGGCTCGCAGTCGCGAAGCAAAGGCAGCAGCGGACGAAACAGGGTAATAAATGTTTCATACATCGCGTTCTGCTCGGTAAGATGCCAGCACTCTTCCACCCGGGCGCGCAGCGCTGCCCGGGAGAGCGCCAGCGGAGAGTGAGCTTCGAAACAGATGACGTTCTCCGCCACGCCCGCTTCGTGCAGCAGAGACTGCACGTCCGCCAGCTTTTGCGACGGCGAAGCCAGCAGGCTCGGCGCCAGCGCGCCAAACCCCTGCCACAGCAGCTGCTTTTTGACTTCTGTCAGGGTGCCTTTCTCCAGCCCCTCCGACAGCAGCAGCAGCCAGGTGCCATCCCACTCCGGCGAGCTGGCGCGGTAGATTTTGTGCTCGGCCCGGCGGGTCAGGCGCAGGCCTTTGTCGCTGAGGCGGTAAAAGCTGCGACGACCAATGCGCACGACATCGAGCCACTCTTCTTTATTCAGGCGGAACAGCGCGGTACGGACGAATCTTTCGCCGAATCCGAGTCCTTCCAGCAGCGCCGCCACGCTGCCGAGCCACACTTCTCCGCCGCGCTGCAGCAAGGAGTCACCGTATAAGGAAGCAATTAACGAAGTGCCGCTGACAGGCATCGCTTCTACGGCCTGTTGAATAAAGGTATCGAGTTTACTCATCTGATTCATTCTGTTGTGATTTTTATCCTTTTTGAATCATAGCACAGGAAATTCCGCGGGCGGTGCCGCGCCCCCATCCGGGTTAGCCAACCCAATGTCCCGATTCCCCGGCTTGCGGCGTAACCGCCTTAGCCGGGCTACCGGCCCGCAGACGACGGTGAACATGTAGCCCGGCTAAGCACAGCGCGAGCCGGGAAGAGGCCGAGCTGATACATCAATCCCGGCACACTCCCCGGGTCGCGGCGTAAACGCCTTAGCCGGGCTACCGGCCCGCAGACGGCGGTGAACACGTAGCCCAGCTAAGCGCAGCGCGAGCCGGGAAGAGGCCGAGCTGATACATCAATCCCGGCACACTCCTCGGGTCGCGGCGTAACCGCCTTAGCCGGGCTACCGTCCCGCAGACGGCGGTGAACATGTAGCCCGGCTAAGCGCAGCGCGAGCCGGGAAGAGGCCGAGCTGATACATCAATCCCGGCACACTCCTCGGGTCGCGGCGTAAACGCCTTACCCGGGCTACCACTGTCCGGGCCACGGGAGTTATGTCGTCGTGTAGCCCGGACAGGCGCAATGCGCCGCCTCCGGGAGAAAACGTTATCCGTTGGCGGCAATTTTACGCAGGTCAAACACGCGGCAGGCCTTGCCCTCGGAACGCGGAATACTGCCGCAGTTGACGATGCTGATATCGGTCGAGATCCCGACCATTGACTTGATCCGGTGGCGCAGCTGATGGCAAATCTCACAACGCTGATCGTGATTTAGCGCCAGGCCGCTCTCTTTGAGCTCCACACGCACCGAAAGCGAATCAAGATGGCCCCGGCGGTTCACTTCCAGCTGGTAGTGAGGCGCCAGATGCTCGAACTTGAGGATCTCCTCCTCCAGCTGCGACGGGAAGACGTTGACGCCGCGGATAATCAGCATATCGTCACTGCGTCCGCTGATGCGATCCATCCGGCGCATCGTGCGGGCGGTGCCCGGCAGCAGGCGGGTAAGGTCGCGAGTGCGGTAGCGGATCACCGGCAGCGCTTCCTTGGTCAGGGTGGTAAACAGCAGCTCGCCGTGTTCGCCGTCCGCCAGCGGCGTGCCGTTGTCCGGGTTCACCACTTCAGGATAAAAGTGGTCTTCCCAGATAGTCGGACCGTCGGCGGTTTCCAGGCACTCCATCGCCACCCCCGGCCCCATCACCTCTGATAAACCGTAAATATCCAGCGCCGAAATGCCCAGGCGACTTTCGATCTCCGTGCGCATCGCGTGGGTCCACGGTTCTGCGCCGAATACCCCCACCCGCAGGGAACAGCCGCTGGCGTCGCCGCCCATCTGACGCTCCAGCTCCTCAATCAGGTTCAGGCAGTAGGAAGGCGTCACCATAATCATATCCGGCTTAAAATCGCGGATCAGCTGAGCCTGTTTTTCCGTCTGTCCGCCGGACATCGGAATGACCGTCGCCCCTAAACGCTCCGCGCCGTAGTGCGCGCCGAGACCGCCGGTAAACAGGCCATATCCGTAGGCAACATGAATTTTGTCTTTCGCCGTACCGCCCGCCGCACGCAGGGAGCGTGCGACAATATTGGCCCAGTTATCAATATCGTTTTGCGTATAGCCCACCACCGTCGGCTTGCCGGTAGTGCCCGACGACGCGTGGATGCGCACCACCTGCTCCATCGGCACCGCGAATGTATCAAACGGATAGTTATCGCGCAGATCCTGCTTAGTGGTGCAGGGAAACTTGCTCAGATCGCTCAGTTCGTGAAAATCGTCAGGGTGAACGCCGGCCGCGTCGAATTTGCGGCGATACATCGGCACGTTCTCGTACGCATGCTTCAGGGTCCACTTCAAACGCTGGGTCTGCAGAGCCTGTAGCTCGTCGCGCGATGCGCTTTCAATCGGGTCTAATTGAGTTATCGTTGTCATTTTGTAGGGTACTCGCAGGTAGATTTGCTCACACTCGCTCAAGGATCATGGCAATGCCCTGACCCACGCCAATACACATCGTACACAGCGCATAGCGCCCGTTGCGGCGCTGCAGCTCCAGGCTGGCGCTCAGAGCCAGCCGCGCGCCGCTCATTCCCAGCGGGTGGCCTAAAGCGATGGCGCCGCCGTTGGGGTTGATATGCGGGGCGTCGTCCGCCAGCCCCAGCTGCCTGATCACGCCCAGCGCCTGGGCGGCGAAAGCCTCATTCAGCTCAATAAGATCCATATCGTTAATGCTTAATCCGGCGCGCTCCAGCACTTTACGTACCGCCGGTACCGGTCCAAGCCCCATCAACTTAGGTTCAACGCCCGCCGTCGCCATTGCCACAATACGCGCCCGCGGCGTCAGTCCCTGGGCAATGGCCTGCTGCGAACTGGCGATAATCAGCGCCGCGGCGCCGTCATTAACGCCGGAGGCGTTTCCCGCAGTGATCACGCCGCCTTTACGGAACGGCGCTTTAAGCTGCGCCAGCTGTTCAAGCGTGGTCTCCGGGCGGGGATGTTCGTCGTCAGAAACGATACTGACCGCCCCTTTTTTGCCATTAATCTGTACCGGCACAATCTCCTGCGCCAGAATGCCGTCGCGCTGGGCCTTAGCCGTGCGCTGCTGGCTGCGATAAGCAAAAGCATCCTGATCGGCGCGACTTATATTTAACAATTCAGCTACATTCTCCGCCGTTTCCGGCATGCTGTCAGTGCCAAATTGCTGCTGCATGAGCGGGTTCACAAAACGCCAGCCAATGGTGGTATCGAACAGCTCGGCCTGGCGCTGCCAGGGCGCGCTGGCTTTCCCCATCACAAACGGCGCACGGGACATAGATTCGACGCCACCGGCGATCATCAAATCCGCCTCTCCGGCCTTGATGGCGCGGGCGGCGAAGCCGATAGCGTCCAGTCCCGAGCCGCACAGGCGGTTGATAGTAGTACCGGGTACGCTATGCGGATAGCCTGCCAGCAGCGTCGCCATATGGGCGACGTTACGGTTGTCTTCCCCCGCCTGGTTAGCGCAGCCCAGAAGCACATCATCAATCGATGCCGGGTCGAATTCAGGGTTACGGCTCAGCAGCTCGCGCAGCGGAATGGCGGCCAGATCGTCAGCGCGTACGCTGGCCAGCGCTCCGCCGTAGCGGCCAATCGGCGTACGGATCCCGTCACAAATAAAGGCGTCGCGCATCAGAGTTCTCCTGTAATGGTGCCGCCGACGCGGTGCGATTTGCCGCGGAACAGAGCCACAATTTTTTGCTGTTGGTTAACAATTTCGATGTCATAGACGCCGGTCAGCTTGCCCTGCTGTTTGACCCGGGCCGTGGCGGTCAGCCGATCGCCAAGAAACGACGGGCGCAGAAAGTCGATACTCGCCGCCGAGGCCACCGCCGCCAGCCCCTGGCTGTTACAGGCATAGGCGAATGCGGTGTCGGCCAGCGAAAAGAGCTGCCCGCCGTGGCAGGTCTGGTGACCATTAAGCATGTTTGGTGACACCGTCATGCCCATCTGCGCATAGCCTTCGTCCATCTCGATAATCTCAATCCCCAGCGCTTTCGCGCAGGTATCACGCTCATACATTGCGCGGGCGTTACGCCAGGCCACATTGCTCATGGTGCTTCTCCATCAACGCCTTCTGGCGCAGCAGTGAACAGGGGCGATAGCGCTCTTCGCCGTAATGTTGTTGCAGATTTTCCAGCAGGCGCAGAACGCGCCCCCAGCCAAGTGATTCTCCCCACGCCAGCGGCCCACGCGGATAGTTAACCCCCAGACGCATCGCGGTATCGATATCCTCCGCGCTGGCGACGCCTTTTTGCAGCGCGTCCAGCGCTTCGTTCACCAGCATCGCCACTGTGCGCCACACCAGCAGGCCGGGATAGTCAGCGATCTGCAGCACTTTTTTGCCCTGCTGCTGAAAGTGGTAAACGGCTTTGTCGATGGCCGACTGCGGGGTGGTCACGGCGCCAGCAATAACCACCGTATCCCCCGCGCTGTGGTCATACACCACGACCGGACGGCGGTGCTGCAAGCTCAGGGCCAGCGCGGTTTCACCGGTGGTTTCCAGCAGCAGGACTTCATCCAGCTCGGTGACAACGTCACGTTTAGTGATTTTCGCCGCCCGCTCCGGCGCCACGCTGGCTAACGTTAACTGCGGCGGCGATTCAACGGGCCAGCGATAGACCCCCTGCCCGCTCTTTTTCCCCAGCCGACCGGCCAACGCCAGCTCCTGCTGCAGCAGGGACGGCAGGTAGCGACGATCCTGCCAGCAGGCGTTAAATACCGAACAGGTCACCGCAAAGTTAATGTCCTGACCAATCAGATCGGTCAGCGCCAGCGGGCCCATTGGAAAACCACCGCCGTCGCGCAGGGCGGCGTCAATCACCTCCGGCGCCGCAACCTGATCCTCCAGCGCTCGCCACGCTTCGGCGTAATAAGGGCGCGCCACGCGGTTGACGATAAAGCCGGGCGTCGAGCGACAGCGAACCGGCTGCTTTCCCCAGGCGCTTACCCACAGGCAGAGCTGTTCAACCACTTCCGCCGAGGTGGCGAGGCCGCTGACCACTTCCACCAGCTTCATCACCGGAGCCGGGTTAAAAAAGTGCAGCCCGGCGACTCGTTCAGGATGTTTTACCTCGGCGGCGATGGCGGTAATGGAGATCGATGAAGTATTGCTGGTCAGCAGCGCCGACGGGGAACACATCTCCGCCAGCTGTTTGAACAACGCTTTTTTAACGTCCAGACGTTCGGAAGCCGCTTCAATAACCAGCTGAGCTTCGGCTAAATCGCTCAGCACCTCCGCCGGCGCCAGGCGCGCCAGCAGCGCCCCGGACTGTTCGGCCGTCAGCTTGCCGCGGCTCACCCGAGAAGCCAGCCGCTGACGAATCCCGTCGATGGCGCGCGCCACCGCCTGGGGGGCAATGTCGTAAATCAGTACCGGATGCCCGGCGGCGGCGGCTACTTCAGCAATCCCGGCGCCCATGGTGCCGCTGCCTATTACCGCTACGGTGGGTAAGGTTTTGCTCATCGGCTATTTCCCGCTGAATTGAGGTGGACGTTTCGCCAGGAAAGCGCTGACGCCTTCGCGGTAATCTGCGCTACGTCCGGCAAGGCGTTGATAGTCGCGCTCCAGATCCAGCTGCCGATCGAGAGTCTGGGTTTCCGCAAGCTGCAGCGCTTTTTTAATCAGCCCCAGGCCATAGGTCGGCTGGGTGGCCAGGTGGCGCGCCAGCGTCAGGCTGGTGTCTTTCAGCTCGGCATCGTCCACGACCTGCCAGATCATTCCCCACTGCGCCGCCTGCTCTGCGCTCAGGCTATCGCCCAGCAGCGCCAGCCCCATCGCCCTGGCGCGTCCCGCTACCCGCGGCAGAAACCAGCTGCCGCCGCAGTCCGGCACCAGACCGAGCTTGCTGAACGCCATAACGAACTTCGCCGAACGCGCCGCCAGCACAATATCGCAGCCCATCGCCAGCGTAGCGCCCGCGCCCGCCGCGACGCCGTTCACCGCGCAAATCACCGGTTTCGGCAGCGCCGCCAGGCGACGTACCAGCGGGTTATAGAAGCGCTCTACCGATAGCCCAAGATCCGGCGCCGGACCGCTGGGATCGACGTTGCGGTCATTTAAATCCTGCCCGGCACAAAAGCCGCGCCCCGCGCCGGTCACCAGTAAACAGCGGACGCTGTCATCACGTTCGGCCTGTTTCAGGCACTCCGCCAGCTGCTGGTGCATCTGGTCATTAAAACTGTTCAGACGGTCCGGGCGATTAAGGGTAATCGTCATCACGCCCTGTTCCACTTCGCTGAGAATGAAAGCTTCCACGATTAGCGTCCTTTAAATTCCGGGGTACGTTTATGTAAAAAGGCGTCGATGCCTTCGCGACGGTCTTCGGTCGCGCTAAGTAAGGTAAAGAGCTGGCGCTCCTGCTGAAGCCCGGCCTGCAGGCTCACCTCCTGCGACAGGCGTAAAGACTGTTTAGCCGCGCGCAGCGCCAGCGGCGAATGACGGGCAACGGTGGCGGCAAGGCCGAGCGCGTATTCATCGGTGAGCGCAGGCGGATGAACCTCGCTCACCAGCCCGGCCCGCAGCGCCCGTTGGGCATCAATGCTTTCGCCGCTCAGGACCATCCGGCTGGTCAGCGCCTTACCCACGCTGCGAATCAGGCGCTGGGTGCCGCCGGCGCCCGGCATAATGCCGAGGGTGATTTCCGGCAGACCAAAGCGGGCGTTATCACCGGCCACTATCAGGTCGCAGAGCAGCGCCAGCTCGCACCCGGCGCCGAGAGCATAACCGTTCACCGAGGCGATCAGCGGTTTGCTGAAAGCGTCGATGCGCGCCCACAGCCGCGGGCGAATATCATCGAGAGTGGCGAGCAGATCTTTTTCCGCCATTTCGTTCAGGTCAGCCCCCGCGGCAAAGAAGCGTTCGTTACCGCTGATGACGCAGACGCTGACCGCCGGATCCAGCGCCGCCGCGTCGAGTACGTCGGCAATTTGCGTCAGCAGCGCGTTATTGAGCGCATTGCGCGCCTGCGGGCGATGCAGCGTCAGCTGCAGTACCCGCTCATGGCGAGCAATTAACAGTTCACTCATGCCATCCCCCGCGCGTCGAAGTCGACAACCACATCGTCGCTGGTGGGAAGAGACTGACAGCTCAGCACGTAGCCCGCCGCCACTTCGTCGGCTTCGAGGCTGTAGTTGGCGGCCATCGCCACTTCGCCGCGCAGTACTTTGCATTTACAGGTGGCGCAGACTCCGCCTTTGCAGGCAAACGGCAGATCCGCGCCCTGGCGCAGCGCGGCGTCAAGAATGCTGTCATCCTCCGCGCTCAGCGCAATGGTTCTGTCGCGGCCGTCCTGGCGAATCGTCACCGAGCGCCCCTCCGCCTGTACGCCAGCCGCGCGCTTGACGCTGCTCCCCGGGGTATTAAAACGTTCCAGATGTATGGCTTTCTCCGGGACGCCCAGCTCGCGCAGGGCGGTTTCCGCTTCATCCATCATCGCCGCCGGGCCGCAGATAAAGGCATGTTCAAAGCGGCTGAAATCCAGCAGATGGTCAGCCAGTTTGCGCAGCTTGTCACCATCGATACGCCCCTGCAGTAGCTCGCTGTCCATCGACTCCTGGCTGAACAGATGCACCACCTGCAGACGCTGCGGATAGCGGTCTTTCAGATCAGCCAACGCCTGGCGGAACATCATGCTGTGGCTGCTGCGGTTGCCGTAAATCAGGGTGAAGCGGCTGTCGGTTTCGGTGGCGAGCGTCGCGTCGATGATTGCCATCATCGGCGTGATGCCGGAACCAGCGGCAATCGCCAGGTAGTCAGCGCAACGACCGGCCTGCGGCTGATAGCCAAAGTGGCCCTGCGGCACCATCACCTCCAGCGCCATTCCTTGCTGAATGTCGCTCTGGGCATAGCGTGAGAAACGTCCGCCGTCGATGGCTTTTACCGCCACGCTGATTTCGCCCGGCGTACGGCTGCGGCAAATGGAGTAGCAGCGACGCAATTCTTCCCCGCCAAGCTGGGTTTTCAGCGTCAAATGCTGGCCCGGACGGAAGGCGTATTCGTTACGCAAGGCGTCGGGAATGGCAAAGGTGATGGTGACCGCATCGCGGGTTTCCGGCTCCACTTTCGCCACGGTAAGCGAATGAAATGTCGTCATCGCAACCTCAAATACATTTAAAGTAATCAAAGGGTTCCCGGCAGCTGTCGCAGCGATACAGCGCTTTACAGGCCGTGGAACCGAATTCGCTAATCAGCGAGGTGTGGTGGCTACCGCAGCGCGGGCAAACCACGCCCTCCGGCAGCTGCGCATGGCAGGCATGGCCCTGCGGCGGGCTGATACCGTACTGGCGCAGACGTTCGCGCGCCTCCGGCCCCATCCAGTCGGTGGTCCACGGCGGATCAAGCTGCAGCACGATATGCACCGGCGTATAGCCATTCCCGGCCATCGTCGCGCGGATCTCTCCCAGCAGATGTTCGGTAGCCGGACAGCCGGAGTAGGTCGGCGTAAAGCCAATGACCCAACCATCGCCGCGGCGCTCCACGCTGCGTACCATGCCCAGATCGGTAATCGTCAGTACCGGCACTTCCGGGTCGGGAATAGCGCTTAATAAGTTCCACACGGCGTGGATCTCCGCGGGAGCGATATCAGCCAGACGTTGCATATCCACCTCCTGCTACCACTGCTGACCGGGGTACGAGCGCTGTATATACTGCATCTCCGCCAGCAACGGCCCGAGATGCTCGCTGTGCAGCCCCTGTTTACCGCCGCTGCGGAAGGCCGCTTCCCGTGGGATCCGCAGACCTGCATCAAGCAGCGCCGTATGTACCGCGTTCTGCCATTCAGCCTGAATATCGCGCGGATCGACGGCGATACCCTGCGCGCTCAGCTCAATCTCCAGCTCATCGGCGAGGAACAGCTCGCCGGTAAAGCGCCACAGGTTCTCAACAGCGTTTTGCATTCTCTGCGCCGAAAGCGCCGTGCCGTTGCCCAAACGTTCCAGCCAGCCGCGGCTGAAACGCAGGTGATAGCGCGCCTCTTTTAACGACTTGGCGGCGATGGCGGCAAGCTGCGTATCGCGGCTGTTGACCAGGCGACTGAACAGCGCGACATGCCAGACATCGAGAAAAAAATGGCGCGCGATAGTGTCGGCAAAATTGCCGTTTGGCTGCTCCGCCAGCAGCAGGTTGCTAAACTGCCGCTCGTCGCGGCCAAAGGCCAGGGTGTCTTCATCGCCGCTGCCGTTAAGTTCCGCGGCGTAGCTGAGGAAGTTGCGCGCCTGTCCCAGTAGATCGAGACCGATATTGGCCAGCGCCAGATCGATTTCCAGCTCCGGCGCGTGACCGCACCATTCGCCTAATCGCTGAGCCAGCACCAGGCCGTTATCGCCAAGGCGCAGGGCATAAGCTACAACCGGATTGTTGTTGTTCATTGCCGCCTCACATATGTTCCATGCCGTCAGGCACGGTGTAGAAGGTCGGGTGGCGATAGACTTTGCTCTCCGCCGGGTCAAAAAACTCGCCGCGCTCTTCGGGCTGCGAGGCAACAATCTCGCTGGCCTTCACCACCCAAATCGAGCAGCCTTCGCTGCGGCGGGTATAGGCGTCGCGGGCATTCTCCAGCGCCATCCGATCATCGGCGGCGTGCAGGCTACCGACATGGCGGTGCGAAAGTCCCTGTTTGCTACGAACGAACACTTCATATAACGGCCAGTAGGTTTTGCTCATCTTTATTCTCCTTACGCGGCGTCGCGGGCCTGTTGTTTTTGCGCATGTGCCAGCGCGGCTTCCCGCACCCATTCGCCCTCTTCCCATGCCTTGCGCTTGTCGCCAAGGCGTTCGTGGTTACAGATGCCTCGTCCGACGATAACCTCGTTAAATTCCTGCCAGTCGATAGCGCCAAAGCGGTAGTGGCCAGTCGCCTCATCCAGCTGCAAATCCGGGTCCGGTACGGTCATCCCGAGGATCTCTACCTGCGGAATGGTGTTATCGACGAAACGCTGGCGTAGCTCGTCGTTAGAGTGGAGTTTGATTTTCCACGCCATGCTGCGGGCGCTGTTTGGCGAGTTATCGTCGTTTGGCCCGAACATCATCAGCGCCGGCCACCAGAAACGGTTGATGGCGTCCTGCAGCATCTGCCGCTGCGCCTCGGAGCCCTGCGCCAGCGCCATACAGGCTTCAAACCCCTGACGCTGATGAAAGCTCTCTTCTTTGCAGATCTTAACCATCGCCCGGGCGTACGGACCGTAGGATGTCCGGCATAGCGCGACCTGATTGACGATGGCCGCGCCGTCCACCAGCCAGCCGATCACGCCAATATCCGCCCAGCTGAGCGTGGGGTAGTTAAAAATGGAGGAGTACTTCATCTTGCCGTCGAGCAGTTTCTGATACAGGTCTTCGCGGGCGCAGCCGAGGGTTTCCGCCGCGCTATAGAGATACAGTCCGTGTCCGGCTTCATCCTGCACTTTCGCCAGCAGAATCGCTTTGCGGCGCAGGGTTGGCGCGCGGGTGATCCAGTTGCCTTCCGGCAGCATGCCGACAACTTCCGAGTGTGCGTGCTGGCCAATCTGACGGATCAGCGTTTGGCGATAGGCTTCCGGCATCCAGTCCTGCGGTTCGATGGCCGTCTCCTGCGCAATGCGCTGGTCAAAACGTTGTTCTTCTGTCACGTCATCACCTTTATGATTCCAATAAACTCGATTAAAAATATTTTTCGAATCACTTTTTTTATAAAAGTTACATTCAGGTTAAATAAAACCACAAATTTTGTTTGTGTTTTTTGTGATAGCAGCCGCAAAAGCTTTTGTAAAACAGATTAAATACAGCATGTTAGCTAAAAAACCCAGAACACCACCGATCACATTGTTAATAAATTATTAAATGTGAGCTTGATTTTTATGATTCACGAAAGAACTATTTATAGATATTTCACGTAACATATCTGGAGATTAACCATGCAGCAGTTAGCCAGCTATTTGTCCGGCACGTGGCAAAACGGCCGGGGCCACGCCCGCACGATCCACCACGCCATCAGCGGCGAAGCGCTGTGGGAAGTTACCAGCGAAGGTCTGGATATGGCGCAGGCGCGGCGCTTCGCCATTGAGCGCGGCGGCAAAGCGCTACAGGCGATGACCTTTATTGAGCGCAGCGCGATGCTCAAAGCGGTCGCCAGACATCTGCTGGAACAGAAGGCGGCGCTGTACGCCATCTCCGCCGAAACCGGCGCCACCCGCAGCGATAGCTGGGTGGATATCGAAGGGGGTATTGGCACCCTGTTCACCTACGCTGGGCTCGGTAGCCGCGAGCTACCGGACGATACTCTGTGGCCGGAGGATGAACTGATTCCGCTGTCAAAACAGGGAGGCTTCGCCGCCCGCCACGTTCTGACGTCGAAATCCGGCGTGGCGGTACACATCAACGCTTTTAACTTTCCCTGCTGGGGCATGTTAGAAAAACTGGCGCCAACCTGGCTTGCCGGCATGCCGGCGATCGTCAAACCGGCCACCGCCACCGCGCAGCTAACTCAGGCGATGGTTAAAATGATTGTCGACAGCGGGCTGGCGCCGGAGGGCGCAATCAGCCTGATTTGCGGCGGCGCGGGGGATCTGCTTGACCATCTCGATAGTCAGGACGTGGTGACCTTTACCGGCTCGGCGCATACCGGGCAGCTGCTGCGCGTACATCCAAATCTGGTCGCAAAGTCTATTCCTTTCACCATGGAAGCTGATTCTCTGAACTGCTGCGTGCTCGGTGACGACGTTACGCCTGAGCAGCCGGAATTCGCGCTGTTCATTCGCGAAGTGGTACGTGAAATGACGGCGAAAGCCGGGCAAAAATGTACCGCCATCCGCCGTATTATCGTGCCGCAGGCGCAGGTCAGCGCGGTAAGCGAAGCGCTGATCGCCAGATTGCAAAAAGTCGTGGCAGGCGACCCGGCGCAGGAAGGCGTAAAAATGGGTGCGCTGGTTAACCAGGAACAGCGTCAGGATGTGCAGGAAAAAGTGAATCTCCTGGTCGCGGCCGGATGTGAAGTGCTGCTCGGCGGTAAGGCCGATCTCAGCGCCGTCGGCGCGTTCTTCCCGCCGACGCTACTGTTCTGCCCACAGCCGGATGAAACCCCGGCGGTACACGCCGTTGAAGCCTTCGGCCCGGTGGCGACCCTGATGCCCTATCAGAATACTGAACACGCCATGGCGCTGGCGCGGGCCGGTGGAGGTAGTCTGGCGGGGACTCTGGTGACCGCCAGCGGCGAACTGGCGCGTGAGTTTATTCTCGGCGCCGCCCGCGCGCACGGGCGTATTCAGGTGCTTAACGAGGAATCCGCCGCAGAATCAACCGGCCACGGTTCCCCATTGCCGCAGCTGGTACACGGCGGCCCGGGACGCGCCGGCGGCGGCGAAGAGCTGGGCGGCCTGCGCGCGGTGAAGCACTATATGCAGCGCACCGCAATTCAGGGTAGCCCGACGATGCTTGCCGCGATCGGCCAGCAGTGGGTACGCGGTGCGCAGGTGGTGGAAGACCGTATTCACCCCTTCCGTAAGTATTTCGAAGAGATCCAGCCGGGCGACAGCCTGCTGACCCCTCGCCGTACGCTGACCGAAGCGGATATCGTCAACTTCGCCTGTCTGAGCGGCGATCACTTTTACGCCCATATGGATAAGATTGCCGCCGCCGAGTCAATTTTCGGCGAACGCGTGGTACACGGCTACTTCCTGATTTCCGCCGCTGCCGGGCTGTTTGTGGACGCCGGAGTCGGCCCGGTTATCGCCAACTATGGCATGGAAAACCTGCGCTTTATCGAGCCGGTGAAGCCGGGGGATACCATCCAGGTACGCCTGACCTGTAAACGCAAAACGATTAAACGCCAGCGTAGCGCCGACGAGAAAGCGACCGGCGTCGTCGAGTGGGCGGTAGAGATTTTTAACCAGCACCAGCAGGCGGTCGCGCTCTACTCCATCCTGACGCTGGTCGCCCGCCAGCAAGGAGATTTTACGGAGTAAATATTGGGAATTCGCACTTCTTTGTAACCTGGCCGAGCGTAGCGACGCCGGGTTACCTCATCTTTATGCCTCTGCGGAGGCATTTTTTGTAACTGGCAAAACTGACAAACAACCTGGCAAAAGCAGGCAAACGCCTCGGCCCGGAGCGCTGTTAGGTTAACGATACACAGGCCGACTTTCGCAGCGGCACCGCACAACACAACAATAAGATGAGGTCATAATGGCGATTCTTTTTCCCCGTAAGACGGCTCTGGCGTTGGCTGTCGCCCTGATTTGTGCCTGGAATAGCCCCGCGTTTGCCCACGGCGGTGAAGCGCATATGGTGCCAATGGATAAGACCCTGGAGGAATTTGGCGCGGAGGTGCAGTGGGATGACTACGCGCAGATGTTCACCCTGATCAAAGATGGCGCATACGTGAAGGTAAAACCGGAGGCGAAAACCGCTATCGTCAATGGTAAAACCCTCGAACTACAGGTGCCGGTGGTGATGAAAGAGGGTAAAGCGTGGGTCTCTGATACCTTTATCAACGACGTGTTTCAGTCCGGTCTCGACCAGACCTTTCAGGTGGAAAAAAGCCCCCACCCGCTGAATTCACTGTCAGCGGCAGAAATCAGCGAAGCGGTTACCATCGTCAAAGCCGCTGCGGACTTCAAACCCAATACCCGTTTTAGCGAAATCTCCCTGCGCGAGCCAGAAAAAAAAGCGGTCTGGGATTTTGCCCTCAACGGCACGCCGGTCAATACCCCGCGCGCAGCCGACGTGATTATGCTCGACGGCAAGCACGTTATTGAGGCCGTGGTGGATCTTCAGAACAAGAAGGTCCTCTCGTGGATGCCGATAAAAGACGCCCACGGCATGGTGCTGCTGGATGATTTCGTCAGCGTGCAGAACATCATCAACGCCAGCAACGAATTTAGCGAAGTGTTGAAAAAACGCGGTATCACTGACCCTGGCAAAGTGGTCACCACGCCGCTGACCGTCGGCTATTTCGACGGCAAAGATGGCCTCAGGCAGGATGCACGTCTGTTGAAAGTCGTCAGCTATCTCGACGTTGGTGATGGTAACTACTGGGCCCACCCGATTGAAAATCTGGTAGCGGTAGTCGACCTTGAGCAGAAGAAGATTATCAAAATCGAAGAAGGTCCAACGATCCCGGTACCGATGGCGCCCCGCCCCTATGACGGCCGCGATCGGATTGCGCCAAAAGTTAAACCGCTGGATATCATTGAGCCGGAAGGCAAAAACTACACCATTACCGGCGATACGATCCACTGGCAAAACTGGGATTTCCACCTGCGATTGAACTCCCGCGTCGGGCCAATTTTGTCTACCGTGACCTGGAACGACAATGGTAAAAAACGCCAGGTGATGTACGAAGGATCGCTCGGCGGGATGATCGTGCCCTATGGTGACCCGGACGTGGGCTGGTACTTCAAAGCTTATCTGGATTCCGGCGACTACGGCATGGGTACCCTGACCTCGCCTATCGTGCGCGGTAAAGACGCGCCGTCTAACGCGGTGCTGCTGGACCAAACCATCGCCGACTATACCGGCACGCCAACCACCATCCCACACGCTATCGCCGTTTTCGAACGTTACGCCGGGCCAGAGTACAAGCATCAGGAATTGGGTAAACCGAACGTCAGCACCGAGCGCCGCGAACTGGTCGTGCGCTGGATCAGTACCGTCGGCAACTACGACTACATCTTTGACTGGATATTCCACGAAAACGGCACTATCGGCATTGATGCCGGGGCCACCGGCATCGAAGCGGTAAAAGGCGTGCAGGCGAAAACCATGCACGATCCGAGCGCCAAAGAGGACACCCGTTACGGTACGCTGATCGACCATAATATTGTCGGTACTACCCACCAGCATATCTACAACTTCCGCCTCGACCTGGACGTTGACGGAGAGAACAATACGCTGGTGGCCATGGATCCGGAAGTGAAGCCGAATACCGCCGGAGGCCCGCGCACCAGTACCATGCAGATCAATCAGTACACCATTGATAGCGAGCAGAAAGCGGCGCAGAAATTTGACCCGGGCACCATTCGCCTGCTGAGCAATACCACCAAAGAAAACCGTATGGGCAATCCGGTGTCGTATCAGATTATCCCCTACGCGGGCGGCACGCACCCGGTCGCCACCGGGGCAAAATTCGCGCCTGATGAGTGGATTTACCATCGTCTGAGCTTTATGGATAAGCAGCTGTGGGTGACCCGCTACCATCCGACCGAGCGCTTCCCGGAGGGCAAGTACCCTAACCGTTCCGTTCATGACACTGGTCTTGGCCAGTACGCGAAAGATGACGAATCGCTGGACAACCATGATAACGTGGTATGGATAACCACCGGCACCACCCACGTGGCGCGCGCCGAGGAGTGGCCGATTATGCCGACCGAGTGGGCACACGCGCTGTTAAAACCGTGGAACTTTTTTGATGAGACGCCGACGCTCGGCGAGAAGAAGCAGTAAAGCGATTTAGACGCTCAACGGCGATAAAACCGGGCTGGTTTTATCGCCGTCTTTTGATGTTTACACCCGGGCAAAGCTGGCGGAAAGGATACTGGAGCTCTTTGAGCCATGCGGACGTTCGGCATAAGAAAATGTCGGCCTCTCCTCTGCTCTCACCATTGGCGGATTGCAAAGGATAATCTCCAGATTTAATCCCGCTGTCCCCCGTGCAGGAACAGTTTGGCTGACTGCTTTATGCCAGCACGCTGAGCGGGATGAACGTTAAATTTTTGCTTGATTAACGCGCAGTGAAAGCTCCTGATGACTCTCCTTTCGTTCGCTGTAGCGATCCGCAAGATAGCCAGTTTGTCCTTTGAGCAGCAGCGTAATCTTAAACAGTTCCTCTGCAACATCGACGATACGATCGTACCAGGAGGAGGGCTTCATTCGCCCGTTCTCATCGAACTCCTGCCAGGCCTTTGCTACCGAGGACTGGTTGGGGATGGTGAACATTCTCATCCATCGTCCCAGAATACGCATCTGGTTCACGGCATTGAAGGACTGTGAGCCACCGCAGACCTGCATCACGGCAAGAGTTTTTCCCTGGGAGTGGCGAACTGCACCTTCACTTAAGGGTATCCAGTCAATCTGCGCTTTCATCACCGCACTCATTGCCCCATGCCGCTCCGGGGAACTCCAGACCATTCCGTCACACCATCTCACCAGTTCACGTAGCTCGATGACTTTAGGGTGCGTATCCGGCGCATCATCCGGCAGAGGCAAACCAGATGGATTAAACATTTTGACCTCCGCCCCCATCGCGCTTAGCAGGCGACCAGCCTCTTCCGCTGCGAAACGGCTATAGGAACGCTCTCTGAGCGAGCCATACAGTATCAGGATCCGTGGCGGCTCCTGCAGCTGCAGGCGTTCAGCAATTTGCCGATCAAAACAATCAGCGTTCAGAGCGGGAAAGCTCTCCATCGGTTGTTCCTCCACTGTAATTTGGTTATTTCAAAAATTACACATATGATTTATCGTATATGTATTTTAAGGGGAAAGGAGTGAGAAATGCTACAACCCGTTCAGCTTTTTAAAATCCTGTCGGATGAAACCCGCCTCGCTATCGTCATGCTTCTCCGCGAATCCGGCGAGCTGTGCGTCTGCGATATCTGCGCAGCCACCACTGAGTCACAGCCTAAAATTTCACGCCACATGGCTATTTTACGCGATGCTGAGCTGGTGCTGGACCGTCGCGAAGGTAAATGGATCCACTACCGCCTGTCACCTTTTATGCCGGCCTGGGCGGCTGAGACGATTGCAACCTCCTGGCGTTGTATGCAGGACGATGTACGTGAATGGCTGATGAAATCGACCAGTTCTTCCTGCTGATAACAAGAATATATATCTTCAATCATATATAAAGGAGTCTGAAATGCTGCTGGCCGGGGGGATCTTTTTACTGACGCTGGTACTGGTTATCTGGCAGCCCGGAGGACTTAGTATCGGCTGGAGCGCAAGTATCGGAGCCGTGCTGGCTCTGGTCGTGGGAGTCATCCATATTGATGATATCCCCGTTGTCTGGAATATCGTCTGGAATGCGACAGCGGCGTTTATCGCAGTAATCATCATTAGCCTGCTGCTCGATGAATCCGGGTTCTTTGAGTGGGCGGCGTTGCACGTCTCGCGCTGGGGGAGCGGCAGCGGCAGGATGCTATTTACCTGGATAATATTGCTGGGTGCAGCGGTTGCTGCGCTTTTTGCCAACGATGGTGCGGCCCTGATCCTGACCCCGATTGTGATAGCGATGCTGCTTGCGCTGGGGTTCAGCAAAGGCACGACGCTGGCCTTTGTGATGGCCGCTGGATTTATCGCCGATATCGCCAGTCTGCCGCTGATTGTCTCTAATCTGGTCAATATCGTCTCTGCCGATTTCTTCGCCCTGGGCTTTACGCAATACGCCTTCGTTATGGTCCCTGTAGATCTGGCAGCCATCACAGCCACGCTTATCGTACTGCATCTTTTTTTCCGCAGGGATATCCCGGCAACATATGACGTTTCACTCCTGAAGAAGCCGGCGATTGCCATTAGGGATCCAGCGACGTTCAGAGCGGGATGGATTATTCTGCTGCTGCTTCTGGCCGGATTCTTTGTCCTGGAGCCGATGGGGATCCCAGTCAGCGCGATAGCAGCCGCTGGCGCAGCGGTATTGTTGGTAGTAGCGAAGAGAAGCCATGTCATCAATACCGGGAAAGTGCTGCGCGGTGCGCCCTGGCAGATTGTGATTTTCTCACTCGGTATGTACCTGGTCGTGTATGGCCTGCGCAACGCGGGGCTCACAGAGTATCTGTCTGGCGTCCTGAATATGCTGGCTGATAAGGGATTATGGGCTGCTACGTTTGGTACCGGCTTACTGACGGCTTTCCTGTCGTCGGTAATGAACAATATGCCGACGGTGCTGATTGGCGCCTTGTCGATTGACGGAAGTGCGGCGACCGGTGTCGTAAAAGAGGCGATGATTTATGCCAATGTAATTGGCTGCGATTTGGGCCCGAAAATCACCCCGATTGGCAGTCTGGCCACCCTGCTTTGGCTACATGTGCTGGCGCAGAAAAATATGACCATCACCTGGGGATATTACTTCCGCACCGGCATTATCATGACCCTGCCCGTGCTGTTTGTTACGCTGGCCGCGCTGGCGTGGCGGCTCTCTGCCATTTTGTAATGAGAACTAATATGAGCAACATTACCATCTATCACAATCCGGCCTGCGGCACTTCCCGTAACGCGCTGGAAATGATTCGCAACAGCGGTAACGAACCGACCATCATTTATTATCTCGAGACGCCACCGAGCCGCGAGGAGCTTAGAAAGCTTATTTCAGATATGGGAATTACGGCACGTGCGTTACTACGAAAGAACGTAGAACCATACGAGCAACTGGGTCTTGATAAAGACAATTTCTCTGATGCGCAATTGGTCGACTTTATGCACAAGTATCCGATCCTGATTAACCGTCCTGTCGTCGTTACGCCGTCAGGGACGCGCCTTTGTCGCCCCTCGGAAGCGGTACTGGATATTTTACCTGATGGTCAGAAAGGCTCTTTCACTAAAGAAGATGGCGAAAGAGTCATTGACCAGGCCGGGAGGCGGGTTGAGTAATCTGCCCGACAGTTATTATTGGCAAAATATCCGGGCGACCGCCTGCTCCCTTAGACGGTCGCTTTGGGTCCGGCTTACTGGAACTTAAGCCTGGTGAAAACCAATGTCCTGCTCTGCTATCTTTCCAGGATGCGATTACCTGGCTTTAAATGCGTATTTATGATGGTGTTACCTTTAGCGCACTCTGAATCCATTCCCGCAGCGCAATGATTTCAGGACGATTGGCCGCCTCTTCCAGCGTAACCAGATAATAATTTGCGCCCGGCAGCGTGCAGTCATAAGGCGCAACCAATACCCCTCTCTGAATAAAATCACCCACCAGCAGGCTGCTGGCGATAACAGCACCGTGCCCTGCTACGGCAGCCTGTAAAGCGTGCGTTTCATCACTGAAGTGAAGCCCCCTGGCAGTGTTCAGTGTTTCCGGCCCATAACGCTTCTTCCAGTTATCCCAGCTGGGTGAATCGGCGGGGATATGGCGATTTTGCACATGCAATAGCATGACGTTATTCAGATCTTCGATTGTTTTTAAGTTCAACGTCGGGCTGGCAACGACAATAAACCGGTCCTCATACAGCAAGGTGCTTTCTAAATCGCTTTCCGCGGTCTCCCGGTAACGGATAGCCACGTCAACGGTACGTTTTTTTAAATCAACGCGTTCCACGCTGGTGTGTAAATGCACATCGATATGCGGAAACTGTTCATTAAAATCAGCCAGACGAGGTACCAGCCAATTGGTCAGAAAATTAGAGGTCATGGTGACAATCAAGGTTGGTGATTGTCTGGCCTGTTCAATTCTATTTACCGCCTCTTCCAGCAGGGAAAAAGCGCTTTGTGTAGCGGCATAAAGTAACTCCCCCGCCGCTGTCAACTTGACGCTCTGCGCGGAGCGTTCGAATACGCGACATTCCAGCACCGACTCAAGAAGACGAATTTGATGACTAACGGCGGTGGCGCTGACGCTGAGCTGAGTAGCGGCACCTTTGAAGCTCAGGCATTCGGCAACGGCATGGAAAGCGCGCAGCGCGCCAAGAGGAGGTAAACGTGATGATTTCATGATGAGATTTTTTCATCCATGAGTGAAAAATGTGTCTTTGAAAAGCTTATTATAGAAGGGATATGCTTGTGTCATACCCTTTTCAGGATGAATTTAATATATCCTGGTAATGTATAACGAGGCATAGTGGATCAATGGCTACTTTAAGCGCAACCGCACTGCCGACAGAAAAAATGCGGTTTTCTGTGGGCTTGTTTTTGTTCAGTGGGCTGCTCGCGCAGATCGTTCTTCTACTGGAGTTTTCTTTGCAGCAAAGTCTTCCTGCCGCTTTCGCGCTGGCAGGCGTTCTGGCTATCGCTTTTGCCGGCGGCTACATCGGGTCGCGTTGGGAAGCGTTACTGCCCACAGCCCATCTGACCCGCATCCGGCTGGGATTCCTCATCAGCGCAGCGGGTTTATTGTGTTTGATCCTCGCTTTTCGTGGCCTGTATAGCTGGCACTCGTTGATGCCGGGCGTCATCGTTTCCGGGCTGGGGCAAGGAATCGTGTCGAGGGCGATAGCCGGCAAACGTAACGGTAACGCGGTTTCCGCGCGTTTTGCAAAATCCAGAGCCGGAGTGATGACTACGGTTGCTCTACTATCCTCAGGAATTTGTCTTGCCATTCCGCTGCAATTTGCCGGTTTGTCCGGTTTTCCTTATGCGTTTGCCCTGTTACTCGACCTGTCGCTGTTAGGCGCGCTGTATATAAAAATCACCGAGGATGACCTCTGAAAATTTTCTGCCAGCCTTTAAAACCGGATAAGTGATATGAGCAGGCACTCACAGCAGAACCCACCGTTCAGATGTGATACTTATGCTACGGAAGGATTTTATTTTTGATGATAGCTATGCTGTATTTTTAAAATTAATCACAATAGAATAAAGCAGCGCTTTCGTTTCAGGGGGAAATAAGCATAGTTATAATAATGTGGTGATGCAGGTATTTTTTTATTGAGTTGAAATGAAAAGAGCGGCCCTCTGAGCTGTGACACTCCTGCCATACGTATTTTATAATTTTTACCCCCCTACTTTTATAAAAACGATTTCAAGCTGATTACACAATTTTTCGCCCGCGGTGGCACGGAACTCACCGCCAGTTAATTAAAAAAACAGGGTCACTTATGACATCAAAACATGTCGCTGAAAGTTATGCAGAACCGGGGCTTTTGCCAACGTTAAAAACATTTCCCGTTACCGTCCATGCGCTGCTCTTTTTTACCTTTGTCATAAGATTTAGCTATTTTATGGCATGGCCGTTTATCGCGGTGATCATGACACAAAATTACCATATGTCGCCTATCGATATTGGCGTGGCAATGTCCAGCAGCGCATTACTTTCGGTCGTTCTCGGCATGTATGGGGGGCAGATTTCGGACAGGCTGGGGCGAAGGATTATTCTTCTGCTGGGCTGCGGATTTTCAGCTGTGGGATATATGACGCTGGCGCTGGCCAGCGGAATGGGATTGTTCATAACAGGCCTGATGATCATCGGCGTCTGTTTTGCATGGGTTGATCCGCCCGTGCGCGCGTTGATGAGCGATTTGCTTGGTGACCGTCGGCGCCGTGCGCTTGCCCTTCAGATGCGCTACTACCTGATCAACGTCGCGGCGGTTTTCGGCCCGCTGGTAGGATTAGCATTTGGTCTGACATCGCAGAAAGGGACTTTTTTGATAACCGGTTTAACCTATTTGCCCTTTTTCATCTATGTACTCTTTTACCTGCCGCCGGGCAGAATAACAAGCGAACAGCTCCCCAGCGGCGATAAGACGATTAGACTGCATCAAATGATGTTTATTATCGCCAGGGACAGGATCTACATCGCGGCACTGCTGTGCAGCATATTGTGCAGTATTGTTTATATTCATTACGAGGCAGTACTGCCCCAGTATCTGCTATTACTTGATAATAATGCAGCGGTTAAGCTTATTACTCTGATTCTGGTCACCAACGCGTGCTCGGTGCTTTTTTTTCAAACGTTTATTGTACGTTTCCTGACAAAAACTAATATATCCGGACGCATTATTCTGGGCGGCGTAATTTTCGCACTTTCCCAGTTCATCTTATTTTCCATACGTTCGACGGATATCGTAATATGGCTGGCGGTCACCTGCTTATTCAGTATGGGCGAGGCAATTCTGATGCCTAATCTGAATATTTTGCTCGATCAATTAGCCCCCGCAAAGCATCGGGGTGCCTACCTTGGCGCCTCAACGCTTTCAACGCTGGGCGTCGCCGTGGGGCCGTTAATTGGCGGTCTGCTACTCGCCATGACGGGAGCGGGAGTATTTATCTTCACGGCTGTACTCAGTATCCTGATCTGCGCAATTATAGGCGTTTGTAGGGCTGGCATGCTGGCGCGTCTTCAGGATAGTTAATCACTCCCGATTTTATGCAAAACAGGGAGGAGCCAGAGCAGCGACTCCCTTTTAACCACGTGATAACGAACGGCTCAGATAAGAGGCCGCCCTCTTCGTACTTTGCCTCTCAAGGCAGAGGTGGACGCTAATTATCGCGGCATCCACAATAACTTTGCCTTCCCGCTGCGTCTGCTCGGTTGACTTATTCTGTAAAAAGATTACTTTTCAGGACATGAAGAAAATACTCATTATTGTCCCCGATGGCGGTATGCTGTTTGAATCCGCCGGTATTGCCGACATTCTGATGCAGGCCAACCGCCTGCATCCGCAAGGCGCTACGCACATCTGTTATCAGGTCCAGCTAGCGACAACCCAGCCGCATCAGGTGATCCATGGTCAGTCCGGTTTAAATCTGCTGGCCGATCATCGTCTGCATGAAATAGACCCGCGCGAGCCTCTCGATACCATCATTATTACCGGCAGAGGTCAAAATCCGCAGGAAGGGATTGCGGTAGTTGACTGGCTGCGCCTTGCCGCTCCCCACGCCCGCCGCATTGCCTCTATTTGCGGCGGCGCGATGTTGCTGGCGCAAACCGGGCTGCTGGACGGCAGACGAGCCACTACCCACTGGAAGCTACTGGATACCATGCAGGCGGAATTTCCTCAGGTGCGCGTTGAAGGCGGTCCGCTCTATATTCAGGACGAACACATCTGGACCTCGGGCGGAGTCAGTTCCGGCTTTGACCTGACGCTAGCGCTGGTTGAAGAGGATTACGGCTTCAGCCTGGCGCGCGACATCGCCCAGGACTTCGTCATGTACTTGCGCCGTCCCGGAGGGCAGCTGCAGTTTAGCCGCTACAACCTTCAGCAGACCAGCACCCTGGGCCCCATTAACGATCTGCTGGCCTGGTTACTTGAGAACCTCACCGCCGACCTCAGCGTGGAAAAACTGGCGGAAAAAGTCGCCATGAGTCCACGCAATTTCACCCGCGTGTTTACCCGGGAAACCGGCGCGTCGCCAGCGCGCTACGTTGCCGAAGCCCGTCTCGCCGCAGCACGGCAACGCCTGGAACAGACCAACGAAACGCTGGATCGCATTGCCGAACAAACGGGGTTTGGCAACAGCATTAACCTGCGACGGCTGTTTGAAAAACAGCTACACCTTACACCCGGTGAATACCGCCAGCGCTTTCACTGTCGTAAAATGGCGTAAAGTGATCCTTTTTTGTCATTTACGCCAACTGGTGAGCGGCCTAGATTAGCTCCAGAGACAACAAATAAGGAGTTGATCATGGTAAAGGTCGGTATTAACGGTTTTGGCCGTATCGGACGCAACGTACTGCGGGCGGCACTGGGTAATCCGGATATTCAGATTGTGGCAATTAACGATCTGACGGACAGTAAGACGCTGGCGCATCTGCTGAAATACGACTCGCTGCTCGGTACTCTCGACGCCGACGTCACCGCCGGTGACGGGCAACTGGTCGTTGACGGTAAACCCATTACCGTGTTCAGCGAACGCGACCCGGCCAACATCCCGTGGCGTCAAAGTGAAGTCGATATCGTCATTGAAGCCACCGGCTTCTTCACTGAACGTGATAAAGCGGCGGTGCATATCCACAGCGGTGGCGCAAAGCGAGTGATTATCTCCGCTCCCGGTAAAAACGATGACTTGACCATCGTGATGGGAGTTAACGATAGCCTCTACTCGCCGGATAAACACTTTGTCGTCAGCAACGGTAGCTGTACTACTAACGGTCTGGCACCTGCCGCACAGGTTCTGCACCAGCATTTCGGCATTAAGCATGGTCTGATGAATACTACCCACGCCTATACCAACAGTCAGGCGCTGCACGACCAGCCGGAAAAAGATCTGCGCGGCGCCCGCGCCGCTGCGCTGTCGATTGTGCCTTATTCCAGCGGTGCCGCGAAGGCGCTTGGCAAGGTCATCCCTGAGCTGGATGGACGTTTAACGGGATACTCGCTGCGCGTCCCCGTTCCGGTGGTGTCCATTGTCGACCTGACCGTCACGCTTGAGCGTGATGTGACGACCGAAGAGGTCAATAATGCGTTTCGCGAGGCCGCCGCTGCGGGACCGCTGAAAGGGATCCTCGGCTATAGCGATGAACCGCTCGTTTCCAGTGACTATCAGGGCGACCCGCGCTCTTCCATTATCGACGGTCTGTCAACGCTGGTGATTGGCGGCAATATGGTCAAAATTCTGGCGTGGTACGACAATGAGTGGGGATTCTCGAATCGCCTCGTTGACCTTGCGCTGTTAATGGCACGGCGTGAACGCTAACCGCCTCCTGTAAAGCATAAATGCCCGCAAAGGGCATTTATGCTTGTTCGGCAATGTGCGCAGGGCAAATATTTTCTGGCCTGCGATTCCTGTCACAGGAGAAAATATTCAGTGCACAAACAACGCAATCAAAATAATAATCGGAATGGGTACGCCCAGAAAGAAAAGTAATATTGAACGCATAGGGTCCTCCTGCATAATGAGTATTAGAAGTTATAAATCACGCTGACGGCCGCCGTAAGTTGCGCAAAGACTTGCAACAAAAGCGCCGATTAACAGGGAAATAAATGACCACAGGGTAATGTAGCTAGTGGTTTTTCTGGCAATGTCTGCGCCCTGCTGCGCTTTATTTTTAGCCTCTTTCAAATTGGCCTGCGCCTTATCATAAACCGCCTGAACGCGCTGCTCGGCCTCTGTCTGACTGATACCGGTATTCTGAGAAACGAGCTGCGCCACATAGGTCAGATCTTCAGGGGGAAGCGCGCCAGAATAAATACTGTTAGCAAAAATGCCTGTAACCTCTGCTAACTGGGCCGGGGATTCCGGCTTTGGCGGCACGGGCTGATTCACTGGCGTGGTATCATTACCCGTTGAATTTGCAGCTACTCCGCTGTTTTCTGCCGGGGTGACTCTGAATAACGAGCGAGTGAAATATTCCATCGATGACTTCGAAAGCAGTGATGATTCGTCCCCCGCGTTATTCATCGCGGTTGCCGTCGCCCCCCCGGCAACTGAACCAATCACTTTTGCGCTGCCGCCGATGAGTGAACTGATGGTGGTCGTCAACAGGACGGCTGACACCAGCAGGGCCACTGCCCACGTCAGAAAGCCATGCGCCGTATCGCGGAAATAGATTTCGTTGCTATGCGTATCAACCCATTTCGTACGGAGCCGCCCAGCCAGATATCCCCCCATGCCGGAAGCCACTATTTGGGTAAACGCCAGCCATGCGATGGCGGCAATACCCACGGTGCCTGCCGCCAGGCCATGATTTTCCCAGGGAGAAATAGAGGTAAGGCCCAATCCTGCCCCAAGCATCAGTAGCATCAGCGCCAGCGAAGCTGCCGCCGCTGCGCCGGCAAAAATGGCTCCCCATGATACCGCGCTCGGGCTATTTACCGCGGCGGCAGTTAACTGCCTGGCGGTTTCCTGACTGCCCGGATTGGAAGATTCGTAGATATTCGTCATTTATGTTGTCCTTTAAAATAACTTTCTTGCCCGACGTGGTTTGACATAAACGTCCAGAGCAGAAATTGACCTGCCAGAGCTATGGCAATATCGAACGGGATAATTATCGAAGCAGCTATAACTCATCAGCTTAAATTACGGACGAGCAATAGAAAGCCAACCATATAAATTTATACGAATTAACAATGTCTGAATTTAATCAACAATTTCATATTAGTAGAAGATTTTATTTTAACCATGATTTATCACCAAAAACATCACCACCCAAATGTAACCAGCTGTAAATAAAAAGATAAATGTGAAGAGATATTTTAGCGACATTATCCCACACGTCCCATATTGGCTAACACCTTTGGAATTATCTTATTTTTTCCGGCATAGTTAATTAAATGCTATTGTGTATTAAAGGTAGGCACATTATCCGTTTGCATTATTGATAATTTACGCCATGGTTCGCCGTAATAAACGACCTGATGGCTGAAGGAGTTGCATAGCAACGCAGACGCAGAGTGTATGGGGACGTTTACTCCACGATCGACGCCGTCTTATCCCTCTCCCGGTACGCCCGTGAGCGTGTTAAAGCAATGACACCCTCAGCACCACGAATTCAGCCCTGTCTCGATCGAAGGCATAATGTTGCAAGCCTGCGTCGACCTCAATAAAGAGCGGTTTTATCCGGTGGATACTCTATTAACTCCTAAAGCGTCTGAATGAGCCTGGCGATACACCAGCGGCAAGCAGTGGAAACTCTTTTTTACGTGCCAGGTCACGCGTAGATTGCTTCAAAAAAAACATCGTATTTGTTATATTGTTGCTTATTGATTACTCACCTCTGCGGTGCCAAAAAGAACAAGATTCACCGCAACCCAGGATAATAAAATGTTAGATTACCGCTTCCCGACAGCTTTGCAGATGGTTCTCAGCGTAGCGATGGCGGAGCAATTAGGTGAACGTTCGACGAGTGCGATTCTGGCCTACGGTCTGGAAGCCAATCCGAGCTTTATCCGCAAATTAATGGTTCCCCTCACGCGTGACGGTATTATCGTCTCAACGCTTGGCCGCAACGGCTCCATTCATCTTGGTCGTCCTGCGGATCAGATTACCCTGCGCGATATCTACGCTTCCGTAATAGAAGATAAAAAGCTGTGGGCGTCGCGTCCTGATGTCCCTGCCCGTTGCGTAGTCAGCGCCAACGCCTGCTGGTACTTCAAATCTGTCGCCGATGAAGCGGAGCAGGCTTCGTTAGATGTCTTAGCCCGCCATACGGTGGCAAGCGCGCTGGAAGAGGTCAAAAAAGCCGATACCAGCGGGTGCGATCCGCTACCGGAACTGACCGCCCGCTATAAAAAAGCGCTTTAATGATTTCCTGATTACGAAAAAAAACCGCCTTCATAGTGAAAGCGGTTTTTTTGTCAGTTTTAATTCCTGATTCTACGCAGGCACAACGTCCTTCACCGGTTTACCGCGCGTGACGAATTTACGCAGCGTTACGTAAAACACCGGCGTCAGGAACAGACCAAACAACGTCACGCCCAGCATCCCGGAGAACACCGTGATGCCGGTGACGCCGCGCACTTCGGCACCCGCGCCGTGGCCGAGGATCAGCGGAATGGTCCCGGCAATAAAGGCGATGGAGGTCATCACAATCGGGCGTAAACGCAGGCGGCACGCCTCCAGCGCCGCATCCATGATCCCTTTCCCCTGAATTTCCAGCTCGCGGGCAAACTCGACGATCAGAATGGCGTTTTTACACGCCAGCCCCATCAGAACCACCAGACCCACCTGCATGAACACGTTGTTATCGCCGCCGGTCAGCCAGACGCCGAACAGCGCGGAGAGCATGGTCATCGGCACGATCAGGATCACCGCCAGCGGCAGGGTCCAGCTTTCGTACAGCGCCGCCAGCACCAGGAACGCCAGCAGAACCGCCACCGGGAAGACAATCAGCGCCGTATTGCCCTGCGTGGCCTGCTGGAAGCTCAGATCGGTCCATTCAATATTCATCCCGTTCGGCAGTATCTGCTTAGACATCGCGCTCAGCTGCGTCATCGCCTGCGCTGACGAGAGGATACGAGGATCGGCATCGCCAATCAGATCCGCTGCCGGATAGCCATTGTAGCGAATCACCGGATCCGGGCCGTAGGTGGTGCTGATATTCACCATACTGCCGACTGGCACCATTTCACCCTGATTATTCCGGGTGCGCAAATTGGCAATATCCTCCACGCTGTCGCGGAACGGTCCGTCGGCCTGCGCCATCACTCGCCAGGTGCGGCCGAACTGGTTAAAGTCATTTACGTACGATGAGCCCAGATAGGTTTGCAGCGTACCGAACAGCTCGGTCAGCGACACGCCCTGCGCTTTCGCCTTATCACGATCGACCTGCACATCCAGCTGCGGAACGTTAGCCTGGTAGGTTGAGATAGGGAAATGCATCCCCGGCGTCTGCATTATCGCACCGGACATGGTGTTCACCGCGTTTTGCAGCGCGCCGTAGCCAAGGCCAGCGCGATCCTGGATATACAGCGAATAACCGGAACCCTGACCCAGGCCTAAAATCGGCGGTGGCAGGATGGAGAAACCAAAGCCCTGCTGGATTTGGGCGATTTTCGCGTTGATCTCCGCGTTAATTTCCGCCGCCGAGTGCTTACGCTGATCGAACGGTTTCAGGCCGAAAAAGACCGTCCCGGTATTCGGCGTATTGGTAAACTGAAGCGCATTAAGCCCCGGGAAAGCGACCGCATAATCCACGCCTTCGGTATTCATCCCGATTTCGCTCATTTTGCGGATCACCGCATCGGTGCGCGCCAGCGACGAGCCTTCTGGCATTTTCACGCCGCCAATTAAATAGAGCTTATCCTGCGTCGGAATAAACCCGCCGGGTACCGCTTTAAACATCACGCCTGCGGCGCAGAGCAGCAGTAAATAGACGGCAAACACCGCGCCGCGTCGGCCGAGCGTTTTGCCCACCAGCCCCTGATAGCCGTTTGAGCTGCGATGGAAAAAGCGGTTAAAAGGACGGAATATCCAGCCAAACAGGCGGTCGATAAGCCGGGTCGGAAAGTCTTTCGCCGCGCCGTGCGGTTTTAGCAATAAAGCCGCCAGCGCCGGAGAGAGCGTCAGCGAGTTGATGGCGGAGATCACCGTAGAAATCGCGATCGTCACCGCAAACTGCTTGTAGAACTGGCCGGTGACGCCGGAGAGAAACGCCATTGGCACGAATACCGCACACAAAACCAGCGCAATGGCGATAATCGGCCCGGAAACTTCACGCATCGCCTGATGAGCCGCCTGAAGCGGAGCCAGCCCCTCTTCGATGTTTCGCTCGACGTTTTCTACTACCACGATGGCATCATCTACCACGATCCCGATAGCCAACACCAGGCCGAACAAGCTCAGCGTGTTTAGTGAAAAGCCCAGCAGGTACAGAATGCTGAAGGTGCCCACCACCGATACCGGTACCGCGATCAGCGGAATAATCGACGCGCGCCAGGTTTGCAGAAACAGGATCACTACCAGCACTACCAGCACCACCGCTTCCAGCAGCGTTTGCACCACCGCGCGAATGGAGTCGCGAACAAAAACCGTTGGATCGTAAGGCGCCGCCCATTGCATATCCTGCGGGAAGCGTTTCGACAGCTCGTCCATTTTTGCGCGCACCGCGTTAGACAAATCGATAGCATTTGCCCCCGGCGACTGGAAAATACCGATACCTACCGCATCTTTATTGTTTAGCTGGGAACGCAGGGCGTAGCTGCCGGAACCCATCTCAATGCGCGCCACGTCGCGCAGGCGTACCAGCGAGCCGTCCTGCGCCGTTTTCAGAATAATATTGCCAAACTCTTCTTCCGTGTGCAGACGCCCCTGGGCATTAATGGAGATCAGGAAATCGCTCTCCTTCGGCAGCGGCTCGGCGCCAAGCTGGCCGGCGGATACCTGTACGTTTTGCTCCTGCATCGCCGTGACCACATCCGAGGCGGTCAGCCCGCGTGCCGCCACCTTATTCGGATCCAGCCAGATGCGCATCGCGTATTCGCCCGAGCCAAATATCTGAATCTGGCCGACGCCGGGCAGACGCGCCAGTTCATCTTTCACTTTTAGCGTGGCGTAGTTACGCATATACAGGGAGTCGTATTTACCGCCGGGCGAGAACAGATGCACCACCAACGTCAGCGTCGGCGATTGTTTCTGAGTGGTAATTCCCAGACGGCGCACATCTTCCGGCAGACGCGCCTCGGCCTGCGACACCCGGTTTTGTACCTGAACCTGCGCCTGATCCGGGTCGGTACCCGGACGGAATGTGACGGTGGTCACCAGTACACCGTCAGATCCGGCGACAGATTTCATGTACATCATGTTCTCAACGCCGTTGATTGCTTCCTCCAGCGGCGTCGCCACGGTCTCGGCAATCACCTTCGGGTTGGCGCCGGGATACTCCGCGCGCACCTGCACGCTTGGCGGTACTACGTCAGGATATTCGCTCACCGGCAGCAGCGGGATAGCAATTAAGCCGGTGATAAAAATCAGAATCGACAGTACCGCGGCGAAAATCGGCCTGTCGATAAAAAAGCGGGAAAAGTCCATGTGTCGGATTCTCAGAAAAGGGATCAGTTGAGGGCGGCGCTGGCGGTCATGGCAACGGTCTTAGCGTTAACCGGCATCCCCGGCATAAACACTTTTTGTAAACCATCGACGATGACTCTATCACCGGGATTCAGCCCCTTCTGCACAATGCGTAAACCGGCGGCCAGACGCCCCGGGGTGATATCGCGACGCTGCGCTTTCCCCTCTTTATCAACGATATAGACATATTTGCGATCCTGATCGGTCAGCACCGCCTTGTCGTCGATAAGCGTGGCGTTGAATTCAGCGCTGCCCGGCAGGCGGACGCGGGCAAAGAGTCCCGGCGTGAACTGACGCTGGGCGTTATCCAGCAGCGCGCGCATGCGGATCGTGCCGGTACTCGGGGTTAACTGATTATCAAGAAAATCCACTTTGCCCTGATGGGGATAGCCCTCCTCGCCAACAAGACCAATCTCTACCGGTAGCGCCTGGTGATTGCTGGACGCCCCCTGTCCGCTGCGGGCGAGATGTTGATAGTGAAGATAGGTCGACTCATCGACATCAAAATAGACATAAACCGTTTTCTGCGAGACCAGCGTGGTGAGCACGCTGGCGCTGTCGCCCGCGGTCACCAGATTACCGCTGG
Organism: Klebsiella oxytoca; assembly: GCF_009707385.1. NCBI lineage: Bacteria > Pseudomonadati > Pseudomonadota > Gammaproteobacteria > Enterobacterales > Enterobacteriaceae > Klebsiella > Klebsiella oxytoca. The sequence goes on along the minus strand of NZ_CP046115.1, from coordinate 2,506,237 downwards.
TGATCAGCGCACGGCTGGCGCGGCCATCGATCGGCGCGGTCACTTTGGTGAAATCAAGGTTAAGCTGTGCGGCATCTACCGCCGCCTGCGCTGCGCGAATATCGGCCTGGGCCTGGGCGGCGGCGGAACGCCGCTGCTCCCATTCTTCACGAGATACCAGGTTGGTATTGATTAATTTATCGGTACGGTTAGCCTCGCTGCGCGCCAGGCTGGCCTGCGTTTTGGCTCTGGCTAACGTCGCCTGCGCCTGCTCCAGCGCAGCGCGATAGGTGCGGTCGTCGATGGTGAACAGTACCTCGCCCTTTTTCACCTCCTGGCCATCGGTGTAGTTCACTTTATCAATGTAGCCTGAGACGCGGGGACGGAGCTGAACGCTTTCCACCGCTTCAATTCGACCGTTAAAGCTATCCCACTGGCTAATGGATTTCACCACCACGTCAGCGGCGCTGACGGCGGGAGCTTGCGGCGCGGCGTTTTGCGCGACACCCTGATCGCACCCGACAAGAAGCACGGAGAGTAACATTGCTCCCGACGCATTCAGATGAAACTTACCCCAGGTTTTTTGCAGGCTCATTATTTTTATTCCGGTAATTGTAGCCGTCGGGCAAGACGCAGCAGGAAACGCCGCTTCCTTTGCCCGGGCTGGCTAAGGCCATTTGTGTCGATCGTCGCCACAAAACTGTAACAGTTGCGAATACACTATCGCGGCGATTGTAGGAAGGCGCTAAATTTAGTGCAAGAATAATTGTTGCACTTTATGTGCTATTCCTGGCACTGGAAAAAGGCGCGTTTTTACCGTGGATTTAAATGCAACAATAAAACTTGCAATTAACGCAAAAACCGGCCACCTTTAAATGCAACAGATAAAGATGCTTTTAATAAGCTGCGTGGGGTAAACAAGATGAACACTGGCGCATTTATTCACGATTTACTCGACTGGATCGATAATAATCTCGATAGTCGTCTCAACATTGACACCGTTTCCAGGCGAGCCGGCTATTCGAAATGGCACCTGCAGCGGATATTCAAAGAACATACCGGCTATCCTCTTGCCGAGTATATTCGCGCGCAAAAGCTGCAAAAATCGGTCGAACGGCTGGCCCACAGCGATGAGCCCATTTTGAACGTGGCTATCGCCCTCGGCTTTGACTCCCAGCAGTCCTTCAACCGCAGCTTCAAGCGTCAGTTTGGCCAGGCCCCAGGCGCGTGGCGACGCAGTATCGGCTGCGCGCAAACGCAGGGGTTACGCCAGCAATCAGCTCCCCTGTCGGAAAAAGGCTTACGCTCTCAGCGTTGATCCCGTTGCAGTCTCTGCCCCGAACAGTTTGGCTGGCGGCTTACTGCCAGCTTCGCCTCACGCCTTATCAAGGACAGGCATCACTGCGGGATCCGCCGTTCTTCGACCGGCAAAATAGTGCGCGGGCGTGCTGCCCATCGTTTTTCTGAACATAGTGATAAACGCGTTTACCGACTCATAGCCCAGATTAGCCGCCACGTTTTGCACCGATACCCCGCTTGCCAGCTCCCGCAGGGCAATAATCAAATGCAGCTGCTGACGCCATCGCCCGAAGGTCAGCCCGGTTTCGCGCAGCATCAGGCGGGCTAATGAGCGCTCGCTGAGTGCCAGCCGTTTCGCCCAAACTTTAAAGGTACTGCGATCCTCCGGGTGGCTGACCAGCGCATCCGCCATAGCGCGGATCTTAGGGTGCGCCGAAACCGGCAGGCTTAATTTCTGCTGCGGCATGGCGGCAAGTTCATCGAGCGTCACTCTGATCAATCGGCCGACATGGCTCTCCGCCGGATAATCAACCTCCTCTATCGTTAAGCGGTCGACGAGCTCTTTAATCAGCGGCGAAATTGAAAGCCCTGATGGCGGGCGTAGCGGAGGATCGGGCTACGTGGCTCAGGCTATCCACCCATGATGCGTTCGGACAGCGCGGCGGAGGCTGCATTCACTACTTCAGCCACTTCCACGGGCAGCTCGGCAACCGGTTCAGTGACGACCGTGCTCTGTGATGCCTGGTATTCGTCCCATATCTGGCGGAGACGTGTCGGATTACAGCCGGCTACCGAGCTGGGACTGGCGCGTATTGCGTCACCAGACTTCCCCAGTATTATTGCTAACTATGCCAACCAGTTTGCGGATGGCCGGCCGGTAAAGAGCGCCTCCATCGGCATTAAAGACAGCAGTGGTAAATATGTCGCCGCCCTGTGCCTGAATGTGGATATCACGCTATTTCGGGAATACAGAGCGCTCTGGCGCAGTTCACGGAGATTGAAAGCAGTGCGGTGGTCGAACATCTTGAGCCGGCTACCGGTTCCGAAGCCATTCGCCAGCGCATCGACAGCTATGCGGCAAAGCGCACGACCACGGCCAGAGCGCTCAACGTTGCTGACCGCAAAGCCTTAATTCAGGCATTACGTAAGTCTATGGACACCGTGGCCCAGCATCTCGGCATCTCCCGGGCGACGGCGTATCTGTATGTCCGCCAGGAGAACGGTTAAGCGCGCGTTCCCTGCGCTGACCGATACCGCTGTGATTGGTCCGGCGGCGAATCACTGCCAGAAGGGCCGACGGCCGACGGGCTTATCGCAGACGATTTTGGTCGCCGCCTGCACCCCGCCCATTGGTATATATGCCAGTACCAGCGCGCCGATAATCAGTAACCCAGCCATAAACCACAAGCCGGCATTAAAATTCCCGGTCATATCATGAATTACCCCAATCAGCAGTGGGCTAAGCCCGGAGCCAATATTGCCCGCGCCGCTGATAGTCGCCAGCACAACTGCTTGAGCGCCGACGCTGATCGCCCGATCGGGCGTAGTCCAGAACAGCGTCATGGCGGTGAATGCTCCGGCTGAGGCCATTATCAGACCCAACAACTGAATCAGCGGATGTGCGGTCAGCGATGTCAGCAGCCAGCCAGCGGCGGAAAACAGGTAAGGGTAGATTGTATGACGCTTACGTTCCTTGAGGCGATCGGAACGTTTGCTCCACCACATCATCACCACGATGGTGCAAAACTGGGGGATCGCCGCCAACAGACCGACGGTAATATTGCTGCTGGAGACATTAAAGCTTTTGAGGATTTGCGGCGTCCAGATATTGATGGCGCTGAGACTATTAGTGAGGCAGAAGTAGGCGAGAATATAGAGCACTACTACCGGGGTAAAAATTTCGCGCCACAGCGAAACGGGCCGGGAGGTCAACATCTTCCGGTTGACGCTGCGATCGCTTTCCATCATCCGTTGAAGAGTCTGTTTTTCATCAGCGTTCAGCCATTTTGCATCCGCCGGTTTATCATCAAGATAAAACCAGGTCACTACGCCAAGGATCACCGACGGCAGCCCTTCCAGCAGGAATAACCATTGCCAGCCCCTGAGGTTCATCACCCCGTCCAGCGCCAGAATATAGCCGGAAAGCATCGATCCGAACATCATCGTCAGCGGCATAGCGATCATAAATAGCGCGTTGGCGCGGGCCCGATACCAGGACGGAAACCACCAGGTGAGATACAGCAGAATACCCGGCACAAAGCCAGCCTCAGCAACACCGACAATCATACGTAGCGCATACAGCGTACCGGCGCTGGTGGCAAACAGGGTACAGGTAGACGCCACGCCCCAGACCACCATAATGACGGCGATCCAGCGCCGTGCCCCAACCCGGCTGAGCATAATATTGCTCGGCACTCCGAACAGCACGTAGGTGACGTAAAACAGCGTCGCGGCAAGGCCAAACATCGTGGAGGTCAGCCCCAGATCCTGGCTCATGGTCAACCCGGCAAAACCGATATTGATGCGGTCCAGGAAGGAGAATACGAATAAAACGAACAGGAACGCCACCAGGCGGCGGAACAGCTTACTCATTACCCGCTGTTCATCGGCCGTCGCGTGATTCTCCTGCGCAGATTGAGCTAATGTTGACATACTTCTCTCCTTGACCGTTACAGGCTGTTGCCGAGCCGGAAACCTTCCAGAACATCGTCTTTACGGGTGTAAGAGAAACCATCGGCACCGATAGTGACCGCCATTTCGCTCGGCTCGCTGCGCTCTGTGACCGGCTGGGGGTTGCCATCCAGATCCATAACCAGTGAGCCTTCGGTATACCAGCTCGCGACCACCGGATTACCCCACCAGTCGCGGCGCTGGTTGTCGTGAATACCCCAGCCCATCACCGGGTTGTCCGGATCGCCGGTGTAGTAGTCCTGGGTGTAGATCTCAATACGATGGCCGTCAGGATCGCGTAGGAAGCCGAGCGGATCTTCAACGCGTACGGAATCGCCTATCCCGCGGGTGAATCCTTCTTTGCGGCGCTCGGTCCGGTATCCCCGAGCCCGGAACCAGGCCTCAGCCCTGTCGACATCTTCCGGACTACGCACCCGGAAAGAGAAGGCCGCCATGGCGGCAATAGGCCCCTGGCGCAGAACGAGGTTATGGTGAATAAACTCCTCAATGGAGCGCAGGTAAATATGCTGGTCGTCCTCTGCGGTGACCGTCAGGCCGAGAATATCGACATAGAATTCGCGGGCGGCCCGCAGGTCGGTAACCTGTATCTCCATATAAGCACAGCGCAAAATATCCGGTGCCGGTACAGCGGCTATTACATTTTCAATCGTCATTGTAGGGTCTCTCAGGGTTATCGATGTGCATATCAGCGCAATTTGCACCACGGCGACAGGCCACAGCCAGCCGCGGACACTTGCCCAGAGGTTTATTATGGTTTTATTAATATATTAACATTTTATTTATTTAAGCCTTTATCCCGGCGATATCAAGCAGTTTATTTTAAAGTAATCCGGGCAAGGCGAAGGGATGTAAAGATAAAATAATGTTTAATTTCATTGCATTATCAAATCATCTAATAAATGCGCAAAAAAACAACTTCTCTGATTTGTGATCCATACCATATTATTAACATATTAATAGTATTGGCCTGCGATAAAAATGAGGACATTGTGGTTTAACTAATGATAAGCGAAAGCGAGAAACGCATGAATTCACTGTTTTCCTCATTGAGTATTATCCAGTTGAAAACCCTGCTGGTTATTCTTGAACAGCGCAACCTGACCCACGCTGCCGCGACCATGGGCAGCAGCCAGTCGGCCCTCAGTCGCCAGTTAGCCCATTATCGTGCTGCCTTTGATGATCCGTTGCTGGTTCGTCAGGGGAAACAGTTTCTGTTAACGGATAAAGCCAGTGCGCTGCTCACCCCGCTGAGCCAGATATTACAAAATCTCGACTCGCTGGCGCAGCCGTTGATCTTCGATCCCGGGAGTTGTACCCGCCGGTTCTCCATTGCGGCCTCCGATTATGTCGCCACACACATTCTGCCGGACTTAATCCGTCACCTGAGGCAAGTCGCGCCAGGGGTTTGCATTGATTATCTGACCTGGCAACCCAATCGTTACGACTGGCTGTCCAGCGGTAAGGTGGACCTCGCCACCACGCTGGTTGAAGATGCGCCGCCGGAATTTCATGGCCGAATCATCGGCGATGATATTCCAGTCTGTTGTTTACGTAGCGATCACTCACTTGCCAACGCGGAAAAAATTACCCTTAGCGATTATCTTAACTGGTCGCATATCAAAATTAGCGGCGGCGGTGATAAAGACGGTTTTATTGATAATTACCTGAAGCAGCAACAGGTCAGCAGGGTCATTCGTCTGTCGGTGCCGTTTTTCTCCGCCGCGCTGGACGTGGCCGCGCAATCGGACAACCTGTTAACCATTCCCCGATATTTACTGGAGCACAGTGTTGGAACACGGCCATTAACCTGGCGGCCACTGGATTTCGCCACCTGGCGTTTTCGCTATTGGGTTGTCTGGCACCGCCGAACTCATAACTCCCCGGAACATCAGTGGTTTCGGCAATTTGTCTATCAGCACTGTCAGGCGTCGGCCTCGTTAAATCCCGGGAGTCAAAACATGTCATATTGACATGGCAACTATTCCCGGGCCGACATGTTCGCCGGTGCCGATGACTGCTAACGTAATAACAGATATCCGGAGAAGTATTTTTTACCACACCATTAGCGCCGCAAATTAATTATCAAAAGGACATCAGGAAGCCTGATTATTTATTTAATAACGGAGTTTACTCATCAGTCAGAGAGCATATGGAAGTGCATTACGTGCCATTCACCAGCCGCTAATCATGAATGAGGATCTTAATATGAATAATGACCAGAATACGCCGCAGCATATGACGGGCGGAGATGCTATCGTTAATGGCCTGAAACACCACCATGTGGATACTGTGTTTGCCTTACCCGGCGCGCAAATTTATGGCCTGACCGATGCCTTAGCGCGCAACAGACAGGCAATTCGCACGATTGGCGCCCGGCATGAACAAACCAGCGCCTATATGGCCTACGGTTATGCCCGATCCACCGGACAACCCGGGGTATGCGCCGTTGTCCCGGGGCCTGGTATTCTTAACGCCAGTGCGGCACTGTTAACCGCCCACGGCTGTAACGCGCCGGTACTGGCTCTGACCGGCGATGTCGAATCGGCTTACAAAGACCGTGGGCGCGGTCAACTACATGAGCTACCACGTCAGCTTGATATCCTCGGCCATATCGGAAAATGGAGTGCCCACATTGAGCAGCCCTGCGACGCGCCGTGGCTGGTTGCCCGCGCGTTTCAGGAGATGACATCCGGCAGACAAGGGATGGTGGCGCTACAGGCGGGATGGGATTTCTTCACCCGTACGGCGCGGGTGGATGGTGTTGCGCCGCTGGCGCAGAAACCGAAACCGCCGGTAGATACTGATGCTGTCGACGCGGCAGCGAAACTTCTCCAGAACTGCCGGGCGCCGATGATATTTGTCGGCAGCGGTGCTTCAGATGCAGCGCCGGAAGTGAGGGCGCTGGCCGAAACTCTTGGCGCGCCGGTGGTCAGTTTCCGCGGCGGCCGTGGGATTATGGCTGACGATCATCCGCTGGGGTTCAACGTGGTTTCCGGGGCTCGTCTCTGGCCGCAGACCGATGTGGCGATTGTGATCGGTTCACGCTTTGAGCTGCTGGATATTCGCTGGAATTACCGTCCTCAGGGGCTGAAAATTATTCGCATTGATATTGATGCCGGCGAAGTGCGACGCCTGAAGGCAGATATCAATATCATCAGCGATGCGTCTGACGGCGCCCGGGCATTGATTAGCGCTGTTAGCGCAACCGGGACACCACCGCGACGCGACCAGACGCTGGCGGAAACCAAAGAAATCGCCGCCGCAGCCATTAAGAAAATCCAGCCGCAGGTCAGTTATTTACAGGCAATTCGCGAAGTACTGCCGCGCGATGGGATCTTCATTGACGAGGTATCACAGGTCGGATTTACCGCTATCTTTGGTTTACCGATGTACCAGCCGCGCACTTTTATATCCTCCGGCCATCAGGGAACTCTCGGTTACGGCTTCCCGACGGCGCTGGGGGTTAAAGTAGCCAATCCCGGCATAGCGGTATTGTCTATCTGCGGCGATGGTGGTTTTATGTTTGCCGCTCAGGAGCTGGCAACGGCAGTGCAGTACAACATTAATCTGGTCACCGTGGTATTCAATAACCAGTCTTATGGCAATGTTTACCGCGATCAGCAGCAGAGCTTCGCCGGCCGTTTTATTGGTTCTGAGTTGGTAAATCCGGATTTCGTGAAGTTCGCTGAAGCTTTCGGCGTGCAGGGGATACGTGTCACTACGCCGCAAATGCTGCGCCAGGCGCTGGAACAAGCATTCGCCGCTGATAAACCGGTGTTAATTGAAGTAGCGGTAGCGCGCGGCAGCGACAGCAACCCGTGGAAATTTCTCCACCCGCAGTTTAATGATTGACGAGAGACAAGGGCAAGGAAGCCTGAATATGCTATTTAATATTTTCTGGCATAATCAAGCATGTTTATTGTTTTCTTGAGATTCCGGGAAAAGCAGGAAATGGCAGCCCGTACAAACCTGGACCACGATACGGCGACAGCGCAGCACCGCCTGCTCCAGGCTTCCAGCCGCTCACGTATGATGGACGAGCCTATGCAGGTGTGGCAGTGATACTGAGCGGATCCAATATTGTTCGCTATCTCTACGCCAGTATTTTGCAACAGCAGATCCCCACCCCATAGGGGACAGGGATAAGCCCTCGTGCATTCACGATATATACATGAGACATCTTGTCAGCTAACCCTGAATTATTCAACAAAGCCTGTTCAATAATATAAAGCATTACGGATAAAACTTTCTATCCCGCTCATGGAAGAGGTTTGTGATTGAGATATGGGTTTCCGGCTTTATCAATAAGTTAAAACTGAAGACCAGTCAAAATCAGCAGACTTTTCTAAAGAACTGGGCCAGCCAGATAAATACCCAGGGGTTATGGGATTTTCGACACGATCTAAACTGGGAATGTAAGGTTTAATATCTATAACTGGACTACCATTTTCCGCATCAATCCAGGATACAATGAGCAATCCAGCGTTTAAATCAACATGCAATATTTCTGTTGTTGTAATCGCTATTGTATTCGGTCTTTGCGGAGAGCGAGTAGCAAATACTCCCATTTCATCTTCAGTATAAGGAGTTGATGTAATAACAGTCTGACGAGACGATTTATCATCGCAACCATCACACCACCATAATAGAGTAGCATGACTATAGCCTTCTATTCCTTTTAAACCAGAACGGTAAGGAGGATGCAGAATGATTTTTACTTTATCATCAGCCAAAGTAATTCTACCTATTGCGTACAGATTAATTTCTTTCATATAAAATCCCTTTGCGTCAATATTTCACCATTTTATATACATAGTAGCCGTCGACGACAAAAACCATCCTGAATTAACTATTAAATAGATGCAACAGAAAAATAATGCTTTCAAGGTAAATGTTATTAACCGAGTGAAACGAGCGGTACTCCCTCTCCTTCCAGTGAAGAAAATCGGCAGGAAGATGAGATCTTAGCGCATGCTGACATTTTGCAGCATTCTCATATCCAGCTTCCATGGACTTTGTTCCGCCTCTTCATACCTCATACAATGTTTCATACGGGATATGGTGGGAATCAGACTCCCGCGCGCTGCATACTGCAACACCATCGTTTCCCGTGCAGGCAATACAACCAAAATCGTCACAGGTATTCATCCGTACTGTCATGCTCTCCCGATAACATCTCTGGCCGGAATGTAAAAGAGAGTCTGATACACATCATTGAAGGCCCGCTCCTCCTCATTGCAAACCCTGGCTTTGTTGAGTCTGGCAGCTATATGCCAGAAGCGGATGTCTTAAGCCTGTTCTTCCCTTTAAATGCGAATACCGCAGGATATCGACCTGAATATTATTGTTTTCATATCAAACGCTTGCAATGGATTTTTAGCTATGGAAGAGATAAAAATCGCTGATGCTATATGAAACATTTTAATAATGACGGAATCGGATGTTGTTCGTAATGACCTTTAATTTGGAATGAGATATAACGTGCTTCGAAGAAAATTAACATTCTCATAACGTAATTAGGGTTAAGCAAATGAAGCAGATTGGCATTGTTGGTTGGCGAGGAATGGTCGGTTCTGTTTTGCTACAGCGAATGATCGAAGAGAACGACTTCGACAATATATCAGCGCATTTTTTCAGCACCTCCAGTGCAGGAGCCGCCGGTCCTGTCATTGATGGCGTCAGCTACACACTTAAAGATGCTAATTCCGTAAGTGCGCTGGCCGAAATGGACATCATCATAACCTGCCAGGGCGGGGATTATACCAAAGCAATATACCCTGCTTTGCTTAACCATGGCTGGGAAGGCTACTGGATTGACGCGGCTTCAGCGCTGCGGATGGATGAGAAAGCCTGCATTATTCTCGACCCCGTCAACCGCAACAATATCGATCGTGCAATTAAAGAAGGTATTAAACTTTTTGTCGGCGGCAACTGTTCCATTACGCTGAGTCTTATGGGGCTGGCTGGGTTGATAAAGGCTGACTTGATCGAATGGATGAGTGTGATGACCTACCAGTCCGCATCGGGTGCTGGTGCACAGTATGTACGGGAACTCATTGCGCAAAGTGCTTACATAAGCCGCCATTTATCTCCGGATGAGCTGGCATCCTCAGGTTCAGTGCTTCCGTTAGTTAATAAGGTCAGTGAATTGATTAACAGCGCTGACATGCCCACGCAAAACTTCGGCGCGCCTTTAATGGGCAGCATTATTCCATGGATTGACAGTGACTTAAGCGACGGAAACAGCCGTGAAGAATGGAAAGGTGAGGCAGAAACGAACAAAATTCTTGGCCTGTCGCCCGGTACCATTCCGGTAAACGGCCTGTGTGTACGGGTTGGCGTCATCCGATGCCACAGTGCGGCAATAACTCTTAAGCTGCGTCGTGAAGTTAGCGAGGAAGAGTTTGCTAAATTAGTCACATCCTCTCACCCATGGGTTAACTATGTGCCAAATAATAAAGAGGAAAGCGTTAGCAGACTGACTCCAGCCTATATTAGCGGCTCTCTTAAAGTAGGCATTGGCCGCTATAAGAAAATGGCGCTAAACAATGAGCCTGTCTATTCGGTGCTGACGGTAGGCGATCAGCTATTATGGGGAGCGGCCGAGCCTTTACGCCGTATGTTAAATATTCTGCTTGGCAAAGTTTAATTCGACACGGTTGGGCCAAAGCATCTGCTTTGGCCCAGCTTGACACCCAATACGGTTACGGCAAACACTATTCGTGATTATTTATTTCCTGCGCTCTTAAAAAAGCAGGTCTGGTCATCGCCCTGTGCATATAACTGTTGAGATTATCATTGATTTCTAATCCGCATATTTTTGCCCACAATAACGTGTGCGAGACAAAAATATCGGCTAGTGTAAAATCATTTCCGGCAATCCATGGATGAGCCGGATTAAATGGCATTTGGCAAAGCGCCTTGTTTGCATCACGCCTGAAGTGGCTCATTAATTCTTCAGAGCGCTGATTAACCGGAGTGAAGACTATATGTTTAAGCAGATTCCAGATCGGCGCTTCCAGATCGGTAAGAGCGAAGCTTATCCACGAATTCACACTGGCTTTTTGTTGCGGATTTTCCGGATAAAGGGATGTACCAGGATATTTCTCACATAAGTAAATACATATCGCCAGCGTTTCACTTATGGCGATCTCACCATCTATCAAAAACGGAACCTTTCCAAAAGGATGCGGTGATTTAACGCCGGGCGCCGGACTCAGAAGGTCAACCTTGATGGCTTCATAAGCGGCCCCAAGCTCTTCAAAGGCCCAGACTGCTCTCAGTGACCTGCTTTTTGGATAGGTATAGATTTTCATACGTGGCATTCCTTTGTTTTGATTGTCCATTTTTATAAAACGTTAACGCTACTGCTGTCAAAGTGTTCACTTTTACTATTAGTCATCAGGGGCTGGAAATAACAGCGGTTCAGGACACCGATTGCCCGGGGACAAAAAGACGCAATCCGGGATAGCGCTCCAGCCAGCGCTTGTCAGTAATTCGTCGCTTAAAAGTATCAAGCTTTTTATGCTCAAATATGGGAGTCGGCCTCAGACGCAGCTCAAAGAGATCATCAAGACCATAAGGCGCAATAATTTCCATACCATCGTCATGTCCCAGCCTCACCCCAATGGCCGTAGCGGTTTCGGGCCAGTACAGCAAAGCATTTTCCGTTGAGTGATAAGGGCTATCACCATTACGTAAATGCATTCTGGCTTGATTCTTTACCGACCACTCAACCCCAGGCAATTGTTGGCTGAGTTTTTTTTCCAGATAGCTATCGTATTCCTGGTCACAGCATTCACGATCAAACCACACGACATCCACATCGCCAGATACCGGGTTTTGTCCATATCCATGTAAGTTATCCCATACTGCATTTCGCACAAACCCCGCCCCGACCCAGCCATCGTTTAGTTTTAACCGCCGAACCGCATAAAGAACGTTCATTCGGAGAGGATCGTCTGACAAGATTTTCTGCAATAACTTTGGGTAGCCCATAAAAATCCCTGTACGAAAGCGACAACCTGATATCAGAGATACTATCAGTATCCAGACGCGGCAAGAACGCCTCTTCGTCTTTGCCTCCGCCTGGAGCGCTTACCGCCCCGCCTCAGTTATACTCACACCCGGCTGATGCTATCGTCATCCTGCGGATGGACATCACTCTCCGGCGGCTCGATCGCCGCCGGGGAACATGCCGCTAATAACGCACGCAGACCGATTTGGTCTCGCACCAGTCGTCAAGCCAGTCGGGGCCAAAATCACGCCCTGTACCCGACTGCTTCATCCCGCCAAACGGCAGGTTGGCATCAATCAGCGTATGGCTGTTGACCCACACCGTACCCGCCTGCAGGCGATCGGTATAGCTCAGCGCCTGAGTCAGATCGCGGGTCCAGACGCTGGCGGTCAGACCAAAATCACTGTCGTTAGCCAGCCGCAGCGCCTCTTCACCGTCGGCAACGCGCACCAGGTTCACCACCGGGCCGAAAACCTCCTCCCGGTTCAGGCGCAGCCCGGCATCCGGGTTAATCACCAGCGTCGGAGCAATGTAGTAGCCCTGCGCATCCGGACCCGTGTTACCGCTAATCAACTCTGCCTTCTGCTGACGGGCTTCATCAAGATAGGCCGCCACTTTTGCGCAGTGCGCCTGCGAAACAACCGGGTTTATCTGGCTGCTCTCCTGCATTCCGGGCCCGACCTGCAACGACTTCACCGCCTGCTCAAAGCCGCTCACCAGGGTATCGAACAGCGGCGCTTCGATATAGATCCGCGAACTGGCGGCGCATACCTGCCCCTGATTAAGAAAGCTACCGGTCATCAGTCCCTCAATAACCCATTGCGGGTCGGCGTCTTTCAGCACGATAGCCGGGTTCTTACCGCCCAGCTCCAGCGTGAGCCGGGTCAGACGGTCGGCGGCCACGCGAGCAATTTGTTTGCCTGTCGCCGTTGATCCAGTAAAGCTAACTTTAGCGACGTGTGGGTGAGAGGTCAGCGCCGCGCCGCATCCGGCGCCGCTGCCGGTCACCACGTTAAAAACGCCGTCCGGCACGCCGGCCTCGGTGGCCAGCTCAGCTACGCGTAGCAGGGTCAGCGGAGTGGTTTCCGACGGCTTGATGACGATTGAACAACCCGCCGCCAGCGCCGGCATGACTTTCCACATGCCAATCATCAGCGGAAAGTTCCACGGCACGATCCCGGCGACAACGCCTACCGGCTCCTTTTTAGTCCACGCCTGATAGCGGGCGCCCTGTGGAAAAGGAATTGATACATCCAGGGTGCGGCCGCTGATTTTGGTGGTCAGCCCGGCGGTATAGCGCATCCAGTTCAGGGTGCAACCGACTTCAAAAGCACGAGAGATATTGATCGATTTCCCCTGCTCCAGAGTTTCGAGCTGCGCCAGCTCTTCACCGTGCTGCTCCACCAGATCGGCGAAGCGCAGCAGAATACGTTCGCGGTCGGCGGGCGTCCGCCCTGCCCAGCTGCGGGCAACGAAGGCGCGCCAGGCGGACATTACCGCCCAATCGACATCTGCAGCACCGGCGTCCGCGGTGCTGGCGATAGCCTGGCCGGTAGCCGGGTTCCAGACGGTTAAGCGCTTTTCACTCTCTGCCGCCTGCTGGGCGCCATCGATGTACAAACCATGCTGCCGGTCTAAAAACTGCTGCACGCTGGCGAGTAGCGAAACCTGTGATGTGGACATACCCCTTCCTTATTGTTCGCGGATAGTGATTTCAGTCTACGTCGGGGTCGCGATTCACGCTTTTATCTCTGTGACATTCGCTTTTGCCGCTGTGACAGGCTCCGCAATTAAGTCGCTTCGCGAACAGAAAATGTGCAGCAGGTAATAGTTCTTTCATATACTGCGCCCTGTCCACTTGCCTGATGCATCATAAATGCAACAATGCAGAAACATTACCATTACAAGGAATGGGCGATGAGTACGGCAAATCGTGGGCAGGTTTACCAGCACTGGTTAGAAAAAATCAATCAGGTCTGCGGGCAGTTCGCCGCCCGCCCGCTGGATGATAATTTTCACGGTGAGATAGACGCCAGCTATGCGGGTGACCTGAAAGTCAGCACGGTGACCGCTCGCGGCATCAATCTCTATCGCACCCCGCAGGAGATCAAGCGCGATAACGACGCCTGGTTTTATACCGTCTTCCAGCTCTCGGGCCAGGCGACAATCGAGCAGGACGGCCGCCAGGCGCTGCTCGAAACCGGCGACATTACCCTGATTGACGCATCCCGCCCGTGCTCGATTATCTGGCAGCAAACCTCGCGTCAGGCCTCTCTGCTGCTGCCAAGAACGCTGCTTGAGCAGCAGCTGTACGGGGGTGAAATCAGCATCGCCACCCGGCTGGCAAGTACCCTGCCGATGGTTCAGCTGAGCCAGCGCCTGCTGCATGAAAGTATGAATAGCCCGGAACTCTCGGCGAGCGAAAGCAAAGCGGCGCTGGAGGCTATTGTTTGCCTGCTGCGGCCAATGCTGCATCATCAGGAGGCCCGGCCGTCCCGGCGCGATAAGCAGTTTCAGAAAATTATGACGTTAATCGATGAGTCGATTCAGGAAGAACATCTGCGTCCGGAATGGCTGGCCAGCGAAACCGGGATGTCGGTGCGCAGTCTGTACCGCCTGTTTGCAGACAAGGGTCTGGTGGTGGCGCAATATATCAAGAATCGTCGGCTTGATTTATGCGCCCGCGCGCTGCAAAGCGCACGTGATGATGAGAAGCTGGCGGGGATCGGCTACAGCTGGGGGTTTAGCGATCATAGCCATTTCTCCACCGCCTTTAAGCAGCGCTTCGGCGTCTCGCCGGGAGAGTATCGCAAGCGCTGCCGATAGCTATTTTTTCAGCCACTTGCCGTTCAGGCCCTGTACGTATTCGCCCGGCTGCGCCCTGGCAACCAGCTTTTGTCCGGCCATCTTCGCCACTTGATCCACCGGCAGATTGTTGTCATCCGCCAGCTGCTGGTAGCTTTCACTGCGCGCGGCGTTGATCTGCTTTACCAGCGCCAGGGTTTCTTTATCGTCACGCAACGGTTCAAGATAGCCGTTTAGCGTTTCGCCAACTCGCCCCTGCTGCCGCGCTTCGCTTAACGTTAGCGCCATGGCCTGAGAGCTGAACAACGCCAGAGCCAGCGTCGCGGTTATTAGTCGTTTTCTCATCATCGCCTCAGAACAGATCGCTACGCGATTTGAGCAGATCCTCAACGTCTTTATCCACCTTGATATGAATTTCATGCTCAATTTTGACATTCATATTAATGGTGATCGGCTCTTTCGATGCCGCAATCTCAATACGCGGCGTACAGCCTGCCAGCAGCATAATTGCCAGAAAGGCGGTGAGTAGTTTGCTCATTATTGTTGTTCCTTACAGGTATTACTGTCCTGGCAGCGCTGCGCGGGCAGCCTGGCATTCTGTTCCAGCCATGCCTGCAGATTGTCGCCGAAACGCAAGCTGCGCCACAGGTCGAAAATATTCTCTTCATGGGAGTAGTTTAAGTGCACCGTATTGCTTTTTCCCTCTACCCGGCTGGTGCCGCTAATTGCCGCCTGCAGCGTCAGCACGCCAAGGTTATCGAGATTAATATGCGTCCACGATCTAGCTACCTCCATATAGCGCAGCCAGTTAATGGCCGCCCCGGCGGAGATGTTATCGGCCACCAGCGCGTCCGCGGTGTCTTTATCCAGCCGCATCGTCATCGGTCCCGGATTGCTGAACCAGCCGTCTTTAATTATCCATTTCTCATTATTCAACCATAGCGGCAGCGCACCGTTAATCGGGCCGGAAACGGCGAACTGCTTCACTTTAATCGCGCTGACTAATTCGCTGCTGGAGATATTCTGCAGCCGCAGCAGCGCCGGATCGTGCTGCGGCATGCGCAGCTGCTGCATGGTCAGCTTGCCGCCGAGAATGTCGACGCTAACGTTGCTCAACTGCAAGGGAGCGTCTTCACTCCAGGGATAGGATCCCTGAAGATCCGCCGTCAGATTGCGCGAGGTGAACTGGTTGACGATTTCGCCGATGCGCAGCGATACCGGATGACGGGTGCCAAGCTGCCATGTCCCTTCGCTAAAGCGGAACGGCAGCACAAAATCGACGCCGTTAATCTGGTTATCCGGCATCCAGGCGCTACCGCCTTTTAGCACCCCGTGCCCCCCTGCTTCAAAGCCCTGGCCAGCGGCAGCGGAAAAGGCCACCTGCGCATACAGCTCCCCTTCACGCAGATTCATTTTCCACTCCGGCGGCACCAGAGGCTGGAAAACGGTTAATGACTGTTTCGGCCACCATGCCTGGCCGCGCAGGCGCTCGCCGTCCCAGCGCCCGGTCACGCGTACGGGACCAATTTTTTGTGCGTGCAGGGAACCGTTGAACTGGAACCAGGTCGGGTCGCGACCATCAACGTTAAATTTTAGCGTCGATGGGGGGAGCTCGCTGCCGCCGCTAAAGGTGGTTTTTCCGGCATCCAGCGACAGCGCGCCGGTCAGCTTCGGATGCTGCTCATCGCGCAGCCAGTGGATAGGTTTGTCCAGCGTCAGGCGCGGTTGGCTCACCAGCATGGAACCATACTGCAGCTTATCAAAACCGGTCGACAGGCTATTGAGCACGATGGCGCTGTCAACCCATGCGCCCGCGCCTTTGACATCCCAGCGTGCCTGCATCGGCGTGAAATGGCCCTCGCCCCAGTAACGCCACTGCCAGCGGCCGCGGTCGGGCATAAAGTTATCGGCCTGGCCGTCAAGATGCAGGGTAAAATCGCCCATCTCCTGCTCGTGGGCGCGCAGAATGGCCTGCAGACGGCCATCAACGCCCTGCTGCGTCACCTTAACGCCCGCCAGCGGCCAGCGGATTTCGTCGATGTTGAGTGAATCAATGACCCGCCCGCGCGAACGCAGCAGCGCCCCGGGGTGGAAATTGAGTACCGGTGCGGTAAGCGGCCCGCTTAACTGCGCGGGCAATCTGGCGTAAAAAATCAGATCGCCAAGTTTGGCCTCGCCGGTCAGCTGTAGCGGCATATCGCTGCTGTCCATGCTCAGCTTGCCCGGGCCGATATTCAGCACCGCGTTGCCCTTCCCGGCCTCACCCTGGGTGAGCACGTTCAGCCTTCCGCTGACCTGCATCTGTTCGGTGCCCTGCTGCCAGTTGCCCACCGACAGCGCGACCCGACCGCTTAAGGCATTGCCCGCATACTCGGTGTGCCAGCGGCCGTCGCTGATAACGATGCGATCCGGGGTAATTTCCCACGGCAGATCGAGAATTGGCTCCACTTCACCCCGCGGCGTGACCAACAGCTGCCCGCGATTCTCCTGCCACTCCAGCTCAGCGTCGACAAGACCGGGAGTCTGAGGAAATTCAAAGGTAGTGAACAGATGCCCATCGACCGGCAAACCATCCGGAACCAGCGGCATTTTAAACTCGCCGACCAGCTTCACCGGAGGCTGGTCTTCTACCAGCCGCGCGGAAAAGTCGCTAACCGTCAGCGCCTGGCCGCGCAGACGCGCCTGAAGTGAAACCTCTTTTCCGGCATAGCCGATATCCTGCTGATGCGGCGTAAGTGACATCACCAGCCGTCCCTGCCATTTCTCCCACGGCGACAGGCGCAGATTTTCAATAGTCAACCAGCTGTAGGGGAGCATTGATTGCCATTCGGCAAGGGTTTTCGGCGCGCCCGGCGCGGCTTCGCTTTCCGGTAATTTGTTCAGGCAGACGCTGTTAACATCCACCTCGCTGATGTGTAACCGCCAGCGGCTTGGGCGGGAAAGCTCGGCGTTGGTGACGCGAGCGATTTCACAGTCGCCGACCAGGTAACGGAGGTCCGGAATGCGCAGCGAAGAACGCGACAGGCGCGGGCTCTCGTTGAGGGAAATTCGGGTTCCCGCGGGCAGCCAGATACCCGCCAGAGTTGGCACCCAGTGGGTGAGCGTCAATAGCAAAGCCAGCGGTAGCAACACGAGTGCTAATATTAGCGCAATGGCGGCTTTATATTTACCCTTCATGGGCAGCTAATATCCTGATTCAAAATAAGTAAAAGCCGAGAGGCCGTCATTGTGGCACGTTCGACCTGTGAGTTAAAGTTTCCATCCCGTTTAAGCGTAGTCGTCGCGATGTGATTCTCCAGCAGGTCATTTAGTCGGGGTTTAGTTTTCCCCTGCGACACTGACGACATGTGTTACACCTGCGATTGTATACGGATGCTGCTGTGGAGTTGATTATCTCGCTGATTGAATACGCTCAGGGCCACTATTCATTGGTATTGCTTATGGTTTTCCTGCTGACGTTCACAAAATCCTGCGCCGTCATCTCATTTCTGATTCCGGGCACCTCCGGCCTGCTGTTGCTCGGCACTCTGGCCTCGGCCAGCGCCGGACATTTCTTGCTAATGTGGATGAGCGCCAGCCTCGGCGCAATCGGCGGATTCTGGCTCTCGTGGCTGACGGGCCGCCGCTACCAGCACCACCTGTACCGTATCCGCTGGCTTAACGCCGAGCGCCTCGCTCGAGGTCAGCTGTTCCTGCGTCGTCACGGCGCATGGGCCGTGTTTTTTAGCCGCTTCCTCTCGCCGCTTCGCGCCACCGTCCCGCTGGTGACCGGCGCCAGCGGGACTTCACTCTGGCATTTTCAGATCGCTAACATCAGCTCCGGCGTGTTGTGGCCGTTTATCCTGCTGGCGCCGGGCGCCCTGAGCCTCAGTTTCTGGTGAAAAGCATTGTCTTTTAAAGAGATTTCTTAACTCAGCGATATGCTCTAGACTTATTACTATAACCCGACAATTAAACTAATTTTTAATATTTGTAAGATTATTTTAATTATGCTACCGTGACGGTATTATCACTGGAGAAAAGTCATATGAAAATCGCTGTGTATAGTACAAAACAGTACGACAAGAAGTATCTGCAGCATGTTAATGATACATACGGCTTTGAACTGGAATTTTTTGACTTCCTGTTAACCGAAAAGACCGCCAAAACCGCCAACGGCTGTGAAGCGGTGTGTATCTTCGTTAATGACGACGGTAGCCGTCCGGTACTTGAAGAACTGAAAGCCCACGGCGTGAAGTACATTGCGCTTCGCTGCGCCGGTTTCAATAACGTTGACCTCGACGCCGCTAAAGAGCTGGGCCTGCGCGTAGTGCGCGTTCCGGCCTATTCCCCTGAAGCGGTCGCTGAGCACGCGGTCGGTATGATGATGTCGTTGAACCGCCGCATTCATCGCGCCTATCAGCGCACCCGCGACGCGAACTTCTCTCTGGAAGGGTTGACCGGTTTCACTATGCACGGTAAAACCGCCGGCGTTATCGGTACCGGTAAAATTGGCGTCGCCACGCTGCGCATTCTGAAAGGCTTCGGTATGCGTCTGCTGGCATTTGATCCGTATCCCAGCGCGGCCGCGCTGGATCTGGGGGGGGAGTATGTCGATCTGACAACGCTGTACAAAGAGTCCGATGTTATCTCCCTGCACTGTCCGCTGACCGATGAAAACTATCATCTGTTGAACCATGCCGCGTTCGATCAAATGAAAGATGGGGTGATGATCATCAATACCAGCCGCGGTGCGCTAATTGACTCTCAGGCGGCAATCGATGCTCTGAAGCACCAAAAAATTGGCGCGCTGGGGATGGACGTGTATGAGAATGAACGCGATCTGTTCTTTGAAGACAAGTCTAACGACGTTATTCAGGACGATGTTTTCCGCCGTCTGTCCGCCTGCCACAACGTCCTGTTTACCGGTCATCAGGCGTTTTTGACCGCGGAAGCGTTGATCAGTATCTCGCAAACCACTCTCGACAATCTGCGTCAGGTGGATGCTGGCGAAACCTGCCCTAACGCACTGGTCTGATTTTCCTTCGCCTTTTGTGCTCCCCCCTGGCGGGGGGCACATTCAGACAATCCTCACAGAAATTGCCTGCGATAAAGTTACAATCCCCTTCATTCATTAATGCGATAAATATTTATGGAGATTAAATGAACAAGTTTGCTGCGCTTCTGGCGGCAGGAATGTTGCTATCTGGCTGCGTGTATAACAGCAAGGTTTCGACCAGGGCGGAACAGCTTCAGCACCACCGTTTTGTACTGACCAGCGTTAACGGACAATCGCTGAATGCTGCTGATAAACCGCTGGAACTGAGCTTCGGCGAAGAGATGCCGATTACCGGCAAAATGTACGTTTCAGGCAATATGTGCAACCAATTCAACGGCACGGGAAAAGTCTCTGACGGCGCGCTGAAGGTTAAAGAACTGGCAATGACGCGCATGCTCTGCGCGGACCCTCAGTTGAACGCTCTGGACACCACGCTTGGTAAAATGCTGCGTGAAGGCGCGCAGGTCGACCTGACCGAAACCCAGCTGACGCTGGCGACCGCCGACCAGACGCTAGTGTATAAGCTCGCCGACCTGGTGAATTAATAGTTACCGCAGCTTCCGCCCGCCAGCGCCTGCTCGCTGCAGCGTTTGCCGTTTGGCAATGCGCACATGCCGATAGCCGAGCCGTCAAGCTGACGCGCCACTGATAACGAGCCGCCGACCATCGCGCAGTTTGCCTGGCCGGTGCTGCTCATCGCGGCACGCATCCCTGGCGACACATGCGCCGCCGTTGCCTGCTGAACAGGTTCATCATTACTGCTGCATGCTGAAAGCAACAGCGCAGCACATCCCACTAAAAACGCAGCTCGCATCTTCTCTCCCCTCAGATACATCTTAAAATGAACAAGCCCAAGAATAATAGGCAGCTCGGCGCGCCGCGTCGAGAGGCGAAGTACGTATTTATGCGCTGTATTAACATTTTTTAGCAAATTTTTTGGACTCCTTTATGGTGGGACCTTAGATGTGGAAAAGGAGACTACCTGTCGGATACCGTTGTACTGGAATAGAGCCCATGTTAACTGCCCTAATCCAGACAGCATGTGAGACATCATGGCAGAAACCATTAAATAATTCTGATTCTTTGCAAAGTTACTTATTTATCGAGTGGTTAAGAGATTTCCAATCTCTAACCGAAGAAAATAATTCATCATATTTTTCCGGATGCCTATATCAGCGTGAACCCCATGATAGCGCTGGCTTCCATCGACACTGATGCCAGCAAACATGAGAAAAATCAAATCAGCCGGGCCACTCAGGTGGTGTTTGAAGAGGCTGATTTTTGGCTGACTGAAGCATGATTCGACGGTCCGCTTGTCAGCAGACCTCTTGGTTATAAATTGGATGCGATTCGCGCCGCATGCTGATTGCTAATATAGTGGCCATATTGATTTTGGCCCCTTTAGGGGCCTCTCCTGAGAGTTAAGCGACAATCCTGTTACCTTTGCGGAATACCGCAATGTAGGCTCGTTCGCGAAGGTAGCCTCGGTTAATAGTGTTACCGTTAGAGTCGATGTCGAACGATTTCCCATCAAAGCGAGGGACATAAGGCGTATAGGTCATAATTCCGCTGGCGCGACCGCTATCCCTGACACGGACGATAATCCTGTTTTGTTGCCCCTTACCAGCAGCCGGAAGATCGAAGCCGCGAATCGCATAAGCTCTCACCCCGCCGTTATTTCCGGTGTCGATGGAGTAATACTCCCGCTCAGCCCTTCCGGGTGTCTGGACGATTACCTTGAACTCGTTACGGAACCCAGAGCCGACTTGAACAACAAGGTTAGTGTCAATGCTTCGGTCGAAGTCATCCCCGTTGATCTTCAGAATCTCGTAGTCGCCAGCGTTCACATCGCTGTAGTTCTTAAGAGGAATTGTGTTCGACTCCGCAATCATCACATCGCCTTCAATCTTATTAGCGTAAACGGTGCCGTTAAAATAGCCGTCAGTCGCGTGCACGGTGCCGGTAAAAGTTCCACTGTTAGCATGAACTTCCCCGCGCACGACTACATTATTAAATTCGCTGGCTCCCGATTTAGTAATACGCCAGCCCTGACTCCCTCCTACGTAGTTATTTGACTGAATATCTCCTACTTTTGCGCTGGTTATGGAGCCGTTTTTAATATAAGCGGCATTCATGTAAGTCACGCCACTATCAACAACAAACGGTGTCGAGACTGCTCCATTAGCATTGTTAATAAGAGCAAGGCGATTTGCATTGATGAGAAACTGACTTGTCCCTGTGCTATCAGCTCCTAATACAACTCCGCCAACAATTTTATTTCCTTTGCTATCTACCTCTACTTTCAATGTCCACGATGCAGATACAGTTTTATCCAGACTTGCTATTGTTTCTGATTGTTGCTTAATCTTCGCCGTGTTATCTCCAGCAGTTGCATTTAGTTGTAAAAGTTGTTTGGTATGAGAGTCTACATCTTTTCCTTGTATATTTACCTTGCTCTCTAAAGTGCTCAATGCTGATGAGGTCGCTTTCCCCTTTACTTCATTGATGAGTGAAGTGAGACTTTTACTATTACTTTCAATATTGCCTTTGTTAATCTTTACATCGGCAGTGAGAACATCCACCGCCTTTGCGGTAACAGTTCCATCTGCTTTAGCTTCGTTTGCCGTGTTATCTTCCACCACGATAGAGGAAATAATGACCGACGCGTTTGCCGGGTAACAAAACACCTCAATACGTCCGCGAACCGTTGTTGTTTTAGCAGTAAATTTTGCTATTTGCGTTGAAAAAGCGGTGGTGAATATCAGAGTCTTATCGTTCGCGTATGAGAATGCACCACTATTGGGGTACTCTATAAAACGAACCATCAAATTCATTGCGCCGCTTACACCTTTTGCTCTCACTCTAACGATTATTGGACGACCAACGTTACCCCCAGAGGTATTTTGCAACGGATAGAGTTCAAATGTACCGGATGTCTTACTGTCAGAACTTCCGTTAGTTCGAATCACAGGGTTACCTGTTCCGGCCTTTGTCATTTTGACACCAGCTGAGCCGTCTTCCCCTATATTCGCGGCCCAATCAATGCTTCCACCAGTTCCTGCTGCATAAGACCACCATTGAAGACCAGTGTTAAATCGACCATTAGGATTTAGCCCAACCCCCTGATACGCTGTCGCGTCTAGTGAACTTGTTAAATTCGTAATCGAAGTCGACTGAGAACTAATGTTCCCTTCTGCAGCCGTGACACGAGTTGTAAGGGCATTTAACGCTGTTACAGTGGCTTTCGTATTATTTAAGTTAGTAACACTGTTATTAAGACTTGTAATCGCTGTTCCATCTGAAGTAATTTTTCCCTCCGCTGTTGCCACTCGATTAGTTAGAGCATTTAACGCTGACGTATCGGCTTTTAGTTTAACGTTTTCGTTAGTTGCATTCAGATTATTAGTTAGCTTCGTAATATTTTCACTTTGGCTGGATAGAGTATTTTCTGTCTTGGAAACACGATTAGTTAGAGCCGTAACTGCCGCTGCATCAGCTTTTTTGCTGATGTTATCATTCGCCGTTTTCAGACTATTTTCCAGACTTGTAAGAGAACTACTGGCCGAAGTAATATCTTTACCCTGCTGCGTAACCGTGTTCTGAAGAGCAGTAATTGCGGAAGCGTTAGCGTCCGCCTTCATCATGACGCCACCTGCGGCGCCTAATCCCATCATTACACCATTCACAAACTCAACTGACGTCGAGATAAAAGCATTCTGATCACCACCAGTAGGTGATCGCAATTCAAGACCATCACCAGCTTTCATACCCTTACGGCCAAGCAGAATGTAGGCTCCACGATATGGTAAAGAATTAATGACTTCAGTCGTACCGCCTAAAAGCTCAAATGCTGCGGTAATAGAAGAACGATATCCAGTAGGTTCATCATTAGTGAGGATGCATACATATACACCATTAGCCAGGGCCGCAATATCGTCCGACATCGTCTTACCATTAGCTGAAGAACCAAAGACGTCATACGTTTTACTGGTGTTTATAGATGTTGAACCGTTACTGTTTGTCTTAAATGTTACCAGCGCATAGCTTCGTCCCGGACTAAAAAGTTTATTTCCAGATTCATCGAAAATCCCCTCTTTTGCACTTGAGCCATTACCTTTTGAAACAATAGTGAAAACCGTACGACGTCCCAATGATGCCTGTAGCGAAGTCACATTACTGTTTGACGCAGTAATATCCTTACCCTGCTGGGTTACAGTATTCTGAAGAGATGACAGTGCCGTAGCATTGGCAGAATTATTCATCTCATCAGTGATATCAAAAACATAGAAACTGTCGATCCATATTTCAGCTGCCGTTGGATGACAATACAGTCCAAAGGCATGAGCATCTACACCACTGGCAGGAGTCAGAGAGGTATTCCATGTATAAGTATTCCACCCTGCATCAAGCGTCAGAGTTTTATCCTCATACGTCCCCTCTTTACCACCAGAGTAATTCCAACGACGTAAAAGCATATTTTTAGCGCCGCTCACGCCTTTAGCGCGAACTACAAAGCGATATCTGCGCTGACCATTGGCGGGAAAAGGACGCTTATTGCTGACAAAAATACCTGGTGAAGTTGTCGTGTTCACTTTGGCCAGCTTAACCCCTTTTCCGCCATCTCCGTAATCGCCAAACGTTATCGGGTTCTGAGCATTCTGCTGCAGACCCCAACCGACTGCACCTTGCGCAAAATTACCGTTTTCTACAAGGTTTCCGCCAAGGCCTCGCAGACTATCGATATTGGAATTAGTCGTACTAACATTGTTATTCAGAGTAGTTATCGAACTACTCTGAGAGTTCAGCGTTTTGCCCTGCTCTGTTACCGTACTCTGCAGTGTCTGGAATGCGGCAGCATCAGCCTTCTTATTCACATTATCATTTGTGGTTTTAAGGCTATTTTCTAAGTTTGTGGCACGCTGCGAAACGCTGGAAATATCTTTCCCTTGCTGTGTAACCGTATTGCTCAGCGTATCCAGAGCTTTGGCAGTAGCATCAGCGGTGTTTTGCGCCTGGTATGCTGCCGTTATATTGCGAAAATGCCAGTCAGTCACATACCAGATAGTCCCGAAAGGCGAACTCTGGTTGATTTGCAGAAACGGCCTGATGTATCCACGATCAACCATCGTCTGAGTGACTTTTACCTTCCATGTTGCGCGCGTCCACGCAGTGGTTTTTTTCGTATTCCCGCCAGTAGCAAGAGGCGATCCTATGCTGCCATTTGAGCTGGTCGCGGTACCAATATAGAAGTTGAAATCAGCGCTGCCAGCGCCGCAGGCAACCAAAGCGGAAATTTCGAAAACATCATTTAGCGTAGCTGGAATTGCTGCCCAGTTCGGATGATGGTCACGAGCAGCCAGTTTTGCCACATTAGCAAATGGACAGCCTGTCGGAACACCGGACGAAGTCGATGACACAACATTGAACCCCATTTGACTAAATGCAGGATCAAATGTCGGGTTGGAAACCAGATCGCCACTGGATGCGTTCCCGGCGCGAACAGCCGCAGTCAGAGAGGTGATATTACTGTTGGCAGATGTCACATTATTTTCGGTCTGAGTCATCCGGCTGCTCAGCGCATTGAGCGCAGTCTGTTCAGCCTTCTTCGCCACGTTTCCGTTTGTGGTGGATAGATCGCTCTGTAACCTGGTAATAGATGATGTGTGAGTGGAAACTGTTTTCTCTGTTTCTGTCACACGGTTTGTTAAGGCGGTCAATGCTGAGGCATCAGCTTTTTTATTCACATTGCCATTCATCGTGGCCAGATCGTTATTCAGCCTGGTAATCGCGTTGCCCTGGCTGGTTATATTTCCTTCTGCCTTCGTGACTTTCGTATCCAGTGCAGAAACGGCAGAAGCGTTAGATGCGATATTCATCTCATCAGTGATATCGAAAATATAGAACGAATCTATCCAGATTTCTGCCGCTGAAGGATGGCAATACAGACCGAATGCGTGCGCATCTACACCACTCTCAGGAGTCAGCAAGGTATTCCAGGTGTAGGTATTCCAACCTGCGTCCAGAGTTAAAGCTTTATTCTCATAAACCCCTTCCTTGCCGCCAAAGTAATTCCACCGACGTAACAGTATATTTTTAGCACCGCTCACACCTTTGGCACGAACTACAAAGCGATATCTACGCTGACCGGTAATCGGTATCGGGCGCTTATTGCCCACAAAAATACCAGGCGAAGTGGAGCCAACTTTCACCAGTTTCGCGCCTTTTGAGCCGTCGCCATAGTTGCCAAACGTTACCGTATCCTGGCCACCCTGCTGAAGACCCCAGCACGCCGCTCCCAGAGCAAAATCACCGTTTTCTACAAGGTTTCCGCCCATGCCACGTAAACCGTCCAGATTTGCATTTGTCACACCCAGATTGTTTTCCAGTGACGTGATCGCATTGCTCTGTGTGGTCAGCTTGCTCTCCTGCTGGGTTACCGTATTCTGCAGACTCTGCAGCGCCGTTGCGTCAGCCTTCTTGCTGATGGTGTCATTCGCCGACTTCAATCCATTCTGAAGGCTGGTGATAGCGCTACTGGCTGAATTAATATCCTTACCTTGCTGAGTCACAGTGTTCTGTAATGTAGTCAGCGCGGTAGCATCAGCTTTTTTGTTAACGTTCGCGTTCGTCGTCGACAGATCATTGGTCAGTTTTGTGATGCTGCTGCTCTGACTAGTAATCGTACCTTCCGCTTTTGTCACTCGACTGGTTAAAGTCGTAAGTGCTGAGGCGTTTGCACTGGCAAGGTTCTGCGCTTCATTCGCGTCTGTAATGTCCGTGATAACAACGTCATCAAGATACAGCTCATAGCCAGGCGTTCCGCTCCCCGTCGCACCACGACACGATATCCAAACAACGCCCTGAGTTTTTCCTGATGGCAGAGTGCATTTGCCTGAGAATTTGACCCACTTATCGCGACCACCGAGACTCGCTTCATTGATAGTAATGGCGGTTTGCCAGGCATTGGCACCAGCTGCATTTCTGACGTTGATCCCGACAATCGTTGACCAGCCACCAGAAGGTGTCTGGTTTGCGGGCATCATAGCCCACAACTCAATACGAAAGACGCCATTCTCACGAACGGCGGAGCGAGTGCCAATAAACTTGTCACTGTTTCCAGCTTCATTTGCCAGACGTTTTACTCGTAATGACTTAGAACCGGTAAACTTCTGTGCAGTTGTAACACTGGCCTGATTAGTGTTTCCAACCTGTGCACCATCGGCATAGCTTTCGAGGGAACCATCAAACCACGGGTTACCAACCTGTGCCTGTAATGTGCCAATGCTATTGCTGAGAGATGTAAGACTATTGCTCTGACTTGTAAGAGAATTTCCTTGGTTGCTGACAGTCGTACTTAACGCAGATAATGCTGTCGCATTAGCGGCAATATTCACCTCATCGGTGATATCAAAGATATAGAAGCTGTCGATCCAGATCTCAGAAGCATTTGGGTGGCAATACAGACCGAACGCATGCGCGTCTACGCCAGTATCGGGAGTCAGTAAGGTATTCCACGTATAGGTTTTCCATCCTGCATCCAGAATTATGTTTTTATCCTCATACGTACCCTCTTTACCACCAGCAAAATTCCACCGGCGCAGAAGCATATTTTTAGCACCGCTCACACCTTTAGCGCGTACTACAAAGCGATATTTACGCAGACCGGTAATCGGTATCGGGCGCTTTTTGCCCACAAAAATACCAGGCGAAGTGGAGCCAATTTTCACCAGTTTCGCGCCTTTTGCGCTCTCGCCAAAATTGCCAAACGTTACCGTATCCTGGCCACCCTGCTGAAGACCCCAGCACGCCACTCCCTGAGCAAAATCACCGTTTTCTACAAGGTTTCCGCCCATGCCACGTAAACCGTCCAGATTTGCATTTGTCACACCCAGGTTGTTTTCCAGTGACGTGATCGCATTGCTCTGTGTGGTCAGCTTGCTCCCCTGTTGGATTACGGTATTCTGCAGACTCTGCAGCGCCGTTGCGTCAGCCTTTTTGCTGATGGTGTCATTCGCCGACTTCAATCCATTCTGCAGGCTGGTGATAGCGCTACTGGCTGAAGTAATATCCTTGCCCTGCTGGGTCACGGTGTTCTGAAGATTTGTTATCGCAGAAGCATTCGCTTCTGCCTTCATCATCACGCCACCTGCGGCTCCCAGCCCCTGCATAACCCCATTCACAAACTCAACTGACGTCGAGATAAAAGCACCCTGATCGCCGCCGGTGGGCGCCCGGAGTTCAAGACCATCCCCCGGTTTCATTCCTTTGCGACCAAGCAGAATGTACGCTCCGCGATACGGTAGCGAATTAATGACCTCCGTTGTCCCGCCAAGCAGCTCAATAGCTGAGGTAATAGAAGAACGATAACCAGTAGGCTCATCATTAGTCAGGACGCATGTATAGACGCCATTAGCAAGAGCGGCAATGTCGTCTGACATAGCCTTGCCGTTGTTTACCGAGCCAAAAAGATCATAAGTCTTACTGGTATCAATAGAGGTTGAACCGTTGCTGTTTGTCTTAAATGTTACCAGCGAATAACTTCGGCTCGGGCCAAAAAGCTTATTTCCAGACTCATCAAAAACTCCATCCTTCGCACTCGACCCGTTGCCTCGTGATGTGATGGTAAACACCGTGCGGCGGTTAATGGACGTCTGTAGGGACGTTATACTGCTGTTTGATGCAGATATCGCTTTTTCCTGCTGAGTCACTGTGTTTTGCAGTGTCTGTAGCGCGCTGGCTTCCGCCTTCTTATTGACGCTGGCATTCGTCGTGGTCAGGTCATTCTGCAGCTTTGTGAGCGCCTGACTCTGGCTGGTTAACGTCTTATCCTGCTTGCTGACACTGGACTGCAGGCCAGTGATAGCACTGCTGTTTACAGAAACGCCCGATTCAGTTTTTCCTACGCGGTTGGTCAGCGAGGTCAGCGAATTGCCCTGGCTGGTTAACGTGCCGCCCTGCTGTTCCACTTTTTGCGTGAGTGACTGCAGCGCGGTTGCATCGGCTTTTTTCCCGAGCGAAGTTTCCAGCCCGCTGATTTTGCTGGCCTGTGCGCTCTGCGCGGTCGACAGGGAACTTAGCTCCTCCGCGACCGTGGATTTATTCTCGTTGAACTGCGTCTGCAGCGACTCCCGCGCCACGACTTCTGCACGGTCAGCGGTGATACGGGCATTCATTTCCTGGTAGAGAAGACCGGAGCGTAAATCGCTCAGGCTATTGCTGTCGGTGGTGCCCCGGATCTGTGCCGCCAGCGTGGAGCGCTTCATCGCCTCCGCTTCGTCCGCCTGAGTCCGCGCCATCTCCTCATTACGCAGGGCGGCTGTGCTGGCCGCCGGTGCCGGGCGACCAACGGAGATCCAGTGGATCAGGAAATAGTTGTCGGCGTTCTGCCCCTGAGCCAGGTCTATACGAAAACGACGGACGGTGCCGGACGCATTCCAGTTCACATCAGGGATAGCCACCACGCTGATACCATCACCATCAAACTCCTGCTCTGCAATAGTGACCGAACGAGCATCGTTCCAGCCCTGTTCATCGGCCCCAATCCAGTAAAACCGTCCTTTCCAGACCGGATTACCGACACGTTTGATACGCAGCATGATAGTGCGATAAGAGGAGGCTGGGATTGTTTGTCCATTGGGCGAGCGACAGGAGGCCGTACTATTAGATGCTTTCAGCCAGCCCTCATCCGTGATTTGCATCGGTACCTGACCGGCGTCATCCTCGGTCCACCCTTCGTTGTCTTTATCGAAGTACCAGATACTGAACGAATCAAACTGCTGGCCGCTGCCGGCAGAGATTTCAGCAATCTGACGGGCCAGCGACTCATCGCCATCCTGGATAACCGTCTGCAGGTTATCAATAGCCGCCACGCGCTCATTTTTTTCATTCAGCAACTGGTCTGCCGCCTGCGCGGCTTTCGCGTTCACGTCCGCGATTCGGTCAGCGGTCTCCTGCTTCACCGCTTTATCCCAGCCGGTGTTGGCCTGGGCAATAGACTGTTTGAGGCTGTTTTCAACCGTCTGCAGCTGGGATTTTAACGCGGAGTCACCCTCGGCCAGGACTTTGTTAACGTCAGCAATCTGCTGGTCAACAGAAGTATTCATCTCAGTAACGGCATCCGAGAGACTCTGATTCACTGCCGAAATATTGTCGTTCAACGTCTGGTTGACGAGGTCGATATTCTCCGTAATCGATTTATTAACCGACTCTATCTGCCCATCAACCTGTTTACGGAGCCCTCCCACGGTATCATCAATATTCTGATGAATATCCGTGACCTGCTGGGCTACCTCATCACGAATAGCATCGGCGGTTTCCGTCAGCGCTTTATGCGTGTCCCCTATATCCCGCTGGGCTTCCTGCCAGGCTTCAGTGTCTTTAATCGCGTCCGTCAGCTTATCGTAATACTCGTCGATATCGTCGCTGGCCATCCCCTGCACCCAGGAGGTCCAGGGACTTTCGTTACCGAGGCGATCGACGATTCGCGCCCGGTACCAGAACGTCGCCGCAATCTGCAGGCCCATCTGCTGATACGTTTTCCCCGGATACGTTACGTCCGATAAAGCCATCGCCCCGCTGCCGTTCGGATTGGGACTGTACTGAAGTTCCGTTTTCTGAGTATCGCCAGCGCCGTCGGGAAACGCCCATTGCAGTTCAACGCCATGCAGCAATGACGTAGTAGTCAGGGCAATCGGCGCAACAGGCATGCCGATTTTTCCAGTCAGTATTTTCTCATCCGAATATGCCCAACCGCTGGACACTTCCGCAGCATTGATAGCGCGTACTCTTACCGTGTATCGCCCGGCATAAATTCCGCCGACATCAAACGAGGTCACGGAACTACGAGGAACGTTTACCCAGTTACCTTCATTGCGACGCCACTGTGCCTCATAAGCAATGGCATTTTTGACAGGAGCCCAGTGAACCTGAAGCGTTTCAACGCTAATTCCCTGATTAACGACCGAATAAGACTCAACAACGATATTAGCTGGCGCATTTTGATTCCCCGGAGGGATCACGCTTATCGGTCGGCTGTCAATAATCGCGCCGGTATCAATCCGGGCGTATTTATCCGGATCGTGCGCGGCAGCGGAAATAGTAAATGTACTATCGTTATTATCTTTAACGCTCACCACACGATATTGCTGAACCCTGAGAGAGTCAGATTCTATTGCCCATACGCATTCCGTTTCCGGTAATTCAGCGTATTCGGCGGTGACGGTGACAACATGGCCATTAACGTCCTCGATGGTTCGGCTCTGCGTCACGCCCGATGGCAGGTTCAGCAGCAGCCTGTCTCCGGCTTTCGCTTCCGTCTGGCGATCGAGCGTAATCACGCAGCCGTCCACTTCACTGGTGCGGCCACCGTTGACTTTCCCCGCCAGCATCTCGTCTGCCACCGCAATAACATAGCCAGGCTGCGGGATATTACCGTCCAGTCCGACGGAAAAAGTGACCACGCGATCTTTATTGTTAGTCAGGATCCCCCAACGGCCTTTACGGTTGGCCTCCGACTGGCGGGTACAGCCAATCGCCGTCAGCTCAAGTTGATTAAACCCGTAGCGGGCTACCAGCGGCTGCTCAAAAACCGGCTCCATCGCATCGGCATACTCGTTCTCCGGATCGGACCAGGAAACCAGCGCATTGGTGTAGCGCGTTTTGCTACTGCTGCTGGCGTATTGAAAACGACCATTAATAACGTTAGCTCTGGTGTAGGTGTAATCAATATCGCGAGGCATATCCGCCAGAGCAATCACCTGGTCGCCGCTCCAGCAGGTCATGCCGCGGAAAATAGCCGCAAAATCGCGCAGCACCGTATAGGCATCATTGCGATTCTGAACATAGACGTTACATAAATAGCGCGGCTCTGTCCCATCTCCGCCTTTGCCATCGGGTACGGGCTCATCGCAATACCGCGCAACCTGATACAAGGTCCATTTATCAATATTTTCTGAGGTAAGCCGATTCCCCAGGCCAAAACGATCGCTGACGATCAGATCGTAAAAAATCCATGCCGGGTTATCCGTCCATGCCCATTTAAATGCCCCCGTCCAGATACCGGAATACTCCCGGGTCTCCGGATCGTAATTGTCAGGCACGCGAATGACGCGGCCGCGAGGACTGCAGGAAATTTTAGGGATAGAGCCATTAAACAGGCGCGAGTCGAATTCTACGTACAGCAGAGCCGTATTGGGATAACGCAGTTTTGCATCAAGCACCTCGGCATAGCTTTGCAGCATCATAACATCGCCGGTTTTCGAGGAGTTTGCATCCTGGGTAACCTTGCGTAATCGCAACACCCAACCGGTCGTCGAGCGAGGTAAATCAATGCGGTGACACCGTTCATAGCCGGCAGTGGTCTTGCCGCTAACCGCGCTCTCCAGCACCGTCTGCCAGCTACCGCCGTCGGTTTGCAGGTCAACGGCGTAGCTCACGGTGTTCCCCACCAGATCGCCATTATCTTCCTGTTTAAGTAAAGATGGCCATTTTAAGCGCAGACGAACAGCGGAAAGCTGAGTATTGCTAAATGAGCGGCTCCATGCCGTTTTACTGGAGACTTCCATGCCCACATTAATTTCATTTTCTGAGCCGGGGATCCCTTGAATATAATTCTGGGCCTGAGTGCCGGGACGAAACTCCCAGGCAACGCCGCTAAAATTTTGCGAACCGTCGGAATTTTCCAGCGGCGTACCATCAAGATAAATATCTTTCGCGGTGAGCGCACCGGCAAACTCACCTTCACCGAGAGCAAGCAGAACTTTAGCTTTCGCAACAGATTGTAAATCGTCTGGCTGTTCTGTGGGGGTACGCGGGCTTGAACTACCGCCCTTACAACCTTTAATGAGGTGCTGTGTCATAGATATTTTTTCCATAAAAAAACCACCCGAAGGTGGCCATAAATGAGAGAAAGCGGATGTTTTACTGCTGGTCTTCTACATAAATTCCTGCTGATATAATTGCGCCACCGATAAGCCGCTTACCGTACAGAAGCGGTACCGGATACCCTTGGGCAGTGGTATTTGTCACCCCGCCAAAAGCGTAGGAGGCTTTATTTTCAGGAGATTGTTGGCTGGCTAAACCAGGAACCTGAGGGGAGAGCATCTGCAGGACGCCGCCGAGAGCCATTGAGGCCCCGAGCATGGCAGCGGTTCCCCATCCGCTGCCAGCAGAAATGGCGGCAAATATACCGCCGGCCCCCATTGTTGCTATTGAGGCGACCGCAATCAATGCCACACCTAATATCGTTTGTAACATTCCGGCCTTTTTACTACCAATAACGACCGGCACAATTCGTATTACTTTGTCACTAATGGGGAACGGAATATCATCTTCACTAATATTTTTCTTGCCTTTAAAAACAGCATACGTTAACCCCATAGCTTTACTGTTGTTCATAAACTTTTCGAAACCGTTTATGGTACAACACAATGCTCTTATCGCTTCAGATGCGGTGGCTACCATCCGACAATGATGTTTACCAAATTTCTTACCGAGAATTCCACCCAATTCAATCCTGACCATATGTTCTTGCATAAATCCTCCATCTGTCGGCAGATATTATGAAAAATCATAATTTTTATTCTACCATCGATAATATTGCGCGCCTGGCTGACTGGAAAGCGAGTCAAGCTCCTTAAATTGAATAACGCTAATGCGCGGATGCATTTGATATCATGTAATTTGAAGTTCGAAGGCCTTTCAGCTTTTTTTATTACTCACTTAATTATCCTTAACAGGATAGCGCAAAACCTTTACCGTTCTTTCCTGCCAGTATCCACCATAAGGCACCCGCTGGCTTAAATGGCCGTACAGATGATGAAGGAGCATATTTCCCTCCAGCAGAATACCGGCATGATTCCACTTATTCGCCTGTACCTGCATAATTACCATATCACCAGGCTGCGGCGGACCATAAAACTCGCGAAAGCCACATTCATACCAACAATCATGATAAAAGTTATCAGGGTAGCTATCTTCCCACCACGGATAGTCCACCCGATAATCCCTCAGCTCAACGCCATGCTGTTGGCGAAAATAACTCATTACCAATCCCCAGCAATCATAGTGCCCAAGCACAAACGGGCGTTCCAGCAGCGGTAATTCCCCGCGCGGATAAATCGTACGCAGATCGCCTTCTGGCCAGCTGAAAATATGCCACGGCAATAACATCGCGTCACATTGGGCTTTATCCAACTCACTTGGCTGAGTCGTGGCATCAGGATGGCTGTGGACAATGCCAGTAACAATCCCCCAGTCCTCTACCTGAGTATAATCCTCCGGCGCAAGGACAAAATGCTCCAGGGGATCATCCGCAATATTGCGACAGGGAAAATAGCGCGCTATCCGTCCCCTTTGCGCAATCACACCGCAGCACTCACGAGGATATTCCTTTCGCGCATGCTCCTGAATAGCCCTGATAACCTTCAGACGCATATTAGCTCCGAATTAAAGAGGTACCGGGGAAGCCACCAAAAGGCAGTTCGTTATCTTCGCCAAAGCGTAATTTACAGGCTGACAAGGTGCCGTTACAAACATCCTGCGCCGGGTCGGTAACAGGGACATTATTTTTATCAAAATATCGCTGGCCGTTATAATCACACCCATCGCCGCTGCGGTATTTGTTTCTGATGCACCAGGTACAGATGGAATGCAGCTGGCGGGTTGGGATCATTATTCCTTGTAAATCCATCGGGCTGGCAAGAGTGAACTCAATAACTTCATTCGTTTCCTCACTTTTAGCATCGATAAAATAGACCTTTCTTTTTTCCTGCGTGGGATCGGCCGTTGCATTACCTTCAGGGAAATTACGTGCATCGAGATATTTCGCCAGGGTATCGTGGACTGTCACCTTCGCCTGAACCAGATCATCGTAATACAGGCACAGGGCGGTAATCGAAGCGTCAATATTTGCCACCTTAAGAGATGGCTGAGCGTCCCGACCGGCGGTAGTAGACTCGATACCATCAATAATGCACGGCCACGGCATATATTCATTGCCCTGCCACCAGATTGATTTTGCAGGCAAACGAGTTTCATCTCCTCCCGCAGCCAGAATTTCAGCCTCGCTATGGGCGAGGCTGTGTCCGTGGAAATATAAGATATCATCCATTCCAAAGACGCTGCCATCAATCTCCAGTAAACGTATTTCATTCCCTGGTTCAAGTTTTTGATAATCAGCTGTAATCATGGTGCATATGCCTGGTTAAATGTGGCGGTTACCGTCATTACCTGACTGGATAATGGCGAAAGCTTTAATGAGTCGGGGCTGACACGATAAAGTCCCGATTCACCCGTTGGTGAATTCCAGATAAACGACTTCGTGACATGGCGGCGCATAAACTCGAGTATCGCTAATATCTCTTCTTTTTCTCCGGTCAATGTCACCGGCCAGCTTTGTTTTTCAAAATTCAGGCCATCGCCCACGACCTGCTGATATCCGTCGGCGAAACGAGCTTCGCGCACGGTGAAATTAAAATCTCCCTGCAGACCCGCTTGTATTTGCGTTGGCCAGGAAAACGTTTCTATTGCCATATCTTCTCCGGGATTAAAAAGTTAACGTCCGTGGTTCGCATTCCAGATAAGGCCGCCAGGCCTCAATTCATTCGCCACACCCGCGCGAACTGAGCGGTCTATCGTCTGCTGCCATGCGCGATTTAGCGCGCCGTTATTGTCCGTCGCCTGCGGTTCTGTGCTCTGGTTTTGAATAAGTACGGAAGTCTGAACGGTGAGTGGTCCTGAGCCTGAAGACCCCAGTCCCTGCATTAATGCCGTTCCTACGTAGCCTCCCCCTGCATACCCCTGAGCGCCGCGCATCATGGCATAAAGGTTGCCAATACCAATTGCCGCGGTGGCTTCTTTGGTAAAAACAAATTCCCCGCCGTGGACAATCCCTTTTGGCTCATATTTACCGCCGTCTCCGGTATATCCACCCGCAGAGTGACCCATAAAAATTTTACCGATGGATGAAATCCAACCAATACCGGAATTCGACATCGCGTTGAAGGAAGCCTCCATGGCTTTTACCAGCATTAGTTGGCTCAGCATTTTCAGCGTCCCTTTCAGGAAGGTCATCAGGAAATCATTAAAGTTCGCCTTTCCTGTAGTGATATATTCCACCAGCGAGTTTCCCATTGAGCTAAAAGCATCTTTGGCTAATTCTTTAAGCTTGCCGTGAACATTTTTCCCGTCCTCGAGGAATTTGTCCCATGCCTCTTTGGCCCCTGCTATTAAACCTCCGAGCCAGTCGCTCTTACTCCCTTTCTGATTATGATCGCCGGGACTCGCTTCTGGCTCTACGCCTGACTGGAAAACTTTTGCCGTATTACCGAGCTCAAAGTTTGACGTGCTATCCATTCCTGTTAATGAATCCCAGTAACTTTTAGGACCTGATGTTATATTGTAGGTCTCCTCCTCAGACTTCTTGATCATCTCCTGAAGTATTGATCCCATTCTGGCTGGAGGGAGCGGTAGCGTCTGCATTAACCTCTTCAGGCTATCCGTATGCTTTTTCTGTATATCGGTTGCGCCACGAAAAGTCTTATTAAACTCTTCACTTTTACGGTTGGCGACAGTTACTTTCTGTTGATATTTATCCAGAAGCTGGATGTTTTTTTCCAGCTCACTGTTATTCATGCGCAGCGTCATTGTTGTATCACTCGCCATTGACTCTCTCCTGAAAGAATAAACCAGGCTGTAGCCTGGCTTAGTTTGATTAATAAATAGAACATACTCCCGCTGAAAGTCCTGACTAGTTGTGAAGTTTATTCAGGATATTTAATGCCACCCGTTCCATTACCTGAAGATCGTTTATTGCGGTTACCTCGTCAGCTACATCGTAAACCTTCATGAGCCATGCGAGGACATTGTAATCCAGACCGATGACCCCACCCGGGCTGGTGCGCCACTGCGTGCTGGCCGCACGAAAGACGACAAACGCGGGCCAGATATCAGGCCAGACGTTGATAATAACGTCATCATAGTCTTCGGCTGTCAGACCGAATGCGCTCAGCTCATCCGCTGATGGTTCAGGCGTATAGAATGCCGAGGCAACCGCAATCAGTTTTTTTCACGATTCCCCGTCAGTTCCTGATAATAAGTGGTCATGATTGCTTTAACCGCCCCTGGATAGTTATCTACCAGTACCCCAATATTTTCTCGCGTACAGGGTTCAGATAATGCCCAGTCGTCGACGATCTCCAGTAAAAAATCACTGACCGTTTTCTCGTCAATACTTTCAAGTTCTGCCAGTTCCTTTATTGGCCGATGCTTAAATGTAAAATTCAGTACTCCGTCTTCTTCACCAGCACGGGGAATAACAACATCAGCTTTAAAAACCGGTTTAGGTTGTAATTTGAAAATGGCGCTCATAAATACCCTTTAAAAAAGGCCCCCGCAGGAGCCCGATCGAATTTAATTTATGTTCTGCAGATAAGGAAAATATTAATCTTCTGATTTATAGAAGGTAATATCCCGCGAGTGAATGGAAAACGCGACTTGTACAGTTTCAACACTATTCACGGCCGTCACCGGCTGCGGATCGAATGACGGAACACCGGACCAATAGCGATACTCTTTCGCATTAGGAACAAACATGCGTAGCGGTAAAACCTGGCCATAGCGATCCGCCATGCTCAACACGTTGTAGATCGGTAAAGAAGCATCATGGGCTAACGTGAAGGTTTGATTTTTTGCCGCCTTGAAGGTGCCAATATTACGCTGGCGATCGTCTGCCAGAAACTGTACCTGTGCATACTGCTGTTCACCACCTGACTGCGCGACTTCGGTAATCTGTGGAATTTCAGTCCATTCAGTGATTTTCTGTAACTTTCCGCCGCCAGCATGAGCAGGGAAAAAATTGCGATCGCTGGAGTTAATAACCGAAATGGTCACGCTATTGGTTGTTTGCGCAGTGATTCTGGCAACTAAACCATCGATGATTCCCCAGCCCGAAGAAATAAGTACAACATCATCAACCTTAAGGTTATGATTTTCCGCAACGCTAAAAACGGCGCCTTCAGCATTGGAAACCGCACTTACCGAAACCGGATTACTCAGGCCGGAGCCAACAAAAACGGTTGAGCCATTAGGCAGAGCAAAAGCCATAATAATATCTCCATTATTGATATTTAAATATTTGAATGTAATTTATAAAAAGAAAAGCTTGTTTAATTATGACTTATTGTTATGCGTTATCGTGATTACGCTTTAAAACCAAAGTCATTTCCCTGGTAATTTTTCAGGCGTCCGTGGAGCTACCGTTCTGTAATACGCTATCAGGCATACGTTTTGTCACCGGCTCATTTTCAAAAATCTTCATTCCATACTGGCCAATCCAGGTTGCGTTTTGGTTGATGTTACCGGAAATGAAATCCATAACTTCCACCATGAGCTCCTGAATTAAAATAGCAGAATTATCACGCCACCAGGTTTCGATAGCTGCAAGAAGAGGATCGGAGCCATTAGCAATAAATTGTTCACCAATACTATAGTTTTTCGTTCTGGTTTCATCAGTAATACAATGCAGCTTACTGATTTGTAGAATTTCCGCCGATGGCCCCATGGTTTGCACGGTGAGCGTTGCAATTTTATTGCCGGTTTCCTCAGCAATGGCCGATGAGTAAAACATTGAGAGGGTTAAATCATTTGATGTATACATATTCTATGTCTCCAGATTTCGATTATGAACTTATTAAATTAGTAATACAGTAAATTACATAGATACTCGCATTCTCAACCAACCATATATAAATGATTCATTGGCAGCTCTTCTTTCAGCTAACTCCAGATAATACTGGCCCTGGCTACAGTTTAATCCTCGCAACAGGACAAGCTCGCCTTCACTCCCCCTGCGAATAAGATAATGATTCAGGGCATTTAAGCTTCGGGGACCAATAACACCATCAATAATGAGATCGGGATAAAGTACTCCGCGATTATTAAAAGCATTTAGCCAGCGTTGAAGCCATTTGCCTGGTTGAGAAGGTCCCATATTGACACCGGCATCACACAGTTTGTCAGCGATTGCGGTAGATATCTCAGCCACCTGATCGAACCGGGGCGCAATCCAGTAGTCAGCGTGAAGAATATCCAGCGCCTGCTGGCGCGTCAGTTTTCGCATATCACCATCATAACCATGAGCCCGGGCGGTCGCCTGAGTAACTCCCCAATTCGTCGGGCCGCCTCTATCATCAGGATGATTTACATAACCGCCCTCCTTATCCAATATGGCATTAAAAATATCATCTTTACTCATACATACCTCATTTATCGATTAAATGTGCAATATTTCCCTTAACCAGGAATACCGCAATAAAGACAAAAAAATTAACTATGACCACCAGCCAATGCGTCGATTCATACAAGCCGAAGAGATAGCGAAAAGGTATGCTGGCATAGGTTATTACCAGTAAATAAGCTGTGTATGATATCCATGGACGATATGTTCTGTCCTGGACTCGTCGATAAAACATCAAATTCACGGTAATAAAAAAACAGAGAACTGAATTAATTAGCGCAGGAAGGTTACTTTCCATTCGAACGCCCATTATTATTGCGGGTTAATATTTTATACAGGTCGGTCAGCTCTTGATTATTCAGAAAGGTCAGTATCTTAATAATTAGTGCTGAGAGCAGTACAGCGCCTAAAGCGTCTAAAGGCCTTTCATTATACCCTGTCCAGGATGCCAGTTTAGTACCAATTAACCCGGCCCCAAGAACGCCGACAATAAAAGAAGTAATGAAATAGGCAGCCAGTCTAAAACGCGGGATATTGACTGCCGTCGCCACATAAAATACAGCGCCAGCAAAAGCCCCAAACACCACGCCATAATCAATACCTGTTACCAACCCAAACATACCAGCTCCCATTAATCCACCAGCAACAAATGCCGACGTACCGGAAACAGGATCGGACATTTACCCTCCTTTCTTTCATTTTATTTTTTGGTGATTAATCACGAAACGCAGCGTAATGCCTGATATCACCACCACTTTTACCTCGCCGTAATTTTCTTTCTTTTTTGCAGACCAAGCGCATAAATTGCTCTGTGGCACAGATATGTTCCTGGCTCAATATAACGATGAGCAAACTCTTGTTGGTAAATGAGAGTTGCGCGCAAAATCTGACGTTTATATTCTTCCCGGTGCCAAAAAACATCCTGAGCAATAAATTTAATCGGCAGCGCATCCTCAATACGCTCAGGCGTATAATGTTTCCCCTTCGCCTGTATCTGAGCGCGACAAGGTGTTGGCCGGTGAATGAAATCTGAACTGAGGGCTGCCGAATTTTGTAAGTGCGAGCGCTGTGCGCGGCGTCTACCCGCCGCGGAACCATTAAACGGCGTTTTACGGGACATGGCGACCTCCTTAGTGAGCTTTGGCGGTGGTTCATCGGAATCGCAGGTAACTCTCCTGCTGCCCAATGGCCTCACCCCAAAGCGCATTGCCTGGTGGCGCTGGCTTTTCAGCCACGTAGATTCATCCCTGAATCGTTGTATTCATCATCAAGATGGTGGTACGCATCAAGCTGACGAAACAAATGATACCCAAAGGTAATCTAAAAATAAATACCTGTAGGTATATTTTTAAGATAATAAATGCAACTCATTGAAATGAAATGGTATTTTTTCAATACGCTGGAAAGTGGTTAAAACGAAGGAGACAAGGATGGTTGGGAACTGGGAACTGGGAACTGGGAACTGAGAACTGAGAACTGAGAACTGAGAACTGAGAACTGAGAACTGAGAATGTCAGGATGATCGAACGATCCCGCCGATATGCCCCTACATACGGGCAGCATACCTGCGGGAATTTAATCAGCTAAATAAGCACCGATACCTGAAAGCAGATGGCGTGTCCGGGATTATGCGGCGTATTTAAACGAAACGTTTGACGCTATGGCTATAAATAACGCGCCCAATAATCTTCAGATATTGTTCATGGCTTTCGCCAATCGTCCAGTCCGCATACTTGCTGTTATCGGAGTGAACCAACAGACCATCCGCCGTAAACTGAAGACGCTTCACCAGAACGGCACCTTTAAAAGAAAAGACATAAATACCGTCACCTTCAAAGTAATCTTTTGAAACATCAATAAAAATGTAATCCCCGGTCTCAATGGTTCCAGACATGCTATCGCCGGATACGGTGATCACTTTGATATGTTCAGCGGGTCTATTACCAAAAAGTCTCAGCGCGCCTACGGAGTCATAGGTAATACTGCTGACCGTCTCATCAACCTCACTTGAGACTATGCAACCCGGTCCCGCGCTGGCCTGCGCATCCAGAACCTCAATCACATAGTTCATCTGAGGAGAATCCTCCACCGGCTCTTTTTCAACATCAACATTCCCGGTGATACCGTCCATCCATCCGCGGGGCAGATTGAACGAAGACTCAATAAGTTCGACCATTTCGTCAGCTATCCTTTTCTTTTGCTTCTTGCCTTCGGGGTAGAGCATCCTTGAAACATAGGAAGGCTCCCGGCCAATTGTACGGGCTACATCAATAGCTTTACCACCGCATAAATTATCACGGATCCAGAGCAAGCGCTGCCTTCTGATTTCGTATTTGTCCATAGCCATTATTGTTACGCCATTTACCATCAGGTATCCAAAATATAGCAAAACTCCATTAAATTACCTATAGGTTATAAAAAAATCCTGCAACGGATCGTGTGGCGCGGAACGACCGACAACATTGCTACTTATGGAAAAATGGCGCCCCCGATTTTGGTGTAGGGTAACGTTCATACGTGAACGCCCGAGTAATAAGTTGAATTAATTTATTTAAATTATGGATTTTGTAGCCACCGGAGATCAAAAAACCATCTTTCTCTGGCGTCTATACTTAAGCGGTCAGTCACCAACAAGGTAGTCCTGCCGCCAGCAGACGGGTAACGCATCACCCGTGAATGGCAGGAGAAAAATGAATTTATAAGATACCGGAGTACTTACGCTAATGCGGGTTCCCGGGCACACATGAGCGAGTGTTCAGGTTGCATTACTGAGCATTAAAACATCATTTATCAAAAATTTAGCAATGTGAGTATTTATATGATCACTATTGACGGTAATGGCGCGGTCGCTTCTGTCGCGTTTCGCACCAGTGAAGTTATCGCCATCTACCCGATTACCCCCAGCTCCACCATGGCTGAACAGGCGGACGCCTGGGCTGGTAACGGACTGAAAAACGTCTGGGGCGATGTTCCGCGCGTGGTCGAAATGCAGTCGGAAGCAGGGGCAATCGGTGCCGTACACGGCGCGCTGCAAACCGGCGCCCTCTCGACCTCCTTTACTTCATCGCAGGGTTTGCTGCTGATGATCCCGACGCTGTACAAACTGGCAGGCCAGCTGATGCCGTTTGTTCTGCACGTCGCCGCCCGTACCGTAGCCACCCACGCGCTCTCTATCTTTGGCGATCACTCTGACGTGATGGCCGTACGCCAGACCGGCTGCGCGATGCTTTGCGCCAGTAGCGTTCAGGAGGCGCAGGACTTTGCTCTGATTTCGCACATTGCCACCCTGCAAAGCCGGGTACCGTTTATTCATTTCTTTGATGGTTTCCGCACTTCTCACGAAATCAACAAAATCGCTCCGCTGGCCGACGATACTATTCGCAGCCTGCTACCGCAGGATAAAATCGACGAACACCGCCAGCGAGCCCTTAACCCGGAGCATCCGGTGATCCGCGGTACTTCAGCTAACCCGGATACTTATTTCCAGTCACGTGAAGCAACGAATCCATGGTATGACGCGGTCTACGAGCATGTTGAAACAGCGATGGACGATTTCGCTGCCGCTACCGGACGTAAATACAAACCCTTTGAGTTCTACGGGCATCCTCAGGCCGAACGCGTTATCGTGATTATGGGCTCCGCTATTGGTACCTGTGAGGAAGTGGTGGATGAATTACTGGGCCGCGGTGAAAAAGTCGGCGTACTGAAAGTTCGTCTTTACCGCCCCTTCTCTGCTGCGCATTTGCTGGACGTTCTGCCGCAAAGCGCCCGGGCGGTGGCGGTGCTGGATCGCACCAAGGAACCCGGCGCTCAGGCAGAAC
Organism: Klebsiella oxytoca; assembly: GCF_009707385.1. Lineage (NCBI taxonomy): Bacteria > Pseudomonadati > Pseudomonadota > Gammaproteobacteria > Enterobacterales > Enterobacteriaceae > Klebsiella > Klebsiella oxytoca. The sequence continues at coordinate 2,463,353 of NZ_CP046115.1, read as the reverse complement.
CGTTATATCTTGATGTGATGACCGCGCTGGCGGAAGCCTTCAACCGCGGCGAACGAGAAACCCTGCCGCGTACCATCGGCGGTCGCTACGGTCTCTCGTCAAAAGAGTTCGGTCCGGAGTGCGTCCTGGCTATCTTCAACGAACTGAACGCCGCCAAACCAAAACCGCGCTTTACCGTTGGCATTTACGACGACGTTACCAACCTGTCCCTGCCGCTGCCAGAAAATTCCCTGCCGTCGGAAGCAAAGCTGGAAGCCCTTTTCTACGGGCTCGGCAGTGACGGTAGCGTCTCAGCCACCAAAAACAATATCAAAATTATTGGTAACTCAACGCCGTGGTTCTCACAGGGCTATTTTGTCTATGACTCGAAAAAAGCCGGCGGCCTGACCGTTTCCCATCTGCGCGTTAGCGAGAAGCCGATTCGTTCTTCTTATCTGATTTCGCAGGCGGATTTCGTCGGCTGTCATCAGCTGCAGTTTATCGATAAATATCAGATGGTTGAGAGGCTGAAGCCTGGCGGCATATTCCTGCTTAACACACCGTACAGCGCCGACGAAGTCTGGTCGCGTCTGCCGCAGGAAGTCCAGGCTACCCTGAATAAGAAAAAAGCACGTTTCTTTATCGTCAACGCGGCAAAAATTGCCCGCGAATGCAGCCTCGGCGCGCGTATTAATACCGTTATGCAGATGGCATTTTTCCATCTGACGCAGATCCTGCCGGGCGATAGCGCGCTGGCGGAACTACAGGGCGCGATTGCCAAAAGCTACAGTAGCAAAGGCCAGGAGCTGGTGGAGCGTAACTGGCAGGCGCTGGCCCTCGCGCGCGAGTCGCTGGCCGAAGTACCGCTGCGGCAGGTGGACGCCAGCAGCCCGAACCGTCCGCCGGTCGTCTCCGACGCCGCGCCGGATTTCGTCAAAACCGTAACCGCCGCAATGCTGGCCGGACTCGGCGATGCGCTTCCGGTTTCCGCTCTGCCGCCTGACGGCACCTGGCCAATGGGCACCACCCGTTGGGAAAAACGTAACATCGCCGAAGAGATCCCAATCTGGAAGGAAGAGCTTTGCACCCAATGTAACCACTGCGTTGCCGCCTGCCCGCACTCGGCAATCCGCGCTAAAGTGGTCTCCCCGGAAGCCATGGAAAACGCGCCGGCCAGCCTGCACTCTCTGGACGTCAAATCCCGCGATATGCGCGGCCAGAAATACGTTCTGCAGGTTGCGCCGGAAGATTGCACCGGCTGTAATCTTTGCGTCGAGGTTTGCCCGGCAAAAGACCGGCAGAACCCGGAAATCAAGGCCATTAATATGATGTCGCGCCTTGAACATGTTGAAGAAGAGAAGGTGAATTATGACTACTTCCTCAAGCTACCGGAAATAGATCGCAGCAAGCTGGAACGTATCGATATCCGTACCTCGCAGCTGATAAGCCCGCTGTTCGAATACTCCGGCGCCTGTTCCGGCTGCGGCGAGACGCCCTATATCAAGCTGCTGACTCAGCTCTACGGCGACCGCATGCTGATCGCTAACGCAACCGGCTGTTCATCAATCTATGGCGGCAACCTCCCTTCCACACCGTACACTACCGATGCCAATGGTCGCGGTCCGGCATGGGCCAACTCGCTGTTCGAGGATAACGCCGAATTTGGCCTCGGCTTCCGTCTCACCGTCGACCAGCACCGGCAACGCGTTATGCGTCTGCTGTCGCAGTTTGCCGATAAGCTTCCGGCCGAGCTCAACGCCGCTCTCCATGCGGAAGCAACGCCTGAGGCGCGCCGCGAACAGGTGGCCGAGCTACGCAATGTGCTGGCAAATGAAGAAGGTGCGAAGGAGCTGTTGACCGACGCCGACGCGCTGGTCGAGAAATCGATCTGGCTGATAGGCGGCGATGGCTGGGCCTATGATATCGGCTTCGGCGGCCTTGACCACGTCCTGAGCCTGACCGAAAACGTCAATATTCTGGTGCTCGATACCCAGTGCTACTCCAACACCGGCGGCCAGGCATCGAAAGCCACCCCGCTGGGGGCAGTCACTAAGTTCGGCGAGCACGGCAAGCGTAAGGCGCGTAAAGACCTCGGGGTCAGCATGATGATGTACGGCCACGTGTATGTTGCGCAGATCTCGCTGGGCGCGCAGCTCAACCAGACGGTAAAAGCGATTCAGGAAGCGGAAGCTTATCCGGGGCCATCGCTGATTATCGCCTACAGCCCCTGCGAGGAGCATGGTTACGATCTGGCCCTGAGCCACGATCAGATGCGCCAGCTGACCGCCACTGGATTCTGGCCGCTGTACCGTTTCGATCCACGTCGTGCCGATGAAGGTAAGCTCCCACTGGCGCTGGACTCGCGTCCGCCATCGGATGCGCTGGCAGAAACGCTACTGAACGAACAGCGATTCCGTCGTCTGAACGCGCAACAGCCGGAGGTAGCGGAACAGCTGTGGAAGGATGCGGCTGCGGATCTGCAAAAACGCTATGACTTCCTTGCACAGCTGGCCGGTAAGGCGGAAAAACCAGCAGCCGAAAGTTAACCGGTCGACGTTTTTCTGGAATATAAAAAAAGCCCGAATATTAATTCGGGCTTGTCATTTTACCGTCCAATAAAAACCATTCTCAGGAACGAACAGCAACATTAATTTTCAGGTGACAATAAAAGGCATATAACGGCCGGATAATACGACATTAAAACCGGCATGTATAATTTTTATTTTATATATTTCCCGCAAACCCATTCATTGCAATTATCATCATTTCCTTCGAATTATTTATTTTAGATTTTACTTATATCGTAACAATTGATATTTACCATATATTAATTTGCTCCTTTAGCATGAGTTCACTTCCCCGGAGGAAGCTAAAACAAAAACCGCTAAAGGATTATCTAAATGAAAAGAAAAGTACTGGCCCTCGTTATACCAGCATTATTAGCTGCTGGCGCTGCTCACTCCGCTGAGATTTATAATAAAGATGGCAATAAACTGGACCTCTATGGCAAAGTAGATGGCCTGCATTATTTCTCTGATGATAATAACTCTGATGGCGATCAGACTTATGTTCGCTTTGGTTTCAAAGGAGAAACCCAGATTAACGATCGCATAACCGGTTACGGTCAGTGGGAATATAACGTCCAGGCAAACAATACCGAAAGCTCAGGCGATCAGGCGTGGACCCGTCTGGCGTTTGCCGGCCTGAAATTCGCTAACTATGGTTCATTTGATTATGGTCGTAACTACGGCGTACTGTACGACGTTGAAGGCTGGACCGATATGCTGCCAGAGTTCGGCGGCGATACCTACAGCAAAGCGGATAACTATATGACCGGCCGCGCAAACGGCGTTGCCACCTACCGCAACAGCGATTTCTTCGGCCTGGTCAACGGCCTGAATTTTGCCCTGCAGTATCAGGGTAAAAATGAAAATCAGTCCAGCCACGAGTATCAGGAAGGCACCGCGAACAGCAATGGCCGTAACGTTAAAAACGCTAACGGTGACGGCTTCGGTATCTCCTCCTCTTACGATCTGGGCATGGGCATAAGCGCTGCGGCGGCCTATAGCTCTTCTGACCGAACCAATGAGCAGACCCACGCTTCTACGGCAGGAGGCGATAAAGCAGACGCATGGACTGCGGGTTTAAAATATGATGCCAACAGCATCTACCTGGCGACCATGTATTCTGAAACCCGCAATATGACCCCATATGGCAATAACAGCGATACTATCGCCAATAAAACACAAAACGTTGAAGTGACGGCGCAGTACCAGTTCGACTTCGGCCTCCGTCCGGCAATCTCTTATCTGCAGTCTAAAGGTAAGGATCTGGTTATGCAGGGCAATGCGGCTAATCCGGCAGGAAATACTGGCGATAAAGATCTGGTTAAATATGTCGACATTGGAGCAACTTATTACTTCAACCGCAATATGTCCACCTATGTTGATTACAAAATCAACCTGCTGGACGACGATGATACTTTCTACAAAGACAACGGCATATCTACAGATAATGTCGTAGCATTGGGCCTGGTGTATCAGTTCTGATGTTGCAGCCCGCTGGCGACGGCGGGCTTACTTGCTCTCGCCTATGACCGCTACATTCAAAACAAAACAATATATCTATTAGCCTAAAACAATCATCCAATGAATGATATATTGTTAACAGGAAAAGCCGTAGCCGTAGAGGACGCCAGCCATGCACCATCATCCTGTTAAATCATCCCGAATCACCTCCGTCGCCTACGATGAATCCTCCGGCATTCTTGAAATTCGCTTTCGCGATAACAAAACGCTGCAATATATCGGCGTTCCGGCGCGTATTTTCCGCGATTTTCTACAAGTTGTTTCGAAAGGCCGTTTTTACGATGGCGTTATTAAAGGTAAATTTACCGAACGCCGCCGCGCCTGATAGCGAAAATGTGACTGGGTTCAATGTACATTCATCTCCTGGATGGCCTACACTTTAAGTGGTTACTTACCAGGAGGTTTTATGAACAGAATGATTCTTGTGCCCATCGATATTTCCGATACAGAATTAACTGAACGCGTTATCAAGCACGTTGAATCTGAAGCCAGAATCGATGATGCCGAGGTGCATTTCCTGACCGTCATTCCCTCCCTTCCCTATTACGCTTCGCTGGGAATGGCCTACACCGCAGAGCTACCGGCGATGGATGACCTGAAAGCCGAATCGGAGTCGCGGCTGAAAGAGATTGTGAGCAAGTTTACTATTCCTGAAGACCGTATCCATCTTCACGTTTCAGAGGGCTCGCCGAAAGACAAAATTCTCGCAATGGCGAAGTCTCTCCCCGCCGATCTGGTGATTATTTCTTCGCACCGTCCCGATATCACCACCTATCTGCTGGGCTCTAACGCCGCCGCAGTTGTCCGCCATGCGGAATGTTCGGTGCTGGTCGTGCGCTAATCCCCGCTCAGCCCGCCGTTCGGCGGGCTTTTATCTTTATAACCCGTCGGGCTTATTTAACCTTAAATGTGCTGACATTCCCTTCGCTAATCCGTACCATACACGCCACATGCTACGCACCAGCAGAAAGCCATGAGATTGCTGGCAGAACGCGAGCTCTTCTGATGCCACACTATGAATTGAGCCATTATTAAATGCTGCAGAATCAAGAAATTAGCAAGAAAGAAAAATACAATATCGACAAATTGCAGAAGCGCCTGCGCCGTAACGTCGGCGAAGCAATCGCCGATTTTAATATGATTGAAGATGGCGACCGCATTATGGTTTGCCTCTCCGGCGGTAAAGACAGCTATACCATGCTGGAGATTTTGCGCAATCTGCAAAAAAGCGCCCCCATCTCTTTCTCGCTGGTAGCGGTCAACCTCGATCAAAAACAGCCGGGCTTTCCGGAGCATATTCTGCCGGAATATTTAGAGCAGTTGGGCGTTGAATATAAGATTGTTGAAGAAAATACCTACGGTATTGTTAAAGAGAAAATCCCGGAAGGCAAAACCACCTGCTCGCTCTGCTCACGTCTGCGTCGCGGCATTCTTTATCGCACCGCCACTGAGCTGGGTGCGACCAAAATCGCCCTTGGCCACCACCGTGACGACATTTTACAAACCCTGTTCCTGAACATGTTCTACGGCGGAAAGATGAAAGGTATGCCGCCGAAGCTGATGAGCGACGATGGTAAACATATCGTTATTCGTCCGCTGGCTTACTGCCGCGAAAAAGATATTGAACGTTTCTCTCAGGCGAAAGGTTTCCCGATTATTCCGTGCAACCTGTGCGGCTCGCAGCCAAACCTTCAGCGTCAGGTGATTGCCGATATGCTGCGCGACTGGGACAAACGCTATCCGGGACGCATCGAAACCATGTTCAGCGCGATGCAAAACGTGGTGCCTTCCCATCTTAGCGATGTAAACCTGTTCGACTTTAAAGGTATTAAACACGGCTCTGAAGTCGTTGACGGCGGCGACCTGGCCTTCGATCGCGAAGAGATCCCGATGCAGCCAGCCGGCTGGCAGCCCGAAGAGGATGACGCGCAGCTGGATGAACTGCGCCTGAACGTAGTCGAAGTAAAATAAGGACTTCGCGTCTCAGGAGCTCGCCTGAGACGCGTTTTTCACGCTTATTTCAGCAAACGAACCCGGCAGGCTTTACCTTTAATTTTCCCGTTTTGCAGCTGCTTAAACGCTTTATGCGCCACGCCCTGACGAACGGCGACGTAGACATGCGCCGGATGGACATTGATCTTGCCGATGTCCGCGCCATTAAGACCAATATCTCCAGTTAACGCCCCCAGCACATCGCCCGCGCGCATCTTGGCCTTTTTACCGCCATCAATACACAGGGTGACCATTTCTGCCTGTAGCGGCGCAATGGCGCCAGACGTCGGCCCGCTGACCCAGTTCAGCTTTATTTGCAGCATCTCAGCGAGAATATTCGCACGCTGCGCCTCTTCCGGCGCGCAGAGGCTGATCGCCAGACCGCTTTCGCCAGCGCGCGCGGTACGGCCAATACGGTGTACGTGAACTTCAGGATCCCAGGCCAGTTCATAGTTCACCACCAGCTCCAGCGACTTAATATCTAACCCACGAGCGGCAACGTCTGTCGCCACCAGCACCCGCGAGCTGCCGTTAGCAAAACGCACCAGCGTCTGGTCGCGATCGCGCTGTTCAAGATCGCCATGCAGCGATAGAGCACTCTGCCCGGCGGCGTTCAGAGAATCGCAGACGGCCTGACAATCCTTTTTAGTATTGCAGAACACCACGCAGGAAGCGGGTTGATGCTGACTCAGCAACTTTTGCAGCAGCGCGATTTTGCCATGCTGCGAGGTTTCAAAAAACTGCTGTTCGATAGCCGGTAGCGCATCAACGGCATCAATTTCAATGGTCTGCGGATGGTTCTGTACCCGGCCGCTAATCGCCGCTATCGCTTCCGGCCAGGTGGCGGAAAACAGCAGCGTCTGGCGCGAAGCCGGCGCAAAACGGATCACTTCATCAATGGCGTCGCTGAATCCCATATCCAGCATGCGGTCTGCTTCGTCCATCACCAGAGTTTGCAGAGCATCCAGCGATACCGTGCCCTTTTGCAGGTGATCGAGCAAACGCCCCGGCGTCGCGACGATAATATGCGGCGCGTGCTGTAACGAGTCGCGCTGAGCGCCAAAAGGCTGGCCGCCGCACAGGGTTAAGATTTTAATGTTCGGCAGGAAGCGCGCCAGGCGACGCAGCTCACCCGCGACCTGATCCGCCAGCTCGCGCGTCGGACACAATACCAGCGACTGGGTCTGGAACAGTGAGGCATCAACGTGCTGAAGTAGCCCGAGGCCAAATGCCGCCGTTTTACCGCTGCCGGTTTTTGCCTGCACGCGTACATCTTTACCCGCAAGAATAGCGGGCAAAGCCGCCACCTGAACGGGGGTCATCGCAAGATATCCGAGTTCATTCAGGTTGGTTAGCTGGGCGGCAGGCAAAGCATTCAGAGTTGAAAAAGCGGTCACAATTTTTTCTCGCATTACATTAAAGGGCGGACAATCTGCTGGCGCGTATCCTCGCAGATCTCCGCTCCCGATGCGACAATTTAATCGGCTCATCTTCAGGCGGCGGATCGGGTAAGGGCCGCGGGCGGGGTTTGGGATCGTGAACAGGTACCGGATCGTTAGGCTCCGGTGGGATAGGTATTGAGTTCAACGGTTGATAACGCATATTGACTCCCGGTTATGGGCGGGTACACCAATTAAGCGTAGAAGCTGAGAAACAGAGCGCAAAAAAAAGCCGACTCATCAAAGTCGGCGTCGTACGAATCAATTGTGCTATGCAGTAATTCAAAAAAGGAAGTAAGACAATATGGAGCGCAACGCCCATCGCTTGACGTTGCATTCACCTGCGAGAGAGATATTGCCCTGAATGGGTAGATGGTTTATTGATTTCGCTCAAACATTACCGGGTTTTCATCTTCCTCATGGCGACAAAAGACGATTCTTTACAACCATTTACTACGATGCAACCACCATGTAACACCCCCGATGAGAACGACTAACATTATGCAGAAAATAGTAAACCCCATATGCCAGCTGTTGCCGGGAATGCCGCCAAGGTTAACGCCGAACAGGCCGGTCAAAAAAGTGCTGGGTAGAAAAACCATCGCCATCAGCGACATGGTATAGGTTCGTCGCGATAGCGACTCCTGCATAATCTGCGCGATTTCATCGCTCATTATCGCCGTGCGAGCGATACAGCTATCAATCTCATCAAGGCCACGCCCCAGACGTTCGGCAATATCCTGCATCCGTCGCCGATGGTCGTCCGTCATCCACGGCAAACGCTCGCTGGCAAGTCTTGCATAAACATCGCGCTGTGGCGCCATATATCGGCGCATGACGATGAGCTGTTTACGCAGCAGCGCCAGAAAGCCGCGCGGCGGCACCTGCTGATCCAATAAATCATCTTCCAGATCGATAATCCTGTCGTGAAGCTGTTCGATAAACTCGCTGGAGTGGTCGGTCAGCGCATCACAAACCTCCACCAGCCAGCCGCCGCCGTCAACCGGCCCCGTTCCCTCACGTAAATCGCCCAGTACATCATCCAGCGCCAGCACCTTGCGCTGCCGGGTAGAAACAATTAAGCGCTCATCCATATACAGACGCATCGCGACCAGCTGGTCTGGCCGCTCATCGGTACTGCCATTAATGCAGCGCAGCGTAATCAACGCCCCATCGCCAATTCTTGTTACTCGCGGGCGAGTGCTTTCTCCGGACAACGCATCACGCACGTTATTGGGCAATAGCGGGGTGGATGCCAGCCATTCCGCACTATCGACATGGGTATAGTTGAGATGCAGCCAGCAAGGATGTTCTTTATCCACGATGTCGCTATCATCCAGCGGCTTTACTCCGCCCTGCCCGTCTAACAGCCATGCAAAAACGGCATCCGGTACGTTCAGTTCCGATCCCTTAATAGCGTCCACTGGACCTCCGTTAACTCATGCACATTTTCGTAGTCTAGCTTTACGCAACGGTTACGCAAGAGCTAATCAGGGCATGCTGCTGAATTCAATAGTGAAAAATGAGCCATCTGAAATAAAGAACCCGCCGGCGGCGGGTCATGGATATGCTTTGCGATACTGTGTCTAACCTGCAATATCATCCGCCGCCATACGCTGGGCTGGCGGGGCTGCAGGCTAGCGGGAGCCGTTCATTTTTTCTCTTCTGCGTATTGACGAGCGCTGTCGTGCAAATGGGTACACATGCTTTTATCCTCCATCTTATAGGCAGAATAAAGATAGATGAGAATTTACGCTTTGCAAATGTATCAAAAGCTGCCGTTGCCGCAGGCCCGGAGGACAAACGGTATGCCCCGCTTCGCCGGGCCATTTTGATTTCTTTTCCCGCAAAATGCTGTATTATGCGGTTTATTGCAGTATTTTGCGGAATTAAGAAATGCATAAAACGGCCAGACAAAAATACCTGATTGATATTCTTACTGAAAAAGGTCAGGTCACCATCAGCGAGCTGGTAGATAAACTGCAGGTTTCTGCGGACACTCTGCGCCGCGACCTTAGCGACCTGGAAAAACAGGGGCTCGCCCAGAAAAACCACGGCGGCGCCATCGCGCTCAATCTCTCGCTCATGAACCGCCAGAACCGGAATACGCTGCTCCCGGATACCAAACAGCGTCTGGGTAAAATGGTGGCGGAAAAGATCCCCTGCGGCTCGACGCTATTTCTTGATGCGGGAAGTACCGTTTTCGCCGTCGCCGCCCAGATACAGGGGCCAATGACGGTGATAACCACCTCTTTAGATATTGCCCAGCACTGCAGCGCACGCCCGGATATTCAACTTATTTTGCTGGGTGGCAAATGGGATATGCAGCAGCGCTTGTTCGCAGGCAACGCCACGGTGTCGCTGCTGGAACGCTATCGGGCGGATATCGCCATTCTCGGCGCCTGCGCGCTCCATGCCGATCTCGGCCTCAGCGCCAGCCAGGAAGCGGACGCTGAGGTCAAGCGGGCCATGCTGGCGGCCAGCGCAGAGCATTGGCTGGTTGCCGATCATATGAAACTGAATCACTGCGAGCCCTGGCTGGTTGCCGGGCTTGCCGATATTCATCAACTCTTTCTCGACCGGCCCTGGGAAGAATTGAAAGATAACGGCTCAATCCAACTCAATATCGCTGAAGCTTAATAATGCGGAGATGCTTATGACTAACGGTAAGAATATTAATATTGCCCTGATCGGCTACGGCTTCGTTGGCAAAACTTTCCATGCCCCGCTGATCCAGTCCGTCGACGGGCTAAATCTGGCGATTGTCGCCTCGCGCGATGAAGAGAAAGTAAAACGCGATCTGCCGGACGTCACCGTCATCGCATCGCCAGAAGAGGCCATTCGGCATCCCGATATCGATCTGGTGGTCATCGCCTCGCCTAACGCCACCCACGCTCCGCTTGCCCGCATAGCCTTAAACGCCGGTAAACATGTCGTTGTCGACAAACCATTTACCTTAGATATGCAGGAAGCCCGCGAACTGATTGCGCTTGCGGAAGAGAAACAGCGGGTGCTGTCAGTGTTCCATAACCGTCGCTGGGACAGCGATTACCTGGGAGTAAAGCAGGTTATCGAACAGGGACTCATCGGCAAGGTTAAACATTTCGAGTCACATTTCGACCGATTCCGTCCGGAAGTGCGCGTCCGCTGGCGGGAGCAGAACGTACCGGGCAGCGGCCTGTGGTTTGATTTGGGTCCGCATCTGATCGACCAGACACTGCAGCTGTTCGGTCTGCCGCAGTCGGTGCAGGGAAATATTGCGACCCTGCGTGAAGGAGCGGAAATCAACGACTGGGCGCACGTGGTCCTGAACTACCCCCAGCATAAAGTGGTTCTGCACTGCAGTATGCTGGTGGCGGGTGGCGTATCGCGCTTCACCGTCCATGGCGATAAAGGCAGCGTAGTCAAACAACGCGCCGACCAGCAGGAGAGCCAGCTGCTGGCGGGCGTGGTGCCGGGCAGCGAAAGCTGGGGCTACGATGATGATAGCCTGGTGGTATTTGATACCAATCTACAGTCTCGCGAAATCCGCACGCCAAAAGGCGATCAGCGCCAGTACTACATTCACGTTCGCGATGCGCTAACCGACAAAATCAGCAACCCGGTGTCGCCATTAGAGGCGCTGGCCGTGATGGCGGTGCTGGAAGCTGCGGTGAAATCGGCCGAAAGCGGAACGACGCAAACTTTAGCGCTGACCGAAGATGAACTGACGGCCCTGAAATAAGCGGCGGGTAGCCGTCATCGGGAAAACGGCCTGCGAAGTTCCCGCTGGCGCTGCCTGAACGGATGACATCTTTGCTTCATGCCAGCCTACAGTTTCACCCGTAGTAAATCACTGAACCGGGTGGTGTAGGCTGGCGACAGCATATGCCGTTTCATCTCCCAGCGACGTTCTATCCCCTGTCCGGCAAACCAGAGCTGGCCTTTTTCCCGCCGGTTAACGGTATCAAGGACCGTCATAAGTCGTTCGCTATTCGCTCGCGGGCGATAATCGTCAAACAGGCTTAGCTGAGCCACTCCCTGGCTGAAGAAATCCCCCAGCATCACGCCGCACTTTTGATATCGGTATCCCTCCCGCCAGATGGTATCCAGGCATTTTACCGCCGCAGCGACAATATCCCGGCTATCCTGCGTCGGAATAAGTATTTTCGTACCGGCATCATTGCCGTAATAGGTTTCATTACCCACAAAGGGGCTGGTTTTAACAAAGGCGGATACATAGCGGCAGTACTGGTGCTCCGCGCGCAGTTTCTCCGAGGCGCGAACCGCATGGCTGCATATTGCTTCACGCATCGGCCCGTATTCGCTGACCTTCTGGCTAAATGAGCGCGAGCAGATGATTTGCTGTTTCGTCGGCATATACTCTTCCAGCTCAAGACAGGCCTCGCCGCGCAGCTCCCGCACGGTGCGCTCCATCACCACGCTGAAATGTTTTCTGATCAGCGAAGTGGGCGTCCCGGCAAGTTCAAGAGCCGTTGTAATCCCCATCTCGTTGAGCTTTTTCGCAATACGTCGCCCCACTCCCCAGATTTCACCGACGGCAACTTTCTCCAGCAGTTTCTTCTGCCGGACCGGTATAGAGAGATCGACAACGCCCTCGAATTTCGGCCATCTTTTTGCCGCGTAGTTAGCCAGCTTAGCCAGCGTTTTCGTTGGCCCGATCCCTACCCCCACCGTCAGGCCGGTACACTGCAATAATGTGCTGCGCACATGACGACCAAAGGCCTCAAGCTCTTCAGAACGATGGATCCCGCTCAGATTCACGAACGCTTCATCAATGGAATATTGATAAACCGCCGGGGTCAGCTCTTCGAGAAGCGTCATTACACGATTAGACATATCGCCATAAAGAGCGTAGTTGCTGCTAAATACCGCCACCTGATGGCGCGCAAACTGTGATTTCACTTTGAAGTACGGCGTGCCCATGGGGATATCCAGCAGTTTAGCCTCGTGATTTCGGGCAATCACGCAGCCGTCGTTGTTGCTTAACACCACGACGGGACGTCCACGTAAATCAGGACGGAAAACCGTTTCACAGCTGGCATAAAATGAATTCACATCCACCAGGGCAAACATTAGCGAAGCTTGTTAATGCTGAAAGTGACGACCCCAAAAATCTCCAGATCTTCACCGTCGTTGTGCAGCACAATTGGCGGAAAATCCGGGTTCATCGGCAAAAGCTGCATAACAGGATGCATACACAGTCGCTTAACCGTGTATTCGCCGCCAACTGAGGCAATGATGATATCGCCATGCTTCGCTTTCAGGCCGCGATCCACCACCAGAAGAGTTCCTTCATAAATGCCGGCATCAACCATCGACATCCCCGTGGCCATGACAAAATAGGTTGCCGCAGGATGGCTGATACAAAGTTCATTGAGGTCTATCCTCTTCTCAATGTAATCCTGCGCCGGGCTGGGAAACCCACATTGCACATAATCGCTAAATAGCGGGATCGACACGATCTGACGCAATTCAACCGGTTTGTAGAACATCATAATAGACTCACTCGTGAATACTGTATTTATATACAGTATCAATGATTCGCCGAGGTTTTCAAGTCGCCAGTCAAGCATTGGCGCGAAGGTGTTGAAGTTGCGGTAAATTTAGCGTGCGGGCTTGCATGGCGCTGAACTGGCGAGCTTCTCTCCCTACGTATTAAGGATGGTTTGGTACTGCACGCTGGATATTTCCCCTAATTGGGAGGAGGATAGAATCAGGTGTTGCGCTCTTTGCCCATAACTTGTTGTTATCTGTCCGACATACTGAACTGGAGATTCATATGTATTACATGTCAGGAGACATCACTCTCCACTTTTATCGTTATCAGTGCCGTTTTTATGTCGCTCATTGGGACGGAGGGCATGTGATGACGGAGAAGTTCAGGCCGTTTGTTGCTTCTATCACTGAGAAAACGGGTATCGATGAAAAGAGCGTCGAGGCGGCGGCGCGGGACTACTTCAATAACGTTGACTAAGAATGTACGCAATACCATCGCTATCAGCAGATTTATAGCGATGGTTACCGCGGGTTTGCAAACAAGCTGAAAACGCAAATGCAAAGCCGTGTCACACGCTCGTAAAACAAAGCCTGTAAGATAGAGCCCGGAAGCCACCAACGCTAAAACGAGGTGAAGAAATGGGAACAGTAAAAGCCAACAATCTGGAACAGGCACAGCAGCTTCTTCAGTCCGCTGACGCGATTAAAATCGAGCTGAATTTCGAGCTCGACTCTGATGAGTTTTTTAATTTTGCTATTGAGTACTGTACTAATGGGACGAAGCTTACGCGCGTCGACGATCGCTTCGTTATTTCTCGCAAGAAAGTCGTGAAGTAGCCAGGCGGTTATCTCCTGCTATTTCCAGATCACAGAAGCATTCGTTTTTTAGCTTCTGTGATGGTCGCCATCACAGTAATCATGCCCTGCTGAATAACGGGGGAAGATCTATTTCGCTGTCTGCGCGACGAAATGGCCGTAATAACCAGCTGAAAAAACTAATACCGCTGATTTTTGCGATTTCCCGTCTGAGAACTCCCTGAGCGTATTGCATAAAGATGGCCTGGCGCGGCATTTTTTCACGTCAGGCCATCTTAGAAAGGCATGACGTTATTTAAATTCATCAAAAACTAAAAGGCTACCCGCAGGCAGCCTCGTCACCAAATGGTAAAACGTTACTTTTAGACGATCAAGGCTCCTTTCAGGAGCCGCTACGCTACTTGCGTAATTCCAGCGATGCTGCGTTTCTGGAAATAGACGGTGCAATATTATCAAATGTAATCATTGCCGATTTACAAAAAATGCATTTCGCACCAAACGGATTTTTTTCAGAAACATCGTAACTTGATGTTCTGTACTGTGACCCATGGCAGCATGGGCATCTGAAATGAATGTGGTCAATCATGATGTTAGCCTCTTTTTGCTACAACATTCTCTACCGCAGGGACATCTGGCCATAATTCACAGAAAACACCTTCCCGGGCTTTCTGTAACAGCGCGGAGCGCTGCTCTGAATGGTTGAGAATAACAATGACATCATTGTCATTACTTCTTATAGATACATCTGAAGCTCGCTTCAGACCTTACTCTATTACTGCACCAGCGATTTTTTAATGTTGTTCGATTCTTAATTTGCCCTCAGGGCACGTAATGTTTGGTAAATTTCAATAACAATAGTTGCGTGCATTGCGAATATCGACATCTCATATGCACTATTTTTTACGCTCAACGGGGATAGCAAAACTCCCGCTTTCAATACCACCGTTTGCGTCAGCTTCTGGCCTGTCTACTCGGGTTTAGACCGTCATCGTTGTCGCAGGTTCAGAAAAACTAAAAATTTATTCACTACACCGAGTTTAGTTAATCACGACAGGGAGACTCTAAAGAAGGATTATCTATGGATAACGCTTGAGAGGAGAACTGCTTCACTAAACCGTTTTATTAATTCATCTATGTAGTAAATCGACTGACCATTAATCACATAGCTGACGATGAATAGCAAGCTTTATTTTCATCTATATCTCCACTACCGGTCCCACCGCCGCAAACTCGGTAAAATATTTTTACCGATAAAAGAAGCAACGCGCGCAGGCATTAAACGCCGACCATCCTCAATGATGACTCGGTTAAAAAAACATGCCGCGCCATTATTTATCGGAGCTGACTTGCTGCAAAATGCTTTTGCTCCAGGCATAAAAAGCGCGTACCGAAGGCGGCAGATATCTGTTCTGCGGATAGACCAGAGAAAGCGGCAAAGCAAAGGAGAAGTTATCCATACAGGAAACCAGCTGGCCGCTGCGCAGATACGGCATAGCCAGATAGCTGGCAATACGAATTAACCCAAGCCCTTGTATTCCGGCCTGAATATAGGCATCGGTATCATCAACGACCAGCGTCTCTTTCATCCGTATCGCGCGATCTTCCTCCGCCAGCGTAAAAAACCACTCGATGGGTCGCCCGGTACGATGGTTCAGGTAGCCAACAGCGCGGTGTCTTTCCAGATGTTCAAGATTTTCCGGCTTCCCCCAGGCGGCAATATAGGCCGGAGAGGCCACAATCACCCAGCTAAAATTAGCAAGCGGACGAGCAACGAGGGTGGTTGAATCGTCAATTCTGCCGGTGCGGATCGCGCAGTCATACCCTTCCTGAATAAGGTCTGCCACATGATCGCTTGAGCAGAGCGTCAGCTCCAGGTCGGGATAGTGCTGCAGAAAATCAGGAAGTCTGGGGATAATACAGTGTCGGGCAAGTGACTGGGGCATCCCCACTTTAAAACGGCCTGTGGGCTGGGCAAATCTGCCGGGAAAAGAGGACTCGAGCGTCGCTATCTCGGCCAGAAGCCTTTTGCACTCTTCATAATAGTGGTAGCCGTCCGGGGTCACGCTGAGCTTGCGGGTCGTTCGCTGTAAAAGCTGAATTCCCAGATATGCTTCCAGTTCCTTAATCACCCGCGATACCGTTGACCGCGGAAGACCGAGTACCTCTGCCGCTCTGGCGAAACTATGGGTATCCACGACACAAACATAGACCTGCATTGATTCCAGCTTATCCATATTTCCCCCATAAATAATCGCCTGATTATCCCATTTTTACGAACAGTCTAACCTATCCTCGTGTACTTATCGAATGAGTGATGCCAGCCTAAACTTCTCTCACAGCCGGTCAATACGGCGATTAAGTGAGTAAGGAGCCACAATGAAAGATAATAATGTCACTACAGGCGAAAAAGTATTGGTACTGGGAGCAGGACAATTGGGCGCTGCCGTCCTGGATTCGCTGGTGCCAGCAGTCATACAGCGGAATGGTACGGTCTCCGTCGTGGTGTCGCCGGGCTCGTGGGATGAGCGAGGCACACTGCTTTCCGATACTCATCAAAAACTCGCCGATATGGGGGCAGAGTTTATCGCCATCGACGTAGCGGGCAGTACCGAGGCCGCGCTAAAAGACCACTTTGCGAATTTTGCTACCATCATCAACTGTATGGGCTTTATTGCCGGAGCCGGAACGCAGATAAAAATTACCCGTGCGGCGCTGGAGGCCGGGGTAAAACGCTATTTTCCCTGGCAGTTCGGGGTTAATTACGATGTGGTCGGCAAAGGCAGCGGCCAGCCCGTCTGGGATGAACAGTATGACGTCAGAACGTTATTGCGTGCGCAGACCGCAACAGAATGGGTAATTATTTCAACCGGCATGTTTACCAGTTTTCTTTTCGAGCCAGCGTTCGACGTGGTTAATTTATCCAAAAACACCATTAATGCTCTCGGGGGATGGGATACCCAGATCACCGTTACCTCTCCTGCGGATATTGGCCATCTGACCACCGCCATTTATTTGTTTCAACCACGAATTATAAACGAAGTGATATTTATCGCAGGGGAAACTACCTCTTATGGAAAACTGGCGGAAACCGTGGAACGCGTAACAAAGAAAACCTTTTCAAAAAATGTACTTACCTTATCCACGCTCCAGGAGCAGCTGCGCTTAAAGCCAGACGACCAGATGCTTCGCTATCGCGCTGCCTTTGCGCGGGGAGACGGTATGTGGTGGCCAATGAGCGAAACATGGAATGCGCAAAATAATATTCCGACCCAGAATATTGCCTCATGGCTTAAAACCGTTATTTGATCCCTTCACCCGCTCAGGATATTAATTCTATGAAAACAGCGTTCATTTTTTTATTTTTTGTGATGCCCGTCACCGTTAGTGCTCAGACTATCAGCGCAACCGGTGACACTCTGGAAAATACGGAAAGTAAAATCAGATTATTAACACAAAAGGAAGGCGGAAAATCATATAAAATTATTGCAGCGCGAATGGGCAATAAAGTACATATGACCGCAGAGATTATCGCGAAATAAATTAATGGGGGCCCAAACGCCCCCTTTTTCCTCAACGTGGAAGTTGCTGCTCCAGCGCCAGGCCCGCAAGCCGGACGGTTTCCTGCAAACGTTCAAGACTATCGCCTGCCCGTGCTTTTGCAGAAAGGCCGGCCATTAGCGTGGCCATATAATCGGTCAGGCGAACGGCATTCTGCGGATCTCTTCGGGTAATATATTCTCTGATGCTGTTTTCCGCAGCGGAGTGCAGTTCGCACGCCGCCTTCCGCGCCGCAGAATCGTTACAATGGATCCCCTCCAGCACCAGGCAGCCCGCCGCCGCCGGATCGGCGACATAGCGTCTTGCCGCTTCGTTCAGCACATCAATCAGACATTGAGCCAGAGGGCGATCGTCGCGCAAAAGCGCCGTCAGAGGGATAGCGCCGGTGCGGCTATAGCGCTCCAGGACGCGCGTATACAGCCCGAGTTTGCTGCCATAGGCGGCGTAAAAACTCGGAGGATTGATACCGAACGCTTTCGTCAAATCGGCAATGCTCACCGCATCGTATCCTCTTGAGTGAAAGAGGTGCTGGGCCGTTTCAATAGCCTGCGCCGGATCAAACTGACGAGGTCGCCCCGGGTTGCGACCTGGTTTTATAGTGCTCACTACATTACTCCTTGACAGCGTGATTTGCCGAAGCATATTGTAATCCTCACTACAATATCATGAGGAACACATAAATGGCTGCATCACAGAAGAAATCGGTACTGGTTTTGGGCGGCAGTCGTGGTATTGGCGCCGCTATCGTACGACGATTTGTCGCCGATGGCGCTTCGGTCATTTTCAGCTATTCCGGATCGCCTGAAGCCGCAGCGCAGCTGGCGCTGGAAACGGGCAGCACCGCGATGGTAACGGATAGCTCCGACCGTGACGCGGTAATTAAACTGGTACGAGAGAGCGGTCCGCTGGATGTTCTGGTTGTCAACGCCGGTATTGCTATTTTCGGCGATGCGCTGGAACAGGATAGCGATGCTATCGATCGCCTGTTCCGCATCAATATTCACGCCCCTTACCATGCGGCGGTTGAGGCGGCGCGACAAATGCCAGAGGGTGGACGCATTATTGTGATTGGTTCGGTGAATGGCGATCGGATGCCCGTTCCGGGAATGGCAGCTTATGCGGTGAGTAAGTCAGCGCTGCAAGGCCTGGCGCGCGGTCTGGCCCGGGACTTTGGCCCACGCGGAATTACCGTTAATGTCGTGCAGCCTGGTCCTATTGATACCGATGCCAACCCGGAAAATGGTCCCATGAAGGAGCTCATGCACAGTTTTATGGCGATTAAACGCCACGGTCGCCCTGAAGAAGTGGCGGCGATGGTCGCCTGGCTGGCGGGCCCGGAAGCCTCGTTTGTAACAGGAGCCATGCACACCATTGACGGCGCGTTTGGCGCATAACCGCATGACGGGGTTTGGCAACCGCGAAATCCCGTCATCATTTTATGGCCTCAGCTCTCAGCCCACGGTTAACTCGTTCACCACCCACGCTACGCTTTTAACGCTGTGAATATTACCGATCCCCGTTCCAAGCGAGATATAGCCCTCATCGGCGTTGCCTTCCAGCATGCCGATACGTAAGCCGCGCAGTCCTCCCATCACCCTGCCCAGCTCTTCACGGCTAGCGCCAGCTTCATCCATCGATACCAGATTTTCAGCGAGCTTGCCCGGTAGAGAGCGGTAGTAATGAGGCTGCGTGCGGAAAAGCAGCAAATCGAGACCGTTAGCGGCAATAATTCTGTTTTTGACCGACGGTGGCACCCTGCACTCTTCTGTACCGATGAAAACCGAGCCGGCAAATACCCCTTCCGCGCCTAATGCGTGCGCCGCTCTGGCAGTGCGGCTGTCGGTAATACCGCCCGCAGCCATGACGGGAATATTCTTCACTGAGTCAGCAATCAGCGGCACGATCGAAAAAGTGCCCAGCGCAGTACCCGGCAACGTGCCGCCTTCATCAAAACCGGTTGCGACGATAATATCGGCGCCGGCTTCTTCAGCAAGACGGGTATTGACCGGCGTCGGATTGATATCGCGGTAAATGATAGCGATGCCCGCCTCTTTCAATTCGTTGAACAGCGTCGGTATCACGCCTCCCTCGCCGTAACCGGTGTAAACCACGGCCCTGACGCCCTCTTCTTTAATTACCTGCAGAATGGGCGGAGTCCAGATGTCATTTTCAGGGGCTGGGATCAGGTTCACGCCGAAAGGTTTTTCCGTTAACCGTTTGGTTTTGCGGATCTCTTCACGCATTTTTTCAGCCGTTTCTTCGGGGGTGGCAACCGCCATCCCGGCGGTTAAGCCTGCGTTGGGTCCCAGCACGCCAAGCCCTCCGGCGTTGCTGACGGCGGCGACTAATCGGGCATCGGTCAACCACGATAATGGACCCTGGATAACAGGTTTTTCTATCTTCAGGATCTGGCAGATACGGTTATTTTTCATGGGAGAAAATCCTTCACAAGAGCGCTTTGGCGCGGTTCTGTTTCTGAATGGAAGGAGTGTAGGACGGTAGATTATTTAGAAAAATAGCCAAAAAAGTTCATCACTATTATAAAATCAGTAACAATATGCGCTCCCGCTCCAGGCAAAAGCAGCCAGCTATGCAAATAAATCTTTTTGAATCGATTCGTATTTTTATTGAAATTGTCGAGTCAGGTAGCTTTACTCAGGCGGCGGATAATCTGCAAATTCATCGTCCCGCCGTCACTAAAGCCTTGCAGCTGCTTGAACAGCACTGCGGCACGCGTTTGATGCAGCGCACGACGCGCCGCATTAATTTGACGCCTGATGGAGAAGCGTTTTATCGACGCAGTAAACCCCTGCTGGCCCAGGCGGATGAGCTGCTGGAGTCTTTTGCGACCGATGGCGTCTTGCACGGCCAGCTTCATGTCGATATGCCCATCGCCTTCGCGACTTTACTGGTGGTACCTAATCTGCCTGATTTTTACCGCCAGCATCCTGGCGTCGAAATCATTCTCAGCAGCTCCGATCGTCGACGGGATATGCTGCGCGATGGCCTTGATTGCCTGCTCCGGATTGGGGAACTGGAGGACGGGGAGTATATCGCCCGCAAGCTGGGTCGCATCAAAATGACAACCTGCGCCAGCCCGGCCTATATTGCGAGCCGCGGCGCGCCAAAAACGCTGGAAGATTTGCGGCATCATCAGGCCATCAACTGGATTAACAGCAACAGCAGGCAAATTATGCCGTGGACGTTTGAAACGCCGGAGGGGACTGCCGACATTACGCTTCCCGGAAATCTCGTGGTAGATAACTCCGAAACCTATCTATCTGCGGGCCTGGCGGGACTGGGGTTAGTGCAGGGCATGAATATTTTTTTACAGCCTTATCTCGATAGCGGCCTTTTGGTCGAAGTATTACCGGACCATCCCTGCCCGGCGCGCAAACTATCGTTGTTATATCCGCACCGCCATCTCTCACGCAAGGTTCGGGTATTTACCGAGTGGCTGGAAAACTTATTGTCATCAACAAAAGCGCCGGTGCTGAAATAAGAAAATCATTGCCCGCGGTTGACACCCTTATGCTTTCTTAAACTCTCAACGTGTCAATCACCGCACGTAACGCCGGCGACACATTGCGATGAGGATAATAGAGAAAAGAACCTTCCAGCCGCTGGCTGTAAGGCTGCAGAACTCTGATTAACGTGCCGCGTTCTAAATCGTCGGTAACCAACTCTTCCGGCACGTACGCCAGTCCCAGCCCCAGTCTGGCGGCTTTCGCCTCCATGTAGCTGTCGGCAAAGGCCCACTGCCCCTGCGGCCGGTGGGTTATTTTTTTACCATCATGATTGAGCTCCCATGCATACAGGCTTCCGTCGCCAAACTGGTAAGCGATGCAGGGATGAACGACCAGATCGGCCGGCGTTTGCGGAAAACCGTAGCGACGGAAGTGCTCGGGCGCACCGACAACAACCATCTCCATATCCGGAGAAATACGCACCGCGACCATCCCGCCGCCGACTTCCGGTCCCAGACGCACCCCGGCGTCAAATCGCTCGGCGATAATATCAACAAACCGGCTTTCGCTGATGAGTTCCAGCCGGATATCAGGATAACGTTGTTTAAACACCGCCAGCTTCGGCAACAACAATTGATCAATGGCGTGCTGGCTGGCATTAATACGTACCGTACCGGATGGGGTATGCCGGTAATGGGCCAGGGTGGCAAGCCCCATATCTAAAGCGTCAAACCCTGATTCAACGGTCCGATAAAGCTGCTCGCCGGCCTGGGTAAGCGAGAGTTTGCGCGTGGTGCGCACCAGCAGCTGAACGCCCAGCCGCTCTTCAAGCTCGCGTACCGAACGGCTGATACCTGATTGCGCCAGCCCAAGCCGCTGCGCAGCGGCGGTAAAACTACCCTCGCGCACCACCAGCATAAACAGATACAGATCGTTATAGTTTTCCCGTTTCGCCATGATCCCTCTCCCCAGCCTCACCACATCTATAACAATATGATATTAATCTTAGCAATTTTAAGCCTCTAATCAGCACTATTTCTGCTAACTATAATCAGCGCATTGCAACAAAGCACAGCAGTGTTGTCCGTATGAAACCTGTATCTGCAACCTGTTTTAGGGGAAATAGTGATGAAAACCTTTACCAGAAAACTGACGGCCGCCATGCCTGCCATGCTGCTATGCGCATCATTAAGTGGAGTCACAACCATGAGCTACGCTGATACATCCAATCCGAATGCGCCCGTTTCGCTGGTCGAAACATGGGATAAAACCTTCGCTAAAAGTACCAAAGTCGCTCACCGTAAAGTGACGTTCCAGAACCGCTACGGCATCACTCTGGTCGGCGATCTCTACATTCCTGAAGATCGCGGCGAGCGCAAGCTGGCGGCGATTGCAATTAGCGGCCCCTTCGGCGCGGTCAAGGAGCAATCCAGCGGCCTGTATGCACAAACGCTGGCTGAACAGGGCTTTGTCACCCTCGCCTTCGATCCTTCTTATACCGGAGAAAGCGGCGGCCATCCGCGTAACGCGGCCTCTCCGGACATCAACACTGAAGATTTCAGCGCGGCGGTTGATTTCTTAGGACTGCAAAACGAAGTGGATCGCAATCGCATCGGGCTGCTCGGTATCTGCGGCTGGGGCGGAATGGCGTTAAACGACGCCTCGATGGATACCCGCGTTAAAGCGGTAGCCACCAGCGTCATGTACGATATGAGCCGCGCGATGGGTCACGGCGTAGGCGACGGAAAAGACCGCTACACTACCGCCGACCGCCGCGCCGTTCTGCAGTATCTCAACGCGCTGCGCTGGAAGGATGCGGAAAGCGGTACCTTCGCGCCGGGCGGACATGATATTTATGTCGATGAGAAAGGCAACGTCACTGCCGCCGGTCGTATTCTGCCAGAAACATTACCCGCCAACCCGAACCCGGTATTGAAAGAGTTCTTTGACTACTATCGGATGCCGCGTGGTTTTCACCCCCGCTCCGTAAACTCAACCGGCGCGTGGAATGCGACCATGCCGCTGTCGTTTATGAATATGCCGCTGCTGAGCTACGCCGGTGAAGTCACTATCCCGACGCTCATCGTAACCGGTGAAAACGCCCATTCACGCTATTTTGCCGAAGATGCGTTTAACGCCATCGGCAGCAAAGAGAAAGAGCTGGTGGTTGTCCCGGGCGCAAATCATGTCGATTTATATGACAATACGGCCGGCAAAATACCGTTTGCCAAATTTGAACAATTTTTCAAAACCAATCTCAGATAACGCCCTGAAGCCGCCTGCTACAGGCAGGCGGCTTTCATCGCCCGCTCGTCTTTCTTTCCCACGTTCTTTGGCGTTATTCCATAAATGGCGTCCGTCCGGCTATGCCTGAGCTGGCCGGGAAAATATTCAGAGATGTAGAGAAAATGTCCACACTGAGCCGTAATACACCTCGCGCACGCTGGAGCGGCGTATTCGCTATGACGCTTTGCGTTTTTGTACTGATCGCTTCCGAATTTATGCCGGTCAGCCTGCTGACGCCAATAGCCAGAGATTTAAACGTCACCGAAGGTCTGGCAGGTCAGGGAATTGCTATTTCCGGCATCCTGGCGGTACTGACCAGCCTGACCATCTCTCACCTGGCCGGGAGTCTGAACCGAAAACATCTTCTGCTGGGGCTGACGGTGCTGATGGCGGTGTCGGGTATCATTATCGCTCTTGCCCACAGCTATGTGATTTATATGGTCGGAAGAGCCCTGATTGGTATCGTCATCGGCGGATTCTGGTCAATGTCGGCGGCTACCGCTATCAGGCTGGTACCGCAGCAGCAGGTACCGCGCGCGCTGGCGATCTTCAACGGCGGCAATGCGCTGGCGACCGTAGTGGCGGCGCCGCTGGGTAGCTATCTGGGGGCTACCGTCGGCTGGCGTGGGGCTTTTTTATGCCTCGTCCCGCTGGCGATCATCGCATTTGTCTGGCAATGCGTAAGCCTGCCGACGATGGAAAACGATAACACGAGCCAGCCGCGAGGCTCCGTGCTAAGACTGTTCAGAATGCCTATCGTCTCGACCGGCCTGCTGGCCTGCGGACTCTTCTTTATGGGACAGTTTGCCTTATTTACCTATGTGCGCCCGTTTCTGGAAACGGTGACCGGAGTCAGCGCTCCCGGCCTGTCCTTAATATTGCTGGCAACAGGCGTCTCTGGTTTGGCGGGCACAATATGCGTTTCATCATGCCTCAACGCCGGGTTTTATCAGACCCTGATCACCATCCCTTTCCTTATGGCCTTGATTGCCGGAACATTGCTTCTGGCTGGGCAGCAGGTGTGGATCGTCGCCGCGCTGTTAAGCCTGTGGGGTATGCTGGCGACGGCAGCGCCAACCGGCTGGTGGACCTGGCTTGCGCGGACGCTGCCCGACGACGCCGAAGCAGGAGGCGGTCTGATGGTCGCCATTATTCAGCTCTCAATAGCGCTTGGCTCAACCACGGGAGGATGGGTATTTGATCATCTGGGATGGCAAAGCGCTTTTGGCTTAAGCGGAATATGGCTTCTTACTGCGGTCGGGATAACGTTTATCACCTGGCGTCAAACGACTCAGCAAGCTAACACAAACCATTGAACGCAGTGTTTTTTTCTTGCCGCGAGTATGGCGTATAATGCAGCGTCTATTCACTCTGAAAATAACCGCGACTAATAATATGACTCTCAACCGGTGTTGTTATTTGCTCCTGATCCTGGCAGCGATCGGCAGCATTTTTACGCCACATCCCTTCGCTATCTGGCTCCTGCTCGCCAACGTACTGACGCTGGCGATTTACGGCGTCGATAAAATGGCGGCACGCCGGGCCTGGCGCAGAGTGCCGGAGTCCACTTTGCTGCTGTTTGGGGTGGTGGGCGGATGGGCTGGCGCGATAGCGGGTCAACGGCTGTTCCACCACAAAACGCAAAAGCAGCCGTTCAAAACCTGGTTCATTATCAGCGTGCTGGTCAGTATTTTAGCGATGGCGGCGATTTATCACTTCTATCCCTTTTCTTCTTACTGAACGTCGGTAAAGCGCAAAAAGTCCTGCGTAACGGCTTGCGAAAGAGTGGAATGCGTTCAACCTGCCGCTATTCGTAGTATATTGAGGGTATTGTTGATATTCAGGTGTCCCTTATGACCTACTCCATCGGTGAATTTGCGCAGCTGTGCGGAATTAACGCCACGACGCTCCGCGCCTGGCAGCGCCGCTACGGCCTTCTTAAGCCACAACGCACCGATGGTGGTCATCGTCTGTACAACGATGACGATATCCAGCAGGCGCTCAAAATTCTCGACTGGGTAAAAAAAGGGGTGCCTGTCAGCCAGGTGAAACCTCTGCTGGCTCGCCCCGGCGCCCGGCGGACGAACAACTGGCTCACTCTGCAGGAAAGCATGCTCCAGCGGCTAAAAGAGGGGAAAATCGAATCCCTGCGCCAGCTGATCTACGACGCGGGTCGCGAATCCCCGCGTCCCGAACTGGTTACCGAAGTGCTGCGCCCGCTGCGTAGCCAGGTTTCCGCGAATGTACCGGCGATCATGACGCTGCGCGAAATCCTCGATGGCATCATTATCGCCTACACCTCGTTTTGTCTCGAAGGAGACAAAAAGGCGCCCGGCGATAACTATCTGATCACCGGCTGGCATCTTAACGACGCCTGTGAAATCTGGCTTGAGGCGCTCAAACGCACCGGTCAGGGCCACCGCATTGACGTCCTTCCCGTGCCGCCCACAACCCTGGCGCCGGAGATCTTGCCGGAACGCAAATGGCTGCTGGTGACCACCGGTAAACTCTCCCCGGCCCGCCAGAAACAGGTTGAACGCTGGCAGCAGCAGGTTGCCTCGCTGGAGATCGTCGTTCTCTGATTCCATTGCCTCTCCCTTGCGCCGCTGCTGGTGGCGCAGCGTGCATCTCCCGCGAAATATCCCTGACAAACGAAAACATCTCCCTCTTCGTACCCGGTAGCGTCGCGCAATGTCTGGCCGCGGCGAACTCGCCCCTCTGACTCTTGCAAAATCACAAAATTACCGCATCAGAAAATAAAAATAACCAATTGATTATTAAGAATAATAAAAAATACCTTCCCACAAATTTGGACAAATAAATTTAATTGTGTAAGTTTTAAGTATGCATGTTGCTTAGGTCAGGATGTGATCCATGAAAACCTCGCTCTCGGTCATCAAACGCTTTACTGAGTACTACACCAGCATGGATCAGCAGCCATCCTCAGCGCTGGGCGAGCTGTACCATGCGGACGCTGTACTTACCGATCCGTTTGGTCAGCACCAGGGACTATTCGCTATCCAGCGTTACCTTACTCACCTGTTAGCCAACGTGGATCGGTGCCGTTTCACGGTGGATACCCCGCTCAGCGAAAACCAGCGATTTTTCGTCACCTGGACCATGCACTGGTCGCATCCGCGTATTGTCGGCGGGGAAATGCTGGAGCTTCCGGGCTGTTCGGTGGTCGACATTGAAGACCAACGGATTATTCAGCAGCGCGACTACTACGACGCCGGGGAGATGCTCTACGAACATCTTCCCCTGCTCGGATGGGCGGTGCGCGGCGTCAAACGGAGAGTGCGGAGATGATGACGGTTCTTATCACGGGCGCCAGCTCCGGAATAGGTGCCGGACTCGCCAAATCCTTCGCTGCGGAAGGTCACCTCGTTATCGCCTGCGGCCGCGATCCGTCACGCCTGGCAGGGCTACAGCAGTATAGCCCGAACATCAGCGTACTCTCTTTCGATATGACGGACAGGGACGCCTGCCGCCAGGCGCTGACCGACTGCCGCGCGGACCTGGTTATTCTCTGCGCAGGAACCTGCGAATACCTGGATCGCGGGACGGTAGATGCCGGACTGGTGGAAAGAGTCATCACCACCAATTTTCTGGGCCCGGTGAACTGCCTGGCGGCGCTTCAGTCGCAGCTGTCAGCCGGGAATCGCGTGGTGCTGGTGAGCTCGATGGCGCACTGGCTGCCCTTTCCTCGGGCAGAGGCATACGGCGCCTCAAAAGCGGCGCTGACCTGGTTTGCCAACAGCTTGCGTCTGGACTGGGAGCCAAAAGGCATCGCCATCACGGTAGTATCGCCCGGGTTCGTCGACACCCCGCTGACGCGTAAAAACGATTTTTCCATGCCCGGTCAGGTAAGCGTGGAGCACGCGGTTAAAGCGATACGCTGCGGTCTGGCGAAGGGTAAAAATCATATCGCCTTTCCAACAGGCTTTAACCTGCTCCTTCGTCTGCTGGCCGGGCTTCCTGATGGTCTTCAGCGCGTGCTGTTGCGCAGGATGGTGCGCTCATGAATATCGCCATTATAGGCAGCGGTATCGCCGGATTAACCTGCGCCTGGCGTCTTGCCGGACATCATCAGGTAACGCTGTTCGAAGCAGAATCCACGCCGGGCGGACATACCGCAACGGTGGATATCACCACTCCCCAGGGCAGCTGGGCCATTGATACCGGATTTATTGTCTATAACAACCGTACCTACCCGCGCTTTATGGGCCTGCTCAGCGAGCTGGGGCTCAGCGGTCAAAAAACGCAGATGAGCTTTTCGGTCCATAACCCGCAGAGCGGACTGGAGTATAACGGCCACAGCCTGACGTCGCTGTTCGCCCAGCGACGCAACCTGGTTAAGCCAGCCTTCTGGGGTCTGCTGACCGAGATCGTCCGTTTTAATCGACTGGCGAAACTGGCTCTGGCGGACGCATTCCACCCGGGCGCCACGCTGCAGACCTTTCTTCAGCGACACGGCTTCAGCCCCTTTTTCGCCCGGCACTATATTCTGCCGATGGGGGCCGCCATCTGGTCATCATCGCTGCAGGAGATGCGCCGCTTCCCGCTGGCGCTGTTTTTGCGCTTTTTTGACAATCACGGGTTATTGGATATTCGCCAGCGTCCGCAGTGGTACGTTGTGCCCGGCGGATCGCGGGAGTACGTCCGCGCCCTGCTTGCTCAGCTTGGCGATCGCCTTAACCTGCGCCTCAATACGCCGGTGCAGAGCGTCATCCGCCGCCCGGATGGCATAACGCTCCAGCTGGCATCAGGGGAACAGCGCTTTGATCAGGCGATCTTCGCCTGCCACTCTCGCCAGGCGCTGGCAATGCTGGCGGACCCAACCCCCGCCGAACGCGAAATACTCGGTGATATTGCCTGGCAGCGAAACGAAGTGGTCTTACACAGCGACCCGCGCTGGCTGCCGGTACGCAAGCGTGCCTGGGCCAGCTGGAACTATCGCCTGAGCGAGCAGGACGAGGACAGCGCCTGCGTCACCTATAACATGAATATTCTCCAGGGCCTGCCTGACGACGCCCCGCTGTTCTGCGTCACGCTTAATCCAGGAACGCCGGTGGATGAGCGCTACGTCTGGAAACGCTTTATCTATGAGCATCCGCTGTTTAATCCGCATAGCTGGTCCGCCCAGATGCGTCGGGAGGAGATTAACGGCCGCCAGCGGAGCTGGTTCTGCGGGGCTTACTGGTATAACGGTTTCCATGAAGATGGCGTGCGCAGCGCCCTTAATGTGGTCAACGGCATTGCGGCGGCGGAGAACATCTGAAATGAACAGCTGCCTCTATCAGGGCGTATTACGCCACCGCCGGCTCCAGCCAAAAGCCCACCACTTTAGCTATCGCCTTTTTATGGCCTGGCTTGACCTGGACGAACTGGTCATGCTCTCCACGGTTGGTATTCGCCGCAATCGGTTTGCCGCCGCCTCTTTTTACGATGCGGATTATCCGCTCGGTATGCCTTTGAAAGAACAGGTTTTGCAGCGTCTGGAAAACCTGACCGGCGAACGCCCGGATGGTCGCGTCATGCTGCTGACCCAACTGCGCTACCTGGGATTTCATTTTAATCCGGTCAATTTTTACTACTGCTATGACGGCGCTGATACCCTGCGCTGGGTGCTGGCCGAAGTGCGCAACACCCCGTGGAATGAACGTCATTATTACGCGGTAGACGGTCAACGGGCGCGTCCGCTGGAGAAAGCCTTTCATGTCTCCCCGTTTAACCCGATGGACATGGTCTATCACTGGCGCTTTAACTGTCCGGGTAAAACGCTGCTCATGCATATTGAGAACCATCAGACCAGCAAAGTCTTTGACGCCACGCTGGCCCTGCACCGCGAGCCTTTAACGCGCGCCAGCCTGCGCGGGCTGCTGCTGCGCATTCCGCTGATGACGCTAAAAACCGTCCTCGCGATCTACTGGCAGGCGCTGCGGCTGTGGCTCAAGCGCGTGCCGCTGTACAACCATCCTGTCAGCAGGAGTGAACGCTCATGACCGATCCCGTCTTTGCGCTTGAACCCGATATTCCGCGCAACGTGCGTATCGCGCGCTGGCTGCTCTTTCGTTTGTTGAGCGGTCTTCGCGAAGGCTCGCTCACTATACGCGAAGGGGCGCACCTCTTTCATTTTGGCGACCCTGCCTCCGATCTGCGCGCCGAGGCGCGAGTGCTCTCTGCTGGCGTCTACTGGCGTTTACTGACCGGCGGTAGCCTCGCCGCTGCGGAGGCGTGGATGGACGGCGACTGGGAGAGTCATCAGTTGACGGTGCTGCTGCAGATCCTCGCGCGTAACGGCCAGGTGCTTGGGCGTCTGGAGCGCGGCTTCCGTCTGCTGGGCAAACCCGTCGAGCGACTGCGCCACTGGACGCGCCGCAACTCACGCGCGCAGGCGCGGGAAAATATCGCCGCCCATTACGACCTGGGCAACGACTTCTACGCCCGCTTTCTTGACGATGAACTGCTCTACTCCAGCGCGCTGTTTACCGATAACGACCAGGATCTGACCCAGGCCCAGCGGGCCAAAATGGCGCGCCTGTGCGAACAGCTGGCGCTCGGGCCCGGCGATCATTTGCTGGAAATTGGCACCGGCTGGGGAGCGATGGCCGAATACGCCGCCCGCCATTACGGCTGCCGGGTTACCACCACCACCCTGTCGCAGGAACAGTTTCAGTGGACCAGGGCGAGGATTGCCCGCGCCGGGCTGCAGGAGCGCGTCGAGGTGCTGTTCTGCGATTACCGCGATCTCACCGGCCAGTACGATAAACTGCTGTCGGTGGAGATGATTGAAGCCGTAGGACAGCGCTATCTGCCGGGCTTCTTCCGCACCTGCCAGGCGCGCCTGCGTCCGGGCGGCAGAATGGCGATACAGGCGATTACCATCCAGGATCAGCGTTATCGCGACTACAGCAAAAGCGTTGATTTTATCCAGCGTTACATCTTTCCCGGCGGCTTTTTGCCCAGTATCACGGCAATGAGCGAACTGATGACGCGGCATACCGATTTTGTGGTGCGCGATCTGTTTGATATGGGCCCGGACTACGCCCGCACTCTCGCCCACTGGCGGCAGCGTTTCACCCACGCCTGGCAGGATATTGAAAAGCTCGGTTTCGACGATCGCTTTCGCCGCATGTGGCTTTACTACTTCGGCTACTGTGAAGCCGGGTTTAACGCCCGTACCATCAGCGTGGTACAGCTGACCGCGGAGCGGGTATGAACCGCCCGGCGTCGATCCTGCTCATAGCCGTCGCGTTCGATCTTTACTGGACGCTGGTGGTGGTCCTGCGCGAACGCGGGGTGTGGATCTGGCTGACGCTGGCAATCCTCTGCTGGCTGCGGCTACCGGCAGAATACCGTCTGTCAGCGCTGCTGCTGGCCGCCGCGGGCTGCGGGCTGGATACGCTCTGGACGCTATCGGGGCTGATCGATTTTTCCGGCGACGCCTTGCTTCCCCTGTGGATGGTTGCGCTGTGGCTGATGTTCGCCGTCGTCTGGAGTCGCCTGACCAGCACCACAACGCTGCCTGGCTGGCTGCTGGTCCTGTCGGCGTCCATCGGCGGCCCCGTGGCCTACCTGCTCGGCGCTCGTCTGGGCGCCATGACCCTACTGGTACCGACGGCTGTCGGCGCTGGCGCGATGGCCTGCGGCTGGCTGACGGTGATGATCTTGTTCCATTTTGCGCTGGGGAGACGGTAATGAAAACGGCTTTACTACTGCTATGGCTGGTGGCACTGGTCCCAGCCGCCAGTGCCGCCGACTGGCTGACCTGGCGTCGCGTTGGCGAAGCAACCCTCACCTGGGGCCCCTTCACCGTCTACACCTCGCAGCTGCGGACCCCGGAAGGTCGATATGATGGCCCGCAGCAGGATCGGGCGCTGATTATCACCTACCAGCGCGCTATCGATAGCGACGAACTGGTAGCGGCCACCCGCGAGCAGTGGCAGGCCCAGGGAATTCTCCAGCAGGAGCCGCGTAGCGAGGCGTGGCTGAGCATGCTCCAGGGACTTTGGCCAGACGTCGCGGCGGGCACGCAGCTGGCGTTTGTCGTAAGCGGCGGCGAGGGGCAGTTCTGGTATCGCGCCAGCGCCGCGCAACCTGCTTTTACTCCGCTCGGCCCACGCCAGTCGGCAGCGTTCAGTACCCGCTTTCTCGCCATCTGGCTCGATCCACACACCACCTATCCCGAGCTGCGTCAGCAGTTAATCGGAGGTACACCATGAAACGAATGTTGACCCTTGGCCTGGCGCTGCTGATGCTGATCCTGACGGGATGCAGCACCGAGGTAACCGACTACCGACAGCAGCAGCCGGCGCTGGACATCTTCCACTACTTTCAGGGAAAGACGACAGCATGGGGGATGGTTCAGGATCGCAATGGCAAGCAGCTGCGCCGCTTCCATGTGGAGATTGACGGCGACGTCGTTGGCGACACGCTGACGCTCCATGAACGCTTTGTCTATGACGATGGCGAGAAGCAGCAGCGAGTGTGGCGGATTCGCCGCACCGGCGACAACCGTTACGCGGGCACCGCGGGCGATATTGTCGGCGTGGCGTCCGGCGAGGCGGCGGGGAACGCTTTTCACTGGCGCTACAGCATGAACGTGAAAGCCAACGGTCACACCTGGCGACTGCACTTCGATGACTGGATGTTCCTGCAGGACGGCACGCATCTGTTCAACAAAACGGAGATGAAGAAATTTGGCCTTACCGTCGCCAGCGTAACCCTTTTCTTCACCCGCACCGCAAATTAATAGAGGAGAGCGCCATGAACACGCAACCTGTCATTGGGATCAGCGGATGTCTTACCGGTTCAGCCGTGCGATTCGACGGCGGGCATAAACGCATGGGCTTTGTGATGGATGAACTCGGGCTGTGGGTGGCATTCAAGCCTGTTTGCCCGGAAATGGCGATCGGTCTGCCCGTTCCCCGCCCGGCGCTGCGGCTGGTGCAGAGCGCTGAAGGGGAGTTCCGTATGCGCTTCACTCATGCCCCGCACGACGACGTAACGGAAAAAATGACCGATTTCGCTCACGCCTGGCTCTCATCAATGGGCGAGCTGTCGGGCTTTATCGTCTGTGCTAAATCACCCAGCTGCGGGATGGAGCGCGTGCGGCTGTATGATGAAAAAGGCAATCGCGGACGTAAAGAAGGAACCGGCTTGTTTACCGCAGCGCTGCTGGAGAAATATCCGTGGCTACCGGTTGAAGAAGATGGCCGCCTGCACGATCCGGTGCTGCGGGAAAATTTTGTCGAAAGGGTCTTCGCCCTGCACGAGCTTAACTGCCTGTATAAAAATGGCCTTACGCGTCGTGCGCTGCTCGATTTTCATAGCCGCTATAAGCTGCAGCTGCTCGCCCATCATCAGGCCGGCTACCGCGAGATAGGACCATTCGTTGCCTCGCTTCACGAATGGCAAGATCTGGAAGCCTTCTTTGTGGCGTATCGCGAAAAATTAATGGCGATCCTGAAAAAGCCCGCCTCGCGAAAAAACCACACCAACGTGCTGATGCATATTCAGGGCTACTTCCGTGACCAGTTGAACAGCCGCCAGCGCGGTGAACTACGGGAGGTGATCCTCAACTATCGCTCCGGACTGCTGCCAATCCTCGCGCCGTTAACGCTGCTCAAGCACTATCTGGCCGAGTACCCGGATCGTTATCTGCAGACGCAGAACTACTTCGATCCCTATCCACAGGATCTGGCCCTGCGTCTGACGATAAATTGAGCTGACAGGCTGGCGCACGTCAGCCTGTCATCCGGATGATATCCGTCGGACCTTAGAACCACGCCTCAAACATCCCGCCGACGTTCAGCGAATCCAGCTGTTC
Organism: Klebsiella oxytoca; assembly: GCF_009707385.1. Lineage (NCBI taxonomy): Bacteria > Pseudomonadati > Pseudomonadota > Gammaproteobacteria > Enterobacterales > Enterobacteriaceae > Klebsiella > Klebsiella oxytoca. Next base: position 2,430,397 of record NZ_CP046115.1, on the reverse strand, counting down.
GTCTTTGGTGCCGTTGACCTTCGCGGTACGTTCGTTATCCACCTGACCGCCGGTCACGTAGAAGCGCAGCATCGGACGGAACTCCGGCCCCATACCGATGGCGATATTCTGCGACAGCGTCAGCTTCCAGCCGTGGTTGTCACCGCCCTGATCGTAATTGACGCGCTGATAGCCCGCTTCCAGCCAGGTGGAGTGCACATCGTTCCAGAAGTACATCGGCCGCACGATAGCGCCGTAGTTTTTACGGTTATCCGTTTTGTCTTTGCCGTTGTCATAATCGTGGAAGGCCAGCAGATACTCGACCTGCGCCTGTTGGGTAAATTTATGCAGCCCTTCAAAGCTGGCGTAGATTGCGGTCAGATCGTCGGTCTTGTTATATACGCTGTTATCCGAGTTGTCGGAGTAGCGCAGGATAACTTTGTTGACGCCGCTGTCGTTGGTGTGGCTCAGCACCAGCCCGCCCTGCCAGGCTTCAAGACGTTCGTCGCTATCAACCGCTTTCGAATCAAAGCCGTAGTTGGCGTACACTTCCACGTCGATCGGGCCGGCTTTAATATTGTGCGTTTTGGTAGTCAGCGCGTAGTGGCCATCATCACCGGTATCGGAGCTGCCGGTACAGGTAATCCGCGAAGGGTTGGTCTCATCGGCCATCACTTCCGGGCTACAGGATTTCACCTGCGACACCCCCGCCACGTCAAACTGCACGCCGCCGATATCAAAGTTTTTCACCCCGGCGCCCTGGCCGTCGTGGTTCATCCAGAAGTAGTCGTTGATGCCCTGCTGCGGACGCTGGTGGAAGTCGCGGCCGGCCCACAGATAGGCGTTGGGATTCGACTCCAGCACGTTGGTGACGCCGACGTAGGCTTTTTTCAGGTTAACTTCATCGCTCCAGTGGTCGAACATTACGTTGAGATCCCAGATAGCTCCCTGAGCGCTTTTGAACGCCTTGCTTATCTGGAATTCACCACCGTTACTTTCGTTGCCGAGACGGCCAATTGCCGAGGCGCCGTTATAGGAGCCATCGACGCCGACGTATTTCTGGTCGCCGGTCTGGAAGTGGGCGCCATAGCGGGCGTAACCGCTGAACTTGAGACCAAATGGAATAGCCATATCCGGCGAGGCCGCGGTGGTTTGCGGGTTGGTAATGACGTCTACCTTCTTATCTGCGGCGGCATCGATCTTCGCCTGGCGTTCGGCCAGCGCCTTATCGACCGCTTTAGCGACGATAGCGTCGATCTGTTCCTGAGTAAATTCTTGGGCTATTGCAGAGGTAAACGGAAAAAATACGGCGATTGCCGCCATGGTTAATGGAAGTTTCTTGGTCATTGTCATGATTATCTCAATATTGGTTAATTTTATTCAGACAATAATCATCCTGCCCTGAGCAAACGGAATGTTTCGCTATCATCAGAACAAGTTAATTTTATTTTGTATAATTACAGAGGCTGTTGATTATTTCGGCTACGTTATCTCCATGACAAATATTTATGATTAGCGATGAACCATGTAAACCACCGCCGCGAATAATTCACTTACCGGCATAAGATTTATTGTATGCACAAGGGGGATGCATTAATAAATGTCATTATTTAACAACACCGCGTCCTCTCCGTACCCACCGGACAACATTTTGCTTACCCAATTGTGAGTAGCGGCCGTTGTGCCAACGGCCTGCGCTGCTCTCAACCAAAGATTGCATAATAAACCCCGAAATCTATGCAGCGAAAATTTAACAACTGTGACACATCCTGTATTCTCCTGAGCCGTTGCTCAATTACGTTATTTCACTCAGCGATTAAGAAAATGCTCAAATGTGAGCCATCTCGCAAATATCCCAGAGCATATATTCAACATATAGAGATCTATATAGCGGACATTTCCCAGGGTCATTCGGGCAAAAATAAAATTCCGCTTTTGCAGAAACGATACCTACTGTGATATAGCTGGTGAGCGGTTTTTCTGCAATGAGGTAAACCGGGTCTGAACAGACCTTTGCTTCAATGATCACAGAAGTAAAAAAACATAATTAATTAATTTAAAAACGTAATGGATTCTACGAGATCATTTATGTCAGAAAGTGTTTCACATACACACAACACACCGGAGTCTGCTCAGAATGAGTAAAAACATAATGCAAAGTCGCCATGATGAATATCATAAATTAACTCGCGGAGAACGTATTGGTTATGGTATGGGCGACTTTGCTCAAAACCTCGTTTTTGGCACGATTGGCGGCTTTCTTGCTCTTCACATGTTGACTGTAAATACAATCAGTACGGCAACGGCAGGGTTTATCTTTCTTTTTGTCCGCATCATCAATGTGTTCTGGGATCCGATGGTAGGCACTTTTGTTGATAAACGAACGTCAAAAGCGGGTAAATACCGTCCCTGGCTGTTAAGAGCCGGCGTGCCGCTAGTGATCCTCTCCGCATTACTTTTTGCTCCCATTCCTGGCGTCCGGGGTTCAGTGCCTTTTGCCTTTATCGTTTATTTAGCGCTGGATTTAGTCTATTCGGTGGTGAATATTCCTTATGGTTCTCTGAATGCGTCACTGACAAGGGATCCGGAATCGATTGATAAACTGACCAGCACGCGCATGATGCTGGCGAATAGCGCTAACCTGCTCGTCTATACCCTGTTCCCGATGTTTGTCCAGATGGCTTCGCCAAAAGATCGCAGCCTTAAGGACACCGGTTTTTTTGGACTTGAGCTCAACCTGGGAAACTATACCGATCCATCCGCAAACTATGCCTGGTTCGGCGTTTATTCGATTTATATGCTGATAGGCGCTGCGGCACTTTTCATCTGCTATAAATTTACCAAAGAACGCGTTGTGGCGACTGCAGAACAGACCGCCAACGTAAAAACCACCGACCTCTTCCTTGAACTCAAACATAATCGTCCGTTGGTTATTCTCGGACTGTTTTTTATGCTGGCCTTTACGTTCATGTTTTTCATGAATACGGTTAATGGCTTTTTCAATCAGTATGTTGTCGGCCATTCGGAATGGATGGGCGCCGTGGGTCTTGTCGCCTCCATCCCGGGTATCGCCTTCCCTGTTTTTTGGCCCAAACTTAAGAAAATATTTGGTAAAAAAGGATTCTTTCACATTTTCCTCGCCATGTTTATTGTTGGTGAGCTATTAACTTACCTCTGGTCACGCGAGGGAATGCACGATGCGCTGTGGCTGGCTTATATCGCCACGTTTATTAAACAATGGGGCTTAACCTCAGCCACCGGATTCATGTGGGCGCTTGTTCCCGAAGTCATCGCTTACGGCGAATTAAAATCTGGCAAACGAAATGCGGCCATCATTAACGCGATTATGGGGCTGTTTTTCAAGATTGGTTTTACTATCGGCGGCGCGATTCCGCTGTGGCTGCTGGCCGTTTATGGCTTCAATGAGACCGGTGCCCAGCAAAGCGCCAGCGCTATCGATGGGATAATCATGACCGCAGTCTGGATCCCGATTGCTTTGGCGATTATCTCGATGATCATTATTCAGGTCTATCCCATCTCTGACAAAAATGTCACAGATATCAACCGTCAGCTTGATGAGATACGCGTGTAATTCAAAAACTATAACTCCAGTACTTAGGATATTTTTAATTTTAAAAAGGTGTAATGATATGTCACTTATTCAAAACCCTATCTTACGTGGGTTTAATGCCGACCCGAGTATTATCCGTGTTAAGGATACCTACTATATCGCCAACTCTACGTTTGAGTGGTTCCCCGGCGTTCGTTTACATGAGTCAAAAGATCTTGAACACTGGAATTTACTGCCCGCCCCTTTGTCAACCAGCACCCTTTTAGATATGAAAGGAAACCCTTCATCGGGAGGAATTTGGGCGCCGGCGCTCTCTTATGCCGATGATAAATTCTGGTTAGTGTATACCGACGTGAAGGTCACCGAAGGCGCCTTTAAAGACATGACCAACTATCTGACTACCGCCACGGATATTCGCGGCCCCTGGACGGATCCTGTCAAACTTAATGGCGTTGGTTTTGATGCTTCTCTGTTCCATGACGATGATGGCCGTAAATATATTGTGCAGCAAACCTGGGATCACCGGGAATACCACCATCCCTTCGACGGCATCACCTTAACCGAACTTGATACGACGACGCTGAAATTAATCCCCCAGACCGCGCGTACTATTTACCGCGGTACCGCCGTTGCGCTCGTTGAGGGGCCGCATCTGTATAAACTGCACGGGTATTACTATCTGTTTGCCGCTCAGGGGGGCACCGTTTTTACGCACCAGGAGGTGGTGGCGCGTTCAAAAACCTTAGATGCTAACAGCTTTGAAACTGAGCCGGGAGAAGTATTCTTAACAAACGTTGATACGCCTGACAGCTATATCCAAAAGCAAGGTCACGGTGCTCTGGTTTCTACCCCCGGGGGTGAATGGTACTATGCCTCGCTTTGCGCTCGCCCGTGGAACCGACCGGGTGAATCGGTCTACGATCCTCGCGGCTGGTCAACCCTTGGCAGGGAAACGGCTATCCAAAAAGTTTATTGGGATGCAGAGGGCTGGCCGCGTATCGCAGGAGGCCACGGCGGAAAAACGTTCGTCGAGGGCCCCAAAGATGCCATTTATACCGAAAGCGCAAAAGATAATAGCCAGCGCGATGAGTTTACAGCGCCGACGCTCGATCTCAACTGGAATACCCTGCGGGTACCGTTTACTGAAAAAATGGGTTCCACGGGCGATGGTAAGCTAACGTTAATTGGCCAGGGTTCTTTAGCAAATACTCATGACCTGTCGCTAATTGCCCGCCGCTGGCAAGCTTTTTATTTTGACGCAAAAGTTAAAGTCAAATTTAATCCATATAATTACCAGCAAATGGCAGGATTAACGAATTATTACAATGACCGCCACTGGAGTTTTGCGTTCATTACCTGGAATGAAATTAACGGTAGAGTCATCGAAATAGGTGAAAATAACCGCGGGAAATACACTTCCTGTTTGAAAGATGAGGCTATCAAGATCCCAGACGATGTCGAATATGTCTGGTTGCGGACGAAAGTCAGGAAGGAAACGTATAGCTATGAATATAGCTTTGATGGGGTTGAGTTCATTGAAATACCTGTCAGGCTGGATGCCGCTGTCCTGTCGGATGATTATGTCCTGCAAAGCTATGGCGGATTCTTTACCGGGGCGTTCGTTGGGCTTGCAGCAGTTGACTACTCCGGCTATGGCGCCCGCGCCGAGTTTTATCATTTTGCTTATCAGGAACTGGGCGATTCGTTAATGGCTAATGGCGCTTATAGCTGGGAAGCCAGTGAATTACGTTGCAGTTAAATAGCCCCAGGTAGCGACCACGATTGTCCCGGCAGGAGGAGCCGACGCTGAATACCGCGCCGGTTCCCCATTGCTGAAGCGGGTTTAGCGGTTAAACTACCTGCGGGTAGAGGTTGCCAACGCCCGTTCAAAAGCGACGCGCCCGCTTCCCGCGAGCCAGGATGCAAAGGTCTGCAGTTGCGGATTCATTTGCCGCATCGCCTGCAGATCGGCATGCCCCGCCAGCCGTCCATCATCCACCAGCGCGGTCAGCTTTTGCAGAAAAGGGTTAGCACTCAATACGTCATTGGAAAAACGAGAATATGGAATCGGCCGCCCCGCGGTTGCTGAGAACAGTTCCTGAAGCCGCAGGCCAGTGACAGCATCGCTGGCGATTTCAAACGTTTTGCCTTTGTACCGCGCAGGCGCTGCGTAAATCGCAGCGACAATTTTCCCGATATCTTCTACCGCGAGAAGCTGTATCGCCTCCCCGGGCGACATAAAGAAGTGAAATTGCCCCTCTTCAAGCCCAAAGCCAGGCATGATCAACAGCTCCATAAAAGTCGCTGGTCGTACGATGGTTGAAACAATTGGCAGCGTACGGATGTACCGTTCGATTTCAGCTTTCGTATCGAAGTGCGCAACGCCGGTTGGCCTGTCGCTCACCGCACTCCCTGAAGAATAGACCAGATGCTGAACGCCGCTCTCAACGGCAAGGCTGGCGATCGTCTTGCCATAACGAATTTCCTCATCATCGGTCACCGTCCCTCCTGGCGAACTGGGCTGGACGCTGAAAACGCCGTATACGCCTTGCATTGCCTCACGCATCGCGTCGATATCATCGAATGTCCCCGTCATCATTTCCGCCCCCGCCTCCTGAAGCGCGAGCGATGCCTGAGAGAAAGGATCGCGCACCATAACGCGAACGGACCAGCCTTTATTTAGTAGCGCTCTTGCCACCGAGCCCCCCTGCTGACCCGTCGCGCCAAAAACCAATATGCTAGTTTGGCTGTTCAACATTTGTCACTCGCCTCCGTCCAGCGGCGGTTTTTTTCCGCCTGCTCGTGGTCGGCGCATGGGAGTACGAACAACCCAGCTATGTATATGGATTCACTGGCCTCATCAGCCCCCGCTGACCGCATAGCGTCTGGATATAAATCCGCTGCCGGAATGGGAATTTCACGTTCCGGCACTTTAAAAATAACGCCGTCGCCTGTTCGATAATGTTGCATCACGCCCTCCGCGCATTTGCGCCTGGTTGATCAAACTGGGTGATATTCACTATCCTTCTGGCAGGAATAACATTCAAATTGATTATTGTGATGAAGAAAATCATTGAAAATGATTTAAGTCGGATAGATTTGAATCTGCTGACGGTTTTTCTGGTGTTGCACCGGGAGGGTAGCGTCACACGTACCGCCGAGGCTCTGCATCTGGGACAACCGGCCATCAGCGGAGCGCTGAAACGGCTGCGTGAAATGTTCAACGACCCGCTGTTTGTTCGCAGCGCCAAAGGCATGCTGCCGACGCCGCGCGCCGAAGCGCTGATCGCTCATATGCAGCCGCTGATGGAAAACCTGCATACCGTAATGTTTGGCGCGCAGGACTTTTCTCCCGCCACGGCCAGGCATACCTTTCGGGTGGGAATGAGCGACTGGAGCGAGCACTGGCTGATGCCGGAGTTATTACCCGCTATCGCCCATGACGCGCCGGGAGTGGGGCTACATATTATTGCCGCCGACCCCTTCCAGGTTCGCGGATTGCTGGAACAGGATGCCATTGATATTGCCGTTTCATTGAATAAGCCGAGCACAGGCGAAGTCGTCAGCGAGCCGATCATGACGATGGGGGTTACAACGCTCTGGTCACCGCAGCAGATCCCGTGTAACGGGCCATTATCGATAAAGGACTTTATTGCTTACGAGCACGTTATGGTGTCGTACCGCGATGCAAAGCACAGCGAAATTGACCGCCGGCTCGCGGATAAAGGGCTGCAACGGCGCGTACGCTATATCACGCCGAACTTTTCTACCTTTCCGCTACTGCTCACTACCATGCCGCTTTTCGCCACGGTTCCGCAGGGGCTCGCCCGGCGCTGGCAGCAGCATTTTGCTTTACGCTCCAGCGTTCCCCCGATAGCTTATCCCGCTTTTACGCTATGTATTTTACGCCACAAGCGCCGGGAGCAGGATCCCGCGCTGAACTGGTTGATCTCACAGTTAAAAAACGCCATACAGGGCAGCAAATAACACGTTGAATCAAATACTGTCGGTCGCCATACGTTTCCCCGGCGGCGCACCAAACATACGGTTATATTCACGGGTAAACTGCGAAACGCTGGCATAGCCAACCGAATACGCAGCCTGCGCGCTCCCGACGCCATCAGCAAGCATCAGATGACGGGCGTGAATCAGGCGAAGCTGCTTCTGGAATTGCAGGGGCGAAATCGTTGTGATGGCGCGAAAATGCTGATGGAACACGGACACGCTCATCCCCGCCACGCCAGCAAGCTCCTCTACGCTTATCGAACGTGTAAACTCCTTACGCAATATCGCAACCGCACGGCTGATTCGCCCGGAACGGCTATCCACCGTCCCCAGGGCACGAATAGCAGGACCATGCGCGCTGCGAAGTAGCCAGTAATACAGCTCCCGCCGTAACCCATCCCCCAGAACGGCCATTGCCTCCGGTTGTTCAAACAACTTTGCCAGCCGGTAAGCCGCGCCCGTCATCTCGGCATTTATCGGCTCGACCCCCACACATGGCGAATCCCCCTGCTTCTCAGGCGCAGCATCCAGCAGTTCATGCAGAATAGTGGTATCCAGTTCCAGCACCAGGGAATAGTAAGGATAACGAAGGCTGGCCTGGGTAATCTGACTGAGGGTCGGAACATCGGCAGCAATCACCATCGCCTCACCGGGGCCATAGTCAAAACTTTTCGTCCCGGTGGCGACGCATTTTCGGCCCTGCAGCAGCATCGCAATCAGCGGTCTGCCGATCGCCGCCTGCAATTCACCAGGATGCAAAGCCCGGACAATCGTCAGCCCCGGCACCGGCGTTACGGCAACCCCGTTCCGATCAACGTGAGCATCGGCATAACGGCGGCAGAGATCGAACAACATATGTCGCATAGGAACTCTTTCAGGTAATTTTAAAACCAGAGTATGCGGCAATTTTCGCCAGAACCAATCACTAAAAGAGAAACAGGCAAAAATAACAACAATCAGGCAATGTCGGCAGCTGCGATTCCCCTCTCGTTGAGTCTCCACTAACCAGGGGATATATCATGGGTAACATTGCACGCCTCACCGGCGCCAACCACGAGCGGCGTATCAGCGAGCCAGTCAGCGTCGGCAGCCGCATTCTTTATTTGCAGCTCCCATTCAACCGATACTGCTCGGTGCCTGATTATGTACTCGCCGGGTAGCGTCATGGATAGGACTGAAGCACGCATTTCCCTGAACACCGGGGTTAAACTGGTCGGCCCGGTATTGATTCTGATGTATGCGGTGGAGAACTTTACCCTGCGGGAGTTCAGTTAAGGTGATGTGAAGCGTAACCGGCGGCGCAGGCGTAACAGACTCCTCGCCAGCCGGAGAAAGAGGCGCAGCATCTGGCAATTTGATGCTGCGCTTAGCCATGGGCAATTCCCTGAACCTCATCCAGAGCGGCTTCAATCACCCGTTCTGGCGCGGCAGACAGCAACTCCTGGGATCGTTTATCGCCGAGTGATGACGAAAATCCGCCCTGTTTTTTCCGCTTATGGGGTTGAGCGCTGGGATTGCGCGGACTTAGTCCCGCCGCGATGGTTAACTGACGTAAGCGGGAGGTCAGTACCAATCAGTGCTTCAAGATATACATCGTACGGCTATAGGCCACATCTTCCGGATTGGCGATCGGGTATCCTTTCAGCCACGGTTTAATCAGACGGCCGTTGGTATACTGATAAATCGGCGCGATAGGCGCTTTCGCCATAATGATTTTTTCCGCCGCGTTGTAATCGTTATTACGCGCTTTTTCCGAAGTTTCCAGCGCCGCCTGAGTGAGAATTTTGTCGTAGGCCGGATCGTTGAAACGCGAGATATTACCGCTGTGTGTCGAAGTTAGCAGCGACAGGAACGTTGAAGGTTCGTTGTAATCACCCACCCATGAGGCGCGAATCACGTCGAAATTACCGGTATTACGGCTGTCGATATAGGTTTTCCACTCCTGGTTTTGCAGCTTCACGTCAACGCCAAGGTTTTTCTTCCACATAGAGGCTACCGCAATGGCGATCTTCTGGTGGTTTTCCGAGGTGTTATATAACAGCGTTAGCTTCAGCGGACGGCCGGGACCGTAACCCGCCGCCTGCAGCAGCGCTTTGGCCTGGGCATTCAGTTCGGCCTGGCTCATGCTCTCGATTTGCGTCGGCTGTGGAGTGAAACCTGCGGTCACATCCGGAGTAAAGCGCCAGGCCGGTTTCTCGCCCGTACCCAGGATTTTCTCCGCCATCAGACGGCGATCGATGGTCATACTGAGCGCCAGACGTACGCGCTCATCGGCGGTCGGCCCTTTCTGCGTGTTGAACGCGTAATAATAAGTGCCCAGCTGCGGCGGAGTATAAACCTGCCCCGGAATATCCTTCAGCAGCTTCTGATACAGGTTTTTCGGGAACGACTCGGTAATATCGATATCGCCGGCCAGATAGCGTTTGGTTGCCGCAGATTCCTGATTAATTGGCATAAACGTAACCTGCTGGATCACCGTTTTACCGTTATCCCAGTATTGCGTGTTGGGTACCACCACCAGCTTTTCATTCACCACGCGATCTTTTAACACGTACGCGCCGTTACCGATAAGATTTCCCGGGCGCGTCCAGTTATCGCCGCTCTCGACATTGGCCTTCTGCACCGGATAGAAAGCAAAACTGGCGGTCAGATTGCTGAACCACGGCAGCGGTTTATCCAGCTGCACGCGCAAGGTGCGCGCGTCCACGGCGGTGACGCCGAGGGTATCCGGCGCGGCTTTACCATCTATAATATTCTGTGCATTGGCGATACCGGCCAGCGCAGCAAACCAGGCAAACGGGGACGTGGTTTTAGGATCAACCAGACGCTGCCAGCTATAGACAAAATCCTCAGCCGTCACCGGCGTACCGTCTGACCAGCGGGCGTTATCGCGCAGGGTAAAAGTCCAGACGCGGTTATCATTACTCTGCCAGCGGGTCGCTACGCCCGGAATAAGGTTGCCTTTCTCGTCCTGATTGACTAAACCTTCAAAAAGATCGCGGATAACCTGAATTTCAGGCAGACCGACGGCTTTAGCGGGATCTAAGGAAGCGGGTTCATCTTTGATATGCCGCACCAGCACCTGGTTTTCGGCTAATACGGTACCCGGCGGGACATCTGCCGCCCAGGCAAGAGAAGAGACGCTGGCTAACCACAGCGCCCCGCATGTCAATGTGACAGGATACTTCATAAGATCCCCTTTAAAATAAAAAAACCACAGCTGGCAGTGCGATAATTATTTGTTTCATCACCTGAAATTGCAAACGGCTTGTGAAAGAAAGTTGACATATATGCTGATTTCACCATCGCTGGAAACTATTTGATTCCGGGGCGGTTTTACACAACACTGCTGAAAATAACCAGCTAACAGGATACCCTATGCCCGTTTCTCGTCCTCGCCCCCAGCGCGGTGATTTTCCGCCGGGAACACAACGCTATGGTCGGTCTCACCTTGGCGCTCCGCTGCTGTGGTTCCCTGCTCCGCTGGCCGATAGCCGCAGCGGCCTGATCCTTGCCGGTACCCACGGCGATGAAAACTCATCCATTGTCACTCTTTCCTGCGCGTTACGAACCCTGAAACCGGAATTGCGGCGCCATCACGTGGTGCTGGCGGTCAACCCTGATGGCTGCCAGCTGGGGCTGCGCGCCAACGCGCGCGGCATTGACCTGAACCGCAATTTTCCGGCGGCGAACTGGAAGGAAGGTGAAACGGTCTATCGCTGGAACAGCGCGGCTGAAGAGCGCGATGTGGTGCTGCTGACCGGTGAAAAACCCGCTTCAGAGCCGGAGACCCAGGCGCTGTGCCAGCTAATCCATCAGATCCATCCGGCGTGGGTGGTCTCTTTTCACGATCCGCTGGCCTGCATTGAAGATCCCGGCCACAGCGCGCTGGGACGCTGGCTTGCCGCTGCGTTTAGCCTACCGCTGGTGAGCAGCGTCGGTTATGAAACGCCCGGCTCCTTCGGCAGCTGGTGCGCGGATATCGGCCTGCCCTGCATAACCGCCGAATTCCCGCCAATATCCGCCGACGAGGCTACGGATAAATACCTGCCGGCAATGACGGAGCTGCTGCACTGGCATCCTTAAAGATGAAGCACTCCGGTGCTGAAACGCAGCGCCGGTTCAACATCCACCGCCAGCCATGTCGGGCCGTCAAGATCGGCGAAACGCGCCAGCGGCGCCAGCGGTAGCGCCGCGTTGATGGCTCTTGAGGTACACAGCATACAGCCCAGCATCCGCGCAAATCCCTGTCGCTCAGCTTCCTCCGCCAGCAACAGCGCTTCGGTCAAGCCGCCGGCTTTATCCAGCTTGATATTCACCATCTCATAGCGACCGCGCAACGCCGCCAGGCTATCGCGGGTATGGCAGCTCTCATCGGCGCAGATGGGCAGCGGATGGATAAAATTCTCCAGCGCCGCATCGTCTCCCGCCGGAAGCGGCTGTTCCAGCATCGCCACGCCGATATCCGCCAGCAGCTGGCAGCGTTCGGCCAGACCATCGCTACGCCAGGCTTCATTGGCATCGACAATCAGCGTTGCCTCAGGCACCGACTCACGAATGGCAATCAGCCGCTCGCTAATCAGATGGTCGTCAAGCTTCACTTTCAGCAATGTCGCTCCGTTTTCCCACAGCGCAGCCGCGCTGGCCGCCATCTGGTCCGGCGTGCCGATAACCACCGTTTGCGCCGTGATCACTTGCTGCGGCAGCGTTACGCCTAATAGCTGCGCGATGCTCTTACCCGCGCTGCGCGCCTGCCAGTCCCAGAGCGCGCAGTCCACCGCGTTGCGCGCGGCCCCCGGCGGTAACAGGCGTTGAATTTGCTCACGGGAGTCGCCGCGTTCAATCCGTTCGCCAATCGTCATAATCTGCGCCATCACCGAGGCAATACTCTCCCCGTAGCGAGGATAAGGCGTACATTCACCCGTACCTTTGACGCCATTTTCTTCAATTTCCACCACCACGACTTTTGCCTCGCTGCGGCTACCGCGGGCGATAACAAACGGAGTATGTAGCGGCCAGGCTTCTTCATAGACTCGCAGATTTCGCATTCCCTGAACCTCACAGGTAAATGTTAAAAGGATTTGCCGTGCTGATGACTGATGTCATACACTAGCCGCGACGTTAACTATATGTAAACAGGAAGATAACCATGTCACAAACCGTGCATTTCCAGGGCAACCCCGTTTCTGTTCAAGGCACCATTCCGCAGGCTGGCGCTAAAGCGCAGCCGTTTACGCTGGTGGCCAAAGATCTCTCTGACGTCGCGCTGAGCCAGTTCGCAGGCTCCCGTAAAGTGCTGAACATTTTCCCAAGCATCGATACCGGCGTTTGCGCGGCATCGGTACGTAAATTCAACCAGCTGGCATCTGAACTGAACAACACCGTCGTGCTGTGCATTTCCGCCGACCTGCCGTTCGCTCAGTCTCGCTTCTGCGGCGCGGAAGGCCTGAATAACGTAGTCACCCTGTCCACCCTGCGCGGCGCGCAGTTCCTGGCCGACTACGGCGTGGCTATCTCCGCGGGCCCGCTGGCCGGTCTGGCGGCACGCGCTGTCGTCGTCATTGATGAGAACGACCAGGTTGTTTACAGCCAGCTGGTGAACGAAATCACCGAAGAGCCGGACTATGACGCCGCTCTGGCTGCGCTGAAAGCGTAATATTGCCGATAAGCTACGTAAGCCCTCGTTTGTGAGGGCTTTTTTATTCCCGCGCCGCGTAGCGAGAAATACATCGCGCAATCGCCGGGCCGGTCAGCAAGATGGTGAACAGACGCAGTGTCTGCATCGCCATAATAAACGACATATCCGCTCGCGTACCGGCAGCAATAATCGCCACCGTATCCAGCCCGCCGGGACTGGTCGCCAGATAGGCGGTCATAAAGTCCAGCGGCAAAACCTGCGTGAGTCCATAGGCCATCAGCGCACAGAGCAGAATCAGGCCGAGAATTGATGCGAGGATCTGCGGCAGGGTTTTGAACGCCAGCAGGAAAATCTGTTTATTAAATTTTAGACCAACGCTCCAGCCAATGGCGGCATAAGCCAGCGCCAGTAGCCACTCAGGAAGTTCGAGCTGCAGCCAGCCTTCTCCCTGCACCAGCGCCCCGATCAGCATCGGGAAAAGCATCGCGCCGGAGGGTAAGCGCAGCCGTAGCCCCAGCCATCCCGCCGCCGCCGTCAGCAATAGCGTAAGCGGTAGCCGCCAGCTGATTGGGGGAAACCAGGCAATCTGCTGAGCCATCTCCTGAGCATCGCCGCCGAGCGCCACGCGAACGACCAGCGCTGCGGCTCCGGCAACAAACAGCACCCGCAGATACTGCATCAGCGCCACCAGTCGAACATCGGCGCCATACTCCTGAGCCATAATCACCATCGCCGAGGCGCCGCCCGGCGAGCTCCCCCACGCTCCGGTGGCGCCAGGCAGATCGCTGTAGCGCACCAGCAGCCATCCTGCCAGCGCGCTGATGGCGAGCGTAGTAACAAGGATCAACAGCACCAGCGCCCAGTTAGCCAGCAGAACGCCAAAAATAGAGGGAGTCAGGCTGCGGGCGATCATGCAGCCGATAATCGCCTGAGCGGCGATAAAAAAAGGACGAGGAACGCGGATTTCCGCACCGCGAAGGCTCAGGCAAATTCCGCCTATCATCGGCCCCAGCAGCATCGCGGCGGGAAGGTGAAACCACAAAAGTATAAAAGAAAGTACGCCGGAGAGAACCAGCAGTTTCATCCACTGAAAAAAAGGACTACGCCAGTTCCACATGCGTACTCCCGCTCAAGAAAGGGTAAAAAAGGAGTATATACACCAACATTTTTCGCGTGGATCCTTCCCTTTTCTGGCAATGCCAACCGGCAGCCTGGGCCACCGGTTGGCGGGGATTACTCGTCGCCTTTCTTCTGGCTCAGACCATATTCGCGCAGCTTATTGGCGATTGCGGTGTGCGATACGCCCAGACGCCTGGCCAGCTTACGCGTGCTGGGGAAGCTACGATAAAGCTGGGTAAGCACCGAGCGCTCGAAACGGCGCGTGATATCATCCAGCGAGCCTTCCATCGCTTCTTCGCCGACCGCCAACGAAGAGACGTCGTGATCCGGCAGCAGGATATCCTGAGGGCGCAGTTCAAAACCGTCCAGCTGAGTCAGCGCACGATAAATCGCGTTCTTAAGCTGGCGCACGTTACCCGGCCAGCTATAGCGCGTCAGTACGGTATTTAAATCTGCTGAAAGTTTAGGCCGCGGAATACCCTGCTCATCGGCAAAACGCGCCACAAACAGTTCGGTAAGCGGCATAATGTCCTGCGGACAATCGCGCAGCGGCGGCAGGTACAGCGTCAGCACGTTCAGACGATAATAGAGATCTTCGCGGAACAGCCCCTTTTGTACCAGTTCCACCAGGTTTTTCTGGGTAGCGCAAATCACCCGTACATCAACGTGGACTTCATGATCTTCACCGACGCGGCGGAAAGTCCCATCGTTAAGGAAGCGCAGCAGTTTAGTCTGCATACGCGGCGACATTTCACCAATTTCATCCAGCAGAACCGATCCGCCGTTAGCCTGCTCAAAGAACCCCTTTTTCCCCTGGATAGCGTCGCCGAACAGCTCGCTTTCTACCGCGTCTTCCGGGATGGAGCCGCAGTTCAGCGCCAGGTAAGGTTTCCCCGCGCGCGGGCTGGCCAGATGACAGGCGTGGGCCAACAAATCTTTGCCGGTACCGGTATCACCAACGATCAGCAGCGGCGCGCTGAGCATGGCCAGTTTGCGCGCCTGCTCAACGACGTGGCGCATTTTTGGCCCAACGGCGAGGATCTGGCTAAAGGCGCTGGTATCCTGGATAGTCATCGTTTGCAGCTGGCGTCCCATACGCACCGTCGAGCGTAGCATAGCGACCGCGCCGGTTAGCACCTTTTCGCCGTGCTCGCCTTCGAGATAGACCGGAGTGATCTCCAGCAGGAAATTCTGCCCGTTGACCACCACATGTTCGGCATGTGACTCCTGCGGACTGTTTTCCAGCCAGCGCTGGACGTTGAAATCGGTAATCAGCTGTGCGACCGGGTGATTGCGTAGTTTATCCTGGGTCTGACCAAACAGCTGACAGCTGGCCGGGTTAGCCAGTTCAACTTTTCCTTTGGTATCCAGCGAGAGAACCGGTTCCGGCATCGCCACCAGCAGCGCGCTGAGCGCCAGGTGTTCACGCTCTGATGGCATCCACGCGACGGTGCGTACGTCGGTGACGCCGGCGATGCGGCGAATTTCCGCCATCAGGCTGCTGAAGCTGGCAAACTCCAGCTCGGCGAAATTGAGATAGATTCGGCCAATAGGGTCAATCTCGATCCCCCGCAGGTCGATACCGCGCAGCACCAGTAAATCGAGTAATTCACGAGTCAGACCAAGACGGTCTTCACAAAAGACTTCAAGACGCATAGGAGTTTTCACCCTAAAAAGGCCAAGGACGGATGAATAATAGGACAGTTATTTGCTGGCGTGAAGATAGCTGTCAACAATTATTGACAGTATGGCGGAAAAATGGCCTTTCTGCCGTAAAGTTATGCGCTGGGAGGGAAAAATGGCAATGAGAACCGGTCATCACCGCCGCTGCTTTTCTCCCCGGATTGCGCTGCGCATCGCCGGGCTACAGGTGACAGCCTTCTGTAGAGCGGTATCCCGGCTAAAGCGTTCACGCTGTAAGCCGGGAATGCTTAAACGGCTTATTTGTCCGGGCTGCTTTTACTCTTCTGCAAAGTGTCTTTTAACTGGCCAATCAGCTCACGGCGAAAATCGCCCAGCCGCGGTTTATCGTCGGCGATCCACGGTAGAGGACGGCAGAGCTCCATGGCTTTAATTCCCAGCCGCGCGGTCAGCAGCCCGGCGCCGATACCCTGCGCCGCCCGCGCCGACAGCCTGGCCGCGAGATCCTGCGACATCCAGTCCATCCCCACTTCCCGCACCAGCTCGCTGGCCCCGGCAAAAGCGATATTCAGCAGCACCAGACGGAACAGGCGCAGACGGCTGTAGTAGCCCAGCTCAATGCCGTACAGGGTAGCGATGCGGTTGATAAGACGTAAATTACGCCAGGCGATAAATGCCATGTCCACCAGCGCCAGCGGGCTGACGGCAATCATCAGCGTCGACTCCGCCGCCGAGCGGCTGATTTCACGCCGCGCCTGCGCATCGAGCACCGGCTGCACGATCTGCGCGTACAGGCTCACCACTTCACGATCGTTCTGGGTTTCGTGGATCGCCGCATACCAGCGCTGCAGAGCCGGGTGCGATTGATCCAGCCCCGCCTGCTGAGCCAGCTTCTCGCAAAAGGCGCGTCCTTTGCCGACCGCATGGCTGTGCATCAGATCCCGCGCCTCATCACGCTCATGCGCACGCTGGCGCAGTCGCCACAGCCGGCGCCATTCGGTAGCTACTGAACCGACGCCGGCGCCAACGATCAGCGCCCCGGCAGCGCAGCCGCCGAGCGCGATCCAATCCTGAGTTTGCCAGGCGGTCATGGTCCATTGCACGCCCTGCGCCGCCACGCTGACGCCAAAGATAGCCAGACCAGCGCTAACCATTTTTCGCCACAGGCTACGCCTGGGCCGCAGCACCGACTCGACCACCGCTTCTGCCGCCCCTTCTTCTTCCTCAAGTACTTCAAGGCGCGCAGGAGCGAATTTCGCCGCGTCGGCACCGTCAAAAGCGCGGGCGGATTTCAGCGTTTGCGCTTTTTCCGCCTCCAGCGGACCGTCAAAATCGATACGCGGTTTCAAAGGTTCGGTCATCGCAATTTATCTCCGATCAAAAATTCCAGCGCCGCATCGAGGCGAATATGCGGCAGCGGTTTATCAACGTCCATCGCCTGCGGGCGGAAGTTTTCAAACTGAAAGCCCTGCTGCTCCCAGAATGCCTGCCCCGGCAGGCGGGCCGGTACCTCTCCTGGATAGACGGTCAACGGCTGTCCGTCGCTTAAGCGGTGGCCTCGCAGCGCGGGGATTTTTTCGCCGTTCACCTCGATAAGCCCGCTCTGCGTCGCCTGAATCGACGCCAGCCCCAGGCAGTCCATACTGATCCCTTCAAAAGCCGCGTTCTGCCAGGCATCCTGAATCAGCTGCTGCAGTAGCGAGACCATATTGCTGTGCTGATCGACGGTCACGTGATCCGCTTTGGTCGCGGCAAACAGCAGCTTATCAATAACCGGCGAAAACAGGCGACGGAACAGCGTGCGCTGGCCATAGTGGAAACTTTGCATCAGCTGCGTCAGCGCCAGGCGCATGTCGTTAAATGCCTGTGGTCCGCTGTTAAGCGGCTGCAGACAGTCAACCAGCACGATTTGCCGGTCAAAGCGCAGGAAATGCTCTTTGTAGAAGCCTTTAACCACTTTCTCGCAGTAGTATTTAAAACGCTCGCGCAGCATTCCGGCATTCGTCTGTTTGTCCGCCTGCGCCAGCCTGGCCTCGCCAAAGGCATCAACGTCTGGCCAGGGGAAGAACTGTAGCGCCGGAGCGCCGGCCATTTCGCCGGGCAGCACAAAGCGCCCCGGCTGAATAAAGTGCATCCCTTCACGCTTACAGGTATGCAGATAGTCGGTCCACGCCTCGGCGATCTCCGCCAGACGGCTTTCATCGGCGGGAGCAAGCGGATCCAGCCCTTCGCATAACTGCCGCCAGCGAGCAGACCATTCCCCCCGCTGCCCCTGCAGCAAGCCGGTCATCTGCCGTGACCAGGTCAGATAATCCTGAGCCAGCATCGGCAGATCCAGCAGCCACTCGCCAGGATAATCAACAATCTCCAGATACAGGGTCGACGTCTCTTTAAAGTGGCGTAGCAGCGACTCGTCAGAGCGATAGCGCAGCGCCAGGCGGATTTCGCTGACGCCGCGGGTGGGCGTCGGCCAGACCGGCGGCTGGCCGTACAGCTGGACCAGGCCTTCATCATAGGTGAAGCGCGGTATGCCGAAATCCCGCTGCGGTACGCGTTTGACGCCCAGCAGGCGCTCTTCTCTGGCCGCACTGAGCAGCGGTAGCCGCGCGCCGGCGTGAATATTCAGCAGCTGATTGACCAGCGCGGTGATAAAGGCGGTCTTGCCGCTGCGGCTGAGGCCGGTGACGGCCAGACGAAGATGCCGGTCAACCCCACGATTAACCAGCGCATTAAATTCTGTTTTGAGTCGCTTCATCGCCATCCTGTTGAGCCTGAAGAACGGGGGAAATACATATGAGGACTAATCAATAGAGTGCAATAGCCCCGCTGCGACGGGGCTGAAGATTATTTACTGGCGCTTTTCGGCCGATCTATCTGGCTAAGCCCACCGGCATTCACCACCTGCGTATAGCCCATTTCGGTCAACATTTGCTGGGCCTGACCCGACTGTCGACCAACGTTGCAATAGACGTTAATGGTATCGTTTTTATCCGGCACTTCGGCCGCAATGCGCGTTTTTAGTTCCGCCAGCGGGATATTCACCGCGCCCTCAACGTGTTCTTTTTGATACTGCTGCGGAATACGCACGTCAATCCAGTGCTCCGCCGCGGATACGGGTAAGGCAACCGCCAGCGCTAAACCGAGAAGCCATTTTCGTAGCATTTTATCTTCCTGATAGAGTGAGTTTTTAGGCCCTCATAACATACGCCATCCGCGACGTTTAGAAAACCGCAGCGCTGCCCGGCTGAGCATCGGTTCCAGAACAAGCATCAGCAGCATTTTCAGCGGCCGACGCGCGACGGATTTTACCGCCCAGCCTGCGACGCCTGCCGGACCGTAGCGCAGCGCGGTGAGCAGCACCAGCTTTCCTGCGATTTTCAGACCCGGTTTAACTTTTTGCCCGGCCTGCTGCCATTTCATGTTCATCGTTAACCTCAATTTCAATTACAGCTGACGAAAACGGCTACGTAACGAGAAGGTATCGGAGGTAACGTAGCGCTCCATTTCGCGCAAACGACGCTCACCGGCCGCCAGCTCTTTATCCGCCGCCGCTAACAGCTCCCCGCTGCTCGGCATTTTTTCACCATACAGTTCGCTTTCGGGCATCGGATCCAGCGCAAACGAGAGAATGATGTAGGCCACCACCACAAACAGGAACAGGCCAAAGATCATTGCCAGTACGGTAATCAGACGCACCAGCTTAACCGGCACGTCAAGATATTGCGCAATACCGGCGCAAACGCCTTTCACCATGCCCTGCTGCGGAATACGCCACAGTTTTTTACTCAAATCCAGTCCACCCATTATTTCTCTCTCCAGTTCGGATGCTCTGCATCAAGAATGGCTTCCAGCGCCTGAATACGTTCGCGCATACGCTTCGCGTCATCGGTCAGCTGCAGCAGACGCTGCTGTTCATTCTGCGATAAGCTGCCGCTGGCGGTGCGGTTGTTGTAATGCAGCCAGAGCCAGACCGGCAAAACAAACAGCACAAACAACGTCAAAGGGATGGCGAGAAAAAGCATGCTCATATGAACTCCTTGCAGATGGCGGCGGCACGTCTCGGTGCCGCCCGAATACATTACTGGTTATTTTGATTCATTTTGGCTTTTAACGCCGCCAGCTGCTCGCTGATTTCATCGTCCGCTTTCAGGTCAGCGAACTGTTGATCCAGCGATTTATCTTTGCCGAAACGGTGGCTTTCCGCTTCTGCTTCCATATGATCGATACGGCGTTCGAATGATTCAAAACGCGCCATCGCTTCGTCAATCTTGCCGCTATCCAGCTGACGGCGGACGTCGCGGGAGGAGTTTGCGGCCTGATGACGCAGCATCAGCGCCTGCTGACGAGCGCGGGTTTCGCTGAGTTTGTTTTCCAGCTCGCCAATCTCTTTTTTCATCCGCGTCAGCGTGTCATCAACCAGCTGCGCTTCATGTTCCAGGCTACCGATAAGGTCGGTCAGCTTCTGCTTTTCGATCAACGCCGCACGGGCCAGATCCTCTTTCTCTTTACGCAGCGCCAGTTCGGCTTTTTCCTGCCATTCCGCCTGCTGGGCAACGGCCTGTTCAATACGACGGGTCAGCTGTTTCTTTTCAGCCAGCGCCCGCGCCGAGGTCGAACGCACTTCAACCAGCGTGTCTTCCATCTCCTGAATCATCAGTCGAACCAGCTTCTGCGGATCTTCTGCTTTTTCCAGCAGGGAGTTGATGTTGGCGTTCACGATGTCGGCAAAACGAGAAAAAATACCCATAATTTCAATCCTCATAGTTCTGGTGTCAGGCATCGGCCTGTGCGATAGCTAATACAAATGCCGTGCCAACTTTTTATGTTATTGATTTTAATAGGTGTGGTTGTTATCTGGCCGGCACATTGCTACAGTGACCTGGTGAATCACACTACTAAATGGCGAAATTCATCATGGCGGATTACAAAGACAACCTGCTCGGCGAGGCCAATAGCTTTCTTGAAGTACTGGAACAGGTCTCCCGGCTGGCGCCGCTCGACAAACCGGTGCTGGTCATCGGCGAGCGCGGTACCGGCAAGGAGCTGATCGCCAGCCGCCTGCACTTTCTCTCTTCCCGCTGGCAGGGGCCGTTTATTTCGCTGAACTGCGCGGCGCTCAATGAAAATTTGCTCGACTCGGAGTTATTCGGTCATGAGGCCGGGGCATTTACGGGAGCCAGTAAACGTCATCCGGGGCGCTTCGAACGCGCCGACGGCGGTACCCTGTTTCTTGATGAACTGGCGACCGCACCGATGCTGGTACAGGAAAAGCTGCTGCGCGTCATTGAATATGGCGAACTGGAGCGAGTCGGCGGCAGCCAGCCGCTGCAGGTCAACGTCCGTCTGGTGTGTGCCACCAACGCCGATCTGCCGCAAATGGTGGAAGATGGGCTTTTTCGCGCCGACCTTCTCGACAGGCTGGCTTTCGATGTGGTGCAGCTGCCTCCTCTGCGCGAGCGTCAGAGCGACATCATGCTGCTCGCCACGCAGTTTGCTATCCAGATGTGCCGTGAGCTCGGACTGCCGCTGTTTCCAGGCTTTAGCGAACAAGCCGCCGCGACGCTGCAAAACTACCGTTGGCCGGGGAATATCCGTGAATTAAAAAACGTGGTTGAACGCTCGGTTTACCGCCACGGCAGCAGCGAAAGCGAGCTGGATAACATTATTATTAACCCCTTTCGCCAGCAGCACGCTGCGCCGGTCGCCGCAGCGGAGAAGACGCCCGGTCCCGCTCTGCCCCTCGATTTGCGCGCTTTCCAGCAGGAACAAGAAAAAAGCCTGCTCGAGAGAAGCCTTGAGCAGGCGAAGTACAATCAAAAACAGGCGGCCGAGCTACTGGGGCTGACCTACCACCAGCTGAGAGCATTGCTGAAAAAGCATCAGCTTTGAGCGTCGCGCGGCAGCAGCAGCGCGCTGACCGCTATTGACCCGAGACAGAGCGCGGCGTTAAACCACAGCGCATACTGCGCCGCGCGCGCCATCCCCAGCGGTAAAAACAGTGCAAAAAGTGACGCCGTCACGGCGATGCCCATCGCCCCACCGAGCGAGCTTCCCATTTTATAGATCCCCGAAGCCACGCCGACCTTACCCTCCGGAGCGTTGACCACCGCCGTATCCGTTGAAGGGGTGGCGTAGCAGCCGAGCCCGAAACCAAACAGCACGTTGCTGAAAAAAACCGTAACGACATAGGTCGATTTATCGAGAAATGTACACGAGATAAAGAGAATGCCGAGCGCGGTAAAGACCGGACCGGTCATCATCGGCAAACGCGCGCCGTAGCGTTGCAGTAGCTTCTCACCCACGCGGATCATCGCCAGAACGGTGACCAGATAGCCAAGCGTCATCATTCCGCTCTGCAGGGGGCTAAGCTGATGCCCCTGCTGCAACCAGATGCTAGCAATCATCATGGTACCGATGGCGCCGTTAAGCATAAAGTTCGACAGCACCGCAGCGCTGTAGGCCCGGTTACGGAACAGCGCAAAATCAATCAGCGCCGCGTCGCCTTTGCGCCGGCCGCTGCGGATAAAAAATAACCCCGCCGCCAGCGCGCCGGTCAGCATCGCCAGCGAGATGGCGCTGCTCCAGCCCCAGCCGTGACCTTTACTGATAAACAGATTCAACAGCACCAGAGAAAGGATCAGACTAAGCAGTCCGCTGATATCCAGCTTATGCTGCTGTGCGCTGGCGCTACGGCTTTCCGGAGTACCGCGCAGCAAGAATAGCGCCGCCAGCGCTACCGCAATGGAAAAAACAAAGATCCAACGCCAGCCCAGACCGGTGGCAATTGCTCCGCCGACAAACGAACACAGCCCGCTGCCGCCCCACGATCCGATAACCCAGAAGCTCACCGCCCGCTGCCGTGATTTGCCCTCGTACCAGGTTTTTATTAGCGCCAGCGTCGCCGGCATAATGCAGGCGGCGGAAAGCCCCTGTAAAACGCGCCCGCACAGAAATAGCGCTGGTCCCTGCGACAGAACCAGCATCGCGCTGCCGATAATGCTCAGAATCAACCCTAGCGTGGTCATACGCATACGGCCAAATTTATCCGCCAGACCGCCGCTGGCCACCACAAAGCAGCCGCTGAATAAGGCGCTCAGGCTCACCGCCAGAGTCAGCGTTTCCAGCGAAATATCAAGGCTGCTTTTCATTGCCGGAACCACGTTAATGACCGACTGAGCAAACAGCCAGAAGGTCAGAACGCTCAATACAATCCCCGTCAGCAGACGATCGGTGCCGACGAACTGCGCTTCGCTTAGCGATACAGAACTCATAACAGGGTCCTCTCGTTGCGGAAATTAACGCAAATAGTGTTCCGTCAGGGCGCACCACAGCGCGGCGCCTTTCAGCAGCAGGGCATCGTTGAAGTCGTATCCCGGGTTATGCACCATACAGCGATCCGCTTCATCTCCGGCCCCGATGGTGAAATAGCAGCCGTTCGGATTGCGTTCGAGCATAAAGGCAAAATCTTCGCTGCCCATAAACGGCTTCACCTCACCGACCTGCGTCTCGCCAAACAGCGAGGTCGCTACCTGACGGACCATCTCATTGGCTGCCGGGTTATTTCTTAAAACCGGGCTGCCGTTAACGTGCGTTAAAGTTGCGCTGGCGTTGAAACTTTCGGCCTGAGCGACGGCAATATCATGAATGCGATGCAATACCGTCTCGCGGACCTGTTCATTCAGCGTGCGCACCGTGAGTTTCATTAACACCTTGTCGTTGATAATGTTCGGCGCGTGCCCGGCCTGAATGCTGCCCACGGTCACCACCACCGGTTCAAACGGCGTGATATTTCGGGAAACGATGGATTGCAGCGCCAGGGTGATATGACAAGCAACGAGGGTGGCATCGACGGTGTGCTCCGGCACCGCCCCGTGTCCTCCCACACCTTTGACCTCAATATGCAACGTATCGGAGGAGGCCATCATCGCACCGTCGCGCAGGCCTATTCTGCCTGTCGGCTGCCCCGGCATATTATGCAGCCCAAAAATGGCATCGCAGGGAAACTGTTCAAACAGGCCGTCCTCCAGCATCACTCGACCGCCATAAAGCAGTTCTTCTGCAGGCTGGAAAATAAGCTGCAGCGTGCCGTTAAACTGTCGGGTGCGCGCCAGGTATTCAGCGGCATACAGTAAGGTGGTGGTGTGGCCATCATGACCACAGCCGTGAAAACGCCCGTCGACCTGGCTGGACCACGCTTTGCCGCTCATCTCCTGCATCGGCAGCGCGTCCATATCCGCCCGTAGTCCCAGCCGTTTTTTACCGTTTCCCACGCTTAAGGTAGCGACCACGCCGGTGCCCGCCAGACCGCGATGAACCTGATAGCCCCACTCGCCGAGCAGACGGGCAACCTCCTCGCTGGTTTTATGCTCTTCAAAACCGATTTCCGGCTGCTGGTGGAAACGGCGGCGAAGCGCAACAAACTGCGCCTCGTTAACCTGTAATGCCTCAATAATCGGGTGTGTCATTTTTATTATTCCTGTGTTGTGTTTGCACGACACATTCGAGTTTATGCATCCCTGACGGCTTTAAAATGCGCTTTTTTGTTTTATAGTGACGGATTATTAATGAGTGTTTTTCATACAAAACGGTTATGACAAAAAACAACACGTTGTTTTTTGTCTTCAGGAGGTCGGCGGTGGAGCACCATTCAGTAGACTTTAAGGTTGCGGTTCGCGATATCCGGCAGTTAAGTCAGGAGGAAACCGATGGCCTGACGCTGATATGGTTGCTTGAAGGCAGCGTGGAACTGCACCACGGCGCTCAACATCAAGGCCTGCAGGCTGATGAACTGGCGATAGTCAATCGCGACCACCGCTGGAGCCTGAGCAGCAAAACGGCAAATGTAGTGATGGCGTTGTCGCTAAGCGCCGGGTGGCTAACGCGCCTCGACGGTGATTTTTTCTCCAGCGATTATCAGAGCCGCCCTGAAACGGCCGATGCCGAAGACTCGCTGCGTCATTTGATGCGGCAGCTGCTGGTTCTTAATCTGGTCAATCCGCAAACCCACTACCGGCTGGAAGCCAACCGCTGGCTCAGCGAAATCGCCCTTCTGCTGGCCTCACGATTCCGCCATCCTCTGACGGCCCAGCCACCGCGCGGCGCTGAACGTCGGAGTCAGCGAATCAACAGAGTGGTGGCACGAATCGACGGCAACTTTCAACGGCGACTGTCGCTGCAGGAGATAGCCGCAGCGGAGTTTGTTTCTGAAGCCTGGTTGTCGCGTCTGTTTCGTAAAGAGGTAGGCATTAGCTTTATGCAGTACATCACCGGGCTGCGGCTGCGCAAAGCAGCCGAACAGCTGACGACCACCCGCAAGTCAATACAGCAAATAGCGCAGCAGCATGGTTTCGCCAGCAGCCGGGTGATGAGTGACCTGTTTAAACGCGAGCATGGTCTGACACCACGCCAGTTTCGCCAGCGGCAAGCGCAGCCCGCGGTTGAATCACCCCGTCCGCCTGGCCATCAGCCCGATCGCTGGCAGGCGGTGTCATTCGACCGTCTTTACTCCCGGCTTAACGCGCCGCCAGCTCACGGCGTGGATAGCCCGCCGCTGCGCCTTAATCCCCAGCAAACCCGCCATCTTGATCTGCGTCAGCTACCGGCTCGCGCCGCGCCGCTGCGTCATACCCGAATGGTGGTTACCGTTCGTGAACTCGACGATCTGCTACGCGAGGATATTCGCCGCGAGCTGGAGCAGCTGCACGCCTCGCTCCCCATTTTCGCCATCGATATCCACGATCCTTTTCTGAGTAGCCGTCTGTTTGGTACCGGCTGGGACGATCCGCAAATGACCGGATACGCCTGCTGGTACAATCTGCAGCATATATTTAGCTGGCTGGCGACCATGGGCTGGGCGGTAATACTGCATACCGGGCTTACCACTCGCGGCGATCTGCTTCAACGCTTTCTGCGTTTATCCGCCAACCATTTTCCGCCGGCCACTCTGGCCAGCTGGCGTTTTGTCTGGCACTGGTCTCCTCAGGCCAGCGATGACGCTCGGGATCACGCGTGGCAGCAACAAAAGTCGATCCTGCACAAATTTTCGCCGCAGTCGGCGCTGGGGATCTGGCATCGTTTTCCGCAGTCGGTTGAGGACGATCCTCTTCTGCATTCGCCGCTGCTGGCAGAGGCTGATTTTCTTGCCTGCCAGGCCGATGCCAACGAACTGCTGGATCTGGCGCAGGTTGACGGCCAGAATCTGGCCGCCAGCGAACACTACCCGGTCCACAAATTGCGCAAGCTGCACAGCGCGCTGCGCCAGCGGCAGCTTCTGCTGCCGATCTGGCTACTCTCATGGAATACCCTGACCGGCGATACCCGCGATACCAACGGCCGTTTCTTTCGCGGCGCGCTGCTGATGGATAATCTGCTGGGGCTGGCGGATCAGGTATGGCTAGCAGGGTTCTGGCTGAATTCAGGTTTGCAGGGAGAAGCTCGAGCTAACGGCAAGCTTGATACCTCAAGCCTGGCGCTGCACTATCTCCACGGTCTGCCGCGCCCGGTCTACTGGGTTTTGTGGTTATGGCACAGGCTGCGGGGTGAGGTGGTAATCAACGACAAAAATTTGCTGCTACTGCGCGATAACGACAATTTCCAGCTGCTGTTGCGCAATACGGTCGTGTTTAACCCCTGGCTCTCCAGCGAAGAGGCGTTTATTCAGCGCTTCAGCCAGCCCTGGAGCGTGCATATCAGTGGCCTTGAGGGGCGCTGGCGAATCAAACAGCACCTGTTCGATCGACAGCACGGCGCGCTCTTCCCGCTGTTCGATAATTTCCGTAGCCAAAGCGGGCCCGATGATGAAGACTATCGCTGGCTGATGCACCGCGCGCGCCCGGCGCTGCGGGTCAGTGAAGAAACGCCGGACCGCGACCGTTGGCTGCTCGTCGACTCGCTGGAGAGCAACGCGCTGGCGCTATATGAATTTACTTCTCTCGGTGATTAATCAGTGACAGTGTCACAACAGCCCACTCTTCTATCAGCGTCAGCACGGACGAGGAATGAGACTTTCAAAAGAGCGAAACCATCCGATGATGGTTAAAAAATTGTAACTAGTAAGATTCCTTGATGTGAACTATCATCTGCGCATCTTGAGCCAATGGACTGAAAATACAGATGATTCCGGTTAACTCCTCCACGCTTAGCCGCTATGCAGCACACGTCAGCCTGGTCCATACCATGAAGAGCCACAAAGCTCCGGCCCTCTCGGTGATGATGATCTTTTCAGACCTGATGATTCGCTCAACCGAGGATTCCTATCGGCAACAGGGCTGGGAAATAACCCCGCATAAAAGCGGCCTGGTACTGCGAACTTATATCGCTAACCATCACGATGGCGGAATGCTGGAAATTACGCCCAAAGACTATATCGCTCGATATAACCGACTCCTTCCGCTGTAACCCTTCATTTCTCCAGCCAGCCGTGCTTTCACGGCTAGCTGGAGAAACCGCTAATAAACAGATACCATGTGGCACTTATTGGGGCGCCAGAGAGCAAAACAGCGCCATGCTTGATACGAATTGAGCCTTCGAACCGTACTGCATATGAATCTACAGAATGACTTTCTTAATCAACGCCTCGCTTGTCTGCTGCCAAACGCAGGGTGATTTAAGAGGTATACTCGAAGTTAACAAGCGGTATGAATTTGAATCAGTTGGC
The DNA here is from genome assembly GCF_009707385.1 of Klebsiella oxytoca. Classification (NCBI taxonomy): domain Bacteria; kingdom Pseudomonadati; phylum Pseudomonadota; class Gammaproteobacteria; order Enterobacterales; family Enterobacteriaceae; genus Klebsiella; species Klebsiella oxytoca. The sequence goes on along the minus strand of NZ_CP046115.1, from coordinate 2,402,788 downwards.
CAAATATCCAACGCAGCCATCGCTTACATTATCTCCATAAGCAATAAGGTGGTGGTAAATGTCATTTAATATTAATAAGATAGAGCCCTGCTCTATAATCAAAAAGAAACTATGCGCCTGAAATTGTCTTCTCTCCTGGCAGCGGTAACTCTGCTGTGCGGGCAAGCTTTTGCCACGCCCACGCTGCCTGCGAACGCGGATATTCGTGATAGCGGCTTTGTTTATTGCGTGAGCGGTCAGGTTAACACCTTCAATCCACAAAAGGTCAGCAGCGGCCTGATCGTTGATACCCTGGCCGCCCAGCTCTACGACCGACTGCTGGATGTCGACCCTTATACCTACCGCCTGGTCCCTGAACTGGCGGAAAGCTGGGAGGTGCTGGACAACGGCGCAACCTACCGCTTCCACCTGCGTAGCGGCGTGCCTTTCCAGACCACGTCCTGGTTCAAACCGACCCGTAATTTTAATGCCGATGACGTCATTTTCACCTTTGGCCGGATTTTCAATCGCGACCATCCGTGGCACAACGTTAACGGCAGCAGCTTCCCCTATTTCGACAGTTTACAGTTTGCCGACAGCGTAGAGAGCGTACGTAAGCTGGATAATCAGACCGTCGAGTTTCGTCTTAAGCGTCCGGATGCCTCTTTTCTGTGGCACCTGGCGACCCATTACGCCTCAGTGATGTCGGCAGAGTATGCCACCAGGCTGGCCCACAACGATCGTCAGGAATTGATCGACCGTCAACCGATCGGTACCGGTCCGTTCCAGCTAGAAGAATACCGCAGCGGTCAATACATCCGCCTGCAGCGCCACCCGGCCTACTGGCGCGGCAAGCCGCTGATGCCGCAGGTGGTGGTCGATCTCGGTTCCGGCGGCACCGGGCGCCTGTCAAAATTGCTCACCGGCGAATGCGACGTGCTGGCCTGGCCCGCCGCGAGCCAGATCTCGATTTTGCGTGACGATCCGCGCCTGCGCCTGACGCTGCGCCCAGGGATGAATATCGCCTGGCTGGCGTTTAACACCGCCAAGCCGCCGCTTGATAACCCGGAGGTCCGCCATGCGCTGGCGCTGGCGATTAACAATCAGCGTCTGATGCAGTCAATCTACTACGGCACGGCGGAAACCGCGGCCTCTATGCTGCCTCGCGCCTCCTGGGCCTACGACAACGATGCCAGGATCACGGAATATAATCCGACGGAAGCCCGCGCCCGACTTAAAGCCCTGGGGCTGGAAAAACTGACGTTGAAGCTGTGGGTACCGACCAGTTCGCAGGCGTGGAACCCTAGCCCGTTGAAAACCGCCGAGCTTATTCAGGCTGATATGGCGCAAATTGGCGTTAAGGTGGTGATTGTGCCGGTTGAGGGGCGCTTTCAGGAGGCCAGATTAATGGACATGAACCACGATCTGACGCTTTCAGGATGGGCTACCGACAGTAACGATCCGGACAGCTTTTTCCGCCCGCTGCTGAGCTGCGCGGCGATTGCCTCGCAAACCAACTATGCTCACTGGTGTAATCGCCAGTTCGACGAGGTGCTGCAAAAAGCGCTTACCTCCCAGCAGCTGGCCTCGCGAATTGAGGCGTATAAAGAAGCGCAGCACATTCTTGCTACTGAACTGCCGGTGCTGCCGCTGGCATCCTCCCTGCGTTTGCAAGCCTACCGTTACGACATGAAAGGTCTGGTACTGAGCCCATTTGGTAACGCCTCTTTTGCTGGCGTTTCGCGGGAAAAAGAAGACGAGGTGAAAAAACCATGATTATTTTTACCCTGCGTCGCCTGCTGCTGCTGTTAATTACGCTTTTCCTGCTGACCTTTGTCGGTTTCAGCCTGAGCTACTTTACTCCCCACGCGCCGCTGCAGGGGGCCTCGCTCTGGAATGCCTGGCTGTTCTGGTTTGAGGGCGTACTGCACTGGGATTTTGGCGTTTCCAGCATCAACGGGCAGCTGATTTCCGAGCAGCTTAAAGAGGTCTTTCCCGCCACGATGGAGCTCTGTATCCTCGCCTTCGGCTTTGCGCTGGTCGTCGGAATTCCCGTCGGCATGCTGGCGGGGATTATGCGAAATAAATGGCAGGATACCCTGATTAGCGCCCTTGCGCTGCTGGGCTTTTCTATTCCTGTATTCTGGCTGGCGCTGCTGCTGACCCTGTTTTTCTCCCTCACCCTGGGCTGGTTTCCGGTCTCAGGACGCTTCGATTTGTTGTATGAAGTGAAGACGGTTACCGGCTTCGCGTTGATCGACGCGTGGCTTTCCGATTCACCGTGGCGCCATGAAATGATCGTCAGCGCGGCGCGTCATATGGTGCTGCCGGTACTGACCCTGGCGGTCGCACCGACAACGGAGGTGATCCGTTTGATGCGCATCAGCACCAGCGAAGTGTATGACACCAATTATGTAAAAGCCGCCGCCACTCGCGGCGTATCGCGACGGACGATTTTACATCGCCACGTACTGCACAACGCCCTGCCGCCAGTGATCCCGCGCCTGGGACTCCAGTTTTCCACCATGCTAACGCTGGCGATGATTACCGAAATGGTTTTCAGTTGGCCCGGACTGGGGCGCTGGCTAATCAACGCCATTCGTCAACAGGACTACGCCGCTATTTCCGCAGGCGTGATGGTTATTGGCGCGCTGGTGATTATTGTGAACGTAATATCCGATATTTTGGGTGCGATGGCGAACCCACTGAAACACAAGGAATGGTATGCCCTACGATAGCAATTATGTAAATTGCAAATAAATCATTTAAAATCATTAAGTTAATTAATTATTTTTTGATTTCAAATTGATTTAAATACACAAATTTGTACACATTATTTTCTTCGTTCGCTCCGACAGTCGTTTGTTGATCTGGCTGTCGGAGCTATCCCCCTTCAAACCATACCTCCTATATTTTCAGTCTGAAGACTGGAGGTAACCATGTGTGGACGTTTTGCTCAATCACAGACTCGCGAAGAATATCTGGCTTATCTAGCAGAAGAGGCTGAGCGGGATATCGCCTTTGACCCCGAACCGATCGATCGTTACAACGTGGCGCCCGGTACCAAAGTTCTGTTGCTGAGTGAACGCAACGAAGAACTGCACCTCGATCCGGTTCATTGGGGTTACGCGCCAGGGTGGTGGGATAAGCCAGCGCTCATTAACGCTCGCGTAGAAACCGCGGCGACAAGCAGAATGTTTAAGCAGCTATGGCAACATGGCCGGGCGATCTGTTTCGCCGATGGTTGGTTTGAATGGAAGCGTGAAGGAGACAAGAAACAGCCTTACTTCATCCACCGTAAAGACGGCAAGCCCATATTCATGTCGGCGATCGGAATCACCCCATTTGAGGTGGTGATGAGGCGGAAGAGTTTCTCATTGCCACGGCCGCAGCTGATAAAGGCCTCGTTGATGTACATGTTCGGCGCCCACTTGTCCTGGTACAGGAAGCCGCCTGAAAGTCTTCAATACGGCCCCGATGGGTGTGAGGCTCCTAGTTTTATCCGTGTCATAACCTGCCGGAGATATTGACTACACTTGAGATGATGCCGGTATTATGAATACGCGGCAGGCTGTAACAGATACTCTCTTTCGGCAATAAGGAGGCGCCCATGGCGTCCTGCTCTCCTCCCGATGAAGTTATACTAGACTCTGCTATTGATAAGGCTCTTGCCACGCTGCCACCGCTTCCCGAAGGCGTAATTATAGCTATTGGATGGGCGATAAGCTCAGAGCAAGGCGTGGTAGTGGATGAAGATATTCACTTTCGTGGTCAGGCTCTGCAGTACGATGGTACAAAAACCGCGCCTGACCAACAGACATTATTTAAGCTGGCTTCAGTCAGTAAACTCTTCACCGCGCTGGCTTATTCTTATTCGTTATCCGATCCGGATTGTCAGATTAATGAGGAGACGACACTACAGTCGTTGATGACGTTCTCCGGAACGATGGCGCCAGCGCTTAATCCGCTGCCTCTGTTATCTCTAGCGAATTACACCAGCGGGCTGCCAGCTGATAATGTAAGCTCACCTCCGCCAGGACTGCACCCTGACCCGAGCCCCTATAAGATATACAGTGTTGATGAAATGCAGAGCTTTTTGGATAGCACCCACTTCTTCGTTTTTCCGCGCGGAGAGTTTTATCATTATTCCGATCTGGGATTTTCTTTGCTGGGTGCAGCCGTGGCAAGGGCCTATGGTATGGATAATATAAATGACTGGATGAGAGCCTATCTTTTCGAGAATACGACGATGAATATGACGGCGTCACGTTATTGTCCGCTTCCTCCAGAGTCCAGGCCGGACAATTTCCCTGTCGGTTTTGAGTATATTCAGGGGGATAAAAAATATAACGAAGTTCAGGAATTTTATGATGGATTGTTTGGCGCTTATTACGGAGGTGGCGGCGTGATGCTCCCAGCCGCAGATATGATGACCTGGATGAAGTTTAACATGGGATGTTTGGCACCGTTCCCTGATACCCCGCAGATACTTGCCCGAATGCAGAACAGTTCGACGCCGGTACGTACTCCGAATGATGAGGCGTTAGGATTAGGATGGTTTATTTCCCAGGAGCAACCGTTGCTTGCTAAGAATGGCGATTTGCCAGGGGTTAATACTGCTATTGTGATTTCGAATAGTCCTCAGCCGGGAACAGTATCGTCATCCGTTGGTGTGTTTGTCTTAATCAACCTTTCTGGTGCTGGCGATTTGGCGACGAATATCGCAACGCAAATATTTCAGACTATCAACCGAAGCCCAGTCATTCCACCAATTACGGGAGCCTGATTTAGCCGGGGGATTGTTCCGCCGCAGATACGCGGCGGAATTATGAATATTGTCGTCGTTTAGCCACTTCTACCAGGCCGCAGCTCAGCAGGTAATAAACCAGTCCGGTAAATATAAATATTCCCATCGTGTAGATTTATGTCTATTTAAATGGAATATTCTCTTTTAGAGACCCTAAGACATACACTTAAAGAGAACTTCGCAATTCGCTCATAGCGGCCTCCACTAGCTACAGAACCAGCAATAACACATTTCAAAAGGTATTTTTATGGCGGCGATCGGCAGCGTACCTTTTGAACGCGGCGACGAAGCTGAAGGATTTTTGATTGTGACCGCCGCAGCTGATCAGGGTCTCGTCGATATTCACGACCGCCGGCCACTCGTCCTGGCACCGGAAGCCGCACGCGAATGGATGAGGCAGGATATCGGAGGGAAAGAGGTGGAGGAAATAATTGCTGATGGTGCTGTGTCAGCGGACCATTTCACCTGGCATCCCGTCTCCCGTGCGGTGGGTAACGTTAAGAATCAGGCGCCGGAATTAATTGAAGCTATTGAGCGCCTATAAATTCATAATGTCCGCAATGTGTCAAGCGGACATTTGTATACGCGACAATTTTGAATTTTCTAAGTAAAACTGGACTTCCTACTTAGTATGGAGGCCTCTAGAAATAATCATTTTAAAATCCGTTAACATTTGGTAATATGTATTCGATAGCTATCTTTATTTCCTATCTCCACTACGGTTCTGAGATAGGAAAGTTGATATGGATGTCGTAATGATGACGACACCAATGGTGCTCTGTTTGTCGCTGATAAAAGCTGAGGTCTCATGATTAATGTATTTATATCCTATGCAAGAGAAGATGTTTTAATTGCAAAAAAACTAACCGAAGAGCTTAGTCGATATGATTACAATGTATTTTTGGACCAACAATCGATTCGGCTTGGGTCTCATTGGCAAGAGGATATACTAAAGCATTTAAAAAACGCTGATGTATTTATCGCACTTGTTACTGAACATAGCGATAAGTCTTACTATTTTAATATAGAGGTTACTGGTGCTATATCCTATGTTGCTAATAGCAATCGGGATAAGCTTGTTTTGCCAGTGGTACTGGATAAAGAAGCTCTTAATGATAGTGATCTTGGGGCGTTCCAGGCATTATTCGCACGTTCTGATGATATGACAAACCTCGTTAATGAAATTGTAAATGCTATCAGCCGCTTCGAAGGAGCCCGAGTAGCTCAGGAAGAGAGAAAAGAAATTCGAGCAAAAGTTCTTAAAGATGAATCAGCCGATTATATAAGTGAAACAATTGAGGATCTTAAGGCGCGCGAAAAAGATGGTCGTCAATTATCTTCAAGATGGCATTTTGCTGGATATGGGGCATTAGTAGCTTCTGTCCTTTTCGTATTAATTCTTTGGTTTTTAGCTGAGCGTTCATTTGTACAATCACCTCTTGATACTACTAGACTGATTTTCGATGCTATTAAAGGTGTAACAGTTGTAGCGTTACTTTTGGGCTTGGCAAGGTATTCATTTTTAATGGCAAAAACGCATCAATTAGAAGCTTTGAAGAATGCCGATCGACTGCACGCAATTTCGTTCGGGAAGTTCTATATGCGCGTTTTTTCTACGCAAATATCTCAAACTGAATTGAAAGAAGTATTCCAACATTGGAATACTTCAGGGGCATCAGATTTGTCGCATCTTGATGTAGATAAAATTGATTCAAGATTTATTGAACTCTTTGGGAAAATCTCTGAAAAATTTGATATTAAAAATAAATCTTAACTAAAGATTCTACTTATCAAGACTAGCAATCAAGTTAAGTCCGTTCCTCGCTCAAGCTGTGTGAAAACGTTTGTGATTGCAGAAACAGCCAAGAGCAGAGCTGAAAAACGCACTCATACGTAAAATCTGACGCTGCTTGAGCAGTCGAACGGTTCTACATTTTGCATAGCCTCACGCACTTCGGTGCTCGGTCTGAGTTTTCACTCGGTCTGCGCTCTGAACGGACTCCTGTAGGAGTAGAATCGGCGATAGTACAATGCAATACTGATGGGCTGAATCACCTGACTTTGAGCAAGTCACTATATCTCGTGGTGTACCGAGGCGAAAGCATTTCTCGCTTCATCTGCCAGGCGGCCTGGATTCCCTGTCCTGCAAAATACAGCGTCCCCCTACCATCCTTTGCGTTGAGATGGTCGAGAACCTCCATCAGTTTCTCGCTGTTCTGCCGTGGTGCGTTCTCATCAAAGAGGTTGAGCTGCGCTACGCCCTGGCTGTAGAAATCGCCCAACATTACACCTGCTTTCTGATAACGTTGCCCATCTCGCCAGATTGCATCAAGGCATTTCGTCGCCGCGGTGATTATGTCCCTACTGTCTTGTGTAGGCGTTAGCAGCTTTACTGATGCACTGTTGCCGTAATACGGCTCGTTCAGGGCAAAAGGACTGGTTTTAACGAACGCGGAGATAAACCGGCAGTACTGATGTTCGCCACGGAGTTTCTCAGCTGCCCGCGAAGCGTATGAGCATATAGCCTGCCTCATCTGCTCGTATTCAGTGACTCGTTCGCCAAATGACCTGCTACAAACAATTTCCTGTTTTACCGGTGCAAATTCTTCAAGGCCAAGGCATGGTTCGCCACGTAGCTCCCGCACTGTGCGCTCAAGAACAACATTAAAATGCTTCCGGATAAAACGGATATCTGTGTCGGCAAGTTTTAGCACCGTGTCTATCCCCATAGCCTCCAGCTTTTTGCTAATACGGCGCCCAACACCCCATACTTCATCAACCGGCAGGAGAGCCATTAACTTTCTCTGCCGTTCCAGATTCGACAAATCAACCACACCCCCGGTCTGCCGCTGCCACTGTTTCGCAGCGTGGTTAGCCAGTTTTGCCAAGGTTTTAGTCTGGGCTATGCCAACACCAACGGTAAGATGCGTCCTGCGATGCACAGTCTCGCGAATTTCCCGGCCAAAGTCGGTAAGGTCGCGGCAGTTACGGACACCGGTAAGATCGCAAAATGCTTCGTCGATACTGTAAATTTCGCATCGCGGGGCCAACTCCTCCAGGGTCGTCATTACACGGTTAGACATATCCGCATAGAGCTCATAGTTGCTACTAAACGCGATAATGCCGTGCCGGCTGAACATATCCTTCTGCTTGAAATATGGCTCCCCCATTTTGACGAAGGGCTTCGCCTCAGCAGAACGAGCTATCACGCATCCATCGTTATTCGAGAGGACGACAACTGGCCGTCCTTTCAAATCTGGCCTGAATACCGTTTCGCATGATGCATAGAAAGAGTTCACATCACAGAGCGCAAGCATAGTCAGCCTGCAGATTTAACGATGTATGTGACAACACCAAACACATCCAGTGTATCTTCGCTTCCGACGATAATCGGGGAATAGGCGCTATTCATTGGGTTAAGCTGTACCCGGGGATGCAACTGTAGTTTTTTTACCGTGAACTCACCATCAACAGCCGCGATGACGATATTTCCATGTACAGGCTTACGGGAACTATCGACGACGAGTAAATCCCCTTCACTGATCCCCCCCTCAATCATGCTGTCGCCAGCAGCTTTCACAAAATACGTCGCACTGGGGTGATTAACTAATAACTCATTCAGGTCAATGCGTTGCTCAATGTAATCCTGTGCAGGACTCGGAAATCCGCACTGCACAAGGTCACTATATAGCGGAATCAGGATAACCCTGCGTAACTCGACTGGCGTGTAGAACTGCATAATATACTCGCTCACATAAATACTGTTTATATATACAGTAGTTTTATCTTAGCGACATATCAATATAGGTTTTGGCTATCAATTTTAGTCATTGAAGTAACGTATTGATGACTCAGGAAAGGCGAGTACTAGCACCATTTTCACTTGTCGATTTTCTACTCAACCATGATAGAGGATAGATTTCAGGCCTCCCGTTTGCGTGCTACTTCTTGACACTGTGTATTTATACAGCATGGGTTTGAGGAGTATTTAACAAGAGGATGAAAAATGAACAATTCCATAACGAATGATGATTTACGTGCCGACTTAATTTCAAGCGAGCAAGGGATGGGTGACAGCCTTGTTAACACGCTCCCAGGAGTCAATTCAGTAAAGCCCGCTTAGTAAAAGATAAGCTAGACGATTTTCCTTGTATCTTAGATTACGCAACTGATAGCGTAAATGATGATACAATGCGCTTTAAAAGAGTTCTTCAGGAAGGTCATAAAGTTGTTAAATTGCCACAACGTTCAATTGCAGGAGCCCTGAGAGTCGGTGAACTGGATATTACTTCTCCATTGGTTATTGAGGGACAAGGTGTAACTTCCATTAACTCACTTAGCTCTACTATTATTAAAATTGCAGACGCATCATATGGAATACAATTTCTAGGAAATAAAGATAACCGGCCTCACGGTGGCGGACTTCGTTATATTGATATTCGGGGAGAAACAGATAACTCAACAGGTATACTTCTTCGTGTAGAATCGTGGTCATATTTTTGGTGCGAAATGCTAGCGCTACAAAATCTTGCGGGCTGGGGTTTATCATTGCGAAATGTTGCTGAAGGCGGCATTAATACTTATCTTTGCAGAAGGCTGGGTAGCGATACTACAGGATGTATACAGTTTGAAGATTATCTGGATAACAAAAACAACAATGTGAACAATTTTAGTCTTACACGTGGAACGCTTGGGTTTAACTCTGGAAACTGGATTTATGGAACTGATTACTCTAATCTTGATGCCATCTGGATTGATAAAAACAAGTTCGAATATGATGATAAGCCTGCATCTGGAAACATTACTTCAAAGCATGTTATATATTTAGGACAGGCAAACAGAGTAAGTATCGACCATAATGTATTTACTAACTATAAGCTTACCAACACTAACATTTACTCTCATTGTATAAAGATTGGTGAAAACTCTCGTGTACAACCTACCATCACGAAAAATAAATTTCACGGTTGTGACAATGTCTTGATTGAGATAGCTGGCGGCTCTGTCGGTGGCAGCGAAAACGAATCTAATCGAGGTAATGCAACAGCAGATGGAACTTTTATTTGCACATCTAACCTTCCTCAGGATATCCAACCATTGATATTTCATTCTAACAATGGAGTTAAGAATAAGAGATCCCACTTTGATGTACTAGGATTTATTTCTTCCCATCAAATGATTGGAACTGTCAATAACCCATTTGTACCTGATTCAAGCTCTATGACTCACTACCTTACCGTAATGTCAGTTCCTGCTTCTACCGAAATTCGTCGCGGAACGATATCCTCAGCACTTATTTCTGAAAAAGATTTTGTTCATATCAGTGCCCGCTTGAAGAATGTATCAGATATAACCTCGGATGTTATACTTACTCTTGATGGTGTTAATTACGGGCCAGTGAGTGTCTCAGCTGATGGCATTTGGAAAAACTATAAATGGCAAATTCGACCTGATAAAATATCAGTTGGGGCATTCATCCTAACAAATGGAGCTGCTCCAGTACTATTCGATGGTGTTTTTATCGAAAGGAAAGAATATTTCGACTGGTCTTTTGCATGGAATCCTGGAGCTATTGCTGCTGGTCAGTCAGCAACCTCCCCTGTACAAAGCGTGAAAGACACAATTGGATTTCTACCATGGGTAGTTAAAGCAACTGCCAACGGGTCTACATCGGGAGCTGAACTACAGGAAAGTGTGGATACATTAGGTAACGTAACTATTATTTGCAGGAATAATACTACAACATCGATAACCCCCTCATTTTCTCGGATTCGTATACGATATGAATCTTAATTTCAAATAGCCAAGTTACACATATATTTTAAACAATATTAATAAACATAGGGGATTATTTTTTACGAATTTATCACTATTTCGGCCAACAATCTGAAGAAAATTTTTGCTAGATATGCCCCCTCCATAGCATTTGGCTCACCTGCGGGCTCTTGCATACGCTTCGCAAGTGAGCCACCTTACCCAACAGGCAAATATTTATAAATGGTCTTTACCCCTACCTCGATCACGTTGGCCACTTGCTGGCGGGTGGCTCCGTTCGCCAGCATTCGGCGGCATCATTCGACGACCTCTTTCAGTCATTACTCGCCGGCGATCACCTATCCGGCTCTGCTCTCTCTACTGCTTTTCAGGTTTTTGGGTGTCAGGCTATCAATTCGTTCACCATCTCAAGTAGCGCATTCATCACGCAGAAAGAGCTAGCAATCAAGTATCTATCGAGCTCATCAGGCTCTAAAAACTTCCCCTACGCGCATGCAAGCGGAAAGCTCATTTCTGAAAAGAATAAATTCGCAGTTATCTCTCTTGCAAAAAATACTGTTTATTTATACAGTTATTTTAATACAATACATAACCGATAGAGAGTTAATATGAGTAATCTTTTTGATGACAATAGTTTACGAGCTGACCTAAGCTCAAGTGAAGAAGGGTTGGGCAGTGCTCTTTCTATGCATCATGACGGAAAAACAGTCGCCAAACACATCGACGACTATCTCGATTTAAGGCGTAACATCACAACGCTTGCAGCTCTGAAATTAACCGCTGACGGCTGGACTGATCAAACGGCGGCATTCCAGGAGATACTTGATACATTTGCAGCCGGGGATGATTACTGGCAAATTGACGGTAACGGTCAAACGATTGTCATCAGTGATATGATAACAATTGACGTAGCCCGTGTCGGATTATGCAACATTGTAATCAAACATACCATTGTGTCCTCTCCGACCCCAATATATGCCCTTAAAATAAATGGTTCTGCTTTCAGTGATCGGAGAAGCAAGGGGAGATTCGCTAAATGGGAAGGCGTATGGCTGCAGGGTGCTGTTAGCAGAAATCAGGGGAACGTGCATGGAGTTCTGATATCCCCCACCAACTCAATTGCACAAGTTGCAATGAGAGATATTGACATTCAGCGCTTCGATGGTGGCCTGGTACTGGATACTAATACTTATCTACCGATATTTGAAAACTGGACAATTCACAACTGTAATATATGCCTGACAACAACTACGTATACTGAGTATAAAGCCACGGGCACTCCCGGCACCGCTTTATCCAATTCAGGTGAAAACATTCGTTTCAATAACTGCCTGTTTTCAGATTCAAATATGCTTGCTCGCCCTATGGGTATCGAGGGCTTTTTTCACTTCCTGAATACGTCATTCGATTACAGCGGATCATCATCTAGCCAAAACTATGACCAGTTTGCAGATTTCCGCCAGGGCTCTAGTGTGTATTGTACAGGATGCCATTTCGAATCCGGCAATGCCTCCGATAACTGGAGAGGTAATGTATTTCGTGTTAATACTTCTGTCGGGGTATCTCTCGATAAATGCACTATCCGCGCAAGCAATACATATAATGCGGCTCCGTACTTCTTCTACGACGAGGGTACCTATGGTCAGTTCTCAATGGATGACTGTAACGTATGGGGCCAGGGCGTTGTTTGGTGGAGTAACCGTGGACTGACAAAGTTCTACCCAATGATTAACGTCCAGTCGTCGGCCGTCCGTGGGTATATTTCTGAGAAAAGCGACTTAATTACTGACCCGGATTTTAGCCAGTCATCAGGAATCGACCTGGTTGATAACTGGCATGTTGTTGACGGTACACGGTCCGGGGCAGTGGTCAGTGATATTCTGTCCTGTGAAGTTGTTACACACACTGACGGAGAAAATAATACTTATAGCTCTCTGAAAATAACGAAACTGAAAGCATTGACAGGTGCAACTCTTCGTCTATACGTAAAGGCGCCGAGAACAGACTTTGCACCACTTGGGCATGTGTCAATTTGCTCAGATAATATCCTGACGCCTACAGGTGTTGTTTCCGTTACGGTGGGCCTTGCTAAAACAAAAGGTCTATTTGATATGTATGGTATGCCGGTTCTCACAAAGGTTGTGCCAAAATACTCAAAGACAGTGCCTTCAATTAATACCACTATGACCAGAGTAAACGCTCGTGGAGTACTGACAAAATCAGATGAAAATAATGGTTATGACTATATATTCCTGTCTGTGAACCTCGGCGGACTGGCTGCGAAAGATGTTGTTTATATCTCAGGCGTAAATGTCGAAGTACCTAAAAGAGCATAATATGATTCCGTTTCAAAACCGCATTTACAGGAATGAGTTTGCTATAACTAAATTAGATGAGATCAGTGATGGTTTTATTTTTATTGCCTCATCCAGCGCTTTCGGTTCACCATCTGAAAACTTAATCAACGCCATCACGGATTACAGGAAAGAAGATGTGTCGGATGGTTACCTAGTACAGGTTATTTAGTAACAAACACCATTATTAGTGGGAAAGCATAACTTAATTTACCCAGGATTTTAAGATATGCATAAACCTTTCCTTCTAAATTTAGCCTTTTAATAGGAGAACCTAAGTAAGTTTGCGGCTATCATAAAATTGATAGCCGCATTTAGATAAATCCCCCGGTACCACCAGGGGAGTTTTACGTCATTACGGCAGCGCAGATGGACTTGTGGGTATAGTGTCACTGGAGTATTTACCGCCAGCACCAAAATTGACATTAAGCAGTTGCTGTTCCGCAGCAGTGAGTTCTGTAAAGGTCATCCCGGATGCCGTTACATCAACCAGATGGCACCGATAAAGAATCCAGGATTTACAGGCGTTATTTACCAACGAACCGAACCCGGACGCAGCCCCCCACACGGGTAAATCCTGATAATAAACCGTTGAGGTCAGGTCTGCCCCTGCCTTATCTGAGAGCTGACTGTGCAAGCCTGCCTCATCTGAAATCATGTTAGGAAGCCGCGAGATAATCAGCCGATTTGCTGAGGGGGATACCTGCGATGAAATAATGCACTCGACCGCCTGTTGCGCGCCTGTGCCTCCACCTGTCCTCGTTACCTGATAATGCATGAATAATGCAAACTGGCGCTCATTCTGATGTGCTGCGATATATTCCATGATGCCGGGGCACTGGAAGCGCCCACGGTGTCCTACCTGTTGATTGAGCAGCGACACGATACCGTGAATTCCCCCTTTATCCGTCCTTTCAAACAAGGCTTCTGGTGCTTCACCAGTAGTTACCAGCGAGTTATTCCATGCTAGCCGCAAATCCTTCGCCGTTTTAGCCGTCAGTTCCTCCGCCACTTCAGCAGCCAGATTATCTGTATACGTCGTAACTGCTGTGGCAGAAAAATTAAAATCTGCGGCTATTTTCTCAGCATCGAGCAGCATCAGCGATCCTGCGCAGAGTCCAGGATAGTTGTATAAAATAGGCAGGCGAGTATCTGTGAAATTTGCGCCATTCAGACTAACCATTTGTCCCATATGTCACCTCATTTAAAGAAAAAGTTATTATTCAGAATGTCCGCTATTCCCTCGCGGGCTGGGATGTTGGTATAGCTGTTACCCAGGTTAAAACCATTTCCACCATATGCCAGCGCCTGGCCGCCAGTCGGACTCATATGGGTAATATCGATGGCGATTTCTGACCATGTTCCGTTATTGTTCACGATGACATTACCTACAGTTCCTGCTGCAATGCGCAGGTAGTAATCAGCGTGTGATCCACCGGTTGGCGTTCCTGCGTTGCTCCATGTTCCCTGGTAGTTCAGCATGTTTGTTGTCAGTCCTGCTGGCATCTGAGCGTTGGCAAAAAATGACCAGGGAAGCACGCCATATTTCGCGGCGACCTGTTTCTCTGTCATGCCAGGGAATGTTGGATCGAAAGCGTCTGTTGCTGCGGATAGCATGATTTCGTATACAACTGCGTGTTGTTCAGGGAAAACACGGCGATACCACTCTGTGAGCTCATAGAGATAGCCGGTCTGCGCAAACTGATTTTCGTGCTGTGAGTAAACCAGCCTGACTCCGTTCCATGTCGCCTCACGCTGACCCATGATTGTCAGAAACAGGACGCGGATGAACAACGCGCCGGCAAGCCTGTGTATCTCCATTGAGCCTTCGCGGATCTGCGCGGCCCGGGCATCGGTTTTGGGTTGGTTGTTCTGTCCATGCCATGCCGCCATCGTCTGGCCAGCCCACCGATCCCCCCAGGAAATAATCTCCTGCTTCAGCATGCCGACGACCTGATCGCTTGTTGACCCACCGTAAGAACGGACTTCTCCACTTCGGCCCGTAGCAGCGATAATTGTTGCACCAGATGAACCGCTGCCAAACATTGAATCGCCAATCAGCAGCAACTTTTTGCCCAGGCCTTTACGCAGAGCCGAGGCGACCTGCGTTTGAAGGCGTATACCGACCGTGGTTGCTTCTTTATCCGCGCGCCGGAATTCCCACTCATCCGCATTCGCAGCACATCGCAGGCTGATACTTTGCCCGGCTGGAACCGTCACGGCTTCATCATTCGCAATTCGCACCCAACTGATGCCGTCAAATATTGCGTAGTCACCTGCCGTGTAACTTTCCCCGCCTGTATTCCCACTGGCAGATGCCTGGTAAACCACATTCGGACGGTCTGACGCCGGATAGCCTGCTGCCGGGGAAAACTCCCCGCCATAAAGCAGGAGATCACTGGTAGTGTTCAGAGCAGCAAATTGTGGCTGCAGGAATCCACCGCCTGCGGTTTGCAAGGTCAGGAATAACAGTGCGTCACCAGGAGAGAGCGTCATTCCTGCAAATGTTCCAGCCGAGGTGACCAGATACCAGGTATCGTTCTTTCGCGCTGCTCCTGAGCCAGGGGAACGCTGAATACGCCAGCTGGTGCCGTCATAGACCAGCAGATCGCCGAGATAGACGGACTGGCCGTTCCAGTTGCCCGGAACGGTTTCCGAAACGCTGGAGTTGACGTTGTATGCTTCGTAGCTGTAATAGTCGCCAGCAGAAAAAGAACCGGATGGAGTAGAGATAGTCGGACTGGTCAGCCGACCGCGGCGGTTAGTCGATGGCACGGCGCCAGGGTCATACGGCGCACCCTGCGCTTTCCCTGCGACTTTCAGACCAAATGAACGGCGGTACTCCATGATTCAGGGATCGACGTGTCGTCATCTTCATCATCATCTGACGTCTGCCCGATAAGCGAGATTGCATCCCCGGAAACAGCAACGGCATCAGCGCTGATGCTCACGTTACCCGGGTGTAGTTGGTACCTCCTCCCCCATACCTCCTGACACGACCAATCCTTTACCATAAATGTTTGAGTCAGCTTTAATCACTCCTCCGGTAAAGACGCCACCAGTGGTATTTAAGTTATGTCCAAACTTTATACCTGTATACTGTGGTGTTCTTACTGTAACCGTCAGTCATATAGTCCTTAACACTAACTATTTTATAGATACCATCAAGCTCTTTCTGAACAGTAGTACCGGCAGCTGTAACAACCAAGCTTGTGCCAGAGTTGGTGAATAAATTACCTGCGATTGAAACTTTCGATTGTGACAAAGGCATATCTGGTTCTCCAAAAAAACGATAGGAATTAAGGGGTATAGTGATATAGATTAAAACGTTCGCTGCCTGGTGTTATATATTCGCCGGGATCATCGTCCAGAACTGTCAGCCGCATATAAACTCCAATAAAAAAACCCCGCATAAACGAGGCTATTAAAATCATACTGCTAGTGATTAAATATATTTATCCAGTTGCTTCGCAAGTATTCTGTTAAACAATTCTTTAGAAACGGTTACTAATGTCCCGATACTTGCATCTTTGAAACTTGTTTTTAATGTTGCCCAAACTTCTTTATTCCGTATAGCCTCTAAAAAATCATGTCCGTTTGCTGTGAGACGTAGGGGTAAAACAGACCAAGAACCTCCGTCATCTGCTGATTCAGAGAATCCAAACCCACTACGCCCATCAGTTCTTGCTATCAAGTTGCGATCATCCAACAAGCGCATATGGAATAAAAACTCTGTGGTTTGATAACTAAATCCGAGATCATGCAAATGTCGTATATCTGTTTCTGGTTTATCAGAACACTCAAAAGCTTCTAGCAACCCCTTCAAATACTCATGGTCTATTTTCATGCAAAATCCTCTGTCGCATTTCCTCGGATACTTTAGCATTATCACAGGCACTCAGTGAATGCCTGCTGTAATGCCTTACTTAACCGTTTCGATGGTTGAGCCGTGGGAATTCATCACATATACCTGGTCGCCGGGATAGATGAACTGGTATCGAACACCGTCGAATGCCTTGCGCTTTGCGTGCTCAGGGCTTTCGAAGTCTTCTACCAGAATGGCAATGGCATCTTCATCCAGAACACCCTCGCGCTCGCTGACGATTAACTCTTCTTCCTGAAGCGCATCTGTGCATTGTGGGTCTGAATAGACACCTGGCAGCCAGATAGCGAAATCAGGGTTTGAGTGATCGTTTGTCTGCAAGAGAATATCGTCGAAACGCTCACACCCCGCGCGGGCAATGGTCACACTCGGCTGTTCGCAGATGTGGGTCACGCCGTTGATAATAGTCTTAACTGTAAACATGGTATTTCCTTCTTCTTCTGGTAATAAAAAGCCCCGCTATTGCGAGGCTCTGAACTCATAACTTGATTTTGCGAAGCACAGGTAGTCAGAAAGTATCGTGGCATGTCCTATGCATAAATCCCTCCGGCAATTCCGATTACTACAGCAAGTAACAGTAAAGTGATTGCTGTTTTCGGCATTAAAACACCATAAAAGGAGAAAGCTAGCCCTACGAAAGCAACAAGCAGCACCGGCCACATATCCAATAAAAGAAAGAGATAGCCTTTGAGGGCACTGTCAATTAGCACGCCCACATCACGAATTCCTTTAAGAAACAATACCGCTTGAATTTTATCACGAACAACCCTCACATGATCCGTTAATCGACCATCATGAGCTTACTCATTATTGATAGGTTCCCTTGGATAGTTAGCATGCACTGGTTTCTGAAGCCTCTATCGACACAGAAAATCATGATTTACCTCTTCGTTTTCGGATTCGGTGCACGCACTAACGTAGTACTATCCATATCTTCATATAATCATTAACATCATTCCCGCTCAAAATTGGCGGGATTTTTTTATCTGTCTTTCTTTACGCTGTCCGGCATTACTGTATCAACGATACTGACCAGCACTACACCACCAGCAATTACCGTCTTTTGGATGCCCGAAGGAAGCTAATAATCACTCTGTTCGGCGGTTTTCTTGCTGTACCCTACACGAATAGCGGCCTGTGTGATGGCTATGAAAAAGGCCGCAAAAGAGATGCGGCCTTTTGTCGTGCACAGTTATCGATTAAATAAACTCTCAGGAGCCACCGGGAGAGATGTATCTAAATGAGTAACTGACCTCCGACAGACTGGTGTTGGGACGGAGGTGCAATGAGAGTAGTGTGTTTCATTTTTTTTCATACCAGCAACCACGCAATATTGGCAGTTCTTCTTGTTAATCGATAATTACTATTCAATTAGTCTGGCCAGACAGATGATTGTCCTGCAAGGGGTTATCACGCTTACACAATTAAAATCTTTAAAAAAACATTAAGCGATTCACTCGCCATCGAACAGGTGCGATGGCCTTGCTCTGACGAAATTAGCTTTAATCTTTCGTTGCCATCTTCCGTATAAACAAAAATAGTCACAAAAAAATAAAGGTTAAAAAGTGAGCTATTTACTGTCCTGTGGTGTATGGTTAGCAATCACTCACGAGGATAAAAACCATGTCTATACTCAAAGACAAGATACGTACACTCAGGCCTGTAAAAAGCACCTGTCCTCACTGCTCTCGCCAGTCCACATATAGCCTGTCGAGAATTAAAAACGATATAACATTGATCTGCCCATACTGCGGAAATATTTTCCTTCCCTCAGAAAGTAAACCTATCAAGTAACTGATTGACTGCTTTTCTGAAGCTTAAGTACATTCTTAGGCTTCAGTAACCGAAACCACTCAACAATCAGCATCAGGGCGCGCTACAGCTCGACACGCCCACATACAGGCTTCCTGCATTTTGGTGCGAGCAATATCAAGGCAACGTAACGCCTCATTACGCTCGGACTCTTCTTTAACCACTCCATCCATAGTGGAATTGTGCTCTGTATCCAGAAGATTGCAAAAGTGACGACTCACATCTTTCAGGCGATTCATCCGCTCAATGTCGCCCGTGGTTAATGTGCGGTAGCCCTTAACGGTACTGCCGTCCTGCGGTTTAGCTTCGCTCATTTCGTAGCCTTTTCGGTTGGTTGCGGGCAGTTAGCCTGCACTGATTTGTTGTGCGCCAGAATGTCTCGCTTCGTCTGCATGTCCAGCGCGTCGATATCATGATCAGTCAGGTAGATGATCCGCACCCAACTGCACGCGGTATCAACCACCACCGGGGCGGGTGAATTGTTCGCGCAGCTCGCGATCAACATCGACATTGCCCATACGTTTAACGCTCTCTTCAACATCGCGGGCCTCTTTTGTTACTTCAGCTTTTCGCTCTGCCGCGGCGATGCTGGCAGCGGCGTGCTCTTCGGTACGCTGTTGTTTGGCTTTGGACTCCGCTTTATTTGTGCCGCGAGCATGTCCAATACCGAAAGCGCCAGCTATTAAACCAAACAGAATGGCCACCAGCCCCGCGATAGCTTCTATTCCCATGATCATCCCACCAGTACCGATTTTGCTTTCAGGAAACGTGCACGGCGATCATCAATACCGTTCTGTCCACCGTTGATAATCTGGGTCACGCGCCCTAAATCACCTAGATATTTCAAACACCCTTTTGAGGTGTAAAACCAGGCAGCGCTGCGGGCTGCGTTAATATCCTTCTCCAGTAACTCAGGATTGCTGACTAAATCCAGTTTCAGTGCATTACCGCACTTCATGTAATTATCGAGGAAGGTGATCCCGATAATTCCACGCCCGCGAAACTTCCAGCCATCGCCTGCAGCCTGATTGCCAAAGCGATTGCTGTAGACCAGATTAGCGATCGCTCGTTGACGTTCGAGCGGTACAACTTTTTCGTAAGTTTTACGTCCTAAAGTGTTCGCCTGGTCCTGAGTGATGCGCTTTGCCTTCACAAAACCAGCCAAGCCGGCAACACTATAGTTAAAGCTTTCGACCAACTGGGTAAATGACGTGCTTTCGTGTCCACACTGCGCTATGAACATCGCTCGATCGAGAGGACTAGTGATTCTGAATTCGTTCATTGCAGTATCAATGTGCGGAAACCAGCGCGCAGCTAATCCGGCGCTAATACCAGCCGCCCTTTGAAATTGTGATTGGTTCATCAGTTCCTCAATGCATCTATCAGGCGGGCAACATTTCCCCTGAACCAGAGAACCGCGCCGCAGATAAGAATGTTAGCCATCACCACAAGCCAATTTGATGACTCGTAAAGGCCAAACAGGAAACGAAAAGGGATGCTGGCATAAACCAGCACCATCAGATAAGCCAGCACAGATATGCCAGGACGGTGGCGCGCGTTCCCTCGCTGATAAAACATCAAGGCAAGCACGATAACGGCACATATGATGGAATTAGCCAGCGCTGAATGATCATTTACCACTTGACCCCCCTCCCCGAAATCGGGTCAGCATATTGAACAAGCTATTAAGGTCCTGGCTATGCAGGAAAGTGAGCACTTTTATGATTAGAGCAGAGATTAATACAGCTCCCAGGGCATCAAGCGGTCGCTCGCGGTATCCTGTCCAGCTTGTAAGCTTCGAACCCACCAGACCGGCCCCCAGAACACCAACAATAAATGAAGTTAGGAAGTAACCGCTCAAACGAATACGACTCACATTTGCCGCTGTGGCAACATAAAACACCGCTCCAGCAAACGCACCGAACACAACACCATAATCAATACCGGTTAGCAGCATCAAGGGTAACGCGAACGCGATGCTCTGAGAGAAAGGCCGCCACCAAAATAAATTTACTCAATAAAACCAGCCGTCAGACGTTTCCTTGGTTTCTGGCAGAATTTGCTCAATTCGTTCTTCGTCGCCCTTATCACCACCAAGAACGCTGAGACCATCCATACTGGCGCGGCGAAGTGACAGCGAGAAATCACAATACTTCTCATCAATTCTGCGCATCAGTTCTTCCTGCAACGCCGCTAAAGCACCTTCAGGCAACTTCTTGTTCTTATCGATGGTTACTTCGATTCTCATAGTCTCCCTTCCTGCGAAAATACTGTATAAATACACAGTACACCTAACTCACTGAATGAGCAATAACTTAAGAGCACAAATCGTTAGTTATTGTCAGTAATGAGAAAAGAAAACCCGCCGTAGCGGGTTGATTTTATAGTCTTTTTAGACAAGAGCTTTATATATGGGCAGGAGCATAAATCGCGATGAACAAAATTCAATCAACTCGTGTGAGTTCAAAAGAGTCATTTAGAAGTACACTTTTTTAAATACATGGAGGCCAAATGTAAGTGCGATTGACAGTACAATTATTTGATAGAAGCCTCGGACAAGTGCGCCATACTCTTTGAATGTTATCTATAGACAAGTTCAAGAAAAAAGATGCCTAAGTCATATAGTCTAGGAAAATCCATTTTTATTAAAAAATCATTATAAATGTCTTAATTGTCAATACCCTTAAGAAAATCATTATGAAAGAGCATGAACTCATAATCACCTCCTTTTTTTCTAACCAGTTCAATTTCAAAATCTGGCCACGGATATTTATAACGCAAAAAAAGGCATTTTGACTCAATATCTATCGCCCCCTTAAGACCAAAAGAAAAACATTCAACAATATTGTGCTCTTTAATTTTCTTCACTATAACCAACGGACTTAATTTCTTGTTCTCAGAGCACAAGTTTAGATATGCACGGTTGAAAACCACCTCATTTCCTCGTGAATCATTTGCCATGATAAATCCTCAGTCATCCCTATGTAAAAGACTTAAAAATCAAGTAACAGAAGACTCCGGTACTTGATGGTTCCATTTTGCAGAAGACAATAGCAGCTTTAATGGAGTAAAGATTCAACTATTTTCAAATTGAGAACTTTCCAAATCATTTAAACTAAAACACATATTAATTAGCGCACCACGCGAATTTAATTCAATAATTTCAAACGATAATTTCAAACACAGTCGCATTCTCAGCTTTATAATACATCAGGCGGCTACATCCTTCTTTTGACATAATTCAGGTAAATTAGCCCTCACCAATGCCTCAGCAATAGAGCCTTAAGTCATAGGCGTCGTCCATTGCGGCCAGCGCCATGCGCGCCAATTCTTCAATTTCAGCATGAGACGGCGGCAGTGTCATTGCACGATGAAAGTTAGCGATTAGCTCAATGCGCTCTCTGATTAATTTGCTGGTCATTTGTTAGCCCTCACCCATTCCTTCGTTGTGCTGAGGATTTTTCCGATGACTGAATCTCTGAAGGTCAAAATCAATGGTCGCCCGCAGGTCGCGGAACAAACCAAGACGCCCGTAGCGAATGACCTTCCCGGTTCTGACTGCAGCCTGGAAATACCGGCCAGCTGTATCCCGGCACATGCGTAGTTCTGCACAAGCTTCTTTCACCGTCAGGCGCCCTTTCTCGCGGGTTAGTTCGATAATCGCCTGGACGCAGGCCTGCTTTTGTTCACGTGATTTGTTAGCCATGATTCCGTCCTCTCCCCAGACCGAACTTCGCGCGGATCTCCGCGATTTTGTTTAATCCCTGCTCGTTACTCAGCGGACGTCCGCCGAGTTTTGGGATCTGCTTAACCGGTTCTGGAATCGTTTCTCCAGCGTTCAAGCGACGAACCATACGCAACAGCTCACCCGATGCTTTACGACGTAGCTCTGAATCGCTGAGGCCGTTTGCGCGCATATCGGTATACAGTCCGGTTACCATCCAGTACTGTTCTCTTCACCGAACTGAAAGGTAAAGCCGTGCAGCGCTACTTCATGGTTGATGCGAAGAACAAAGTTGAGGCCGCAATAAATTCTCTTCCTAACCCTGGGGATCCAGAAGCCGAAGTTTTATTCACGAAGGCTGAAAGCACATTGACCTCATCGCGCCGCCATCTTGGTGATGAACTGTATGACCAGTTCCGCATCACCCTTGACGACATGAAACCGGAATACGTGGGCTAACCAGATTGGGAGGGGTGCCCTCCCGATTAAGGAATGTTTATGCGACTAATAAACCGAAGCAAGCAATCTCCTCTCGGACGCCAGGCCTGCGAAACGGCACTGGCGAAGCACGTTGAGCTATACGGCGATTATGGACGTCAGAAGACAAAGCGGACCTACACCATTGAGGTTAATGGCTCAAAGATTACGGTTGAGGTAGTAAACAGAAAATGCAGTTATGTGGCCACAGCAATGAACTGCGCACGCAGGCTGCAGCATCTGCCAGGACAATCTAATTAAAGGTTTTTTATGAATAACACCTCGCATTTTAAAGATGAGATATTGATAACCGATGACGTTTTGTCCAGGTACAAAATTTCACGCAGCACGCTGTATTTCTGGAGTACCCTCTCCCGGATGCCGGCCTACTTTTCTCAGCCATTCCCCAAGCCGAAAATAAACGGCAGTCCTAAGAGGTGGAGACTTTCAGACCTTCTGGCCTGGGAAGATAACGTGGGTATCAAACCAGAGGCTGACCAATCAGCTTTTCAAGATGAGTCTGCCATACCGCAAGCCAATGCCGCTGTTCATCCAGATAGTCATGCAGGTTATACCGCGCCATGACCCCAGACATATGATGACCAAGCAATTTCTCAATCACATGTGGCGGCGCGCCTAATTCAGAAAGGCGCGTTGCTATTGTTCTTCTAAGGTCGTGAAGCGACCACGTTTTCATTCCCGTTTTGGCTATGATTTGAGCCGAGAACAAGGCAACGTTGGGTTGCTGCGGAGGACGATCGTCTTCTGGCCCTTTGTATCGTGACAGTGTCACAACATGATTTGAGACGGATGTTTCCTTTTCTGTCTTCATCATGTTGACCACCGCTTCAGGTAGCGCCCGCCTTACTGACTTACCGGTTTTGTAATCACTTGCTGGAATAGTCCAGGTTCCCTCCTGGAAATCAAACCATTCCCATTTAGCTGTTCTTATCTCAGTACTCCGGCAACCGGTCAGGATAAGAAACTTCATAATCAGCTGCTGCCTGTACTTCATTTCCGGCAGCGTATTCCAGACCGTTTTGATTTCTTCGTCACTTAACCAGCGATCTTTAACCGCAGCAGTAAGCCCAACGTCAGAACGCCTTAAGCTTTCTATGGGGTTTACGTTAATAACTCCTCTGTTGGAGCAGAAACGGAATGTACGCTGCATTAAACCCAGCATCTGACCGGTAACCACCCTTCTTCCCATATCATCAAAAAGGCTTAGCCAGTGTGCTTTCGTTGTCTGGTCAACAATCATGTCACCGAGCACAGGAGCGATATGATTATTAAAGTCCCGGCGATTAACTTTTATTTTGACCAGTCCTTCTGGAATGCAGTAATACTTTTCCCAGTAGTCGAACGCTTCTTTAACTGTCAGTGCTTCTGTTTTTTTCTGTTTCTCCAGCACTGTTTTCCGTCTCGGATCCAGTCCTTCCGTCAACCACGCCCTGAACTGCTGCCGGCGCTCTCGGGCCTGAGATAATGATATGGTTGGATAATCGCCAATCGTCAGCTGAACGGCTTTCCCGTTCCATCTGTAACGATAAAAGAATGTTATACTGCCGGAAGTAGACAACCTGACATTCAAGCCGTGAGCGTCTGAAATGACCTCAATTTTGTCTCTTTTTTTGCCAAGAGATTTTCTAAGTTTTGTGTCGGTAAGCAATGTGTACACTCCGGAAGATGATATACACATCAGTGTACACATTATACGTAAATTGATAACCTTCAAATTAATGCAAAATAAAGAATCTTAAAGCGCAAAATTGAAGTAACGTGTTGTTGGTATTGAAGAATTTTAAAAGACATCAATCATGATTAACAAACATAAAACAGGTTTATATGCCCTACGATAGCGTCTATCTGGAGAAGCGCCCGCCGGGTGCGCTGCGCACCGTATGGCGAAAATTCTACGGTGATACTACCGCTATGGTCGGCCTGTACGGCTGTGCGGCTCTGGTACTGTTGTGCGTTTTCGGCGGCTGGTTCGCGCCTTACGGCATCGACCAGCAGTTTCTTGGCTATCAGCTGCTGCCGCCGTCATGGTCGCGCTACGGTGAGGTGTCATTCTTCCTTGGTACTGACGATCTGGGTCGCGACGTTCTTAGCCGTCTGCTGAGCGGCGCGGCGCCAACGGTCGGCGGGGCATTTGTAGTGACGCTGGGCGCCTCTCTGCTGGGCCTGGTACTTGGCGTGATTGCCGGTGCGACTCACGGCCTGCGTTCTGCTGTGATGAACCATATTCTCGACACCCTGCTGTCGATTCCCTCCCTGCTGCTGGCGATTATCGTCGTCGCCTTCGCGGGCCCGCATCTTAGCCACGCAATGTTTGCCGTATGGCTGGCGCTCCTGCCGCGCATGGTGCGGTCGGTTTACAGCATGGTGCATGATGAACTGGAAAAAGAGTACGTCATCGCCGCGCGCCTCGACGGGGCGTCGACGCTGAATATTTTATGGTTCGCGGTGCTGCCGAATATCACCTCTGGCCTGGTCACCGAGATCACCCGGGCGCTGTCGATGGCGATCCTGGATATCGCCGCGCTGGGTTTCCTCGACCTCGGCGCTCAGCTTCCTTCCCCTGAATGGGGAGCAATGCTCGGCGATGCGCTGGAGCTGATTTACGTCGCACCGTGGACGGTGATGCTGCCGGGCGCGGCAATTATGATAAGCGTCCTGCTGGTTAACCTGCTGGGCGACGGGATCCGCCGCGCAATCGTCGCCGGGGTGGAATAATGCCGTTACTCGATATTCGTAATTTAACGATTGAATTTAAAACCAATGAAGGCTGGGTGAAAGCCGTCGACCGCGTCAGCCTGACCCTGGCTGAAGGGGAAATTCGCGGCCTGGTCGGAGAATCCGGCTCGGGTAAAAGCTTAATTGCCAAAGCAATTTGCGGCGTCACCAAAGACAACTGGCGGGTGACCGCCGACCGCATGCGTTTCGACGATATCGATCTGCTGCGCCTGTCAGTACGCGAGCGGCGTAAGCTGGTGGGCCATAACGTCTCGATGATCTTTCAGGAGCCCCAGTCCTGCCTCGACCCTTCTGAACGAATCGGCCAGCAGCTGACGCAGAACATTCCCGGCTGGACCTTTAAAGGACGCTGGTGGCAGCGCTTTGGCTGGCGTAAACGGCGCGCGATTGAGCTCTTACACCGGGTGGGGATCAAAGATCATAAAGATGCGATGCGCAGCTTTCCCTACGAGCTGACGGACGGAGAGTGCCAGAAGGTCATGATTGCTATTGCGCTGGCAAACCAGCCTCGCCTGCTTATCGCCGATGAACCGACCAACGCCATGGAGCCGACGACTCAGGCGCAAATTATTCGCCTGCTGACGCGATTGAACCAAAATAACAACACCACGATTCTGCTAATCAGCCACGATATGCAGATGCTCAGTAAATGGGCGGACAAAATTAACGTCATGTACTGCGGGCAAACGGTGGAAAGCGCGCCGAGCGAAGAACTGGTGACCATTCCTCATCATCCATATACGCAGGCGCTGATTCGGGCGATCCCGGACTTCGGTAGCGCCATGCAACACAAAAGTCGGCTCAACACCCTGCCGGGGGCTATTCCGCTGCTCGAACAACTGCCTATCGGCTGCCGCCTCGGGCCCCGTTGCCCCTACGCCCAGCGCGAATGTATCGAAACGCCACGCCTGGTGGGCGCGCGCAACCACCTCTATGCCTGTCATTTCCCGCTGAACATGGAGAAAGAGTGAAATGGTCGAAACGTTGCTTGAAGTACGCAATTTGAGTAAGACCTTTCGCTACCGTACCGGTTGGTTTCATCGGCAAACGGTAGAAGCCGTTAAGCCGCTGAGCTTCACCCTTCGTGAACGCCAGACGCTGGCGATCATCGGCGAGAACGGCTCCGGCAAATCAACGCTGGCGAAAATGCTCGCCGGAATGGTCGAACCCAGCACCGGCGAACTGCTGATTGATGACCATCGGCTGGAGTTTGGTGATTACTCTTTCCGCAGCCAGAAGATTCGCATGATCTTTCAGGATCCGTCGACATCACTCAACCCACGGCAGCGTATTTCGCAAATCCTCGATTTTCCGCTGCGTCTGAATACCGACCTCGAGCCAGAGGCGCGGCAGAAGCAGATTATCGAAACGTTGCGCATGGTTGGCCTGCTGCCTGACCATGTCAGCTACTATCCGCATATGCTGGCGCCGGGGCAAAAACAGCGTCTGGGCCTCGCGCGGGCACTGATTCTGCGTCCGAAAGTGATTGTCTGCGATGAGGCGCTGGCGTCGCTGGATATGTCTATGCGTTCGCAGCTGATAAACCTGATGCTGGAGCTGCAGGAAAAGCAGGGTATTTCCTACATTTACGTGACTCAGCATCTGGGGATGATGAAGCATATTAGCGACCAGGTACTGGTGATGCATCACGGTGAAGTGGTCGAGCGCGGCAGCACCGCCGATGTTCTGGCGTCTCCGCTACACGAGCTGACTAAACGTCTTATTGCCGGCCATTTTGGCGAGGCGCTTACCGCCGATGCCTGGCGTAAAGACGGTAAATAATCCGAGGCATACATTCAGATGATTGTTCCGGTTCAGTTTTCGACCCTGCCCGTCACGCCGTGGAAAAACGGCGCGGGCGAAACGCGCGAAATTGTCAGCATCCCTTCGCCGGATGCGCCGTTTATCTGGCGCGCGAGCATCGCCACGCTGGAAAATGACGGCCCGTTTTCTCTTTTTCCCGGCGTCGACCGGGTCATCACCCTGCTTGAAGGGCAACCGCTATGGCTACGGGGCGATAATATCGCCCAGCGCCTGGAGCTCTGGCAACCCTGGGCGTTTGCCGGTGAGTGGCCTCTTGCCAGCGAGGGGATTAGCGGACGCGGCCTGGACTTCAATATAATGACCCAGCGTTCGCGCGCCCGCGCCCGGGTCAGCGTCGTCACGCAGCGGCAGCGGCCCGGCGCGGAGGGCATCGCGTGGATACTGCAGGGCCATTGGCTGTTGGCTGACACCGTCTGTGTGGCCGGGTCGGGGATCTGGTGGCAGGACGAACCGCCGGGCGAACTGATTCCACACGCTGCGCATGCCCGCCTGCTACTGGTTGAAATAGAACGCCGCTAGCGCCAGATACCTATAATCTTAAAGGGGATACTCTGGTACAGATGGTAGCCATGTGCGCCATATAGCGAGGGGAATGGCAGAAAAATATCGTGACAGAGGGGGTCGTCAGTGAGATATAATTCTTGGCTAAATTTGAGTTATTTTGAAATAACAACGTTAATCAAATGATTGTTAAAGTAAAAATAAGCAATAACGATAAGGATTAAAAGCTATGGGTTTTCTTTCCGGTAAGCGCATTCTGTTGACTGGCCTTGCCAGCAAACTGTCCATCGCCTGGGGCATCGCGCAAGCTATGCACCGTGAAGGGGCTGAACTGGCGTTCACCTATCAGAACGAAAAACTGAAAGGTCGTGTGGAAGAATTTGCCGCCGCGCTGGGCTCTAACATCGTCCTGCCGTGTGACGTATCTGAAGATGAGAGTATTGAGTCACTGTTCACCGAGCTGGCGAAAGTGTGGCCAAAATTCGACGGTTTCGTACACTCCATCGGCTATGCTCCGGCAGATCAGCTGGACGGCGACTACGTTAACGCAGTAACGCGTGAAGGTTTTAAAATCGCTCACGATATCAGCGCCTACAGCTTTGTTGCGATGGCGAAAGCCTGCCGCGGTATGCTGAACCCGGGCTCCGCCCTGCTGACCCTTTCCTACCTGGGCGCAGAGCGCGCTATCCCGAACTATAACGTAATGGGCCTGGCGAAAGCTTCTCTTGAAGCAAACGTCCGTTACATGGCTAACGCCATGGGTCCGGAAGGCGTTCGCGTTAACGCCATCTCCGCCGGTCCAATCCGTACTCTGGCGGCTTCCGGTATTAAAGATTTCCGTAAGATGCTGGCGCACTGCGAAGCGGTTACCCCGATTCGTCGCACCGTCA
The DNA here is from genome assembly GCF_009707385.1 of Klebsiella oxytoca. Classification (NCBI taxonomy): domain Bacteria; kingdom Pseudomonadati; phylum Pseudomonadota; class Gammaproteobacteria; order Enterobacterales; family Enterobacteriaceae; genus Klebsiella; species Klebsiella oxytoca. The sequence goes on along the minus strand of NZ_CP046115.1, from coordinate 2,374,005 downwards.
CCACTGAAGACGTCGGTAACAGCGCAGCCTTCCTGTGCTCTGACCTGTCTGCAGGCATCTCCGGTGAAGTTGTTCACGTTGACGGCGGCTTCAGCATCGCCGCAATGAACGAGCTGGAACTGCAATAAGTTGCCCACCCTCCTCGCCCCAGTGAGGAGGGTTTATCCCCGCGTTCTTCCTCTGTTATTCCAATCCGCTATTTGTTAGCACGTATCAATATTTTCTCCCGCATCAGGGTTAAGCCAGGATAGTTCCCTATAGCATGACCGCGAAATGGCGGTTTGCCACATATCGAACAAGGAACGCCCATGGAGCAACGCCGCGTTTACGGCAAAAACCACTGGTATCATGAGACCCAGTCAACAATCTGCCCGGTGGATGTCTTGCCGCTCGTCCCTGAAGCCGCCCATGTCGAAGATCGTTTTCTTCTCGATCTGGCTCTGCCTGAAGAGCTGCGCAAAGCGCATGCGCGCTGGCTTCCGCTGGCTCGTCGGCTGGCCGATGCCCTTTTTCCCACGACGGTGAGCGTTAATCGTCTGCAGACATTTAGCGCCTATGACCGGCTCAGCACGGCGCTGACCGTCGCTCAGGTATATGGCGTTCAGCGCCTGTGTAATCATTATGCGGCCCGGCTGGCGCCGCTTCCAGGCCCGGACTCCTCGCGTGAAAGCAATCGTCGCCTGGCGCAAATTACCCAGTACGCGCGCCAGCTCGCGAGCTCGCCTGCGCTGATTAACGCGCAGTCCCGCCATCAGCTTGATGAAGTCGGCCTGACCAGTCGCGATATTATCCTTATCAATCAGATTATTGGTTTCGTTAGCTTCCAGGCCCGCGCTATCGCCGCGTTCCACGCGGCTCTTGGTTACCCGGTGCGCTGGATCCCCGGAATGCCGCAGCAGGACGACGCGCCAGAAACCCTTTTCGTCGCCAGTGACTGCGACTGGCATCCAGGGCTCGACGATGCAGATTTACGCTATGCCGACGATGAGCGCCAGTCGCTGTTAGCGGGCTGGCAAAAACATCCGGGCCTGTTCGAGCTGGCTCCGCTGCTGGCGGCTCAGGAGCCTCCGCTGGATATGCAGGAACAGCTTCTGAGCCACCTCAGCGAGCCGCAGCCGTTCGCCGCGCAGGTGGCGCTGATTGCTGCGCGCATCAACGGTAGCATCAGCTGCTTTAACGCCTGGGCCTCGCGATGTCCGAACCTGACCGCGCTTTCGGGCGCGTTACGCGGCAATCCATCCAGCGTTCACCGGTGGGGGGAAAACCCGGCATTCGAGCGCCAGCTGTTACAATCCATCCAGCTTTTAACCCGTTCCCCTGACCGCTTCAGCGCAGCCCACCTGAATCCCCTGATTGAATACGGGCTCTCCCGGACATCTGCCATCGATCTTCTCGCCTGGTGCGGGCTGTGCGGATGGATGAATCGTCTAAAAATCGCCCTCGGGAATGTGAGTCAGCAGACGTAAAATGCTGAAACAGCGCTTGCTGCGGCAGGCATATTCGCGTAAAAATGTCAGCCGCTCTTTTAGCCACGAAAATACGAAATTATGTTTCAGGACAACCCGCTGCTAGCGCAGCTTAAACAGCAACTGCATTCCCAGACGCCACGCGTTGAAGGCGTCGTTAAGGGGACGGAAAAAGGATTTGGCTTCCTCGAAGTCGACTCTCAGAAAAGCTATTTCATTCCGCCGCCGCAAATGAAGAAAGTGATGCATGGCGATCGTATTATCGCCGTGGTCAACACTGAAAAAGAACGCGAAAGCGCTGAACCGGAAGAACTGGTTGAGCCGTTCCTGACGCGTTTTGTCGGCAAAGTTCATAAGAAAGACGATCGTCTCTCTATCGTTCCTGATCATCCGCTGCTGAAAGATGCCATTCCCTGCCGTGCCGCTCGCGGCGTAGAGCATGATTTTAAAGAAGGTGACTGGGCCGTTGCCGAAATGCGCCGTCATCCGTTAAAAGGCGACCGCGGTTTCTATGCTGAACTCACCCAGTATATTACCTATGGGGACGATCATTTCGTGCCGTGGTGGGTCACTCTGGCTCGTCATAATCTGGAAAAAGAAGCGCCGGACGGCGTTTCAACCGAGATGCTTGATGAAGGACTTAATCGCCGTGACTTAACGGCGCTGGCTTTCGTGACCATCGACAGCGCCAGCACCGAGGATATGGACGATGCTCTGTACGCCGAGCTCGCCGCTGACGGTAAACTGCACCTGACCGTCGCCATTGCCGATCCGACCGCCTGGATTGCCGAAGGCAGCAAGCTGGACAATACGGCAAAAATTCGTGCCTTTACCAACTACCTGCCGGGCTTCAATATCCCGATGCTGCCGCGCGAGCTGTCTGATGACCTCTGCTCTCTGCGCCCCAACGAGGTTCGTCCGGTACTGGCCTGCCGCATGACGCTGGCTGCTGACGGTACCATTGAAGATGATATCGAATTCTTCGCCGCGACCATCGAGTCTAAAGCCAGGCTGGCCTACGATGACATTTCCGACTGGCTGGAAAAAACCGGCAGCTGGCAACCGGAGAGCGAGACTATCGCTCAGCAAATAAAGCTGTTGCACGATGCCTGCCTGCGCCGTAGCGAATGGCGGAAAAACCACGCCCTGGTCTTCAAAGATCGCCCGGATTACCGCTTTGTGCTGGGTGAAAAAGGCGAAGTCCTGGATATCGTTGCCGAACCGCGTCGTATCGCTAACCGCATCGTTGAAGAGTCGATGATTGCCGCTAACATCTGCGCTGCCCGCGTGCTGCGCGATAAGCTTGGCTTTGGCGTTTACAACGTCCACACCGGGTTCGATCCGGCGAATACTGAACAGCTGGCAGCCTTACTGAAAACTCACGATGTACATGTGGATCCGGTGGAAGTTTTAACGCTTGAGGGCTTCTGTAAACTACGCCGCGAGCTGGACGCGCAGCCGTCCGGTTTCCTCGACAGCCGGATCCGCCGCTTCCAGTCGTTTGCCGAAATCAGCACCGAACCGGGCCCGCATTTTGGCCTGGGTCTGGAAGCCTATGCAACCTGGACCTCTCCAATCCGTAAGTATGGCGATATGATTAACCACCGTCTGCTGAAAGCGATTATCAAAGGGGAAACTATTTCACGTCCGCAGGATGATGTTGCGGTGCAAATGGCAGAGCGTCGTCGCCTTAACCGCATGGCGGAGCGCGACGTCGGAGACTGGCTGTACGCTCGTTATTTGCATCCGCAAGCGGGTACGGATACTCGTTTTGCCGCTGAAATCATTGATGTCAGCCGCGGCGGTATGCGCGTACGTCTGATTGATAACGGCGCGGTTGCTTTTATTCCGGCCCCGTTCCTGCATGCCGTGCGTGATGAACTGGTGTGCAGCCAGGAAAGCGGGACTGTGCAGATCAAAGGCGAAGTTGTCTATAAAGTTACGGATGTGATCGATGTGACGATTGCCGAAGTCCGTATGGAAACTCGTAGCGTTATTGCGCGTCCTGCCGCCTGATAAAGTGCCCTTTGCGGCTCCCGGGCAGGGAGCCGCATTATCGTCCCACCCGTTATTTTTCCGCGCCTTGCCCGCTAATCATCATCGATGAGTTAGATTGTTCGTTTTTTCGCTTCTCTTTTTCATCCGTTTTTAGCATCATTGATTTTATTCATATTTGTAACCAGGATAACGCCATGTCAGATTTGAATGCCCGTCTGCTCGCCCAACGTATCGATACCGTGCTGGATATTCTGGTTGCCGGGGATTATCACTCCGCGATCCATAACCTGGAAATTCTCAAAGCCGAACTACTGGCGCTTTCCAGCGACGAACAGGAAAATAAACCCGGTCAGCCTAAAGCGCCGTGGGAAATTTGATAATCCTTATCGCCGCGGTCGGTTTTACACAGCCGATCGTTAGCCCAAACAGCCCTTAACTGTGATGTTGCTATGAACGCCCGACAACAAAGTATTTTGCAAATGGTCATCGATAAAGGCCGTATGAGCGTGGCCGATCTCGCGAAGATGACCGGTGTCTCTGAAGTCACCATTCGCCAGGATTTGAATTCATTAGAGAAGCAGAGCTACCTGCGCCGTACCCACGGCTATGCCGTTCCGCTGGATAGTGAAGATGTGGAAACCCGCATGATGACCAATTTCGCTATAAAGCGAGAGCTGGCCGCGCGGGCAGCTGAGCTTGTGTCGTCCGGTGAGACGATATTTATCGAGAACGGTAGCTGTAATGCCCTGCTCGCCCGTACGCTTGCTGAACGCGGCGATATCACAATTATCACCGTCAGCAGCTATATTGCGCATCTGCTTAAAGAGACGCCGGGTGAAGTCATTCTGCTGGGCGGTATCTATCAAAAGCGTAGCGAAAGCATGGTGGGCCCGCTAACGCGGCAGTTTATCCAGCACGTCCATTTCAGCAAGGCCTTTATCGGCATTGACGGCTGGCAGGCAGAAACCGGTTTTACCGGAAGAGATATGATGCGCGCCGATGTAGTCAACGCGGTGCTGGAAAAAGGCTGTGAGGCGATTGTGCTGAGCGACAGCTCAAAGTTCAGCGTTGTTCATCCTTATCCACTCGGCCCGGTTGGTCGTTTTAACCGCATTATTACAGACGATAATCTTAATGATATCGTTCGCAACCAGCTCACTGATTGCGGATTAACCGTTGATATCGTTAAACATCCCTGATTTTCTCTTCCGATTCCACCTCAACTGTGCCGGCGATATCCGGCACAGGCTTTGTCTGAGACTTTTCCGACACCTGAATTCAGACTTTTTACCTCCCTGAAAAATTTATAGAAAGTAGAATTAATGTTAGCGATATAACAGGAAGTAACTATCACCTGCGTGAATAGAGTAACACCTGCGCAACTAAAGCTTCATGGAATAACCCCTGAGCAGGAGTAACCAGCTATGCTTAAGGGAAGTTGTATCCATGAATAGATTATTCAGGAGAAAAAAAATGATGACTTCAATGAACAAAAAAATGGCCGCTGTGGTTCTGGCCGTCACTGTTGCAATGTCTCTGAGCGCTTGTTCTAACTGGTCTAAACGCGATCGTAACACCGCTATCGGCGCAGGCGCCGGTGCTCTCGGTGGTGCGGTACTAACTGACGGCAGCACCCTGGGTACCCTGGGCGGTGCAGCGGTCGGCGGTATTATCGGCCACCAGGTGGGCAAATAATTTTAACCACCAACAATAAAGCGAAACTTTTTATTAGCTGACATGCACACCAGCAGAAAAATGAAGGCCACGATATTTATCGTGGCCTTATTTATTGGTTAACCGCCGGCAAGCTTAACTTTCATTCCTTTGGCTTCCAGAAGCGATTTCAGCAAATCGCGTTTATCGCCCTGAATCTCAATCACGCCATCCTTAACCGCCCCGCCGCAGCCGCATTTCTTTTTCAGCTCTGCAGCTAACTTAGCCAGCGTCTCGTCATCTTCGTCTATTCCGCTAATCAGGCAGACGCCCTTTCCCTTACGACCGCTGGTCTGACGCTGAATACGTACGATGCCGTCACCTTTTGGACGCGCTTGTACCTGCCTGGGCTCATCAATACGACCGCCGTCCGTCGAATAAACCAGACGACTGTTGGAATCGCTCATCATGCCCCCTTGTTCAATGATGCATTGATATCGCGCAGCGTGGCGGCTGGATCGACAGACTGGGTGACGGGACGACCTATCACCATGTAATCAACGCCCGCCGCCTGTGCCTGTTCAGGCGTCATGATGCGACGCTGATCGCCAGCATCGCTACCCTGAGGGCGAATGCCCGGCGTTACCAGTTTGAACGCCTGACCAAGCTCCTGTTTGAAGCGCACGGCTTCCTGAGCCGAACAAACTACGCCATCCAGCCCGCAGCGCTGGGTCAGCGCCGCCAGCTTCGCCGCATGGTCGGCCGGAGAAAGCGTAATCCCCAGATCCTGCAAATCGCTGGCTTCCATGCTGGTTAACACGGTAACGGCGATCAGCAGCGGCGCATCCTTGCCGAATGGTAGCAGGGCTTCACGCGCGGCGGTCATCATACGTGCGCCACCGGAGGCGTGGACATTAACCATCCAGACGCCGAGCTCAGCCGCTGCGGCGACCGCGCGTGCGGTCGTATTCGGAATATCGTGAAATTTAAGGTCGAGGAAAACGTCGAAACCGCGCTGGTGCAGGTCACGAACAAACTGCGGACCCAGCAAAGTAAACATCTCTTTACCCACCTTCAGGCGACAGTCGCGCGGGTCGATACGGTCGACAAACGCCAGCGCTTTATCACGGTTATCATAATCGAGAGCAACGACGATGGGAGAGGATGTGACAACACGAGAAGAGGATGCAGCAGTAGACGTCATGACCGGACCTTAATTGTTGATGAGCGCCGGTTCGGCGCAAAAAAGGTAAACGGGCAGCATTCTACCTGCGATACGCCGAAAATAACAGGCTGCTTTTCCCTCCCTGCCGGACGCTGTGGGTGCCGTAGCCGGAGGAGACGACTAAAAAAACTTAAGTATGTTGTAACTAAATTGCGGCTTTTTTTTGATGCTATTGCCCATCGAGCCCGCGAATAGGCTTAATGGTTGACCAGGAGCGGCAGGACGGACAGTGCCAGTACAGCGTATGCGCGGTAAAACCACATTTCTGGCAGCGGTAGCGCGGCTTGCTGCGGACTTGTTCTCCAACCATATGACGCAGAACGCCCAGGCTCTGTTTCGCACGCCCCTCTTCGGCTTCATTGATGTGGTAATCGATCAACTTATGGAACACGCGCATCGTCGGATGTTGCTCCAGCTGACGGGTGACGTAATTTTGCGCGGACTCAATCCCTTCACGCTGCTCAAGAATTTGCGCCAGCATAAGGTCAGCCGTGGCCCCGGTATTTTCCTCCGCGCAGCGGCGCAAAAAAGCTTCCCACTCGTCGGTTTTCCCCGACTGCTGGTAACAGACCTGCAGCATGTCGAGGGTTTCTCCGACCAGTTCTTTATCCTGTTCGAGGACCCGTTCCAGACTCTCAATCGCTTTCGCGTAGTCGCCCTTTTCCATCCACACCCGCCCCATCATAATGGAAACGCGCGCGCTGTTGCGATCCGCGGCGGCGCCTTTTTTCAGCAACGCCATCGCTTTATCGAGATCGTTGCCCGCCATTTGCTGCAGCGCCAGTTCACACCAGAAATTGGCGATTTCGCCGCGATGCTTCTCTTTCCCCAGCTTAACCAGGCGTTCGGCTACTTCTATCGCCGACTGCCAGTCGCTGGTTGCCTGGTAAATTTGCAGCAGCTGCTGCAGAGCGCCCAGACGGAAATCTGTCTCATCCACCAGCTGCTTGAACATGCCCTCTGCCCGGTCATACAGACCTGCGGCCATATAATCACGTCCCAGCTGTTGAACAGCCAGCAGGCGCTGGTCGTAAGTTAGCGCCGCGCTTTCCATTAAGCTTTGGTGAATACGAATAGCGCGATCGACTTCGCCGCGCGAGCGGAACAGGTTGCCAAGCGTAAGGTGGGCTTCGACGGTGCCGGTATCTTCTTTCAGCATATCGAGGAACAGATCGACGGCTTTATCCTGCTGATTGCTCAGCAGGAAGTTGACCCCTGCAACGTAGTCACGTGACAGACGGCTCGCATCGTCCTGTTTGGACTGTTGTGCACTTCTGCGCCCCATGTACCAGCCATAAGCAGCGGCAACGGGCAAAAGCAGAAACAACAACTCCAGCATAGATGATTATTCCTTCACCGCAGGAACACCGGCTTCTACAGGTGCAGCGCTGACGGGGGCAATCTGGTGCTCCAGACGCTTAATTTTACGCTCGGCACGCGCCAGCGAAACGCGAACGCGTAGCCAGAAAAGGCCGCAAACCAGCCAGCCGATGGCAAAACCCGCGGCAAAAAGCACGGCCAACAGCGTCGAAATCCGGAATTCACCCTGCGCGAGCAAATAGTTGAACGTGACCATCTGATCGTTCTGCGCACCAAGCGTTACTGAAATGACGAAGATTGCTAACACCAGTAAGAAAATAAGTAAATATTTCACATGACTTCCCGTTATGTGGGTTGCGCGAAAAAGTCTCGCGTTCAGCCCTATAAAGTATCATTTTCGCCGCAGCGGTGAAATGGAAATGCATGACACCAGTACAGGATATGCGGCCTGATACTGGTAATATCAACATTATTCCGGTGCTGCCGCCCTTTTTTTAATATCCTGAACCTCTTCGCCCGGGGGCGATAATGGTCCGCAGAACCGTTGGGCAAGCCAGGTCGCAAGGGTCACCAGTAGCCAGGAAATCAGCGTCGCGACGATTAAATCCTGCGGCCAGTGCATACCCAACGCCAGACGGCTTCCCATCACCGCCGTCGCCCACGTCAGCAGCAGCCCAATGGTTACCCAACGACGTCGCGGCCACAGCAGGCCCACGCCGAGCAGGGCCCAGCTGGCAGCGAACATCGTATGCCCTGAAGGGAAAGCGAAGCCGGTCTCTTTTTGCCAGTGCTTACGCAAAAAATGAGGAATTTTTTGCTCTTGCGCCAGCTGCTCATGCACCAGTTTAGCGCGATCTTTGCGTTTCAACGCGTAGAATTGATTGACCGGAAGCTGATGCGCCTTTTCCAGCCAGATAACAAACGGACGTGACTCCTGAACCCGATCTTTAATCAACGACTTCACTCCCTGCCCGACCAGTATCGCTGCGGCCAAAATGAGAAACAGCACTATCGCCGCTCGCAGACGAAAACGCAGGCACCAGAGGAACCAGGCGCACAGGATAACGTGAGTAATGATGCCCCAGGGCTGGGTTACGGTCTCGGTGATCCAGTACAACAGCTTCATGACATCAGCCGATAGTCCCGGATGCCATTTCCAGCCGGAAATCCAGACCACGGCGGGCATGATTAATAACAAGGCCGCGCCTACGGCGGTTCGTCTGGCAATCAACAGCATCTTGTCTCCTTATCATTGAACTCAATATCATAACGGAAAGTAGCTCGTTTGTGCGCTTTGCGCGCAGGTGACCGTACGCAATTAGGAGAACGTCGCGCCGTTGTGGCAAAATAGCGGCAAACAGAAGCACAGTCAGGTGCTGATAGAATCTGGAGAATCACATGCAGCTTAAACGTGTGGCAGAAGCCAAACTGCCAACCCCATGGGGCGATTTTCTCATGGTGGGTTTTGAAGAACTGGCAACCGGGCAGGATCACGTCGCGCTGGTTTTCGGCGATATTTCGGGGCAGTCCCCGGTTCTGGCTCGCGTACACTCTGAGTGTCTAACGGGCGACGCCCTTTTTAGCCTGCGCTGTGATTGTGGATTTCAGCTGGAAGCGGCGTTGTCGCATATTGCCGAAGAGGGGCGCGGCATCCTGCTGTACCATCGTCAGGAAGGACGTAACATTGGCCTGCTGAACAAAATCCGCGCTTACGCCTTACAGGATCAAGGCTACGATACCGTAGAAGCCAACCACCAGCTGGGTTTTGCCGCTGATGAACGCGATTTTACCCTGTGTGCTGATATGTTTAAGCTGCTCAACGTCGACCAGGTTCGTTTGTTAACCAATAATCCGAAGAAGGTTGAAATTCTCACCGAAGCGGGTATCAACATTGTTGAGCGCGTTCCATTAATTGTCGGCCGTAACCCCAAAAACGCGCACTATCTCGACACTAAGGCGGCCAAAATGGGGCATCTGCTCAGTAAATAATCCACCGCAAACATGAAGGGCCAGCATATGCTGGCCCTTTTGCTTAAAACGAGATGAATTACAGCATATTACGGATCACATAGTGCAAAATACCGTCGTTCTGGTAGTAGGTCAGCTCAGTGGCGGTATCGATACGGCAGCGGCAATCAATGATTTCCTGCTTGCCATCCGCACGCGTAAGCGTAACCGGCACCGTCATACCGGGCTTTAACGCCTGCAGGTTGCGGATATCAATGCGTTCTTCCCCGCTTAGCCCCAGCGTTTTACGCGTCACGCCCTGCGGAAACTCCAGCGGCAGGATCCCCATCCCAATCAGGTTGGAACGGTGGATTCGTTCGAAGGACTCGGCAATAACCACCCTGACCCCAAGCAAACGAGGTCCTTTAGCCGCCCAGTCGCGGCTGGAGCCAGAACCGTACTCTTTGCCTGCAATAACCGCCAGCGGCGTGCCCTCTTTTTTATAGAGCATTGCGGCATCGTAAATAGCGACAGGTTGACTATCCGGAAGATGGCGCGTCATCCCTCCTTCAACGCCGGGGACCATTTCGTTACGAATACGGATATTGGCAAACGTACCGCGCATCATCACTTCATGGTTCCCGCGACGGGAGCCGTAGGAGTTAAAATCGATGCGTTCGACGCCGTGATTTTGCAGATAACGCCCCGCCGGACTATCGGCTTTAATGCTCCCCGCCGGGGAGATATGGTCGGTGGTCACCGAATCGCCCAGCATGGCCAGAATACGCGCTCCCTGAATATCCTCCACCGGCTTAGGTTCAACGCCCATATCGTCGAAGAATGGCGACAGGCGAATGTAGGTTGAATCATCCTGCCAGTCGTAGGTATCAGAACGTTCTACTTTGATCGCCTTCCACTCGGCGGTTCCTTCAAAGACTTCGGCGTACTCTTTACGGAACATCTCCGTTGAAACTTGCTCAACCGCACGCGCGACTTCGCTCCCGCTCGGCCAGATATCTTTTAAATAAACCGGTCGACCATCTTTACCCGTACCTAAAGGCTCACGGGTCAGGTCGAGATTCATATTTCCTGCCAGAGCATAGGCAACTACCAGCGGCGGCGAAGCCAGCCAGTTCGTTTTTACCAGAGGATGAATGCGGCCTTCAAAGTTGCGGTTCCCGGAAAGCACGGCCCCAACGGTCAAATCGCCCTGCTTGATGGCGCGCTCGATCGGATCAGGCAAGGGTCCTGAGTTACCAATGCAGGTTGTACAGCCATAACCGACGAGGTTAAAGCCCAGCTCATCCAGATAGGGGGTCAGCTTCGCATGGGCCAGATAGTCGGAAACCACCTTCGAACCCGGCGCCAGCGACGCTTTCACCCACGGCTGCGGCTTCAGTCCCAGCTCAACGGCTTTCTTCGCCAGTAAGCCGGCGGCCATCAGCACGCTAGGGTTAGATGTATTGGTACATGAGGTAATAGCGGCAATCACCACCGCGCCGTCCGGTAACGAATATTGCTGTCCGTTCAGCGTATAGTCGATTGGCCGTTTATCTTTCTGCGCGTGGTTAACCTCCAGCTCGGTGCTGGCGGCAAAAGCTTTAGGTACGTCTCCGAGGGCAACGCGATCCTGAGGACGCTTCGGACCTGCCAGACTGGCCTCGACGCTCCCCATATCCAGCGCCAGAGTGCTGGTGAACACCGGCTCGTCTCCGGGCTGACGCCACATCCCCTGCGCTTTCGCATAGGCTTCAACCAGCGCCACCTGCTCCTCGCTGCGTCCGGTCAGGCGCATATAGTCAAGCGTAACGGCATCAATCGGGAAGAAACCGCAGGTCGCGCCATATTCCGGCGACATATTGGCAATAGTCGCGCGGTCCGCCAGCGGCAGAGAATCGAGGCCATCGCCGTAAAATTCAACAAATTTACCCACTACGCCATGTTTGCGCAGCATCTGGGTAACGGTCAGCACCAGGTCCGTGGCGGTGATACCTTCCCGCAGTTTTCCGCTTAGCTTAAAGCCGACGACGTCGGGGATGAGCATCGACACCGGCTGACCCAGCATCGCAGCTTCCGCTTCAATACCGCCTACCCCCCAACCCAGCACGCCCAGACCGTTGATCATGGTAGTATGCGAATCGGTCCCGACCAGCGTGTCCGGGAAGGCTACCCATTCACCGTTTTGCTGCTCACCCCATACCGCCCGGCCAAGATATTCCAGGTTAACCTGGTGACAAATTCCTGTCCCCGGCGGAACTACGCTGAAGCGGCTAAACGCCTGCTGCCCCCAGCGTAAAAAAACGTAGCGCTCATGGTTGCGCTCCATCTCAAGACGGACGTTCTCTTCAAAAGCATCATCATCGCCAAAACGGTCTACCGTGACGGAGTGGTCAATCACCAGATCGACGGGAGAAAGCGGGTTTACTTTGGCGGTATCTCCTCCCAGGCGTTTTACCGCTTCGCGCATCGCCGCCAGATCGACCACGGCGGGAACGCCGGTGAAGTCCTGCATCAGGACGCGCGCCGGACGGTAAGCAATTTCTTTGTCGGCATGGGCATGTTTCAGCCATCCGGCGAGGGCGTGAATATCTTCGGCGGTAACTGATTCACCGTCCTGCCAGCGCAGAAGGTTTTCCAGTAGCACTTTGAGGGATTTGGGCAAACGCGAGAGATCGCCCAGTTCTTTGGCAGCCAGCGGTAAGCTGTAGTAATGCCAAATTTTATCTTTAACCTGTAACGTATCCTTGCTGGCTGCTCGTAGGGTTGACGACATAGCTCCTCCTTTACCTTAGGGATAGCATCCCCTGATCCTCCTCAGGGTCATTATTAAAGATAACACATCTTTCACGTAACACTTTGATAACAACTCAAATTGCTAAAATGGGTAAAAAACATTCAGACAGGAAATTTGAATAATAAGAGCGGATATATTGCGAAAGGTTGAAGAAGAAAGGTTTGTTTCGGCATTCGCATCGTATTCATGCGCGAGGACAAAGAAGAACTAATCGCCTCTAACATGGGCGATTAGTTCTATCAGATGAATTTATCAAGAGAGTCAAAAAAGAGAAAACGCTATCTTCCTTACTGCTGTTTTTTTATCAAATAGAAAGAGTTCTCAATATTTCATTTATCACAAAACTGACATAACCATTCTGACTGGAAATGCGCTCTAACTAAGAAACCAAACATTGCAGACAATCAGAGCAATGACGCTCCAGAACATCGCAAGCCCAAGGATAACGGCGCTCCAGGCCTTACTTCTCAAAACCGGATCTATCTCGGTCTTGTCACGTTCCTGTGACATCGCTAACTTCATATAATCGATATCACTCATCATTTTTTCACCACCAATCGCTAGAATCAACCAACCACAGATAAATATTAATTATGTATTCGACGTTAATCCAGCGAATTCCCCGGCCAAAAGATATCTTTCATCAATATTTTGATCGTGGCAGGGATATTTGCAAATGTGGTAGGAGGAGTTAATGAAAATTGTGATTCAGGCGAGGTTTAAATATTCATTTTGGAGCCACTATAGTTTTTTGGCATCCTCGAAAGGATGCCATTATTTTTTCGGTTATTTTTCCGGCAATTTAATATCTTTAAACATCGCTTCAATATCTTCATTTGAGCGTAAAGCGACGGCCGTGTCGACCACATCCCGCGTCAGGTGCGGAGCAAATCGTTGAATAAAATCATACATATAGCTTCGCAAGAAGGTACTTCGGCGGAAGCCTATCTTGGTAGTGCTGTGGCTGAAAATACCGTTAGCATCCAGCTTGACCAGATCCGGATCGGAAACGGGATCCACCGCCATGCTCGCTATCACGCCGACCCCCAGGCCAAGCCGCACATAGGTTTTAATCACATCGGCGTCAGTAGCAGTAAATACGATTCGCGGCGTTAGACCGGCGCGATTAAAGGCGGTATCCAGCTCAGAACGTCCGGTGAACCCGAAGGTATAGGTCACCAGCGGATACTGCGCCAGCTCCTCAATCGTTACCGCCTCTCGCGACGCCAGAGGATGCTCGGGAGTGACGACTACCGAACGGTTCCAGTGATAACACGGCAGCATCACCAAATCATCGTAGAGATGGAGCGCTTCGGTTGCGATAGCAAAGTCGGCATTACCTTTCGAAACCGCCTCAGCGATTTGCGTTGGCGATCCCTGGTGCATATGCAACGAGACGCGAGGATAGCGTTCGATAAAACCTTTGATGACGCCGGGTAGCGCGTAGCGGGCCTGAGTGTGGGTGGTTGCAACGTACAGTGACCCTTTGTCAGGCCAGGTATGTTCGCCGGCCACCGACTTTATCGCATCCACCTTCGATAAGACTTCACGAGCGATGCGTATGATCTCCTGGCCCGCAGGGGTAACCTGGGTCAGATGTTTGCCGCTGCGGGCGAAAATCTGAATGCCCAGCTCATCTTCCAGCATGCGAACCTGCTTGCTGATGCCGGGTTGCGAGGTATACAGGCCTTCGGCGGTAGAGGAGACGTTCAGATTATGGTTAACAACCTCAACGATATAGCGGAGCTGCTGTAGTTTCATGGCTGATATCCGATAGCGCGTAAAATGAACCCGCTTAATACATTTTACGTTCAGGCCACTTCCTGGCCGGCATTTTGGCCCAACCATCCCTGCGACTCGCCATTCTGGCGCCACAACGTATCCTGAAAACGATGATGTATAAGACGATTTAATAATAAAAAAGAGATTAGCTATAACCACTATATCATTTATATCTACTGTGTATAGATACTAACGAAAAATAATAAGCCGGTTATAAGGCGGATAAGATAATGAGAAAAGCTTTGGATATCAGTAGGATGAGATATTAAAAAGGGCCGCGATGCGGCCCTTATCGGAGTACAACGTTTACTTTTTTGCTTCAGTCCATTTGCCGTCGATATAGAAAGCTGACCAGCCGGTCGCTTTACCATCTTTCTCAGAGGCGACGTACTGCTGCTTAGTCTTACGGCTGAAACGCACCATCGTTTTGTTGCCTTCCGGATCCTGCTGCGGGGCGTCGGCCAGATAGCGCAGCTTCTCGGCCAGGCGATCGCGAAAACGGTACAGCTCTTCAACAAGCGGCGCACGCGTTTCGCGCGATTTCGGGAAGGTGTTGGCGGCCAGGAAAACACCCGCCGCACCATCGCGCAGAACAAAGTAAGCGTCTGATTTCTCGCACGGTAGCTCCGGCAACGGCACCGGATCTTCTTTCGGCGGAGCCACTTCCCCATTACGCAGGATTTTACGCGTATTTTTACACTCGTCGTTGGTGCAGGCCATATATTTGCCAAAACGTCCCATCTTCAGGTGCATTTCGGAACCACATTTTTCGCACTCAACGATCGGACCATCATAGCCCTTGATGCGGAACTCGCCCTCTTCAATCTCGTAGCCGTCGCAGGTTGGATTATTACCGCAGACGTGCAGCTTACGCTTCGGATCGATGAGATAGCTGTCCATCGCCGTGCCGCATTTTTTACAGCGACGTTTGGCGCGCAGCGCGTTGGTTTCAGCGTCATCGCCTTCCAGCACGTTGAGGACTTCATTTTCCGGCACCAGGTTAATGGTGGTTTTGCAGCGCTCTTTCGGCGACAGCGCGTAACCCGAACAGCCGAGGAATACGCCGGTACTGGCGGTACGGATCCCCATCTTACGCCCGCAGGTTGGGCAATCGATGCTGGTCAGTACCATCGGGTTCGGCTGCATGCCGCCCTCTTCCGGATCTTTCTCTGCGGTCTGGAGCTGAGAGGTAAAATCGCCGAAGAAGCTATCGAGAACCTGTTTCCACTCGGCCTGATGGTTAGCCACCTGGTCAAGACGATCTTCCATCTGCGCGGTAAAGTCATAGTTCATCAGATCGCGGAAGTTCTCCTCCAGACGATCGGTGACGATCTCGCCCATTTTTTCCGCATAAAAACGACGGTTCTCTACCCGTACATAGCCGCGATCCTGAATGGTCGAAATGATCGATGCATAGGTCGACGGGCGGCCGATACCGCGTTTTTCCAGCTCTTTAACCAGCGAGGCTTCGCTGAAACGCGCAGGCGGCTTGGTGAAGTGCTGCGCTGGCGTAAGCTCAACCAGACTCAGGCTGTCGCCCTTGTTTACCAGCGGCAAAGTACGATCTTCATCGCCTTTACGCAGCGCAGGCATGACTTTGGTCCAGCCGTCAAAGCGCAGTGTACGGCCGCGAGCCTTCAGTTTGAAATCGCCGGCTTTTACCGTCAGCGTAGTGGAGTCGTACTGTGCAGGGGTCATCTGACAGGCGACGAACTGGCGCCAGATCAGCTGATACAGTTTCTGCGCATCAGATTCCATATCTTTTAACGTTTCGGCAAGCACGTTGACGTCGGAAGGACGAATCGCTTCGTGCGCTTCCTGCGAGTTTTCTTTGCTGGCGTACTGGTTCGCGCTTTCCGGCAGATATTTTTTACCGAAGTTATCGCCAATATAGCCACGCACCATATTCAGCGCGTCCTGGCTCAGGTTCGTTGAGTCGGTACGCATATAGGTAATGTGGCCAGCTTCATAGAGACGCTGCGCCATCATCATGGTTTTCTTCACGCCGAAGCCGAGACGAGTACTGGCGGCCTGCTGGAGCGTGGAGGTGATAAACGGCGCGCCCGGCTTGCTGCTGGTCGGCTTATCTTCACGTTCCAGCACGCTGTAGCTGGCCTTCTCTAGCAGCGCTACCGCTGCCATAGTTTCATCACGGTTTACCGGACGGAACGGCTTATCGCCGTTATGCGTCACCTGCAGCGGCAACGCATCGCCGCCTGGCGTCGTGGTGCTGGCGTCAACTTCCCAGTACTCTTCCGGGACAAACGCTTTAATTTCACGCTCGCGCTCAACCACCAGACGTACGGCAACCGACTGTACGCGGCCTGCGGACAGACCGCGGGCAATTTTCTTCCACAGCAGTGGAGAAACCATATAACCCACCACGCGGTCCATAAAACGACGCGCCTGTTGAGCGTTTACACGGTCAATATTCAGTTCGCCCGGCTTTTCAAAAGCCTGACGGATAGCATTCTTGGTGATCTCGTTGAACACCACGCGGCTATAGCGCTGTTCATCACCGCCGATAACTTCCCGCAGGTGCCATGCAATGGCTTCCCCTTCGCGGTCAAGGTCGGTTGCGAGATAGATGTGGTCGGCTTTTTCTGCCAACTGCTTGAGTTCTGAGACTACCTTTTCTTTACCCGGAAGTATTTCATAGTGCGCATTCCAGTCATGCCACGGGTCCACGCCCATACGGTTGACCAAAGCGCCGCGTTCATCCTTCTTAGGCTTTTTAGCCCCTTTGGTGGAGGTAGAGTCGGCGCTCTTTTTGGAAGCTGAGCCACTGGTCGGCAAATCGCGGATATGACCGACGCTGGACTTAACCACGTAGTCATTACCCAGATACTTATTGATCGTTTTGGCTTTTGCCGGGGACTCAACGATAACGAGAGCTTTACCCATATTCACCTTTACCTAATTTGATTCATCCAGGAATACATCGCACATTGATTCACCATCCACTGGCGACACGTCCCAACCTATGTTGCGTCGTTGTCGATGGATATCAACCCTTTGCACCGGTTTCACATCCATAAAACCAGATAGCTGAGTTTGCTGGCTTTTTCTTGCCAGGCGACATAGCACGAATAATTTTTGGCCGAATGTCAAGCAAATCTGTTGCCAGATCGCTGAAAGCGTCACACTGTACCTGATAAAATTCGTTACGCAACTTTATTAGCATGCAAAAGCAAATCCCGCCACTAACTGTGTTTATTAGGCTCCTGCGATTACCCCTGCAAGAACAATGGAAAATTTGCCCCTCGCCGTCGCGCGGCGTAGACTAGCCGCCAGGAATCACAGGAGGCATTTATGCAAGGTACAACCCAACCCATCGATCGCCAGACGCTTCTGGAAAAAGCCAACAAACTCATTCGTGAACATGAAGATACGTTAGCCGGGATCGAGGCCACCGACGTCGTTCAGCGTAACGGCGTGCTGGTGTTCAGCGGCGAGTTCTATCTTGATGAGCAAGGGTTGCCAACGGCGAAGAGTACGGCGGTATTCAATATGTTCAAATACCTCGCGCACGAATTATCTGATAAGTACCACCTGGCAGAGTAAGCGTCACCTGCCAAGCTGATATGACAACGCGAGGCCAAAGCCTCGCGTTGTTTTGTTTACATTAGCGGCTTTTGCCCGCGCTGCCACCAGCGCAGCAGGAGTTTATCGACGCTTTCCGCCGCGCTACCGGTTACACGATCGAGCATTTTCTTACGTAGTTGATAGCGCACGCTGATAACTTCATGCTTATCCATCAACCCCAGCAATAGTTCATCGCTGGTCTCCACCGCGTCCACGAGGCCTTTTTCCAGCGCCTGTACCCCGTACCAGTGTTCGCCGGTAGCCACCTGCTCAATATCCAGCCCAGGACGCATCTGGTGGACAAAATCTTTGAACAGTCGATGGGTGTCATTAAGGTCTTCGCGGAATTTTTGCCGCCCTTCTTCTGTATTCTCGCCGAGCATCGTCAGGGTACGTTTGTACTGGCCGGCCGTATGCAGCTCAATATCGATATCCTTGTTCTTCAGGAAACGATTAATGTTCGGGATCTGAGCCACAACGCCAATCGAGCCGAGGATAGCAAACGGTGCACTGACAATTCTGTTCGCCACGCAGGCCATCATATAGCCGCCGCTGGCCGCGACTTTATCTACCGCCACCGTTAACGGGATCTGCTTATCGCGCAGACGCTGCAGCTGTGATGCAGCAAGGCCATAGCCGTGAACTACCCCACCAGGGCTCTCGAGACGAATCACTACCTGGTCGCGCGCTTTTGCCGCTGCCAGAACGGCTGTGATCTCTTCGCGCAGGCTGCTGACTTCATGCGCATCCATACTGCCTTTAAAATCGAGCACCCAAACCCGCGGTTTGACATCCGGCTCCGGGGTACCCAGCTTCGCCCGCGCCTTTGACGCTTTTGCTTCCTGCTTGAGCTTTTTCTTTTGCGCTTTGTGCCACAGCTTCTGCTGCGGGCCATCAAGCAACGACACCGCCAGCTCTTCCTTCATCTCCTTATATTGCTCGCTAAGATTGGTTACCCGCAGCTCGCCGCGCTGTTTTTTGCGCTGAGTCAGGTTAACAATAATGGCGACGATAACTGCAACTGCGACAACGATAGTCGCGATTTTGGCCAAAAAAAGACCATATTGAGCAAGTAATTCCACGTTTTCACCTTGTGTAAACCGCTGACGTTGGCGCACAGTGTACATCAGCCTTCAGCGAGAAGTCTTTGTGCTTTGTTGTCGCTGCGAGGCGCATTCCCGTTTTTTTCAGCGATGATGAAATCGTTGCAAGTTATTAATTCTGCGAATAGTTTCTGCTTCATTGATTGTAATAGCGGGCACATTCAGACAAAAAGGAAAGAAAAATCAAAAATTAACATTAAAAAAAACAAATGATTAAGTGAAAAAATTCAAAAACATACAACAAGGCATGACGTTATACGTCAAATAGAATCAATAATAATCAATCAGTTAAAATACATCAGTGCTCTATCTGTAAACTCACCCCAGGCAAACTCTCACCCGCCAGTGCTATATAAAGGAGGGACGTTTTGAGAGTTGTCTGTTCTTAGTGAAGAATCTGTCGGGCGCTCCCGTGAGTAAGAAATGATGTAATTCACCCAGAATATTGTAAAGTTTCAACTATCTCATCTCGCTCTACGTAGTTTGCCAGTCTCGTTTTGTTTAACAAACTCGCCTGGCGTAACATATTTATGCTATCCAGATCATCCCCTTGAACAACGATGCGCCCTGAGGCTGAAAGATATGATGAGAGCATTGGATCTCTCCCCCTGCACACAAAAACAGATACACACCGCCTGCACGCTTCTGGAACACGTTCTGGAAAACGATCTCATGGCGATTCACTTATTCGGTTCGGCGATTGACGGCGGTCTGAAACCACTGAGTGATATTGACCTGCTGGTCACCGTGCATTCGCCGCTGCGGGATGAACAACGGCATAACTTAATGCAGAGACTACTTGAGATATCGGCATACCCCGGAACGTCAGATGTTTATCGGGCGCTTGAAGTGACAGTTGTGGCCTATTCGCAGGTTGTGCCATGGCAATTTCCACCGGTGCGGGAACTGCAGTTTGGCGAATGGTTACGGGACGATATTACGAAAGGAGAATACGAATCGGCACGGCCCGATCCCGACCTGGCAATTTTATTGACCAAAGTACGTCAAAACAGTATCCCCCTACGAGGAGAAGAGGCCAGCCTGTTGTATGCAGCTATCCCTGAACGCGACCTACAGCATACATTTCATCAGGCCCTGGCCCTTTGGAATAAAGCTGATGATGTCATGGGAGATGAAAGAAATATCCTCCTGACGTTGGCGCGTATCTGGTACAGCGTTGAGACCGGCAGGATCGCGGCTAAAGACGAAGCCGCGGCCTGGCTGCTCCCACAATTGTCCGGAGTATATGCTGAATTATTGGCGGAGGCTCGTGCAGAATATCTCGGTCATGTTACCGTGGATTGGGCAGCTAAAATGCCGCAGGTTGAAGCGTTTGTCCGTGACGTAAAAAGAGGAATACAGGAAAAACTGGCGTGTCATACGCGGACATAGCACACATCCCAGCATGTCCATTACTTTAAAGTGGTTGATAATCACGAAAAGCAGCTAAACGCTCGCAGTAACATGAACGCTCAACCTGGTGAGGTTTTCCGAGGCTGTTATCTGATAACGTATGACATGACTGAAGCGACACTTCAATCATTTATGGTAAATGCAAACTACATTCTGCTGTGAAAGAGATGAAATCCACTTGAAAACTCACTATGTAAATAATCCTGTTTCTCCTGAGGCAGTAATATTCATGCAAAGGTCAGCTTAAAATTACATACCTCGCTAAATTTAAGGGGATTTCATCTAATCTGTAACAGCCGATTAGAAAAGAATCCAATCATCTTTCGCTTACCAACATGCCTTATAACAATATTGTTGTAATTCATTGAGTAATCTACCGACATGAAAACCATCGCAGACGGCATGATGTACCTGAACTGCCAGCGGCATTAACACCTTGTCGCCTTGTGGATAATATTTTCCCATCGTGAATACCGGAGCGAAGAAATTACTGATATTGGCTACATTTAAATCAAAACTGGTAAAACTAACCCACGGATTAGCTGATATGAAAAACATGTTCTCGATAACTCCTTTAGGGAAGTATGCCTTATTATCACGATACTGCGCCATATCTTCTGAATACGATTGAAAGAAATGTGTGATGTCGTTATGGTAGTAACTCCATAGAGATGAAAAAGTTTCTGTATCTTCATGGAAAATGGTATATCCAGGATGAATAACATCCCATATTATCAACTCATCGTCTTTCATCGCCATACGGAATTCAGCATGTTCATTCATCAGGCGGGTAATGATGTATATAAATGTTGGATAGAGCTTATACCCATTTTTCTTTACAGTTTTTAATAAAGCTGTAATATCCAGCTGCACGGTTTGACTAAAGGTACACTGAGCAACTGATTGAAATGCATGAAAATGTTCCTTTCGGTGCCATTGGTCTACGTCAACTACTGTATATCCAGCATTTTGTTGGTTCATTTTAATTTCCTTAGGTCCTGTGAATGTCGCTGACTAATTTAGTTATGTGCTATTCATAATTCAAATTTCATTATCATAAATCGTGGACCATTCGCATTTTCTGACCGAAGTCGGCTTCTCGCCCACAGCTGACTCACATTGCAGTCAATTAAAGTGATAGTATTATGAGTCTCTGCGTCTGGCTGCTGACGCGCAGTAATCTATGTGCATCACTGTACCAGCGCGCGAACGTTAGCGATTTGGTTTCCGGCATCTCTGGTGACTTTTACGCTGTGAATGCATTTACCACAAGCTTACCGCATTTATCATTTTAACGACCTGAGTGCCTGACTCAGACCGCAGGAAAAGGCAGGTGACTGCCCCACTTCCGCTCCTTCCTCCGGATGATCCAAATCTATCTGATTGAAGGATTTGGGGGTATCGCCAGTAGCCAACGAATTAAGTTGCATCGAATACTGAAGGGCAAATCAGGCCCCCGACGTGTAGGTAAAAAATATCAAATATTATGCATCTGCGAATTTGGTCTAATCTGTATGTGAGACTTTTCACTGAGGTGCACCGCTATGGATATCAATAATGTCATTGCAGAATTAAACAAAGACTGGTTTGATCGATTCACCTTCTCATCTGTTTCAACATCAATTAATGGGCTCGAGTTTATTCAAAACTATCATGTAAATTATGAAAGACGACCAGATCCTGAAAGCAAATTTATTGTTCATGGAACTGATACATACATGTTGGCGATCAATCATCTTTGTGCTTTCTTCATCCACCTCATTCGCAACAATCATGATGGGATCTTCACTCCATTGCAAGACTGTTCTTTATACGAGTTAAGCAAAAGAATTCTCATAGCTAAAAGTGAATTACAGTTTTTAAAACCCGTTTTCACGCAGGATATTGGGGTTAAATCCAAAATCGAAAGTTTCAAAGATCGCTATGAAAAGCATCAAATGGTCTTTCTGGATGCAAGTGTTGAAATAAACCATGGGCTGCATAAGTTTAACATGAATGGTGTCGTCAACATGCGAGATGAACTATTTTAATATTCTGCTCAAACATCTTTTCAGAAAATATAATTGAAGCCCTTCAAAAGGGCTTTTATAAGCCTTTACAATCGTCTTCCGGTGGGGACATCAGCTAATATTGAGCCGCCTGGCGACACAGCTCATATCCCCTGAGCGCTTGACTCAGCCAAACAGCATCCTTAACGCTCCATTTATGGCTGGAACGCTACGATACGGGGTGTAATCACCTCTCGAGCCTGAACCATGCCTATACAAATCAATTAAGCGCAATAAAAGAACGAATGCAGGATATTCCTATTGCCGAAACAACGACCAGACAGAAAGCTATTAGCCAGAATGATGACGCTTCTGAAGGGAAACATGTTCCGGGATGATATTTTCTGAAAAGCGTGCGCATTTTCACGCGCCGCGAAGCCTGTTTGCGAGGTTGTACGGTAAACAGGTTGGTGATAGTTTTGCACAGCATCTGTTGAGGCATAGATCAGGCAGGATGACAGAAAAGTCCCCTGGCAACAGAGAGCGTGAATGGGACGGATTGAGATGGGAATGAGTTACTTTGAATTTATGTTTGTAATTCATTGATTTTAATAATTAAATTTTACATACACTTTCAGGCATAAAGTGCAAAAGTGAGATACCAAATAACAAGCGCGATCGCCAGCAGATCGCCCGAGGAGTCGCCGTGCATTATCAACCGCAACGTCATCTGCTACAGGACCGCATCATCCTGGTTACCGGCGCCAGCGACGGCATTGGCCGTGAAGCAGCCCTGACCTATTCCCGCTACAGCGCCAGCGTTATCCTGGTCGGTCGCAATGAAGAAAAGCTGCGCGCCGTCGCGCAAGAAATTCAGCAAGCTGGCGGAATACCCGCCCGCTGGTTTACCCTGGACCTGTTAACCTGCACGCCGCAGGAGTGCCAGCAGCTGGCGCAGAAGATTGCCATCCACTACCCGCGCCTTGACGGCGTACTGCACAACGCGGGCCTGCTTGGCGACGTCTGCCCGATGGATCAGCAGAAACCGGAAGTATGGCAGCAGGTTATGCAGGTAAACGTTAACGGTACTTTTATGCTCACCCAGGCGCTGCTTCCTTTATTACTGAAATCAGAATCGGGATCGCTGGTCTTCACCTCATCCAGCGTCGGCCGCCAGGGGCGCGCCAACTGGGGGGCTTATGCCGCATCTAAATTCGCTACCGAAGGCATGATGCAGGTACTGGCCGAGGAGTATCAAAACCGCCATCTGCGGGTAAACTGTATCAACCCAGGCGGCACGCGTACCAGGATGCGCGCCAATGCGTTCCCCACGGAAGATCCGCAAAAATTGAAAACCCCCGCTGATATCATGCCGGTCTATCTGTGGCTGATGGGCGACGACAGCCGTCGCAAAACGGGAATGACTTTTGACGCCCAGCCGGGCCGTAAACCAGGAATTGCACAATGAGTGATGAACGCTACCGCGAGCGCCAGCAGCGGGTAAAAGATAAGGTCGATGCCCGCGTTGCTGCCGCGCAGGAAGAACGCGGAATCGTGATCGTTTTTACCGGCAACGGTAAAGGCAAAACGACAGCTGCTTTCGGTACCGTCACCCGTGCCGTCGGACATGGAAAAAAAGCCGGCGTCGTGCAGTTTATCAAAGGTACCTGGCCGAACGGCGAACGCAACCTGCTCGAGCCGCACGGCGTCGAGTTTCAGGTGATGGCTACCGGTTTTACCTGGAATACGCAGGATCGCGAAAGCGATACCGCCGCTTGCCTCGCGGTCTGGGAGCACGGGCGCAGAATGCTGGCCGATGAAAGCCTCGATCTGGTGTTGCTGGACGAACTCACCTACATGGTGGCCTACGACTACCTGCCGCTCGAAGAAGTGCTTACCGCTCTGCGCAACCGTCCGCCACATCAGTCGGTTATTATTACCGGCCGCGGCTGCCACCGTGAAATTACCGAGCTGGCGGATACCGTCAGCGAACTACGTCCGGTAAAGCACGCGTTTGATGCCGGAATCAAAGCGCAGATGGGGATTGATTACTAGCCATCAGTTGCTCGAGTAGCGCATGAGTAAGCGGCAGACACAGGCAATCCTCACCCAAGGCTAGCTCGCTTTCGGGAATATTCTGCCGCGAGACGAAACGCTTGCGGTACTCGGTTGGCGTGACGCCACAGTACTTATTAAAAGCGGCGATCAGGTATTTATGTTCCTGAAAACCGCAGCTGTGGCTAATCTCAGTGATTGGCGTACGAGTATCGCGCAGCAGCGTGCGGGCTTTGTTTAGCCGCACCAGCGTCAGATACTCCTTAAAATTATACCGACTCACCTTTTTGAACAGCCGCGAAAACCAGGAGTAGCTCATTCCGCTGTGGCAGGCGACCTCACTCAGCGTCAGCGGCTGGTCAAAGTTCTGATTAATAAAATCAATCCCTTTCTTAATCATCGCCTCCTCACGCAGCGAGCTTTCGGCGCGCTGCGTTGGTTTTCCGGCACAGACTAACGCATCCAGCAGCAGATAAATCGCCGCGATACGCTGAAACGGCGCATGATTGTCGATCAGCTGTTTCAGTAGCCTCACCAGTCGTTGTCGCACCTCGCCGTCCGCCTCCGAGTAAGACCGTCCGCACATGCTCCAGTCCAGCAGCGGTGAGGGGTGCAGCTCGTCAAACAGGCCAGGGGAAAACTGTACGGTGACTAATTGACTGCCTGGCGCTTCCGCGCAAAGCGAATGAACTTCTTCCGCATTGATATACAGCATGTCCCCCTGCGCCAGCTCCAGGCTACGCTGGCCGACGGTCAGCGTAAAACGCCCCGTCAGTACGGTAATCAGCTCCGGTGCCGGATGCCAGTGAGGTTCACAGTAGCGAACCTCTGCGGCAAACACATTCAGCTTTTCCGCGTCAAAGGCAATCAGCTCATAGCCGCTGTTCGCCGTTTGTCGTCCGCTCTGGGTGACCGAACGAGGGTGAGTCACTGAAAAAGGGAACATGCGCAATCTCCTGTCACTAGCAACAATCAGCGCCCGGCCAGCACGCTATTAAGCTCATCGCGCTCAATATCCAGCGCCAGGAATTCGGTCAGCGCAATCAACAGTCCGCAAAACAGGTCCGGCGCCAGGCGAATGAGCTTTTCTCGTACCTGATCCTCTGGCATCTGGCTCTTATCGGCAATCAGCTTGACAACCCGGGCAAAAGCCTCTGGCTGCTGAATCAGCTGCTGCAGCGAGTTATCGTCGCGTAGTGGTACAAATCGCGGCGGACAATCCACTTCAATTTCCGCAGTTAACGGTAACTCCCGGGATGAGGCGCCGACGCGAATCTGCCAGGTTCCCGGCGTCACCACCCACTCGCCGAGGCCAGGATGATAGCAGGCCAGTTCAGCAATAGGCAGCTGCAGGCTTACGCGGAGTGACTCTCCGGCGGCCAGCGCAACTTTACTGAACGCTTTTAACGACTGCACTTCACGAATCAGTTCCCCCTGCGGCGCGCTGACGTACAGCTGGACAATCTCTTTGCCCGCATACTCTCCGCAGTTGGTCAGTTCAAACGAGACGTTAAGCGTCTCATCAGCGCCTAAACGGGAGGCTGAAAGCGCGATATTATCGTAAGCAAACCGGGTATAGCTTAGACCAAAGCCAAACGGGAAACGCGGCGTCAGGCAACGCTTATCGTAATAGCGATAGCCAACAAAAATCCCTTCTCCGTAATGGTGGCGCAGATTTTCACCCGGGTAGTGCAACCATGCGGGAGTTTCCTCCAGTGAATTAGGGACCGTCACCGTCAGTTTGCCGCAGGGGTTACGTCTGCCGAAGAGAATTTCCGCCACCGCGCGCCCCATTCCCTGCCCGGCAAAAAACGTTTCCAGCAGCGCTTTGCATTCACCCAGCCACGGCATAACCACCGCATCGCTGTTAGCCAATACCACAACAATGTTTGGCTGGACCGCCGCCACCTCACGAATCAACCTTTCATGCACCGGCAGAATATTCAGATCCTGACGATCGCCGTTTTCACCATCTTCGCCAACGGCGGTACTGACAAATATAACCGCCACATCAGCCTCTTGCGCAACGCGACTGGCCTGCGCCAGCGCCTGTTCATCGTCGCGTAAATCATCCGGTGCACCCACGGCCCAGGAGACGCTATAATCGTCACCGGCGAGATCGAAAATTTCATCCAGCGGGCGGTCGAGGAGATACGGTACCGTGGTAGCGCATCCGGACCCCTGAATCACCGGCTCCTGCGCCGGTTTCCCCAGCACCGCGATGCGCGGGGTTTTCTCCGGGCGTAGCGGCAGCAGATCGTCTTCGTTTTTTAATAACACAATAGATTCGCCGGCGAGCCGCTGCGCCAGCTCATGGTGGGCCGAAAAGTCAGCTCGCGTTTGCGGGCGGCGATGGCGCTGGACCTTATCCAGCAGCGCCAGCATCCGTCGGCAGGCGCGGTCTACCACCGCCATCGGGACTTCGCCGGCTTCAATGGCCGCCAACAGGGTTTGTTTATCGCGACGGGTTTCCGGCATTGCCAGATCGTTACCCGCCATCAGCGATGCCGGGCGATCTTTAATTCCATACCAGTCGGACATCACCAGGCCGTCATATCCCCACTCATCGCGCAATACCTGAGTGAGTAAAAACGGATCCTGCGAAGTTTGTACGCCGTTAAGACGATTGTAGGAGGACATCACCGTCCACGGCCGGGATTTTGCAATCGCCCGCTGGAAACCCGCCAGGTAAATTTCCCGCAGCGCCCGTTCTTCAATGATCGAATCCATTTCCGTGCGGCGGTACTCAGAGTTGTTTGCGGCAAAGTGTTTCAGGCTGGCGCCAACGCCCTCCTGCTGCAGGCCGTTAATCAGCGCTGCGGCGATGTCGCCGCTCACTACCGGATCTTCAGCGTAATATTCATAACCGCGACCGGCCAGAGGCGTGCGGCGAATATTAATGCCGGGCCCGAGCAGGATCCCAACGCCCATCTGCTGACACTCTCTCCCCAGCGCCCGCCCCATTTGATGCACCAGCTCAACGTCCCAGCAGCAGGCCAGGCTGGAGCCATTGGGAAAGCAGGTCGCCGGTAGCGAAGTGCTGAACAGCGCTTCACTTCCCCCTTTCGCAACGGGCTCTTCAGCGCTGGCCCGATCCGCGGTTTGAGTGATGACCGAGATAAAGTCATCCATACTCCACTTTTCCCGACCATCAATCTGCGCGCTGCTGTAGCGCACGCCGTAGGTACCGTCGGTCATAATGATATCTTCAATTCCATGCTGCGGCAGGGAAGCCGTGCGCCACAAGCCGCTGCCGGTCAACAGCGCCACTTTTTCTTCCGCGCTCATCGCGGCAAGGATGGTGTCAAAATCGTTATTCATCTCTCTGGCTCCCTGAGGTTAAAGCGCGTTCTGTTTACGCAGGCTGATTTTTTGCACAATATCGCGATAGGTTTTTTCATCCAGCGAATAGCAGGCGACAAAAATGGCGCTGAGCGCAAACATCGCTCCGGGGAATAGCGTCATCAGAACGTTAATGCCGTTAATCGCGCTGGCGGTAATATTGCCCGCGTCATAGTGATAATAGTCCAGCATCCACCCGGCGCAGCCGCCGCCAATGGCCATCGCTAGTTTAGTGATGAAATTAAAGAAGCCGTAAATTGCGCCTTCGGTTCGTACTCCATGGTGCCATTCGGCATATTCGACGGTATCAGCAATCATTGACCACATAGAAACAAAACCCATCCCCAGCGTAATGCTGTACAAACAAACTCCGATCATTATGAGCCAGATATTATCGCCAGCGATAAAATACTGCATCAGTACCCCAACCACGCCGATCAATAGCGCTATCAGCGTCATCTTCTTTTTACCTGTCAGCGCAATGATTTTTTCCGAAATAACGGTACCGACAATATAAGCTGCCGATTGAATCATAAAGAAGGTAGAGGTAAAACCTTCGCTGCCAATAATATATTTAATAAAGTAAATGGCGATAGCCATCCACACGGTATAGGCAATATAAAAAAAGACGGTAAACAATGAGAGGTTAATTAACGGCGCATTGCCTGCCACCGCCTTCAACATTTCCCGCAGCGTCGGAGCCGGGGTATCTTCTTCTTCGCCAACCCGCTCTTTGGTCATCCCGAAACAGGCAAGGAACAAAAACGTTGCCAGCAGTGCAAAGCAAGAGACGGCGAAGACGTAGCCGAGCTGTTTATCACTAAACGGTGAGATCAACATATCCGCAGTGGTGGATACTATCAGATAGCCGACAATAGCCAGCACAAAGCGATATACCGACAGCGACGAGCGGGAGGCTTCATGCTGCGTTAAACGGTTGGTCAGCGCCGAATATGGCGTATTCACCGCCGTATATGCCAGGCAATAAATAGTATAGGAGATCAGTGCAAAATAGAATTTTGCCTCACCGCCAAAGGGGACAAAACAGAGAACCGTGAGAAAACCAAGCGGAACTGAACCGTACAACAACCACGGGCGTAATTTTCCGTAACGGCTGTGAGTTTTATCGATCGCAAAACCAATCAGAATATTAAAAACAGCATCAATGACACGGGCAATAACAAAGATCAGGCTGGCCTGTACGGCGCTGATACCGTAGATATTGGTATAGAAGAAAAGCAAAAAAAGAGAAACAAAACCGAATGATAAATTAGAAGCAAAATCACCAAAACCATAACCTATTTTTTCTTTAACGCCGATAACCACATAGCTTGCCGATAGTTTTCCTGCTGTATCCATTTTAGGCTACCTGTTTATGTAATTAGTGCCGTCAGTATATGGCGTGGCCTGACGCACCGCTTTGCGTTATTTGTCCGGGGATTTCCTGTTTTTTGTCTTTATACAGAACTGTGAAAGGTATCACAGGAGAAAGGATTCCGGCGGTACCCGCCGGAACTGAAAGTATTAACCGTTGCCGTTATTACGGCTGCTGGAACGACGGTTATTATTATTGCTCACCTGGCTATGGCGCTTAACCGCACGGCGAATCTGATTCGCTTTCATGCGACGACGATCTTTTTCGACCGCAACCTTAGAGGTGGTTTCCGGCGTCAGCTCTACCAGCTCACGCAGGTAGTTCGTTTGCGCCAGGTCCAGCTCGGTATAGCCGCCGCGAGGCAGGCCTTTCGGCAGCAGAATATCGCCATAGCGCACGCGGATCAGGCGGCTGACCTGCACGCCAACGGCTTCCCACAGGCGGCGAACCTCGCGGTTGCGGCCTTCGGTCAGCGTGACGTTGTACCACTGGTTGATACCTTCACCACCGGTGAACTTAATGGTTTTAAACGCCGCCGGGCCATCTTCCAGCTGTACGCCGCGAGACAGCTGACGCAGCTTGTCATCATCTATCTGGCCAAATACGCGCACCGCATATTCACGCTCTACTTCGCGGCTCGGGTGCATCAGGCGGTTAGCCAGTTCGCCGTCGGTAGTGAACAGCAGCAATCCACAGGTATTGACATCAAGACGACCGACGGCAATCCAGCGCGCGCCGCGCAGCTTTGGCAGACGATCGAATACCGTTGGACGCCCTTCCGGATCGTTACGGGTACAGAGTTCGCCTTCCGGCTTGTAGTAGGCCAGCACGCGACAAATCTGTTCCGCAGACTCTTTCACTGAGACAAGGTGACCGTCGATGCGAATTTTTAAACCGGGGACCACTTCAACGCGATCGCCAAGGGTGGCGATTTTGCCATCTACGCTGACGCGGCCAGCTTCGATTTTGGCTTCAATTTCACGGCGGGAGCCGTGGCCAGCGCGGGCCAGCACTTTTTGTAATTTCTCGCTCATTGAGCTTCCTTAAGGTGTCGCCTTCCCAGGCGTCTGGTATACTTCGAAAAACAGGGCCGAGAAAGAAAAAACCTAACACCCTGTTCTGTACATAGTTTTGCATTAAAACGTGTAACTTGATGTACCGCAATAAGCGGCACATCAGCAATACGCCTTCTCGCGTGGGCGAACATGGTACACGAACTTTAAGATGAATGCTTCTTTGCTGTGATGAGCATAGCACAACTCACCATCCGCCTCCGCCGCCACCTCCGGCACCGCCGCCTGAAAATCCCCCGCCGCTGCCGAAACCAGAAGCGCTGGAGGCCCCGATGCTCAAATGCGCCTGCAAGGACAATAACACCCCGGATCTGGCTATTTCCGGCGCCTTAATCGCTGCCGCCAGGGATGGAGCCAGGCGATTGGCCCACTCCTTACCCAACCCTGCGGCTACCGCCCAGCTAAGCAATGAAATATCCAGGTAACGGGATTCACCTTTGCGCCGTTGTCCGCTGTGCGTCGCTGCCTCCAGACGTTCCAGATAGTGGATTATCCCCCTGGCCTGGGCTAAGCGCTGCTGGCCTGATTGCGTAAGCTGTGGAAGGAAGCAAAAGCCCAGCGCGGTGATATAACCGGTCAGGCACCATGCGCTGAAGTATCCGGCGGGCATATACCATTGAAAGAGCGAAAAACCCATATTTGCCCATAGAAACAGAAAAATCAGGCCACCACCGATAAGCGGAAAGAACAACGTCGCCAGTAAACTCTTGCGAATCGGTTTGCCGAGATCGCCGTCAACCACCAGGCTCACGCCGCTAAAGAGAAGCGGAAGAACGAAGAAAAGGCCCACAAACCAATCCGCAGTTAAGGTTCTGGCCGTCCAGCCCAGACTCTGCGCATTAGCCAGAGCCTGGGTCGCAAACATCGCCACAATCCCAAACAACACGAAGCTCAAAGGCCGATACCCCGCGCCCTTATGCTGCTGACGATAGTGTTTCTCCATCCGCGTAAAAGCTTTACGCAGCGTTCTATTGTAGCGCCCCTTAAGTACCACCTTATCGCCCTTGCGGAACAACAGATCCATCAAGAGTTGCTCTTCCCGGGTCGGTATATCGCTTTTTCTGCTCGCCCCCGAATGAACCCTCACCAGACATTGCTGCGTTTTGTCACCCGGCATGCTCTCCAGCGCCACCCGCCCTTTCACAATCAGGTGGGTCACATCGGCGCAAAAACCTTTATCGTCGTAGGTCTGCTTCGCCGCCATACGCAGATAGCCGGGTGAAAACTCCGTGGACATTGACGTCAGCACCGGCACGTCAACCGGGGTAAAGCGCGGCCTGCGTAGCCATAAAAACAAGAAATAACCCGCCATCAGCCCGCAGGGGATCCAGACGATCAACGACAATCGCGTGGGGATAAAAAGATGCGGGAGAAGATGAGTCGCCTGAGGCTCTGCGGCATCAGGCAACAGCGCCCGAGACCAGCGATAGAGTACGGTAAAATCCTGCTGGTAGAAGGGTTCGCGGGACTCAATGCGCCCGTCCGGCAGAAGGTGACCATTTTTTAACCTTTCGCCATAATCGCCGGTAAAAAAGTCGATATGCTTAAACGGATCTCCTTGAGCCTCCACCAGCTGCAGGGCGAAGCGAACCTGGTATATTTTGAACGACCAGCTATCACCGGTGACGTTCCAGATAAGCACGTCATCATCGCCATCGCGGATAAACGCGTTGCTGACCTGATAGTGCACCTGGTAGCGATAATCGCCTTCCGGCAGAAGTGTCTGTTCATCGCCTACGACGATTCTCATGGTCCCCCTGCGCCAGAGCAGATGCCAGGGTTCAGGTTTTCCGTCACGGGTCACGCCAATAACATGATACGTCAACAGGGCCGCGTTACCATCTGGCCGCAGCCACATGCGCGGAAGATCGCGAAAAAAACCGTGTTTAATCTGCCTGTTGCGCGCCTGGAAGTGAATGTTTTCTTGCACATCCAGCACCCCGTCAGGACGCATGAAGGCCTGAACGTCAAACAGCGCAATCGCTTCTTCTGCAGGGGATAAATGGTCAGAACGCGCATGGCTGAACGGAACGCTGAACAGCCACAGCAAAAGAAAAAATCGACAGATCCATGTCCATCTCATAACTATTCCTTCCGTGGAATAACATCAGTAATTACAGGAACGGCTTCACATCACCAACACCTTCACGAACCACAACCGGGGTATCTTCGGTGAGATCGATAACCGTCGTCGGCTGCTGGCCCAGATAGCCGCCGTGAATAATCAGGTCCACCTGCTTCTCCAGGCGATCTTTGATCTCTTCCGGGTCCGATTCGGTAAAATCGCTTCCCGGCAGCATCAGCGACGTCGACAGCATCGGCTCGCCCAAGGCTTCCAGCAGCATCTGCGCAATCGGGTTTGACGGCACGCGCATCCCGATGGTCTTACGCTTATCCTGCAACAAGCGACGCGGTACCTCTTTGGTTCCTTTAAGGATAAAGGTGTAGTTGCCCGGCGTGTTGTTTTTGATCAGACGAAAGGCCACGTTATCGACGAATGAATAGGTCGACAGTTCGGAAAGGTCGCGGCACATCAGCGTAAAGTTGTGGCCGTTTGGCAGATTACGAATCCGGCAAATCCGCTCCATCGCACCTTTATCTTCAATTTTGCAGCCTAAGGCGTAGCCGGAATCCGTCGGATAGACGATAACCCCGCCTTTACGCACAATGTCCACCGCCTGGTTAATCAACCGCGCCTGCGGGTTTTCCGGATGGATATAAAAAAACTGGCTCATACTTCCCTCTCAATTTTGTTCTACAGCCACTTCCCAACTGCGCCAGATCCCTTCTACACCAGCGGGTAGCCAAAGTTTGCGGCCCAGTTCGATCCATGGACAAGGCTGATGAAAATCAGACCCCTGCGAAGCGTGAAGGCCGTACTGTATTGCGTAGGCGGCAAGCTGAGCCCGCTCGTGCGGCGCCTGCTGACACTGCGCCACCTCCATCGCATCGCCGCCCTGTTCGCTAAAGTGGGCCAATAGTCGTTTCAACCACTTCGCCGAGAGGTCATAGCGCCCGGGGTGGGCAATAACCGCTTTACCGCCAGAATGATGAATGACATCAATTGCTTGTTTTATTGTACACCACTGGGGCGGAACATAACCTGTTTTCCCTCGCGCGAGATATTTCTTAAAGACGTCTGCCATGTTGGTTGCGTAGCCGGCTTCCACCAGAAAACGGGCAAAATGACCGCGCGTCACCGCACCGCCGTCCGCCAGCTTCAGCGCCCCTTCCCAGGCGCCCGGGATGCGCGCTTTTTCCAGCCGCTCGGCAATCTGCTGACCTCGCGCCTGGCGACGCGCTTTCTGTTCATCAAGCAGCGTGGTCATCGCCGGATGGGCAATATCGATATTCAGCCCGACTATGTGAATTTCGTGGTTTTCCCACAGCGTGGAAATTTCCACCCCGGTAATCAGCGTCAACGGTAAAGCGGCTCGCTCGATTTCCGCCCGGGCGGCAGGGATTGCCGCCACGGTATCATGGTCGGTTATCGCCAGGGTACCGACGCGCATCTGGTGAGCGCGATGGACAAGTTCTTCTGGAGTCAGTCGCCCGTCAGAGGCGATGGTATGGCTGTGCAGGTCGTAAATCACTGCGTAATTGGTATTGCTCAAGATGACTCCTGCTGGACATGAACCTGTACCCGTCATACTTTTAAGTCACAGGCAGATTAACTGTAGTTCTGCAGCTTAAGGGATTAAGGATATTAATAAGCGCATCATCATACCGACTGATAGAGAAAATCTGCAAACAGGGGTTGACTTTAATCTCTCGAACTAGTTAACTAGTACGCAAGTTCACATGAAGGGGTATCAACGATGAAAACGCAATTTATCACTCTGCACGGCTGGTGGCGCACCTCCTGTTATCGGGCGGCGTGATCGCGTTTTGCACTCAGCATACAGATACCCGGCCCGCCAATGAGCGGGCTTTTTATTGGACAAATTATTATACCGAACAGGCGAGAACAATAATGCAAACATCAAAACCGGCACTCGAGCTTCTCACCAGCGACGCCATCTATCGGGAAAACCCCACGGCGTTATTCCACCAGCTCTGCGGCGCGCGTCCGGCCACCCTGCTGCTGGAATCCGCTGATATCGACAGTAAGGATGATTTAAAGAGCCTGCTGCTGGTTGATAGCGCGCTGCGCATTACCGCGTTAGGTGACACCGTCACTATTCAGTCATTTTCGGCCAACGGTACGGCGCTGCTGGATCTGCTGGATAGCGCTTTACCTTCAGGCATTAATAATCAGCGTCAGCCTGATAGCCGGGTCTTAACCTTCCCGCCGGTCAGCTCGCTGTTAGATGAAGACGCCCGCCTGTGTTCGTTATCGGTATTTGACGCATTCCGCCTGCTGCAGGAGCTGATTACCGTTCCGCAGGATGAGCGCGAAGCGATGTTCTTCGGTGGCCTGTTTGCCTATGACCTGGTTGCCGGTTTTGAAGATCTGCCGCCGCTGGAAAGCGATACTGCCTGCCCGGATTACTGCTTTTATCTCGCGGAAACGCTGCTGGTTATTGACCATCAGACCAAAAACACCCGCATCCAGGCGAGCCTGTTCACCCCGCTGGAAAGCGAAAAACAGCGTCTCTTACAGCGTCTTGCTCAGCTCCGTCAGCAGCTGAACGAACCGCCGGCGCCGCTTCCGGTAACCACGGTGGCCGAGATGCGCTGCGATTGCGATCAAAGCGACGAAGAGTACGGTGCCGTGGTACGTAAAATGCAGCGCGCTATCCGGGCGGGAGAGATCTTCCAGGTCGTACCTTCGCGCCGCTTCTCGCTGCCCTGCCCGTCGCCGCTGGCTGCTTATGATGTGCTGAAGAAGAGCAATCCGAGCCCGTATATGTTCTTTATGCAGGATAACGACTTTACCCTGTTCGGCGCGTCGCCGGAGAGCTCTCTCAAGTACGATGCCACCAATCGCCAGATTGAAATCTACCCGATCGCCGGTACCCGTCCGCGCGGCCGCCGCGCCGATGGTTCGCTGGATCGCGATCTCGACAGCCGTATCGAACTGGAGATGCGCACCGACCATAAAGAGCTTTCCGAACATCTGATGCTGGTTGACCTGGCGCGTAACGACCTTGCGCGCATCTGTACTCCCGGTAGCCGCTACGTCGCCGACCTGACCAAAGTCGACCGTTACTCTTTCGTGATGCACCTCGTCTCCCGCGTGGTTGGCGAGCTGCGCAGCGATCTCGACGTTCTGCATGCCTATCGCGCCTGTATGAACATGGGCACCCTCAGCGGTGCTCCGAAAGTACGCGCCATGCAGCTTATCGCGGCCGCTGAAGGCAAACGCCGCGGCAGCTACGGCGGCGCGGTGGGCTACTTTACCGCCCACGGCGACCTCGATACCTGCATCGTGATTCGTTCTGCCTACGTACAGGATGGAATCGCTACGGTTCAGGCCGGGGCCGGTATCGTGCTTGATTCCGTTCCCCAATCAGAAGCCGATGAAACCCGTAATAAAGCTCGCGCGGTGCTGCGCGCTATCGCTCAGGCCCACCACGCGAAGGAGACTTTCTAATGGCCGACATTCTGCTGCTCGATAATATCGACTCTTTTACCTATAACCTGGCAGACCAGCTGCGTTCGAACGGCCATAACGTGGTGATTTACCGCAACTCCGTCCCGGCGCAGGCGCTGATTGAGCGCATCGGCACCATGAAAAATCCGGTACTGATGCTCTCGCCGGGGCCGGGAACCCCGAGCGAAGCTGGCTGTATGCCGGAGCTGCTGACCCGCATGCGCGGCAAGCTGCCGATTATCGGTATCTGCCTTGGCCACCAGGCAATTGTTGAAGCCTACGGCGGCTATGTCGGCCAGGCCGGGGAAATCCTCCACGGTAAGGCTTCAAGCATTGAACACGACGGCCAGGCTATGTTTTCCGGGCTGAGCAATCCGCTGCCGGTCGCCCGCTACCACTCGCTGGTGGGCAGCAACATTCCGGCGGGATTAACCATCAACGCCCACTTTAACGGCATGGTCATGGCGGTACGTCACGACGCGGATCGCGTCTGCGGCTTCCAGTTCCATCCGGAATCAATTCTGACCACCCAGGGCGCGCGTCTGCTTGAGCAAACGCTGGCCTGGGCGCTGCAGAAGCTGGAACAGACCAATACCCTGCAGCCGATTCTGGAAAAACTGTATCAGGCAGAAACCCTGAGCCAGCAGGAGAGCCACCAGCTGTTCTCGGCGGTCGTGCGTGGTGAAGTGAAGCCTGAGCAGCTGGCCGCCGCGCTGGTGAGCATGAAGGTGCGCGGCGAGCATCCACAGGAAATCGCCGGCGCCGCTACCGCACTGCTGGAAAACGCCGCGCCGTTCCCGCGCCCGGACTATCTGTTTGCCGACATCGTAGGTACCGGCGGCGACGGCAGCAACAGTATCAATATTTCGACCGCCAGCGCCTTTGTTGCCGCCGCCTGCGGCCTGAAGGTCGCCAAACACGGCAACCGCAGCGTGTCGAGCAAGTCCGGTTCTTCCGACCTGCTGGCAGCATTCGGTATCAATCTGGATATGAATGCCGATAAATCTCGCCAGGCGCTGGATGAACTGGGCGTATGCTTCCTGTTTGCGCCGAAGTACCACACCGGTTTCCGTCACGCCATGCCGGTACGCCAGCAGCTTAAAACCCGTACCCTGTTCAACGTGCTCGGGCCGCTGATCAACCCGGCGCATCCGCCGCTGGCGCTGATTGGCGTCTACAGCCCGGAACTGGTCCTGCCGATTGCGGAAACCCTGCGCGTGCTGGGCTACCAGCGCGCCGCGGTGGTCCATAGCGGCGGGATGGATGAAGTGTCGCTGCACGCGCCGACGGTGGTCGCGGAATTAAGCAATGGCGAAATCAAGAGCTACCAGCTGACCGCCGCCGATTTTGGCCTGACGCCTTATCATCAGGAGCAGCTGGCAGGCGGCACGCCGGAAGAAAACCGTGACATTCTTACGCGCTTGCTACAAGGTAAAGGTGATGCCGCTCACGAAGCCGCCGTTGCCGCCAACGTCGCCATGTTGATGCGTTTACATGGACATGAGGATCTGAAGGCCAACGCGCAGCAGGTCATTGATGTGCTGCGCAGCGGAGCGGCCTATGACAGAGTGACCGCCCTGGCGGCAAGAGGATAAAAAATGCAGACCGTTTTAGCAAAAATCGTGGCCGACAAAGCGATTTGGGTAGAAGCCCGCAAACAACAACAACCGTTAGCCAGTTTTCAAAATGAAGTGGTACCGACGCAGCGCAATTTTTATGATGCCCTTGCCGGCACTCGTACCGCGTTTATTCTCGAGTGCAAAAAGGCCTCTCCTTCAAAGGGCCTGATTCGCGATGATTTTGACCCGGCGGCCATCGCCGGCGTCTACAAGCACTACGCCTCGGCTATCTCGGTGCTGTGCGATGAGAAGTATTTCCAGGGCAGCTTCGACTTTCTGCCAATCGTCAGCAAGGTCGCGCCGCAGCCGATTCTGTGTAAGGACTTCACCATCGATCCTTACCAGATCTACCTGGCGCGCTACTATCAGGCCGACGCATGCCTGTTGATGCTTTCGGTGCTGGATGACGAGCAGTATCGCCAGCTCTCTGCCGTTGCGCACAGCCTGAACATGGGCGTGCTGACCGAAGTGAGCAACGAAGAAGAGCTGGAGCGCGCCATCGCGCTGAAAGCGAAAGTAGTGGGCATCAACAACCGCGATCTGCGCGATATGTCGATTGACCTCAACCGTACCCGCACCCTGGCGCCTAAGCTCGGTCATGGCGTCACGGTGATCAGCGAGTCCGGTATCCATACCTATGCCGAAGTACGCGAACTGAGTCACTTCGCCAATGGCTTTCTGATTGGCTCGGCGCTGATGGAACACGCCGATTTGAACGCCGCCGTGAAGCGCGTGCTGCTCGGCGAGAATAAAGTCTGCGGCCTGACCCGTCCTCAGGATGCCCGGGCGGCGTATGAATCCGGCGCCGTCTACGGCGGCCTGATTTTTGTCCCGACCTCGCCGCGTGCGGTGAATGAGGCTCAGGCGCAAACGGTGATTGAAAGCGCCCCTTTGAGCTACGTCGGCGTGTTCCGCAATGCGCCGGTGGCGGAAGTTGTCGCCCGCGTTGAAAGTCTGAACTTAGCCGCAGTCCAGCTGCACGGCAGCGAAGACCAGGCTTATATAGATACCCTGCGTGCCGAACTCCCGGGCAACGTGCAAATCTGGAAAGCCCTCAGCGTTGGCGAAACATTACCGCAGCGTAATTTGAACCATGTCGACAAATATGTTTTCGATAACGGCCAGGGCGGTACCGGCCAGCGCTTCGACTGGTCCCTGCTGCAAGGTCAGGACCTGCGTAACGTCCTGCTGGCAGGCGGCCTCGGCGCCGATAACTGTGTGGAAGCCGCCAAAAGCGGCTGTGCCGGACTCGATTTTAATTCAGGCGTAGAGTCGCAGCCGGGTATTAAAGATGCCAGCAAACTGGCCTCGGTGTTTCAAACGCTGCGCGCATATTAAGGAGCAACAATGAGTACTTTACTGAACCCCTATTTTGGCGAATTCGGCGGGATGTACGTTCCGCAGATCCTGATGCCCGCCCTGCGCCAGCTGGAGGAAGCCTTCGTTAGCGCGCAAAAAGATCCGGCATTCCAGGCTGAATTTACCGATCTGCTGAAAAATTACGCCGGTCGCCCGACGGCGCTGACCAGATGCCGCAACCTTACCGAAGGTACCCGCACCACGCTGTATCTCAAGCGTGAAGACCTGCTGCACGGCGGCGCGCATAAAACCAACCAGGTGCTCGGTCAGGCGCTGCTGGCAAAACGTATGGGCAAAACGGAAATTATCGCCGAAACCGGCGCCGGTCAGCACGGCGTAGCCTCAGCACTCGCCAGCGCCCTGCTTGGCCTGAAGTGCCGTATCTATATGGGTGCTAAAGATATCGAACGTCAGTCGCCGAACGTCTTTCGGATGCGCCTGATGGGGGCGGAAGTGATACCGGTGCATAGCGGCTCCTCAACGCTGAAAGATGCCTGTAACGAAGCGCTGCGCGACTGGTCCGGCAGCTACGAAAAGGCTCACTATATGCTCGGTACCGCCGCTGGCCCGCATCCGTTCCCGACCATCGTGCGTGAATTCCAGCGTATGATTGGCGAAGAAACCAAGGCCCAGATTCTGGAGAAAGAGGGACGCCTGCCGGATGCGGTTATCGCCTGCGTCGGCGGCGGTTCTAACGCCATCGGTATGTTCGCCGATTTTATCGACGAAACTTCAGTTGGCCTGATTGGCGTAGAGCCAGCCGGTCACGGGATTGAGTCTGGCGAACACGGCGCGCCGCTGAAGCACGGTCGCGTGGGTATCTACTTCGGTATGAAATCGCCGATGATGCAGACCGCCGAGGGGCAAATTGAGGAGTCCTACTCTATCTCCGCCGGACTCGACTTCCCGTCAGTGGGCCCTCAGCATGCTTATTTAAACAGCATTGGCCGCGCCGATTACGTCTCAATTACCGATGATGAAGCGCTGGATGCCTTTAAAGAGCTTTCTCGCCATGAAGGGATTATCCCGGCGCTGGAGTCCTCCCACGCCCTGGCGCACGCGCTGAAAATGATGCGCGAAAACCCGCAAAAAGAGCAGCTGCTGGTGGTTAACCTCTCCGGCCGCGGCGATAAAGACATCTTCACCGTACACGATATTTTGAAAGCGCGAGGGGAAATCTGATGGAACGTTACGAGACGCTGTTTGCACAACTGAAAGCCCGCCAGGAAGGCGCATTTGTTCCCTTCGTAACCCTCGGCGACCCTAATCCGGGGCAATCGTTGAAAATTATCGATACGCTGATTGAAGCGGGCGCTGACGCGCTGGAGCTGGGCATTCCTTTCTCCGACCCGCTGGCGGACGGTCCGACGATTCAGAACGCAACTCTGCGCGCTTTCGCCGCAGGCGTCACGCCCACCCAGTGCTTTGAAATGCTGGCGGCGATTCGTCAAAAGCACCCGACTATCCCAATCGGCCTGCTGATGTACGCTAATCTGGTGTTCAGCCCCGGTATTGATGAATTCTACGCCGCCTGCGAGCGCGCTGGCGTTGATTCCGTGCTGGTAGCCGATGTTCCCGTCGAAGAGTCCGCCCCGTTCCGCCAGGCCGCGCTGCGCCACAACATCGCGCCGATTTTCATCTGCCCGCCAAATGCCGATGACGATCTGCTGCGCCAGATTGCCTCTCACGGTCGCGGCTACACCTATCTGCTCTCACGCGCAGGCGTCACCGGGGCAGAAAATCGTGCCGCCCTGCCGCTGCATCATCTGATCGAGAAGCTGGCCGAGTACCATGCCGCGCCGCCGCTGCAGGGCTTTGGTATCTCCGCGCCAGAGCAGGTTACCGCCGCGATTGACGCAGGCGCAGCAGGCGCGATTTCTGGCTCCGCTATCGTTAAAATTATCGAGCGCAACGTTAACGATCCGCAGGCGATGCTGGATGAACTGAAAGCCTTTGCCCAGGGGCTTAAAGCCGCCACCAGAGCCGCTTAAGCGCTTCTCCCGCCCGGTTCTCCGCCGGGCGGCTATTTCTCAGCATATTTACGCGTCAGGCGAAACAACGCCACTACACCTGCTTACCTCCAGTCAGGCAGTACTTCATTCATCAGCTACGTCCCTGAGCGCATTCGCGATTGGCGAGCCCTGGGTGCAGAACGACAGCCAGAAACGTACCGTTTCCATCGTCGATAAAAAATCACTTCTGCACAAAAGATAGGGTTGATATTTTAAATGAGAAATATTATCTTTCTCAATACCGAATAGTTGAGCAAACGAGTCAGGTATTCGGTACGACATTGCTCACATTGCTTCCAGTATTTTGGCCCGCACCTGTGCGGGCTTTTTTTGGCGCCGCGCCTGGCGCGCTTAACCGGTCATGGACAGCCTCGCGCTTGTGGCAAGGAGCTGAGCTTACGACTGCGCGCACGGGTAAACAACGGCGGGAAACATCGCTACTGGTGGGTTAAATGTAAGCTACCGGTACAAAATACTGAATGGTATAAATCGAACGCGTGTTTGCAATACCAGCCCTTTTCAGGGGAGCAAAACGTTCGATATCGTAGCCCTGCCGACGATATAGCCCTAACTCAGGAAGATATTTCATATAAACATGATTTGACAGTAACGTAAATTCTTCCCATGAGCCGCTAAAGTCCAGACCAAGATACCATCCGCGTTTCGCTATCCTTATCTCCCGGCAAGCGTCATTTCGCAAATTCAAAGGCGTGCCAATAAATCCATTGATCATCGTTTTATATGCATTGCTGGCCGCAGGAAAAAAGTCAGAGAGAATAAAAATGTCACGATCGTCACCGAACATGCTGGTGGTAATTTTCCTGCGGGTGATATTTTTTCTTGAAGCAATATCATCGCTCAGCGACAGCGTGTAGTTGAATCCATATCCGGCGAATATCTGCTCTTCAAGTAAACAAAGATAAGGTTCAGGAAACCGGCAGTCATGGGAGGTAACTTTCTGATGTAATAAAGACAAATCCCAATATGTTGAATGCCGGTACTCTCCGTGACAACGACCAAAATTCTTTTTAAACTCTCGGGAAAATGTTTGAGGTGAGTCGAAATGCAACTGACAGGCGATGGATGAAATGGATTGTCGGGTCAGTTTTAACCTGCCAGCGGCATAGGTCATTCTGCGCATTCGGATATATTTTCCGACGGGAATACCAGCATATTCATAAAATACATTATAAACAGTGCGTCGAGAACACCCTACTCCACTGGCGATATCAGCAACCGACGGATTAATTGCCAGATGGTCCTCAATCCATTCTACTATTTCATTAAAGGCAGAGTTCCTCATTTCCTGAGATAATATCCTTAGCAAACCATTAGCCGCCAATATTTTATCAGCAAACCGATTTTTACACTAAGCTTTTTGTGCAGAATAAAAATAAATAAAATTTCCATAATAAAAAACCCAAAGAATTACAAATAGGTTTATGAAAATTAAGAATTTTCTCACAAAAAATGTCCAGGGTCTTATTTTGCACACAAATGTTGCTTTTTTTGAAGACCTACAATATCTTATTTAAAGCCTTTAAACCATCTGTCACTATTAACCATTTACTTTAAGCATGAGTCTCTCTGCGCCCTGGCGTTATTTGAAATCAGAGTACTTTCATTTATAACCGTGTGAATCCGTGCATATGATAAATATTTTAATTAATACTAAAAACGTCTACTCTAAACATGCTATAAAACAGCTGGTTCTGGAGTCTGTTGCCACAGATGAAGATATTAGCTTTCAGGACAGCTACACTCAATACAACATTGCTCAGGCCCATATTATCTTTACTGAAATGGAGCCTGGGGAAATATTCTTGTGTAACGACGAGTTAAAATACAGAACCAATAAAAGTCTGTTATTTATTCTCCAGGAGAAGAAAAATGAATATTTACCGACGGAGCTAACCAACTGCACAAAAAATTGCTTTTTTATATACAAAGCCGACTCCATCCCGGCAATAAGAAATAAAATTAACGCTCACATTAATGAGTTCAGAGCGACAGAGAATGAAGAGGCCATAGCTGCAGAAACGATCAGTTGTATTAACTGTCCCTGCAAATCGATTACGCATGCCCAGTCAAAAGTTGTTCATGCCCTTAGCCTTGGACTCAATCAAATGGAAATAGCCCATGAATTAAAAATTAACTATAAAACGGTTTATTCGCATAAGAAAAACGTTATGCACGACTTTAAAATAAAAGGCACACAAGATCTTAATAAATTTTTAAATGTATTAATGAAAAGGAAGCAGCTTATTTCTTAGACTGGCAAAGGTCAGATTTGTATAAGAAACGATTTTTTACACCGCCTTTTGAACCCATAAAAAAAATAAGAAAGCCTGCTGGTTACTCAAAACCCTCCTTAAATCTGTAAGAAATCGCTTATTCACCCAAAACACAAGCATTCGACGCAATATACTTAACACAGGCGTCTTTATATCAGAGTTACCGTTCTAATGACAGGAGGTCTTTTATAAACCATCACAAGCAATACCACGATAAATCATGCTGTAACGGCTTTCTGTCCCGATTACGTCGATAGAAAATATTCCCTAAAATTTAATCAACGGTGGTCGCTATCCTCAGCATAGCCGTTGCGCCCCATCACAACAGGGGCCCGGCATCCGCCACAGGCTGTTCATGCATTTTCCGCAACGTTGCCGGGATAATACGGAGCAGGAATGATATTATTGATGCCAGAGTATGCAGGCAGCAGCTGGCATCAACATCAACCCCAGGAGCGATTTATGCACGAAGAAGTACCACTAAAGTATTATGACATCGCCGATGAGTATTCGACAGAGGCCGCTGAGCCAGTTAGCGAGTCAGAACGCGAAGCTCTGGCCCGCTATTTTCAGCTGCTGATTACCCGCCTGATGAATAATGAAGAAATCAGCGAAGAGGACCAGGCAGAGATGGCGATCCAGGCTGGTATTGGTGAACAGCGTATCGATGATATCGCCGAGTTTCTGAATAGATGGGGTAATGAGTAACGCCTGCCAGAAGCGTTACGGGGAGCGTTTGAGTACTTAAGGCATTACCGTTGGTGGCGAGGATGCTGACGACAGGCAGAAAAATAAAGCTGGTCATAACGACCAGCTTTAGCAAATAGTTTAGAAACGGTATCCCGCAGAGAACATAAACACCCACGGATCCAGACGGATATCGTCGTGCTGCTTAACGCCGCCCAGCTTGTAGTCCGCTTTAGTATCGATATCCATGTACCATACCGACATGTTAATCAGCCAGTCACGGTTAATCAGATAGTCCAGCCCCACCTGCCCTGCTGCGCCCCAGGAATCTTTCAGGCTCAGATCGGAGATGCCCGTTCTCTTACCCGTATCGTTCACGCTTTCGTCAAAGAAGGTGGTGTAGTTGACACCTACGCCAACGTAAGGACGCAGTTTGCTACTGGAATCACCAAAGTACCACTGTGCCATTAAGGTCGGCGGTAAGTGGTGAACGGTAGCAATATTGCCGGTTGTTGCCGTTCCCACTTTATGACGGAACGGCGTGGCTGCCAGCAGCTCTACGCCGATATTATCCGTTGCCATATAGGTGAACGTCAGGCCCAGTTGCGTATTGTTGCTAACGTTAAAGCCGCCAAGACTGCCTAATGTGCCGCCAGCCCCTTCGGTCGGTCTGACCGTTGCCGAGCCCGCGCGAAGGAAAAACTCACCGGCTTCGTGCGCCCAGACGCTACCACCGGAAAGACTACTCAGAATAACAACCGCCGCTGCTAACTTTTTCATACCCACTTCCTCATTATGGTTATTCAGCGCAAGAATATACCTACAATAAAGTATGTTTGAACCAACATAGATCACATTAAGTCGGTAAATTTAACATTTATTGATCCAGATTAATTTTTACTTTCCTAATACAATCAGTGATAAACGTATCAAATCAATTTCATCGTTTTGGTTACTGAAGCAGGACTGCGCTGATTTCCTCTTCTATTTACAAAG
Organism: Klebsiella oxytoca; assembly: GCF_009707385.1. Taxonomy (NCBI): domain Bacteria; kingdom Pseudomonadati; phylum Pseudomonadota; class Gammaproteobacteria; order Enterobacterales; family Enterobacteriaceae; genus Klebsiella; species Klebsiella oxytoca. The sequence continues at coordinate 2,329,383 of NZ_CP046115.1, read as the reverse complement.
ATATACTTTGCGCACAGGAGCAGAGACTGCTACCCCGCCGCGATTTGCGGTACAATCGCCGGCTAGTTAACACCTGCAATACTCAAGGAGAATGCATGTCTATCACGGCAAAGTCCGTCTACCGTGACACCGGAAACTTTTTCCGCAATCAGTTCGTTACTATCCTGCTGATTGCGCTGTTATGCGCGTTCATTACGGTAGTACTTGGCCATGCCTTTTCACCCAGTGAAGAGCAGCTGTCGATATTGAGTCAGGGCGATAGCCTGGGGGGAAACGGCGGCCTGTTTGAGCTGGTTCAGAGCATGACGCCGGATCAACAACAGATCCTGCTGCGTGCATCCGCCGCCTCTACCTTCTCCGGTCTCGTGGGTAACGCCATTCTTGCTGGCGGCGTTCTGCTGATGATTCAGATGATCTCCGCAGGTCAGAGAGTCAGCGCGCTGCGCGCGATTGGCGCTTCCGCGCCGGTGCTGCCAAAGCTGCTGCTGCTGATCCTGTTGACCACGTTTGTCGTCCAGCTGGGGATGATGCTGGTGGTGGTGCCGGGCGTCCTGCTGGCTATCGTGCTCTCTTTTGCGCCGGTGATGCTGGTGCAGGATAAAATCGGCATCTTCAACGCCATGCGTAGCAGTATGCGTTTGGCCTGGGCCAACGTACGGCTGGTAGCCCCGGCGATTATCGGCTGGCTGCTGGCAAAAACTCTGCTGCTGCTGTTTGCATCCAGCTTCGCTGTGCTTACGCCAAACGTCGGGGCAGTGGTAATAAATACCCTCAGCAATCTGATCTCTGCATTATTGCTGATCTATTTATTCCGCTTGTATATGCTTATTCGCCATTAATTTAATCCGGGCCGGGCTCACCCCGGCCACCCTGAACGACGGAACCGATGTATGAAGCAGTTTCTGGATTTTTTACCGCTGGTAGTCTTCTTCGTATTCTACAAGCTTTATGATATCTACGCCGCGACAACGGCGTTAATCATCGCCACCGCCATCGTGCTGATTTACAGCTGGGTGCGCTATCGCAAAGTCGAGAAAATGGCGCTGATTACCTTTGTTCTGGTCGCCGTTTTCGGCGGGCTGACCATCTTCTTCCATAACGACGAGTTTATTAAGTGGAAGGTCACGGTAATTTACGTTCTGTTTGCCAGCGCGCTGCTGTTTAGCCAGTGGGTAATGAAGAAGCCGCTGATCCAGAGCATGTTGGGTAAAGAGCTGACGCTGCCGCAGCAGGTGTGGTCGCGGCTGAATCTGGCCTGGGCGGTGTTTTTCATCCTCTGCGGACTGGCGAATATCTATATCGCTTTCTGGTTGCCGCAGAATATCTGGGTCAACTTCAAGGTCTTCGGTCTGACGGCCCTGACGCTGGTGTTCACCCTGCTGAGCGGCGTTTACATTTATCGCCATATGCCGCAGGACGACAATCACTAAACTGCTATTCCTCCGGCACGCAGCTCTGCGTGCCGTTTTTTCGATCGTACACCCACTTTTATGCTTTCAGCGTCTGGCCAAAGCCCGCCGGATTCTCCAGAATATCTACTTAATACCGGAAGGTTGCGGCAATTGTGAGGATTTTATGGAGATTAACGGCACATTATTGTAATGATAATCGTTATCATTGATATTCTCGATCTCAATTCATCCCGTTTTGATATGGATATTTATAATGAGACCGCAGAAACAACACCTAGCCACTCCCCTTGCTCTCGCCATCGCAGGCTTATTTAGTCCGGGTGGTTTCGCCGAAGAAGTGGAGCAGGATACCGAAACGATGGTGATCCTGGGAACCGCCGAAGAAGCGCTGAAGCAGCAGCCGGGCGTCTCAATCATCACCGCGGAAGATATCGCTAAAGATCCTCCGGTTAACGATCTCTCAGAAATAATTCGTAAGATGCCCGGCGTAAACCTGACCGGCAACAGCGCCAGCGGCAGTCGGGGCAACAATCGTCAAATCGATATTCGCGGTATGGGGCCGGAAAACACGCTAATTCTTATTGATGGCGTCCCCGTCACCTCCCGCAACTCGGTACGCTATAGCTGGCGCGGCGAACGTGATACTCGCGGCGACAGCAACTGGGTGCCGCCAGAAATGGTTGAACGTATTGAAGTTCTGCGCGGCCCCGCCGCCGCACGCTACGGCTCTGGCGCCGCGGGCGGCGTTGTCAATATTATCACGAAACGCCCCACCAACGACTGGCACGGCTCGCTCTCGCTCTATACTAATCAGCCGGAAAATAATAAAGAAGGCTCCACGAACCGGGCTAACTTCAACCTCAATGGACCGCTGGCGGGGGATGCCCTGACCATGCGGCTGTACGGCAACATCAATAAAACTGAACCCGATGCCTGGGATATTAACCACGCGCAAAATGATTCTTATGCCGCAGGCCGCGAAGGTGTGCGCAACAAAGATATTAACGCCCTGCTTTCATGGAAAGTAACGCCCCAGCAGATTGTTGATTTCAGCTATGCCTATAGCCGCCAGGGCAACATCTATGCCGGAGATACGCAGTACAGCAACGGCAACGTCAGCCCAAATGGCCTGGTCGATTCTCTGTATGGCCATGAGACTAACCGCATGTACCGTCAGACCTGGGGCCTGACCTATAACGGGATCTGGGACTGGGGGCAGTCGAAAGCCGGCGTCTACTACGAGAAAACTAACAACACCCGCCTGCAGGAAGGAACGACCGGACGCGTAGAGGGGATGATTAACAGCGATGTCTATGATACCAGCCGTCTGGAGTCGTGGCGCTCAACCGGCGAGCTGAATATTCCATTCACCTGGCTTGCAGAACAGACCCTGACCCTGGGTATGGAGTGGAATCGCGACGATCTAAACGATCCGGCATCGATGCAGGCCACCAGCGCGACGGAAGCGATTCCCGGCACTTCCGGCAACCCTGCGGAGCGCAGCACAAAAAATAGCGCCACCCTGACCGGTATTTATCTCGAAGATAATATTGAAGCCGTACCGGGCACGAACATTATTCCCGGTCTGCGCTTCGACTATCATAACGATTTTGGTAGCAACTGGAGCCCAAGCCTGAACCTGTCGCAGGATCTGGGTGATATGTTTAAGGTCAAGGCGGGCATTGCCCGGGTGTTTAAAGCGCCAAACCTGTATCAGTCCAGCGAAGGGTATTTGTTATCCACCCGCGGTAACGGCTGCCCGAACAGTATCGCCAACGGCAGCTGCTATCTTCTCGGTAATCCGGATCTTGACCCTGAAATCAGCATTAACAAAGAGATCGGCCTTGAGTTTAATCTGAACGGCTATAACGCCGGGATCACCTGGTTTCGCAACGATTATAAAAATAAAATCGTCTCCGGTACCGAGGTACTGGGTAATACCGCCAGCGGCGCAAATATTCTCCAGTGGCAGAACGGCGGCAAAGCGGTGGTTGAAGGTCTCGAGGGTACCCTGCTGGTTCCGGTGATTGCAGATACGCTCAGCTGGCGAACCAATGCCACTTATATGATCACATCGGAAAACAAAGAGACTGGCAACCCGCTGTCCGTTATTCCGAAATATACCATCAACAGCATGCTCGACTGGCAGGTTACCAGCAAGCTTTCAGCCAACGTCAACTGGACTCTGTACGGTCGACAGAAACCACGCGAATATGCGGAAACACGCAACGAGACGGGAGTACTGGCGACCAATGAAGTCGGCGCCTATTCCGTGGTTGGCATTGGCGGCAACTATCAGCTGATGAAAGATCTGCGCCTGAACGCCGGGATCGGCAACCTTTTCGATAAGCGGATTTATCGAGAAAACGCCGGGGCTTCGACCTATAACGAACCAGGACGAGCTTATTACGCGGGCGTGACCCTCTCCTTCTGAACCCTCACGCCCGCGCAGGCGGGCGTCTTCCCCTATTTTCTCGACGCCGTTTTCATAGTAGCATCGCGCCCGATCATCTTTGACTAGTCCCGAGTATAGAATGACAACAACAGATCTCGCGCCGAAGGGCGAATTGGTTTTACGCACCCTGGCGATGCCGGCGGACACGAATGCTAACGGCGATATTTTTGGCGGCTGGCTGATGTCGCAGATGGATATCGGCGGAGCGATTATGGCCAAAGAAGTTGCCCATGGCCGCGTGGTGACCGTACGCGTTGACGGCATGACCTTTTTACGCCCGGTGGCGGTCGGCGATGTGGTGTGCTGCTACGCCGACTGCGTAAAGCGCGGCAACACCTCAATTACCATCAATATGGAAGTATGGGTAAAGAAAGTATCGTCTGAGCCCATCGGTCAGCGCTACAAGGCAACCGAAGCGCTGTTTATCTACGTGGCGGTGGATAATCAGGGTAAACCGCGGGCGCTGCCGGCACTGTAGTTCAGACGGCCCGGCGCTCCCGGGCCGATCGTTTACAGAAAACCGAGCAAGGAAAAGAAGAAGTAGCCCAGCACAATAATAATGACCGGCAGTACGTATAGCGGGAAATATTGCACCAGGATAGTATGACGCGGCACCACAACGCGTTCGGATATTTGCTCACGCGTTAGCCCATCCGCCCCTTTGGCCTGCTCCAGAATCAGCTGATCCTCGACGCCTTCGCGCAGAAATTTCGCCTGACGTCCCATTCGCGCCCCGGACGCCTGGAGCGCCATGCCGACGAACACCAGAATATAGATAATCCAGAAGCCGATATTCATACCGTGCTTAAAGTCCGGCAGCGGCGAGTTGTACCAGAAGAAATTCAGGAACGGCGTATTAAAGCGCATCATCTCGATCATCACGTGGGCAAAATCCATCATCACCGCGTCGATGCCTGGTTTTTTCTCACTGTGCTCGTACATAAACTTCAGCACGGAAATCAGCGTCGAGATAACTGCCGGGATAAAGACTACCCACCCCAAAATACGTTTAAGTACTGCAATGCGTCCAGCTTGTTGATACGTCATGGGTTCCCCTTGTTAAGACGCCTGATTCATTCTAAGTCTACCTTCGTCAGCGAATTTCGCCCAATAATGCGCGGTATGATATACCATGAGTGCCGATTCGTTATCTACTTACGCTACAGGAGAGGGACTTATGTCAGCCAGGCGCCAGATTCACGCCGCGATTTTTGATATGGATGGATTACTGATTGATTCCGAACCGCTATGGGATAAGGCAGAGCTGGAGGTGATTGCAAGCCTTGGGGTAGACACCAGCCGCCGCGATGAAATGCCCGATATTCTGGGGCTGCGCATCGATTTAGTCGTCGACCTGTGGTTTGCCCAGCAGCCGTGGCAAGGCCCGGATCGCGCCGAAGTCACCGCCCGGATTATCAACCGCGCCATTCAGCTGGTTGAAGAGGCGCGTCCCCTCCTGCCAGGCGCTCGTGAAGCGGTAGCGATGTGTAAAGCCCGGGGGCTGAAAATCGGCCTGGCGTCGGCGTCGCCGCTGCGAATGCTGGAAAAAGTCCTCGCCATGTTTGAACTACGCGATCAGTTTGACGCTCTCGCCTCTGCCGAAATGCTGCCGTTCAGCAAACCGCATCCGCAGGTTTATCTCGACTGTGCGGCTAAACTCGGCGTCAACCCGATGAACTGCGTAGCGCTGGAAGACTCCGTTAACGGCATGATTGCCAGCAAAGCGGCGCGAATGCGTTCTATCGTCGTCCCTCAAGCAGAAAATAGCCATGACCCGCGCTTTGTACTGGCCGACGTGAAGCTCGCGACGCTGGAATCCCTGACCCTGAGCGACCTGACTGGCTAAAGCCGCCGGTGATGATGGGAAAGTATTCTTATCCCATCATCAATAAAAATAAAACAACGTTTCATTTTTATTTGTTTTTTCCTCGTTCGCCCTCTATGCTTATCTCTGCGGCGTTATTTGACGCATGAAATCAACCAACAGAGGTGCATATGGTACTGAACGCCTTTGACCTTACGGGCAAGGTCGCTATCGTAACGGGTTGTGATACCGGGCTGGGCCAGGGAATGACTTTAGGCCTTGCGCAGGCGGGTTGCGATATTGTCGGCGTTAACCGCCGGATCCCCCATGATACGGCAGAAAAGGTTCAGGCTCTGGGCCGACGCTTTACCGCCATTCAGGCCGACCTGAGCCGTCAGGATGAGATTGATAGCATTGTGACCCAGGTCGTTGCTGCCATGGGCCGGGTCGACATCCTGGTCAACAATGCCGGAACCATCCGTCGCGCCGACGCGCTCGATTTTTCAGAAAAAGATTGGGACGACGTTCTCAATCTGAATCTGAAATCGGTATTCTTTCTCTCACAAGCGGTTGCCAGGCAGTTTATTAAGCAGGGCGACGGCGGAAAAATCGTTAACATTGCCTCAATGCTCTCCTTTCAGGGCGGTATCCGGGTGCCGTCATACACCGCGTCAAAAAGCGGCGTGTTAGGCATCACCCGCCTGCTGGCCAACGAATGGGCGGGGCATCGCATTAACGTCAACGCTATCGCACCGGGATATATGGCCACCAATAACACCCGGCAGCTGCGCGACGACGCCGAACGAAGCAAAGAGATTCTCGACCGTATTCCGGCCGGGCGCTGGGGGGTTCCTGAAGATTTGCAAGGCCCGGTGGTGTTTCTGGCTTCCGCTGCGGCGGATTACATTAGCGGCTATACCCTGGCGGTAGATGGCGGCTGGCTGGCCCGCTGACGGGTTTGTGACAAAGAGTTACACCGTCACCTCTTCCGCACACTGTATAAAAACCCTATACTGTATGAATTGACAGTTTAGGGTGTTTATCATGACGGCGGAAGGCCACCTCCTCTTCTCTATCGCCTGTGCGGTATTTGCGAAAAATGCAGAATTAACGCCCGTTCTGGCCCAGGGCGACTGGTGGCATATTGTTCCTTCCGCCATCCTGACCTGTCTGCTTCCGGATATCGATCACCCAAAGTCATTTCTTGGCCAGCGATTAAGCTGGATATCCAAACCAATTGCGCGCGCCTTCGGCCATCGCGGCTTCACCCACAGCCTGCTGGTGGTCTTCGGCGCGGTGGCAATCTTCTCGTTGAAAGTCCCGGAAAGCTGGATAGTCCCGGCCGATGCGGTTCAGGGCCTGGTGCTTGGATACCTCAGCCATATTCTCGCCGATATGCTGACTCCGGCCGGCGTGCCTCTGCTCTGGCCCTGCCGCTGGCGTTTTCGTCTGCCCCTCCTCGCGCCGCGCAAAGGCAATCAGCTGGAGCGCGCGCTGTGTATGGCGCTGTTCATCTATGCCGTGTGGATGCCGCAAAACGTTGCTGAAAACAGCGCCGTTCGCTGGTCATCCGACATGATTAACTCCCTGCAAACCACCTTTAATCGCTTTATTAGTCACCAGACTGGACGATAAACCAGCGAATTATTCAATTAGTTATAATCAATTCCATTTGAATATAAGTAACGAATTACGCCTTCTGCTACCCTTGCCGTTATAAGAGTTGGTTATTGACCAACCCGGTTATAAAAGATATCAGGAGAACGGGGATGAACTTTCCATTAATAGCGAACGTTGTTGTGTTCGCGGTTTTACTGTTGGCGTTGGCGCAAACCCGCCATAAGCAGTGGAGCCTCGCAAAAAAAGTGCTGGTCGGTCTGGTTATTGGCGTTATTTTCGGCCTGGCGCTGCAGCTTATCTATGGCTCCGACAGCCAGGTGCTGAAGGATTCTATCCAGTGGTTCAATATTGTCGGTAACGGTTATGTCCAGCTACTGCAGATGATTGTCATGCCGCTGGTTTTCGCCTCTATTCTGAGCGCGGTGGCACGCCTGCACAATGCTTCGCAGTTGGGCAAAATTAGCTTCCTCAGTATCGGTACCCTGCTGTTCACCACGCTGATTGCGGCTCTGGTGGGGGTGCTGGTGACCAATATGTTTGGCCTGACTGCCGAAGGTCTGGTTCAGGGCAACGCGGAAACTGCCCGCCTTAACGCCATTCAGAGCAATTATGCTGGTAAAGTCGCAGACCTGAGCGTCCCACAGCTGATCCTCTCTTTCGTGCCGAAAAATCCGTTTGCCGATCTGACCGGCGCGAACCCGACGTCGATTATCAGCGTGGTGATCTTCGCGGCCTTCCTCGGCGTCGCGGCGCTGAAGCTGCTGAAAGATGATGTCGCCAAAGGCCAGCGCGTTCTCTCCGCCATCGATACGCTGCAAAGCTGGGTGATGAAGCTGGTACGTCTGGTGATGCAGTTAACTCCTTACGGGGTGCTGGCGCTGATGACCAAGGTGGTTGCAGGCTCTAACCTGCAGGACATTATCAAACTTGGTAGCTTTGTTATCGCTTCCTATATTGGTCTGGGCATCATGTTCGTGGTGCACGGTCTGCTGCTGGCGGTCAACGGAGTGAGCCCGCTGAAGTACTTCCGCAAAGTGTGGCCGGTGCTGACTTTCGCCTTTACCAGCCGCTCCAGCGCGGCGTCAATTCCGCTGAATGTGGAAGCACAAACCCGTCGTCTGGGCGTACCGGAATCCATTGCCAGCTTCTCCGCATCGTTCGGCGCCACCATCGGGCAAAACGGCTGCGCGGGCCTTTACCCGGCGATGCTGGCGGTGATGGTTGCTCCGACCGTTGGTATCAACCCGCTCGACCCGCTGTGGATTGCAACGCTGGTGGGCATCGTTACCGTCAGCTCCGCCGGCGTGGCGGGCGTGGGCGGCGGCGCGACCTTTGCCGCCCTGATCGTCCTGCCAGCAATGGGGCTGCCGGTCACGCTGGTAGCGCTGTTAATTTCGGTTGAGCCGCTGATCGACATGGGGCGTACTGCGCTGAACGTTAGCGGTTCGATGACCGCCGGTACCCTGACCAGCCAGTGGCTGCGTCAGACCGACAAAACCATTCTCGATAGTGAAGAAGACGCGGAGCTGGCGCACCGCTAAGCAGCTAAATTCTTTGCGCCGTTAAAGACAAAAAACCGCTGATTATTCAGCGGTTTTTTATTTCCCTGCGCCATCAGGCGTCGATTTCGCCTTCCTGCCTCATTTGCGTCGCCCAGCGCTGCGCCGCTTCCGGTACGTTAAACGGCGGGGAACGGCGGAAATGTTCATCCATCAGCACAAAGGCAACGTATTTACCGCGCAGAACCCAGACATCGCGAAAACCATCCATTTTGACGGCGTGTTCCGGCGGCGCAGGCTCCACTCGCGGCACGTAGCTAATGATTTGACGATTTTGTTGGCGAAGTGGTTTCATCACAAATAAATTCACTAAACAAAGCGGGAAACAGAAACCCTTATCATAGCCGAAATAGCCCCCTTCCGTCGCCCCCTGCTTGCCCCTCCACACGGGTAAAAATCCTGGAAAAAAAAGTTATTAGAATATTGTTCTACAATTAGAAGGGTTTTGGTTTAGCAACGACCATTTTCTGTAATGAAAGCAGGAGCGAGCAATGTCAGATAAACACCATAAACCACTCACCCATCAGTCACCGGTACACGACGAGCGACAAGCAAAACCAGGTCTGGGTGATCTGGCCCCCGCAGATCAGAACTGGAAACCGACACCTCAGCCAACCGCCCCAGGTGAAGAACCTACCTCGCCGGGCAGCATGAAAGCCCCGGATACGGATAGCGAAAAGCTTGATGCTCTTGCGAAATACCGCAAAGGCGGGGAGGATTCTGCGCTCACAACCAATCAGGGCGTTCGCATTTCTGACGATCAGAACTCGCTGCGAGCGGGTAAACGCGGGCCAACGCTGCTGGAAGATTTTATCCTGCGCGAGAAAATAACGCACTTTGACCATGAGCGCATTCCGGAGAGGATCGTTCATGCCCGTGGCTCCGCCGCGCATGGATATTTCCAGGCATATAGCGATTTAAGCGACATCACCAAAGCGGATTTTCTCACCGACCCGAAGAAAAAAACGCCGGTATTTGTCCGTTTCTCAACGGTTCAGGGCGGCGCTGGCTCCGCCGATACGGTGCGCGATATCCGCGGCTTTGCCACCAAGTTTTACACCGATGAGGGAATTTTTGACCTCGTCGGCAACAACACGCCAATCTTTTTTATTCAGGATGCGATCAAATTCCCTGATTTCGTCCACGCGGTGAAACCTGAACCGCACTGGGCAGTTCCGCAGGGGCAAAGCGCGCACGACACTTTCTGGGACTATATTTCCCTACAGCCGGAAACGCTGCATAACGTCATGTGGGCAATGTCCGACCGCGGCCTGCCCCGCAGCTATCGTACGATGGAAGGTTTCGGCATCCACACCTTTCGCCTGATCAACGCCGAAGGTAAAGCCACCTTCGTACGTTTCCACTGGAAGCCGGTCGCTGGCAAGGCGTCTCTGGTTTGGGACGAGTCACAAAAGCTGACCGGCCGCGATCCCGATTTCCATCGTCGTGATTTATGGGAAGCTATTGAAGCCGGAGATTATCCTGAGTACGAGCTGGGATTACAGCTGATACCGGAGGAAGATGAGTTCGCCTTTGATTTCGATATACTGGATCCCACCAAGCTTATCCCGGAAGCGCTGGTTCCGGTTCAGCGGGTCGGTAAAATGGTCCTCAATCGCAACCCGGACAATTTCTTCGCCGAAAACGAACAGGCGGCATTTCATCCCGGCCATATCGTCCCGGGGATAGATTTCAGCAACGACCCGCTGCTGCAGGGCCGGTTATTCTCCTACACCGATACGCAGATTAGCCGCCTCGGCGGGCCTAATTTCCATGAGATCCCAATCAATAAACCCACCTGTCCATATCATAATTTCCAGCGAGACGGCATGCACCGGATGGATATTGATACCAATCCGGCCAACTATGAGCCGAACTCCATTAATAATAACTGGCCGCGGGAAACGCCGCCGGCAGCCAAAGGCGGCGGCTTTGAGTCTTATGCCGAACGGGTGGATGGTGAAAAAATTCGCCAGCGCAGCCCCTCATTTGGCGAGTATTACTCTCACCCCCTGCTGTTCTGGCGCAGCCAGACGCCTATTGAGCAGCAGCATATTATCGACGGTTTTAGTTTCGAACTGAGTAAAGTCGTCAGGGAGTGGATCCGTGAACGAGTCGTGGATCAGCTGGCGCATATCGATCTGCAGCTTGCTCAGGCCGTGGGTAAGAATCTTGGCATTGAGCTTACCAAAGAGCAGCGCAACATCACGCCGCCGCCGGACGTCAACGGCCTGAAAAAGGATCCTACGCTGAGCCTGTATGCCCTGCCCAGCGGTGATGTTAAAGGCCGGGTGGTCGCGGTACTGCTCAACGATCGTCCAGTGGCGAAAGAGCTGCTGGCGTTGCTGAAGGCGCTTAAGGCACACGGCGTTCATGCCAAACTGCTTTACTCCCGTATGGGTGAGGTGAAGGCCGACGATGGTACGGCCCTGCCGATTGCCGGAACCTTTGCCGGTTCGCCATCATTAACCGTAGATGCGGTCATCATTCCCGGTGGCGACCTGCAAAGCCAGAGCAACAACGGTGATTTCCATTATTACCTGCTGGAAGCCTACAAACATCTGAAGCCGATTCTGCTGGCAGGCGATGCCCGCCAGTGTAAAACCCAGCTTCAGGTTGCCAGCAAAGGTGAAGAAGGCATTGTCGAGACGGATGCGGTAAATAGCAAATCAATGGATGAACTGATTACCCTGATGGCAGCGCATCGGGTGTGGTCAAGGAGCGCCAAAATCGCGGCGATTCCGGCGTAAAAAAAACCCGGCAGCAATGCCGGGCTTTTCTGACTGTCACACATCGCGATAGGTTCCGAGCCGGTAGCCTCGCTCGGCTATCGCATATTTTAACGACTCAGAGGTGAGCACATCCAGTTCGGTCAGACGCGGATAGCAATAGGCGCTGCCCATAATCGTGTTATCTACGAACGCCGGATGGCACATGACCTCCAGCGATTTTTCTTCGCGCTGGATCGAGGCATCGAGCGTTTGCAGGAACAGCACTTCTGAAACCGCTTCACCGTAAAACTCGCTGGTAAAGCCTTCGCTGCTGCGCGCGGCATCCTGTGCCAGACCTGAAAGCGTCGCCAGGTGGCGGTCGATACGCAGCGCCACGCCCTTCTCGCGGGCAAACGCCGCCACGATGGGATATATCTGCGCAATCATATGCACATGGTGATGGCTGTCGATATGCGTCGGTTCATGGCCAAACAGCTCAATAAACCGCTGATACTGACACTCCAGCTCGTGCGCGATTTCGTCCAGCGGCAGGCTATCCTCTTCCGCCATCTGCCAAATCCACTTACCAAGACGCCCTTCGCGGGTTAAACCCGGCATCGCCGATAGCGGCTCGCCCAGGGTGAGGACAAAGTGCATCCCCACCGCCAGCTCGGGCGCGCAGCGGCTCAGCTGTGCGGCGTGGTTAATCGCCGCACCGTTGACCAGCGCCGTCGTAGAGGTAACCAGACCATTTTTGCAAGCTTCGATAATGCCGTAGTTTTGCCCCTTACTGAGGCCATAATCATCGGCATTGACGATTAACACGCGTTCCATGAGCCGCTCCCGTTACTGTTTCAGTTTTTCGATAGTCGCCGCAAAGTTTGGCAGCCACTGCTCGTGCGCGAGGATCATCTCACGCGCCAGCTTTTCGGCATCGCGATCGGAGTGGATCAGCGGGCTCAGGTTAAGCGCCAGCAGAACATCATCCAGTTCACCGCTGATTGCCGCTTCGCTGGCCGCGACTTCAAAGCCTTTGATGGTATAAATCAGCCCCAGCACTTTCTCATCGAAATGAGTGATACGCGGCGTTGGTTTCGCGCCATCGCGGCCAAGCGTACAGGTCATCTCTACCGCCCAGTCGGCTGGGATATTATCGACGTGGCCATGGTGCGGCACGTTAACGTAATGTTCAGCCTGCTTATCATTATAAATAGCGTTAATCACTTCACAGGCCGCATCGGAGTAATACGCCCCGCCGCGCTGCTCGAGCTCTTTAGGTTTAACGTTGAGATCCGGATCCTTGTACAGCTCAAATAGCTGTTTCTCCACCTTCTGCACCACCTGCGCGCGCGCGCCGCCTTTATAGTACTCGCCCATTTCAATCGCCAGCATCTCTTTTGGCTTGAAGTAGTAGAGCAGATAGGAACATGGGATCAGTCGTAGCGAACGAATCAGGCCTTCGCTGAACGGCAGGTCGAAGATATTTTTCACCGAGTTGGCAGTTAAACGGCCTGACGCTACGCCATCAAGCAGCTCGTCAAAGCGTGAAACGCCGTTAACCAGCACATCACGAACAAATACCAGGTGATTCAGACCAAAAAGATCGATATTCAGCTCATCGCTCGGGCTCAGCTTCAGCACGTCGGTGATAAACATCTTCATACCAATCGGAATATTGCACACGCCGATAAAGCGTTTGAAGCCGGTATGACGATAAACCGCTTCGGTTACCATCCCCGCCGGGTTGGTAAAGTTGATAACCCAGGCGTTCGGGCAGACTTCCTGGACATCTTTTACGATGTCAAAAATAACCGGAATGGTACGCAGACCTTTAAACAGGCCGCCTGCGCCGTTGGTTTCCTGGCCCAAATAGCCGTAGCTCAGCGGAATACGTTCATCTTTCTCGCGCGCTTTAAGCTGGCCGACGCGCAGCTGGGTGGTGACAAAGTCAGCCCCTTCCAGCGCCGTGCGGCGATCGAGGGTTTTGTAGACTTTCATCGGGACGCCGGCTTTTTCTACCATTCGTTCGCACAGGGCGTGGATAATATCGAGCTTTTCTTGCCCTTCCGCGACGTCCACCAGCCACAGTTCACCGATCGGCAGTTCATGATAACGCTTCAGGAATCCTTCAAGTAATTCCGGGGTATAGCTGCTGCCGCCGCCGATAGTCACTACCTTCAATTTCTGGCTCATCTTTTTCTCCCTTGCGGATAGCGCATATGCGACACCCGCTCTCCGTGTAAATACGGACAGTTAATTTGAATATTTATACCCGTCATGCAACTCGAATTATTTAGGGTATAGACCGCGCGGAATACCCGCGCTCGGTTAATTAATACTGGTGAGGTGTTTCCGGTAGCTACTGGGGGTAAATGAAGTCAGCTTCTTGAATGTTTTAATAAACAGACTTGGGCTGCTGTACCCCGACTCATAGGCAATATCGGTCACCGAGTAGTTGGTTATTTCTAACTGTTTCTTGGCAAAATTGATGCGAATATCGTTAATCATCTGCATCGGCGTCTTGGCATAATAACGCTGAGTCGCACGGGTTAAGTATTCCTGACTTTTCCCGGAAAGCTCTACCATATTTTCCAGAGCCCCCTCGCCAAACTTTAGTTTATCATGCATACCTTCAACGGTATTTTTCAGCCACTGTGGAATAACATCTTCAACGGGCTCTTCACGATAGTGACGCAAACGATTCAGAATGTAGAAAGAAACCAGTTCGATAAATTCGTCAAATTCAGTTTCACGAAAATTCAGTGATGCAATAACCGACTCAATATAACTGAGAAAAGTACTTTTAACGCCATAGACCTGAGAGGCGACCAGCCCAAACGGCAGCAGCGGCAAATAGTGCTTCTCAAAGAAGCTCTTGCTGATGCCAACGTTAAGAATGCGCGTCGCGCCAAATTCATAAAAACTCTGGTGATGCGACCCCATTGGGATGAAGACAAAATCCCCGCGCTCCAGCAGCACCCGCTTACCGTTGATAATCTGATAATAGCGGCCGGTTAAAACGATGGTGTATTCGTAGTAATCATGCTGGTGAAGCCCGCTTACGCTCTCCGTTTTGTTATAGATGACCACGTGAAAATTCTTGCCGTTAAAGAGTTGTTGCTCCTGGGCGGTACTGATCTCAGTGGTCATCATTTTTGGCTGCCTCATCGCGTCGATGACCTATTGTACCTTCTCGTGCAGCTCGATCAATTCGGCAACCAGCTCACGGGCCAGCATTGAGGTCATCAGATGATCTTGCGCATGTACCAGCACCAGACTCACCTTCATTTTTCCTTCTCCCTCATCGCTTTCAATCAGCTGAGTCTGCACGAGATGCGCTTCGCTCAGAGCCATCCGCGATTGTTCCATCATGGCTTTAGCCGCCTCAAAATCGCCCTGCTTGGCCTGCTTCAGCGCGGCATAAGCCAGGCTGCGCGCTTGTCCGGAGTTGATAATCAGCCCCATCACCACCTCTTCGAGGTCGTTTACCGCGGTTTCTTCTGCTGAGATGTTATCCAGATCAAACATAATGTCTCCCTTATTTTTTCAGACGGTACGGGAAACCTCCCGTACCGCGCAATATTAGAATTTCAGTGCGTTAGCAATATCTTCTTCGCTCTCTTCCTGCTCAATGACGCCCTGCGCTTTGTTGGATATCACCACAAACGGCAGGTAGACCAGCGTTGCTACAGCAAGGTTGAACAGGGCCAGCAGCAGAGCAGCTACGCTACCGTTGGTGTTAAAGAAGGCCCCTAAACCGGTAGGCATGGTCCACGGCGCGATGTTGGTAATCGGCGGAATGATGCCCAGGGTATATGCCGTCATGGTGATGGCCGCCAGCAGAGGCTGAATCAGGATGAACGGAATAAACATCACCGGGTTCATAATAATCGGCAGACCGAACAGGATTGGCTCGTTAATCTGGAAGATGCCTGACGGCAGCGCCAGCTTAGCGACCTGACGATGGTCTTCGCGACGTGAAGCGATAAAGATAGCGATGATCAAGCCCAGAGTCGCACCGGTACCGCCGAGGAAGATGTAGGAATCAAGCATCGGCTTGGCCCACATATGGAAGCTCTTACCTGCGGCCAGCGCGGCTTCGACAGAACCGTACTGCTGATAGGTGGCGATGTTTTCCAGCGCCCATGGCGTCATGATCCCGCTATCCAGCGCCGACAGCGCCAGCGAACCGTGTACGCCGAAGAACCACAGCAGCGAGGTGAAAATCACGTACGCCCAGCCTACGACAGCGCCCATTGAAGCCAGCGGCGTGGAGATGGTGTCCATGATGATCTGGTGGAAGTTAGTCCCCCAATGGGTCAGCGCCCAGGAGATAATCCCCATAATAGAGAGGATAATAAAGGCTGGAATAACCGCCGAGAATGAACGAGAAACCGAAGCCGGTACGCTGGACGGCAGCGTAATCACCCAATTGCGATGCACGATAAAAGTAAACATCTCCGCGACGACCAGACCGATCACGATACCAGAGATAATATTCGCGCCGCCTAACCAATTAGCGCCAACGGCATAAGCTTCACCAACGCTATAAGGCGTAACGGTCATGAATGCCGCCACGGCCAGTAAACCTGCGGCCATCGGGTCCACTTTTCGCTCTTCCGCTAATGCCGCACCTATAAAGAAAGGCGCCATTAGCGACATAATGCCGAGCGTACCGTTATAAACGTTACCGCCGATAGCTTTAAAACCGTTCAGGGTTTCAATGGTTGAGGCATCCAGGCGAATACCCATTGAATAAAAGAATGAGCCGTCGCCAAAGCTGAGAAATACGTTGTTAATTAAAACAAACATAGCCCCGGCTAGCGTCAATGGCATTAACTTAATAAAACCATTTTTAATTGCATTGACGTGAGGCTGCCTTCCTATTTTTACTGCGAACGGAAGGAGTACCTTTTCAAGCGAATCAATCACTTTACTCATAATAAATACCCTTTAAGGCCGCAATATAATTATTGCGGCAATGATGGATGAAATTACTCTTTGACGGGAAAATAAACTCTGAGTATTTCGGACAGCGAGCAGTAAAAATACACCCTCACGAGATTTCAACCACTGCTATCCGAAATATGTCGAGTTTTAAAATAAAATTATTGTGCAGCAGCTTTCTTAATGGCCGCAACGGCCGCTTTCAGAACACCTAAACCATCGATTTTGCCGTACAGAACGGAATCAATAACTTCTACTGGTTTGTTGGGCAGTAAACGCTGAATATCCGGCAGCATGTAGGAAATCTGCGGGCCTAATAATACGACATCAGCATCAGGGCCCTTCTCCGCGGCTAAGGTCTCGGGAAATGCTTCAATAATAACCGGCACCTCATATTTTTCGGCCTGGGCGCGCATCTTAGATACCAGCAGTGATGTAGACATCCCGGCAGAACAGAACAGGTAGATATGTTTCTTTTCCATGAACGCTTCCTCAATTTGTGTGACCTGGTCCCCTCGGTATCGTCGCTACCGGAGAGGAGGTAAGACCTGTATCTTTAAATTAGTATTGTTTATGCATTGAGTATACGGCATCGTCCCGGGCGTGGATAATTCCTCCTTGATAAGAATTGTCTCTCATTGACCTCGCGTTTTGACTGCCTTCACATTTCCCTCAAATAATTCGCGCAATTAAATAAGCATGATAAATCATAAAAAAGCCCGACCAGTGGTCGGGCTTACGTAGAAATCAGCGTTACGACGGGATGTTACTTACTATTGCGCGGGTCAGTGTCATACTCTGCGCAGGTCTGATAACCAGAATTCATAACGTGGCCGGTATCATCCAGCGCGACAAAATAGGTCTCAATTTTACCATCGCGTTGACCCAAGATGTAGGTCTGGCAGGTACCGCGAGCGTGGATCATGGTAACTTCTGATGAAGGTTTACCGGCAATTTGCGCCACCTGAGCTCGGGTCATCCCTTTTTTAACGTCTTTCACCACCGGCTGCGTGAACTGATCTTTGGTACGGTCGTAAGCCGTACAGCCTGCCAGCATAGTCAATACTGCTGCTGCACCCAGAAATCCTGCAAAATGCTTGTTCATATTCCATCCTCTTTTTTTTGGTGTGTTAATAAGCCTGGAATAAATATCGTTATTTTTCAAGCCGAAGGTAGAAATGCCGCAAAATTAAGACCTTTCCAATAATAAAGCCTATGTCATTGAGACAGCGCGCTTTTGCACCACTCAAAACTGTGATCCTTGTCGTTTTAGCGTCAAAGAGGTAGGTTAAACCCTTGCCGATTGCCAAACTGATTCACTTCCCGGAGGGCGCGATGACGCTACAACAAGAGATTATTCAGGCGCTGGGCGCAAAACCCCAGATCGATGTCGAAGGTGAAATACGCCGCAGCGTAGATTTTCTGAAGTCCTATCTGCAAAGATATCCTTTTATTAAGTCACTGGTCCTCGGCATCAGCGGCGGTCAGGATTCGACGCTCACCGGTAAATTGTGTCAGCTGGCGATCAACGAGCTACGCGCCGAAACCGGTGACAGTAGCCTACAGTTTATTGCCGTTCGTCTCCCGTACGGCGTACAGGCGGACGAGCAGGACTGCCAGGACGCAATAGCGTTTATCCAGCCGGATCGCGTATTAACGGTCAATATTAAGAGTGCCGTACTGGCCAGCGAACAGGCGCTGCGCGAAGCCGGAATTGAGCTTAGCGACTTCGTTCGCGGTAATGAAAAAGCCCGTGAACGCATGAAGGCGCAGTACAGCATTGCTGGCATGACCCATGGCGTCGTAGTGGGTACCGATCACGCGGCGGAAGCGATTACCGGATTTTTCACCAAATACGGTGATGGCGGTACGGATATTAATCCTATTTTCCGCCTCAATAAACGTCAGGGTAAACAGCTGCTGGCGCATTTAGGCTGCCCGGAACACCTGTATAAAAAACTGCCGACCGCCGACCTTGAAGACGATCGCCCCTCCCTGCCTGACGAAGTCGCGCTGGGAGTGACCTATGAAAATATTGATGACTACTTAGAAGGCAAAACGCTGGACGAGAAAACCGCCAAAACCATTGAAGGCTGGTATCTGAAAACTGAACACAAACGCCGACCTCCAATTACCGTCTTCGACGACTTCTGGAAAAAATAATCCTCTTCCTGCGCGCACCCCGACTCACATCGGGGTGTTTTTTTATCCTTTTCGCTATGTCATTCGATTGCTATACTGGATAAATAAACAGCACCAGGAGTAAAAGTGGCAAGAAGGCAATCCGCCCCGCGTCTCGAATTTGAAGCCGCGGCAATCTATGAATACCCCGAGCATCTGCGTCCGTGGCTTGAAGCGCTGCCAAAACAGCCGGGCGTGTATCTGTTCCACGGCGAAAGCGATACCCTGCCGCTCTATATCGGCAAAAGCGTGAATATCCGCAGCCGGGTGTTATCGCATCTGCGCACGCCCGACGAAGCGGCTATGCTGCGCCAGGCAAGGCGTATTTCCTGGCAACGAACGGCCGGTGAACTTGGCGCGCTCCTGTTAGAAGCGCAGCTGATCAAAGAACAGCAGCCGCTATTCAACAAGCGTCTGCGGCAAAACAGGCAGCTGTGTTCTTTACGCCTTGCTGACGGCAGTCCTCAGGTGGTTTACGCCAGCGAGCTGGATTTTTCGCAACAAAGCGATCTGTATGGCCTATTCGCCAACCGCCGCGCGGCGCTGCAGGCGCTGCAAAAAATCGCCGATGAGCATCGCCTTTGTTACGGCTTAATGGGGCTGGAGCCGCTCAACCGCGGGCGCGCCTGTTTTCGCTCGGCGCTGGGCCGCTGCGCGGGTGCCTGCTGCGGCAAAGAGAGCGTCGAGTCTCATCATCAGCGGCTGCTGGAAAACATGCACAAGATGCAGCTGGTGTGCTGGCCATGGGCAGGAGCGGTCGCCCTGGAAGAGAGCAGCGATGATATGACGCAATACCACATTATTCATAACTGGCTGTGGCTCGGTGCCGTAGACTCCCTGTCGCAGGCGTCGTCGCTCACTCGCCTGTCGGCAAAGTTTGACCAGGACGGTTACAAAATATTGTGCAAACCGCTGCTCAGCGGCAGCTATAAGCTTCATCCGCTGTAAAACGGGTTATTTTCCGCCGGGTGGCGCCACACCTTGTCCGTCCTTGTTTCTTATCGCAGGTAGTTATTTGGTAGGCTCACGCGAGCGAAGCGCGCCGGGAAATTCAAACCGACGGGCGGTGTCAGCAGCGTGAGCGCCCGTTTTTTTACCAGCCGCCGCCACCGCCGCCGCCCGAACCTCCGCCGGATGAACCGCCACCAGAAGAGCCGGAACCTCTATAGCTTGAGCCAGAAGATGAACCGCTACCTGAACTGCTATCCGGCGTTGCCATAGAAGATGTGCTGCAGGACTCGTTGAAGTGACTTACGCTCCCCCAGTCGGCGCTGGCAAAAGCTTCCGACATGGCTCCAGTGGTACTCAGATAGTGAGCAAAGGTATTGGCCCAGGTTTTCCCCACCCCCAGCGCCAGCGCGACGGGCAGCAGCTCTTCAAAATGGGAAATCATCTGCGTGGGCGGATAGATAGCCTGATAGCGATGCTTCTCAGCGGTGCCGAGATACAGCTTCAACCCTTTGGCGATTGCCAGCTCGTCCAGCCCGCGCTGCGTATAGCGCGGCGTTTTCCAGCCAACGAAAACGCACAGGGCGAAGGCCACCAGCAACGCGCCAATATATCCGGCCGGTAGCTGAGTGATGGGCACAATACCAAAGATAAAAAGCCCGCCGCCCAGCGTTGCGAATGGTCCAGTCACGACAGAAAAAAATAACGGAACCGGCCCCCAGGCGCGCCATATTTCCCGGGGACGACATAAAAACCGCAGCAGAAAAGTCAACATTGCTCCGCCAATCAGCATAAAGAGCAGAGCCGGGATAGTGAGCAGCGCGGCCTCCGTATTCACCCATAATCCGCAGGCTACCGGCACCAGCAGCGCAATATAGATGCAGCGCCGCAACGGCTGCCCCCATTTACGAAATAGTTTAGCCCGCAGTTCTTCACAACGCGTCTCCTGAAGTTTACGCGCATTCTGCATAGACGGCTGGTGGGCCCTACTGATATCGATATTTTTCTGTTTTCCCTTAAAAAGAGTACTTAAGAGCTTTAGGTCATTACTGTTCAGGCGTTTGTTCCCGTCAACGGGTAACCGGGTCAGATGCTGTTTTACTCCGGACTCCGATAGCCACGGGCTGTGGGATTGTTTTTTGTTACCCATTACCGCCATTCCGCGCTTTGCCACCAGCGCTAATAAATCACTGCTAAAAGCCATATCATCATATTTGCGTCGGGTGATAAAACGCAGATAACCGGGCGACATTGAAGAAGGCAGCGAATAGAGTGGGACCACCGGCGGCATCCTCAATCCGGTTCCGGTAACGTTTTTTCGCCACCACAGCAGGTAATACCCAACCATCAACAGCAGCGGCAGCCATACCACAGAGGTTTTCAGCGTCGGGATAAGCAGATGCACCAGCGGTAAAGCGGCCTCAGGAGCCGCAGCGCCCGCCAGAATCGCCCTGGGCCAGGTATAAACTACGGTTAGCCCCTCTCCTTTTGCCAGAGACCGCACCGTGCGCACGCTGCCATCGGCAAGAATCTCCGCGTTATGCTCGTTTGCGCCTGCGGCTCCGGTATACACATCAATCGAGCGTAGTCTGCCGTCTTTAGCATCAGCGCTGAGGTTCGCGGCGGCGTCCGGTAATTCAAGACGAAAGCTGGCCTTACTGATGGGCCAGGCCCAGTCATTACCCGTCACGTTCCAGTAGAGCTCGTCCCACTCGGGGAAGCGGCTGAAATGATTACTGACCTGATAACGAATCTCATAATTGTAGATCCCCGGCCTGAGCGTTTGTTGCGCGCTCCCAATGCGTAATGTCAGCGTTTTTGCCTCTTTATCAAGGCTATAGGGCTCATATTCCCCATCGCGCGAAACCGATTTAATCTCATAATTGACGCTAAAAATCTTTCCGTCCTGACGGTTCCATGTCAGGGGCAGCGTGCGGAAAATACCTCGGCGGATCTCATTTCCCAGCGCAAGGACCTTAATATTTTCCTGCATCTCCATGCTGCCATCCGGGTTAAAACGCGCCCTGGAGTCAAAAGAGAGGATATGTTCATACGCCGGAATAGCGCCGGCGGGGATCTGCGAGGCATCTTTGACAATAACCATCTTGCTTTCGGCAATAGCCGCACTGGCAGACAGCAGCAACAGTACGGCGAAAGCCCGCAGAACGCTAAAAGATAAACGCAACATGACATCACTCCATCCGTGGTGATTTCGCTTCCTCAGGTGAATCAAGTTCAAAGAAAGCCTCTGTTTTAAAATTAAACAGACGTGCCAGCAGCAGGCTGGGAAAAGACTCAACCAGAATATTGAAATCGCGCACGGTGCCGTTGAAGTAACGACGGGCCATCTGCAGCTGCTCTTCTATTTCGCTAAGCGATTGCTGCAAGGAAAGGTAGTTTTCGCTGGCTTTGAGCTCGGGATAAGCTTCGCCGAGCGCGAAGATGCGCCCTAGCGTACCGGAGTACTGACGTTCGCTGTCGGCTATCTGCCGGGTACTGCCGACCAGCTCGCTGCGCTGGCGGGATATTTCTTCCAGCAGCTCTTTTTCATGCTGCGCGTAGCGTTTCACCAGGCTAAGCAGATTCGGCGCTAAATCGTGGCGCCGCTTGAGCTGGACGGCGATGCCGCTCCAGGCTTCGTCTTTGAAACGCCGCAGGGAGATAAAACGGTTATAGGTCATAACGACCCAGGCGAGAAAAACCACGATGGCGGCAAGGCCGATATACATTTCCATATGCAAGATCCCTGAAGATAGTAGGCTGTAGCACCAGGACATTTGCGTCCGTGGTAGCTATCAAAGCCTCAATACTTGCATATTCGACCCAGCCAGGTAAATCAGGATCCTTTAAGGATCGCTTTCTGTAGCAGCATTTTGCGTAAAAAAACCGCCGGTCCTGCCCAAAGCCTGTTGGCATTATTGGGCAAGACCGGCGGTCTTAAGTCAGCGCGCTGAGTTATTCAGCTGGTGCAGGCATTTTACCTGCCGGCGCTTTACGATCTGTCAGATGCTTCTCAAAATTGGCATTAAACTGTTTTTTCTGTTCCGGCGTCAGAATGTTATAAATCTTGTTCTGAGTTTCCAGACGGGCCAGCGCCATCTCTTTATGCTGGGCCTCCATTTTCTCAATCTGCGCTTCGGCTTTTGCCTTATCGAAGGTATCGCTGGCAACCAGCTCATGCATCGCGCGGCGCTCATCCAGAGAAGGACGCTTCATGTTTTCACGCTGGCTTTTCATGATGTCACGAATTTGCGTTTTCTGCGCATCGGTCAGGTTCAGACCTTTAAACATCATTTCATGTGGGCCGGCAGGTCCGCGTTTATGATGCATCATCGGAGCGGTATCGCCTGCGGTGGCAGTAGTGTCAGCCGCGTGGGCCAGGTTAGCCGCGCCCAGAGCCAGAGTAGAGGCAACAAACAGTGCAGTAATCTTTTTCATATTCAATCCTTACTTTGCGTTATTTTTACGGCGCGTTGCCGTGTTGACGAGATTAACTTTACGGCGTTTATCGTCAATTAGTCAGAGCAAGCGTAAAACATTGAAAGTGTAAAAAACATTTTCTCACCAATTGTGGAGAAAATAAGGAAAATGAGGAGATAAGTGCAAGATGAAATAACTAACAGACTGTTTTGTTGAGAAATTATGAAGATTATAAATCAGCAAAGATTAAAAACAAAGCATATATCCAGGAATAATCTGCAATCATTAGTTAAAGCACGAAAAAATAAAATCACCAGGAAAAAATAAACGGCAAAATAAACGCCGCCGCCCTGTCGGGCGACGGTATCACTAGATGCGCTCTAACATCAGCCCGGCGCGCTGGCCCAGGGCGACGCTGGGGTTAGGAAAGAGAACATACTGTTGTTCTTTTTCCACCACGTAACGGGTATCGCCGTCTTCTGCAAGCAGCGTCCCGACGCTAAACGGCGTGAAATTCAGCGTCTGCGCCGACATATGCAGTTGGAACTGCTCACTCCCGCGGGTGATTTGCCGCACCACCCTGTAGCACAGAGGCGTCTGCTCCTCTTCCACCGTCAGGTCTCCCGCCAGCAGCCGCGACAGCGCGCGTTGGGTGGCTGCAAACAAACTCAGATCGTTGTCGCCAAAGGGCAACGCCTTCCCCAGCTCCAGCGTGCAGGAGAGCGCGGCGAAACGTTGGCAGCTGAAATGGGTAAAGGTACCGCCCGGCTGCTGATGAAATACCAGCGCTTCCAGCCCTGCGGCCCCAAGCCAGCGCAGAAAATTTTCATCCCACGGCTTATCGCGCGCAGGCAGTACGCCGAAGCGGGTATGCAACGAGCCGCGAATAGCGGTATGTAAATCCAGGTGCCAGCGCTCACCGCTGCTCATCGAATAAAACCGCGCCAGCGCATACTCCAGCTGTCGGGCGCGGACGGTTTCATCGCTGGCGCCAAAAGTTCGCCAGCGCTCGCCAAACATGCGGTTGATATCGCTATGCATATAACGCTTATTGGCCCTCAGCGCCTGGGGGTTACCGAAGATAACCAGCAGCCGCCAGCGTAGCGAGACTTCCCCGCGAAACAGCTGACGCAGCAGCAGATCGGTAATTTCCACCGGTGCGGTTTCGTTGCCATGAATCCCTGATGATAAAACCAGTGAACGGTCACAGGGCTCATGGGGGATGAGCTGCAAAATGCCGCAGTCGATCCAGTGCCAGCGAAACTGCGCGGTTTGACCATGGAAATGGTGAGGCAAACGCCCCGCCAGAGTTAATGCCAGAAAGTCTTCCACTACGCCTCCTTATTGCTGGAACGGATACACTGAGCCAAGGCGCAAAATTTGCGTTAAGCGATCCAGCGCTTCGCGCCCCTCGCGCAAAAGCTGCGGATCCGCGAGATCGGCCTGGGTCAGGCTATCGCGATAGTAATGGTCTACCCAGTCATTCAACGTGGCAAACAGCGCATCATTCATCATTACCGCCGGGTTGACCGCCCGCAGCTCGTTCTCGTTCAGCACTACCCTGAGGCGCAGACAGGCAGGACCACCGCCATTTGCCATGCTTTCGCGTAGATCGTAAACCTGCAGCTCATCGATCGGATTATCGTGCTCCATCAGCCGGTTCAGATAGCGCCAGACGCCAGGGTGTTCCTGCGCCTCCAGCGGCAGAATCAGCCGCATCCCGCCTTCAGGTTTGCTGAGCAGCTGACTGTTGAACAGGTAGGTTGCCACCGCGTCTTCCACCGAAACCTGACTTGCCGGTACGACGAGCGGTGTAAATCCGGCAACCCGCTGCGCCAGCTGCTGCAGGAGCTGCGGCTGATCGACAAACGCCTGCTCATGGCAAAACAGCACCTGCTGGTTACTCACCGCAATAACATCGTTATGAAATACGCCCTTATCAATCACCGCCGGGTTTTGCCGGGCGAAAACGACCTGCCGGGGATTGACCTGATTCAGGCGAGCTACGGCCTGGCTGGCTTCCAGAGTCTGCCGCGCCGGATAGCGCCGCGGACCGTCGTCGTCCCCCTGCTGGCGGCCATATATAAACAGCTGCAAGCCTGGTGCGCCATATTCGCCGCTGAGACGGTTATGGTTTGCCGCCCCTTCGTCACCAAACATAGATACCTGAGGCAGCGGACCGTGTACGGCAAACCGCTGTTCATCGGGAAAAATCGCCCGCAGCAAGGCTTCCGTGGTTGGCGCTTCGCTGGCGCGATGGAATTTGTCGTTCAGGTTAGCGACGGTCAGATGTACTCGACCATCTAATGAATCGGCAGAGGGTGAGACCGTTGCGGCGTTAGCCACCCACATTGATGAGGCGGAGCTGGCCGCCGAAAGCAGTTCCGGCGCCTGGCGCGCTGCTTTTTCCAACACCTGTTCATCGCTGCCGCTAAAGCCAATCTGGCGCAAAAGCGGGATATTTGGCCGCTCCTGCGGCGGGATCAGCGCCTGTGGATAGCCCGCGTCCGCCAGCGCTTTCATTTTCTTCAGCCCCTGCTTTGCCGCCAGCTGCGGGTTGGACACCCTATAGCGATGTTTCGTCGAGGCTTCGTTACCGAAGGATAATCCCGCGTAGTGGTGAGTCAGGCCCGGCAGCCCGTCAAAGTTAACCTCCCAGGCTTTCATTGAGATGTCTCCCGGCTAAAATCCAGCCCCGGGCTAAGCGTTGTCGGCAGTGACAGCTCCGGCGATTCCAGGCTGGCCATCGGCCAGGCGCAGTAATCTGCAGCGTACCAGGCCCCGGGCCGATGGTTACCGGAAGCGCCTGTACCGCCGAACGGCGCGGTGCTGGCGGCCCCGGTCAGCGGCTTGTTCCAGTTAACAATACCGGCTCGCGCCTCCAGCAGCAGGCGGTCAAATTTCTCACGATCGGCGGAGATGAGCCCACAGGAAAGCCCGAAGCGGGTGGCGTTAGCGAGGGCTATTGCCCGATCGAAGTCGTCATAGCGCCAGACGCAGAGCAGCGGGCCAAAGACCTCTTCGTCAGCCACCTGCGCCACATCGCTCATCTCAATAATGCCCGGCGTCAGCAGCGACGTACCGGGCTGCAGCAGGCGCGGCTCCAGCAGCGTCCTGCCGCCGTTGGCAACGTGGTTTACCCAGGCCTGATGAACGTTCTGCGCCGCCTGCGCTGAAATTAGCCCGCCGAGAAACGGCTGAGGCTCGGCGTCCCACGCGCCGGGAATCAGCTTTTGTGACACCGTCACCAGGCGTTGAAGAAAGGTATCGCCTACCTCTCCGCGTTTAACCAACAGCCGACGCGCGCAGGTACAGCGCTGCCCTGCGGTAATAAATGCCGACTGAATCGTCAGATGCACGGCGGCATCGATATCCTGCGGTTCATCGACAATCAGCGGGTTATTGCCGCCCATTTCGAGGGCCAGAATTTTTTCCGGCTGCCCGGCGAGCTGTCGATGCAGCTGAAAACCGGTGGCAGAGCTGCCGGTAAACAGCAGGCCGTCGATGTCAGCCTGGCCGCTCAGAGCCTCGCCGGTTTCGCGGCCGCCCTGAAGCAGATTCAGTACGCCCGGCGGCAGGCCGGCTTCGGCCCATAGTTTCACCACCGCCTCGCCGCTTTGCGGGGTCAGTTCGCTGGGTTTGAACACCACGGTATTCCCCGCCAACAGCGCCGGAACGATATGTCCGTTAGGTAGATGTCCAGGGAAGTTGTAGGGGCCAAATACCGCCAGTACGCCGTGCGGACGGTGGCGCAGGGTTGCAGCTCCGTCAGCCATCGCGGTTTGCGCTTCTCCGGTGCGGGTATGGTAAGCATTAACCGATATCGCGATTTTATTGATCATCGCGGCAATTTCCGTAGCCGCTTCCCAACGCGGTTTGCCGGTTTCCTGAGCGATGATTGCAGTCAATTCGGTCTTGTTCGCTTCCAGCAAGAAAGCAAACTTTTCCGCTATCGCTTTTCGCTCGGCAAACGGCCGACGCGCCCAGGCGGGAAACGCCCGCCGCGCCGCGCTGACCGCCAGCGCAACCTGCTCAGCATCGGCATCATTGCCCTGCCACAGCAGCGCCTGGCTTACCGGGTTAGTTTTACTGCGGGCCGGGCCGCGACCGCTTTGCCAGTCGCCGTTAATCCATAAGCTCATGATTTTTTCTCCTCAGGGCACAGGCGAACCAGGCGAATTTGCTCGCCAGAATGGCATTTCAGGGCATCCAGCTCGCGCGCGCTTAGCACGACGCGATCGCTCTCCGGATCGGCGTGAACTAGCATGGCGCGAAACTGCTGATACTGCTCATTGGCCACCAGGCAGGCAGGCCACTCGCCCGACGCGGGCTCGCCTTCAACGGCGGTGACCAGCCGACTTTTGCGGATGGCCCGCACCCGGTCAATTTCACACTCCAGCGTCGGGCCGCCGTCGAAAATATCGACATAGTTAAGATAGCGGAACCCCTCTTTCTCCAGCACCGCGCGCGCCGGGGCGGTTTGCGGATGCACCTCGCCGATTACCGCCCGCGCCTCATCGCTTAAAAAGTCGATATACAGCGGATGCTTCGGCATCAGCGCGGCAATAAACGCTTTTTGCCCGGTACCGCACAGGTAGTCTGCGCGGGAAAACTCCATCGCGAAGAAGCGCTTCCCGAGGCTCTCCCAGAACGGCGAATAGCCGTGCTCATCAATCACTCCGCGCATTTCCGCCACCACCTTTTCGTTAAAATGTTCACGAAAAGCAGCCATAAACAGAAAGCGCGATTTCGACAGCAGATAGCCGTTACCCTCTTTACGCCATTTCGGGTCGAGGAACAGCGTACACAGCTCGCTGCTGCCGGTATGATCGTTACTGAGAAACAGCGTCGGCAGCGCGTTATAGACGTTAAGCTCTTTTGAAGCGTGGACCTGGGTACCGACGCGATAGTTGTACCAGGGGTCGTTAAGCCCGACCGCCACCTCGATGGCGCAAATCCCCGCCACCGCGCCGCTGACGCAATCCTCCAGAACGAAGACATACCCCTGCTCGCTTTTCGGCAGCTCGCCGCGCCATGTCATCTGCGAACGTTCAATTCGCGCCGCAAGCGTGGCCTCGTCAGCCGGCAGCGACGTCAGGCCGCCGCCGGTCTCGCCTGCCAGAGCCATTAACCCCGGCAGATCCCCTTTTTCTACAGGACGGATCACCATCATGATGAGACCCCCGCGAGAAAGCGTTTGCAGGCCAGCTCAAAGCGATCCAGCCCGTGGTTAATCTCTTCTTCGCTGATAATCAGCGCCGGAGCGAAGCGCACCACATTGGCGCCGGCAATTAAAATCATCAGCCCTTCTTCCGCTGCCTGATTGCTGATTGTCTTCGCCTTCCCGGCATATTCATCCTTCAGCACGCAGCCAATGAGCAGCCCCAGACCGCGGATCTCTTTAAACAGGCCATAACGCGCATTAATCGCGTTGAGTCGTTCGCTGAACCACTGATGGCGCTGCTTAACGCCGTTGAGAACGTCGTGGGTATTGACGATAGAAAATACTTCCCCCGCGACTGCGCAGGCCAGCGGGTTACCGCCGTAGGTAGTGCCGTGAGTGCCGACGGTCATCACGCTGGCGCAGCGCTCGCTTGCCAGCAGCGCGCCGATCGGGAAGCCGCCGCCCAGCGCTTTAGCCGTAGAAAGTACGTCCGGCGTCACGCCATAGTGCATGTAGGCGTACAGTTCGCCGGTGCGGCCTACGCCAGTCTGCACCTCATCAAAAATCAGCAGCGCATTATGCGCATCGCACAGTTCACGCAGGCCGCGCAGGAAATCAGCCTGCGCAGGCACCACGCCGCCTTCACCCTGCACAGGCTCGACGATCACCGCGCAGGTGCTGTCGTTAATCAGCGCCTTTGCCGAGTCGAGGTCGTTGTAGATGGCGTGCTGAATTTGCGGCGGCAGCGGCGCAAAATCCTGCGAATAGGCCGGCTGACCGCCGGCGGAAACGGTGAACAGCGTGCGGCCATGAAAAGCGTTTTTGAATGCCACAATGCCGCTTTTCTCGCTGCCATAATGGTCGTGAGCGTATTTACGCGCCAGTTTTAGCGCCGCTTCGTTAGCTTCCGCCCCTGAGTTACAGAAAAAGACCCGGTCGGCAAAGGTGGCGTCGATCAGCTGTTTAGCCAGACGCAGCACCGGCTCATTGGTATAACCGTTGCCGGTGTGCCAGAACTTACCCGCCTGCTCGGCCAGCGCCTTAACCAGCCGCGGATGGGCGTGACCAAGGGCGTTAACCGCTATACCGCCCGCAAAATCGATATACTCTTTCCCCTGCTGATCCCACAGGCGTGAACCCTCGCCGCGTACCGGAATAAAAGCCGCTGGCGCGTATACAGGCATCATCCATTCATCAAAGTTGCTACGCGTAATTGACTGAGACATATCGACCTCTTCCGGTAAACAAAAAGTTTAAATAATGTTAATGAATATGGTTATTACGCTGTAAATGTAGATTGCACGGTTCGTGCCAGCCAGAGGTAAAAATGCATAAATCGATATTGCCAACGAAATATCAATAAGTTACGCAAGCTCACTATTCACAAGAAATGCATAAAAAGTGAATAAAAATGGCAAAAGAGGCTTTAGCAGTGAAATAAAAAGAAAGGTTATGCAGAGGTGAGATATAATTCTGTAATTGTGATCGTTGACGAAATTTATCGGTAATAACTGCCCTTTTTTGGCGCATTGCGTTGCACAATGGTGCACCGTTCGGGAAAACGGGCAATTAACCGCCGTCATTAGCAGATTAAACCGTCTTACCGCAGCCAGCCCGCCGAATTTCTGCTACCATCCCTGCACTATTTACCTTGCACAGTGGCAGCGACTATGAAATTTGTCTCTTTTAATATCAACGGCCTGCGTGCCCGCCCGCATCAGCTGGCCGCCATCATCGATAAACACCAGCCCGACGTCATCGGTCTTCAGGAAACCAAAGTCCACGACGACATGTTTCCCCTTGAAGAGGTAGCGAAGCTTGGCTACAACGTCTTTTATCACGGACAGAAAGGCCATTACGGTGTCGCGCTGCTGACCAAAGAGACGCCGATCGCCGTGCGTCGCGGTTTTCCGAACGATGGTGAAGAGGCCCAGCGCCGCATTATCATGGCGGAAATCCCCTCTCCGTTCGGCAACGTGACGGTGATTAACGGCTATTTCCCGCAGGGAGAAAGCCGCGATCATGAAACCAAATTCCCGGCCAAGGCGGCGTTTTACCAGAATCTGCAAAACTACCTCGATACCGAGCTGAATAAAGACAATCCGGTACTGATTATGGGCGATATGAATATCAGCCCCACCGATCTCGACATCGGCATCGGTGAAGAGAACCGCAAGCGCTGGCTGCGTA
This sequence comes from Klebsiella oxytoca, assembly GCF_009707385.1. Classification (NCBI taxonomy): domain Bacteria; kingdom Pseudomonadati; phylum Pseudomonadota; class Gammaproteobacteria; order Enterobacterales; family Enterobacteriaceae; genus Klebsiella; species Klebsiella oxytoca. The sequence continues at coordinate 2,298,972 of NZ_CP046115.1, read as the reverse complement.
CCGGCAAATGTTCATTCCTGCCGGAAGAGCGCGAATGGATGGATCGTCTGCTGGGCTGGGGTCTGGTGGATACGTACCGCCATGCAAACCCACAGGATAACGAACATTTTTCGTGGTTCGACTATCGCTCTAAAGGCTTTGACGATAACCGCGGGCTGCGTATCGACCTTTTGCTGGCAAGTAATCCGCTGGCGCAGCGCTGCGTTGAAACCGGAATTGACTACGAAATTCGCGCAATGGAAAAACCATCCGACCATGCACCGGTCTGGGCGACCTTTAAAGCCTAAATCTTCCCTTAATCAGGCTCTCTGACCCGGAGAGCCTGCGTGATATCAAAAAAGCCGCCGTAATTGATTGTTAACGCCGGCAAACTATTATACTGTCGCGCGCACTTTTCGCCCGCCCGGCAATACAGGAGAACCCCATGCAAAAGAAGCCGTCATAAAGCTGAACTGAAGCTGCTTTCTGTTGCGGTCGTCTTGAGCATGATGGTCTGGATTATCCATCAGACGGGTTTTGCCGAGCTGGTCACCAATTTTCACCATCTGCGCGAGACTATCCGCCAAAGCGGAACCTTCGGCTATACGCTCTATATTCTGCTATTTATTATCGCCACTCTGTTTTTGATTCCGGGAAGCGTTTTGGTTATCGCCGGCGGCGTCATTTTTGGTCCTCTACCGGGAACCTTGCTATCGCTGCTGGCGGCAACGGTTGCCTCATCCCTGTCGTTTCTGTTCGCCCGCTGGCTGGGGCGCGAGCTGCTGTTAAAATACGTCGGGCAAACGGCGGTATTTCAGGCAATTGAAAAAGGGATCGCCCGTAGCGGCAGCGACTTTTTAATTCTGACGCGCCTCATTCCACTCTTTCCTTATAATCTGCAGAATTATGCGTACGGCCTGACGGCTATTCCATTCTGGTCTTTTACCTTTATTTCCGCCGTCACTACCTTACCCGGCATTTATATTTATACGCTAATGGCCAGCGAACTTATCCGCGACGGTATCACCGTTATTTTTATGCTTAAGCTGACTGTCGCAGGACTAGCCTTATTTACCTTAATTCAGGCGGCGAAAAGATATGCCCGCTATCGGCGAATCGATACCGAACGGCTACAGGCTGAAGATGAAAAAGAGTAAAGCGCGCTACCGGATAGCCGTTGTCATTACGCTGCTTGCGGCGCTGCTGGCATGGTGGCGAATACCCGGCATAAATGATTTCATACAGCAGAGTCTTGCGGCCTTTGCCACGCTCGATCAGCCGGCGATTGAGCGCTTTATCGACTCCTGGGGCCCGCAGGCGGCGCTGGTCTCCTTCGCGCTGATGATTCTACAGGCGATAATCGCCCCGCTTCCCGCCTTCCTGATAACCTTTGCTAACGCTTCCCTGTTCGGTGCCTTCTGGGGCGGCGCGCTGTCGTGGGTCAGCTCGATGGCCGGGGCGGCGCTGTGCTTTTTTATCGCCAGAGTTCTCGGTCGTGAGGTGGTGGAAAAACTCACCGGTAAAAGCGTGTTGCGAAGTATGGATGGCTTTTTTGCCCGCTACGGCAAACACACGATATTGATCTGCCGCCTGCTGCCTTTCGTGCCGTTTGATCCGGTGAGCTACGCCGCCGGGCTGACGTCGATACGCTTTCGCCACTTTATGCTGGCTACCGGTCTCGGCCAGCTGCCCGCGACGATTGTCTATTCATGGACCGGCAGCCTGCTGACCGGCGGTACCTTCTGGCTGTTGACCGGTCTGTCAATCATGTTTGCGCTGGCCATTGTGGTGGTGGTCGCGAAAGCACTCTATCTTGAACAACAGAAGAGGAGTTCACGATGAGCTTACCGCCCCTGAAGTCCATTCCCCTGATTCTGCGTCCGCAGGCCTGGCTGCATCGCCGCCATTACGGCGAGGTGCTCAGTCCTATCCGCTGGTGGGGGCGTATCCCCCTGGTGTTTTACCTGGTGTCAATGTTCGTTGGCTATCTGGAACGTAGGCGCTCGCCTCTCGACCCGGTACTGCGTTCGCTGGTCAGCGCCCGCGTCGCGCAGCTGTGCCTGTGCGAGTTTTGTATTGATATCACCAATATGAAGCTGGCGGAGCGCTGCGGCGGCAGCGATAAACTCCTGGCAGTCGCCGGGTGGCGAGACAGCGCGCTATTCAGCGAGCGCGAGCGGCTGGCGCTGGAGTACGCCGAAGCGGCGAGCATGACGCCTCCGATCGTTGACGACGCGTTACGCGCTAAGCTGGCTCGCCAGTTTGATGCTCAGGCGCTAACTGAACTCACCGCGCTGATCGGGTTACAAAACCTCTCGGCGCGCTTTAATTCTGCCATGGCAATCCCTGCCCAGGGATTGTGCCAGGTTCCGACCGATTCAAGACCCTAAGGAGTGGTCATGCGCAGTTTATTGCTCTTCGCTCTACTGCTGCTCTCCCCGCTGACCGCCAGCGCCGACTGGCAAGCCACACAGCAGGAAGCCCGCGGCCAGACGGTGTGGTTTAACGCCTGGGGCGGCGACCCGGCGGTCAACCGCTATCTCGATTGGGTCAGCGGCGAGGTAAAACGCGACTACGCCATCGACCTGCGCATCGTACATATCGCCGATGCCGCCGATGCGGTGAAGCGTATCCAGACCGAAGCCCGCGCCGGACGCCGTCAGGGCGGCTCCATCGATCTGCTGTGGGTTAACGGCGAGAATTTTCGTACCCTGAAGAGCGCCAAGCTGCTGCATACCCGGTGGGCGGAAACCCTGCCCAACTGGCGCTTTGTCGATACGCAAAAACCGGTGCGTGAGGATTTCTCCATTCCGACCGATGGCGCGGAGTCCCCGTGGGGCAGCGCGCAGCTCACCTTTATTGCCCGCCGATCGCAAACACCCGACGCGCCAACAAATGCGCAGGCGCTGCTGGCTTTCGCCGCCGCGCATCCCGGGAGCATCACCTATCCGCGTCCGCCGGATTTTACCGGGACCGCTTTTCTCGAACAGCTGCTGCTGACGCTCACCTCGCATCCCGATGCCCTGCGCCAGCCGCCGCAGAAAGATACCTTTGGCGAAGTGACCGCGCCGCTGTGGCAATATCTTGACCAGCTCCATCCTCTTCTGTGGCGCCAGGGCCGCGACTTCCCGGCGTCGCCCGCCCGTATGGATACCATGCTGAACAATGGCACCCTCAAGCTTTCGCTGACCTTTAACCCGCTGCACGCGCAGCAAAAAGCGGCCAGCGGGGAGCTGCCAGAAGACAGCTACGGCTTCGGTTTTCGTCAGGGAATGCTCGGTAACGTGCATTTTGTGGCGATCCCGGCCAATGCCCGCGCAACGGCGGCCGCGAAGGTCGTCGCTAATTTCCTGCTCTCGCCGCAGGCGCAGCTGCGCAAAGCCGACCCAGCAGTATGGGGCGATCCCAGCGTGCTGGATCCAGCGGCTTTAACGGACGAACAGCGTCGGACTTTTGACGCCGTTGTGCCGAAAGATATGCCGCCGATGCTGGGTGAACCGCATGCCGACTGGGTTGAAGCCCTGGAGCAGGAATGGCTGCGCCGCTACGGTACGCACTAACGCTACTGGCCTGGGGCACCATCGCGCTCATCTATGTGCCGCTGCTGCCGGCGGTTTCTTTGATGGCGCTTCCGGCACTCAGGGTCTCCCTCTGGCAATCGCTATTTGCCGACCCGCAGTTCTGCCAGGCGCTGGTCGCCACGCTGGTTTCGACGCTGATTTCGGTTGGTGGCGCGCTGCTTATTGCTCTCAGCGTTGTTGCCGCACTCTGGCCATCGCGCGGCTGGCAACGGCTGGCGACCAGACTGCCGCTGCTGCTGGCGGTGCCTCATGTCGCCTTTGCTACCGCCGCCCTGCTGCTATTTGCTGAAGGCGGCTGGCTCTCTCGCCTGTTGCCCTTTTTCATCCCACCAGTTGACCGCTACGGCATTGGCCTTGGCCTGACGATGGCGATAAAAGAGAGCGCGTTTCTGCTATGGGCAATCTATGGTCTGCTGGGCGAAAAACGTCTGGCCGGTGAGGCAACGGTATTAAGAAGCCTTGGCTACGGTCGCTGGCAGTGTCTGAAGTGGTTAGTTTTACCCACGCTGCTTCCGGCGCTATCGGTCGTACTGCTGGCTACCGCCGCCTGGAGCCTTTCGGTGGTTGACGTCGCGCTGGTGATTGGTCCGGGCAACCCGCCGACGCTGGCGGTGCTGGCCTGGCAATGGTTGAGCCAGGGCGACGAGCTGCAGCAGGCCAAAGGTGCCCTCGCCAGCCTGGTACTACTGCTGACTCTCGCCACCATGGCGCTGGCGGCGTGGGGAGTCTGGCATCTCTGGCGACGACGTATACCGCAGATTCAGGGGATCCGCCACCCGCAGCCGCACGCGGTCATCGGGAAAAGCCTGGCCCTCATCCTGCCTGCTGGCGGGGTGGTCTGCGCTCTGCTGCTCGCCGCCGTAGCGCACAATAGCCAGCCGGTCAGCGAGAGCGTCGGCAACAGCCTGTGGCTTGGGCTATGCTCAGCCTTGATCGGCATGGTCATTTGCCTGCTGTGGCTGGAGCTGGGTCCTTCCCGTTTTGGTCAGTGGCTCTGGCTACCGCTGATTTTACCCGCCCTGCCGCTGGCAGACGGACAATACCAGCTGGCGCTATACGCGTGGCTGGACGGCGAGTGGCTCACCGTTTTATGGGGGCATCTGCTATGGGTGGTACCCTGGATGCTGTTTATTCTGCTTCCGGCCTGGCGCGCTCGCGATCCGCGTGCGGCGCTGGTTGCCCGGACTCTTGGCTGGCAGCGAGGGCGTATCTTCTGGCTGATCAGCTTGCCCCTCCTGACGCGCCCGCTGCTGACGGCGCTGGCGATCGGCTTTTCAGTGAGCATCGCCCAATATCTGCCGACATTATGGCTGGGTGGCGGACGAATCCCGACGCTTACCAGCGAAGCGGTGGCGCTGAGCAGCGGCGGCGATACGCATACCCTCGCCGCGCAGGCATTATGGCAGCTGTTATTACCGGCGATCTTCTTTGCCCTCACCGCTCTGCTGGCATGGCTCATCGGCCGCTATCGACAAGGATTACGCTAATGTTGACCGTTAAAAACCTGACCCTCAGCCTTCACGGACGACCGCTGCTGCGCAACGTCGATTTCTCGGTCGCACCCGGCGAGGTGCTGACCCTGATGGGGCCATCCGGTAGCGGTAAATCAACCCTGTTTTCCTGGATGATCGGCGCGCTGGAGGAGAATTTCCGCGCCGCGGGCGAACTGTGGCTGGATAGCCAGCGCTGCGATAGTTTACCCACCGAGCGGCGACGCATCGGCATTCTGTTTCAGGACGCGCTGCTGTTTGACCACTTCAGCGTCGGGCAAAACCTGCTGCTGGCGCTTCCCGCTGACGTTCCGCGCACCCGGCGCAAAGTTCAGGTTGAGCAGGCGCTGGAACGCGCCGGTCTGGCGGGCTTCTCTATTCGCGATCCGGCGACGCTTTCCGGCGGCCAGCGCGCTCGGGTCAGCCTGCTACGCGCTCTGCTGGCCCGACCGCGGGCGCTGCTGCTGGATGAGCCGTTTAATCGACTCGATGTAGCGCTGCGCGCTGATTTTCGCCGCTGGGTGTTCAACGAACTGGCGCGACAGGCGATCCCCGCCGTACTGGTCACCCATGACGAACAGGACAGGCCTGCCGGGGGGCGCTGTTTACACCTGAGTCTCTGGCAATGAAAGCCTGCGCTATCGCAAAGAATTCTCCGCCGATAACGCGGAGAATTGCCGTTCAATTTTCTACTGTCGGGCATTTCGATGAAACGTGTTTCTCAATTGACCGCACTCGCCCTGCTAATGGGGCTTGCTGCTTCCACCTTCGCCGCTGAAACCATGCCAACGCTAACGCTTTCCACGCTGCAACAGCAAAACGGCGTCGCTATTGATACGCGACTCAGCGCTTTCTATAACGGTTGGCCGCAAAGCGCCAGCGGCCCGCAGGGCCATGAACCGCAGGCTCTCAACCTTTCCGCCAGCTGGCTTGCCGCGATGAACGACGAGCAGCTGAACGCATGGGCTAAGCAGCATAATTTACAGCCATCAACGCCAGTTGCGCTGTACGGCAACGCCGAGGACAACGCAAAAGTGGCCGCACGCCTTCAAGCGGCGGGCTTCTCTCAGCTTAGTACGCTTGGCGACGCTCTGACTCAGACGGACCGCCTGCAAAAGCTGCCGCATTTTGAGCAGCTGGTGTATCCGCAGTGGCTGCACGACCTCCAGCAAGGAAAACCGGTGGCCGCCGCGCCGGCCGGGCAATGGAAGGTATTTGAAGCCGCATGGGGAGCGCCGAAATTTTATCTGCTAAGCCATATACCCGGCGCTGGCTATATTGACACCAACGAAGTCGAGAGCGAACCGCTGTGGAATAAGGTCTCCGATGCACAGCTTAAAGCGATGCTGGCAAAACACGGGATTCGCCATGATACGACGGTAATTCTGTACGGTCGCGACGTGTATGCCGCCGCCCGCGTGGCGCAGATTATGCTGTATGCCGGGGTAAAAGATGTACGCCTGCTCGACGGCGGGTGGAAAACCTGGTCTGACGCCGGGCTGCCGGTTGAGCGCGGAACGCCGCCGCAGCAGGAGCCAGAGCCGGATTTCGGCGCCACCATTCCCGCTCAGCCGCAGCTCATGCTCAATACCGAGCAGGCCCGCGCTCTGCTGCATCGTCAGGACGCCTCGCTGGTGAGCATTCGTTCCTGGCCGGAGTTTATTGGCGCCACCAGCGGCTACAGCTATATCAAGCCAGCGGGAGAGATTGCCGGCGCCCGCTGGGGCCATGCCGGAAGCGACTCCACGCATATGGAGGATTTCCACAATCCGGACGGCACCATGCGCAGCGCAGATGATATCGCCGCGATGTGGAAATCGTGGAATATTCTGCCGAGCCAGCAGGTCTCTTTCTATTGCGGTACCGGTTGGCGCGCCTCAGAAACGTTTATGTACGCCCGGGCGATGGGCTGGAACAATGTTTCGGTCTACGACGGCGGCTGGTACGAGTGGAGCAGCGACCCGCAGAATCCGGTCTCGCGCGGGGAACGCGGCCCGGAGAGCAGCAAATAATCTGCTAATTGGCAACATGCGCTGCGTGGAAGCATCCGACCCGGCGCATTTCCCGGGGGCGGCGCTAACGCGCCTTGTCCGGGCTACCGGACCGCAGACGGCGGCAAACCCGTAGCCCGGCGGAGCGCAGCGCAAACCGGGAAAACTCACCTTCCGATCTGCTTCAGCGTGACATATCCGCTCCACACCCGCGTAAAGGTGGTCAGCCAGCATAGCCCGCCAAAAACCCACGCCAGCCAGGCAAACCACTGCGGGAACAGGCAGCTCAGCACAAACAGCGCAATCGTCTCCGTACCTTCCGTCAGCCCACCGAGATAATAAAACGATTTATGGGCATAACCCGGATTATCTATCTGATGTTTAGCCGCCAGCGCGGCAAAGGCCAGAAAACTGCTGCCGGTGCCAATAAAAGCGAACAGCAGCCAGCCGCCAGCCAGCGCGTTCTGCGCCGGATCGGCAAGAATAAAACCAAACGGCACCAGAGCGTAAAACAGGAAATCGAGCGCAATATCCAGAAAACCGCCCGCATCGGTTAAGCCACGTCGTCGAGCCAGCGCGCCGTCTAAACCATCCAGCAGACGATTAACCACAATCGTCACCAGCGCCGCCTGATACCAACCCAAAGCTAAAAACGGCAGCGTCAGTATCCCGATTGCAAAGCCGAGTAACGTCACCCCATCGGGAGAGATGGCCGGACGATCCAGTAGGGCCGCTGTCGCGTTGAGCAAGGGTTTGAGACGAGGATGCAGGTGACGGTCAAGCACGGAGACTCTCCAGCGGTTACAGGGTTGTTTCAATGGGACAAGGACGGTGATAATAGGCCATTATTCCGAACAGAACGATGATGCATATGCTAAAAACAATTGATGTTGTCGCCGCCATTATCGAGCGCAACGGGAAGATCCTGCTTGCACAACGGCCTGTCCATGCGGATCAGCCGGGAATGTGGGAGTTTGCCGGCGGAAAAGTTGAGCCAGGGGAAACTCAGGCCCAGGCGCTGGTCCGGGAGCTTCAGGAAGAGCTGCAGATCGCTGCCCAACCGCATTGCTATATCGCCAGCCATCAACGTGCGGTGTCCGGGCGTATGATTCATCTTCACGCCTGGTGGGTACCGCGTTTTGACGGTGAACCCGTCGCCCACTACCACAGCCAGCTGCGCTGGTGTTCGCCGCTGGAAGCCTTTGCCTTCAACCTTGCACCCGCGGATATCCCTCTGCTGGAAACCTATATCGCCCGGCGCGCCTCTTTCCTTCCCCGCTAATTTTTTCAGGCGGCAGTCATCGTTTTTGATTATGACCAATGCCTGATTATAAATTTTGCTTCCTGAACAATTTTTCCTTGCTTACCTAACGATTTCCGGTGGTATAGTCGGAAAAACGGCTTTTTCAAGGGCCGAACCATAATAAATAGTTGCAACCACAACCATAAGGGGAATTTATATCAATGGATCAGACGTGCACTCTGGAAGGTTTTCTCGCCCGCGTTCAACAGCGCGATCCAAATCAAACTGAATTTGCTCAGGCCGTCCGCGAGGTGATGACCACCCTGTGGCCTTTCCTTGAGGAAAATCCGCGCTATCGCCAGATGAATTTGCTGGAACGTCTGGTTGAACCGGAGCGTGCTATCCAGTTCCGCGTCGTTTGGGTTGATGACCGTAATCAGGTACAGGTTAACCGCGCCTGGCGCGTGCAGTTCAACTCCGCCATCGGCCCGTACAAGGGCGGCATGCGTTTCCACCCTTCTGTAAACCTGTCGATTCTCAAATTCCTGGGCTTTGAACAAACCTTCAAAAACGCCCTGACCACCCTGCCTATGGGCGGCGGTAAAGGCGGCAGCGACTTCGATCCTAAAGGCAAAAGCGATGGCGAAGTGATGCGCTTCTGCCAGGCGCTGATGACCGAACTGTATCGCCATCTCGGTCCGGATACCGACGTTCCCGCCGGTGATATCGGCGTAGGCGGTCGTGAAGTCGGCTTTATGGCCGGGATGATGCGTAAGCTCTCCAACAACAGCGCCTGCGTATTCACTGGTAAAGGCCTCTCCTTCGGCGGTAGCCTGATTCGCCCGGAAGCAACCGGCTACGGTCTGATTTACTTCACCGAAGCAATGCTTAAGCGTCATGGTTTAGGTTTTGAAGGCGCTCGCGTCGCGGTTTCCGGCTCGGGTAACGTCGCGCAATACGCGATTGAAAAAGCGATGGAGCTTGGCGCTCGCGTGATAACCGCCTCCGACTCCAACGGCACCGTAGTTGACGAAGCTGGCTTCACCAAAGAAAAACTGGCTCGCCTGATCGACATTAAAGAGCGTTGTCACGGTCGCGTGGCTGATTACGCTCGTGAGTTCGGTCTGACCTATCTTGAAGGCAAGCAGCCGTGGTCTGTGCCGGTGGATATCGCTCTGCCGTGCGCAACGCAGAACGAGCTGGACGTCGACGCTGCCCGTCAGCTAATTGCCAACGGCGTCAAAGCCGTTGCGGAAGGCGCCAATATGCCAACCACCATCGCGGCAACCGATCTGTTCCTCGAAGCGGGCGTTCTGTTCGCGCCGGGCAAAGCGGCTAACGCTGGCGGCGTAGCCACCTCGGGCCTGGAAATGGCGCAAAACGCCGCACGTATGGGCTGGAAGGCAGAGAAAGTGGACGCGCGTCTGCACCACATCATGCTGGATATCCACCACGCCTGCGTGCAGTACGGCGGTGACGAGAAGCAGACCAACTACGTACGCGGCGCGAATATCGCCGGCTTCGTGAAGGTGGCTGACGCTATGCTGGCACAGGGTGTAATTTAAGGCTGGTGTTTCTGAACCCCGTGCATTCAGCTTCGGCGAATAAGTGAGAAGACCCCGGTTTCCCGGGGTTTTTTATTGTGGGCTTTCTGCCGCAGAGTCGGAGGCGGGTTTTTTATCTTTAGCCTTGGCTCTGCCTTTCCCCTTGCTAAAGCCTTTCTTACCGTCGCCCGGCGCAACAATCCCGCGAAAGCGACGTACCGGCGTGCTGCGCGCCTGGTCGATAAGCTGAAACAGCGTCCCCACCAGCGGCTGCATAAAGTCCTGATAGCGGCACTGTTTTTCGCTGATTTGCGTCAGAATCGACTCCCAGTGGGCCGTCATATCCGGACGGGTCGCCATTTCAGGTAAAGAATGAAACAGCGCTTTCCCGGCGTCGGTGGAGTGGATATAGCGCCCTTTCTTGGTTAAGAAACCGCGCTTGAAGAGGAGTTCGATAATCCCGGCGCGTGTCGCCTCCGTACCGAGTCCGTCCGTGGCGCGCAGGATCTTCTTCAGATCTTTATCCTGCACGAAGCGGGCAATACCGGTCATCGCCGACAGCAGCGTCGCATCGGTAAAATGACGCGGCGGCTGGGTCTGACGCTCCACCACTTCGCCCTTTTCGCACAGCAGCTCATCATCTTTTGCCACCACCGGCAGCGGCATGCCGTCGTTCTCTTCATCACGCTCTTTATTGCCCAGCAGGGTTCGCCAACCCGCCTCCGCCAGAAAACGCGCTTTCGCGACAAACTTACCGTTGGCAATATCCAGATCGATCTGACATTTACGGAACACCGCATCCGGGCAAAACTGCATCAGATACTGACGGGCGATCAGGCCATAAACCTTTTCTTCGTTATCGCTGAGCTTCACCTGCGAGCTGCGAGCGGTCGGAATAATTGCGTGGTGGGCATCGACCTTTTTATCATCCCAGCAGCGGTTGCGGATTTCCGGATCCACCACCGGCTGCGGCAGCAGGTCAGAGGCATGCACGCTAATGGCGTTCAGCACCGCATGGCGTCCGGCAAAGTGCTCCTCCGGCAGGTAGCGGCTATCGGAACGCGGATAGGTAATCAGCTTGTGGGTTTCATACAGCTTCTGGCAGATATCAAGCACGTTCTGCGCGCTAAATCCGAAGCGTTTAGCGGCTTCAATCTGCAGCGCCGAAAGGGAAAACGGCAGCGGCGCCGGCTCGGAGTCCCGCTTGTCGTTATAAGCGGTTACCGTCGCCGGCTGGCCCTCGATGCGTTTGACCACATGCTCGGCCAGCGAGCGATTCAACAGCCGCCCCTCTTCGTCCTGATACGGCTCGCAGGCTTCGCTGGGCACCCAGGTTGCGACAAAACGCTCATCCTTCGGAGTAACGATATGCGCCTTCACATCGAAGAAATCTTTGGCGACGAAGTTTTCAATCTCTTCATCACGGCGCACCACCAGGCCAAGCACCGGCGTTTGCACGCGTCCCACCGATAGCACGCCCTGATAACCCGCGTTACGCCCGAGAATAGTGTACGCGCGGGTCATGTTGATCCCATACAGCCAGTCGGCGCGGGCGCGGGCCAGCGCAGAAACGCATAGCGGAACAAATTCGCTATTGGCGCGCAGGCGGTTAATCGCCCGCTCCACCGCCTGTGGGTTAAGATCGTTAATCAGACAGCGCTGTACCTGCTGGCGTTTTTCCGGCGCCAGCTGCAGATAATCCAGCACCTCATCCACCAGCAGCTGGCCTTCTCTGTCCGGGTCACCCGCGTGGATCACTTCCTGGGCGTCGCCCAGCAGGCGCTTAATCACGTTAAGCTGTTTGGTGACCGAGGGCTTAGGCTGCAGCTGCCACTTTTCCGGCACGATGGGCAGGTCAAGCAGATTCCAGCGCGCATAGCGCCCGTCATAGACGTCGGGCTGGGCCTGCTCCAGCAGGTGGCCAATACACCAGGTGACCACCTGCCCGTTGCCGCACTCAATGTAGCCATCACCTTTGCGATGCGGTTTTGGCAGCACATCGGCGATAGCGCGACCGAGACTCGGTTTTTCTGCAATAAACAGCCGCATGAAATCAACGGATCTCGATCATGGGACGTCCGCCGCGGGCGGTAACCAGCTCGCCGATAGCGGTGAGCGTAATACCAAACTCCGCGGCCGCCGCCTGCACTTCAGCCTCGGCCTGCGGCGTTACCGCCAGCAGCAGGCCGCCGGAGGTTTGCGGATCGCACAGCAGATCGCGCCATTCTGGCGGCATTTCGCCCATCAAATGACCGTAGCTGGCAAAGTTGCGCCCGGTTCCGCCCGGTACTGCACCGGCCGCAATATACTCTTCCACTCCCGGCAGTTTCGGGATATTGGCATAGGTTAACTGCGCCTGTACTCCTGCGCCGCGGCACACTTCACTCAGGTGGCCCAGAAGCCCGAAGCCGGTCACATCGGTCATCGCTTTCACGCCGTCGATATTGGCAAACGCCGAGCCAACGAGGTTCATCTGGCACATGGTTTCCGTTGCCAGCCCCTGATGTTCAGGCTTCAGCAGCGACTTTTTCTCAGCGGTGGTCAGCACGCCAATTCCCAGCGGTTTAGTGAGATAGAGTTTACAGCCAGCCTGAGCGGTGCTGTTTTTCTTCACGCGCTCGGTCGGTACGACGCCGGTTACGGCAAGTCCGAAGATAGGTTCCGGTGCGTCAATAGAGTGGCCGCCGGCAAGCGCGATCCCCGCCTGCTGGCAGGCAAAGCGCCCGCCCTCAACCACCTGACGAGCAATTTCCGGCGCCAGGGTATTGATAGGCCAGCCGAGGATAGCGATGGCCATAATAGGTTTGCCGCCCATAGCGAAAATATCGCTGATGGCGTTAGTTGCAGCGATGCGGCCAAAATCGAACGGGTTATCGACGATCGGCATAAAAAAGTCGGTGGTGCTGACAATCGAGGTACCGTTGCCGAGATCGTAGACCGCCGCATCGTCGCTGGTTTCATTGCCCACCAGCAGATTGGGATCGATAAATTTGGCCTGGTCACTTTGCAGGATAGTTTCCAGCACTCTAGGGGAAATCTTACACCCGCAACCGGCTCCGTGGCTGTATTGCGTTAAACGAATGGCTTGCTCGCTCATGGACATCTCCTGTCATTGCAATCCCGCTATGGTAGCGCCCAAACGGCGGGGTGATAAGTGCGACAGTCCGAAATCGCGTATGGTTGCTCATTAAGCAGACAAAAAAACAATTTTGCGATACGGCCCCGCTTTTTCAGGCTGATTTTAATCTTTACTAAAGATGACAGAAATATGACAAAAAAGAATTCTGCTTTGTTTGGACATATAACAACGTAAGGAAATTTTAATGAAAAAACGCGTTCTCGCCCTTTGCCTGGCCAGTTTCTTCTCCATCAACGCTTTCGCCCTGGTTCCCGCCGGTAACGACGTCACCACCAAGCCCGACCTCTACTATCTGACCAACGCGCAGGCCATCGACAGCCTGGCGCTGCTGCCGCCACCGCCGGAAGTTGGCAGCATTGCGTTTTTAAACGATCAGGCAATGTATGAGAAAGGACGTCTGCTGCGCGGCACCGAGCGCGGAAAACTAGCCGCGGAAGACGCCAACCTGAGCGCCGGTGGCGTCGCAAACGCCTTCTCCGGCGCCTTCGGCTCGCCCATTACCGCCCAGGACGCGCCGGAGCTGCATAAGCTGCTCACCAATATGATTGAAGATGCCGGCGATCTGGCGACGCGCGGGGCGAAAGAGAAGTATATGCGTATTCGGCCATTTGCGTTTTATGGCGTCTCTACCTGCAACACCAAAGAGCAGGATGCGCTGTCGAAAAACGGCTCCTATCCTTCCGGACATACCTCAATCGGCTGGGCCACGGCGCTGGTGTTGGCTGAGATTAATCCCCAGCGGCAAAATGAAATCCTCAAGCGCGGCTTTGAGCTCGGTGAAAGTCGGGTTATCTGCGGCTATCACTGGCAGAGCGACGTAGACGCGGCGCGAGTTGTTGGCTCCGCGGTTGTCGCCACGCTGCACACCAATCCGGCATTCCAGCAACAGCTGCAGAAAGCGAAAGACGAATTCAGCAAACAACAGAAATAGTGAATAAATATCTTGCAGGCGGCATCTGCGAAAGACCAAAGCCGTAATTGACTGAAACCGTATGCCGGGTCAGGCGTTAACCGCCACCCGGCCTGTGCAGGAGTGTACTCAGAATCGGCTGACGAACGGCGAGGTATCCGGCAGCGCGATGTTGGTTGCGGCTTTAAGCTGCGGCGTGCCCAGATAGAGAAATCCCACGATTTTATCCTGCTCCCGGCAGGCAAAACCTTCACGTACAACCGGGCTCTCGGTTAACGCGCCGCTGCGCCAGATGCCGTTGAAACCCTGGGCGACTGCCGCCATCTGCATCGCCATCACCGCACAGCCCGCCGACATCTCCTGCTCCCACTTCGGCACCTTCGGGTGATCTTCACAGCGCGCGACCACGGTTATAATCAGCGGTGCACGGAACGGCGCGCTGCGGGCTTTTTCAATCGCTTTTTCATCCGCGCCAGCGGCTATGGCACCTTTTTCCAGCAGCTGGCTAAAGCGCTCGCGCCCTTCATCGGCAATAATAAAGAACCGCCACGGCTGCAGCGTCCCGTGGTCCGGCGCACGCAGGCCAGCGCGGAGGATATTTTCCAGCTGCTCGCCCGCCGGGGCGGGGTCGGTCAGACGTGAAGCGCTGCGGCGATTAATCAGTAGTTCGAGAGCATCCATCTGTATAACTCCTGTGATGTCATTTTTCATAAAATTAACATGCGCAAGGATTTTGTTACAGCCCAACGGGTGATTCCTGCTGACAACCGTCGGCACTCTCATTAGGATAGCCAAACGCGGCAGCCCCTGCGGCTCGCCCATTTTTGATAATGGTTAGGGAGAATACATGCGAACTCTTTGGCGACTGCTCGCCGGAATTTTTAAATGGACATGGCGAGTGCTCAATTTCATTCGCCAGCTCGCACTGAACGTGGTTTTCCTGGTGTTGGTGCTCGCCTGCGTCGGCATCTGGTCCCAGTTCAGCAGTACAACGACAGAGCATAAAACGCGCGGTGCGCTACTAATGGATATCACCGGCGTGGTGGTCGATAAACCTTCGGCCAGCAGCAAGCTGAGCGTGATTGGTCGTCAGCTGTTCGGCGCCAGCTCCGACCGCCTGCAGGAAAACTCGCTGTTCGATATCGTACAGACGATTCGCCAGGCAAAAGACGACCGGAATATTACCGGTATCGTGCTGGATCTGAAGAACTTTGCCGGCGGCGATCAGCCGTCGATGCAGTATATCGGTAAAGCGCTGCGTGAATTCCGCGATAGCGGCAAGCCGGTCTACGCCATCGGCAGCAGCTACAGCCAGGGCCAGTATTATCTGGCCAGCTTCGCCAATAAAATCTGGCTCTCGCCGCAGGGCGAAGTGGATCTGCACGGTTTTGCGACCAACGGCCTGTATTACAAATCGCTGCTCGACAAGCTCAAAGTATCGACCCACGTTTTCCGGGTTGGTACCTATAAGTCTGCGGTAGAACCGTTTATCCGCGACGATATGTCTCCGGCCGCGCGCGAGGTGGATAGCCGCTGGATTGGCGAGTTGTGGCAAAACTATCTCAACACTATCGCCGCCAACCGCCAGATCACCGCTCAGCAGGTGTTCCCTGGCGCTCAGGGCGTAATTGATGGGCTGCGTAAAGTCGATGGCGATACCGCAAAATACGCGCTGGACAACAAGCTGGTTGATGAGCTGGGCACCTCCACCGATGTGGAGAAAGCGCTGACAAAACAGTTTGGCTGGAGCAAGGCGGATAACAACTACAGCGCGATCAGCTACTACGACTATACGGTGAAAACCCCTGCCGACCAAGGCTCCGCCATTGCGGTTATCTTTGCTAACGGCGCGATTATGGATGGCGAAGAAACGCCGGGTAACGTCGGCGGCGACACTACCGCTGCGCAGATCCGCGACGCGCGTCTGGACCCGAAAGTGAAAGCTATCGTGCTGCGGGTAAACAGCCCGGGCGGCAGCGTCAGCGCCTCCGAAGTTATTCGCGAAGAGCTGGCGGCGGCAAAAGCAGCAGGTAAGCCGGTTGTAGTCTCGATGGGCGGTATGGCTGCCTCCGGCGGCTACTGGATCTCCACCCCGGCGGATTATATCGTGGCTAACCCAAGCACCCTTACCGGCTCTATCGGTATCTTTGGCGTGATCAATACCGTTCAGGATACGCTGGGTTCAATCGGCGTGCATACCGACGGCGTTGCAACTTCGCCGCTGGCCGACGTCTCCACTACAAAAGCGCTGCCGCCGGAAGTCCAGCAGCTTATGCAGTTGAGCATCGAAAACGGCTATAAACGCTTTATCACCCTGGTGGCGAACGCGCGTAAAAGCACGCCGGAAAAAATCGACCAAATTGCCCAGGGCCACGTCTGGACCGGCGAAGATGCGAAGGCTAACGGCCTGGTCGACAGCCTCGGCGACTTTGACGACGCGGTGGCGAAAGCCGCCGAGCTGGCGAAGCTGAAACAGTGGCATATCAACTATTACCAGGAAGACCCCACCTTCTTCTCAATGGTTGTTGATAGTCTGACCGGTTCAGTCCGCGCGGCGCTACCAGCAGCGGTACAGGCATATTTGCCGGCGCCGGTGGCCGCTGCTGCTGATGCGGTGAAAAAGGAGAGCGATAAGCTTGCGGCGTTCAACGATCCGCAGAACCGCTACGCCTTCTGTTTAACCTGCGCCAATATTCGTTAATCCTCTGCCGCCCCAGACCATGGGGCGGCATTTATCCACTTCATCCTTCACGCCGCCTCGATGCAGCGCGAATGATTTTGCGTAATGCAGCCAATGTAATACGCGAAAGCAGCCAACGCCCCTGCAACTTGCGGCGTGACGGGTATATACTTCGCCAGTCCACGTATAACCTAAGCGATGCTATGCAGAAGAAATCAATTTACGTTGCCTATACCGGCGGCACCATTGGTATGCAGCGTTCTGAACACGGCTACATTCCCGTTTCCGGCCATTTACAGCGCCAGCTGGCCTTGATGCCCGAGTTCCACCGGCCTGAGATGCCGGACTTTACCATTCATGAGTACGCCCCGCTGATGGACTCTTCCGATATGACGCCGCAGGACTGGCAGCATATCGCCGATGATATTCGCGACCATTATGATCAGTACGACGGCTTCGTAATCCTGCACGGTACGGATACCATGGCGTTTACCGCCTCGGCGCTCTCCTTTATGCTGGAGAATTTGGGAAAACCGGTTATTGTCACCGGGTCGCAAATCCCTCTCGCCGAGCTGCGATCCGACGGACAGATTAACCTGCTCAACGCGCTGTACGTCGCGGCCAACTATCCAATTAACGAAGTCACGTTGTTCTTCAATAATCGCCTCTACCGCGGCAACCGTACAACAAAGGCCCATGCCGACGGCTTTAACGCCTTCGCCTCGCCAAACCTGGCGCCGCTGCTGGAGGCCGGCATTCATATTCGCCGTCTCGGCACACCTCCCGCGCCGCAGGGTGGCGGTGAGCTGATGGTACACCCCATCACGCCGCAGCCGATCGGCGTGGTAACGATTTATCCAGGTATTTCCGCAGACGTCGTGCGCAACTTCCTGCGCCAGCCGGTCAAAGCGCTGATCCTGCGCTCTTACGGCGTCGGCAACGCGCCGCAGAATGGCGAGTTTATCCAGGTGCTGGCCGAAGCCAGCCAGCGCGGCATTGTGGTCATCAATTTGACCCAGTGCATGTCCGGCAAAGTCAATATGGGCGGTTACGCCACCGGCAACGCGCTCGCCCAGGCGGGAGTGATTAGCGGTTTTGATATGACCGTAGAAGCCACGCTGACCAAGCTACACTATTTGCTGAGCCAGGATCTGGACGTTGCGGCTATCCGTCGCGCAATGCAGGAGAATCTGCGCGGCGAACTGACACCCGATGAGTAAGGAGGAGCACATGACCCAGCGCGCGCTGCTACTGGTGGATTTACAAAATGATTTTTGCGCCGGTGGCGCACTTGCCGTCCCGCAGGGCGATAGCACGGTGGATGTCGCCAACCGGCTTATCGACTGGAGCCTGGCGCGGGACGAAACGGTAGTTGCCAGCCAGGACTGGCACCCGGCGAATCACGGCAGCTTTGCCAGCCAGCATCAGGTCGAACCCTATACTCAGGGCGAGCTCGATGGCCTGGCGCAGACCTTTTGGCCGGATCACTGCGTGCAAAACAGCGAAGGCGCGGCGCTACATCCGCTCCTCAAGCAGCAGCATATCGCCGCCGTGTTCCATAAAGGTGAAAACCCAGACATTGACAGCTACAGCGCCTTTTTCGACAACGGCCACCGGCAGAAAACCCAGCTCGATGCGTGGCTGCGCGAGCGTGGGATTACTGAACTCACGGTGCTGGGTCTGGCCACCGACTACTGCGTCAAGTTCACCGTGCTCGACGCTCTCAATCTGGGCTATAGCGTTAACGTGATTACCGACGGCTGCCGCGGGGTGAACATTCAGCCGCAGGACAGCAATCTGGCGTTTATGGAGATGGCCGCCGCAGGCGCCACCCTGTATACCCTCGATGACTGGCTGGAAACCCAGGCGTAACCCGTGCCGACAGGCTAAGCCCTGTCGGCGCGTTATCTCAGCAATCTCCTCCGGTGAAACTTTGCGCGTGCTGATACCAAAATAAAAACAGCATCAGCGCGCGTCGCAACAGCATGACTCAAGGGGCAACACAGACCGGCATCATTCGGTAGTGTTAGCTGCCCTGATACCTCCAGCAATCTACCGCTTCGCTGATGCAGCCGTGAACGCCTTCGCAGTTTTGCCCCGCGGAAGATGCTAGCCTGCACGAGCTGTTTTTTTCGCCACGCCATTTCCGTGGCGTGTTTGTATTTCTAAGTCAAAGAGGAACTGATATGAAACTTTTGCCTTTACTGGCAGCTTTACCCCTGCTCTGCGCAAGCGCTGTTTCCGCTAACTCACTGATGTCCGTCGGCTATTTTAACGGCGGCGGCGATGTCACTGCTGGCCCTGGCGGCGACATCGATAAACTGGACGTCCGCCAGATCACCCATCTCAACTACTCGTTTGGTCTGGTCTATAACGACGAAAAAGACGAAACCAACGACGCCCTGAAAGACCCCAGCAGACTGCATCAAATTTGGCTGTCGCCGAAAGTACAGGCTGATTTACTGAAAATTCCCACCTTACGTCAGCAAAACCCGAATCTGAAAGTTCTACTTTCCGTCGGCGGCTGGGGAGCTCGCGGATTCTCCGGCGCGGCGGCAACCAAGGAAACCCGGGCAGTGTTTATTCAGTCGGTACAGGAGATTATTGAAAAGTATGGTCTTGATGGGATCGACCTCGATTGGGAGTATCCGGTTAACGGCGCATGGGGACTGGTCGCCAGTCAACCGGCGGATCGGGATAATTTTACCGCCCTGCTGAAAGAGCTGCGCGCGGCGGTGGGCAATAAAAAACTGGTGACCATCGCCGTGGGCGCAAATGCTGAAAGTCCAAAAAGCTGGGTAGACGTAAAGGCAATTGCGCCATCGCTCGATTATATCAACCTGATGACCTACGACATGGCTTATGGCACCCAATACTTCAACTCTAATCTGTACGATTCAACCCGCTGGCCGACGGTAGCGGAAGCGGATAAATACAGCGCTGATTTTGTGGTCAACAACTACATTGCCGCTGGTTTAAAGCCGAGCCAGATGAATCTCGGGATTGGTTTCTATGGCCGGGTACCCAAACGTGCCGTCGAACCGGGTATTGACTGGAGCAAACCGGATGCGCAGAAGAACCCGGCTACCCAGCCCTACTTTGCGGCGCAGCAGATTGAGCTATTCAAATCGCTGGGTGTCGACCTGACGAAAGATACTTATGTGAAATACAACGATATTGTGGCGAAGTTAATCAACGATCCGCAGAAACGTTTTACTCAGCATTGGGATGATGAAGCAAAAGTGCCGTGGCTGTCGGTTCAATCCGCGGACGGCAAAGCGCTGTTTGCGCTTTCTTACGAAAACCCGCGTTCGGTGGCGATTAAGGCCGACTATATCAAGAGTAAGGGGCTGGGAGGCGCGATGTTCTGGGAGTACGGCGCGGATGACAAAAACCAGTTAGCGAAACAGCTGGCCGAGTCGCTGGGAATCAAACACTGATCTGCTCTGTGTCACCCTATCAACAATAGGTTATGATAGCCACATTCCGCTGCGCCTGACCGGCGCAGCTTTTCATTTCAACAAAAGGCATGGGTATTATGGCTTATATCCCGATAAACTACGCCCGTCTGGAAGTCGGTTACCGTGAAAAAGCGCTGAAGCTCTTCCCGTGGGTTTGCGGACGCTGCTCGCGTGAGTTTGTCTATTCAAACCTGCGTGAACTGACGGTACACCATATCGACCACGACCACTCCAATAACCCGGAAGATGGCAGTAACTGGGAGATGCTGTGCCTGTACTGCCACGATCATGAGCACTCAAAATACACCGAGGCCGACCAGTATGGTTCCACGGTGGTGGCTGGCGAAGATGCGCAGAAAGCCGTCGGCGAAGCGAAATACAATCCTTTCGCCGATCTTAAGGCGATGATGAACAAGAAATAACGCCGTTGCGCATCAAAGCCCGGCTATTGATTGGCCGGGCTGCGCAAGTTTGTTCAGACTCAGGATTTGAACGTCGCGATGGGTGCCGGCGTAATACCAAAGTCCACTTTCAGCTGCTGTTTGCTTTTCATCACCATCTGCCCGTTGGTATCGATGGTCATATGCTGCGCGTCCACGTTATGTCGCGCCTGCCAAAGCATTACCAGCTGCAGGCTGTTCTCTTTCTGTTCATCAGTCAACGCCACGCCATCCGGCCATTTTCCCAGCTCTACCGCCGTCGCCAGACGCTGATAAACTTCCGGCGTCATGCTATCGATAATCCGATCAATATCCATCTTCCGCGAACCCCGTTTTGGAATAATTTGCTGAATCGTTTTTTCAACCTTTGATTTGCTCACCGTTTTCATCATTAGTGAAGCTTAAAGAGGCCGAATTTACACAAAAACGCTCACCGGTGGGCTGAGGACCATCCGGGAAAACATGTCCAAGGTGAGCATCGCAGTTTCCACAGCGAATTTCCGTGCGCTGCATACCGTGCGAGTAGTCATTGAGGTAGCGGATAGCGTCATCGCTTACCGGCTCATAAAAGCTCGGCCAGCCGCAGCCTGAATCATACTTGGTTTGTGAGTTAAACAGCGGTGCGCCGCACACCAGGCAGTGATAGACACCATCGTGTTTATTGTGGAGTAGCCGCCCGGTGAACGGCGGTTCAGTACCGTGATTTTGCGTCACGTAAAACTGCATTTCACTCAAATTTTTCTTGAGCTCGTCCGAAGAGGGTTTATTCGACATGGGCTTACTTCTCGCTGTGAAAGGACAACTTTTCAGGTTAATTCTAACAAAATATTAACAATGAAGCGTAAACTTTTGTTCTAAACTTAGGCGACGCCAAAAGGCAGCCACACAATTGTGATATGTATCACATTTTTATCTCGAATGACCTTTAAAATTCCGGGCGCAGCCCCCATATGGAATTGGGCTCAAAGGGAAAGTGGGATAAATCAGTCGCGCAAAGGCATGCTCTGGATTGATTTGTCGCAATGATTGACACGATTCCGCTTGACGCTGCGTAAGGTTTTTGTAATTTTACAGGCAACCTTTTATTCACTAACAAATAGCTGGTGGAATATATGACTATCAAAGTAGGTATCAACGGTTTTGGCCGTATCGGTCGCATTGTTTTCCGTGCTGCTCAGGAACGTTCTGACATCGAGATCGTTGCAATCAACGACCTGTTAGACGCTGAATACATGGCTTACATGCTGAAGTATGACTCCACTCACGGCCGTTTCAACGGTACCGTTGAAGTGAAAGACGGTCATCTGATCGTTAACGGTAAAAAAATCCGTGTTACCGCTGAGCGTGACCCGGCTAACCTGAAGTGGGACGAAGTAGGTGTTGACGTTGTTGCTGAAGCAACCGGTATCTTCCTGACCGACGAAACCGCTCGTAAACACATCACCGCTGGCGCGAAAAAAGTCGTTCTGACTGGCCCGTCCAAAGATAACACCCCGATGTTTGTTAAAGGCGCTAACTTTGACAAATACGAAGGCCAGGACATCGTTTCCAACGCATCCTGCACCACCAACTGCCTGGCTCCGCTGGCAAAAGTTATCAACGACAACTTCGGCATCATCGAAGGTCTGATGACTACCGTTCACGCAACTACCGCTACTCAGAAAACCGTTGACGGCCCGTCTCATAAAGACTGGCGCGGCGGCCGCGGCGCAGCTCAGAACATCATCCCGTCCTCTACCGGTGCTGCTAAAGCTGTAGGTAAAGTACTGCCAGAACTGAATGGCAAACTGACCGGTATGGCATTCCGCGTTCCGACTCCGAACGTATCCGTTGTTGACCTGACCGTTCGTCTGGAAAAAGCTGCTTCTTATGAAGAAATTAAGAAAGCAATCAAAGCTGCTTCCGAAGGCGCAATGAAAGGCGTTCTGGGCTACACCGAAGACGACGTTGTATCTACCGATTTCAACGGTGAAGTTTGCACTTCCGTATTCGATGCTAAAGCGGGTATCGCTCTGAACGACAACTTTGTAAAACTGGTTTCCTGGTACGACAACGAAACTGGTTACTCCAACAAGGTTCTGGATCTGATTGCTCACATCTCCAAATAAGTTGAGATGAGACAGTAATCTGCAAGAGCGACTTCGGTCGCTCTTTTTTTATCTGAGCATTAAAGGATTGCGTAATGATTAATAAAATTTTTGCTCTCCCGGTTCTCGAACAGCTTACCCCTGTCCTCTCCCGTCGCCAGCTTGATGACCTGGAGTTAATCGTCGTTGAGCATCCGCAGGTTAAAGCCTCGGTTGCGTTCCAGGGCGCTCATCTGCTCTCCTGGAAGCCTGCTGGTGAGGAAGAAGTTCTGTGGCTCAGCGGTAATACCCCGTTTAAAAATGGCGTAGCCCTGCGCGGCGGCGTGCCGATTTGCTGGCCATGGTTCGGCCCGTCGGCTCAACAAGGCCTGCCGTCACACGGTTTCGCCCGCAACCTGCCGTGGTCTCTGAAAGGGCATGATGAAGATGACAACGGCGTCGTGCTGACTTTTGAACTGAAAAGCAGCGATGCTACCCGCCAGTACTGGCCACACGAGTTCACCCTGTTAGCGCGTTTCAAACTGGGCACAACCTGCGAAATTGAGCTGGAAGCACACGGTGAATTTGAAACCACTTCCGCCCTGCACACCTATTTCAACGTCGGTGATATTGCAGCAGTGAAAGTCAGCGGTCTGGGCGAGCGTTATATTGATAAAGTGAATAACGCCGAAGAAGGCGTATTAAGCAACGGCGTACAGACCTTCCCTGACCGGACCGATCGTGTATATCTGAATGCCGAAACCTGCAGCGTGATTCACGACGATGCGCTGAATCGCAATATTGATGTCACTCATCATCATAACAGCAACGTGGTGGGCTGGAACCCGGGCCCGGCGCTGTCAGTAAGCATGGGCGACATGCCGGATGATGGCTACAAAACCTTCGTGTGTGTAGAAAGCTGCTGCGTGACCGAACCGCAGAAGGCCAGCGAAGAGAAACCTTCCCGCCTGGCGCAAACCATTCGCGTAGTGAAACGCTAAGCTCACACAGTAAACCGGTTTTCGCCTTTGTACCGGGCGGCGGCTCACGCCTGGCCCGGTCTGCAATACCTTAAGCCGCAGGCTTATATGCGTACGGGATAAAGAGTGAATGTTTATTTCAGACCATATCCAGCGGCGTTTTTCTGCCTGGCGCAGGGTAGGCCTTATCCAGAAGCGCCAGTTCTTCAGCGGTCAGCACAATATTCAGCGCCGCGGCATTCTGCTCTACGTGATCGATATCTGACGCTTTAGGGATCGCTATAACGCCCCGATGGCTGATAACCCAGGCCAGCAGAACCTGCGCTGCGGTCACGCCCCGCTCCTGCGCAATATTTTTCACAACGGTATGATTTAAAAGTCCATCGCGCAGTCGACCGGCCTGAGCCAGCGGGCAATACGCCATCACCGGCAGCCGCTGCTGCTGACACCATGGCAGGAGATCATACTCAATCCCGCGGGAAGCCAGATGGTAAAGCACCTGATTGGTCGCGCACTGTTCGCCCCCCTCCACCTGCCAGAGCTGTTGCATATCATCAAAATCAAGATTCGATACGCCCCAACGACGAATTTTGCCCTGCGCTACCAGCGCCTCCATACCTTCAACCGTCTCCTGCAGCGAATAATCACCGCGCCAGTGCAGCAGGTAGAGATCCAGATAGTCGGTATTCAGACGGCGCAGGCTGGCCTCGCAGGCGCTGGCTATTTTGCGCCCTCCCGCATTCCACGGATAGACTTTAGAGACCAGCGTCACCCGGTCCCGTTGTCCGCGGATGGCCTCGCCGACCACCTCTTCGGCTTCGCCGTCAGCATACATTTCCGCCGTATCGATAACCGTTAACCCAAGGTCGATGCCCGCACGGAGTGCAGCGGCCTCCTGGGCGCGCAATGCCGGGTTTTCTCCCATATACCAGGTCCCTTGCCCAATAACGGGAACCGCTGAATGCTCGCCAAAACTGATTGTCCTTTCTGTCATAGATACCTCCCGGGAATGATTGCACCACCGTAATGCAAAACAGGGCATTACGCCCTGTTTTGATGCACAAATTGCCCTGTGATAAAGCACTATCAGAAGGTGTAAGTCACGCCCGTAGATATTACGCCGCTCCAGGACTTATCGACCATCGGGCTATCGGTGATTTCATCAGACAGACGGGTATAGCGCGCAGCGCCATATACGCTCCAGTCGCCGAGGAAACGATAGTTTGCCGATAGCTCCAGATACGGGTTCCAGCTGCTGTCCGGATCGTAGCTGCGCATGCCGCTGCGATTCGACTCATGCTTCGAAACGCCATAGTAGTACTCATTCTGGTTATCGCTGTTCCATTCAACGCCAATACCCGGCGTTATCGTCAGGTTACCGTTGGTATAGCGATACAGCCACGCCAGATCCCACACAACACCGTTGCTGTTATCCAACGTGTCGCCTGCCAGCGTAGTGCGCAGGAAACCGTAACGGGTATTGTGAACGTAGGAAAGACCGGCCATCATCGTCGATTTACGTCTGTCCAGACGGCGCATTTGCTCGCTATCGCTATCGCCTGGTTTAAAGAACATCGGCGACCAGTATGCGGTCAAGGAGAGCTTATCGCTGGTATCATTCCACAGGTAGTAACCACCACCTAAACCGCGAAACCAGAAGTTATCACCTTCATAATTAATAACGGGCACCGGGTAAACATCAGCATCATATTGCTTGTACGGATGTTCAACGACACCTACACCCGCCCCTAAAGTGAACTTCCCTTCAGCGTGTACGGCGGATGCTGAGGTCGCAATCAACACACCTAGTGCCAGAAGTTTGATTTTAGTCACGATCCATATTCCTGTTGTCAAATTATCAGCGCTGGCAGTTTAACGTTGTATACGTCATGCCTCAAATTCTTTACCTGTCATTACACAGAACTAACCAATTTCCCATCGTCATATGACCACAAACTGACAACTAAATGACGGCGCCGTGACGCTATCGGGCACAAGGAGCAAAAAAGAGCCCGCTTTTCCGGATGAGTTATTGATATGTCATTGAAATTGATTTTCTGCCTCATGCAAGTTTTCCAAATGCATCTACGCTTTAATTTAGAAGAAGTAAATGCGGGGCACGTTATCCAGAGACTGCGCCAACCTGGCATAAGGGTTGCTGGAGAATCAGAGAACGCTGAACGGCTTACCTCTTCCGGGGGCTCCCACTATTCATATGAACGGCTCTCAACCTGTGCTAAAAACGAAAGGACGGCATGCCATGAATATATTCGATCACTATCGCCAGCGCTATGAAGCTGCCAAGGACGAAGAGTTCACACTGCAGGAGTTTCTTACCATCTGTCGGCAAGATCGCAGTGCTTATGCTAATGCAGCAGAAAGATTGCTGATGGCCATCGGTGAGCCGGTCATGGTCGATACGGCCCTGGAACCCAGGCTATCCCGTCTCTTTTCAAACCGGGTTGTCGCGCGCTATCCGGCATTTGAAGAGTTTTACGGTATGGAAGATGCCATCGAGCAAATTGTTTCTTACTTAAAGCATGCCGCTCAGGGGCTGGAAGAGAAGAAACAAATTCTGTATCTGCTGGGACCCGTGGGCGGCGGTAAATCATCGCTTGCTGAACGCCTGAAGTCCCTCATGCAGCGCGTTCCTATTTACGTGCTTAGCGCTAACGGAGAGCGCAGCCCGGTCAACGATCATCCGCTGTGCCTCTTCAACCCGCAGGAAGATGCGCAGATCCTCGAGAAAGAGTACGGTATCCCGAACCGCTATCTGGGGACCATCATGTCGCCGTGGGCGGCCAAGCGCCTGCATGAATTCGGCGGCGACATCACTAAGTTCCGGGTGGTGAAAGTCTGGCCATCAATACTGGCGCAGATTGCCATCGCCAAAACTGAACCCGGCGATGAGAACAATCAGGACATCTCCGCGCTGGTTGGGAAAGTGGATATCCGTAAACTGGAACACTACGCGCAGAACGATCCGGATGCTTACGGCTATTCCGGCGCCCTGTGCCGTGCGAACCAGGGCCTGATGGAGTTTGTGGAGATGTTTAAAGCGCCCATCAAGGTGCTGCATCCGCTGCTGACCGCTACGCAGGAAGGCAACTACAATGGTACCGAGGGTATCTCCGCCCTGCCGTTCAACGGGATAATCCTCGCTCACTCGAACGAATCGGAATGGGTCACCTTCCGTAATAACAAAAACAATGAGGCCTTCCTCGACCGCGTGTATATCGTCAAGGTGCCTTATTGCCTGCGAATCTCCGAAGAGATCCGCATCTATGAAAAACTGCTTAACAACAGTGAACTGACCCATGCGCCCTGCGCGCCGGGAACTCTGGAAACCCTGTCGCGCTTCTCAATTCTGTCACGCCTGAAAGAACCGGAGAACTCGAGCATTTATTCGAAAATGCGCGTCTATGACGGCGAAAGCCTGAAAGACACCGACCCGAAAGCGAAATCCTATCAGGAGTATCGCGACTATGCCGGCGTCGATGAGGGGATGAACGGCTTGTCTACCCGCTTCGCATTTAAAATTCTGTCGCGAGTGTTTAACTTTGATCATGCCGAAGTCGCCGCTAACCCGGTGCATCTGTTCTACGTCCTGGAACAGCAAATCGAGCGCGAGCAGTTCCCGCAGGAGCAGGCAGAGCGTTACCTGGAGTTCCTGAAAGGCTATCTGATCCCGAAATATGCCGAGTTTATTGGTAAAGAGATTCAGACCGCTTACCTTGAATCCTATTCGGAATACGGGCAGAACATTTTCGACCGTTATGTCACCTATGCCGACTTCTGGATTCAGGATCAGGAGTATCGCGACCCGGATACCGGCCAGCTGTTTGACCGCGAGTCGCTGAATGCCGAACTGGAAAAAATCGAAAAGCCTGCCGGAATTAGTAATCCGAAAGACTTCCGTAACGAGATAGTCAACTTCGTGCTGCGCGCCAGAGCGCACAATAACGGGCGGAATCCAAACTGGACCAGCTACGAGAAACTGCGCACGGTTATTGAGAAGAAAATGTTCTCCAATACCGAAGAGCTGTTGCCGGTGATCTCGTTCAACACCAAAACGTCAACCGATGAGCAGAAAAAACACGATGACTTTGTCGACCGCATGATGGAGAAAGGCTATACCCGCAAGCAGGTTCGTCTGCTGTGCGAATGGTATCTGCGGGTACGTAAATCATCCTGATAGACCAGCCCGGCAGGCGATAACTGCCGGGCTAATAATAACTGCGCGGACTCCGTTAACTCGGGTTGCAGGAAAAGATAGTACTGAAGCCCGAATAATTAAGGGCATTACCCTAAATAATTCAAGTTTCAGGAAGGCGGCAAGGGAGTGAATCACCGGGAGCTTACTAAAGTAAGTGACCGGTGTGAGCGAGTGCAGCCAACGCACATGCAACTTGAAGTATGACGGGTATCGTTGGCAAATGCAGTACAGGAGGGCATATGACCTGGTTCATAGACCGACGCCTGAACGGGAAAAATAAAAGCGCCGTCAACCGACAGCGCTTTCTGCGCCGCTATAAAGCGCAGATAAAACAGTCGATCTCCGAGGCCATAAACAAGCGCTCGGTGACCGATATTCAGAGCGGGGAGTCCGTCTCCATCCCAACGGACGATATTAACGAACCGATGTTTCATCAGGGGCGCGGCGGACTACGCAACCGCGTACATCCCGGTAACGATCACTTTGTACAAAACGATCGTATCGAACGCCCTCAGGGCGGCGGCGGTGGAGGTGGCAGCGGCCAGGGACAAGCCAGCGCCGATGGCGAGGGTCAGGACGAGTTTGTCTTTCAGATTTCGAAAGACGAATATCTGGATCTGTTATTCGAAGATCTCGCCCTGCCCAATCTGCAAAAAAACCAGCAGCGGCAGCTGACGGAATTTAAAACCCATCGCGCGGGCTACACTGCAAACGGGGTTCCCGCCAACATCAGCGTGGTTCGCTCGCTGCAAAACTCGCTGGCGCGGCGTACGGCGATGACCGCAGGTAAACGCCGGGAGCTGCACGCTCTGGAAGAAGAGCTCGATATCATTAGCAAAAGCGAACCTGCACAGCTGCTGGAAGAGGAGCGCCTGCGCAGAGAGATCGCCGAATTACGGGCGAAAATCGAGCGCGTACCGTTTATTGATACTTTCGACCTGCGCTATAAAAACTATGAAAAACGGCCAGAACCGTCCAGTCAGGCGGTGATGTTTTGCCTGATGGACGTCTCCGGTTCCATGGACCAGGCGACAAAGGATATGGCAAAACGTTTTTACATCCTGCTGTATCTGTTCCTCAGCCGGACCTATAAAAACGTTGATGTGGTTTATATCCGCCACCATACGCAGGCTAAAGAGGTCGACGAGCATGAGTTCTTTTATTCACAGGAAACCGGCGGCACGATTGTCTCCAGCGCCCTGAAATTAATGGATGAAGTGGTAAAAGAGCGCTATGACCCCGCGCAGTGGAATATTTACGCCGCGCAGGCATCTGATGGTGATAACTGGGCGGACGACTCGCCGCTATGTCACGAGCTGCTGGCGAAAAAAATCCTGCCGGTGGTGCGCTACTATAGCTATATAGAGATAACTCGCCGGGCGCATCAGACGCTGTGGCGGGAGTATGAACACCTGCAGGCGACGTTTGAAAACTTCGCGATGCAGCATATTCGCGACCCCGAAGACATCTACCCGGTTTTCCGCGAACTCTTTCACAAGCAAACGTCAAAAGCAGACGGGTAGTCTTCTTAAAACAGCCAGCGTACTTTGCTGGCTGTTTTATCCTCACTTTATTCCGCCGGGATTTGTCGTGAAATGACGCGCTCTGTCTCTGCCATAATGAGGTCGGGCAAGTTTTCCAGCTGATGAACTTTACCGCATTTAACAACGATCTGCCGCGCCTTGTCGTATCCAGGTGCCCAGAGTCGATTATTCATGGGAACATCTTTATAGACCGCGATAAGCGGTTTTTTCCACGCCGCCGCCATATGAACCACCGAGGTATCCGGTGAAATCACTAAATCAGACTGGGCTATCAGGGCCATGCAATGATGCAGGGTTTTAAACGGATTTATCCTCACCTTTTCGGGTAAAGGAATGCTGATTTCGTTACGATGATCGAGCAGAATAATATTGGTTTCTGGATAATCTGCACGCAATCTGGCAATAAGCGTCGCCAGCTGTGTCTGAGAAAGACTGCGATCCTGGTGCCCGGCAAAAATATTAATCACCACCTTGTCGCCAGTCACACTCAACAGATAGTCAGCAACTTGCTGAGAAATATCCGCAGGAATATGCAGGTCATAGGACTCCAGGTGCTTTTTATCCAGCTTCAGGTAATCAGCGATAAGCGTAAAGGTTCTGGTGACGTGCCAGTTTTCACAGTCAAAATCAAAGCTTCGGGTATAGTGATTAATCGATGACCATTTATTAAAACCCAATACCGCTTTTGCTTTGATTTGCCTCAGCAGCAACATCCTGTGCACCGGAATATCGAAAAGCGAAGGGTCAATAACAAGATCATACTTATTATTCGCCAGCTCATTAACCATTGTCCGAGAAACATTATGGGTAAATTTGCGCAGATAAACCGCCGAGTCAACATTCTCGGCTTCATAGATACGGCGAATTCGCGGGTTATGTTTCATCACCTGACTATTCGATTTAGTCAGCAGAAAATCTACGCTCATTCCGGCCTCATGAAGGCATTTAACCAGCGCAGAGTCTACAACTACATCGCCGATCGCCCCTTCATTACGCAGAAGTAGTACCGTTTTCGCGCAAGATAAATCAACATCGTGTCGTTTGCGCTTATCCCAAAGCGCTTTAGCAATACAGACCCGCATGACGTTGCGTAATCTTTTAAAAAGATAATTACGGCGCCTGTTAAGTTCCCTTATTTTTTTAAACTTCCTTGGGGATACCTGCACCGCAGCGTTCTCCATCATCATAACCTCGTTGCTACTATCAACAGTACTTTTGCTAGCCTTGCTAAGGACTGACAGGAATAAGAAAAGTTCGTCTAATAATAAAATTATTTCATTTTTAGCTTCATCATGAAAGCAATTAGTGGGTGATTGCAGCATATTGCATGGGAGATAAAATGAGCAAATTATGAAATTAGTGTGATATTTAACTCACCAGCAGTATCAATTAGCACTCTTATATTTAATAACCTATTTACTTTACCGCTGCCGGACATTAACTTTTCCCCTGTTTGAGAAAGCCTACTTCTTCACCAGACATAGCGCCCCTGACCCGCACATGCTAGAATCATCAGAATTGTCCTGGCGAAATTATCATCATGAAATTACAGAATAAATTACTCCGTCATTTTATTTCTGCGGGGGTGGTTGTCCTGACATCCTCATTTCTGGTGTATGAATTAGTCGCCAGTCATCGGGATATGTCGGAATATCTGCGATACATCGTCGAAAAAGGCGAATCTATCTTTCTGTACGATAAATATCAAAATCAGCTTGCTATTGCTCAGTTTTCTCGCAAGCTGGATACGCAACCGACGGCAGAAATAGTAGAACAAGCCTGTACCAGCCTACAGACAAAAGGCGATATTAGCGGGTTAAATCTTACCGGACATGCTTTCCCTTTGCTTCACGGTACACTGAGTAGCACGCAGCCTTCGTGCCAACCGTGGATTAGCGACCTCCCGGCATTACAGGCATTCGATGCGGCTATCGCTCAAAATGATCTCAACGCTTTGCAAAGTTCAGGATCGTTCAAATCTAAAAACCTCTTCCGCTACTATATTGATCTGAAAAATAAATATGCCTATTTCTATTCTCCAGTTGAGATAAATAGTAGCCCAATTAACAACTGGAACTTCCTTCACGATAGCAAACTAGGTATCACGCAGACCAGTCTCGATAGTTTAATTCGCGGTCGTACGCTGATTTCCAGCATCTATGCTGACGCGTTAACCGGGCAGAATATTTTATCGTTTTTAAGCCCGGTCTATCATCGGGAGCGGTTAAAAGGGGTCGTGATGGTTGATATCACTCGCCAGGATATCGAGGAAATTCTCTATACTGCCGACCGGCCTCTGGTCTGGCGCTATCTCGATATTACGTTAACGGATTCAAACACAAGATCTGAAATCAGCGTCCACCGCAGCCGTACCCATCTTTTCAGCTACGCAAATCACAGCCAGAAAGTCGCAGAGAACCTGCATGTCGCGCTTTGTCTGGACATGGCCTATTTTCTGCTCAGTTCGTGGAAGCTATTTCTGTTTTACCTGATTTCCACCAGCGTACTTTTACACCTGGTAAGAATGCATTTCAGACTCTATATCGATGTCATTAAACAAAATACCAGCGATTCGTTGACCGGCCTTTTCAACCGCAAAATCCTCTCTCCGCTTCTGGAATCCCGTTTGCAAAAGCTGGCTGAACAGGGAGTGAATATTGTGTTTATGGCACTGGACTGTGACCGTTTGAAGTATATCAACGATACCCTGGGGCACAACGAAGGCGATCGCGCCATCGTGATGCTTGCTCAGGCGATATCGTCCTCTATTCGCAAAAGCGATTATGGTATCAGACTGGGTGGCGATGAGTTTTTCCTGATTTTGATCGATTATGCTGAGCAAGAAGCGCAAGGCATTCCACAACGCATTCGCCAGCATCTGGCAACGATTGATTTTGATAAACGCGTTAATTTCTCATGGGGTGCCTGCATCATGGCGCCGGGAGATAGCCTGGTTGATGTCATGAAAATTGCCGATGCCCGATTGTACGCCGATAAGAAGCAAAAAAAGCACGCCTTACCGGCCCGACAGGATTAAGCTAATGGCTTTACCCATAAGGAAAGTGTCCTCATGAACGCGTCTGTAATACACAACCCCCACCAGATGTTACTTGAATTACTTAATCGTTCTCAGGCCCGCTATCGGCTTGTGGAGCATGAGGCCGTCGGCAAATGCGAAGCGGTATCAAAGATTCGCGGTACGGCGCTGGGACAGGGGGCGAAGGCGCTGGTATGTAAAGTTAAGGGGCACGGAGTGAACCAGCACGTCCTCGCGATCCTTGCCGCCGATCTGCAGGCTGATTTAGCTCGTCTGGCCGAACACATTGGCGGTAGTAAAGCCTCCCTGGCCAGCCCGGCCGAGGTAGACACCCTCACCGCTTGCGAATTTGGCGCTATTCCGCCCTTCAGTTTCCATCCGGCATTGCGGCTGGTCGCCGATCCTCTGCTATTTGAGCGTTTCCCGGAGATAGCCTTCAACGCCGGGCAGCTTGATAAATCTATCATCCTTGATACCGCTGACTATTTACGCATTGCTCGTCCGGAACTGATCGCATTTCATCGCGACGCCTGATCGCAGCAACGCTTTTCAGCAATCTCAGCCCGCTCTCCTGACATGCTTAATTCGCGGATGGTTAATCTCCATCGGGCAGATGCCTTAAATAGCAAGTCTGCGATAAAAAAACCTGTTTACTCACGCAATTATGCGTAGAGTAAACAGGTTTCTCTTTTTTGTATTCTGGCAAGGACCTCTGCTCATGCTCGACACAACCCTGTTAATACTGCTGGGCCTGGCGGCGCTCGGCTTTATTAGCCATAACACCACCGTTGCGATTTCAATCCTGGTTTTAATTATCGTCCGCGTCACTCCGCTCAACGCTTTCTTTCCGTGGATTGAAAAACAAGGGCTGACCATCGGTATTATTATTCTCACCATCGGCGTAATGGCCCCTATCGCCAGCGGCACGTTGCCGGCTTCAACGCTGCTGCACTCCTTTGTGAACTGGAAATCGCTGGTGGCGATTGCCGTTGGCATTTTTGTTTCCTGGCTTGGCGGACGCGGCGTCACGTTGATGGGCTCTCAGCCGCAGCTGGTTGCCGGACTGCTGGTCGGCACCGTCATTGGCGTCGCCCTCTTCCGCGGCGTTCCGGTCGGCCCGCTAATCGCTGCCGGGATCATCTCGCTATTTATCGGGAAGTCGTAGCCAGGCTGGCAAGATAGCGCCCCGGCGTTTGCCCTAAGCCTTTTTTGAACATCGTAATAAAGGCGGTGGTAGAGTCATAGCCCAGGGTCTGCGCCGTCTGCTGGACCGTCTGCCCGCGGATCAGCATCTGCAGGGAGAGGATCAGCTGCAGCTGATGCCGCCAGCGGCGAAAACTCAACCCTGTCTCACGTACCACCAGCCGCGCCAGATTACGCTCGCTCATGGCGAATTCCGCCGCCCATTGCGCCAGCGTTTGCCAGCGCGCCGGATCGACGGCCATCATTTCTGCCATTTGACGAATTTTGGGATGCCCCGAGACCGGTAGCTGCAGGTGCTCCTGCGGCTGCTGCGGTAGTTCATCGAACAGCACCTGCGCCAGCCGGTTCATTTCCGGCTTATTGAGCGCTGCTCTGCCGCGCTGGGCCATCGTGAGAATAAGCTCGCGCACCAGCGGCGAGATTTTTAACGTACAGCAGAAATTCGGCATCGGCGCCGAGCCAGGCTCAATAAATAAAAAACAGATTTGCGCCTCAGGCGTCGCTCTGTTGCTGTGCGGCACCTGTCCCGGCACCCACACCGCGTACTGCGGCGGCACCATCCACATGGCGTTTTCCACTTCACAGGTCAGCGCCCCGTGCAGCGCGAGAATCAGCTGTCCTTTGCGATGCTGATGACGCGGAATGTACTGCTCGTCCGCGACAACCTGAATACGAAACGCCACCGCCGCTTCATGTCCGCTGTCCGGGTCGTAGCCGTCCAGGCCAAGTCCGATCATAATATTGTCCGATTTTAGCGATAATCTGTCATTTTAGCTTGATTTAAACAAGCGACAAACAGGCTATTGTAAACGCCTCGTATTCTTGTTTGAGATAGCCATGACTTCTGTTTCACCTTCCGCCGGGCGCCGCAATTTTTTATTGATCGTCGGTATTCTGCTTATCGCTACCACCTTACGCGTCACTTTTACCGGCGCCGCACCGCTGCTCGACGCCATTCGCGGCGAATATGGTCTGACTACCGCGCAAACCGGTCTGTTAACGACCCTGCCGCTATTAGCTTTTGGCCTGGTCTCGCCGCTGGCGGCAGGCATCGCCAGAC
Source organism: Klebsiella oxytoca (assembly GCF_009707385.1). Lineage (NCBI taxonomy): Bacteria > Pseudomonadati > Pseudomonadota > Gammaproteobacteria > Enterobacterales > Enterobacteriaceae > Klebsiella > Klebsiella oxytoca. The sequence goes on along the minus strand of NZ_CP046115.1, from coordinate 2,264,408 downwards.
GCTTCGGCATCGAACGGAGCCTGCTGCTGGCGATGATCCTGATTTGCCTCGGTATTGGCCTGCGTTCCCTGCCCTTTGTCGCGCTACTGTTTATCGGCACCGCGATTATTGGCTGCGGCATCGCCCTGGGAAACGTTCTGCTGCCGGGATTAATCAAACGCGATTTTTCGCAGCATGTCGCCAGAATGACCGGCGCTTATTCCCTTACCATGGGCGGAGCGGCGGCGCTGGGGTCTGCAATGGTTGTTCCGCTGGCGCTCATCGGACTGGGCTGGCGCGGCGCGCTATTGTTACTGATGGTTTTTCCGCTGCTGGCGCTGATGGTCTGGCTGCCACAGTCGCGCAATCAGGTTCCGACCCCACTGACGGGTTCCGGCGCAATTCACAACCGGGGGATCTGGCGTTCGGCGCTTGCCTGGCAGGTCACGCTATTTCTCGGCATTAACTCGCTGGTCTACTACGTTATCATCGGCTGGCTGCCCGCAATTCTGCAAAGCATGGGCTACAGCGAAGCTCAGGCCGGCTCCCTGCATGGGCTGCTCCAGCTGGCAACCGCTGCGCCAGGGGTGGCAATCCCGTTGATACTTCATCGGCTGAAAGATCACCGCGGCCTTGCGGTTCTGGTCGCGCTGATGTGCGCAATCAGCGCGTCTGGATTATGGTTTTTGCCCGGTCAGGCGGTGCTGTGGACGTTTATCTTTGGCTTCGGCTCCGGCGCCACCATGATTCTGGGACTAACCTTTATCGGTTTGCGCGCCAGCTCAGCCCACCAGGCCGCCGCGCTGTCGGGAATGGCGCAGGCGGTGGGTTATCTCCTCGCCGCCTGCGGGCCGCCGGTTATGGGCAAAATTCATGACGCCAACGGTGACTGGCATATTCCGCTAATCGCCGTGGCGCTGATTTCTGTTGCGATGGCTCTATTTGGCGCGCTGGCCGGTCGCGATCGGGAGATCGGCGGCTAGCAATACTGACCCCGGTGAACTCTGTCGCCGGGCGTTTAATCAGCGGCTCGCGGCGCGTAAAAACGCCTGAACCAGCGGCGCGGGCCGCCCTTCCAGCGCATTCCGCTCGTGCTGGAATAGCGTGGCGACAAAGAACGGATGCGTCACCAGCTCTACCGCCCTAACTTCACCTTCATCATCCCAGCCCGTCACCCGCAGATCGCCCTGCTCCAGCTCGCTGGCAAAATCTTCGGCAATCCCGTAGTTGCAGTGGTAACCCTCTTCAATGCTGGCGCGGCCATAAGCGCGAGAGATAAGCGTATTGGCGCGCAGTTCAATATTGTCCGACGTTTCAACCAGCGAGCAGCTTAACGGCGCTATCACCATCCGGCCTTCTGTATCGGTTTCCGCGTGGGCAGCATCCTGCCAGCCCATAACGTTGCGCGCGTACTCAATAATTGCGTGCTGGAATCCGCCGCAGGTGCCAAGGAACGGAATACTGTTTTCGCGCGCGTGGCGAATGGCGATAAACGCGCCTTCGGCATTTTGGTAGGGGCTTGCGGGAACCACCCAAATAGCATCGTAGTCGGCGAGGTCATCAGCGGATTTTATCTCGCTGGTGGCCAGCCAGTCATAGCGCAGCGCAAGTTCGAGCACGGCGGAGGCGTCATCAATCGCCAGAGGAATCGCTTTATGGGCAGTCACAGCGGGGTTGTAATCACCAACCAGAGCAATACGCAGGAGGGAGTTCATAGCGGGTCCTTATGTCAGAGAGATTATCAGGCAACACAAGGAACCTCAGGTTAGCGAACTCAATGAGAGAACACAATCCCTATTTTCTCCGCTTCTGAAAGCGGGCTATTTTGTCTGCCTGACGGTATGGTATTGGTATAACGCGGAAGAATGGCTACGGATGCACGATAAAGGACAAAATTCTGGTACCTTTAGCGGGCAGCGCAAATCTGGCGCCGGCGTGGCCGCCGCCCTGCTTCGCGGGCACGGGATTACGGTATTTTCTGACCAGCAGCTCCCGCAGCTGCTGGCATGGATGGAACAACGGGAGAATGACGATGATTCAATGCAAACGCGTTTATGACCCGCAGGACCAAAACGATGGCTACCGCGTTCTGGTGGACCGCCTGTGGCCCCGGGGAATTAAAAAGGAGGCGCTCAATTGCGATGAGTGGTGCAAAACGTTGACGCCATCGGCAGAGTTACGTAAGGCTTACCACAGCGAGATTATTGATTTTGCCCATTTCAGCCAGCTCTATCGCGAAGAGCTGATCGCCCATCGCGAAGAAGGTGAACGCCTGGCCGCTCTGGCTCGCCAGCAACCGTTGACGTTGCTCTATGCGGCAAAAAATACCCGGCAAAACCATGCTCGGGTGCTGGCTGAATGGCTGAAATCGCTACCGTAAGCGTTACGACTTCGCCGGATGATCGCGACGCCAGAGTTCCCATTCGTCCAGGGTTTCACCGCCAGGCAGCCTGCAGTCAGTGCGCACGCCCTGCGGACTCTGAATGGGAACCTGCGTTCCTCCCCGTTGCTCGCAATAAACTGCAGCAGGATTTGCCATGCCTGCCGGGTGGACTTGTTGTGTCGGCTGGGTATGTACGCATCCGGCTAAAGCTATAGGCAAGATGATGGTCATCCACTTCATTTCTCCCCCTTATTTGATTGAAACGGTCTTTCGCCTTGAATCTTCACGCTTTCTCCATTTTAGCTGCACTTTTGCATCGTAGAGTATCCCGGTTCTCTAACTGACCAGAGAACAGATCATTCCATAATCAATGAGTTTTGCCCCGTCGCCCCCGACGGGGCTTTTTTTACCGCTACCGATGCAGGTATTCTGCTAACAGATGTGTTAAATTTTGTGTATCTCTGTTAATTCTGCGCTGATTGACGTTTTTGCATAGTTTGCTGTTAGTTACGATTAGCGTTCGGGAGCCGTATTATTCATGTCCGATTTTATCCTCGCTCGCGTTTCGCAAACGCTCGCCAATGAACACTCTCTCGAAACATTGGTGCGACAGCTGCTTGAAATGCTGGAGCTTGTTACCCGCATGGAGTCCACCTACCTGACTCGTATCGACTTCGAAGCTCAGCGCCAGCTAATTATGTATGCGCACAACAGCAGCGAAATGCAGATCCCCGAAGGTTTCTCCGTACCATGGAATGATTCGCTGTGTAAACGCGCGCTGGACGATCGTTGCATATTTAGCAACGATGTGGCCGAACGCTGGCGTTCGTGTATCGCCGCACAGGATTTGGGTATCGCCACCTTTTTCAGCATTCCTGTCCGCCTGACCGACGGCTCATTGTTCGGCACGCTGTGCGCCACCAGCCGCCAAAGACAGCCCTACAACCTTGAAGGCGAGCAGGTGATGAATCTGTTTGCCAAACTCATCTCCCACTACGTTGAGAAAGAAACGCTGGTGCAGCAGCTGCGCGCAGCCAATGTTGCTCTCGAAATGCATTCGTACACCGATGAGCTAACCGGCTTACCAAATCGCCGCTCGCTGTTTAAACATCTTAACGCGCAGTTTCCACTGGCCCTTGAGCAGCAGCGTAGCGTGTTACTCATTTATATCGATCTTGATGGTTTTAAAGCGATTAACGACCGATTTGGTCACCCGTGCGGCGACAGTTTTCTGATACAGGTTGGCGAGCGCCTGAATGCCCGAGTGCGCAACGGCGATATCGTTGGCCGTCTCGGCGGCGATGAATTCTTAATCGTTGGCCACGGTAGCGAATTAGCGGAACAGCAAGCGTATATTACCGCTCTGCGTCACGAGTTGATGGGGACTTATTTTCTTGGTGAGCACCGGATTAACTATCCCGGCGCCAGTTTTGGCGTTATCGAAGCGGATCCTCAGCAACAGAATGTTGAACAGGCGCTGCGCGCCGCCGATGACGCGATGTATCAGGATAAAAAATCTCGTCGTCAGGAGACATTTTTTCATATTGACTAATCTATGCTGAAATCCCGTATGATGTTCAGCACGACTCATATCGACAAACAGGGACATAATTATGAGACTGGGTATTCTGTTTCCGGTGGCAATTTTCATCGTTGCCGTAGTTTTTCTTGGCTGGTTTTTTGTCGGCGGCTATGCGGCACCGGGCGGGGCATAATGAAAAAAAGCACCATTATCATGCTTATTGTCGCCATCGTAGCCGTTGCAGGTACGCAATTCGGCTGGTGGTAAAACCAGGAATATTCGCCCACGCGCCCGGCTAAAATTGCGGAATTATCTCATCTACTCAATGACTTAAAAGAATACACTCACATCATCAGCCGATTCCGCATGCTCGTTTCTGCGGACGGATTTAACTGGAGAAGTGAGTAATGAAAAAACCGATCGTGTTGCCGTTAATTCTTGCGCTTTGCACGCTGTTATCGGGATGTATTGTTGACCCGGGCTATCACCATGGGCACCATCGCCACCATCATAGCGACAGAGACTGGCGATAGAGTATGAAGCAGCAGAAGGCGAACTTTGGTTCGCCTTCGTGTTAGATCAGTCCCGGCGGTCAGAACCTAAAAAGAGGAAACCCAGCGGGATAGAAAACAGCAGCGTAAAAACAATGCTATAAACGGTAACCATCGCGCCCTGCAGGAAGAACATGGATGTCGTCCATTCCGAATACGGCATATTGTATTCGCTCACCACTCCGCCAAAGGTTGCGCGCCCAACCACGATAAGCGCGATGACAAAAATAGTCGCTATCGATAAAAAGAACTTCTTGCTGTTTTTGTTGCTGGTGAGTTTCTGCAGAATCATCCGGTTTCCCTTTTTTCTGAGCGATAATCGGCTGTATATGTAACACCAATGCAATCAAAATTGAAGGAGTTTTGTTACAACACAGAGACGGATTCTATCGGGCCGGTAACACATACCGGCCCCGACTATTATGACTGGAGCGTCGCCAGGCGGGCGGCGAAACCGACAAACACGAGGCCAATCAGGCTATTGCCGATTTTCGCCAGTTTCTTTTTCGTTTTCACATAGCGGGTGACGAAAGAGCCGGAGAGGATCAGAAAGCTCATATAGATAAAGCTAATCACTTCCAGGGTCAGCGCCAGAATAAAGAACGCCAGCCCCGGCGTTTTGGCATTGACGTCAATGAACTGTACGAAGAATGAGACATAAAAAAGAATGGCTTTCGGATTCGTCAGGCTAAGCGTCAGAGAACGTTTCAGAATCGCGCTCCCCGGCTCGGAGTCGGAAGACGAATGACCATCACGCTGAGTTAACACCGCGTAAAGCATTTTACCGCCCAACCACAGCAGATAAATCGCCCCCAGGTAGCGAACAATATTGAACAGCACCGGCGTGGTCTTGATAAGGGTCGCGACCCCGGCAAAAGCCAGAAACATCAGAACCGCATCACCGATAAACACGCCAGCCGCCGCCAGATACCCTTTTTTAACGCCGTGAGCGACGCCAGTCTTGAGGACAAAAAAAGTATTCGGGCCAGGCACCAGGATAATAAAGATAGCCCCAACCAGATAGGTCAGGTAATTCAAAACACCAAACTCAGCGAACACAACGCACTCCTTCGCTTACAACAAAAATATGATCCCGCGCACGTTAACGCAACCGGGACCATTTTGAAAGCGCCGCGTGTGCGGATGGCTTAATAGAGGGAGGTTTCGCCCAAAGGACGAGTTTTAAAGCGGCGATGAACCCACAAATATTGCTCAGGAGCACGCAAGATCTCTTTCTCAATAATCTTGTTAATATAGCTCGCCGCATCCTGTTTATCTTCACCTGGATAGTCGCTCATCACGTCGCTGATGTGCAGGCTATAACCTTTGCGGTCCGCTTTACGCACCATGCTGATAGTGAGCATTTTCGCACCCGACAAACGAGAGAGCACATAGGTACCGTTGGTGGTGGCGGCCTGCTGTACCGAAAAGAATGGAGCAAATACGCTGCCCTTCGGACCATAGTCCTGATCCGGCGCGAACCACACCGCCTCACCCGACTTTAAGGCATGTACCAGTCCGGATAGATTACGGCGGTCGATCATTGCCTTATTCGAACGCAAACGGCCACGTGTCTGCACCCACTCCATTAACGGACTATTGTGCGGACGGTAGGTTGCCATCATGGGACGGCACAGCCCCATCGTACGGCCGCCCAGCTCAAGAGACATAAAATGGACGCCAACCACCATCACGCCTTTTCCGGCGCTCAGGGCATTGTTGAGATTACCCATCCCCTCGACGTCAAACCATTTCCTGACTCGCTCATCACTCCAGAACCACGCCATCCCCGTTTCAATCAGCCCCATACCGAGCGACATAAAGTTCTGCTCAATCAGCTTTTCGCGCGCCGCTGGCGACATAGAGGGAAAACAGAGTTCGAGATTGCGTCTGGCGATATGCTCCCGGCGTTTCAGAAAGCGTCGGGATGCGCGGCCTGCGCTGGTGCCAATAAGGTGCAAAACGGGATAAGGAAGCTGAACGATAAGCCAGAGTACGGCCAGACCAAACCAGGTTCCCCAATTACGTGGGTGGAGAAGACTTTTATTAAAAGCGCAAGACATGTTTTTTCCTGTAAACATTAGAACATGAGGTAACGCTTAAGGAAAAAACGAGTCCCTTCATCTGTCATTAGGCGGTACGTGTAGCAGTTCAGACAATAATAATCCTGGTAAATTCACTCCGGCAAGTAAAAAACCTCACCAATACAAAAAAACACATTACCAGCACACTTGTAACAAAATGTAAATTAGAAAAGTATAAATAATTACATATATCCACCTCAAGAATGATTAACAAGCTAATCATTCATCATGAAGCAGTGTATTTTAAAACTATTCTGCGCCTGCGCTACCCGGAATGTCACGACTGAAGCCCCCTCCGGAGCGGCGCTGCGGCCGCATCCGACCAGCCCCCCCTTCCTCACAAGATGCTATAAACGATGTTTTGACCACGATACGAGGTTATCATCATTTATCCTCAACCTCATGGCTGGGATATTTCAAAATAATTATCCGCGTCATAAACCAATAGGAATCACCTTAATTTACTTTCCTGACAATAATTAATATTTATCGACAATGATTCATATCAGTATCGTTATTTCAGATTTTTTACTACCTTCCTTTAACGCAACTGCTGATAATAAAGTTAAGGCGTGTATTTTGCATACTCGATAGAAATTGAGGAACAGGTAGCAGAATACGGATACGTTACTTACCCTAAGACAGCGACCGAACTGCGCAGTGAAATAATCCTGATCTGGCTTCCTGCCCGCAGTCAATTAATCGCTATGGAAATACTGCGGAATCATCTGCGGATCTTTCGTTAGCGTTAGATCTCTTCTTAGCAGGATGCGCGCTTTCACCGGATGAGGGTACCGTCCGATATCAACCGGCCCACTCCCACTAGCGGTGTGCAAAGCGCGAGCTACAACTGCGCCAGACGCGTCTCACCTGGCGTGAAAACATCATTGTCAGTAACCTAATCGCCAGGAATGCTCTAAAATTCATAACAACTCATCCCATTAGCTCTTAATCAAATCCCCGCAGAGTTAATGCATATACCTCGCCAGGATTTCTTTTGTTTTGCCTGGTAAAAGTGCTTAACTGTCGGGCTAAAAAGGATTTTCACTTCGTTTCTGGCACATCTGTTCTCCGAAGAAGCGCTGAAAATGGGCCTGAGGCAAATGCAAAATCAGAATCAACTTATTCGATCAAATCGGTAATGTCGGCATCGCTATCAATGAAACAGAGCGAAACGATGCGGGTCACGCGATGGAGAAAAACGATGCGTATCGCTTTAAAATCAGCATTGATGCTTACCACCCGCGTCATACAAATCATTAACCCTGAATTACACCTGCACATGCAGAGAACGGCGTTGATTGCGCTGGAGCTTGCGCAGGCAGTAGAACTCTCACGCCAGCAGCAGCAAACTATCTTTTGCGCCGCGCTGCTGCACGACATTGGCGTTCTGGGCGATAAAAGAACCTTCTCGTCTCTGGACGCCATCGATAACCTCAACGACCCGCATCAGCATCGGGGAGCAGAAATGCTTGCCGGGTTGGCCACCTTCGCCCCTATTCTGCCGATTATTCGCGATCACCATTTTTCCCCGGAGCACCGGGGAACCCCTGAACAGCATATTGTCTATTTTGCCGACGTCTTTGAACGTCTGCTGGCTGAAGAGAAGAATACGGCTACCTATCAAAATAACATTATCAATACATTCCGTTCGCTGTATGAGGAGATCGACCCGCCGCTGTGTCAAACCTTATGCCGGCTGGCGCAAGAAGAGCATTTTTGTCTGCACCTTAATCCAGGACATATTCAGCGGATGCTGGAGATTATTGGCCCAATTAACGATGTTTATATCGATATAGACGGACTGAAAGATATCTGCTTATTAATTGCCGAAATTGTCGATACCTACAGCAGCTTTACCGCCAGCCATAGTCTGATGGTCGGTCAAATTTCCCGCACTCTCGCAGAATATATGAATTTGCCGCCGCTGGACTGTAAGAGGATCGAGATTGCCGGTTATTTACACGACATTGGTAAGGTGCATATTCCGCTGAAAATTCTGGAGAAGCAGGGTGAACTGAATGACGATGAGTTGCTTCAGGTTCGGGAACATAGCTATATGACCGGCGAAATTCTTAGCGCCTTCAGCGAACTCGGCGAAATAATGAATTGGGCAGCTAATCACCATGAAAAACTGGATGGCAGCGGCTATCCCCTTCATCTCGATAAGCACTACCTGCAGCTCCCCGACCGGATCATCGCCATCGCGGATATTTTCACGGCGCTGACTGAAAACCGCCCCTATCGCCCCGGAATGAGCCGTCAGCAGGCGTTACGGCTAATCGAAAGTGATGTTTTACATGGTGCCCTGGATAAAGACGTGTATCGCGTTTTACATCAGCATGCCGAGGTGCTCCACGCTATGATTACTCATACGCTGTCCCCTTAATCACTGGCTCTGTTCAGGTGATAAGGAAGTGCAGCGACAAAAAAGACAATGAATTCATCTGCACGCAAGGATATATCCGGTGAGAATCGCCACCATGACCAACTGGGCCTACGGGATCACCGTCGCCCTGACCCTCGCCTCCGGCATCGCAATGCTGATGGCCTCAAGTGCGGATAATGCCGAACGCCGCGCCGTCGAACAACGGCAGGTATTCGATAAGCTAAGTGAAGAAGTGGAAAGCGCCGCCTGGGAGCTTTCAGATCTCGCGCGGCTTTATATCATCAAAAAAGACCAGAATATTTTACAGGAATATCAACAGATAGCTGACGCGGATGCCACCATTGAGCATCGTCTTGAAAAGCTTAAAGACAACGGCGCAACCGCTGAAGAGTTAGCGCTGCTGCACGATGGTTTGCAAATTGCCAAGGAGCTTCAGGATGAGCAGCAAACGGCCCTGGCACAGGTTACCCGAGGAGAAGACGGAAAAGCGCTTAGCCTGCTTTACGGCGCAGTGTATGAGCAGGAGCTTGAGCGCGTTCAGACGCAGCTCGACCATTTTCGCCTGATGCTCGAAGGGCGAGTAAATAAAACCATTGCCGAGGCGACCAGGAAGTCACGTATCTGGCGTACGCTTTCGGAAGTCATGGTTGGCCTTACTGCGTTAATGTTTCTGTTTGTGCTGGGCTTTATTCTTAAACGGCGGGTGCTGTACCCCGTCGTCCGTCTGAGCGATGTGGTTCAGCGGCTGGCATCGCAGGATTATGCCGTTGAAACCCCGCAGTTCACCCAGATTGATGAAATTGGCGATATGGCACAGGCCATTCGCATTTTTCGCGAGAATGGTCTCGTGCGGCAACGCCTGGAACAAGAGCGCGACGCCGACTGGGCTATCAGAGAACTACTGGCGCGGATGACCCAGCGTTTGCAGGGCTGCGAATCATTTGAGGATGTTATCAACGTTGCCGAACTCTTCGCGCCGAATATTGCGCCTGAAGTCCCCGGACGGCTCTATATTCTCGATACCGATCCCTGGCAAATGCGCTGCGTTGCACAGTGGCTTTCTCCGCCGCAGGAATCTGACGTATTTCATCCGGATAGCTGCTGGGCCGTCAGGCGTGGGCTAAGCCATCCTCCGATCAACGGCGAGCCGGATATTACCTGCTATCACCTGTCAGAATCGCAGGCCAATCGGTCGCTGTGCGTACCACTGATCGCTCAAGGAGAGGCGATTGGCCTGCTCTCCTTCAGCAACGTCACCTCCGCCACCGCCCCTTCCCGCGCCTATCTTGAACTCATGGCTGAAGCGCTGGGCCTGGCGCTGGCTAACCAACGTTTACGTAACGCGCTGCTGGAAAAGGCGCTGTTTGATTCATTAACCGGTCTGCGCAACCGCCACCATCTGGATGATGCTCTGCACACCCAAATGAATCTGGCGGTTCGCAACGGCACGCCGCTAAGCTGCCTGATGATCGATATCGATCACTTTAAGGCGATTAATGATAACTACGGTCACGAAGCGGGCGACCTGGTGATCAAAAACGTCGCCGCGATTATTCAGCGTGCAGTACGGGATATCGGAATGGCGTTTCGTTATGGCGGCGAAGAGTTTCTGGTGCTGCTGGCCGGTACTAATGAAGATACGGCAATGGCCTGTGCAACCGATATCTATAACAGCATCCACCAGCTGGCCCTACGCTATGGCCTTGCTGAAATTGGCCAGGTCGACGTTTCCATCGGTATTGCCAGTTATCCACAGCACACGCAAAGCGACAGCCTGTTGCGTGCAGCAGATGCTGCGCTGTATCGGGCAAAGGAGCTGGGGCGTTCGAGGATTGTTAGTTTTGGAATGCTGAAGGCAGATTAAGTAGTTTGCAAGAAGACGAAAAATAGCGTTTTGACGCACGGGTTTCTGCAGGGAAACCCGCATGAGAAAATACTCACATCGCCCTCAGTATTGCCTCTTCCATCAGTTGCCCTAATAAGACCTATGCTGCATAAAGCGCGTCATTTTCAGTCTTCTGCTCTAGCGTAATTGCCAGATATCCTGGGGATGGCAGAAGACTTCCCGATTTTAATGAGTTAAGACACACCGTATGGCTGTCGTTGATCAGGCAGAATACTGCGCCGCATAGCCATCTGACACAGATAACGGCGGAAGGACAACCTTGCGCGTGGGATGCTAGCCGCTGGCAACAGTTGCAAATCGATTTTAACGATGTGCCGTAGACGGGCCGGGGAAATTACCGCATAGGTTACATGGCAAGCGAAGCGTGGTAACGGTATTCGAGTGATTATCGAAGTCAACTTGACCTCAGGCCGTCAAATCTCATCATTCAAGCGCGACAAAAAACGGGAACCCTTCGGCTCCCGTTTTGTTTAACCCAAATGCTGGATTACATATTCGCGATAATCGCGTCGCCAAACTCTGAACATTTCAGCAGCTTAGCGCCTTCCATCAGACGTTCAAAGTCATAGGTCACGGTCTTGGCAGCAATTGCGCCTTCAGTGCCTTTAACGATTAAGTCTGCGGCTTCGAACCACTGCATATGGCGCAGCATCATCTCAGCAGACAGGATGATAGAACCCGGGTTCACTTTATCCTGACCGGCATATTTCGGCGCAGTACCGTGGGTGGCTTCAAACAACGCGCACTCGTCACCAATGTTCGCACCCGGGGCGATACCGATACCGCCAACCTGCGCCGCCAGGGCGTCAGAGATATAGTCACCGTTCAGGTTCATACATGCGATAACGTCATATTCCGCCGGACGTAGCAGGATCTGCTGCAGGAAGGCGTCAGCGATAACGTCTTTAACCACGATCTCTTTCCCGGTGTTCGGGTTTTTGATCTTCATCCACGGACCGCCGTCAATCAGCTCACCGCCGAACTCTTCGCGTGCCAGCTGGTAGCCCCAGTCTTTGAACGCCCCTTCGGTGAATTTCATGATGTTGCCTTTGTGCACCAGGGTCAGAGAATCGCGATCGTTGATGATAGCGTATTCAATGGCGGCGCGAACCAGGCGTTTGGTGCCTTCTTCAGAGCACGGCTTGATGCCGATACCGCAATGTTCCGGGAAGCGAATTTTCTTCACACCCATTTCATCGCGCAGGAATTTGATGACTTTATCTGCTTCAGCAGAGTCAGCTTTCCACTCGATACCCGCATAGATATCTTCAGAGTTTTCACGGAAGATAACCATATCAGTCAGCTCAGGATGCTTAACCGGGCTTGGGGTACCCTGATAGTAACGAACCGGGCGCAGACAAACGTAGAGGTCCAGTTCCTGACGCAGAGCGACGTTCAGAGAACGGATGCCGCCGCCTACTGGCGTGGTCAGAGGGCCTTTGATAGCAACACGATATTCACGAATCAGATCAAGAGTTTCGGCAGGCAGCCAGACATCCTGGCCATAAACCTGGGTCGATTTTTCACCGGTGTAAACTTCCATCCAGGAAATTTTACGCTCGCCTTTATAGGCTTTCTCAACGGCTGCATCAACCACTTTCAGCATCGCCGGAGTAACGTCAACGCCGATACCATCACCTTCAATGAACGGGATAATCGGGTTATTAGGGACGTTCAGCTTGCCGTTTTGCAGGGTGATTTTTTGACCTTCCGCCGGAACTACTACTTTGCTTTCCATTAACCTCTCCTTCGAGCGCTTCTGGTTCTGCTCTTCCCTCTTCACGCTAGCCGGGCGTTGGCTTTAATCGCCCACTCTTGTCATCGGAATATCCCGCTAACCGGAGATTTCGCGTCCGTGTCGCCTTCCTGCAATGCGAAGCGGTTTGAGCAGCTTTTTGTTAATAATTTGTAATGAGCATGTCAATACTACCTGAATGTTTGCGTCCATGAAAGGCATTCGTAATTAGGCTATAATGCGGCAATTAAGTTAGCCTGAAAATACCATGCAAAAAACTTCATTTAGAAAACATCGCGTTGAGCGATTCAGCAAGCAACAAGACACCAGACAACGTAAAGAACGCCAACCAAAAACTGTGATCTTGTTCAATAAACCATACGATGTGTTGCCACAATTTACCGATGAATCTGGACGCAGCACGCTCAAAGATTTTATTCCGGTCGCCGGTGTTTACGCAGCGGGCCGCCTTGACCGCGATAGCGAAGGTCTGCTGGTGCTGACCAACGACGGCGTGCTGCAGGCGGCGCTCACCCAGCCGGGCAAGCGCACGGGTAAAATTTATTATGTTCAGGTCGAAGGTGAACCATCCGCTGATGCGCTGACCGCCTTGCGCGACGGCGTCACTCTGAATGATGGTCCAACCCTACCCGCCGGAGCTGAGCTGGTCGCGGAACCCGAATGGCTATGGCCGCGTAATCCGCCAATTCGCGAGCGCAAATCGATTCCCACCAGTTGGCTAAAAATCACGCTTTATGAAGGGCGTAACCGCCAGGTCAGACGCATGACCGCTCACGTCGGCTATCCTACGCTGCGCTTGATTCGTTATGCGATGGGCGGCTATACGCTGGACGGTCTGGCTAACGGCGAATGGCAAAAGGTCGAATAATAAAAGGCTGGTGACAAACCGGGTTCACTACACTCCGTAGGCCCGCGCAAGCGAAGCATCGTAGGGCAATTTCAACAGGTATGTACTTTGTCAGCAAACTGATAATAAAACGGCATACTGCCGTTTCAGGGAAGAAAAATATGCGTTTACACCTTTTGAGTGCTTTAGGTTTATGCTGCATTTCATCATGCTGTTTTGCTGAGGAGAGTTGTGAAGTTCTCGCTGGCATCGCCGCCGGAGAAGCAAGCTACATCTATGATTCCGCGCAGGTAAAAACGTCTGGCCGACTGCATTTTTACTCCGCCCCGGCGGCTAAATGCGAACTTCCGGCATTTCTGATTGCAGGCGATAACGTCGAGGTGCTCCGCAGCATGGTGCCGGGTGACGCTCTTAGCCAACAGTATCGGTACATACGTTTCCGCGATGCCAACGGACAATTTGCCACTGGCTGGGTGAATGCTGCCGGTCTGGCGATACAGGATAATCCCTTGCCCGTAAGCAACCAGTGCCGGCAATGGGCGAAGAAAGCGATGCAGCAACGCGAAACTGACGCGCCGGGGCAGGATAACCTCTACCAGATACAAGGATCCGGTCGGTCATGGTTCTACGCAATGCCCGACGAACAGTGCCGCAGCAACACCCTTTTTCTGGTTCCCGGGGATACCGTTTCGGTGCAGGAACAATCCAAAGATGATTTTATTGAGGCCGTCTATTACACCGCCGATCGTCATATCGTGCGCGGCTGGCTGAAAAAATCACGCCTCACCCCTCTAAACCGTGGCGATAGCTACCGTGAAGATATCAACCCGTTATCGACGGACAAAGCTTCGCGCCTGGTAACACTTAATTTACGTCACGACTATAGCTGTATATTTTATGAAAGCTGGAGCGCTAAAAAAGAGATCCGGATAATTGTGAGGGAAGACCACCAATCGGAGCATTGTCGCGGTGCAGGCGACCCGGAAACGGCGCCCGCTATCGCTTATATCAGCGTTGATAAACTCAGTGGCGAAATTCGCTGGCCAGATGTCGCAGAAGGGTTCGCACCATAAATGATAAGGATGCAATATGTTTAAACCACACGTCACCGTCGCCTGCGTGGTGCACGCAAAGGGCAAGTTTTTGATTGTTGAGGAAACCATCAACGGTAAAGCGCTGTGGAATCAGCCAGCGGGTCACCTCGAAGCCGATGAAACGCTGGTACAGGCAGCAGAACGCGAGCTGTGGGAAGAGACCGGCATCCGCGCCACGCCGCAGCACTTTATTCGCCTGCATCAATGGATAGCCCCGGATCGCACCCCATTCCTGCGTTTTCTGTTTGCTATTGAGCTTAACGATACGTGCGCTACCGAGCCTCATGATAGCGATATCGATCGCTGCCTGTGGCTCAGCGCTGAGGAAATTCTTAACGCGACAAATCTGCGTTCTCAACTGGTTGCCGAAAGCATTCGCAGCTACCAGCAGGATCCGCGCTACCCGCTGTCGCTAATTGGCGAATTTAACTGGCCGTTTACAGGGGGTGCCTCAACGGATGACGCGTGCTAGAATACGCCGCCTCGAAGTTCAATGTAGTGAGTATTCCAATGTCTGAAAGCCAGAAAAAAGTGATCGTCGGCATGTCCGGCGGGGTTGATTCCTCAGTTTCCGCTTACCTGCTTCTCCAGCAAGGGTATAAGGTGGAAGGCCTGTTCATGAAGAACTGGGAAGAAGACGATGGCGAGGAATACTGCACCGCTGCGGCGGATCTTGCCGACGCGCAGGCGGTCTGCGATAAGCTGGGGATTGAACTTCACACCGTAAATTTCGCCGCAGAATACTGGGACAACGTGTTCGAGTTATTCCTCGAGGAATATAAGGCCGGTCGCACGCCTAATCCGGATATTCTGTGTAATAAAGAAATCAAATTTAAAGCCTTCCTGGAATTTGCCGCAGAAGATCTCGGCGCCGACTACATCGCTACCGGCCACTACGTGCGCCGCGCCGACGTTAACGGCAAGAACCAGCTGCTGCGCGGGCTCGATGGTAATAAAGACCAGAGCTATTTTCTTTATACCTTGAGCCATGAGCAAATCGCGCAAAGCCTGTTCCCGGTAGGGGAGCTGGAAAAACCGCAGGTGCGTAAAATCGCCGAAGAGCTGGATCTCATCACCGCGAAGAAAAAAGACTCCACCGGCATCTGTTTTATCGGCGAACGGAAATTCCGCGACTTCCTCGGCCGCTACCTGCCCGCTCAGCCAGGCAAAATCATCAGCGTTGACGGCGATGAAGTTGGCGAGCATCAGGGGCTGATGTATCACACGCTTGGGCAGCGTAAGGGTCTGGGCATCGGCGGTATCAAAGACGGCGGCGAAGACCCGTGGTATGTGGTCGATAAGGACGTCGAAAACAATATTCTGATTGTCGCTCAGGGCCACGACCATCCACGTCTGATGTCTGTTGGCCTGATAGCCCAGCAGCTGCACTGGGTCGATCGTCAGCCGTTAAAAGGTACGCTGCGCTGTACGGTTAAAACCCGCTACCGCCAGACTGATATCCCCTGCACCGTGAAAGCGCTGGATGACGATCGCATCGAAGTTATTTTTGATGAGCCGGTTGCCGCCGTTACGCCGGGCCAGTCGGCGGTCTTCTACAGCGGTGAAATATGTCTTGGCGGCGGGATTATCGAACAGCGCATGCCGCTGCAGGCCTGACAGACGTTTTTGCTGCGGAATGCGCGAATCGGGCACGCCGCGGTTTACAAGGAGAATGTGTGGCGAAGAATTATTATGACATTACGCTGGCGCTGGCCGGCGTTTGCCAGGCCGCGCGTCTGGTTCAGGAACTGGCGCACCAGGGCCATTGCGATAGCGATGCCCTGCATGTATCGCTGAACAGCATCATCGATCTCGACCCGGATTCAACGCTGGCGGTGTTCGGTGGTAGCGAAGCCAATCTTCGCCTCGGGCTGGAAACCCTCATCGGCGTGCTGAACACCAGCAGTCGCCAGGGGCTGAATGCCGAACTCACTCGCTATACTTTAAGCCTGATGGTGCTGGAGCGTAAACTTGCCGCCAGCAAAGGAGCAATGGATACCCTTGGCAACCGTATCGGTGGCCTGCGCCGTCAGCTGGAACATTTCGATCTGCAATCCGAGACGCTGCTCAGCGCGATGGCCGGCATCTATGTTGATGTCATTAGCCCGCTGGGCCCGCGGATTCAGGTTACCGGCTCCCCAGCCGTGCTGCAAAGCCCTCAGGTTCAGGCGAAGGTTCGCTCTGCCCTGTTGGCCGGTATTCGCGCTGCGGTGCTCTGGCACCAGGTTGGCGGCGGACGTCTGCAGCTAATGTTTTCTCGTAATCGTCTGGTTAACCAGGCAAAACAAATTCTTGCTCATTTAACCCCGGAGTTATGATTTATGGAATTATCCTCACTGACCGCCGTGTCCCCAGTCGACGGCCGCTACGGCGATAAAGTCAGCGCGCTGCGCGGTATCTTCAGCGAATTCGGTTTGCTGAAATTCCGTGTTCAGGTAGAAGTTCGTTGGCTGCAAAAGCTGGCCGCGCACGCAGCGATTAAGGAAGTTCCTGCTTTTGCTGCTGACGCAAACGGTTACCTTGATAAAATCGTCGCCGATTTCAGCGTAGAAGATGCAGAGCGCATCAAAACTATCGAGCGCACCACTAACCATGATGTCAAAGCAGTAGAGTATTTCCTCAAGGAAAAAGTCGCCGATATCGCTGAACTGCATGCGGTTTCCGAGTTCATTCACTTCGCCTGCACCTCCGAGGACATCAACAATCTGTCGCACGCGCTGATGCTGAAAACCGCTCGCGACGAGGTGATCCTGCCTTACTGGCGCAAGCTGATCGATGCGGTTAAGGACCTGGCGGTTCAGTATCGCGATATTCCGCTGCTATCCCGTACTCACGGTCAGCCAGCGACGCCTTCCACCATGGGTAAAGAGATGGCGAACGTCGCTTACCGTATGGAGCGTCAGTATCGTCAGCTGAACCAGATTGAAATCCTTGGCAAAATCAACGGCGCGGTTGGTAACTATAACGCCCACATCGCCGCCTATCCGGAAGTGGACTGGCATCAGTTCAGCGAAGAGTTCGTTACCTCGCTGGGTATCCAGTGGAACCCGTACACGACTCAAATTGAGCCGCACGACTATATTGCCGAGCTGTTCGACTGCATCGCGCGCTTTAACACTATCCTGATTGATTTCGATCGTGACGTGTGGGGCTATATCGCGCTTAATCATTTCAAGCAGAAGACGATTGCTGGCGAAATCGGCTCCTCCACCATGCCGCATAAAGTAAACCCGATCGACTTCGAAAACTCTGAAGGCAACCTCGGTCTGGCTAACGCGGTTATGCAGCATCTGGCGAGCAAACTGCCGGTTTCCCGCTGGCAGCGCGACCTGACCGACTCCACCGTCCTGCGTAATCTCGGGGTAGGCATCGGCTACGCGCTGATTGCCTATCAATCTACCCTGAAAGGCGTGAGCAAGCTGGAACTGAATCAGGACCGCCTGCTGGATGAACTGGATCACAACTGGGAAGTTCTGGCAGAGCCAATTCAGACCGTGATGCGCCGCTACGGCATTGAAAAGCCATACGAGAAGCTGAAAGAGCTGACCCGCGGCAAGCGCGTTGACGCCGAAGGCATGCAGCAGTTCATCGACAGCCTGGCGCTGCCGGAAGAGGAAAAAGTCCGCCTGAAAGCGATGACCCCGGCTAACTATATCGGCCGCGCGACCACTATGGTTGACGAACTAAAGTAAGACCAATAACCCTCTTTCCACTTAGGAAAGAGGGTTTCATATCCGCCCTGCCGCAGCAATCGTTAAATCCAGACGTCGTTCACCGCGGTACGATTTCCGCCCTTATTCCCTGTATTCAGGACGCCGCACGGCTCGACCAGCATGAGTTTGGTTTCCTTTTCCGCCGAAGTTTTATGCTCAACACCCCGGGGTATAACGATCATTTCTCCGGCCTGAAGCAGCAGATACTTATCGCGAAAATCCAGGCGCAGCACACCCTCCAGTACGATCAGGGTTTCATCCGTTTCCGGATGGCTATGCCAGATAAAGTCGCCGAGGATCCTGACCAACTTGAATTGATAATCATTCATTTCGGCCACCACCTTCGGCTGCCACTGCTCGGTGAAGAGAGTGAATTTCTGCGCGATATTAATCGATTGATACATGAGCTGACTCCTTGAGATAAAGGCTGTCAGCATAGATAAAATCCCCACCGCAGAGATTGAACGATTGTGCAACTTGCGGCGCATCAGGCGCGGACAAACTTCAGCCAGCGGCCAGGAGAGAGGCCAAAACGGTTGATGAACTGACGCGTCATATGGCTTTGGTCGGCAAAGCCCGCGTGGGCTGCGATATCCGCCAGATTATCCCCTGCCAGCATCCGCTGGCGGCAAAAATCGAGGCGCCGCATCATCACGTAACGCCAAGGGCTGGTACCAAACAGCGCCCTGAAATCGCGGCTCAGGCTCCAGCGGTCTCTGCCGCTGACGTTCGCCAGGGTATCGAGGGTGATGTTCTGAGCAAAACAGGTGTAGACATATTCCCGAGCCCTCTCTGCGGCGGGATAATCGAAGGCCCGACGTCGAAAGCGCTGGCCGCCGACGGCGGCCAGCGTCTGCGCCAGATCGTACAGCGCGTCCTCCTCCTCCAGAGGCGCGAAGCTGGCATTGACGTCTTTCAGCAACGGAACCGCGGCGCGCAGCAAGCGCGGATCGCTGGAAATTCCGCCAGGAATAAAGGGCAATGGCTTGCCGCCAAGGATCTGTTGAATCAGCGCGGGCTCAATATACACCATCCGATAGCGAAACCCTTCTTCGGTTCCTGCATCGCCGTCATGGACTTCATCGGGATGCAAAACCATCGTGCCGCCGGGAAGGCTATGCTGCAGGCCACCGCGATAGTGAAAGCGTTGCACGCCGGAGAGCGTCTGGCCAATGGCGTAAGTATCATGCCTGTGGGGTTCATAACCGTGGCCGCCGAAGAAGGCTTCAATACGCTCAATATTGGTGGACGACTGGGCCAGTCGGACCCAATCAACACTTTTCTGTTGTGACATGATTTACGCTCCCGCGTCATCGTTCAAAACGACATCCGCTATATTATATAAAAAACCAACACCACCACTCGCTCTCTGCTATCTTTCTCCACCATCATAGCGATTCATTACGCCCCGGGTCATCCACCAGAACAGCAGCGCCAGCAGGCTGACTGATGCTCCCAGCAGACAGACGCTCTGCCATCCTGCGCTCGCATATACCGCAGTCGTGGATATCGCCCCCAGGCCGCTCCCGAGCGCATAAAACAGCATATACAGGCCCACCAGCCTGCTGTGCGCTTCGGGACGGGTACGAAAAATCATGCTTTGATTGGTGACATGCAGCGCCTGACCGCCGAGATCCAGCAGTACAATGCCAATCAGCAACGCCGCTGGCGACCATGCCATCAGCGATAAAGGCCACCAGGCAATCAGTAATATTATCAGGGCGATGGCGCTGGTGCGCTGCCCATATCCGCGATCGGCCCATTTACCGGCTCGTCCCGCCGCCAGAGCGCCGATAACCCCTACCAGGCCCAGGGCGCCAATCTCAGTATGAGAAAAGCTGAAAGGCGGAGCGCTAAGCGGCAAAACCAGCGCGCTCCAGAAGATATTAAATGCGGCAAACATCAATAATGCCAGCACCCCGCGAATCTGAAGCACTTTTTCCTGACGCAGCAGCGTCAGCATCGATATCAAAAGCCGGGGATAGCGTAAGGAGGTGGGCGCAGCGGCTAAAACCGGCAGCCGCCGCCACAGCGGAAACGCGATCCCCAGCATCAGTAAAGCGGCGCAGATATATACCCCGCGCCAGCCAAAGAGATCGCTGATGCCCCCGGAGACTACCCGCGCCAGCAGCAACCCGATAAATACCCCACCCTGCGCAGCGCCCACTACACGCCCCTGTTCATGGGGCGAGGCGGCGCTGGCTGCATAAGCGATTAACCCCTGCGTCATCGCGGTACCCAACAGGCCAACGGCAAGCATGCTCCCCAACAGCATCGCTGTGCTGGACGCCATACTCACCGTCGCCAGCGCGGCGATAAGCAGAACTACCTGCGTCGCCATCAGGCGACGACGATTCACCCGATCGCCCAGCGGTACCAGCAGTAACAATGCCAGAGCGCAGCCAATTTGAGTCACCGCAATCACGCCGCCAATGGAGGCGTCGCTAATGGCAAAATCTCGGGCTAACGCGTCGAGCAGCGGCTGCGCGTAATAGACGTTTGCCACGCTCAGGCCGCTGGCCACAGCAAATAGCCAGACCAGACTACGAGGCATAACCGGTGCAGGATCCATTAGCGATGGCGCTATCGTTGACGCTTTCATCATTCCCCCTTCACAATCTAGTTTCAAAATAAAACTAGTTGAAGGCTAGAGCATGTGGTTTTAAAATGCAACTAGTTAAATCAGCCGTTCGGAGAGTCCATGCCGCCGCGTGAAAAAAAGCACAACGAAACCTGCCCCGTAGCCCGCAGCGTCGATCTGATCGGCGATCGCTGGTCCTTGTTAATCGTGCGTGATGCCTTTGATGGCATGCGCCGCTTCAGCGATTTCCAGCGAAACCTCGGCATGGCGCGTAATATTCTCTCTGACCGTCTGCACAAATTGGTAGACTGCGGTATTCTCACTACGCAATCCGCTTCAGACGGTACGGCTTATCAGGAATATGTGTTGACGGCAAAAGGAGAGCGTTTATTCCCCGTAGTTGTAGCGCTTCGCCAGTGGGGAGAGCAGCATCTGTTTGCCGATGGTGAACCCCACTCCGTATTGCTCGATAAACGTACGCTGCGGCCGGTACCCATGATGTCACCTGTAGCAGAAGATGGACTCTTCCTGACATCTCATGAGACTGAGGTACAAAAAATCAAATAAAATTCTTTATTTAACAGCCGTTTATGTTAAAGGTGTATAATAAGCGCTAAACTATTCAAATCATGAATAAAATGGAGAATTGGCATGCGCGTACTCGTAGTTGAGGACAACGCTCTGCTGCGCCATCACCTAAAAGTTCAGCTACAGGAACTGGGCCATCAGGTAGATGCGGCGGAGGACGCAAAGGAAGCGGATTACTATCTGGGTGAACACGTTCCGGACATTGCCATCGTCGATCTTGGGCTGCCGGATGAAGATGGCCTTTCGCTGATTCGTCGCTGGCGTAGTCACGACGTATCGGTACCCATACTGGTGCTGACCGCGCGCGAAGGCTGGCAGGATAAAGTCGAGGTGTTGAGCGCCGGGGCGGATGATTACGTTACCAAGCCATTCCATATTGAAGAGGTCGCAGCCCGCATGCAGGCTCTTCTGCGGCGTAACAGCGGTCTGGCATCGCAGGTTATCTCCCTTGCACCGTTCCAGGTAGATTTATCGCGGCGCGAAGTGTCGATTAACGACCGGCCCATCAAGCTGACGGCGTTTGAATACACCATTATGGAAACGCTGATCCGTAACCGGGGTAAAGTGGTCAGCAAAGACTCGCTGATGCTACAACTCTATCCCGACGCCGAACTGCGTGAAAGCCACACTATCGATGTCCTGATGGGTCGGTTGCGCAAAAAAATTCAGGCTGAATATCCGCAGGATGTGATTACAACCGTGCGCGGCCAGGGCTATCTTTTCGAATTACGCGGATGAAAGGGCTGCTGCGGCATATTCTGCCGCTATCGTTACGCATCCGCTTTCTGCTGGCGACTGCCGCCGTGGTGCTGGTACTGTCGCTCTCTTATGGCATGGTCGCGCTGGTCGGCTATAGCGTAAGCTTTGATAAAACCACCTTCCGCCTGCTGCGCGGCGAGAGCAACCTGTTCTATATGCTGGCGAAGTGGGAAAACAATACCATTGATGTTGATATCCCCGAAAATCTCAACATGCAAAGCCCTACGGTGACGCTGATTTACGACGCTAATGGCCATCTTTTGTGGACACAGCGCGATGTCCCGTGGCTGGCGAAACGTATACATCCGGAATGGCTTAAAGATAACGGTTTTCACGAGATTGAGGCCGATGTTAACAGCAGCAGTATGCTGCAACATAACAACGATGAAATTCAGCAGCAGCTTGATGCCATCAGGGAAGAAGACGACTCTTCCGAAATGACCCACTCGGTGGCGGTCAATATCTATCCGGCCACCAGCACCATGCCGCAGCTTAGTATCGTGGTGGTAGACACGATTCCCGTCGAGCTTAAACGCTCCTATATGGTGTGGAGCTGGTTTATATACGTCCTCGCGGCTAACCTGCTGCTGGTGATCCCGTTGCTATGGATCGCGGCCTGGTGGAGTTTACGCCCAATCGAATCGCTGGCCAAAGAAGTGCGCGAACTGGAAGAACATCACCGTGAAATGCTCAATCCGAACACCACCCGCGAGCTTACGCGGCTGGTCAGCAACCTTAACCGTCTGCTGAAAAGCGAACGCGAGCGCTACGATAGGTACCGCACAACGTTGACCGATCTGACCCATAGTCTGAAAACGCCTCTCGCGGTCATGCAAAGCACCCTACGTTCCATGCGCGGCGAGAATCTCAGCGTTAACGAAGCGGAGCCGGTAATGCTGGAGCAGATTAGCCGCATCTCGCAGCAGATTGGCTACTATCTGCACCGCGCCAGCATGCGCAGCGGCGGCTCGCTGCTGAGCCGTGAATTGCATCCTATCGCCCCGCTGCTCGACAGCCTGATCTCGGCGCTGAATAAGGTCTATCAGCGCAAGGGCGTGAACATAACTCTTGATATCTCACCTGAAATCAGTTTTGTCGGCGAAAAAAACGATTTTATGGAAGTCATGGGCAACGTGCTCGATAACGCCTGCAAATACTGTCTTGAGTTTGTCGAAGTTTCCGTACGTCAGAGTAACGATAACCACCTGCATATTCTGGTTGAAGATGACGGTCCGGGGATCCCGAAAACGATGCGCGACGCGGTGTTCGATCGCGGCCAGCGAGCCGATACCCTGCGCCCCGGACAGGGCGTAGGTCTCTCGGTCGCCCGCGATATTGTTGAACAATACGATGGCCGCATCCTCACCGAAGACAGCCTGCTCGGCGGCGCCTGCATGGAAGTGATCTTTGGCCGCCAGGGGCTGGAAGATAAAGAGAGCTAAAACAGTGTTTTTTAACGGCGCCTGCATCATGCTGGTGCCGCATCCGTTATAATCCCTAACAGACACCTGCTGTGGAATATAAATATGGATTATCAACTAACGCTTAACTGGCCCGACTTTATCGAACGCTACTGGCAAAAACGCCCGGTGGTGCTTAAACGAGGCTTTGCAAATTTCGTCGATCCGTTAAGCCCGGACGAACTGGCCGGACTGGCGATGGAGAGCGAAGTCGATAGTCGCCTGGTCAGTCATCAGGACGGTAAATGGCAGGTCAGCCACGGTCCGTTTGAGAGCTACGATCACCTGAGCGAAAATAACTGGTCGCTGCTGGTGCAGGCGGTAAATAACTGGCACCAGCCAACGGCGGCGCTGATGCACCCCTTCCGCGCCCTCCCCGACTGGCGTATCGACGATCTGATGATTTCGTTTTCTGTCCCCGGCGGCGGCGTTGGTCCTCACCTCGATCAGTATGACGTGTTTATCATTCAGGGTACCGGCCGCCGCCGCTGGCGCGTGGGTGAAAAGGTGCCGATGAAACAGCACTGTCCGCATCCGGACCTGCTGCAGGTCGACCCGTTTGAAGCAATAATTGATGAAGAGATGGAGCCGGGCGATATTCTTTATATTCCGCCGGGATTCCCACACGAAGGCTATTCGCTGGAAAATTCACTCAACTACTCGGTCGGCTATCGGGCGCCGAACGCTCGCGAACTGTTCAGCGGCTTTGCCGATTATATACTGCAGCGTGAACTGGGCAGCCAGCGCTACGCCGACCCGGACGTGCCGTCGCGTGAGCACCCTGCGGATATTCTGCCCGTCGAGCTGGACCGCCTGCGCGATATGATGCTGGGGCTGATTAACCAGCCGGAGCACTTTAAACAGTGGTTTGGCGAGTTTATCACTCAATCCCGTCACGAGCTGGACGTGGCTCCCCCGGAGCCGCCGTACCAGCCCGATGAAATTTACGATGCCCTGCAGCAGGGCGATAAACTGACGCGTCTCGGCGGCCTGCGCGTGCTGCGAATTGATGGTGAAGTGTTTGTTAACGGCGAGAAAATTAACTCCCCACACCGCCCGGCGCTGGATGCCCTGGCAACCCACCTGACGTTAAAGGCAGAGCATCTCGGCGATGCCCTGGAAGATCCCTCTTTCCTCGCCCTACTGGCCGCCCTGGTCAACAGCGGCTACTGGTTCTTTGAGGATTGACGTAGCTTGCCCGGTAATGGCTAACGCCTTACCGGGCCTACGGTAGCCCAGACAAGTACCGTCAAACGCCGCCTCCCGGAAATGTGCCAGGTTGAGGCATCCGCGCTACGGCTTCCCGGCTCGCGCGGCGCTTAGCCGGGCTACTGGTCCGCAGACAGCTGTAAACCCAATCCGGGAAAACAGCTATTATGCACTGCGTTTTGCCGTCAGCTCGGCAATACGCACAATTACCTGTACCGCCTTTTCCATACCTTCAAGGGTCACAAACTCGTGCTTACCGTGGTAGTTATAGCCGCCGGTAAACAGATTCGGGCATGGCAGCCCCATAAAGGAGAGCTGCGCGCCGTCGGTACCGCCGCGAATCGGCTTCATTTCCGGGTCAATCTGGCAATCGATCATCGCCTGGCGGGCAATCTCCACCACGTGCGGATGCGCCATTACCTTCTCATGCATATTGTAATAGCTGTCCTCAATCACCAGCTCTATATAGCAATCCGGATGCAGCCCTTTACCAACCCTTTTGGCAATCTCCATCATTTTGCGCTTGCGGGCTTCAAACTGTTTACGGTCAAAGTCGCGGATAATGTAGTGCATATCCGCGCGATCGACCGTGCCTTTGATGCTGGCCAGATGGTAAAACCCCTCGTAACCTTCGGTGGTTTCCGGCGCTTCGTCGGCAGGCACCTCGGCATGAATGCGCGCCGCCAGCGACAACGCATTGACCATCACCCCTTTCGCGGTGCCCGGATGCACGTTATTGCCAACGATCTTAATCGTCACCGAGGCGGCGTTGAAGTTCTCGAACTCCAGCTCGCCTACGCCGCCACCGTCGACGGTATAGGCCCAGCGGGCATCAAAGGCGGCAACATCGAAATGCTTTGCCCCTTTGCCTACTTCTTCATCCGGAGTAAATGCCACGCGAATATCGCCGTGGGGGATATTCTTCGCCTTTAGCGTTGCCAGCGCGGTCATAATTTCAGCGATCCCCGCCTTATCGTCCGCGCCAAGCAGCGTTTTACCATCGGTGGTGATCAACGTCTGCCCGAGCAGCTGATG
Organism: Klebsiella oxytoca; assembly: GCF_009707385.1. Taxonomy (NCBI): domain Bacteria; kingdom Pseudomonadati; phylum Pseudomonadota; class Gammaproteobacteria; order Enterobacterales; family Enterobacteriaceae; genus Klebsiella; species Klebsiella oxytoca. The sequence continues at coordinate 2,238,552 of NZ_CP046115.1, read as the reverse complement.
CAGTATGGGGAACATCACCGGCGAGAGCACCTCATCGCCAATACCGAGGGCGATATCGCCGCCGCGATAGTTTTCTACAATCTGCGGATTAACGTTTTTACCGCTGAAGTCAGGTGATGTATCGACATGGGAAATAAAACCAATCACCGGAATATCGCCCGCAACGTTAGCCGGCAGGGTACCCATGATGGTCCCTTTCTCACTCAGCGTTACGTTCACCAGTCCCATTTCTTGCAGCTGCGCCTGAAGCAGACGTAACAGCTTCCACTGTCCTTCCGTGCTCGGTACCTGACGCACGCCAGGCTTCGACTGCGTATCCAAAGAAACGTACTGTAAAAAACGCTCAAGCAATTTATCCATGTAGCCACCCTCTTCTTTTGTGACAACATTATTGATAAGCCGGAAAAGACAAATATTGCGTCAGGTCATTTTTAGCCCGGCAAATAAGAATTTAATACATTTAGAACGAGAATGTTGTAAAGGTAGCCCATCATGGCGTTTCAATCATTGGCGATTACCAGCGTTTGCCGTAGAATGCTCGGCCTTATTATTTTATGTGCATACCCAAAGGTAGGTTAACCACAAACCCCGCATCGGTCAGCTTTCCGTTGCGTCTACATGGGACAGAGTCAAAAATTGAATATACAACCGCGTTCGCGTTCTCCGCTGGTTCAGCTGGCGGGAATTCGCAAAAGCTTTGATGGTAAAACGGTAATATCCGACCTCAATCTGACCATCAACAACGGTGAGTTTCTCACCCTGCTTGGCCCCTCTGGCTGCGGTAAAACAACCGTTCTTCGTCTTATCGCCGGGCTGGAAGGCGTCGATAGCGGCCTCATCCATCTCGAAGATCAAGACATCACCCATATCCCGGCGGAAAACCGCCACGTCAACACCGTCTTTCAAAGCTATGCGCTATTTCCGCACATGACGGTGTTTGAAAACGTCGCCTTTGGCCTGCGCATGCAAAAAACCCCGGCGGCGGAAATCGCCCCCCGCGTCCACGATGCTCTGCGAATGGTGCAGCTTGAAGAGTTCGCCCAGCGTAAGCCGCATCAGCTCTCCGGCGGGCAGCAGCAGCGCGTCGCCATCGCCCGGGCGGTGGTCAACAAGCCGCGTCTGCTGCTGCTTGATGAATCACTCTCCGCCCTCGACTATAAACTGCGTAAGCAGATGCAAAACGAGCTGAAAGCGCTGCAGCGTAAGCTCGGTATTACCTTTGTTTTCGTCACCCACGATCAGGAAGAAGCGCTGACCATGTCCGACCGCATCGTGGTGATGCGCGATGGTAAAATTGAGCAGGACGGTACGCCGCGCGAAATCTACGAAGAGCCGAAAAACCTGTTTGTCGCCAGCTTTATTGGCGAGATCAATATATTTAACGCTACGGTCATCGAACGGGTTGACGAACAGCGGGTGCGCGCCAGCGTAGAGGGTCGCGAATGCAATATCTACGTCAACTTCGCCGTTGAAAAAGGCCAGCAGCTTAACGTTCTGCTGCGTCCGGAAGACCTGCGGGTTGATGAGATTCACCACAGTAATGAAGCAGACGGCCTGATAGGCTATATCCGTGAACGCAACTATAAAGGCATGACGCTGGAATCGGTGGTCGAACTGGAAAACGGCAAGATGGTGATGGTCAGCGAATTCTTTAATGAAGACGATCCTGATTTTGACCACTCTCTCGACCAGAAAATGGCCATTAACTGGGTAGAAAGCTGGGAGGTTGTGCTGGCCGATGAAGAACACAAGTAAATTCCAGAATGTGGTGATCGCCACCATCGTGGGTTGGCTTGTGCTGTTCGTCTTTTTGCCCAACCTGATGATTATCGCCACCAGCTTCCTGACCCGCGACGATACCAACTTCGTTAAGCTGGTCTTTACGCTGGATAACTACGCGCGCCTGCTCGACCCGCTTTACTACGACGTACTGCTGCACTCGTTGAATATGGCGCTACTGGCGACGCTGGCCTGCCTGGCGCTGGGCTATCCTTTCGCCTGGTTTCTGGCAAGGCTGCCGGAGAAGGTTCGTCCGCTGATGCTGTTTCTGCTGATCGTGCCGTTCTGGACCAATTCGCTGATTCGTATCTACGGGCTGAAGATCTTCCTCAGCACTAAGGGTTACCTTAACGAATTTTTGCTATGGCTGGGGGTCATCGATACGCCGCTGCGCATCATGTATACGCCCTCTGCGGTTATTATCGGCCTGGTCTATATTCTGCTGCCGTTTATGGTAATGCCGCTCTACTCCAGTATTGAGAAGCTCGAGCGCCCGCTGCTGGAGGCGGCGAAAGATCTTGGCGCCAGCAAACTGCAAACCTTTATCCGCATCATCATTCCGTTGACCATGCCGGGCATCATTGCCGGCTGTCTGCTGGTAATGCTTCCGGCAATGGGGTTGTTCTACGTCTCCGATCTGATGGGCGGCGCGAAAAACCTGCTGGTTGGCAACGTCATTAAGAGCCAGTTTCTTAACATTCGCGACTGGCCGTTCGGCGCAGCTACCAGCATCACGCTCACGCTGGTGATGGGGCTAATGCTGCTGATTTACTGGCGCGCCGCGCGTTTACTGAATAAAAAGGTGGAGCTGGAATGATCGGTCGACTGCTGCGCGGCGGCTTTATGACCGCCATTTATGCCTATCTCTACATTCCCATTATTATCCTGATCGTTAACTCGTTTAACAGTTCGCGATTCGGCATTAACTGGCAGGGTTTTACCACCAACTGGTACAGCCTGCTGATGAACAACGATAGCCTGCTGCAGGCGGCGCAGCACTCGCTGACCATGGCGGTGCTGTCGGCTACCTTCGCTACGCTTATCGGCTCGCTGACTGCCGTGGCCCTCTACCGCTATCGCTTTCGCGGTAAACCGTTCGTCAGCGGTATGCTGTTCGTGGTGATGATGTCGCCGGATATTGTGATGGCGATTTCGCTGCTGGTGCTGTTTATGCTGATTGGTATTCAGCTGGGATTCTGGTCGCTGCTGTTTTCGCATATCACCTTCTGTCTGCCCTTTGTGGTGGTTACGGTGTTTTCGCGCCTGAAAGGCTTCGACGTACGGATGCTGGAAGCAGCAAAAGATCTTGGCGCCAGCGAAATGACTATTTTGCGGAAAATCATTTTGCCGCTGGCGCTGCCCGCGGTAGCTGCGGGATGGCTGCTGAGCTTTACCCTGTCGATGGATGATGTCGTGGTTTCTTCATTCGTGACCGGACCGGGCTATGAGATCCTGCCGCTGAAGATCTATTCGATGGTCAAAGTTGGGGTATCGCCAGAAGTTAATGCACTGGCGACCATTCTGTTGGTTCTGTCGCTGGTGATGGTCATTGCCAGCCAGATAATTGCACGTGATAAAACTCAGGGGACGTTAAAATGAAAAAATGGTCACGCCACCTGCTCGCAGCGGGCGCTCTGGCAGTCGGAATGAGCGCCGCGCACGCGGACGATAGCAAAACGCTCTATTTCTATAACTGGACCGAGTACGTACCGCCGGGTCTGCTGGAGCAGTTCACTAAAGAGACCGGAATCAAGGTTATCTATTCGACCTATGAGTCGAACGAGACCATGTACGCCAAGCTCAAAACCTATAAAAACGGCGCCTACGATCTGGTGGTGCCGTCCACCTACTTCGTCGATAAAATGCGCAAAGAAGGCATGCTGCAAAAGATCGATAAGAGCAAGCTGACTAACTTCGCTAATCTCGATCCTGAAATGCTGAACAAGCCGTTTGACCCGAATAACGACTACTCGATTCCCTATATCTGGGGCGCGACCGCCATTGGTATTAACAGCGATGAGATCGATCCGAAAACCGTCACCAGCTGGGCGGATCTGTGGAAGCCGGAGTATAAGAGCAGCCTGCTGCTGACCGACGACGCGCGTGAAGTGTTCCAGGTTGCGCTGCGTAAACTCGGTTATTCGGGCAATACTACCGATCCGAAAGAGATTGAAGCGGCCTATAACGAGCTGAAAAAGCTAATGCCGAACGTCGCGGCGTTCAACTCAGATAACCCGGCGAACCCGTATATGGAAGGCGAGGTAAACCTCGGCATGGTGTGGAACGGCTCCGCGTGGGTTGCCCGTCAGGCCGGTACTCCGCTGGAAGTGGTGTGGCCGAAAGAAGGCGGCATCTTCTGGATGGATAGCCTGTCGATTCCGGCGAACGCCAAAAACGTCGATGGCGCGCTGAAGCTGATCAATTTCCTGCTGCGCCCGGAAGTGGCGAAACAGGTAGCGGAAACCATCGGTTACCCGACGCCTAACCTTGCCGCGCGTAAGATGCTGAGCCCGGAGGTTGCCAATGATAAATCGCTCTATCCGGACGCCGACACGGTTCAAAAAGGCGAATGGCAGAACGACGTCGGCAGCGCCAGCACCCTGTATGAAGAGTATTATCAGAAGCTGAAAGCGGGTCGCTAATCTCTCTACACTGCCGGGCTTCGGCCCGGCAGTAAGAGCCTGGCCCAGTCAGTTTGGTACGGACAGCGCACAGAAACCGGAGCACAGGTAGTACGTTGAGGATTGACTCGCTACGCTCGCCTTCCTGGCCGCCCTGAAGGGCGTTCAGAATACTTCCGTATTTTATCGAGCACTAATGGCAAGTAAAATAGCCCTACTGGCATAGGTTCTAAGATGTGTTACAAGGATAAGTACGCATGAAACGGGACGGTAAAGTTCTTTATTATATATTCCTCTCTTTGGGCATCGTTATGATGCTGATCTCCGCCGCTATTTTTTATTACCAGTATCGCTCTACCAGCAACGTTATTCATACCACAGGGATTATCGTTGATACCGAATGGCGCAGAGGCAACCCAAATGCAATAGGGTCAAAACGCAATAAGCCCACCTGGCATCCTGTTGTCGCCTTCCGCCCAACGCCCGACTATACGCTGATTTTTAAATCCAGAGCCGGTAACGCCCTTTATGAACACAGCGAAGGCGAAACCGTCAATGTGATCTACCCTCCCGGCCAGCCGCATAAAGCCAAAATCCACAGTCGGTGGATGAATTTTTTTAAATGGGGGTTTGTCGGGCTCATCGGTATTGTTTTCACCGCAACAAGCCAGCTTATTCGCCCTCGCAGTAAAAAGAAGCCGAGGATAGTCCAGTGAGGAAATTAATCACCCTGTTGCTCTTTCTTTCGCTTTTTCATCCCGGTTTCGCCGCATCGACACCGGCAATTGAGGGATATCTTACCGATACCACTCATACCCTTTCCGACGCCCGCAATATTTCCCGCCGTGCCGAACTGTTTAAAAAGCAAACCGGAATTGCGCCATTTATTCTGCTGACCACGCAAAGCAATATTTCGCAGGCGAATAAAGCGCGCCTGCTACAGTCGGCAAAAATGGCGGCGGGCGACAGTCAGGGCATCCTGCTGCTGATTATCAACACCGACGACCGCCGGGATGAACTGGTTGCCGATCGAAAGGCGCAGCCGCGTCTGGAAGCTCGCCATGCGGCGTTAATTGTGGAAAATCACACCCTGGCCTACTGGCAGCATGGTCTGTGGTTTCAGGGAATTAACACTGCGCTGGACGTCTTACAGGCCGCGCTCCTGCAGCAGCCAACACCGCCGCTAACCTGGTATAGCGCATCAGATACGGCCAGGAAAAAAGATTTACCCGGCCATCCGCTCGGTTTTCTCTTCTGGATACTGGCATTTATGGCCTTCAGCTGGTGGTTCCGCTTCACCACCCGCTGGCGCTATGTGCTGAAGTTCACGCTGGCAATGACGGTAGCTAACCTTTTTTATCAGGCCATATGTCTGTTCTTCAGCAGCGGGGGCTTTTCCCTGCATAAAATCGTTCCCCTGTGGGCGGTAATGATAGGCTTCAGTACCTTTGTCGCCACCTGGCTGTGGACGCATAAACGACGCTGAATTTAACCCAGCAGGAATTAGCGAGAATGACAACGCTCGCAGAGGGTAAATTTTATCTTTACCCTCTGCTTCCTCAAGATCAGAATCGGTCATTCTGCACCGGCTATTTTTTGCTGCGCGGCCCAGCCTGCCCTTTCCGTTCTCCCCGATACCTGGCTGAGATATCATCCAGCAGGCCAATGACATAATTGAGCGGCTTCCACAGCGCAGCTACGGTAATAAGCGTACCAATAAGTGATATATCGCCCTGCGCGTTCTGGCCGACGAACAGCAGATAGAGCAGATGAAACAGACAGGAAGCAGCGGATCCGATGCCGAGAAAAAGACACAGAATAAACAGAACGTTTCTGGTGCCGGAAAGCTGCGGCAGACACAATTGACTCCACAGTACAACCCCTACTGTGGCAATTAACATAATCAAAGATATGATTAACGGGCTATCCATAGCCGCTCCTGGCATTCCATTGCTCTTTATCAAAGATGATATGACTAGCCTGCGATCCTTTTAAGCAGCGTTTCCACATAGCGAGGTACTTCTTCGCTGGCCAGGCCATAGTGCTTTTCGGCAAATTCACTGCCGACCTGGCTTGGCTCGAGGTTTAGTTCAACCGTATGGGCGCCCTGCAGCCGCGCTTCATGGACAAACCCTGCCGCCGGATAAACGTGCCCGGAGGTGCCAATGGCGATAAAAATATCGCACTCGGCCAGCGCAAGGTAGATTTCATCCATATCCAGCGGCATCTCGCCGAACCATACCACGTGCGGGCGCAGCGGTGCGGGAAACTGGCAGCAGTGGCATTTATCTTCCGTCGTAACGTCACCGGTCCACTTCAGTACCTGTCCGCTCCACGAGCAGCGCACCTTAAGCAGCTCGCCGTGCATATGAATCACCCGGTGGTTGCCCGCGCGCTCATGGAGATTATCGATATTCTGGGTCACCAGCAGAAAATGATCACCGAGAACCTCTTCCAGTCGCGCCAGCGCCTGATGCGCCGCGTTAGGGGCGATCTCCGGGCTTTGCAGCTGGCGTCGGCGGTCGTTATAAAACGCCTGAACCAGCGCCGGGTCGCGAGCGAAACCTTCCGGCGTCGCCACATCCTCAACCCGATGCTCTTCCCACAGACCATCGGCGGCGCGGAAGGTTTTAATTCCCGACTCCGCCGAGATGCCCGCGCCGGTTAATACCACAACTCTTGGTTTTTCCATCGCTTCAGGGGTCTCCTTATCTTCGCCGAAGAAAATCCGCTGACGCAGACGGTCTCGTAACCGGCGCTTGTTGCGGCGAAATCGGCTTAATCGATGTAAGCGGCGCGACTGCATAGCTACCTCTGTCATTAATGAGTCAGATGAAGGAAGGCCGCACCGCGCATACCTCCGGCATCACCATGACGCGCGCGCTCAATGCGCGGCACGCTGGCAACGGGAAGCAGATGTCGCGGCAGGCGCTGCGCCAGCCCTTCGGTTATTGCAGTAAAGTTAGACAATCCTCCACCAAGCACCAGCAGATCGGGGTCGATAATCGTTAAAATATTGCCAAGACACACCGCCAGCAGATCGAGATAGCGCTCGACGTGTTCCCGCGCCTGCGCATCGCCCTGCTGCCAAAGTTCAACGATCTCGGGTGAGGTTAAGGATTGTTGGTAAAAGTGTTCGTACAGCCAGGCGAAACCGCGGCCAGAAAGATAGTTTTCGATGCAGCCCAGTTGGCCGCAGCCGCAGCGGGTGAGCGGAAAATCGCGTCCCACCACCTCAAGGGCATCCACCGGCAGGCGGATATGGCCGAACTCGCCGGTAATATAGCGATGTCCGGTAATCGATTTCCCGTTGAGCACCAGTCCGCCGCCAACGCCGGTGCCGAGAATCAGCCCCATCACCAGCGGATAGCGGGTAAATTCATCGTCCCACGCCTCGGAAAGCGCAAAGCAGTTGGCGTCGTTATCAAGACGGACGTCGCGCGCCAAACGGTGGCTCAGGTCGGCACGCAGCTTCCTGCCGCTGGCGGCGGGAACGTTGGCGGCGTAGAGCGTGCCGTCTTCAGTTTCCGGCATTCCCGGAATACCAATTCCCACCGAGCCCTGACAATCGAAGCGCCGATCGGCTTCCCGCACCAGCGCCTCTACCGCCTGCAAAAAAGCCTCGTAGCTCTCTTTTGGCGTAGCGACGCGTTTTTCCCACAGCAGCCGCCGCGCTTTATCAAATACGCCCAGCGCTATCTTGCTGCCGCCAATGTCAAATCCATAGTACATTTCAGCAATTCCTCTTTACTGGTCAACAAAGCCGACCATGACGATAAATTACTGGCCACTCAGCACCCTCGCCGGGTCAATGCGGCTGGCGCGGCGGGCGGGATACCAGCTGGCCAGCAAACTCAGCAACAGTGCCGTCACCAGCACGTAAACGACGTCCAGCCAGTGCAGTTCAGACGGCAGGAAGTCAATAAAATAGATGTCGCCGGAGAGGAATTTATGCCCGATCAGGCCCTCAATACCGTTAATAATCGAGGTCAGCTTAAATGCGCAAATAACGCCAATCGCCACCCCAATCAGGCTCCCTACCGAACCGGCAAGTAAACCATACCATACGAAAATCGCGCGGATCAGCCCGTCTTTTGCCCCAAGCGTGCGCAGCACCGCAATATCGCCGCTTTTATCTTTCACCGCCATCACCAGGGTCGAAACGATGTTAAAACAGGCGACGCCAATGACCAGCACCATCGCCAGATACATAATGGCGCGGATCATCTGAATGTCGCGGTACATATAGCCATAGGTACCTATCCAGCTCTTGATGTAAACGTAGCTATTGGTCACTTCTCCCGCATCGCGCACCAGGGTATTGGCGTGGAATACATCGGTGACTTTAATGGCGATACCGGTCACGCTGCTGCCCATTTCAAGGTACTGCTGCGCATCCTGCATGGGGATCATGGCAAAACTATGATCGAGCTGACCGCTAAGCTGCAAAATACCGCTGACGTGGAGCCTGACGCGCTTTGGCTGCAGCAGCTGGTGCTCGGCATCCGAGTTCGGGATCATGATAGAGACCCAGTCCCCCTGCTTAACGTGCAGCGCATCGGCCACGCCCTTCCCGAGAATCACCTGCTGTTCACCGGCTTTAAAGCTGGCCCATGCCTTATTCAGCACGAAGTTTGGCAGTGAGCTGAGGCGGCTCTCCTGCTGCGGGTCGACGCCTTTCACCTGAATTGCGCGCATGTTGCTGCCGCTCTCCACCAGCCCGGTGAAGTTAATATAGGGCGCTGCGGCAACGATGCCTTTGACCTTTTCAACCTTCGCCAGTACATCGCTCCAGTTGTTCCACGGCTGATTAACCGGCTCAATTTCACCGTGCGGAACCACCGCCAGAATGCGGTTGTTAAGTTCGCGCTCAAAGCCATTCATTGCGCTCAGGCCGACAATCAATACCGCTACCCCCAGCGCAATACCGATGGTTGAGATAACCGAAATCAGCGATACCATCCCTCCGCGCCGCCGTCCGCGGCTAAAGCGCAGAGCAATCAATAACGATAACGGAGAAGCCATTACTCGGCCCCCATCAGGGAGAGTTCGGCGGTCAGACGACCGTCGCGCATCTCCAGCTGGCGATTCATGCGTTTTGCCAGCTGCAGATCGTGGGTAACGACCAGGAACGCGGTACGCTGCGCCACGTTCAGTTCACCAAGCAGCTGAAAAATGCTGTCGGCGTTACGGGCGTCAAGGTTACCGGTAGGCTCATCCGCCAGCACCAGACGTGGTTTATTCACCAGCGCGCGGGCTATCGCGACGCGCTGACGCTCGCCGCCGGAAAGCTCCGACGGACGATGGTCGCTGCGGTGCTCAAGCCCAACGGCGCGCAGCATCGCTTTCGCCTGACGCTCGATATCCGCCGCTTTTTGCTTACCAATCAACAGCGGCATCGCCACGTTTTCCAGCGCGGTGAAATCCGGCAGCAGATGGTGAAACTGATAGATAAAGCCGAGCTCACGGTTACGCAGGTCGGCGCGGGCGGCGGCGGAGAGCTGGCTCATCGATTGACCGGAAAAGATAACGTCACCCGAGGTTGGCGTATCCAGCCCGCCAAGCAGATGCAGCAGCGTACTTTTGCCGGAACCGGAGGAACCGACAATCGCCATCATCTCCCCTTCCTCAATGCTGAAGCTGACATCATGCAACACGTCGGTTTGCACAGTGCCTTCCTGATAGCGTTTGCACAGGTTGTCGCATTGCAGCAGGATCTTATTCATAACGTAAAGCCTCAGCGGGTTGAGTGGCGGCAGCGCGCCATGAAGGATACAACGTAGAGAGTAAAGCCAGCGCCATGGCCACGAGGGCAATGACGATCACCTGCAGCGGCTCAATGGCTACCGGCAGCGCGGCGCCGTCAAGGAACGCGCCGATAATTGGCATCAAATTATTCAACTGGCTGGCGAGCAGCGCGCCCAGCCCGGCGCCAAGCAGCGCGCCGACAATCCCGGCGCTGGCACCCTGGACCATAAAGACCAGCATGATCTGCCGCGGCGTCAGGCCGAGGGTTTGCAGAATAGCGACTTCGCCCTGCTTCTCCATGACCATCATTCCCAGAGAAGTAATGATGTTAAAAGCGGCGACGGCGATAATCAGGCTCAGCAGCAGGCCCATCATATTTTTTTCCATCCGCACGGCCTGGAATAGCTCGCCTTTACGCTCGCGCCAGTCCTGCCATTTGGTACCTTCCGGCAGTTTCTGCTGGCTAAGCGTGTCGACCTGCAGAGGCTGATTCAACCACAGCCGCCAGCCGGTAATATTTCCCTGCGGGTAGCGCATCAGGCGTGAGGCATCGTCGATATTGGTCAACATCTGATAGCCGTCGACTTCGCTGCTGGCGGCAAAGGTACCGATGACGTTAAACAGACGCTGGCTGGGAACCCGTCCCATCGGAGTAAACTGGCTGGCGGAGGGCACCATCACGCGGATTTGGTCGCCGCGGTTGACCCCCAACTGCCCTGCCAGCTGTTCACCCAGGATAACGTTATACTTTCCGGCCTGGAGATCGCTCTGCTTCACGTTAACCAGATAGGGCGTCAGGGGATCTTTTTGCGCCGGGTCTATCCCGAGCATCACGCCAACCGCCACGCTCCGGGCGCTTTGCAGCACCACATCACCGGTGGTCAGCGGCGCCATGCGGGTGACTCCCTGTAGTCTGGCTGCGCTTTCCGGCAGCTTTTGCGGGTTTATGGACCCCTGCTGTGCGCTGAGAATGGCCTGCGGCATCAGCCCCAGGATGTTGTTTTGCAGCTCGCGCTCAAAGCCGTTCATCACCGAAAGAACGGTCACCAGCGCCATCACGCCAAGCGTAATGCCAATAGTGGAAAGCCAGGAGACGAAACGACCGAAGCGGTCGGCTGCGCGCCCGCGCATATAGCGAAGGCCGATAAAAAGTGCGGCAGGTTGATACATGTAATCCATCTGATTGCTGATAGCCGATGCCCGAGTATATAAGCGATTATGGGCAGCGTAAATGACTGAAACCTGTAGATTTTATTGGCAAAAACAGCAAAAAACCAATATAAACAACGATATAGAAAAATAAGTCCTTATTTAACTTTACGCTTATCGGAGTTCGTTACATTTTCTCCCGCATCATGACATTTGCGATACGGGTTGGCGAATCCGGGGCGATCGCGGATAATCAGACTATTGAATATCAGCGAGTTGCCCTCCATATCGGCAGAGCGAATCCCCAAGAGACCATGATACCGTCTATGCCTGAACAATACCGATACTCTTTGCCGGTTAACGCCGGCGATCAGCGCCAGCTTGGCGAACTTACCGGCGCGGCCTGCGCCACTCTGGTAGCTGAAATGGCCGAGCGCCACGGCGGTCCGGTGGTACTGATAGCCCCCGATATGCAAAACGCCCTGCGTCTGAATGATGAAATCAGGCAGTTTACCGACAGCATGGTGGCAGGCCTGGCGGACTGGGAAACGCTTCCCTACGACAGCTTCTCGCCGCATCAGGATATCATCTCTTCGCGTCTCGCCACGCTCTACCAGCTTCCGACCATGGAACGCGGCGTATTAATCATTCCGGTCAGCACCCTGATGCAGCGCGTCTGCCCGCATAATTTCCTCCACGGCCACGCGCTGGTGATGAAAAAAGGCCAGCGGCTGTCGCGGGATGCGCTGCGCTCCCAGCTGGATAGCGCCGGCTACCGCCATGTCGATCAGGTGATGGAACACGGCGAGTACGCAACCCGCGGCGCGCTGCTCGACCTGTTTCCGATGGGCAGCGAGCAGCCCTATCGTCTCGATTTTTTCGATGATGAGATCGATAGCCTGCGTCTGTTCGACGTTGACAGCCAGCGTACTCTGGAAGAAGTCGCCAGCATCAACCTGCTTCCGGCCCATGAGTTCCCGACGGACCAGGCCGCCATCGAGCTGTTCCGCAGCCAGTGGCGCGACCGCTTTGAGGTCAAACGCGACGCGGAGCATATTTATCAGCAGGTCAGTAAAGGCACGCTGCCCGCGGGAATCGAGTACTGGCAGCCGCTGTTCTTCAACGAACCGCTGCCGCCGCTGTTCAGCTATTTTCCGGCGAAAACGCTTATCGTCAACACCGGCGATCTGGAGGCCAGCGCCGAGCGCTTCCAGAACGAAACCCGCGCCCGCTATGAAAACCGCGGCGTCGATCCGATGCGCCCGCTGTTGCCGCCGGAGCAGCTCTGGCTGCGCAGCGATGAGCTATTTCGCGAGCTAAAAAAATGGCCGCGCGTCCAGCTCAAAACCGAGCGTCTGGCCGATAAAACCGCCAATACCAATCTCGGCTATCAAAAATTACCTGAACTGGCTATCCAGGCGCAGAACAAAGCGCCGCTGGATAACCTGCGCCGATTCCTTGAATCCTTCAACGGGCCGGTAATCTTCTCGGTCGAGAGCGAGGGGCGTCGCGAGGCGCTGGGCGAAATGCTGGCGCGCATTAAGGTTGCGCCAAAGTATATCCTGCGTCTTGAAGAGGCGACGGATAACGGCCGCTATCTGATGATCGGCGCGGCAGAGCATGGTTTTATCGATAGCCAGCGTAATCTGGCGCTGATTTGCGAAAGCGATCTGCTGGGCGAGCGCGTTGCCCGCCGCCGTCAGGATTCGCGGCGCACTATTAACCCGGATACCTTAATTCGCAACCTGGCGGAGCTGCATATCGGCCAGCCGGTGGTGCATCTTGAACATGGGGTCGGGCGCTACGCCGGCATGACCACCCTTGAAGCGGGCGGTATTAATGGCGAATACCTGATGCTGACCTACGCCAACGACGCCAAACTGTACGTTCCGGTGTCGTCGCTGCATCTGATTAGCCGCTACGCCGGCGGCGCGGAAGAGAATGCGCCGCTGCACAAGCTGGGCGGAGACGCCTGGGCGCGAGCGCGGCAGAAAGCCGCCGAGAAGGTACGCGATGTGGCCGCCGAACTGCTGGATATCTACGCCCAACGCGCGGCAAAAGAGGGTTACGCGTTTAAACATGATAAAGAACAGTATCAGCTGTTCTGCGACGGTTTCCCGTTCGAAACCACACCCGACCAGGCGCAGGCCATTAACGCCGTACTGAGCGATATGTGCCAGCCGCTGGCGATGGACCGGCTGGTCTGCGGCGATGTCGGCTTCGGCAAAACCGAAGTCGCCATGCGCGCGGCTTTTCTGGCAGTTGAAAACCATAAGCAGGTGGCCGTGCTGGTACCAACCACCCTGCTCGCCCAACAGCACTTCGATAACTTCCGCGATCGCTTCGCCAACTGGCCGGTGCGCATCGAGATGCTCTCACGCTTCCGTAGCGCTAAAGAGCAGGCGCAGATCCTTGAGCAAGTTGCTGAAGGGAAAATCGATATTCTTATCGGTACCCATAAGCTGCTGCAGCCGGACGTTAAGCTGCGCGATTTGGGCCTGCTGATTGTCGATGAAGAGCACCGCTTTGGCGTGCGCCATAAAGAACGTATCAAAGCGATGCGCGCTGATGTCGATATCCTGACCCTGACCGCCACGCCGATTCCGCGAACGCTGAATATGGCGATGAGCGGTATGCGCGATCTCTCGATTATCGCCACGCCTCCCGCCCGCCGTCTGGCGGTCAAAACCTTCGTCCGCGAGTATGACGCGCTGGTCGTGCGCGAGGCGATCCTGCGTGAAGTGCTGCGAGGCGGCCAGGTTTACTATCTCTATAATGACGTCGAGAATATTCAGAAAGCGGCGGACAGGCTCGCGGAGCTGGTGCCTGAGGCGCGTATTGCCATTGGTCACGGGCAAATGCGGGAGCGCGAGCTTGAACGGGTAATGAACGATTTCCACCACCAGCGCTTTAACGTCCTGGTGTGCACCACTATTATTGAAACCGGCATCGACATCCCGACGGCGAACACCATTATTATCGAGCGCGCCGATCACTTCGGTCTGGCGCAGCTGCACCAGCTGCGCGGCCGCGTTGGTCGTTCACATCATCAGGCCTATGCCTGGCTACTGACGCCGCATCCGAAAGCGATGACCACCGATGCGCAAAAACGCCTTGAGGCTATCGCGTCGCTGGAAGATCTTGGCGCCGGATTCGCGCTGGCCACCCATGACCTTGAAATTCGCGGCGCGGGGGAACTACTGGGCGAAGATCAGAGCGGCTCCATGGAAACCATCGGCTTCTCACTCTATATGGAGCTGCTGGAAAACGCCGTTGATGCGCTGAAGGCCGGGCGCGAGCCCTCTCTGGAGGATCTCACCAGCCAGCAGACCGAAGTTGAACTCCGTATGCCATCGCTGCTGCCGGACGACTTTATCCCGGATGTGAATACCCGCCTGTCGTTCTACAAGCGCATCGCCAGCGCGAAGAACGAGAATGAGCTGGAGGAGATCAAAGTTGAGCTGATCGATCGCTTTGGCCTGCTGCCGGATCCGGCAAGAAACCTGCTCGACATCGCCCGATTGCGCCAGCAGGCGCAGAAGCTGGGGATCCGTAAGCTTGAGAGCAACGAAAAAGGCGGCACCATTGAGTTTAACGAGAAGAATAACGTTAACCCGCTCTGGCTGATTGGCCTGCTGCAGAAGCAGCCGCAGCACTATCGTCTGGATGGCCCGACGCGTCTGAAGTTTATGCAGGATCTCGCCGAGCGCAAAACGCGAATGGACTGGGTGCGGCAGTTTATTCGTCTGCTGGAAGAGAACGCTACCGCCTAGCGATAACCGGGATACGATCTACAGGTCGTATCCCGGCCCTGTTTTCAGATTCGGCAAAATTTACAAACATTTTGCATTCCCCTGCACTTCCCAACACTCGCTCCCTCATAATCTTAAGGCCTCTTCGTATAAAAATAACCACTTACTTATTATGGAATTATGGTGATGAAAAGCTTTTCGCGTATTTCACTCTGGCTGGGGATGGTAGCTATCGCCGCCGCGCTGACGCTGCCTGCTCGCGCCAACACCTGGCCACTGCCGCCTCCGGGCAGCCGCCTGGTGGGGCAAAACCAGTTTCACGTGGTCGAAAATAACGGCGGCTCTCTCGAAGCGATCGCTAAAAAGTACAACGTTGGCTTCCTGGCTCTTCTCCAGGCTAACCCCGGAGTCGATCCTTATGTTCCGCGAGCCGGTAGCGTGCTGACTATTCCGCTGCAAACCCTGCTGCCCGACGCGCCTCGTGAAGGGTTAGTTCTCAACCTGGCCGAGCTTCGTCTCTACTATTATCCACCCGGAAAAAGTGAAGTGACCGTGTATCCTATCGGTATTGGGCAGCTCGGCGGCGATACGATTACCCCGACGATGGTCACCACCGTCTCCGACAAACGCGCCAACCCAACGTGGACGCCAACGGCCAATATTCGCGCCCGCTATAAAGCAATGGGGATTGACCTGCCTGCCGTCATGCCTGCCGGGCCAGATAATCCGATGGGACATCATGCCATTCGCCTGGCGGCTTACGGCGGCGTCTATCTGCTGCACGGCACCAACGCTGACTTCGGCATCGGCATGCGCGTCAGCTCCGGCTGTATTCGCCTGCGCGATGACGACATCAAAGCGTTGTACAACGAAATAACCCCAGGCACGAAGGTCACGATCATTAACACGCCAATCAAAGTATCCGTTGAGCCGAACGGAGCCCGGCTGGTAGAAGTGCACCAGCCGCTGTCGAAGCATATTGATGACGATCCGCAGACGCTGCCAATTACTCTTAACGACAGCATGCAGGCATTCAGGCAGGCGCAGTTGACCGATGCTGAAGTTATGGAGCGGGCGATGACGCTACGTTCAGGTATGCCGATTGATGTCACCCGTCACCATCACATCACGGAGCAGTCGCTCTAGCCTACCGGGTCATAGCCATAAAAAAACCGCCTTCTGAACTGAAGGCGGTTTTTTTGTGGCAAGTGACAAATAACAACGTACTGCTTTTCTGCGGTCCGCAGCGTCATAAAAGGGGTGGACGCCGCATCTCGTCAGGGAACAACTTATTTCTTACTCAACGTGGACTGCTGAAGGGATCAGGCCCACGCATAATCAGTGGCATAACAGGGGAATGCAAAAAATTATTTGTAGATAACCGCAGTCCCGTGCAGGGTGTTCGGCCCGGTTACGGAAGTAATACGGTAAGAGGTTGCCCCCATTTCTTCCGCTTTTTGCGCCAGCTGATCTTCCAGCGAACCGAGGTTAGTCCCGGCAGTAGCGGAGACGGTACCGATTTTATGCTGACCAGCCGGAGTTGACTGTACTTCTACAGCAGCAAAGCTGGCGAAAGAAAGCGAGCTGAGAACGGCGGCAATGGCTAAAGTTTTAACGTTTTTCATGATGATTAAACCTGTGCAGATGAATGTTTTTGTAGGGGTGAACGCATTTACTTAACGATCGATAGGTAAATAATAGTGTGATCCAGGTCACACGTCAAATATTTTTATAACGCCCGTATAACTATTTATAAACAGTTTAAAATTCATACATATATGAATTATTTATTTTTAGACCGCCATCGCTGGCAGCTTGTGGGGTTTATTTTTATAATGACCACTCAACACATCAATAAAGGTACAGCGGCACCATGACAACTGACGTTCAAAGTTGCACGAAAAAAAGCCGTGGCCGACCGAAAGTGTTCGACAGGGAAGCGGCGCTGGATAAGGCCATGACACTCTTCTGGCAGCACGGCTATGAAGCCACCTCTCTTGCCGATCTGGTAGAAGCAACCGGCGCAAAAGCGCCTACGCTCTACGCGGAATTTGTGAATAAAGAGGGGTTGTTTCGCGCGGTGCTGGATCGCTATATCTCGCGTTTTGCCGCCAGACACGAGGCGCTGTTGTTTGACGAAGATAAAACAGTCGATCGGGCATTACGCGATTATTTCACCGCCGTCGCGACCTGTTTCACCAGCAAAGAGACGCCGGCAGGCTGTTTTATGATTAACACCTCTGCCGCGCTGGCAGCATCATCAACCGACATCGCTAATACCGTGAAATCGCGGCACGCGATGCAGGAACAGACGCTTACGCAGTTTCTCCAGCAGCGGCAGCTGCGCGGCGAACTGCCGGCAGATGGCGACGTGCGTCAGCTGGCGCTGTTCCTTAACTGCATATTACAAGGTATGTCTATCGGCGCACGCGAAGGTGCCGACTTCACGAAGATCATGCAAATTGCCGAAACCACGCTACGCCTGTGGCCTCAGGTTCTTCAGCGTTAACTCCCTTCACCGGTGGATTCTCCACCGGTTCCCCGCCTTATCCTTACATTAACTAATGTTTTCAGTAAGTTATTTTGTTTATTTCATGAGAATGATATTGATAACAATAATCAATACGGGCAAAATCCACTATTAATTATTTCTGTTTATTTCACCATGTAACCACCGGTACTCCCGTACCGGAAAACTAAAACAACGATCCCGTAAGCCCAGAATAATTCGAGTTGCAGGACAAAACGGATAACCGTTTTGCATAGCGCTTACTGTGACCCCGAAGGGGTGAGGCCGAATCACGCGATAAGTGAACGCATCCCCGCAAGCGATTCGGGTGAGCGCCAAATCTGTCCGTAACAGATTTGAACGCCGTGTGGCTGCCGCCCTGAAGGCAAGACTCATGGATGAGCCGAGTAACAAAGTCAGCACACCTGCAGCTTGAAGAATGACGGGCATAAACTCATAAAAGGAATGAGCATGAAAAAGCGTCTCTGGGTGCTTAACCCACTGCTGCTGGCAACGGCCCTGCCCGCCTGGGCTGCTGATGATAATATGATCGTCAGCGCTAACCGAACGCACCGTACCGTAGCCGAAATGGCCCAGACCACCTGGGTTATCGAAGGCCAGGAAATTGAACAGCAGGTTCAGGGCGGGAAAGAATTCAAAGACGTGCTGGCGCAGCTAATCCCCGGCATCGACGTCAGCAGCCAGGGACGAACTAACTACGGCATGAATATGCGCGGCCGCGCGATTGTCGTATTGATTGACGGCGTTCGTCTTAACTCTTCCCGTACCGACAGCCGACAGTTAGACTCGATCGATCCTTTTAACATCGAACACATCGAGGTCATTTCCGGCGCAACATCACTGTACGGTGGTGGCAGTACTGGCGGACTTATCAATATCGTCACTAAAAAGGGACAGCAGGAGCGCCAGGTCGATCTGGAGGTGGGGGGCAAAACCGGCTTTGCCAACAGCAACGACCATGATGAACGCGTAGCGGCCGCGGTCAGCGGCGGCACCGATCACGCTTCCGGTCGTTTATCGGTTGCTTATCAGCGTTTTGGCGGCTGGTATGACGGCAACCACGATGCGCTGATCCTTGATAATACCCAGACCGGGCTTCAGCATTCTGACCGCCTGGACGTAATGGGTACGGGCACCATTGAAATCGATGACAATCGTCAGCTACAGCTGGTTACGCAGTACTATAAAAGCCAGGGCGACGATTACGGTCTGTACCTGGGGAAAAATATGTCGGCGGTAACCGGCGATGGCAAAGCCTTCACCACCGATGGCCTGAATTCCGACCGCGTCCCCGGCACCGAACGTCATCTGATTAGCCTGCTGTATTCCGATGCCGGTTTCCTCGGGCAGAATCTGGTCAGCCAGATTTATTATCGTGATGAATCCCTGAGTTTCTATCCCTTCCCTACCCTCAGTAAAGGCCAGGTCAGCAGCTTCTCTTCCTCAAAGCAGGATACCGATCAGTACGGCGCGAAAATAACCCTGAACAGCCAGCCGCTGGAGGGCTGGGATCTGACCTGGGGGCTGGACGCCGATCACGAAACCTTCAACGCCAACCAGATGTTCTTCGATTTGGGGCAATCAATGTCTTCCGGGGGGCTGAATAATCAGGCTATCTACACTACCGGACGCTACCCGGGCTATAGCATTACCAATCTGGCGCCGTTCCTGCAGTCCAGCTATGACCTGAACGATATTTTCACTATCAGCAGCGGCGTACGTTATCAGTGGACGGAAAACCGGGTAGATGATTTTGTCGGTTATGCCCAGCAGCAGGATGTCGCCAGCGGCAAGGTGAGTTCGGCGGATGCGATTCCCGGCGGGAAAACCGATTACGATAACTTCCTGTTTAACGCCGGAATTGTTGCCCATATTACCGATCGCCAGCAGACCTGGTTTAACTTCTCCCAGGGCGTTGAGCTGCCGGACCCGGGCAAATACTACGGCATCGGTAAGTACGGCGCGGCGGTCAACGGTCATCTTCCGCTTCTCTCGAGCGTGAACGTCGGCGACTCGCCGCTGCAGGGAATTAAGGTTAACTCGTACGAACTGGGCTGGCGCTATACCGGCGATAATCTTCGCACCCAGCTGGCGGCTTACTACTCGACGTCCGACAAAACTATCGTCGTTAACCGTACCGACATGACCATCGACGTGCAGTCCGATAAACGCCGTATCTATGGCGTAGAAGGCGCGGTGGATTACTTCTTCCCGAATAGCGACTGGAGCGCCGGGGCAAACTTTAATGTCCTGAAATCACAAGTGAAGAGCGAGGGTAGCTGGCAGAAGTGGGACGTTACTCTTGCCTCCCCGTCAAAAGCCACCGCCTGGGTTGGCTGGGCGCCGGAGCCGTGGTCGCTGCGGATCCAGAGCCAGCAGGTGTTTGATATTAGCGATGCCAGCGGCAATAAGCTCGACGGCTACAATACCGTAGACTTTATCGGCAGCTATGCGCTTCCCATTGGCAAGCTGACTCTCAGCGTTGAAAACCTGCTCAATGAAGATTATGTCACCCTCTGGGGACAACGCGCGCCGCTGCTTTACAGCCCAACCTACGGCAGCAGCTCTTTATACCAGTATAAAGGTCGCGGTCGTACCTTCGGTCTGAACTACTCTCTGAGTTTCTGATAAAAAAAGCCCCTCGGCCTGAGTGCCTGAGGGGCCGCTAAAAATAGCCATCTTTTCTACGCTTTGTTGGTCAGAATCAGTTGGCCGTTGCTGTCCAGCGGAATCTGCGTACCGGGGTCGCGGTCCATTCGGATTTTGCCCTGCTGATCGCCGATTTTATAGGTGACGTCATAACCAAGCATTTTTTCCGACTTGTCGTACACCGTTTTGCATCGCTGCTGCGTGGTGGTGTAGGTGTCCCCTTCCTGCATTGAGCCCTGAATCTGGTTTCCGGCATAGCCACCACCCAGCGCACCGACCACGGTAGCAACGTCTCGACCGCGTCCGCCGCCAAATTGATGACCAATAACCCCACCCGCCACCGCGCCTAAAACAGAACCGGCGATACGGTTTTCATCCTGCACCGGACGACGATGGGTTACGGTAACGTTGCGGCACTCCTGGCGTGGAGTCTTGATGCTCTCTTTTATCGGCGTACTGGATACTACCTGTGCATACTGCGGGCCGCGATCTAACACGTTAAGACCGGCAACGGCTGCGACACCCAGCGCGGCAGCCACGCCAATTCCTATACCCGCCAACATTGATTTATTCACGGGACTTCCTCCTTTGTTGCTATTACCGCTAAGTTTGCCGCTCAGCCATAAGCCTTGCAAATAAGAAAGCGGATGAAAAGTGCGTGAAAGCACGGCAAATCAATGTGTTTCGGAGGAATCCGAGCGGGGATGGCGGGAAAGACAGGAGGATATTCTGGATATTTCAATCTAAAGCCAGTTGGAACAAGGCGGCAGAGCCATCGGCCTCTGCCGCCCATACAACATTAATGCAGCTTCAGGCGCGGGCGAATAATACGGTTGATGCGCCCTACCAGCATCATCAGACCGGTTTTAAAGTAACCGTGCAGCGCTATCTGGTGCATACGGTAGAGGGAGATATATACGAAGCGCGCAATACGCCCTTCGATCATCATTGAACCGCGCATCAGATTGCCCATCAGGCTACCCACGGTGGAGTAGTTGGAGAGCGACACCAGCGAACCGTGATCTTTATAGATATAAGATTTCAGCGGCTTACCTTTTATCTGCGCCAGAATATTGTGCAGAGCGCAGGTCGCCATCTGGTGCGCAGCCTGGGCGCGAGGAGGTACAAACCCGCCTTCCGGACGAGCGCAGGACGCGCAGTCGCCGATGGCATAGATATCCTCATCACGGGTGGTCTGCAGCGTTGGCTCAACCACCAGCTGGTTGATACGGTTAGTTTCCAGACCGCCAATATCTTTCATGAAGTCCGGCGCTTTAATCCCCGCCGCCCAGACCATCAGGTCAGCGTCAATAAACTCGCCTTCTTTAGTATGCAGGCCGTTAGCATCGGCGCTGGTGACCATGGTTTTGGTCAGGACGCGCACGCCAAGTTTGGTCAGCTCACTATGCGCTGCGCCGGAAATGCGCGGCGGCAGTGCAGGCAGAATACGCTCACCGGCTTCTACCAGCGTGACGTTGAGGGCCTCGTTGGTCAACCCCTTATAACCGTAGCTATGCAGCTGCTTCACCGCGTTGTGCAGCTCGGCAGAGAGCTCAACGCCGGTCGCGCCGCCGCCGACAATCGCGATATTAACTTTGCCATTAGCCCCAAGATTGGCCGAATACTTGAGGAACAGATCCAGCATTTCCTGGTGAAAACGACGCGCCTGATGCGGATTATCGAGGAAAATGCAGTGCTCTTTCACGCCGGGCGTATTGAAATCGTTAGAGGTGCTTCCCAGCGCCATCACCAGAGTGTCATAAGGCAGCTTGCGTTCAGGCACCAGCAGCTCGCCTTTTTCGTTATGCAGCTCGGCAAGAGTGATCGTTTTAGTTTCGCGGTTAATATCCACTACCGAACCTAGCTGGAACTGGAAACCGTGGTTGCGGGCGTGAGCCAGGTAGCTCAGCGCGTCTACACCTTCATCAAGCGAACCGGTCGCCACTTCGTGCAACAGCGGTTTCCACAGGTGGCTGTGGTTACGATCAACCAGCGTAATTTTCGCTTTTTTATTGCGGCCCAGCTTTTTACCTAGCTGAGTAGCGAGCTCCAGCCCACCGGCACCACCACCCACAATCACTATTTTTTTTAATGGTGTAGTCACGCGACCCCCTAAAATTATTAACCAATTGTTAATTAAAAGTTATTGATATAGCCTTTAATTAACAACAGGTTGCAGCAGTGAAACCATTCAGCGAGATTGAGAATAACATGAACGGTGCATTGGTCATACCAAAATTGATATGCATCAAGTTTTACTGCATATTTTTTGAGCGTGGAGTCGCAGAAACGGATAAAAAAAGCCCGCGATGTTTTCGCATCGCGGGCCGGAAGGAGATCAGCCCAGGGTTTTAAAAGCCTTTATTCGCTGGAGATGCGGGGAGATATTTTTGAACTTATGGGTCTGTTCTTCATCCCAGATTATCTCATAGTAATGGTGCAGCAAATCCGCCGAACGCTGGCTATCCAGCGCTTCATCCTGGCGTGACAGCACCGCCAGACAGCGGTCGCGATTTTTTTCGCGGAAGTTATTTACGCACTTGGTCGCAATGTCCGCATACTCTTCCGGACGGTCAATCTTGCCTTCCATATTTTCATCAGGAAACAGATTTGGGTTAAAAATGGCCTGGCGAATATCACACAGAAAGCCAATTCGCTCAGCCCAAAAACCGCCAAGGCCAACGCCGCAGATTAGCGGACGATCGTCGGCGCTCAGCTGCAGCATCTTATCGACCTCTTTCAACAAGTGCTGCATATCATGTTTAGGATGCCGCGTGCTGTAGCTAATCAACCGCACATCGGGGTCGATAAACTGAAGCTGAAGCACCTTCTCATGGTTACCGGGGCTGTTTGAGTCAAAACCATGTAAATAGATAATCATCGCATCCTCACCAGACAACAACGCCTTTCAGGTTTATTACGCAGATTTCGCCTCTTGCCAGCGCGCGTGAAGCTGCTCAAGCTGCGCGCTTATCGTCTTCCAGCGGGCGGAATCCCTCAACTCCTGACGGCTAAAGGAACCTTTATGATACAATTTCGTAACACGCTCTGCTTTGATCGGCGACAGGTTATCCAGCACGCTGACCGCACCTTTACGATTATTGCAGACAAGGATCATATCGCAACCCGCATCCAGAGATGCCTGGCCGCGCTCGGCGTAGCTGCCCATAATCGCCGCCCCCTCCATCGACAGGTCATCAGAGAAGATAACCCCATCAAAGCCCAGTTCGCCGCGCAGAACCGTCTTTAGCCAGTGCGCAGAACCGCTGGCCGGACGCGGGTCAACGTCGCCGTAGATAACGTGGGCTGGCATGATGGCATCCAGACGCTGCTCGCTGATAAGCGTACGGAATACGGCCATGTCTTTAGCGCGGATTTCCGCTTCCGCGCGCGGGTCGCGGGGGGTTTCTTTATGCGAATCCGCCGTCACCGCTCCGTGTCCTGGGAAGTGTTTACCGGTGGTTTTCATCCCTGCCGCGTGCATTCCGTCAATAAAATGGCGGGCTATCGCCAGCGCTTTCTCGGGATCTTCATGATACGAACGCTCGCCAATCGCGGCGCTGATATGCCCGACATCCAGTACCGGCGCAAAGCTGATATCAATGTCCATAGCAATCATTTCGCTGGCCATCAGCCAACCGGCCTCTTCAGCCAGCTTCCTCCCCTCTTCCATACTGAGCAGCGCGGCAAAAGATTGCGCTGCGGGAAGACGGGTAAAGCCTTCGCGGAAACGCTGGACGCGCCCGCCTTCTTGATCGACCGCCACCACCAGATGGTTGCGCGAAGCCTCGCGGATCTGGCGGACCAGCTCACGTAGCTGCGCCGGATCGTGATAGTTGCGGGTAAACAGTATCAGCCCGCCAACCAAAGGATGCGCCAGAATCTCGCGCTCTTCCGCATCCAGTTCAAAACCTTCGACATCCAACATTACCGGACCCACAGCCATCTCTCTTATCCTTTTATTTTTAATCTAACTGCCGCCATATCTCATCGGCCAGCGCGATAAACTGCCAATCGGCGGTTTGCTGCCAGCGACGTTCATACCAGCCCGCCATCAGTAGCTGCATCCACGGGCGCCAGCGCTGGATTTGTCGCCATAGCTGAAGCTCATCGATTTGCGCCAGTTTCGCGTACTCAGCGGCCAGGCGACGTCGCCCAGCCGGTTCGATCCAGACCGCCGCCAGCTCCAGCGCAATATCGCCATCGCCCGCATACTCCCAGTCAATTAGCCGCAGTCCCGCCTCGCCGTGAACAATGTTGCCCGCATGAACATCCATATGTAACGGGGCCAGACGCAGCGGCTGCGGCTCACCGCGGTGCAGCAGCCGCTTATGCCAGCGCAGCCACTGCGGAGTACGCCGCGCAGGGCTGCACTGCTGCCAGTACAGCTCAAGCAGCGGCCGCATGGCGATACGCCAGCCAAAGCGCGGCTGCTGGTGCAGATGATACAGTAACCCTGCCAGCGCCGGACACTCTGGTAACGCATTCGCCACGTCACCGGAACAATATTCCACCGCCATCCAGCGCGGAGAATAAAAAACCGGCGCAGGCGCTAAGCGGTCGGGAAGACGGGAAAGCGCGTGATACTGACGACGAAAGTAGCAGGATGGCGCCTGCAAGTCATGAGGCTGACGGAGTACCAGCTTGCGCCGACCATCGCTGAGAATGCAGCTGCCGCCGCTCAGTCCATCTTGAGACTGGGCGGCGACGGGCGTATAGCGCGGGAAAAAGCGCGACAGCACTTCGTCGCGCGTAAGCTTATTGTTGCTGAACAGCACCTTTACCTGACCAGATAATTTCGCCGGTTTGTACCAGCATTAGCTGCATTTTCAGCTCAGGGGAATTAACGTTACCGGTCGCATTGGAATAGAGCACGTACTGAGCGCCAACGGTCCGTGCAATACCCATCGCTTTGCTACGGCTGCCGAGGCTGTCCTGCGGCGACAGGCCAAGCTGCTGTTTGGCCACGCCCAGCTGCTGCTGCGACACCAGAGTGAATTTACCATTCCCTTCCAGCGCGTTGCGTAACGCCGTGGTGGCCTCACCCGCATTCAGCGTGCCGTTGGTGCGGTTATTGACGCTGTCGACCAGCAATATGCTGCCTGCATTCACGCCGCTGGCCTGCAGCATTTGCCCAATCATTGGCTGCACGGCGGCGTTCCAGTCAAAATGACGCACCCGCGGTGCCGGTTGCACCGGTTGCTCACCGTGTTCAATTGGCCCCGGTTGCGTAGGTATGACGGGAATTGTTGGCACAGTCGGCTGCGGCTGGACGGGCTGCTGCGGCTTCGGCTGCGCTTCCTCAACCGGCGCGGGTTCCTGACGTTGGCCCACGCATCCGGCAAGGAATATCGCCAGTGCGGTAACTAATGCATAGCGACATATTTTAATCATTACGATTACCTCTTACAGATAAAGATGAAGTCGGGCCTTGTGCGCCCCCAGAATATTGGCGCTGCCATACAGCGAAACGGAAGAGCGTGCCGGAACCGTTATGCTACGCGCAGGCTCCAGCGGATGCATCTCCAGCCCTCTGGCGTCATACCAGAAGAAACGGTAATGCACGGTAACCGGAACCTGGCGCTCATTGAATAGTCTGGTGGTTGCCGTCGCCTGAATCTCAGAGGCGGTCACCGTCGGCACTTCGGCGCTGATGCCTGCTGCCAGCACGTTCGCCTCCATCACCAGACTTTGTCGATCGCTGACCGGAATTTCCGGATGTGAACTGCACCCGGCCAGTAAAGTCACGACCAGTAATGCGCCGAAATGGGCTGCGCGCATGAGTTTTAACCTTTATGAGCCAGCATCGGGCCCAGAGGACGACCGCCCAGCAGGTGCATATGAATATGGTAGACCTCCTGGCCTCCGTGGCGATTGCAGTTGACTATCAGGCGATAGCCATCGTCTGCAAGGCCCTCATCGCGAGCGATTTTCGCCGCCACTGTCATCATGCGCCCCAGCGCCAGCTCATGTTCTGCGGTCACGTCATTGACGGTGGGAATCAGAATATTGGGAACGATCAGAATATGGGTCGGAGCCTGCGGAGAGATATCGCGAAAAGCGGTAACGAGCTCATCCTGATAAACCACATCCGACGGGATCTCCCGGCGAATGATTTTGCTGAAAATCGTTTCTTCTGCCATGACTGATTCCTTAATCATTTTTAAACCGTGCACTGGCCTGCCCCTGCAGGTAAACGCGGACGCACAGAATTCCTCTAAGAGTATGAGCGAGTTACTCCCTCTCTTTCAACCTGAAAGCGCTTTTTCTTACGCGACAAAGCGCTTAGCTGCCGACGGATTAATCGTTTCTTGCTGAATACGATGCAGCGCCAGTGATAACGCCTTTGATCTCCATGTTTACCCTCATTTACAGTTTAAATATTAATGCGTATATTTCTCATTTGCATTCAATAAAAATACAGTGCGCTTTCGATCGACCGCGGCCAGAGAGCCGTAGCGAATAACAATTATCACATGAACAAGGGCTTATGATGTCTCTCCCCACCAACTCCCGGGATGGGCGTAACGCTCCGTCCCTGCTTGCCATGGGCATAGCGCTGGCGCTCTCCCCTAACCTTAGCCAGGCAGCCGGTCACTCCGAAGATACTATGATTGTAGAAGGTTCCACAGATAGCGCCCCGGATACGCAAAAACAGGATTACAGCGTCAAAACCACCTCTGCCGGGACAAAAATGGAGATGGCCCAGCGCGATATCCCGCAATCGGTCAGTATTATTACCGAACAGCGGATGCGCGATCAGCAGCTGCAAACGCTGGGCGATGTGATGGACCATACCATGGGGATCAGCAGCAGCCAGGCGGATTCTGACCGCGCTAGCTACTACTCCCGTGGTTTTGAGATAGACAACTATATGGTCGATGGCATTCCGACCTGGTTTGAATCCCGCTGGAATCTGGGCGATGCGCTTTCCGATATGGCCCTCTTCGAACGGGTGGAAATCGTCCGCGGCGCTAACGGTCTGCTGACCGGTACCGGCAACCCTGCCGCGTCGATCAATATGATCCGTAAGCACGCTACCAGCCGCGAGTTTAAGGGAAATGTTTCCGCGGAGTACGGCAGCTGGAACAAGGAGCGCTACGTTGCCGATATGCAAAGTCCGCTAACCGAAGACGGCAACGTGCGGGCGCGCATTATCGCGGGTTATCAAAATAACGACTCGTGGCTCGATCGGTACAACAGCGAAAAAACGTTCTTCTCGGGTATTGTGGATGCGGATCTCGCGACGTTCACCAGTTTATCCGCCGGCTACGAGTATCAGCGTATCGACGTGAATAGCCCGACATGGGGCGGTCTGCCGCGCTGGAATACCGACGGCAGCACAAACCGCTACGATCGCGCCCACAGTACCGCTCCAGACTGGGCCTATAACGACAAAGAGATCAACAAAGTCTTCGTTACGCTGAAACAACG
Organism: Klebsiella oxytoca; assembly: GCF_009707385.1. Taxonomy (NCBI): domain Bacteria; kingdom Pseudomonadati; phylum Pseudomonadota; class Gammaproteobacteria; order Enterobacterales; family Enterobacteriaceae; genus Klebsiella; species Klebsiella oxytoca. The sequence goes on along the minus strand of NZ_CP046115.1, from coordinate 2,210,890 downwards.
TTTTGCTGATACCTGGCAGGCGACGCTGAACGCCACCCATTCCGAAGTCAAGTTCGACAGCAAAATGATGTACGTGGATGCGTACGTCAATAAAGCGACCGGGATGCTGGAGGGGCCGTATAGCAGCTACGGTCCGGGTTATGATTACGTCGGCGGTACCGGCTGGAATAGCGGCAAGCGTAAAGTCGACGCCGTAGATCTGTTCGCTGATGGCGGCTACGACCTGTTTGGCCGTCAGCATAATCTGATGATCGGCGGCAGCTACAGCAAGCAAAACAACCGCTATTTCAGCTCGTGGGCAAACGTCTTCCCCAGTGAGATTGGCAGCTTTTACAGCTTCAATAGCGCTGGGTTCCCGGAAACCAGCTGGGGCCCGCAGAGCCTGGCGCAGGACGATACCACGCGAATGAAATCGGTGTATGCCGCGACGCGTATTTCCCTGCTTGATCCGCTGCATCTGATCCTTGGCGTCCGCTATAACAACTGGAGCATCGAGACGCTGACCTACCATATGGAGAAAAATCATACCACTCCGTACGCCGGGCTGGTTTACGACATTAACGACAACTGGTCGGCCTACACCAGCTATACCTCGGTCTTCCAGCCGCAGAACAAGCGCGATAGTTCGGGTAAGTATCTGACGCCGATTACCGGGAACAACTATGAAGTGGGTCTAAAGTCGGACTGGATGGACAGCCGATTAACCACGACTCTCGCAATATTCCGCATCGAGCAGGATAATCTCGGCCAGGCGACCGGCGGGCAAATCCCCGGCAGCAACGGCGAAGCAGCCTATAAAACCGTCGATGGAACCGTGAGCAAAGGGGTGGAGTTCGAAATCAACGGTGCGATTACCGATAACTGGCAGATGACCTTTGGGGCGACGCGTTTTGTCGCTGAAGACAATGACGGCAATGCGGTTAATCCCAACCTGCCGCGTACCAGCGTCAAACTGTTTACCAGCTACCGTCTGCCGGTAATGCCTGAACTGACCGTTGGCGGCGGCGTTAACTGGCAGAATCGGGTGTATAAAGATACCGCGACGCCGTACGGCACCTTCCGTGCGGAACAGGGCAGCTACGCGCTGGTTGATTTGTTCACTCGCTACCAGGTTACTAAAAACTTTGCTTTGCAGGGTAACGTTAATAACCTGTTCGACAAAACTTACGACACCAACATCGATGGTTCAATTGTCTACGGCGAGCCGCGCAACTTCAGCATTACGGCCAGCTATCAGTTCTGATCTCTGCTTAACGTGACCAACGTCGTGGGCGCGCTTTGACCATTAAAAAAGGCAGCCAGTTGGCTGCCTTAGTCTCCCCATATCACAACTTAGCTGTTGCGGATGTATTCATCCATTTCAGTTTTCAGGTTATCGGATTTGGTACCGAAAATAGCCTGAACGCCTGAACCTGCAACAACCACGCCTGCAGCCCCCAGTTGTTTCAGGCCAGCCTGATCAACTTTCGCCACATCCGCCACGCTTACGCGCAGACGAGTGATACATGCGTCAAGGTTAGTAATGTTCTCTTTACCGCCGAAAGCGGCGATCAGAGCCGGAGCCATTTCGCTGGTCGCGCCTGCTTTGCTGTCTTCAGTAGCATCTTCACGACCCGGAGTTTTCAGATCCAGCGCTTTGATCAGCACGCGGAACACTACGTAGTAAACAATCGCGTAGCAGATACCGACAATCGGGAACAGCCACAGCTTGCTGCTGTTGCCGGACAGAACGATGAAGTCAATCAGGCCATGAGAGAACGAAGTACCGTCACGCATACCCAGCAGGATACAGATCGGGAAGGCCAGACCTGCCAGAATCGCGTGGATAACGTACAGGATCGGCGCAACGAACATGAAGGAGAACTCGATCGGCTCGGTGATACCGGTCAGGAACGAGGTCAGCGCTGCGGAGATCATGATACCGCCCACTTTCGCGCGGTTTTCTGGTTTTGCAGAGTGCCAGATAGCGATAGCAGCAGCCGGCAGACCGTACATTTTGAACAGGAAGCCGCCGGACAGTTTGCCCGCAGTCGGGTCACCTGCCATATAGCGCGGGATATCGCCGTGGAATACCTGACCTGCCGCGTTGGTGTATTCACCAATCTGCATCTGGAAAGGAACGTTCCAGATGTGGTGCAGACCAAACGGCACCAGGCAGCGCTCAATGAAGCCATAGATACCGAACGCGACAACCGGGTTCTGGTAGGCGGCCCACTGGGAGAAAGTCTGGATGGCGGTACCGATCGGTGGCCAGATAAAGGACAGGATCACGCCGGTGAAGATTGCGGCCAGACCAGAGATAATCGGTACAAAGCGCTTGCCCGCAAAGAAGCCCAGATACTCAGGCAACTTGATACGATAGAAGCGGTTGAACATATACGCCGCAATAGCACCGGAGATAATACCGCCAAGTACGCCGGTATCCGCCAGGTGTTTTGCCGCAATCTCTTCAGCAGGTAAATGCAGAACCAGAGGCGCAACCACGGCCATGGTTTTAACCATAATGCCGTAAGCGACGACCGATGCCAGAGCCGATACGCCGTCGTTATTGGTAAAACCAAGCGCGACACCGATGGCAAAAATCAGCGGCATGTTAGCGAAAACTGAACCGCCCGCTTCTGCCATGACGTGGGAAACTACGGCTGGCAGCCAGCTGAAGTTTGCGGAACCGACGCCCAGCAGGATACCTGCGATAGGCAGTACGGATACCGGTAGCATCAGCGATTTACCGACCTTCTGCAGGTTAGCAAATGCATTCTTAAACATAATTGAGAGTGCTCCTGAGTATTTGGTGCTTTTTTACGTTTTCACGCATTGGCACGGGGGGAGAGCCGCGCCGTGGACAGGACATCTAAGCGCCCTTTATTTATTACACAGAGTAAAATAATTACCGGGATGATTGTTTGACGGCTATCACGTTTCAATCAGTCACGGGTTAAAAACTTACATTGGTTTACATAATCCGTGTCTGAATGTTGCCAAAAAACCTTCACCGCCCCATTTGTGGCGGTGAACTTTACTCGCTTTGGCTATTAATTACGAGCCTTAAAATAATAAGCAATATCAGAGAGGTTTTAAGCGGGAGGGGGCAATATGAAAAAGCGTAGCGAAATTTTCCGTAGTCTGTTGTGCCATCTGCTCCAGCGATACGCCCTTCAGAACCGCCATGTACTCGGCGACATCCCTGACCATCGCTGGCTGGTTCTCTTTACCGCGATGCGGTACCGGAGCCAGATACGGCGAATCGGTCTCTACCAACAAACGATCGAGGGGTACATAGCGTGCCGCATCGCGAAGCTGCTCCGCATTACGGAAAGTCACAATGCCGGAAAACGAGATATAGAATCCCATATCCAGTAGCTTACCGGCGGTCTCCCTGTCCTCAGTGAAACAGTGTAGTACGCCACCGCAATCCGTCACTTTTTCTTCGCGTAAAATTTCCAGCGTATCGGCACGCGCGTCACGCGTATGAACGATAACCGGTTTATTCAGTTCGCGACCTATGCGGATATGGTCGCGAAACGACGCCTGCTGACGCGCTTTAGTTTCCGGGGTATAGAAATAATCCAGCCCGGTTTCCCCCATGGCAACCACGCCATCCTCTGCTGCAAGTTTACGCAGCTCTTCAACGTCATACTCTTCATCCTGGTTTAACGGATGCACCCCACAAGAGAAAACGACGTCGTTTCGCTGGCCCACCAGTTCGCGCATTCCACGGTATCCCGGCAGCGTCGTAGCAACCGCCAGGCAAAACTTCACATCGCGAGCGGAGGCTTTTGCCAGTACATCATCCACGTCTTTATGCAGGGTTTGATAATCCAGACCATCGAGATGGCAATGGGAGTCGACTAAAAACATGATGTCTCTCTCAGAGATGGGATACGGGAAGAACCGTCCCAGGTTGCAGGTAATGCTCCCAGCGCAGAAGGCGCTCGGTTAGCAATAGTTCGCGATTGATGCCAACAACGCTTAACAGCTGCTCACGGCAGGCGCTGACGTCGCGTGCGATCGCCTGTAAGCGCGCGGCTGGTAGCCTGGCAGCCAGTTGATTTAACAGCGCCCAGGCATCCGGATTACTCACTAGCGAGATTCCCTGCTGCCTTTTTTGCGCATCAACCAGCAGCGATGCCAGCCAGTGCAGACGGATCGCAGCCTGTTCATGGTTCAATACAGGCATCAGCGTTAACCAATCACCATGAGTTAGTATATTTCCCAGAACCTGACAAAGCTGCTGTCGCGGGGCCCAGCTGGCCTCCTGTAACAGTTCAAGAGCCGCCGCCGGTGCATTAGCGCTCAGGCGCAGAGCCGCGAGCAATTCATCTCGTGACATTGTCACTTCACGCTCTAACCACGCCAGCGCGTAGGATTCTGAAGGCGCAGCGAGGTGATATAATCGGCAACGGCTACGCAAAGTGGCCAGCAGGCGCGCCGGCTCCTGGCAGGCCAGAAAGAACCAGGTATTTTCCGGCGGCTCTTCCAGAGTTTTCAACAGCGCGTTTGCCGCCGCGTCGGTCAGCATGGCCGCATCGCCTATCCACACCACCTTCGCCCCGCCCAGCCGGGCGTGTTCATACAGTTTTTCACTCACCTCGCGCACGGCATCGATACCGAGCGAGCTTTTACCCTTTTCTGGGCTCAACGCATAATAATCAGGATGCGTGCCAGCCTGCATCAGCTGGCAGCTGTGGCAATGGCCACAGCTCTTATGCCCTTCAGGCTGGCGACACATCAGGAATCGGCAAAGCGCATAGATTAGTGCCTCACTCCCCATTCCGGGCAGGGCCTGAACCAGTAGCGCATGGTGACCCCGTCCCGCCTGGTAGCTGGAAACTAGCTGTTCAAACGCCGGGCGTAACCACGGATACCATTTCATGCCTGCTGCTCCGCGACCCACTGGTTGACTACCGCACGAATGTCACGCTCCACGGCCTCCAGCGGCTGCGTGGCGTCAACGGTGCGAATAGTGGCATCCTGCGCCGCCAGTTCAAGGTAACGGGCGCGGGTACGATTAAAGAAATCGAATGATTCCTGCTCGATGCGGTCAAGCTCGCCGCGGGCGCGGGCGCGCTTAAGGCCCACCTCGGGAGTCACATCAAGATAAAGCGTCAGGTCGGGACGGAAATCGCCGAGCACCGCATCACGCAGAGTTGCCAGCATGGACTGATCGATACCCCGTCCGCCGCCCTGATAGGCCTGAGTTGAAAGATCGTGACGATCGCCGATGACCCATTGGCCACGCGCCAGGGCCGGTTTAATCACCGTCTCAACCAGCTGCACGCGCGCCGCGTAAAACATCAGAACTTCTGCTTTGTCATTGATAACTTCATCGCCGGTAGACTGAATATCCAGCACCAGGCTGCGCAGCTTCTCGGCCAGAATGGTGCCGCCCGGTTCGCGGGTAAACACCATATCGTTAATGCCCAGCTGTTTTAGCGTCTCTACCACAAGATTACGTGCGGTGGTTTTACCTGCGCCCTCCAGGCCTTCGATGACGATATAATTACTGCGCATTTTTTTCCTTAAGTACTTTCAAATAGTCCTGGACCGAGCGGTTGTGGCTGGTCAGGTTGGTGTTAAAGGTATGGCCGCCCTTTCCGTCCGCGACAAAATAAAGATACGGCGTCTTCGCCGGATGCGCGGCAGCGTTCAGCGAAGCCTCCCCCGGTGCGGCGATAGGCCCAGGCGGCATGCCATTAATGACATAGGTATTGTAAGCGGTTGGGGTTTCCAGATCTTTTCGCGTTAACTTACCATTATAACTCTCACCCATGCCGTAAATCACGGTCGGATCGGTTTGCAGCCGCATGCCGATACGTAAACGGTTAATAAAAACTGACGCTACGCGATCGCGCTCCTCCGGTACCGCCGTCTCTTTTTCAATAATCGAGGCCATTGTTAACAGCTGATTCTTATCCTTATACGGCAGGTTTTCCATCCGCCCTTCCCAGGCTTTATCGACCGCAGCGACCATTTTCTGATGCGCCCGTTTAAGAATCGCGACATCACTGGTGTTGGCGGTATACATCCAGGTATCGGGCCAGAACCAGCCCTCGACCCAATCGGGATGCTCCAGATCGAGAACCTTTGCGACGGTTTCATAGCTATCATCCGCCAGAGTATGCCTGACGTAAGGCGCATCGCGTAGCTGGCGAAGGTAGTCGCTTACCCGCATCCCTTCCACGAAGCGCAGCGGAAACTGCGCTTCTTTGCCGCTGGCAAGCAGCTGCAGCATCTGACGAACCGTCATTTGCGGAGAGAAACGATAGGTTCCCGCTTTAAAATGGGATAGCTCAGGCTCGATACGCAGTAGCCACTGGAAAACCCGCGGCCGATTAATCACTTTATCGGCATACAGCTGTTGCCCAAGGGCCATGCGCCCTGTCCCGGTTTCAAGAGTAAAGATAGTCTCTTCTTTAATCAGTAACTTACTGTCCGCCAGCTGACGAACCTTCCACATACCGATGCCTGCGGCGATACCCAGTACCACCACCAATAGCAGGATGAAACGTAACATTTTCTTCATGACTAATCAGACAGCTCACACAAAGGGGCTAAAAAATGGTAAAGCTCGCGTGCGGACCAATATTTATCGTCCCAACAACGAACCGGTACCAGCGGCATCAATGCGTTACAAATTAGTACCTCATCAGCTTCGCGTAACGCATCGGGGAGCATGGTAACTTCGACAACGCGAAACGGCGATGGTGCCAGCCTGGCAAGGATGTGCTGGCGCATAATACCGTTCACTCCCGCTCGATCGAGGCGTGGGGTAAACACTTCAAATCCTTTACGCCAGAATAAATTCGCGGCACAGCATTCCGTAAGCCACCCTTCACTGTCAAGGACCAGCGCCTCATCGGCGTCCGTCTGCTCAAGATGAGAACGAATCAGCACCTGCTCCAGACGATTAAGGTGTTTAAGTCCGGCAAGAAAAGGGTTACGTCCCAGCGGAACGGGGCTCAGCGACACAGAGATCCCCTCTTCGCGCCAGCGAATATAGTGAGCAGGATATGGCGACACGCTGAGTATTCGGGTGGGATTCACGCAGCCCGCAGCGCTATATCCGCGACCGCCCGCCCCACGGGTAATCATCACCTTTAGTACGCCGTCCTTGTGCGGCTGCGCCAGATGCTCCATTTCCTGCGCTAATAGCGTCCAGTCGCTATAAGGAATAAGGAGCTTTTCGCAGGTTGTCTGCAGACGAGTCAAATGGGCAGGAAGAAACTGAACCTGGCCCGCAACAATTCTCGCGGTTGTAAAACAGCCATCACCGAACTGTACCCCGCGATCGTTCACCGAAAGCGTTTCACATTCAGCGCCATTGATTAAAAACATAAAAGACTCCTTATCGCTGGCCGGTCAGTTTCGCAGGAGGTGATGCGTTGAACAAGCGGAGAAAGCCGAAATAAAAAAGGCCCGACAAGCGGGCCAATTTTGCAATGAGCATCGACGGCATCAAAGACGCGACGTCAGGAGCACATTATACCTTTTTAAAGATCAGCGAACCGTTAGTACCACCGAAGCCGAAGGAGTTACATAAGGTGTAATCCATGCCAGTAACCTGACGCGCCTCGTGAGGAACAAAGTCCAGATCGCAACCTTCATCCGGATTGTCCAGGTTGATGGTTGGCGGAATAGCCTGATCGCGCAGCGCCAGGATAGAGTAGATAGACTCTACTGCACCCGCAGCACCGAGAAGGTGGCCAGTCATCGACTTGGTGGAGCTGACCATTACGCGGCTGGCAGCATCGCCAAAGACGGATTTCACCGCCTGTGCTTCTGCTTTATCACCCGCCGGCGTAGAGGTACCGTGCGCGTTAACGTAGCCAATCTGGCTCGCTTCAATGCCAGCGTCACGAATGGCGTTGACCATCGCCAGCGCTGCTCCGGCGCCATCTTCCGGCGGAGAAGTCATATGGTAGGCATCGCTGCTCATACCAAAGCCTACGATTTCAGCATAGATTTTCGCACCGCGTTTTTTCGCGTGCTCGTACTCTTCGAGTACGACCATACCGGCACCGTCACCCAGTACGAAACCATCACGCTCTTTGTCCCATGGACGGCTCGCCGCCTGTGGGTTGTCATTGCGAGTGGACAGCGCGCGCGCTGCGCCAAAACCGCCTACCCCGAGAGGAGTACTGGCTTTTTCAGCACCACCGGCAACCATTGCGTCTGCATCGCCATAGGCAATAACGCGCGCAGCGTGACCAATATTGTGTACGCCAGAAGTACAGGCGGTCGCAATGGAAATGCTCGGTCCACGCAGACCAAACATGATGGTCAGATGCCCGGCCACCATGTTAACGATTGTGGAAGGAACGAAGAACGGGCTGATCTTCCGCGGTCCGCCTTTTACCAGCGAACTGTGGTTTTCTTCGATCAGGCCAAGCCCACCAATCCCGGAACCAATAGCGGCACCGATGCGGGTAGCATTCTCTTCCGTCACTTCAAGGCCAGAATCCTGCATGGCCTGAATGCCAGCGACAATTCCATATTGAATGAAGGCATCCATCTTGCGCTGTTCTTTACGCGAGATGAAGTCATCACAGTTAAAATCCTTTACTAAGCCAGCAAATTTCGTTGCATAGGCGCTAGTATCGAAATGGTCGATCAGGCTGATGCCACTCTGACCGGCAAGGAGAGCTTTCCAGGTAGACTCTACGGTATTGCCGACAGGAGACAACATGCCCAGTCCGGTCACAACTACACGACGCTTAGACACGGTTGTCCTCCAGGGAGGGAAAATAAATTCTTGTGGGACAAAATATAGATAAAACTCAGGCGGTCGAATGACCGCCTGGAGATGTTCACTTACGCCTGGTGGCCGTTGATGTAATCAATGGCAGCCTGAACAGTAGTGATCTTCTCAGCTTCTTCGTCCGGAATCTCAGTATCAAACTCTTCTTCCAGAGCCATTACCAGCTCAACGGTGTCAAGAGAATCAGCGCCCAGGTCTTCAACGAAGGAAGCATTGTTGGTAACTTCTTCCTGCTTAACGCCCAGCTGTTCGCCGATAATTTTCTTAACGCGTTCTTCGATAGTGCTCATACTCTTAAATTTCCTATCAAAACTCGCTTTCGCGATGGTTTTCGTAGTGTATAAAATGTTGAAAAATTTGCAACTAAATCCCGGCAGGTCTTACCACGATTTTACGCTATTTTGCGGCTGTTTGCCCTAATAACGCAAATCATTTTGTACAAAACATTACAGTGAACCGCACGGACTGCGCGGTTCCTGAGCGTTTTGCGCAAATCTCGGTCAGACCATGTACATTCCGCCGTTGACGTGCAGAGTTTCACCGGTGATGTAACTCGCTTCGTCAGAGGCTAAAAATGCTACCGCACTGGCGATTTCATTTGGAGAGCCGAGGCGCCCCGCAGGAACTGCCGCCAGCGTACCCGCACGCTGCTCATCGGTCAGCGCACGCGTCATGTCCGTTTCAATAAAGCCCGGAGCAACAACGTTTACAGTAATACCGCGGGACGCAACTTCGCGAGCCAGTGATTTACTGAAGCCAATCAGACCCGCTTTCGCCGCAGCGTAGTTGGCCTGACCCGCATTTCCCATGGTACCAACCACAGAACCGATAGTGATAATACGTCCATGACGCTTTTTCATCATAGCGCGCATTACCGCTTTTGACAGGCGGAAAACAGATGACAGGTTGGTTTCGATAATATCGTTCCACTCATCATCTTTCATACGCATTAACAGGTTATCACGAGTAATCCCGGCATTATTTACCAGGATATCAACTTCGCCAAATTCTGCGCGAATATTTCCCAGAACAGATTCGATAGATGCAGGATCGGTCACATTCAGCAGCAGACCTTTACCATTAGCACCCAGATAATCGCTAATCGCCTGCGCGCCGCTTTCGCTGGTCGCAGTACCGATAACTTTCGCGCCACGGGCAACGAGCGTTTCAGCGATTGCGCGGCCAATCCCGCGACTTGCACCGGTAACCAGCGCGATTTTTCCTTCAAAACTCATGGTTTTCCTCTTTTATTGCTCAAGCGCCGCAGACAGAGCCGCCGGCTCGTTGAGCGCGGAAGCCGTCAGGGTGTCAACAATACGTTTAGTCAGACCGGTGAGGACTTTACCCGGACCCACTTCATACAGGTGCTCCACGCCCTGGGATGCCATAAACTCAACGGTTCTGGTCCACTGAACCGGGCTATACAGCTGGCGGATCAGGGCATCACGAATAGCATCAGGCGCAGTTTCGCTTTTCACGTCGACGTTATTCACAACCGGAATCGTCGGCGCGTTAAAGGTGATTTTTTGCAACTCTACGGCCAGCTTCTCCGCCGCAGGCTTCATCAGCGCGCAGTGGGACGGTACGCTGACCGGCAGCGGCAGAGCACGTTTAGCGCCCGCGGCTTTACAGGCGGCACCTGCACGCTCTACGGCCTCTTTATTGCCAGCGATAACCACCTGTCCCGGTGAGTTAAAGTTGACCGGAGAAACGACCTGACCTTCTGCAGACTCTTCGCAGGCTTTAGCAATCGCCGCGTCGTCAAGGCCAATAATCGCTGACATCGCGCCAGTACCTTCCGGCACCGCTTCCTGCATAAACTTACCGCGCATTTCAACCAGGCGTACGGCGTCGGCAAAATCGATGACGCCTGCGCATACCAGCGCAGAGTACTCGCCAAGGCTATGGCCCGCGAGCAGAACGGGAGCTTTGCCACCCTGCTGCTGCCAGACGCGATACAGTGCGACTGAAGCGGTCAGCAGCGCAGGCTGAGTCTGCCAGGTTTTGTTCAGTTCTTCCGCCGGGCCCTGCTGTGCAAGCGCCCACAGATCGTAACCCAACGCCGCAGAGGCTTCACGGAATGTCTCTTCAATTACCGGGTAAGCAGCCGCCATGTCTGACAGCATCCCGACACTCTGAGAGCCCTGTCCCGGGAACACAAAAGCAAATTGCGTCATGTTTAAATCCTTATCCTAAAAACGAACCAGCGCGGAACCCCAGGTGAAACCGCCACCGAAGGCTTCCAGCAGAATGAGCTGACCACGTTGAATACGGCCATCGCGAACGGCCTCATCCAGCGCGCAAGGAACAGAAGCTGCGGAAGTATTACCGTGTCTGTCGAGGGTAACGACAACGTTGTCCATCGACATTCCCAGCTTCTTCGCGGTGGCGCTAATAATACGCAGGTTGGCCTGATGCGGCACCAGCCAGTCCAGAGCAGAACGCTCAAGATTATTAGCGGCTAAGGTTTCATCAACGATGTGCGCCAGCTCCGTCACCGCGACTTTAAAGACTTCGTTACCGGCCATCGTCAGATAGATAGGGTTTTCTGGATCAACGCGATCGGCGTTCGGCAGCGTCAGCAGTTCGCCGTAGCTACCATCCGCATGCAGGTGGGTAGAGATGATACCCGGCTCCTCAGATGCCCCCAGCACGACGGCGCCAGCGCCATCGCCAAAAATAATAATGGTTCCGCGATCGGCTGGATCGCAGGTACGCGCCAGCACGTCCGCACCGATAACCAGCGCGTAATCAACAGCGCCATTTTTCACATATTGATCGGCAACGCTAAGCGCATAGGTGAACCCCGCACACGCCGCAGCGACATCAAACGCCGGGCAACCTTTAATCCCCAGCATAGATTGGATCTGGCAAGCCGAGCTTGGAAACGCATGAGTGCCGGAGGTGGTCGCAACAATAATCAGACCAATTTGCTCCGGCTTTACGCCTGCCATATCAAGCGCATTCTTAGCGGCTTCGAGGCCCATCGTAGCAACTGTTTCATTCGGTGCGGCAATACGACGCTCGCGGATACCGGTACGAGTGACAATCCACTCATCAGAGGTATCAACCATATTTTCCAGTTCAGCGTTCGTACGCACGTGCTCAGGCAGATAGCTGCCGGTACCAATAATCTTCGTATACATGTACGCTCAGTCACTCTTGGGTAATATACCTGGTTAACTCAAACTGCAAGGCGTCAGTCGTTTTCGGACATCCGGGTTTGAGACCTGGAATTTCCGCTTCTGCCGCCCTCGGGCAATTCGAAACCTGCAGGGTATAAAGATTCCAGGCGAGCGGCAATCCGCTGAGGAACCTGCCGCTGCACAGCCTGCACTGCCTGCTCTATTGCGACGCAAAAAGCGCGCTGATTGGCAGCCCCATGACTTTTAATCACGGAACCGCGTAATCCTAACAGACAGGCACCATTATACTGGTCGGGGTTGAGGTGACTGAATCGCCTCGACAGGCTTTTTTGTAACCAACGCTTTAATAAAAGCAGCCACCACGACCTTTTTTTCCCCTCTCCCTGTGATTTCAACAGCGAAAGGAACATTCTGACAACGCCTTCCATGGTTTTTAACGTGACGTTGCCTGTAAATCCATCACAAACCAAAACATCCGTTTTGCCCGTCAACAATTCGTTGGCTTCCAGATACCCAATATAGTTGAGGGTTGGCAAGGTTTTCAAAACCGCCGCCGCGTCGCGAATGCTGCTGAGACCTTTCATCTCTTCTTCACCGATATTCAGCAGCGCTACGCGAGGATCCTTAATGCCGATAACTTCTTCAGCAAGAACCGCCCCCATAACGGCAAACTGCACCAGCATAGTGCTATCGCAATCCACGTTAGCGCCTAAATCCAGCACCACCGTCTTGCCCTTCAACTGATGCGGCAGCATGGTAACCAGCGCAGGACGTTCTATCCCCTCTATGGGTTTAAGCAACAGCTTAGCCAACCCCATCAGCGCTCCGGTATTACCTGCGCTGACGCAGGCCTGCGCTCGCCCTTCTTTTACTAACTCCAGCGCAATGCGCATTGAGCTACCGCGGCTGGCGCGAATCGCCTGCGCGGGCCGGGCATCACTGGCAATAACTGACTGCGCAGGGATAACCTGCAGACGTGAACGTTGTTCAAAATCAGCTTTGGCAAGTAATGGCGCGATAGCGTCGGGATCGCCGACTAAAAGAAGTGTGAGATGTGAATTAGAGTTCAGTGCCTGCAATGCTGCAGGCACTGTCACGGAAGGGCCAAAATCCCCGCCCATGACATCTAACGCCAGGGTTAGACGTGTCAAGGTATCGTCGCTGCCCGGTTCGGCTATTCCCCAGTTGCCTGGGGAAATCCTCACTAAGCTTTACCACGCTTTTACTCTTTGTCTTTCGCGCTGCAGGCGCGTTAACCGCGCTCGTTCACACCAGGTGCATAGTTGCCCGTGCTCCTGGCGATTCGCTCGCTTGCGCCTTGTTACAACGCGAAATCCATGGAGTAATGCGTGATTACTTAGCGATGACCTTGCGACCGCGGTAGAAACCGTCGGCAGTGATGTGGTGACGCAGGTGTTTCTCACCAGAAGCTTTGTCTACAGACAGGCTGGTGACTGCGGTCAGAGCGTCATGGGAACGACGCATGCCACGTTTGGAACGGGTTGGTTTATTCTGTTGTACGGCCATGGACCTTACTCCTCAATTACTTATGCTTTAAGCTGGCTAATACGGCAAATGGATTTGGTTTTTGTGCCTCTTCAGGCAGTTCGCCAAAGACCATGTCCGCGTCGGACACTTCACAGTGTTCAGAATCATGCACCGGAACTACGGGCAAGGAGAGGATGATTTCATCTTCAACCAGCGCCAGCAGATCGATTTCACCGAAGTCGTTAACCTCAATCGGCTCATACGCTTCCGGCAGTGCTTCGGCCTGTTCGTCATTTCTGACTGGGCTAAAACAATACGTTGTGTGGACGTGATGGGGGAACGGTTTCCCGCAACGCTGACATTCGAGGGTTACTGACACCGTCGCATCGCCGGTTAAAACGGCAAGGCGCTGGTTATCAATAGCGAACGACATGCTGCATTCCACATCGCTGTCCACGCTGACAACAGAATCAGCGACACGCACAGCCTGATCACGGGTATAGATACCTTGGTAATCTAAGCGCTTTTGAGCCGTGCGAACCGGATCGAGAGTCAGGGGTAATTTTACCTTTTGCATAGGGCGCGCATATTAACTTTGTAACGTCATAGAGTCAAAGAAAAAGGCAGCCTCAGGTTGCCTTTTGCCATTTATTCGCACACATTGCGGCGCATAGTTTAAAATGATGCTCTGCGAAGCGCTATATGTGGATGAAAAAATATGTCTGAACTGATCCTCGCCTCAACCTCGCCGTGGCGGCGAATGCTGCTGGAGAAGCTGTCGGTACCTTTTGAATGCGCTGCGCCGGACGTTGACGAAACCCCGCAGCCCGGAGAATCAGCGCGCCAGCTGGTAATGCGCCTGGCTCAGGCAAAGGCGCAGGCCCTTGCTGCCCGCTACCCACAGCATCTCATTATAGGTTCCGATCAGGTTTGTGTCCTGGACGGTGAAATTACCGGAAAGCCGCACACGGAAGAAAACGCCCACAGGCAGTTAAGGAGGGCCAGCGGTACCATCGTCACGTTCTACACCGGCCTGGCGTTGTATAATTCCGCTAACGGCCATCTGCAAACTGAATGCGAACCTTTTGACGTTCATTTCCGTCGCTTAACCGATCAGGAAATCGACAGCTATATCCGTAAAGAGAACCCGCTACAGTGCGCCGGAAGCTTCAAAAGTGAAGGATTAGGCATCACCCTTTTCGAGCGCCTCGAGGGGCGCGATCCTAACGCCCTGATCGGTTTACCGCTCATCGCCTTGTGTCAAATGCTGCGCCGGGAAGAATTTAATCCCCTGCTCACATAAAGATAAAGCACAATGGTGTCGGAGATTTATTACCCTTCCCGGTGCTATAACCTCTCGCTTAAAGCCGTCAGTTAGCGCGAAACATGCTCAGGGAGTTTGTCTTAGCTTCAAGACCCAGGGCTCGACGCTTGATAGTAGTATGGATGAGCGAAAAAAAGACGCGGCCTGAACCAGGCCACGTCTTTTATATAACAACAGCAGGATGAGGTCTTCAGGTGGCTCAAGCCCTATCTGGCGTTACGCAGCACCTGCAGGCAACGCTTAAGCTGATTATCTAAAGGCGCTTCAACGCGCATAACCTCCCCGGTACCCGGATGCGTAAACTTCAGCGCCGCAGCATGCAGGAACAGGCGGTTCAGGCCGGTGCCTGCCAGCTGCTTATCAAATTCGCGGTCGCCGTAGCGATCGTCAAAAGCAATAGGATGGCCGGCATATTGGGTATGCACGCGAATCTGATGCGTACGGCCGGTGACCGGACTGCACCGCACAAGTGTCGCCAGGGCATAACGCTCTTCAACTTTAAAGCGCGTCTCAGAAGGCTTGCCTTCCTGGTTAACCCGCACAATGCGTTCACCGCTTTGCAGAATATTTTTCAGTAAAGGAGCCTGCACCACTTTAGTATGGGACTGCCACTGCCCGCGCACCAGCGCCAGGTAATCCTTTTGCATCCCTTTGTCGCGCAGCTGCTCGTGTAGTGAACGCAGCGCAGACCGTTTTTTGGCGACCAGCAAAACCCCTGACGTATCGCGATCGAGACGATGAACCAGTTCAAGGAAGCGCGCTTCCGGGCGCAGCGCACGCAGGCCTTCAATCACACCAAAGCTCAGCCCGCTGCCGCCATGTACCGCAGTACCGGAAGGCTTATTAAGCACCAGGATATGATCGTCTTCATAAAGGATCACATCGGCCAGCGCAGCGACTTTTTGTAAATGAGGCGAGACCGCCTCTTCTTCTTTTTCTGATACGCGAACTGGAGGAATACGAACTTCGTCGCCGGCTTCCAGCTTATACTCAGGCTTCACCCGCTTTTTATTCACCCGCACCTCGCCTTTACGCAAGATGCGATAAATCATACTCTTCGGTACGCCTTTCAGCTGCGTACGCAAAAAGTTGTCGATACGTTGCCCGGCCTCATCATCGGCAATGGCAACCATTTTTACGCTTGGGATCTCAGTTTTCATGGTGCGCGATTCTAAATAGCCCGACGCATTAGCGCCACTCATTTTTATATGCTTATATTTATCATCATCCGGAATTCATCGTATGCATCATCAGCGTTTTGTTTGTTATTAGAACAATCTGTATACGCAGGTGAAAAAACTGTGAGTAACCGGGTGATAAAAGGTGAAAGTCAACTTGCTATAACAAGCTTAGCAATGGAATAATGATGCAGTTTTCCGTGCTGAAACTTGTTAGAACAAGAAATTAGCGGAATGACCAATTTTGTCTGACCGATCATCAACGCAGCAATGGCGTAAGACGTATTGATCTTTCAGACAGTTAGCGGGCTGCGGGTTGCAGTCCTTACCGGTACAGGCTCTATGGATTTCACGCTGCAGGAAGGCATCCACTCCGGGATTACCCGGATGCTCATTTAGGTCAAATGATTAAGATGGGCTGGTTAAGCCAATACGCCAGCAGCGTGAAAAACGATGGGTATAAATGGAATCTTCTCTGGTGATACATCCCAGACAGTTCCCCTGATAATTGCGCTGTGTTTCCGTTTGAAATACAGGCGACCGACACTCTGCGCCTCTTAAGCGCGCGACAACCGTGAGGTTGGCGACGTGAAACAGACACGAGGCCATCGGTTTCCCCCGGTAAGGCGTTACTCTGCCCGTAGCTTAGTCGTCAATGTAAGAATAATGAGTAAGTTACGATGAAAAGAATGTTAATCAACGCAACTCAGCAGGAAGAGTTGCGCGTCGCCCTTGTTGATGGGCAGCGCCTGTACGACCTGGATATCGAAAGCCCCGGGCACGAACAGAAAAAAGCGAACATCTACAAAGGCAAAATCACTCGTATTGAACCTAGCCTCGAAGCCGCATTTGTTGATTATGGTGCCGAGCGTCATGGTTTCCTCCCCCTCAAAGAAATTGCCCGCGAATACTTCCCTGCAAACTACAATTCCCATGGTCGTCCAAACATTAAGGACGTACTGCGTGAAGGTCAGGAAGTTATTGTCCAGATTGATAAAGAAGAGCGAGGCAATAAAGGCGCCGCGCTTACCACCTTTATCAGCCTGGCGGGTAGTTACCTGGTACTGATGCCGAATAACCCACGCGCTGGCGGTATTTCACGCCGCATCGAGGGTGACGATCGTACCGAGCTAAAAGAAGCGCTGGCAAGCCTTGAGCTGCCGGACGGTATGGGACTTATCGTTCGCACCGCAGGCGTCGGCAAATCCGCTGAAGCGCTGCAGTGGGACCTGAGCTTCCGCCTGAAGCACTGGGAAGCCATCCAGAAAGCCGCAGAAAGCCGCCCTGCTCCGTTCCTGATCCATCAGGAAAGCAACGTGATTGTGCGCGCCTTCCGCGACTATCTGCGCCAGGATATCGGCGAAATCCTGATCGATAACCCGAAGGTGCTTGAGCTGGCCCGCCAGCACATCGCGGCGCTGGGGCGTCCGGATTTCAGCAGCAAAATTAAACTGTACACCGGTGAAATCCCGCTGTTCAGCCACTATCAGATCGAGTCGCAGATTGAATCCGCTTTCCAGCGTGAAGTTCGCCTGCCGTCCGGCGGTTCTATCGTTATCGATAGCACCGAAGCATTGACCGCTATCGACATCAACTCCGCTCGCGCAACTCGCGGCGGCGATATCGAAGAGACGGCGTTCAATACTAACCTCGAAGCGGCCGATGAGATTGCCCGCCAGCTGCGTCTGCGTGACCTCGGCGGCCTGATCGTTATCGACTTCATCGATATGACGCCGGTACGCCACCAGCGTGCGGTAGAAAACCGCCTGCGTGAAGCCGTGCGTCAGGACCGTGCGCGTATCCAGATCAGCCATATATCACGCTTTGGGCTGCTAGAAATGTCGCGCCAGCGTCTGAGCCCGTCGCTTGGCGAGTCCAGCCATCACGTCTGCCCGCGCTGTAGCGGAACGGGTACCGTACGTGATAACGAATCTCTGTCGCTCTCCATTCTGCGTTTGATCGAAGAAGAAGCGCTGAAAGAGAACACGAAAGAAGTGCACGCTATCGTTCCGGTGCCGATTGCCTCTTATCTGCTGAACGAAAAACGTGCTGCGGTAAGCGCGATTGAAACTCGCCAGACCGACGTGCGCGTGATTATCGTGCCAAACGACCAGATGGAAACGCCGCACTACTCCGTTCTGCGCGTACGGAAAGGCGAAGAAACCTCCACTCTGAGCTATCTGCTGCCGAAACTGCATGAAGAAGAGATGGCCATGCCTTCTGATGAAGAGCCGGCCGAGCGTAAACTGCCTGAACAACCGGCCCTGGCGGCATTCGTTATGCCTGACGCTCCGCCAGCCCCAACTCAGGAAGCACCGGCTAAGGCCGCGGCTACCGTTAGCGCAGCTCCTGCCTCGATGACGACGGCTCCGGCGCAGCCTGGCCTGGTATCTCGTCTCCTCAGCGCCTTGAAAAATATGTTCTCCGGTGCGGAAGAGGCTAAACCAGCAGACGTTCAGGTTGCGAAAAAAGCGGAAGAGAAATCCGAGCGTCAGCAGGACCGCCGTAAACCGCGTAATAACAACCGTCGCGATCGTAACGATCGTCGTGACAACCGGGATAATCGCGACAATCGTGCGGAAAATAGCGAAGGTCGGGAGTCTCGTGAGTCTCGCGAAGAAAACCGCCGTAACCGTCGTGAGAAGCAGCAAAATGCTGAGCCGCGCGAAAATCGCCAGACTGCGGTTGAGGATAGCGAAAAAGGTAAATCTCGCGATGAACAGCAGCCGCGCCGCGAACGTAATCGTCGTCGTAACGATGATAAACGTCAGGTTCAGCAGGATGCTAAAGCGCAAACTCGCGAAGAGCCGGTCACACAGGATAGCGAGCAGGAAGAACGCGTGCAGACTATGCCGCGCCGTAAGCCGCGCCAGCTGGCACAGAAGATTCGTATTGAATCAGCTGCCGCTGAGCAGGTTATCGAGCCGGTAGTAGAAGCACAGCCGATTGCAGAAGCTCCAGCCCTCCAGCCGGAAGCCCCAGCGCCGCGTACAGAACTGGCGAAAGTCGATCTGCCAGCGGTTGTTGAGACGGCAAACGAACATGATGACAACAGCGAATCCCGTGAATCTAACGGCATGCCGCGTCGTTCGCGTCGTTCACCTCGCCATCTTCGCGTCAGCGGCCAGCGTCGCCGTCGCTACCGTGATGAGCGTTATCCGACCCAGTCCCCGATGCCGCTGACCGTAGCCTGCGCATCGCCGGAAATGGCGTCTGGTAAAGTGTGGATCCGCTACCCGGTTGTTCGCCCGCAGGATCAGCAGCAGGAAGAAGCTCAGGTTCAGGAGTTTTCTGCCGCTGCGGTTGAGCCCGTAATCGCGCCAGCGGTCGCCGCTGAACCGGTTGTCTCTGAAGTTATCGCTCCTGCTGTTGCCGAAGAGCCTGTCGTAGTGCCGGTAGCAACCGTTGAGCCCCTGCCGGTTATTAGCGAACCTGTTGTTCCGGTCGTAGAAACCACCCATCCGGAAGCTATCGCCACTCCGGTTGATGAGCAGCCGCAGCTGATTGCTGAAGCTGACCAGACCGTAGCCGAAGAGGTAGTCGCAGAGGCCGTGGAAGCGGTTGTGGAAGATGCCGTCGAACCAGAAGCTGTGGTTGTTGCGTCAGAACCTGTTGCCGTCGAAGAGCCGGTAACGGTTGTTGAAGCGCCTGCCGCTTCCGCACCGGCTGTTGAGCCTGTGCCAGCAGCAGAACCGGTTGTCGAGACTAAACCAGAAGCCGTCAAGGCACCGGTTGTTGCGGTAGCTAATCGCCACGCATCCGCACCGATGACTCGTGCGCCAGCGCCTGACTATGTACCGGAAGCACCACGTCACAGCGATTGGATTCGCCCAGGCTTTGATTTTGACGGTAAAGGCTCCGCTGGCGGTCACAGCGCCACGCATAAAGCAACTGCCGGACCTACGCGTCCGCAACCCGTAGAGTAATGTCGATAAGACCGGCCCCAGCGGCCGGTCTTTTTTTATCCCTCTTCCGGCTTCTGCATCCCCGCAATCTGGGGCATGACCTCACGCATCAGATCGAGAAACTTACGCAACCGCGTGGGATAATAGCGCGCCCAGGGGTATACCAGATGTACCGGCAGTGGGGAAGCTCGCCACTGCGGAAACAGCTCGACCAGTCGCCCGGCGGCAATGTCTTCCGCCACCGCCCAGCTCGACACAATCGCCGCCCCCAGCCCCGCCAGCGCAGTATTACGAGCGACATGTACGCTATCCGTACTCAGGCAAGGAGCAATGCCGAAGGTAATAAGCAGATCATCCGTCTGAGACTGCAGCATCACCTCATGCTGATAAAACGTGCTGATAGCAATCCAGGGGAGTAACGACATCTCCTGAGGCGCGGTTAATGCCGGGTAGCTGCTCAGCAACGATGGGGATGCCACCACGCTGCGCGGAACCTCGGCCAGCAGTACCGATACGGTGGCCGGATCCACCTCCGCTCCGACGCGGATCGCGCAGTCGATGCCATCGCTCAGAAAATCTACCGTCTTATCGTTCAGCATCCATTCAACCGAGAGCTGCGGATAGCGCTGCAGAAAATCTACCAGCGGTCCCAACAGCTGCTGCTGACCAAAGGCGTGGGGCGCCCGTACTCTGAGGATCCCTACGGGTCGGTCATCGGCGATACGCAGGTCGTCCTCCAGCGCCAGCCAGGCATCGACAACCTGGCGGGCGTGCTGATAGCAGCGCTCACCATCATCGGTCAGCTTCATCGCATGGGTGGTGCGTAGAATCAGCCTGGCGCCAAGTAGCCCTTCCAGAGACTGGAGCCGTCGGCTGACTGTCGCCTGGGTGGTGTTCATCTGTACCGCCGCCGCGGAGAGAGAACCGGCCTCCACAATGCGAATAAACGTGCGCATCAGTTCAATACGATCTATACGCTCCTGCTTCTTCATTTATATTTTGCCTATACGTTTAGCGTATAACCGTTTTACCACCGGGCCATCTACCGCGCCAGCCTCATTATGGGAAGAATAGCGCCATCGCTTCTAAGAGGAACCCATAATGACACCGTCTCCACTTACCTCCCGCGCTGCCGGGTGGATAATTTTCGTTCTCGCACTTGGCGCAGGCTTCAGCGTCGCCTCAATCTATTACGCGCAGCCGCTGCTGCCGCTGATGGGAGCGAATCTGCATTTGAGTATTGAGGGTATGGGCCTGGTTCCAACACTGACTCAGGCGGGCTATGCATTGGGTATTCTTTTCCTTCTTCCGCTTGGCGACCGTCACGATCGCAGAAAGCTGATTCTGATAAAAAGCGTTACCCTGGCACTCCTTTTGCTGCTTTGCAGTCTCACCGGTCAGTTAACTTCTTTACTGATTGTCAGCCTGCTTATCGGAATGGCTGCAACAATGGCGCAGGATATTGTACCGGCCGCCGCTATTCTGGCTCCGGCAGGCAAACAGGGGAAAATGGTGGGGACCGTCATGACCGGACTACTGCTGGGGATCCTGCTGTCGAGAACCGTCAGCGGGCTGGTGGGAGCCATGTTCGGCTGGCGAGTGATGTATCAGGCTGCCGCCGTCAGCATTGCGCTGATTGGTCTGGTGATGTGGCGCGTTCTGCCGCGCTTTGAGATTCACTCCACCCTTGGCTACCCGCAGCTCATGAAATCTATGGCGCATCTGTGGAAGCGCTATCCGGCCCTGCGTCGTGCCGCATTCGCCCAGGGATTTCTGTCTATCGCCTTCAGCGCATTCTGGTCAACGCTTGCGGTCATGTTAATGGAACACTATCAGATGGGCAGCGCGGTAGCGGGTGGTTTTGGTATCGCTGGTGCCGCCGGAGCGCTCGCCGCGCCTCTGGCCGGTAGCCTGGCCGATAGGTTCGGCGCCGAGAAAGTCACGCAAATGGGAGCCGCGCTGGTTACCGTTTCGTTTGCCCTGATGTTTTTACTGCCGGCCCTTCCGCCGCATGGCCAGCTGATCCTGATAGCCATTTCGGCTGTTGGATTTGACCTTGGACTACAATCCAGCCTCGTATCCCACCAGAATCTGGTGTATGGCCTTGAACCTCAGGCTCGCGGTCGTCTCAATGCGCTGCTGTTCACCGGCGTGTTTGTTGGGATGTCGCTTGGTTCCGTACTGGGAAGCAAACTGTATGTCATCGCAGGCTGGAGCGGCGTGGTCACTCTGGCGGTGATTGCCGGCGCGATTGCTCTTGGCATCCGTCTTCTGGAAAGCGCACGGGTTATGTCAGCGCAACGAACCGCCAGATAAAAAAAGCCGCTCTGCAATCTCTGCAGAGCGGCTTTTGCTCAGACCAGTGTTAAACCGTACGGCGAGCAAACTCTTTCACGCGGAAGCCCAGCAGCAGCAGCGTCGCGAAATAGGCGACAACGCCAGCGACCACAACCACCATCAGACGCATCAGGCGGAACGGCATCGTCCCCTGCGACCATTCCGGCATCAGATACATTACGCCCAGAAGAGCAGCGGACATCACGATGACGGCTATCACCAGGCGCAGCAGGAACAGGAACCAGCCGGGCTGAGGAGTAAAAATTTTCTGTTTCCGCAGCTGCCAGTAAAGCAGCGCGGCGTTAAGACAGGCCGCCAGACCAATCGATAACGACAGGCCAGCGTGCTTTAGCGGGCCAATAAAGGCGAGATTCATTACCTGCGTCATAATCAGCGTAACGATGGCAATTTTCACCGGCGTTTTAATATCCTGGCGCGAGTAGAACCCCGGGGCCAGAACCTTCACGACGATAAGCCCCATCAGCCCGATAGAATACGCCACCAGCGCGCGCTGGGTCATCGCAGCATCAAAAGCGGTAAATTTCCCGTACTGGAATAGCGCTACCGTCAGCGGCTTGGCCAGTATCCCTAACGCCACGGCGCTCGGCAGCGCGAGCAGGAAGCACAGGCGCAATCCCCAGTCCATCAAACGGCAGTATTCATCGTGATTGCCGCTGGCAAAGCTTTTTGACAGCGAAGGCAGCAAAATGGTCCCCAGAGCTACGCCAAGCACGCCGGACGGAAACTCCATCAGGCGATCGGCGTAGTACATCCACGACACGGAGCCAGAAACCAGGAACGAGGCAAAAATGGTATTAATGATCAGTGAAATCTGGCTGACGGAAACGCCGAGGATCGCCGGCCCCATCTGTTTCACCACCCGCACCGCTCCCGCATCTTTGAGATTGATCCGCGGCAACACCAGCATGCCGATTTTTTTCAGGTGCGGTAGCTGCCAGGCAAGCTGCAAAATACCGCCAACCGTCACTGCCCAGGCCATTGCCAGCATCGGTGGGTTAAAATACGGGGCAGCAAACAGCGCAAAACCAATCATGCTGACGTTAAGGAACGTCGGGGCAAAAGCGGGAACCGAAAAGCGATTCCAGGTATTAAGAATCGCCCCAACTAATGAAGCCAGGGAAATCAATAAAATATAGGGAAAAGTGATGCGCAATAGCTGCGTGGTCAGCGCAAACTTCTCTGGGGTATCAGCAAATCCCGGCGCGGTAACGGTAATCACCCAGGGCGCCGCCAGCATTCCGGCCACGGTCACCAGCGACAGGACCAGCGTCAAGAGTCCCGACACATAGGCGACGAAAACCCGTGTCGCATCTTCGCCCTGCTTGCTTTTATATTCAGCAAGAATCGGCACAAAAGCCTGAGAGAACGCGCCTTCAGCAAAAATACGCCGTAAAAGATTCGGCAGTTTAAAAGCGACAAAGAAGGCGTCAGTTGCCATCCCTGCGCCAAAAATACGCGCCACAATCGCATCGCGCGCGAAACCCAGCACGCGCGAAAACATGGTCATCGAACTGACGGCCGCCAGTGATTTTAAAAGGTTCATTAACGTTTTATTCCACAACCCTGGAGTAAAACGCCCGCAAGTGCGGG
The DNA here is from genome assembly GCF_009707385.1 of Klebsiella oxytoca. Lineage (NCBI taxonomy): Bacteria > Pseudomonadati > Pseudomonadota > Gammaproteobacteria > Enterobacterales > Enterobacteriaceae > Klebsiella > Klebsiella oxytoca. The sequence continues at coordinate 2,187,143 of NZ_CP046115.1, read as the reverse complement.
CGCTGGAAAGTGGCGATAGTCTACCGGGTTCATGATGAATTACTACTGCCAGTTGTTACGAGAATTATTCACTCATCGCATCGCGCCAGAGTTTTTCTACAATGCGCTGAGCCAGCAGCGCCTGCTCTCCGGACGTTTCAGGAACCGTCTGATTTTGCACACATTCGATAAAGTGCCTGGCGCAGCCGGTAAAGCCCCGCTGCTCAAGGGTCGTCTGCCAGCCGGGGACCGGCCGCTGTATCACACCACCTCCCCGCTCCTCCTGCCACTCGCGCATATCACGGACTTCATATAATCCGCCGTCGGTTACCACCTGCACCCATTCGCGCTGACTTCCGGCTCGCCGGTGCATACTGGTCGTTATCTGCACCATCCCGGCACTGAAGTGGTGTTCGGCATACAGCATTTCACCTTGCGCGTTGGTGTGCAGCGTACCGCCGCTTAAACGCGCTTTCTCACCCGCCAGCCAAAGCGCCGTATCAACCACATGCAGATAGTCATCCAACAACGTGAAGCGCAGATCGTGGCCCACGCTGTCGCTACGGTGCTTATCCATCCGCAACGAGGCAGCGTTACCAGACTGCGCCTTAAGTTCGCGATACAGGGGGGCAAAACGGCGGTTAAATCCGACCATCAGGGTGAGATGGCGGCGAGCCGCCAGCTCAACCAACGTCTCGGCGTCGCTGAGCTTATCCGCCAGCGGTTTATCTACGCAAACGTGAACTCCGGCATTGAGCAAGCGGCTTACAACTTCATAATGTGAAGCCGTTGAAGTATGTACGAATACGGCATCGCACTGCGCCGCCAGCTGTTCCAGAGAATCGGCATAGGGAATACGCCAGGTTTCACAGATACGCAGCGCTTTCTCTTTTCCCGGAGACCATGCCGCCTGTAGCGTCCAGTCATCGGCGGCACCCAGGACAGGTAACCACGCCTTTTGCGCGATACCGCCCAGGCCAACCACTCCTATACGTAGTTTCGCCGCCATGCTTAATCTCCCAGGTGAGCCAGCAGTGAATCCAGACGCGCTTTCAGTTCGGCAACTTCCGCCTCCAGCGCCTCAACGCGAAGCTGCAGATCGTCACCGGGCGGCGATACGGCTTCAACGGCGGTAATCAGCGAATCCATATCGTCGCAGAACAGATGCATATATCTGCTCTCGCGTTTTCCCGGCTCCCGAGGCAGGCGCGCAACATAAGGGCCATCTTCCCGGGTAGCCAGATTTTCCAGCACGCGTTCGACCTCCGCCATATCGCTGAATTCATGCATGCGCTGGGCACGGCCACGCAGCTCACCGGGAGTCTGCGCCCCGCGCAGCAACAGTGTCGTCACGATAGCGACTTCCGCAGGAGTTAATTTCAGGTCGCCAAATTCAGAATTACAGAAGCGCTGTTCATATTTGGTCACTCGGTTGCCAAAACCGCTCACCGTACGCAAATAATGGCGCTTCACTAAGGTATCCAGCAAATCCTGAACATCGCTTTCGCTGAGCGACATCACCGGCTCACGGTTCGTTTTCTGGTTACAAGCGGTTACCACCGCATTAACCGACAGGGGATACTGCTCCGGCGTGGTGACCTGCTTTTCCAGCAGGCAGCCAATGACGCGCGCTTCATGCGCGGTTAACTGGTATTTCATGATGTCTCCTTAGCGACCCGGGGTCCAGTCCGGTGTCGTCAACGCCGTCAGTACATGATCGCGCCATTGCCCATCAATAAGCAGGTAATCTTTGGCGTAACCCTCTTTTTCAAATCCCAAACGCGCCAGTAAACCACCGCTGCGCTGATTATGCGGCATGTAGTTTGCCATTATGCGATGGATATGCTGCGTGCGCTGCATATAGCGGATAGCTGAAGTCAGCGCTTCAAACATCAGCCCCTGACCTTGCCATTTCTCACCGATGGAATAGCCGAGGTAGCAGGCATGAAACGACCCGCGCACTACATTCGAAAAATTCGCCACGCCGATAATCTCTTTTTCTTCCGGATCGAGCAGCGCAAAATAAAATGCTGAACCCTGTTTATGGAATTCTGAAATCATCGATAAACGCGCCTGCCAGCCGGAAGGATAACAGTGGCTGTCATCGCGTACCGGCTCCCAGGGTTTTAAGAACCCTTTATTCTCCGCGTAATAATCGGCCAGACGCCAGGCGTCACGATCGTGCACCAGCCGTACCACCAGCCGGTCCGTCGTCAAACGCACCTTCGGTACGTTACTGCGATAGCCAAACATTCCCCTCTCCTGTTCCCCTGACGCAATACTTGCTGACTTAACTATACCTGTCCTGCACGCTGGTGTGAAAACAGCAACATACCATTTTCTGCACCATCTCTGCTTTTCGATGAATAGCCTCTATCGTTCTTGCATTTTGATAAAAAAATATTGTCGCCAGTTAGCTGGGAAAATAGCCATTAACCCCGCAGAATGTCAGAGCTTATCCTTATTTTTTCCCGGGAGGGGAAATGTCCCGCGTCTCGCAGGCAAGGAGCCTGGGTAAATATTTCCTGTTAGTCGATAACATGCTGGTCGTGCTCGGCTTTTTCGTCGTCTTCCCGCTCATCTCAATTCGCTTTGTCGATCAGATGGGATGGGCTGCTCTGATGGTCGGGATCGCACTCGGCCTGCGTCAACTTGTGCAGCAGGGACTGGGAATATTTGGCGGTGCGATTGCCGACCGTTTTGGGGCCAAACCGATGATCGTTATCGGTATGCTGATGCGCGCGGCGGGTTTCGCAGCGATGGCCGTAGCCCATGAGCCATGGGTTCTGTGGCTCTCCTGCATTCTTTCGGGTCTCGGCGGTACGCTGTTCGATCCGCCGCGGGCGGCGCTGGTCGTCAAGCTGGTACGCCCGCATCAGCGTGGACGTTTCTTTTCTATCCTGATGATGCAAGACAGCGCAGGGGCCGTGATCGGCGCGCTGCTGGGCAGCTGGCTTCTGCAATATGATTTTCGTCTGGTTTGTAGCGCGGGAGCCGTCCTGTTTATCGCCTGTGCGGCATTCAACGCCTGGTATCTTCCGGCATGGAAGCTGTCAACGGTAAAAACGCCGGTCCGCGAGGGGCTGGGACGCGTGCTGCGTGATAAACGCTTTGTCACCTACGTTTTGACATTGACCGGATATTACATGTTAGCGGTACAGGTAATGTTAATGCTGCCGATCATGGTTAACGATATTGCGGGTTCTCCGACTGCGGTAAAATGGATGTATGCCATTGAAGCAGCCATTTCGTTAACGCTGCTGTATCCGATTGCTCGCTGGAGCGAAAAACGCTTTCGTCTTGAGCATCGCCTGATGGCCGGGCTGTTGATCATGACCCTGGCGATGATGCCGATTGGCCTTAGCAGCAACCTTCAACAGCTGTTTACGCTGATCTGCGTATTTTATATTGGCTCAATCATCGCCGAGCCCGCGCGTGAAACGCTGGGGGCCTCGCTGGCAGATGCCAGAGCGCGCGGAAGCTATATGGGCTTTAGCCGCCTGGGGCTCGCCTTTGGCGGCGCTTTCGGCTACGCAGGCGGCGGCTGGTTGTTCGATGCGGGTAAAGCCGCGGGTCAACCGGAGCTACCATGGCTCATGCTCGGGGTTATCGGACTGGCAACGTTTATTGCCCTGTGGTGGCAGTTTAGCCCGAAACGTTCGGCTTCCGGCATGCTGGAGCCGCGCACCTGATTTGCCGGCCCCCGGTTTCTCCTCCATACTGAATTGAGGATGTTCAGCAAATATGGAGGAGAAACGTGAAATTATATATCTACGATCACTGCCCGTTCTGCCTGAAAGCCCGCATGATTTTCGGCCTGAAAAATATCCCCGTCGAAACGATCGCGCTCCTGGAGGATGATGACTCAACCCCCACCAGAATGATCGGTCAGAAAATGGTGCCAATCCTGCAAAAAGACGATAGCCGTTACATGCCGGAAAGCATGGATATCGTGCATTATGTCGATAAACTTGATGGCAAACCGCTGCTTACCGGACCGCGTAACCCAGCTATTGAAACCTGGCTGCGCAAGGTCAACGGCTACGCTAACCGTCTGTTGATGCCGCGTTTTGCCAAATCTGCATTTGATGAATTTTCGACGCCAGAGGCGCGCGCTTATTTTGTAAAGAATAAAGAGGCGGCTATCGGCAGCTTTGCCGATCATCTCGCGCACTCACCCGGTCTGATTAAGAATATCAGCGACGATCTGCGAGCGTTGGATAAACTGGTCGTCCAGCCAAATGCCGTCAACGGAGAACTGTCTGAAGATGATATTCATCTCTTCCCTCTGTTAAGGAATCTGACGCTGGTGGCAGGGGTAAACTGGCCGAGCCGCGTGGCCGCCTACCGTGACAATATGGCCAAACAGACGCAGATCAACTTACTCTCCTCTATGGCTATTTAAGCCCAGGGCAGCGAAAGGATGGCCCCTTCGCTGCCATACGCTTCTTTTTCAGTCTTTTCCGCTAGCACCTACAGCGCTAGCGGGCCATGCTGCTTTGTGTCAGGATGAACCTACGGCATGACATTAAGGAATCCAATGAAAAAGATGTTTATTGCGGCCGCGCTTATCGTTAGCGGCCTGCTGAGCGGCTGTAACCAGCTTACGCAATATTCCGTGAGTGAGCAGGAGATCAACCAGGCGCTACAGAAACGTAACCACTTCGCCAAGGATATTGGCCTGCCCGGCGTTGCGGATGCCCATATTGAACTGAAGAACCTGACCAGCGCCATTGGTCGTGAAGAGCCGAACAAAGTGACATTGAGCGGCGTGGCTAATTTAGATCTGAATTCACTGTTCGGGAACCAGAAAGCGACCATTGACCTTAAGCTCAAAGCGCTACCGGTTTTCAACAAAGACAAAGGGGCCATCTTCCTGCAGGAGATGGAAGTGGTCGATGCGAAAGTTCAGCCTGAAAAACTACAGTCCGTTGTACAAACGCTGATCCCTTATCTGAATCAATCTCTGCGTAGCTACTTCAATCAACAGCCTGCGTATGTGCTGCGCGAAGATGCCAGCGCGGGTGAAGCACTGGCGAAAAAGTATGCTAAAGGTATTGAAGTGAAACCGGGAGAGATCGTCATCCCCTTCACTAACTAATCGTCCGGGCGCTGAAGCGCCCGTTTTTTTACGGAAGTTGATGCAAAGGAAAACGTTTACGCTTATCCTTAGTGCCCGGCAAAAACAGCCCTGATGACTGACACTATTAGCCGGAGCCTTCCATGACAGCACAATCCCAGGTATTGAAAATTCGCCGCCCTGACGACTGGCATATCCATCTGCGCGATGACGATATGCTAAAAACCGTCGTGCCTTATACCAGTGAGTTTTATGGCCGGGCGATCGTGATGCCGAATCTGGTACCGCCTGTCACGACCGTCGACGCCGCCATTGCCTATCGCCAGCGTATTATCGAGGCTATCCCTGCAGAGCATGATTTTACGCCGCTAATGACCTGCTATCTTACCGATACGCTCGACCCGGCAGAGCTTGAGCGCGGATTTAGCGAGGGCGTATTCACCGCGGCCAAACTCTACCCGGCTAATGCAACGACAAACTCCAGCCACGGCGTCACCAGCACTGATGCGATCATGCCGGTACTTGAACGTATGGAAAAGCTGGGTATGCCGCTACTGGTTCACGGTGAAGTCACTCATCCGGATATCGATATTTTTGACCGCGAAGCACGGTTTATCGAAACGGTGATGGAACCGCTCCGCCAGCGTCTGCCTGGACTGAAGGTCGTCTTTGAACATATCACCACCAAAGATGCCGCTGAATACGTGCGCGAAGGCAACCAACTCCTGGCGGCCACCATCACCCCGCAACATCTGATGTTTAACCGCAATCATATGCTGGTCGGCGGCGTGCGCCCTCACCTTTATTGCCTGCCAATTCTGAAACGTAATGTTCATCAGCAGGCACTGCGTGAACTGGTTGCCAGCGGTTTTGATCGCGTTTTCCTCGGCACTGATTCCGCCCCGCATGCCCGCCATCGTAAAGAAGCCAGCTGCGGGTGCGCAGGCTGTTTTAACGCGCCAACCGCGCTGGGCAGCTACGCCACGGTGTTTGAAGAGATGAACGCCCTGCAACACTTTGAAGCCTTCTGCTCATTTAACGGCCCTCGTTTCTATGGTCTGGAAGTCAACGATGGCTACGTTGAGCTGGTGCGTGAAGAGAGCCTGGTGGCAGAGAGTATCCCTCTGCCCGGTGACGAGCTGGTGCCGTTCCTCGCCGGAGAAACCGTGCGCTGGACAATGAAAAAATAATTAGTCCCCCCTGTTGTAAACACCTATGCGTTACTGTATAAATAAACAGTAAATTACACAGGGGGCAATTATGCGTATTGAAGTCTCTATCGCCAAATCAACAGCCTTACCCAACGGCGCCTTAGATGCGCTGAACAATGAACTCTCTCGCCGTATCGAACAGCAGTTTCCTTCCACGACAAGTCAGGTAACGGTTCGATACGCGGCTAATAACAATCTGTCGGTGATCGGCGGCCTGAAAGAAGACAAAGACCGGATTAGCGAAATCCTGCAAGAAACGTGGGAAAGCGCTGACGACTGGTTTGTCCGCGACTAGTCAATTAAATTTGCTCCCTCATTGTGCTATTTTTTGCCGGGTCGCCCCGGCTTTTTTATTTTTCAGAGTCAGACTGCCCCCTATTGCTTTTACTTAGCGCCTTCATAAATAACATATATTCGACCCTGGTTTGCGTAAAAAAACGACAATCAGAAGCCTATGTATCTCTATTTCATTAAATTTCTCGAGTTTATTCTTGACTACTGATATAATTAACTTGCTTCAGAAAACATGCATTAAACCTCGAGAACTGTTGTCTTTTAACATACGAATAAGGGGTTATGATGGAAAAGAATAATGAAGTCATCCAGACCCATCCCCTCGTTGGATGGGACATCAGCACCGTTGATAGTTACGATGCGCTGATGTTGCGCTTACACTACCAAAACCCCGCTCAAGAAAGCAGTAGAGACGCAGAGATTGGCCAGACGCTATGGCTAACAACGGACGTCGCGCGTCAGTTTATTTCTATTCTGGAAGCAGGTATTGCGAAGATTGAATCTGGCGAATACCAGGAAAATGAGTATCGAAGGCATTAAGCGTTAGTAAAAATGTCGACATATTCACTTAACAGGCACCTTCGGGTGCCTGAATTATTTTCGGACTTGTGTAGCAGAAGGTTGTTAATTACCCTGCTAACAACGCAATAACCTGGAACTCACCATGCAATACGATCTTATCATTATTGGTAGCGGCTCGGTTGGCGCTGCTGCAGGCTATTATGCGCGGCAGGCGGGGCTTAACGTACTGATGATTGATGCCCATCAACCTCCTCATCAGGAAGGCAGTCATCACGGAAAGACGCGACTCATTCGCCACGCCTACGGTGAAGGCGAAAGATATGTCCCTCTACTACTGCGCGCGCAAAAGCTGTGGGATGAGCTTGCCGCCGCCAGCGGTGAGACCGTTTTTGAATGTACAGGGGTTATCAACCTCGGGCCTGCCGATTCCGAATTCCTGCGCAATGTTGCCAGCAGCGCACACAAGTTCCAGCTCAATGTTGAAGAAATGGACGCACAGGGGGTAATGTCCCGCTGGCCGGAAATTCGCGTACCTGATGATTATCGGGCGATATTTGAGCCTGGGTCCGGGATACTGCGCAGCGAGCTGGCCGTTGAAACATGGATTCGTCTTGCCCGTGAAGCGGGAGCCGCACAGCTGTTCAACTGCCCGGTTACCGCCATTCAGCACCAGCCGGACGGCGTCACGGTGGAGACGCTCGATGGTGAGTACCACGGCAAAAAACTCCTGGTCAGCGCCGGAACCTGGGTAACGCGCCTGCTGCCCGATCTCCCTGTCCAGCCTGTGCGTAAAGTCTTCGCCTGGTTTCAGGCGGATGGCCGTTACAGCAGTAAAAACAACTTCCCGGCGTTTACCGGCGAGTTACCGAATGGCGATCATTTTTACGGTTTTCCCGCAGAAGATAATGAATTAAAAATCGGCAAGCATAACGGTGGGCAACCTATTTCCGCGCCAGAAGAGCGAAAACCCTTTGGCTCAGTGGCAACAGACGGCTCGGAGTCTTTTACCTTCCTGCGTAACGTGTTGCCCGGTATTGGTGGCTGTCTGTATGGCGCATCCTGTACCTATGACAATACCGCCGATGAGGACTTTATTATTGATACATTACCTGGCAAACCCAATACGCTTTTGATAACGGGCCTGAGCGGACACGGCTTTAAATTCGCGCCGGTATTAGGCGAACTGGCCACGCAATTCGCGCTTGAAGAACCGTTTGAGTTCGATCTTTCGCCCTTTTCCCTGACGCGATTCAATTAATAACTATCAGCTTCAGGCAGTGAAAACAGCACAAAAAATAACGGCCTCGCTTGAGGCCGTAAATAACTGAGAGAGCTTATGCGTCGCCTGTTCGAATTACTGATCGATAATATCCGCGAACATTTTATGATTTACCTCGCACTCTGGCTGCTGCTGGCCTGTATAGACCTTATCTGGCTATGGTTTTTCTGAAGGTTCTGGGTCCGGAATGCCCAGCTTAGTATTCAGACGACCGCGCGATTTATTAAAGATCTTATTCCCATTTTCACGTCCGGCACGCAGTTTTCGCTGCTCTTCTTCCGGCAGCTTATGCTCTTCCATACAGGCTTCGCTACAGCAGCCAGCGAATTTCTCCGCGCAGGCCGGACACTGAATAAACAGCAGATGGCAGCCATCGTTCAGGCAATTTGTGTGGCTATCGCAGGGAGCGCCGCACTGATGACAATGCGCGATGACATCATCTGAAATACGCTCACCCATACGTTCATCGAAGACAAAGTTTTTACCGACAAAGCGTACCGGCAGCCCCTGCTCACGCGCGCGTCGGGCATACTCGATAATTCCGCCTTCAATATGTGAGACTTTACTGAACCCATTGTGCTTCATCCAGGCGCTGGCTTTTTCACAGCGGATACCGCCGGTGCAGTACATGACAATCTTTTTATCTTTATGTTCCTGCATCATTTCAACGGCCTTCGGCAGCTGATCGCGGAAAGTATCCGCCGGGATCTCAAGGGCATTTTCGAAATGACCGACTTCATATTCGTAATGGTTACGCATATCAATAAAGACAGCGTCCGGATCGTCGAGCATCGCGTTGACTTCTGCCGCCTTCAGATAATCGCCGACGTTTGAAGCATCGAACGTCGCATCTTCAATACCATCCGCGACAATGCGATCGCGAACCTTGAGACGCAGCACCCAAAAAGATTTCCCGTCATCGTCCAGCGCAATATTCAGGCGCAAACCATTCAGAGCCGGGTCAAATCCATATAAGAATTCGCGCAGTGCATCGACACGGCTTTGTGGGACGCTAATTTGCGCGTTAATACCCTCATGGGCGAGATAAATGCGGCCAAAGACATTCAGCTTAGTCAGGGCAATCCACAGCGCGTCGCGCGTGGCCTTTGGATCGATAATCGTGAAGTATTTATAAAACGAGATCGTCGTGCGCGGCTCGGTCTCAGCCAGCATTTGCGCCTTTAACGTCTCATTTGAAATGCGGTTATGTAACACTGGCATGGTGTACCTGCTCGGCATAATCAATGAGTAAATAAACGGCGGGCATCATATAGCAAACACGTTTAATTTACATCCCCACATTTTAAGCTACATTTCTCTCACCCCAATTTACTCGCATTAACATTAAATGCCATCTGAGGCCGGTATTTTGGCTGAAGCATAAAAAAATGCGATAATAGAACACGTTGCTTAATTGAACAGGTATGAGATGACCCATTTACCAAAATTTTCCGCAGCGTTGCTGCACCCGCGTTATTGGTTGCTTTGGTTCGGAATCGGTCTGCTCTGGCTCGTTGTTCAGCTTCCCTACCCGGTAATTTATCGCCTCGGAACCGGTCTTGGCCGCATCGCACAGCGGCTGATGAAGCGCAGGGCTAAAATCGCCAGGCGCAATCTGGAGCTTTGTTTTCCTGATAAGAGTGAACAAGAGCACCGCCGGCTGGTAACGGCAAATTTCGAATCCGTCGGAATGGGGTTAATGGAAACCGGAATGGCCTGGTTTTGGCCGACAAAGCGTATCGCGCGCTGGACTGACTCCATCGGCTTCGACCATATCCGGGAAGTACAGGCGCAAAAGCGCGGAATCTTGCTTATTGGCATCCATTTCCTGACCCTCGAGATGGGCGCACGCATGTTCGGTATGAATGAGCCGGGTATTGGCGTCTATCGCCCCAATGACAACGCCGTGATCGACTGGCTACAGACCTGGGGACGCCTGCGCTCCAATAAAGATATGATCGATCGTAAGGATCTGAAAGGCATGATCCGTGCGCTGAAGAAGGGAGAAGTTATCTGGTACGCCCCGGATCACGACTATGGCCCAGCAGCCAGCGTATTTGTGCCGTTTTTCGCCGTCGATCAGGCCGCCACCACCTCGGGTACCTGGATGCTGGCAAAGATGTCAAAAGCCTGCATTGTGCCGTTTGTACCGCGCCGAAAACCCAACGGTGAAGGTTATGAGCTGATTATCTTACCGCCGGAGTGCGATCCCCCGCTGGACGATGCTGAGACGACCGCTATCTGGATGAATAAGGTCGTAGAGAAGTGCATTTTAATGGCGCCGGAGCAATATATGTGGATGCACCGCCGCTTCAAAACGCGTCCGTCAGGCGTCCCTTCTCGTTACTAGCGTAACTCAGCCCGATTTCCCGCATCAGCACATGGATGCGGGATCTCCTTTCGCACAAGCACCTGCGTTTTAGCTATAAAAGCGGTCCTCCATTGCGGCAACCATTTCTCAGGCGCATAATTAGCACGCTCATATTTTCAATTATTTGACCTGTTCTACAGGCCAGTGGAATCTTATGTCGTCTGCTGATACTCCTATTAACTGGAAACGTAATCTTACCGTTACCTGGCTTGGCTGCTTTTTAACCGGCGCCGCCTTTAGCCTCGTTATGCCATTTCTCCCGCTCTACGTTGAGCAACTCGGCGTAACCGGCCATAGCGCCCTCAATATGTGGTCAGGGCTGGTATTCAGCATCACCTTTTTATTTTCAGCCATCGCCTCACCCTTCTGGGGTGGTCTGGCCGATCGTAAAGGGCGCAAAATTATGCTGTTACGTTCAGCCCTCGGTATGGCAATCGTTATGCTGCTAATGGGGATGGCGCAAAATATCTGGCAGTTCTTGCTCCTGCGCGCACTCTTAGGTCTGCTCGGCGGATTTATTCCCAATGCCAACGCTCTGATTGCGACACAAATTCCCCGCCATAAAAGCGGCTGGGCGCTGGGCACGTTATCAACCGGCGCGGTCAGCGGCGCACTGCTTGGCCCGCTGGCTGGCGGTTTTCTGGCGGACCACTGGGGATTGCGCAACGTCTTCTTTATGACCGCCAGCGTGCTGTTTGTGTGTTTCTTATTTACTCTTTTTCTCATCCGCGAGAATTTTGTCGCCGTCAGCAAAAAAGAGATGCTCAGCGCTAAAGACGTTTTCTCATCGCTAAAAAACCCGAAGCTGGTGCTGAGTCTGTTTGTGACATCGTTAATCATTCAGGTTGCTACCGGCTCGATCGCCCCTATTCTGACGCTGTACGTGCGCGACCTCGCCGGCAACGTGAGTAATATTGCCTTCGTCAGCGGCATGATAGCTTCAGTGCCCGGGGTTGCCGCTCTGCTAAGCGCTCCTCGCCTGGGTAAACTCGGCGATCGTATTGGCCCGGAAAAGATCCTCATTGCCGCGCTGGTGATTTCAGTTTTACTTCTTATACCGATGTCGTTTGTCCAGACGCCGCTACAGCTTGGGATCCTGCGTTTCCTGTTAGGTGCCGCCGATGGCGCGCTGTTGCCTGCAGTGCAGACGCTGTTAGTGTACAATTCCACCAGCCAAATCTCTGGCAGAATTTTCAGCTATAACCAGTCGTTCCGCGATATCGGTAACGTCACGGGCCCACTAATTGGCGCATCGGTTTCCGCCAACTACGGCTTTCGCGCGGTCTTCTTCGTCACGGCCTTAGTGGTTCTGTTCAATGCAGTCTATTCAACCTTAACCCTCGGTCGTTCTCGTCGCGTTCGGACAACAGATAATCCGGGTTCGGGTAATCATTCAGTAAATTAATGCCTCTGTAGGGGTAACTCCCTTGACGCATTGCCAACCGCCTTCTATAGATTGAATCGTATTCATTTCTATTCATCTTAGGAGGTTAGCCATGCCAAAGGATTCGATGTTCTATGCCACGCTCGAAGAAGCAATCGATGCAGCCCGCGAGGAGTTTCTGGCTAATAATCCGGATAGCGACGAAGAAAGCGCCAACGTTGAGCAATTAAATATTCAGAAGTATGTACTGCAGGACGGGGATATCGCCTGGCAAGCAGAGTTTTTTGCCGACGAGGATGAACAAGGTGAATGTCTGCCTATCCTCAGCGGTCAGGCGGCACAAAGCGTCTTTGACGGCGATTATGATGAAATTGAGCTTCGCCAGGAGTGGCTGGAAGAAAACACGCTGCACGAGTGGGATGAAGGCGAATTTCAGCTTGAGCCCTCTCTGGATACGGAAGAGGGACAGGCGGCAGCCGATGAATGGGATGAACGCTAATTAGTTATATGGTCCATGGCTGGCATCAAGCGGCAGCAGTAGCGTATCAAACACCAGCGAAAAGGGCAGATCGAGGATGGTAATATAGCGCCACGCGGAATCACGGATATCCCACTGAACGCCGGGATAGTATTGGTTTCCATGCCCCTGCCCTGGCACCGTGCGACTGATAATACTCCCGCAGCCGCTAAGCAATAGCGTCATTGCGACAACCAGCACAACTCTCATCAGCAACCTCAATTCTCAGACAAAAAAATACCGGCACCATTGCCGGTATTTTCCTTAACGTACGGCTTACTTCGTTTTTAACGCCAGCGGATTCAACGTCAGCTGCTGATAGGCCCCTACCCACGAAGAGTACTTCTCCGGTGCGGCCCATACGCGATAGTGCATGCGTGACATCGTGACCGGGTCGCTCAGCAATACCAGACGACGGTCGCGGTTGAGTTTATCCGGCGTCTCGTTCAGCGCCTGTTCAACATGACGTTCGCGAGCGATATCCAGAATATGGCCGTGACGGTGACGCGCGGTGGCCATCGCCGTTGCCAGCGCGTTGAAAGATGGGTTAAATACCGCGTGCATAAAACCATCGTCCAGAGAACGCTGACGGTTCAGCGTCAGGTAAGCGTCGGTATCCTTTAGCACCTGCGGCGGAGAATACTCCTCCGGGATCAGGAACAGCTTCCAGCGTTTGGTACGCAGACCAATCGTCGCGCGGCTGGAAATTGCCGACACAAACGGCGACAGGATCAGCGAGACCACGATCGGTGCCAGCCAGAACAGGAAACGCAGATCCAGCCACGCCATCCCTACCGCCCAGACCAGGCCCAGCAGCATCTGTGACCCATGACGCATAAACGCTTCGCCCCACGGCGTTGAGTCGTCATCGCGCTGCGGTGAATTCCACACCACTTCCCAGCCCAGGAACGCGCTAACCACAAACACGGTATGGAACAGCATACGTACCGGCGCCAGCAGCACGGAAAAGAGCACTTCCAGTAGCAGAGAAAGCGTCACGCGAACGAATCCGCCATACTCTTTTGGCCCTTTACACCATACGAGAATAATACTCAGCAGCTTTGGCAGGAACAGCAGCACCATTGTCGAAGCAAACAGGGCGATGGCCAGCTCCGGGCGCCACTGAGGCCATACCGGGAACAGCTGTCGAGGCTGCAGGAAGTACTGCGGCTCGGTCAAAGCATGCACGACCTGCAAGGCGGTTGACAGCGCGAGGAACATAAACCACAGCGGCGCCGACAGGTACGACATCACGCCGGTCAGGAAGACCGCGCGGTGAACCGGGTGCATCCCTTTGACCAGGAACAGGCGGAAGTTCATCAGGTTCCCCTGACACCAGCGGCGGTCGCGCTTCAGTTCGTCCAGCAGGTTTGGCGGCAGCTCTTCATATGAACCGGGGAGATCGTAAGCAATCCACACCCCCCAACCGGCGCGACGCATCAGGGCGGCTTCCACGAAGTCGTGTGACAGAATGGAACCCGCGAAGTTACCCTCACCAGGTAACGGCGCCAGAGCACAGTGCTCAATAAACGGTTTCACGCGGATAATGGCATTGTGGCCCCAGTAATGCGACTCGCCCAGCTGCCAGAAGTGCAGACCGGCAGTAAACAGCGGACCGTAGACGCGGGTGGCGAACTGCTGACAGCGCGCATAGAGCGTATCCATACCCGACGCGCGCGGCGACGACTGGATGATCCCGGCGTTCGGGTTCGCTTCCATCAGGCGTACCAGGCCGCTCAGACACTCCCCGCTCATCACCGAGTCAGCATCTAGCACCACCATATAGCTGTACTGGCTACCCCAGCGGCGGCAGAAGTCATCGATGTTACCGCTTTTACGCTTCACCCGACGGCGACGGCGACGATAGAATATCTGCCCTTCGCCCTGCACTTCAGCAATCAGCTCCATCCACGCTTTTTGCTCCGCCACGCAGATGTCCGGGTTGTAGCTATCGCTCAGGATATAGACATCAAAGTGTGCGGCATTACCGCTGGCTTTTACCGACTCCCAGGTGGCGCGCAGGCCCGCGAATACGCGGTCAACGTCTTCGTTACAAATAGGCATGATAAGCGCGGTGCGATGCTCCGGGTTTAGCGGCTCATTCCCGACCGTTGACGCGGAAATACTGTACTTATCGCGGCCGATAAGCAGCTGCAGGAAGCCCATCAGCGCGGTCCAGAATCCCGCAGAAACCCAGCAAAAAAGCACGGCGAACAGAATCAGGATCCCCGACTGCAGCACATAAGGCAGCAGCTGCATAAAGGAAATCCACAGGTTCTGTCCCACCATATCTGCCGGGTTTATCAGCGCCCAGCCCTGGTAGGGCAAAATGGTTTTCATGTACCAGGTCGCCACAACGGTCTGCGCCAGCGTCAGCAGCAGAAGGATGTAGCGACGGATGGAGCCGACGGTACGCCATTTCTGTTCGCTCTCCTGCTCTTCTTTACTCAGGCGAGCAAGATAGCGCGGAGTTACGTCGCGGCCGCGCAGCCGATCCCAGAAACGCCCTATCGGGTTAGTGCGCCAGGGATCCGGGAACATAGAGGAACGTTTTGCTTTCGGCATTGCGTTCAGCTGAGTGCGCCCTTCGTCATCCTTAACCAGCTGATTCCCGGCCAGGGAGTCAGGCCAGCTGTGCTCCAGCCGCGCTTTGACCGAGCCCAGCGGGGAGTCGTCTTCGCGTTTAAATACGTGATGTTCAGCGTCCAGTGCTTCATGTACGGCCTGCAGATTTGCGTCAGGCAAGGCGCCTTTTTCCGCATCCGACAGCGGCAATGCGTCGATGTACTTCGTTATCTTATTCATTGGCAGGCAGCTGGTAGCTCCAGGTTTCGCTCAGCGTCTGGTCAGCATTGACCAACGCGGCGCGCATATCCGTGGTTTTCTTAGGATCTTTCACTTTAACGCGCAGGATCATACGCCAGCCTTTAGTCACTGGGTTGTAGCGCACGGTATTTTCGACAATTTCAGCGTTATCACCGATGCTTGCCTGTGCGGTTACCGGCGTATCGGTGGGCAGCTTTTTCATCTCGGCGCCGGTGAAATCAACGATAAAAGCAATTGTGCCATCCGGCTGACGGATCAGATTAGATTGCTTAACGTCACCCGTTGAACGACGAGTCTGCATCACGTATGCACTATCCGGCGCGTGCAGTTTGTCTTCATCGCGACTGAAGGTGATGGTGTACTTGAAGTTCATTTCTTTACCGGGTTCCGGCAGCTGATCCGGCGTCCAGTAGGTTACGATGTTATCGTTAGTTTCATCGTTGGTTGGAATTTCGACCAGTTCGACTTTACCTTTACCCCAATCACCCTTAGGCGTAATCCACGCGCTTGGGCGCAGATCGTAGCGATCGTCAAGATCTTCGAAACGAGAGAACTGACGGCCGCGCTGCAGCAGGCCAAAACCCTGCGGGTTTTCCATTGCATAGCTGCTGACGGCAAGATGTTTCGGATTATTCAGCGGTCGCCAGATCCATTCGCCGTTACCCGCCAGGATAGAAAGACCGTTGGAGTCGTGTAGCGCCGGACGATAGTTAGCGGTCGGGGACGGCTGATGCGGACCAAACAGGAACATGCTGGTCAACGGCGCGACGCCCAGTTTACCCACTTTGTCACGCAGATAGACTTTGGACTGTACGTCCACGACGGTATCGCGGCCAGGCATGACCACAAAACGATAGGCGCCGGTAGCACGCGGGGAATCAAGCAGTGCATAAATCGTCAGACGTTTATCGGTGGCTTTCGGGCGCTCAATCCAGAACTCACGAAAACGGGGAAACTCTTCGCCTGAGGGCAGCGCGGTATCGATAGCAAGCCCACGGGCAGACAGCCCATACACCTGCCCTTGACCAAGCACGCGGAAGTAGCTGGCTCCAAGCATGCTGACAATTTCATCGTTCTTGTCTTTGCTGTTGATCGGATAGAGGACTTTGAAGCCCGCAAAACCCAGATCTTTAACCGTGTCTTTGTCGTGCTGAACGTTGCCAAAATTGAAATAGTCCGGGCTATATTTAATTTTACGCACGCTGGTTGCCGTCACTTCATTAATGGTGACCGGCGTATCGAAATACATCCCCTGGTGATAAAACTCGAGTTTGAATGGGCTTTTCAGATTATTCCAATAAGCTTTATCGTGATTAAACTGAATTTGCTGATAGTCCGCATACTTCATATCGCGGAATGTAGAGGGCAGGTTACTTTTTGGGGCTTCAAAGCCTTTGCCGGCTAACTTTTGAGCCTCTTTTGCGACGTCATCAATGCTGAATGCCCATGCAGATGAAGTACACAGGGACAACATTACGGCTGCGCTTAACCAACGCATTTTCATCATCTGTGGTTTATGTTTCATATAAGTAAGCACTTCCCCCTTTGTGTGCTTAAATCGATCCGATCTATTTTAATGGAAACTCAGGCATTCCGACAACATAATCCCTGCAATGTTCGGCCTGGCGACACAGGGAATACACCGTTCACTGCCCCTATTGCACTTTGCGTGCTTATCCTGGAGACAGATAACCAGAGTTCATGTAGGGTTGCAGAGAATTTATAGGTTATCACGTTGAGTGATAAGACGAATTGTCTGAGAATGTAGTGATATTGTATGAATAATACTCCGGTAGAGCGTGAATATTTTTTCGACAGCATCCGCGCGTGGTTGATGCTGTTGGGGATCCCTTTTCACATTTCGCTTATATACTCCAGCCATAGCTGGCATGTGAACAGCGCAGAGCCTTCCTGGTGGCTGACGTTGTTTAATGATTTCATCCATGCCTTTCGCATGCAGGTTTTCTTTGTGATTTCCGGGTATTTTTCCTACATGCTGTTTCTGCGCTATCCGCTTAAAAAATGGTGGAAAGTACGCGTTGAGCGCGTAGGAATTCCTATGTTAACGGCGATTCCGCTGCTGACCGTGCCGCAATTTATTATGCTGCAGTACGTCAATGGTAAAGCGCAGTACTGGCATACTCTCTCAGGCTACGACAAATTCAACACTCTTGCCTGGGAGCTGATTTCCCACTTGTGGTTTTTGTTGGTCCTGGTGGTGCTGACGTCGTTGGGAGTTGTCATGTTTAAATGGCTCACGCACCAGCGTTCTGCCACAGCGCCCACCTTTGGTGACACCGTCACATTAGGTCAGCTGTCGATGATTTTTCTTGCTCTGGGCGTGCTGTATGCGGTAATCCGCCGCACCATTTTTATGCTCTATCCGCCCATTCTCAGCAACGGTTTGTTCAACTTTATCGTCATGCAGACGCTGTTTTACCTGCCTTTCTTTATTCTCGGCGCCCAGACGTTTATTAATCCGCGCCTGAAAACGATGTTTACGACCCCATCGCCCTGGTGCTTTGGCGCAGCTTTGCTGGGATTCATAGCATACCGCCTGAATCAACAGTACGGCTCTGGCGATGGCTGGATGTATGAGACCGAATACGTTATTACCATGGTGCTGGGACTGTGGATGGTTAACGTCGTCTTTTCGCTTGGCCATCGTCTGTTGAATTTCCAGTCAGCGCGTGTCACCTATTTCGTTAATGCATCACTCTTTATCTATCTGGTGCATCATCCTCTGACCCTGCTTTACGGAGCCTGGATAACCCCGATCATTAAATCCAATACGCTTGGATTTATTACCGGACTGGTTTTTGTGGTTGGAATTGCTCTGGTTCTGTATGAAATTCATCTGCGGATACCGCTATTGCGCTTTCTTTTTTCCGGAAAGTTTCAGGCAAAAACCGCTAAGCCACAGATATCGACCAATTAGTTCTTCTGATAAAGCTGCTGTGTAAGGCCAACCTGGCAGCTTTATTTTTTGGCGCACAAGAGCTGAAAGATATCGTGATACAGGGTTTCCATCGCCGACTTATCCACCGTCGATGCCGTTGCCAGATCGCAACGATAGGCTGCTCCTTCCGTCAGGATCGCGATAAATTCGCAGGCGATATTGATTTGATCATCTGTCATATCGGGATGATATTGCCGGGTAAGCCGCCCGCCCTCTTCTTTCAGGCGACGATCGGCCTGGTTTAAGATTTCCCGCAGCCGGGGGTTACGGGACGCCTCGGCGTTAATTTCCATCAGCAGATAATTATCGTTTTTTGTATGTTCAGCCGTCGGGAGCACGCCCGCTAAAACCATCGCCATACGGGGTAAATCTTGGTTTCCGGCAACCATCTCACCCACTCTGGCGTTGACAATCTCGCTGACGATGACTTCGATTATCTCTTCTTTGCTGGTGAAACTACGATAAAGCTGGCCTACGCTCAGACCCGCCTTGCGCGCAATATCCGCTACGGAGGCGCCATGCAGGCCCTTTTCCGCAAAGCATTGCTGTGCGGCGACAACAATTTCCATCCTGCGAAGCCGCTGTTTTTGTAGAACCTTCCCTTCAGCCACCGGTAAATCTCCCATGATGATAGTGTCCCGCGATTACAGGAAACTATCATATCTTATTATGGTGGCCGAATTGCGCCCGACTCGCTGCCAGTACCTGGTTATAGATACCGGCGGTTTCGGCATCAAAGCAAACGAAATACACGCGCTCCAGAGGATTGTAGCGAGTAAGAAATGAATTCACCGTCCTCACGGCTATCTCCGCGGCGGCTTGTTTAGGGTAGCCATAAACGCCGGTACTAATGGCAGGAAACGCAATCGATCGAAAATTGTTTGCCGAAGCCAGCTGCAGGCTATTTTTATAGGCGTCAGCCAGTACTTCCGCCTCCTGCCTGTCACCACCGTGCCAGACGGGCCCCACGGCGTGAATAACCGCACTGGCGGGTAAATCCCCTGCGCTGGTAATAACCGCATGGCCCGGTGGACATTCCCCCTGCTGCTGCCGCACCACTTTACAGGCAGCCAGCAGTGCAGGCCCCGCAGCGCGATGGATTGCACCATCAACCCCGCCGCCGCCAAGCAATGATGGGTTTGCGGCATTGACGATGACGTCGACCGCAAGTTTGGTAATGTCGCCGAGAATAACTTCAGGTTGAACAGCCATTTCTCCTCCTGTCGGCTACGTCTTCAAATTAATAGACGAGGATAATATGGCACGATAGACCCCAGGACGAAAGCCTGGGGCAAGTCCTACCGATAATCGACTTCCACAATAGCAAGGGTCTTCTGCGGGTTCAGATATCTTATTTGCGCAGAGCGAATGTTCTCGTTATGAATATTTCCTTTTTCAAGCTGCTGAGTCGAAATCCGTACCGTCTTCTGGTTTGGACAATCCATAAAAACCTGGTGGTTGACCGCATCCAACTGACAGGGAGTTTCCACTACTTGCCCATAGAAGTAGATGACGCCAGCCTGTACCTGTTCAGCCATCACCGGATTAAATATCCCAGAAAGAGTACATATAGCTGCCGTTAATACACATGCCTGTTTCTTCATGATTCAACTCCTCTGCCTGTCTGCATAGCCATCAAAAGAACAAGCCATCCATGAGCGCATCGGGTTACATCTACTTACATTGGTGTATTTATATTAACAAAACAAAAACAAATAAATTTCATTTATATTAATTTTGATAACAAAATCGATTCACTGACCATCGGTACAGTTAATGGCAAACACGAGTGGAGGAAAATGCATCAAACAAAGGTGAAAAAGGCGGGTTCTACGCAAAAAAAGAGCCCAAAGGGCCCTTTTTATTCATGCTGGATGATTTACATGTATTTAATTGCTTTCATTCGCAAGAGGTTTATTTTTCTCCGCGCGAGCTGCCAGCCACAGTCCGCTATTCTTCATGGCATAGCCGAATAGCAGCCCCAGCGCCAGCGAAGGGACAACAATACGCCAGTCCCCGTTACTGGCAAACGTTGAACACGCGCCGATGAAGGTGCCTGGCACAAAAGAGAGCAACAGCTGGCGCGCCTGTATGCACATAAGGAATGCCACGAGCCCGGTCATCATGTAGCTCAGGATTTCCAGCTGCGGCGCCAGGGCGCTGGCATGAATAATGACTAATGCCCACGCCACGCCGCTCATTACCGTGCAGGTTGAGATCAGCAGACCTTTCAAGCCCCCTTGCGGACAGGCAAAGTAAGCCGTACAGCCAAGAAATCCCGCCCAGCTCAGCAGGCCCAAAGCGACCGCCACCCATCCCCAGATACCGGAGAGAATGCCTGTCGTTAATGCGATTGCGAAGAGTATGTTCATGGCGCGTATCATAGCAGAAACGCACCATGCAAATGCGACACCGAACACACTACGTGAAATAATGAAATCTCTGTTGCATTTAAATTGTGATTTAAATCACGATTTATTGCTCATTGTCTTCCTGAAGCTCATCCCACATGGCGGAGAGCGCTTCTCGGGTCAGCGTGGCCATTGTGCGCCAGAACGGCGTTGTCGCATGCGCTTCGACTTTGCCAAGGAACGCCCCGCACCAGGGTAAAAGATACTCAGCAAACAGCGTTTCCAGAACCTCGGTCTCATCTTGCGGAACGTGATCTTCCAGCCATGAGGCTGCCAGCAGCAAGGAGCCGAAATGATCCGCCGCGCCCTCTCCTACGGGAACACCGTGCGCGCTGAGAAAATCACGAACTTCAGCTTCCGTTGCGCCTTCTACCCATGCGCTACGATAGGGCGGAACGGCGCACTCTTCCCCCACAAACAGCGCATTGTAGTCGGTAGCCAGAGACGAAATATCGCAGCTCTTTTGCAGGCGCTCCAGCAGTTCATCCTGCTCCAGCGGCCAGCTCGCCGCCAGCTTCCCTTCACGGATAAGGGTAAATAGCGGAACCAGCAGCGGGTCCTGCGGCTGACGATAATAGAGAGAGCCCAGCACGCGGCAGAGGATTGAAAACTCGTTCATTCATTTATTCCAGTTATTCAAATTAAAGTTCAGCAAATTCAGGAATCGCAGGCATCCCACGCGATTCAAGAAAATTAAGCAGACGCCGGGGCGTCACGTTAAGAATTCGCTCTTCCGGAAAACCGACGGCATCAAGGATTTTACGGCACTCGCCAAATTCACCGAGCGTAAACGCAGTATGAGAGTCCGAGCCCAGCGCAACCCAACCGCCGGCATCGCGCACGGCCGCCGCAACGGCACGACAATTATCTTCACTGCCGATTCGCGAAGAGACAAAAGACGAGTTATTGATTTCCAGCGCTACATGGTGCTTCGCCGCCGCAGCGGCAATGGCCGGAATATCAACGGGGAACTTAGGATTACCTGGATGGCTGATAATATGCACCGCGCCGCTCGCTATGGTGGCGATCATCGCCTCAGTATTAGTCGATTTATCCTGAGGTGGGAACACGGGTTCATGAAAACCGGCAATAATCAGATCCAGCGAAGTTAGCATCGGGCCGGTACAGTCTATTTCGCCCTGAGTATTTTTGATATTGGCTTCGATACCGCGCAGGATACCGATGCCATCCACCAGTCGCGGCCAGATACGCATATTAATAAAATGCCAGTGGTGCGGCGCATCGGCCATATCAGGGCCATGATCGGTAATGGCAAAGAGTTTGATCCCTTTGCGTTTTGCTTGCGCAATATAATCGTGCAGGGTGCTGTAAGCGTGGGTACTGGCGACGGTATGCATGTGCAGGTCAACAGGATACATCACAATCTCCTTCTCTGTTTGTGGCAAGAATAGCAGGAATCTGCGCGCAAGATCAGCAAAAACCCCGCGCTTGCGGGGCTTTCACTTAGTATCCCAACAGTCGATCGACCTGCCCGCTTACCGTTTCACCTCGCTCTAACTGACCGATTGTTTTTGCGATATAGGCAATGGCTTCCAGAGGCCGGGTGACCGCGGCCACATGCGGCGTCATCGCCACGCGCGGATGGCGCCATAACGGGCTCTCCTTCGGCAGCGGTTCACGGCTGAATACATCCAGCATCGCCCCTTTCAGCTTTCCGCTGTCGAGCGCCGCCAGCAGATCGTCCTCAACTACATGTACGCCGCGAGCCAGGTTCAGCACATAACTGTTATCCGGCAGCTGCGACAGAAGCGCCTGATTAATAATTCCGACGGTTTCCGCCGTGTTAGGCAGCAGGTTTATCAGCACTCGTGTACCCCTGAGGAAATCACTCAGCTCTTTTTCACCAGCAAAACTCGTTACCTGAGGCCAGGATTTGCGGCTCCGACTCCAGCTACGTAGCGGGAATCCCCAGCTCTGCAAGCTTTCGGCCACCTTCGCACCGAGCACGCCGGCCCCCATTATTCCGATCGTAAAATCTTCACGCTGATATTCATCCAACGGCTGCCAGCGGGCCTCCTGCTTTAACGCCTGATAGTCGTCGAAGCGACGAAACCAGTGCAGAACCTGGCTCACCGCATACTCTTGCATCTGCAATCCCATGCCGGTGTCCTCCAGACGAAATAGCGGAGTCGACAACGGCAGCATTTCCGGGTGCTCCCGTAGCTTACTAAGAATTGAATCGACACCAGCACCGAGGGCAAAGACCGCCTTGAGCTCACGTCCCTGCAGCATTTCTACCGGCGGATGCCAGACCAGAGCGTAGTCAGCGGGTTGATCATCGCCGGATTTCCACTCACGAACTCGCGAGCCGGGCAGCTGTTTTTCCAGTTGTGAAATCCAGAAAGAGGTGTCGAACGTCGGGTGGTAAAAGATGATATCCATAGGGGCTCCTGA
The DNA here is from genome assembly GCF_009707385.1 of Klebsiella oxytoca. Lineage (NCBI taxonomy): Bacteria > Pseudomonadati > Pseudomonadota > Gammaproteobacteria > Enterobacterales > Enterobacteriaceae > Klebsiella > Klebsiella oxytoca. The sequence continues at coordinate 2,163,895 of NZ_CP046115.1, read as the reverse complement.
AAGCCGACGCTACTGGCAGGTTTGGTTAGCGCCGTGTTTTACTCATTGTTTTCTATTGGTTTGCCAGCATAGCAAATTTCGTCTGGCGAGCGTGTGAAAAAGGGAATGGCGACAAAAAAAACGATTCACGCGTATTTAGGAAGCAAGTTGCTTGAAGTTTGGCTAAACGCGCGATTTTTTTTAAAAGTTGATTGACGGGAGATACGGATTTCCCTAAATTAGCGCCCGTTCCCGGCAACAACGGGAAAGACAATATGGTGAGGTGTCCGAGTGGCTGAAGGAGCACGCCTGGAAAGTGTGTATACGGCAACGTATCGGGGGTTCGAATCCCCCCCTCACCGCCATATTTTAAGAAGAGCTTGTACGTAAGTACGGGCTTTTTTTTCGCATATTGCACCCCACCAGGGGGGATGAGAACCCCCGACCGGGGGTCGACAACTGGCGTCAGCCAGTTGGACAGCTGACGAGCCTGCGAGGAAGCTGCCCGGAGGGCGAGCGCAGCGAGTCAATCCCCCCCTCACCGCCATATTTTAAGAAGAGCTTGTACGTAAGTACGGGCTTTTTTTTCGCATATTGCACCCCACCAGGGGGGATGAGAACCCCCGACCGGGGGTCGACAACTGGCGTCAGCCAGCTCATCCCCCCCGGTGGGGTGCAATATGCGAAAAAAAAGCCCGTACTTACGTACGAGCTCTTCTTAAAATATGGCGGTGAGGGGGGGATTGACTCGCAGCGCTCGTCCTCCGGGCAGCTTCCTCGCAGGCTCGTCAGCTGTCCAACTGGCTGACGCCAGTTGTCGACCCCGGTCGGGGTTCTCATCCCCCCGGTGGGGTGCAATATGCGAAAAAAAAGCCCGTACTTACGTACGAGCTCTTCTTAAAATATGGCGGTGAGGGGGGGATTGACTCGCTGCGCTCGCCCTCCGGGCAGCTTCCTCGCAGGCTCGTCAGCTGTCCAACTGGCTGACGCCAGTTGTCGACCCCCGGTCGGGGGTTCTCATCCCCCCTGGTGGGGTGCAATATGCGAAAAAAAAGCCCGTACTTACGTACAAGCTCTTCTTAAAATATGGCGGTGAGGGGGGGATTGACTCGCAGCGCTCGTCCTCCGGGCAGCTTCCTCGCAGGCTCGTCAGCTGTCCAACTGGCTGACGCCAGTTGTCGACCCCCGGTCGGGGGTTCTCATCCCCCCTGGTGGGTGCAATATGCGAAAAAAAAGCCCGTACTTACGTACAAGCTCTTCTTAAAATATGGCGGTGAGGGGGGATTGACTCGCTGCGCTCGCCCTCCGGGCAGCTTCCTCGCAGGCTCGTCAGCTGTCCAACTGGCTGACGCCAGTTGTCGACCCCGGTCGGGGTTCTCATCCCCCTGGTGGGGTGCAATATGCGAAAAAAAAGCCCGTACTTACGTACAAGCTCTTCTTAAAATATGGCGGTGAGGGGGGATTGACTCGCTGCGCTCGCCCTCCGGGCAGCTTCCTCGCAGGCTCGTCAGCTGTCCAAAACCCCCGACCGGGGGTCGACAACTGGCGTCAGCCAGTTGGACAGCTGACGAGCCTGCGAGGAAGCTGCCCGGAGGGCGAGCGCAGCGAGTCAATCCCCCCCTCACCGCCATATTTTAAGAAGAGCTCGTACGTAAGTACGGGCTTTTTTTTCGCATATTGCACCCCACCGGGGGGGATGAGAACCCCCGACCGGGGGTCGACAACTGGCGTCAGCCAGTTGGACAGCTGACGAGCCTGCGAGGAAGCTGCCCGGAGGACGAGCGCTGCGAGTCAATCCCCCCCTCACCGCCATATTCAAAGAAGAGCTCGTACATAAGTACGGGCTTTTTTTCGCATCCGGGCTGGCCTGAACAGCAGGGGTTTCCTGGGATAAATGAAACCCCTGCTGCTTATAGCGCTGAATCGGAGTTAGTCGACAAGCACTCGCTTATTGGTCGCGCCCCAGAGAATCGACATCTCAGTGAACAGCGCGCCGCTGATCTCTTCGACTTCTTCTGCGCTAATCTGCGCATTTCCTTGCCTACCAAAGAGCACTACTTCATCGCCAGGACTAACCTGCTTGAGGTCCGTAACATCGACAATTACCGTGTTCATCGACGTTTTGCCGAGCACCGGAACCCGCTGCCCGTTAATCAGCACATGCCCGGTATTACTGAATACACGCCGATAACCATCCGCGTAGCCCGTAGGAATATTGGCGAGGACAGAGTCGCGTTTAAGAGTGTAGGTGCGATCGTAGCCGACGGTATTGCCTACAGGATAGTGATTTACCGAAGCAATCGAGGATTTAAACGTCATTACGCGTTTATATTCCGTACTGGCAATGGTATCACCGTAAAAAACGCCGCCGACGCGAACCAGATCGAGCCAGGAATCACGTACCGTCAGCGTGGCAAAAGTATTGGCAACATGCAACGTAACGTCTTCGCGTTTCAGTCCAGTAATCTGCAACACTTGGGCTGACTGGTTTTTAAAACGAGCAAGATCCCGTTTCACCACCGCAGCGTCTTCTTCGGGGAAGTGAGACATGATCCCGACGATTTTCAGGCCCGGCAGTGCTGAAATCGCACGGGCCTGCTCAAGACCGGCGACATTACTGACTTCAAGGCCATTACGCGACATCCCGCCAGAGTTCAGCGCCAGATGGATACGGATAACTTTTCCTTTGTTGACAGCGATAGCGCTCAGACGTTTCGCCATTTCCAGGTTGCCAATAAGCTCTTCGGTATCGAAATCTGCCGCTTGCAGCATCTCCTTTTCAGTCGCATTGCGTACGCGCATTAGCTGCCCTTTAAAACCGAGGCTACGAACGGTGTGAATTTCCTCGTTGCTGGCAAGACCGATGCACTGAACATTGTTCTGCATCATTATTGGCGCAACAAGCTTAAGGTCATGGCCATAGGCATCCCCTTTCAGGATGGCGCATAAACGAGTTTGATTGCCCAGAAGCTGCTGGACCTTATGAATATTGTATTCCAGCGCGCTGCGTGAGATCTCAAGCGTGGTGTTATCAATAATCGCTTGTTGATCCTGGGTAATGGGTACCGGTCCTGCCGCTGTTGACGACACAGGCTGATGACAAGCGGTAATAAATAACAGCGGGATAAGCGCCAAACGACCCAAAGGGGCTGCCATGCTGACTCCTTAGCATAAGGTTGTGGTGTGTTTTATATTGTGGCGGTAGCATTTATTACGTATTCCCGGGTACATTGCGCGGGAATAGCGCTTGTGTTGGATTAACGACTCTAACAATATCGCGTTTTACTTCAACAAGCTGCAGCGCGAAAGGATAAATGATCCAGGACGGTTACAGCAAGGCGAAAGCAGTGATAAATCAGGCAATACTGAGCCCGCGCCATCACTAATGAAAAATGTTTATTGGCGATAAATTTATCCGCTTTACTGCAATCAGGAAGACGGTCTATACGCGTATGATCCTTACCCGAATTAATCATTGACTCATTATCAACAACGTTTTCGGCAAGCTTGTGCATTAAGAAAGCCCTGAATACTATAGTTTCAATTATGTTTCCCAGGCAAATCGGGACTATAAGCAGCTAAAATTTTACGAGCGTAAAAGATAAAACACTCCCTGGAAAAATTAAGACGCTCTTTTATATTATTATTGATTTTTTCACCCGATTTTAGCTCCAGGAATAATAGCTCAATCAAAACGCTGAATTATTTCATAGCGCTTAAGTAATATTGATGCCCACTGTGATTAACTCACCGTATTACGTCTGCCTGGCCAGCAGACGCAGAATACCGACAGCCCTAATCCTCCTCCATCCGCTGATACTCTTCGCTCAGGAAGTCCACCAGCGCCCTGACCGACGGTAGCAGACCACGGCGAGAAGCAAACACCGCATGGATTACCTCCCTGCGTGGCTGCCACTCATCGAGCACCACCACCAGTTCGCCGGCAGCCAGCTGTTCACGGACCATTAATAAAGGAAGCTGTACCAACCCCACTCCGGCAATAGCTGCTTCACGCAGCGCCAGCATATCCGAGGTGATCATTCGGGGCGTGAAGTAGACTTCCGCCTTTTCCCCTTCAGGGCCAGTTAACTGCCACCTATGCTGATGTTTGCCAGCCCCCAGACTTAATCCCGGCCAATTGCTTAATTCTGCTGGAAAATCAGGTTGCCCCATCCGAGCAACTAACTGCGGGCTGGCTACCAGGCGATGCCCACGATCGGCAAGAACGCGCATCACCAGATCGCTGTCCTCTATCGGTCTCGGGCGCACGCGAATCGCCACATCAATGCCTTCGCCCACCACGTCAACTCTTCGGTTAGTTGCTTCAAGCTGAAGATTCACTCCCGGATAGCGCACCATAAAACGTGCCAGCATTGGCCCAACGTGTGCATGTAAAAGCGTTACCGGGCAGGTCAGCTTGACGCTGCCGCGAGGTTCGGAGCGCAGCGTCTCTACCGCTTGTTCTGCCGCTTCAGCCTCTATCAGCATCGCCTTACAGTGCTGATAGAAGGTGTGCCCAACTTCCGTGACGGCAAACTGGCGGGTAGTACGTTGGATTAAACGTACGCCGAGTCGTTCTTCCAGCTGAGCGATGCGACGACTGAGTTTGGATTTAGGTTGATCGAGTGCCCTACCCGCCGCAGTAAATCCGCCGTAATCAACAACCTGGACAAACCAGGCTAAATCATTGAGATCCTGCATCCTCTCTCCATCGTTCTATTTTTGGAACAGTATAGGCCATTTTCGCTATCTACCGGAGTATTAGTGGTGAATATATGCTTATTCACATCAGAAACAGACGTTCAGGAGATTGCCATGAAACAGATTACTGGAATCTACACCGCGCCTTCTCAGCACTGGGTAGGCGATGGTTTCCCGGTTCGCTCCATGTTCTCTTATCAGACTCACGGCGAACAGCTAAGCCCCTTCCTGCTGCTTGATTACGCGGGGCCGCACACTTTTCCGGCGGGAAGCGGTAAACGCGGCGTCGGCGAACATCCGCATCGCGGATTCGAAACCGTTACCGTCGTCTACTCCGGTGAGGTCGAGCATCGAGACTCGACCGGTAGAGGCGGCATTATCGGTCCGGGCGATGTGCAGTGGATGACCGCTGGCTCCGGGATCCTGCACGAGGAGTCCCACTCTGCGGAATTTACCCGTACCGGCGGCGAGCTAAAAATGATTCAGCTGTGGGTCAACCTGCCGGCCAAAGACAAAATGACGCATCCGGGATATCAGAGCATTACCGCAGACGTCATTCCGCAAGCGACGCTGGACGACGATGCCGGAACAGTCAGAGTGATTGCCGGGCGCTACGGCGATGTCGCCGGCCCTGCGCATACGTTCTCACCGCTGAACGTATGGGATTTACAGCTCAGACAGGGTCGTGAGGTGACGCTGCTTCAGCCGGAAGGCTGGAGCACCGCGCTGGTGGTGCTCGAAGGTGGAGTTACCGTAAACGGCGCGGAAAGCGCACGGGAAGGACAGTTGGTGGTGTTGAGCCAGAAAGGTGACGCTTTCCATTTGGAAGCAGGCTCCGATGCAAAGGTTCTGCTGATGGCCGGCGAGCCGCTGCAGGAGCCAATTGTGGGCTACGGCCCGTTCGTGATGAATACCAAATCGCAAATCGCGGAAGCGATTGCTGATTTCAATAGCGGCCGCTTCGGCCAAATCTGATATTTGATAAGGTGAAGAATATGTCCATCCCAGCTAATTTTAACGGTTCTCGTCCGGTTATTGATGCAAATGATACCGCAATGCTGCTGATTGACCATCAAAGCGGTCTGTTCCAGACCGTCGGCGATATGCCGATGCCGGAGCTGCGCGCTCGTGCCGCAGCGCTGGCAAAGATGGCCTCATTAGCCGGGATTCCGGTGATCACGACCGCTTCCGTGCCGCAGGGTCCCAACGGTCCGCTGATTCCCGAAATTCATGAAAATGCACCTCATGCGCAATATATTGCGCGTAAAGGCGAAATCAACGCGTGGGATAACCCGGAATTTGTGGCCGCAGTAAAAGCTACCGGACGTAAAACGCTGATTATCGCCGGTACGATTACCAGCGTTTGCATGGCGTTCCCGGCCATTGCCGCCGTCGCCGATGGCTACAAAGTTTTTGCGGTAATTGATGCCTCAGGCACTTACAGCAAGATGGCGCAGGAAATCACCCTCGCCCGCATCGTTCAGGCGGGCGTCGTGCCAATGGATACCGCCGCAGTTGCGTCTGAGCTACAGCGGACCTGGAATCGTCCGGACGCCGCAGAGTGGGCTGAGGTTTACACTAAAGTTTTCCCGGCCTACCAGCTGTTGATAGAAAGCTACGCCAAAGCTCAGGACGTGGTGAAGAATAACGAACAGCTTGATTCACAGCGTTAAAATGCCTGCCCCGCCGCTCAAGGTCGGGGCAGTGTTCATTGCTTAACCGAACGATAGCGAAAGAATAAATACTGCTTGACCGTTTTAGCGCAACTCCCTATAGTACCGCCCCGTTGCCCACCCAAGGTGAGCAGCAATACAATATGGTGAGGTGTCCGAGTGGCTGAAGGAGCACGCCTGGAAAGTGTGTATACGGCAACGTATCGGGGGTTCGAATCCCCCCCTCACCGCCATATTCAAAGAAGAGCTCGTACGTAAGTACGGGCTTTTTTTTTCGCATATTGCACCCCACCAGGGGGGGATGAGAGCCCCCGACCGGGGGTCGACAACTGGCGTCAGCCAGTTGGACAGCTGACGAGCCTGCGAGGAAGCTGCCCGGAGGGCGAGCAAAGCGAGTCAATCCCCCCCTCACCCCCCCTCACCGCCATATTTTAAGAAGAGCTCGTACGTAAGTACGGGCTTTTTTTTCGCATGTCGCACCATTCAGAAACCGCATTCGGCCTACTATCACCCGCAGCTCTCCGCATGCTACTTTTATATACCCATTTAAAAGATGGACATCAAAATGAGCACTATTGCCGTTGTTGTTCTGACTTACGTTAAACCGCTTGATGAAGTTGACGCACAGCTTGCTGCGCACGTGGAATGGCTTAAGAAAGGTTACGCTGACGGAATCTTCCTCGCATCAGGGCGCAAAATCCCCAGGTCCGGCGGCGTGATTCTGGCTAAAGGCAATGATATGGATGCATTGCGTACCCGGCTAAGTCAGGATCCGTTCCAACAATCAGGTGTAGCGAAAGCTGATATCATTCCTTTCGAGGCAACAATGACCGCCCCTTCGCTGCAACATTTACTTTAGACCAGCAAAAACAAAGCCCGGTTTCCCGGGCTTTGCAGACTTAGAAACAATCAGTAGTAGGCTTTCAGCGCGCGCTGACAAAGGGTTGAACGCACGCAATCGTCGGTAGTAAAGCGTACAACACCTACCATCTCGTCCTCCTCAAAACGCGCCAGCGCATCGGCGAGTCCTGATTTCACCCCAGAAGGTAAATCGCACTGGGTAATATCGCCGTTGACGATGACCGTCACGTTCTCCCCGAGGCGGGTCAAAAACATTTTCATTTGCGCCGCGGTCACGTTCTGCGCCTCATCCAGGATCACTACCGCATTTTCAAATGTACGTCCGCGCATATAGGCGAACGGCGCGATTTCCACCTTGCCGATTTCCGGACGCAGGCAGTATTGCATAAAGGAAGCGCCTAACCTTCTCACCAGTACGTCATAGACCGGGCGGAAATAGGGAGCAAACTTCTCGGCGATATCTCCCGGTAAGAAGCCGAGATCTTCGTCGGCCTGCAGAACGGGACGGGTAACAATAATTCTGTCCACATCTTTGTGGATCAGGGCTTCAGCGGCTTTTGCCGCGCTAATCCAGGTCTTACCGCACCCGGCTTCGCCCGTCGCAAAAATCAGCTGCTTATTGTCGATAGCATTCAAATAATGCGCCTGAGCCTCATTGCGCGCCTCAATTGGCGATGCATCGCGGCTATCCCGCGCCATGCCAATTGCTTCTACGCCACTCATTTGCACAAGCGATGTGACCGATTCTTCTTCGCGCTGCTTATGGCTTCGCGAATCCTGTCTCAGCACACGTTTGGCCTCACGACGAGCTCTGGTCACTGCTTTTTGTCTTCCCATGGATAGCACCTTGCGTTGTTGGTTTACATCACACGCGCCACGTTCGACGCGATTATGCGCACTAACGATTGAGGTTTTGGCTTCCTTGTAAGCCATTGCTTGCCTGACGAATTGGCAGAGGGTCACGGCTACGCGCACCGATAACCTTGCCTGGGTTCGGGTTTTCTATGGTAGAAGAGGATGATTTAGCGGTGTGAAAATCGCGGCCGGAAGTGTGGCTGCCGTGCTGATGAGTACGGTATGGGGTTTGACGTTTTCCGTTACAGCAATCGGGCATTCGCGATCTCCATAATGAAACGAAACTACTGCTGAGAACTACCGCGTCTGTAATAAGTACATCAGAAATAATTCTAAGCGCAACTTCTTTTTCACATAAACACAACAAATAATTCTCCCCGCAGCAGGGGAGAGTTTCCGACTATAAGATTACAGAAAAATGAAACAAGGCAGGAAATACATAAAATGAATGGAAAAACAGCAGAAAACGCCCTGCCCCACGGGGCAGGCGCGTCAGGCTTCGATCAGCGATTGCCCGAGGTAATGCTGACTGTCGATAACTCCGGGCAGAACAAAGAAATATCCACCGCCGATCGGTTTCACATACTCTTCCAGCGCTTCTCCATTCAGGCGCTTTTGCACCGTCAGAAAACCTTTTTCCAGATCGTGCTGATAACAGACAAACAGCAGCCCCATATCCAGCTGCCCTGAGTTAGTCACCCCCAGCGAATAGCTGTAACCCCGACGCATCATCAGGCTGGACTCGGTTTCTGCCGTGCGCGGGTTCGCCAGACGAATGTGACTATCGAGGGCAATAGTATCGCCGTCGGGATCTTTGCTGTAATCCGGCACATCGTGCTCGTGCTGCATCCCTAGCGGCGCGCCGGTCAGTTTATTGCGACCAAAAATAGTCTGCTGTTCTTTAAGCGGCGTTCGGTCCCAGAATTCAACGCGAAACTGAATAATCCGCGCCGCCTGATAGCTGCCGCCCGTCGCCCATGCTGGCTCTTTCTGGTCGGGAGTAACCCACACCACTTTATCCATTAGCGCATTATCTGTGCTCAGCGGATTCGCGGTACCGTCTTTAAAGCCCAGGAGATTAATCGGCGTCTCTTTACCCTTACTGCGCGCGGCGCTATCGGAAATAAAGCCTTCCCGCTTCCAGCGTACGCTGAGCAGATCTGGCGTGTGTTTAATCACATCCCGCAGCGCGTGAATGACCGTATCCTGCGTATTGGCGCAAATTTGCAGCAGCAGATCGCCATGGCACAGCGCCGCATCCAGCGAGTCGTTAGGAAAACGCGTCATTTTCTGCAGCTTTTTCGGCACCTGACTGGCCAGGCCAAACCGGTCGTCAAACAGCGAATGGCCCACCGACACGGTCATCGTCAGGTTATCCGGCGCGATCCACGGCCCGAGAATGCCTGAGTCCATCGGCGGCAGACGCGGGTTGGGCGTCTCCGGCGCAGGCCCACCCATAGTCAGAAAGGCGATACGCCGGGTCAGCAGACGGAACAACCGCTCAAGGTCTGCTTTATCGCCGGCGAGGACATCAAAAGCGACAATCATCATCGACGCCTGCTGAGGCGTCAGCACGCCAGCCTGATGCTCACCATAAAACGGCTGGGTTTCCAGACGCGCATCCGGCGACACCGTGCCTGGAGAACTCTCACCCTTCGCCGCATGCGCCACCGGACAACCGCCGGTAATGGCCAGCGCGCCGCCGAGCGCGCCGATCCCTTTAAGTAACCGCCGACGCGACGGTTCATTTACATTATGCTTTTGCTCAGCCATCGACTTAGTCCAGACCCAGGATCCCGCGCAGCTGGGCCAAATCTTCCGCCAGCGTGGTAATCGGCCCTTTCAGCGCGTTACGATCGGCATCCGTCAGCTTGTCATAGGTTTCAAAACCGTCTTTGGTGCGGTACTTGCTGAGAATGGCGTCTACTTTTTTGAAATTAGCGTCAACTTTCGCCAGCAGCTCGCCGTTCTTCTTTTGCAACTGCGGGCGCAGCAGGTCGATAATTTTCTGCGCGCCGTCAATGTTGGCCTGGAAATCCCACAAATCGGTGTGGCTGTAGCGATCTTCTTCACCGCTGATTTTGCTGGCCGCCACTTCCTCAATTAGCCCGGCAGCGCCGCCAACCACTTTTGACGGCGGGAACGCCAGCTCGCTAATGCGTTTTTGCAGATCGAGAACGTCGGCGTTCAATTGATCGGCATAGTTATCCATTCCCTTGACGCTGTTATCGCCAAACAGCGCTTTTTCCAGCCGGTGGAAACCGGTGAATTTCGGATCTTCGGCTTTTTTCTCGTAGTCATCCTCGCGGGCGTCGATGCTGCCATCAAGATCGGAGAACAGTTCGGCGATCGGTTCAATACGTTCATAATGCTGGCGCGTCGGCGCGTAAAGCGCTTTTGCCTTGTCGATATCACCCGCTTTTACCGCCCCGGTAAAGGCTTTAGTGCTGCTCACCAGCTCCGCGGTCTCGGCGGTAACCCACGCTTTATAGGCGGTAATCGCCTCTCCCAGGCTAAGCAACGTGTCGGCTTTAGCAGCATCTTTGGTCGCTTCACCAGTGACCGTCAGTTTACCTTTCGGGTTGGTCAGCAGGCCGCAGGTCATATCGTATTCACCCGGCTGCAGGTTCGCCGTCAGCTTTTGCGTAAACCCGGGAGCAATATTCTCACGCTCTTCAACTACCAGCACGCCTTTCAGAATCTCCCACTCCAGCGCTTTCTGGCTATGGTTCTGAATAATGAACTGGGTTTTACCCGCTTTCACCGTGACGTTCATCGGCTCGCACTGTTTATCAGTGACGGTAACTTTTACCTGTGGAATATCGGCTGCCTGAGCGCAAAAAGCAGAGCCGAACAGCGCGGCAACGGTAAGCTGCAGCGCATTGCGACGAAAATGATTCATCATGACCATCCCTTTCGATAAGTATGTTGTAACTATTTCAGTCCGCGATGCCCGACTAGGCGGCTCGGGATGCGGTGGTTTTATTGCCCGGCGGCGAGACGTAAAGCACCAGCGCCGGAATCAGATAGATAAAGTAGACCGCTACTTCGCTGATAGTTGGCGTTTCCTGATAGCCAAAAATCCCTTCCAGCAGCGTACCGAATAGCGTGTGCGTCGAAATCACGTTGCTCAGATCAAAGGCTATATCCTGGAAATGGTTCCATAGACCGGCTTCATGAAAGGCGCGGATAGCGCCCGCGGCAAGGCCCGCGGCCACCAGCAAAATAAACAGGCTGGTCCATTTGAAAAAGACGGCAAGATTCATACGGATGCCGCCCCAGTAGATCAGGAACCCTAAAACGATTGCCGTCGCCAAACCAAGCATCGCCCCGATAGGCGGCCAAATTCCCACATCCTGCTGAAAGGCCGCCAGCAGAAAAAACACCGATTCCAGACCTTCCCGGGCAACGGCGAAAAAGACCATCATCACCAGCGCCCAACCGTGGTGATTGCCGCGCTGAAGCGCATTATCAACCGCCAGCTCAAGCTGCTGCCTGACGTTACGCGATACCTTGCGCATCCAGAACACCATCCAGGTCAGGATACACACCGCTACTACCGCCACGATACCTTCGAACAGCTCCTGTTCACGCTGCGGAAATTCACCGGTCGTTTCGTTGATGAAGATCCCCAGCCCCAGGCATAGCGCTGCGGCAAGGAGCACGCCAATCCACATAACGCCAATCCAGCTTCCGCGCTGAGTGCGCTTCAGATAGCTGGCAATCAGGCTGACAATCAGCGCTGCTTCCAGACCTTCACGTAACATGATGAGAAATGGGACAAACATGCCAACACCCTTAAATGTGAACCGCAGTCAACTGATGCAAAGTTAGGTAAATATTTATGATAGTGATTATCATTACAATAATCAGAAACACAAGTGAAATGTGTAGAGATTAATGACGATTTGTAAATTAATCGCTAACAAATAATGACTCAGGCAATTATCTCTCCGCCGTTATGCGCAATCGCAGGATGACGTTTTTTTTGCCGCAGATATTTACCCGGCTTGACGGCTGTGGCTAAATGGCGGCCTTATTGACCCGTGAAATGAACAACATGACTCAATTCTTGCACTTCCTGCTGGCGTTGGTGGTTATTCTTGCCCTTGCCTGGCTTGCCAGCTATGACCGTAAAAAAATCCGCATCCGCTATATTATTCAGCTAATCGTTATTGAAATTGCGCTGGCTTTCTTTTTTCTCCACGCAGAAAGCGGCCTGTGGTTAGTGAAAAATATCGCGTCCTTTTTTGAATCGCTGCTCGGTTTCGCCGCCGAAGGAACCAACTTTGTATTTGGCGGCATGAGTGAAAAAGGGCTGGCGTTTATTTTCCTTGGCGTCCTGTGCCCAATTATCTTTATCTCTGCGCTGATTGGTATTCTTCAGCACTGGCGGATTTTACCGATATTTATTCGTCTGATTGGTACCCTGCTGGCGAAAATTAACGGTATGGGTAAACTGGAATCCTTCAATGCGGTCAGCTCGCTGATTCTCGGTCAATCGGAAAACTTTATCGCCTATAAAGGCGTGCTCGGCGACCTCTCTTCACGCCGCCTGTTTACTATGTCGGCCACCGCGATGTCGACGGTATCGCTGTCCATTGTCGGCGCGTATATGAGTATGCTCGACGCAAAATACGTCGTCGCCGCGCTAATTCTGAATATGTTCAGCACCTTTATTGTTCTGTCGATAATTAACCCCACGCGTCCGGGCAGCGAGGAGGAGATCAAGCTCGAGAAGCTGCATGAATCGCAGAGTTTTTTTGAGATGCTCGGTGAATATATTCTGGCTGGTTTTAAAGTCGCGATGATTATTCTGGCTATGCTGATTGGTTTTATTGCCTTAATTAGCGCCATAAATGCCCTGTTCGCCACGATATTTGGCCTGAGCTTCCAGCAGATCCTCGGCTACGTCTTTTATCCCCTGGCGTGGCTGATAGGCATTCCGCTTAGCGATGCGCTGAACGCCGGCAGTATTATGGCGACCAAGCTGGTAGCGAATGAATTTGTCGCCATGATTGAGCTGCAAAAAATAGCCGCCGGCATGACGCCGCGCGGGCTGGGTATTCTATCCGTGTTCCTGGTATCCTTCGCCAACTTTGCCTCTATCGGCATTATCGCCGGGGCGATTAAAGGCCTGAACGAGCAGCAGGGGAATATCGTTTCCCGCTTCGGCCTGCGCCTGGTATACGGCGCGACGCTGGTCAGCCTGCTCTCTGCCAGCTTCGCGGGCCTGGTGCTGTAATCAGAATTGCCTGCCTACCCGTTTTCCCGGGGGCGGCGCAGAGCGCTTTACCCGGGCTGCAGATGCGTGCGGCCCGTAGGTCGGGAGCCCGCTGCAGCCCGGGAAACAGCCGCAACGTAAATCTTGTGGGGTCGACATTCCATCAGGGCACTGTTTAAAAATGAACGCATACCGGCTGGTCAACGCGCATCACCGACTCCTGCGCAAAGCGTGATTTATACGTATTGCGCAGCGCCTCAATTCCCTCTTCGCTCTTTGCATCTTTGCCATGGATCAGCATCAGCGCCTTGCTCTGTTCACGTGCGATAGTCCCGTCATTGCCCAGCCACTGTCCGCGCGCATCAAATACCGTCAGGCCATCCCGAAAGCGCGGCGTCACATCGCGGTCAACGAACTGCTGCCACTCCTGAGCGGTAATATCTTTCCCTGCCGGACGGCTTAATCCGAAATAAAGCGTCGTTTGCATCATGGTATTTTCCGCCGGGCAGGCGTTAGTCTCAGCCACCGGAGCCTTGTTCGCAGCAGGTGCCACGCAGCCGCTCAAGACCCCTGCCAGAACCAGCGCCATCGCACCCTGTTTGAAATTCATTTTGCTACCCTCATTGTTATCTGAGCTGAGATATCAGCGTATTTTCAAGCAATTAGCAAGTGTCATATACAACAAAGCCCGCAGGACGCGGGCTTGAGAGGAGAGCCAAATATTACTCGGCGGTAGCGCGTACTGGCGGCGCAGAGCGATAGTGCGCGTCCGCTTCGGCAAAGCGTCTTTGCATCTCGGCTGAAGGCGCTTTCCCCAGCAGGCTGAAAACCACAATCCCCAGGCTACCAAAAATAAAGCCAGGGATAATTTCATACAGGCCCAGCCAGCCGAACTGTTTCCAGACGATAACGGTGATAGCGCCGATAATCATTCCGGCCAGCGCGCCGTTACGCGTCATTCCTGACCACATTACCGAGAACAGCACCACCGGACCAAACGCCGCGCCGAAGCCTGCCCATGCGTAGCTCACCAGACCCAGCACGCGGTTCTCCGGGTTGGCCGCCAGGGCGATGGATACCAGCGCCACGACCAGCACCATAAAGCGTCCGACCCATACCAGTTCCTGCTGACCCGCATTTTTACGCAAAAACGCTTTATACAGATCTTCGGTAATCGCACTGGAACACACCAGCAGCTGGCAGCTCAGAGTCGACATTACCGCCGCCAGAATCGCCGACAACAGGATCCCGGCAATCCATGGGTTGAACAGAATCTGCGCCAGTTCAATAAAGACGCGTTCAGCGTTCTGGTTCACCGCTCCGGCAACGCCCGGGTTGTTATTGAAGTACGCGATGCCAAAGAAGCCGACGGCAACGGCACCCGCCAGGCAAAGGATCATCCACGTCATACTGATACGACGGGCGTGAACGATACTGTGGTGCGAATCCGCCGCCATAAAGCGCGCCAGAATATGCGGTTGGCCAAAATAGCCAAGACCCCAGCCCATCAGCGAAAGAATGGCGACGAAATTCAGGCCCTTGAGCATATCAACGTTCTCAATGCTCTTTTGCTTGATCACTTCCAGGGAATCGCCAAAACCGCCGACGGAAATAATCACCATCACCGGCGTCAGGATCAGCGCGAATATCATCAGGCTTGCCTGGACGGTATCAGTCCAGCTCACCGCGAGGAAACCACCGACGAAGGTATAGATAATGGTTGCCGCCGCGCCGGCCCACAGCGCGGTTTCGTAGCTCATACCAAACGTGCTTTCAAACAAACGCGCGCCGGCCACAATACCGGAGGCACAATAGATGGTGAAAAATAACAAAATCACCAGCGCCGAGATAATTCGCAGTACGCGGCTTTTATCTTCAAAGCGGCCGGTGAAATAATCGGGCAGCGTCAGAGCGTTATTATTCACCTCGGTATGCACCCGCAAGCGCCCCGCCACCAGCTTCCAGTTAATCCATGCGCCTAAGGTCAGGCCAATGGCAATCCAGCTTTCGGAAATTCCGGAAATAAAAATGGCGCCGGGCAACCCCATAAGCAGCCAGCCGCTCATATCTGATGCCCCGGCGGAGAGCGCGGTGACGAATGGGCCAAGGCTGCGGCCGCCAAGAATATAATCATCAAAGTTCTTTGTAGAACGCCAGGCAATAAAACCGATAAGTACCATGCCAAAAATATAAACAATAAAAGTCACCAACATGGGTGTGCTAATAGCCATGTAAAATCTCCAGAATTTTTGTCGACAGCGTCCAGATTTGTCGTTTTATCCACTGCCGGAACGGGGCAATGGCCTATTGGTTGTATTGGGCGACCGTATCCTGACGGAAGCTTTGTTTTTTCACAAATGATTTAACACAGCATTTACACGAAATGCTTTCATGACCAAACTTCATTTTGTTATAGGTTGCACTCTCTCACGTTTTTAGCGGTTGCACCATGCAAAAGTGTTAAGTGACGCATAGAAATACCTTATTAGACAGGGGATAAATTCCTGCTATTTTAGTCATTCTTTTTAACATTCCCGGTATTTCCCAGCCTGCCCCACAATTCTTAATTAACAAGGTTGCACAAAGTTGCAACATGATAGATATTTCTACGCAACCGCATAACTGAACAGCAGCGAAGTTCGCAAACGCATTCAATCTGCATCGAGGCGGCAAATTTGTTAGTCCCTGAAAGCATGGACAACGATGTGACCGGGGCGCGTAAATAAAGCCAACAATGAGGCAGGTTGAAGGATGAAGCGAACGACTAATCACAGGAGTTCCTGACATGGGCACCACCACCATGGGTGTAAAACTTGACGACGCGACGCGCGAACGCATTAAGTCCGCAGCGAGCCGTATTGACCGCACGCCGCACTGGCTGATTAAACAGGCCATCTTCAATTATCTGGAAAAGCTGGAAAACGACGAGACGCTGCCCGAGCTACCGGCGCTGCTTTCCGGCGCGGCCAACGAAAGCGATGAAGCAGGCAGTGCTGGCGATGAGCCTTATCAGCCGTTTCTCGAATTTGCCGAGCAGATCCTGCCGCAGTCCGTTTCCCGCGCGTCGATTACCGCAGCCTGGCGCTGGGCCGAAACCGACGCCGTACCAATGCTGCTGGAACAAGCTCGCCTGCCGCAGGATCTCGGCGAACAGGCGCATAAGCTCGCCTATCAGCTGGCGGAGAAGCTGCGCAATCAGAAAACTGCCAGCGGCCGCGCCGGGATGGTGCAAAGCCTGCTGCAGGAATTCTCTCTTTCCTCGCAGGAAGGCGTGGCGCTGATGTGCCTGGCGGAAGCGCTGCTGCGTATTCCCGATAAGGCCACCCGCGACGCCCTGATCCGCGACAAAATCAGCAACGGCAACTGGCAGTCGCATATCGGCCGCAGCCCGTCGCTGTTCGTTAATGCCGCCACCTGGGGGCTGCTGTTTACCGGTAAGCTGGTCTCGACCCACAACGAAACCAGCCTGTCGCGTTCGCTGAACCGCATTATTGGCAAGAGCGGCGAACCGCTGATCCGCAAAGGCGTCGATATGGCGATGCGCCTGATGGGCGAGCAGTTTGTCACCGGCGAAACTATCGCCGAGGCGCTGGCCAACGCCCGCAAGCTGGAAGATAAAGGCTTCCGCTACTCTTACGATATGCTGGGCGAAGCGGCGCTGACCGCCGACGATGCCCAGGCCTATCTGGTTTCCTATCAGCAGGCTATCCACGCCATCGGCAAAGCCTCCAATGGCCGCGGCATTTATGAAGGGCCGGGCATTTCGATTAAGCTCTCCGCGCTGCACCCGCGCTACAGCCGCGCTCAGTACGATCGCGCGATGGAAGAGCTCTATCCGCGCCTGAAGTCTCTGACCCTGCTGGCGCGCCAGTACGATATCGGCATCAATATTGACGCCGAAGAGGCCGATCGCCTGGAGATCTCGCTCGATCTGCTGGAAAAACTCTGTTTTGAGCCGGAACTGGCGGGCTGGAACGGAATTGGCTTTGTTATCCAGGCCTACCAGAAACGCTGCCCGTTCGTGATTGACTATCTGATTGATCTTGCCACCCGCAGCCGTCGTCGCCTGATGATCCGCCTGGTAAAAGGCGCATACTGGGACAGCGAAATCAAACGCGCGCAGATGGATGGTCTCGAAGGCTATCCGGTCTATACCCGCAAGGTCTACACCGACGTCTCCTATCTGGCCTGCGCGAAAAAGCTGCTGGCTGTACCGAACCTAATCTATCCGCAGTTCGCGACCCATAACGCTCATACCCTGGCGGCAATTTATCAGCTCGCCGGGCAGAACTACTATCCTGGGCAGTACGAATTCCAGTGTCTGCACGGCATGGGCGAGCCGCTGTACGAGCAGGTGACCGGCAAAGTCGCCGATGGCAAACTCAACCGTCCGTGTCGTATTTACGCCCCGGTGGGCACCCACGAAACGCTGCTGGCGTATCTGGTGCGTCGCCTGCTGGAAAACGGCGCCAACACCTCGTTCGTGAACCGTATCGCTGACAGCACTCTGCCGCTGGATGAGCTGGTTGCTGACCCGGTCGCCGCGGTGGAAAAACTGGCCCAGCAGGAAGGTCAGGTTGGCCTGCCGCACCCGAAAATCCCGCTACCGCGCGATCTTTACGGCAAAGGGCGCAGCAACTCAGCTGGCCTGGATCTGGCCAACGAACATCGTCTGGCCTCCCTCTCATCTTCATTATTAAATAGCGCGCTGCATAAATGGCAGGCGCTGCCGATGCTGGAACAGCCGGTGGAGGAAGGCGAAATGCAGGCGGTGATAAACCCGGCTGAGCCAAAAGATGTCGTCGGCCACGTGCGCGAAGCCAGCGAGGCTGAAATTCAGCAGGCGCTGAGCAGCGCGGTCAACAACGCGCCAATCTGGTTCGCCACCCCGCCGCAGGAGCGCGCGGCGATCCTCGAACGCGCCGCGGTGCTGATGGAAGGCCAGATGCCGACCCTGATGGGTATCCTGGTGCGCGAAGCGGGTAAAACCTTCAGTAACGCCATTGCTGAAGTGCGCGAAGCGGTAGATTTCCTTCATTACTACGCAGGCCAGGTTCGTAATGATTTTGATAACGAAACCCACCGTCCGCTGGGCCCGTTAGTCTGTATCAGCCCGTGGAACTTCCCGCTGGCGATCTTTACCGGACAAATTGCCGCCGCGCTGGCGGCCGGTAATACCGTGCTGGCGAAACCCGCCGAACAGACGCCGCTCATCGCCGCTCAGGGCGTGGCGATCC
Organism: Klebsiella oxytoca; assembly: GCF_009707385.1. Classification (NCBI taxonomy): domain Bacteria; kingdom Pseudomonadati; phylum Pseudomonadota; class Gammaproteobacteria; order Enterobacterales; family Enterobacteriaceae; genus Klebsiella; species Klebsiella oxytoca. The sequence goes on along the minus strand of NZ_CP046115.1, from coordinate 2,145,365 downwards.
TGCTGGAAGCAGGCGTGCCGCCGGGCGTTATTCAGCTGCTACCAGGCCGCGGGGAAACCGTCGGCGCCGCGCTGACTTCCGATGAGCGCGTACGCGGCGTGATGTTCACCGGCTCAACCGAAGTTGCCACTCTTCTGCAGCGCAACATCGCCAGCCGCCTGGACGCTCAGGGTCGCCCGACGCCGCTGATCGCCGAAACCGGCGGCATGAACGCGATGATCGTCGACTCTTCTGCATTAACCGAGCAGGTAGTGATCGACGTTCTCGCCTCAGCGTTCGACAGCGCGGGGCAGCGCTGCTCAGCCCTGCGCGTACTCTGCCTGCAGGATGATATCGCCGACCATACGCTGACCATGCTGCGCGGCGCGATGGCCGAGTGCCGGATGGGCAACCCTGGCCGTCTGACCACCGATATCGGGCCGGTCATAGACGCCGAAGCCAAAGAAAATATTGAGCGCCATATTCAGACGCTGCGCGCCAAAGGACGCAAAGTCTTCCAGGCGGTGCGCGAAAATAGCGAAGATTCTCGCGAGTGGGAAAACGGGACCTTCGTTCCGCCGACGCTTATCGAACTGGAGAGCTTCGACGAACTGAAAAAAGAGGTCTTCGGCCCGGTGCTGCACGTGGTGCGCTATCACCGCAACGAGCTGGATGGGCTGGTTGAGCAGATCAACGCCTCCGGATACGGCCTGACCCTCGGCGTACATACCCGTATCGACGAAACCATCGCCCAGGTGACCGGCAGCGCCAACGTCGGCAACCTGTACGTCAACCGCAATATGGTCGGCGCAGTGGTCGGCGTGCAGCCGTTCGGCGGCGAAGGCCTGTCTGGCACCGGTCCGAAAGCCGGCGGTCCGCTGTATCTGTACCGGTTGCTCTCCAGTCGGCCGCAAAACGCGGTCGGGGTCACCCTCGCCCGTCAGGACGCGGACTATCCGCTGGACGCGCAGCTGAAGACGCTGCTGGAAAAACCGCTGCTTGCTTTGCAACAGTGGGCAGCGGATCGCCCGGAACTGAAGGCCCTGTGCCAACAGTTTAGCGAGCAGGCTCAGGCCGGTACCCAACGTCTGCTGCCGGGCCCCACCGGTGAGCGCAACACCCTGACCTTTATGCCGCGCGACCGCGTGCTGTGCGTAGCCGATAACGAGCAGGACGCGTTAATCCAGCTGGCAGGCGTAACCGCCGTTGGTTGTGAGGTGCTGTGGCCGGATACGCCGCTGCAGCGCGAGCTGGCGAACAAGCTGCCGCGCGAAGTCAGCGAGCGGATCCATTTTGCGAAAGCGGAGACTCTGATGAACGAACCGTTCGATGCGGTTATCTACCATGGCGATTCCGATCAGCTGCGTGAGCTGTGTGAACAGGTTGCGGCGCGCGATGGGGCGATTGTTTCGGTGCAGGGCTTCGCCCGCGGTGAGAGCAATCTGCTGCTGGAACGCCTCTATATTGAACGTTCCCTCAGCGTCAATACCGCCGCGGCCGGCGGCAACGCCAGCCTGATGACGATTGGTTAAAGCCTCCCCGGGTGCGGCTGACGCCTTACCCGGGCTACCCCAACGCAGGCCGCAGGTACCGGTAGCCGGGCAAGGCGCTCTGCGCCGCTCCCGGGAGCAGAGCGCTGGATGGCATCATTTCCCGGAGGCGATGCTGCGCATCTGTCCGGGCTACCCCAATGCAGGCCGCAGGTACCTGTAGCCCGGGCAAGGCGCTCTGCGCCGCCCCCGGGAAAACAGACCGGCACAACGTCAGCTAATGACACCAGACGCAGGCTGTGGTTAATTAAAGCTCCCGGACGGGAGCTTTTTTTATGGGAGTTGAATAATGAAACGCACTTTACTCGCTCTTGCCGCGCTGCTGGCAAGCACTTACGCGCTGGCGGACCAATGCAGCAACGCCAGCAATCAAACGGAAATGAACCAGTGCAGCGCCGAGCGATATCAGGCCGACGACAAAAAACTAAACGAAACGTACCAGGAAGCGCTGAAGCGCGCCTCCGCCAGACAGCAGGAATTGCTTAAAAAAGCGCAGCTAACGTGGATTGAACTGCGCGACGCCGACTGCAAATTTCTGGCCTCCGGCGCAGAAGGCGGCAGCGTTCAGCCGATGCTGCTCAACCAGTGCCTGTCCGACAAAACGGTAGAGCGCGAGTCATTCCTTGCTTCGCTGCTGCAGTGCGAAGATGGCGATCAGAGCTGCCCGCTGCCCCCCGCCAATTAACGCACGCGAATTCCTTCGATAATCATCCGCTGGACATTATCGACGGTCTTCTGAAAGAACGCCTCATCGCGCAGCGTCGCGCCGGTTACCGCCTCAACCTGAGTGGCAAAATCGGCGTAATGCTGTGTGGTGGCCCAAATCATAAAGATCAGATGCTGCGGGTCAACCGGAGCCAGCCTGCCGCTCGCGACCCAGCCGGATATAATCGCCGACTTCTCATCCACCAGCGCTTTCAGATCGCCGGTCAGCTCGTCCATCAGCAGCGGCGCGCCCTGCAGCATCTCCAGGCAGAACAGCCTCGACGCCTGCGGATGATCGCGCGACACCTCAAGCTTCAGACGAATATATTCGCCGATGGCCACCAGAGGGCTAATATCCTCGCGAAATGCCTTCAGCGGCGCCAGCCAGATAGCCAGGATCTGCTGCAGAACGGCAATATACAGCGCCTCTTTCGACGGGTAGTAATAGAGTAGATTGGTCTTTGACACCCCGGCCAGCTCGGCAACCTGCTCAAGCCGCGTACCGTGGATACCAAACTGCGAGAACGCGTCCAGCGCGGCGGCCAGAATAGCCTCTTTTTTTGCGCTCACCGCCAGCGAACGTTTTCCACTCTTTTTCACGCCACCCTGTGCCATAGATTTTCTCCTTCATTTCACGCCATCAGCATAGCAAAAACCCAACGTCGACACGACTCTCTGCACTCCGATTGCGCACGACTGCGGTTTTTTCGTGCACCAATTTTGACCATTCAGTCTACTTTTTTTGCTGTCACTTTCAGCAACCATCAAGCAACACATTAATAACATTAACCTTTATAAAACTGGCATCGCCTTTGCTTTATCACCCTGGCGAGGTGACCCGGGAAAGCACCGCGCGCCTTCCTTGTTCAACGACATGCAGAGAGGTAGCTATGAAAATTGGTGTCTTCGTTCCGATTGGTAATAACGGCTGGTTGATTTCCACCCATGCTCCCCAGTACATGCCGACTTTTGAGCTCAATAAGGCCATCGTGCAAAAAGCCGAGCACTACCATTTTGATTTCGCGCTGTCGATGATCAAACTGCGCGGCTTCGGCGGCAAAACTGAATTCTGGGATCATAATCTGGAGTCCTTCACCCTGATGGCCGGACTGGCCGCCGTGACTTCACGCATCCAGATCTACGCCACCGCCGCCACCCTGACCTTGCCCCCGGCGATCGTCGCCCGCATGGCCTCAACCATTGACTCGATCTCCAGCGGCCGCTTTGGCGTCAACCTGGTCACCGGCTGGCAAAAGCCGGAGTACGAGCAGATGGGCATCTGGCCTGGCGATGACTACTTCGCCAGCCGCTACGACTATCTCACCGAGTATGTCCAGGTTCTGCGCGACCTGTGGGGAACCGGGCGTAGCGACTTCAAAGGCGACTACTTCACCATGAACGACTGCCGGGTCAGCCCGCAGCCGTCGCAGCCGATGAAGGTGATTTGCGCCGGACAAAGCGATGCCGGGATGGCGTTCTCCGCCCGGCACGCTGACTATAACTTCTGCTTCGGTAAAGGCGTCAACACCCCTGCCGCCTTTGCCCCCACCGCCGCCCGCATGCTGCAGGCGGCGGAAAAAACCGGCCGCGACGTCGGCTCATACGTGCTGTTTATGGTCATTGCCGATGAAACCGACGAGGCAGCCCGCGCCAAATGGGAGCACTACAAAGCCGGCGCGGATGACGAAGCGCTGGCATGGCTGACTGAACAGAGCCAGAAAGACACCCGCTCCGGCAGCGACACTAACGTGCGTCAGATGGCCGATCCCACCTCGGCGGTCAATATCAATATGGGCACCCTTGTCGGCTCCTACGCCAATGTCGCCCGTATGCTCGACGAAGTGGCGGCGGTTCCCGGCACCGACGGCGTGCTGCTGACGTTTGATGATTTCCTTATCGGTATCGAAGCCTTTGGCCAGCGCATTCAGCCGCTGATGCGCTGCCGCGACCATATCGCCACTATGACTCAAGAGGTTGCCTGATGATTACCCTGCCCGCTCGCCCGGAATCACTGACCTTTGCGCCGCTGCAAAGCGCGCTGATCGTCGTCGATATGCAGAACGCCTACGCCAGCCAGGGCGGCTATCTCGACCTCGCCGGCTTTGACGTTTCCGCCACCCGACCGGTTATCGACAATATCAATACCGCCGTGGCCGCTGCCCGCGCCGCCGGGATGCTGATTATCTGGTTTCAGAACGGCTGGGATGACCAGTACGTGGAGGCCGGAGGCCCCGGTTCGCCGAATTTTCATAAATCCAACGCGCTGAAAACCATGCGCCAGAACCCGGAGCTGCAGGGCAAGCTGCTGGCGAAAGGCGGCTGGGACTATCAGCTGGTCGATCAGCTTAAGCCGCAGCCCGGCGATATCGTGCTGCCGAAACCGCGCTACAGCGGCTTCTTCAATACCGCTCTCGACAGCATCCTGCGTAGCCGCGGTATTCGCCACCTGGTGTTTACCGGTATCGCCACCAACGTCTGCGTGGAGTCGACCCTGCGCGATGGCTTCTTCCTCGAATATTTCGGCATCGTGCTGGAGGACGCCACCCACCAGGCCGGTCCGGCCTTCGCCCAGCAGGCGGCGCTGTTCAATATCGAAACCTTTTTCGGCTGGGTCAGCGATGTCGCCAGCTTCTGTAGCGCCCTTGAGCCCGCAGCCTCGCTCTCGTTTACCGAGGAGAAACGTTATGCCTAAACAAGTGATTATTCCGCCGGGTACCACCACGCCTATCGCGCCGTTTGTCCCCGGCACGCTGGCTGACGGCGTGGTTTACGTCTCCGGCACCCTGCCGTTTGATAAGCAAAACAACGTGGTGTATATCGGCGACCCAAAGGCGCAAACCCGCCACGTGCTGGAAACTATCAGGAGCGTTATCGAGACGGCGGGGGGCAGCATGGCGGACGTGACCTTCAACAGCATCTTTATCACCGACTGGAAAAACTACGCCGCGATTAACGAGGTTTACGCTGAATTCTTTCCCGGCGACAAACCGGCGCGTTTCTGCATTCAGTGCGGACTGGTGAAGCCCGATGCGCTGGTAGAGATAGCGACCGTCGCCCATATCGGGAAACCGGCATGATGAAGCTGAATATCTCCCCGGCGCCTTATCCGGGCGCGCCGGTGGTGGTTCTGAGCGCCGGGCTCGGCGGCACGGGTGTCTACTGGCTGGCGCAGCGTACGGCGCTGGAAGCGCAGTATCAGCTGGTGAGCTACGACCATAACGGTACCGGCGAAAACGGCGGCCCGCTGCCTACCGGTTACAGCATGGCGACCATGGCGCAGGAGCTCCGTGCGGCGCTGGAGGAGGCGGGAATAACACGTTGTACCCTGGTCGGTCACGCGCTGGGCGCGCTGATTGGCCTCCAGCTGGCGCTGGACTTCCCCGAAACGGTGAGCGCCCTGGTGCTGGTGAACGGCTGGCTGACCCTCTCCCCGCATACCCGCCGCTGTTTCCAGGTACGCGAACGCCTGCTGCACGCGGGCGGCGCGCAGGCATGGGTCGAAGCGCAGCCGCTGTTTCTCTACCCGGCGGAGTGGATGGCCTCGCGCCTGCCGCGCCTTGAGGCCGAAGAGGCGCTCGCCATCAGCCATTTTCAGGGCAAAGATAATCTGTTGAAACGGCTTAATGCCCTCAGGCAGGCCGACTTTTCGCGCCGGGCAGCGGCCATATCCTGCCCGACGCTGATTATCAGCGCCGCCGACGATCTGCTGGTACCGGCCTCCTGTTCCCGCGCGCTGCAGGCGGCAATTGCGGGCAGTCAACTGGTAGAAATGGCCTGGGGAGGCCACGCCTGCAACGTCACCGACACCGCCACCTTTAACCCCATTTTATGCGACGGGCTGGCCGCCATGCTGCCGGTCGCTCAGGAGAATCTATGAGCGAAGCCATTAGCCCGGCCGCCCGCGCCGCGCTGTTTACCGAGGCCAGAACCCACAACGGCTGGCTGGATAAACCGGTCTCCGACGAGCAGCTGCGTGAAATCTACGCCTTGATGAAAATGGGGCCGACCTCCGCCAACTGCTCCCCGGCGCGGATCGTTTTTATCCGCACGCCGGAGGGTAAAGAGAGGCTGCGCCCGACCCTGTCGAGCGGCAATTTAGCCAAAACCATGCAGGCGCCGGTCACCGCTATTGTGGCCTGGGACAGCGCTTTCTACGACCGCCTGCCGGAGCTATTTCCGCACGGCGACGCCCGCAGCTGGTTCACCTCCAGCCCACAGCTGGCGGAAGAGACCGCCTTTCGCAACAGCTCATTACAGGCGGCATACCTGATTTTCGCCTGCCGGGCACTGGGTCTTGATACCGGCCCAATGTCGGGCTTCGATCGCGAAAAGGTCGATGCGGCGTTTTTTGCCGACGGCGCCTGGAAAAGTAACCTGCTGATTAATATCGGCTACGGCGATCGCGGCAAGCTGTACGATCGCCTGCCGCGCCTGTCCTTTGATGATGCCTGCCAGCTGGCATAAGGAGCCCGCATGTCTCTTGCCGATAAACAAAGCTTTCGCGACGCCATGGCCCACGTCGGCGCGGCGGTTAACATTATTACCACCGATGGTCCCGCAGGCCGCGCGGGGTTTACCGCCAGCGCGGTCTGCAGCGTCACCGACGCGCCGCCCACGCTGCTGGTCTGCCTGAATCGCTCCGCCTCGGTGTGGCCGATCTTCAGCCAGCACCAGACGCTGTGCGTCAATACCCTGGCGGCCGGTCAGGAAAGACTCTCGAACGTATTCGGCGGCAAAACGCCGATGGTGGAGCGCTTCGCCGCCGCCGACTGGCAAACCGGCGCAACCGGCTGCCCGCGCCTGAAAGATGCGCTGGCCAGCTTCGACTGCCGTATCAGCCAGATAGTCAGCGTCGGGACGCACGACATTCTGTTTTGTGAGGTGGCGGCAATTGTTCGCCATCCGGAACCGCGTGGACTGATGTGGTTCGAGCGCGGCTACCACACGCTGATGCGTCCAGCCTGTTAACCTTTAACCCAGGATCTCATCATGGCTCTCTTCGATTTTCCTCGCTGGCAGTTAACCTCCCCTTCCGCCGCCTCCGGCGTCGTGGCCCCCGATGAGCGGCTGTCGGTCGGGCAAACCGTGGTGATGGGCGTTCAGCACGCGGTAGCGATGTTTGGCGCGACCGTCCTGATGCCAATTCTGATGGGACTGGATCCCAACCTGTCGATTCTGATGTCCGGCGTCGGCACCCTGCTGTTCTTTCTGGTCATCGGCGGACGCGTGCCGAGCTATCTTGGCTCCAGCGCCGCTTTTGTCGGCGTGGTGATCGCCGTCACCGGCTTCAACGGCCAGGGGCTTAACCCGCACCTCAGCGTTGCGCTGGGCGGCATTATTATCTGCGGTCTGGTTTATACCCTGATAGGCCTGGTGGTGATGAAAATCGGCACCCGCTGGATTGAACGGCTGATGCCGCCGGTAGTCACCGGCGCGGTGGTGATGGCGATAGGCCTTAATCTGGCCCCTATTGCGGTGCGCAGCGTATCGGCGACGCCGTTCGACGGCTGGATGGCGGTATTGACGGTGCTGTGCATCGGGCTGGTGGCGGTGTTTACCCGCGGGATGCTGCAGCGGCTGCTGATCCTCGTGGGGCTGATTGTCGCCTGCGTGCTTTACGCCCTGCTGGCTAATGTCTTCGGTCTGGGCAAGGCGCTGGATTTTAGTCTGCTTGAACAGGCGGCCTGGTTTGGCTTACCGCAGATGACTACCCCAACGTTTAATAGCCAGGCGATGATGCTGATAGCACCCGTCGCGGTGATTCTGGTGGCGGAAAACCTCGGCCATCTGAAGGCGGTTGCGGGAATGACCGGGCGCAATATGGACCCGTATATGGGGCGCGCGTTCGTCGGCGATGGACTGGCCACGATGCTCTCCGGATCGGTCGGCGGCAGCGGCGTCACTACCTACGCAGAGAATATCGGCGTGATGGCGGTCACCAAAGTGTACTCAACGCTGGTGTTCGTTGCGGCGGCGCTGATAGCGATGCTGCTCGGCTTTTCGCCGAAATTCGGTGCGCTGATCCACACGATTCCCGGGCCGGTTATCGGCGGCGCATCGATTGTGGTGTTCGGTCTGATCGCCGTCGCGGGCGCGCGGATTTGGGTACAAAACCGGGTGGATTTAAGCCAGAACAGTAATCTGATCATGGTGGCGGTAACGCTGGTGCTGGGAGCGGGTGATTTTGCCCTCTCGCTTGGCGGCTTTACCCTCGGTGGGATCGGTACGGCCACTTTCGGCGCTATTTTGCTGCACGCTCTGCTTAACCGCCGTCCGCGTGAGGCCGGGCAAACCAACGTCACTACCGTATAAAAGCTTCCGACGCCAGCAGACCCGTACCGGGAAATCCCCGGTCGCGCTGCGCTTACCGGGGCTACAAAACAGCGTCAACTCGTAGCCCGGCTAAGGCTTTAGCCGCAAGCCGGGGGCTACTCCCGCTTAGCAGCATCTGCATGCATCGGGATAAAAAAAACCGCCGACTACACGTCGGCGGCGAGGGTGATGGGGTTTGCTCTGGAGATTAACCCCTATCGGCAGACAATCAGGACGGCGCTAGCTATCGCGGCTGCCGTGACTGTTTTTTCCCCCTTTTTTGCCAGCTTCGGAAGCGCGTTGAGGATCGTTTTTAAAGTTCCCCCCGCTATGCTGGCCACCTTTACGACCTGCTTCTGATGCTCTTTCACGGTCTTCGGCAAAGTTGCCGGCACCGCCACGATGGTTTGCCATTACTGACCTCCATTTAGGTTAGACATCATGCTGCATTAGGTGAAACAAGAGGCCTTAGCCCCCGCGAGACGAATTTCGTATCGCGTGCCTTTAAGGTTAGCGGAGGAAAAACTTCATGTATGGATATAGTCACATCCTGAAATAGATTTGGCATAAGAACCGCCGCTGTTACGCCAGGCTTGAGCTAAGCGACTCTTATGACTGGCTTAAATGGCGCGACTTAAGATGTATCTTTTTGCTACAGACGTCGATGTTTGCAATTTTGTTATAAATCAAACAAATGATTGTTGCATTTGCACTCTTCGCCAGAGGTCTTATCTTTAAAGGTAGCCAGCCGATTGGCTGGTTCATAACGCAACCGAGGAGTGATGCAAATGGCTAAGATTCTGGTGCTTTATTATTCAATGTACGGACACATCGAGACCATGGCGCATGCCGTCGCCGAAGGAGCCAACAAAGTAGATGGCGTTGAAGTGGTCGTGAAGCGCGTGCCGGAAACCATGCAGGCAGAAGTTTTTGCTAAAGCAGGCGGGAAAACGCAAAACGCCCCCGTTGCTACGCCGCAGGAGCTGGCAGAGTATGACGCCATCATCTTTGGCACTCCTACCCGATTTGGCAACATGTCCGGACAAATGCGCACCTTCCTCGATCAGACCGGCGGCCTGTGGGCATCCGGCGCACTCTACGGCAAGCTGGCCAGCGTTTTCAGCTCAACCGGTACCGGCGGCGGCCAGGAACAAACCATCACCTCAACCTGGACGACTCTTGCCCACCACGGGATGATTATTGTGCCGATTGGTTACGGCGCCCAGGAGCTGTTTGATGTCTCACAGGTTCGCGGCGGCACGCCATACGGCGCCACCACCATTGCCGGCGGCGACGGTTCGCGTCAGCCAAGCGAAGAAGAATTAGCGATTGCCCGCTATCAGGGGCAACACGTCGCGGGTCTGGCGGTTAAATTACACGGTTAAGCAGGAGGAAAAGTATGGCAAATCAAGAAGCAAAAACGCACCGCGTGGGTGAATGGGCCAGCCTGCGCAATACTTCTCCCGAAATCGCCGAGGCAATTTTTGAATTAGCCAATTACGATGAAAAGCTGGCGGAGAAAATCTGGGAAGAAGGCAGCGATGAGGTTCTGCCCCGCGCCTTCGCCAAAACGGATAAAGACTCCCTGTTCTGGGGCGAACAAACCATCGAACGCAAGAACGTGTAGCCCGGACAGTACCGCCTCCGGGAGTTATTGCATAAGCTTCCCGGAGGCTGCGCATTGCGCCTGTCCGGACTACAAGGCCAGGCTAAACATCGGCCGCAAGACCCGGATTGCTCCGGGTTTTTTATGCTTTGTTACTTCGTGGCCTCAGCCATCGCTTTTTTGAAGGTATCCATCGGGCAGAAACCGTTGTCATCAACCGGACAACCGTTCAGCGCCAGCGTCACCCGCTGCGGCGGCGACTGCAGGGTTAACGCATCGGCATTGCGCAACTGCTCGGTACTTTGATAAACGTACTCAATCTTCATCAGATCCCGATTACCGTTGTTATCATGCCAGCGCTGGAAGACCAGTTTACCGCCGATTGGCGTACGCTCGTACTGGTTCTGCAGCTGATAAGGTTTAAAATCCATCGCCGTCAGCAGCGAGGCGATATTGGAGTCATGCCCGACCAGCAGCGTCACTTTCGCCGCCTTTGCCGCATCGCCCACCAGCGCGTTATCAATATATTTCACCAGCGGTTTAGCAACGTTACGCGCCACTTCAGGAGAGGTAAACAGGCTATCCTGATAGCCGTTTTTCAGCTTCGACAGTACCTGCCACTGCTTATCGCTTTTAATTTCCCCCCACGCCACCTGGTCTTTAGGGAAACCTTCATAATATTGCAGCGTAAAGGCGTCAACCAGCGAGTTGCCCACCTTAAGCGGGCCAGATACGCCAGGCTCCTGCTGATATTTAGCGCTAAAAGTATCTTTCCCGTCGCTCAGCGAGCACTGCTGTTTTTCTTTGCAGGAAGGAGAATTGCGGTAATCCGTCATCTCCTCCAGCAGCTTGTAGCTTTCGCTCAGCTGCATTCCCTGACGCTCTTTCTCCATCGCCTGCACGGCCTTTTCGCTAAAGGCGGCGGAATCGTCGGTGATCACCGGATTAAAGGTCGGGTCCATGGTGCCCATTTTTTCCTGATGATGCACGGTCACGCCGCAGCCGGGAAACGCGCCGGTAATGAAGAACTGCGCGGTAGCGACGGTGCGCTGCAGGCTATTGGCATAAGCATAGACAGCGTTCTCCGGCGGACATTCACCGCTGGTCACCAGACCCTGCTGCGCCAGCCATTCGCGCATGTAGTGCCCCATATAGACTTCCAGCACCCCGCCTTTGGTCGTCAACTGCCCGCCGGGAACATCCCACTCCGGCCAGGACTTCGGCGTTGATTGCTCCAGCACGCTGCCGTTGTTCGCCAGCGGCGCGCGCAGGTTATGGCGGCTCATGATCAGCACCTGCTGGAGCTGATACCCCTCAGGTGTAGCCTGTTCCTGCGCCTGGGCACCGGCGGACAGTAAGACAACGCCAGCCACAGCGGCAGCAAGTAGACTTTTTTTCATCCCTTAATCCTCAGTCGTTGATAATCATCGCCTTCATTGTGACAAATTTATGACACTTTTCCGCGCAATGGCTCGCAAACCGGTTAAATAGACGATTTCTCTAACGTTTTAAGAGTTTCCCGTATTGCCGCATCCACTCCGCCAGCGGCTGCAGCGCGTCGCGCATCGATAGCCCCAGTTCGGTTATCTGGTATTCCACCTTCGGCGGTATTTCCGCATAGACCTGACGCGAGACCAGCCCGCGCTGTTCAAACAGGCGCAGCTGGCGGGTGAGCTCTTTTTGCGCGATCGGTGATACCGCGCGCTGCAGTTCGCCAAAACGCACCGGCGCGTTAAGTACAATCAGCCGGTAGAGGATCGGAATCGCCCATTTTCCGGCGATCAAATTAACGAAATCGGTCATCGGACAAGGGTCTTGCGGTAAATTTTTTTGCGCTGCCTGCGCCGCGGTTTGCGCCATAGCACACCTCTTTGTTCATTAGTATCCATTTGGTACCTGGTACCTTTTGGATACTAATGTATCTATAGTGGCTTTTCCAGTCGAACAGAGGGAGTGCAAAAATGGGGCGTTTAGCAGGTAAATATAGCTTAATAACCGGGGGCACCAGCGGCATCGGTCTTGCCACCGCACAGGAATTTCTCGCCGAGGGCGCACAGGTTGCCGTCACCGGGCGCAGTTCTGCCGCGCTTGAACAAGCTCAATCCCTACTCGGAGAACAAGCCTGGGTTATCGCCGCCGATGCCGGCGATATCAATGGGCAGCGTCAGCTGGCAGAAACGCTGTCCGCGCGCTGGCCGCGGCTGGATGCGGTATTTATCAATGCCGGAGACGTGACCCACGGTCGGTTTGGTGAATGGCAGGAAGGGGACTGGGATCGTCTGATGAACATCAACCTGAAGGGTCCCTTCTTCTTGCTACAGGCGCTGCTGCCGCTGCTGGCAAATCCGGCCTCGGTGATCCTCTGCGGCTCCGTGAGCGCCCATATTGGTTTACCGACCAGCAGCGCCTACGCAGCCAGCAAAGCCGGGCTATTGTCGCTGGCTCGTACGCTGTCCGGCGAGCTGCTGTCGCGCGGCATTCGGGTTAATGGCCTGAGCCCTGGCCCGGTACGCACTCCGGCGCTGGATAAACTCGGTCTCAGCGCCGAGGCGCTGGTAAACCTACAGGCGGAAATCGAGGAGCTGGTTCCGCTGGGGCGGATGGGCACCCCGCAGGAGCTGGCTAAGGCCGCCCTGTACCTGGCGTCAGATGAGTCCAGCTATGTGGTCGGTACGGAGCTGTTGGTTGATGGCGGTACGGGGAATTTGTAATGCTGACGGCGGCGGCGACTCCGTAACGGCGCCGCCAGAAGACAGAGACCGTCTACGCCCGACGGCACGACCAGCACGCCGTTAGCGCGTCAGTAAGTTCGTTTAAACCAACACGCCATCGGTTAATTTTCCACCAAAAATCCGCTTTACACTTAACCTTTATTCATGTAAATAATTGGTTAAGAACTTCACTGGCAGTCCATTCTGGTTTCTCTCATCGCATCATCTTTAAGAAATATCCCGATGCTATTGCTCCGATATCACGGTATTTTTTCTCCATGTTAAACATAACATTAGGTTAATTTATGTCAGGTATCCTGCTCTTTATCGTCGCGGTAGTTTTGCTGGGAGTCGCCGTCTACAGCCTGGGTTCCTATATCCGGGAACGGCGCTCAGCCCAACTGCCAACTCATAAGACAAAGAAATAAAACCGCTGAACTATTCTTACCTGCAGTCTCTCCTGAGTTCCCTGATTTTCAACGAATAATGACCAAAAAGAAGGCAGGCTTAATTGCCTGCCTTTGCCTGTGATTCAATAATCGTTACGATTCCCAGACCTGTTCCGCTTTGGCGCCGTCAAACTGCGGCGGCGGCTTACGGAAACGGCGGGTCAGATAAGTCAGATAGAGTAACCCCAACCCCGCCCATATCAGACCGAGCGTCAGCGATGTCGCTTCCAGATTAATCCACAGCACCCCCACCGTCAGCGCGCCGACCATCGGCAGCAGCAGATAGTGAAAACGATCTTTCCACGTTTTATTTAAGCCTTTACGCCGCCAGAAGTGGTTAAACACCGACAGGTTGACGAAGGTAAACGCCACCAGCGCGCCAAAGTTAATCAGCGCCGTGGCGGTGACCAGGTCGAAGAACAGCGCCGACAGCGCGACAATCCCGACCATGATGACGTTCAGCGCGGGAGTCCGCCACTTCGGATGGACATAGCCAAAAATACGCTCCGGGAAAACGTTATCGCGGCCCATGACGTACAGCAGTCGTGAAACGCTGGCGTGCGACGCCAGGCCGGAAGCCAGCGTATTGACGAAGGTTGTGCACAGGAAAATCGACTGAAACAGCTTGCCGCCGACGTACAGAGCAATCTCCGGCAGCGCCGCGTCCGGATCTTTAAAGCGGCTGATATCGGGGAAAAAGAGCTGCATAAAGAAGGATGCGGCGATAAAAATCACCCCGCCGTAGACTGCGGTGAGGAAGATAGCCTTCGGGATCACCCGCGCGGCGTCCGGCGTCTCTTCGGAAAGCGTAGTGACCGCATCAAAGCCGAGAAACGAAAAGCAGACTATCGTCGCGCCGGTAATAATCGGGATCAGGTGCGCGTTCTGGCTAATAAACGGCTGAAGCGACCAGACGGTACCGACGCCCTCCCCTTTATGCAGCCCCTGCACCACCAGCACGATAAAGACCACCATAATCGAGATCTGCACCAGCACAAACAGGGTGTTGAAGTTCGCTACCAGATTAACGCTTTTCAGGTTCGCCGCGGTCAGAATCGCCACAAAGGTCACCACCCACACCCACGGTGGAACTTCAGGAAACAGCGCGGAAAGATAAATCTTCGCCAGCAGCACGTTGATCATCGGTAAAAATAGATAATCCAGCAGCGATGACCAGCCAACCATAAAACCAACGTGCGGGCTGATAGACTTCTGCGCATAGGTATACGCTGAGCCCGCCTGGGGAAACTGGCGTACCAGCTTGCCGTAGCTAATGGCGGTAAACAGCACGCCGGCCAGCGCCAGTAGATAGGAGGCCGGAACGTGGCCGTTGCTGATACCGGAAACGATGCCGAAGGTATCAAACACCGTCATCGGGGTCAGATAGGCGAGGCCCATCATCACCACCTGCCACAGCTTGAGCGATTTGCGCAGGCGCGGTTTACCCGCCTCAGACGTCGTGTCGAGAGAAGTGTTAATAGCCATGGCCATTTCCCCCGCTGCAAACCTGGGTTTGCGGTCGTAGAGACCGGGAAACCAACCTGCTTCGCAACGGGGTTAATGGCAAATCAAAAGGTAAAAAGAACCGACGAGCGGCGGTGGCTGCGCATTCCATGCGGCCATGACGGCCCCCTTCTCCCTGCGGATATTTAAACATCTGCATCATTTCCTACCTCGTTCACACTGTGTCGTTAACTGAAGCCCCGTTGCCGCCTGCGCTCCTTAACGCGACATCCGGGAAATGGCTGGCTTGCCAGCAAAAAACCTCCGACCAGGCTCCGCTCAGGCCGCATGATGCTATTTAAAACCAGAGTGCCCCTTGCGGGGCGGCAATCAGGCGTTTTTCAACATCCACTCAATTTCCGTTTCAGTAATCAATCGCTCAAACTGCAGTAATTCGTCATTCTTACAGGCGTGATAAACATGGCAGAAACGTTCACCAAGCCGCTCGCGCAGGTGGTCGTTTTGCATAAACTCCCACAGGGCGTCGCTCTGGCGAATCGGGAACGGCAGCCCTTCCTGCTCAAGGCCGTTACCTTCTACTTCTTCCTGTAGCGGCAGCGGATTATCCAGACCATGGAGGATGCCGGCGAAAATCGCCGCCATCACCAGATACGGGTTGGCGTCCGCCCCGGCCACGCGGTACTCCACGCGGTGGTTTTGTCGATCGCCGCACGGGATACGCAGCGCCACCGTGCGGTTGTTATGCCCCCACGATGCCTGGGTCGGCACATACATTCCCGGCTGGAAGCGGCGATACGAGTTGACGTTCGGCGCCAGCAGCGCCATCGACGCGGGCATCAGGTCAATCATTCCGGCGAGCGCGCGTTTTAACATCGCCGAATCTTCGCCGTTAGCCTCAGCCAGCACGTTCTCACCCTTATTGTTCTGCATGCTGATATGGATATGCATTCCGCTACCGGCGTGCTCTTCATAGGGCTTCGCCATAAAAGTGGCGTGCATCTTATGCTTCTCTGCCATTAAACGCACGAGACGTTTTAATGCCAGCGCATCATCGCAGGCATCGAGCACGTTATCGGTATGATGAAGGTTGATTTCAAACTGTCCCGGAGAGGCTTCCGCCACCGCGCCGTCGGCCGGAATGAGCTGAAGCTGGGCGATTTCATCAATTTCGCTTAGTACGTCGGCAAAGTGGTTAAGGTTGTCGACGGAGTAAACCTGGCTTTGGGTATTGCGATCGCCGGTTCCCGGCGCGCACGGCGGCTGCAGGTAACCTTCAGCGTCGCGCTTGCGGTCAAGCAAATAGAACTCCAGCTCTACCGCTACCACGGGGAACAGTCCGCGCTGGCGCAGCTGCTGCCAGAGTCGGTTCAGTACGTTCCGCGGCTCAACGTCAAAGGGAGCGCCATCTTCATCAACCATGGTCAGCAGAACCTGACCAATGTATTCCGGGTCAGCCGCCGACGGCGTTAAGGTCCCCAGCACCGGCACGCAGGTGCGATCCGGTTCGCCCATCTCCTGGCCAAGACCCGCCTCTTCAACCACGTTACCGAGAATATCCATCGCAAATACCGAAGCCGGGAAATAGCAGCCTTTCTCCAGCTTGCTCAGGCCGGAGACCGGGATCCGCTTACCGCGGAAGCAGCCGTTCAGATCGGTCAGCAGGACGTCAACGTATTGCGTATTGGGGTAACGCTCAAGGTAGCGCTTCACTTCCCAGGTGAATGCGCTGACCCGTCTCTCTTCGGACTGCTGAACAAAATTCTCAACTTCTACGATATTGGTTTCCATGATTCACCGCCGTTGTTTTAGTTTCAGACCCTGAATGGCACTGTTAAATATAATGTCCACTATTCGAATGTGTATGCAAACAAATTGTTTGTCAAATGTTAAATTAAGTTTGCAAAGGGCAATATCCACTGCTAGATTGAGAAAATATTGAACGAAATGGCCGTTTTACCCGCTAAACCGGTCATAATTTAGTCCACTTTGTGAGGGCGATCATGGAAAATATAATGTACAAGCCAGTTATTGGCGTGGTGATGTGTCGAAACAGGCTTAAGGGTCACCAGACCCAGACTTTGCAAGAAAAGTACCTGAATGCGATTGTTAACGCCGGAGGCGTGCCGATTGCCCTGCCGCACGCGCTGGCCGAGCCGGAACTGCTTGCTACGCTGCTACCTAAACTGGACGGCATTTATCTTCCTGGCAGCCCAAGCAACGTACAGCCGCACCTTTATGGTGAAAACGGCGATGAGCCTGACGCCGATCCCGGGCGTGATCTTCTGAGCATGGCGCTGATCGACGCCGCGCTCGAAAGGCGCATCCCCATTTTCGCCATCTGTCGCGGACTACAGGAACTGGTTGTCGCCACCGGCGGGACTCTGTATCGTCGTCTGTTCGAGCAGCCTGAGCTTCTTGAGCACCGCGAAGACCCTGAGCTTCCCGTAGAGCAACAGTATGCGCCCTCGCATGAAGTTCAGGTTCAGGAAGGAGGATTACTTTCTCAGTTAATACCGGGCTGCAACACGTTTTGGGTAAACTCGTTACACGGACAGGGAGCAAAAACGACGGGTCCACGGCTGCGCGTAGAGGCGCTTTCTTCGGACGGGCTGGCGGAAGCGGTTAGCGTTAAAGACCATCCTTTCGCCCTCGGCGTGCAGTGGCATCCTGAATGGAACAGTAGCGAATACGCCCTGTCGCGGATGTTGTTTGAAGGTTTTATCACCGCCTGTCAGAGCTATATTGCTGAAAAACAGCGGCTCTGACCACTACCGTTAAGGAAATGCAAATATGAGCGATGACGGACTGGCGCCAGGGAAACGTCTGTCAGAGATCCGCCAACAGCTGGGTCTTTCACAGCGTCGTGCAGCCGAACTGTCTGGGTTAACACATAGTGCCATCAGCACCATAGAACAGGACAAAGTCAGTCCTGCCATCAGTACGCTGCAAAAGCTGCTGAAAGTCTACGGGCTGTCGCTCTCGGAGTTCTTTTCTGAACCAGAAAAACCGGCTGAACCTCAGGTGGTTATCAATCAGGACGATCTGATTGAAATCGGCAGTCAGGGGGTCTCGATGAAGCTGGTTCACAATGGAAACCCGAACCGCACGCTGGCGATGATTTTTGAAACGTACCAGCCTGGAACCACAACCGGAGAGAGGATCAAGCATCAGGGTGAGGAGATAGGCACCATACTGGAGGGTGAAGTCGTGTTGACCATTAACGGTCAGGCGTATCACCTGGTGGCTGGGCAAAGCTATGCCATTAACACCGGCATACCGCATAGCTTCAGCAACACCTCGGCGGGTATCTGCCGTATTATCAGCGCCCATACGCCCACCACATTCTGATTTTTTAGCCTGAGATTTGCTCAGGCTTTCTTCAGGCCTGCGCCGCCGGAGGTTTATTCCGGCGGTGCGAAGAAAACGCAGTTCACCTTGCGCGATGCGGAAATGCTTATTCCCGCTGGCCCCAGATAATTTACGCCTGTTAACAGGCAATAAGTACGGTGCTCAACCCCGGGGACGCCCTGCGCCCTGAAGGTATGCAATAGCCCCTTTTATATTTTTCCGATTATGTCATTAAGGAGTCATGATGGATTTTCACAACCTGGCTTACTGGCAAGAAAAAGCAAAAAATCTCGCTATTGAGACGCGGTTATTTATTAACGGCGAATATAGCGCCGCCGCTGATAATAGCGTTTTTGCCACCGTCGATCCGGCGGCGCAGGAGACTCTCGCCGAAGTGGCTCGCGGCAAAAAAGCCGACGTCGATCGCGCGGTCCAGGCCGCCCGCAGCGTTTTCGACAGCGGCGACTGGTCCCAGGCATCTCCCGCGCAGCGTAAAGCGGTGCTGAATAAATTCGCCGACCTGATGGACGCTCATCGCGAAGAGCTGGCGCTGCTGGAAACGCTGGACACCGGCAAACCGATTCGCCACAGCCTGCGCGATGATGTGCCCGGCGCCGCCCGTGCGATTCGCTGGTATGCCGAAGCTATCGATAAAGTGTACGGCGAAGTCGCGCCTACCGGCAGCAATGAACTGGCGATGATCGTCCGCGAACCGATTGGCGTGATCGCGGCGGTCGTGCCGTGGAACTTCCCGCTGCTGCTGGCCTGCTGGAAACTTGGCCCGGCGCTGGCGTCCGGCAATAGCGTCGTTCTGAAGCCGTCGGAAAAATCGCCTCTTACCGCTCTGCGTCTGGCGGGACTGGCAAAAGAGGCCGGACTGCCGGACGGCGTATTCAACGTGGTCACCGGCTTCGGTCATGAAGCCGGTCAGGCGCTGGCGCAGCATCCGGATGTGGAAGTCATTACCTTTACCGGCTCCACCCGCACCGGTAAGCAGCTGCTGAAGGACGCGGGCGACAGCAATATGAAGCGCGTCTGGCTGGAGGCTGGCGGTAAAAGCGCCAATATCGTCTTTGCCGACTGCCCGGACCTGCAAAAAGCGGTTAACGCTACCGCCGGCGGTATTTTTTATAACCAGGGCCAGGTCTGTATCGCCGGAACCCGTCTGCTGCTGGAAGAGAGCATCGCCGACAGATTTCTCGACCTGTTAAAAGAACAGGCCAGGAGCTGGCAGCCGGGCAACCCGCTCGACCCGAATACCACCATGGGTATGCTGATCGACAACAGCCACGCCGATAGCGTCCACAGCTTTATTCGCGCCGGCGAAGCGCACAGCACGCTGCTGCTCGACGGGCGTAAAAACCCGTGGCCCGCGGCGGTCGGCCCGACGATTTTCGTCGATGTCGACCCCTCCTCTGCGCTCAGCCAGGAGGAGATTTTTGGCCCGGTCCTGGTGGTGACCCGCTTTAAAACCGAAGAGCAGGCGCTGGCGCTGGCCAACGACAGCCGCTACGGCCTCGGCGCGGCGGTCTGGACCCGCGATCTCTCCCGCGCTCACCGCGTCAGCCGCCGCCTGAAGGCTGGCTCCGTCTTCGTCAATAACTATAACGATGGTGATATGACCGTGCCGTTCGGCGGCTACAAGCAGAGCGGCAACGGGCGCGATAAGTCGCTGCACGCGCTGGAAAAATTCACTGAACTAAAAACTATCTGGATTGCCCTGGAGTCTTAATCATGACCGAACATACCACCAGCTATTACGCCGCCAGCGCCAACCGCTATGAACCGTTCCCGGCGCTGGACGAATCGATCAGCTGCGACGTCTGCGTCGTCGGCGGCGGCTATACCGGCCTCTCTTCGGCGCTGCATCTGGCCGAGATGGGCTACGATGTGGTGCTGCTGGAAAGCGCGCGCATCGGCTTCGGCGCCAGCGGACGCAACGGCGGCCAGTTAGTTAACTCCTACAGCCGCGATATCGACGTTATCGAGAAAACCTACGGACCGGATGCGGCCAGGATGCTCGGCAGCATGATGTTTGAAGGCGGCGATATTATTCGCGAGCGCATCCAGCGCTATCAGATTGCCTGCGACTATCGCCCCGGCGGGCTGTTTGTCGCGATGAATCACAAGCAGCTGGAAACCCTGGAAGAGCAGAAAGCCAACTGGGAGCGCTACGGCAATACTCAGCTGGAGCTGCTGGATGCCAGCGCCATTCGGCGCGAAGTTGACAGCGACCGCTACACCGGCGCCCTGCTGGACCACAGCGGCGGCCATATCCATCCGCTGAATCTGGCGATTGGCGAAGCGGACGCCATTCGTCTGAACGGCGGCCGGGTGTACGAGCAATCACCGGTCACCTGCATTCAGCACACCAGCCCGGCGGTGGTGACCACCGAACGCGGACAGGTGACCGCCCGCTACATCATCGTCGCCGGTAACGCCTATCTCGGTGATAAACTCGAGCCGGAGCTGGCGAAGCGCAGCATGCCCTGCGGCACCCAGGTGGTGACCACCGCGCCGCTGTCCGAAGATCTGGCGCGCTCGCTGATCCCGAAAAACTACTGCGTGGAAGATTGTAACTATCTGCTGGATTACTACCGCCTGACCGCCGATAACCGCCTGCTGTACGGCGGCGGCGTGGTTTACGGCGCGCGCGATCCGGACGACGTTGAGCGACTGATTATGCCGAAGCTGCTGAAAACCTTCCCGCAGCTGCAGGGGGTGAAAATCGACTATCGCTGGACAGGCAACTTCCTGCTGACCCTCTCAAGGATGCCGCAGTTTGGCCGCCTCGATAACAATATCTATTATATGCAGGGCTACAGCGGCCACGGCGTTACCTGTACCCACCTCGCCGGACGGCTGATTTCGGAGCTGCTGCGCGGCGACGCCGAACGCTTCGACGCCTTTGCGAAGCTGCCGCACTATCCGTTCCCCGGCGGGCGCAGCCTGCGCATTCCATTTACCGCCATGGGCGCGGCCTACTACAGCCTGCGCGACAGGCTCGGCGTTTAATCCCCCCGGCCGACGGCGCCCGCCGTCGGCAATTTTGCCTCGCCGTACTGCTGCGGAAAGCGCTGACGGAAGTAGTGGCGTAAAAACTCCACGGTAGTACGAATTTTTGCCGAGGTCGCCAGCCGCGACACGTATACCGCCCAGATATTGGCAGGCTGATAGTACTCCGGCAGCAGATGCAGCAGATTGCCGCTGGCGATATTTTCACTGACGTCCCACCACGAGCGCAGCGCAATCCCCTGCCCGTCCAGACACCATTGATGAACAATTTCGCCGTGGTTAGACGACAGCGGTCCGGTGACCTTAATAGCGTGCTCGCCCTCTTTGTCGCGCAGCTGCCAGACGCCAAAAGGCCGGTCGCGCTCTTTGATCACCAGACACGGCAGCGCGGCAAGATCGCTAAGCTGCTTTGGTCGCGAATATCGAGCCACAAACTCCGGCGAGGCGCAGAGAATTCGATGGTTGTTAGCAAGCTGGCGGGCAATCAGGTTAGGAGCGATGTCATCGCCGACGCGAATATCCAGATCGACCCCTTCATTGGCTAAATCTACCAGCCTGTCAGCTACGTCAAAACGGATCTCCAGCTGCGGGTATTGACGAGCCAGCTCGGAGAGCGCCGGTGCGACAATCCGGCGGCCAAAGCCAAAGCTGCTGATTATCCGCAGCGTTCCCTGTGCCACCTGGCGCACATCGGAGAGCTCATCCATCATCTGGTCGACATCCTGCAAAATGCGCTGCCCCCACTCGTAGATGCGCTCGCCCTCTTCAGTGATTGTCACCCGTCGGGTGGTACGGTGCAGCAGCTGGACGCTAAGGGTTTGTTCCAGCAACAACACGCGCTTGCTGACAAAAGCCGGGGAAACCCCGAGCTCTTGCGCAGCGGCGGCAAAACCGGCGCGGCGGGCGACCAGCATAAAGACGCGTAAGTCATTCAGCAGCGGCAGATTATTCATGATTCGTGTTTTATGTTTCACCAGTTGACGGGATTAATTATGAATCAGTCAATTATAGGATAGAGAGTAAGTCAATTTTCCTTACCTCAAACTGAGAACAACGATGAATAAAACCTTACGTATTGCCGCCATCCCCGGGGATGGCATCGGAAAAGAGGTGCTGCCTGAAGGCATTCGCGTACTGCAGGCCGCCGCCGAACGCTGGGAACTGGCGTTAAGCTTCGAGCATTTCGAATGGGCCAGCTGCGATTACTACGCCCGGTACGGCAAAATGATGCCCGACGACTGGCACGCGCAGCTGAAAGAATTTGACGCCATCTACTTCGGCGCGGTCGGCTGGCCGGATATCGTCCCGGATCATATCTCCCTATGGGATTCGCTGCTGAAGTTCCGCCGCGAGTTCGACCAGTACGTTAACCTGCGCCCGGTGCGCCTGTTCCCCGGCGTCCCCTGCCCGCTGGCGGGTAAACAGCCCGGCGATATCGATTTCTACGTGGTGCGAGAAAACACCGAAGGGGAGTATTCCGCCATTGGCGGCCATGTGAATCCGGGAACCGAACATGAAGTGGTGATTCAGGAGTCGGTGTTTACCCGCCGCGGCGTGGACCGCATCCTGCGCTACGCCTTTGAGCTGGCGCAAAGCCGCCCGCGCAAAACGTTAACTTCAGCGACCAAATCCAACGGCCTCGCCATCAGTATGCCTTTCTGGGATCAGCGCGTCGAAGCGATGGCGCAGCACTATCCGGAAGTGAAATGGGATAAGCAGCATATAGATATTCTGTGCGCCCGTTTTGTGCTGCAGCCGGAGCGTTTTGACGTGGTGGTCGGCTCCAATCTGTTCGGCGATATCCTCTCCGACCTCGGCCCGGCCTGTACCGGCACCATCGGCATTGCTCCGTCAGCAAACCTCAACCCGGATCGCACCTTCCCGTCGCTGTTTGAAGCGGTACACGGTTCGGCGCCGGATATCTACGGCAAAAATATTGCCAACCCGATTGCTACCATCTGGGCCGGCGCGATGATGCTCGATTTCCTCGGCAATGGGGATGCGCGCTATCAGGCCGCCCATGACGGTATCCTGGCGGCGATTGAGCAGACCATCGCCAGCGGGCCAAAGACGCCGGATATGAAAGGCTCCGCCTCCACCCAGCAGGTGGGCGAAGCGATTTGTCAGGCTATTGCCGGATAAAAGTCGCCCGGACAGGCGTGTAAGCGCCGCCTCCGGGACGGTGTGGTAGGGGTTCCGTTCACTATTATCCCGCAGAAAATGTCTTACCGTGGTACGTGAACGGGTAAAGGGGGAGAAAACCGTCTCCCCCTTTACAATCCCCGCGGTCCCGCATAGAAATCGGTGCTGCGCACTGCGCTCACCTCCCGGTCCTCAGCCTGCGGTCGGCTCAACTCGACATCACTGTCTCGATTCGCCTCTGGCCGCCATCCCTGGCGGCCAGACCTTGTCTTCGGTCCTCCGGCTCGCCGATTTCAGCGGGGGCCAGGGCATCGCTGTATATCACGTCGTTTCAGAGGCATATCGTAGCTGCACGAACACCGCCCCGCAGACGGCTGGAAACCCGTAGCCCCGGTAAGCGCAGCGCAACCGGGGAGATTCTCCGGCTCGAACTACAGCTCCAGCTCGCGCTGCAGCAGCGTCGCGATCGCCTCACTGCTCTCCGCGGTCACCAGCGATTGCCGGAACTCCTCATGCATAATGCGCCGCGCCAGCCGCGAGAAAATACGCATATGCTGATCGCCCGCCGAATGTTTGTTCAGAGTCAGCATAATCACAAACTGCGCCTCGTCGTCACCCCAGGCTACCGGCTGCGCCAGACGGGCGACGCTGATGGTCGACTGCTCGATATGCTCCGATTTACTGTGCGGAATGGCGAAGCTAAACCCTAAACCGGTGGAGAACACCGCTTCGCGGGCCCACAGATCGGCTTCCAGCTTACGCGGATAGCGGCAGCGCCCGGCCAGCAGCAGATTATCAGTCATGCCCTTAATGACCTCCTCTTTGCTACGCCAGTCGCTGTTCAGCGTAATGCACTGCGGAGTAATCAGCGGCGCGTCCTGCTGGGTCATGCGGAACTGGGCCAGCAGATGTTCCACCTCTAATGATGTCCGGCACTGCATCGCCTGATTAAGCAGCTGACGGCAGGCCCGGCTATCAAGCTGCGCCAGACGCGCTTTGGTCGCCGGGATCGACGGCGCGCTCATGCTCAGCTCATCCAGCCCCAGCCCCACCAGCAGCGGCAGCACCGAACCTTTAGCCCCCAGCTCGCCGCACAGGCCAATCCATTTCCCCTGACGATGCACCGCCTGAACCGCGTAATCCAGCGCCCGTAAGAATGCCGGATTGAGGCTGTTATAGTGGCGCGTCACCTTGGCGTTATCGCGATCCACCGCCAGCAGATACTGGGTCAGGTCATTACTGCCGATGCTAAAGAAATCAATCTCTTCGCAGCACTGGTCGATGATAAACATCACCGACGGCACCTCAAGCATAATGCCCAGCGGGATCTTTTCATCAAACGGAATATGTTCGCTGCGCAGCGACTGTTTGGCATCCGCCAGCTGCTCTTTCACCCACAGAATCTCCTCCATCGAGGAGATCATCGGGATCATAATTTTCAGCGCGCCATGCGCGGAAGCGCGCAGAATCGCCCGCAGCTGGGTGCGGAACAGCGCCTGATACTCTTCATAAATACGTACCGCCCGGTAGCCAAGGAACGGGTTGTTCTCCGCCGGGATGTTGAGGTAAGCCACCGGCTTATCGCCGCCGATATCCATGGTGCGGATGATAATGCTGCGCCCGTTGGCAGGCTCCAGCGCCTGGCAGAAGATATTGTAAAGCTCATTTTCCGACGGCGCGCTGGGCCTGTCCATATAGAGCATCTCGGTGCGGAACAAGCCTACCGACTGCGCGCCGTTGTTAAACGCCGCCGTAGCCTCGACCGAATGGGCAATGTTCGCCGCCACTTCGAGACGAATACCGTCTTCCGTACGCCCCTCTTTATCCAGCCACGCCTGCTGCTGGCTGCGGATCTGCGCCTGAACCCAGGCTTCCTGCTGATAGTAACGCGCTACCGCTTCGTCGGGCTTGACCACTACCAGCCCGGCGTTACCGTCGATCTGTACCCGCTGGTCAACCCACGGCAGCAGCGCCTCCATATCGACGCCCACGAGGGTGGGAATATTGAACGAGCGCGCGAGGATCACCGTGTGTGACGTGGTCCCCCCGCTGCGCAGCAGCAAGCCTTTAAGCAGGGTTTTATCCAGTTCAAGGAACTGGCTGGGGGTGAGCTCATCGGCGAGGCAGATTGACTCCTCCGTCAGCTTACCCGGAGCCGGAAAGCGCGACTCGCCGTAGATATGCTGCAGCAGCTGGAAGCAGACGTCACGGACGTCCAGCACGCGCTCCTGCAAATAGCTGTTGCCGGAAGCGCTGAACTGGGCGCAAAAATGCTCCCCGGTGGCAACGACCGCTTCGGCGCAGCTCAGGCCGGTCAGCAGCCCTCCCAGCAGGTGCTGGCGCAGCGAGGCGTCGGTAGCCAGCGAACGATGCGCTTCAAGGATAGCGCTGGCGGTACCGTCGTTATCCAGCAGGCGAAACTCAATATTTTTCACCAGCAGCGTCAAGCCTCTGTCCAGCGCAGCCTGTTCCTGTTCGATGGCCCCCGCGGCAGGCAGCTCGCCTAAATCGCGCAGGTCCAGAGACTTAAGATGGGTGAGCCTGCCGCCGGCGCTTCCGGCACACACCGGTAAGGCGAGAAACAGAGTAGGATTGAGGCGTGAGAGGGATTCGGGAACCGGCTGAACGTCCATTTGTTCCACCGTCGGCAGCGGCGCATCGCAGTGCGGGAACTCATCGGTAATGAACGCCGACAGCGCCTCAAACGCCTGCTGTTCGTCCTGACCGCTGATAATCAGCCGGCAGCTGTCTCCCTTGATTGTGTTGGTGCCGATAATCGCCAGCGCGCTTTTCGCATTCCCTCGCCCTTCCGTGCGGGTGTTTAACCATTCGACCGAAGACGAAAAAGTATTGCATAACGTCTCTACCAGGCTTGCCGGACGCGCATGTACGCCATTGGGCAAATCACATACAAATTCAATTACCAGAGCCATCGCCTTCCTCCTGAATAATGCGTATTTATCCAAAAGGTAAAGAAAGAATTCCCCCGCCACTACACGATAAATGTGGTAATTACTGGATAATTGTATGCGAGCATCTTTTTTATGCTCACGGTCACAAATAGCCTCGCAGATGGTTAAAAAACCCATAAACACTAAGATTTGAGGTGGATCCCAATTTTCCCCTCACCTTACAAATATCCAGTAAATGCACTTTTTCTCTACTATTTTATGCGCCGCCCTTTTTCTAATGTTGAGACATCAACTCAGTCACGGGCCACACAGCGCTCAGGAGAATAAAGATGAACGAACTGGTGCAAATATTAAAAAATACACGCCAGCACCTCATGACCGGGGTTTCACACATGATCCCTTTTGTCGTGTCCGGTGGGATCTTACTGGCAGTCTCCGTCATGTTGTACGGCAAGGGCGCGGTGCCCGATGTTGCCACGGATCCTAATCTGAAGAAACTGTTCGACATCGGCGTGGCTGGTCTGACGTTGATGGTGCCGTTTCTGGCAGCCTATATCGGTTACTCCATCTCTGACCGCGCTGCGCTGGCCCCCTGCGCGATAGGCGCCTGGGTCGGCAATAGCTTCGGCGCCGGTTTCTTCGGCGCGCTGATTGCCGGTCTTATTGGCGGTCTGGTGGTCTACTACCTGAAAAAAATCCCGGTACACAAGGTGCTGCGCTCGGTGATGCCTATCTTCGTTATCCCGATTATCGGCACCTTTATCACCGCCGGGATCATGATGTGGGGCCTCGGTGAGCCTATTGGCGCCCTGACTACCAACCTGACCAGCTGGCTGCAGGGAATGCAGGAAGGCAGCATCATTATCCTCGCCATCATTATGGGCCTGATGCTGGCTTTCGACATGGGCGGTCCGGTGAACAAAGTCGCCTACGCCTTCATGTTGATTTGCGTCTCCCAGGGGGTTTACACCGTGGTTGCCATCGCCGCCGTAGGTATCGCCGTACCGCCGCTGGGTATGGGTCTGGCAACGCTGATTGGACGTAAATACTTCTCCGCTGAAGAGCGCGAAACCGGTAAAGCCGCGCTGGTAATGGGATGCGTTGGTGTTACCGAAGGCGCTATTCCCTTCGCCGCCGCCGACCCGCTGCGCGTTATCCCCGCCAACATGATTGGCGCCGCTGCCGGCTGCGTAACCGCCGCGCTGCTTGGCGCCCAGTGCTACGCCGGATGGGGCGGACTGATCGTCCTGCCGGTAGTCGAAGGTAAAGGCGGATTTATTGCCGGACTGGCGGTAGGCGCCATCGTCAGCGCCGCCTGCGTCATCCTGCTCAAAGCCCTTGCGAAAAAGAAAACGTCAGACGCTAAAGCCGATGACGAAATGGATCTTGATTTCGAAATTAACTGAAACGCTGGAAGGAATATTGTATGACTAAAATTATCGCCGTTACCGCTTGTCCGTCTGGTGTTGCCCACACCTATATGGCCGCCGAATCACTGGAAAGCGCCGCTAAAGCCAAGGGCTGGCAGGTTAAAGTCGAGACCCAGGGTTCTATCGGCATTGAGAACGAACTGACGGCGGAAGACGTCGCCAGCGCCGACATGGTAATCCTGACAAAGGATATCGGCATCAAATTCGAAGAGCGTTTTGCCGGAAAAACTATCGTGCGCGTCAATATCAGCGATGCCGTGAAGCGCGCTGAAGCCATTATGAACAAAATCGACAGCCACCTTTCTCAGAATGCCTGAATATACCCTGGATAATCCGGGTTGCAGGATGGGGGACTTGTGACTTGAACAGCGCTAGCGCTGGCCCCGTAGGGGCGAGGCTCATGGATGAGCCAGGTGACACAGCCAACGCTCCTGCAACTTGAAGTATGACGGGTATAAATCACGGGGCGCGGCCTGCGCCCCGCAAAATAACATGGAGTTTGTCATGACTAATCGCACTCAACGCTTAAAAGACCGTCTGTTCGCCAACCCGCGTGAAATCTCCCTCGAGCGAGCACTACTCTACACCGCAAGCCACAAACAGACAGAGGGGGAGCCGGTGATGATCCGCCGCGCGAAAGCGACCGCATGGATCCTCGATCATGTGCAGATTTCGATTCGTGATGATGAACTGATTGCCGGTAACCGAACGATTAAACCACGCGCCGGAATTATGTCTCCGGAGATGGATCCCTACTGGCTGCTCAAGGAGCTGGACCAGTTCCCGACCCGCCCGCAGGACCGCTTCAACATCAGTGAAGAAGACAAGCGCATCTACCGCGAAGAGCTGTTCCCTTACTGGGAAAATCGTTCGATGAAAGACTTCATCAACGCCCAGATGACCGATGAAGTAAAGAACGCCGTCAGTACGCAGATTTTTAGCGTTAACCAGACCGACAAAGGCCAGGGGCATATTATTATCGACTACCCTCGCCTGCTGGAAAACGGCCTCTCCGCGCTGGTATCGGAGATTAAAGCGGTGATTAAGCAACATCCGCAGAACAGCTTTTATCAGGCGGTGCTGATCCTGCTGGAGGCGTCTCAGCGCCATATCCTGCGCTATGCAGCGCTTGCCGATGAAATGGCCGCCGGCTGCGATGATGAGCAGCGCCGCAAAGAGCTGCAGACTATCGCGGAAATTTCCCGCCATAATGCTCTGCACCGCCCGGAAGATTTCTGGCAGGCCTGCCAGCTCTTCTGGTATATGAACATCATTTTGCAGTATGAATCCAACGCCAGCTCCATTTCGCTTGGTCGCTTTGACCAGTACATGCTGCCGTACTATCAGGCTTCGCTGAATCGCGGCCAGGATCCGCAGTTCCTTAAGGAGCTGCTGGAGTCGCTGTGGGTGAAGTGCAACGATATTGTCCTGCTGCGTTCAACCAGCAGCGCGCGCTATTTTGCCGGCTTCCCGACCGGCTATACCGCCCTGCTTGGCGGTCTGACCGAGACCGGACGCAGCGCGGTAAACATCCTGTCGTTTTTATCCCTCGATGCCTATCAAAACGTTCGTCTGCCGCAGCCAAACCTCGGCGTACGGGTCAACGAGCTTATCGACCGTCCTTTCCTGCGCAAAACCGCAGAAACCATCCGCCTCGGTACCGGTATCCCGCAAATCTTCAATGATGAAGTGGTCATTCCGGCGTTTCTCAACCGCGGCGTATCGCTCGAAGACGCGCGGGATTACTCGGTCGTCGGCTGCGTTGAGCTGTCGATCCCGGGACGCACTTACGGCCTGCACGATATCGCCATGTTTAACCTGCTGAAGGTCATGGAAATCGTAATGCTGGAAAACGAAAGCAATCCTGATATCACCTGGGATGGCCTGATTAACCAAATCCGCGACAAGATTCGCTATTACATTAAGCTGATGGTCGAAGGCAGCAATATTTGCGATATCGGCCATCGCGACTGGGCGCCGGTGCCCCTGCTTTCTTCATTTATTGAAGATTGCGTGCAGAACGGCAAAGATATTACCGAAGGCGGCGCGCGCTATAACTTCTCCGGGGTTCAGGGCATCGGCATCGCTAATCTTAGCGATTCGCTGCACGCGCTAAAAGGGATGGTCTTTGAGCAGAAACGCCTGAGCTTTGCTGAACTGATCGCGGTACTGAAAGCCAACTTCCAGACGCCGGAAGGCGAAAAAATCCGCGCTCGCCTGATCAACCGTTTTGAGAAATACGGCAACGATATCGACGAAGTGGACAACATCAGCGCCGACCTGCTGCGCTTCTACTGCAAAGAGGTTGAGCAATACCAGAACCCGCGCGGCGGTCAGTTTACGCCGGGCTCCTATACTGTATCCGCCCACGTGCCGCTCGGCTCGGTAGTCGGCGCCACCCCGGACGGCCGTCTGGCCGGCGAACAGCTGGCGGACGGCGGGCTGTCGCCGATGCTTGGCCAGGATGCGCAGGGACCAACCGCGGTGCTTAAGTCGGTCAGCAAGCTGGATAACTATCTGCTGTCCAACGGTACGCTACTGAACGTTAAATTCACTCCGGCAACGCTTGCCGGTGACAGCGGCCTCAATAAGCTGGCCGACTTCCTGCAGGCATTCACCAAGCTGAAGTTACAGCATATTCAGTTCAACGTGGTGAACGCCGATACGCTGCGTGAAGCCCAGCAGCGGCCGCAGGATTTTGCCGGTCTGGTGGTGCGCGTTGCGGGCTACAGCGCATTTTTCGTCGAGCTGTCGCAGGAGATCCAGGATGACATTATCCGCCGCACCGCGCATCAGCTGTGAGGTGATAGAAACGCGCGCCGATAAGGCGCGCATTTTTAACATCCAGCGCTACTCTTTGAATGACGGTCAGGGGATCCGCACCGTCGTTTTTTTTAAGGGCTGCCCGCACGCTTGTCCCTGGTGCGCCAACCCGGAGTCAATTTCACCGAAAATTCAAACCGTGCGCCGGGAAAGCAAATGTCTGCGCTGCTCGCGCTGCCAGCAGGATGTTGTCGAATGCCCTTCCGGCGCGTGGGAGCAAATTGGTCGCGACATCACGCTGGATAATCTGCTTAAAGAGGTGCTGAAGGATGAGGTTTTCTTCCGCGCCTCCGGCGGCGGCGTTACCCTCTCGGGCGGCGAAGTGCTGATGCAGGCTGAATTTGCTACACGTTTTTTGCAGCGCCTGCGCGAATGGGGAATCAGAACCGCTATTGAAACGGCGGGCGATACCGCTTTTAGCCGTTTTTTACCGGTGGCAAAAGAGTGCGACGAAGTGCTGTTCGATCTAAAAATCATGGATGAAGCGCAGGCCCGGGAGCAGCTGTTGATGAATATGCCGCGGGTACTCGATAACTTTACCCGCCTGGTGGAAGCAAATATCCGCGTGATCCCCCGGGTACCGTTAATTCCGGGATTCACCCTGAATGAAGAGAATTTCCGCCAGATCCTGGCGTTTCTGGCCCCCTTTAAGCTGCCCGAAATTCATCTTCTGCCGTTCCATCAGTACGGAGAACCGAAATATCACTTACTGGGAAAAAGATGGTCGATGTCGATGATTAAAGCGCCCGAAGAATCTGAGATTCAACCATTCAAAACGCTGGCCGAACAGGCCGGTTTTAGCGTAACCATCGGCGGATAACGCCTGGAGGATGCTATGGATTTCAATATCGTTGCCGTAACGGCCTGCGTAAGCGGTGTCGCTCATACTTATATGGCGGCCGAGCGCCTGGAAAAGGTCGGCCACCAGGAGAAATGGAATATCAAAATTGAAACGCAGGGAGCGTTGGGGGTTGAGAATAAAATTACGCCTGACGATATTGCTCACGCCGACGTTGTTCTGCTGGTGACGGATATTGAAATTGATGATGCCGGGCGCTTTAGCGGCATTCGCACCATTAAGACCAGCATCAAAACCTTTCTGCTGCAGCCACAGCAGATTGTCGAAGCGGTTAAATACATTATGAAAAAACCGGTGGTTTATATTGAGATCCCTTGAGCGCACCTGTGATTTTGTAGCCCGGGCAAGGCGCTTGCGCCGCGGCCCGGGGAAATAACACTAAATAACACTTCGGCAGTTTCAGGTTTTCCCCGGTCGCGCTGCGCTTACCGGGGCTACAATTGCACGCGATTCTTACTCCACGTCCAGCAGCCATTTCTGCGCTGGCGTCAAGCGACTGGCGGTTTCCGGCGTCAGCCAGCGCCGCTGATCCTGCTGCGCGGTATCTGCCCGGTCGATGTATAAACCATGCAGCACGCGTCTTCTGCTTCCGACAAGATTGCGCGTCCCGCCGTGCCAGGCGTGGGCGTTATAAATCATCACGCTGCCCGCCGGCGCGGCAAATACAATCTCATCTGGATGCGCCTGCTCCGGGTCATCCAGCACTTCTTCCGGCAGTTCCGGGCGCAAGTGAGTGCCGGGAATAATACGCGGCGCGCCATTTTCCGCGCTTAAGTCATCGATAGCCCAGATGGTATTCACCAGATGCACTTTCGGAAAATCGTGACGCGGCTTTTTCCAGTCCGCATGCAGCGGCTGATGGCCGCCGTTAAACAGCGCTTCGCGCGCGTTCAGGCTGGAGACTTTAAAATCACCCTGAAAAACGTGCTGACAGGCGGAAAGGATCAGCGGATGTGACCACACTTTCTCCCAAATCACCCCTTTATTAATCAGGTTGGCAATACGCGTTGCCGTGGCCTCCTGATGATGTTCAATCGCCAGGTTATCGCCCTCTTTCTCAACAATGGCATCGATAAGGGTGCGCATCGCTTCAAGCCATTCCGCGTCCACCACGTTGTGCACGACGGTGTAGCCAAGGGTATCCAGCTCATGTTTCATTTGCGCGCTCAGTTCAACGTTTGCTCCCAGCGCATCCAGGTAAACCGCAGATTGTTGTTCCATATTTATATTCCTTAACTTATCGATAACACAAAACAAACTCTAATCTGCGCCGTCCCGGAATACATGAGGGCAAAACTACGAAAAACTGGACAAGCGTACGCGACCGGGAAAAGTGTGATGGCTATCAAAGTCCAGCAGTTTCACTATCGA
The DNA here is from genome assembly GCF_009707385.1 of Klebsiella oxytoca. Lineage (NCBI taxonomy): Bacteria > Pseudomonadati > Pseudomonadota > Gammaproteobacteria > Enterobacterales > Enterobacteriaceae > Klebsiella > Klebsiella oxytoca. The sequence goes on along the minus strand of NZ_CP046115.1, from coordinate 2,112,689 downwards.
TTCCCGGCCACTCATTCGCGAAGTAGTCTGATACAGAGCAAACCACTGCTGATAAAATAGATTACAATCAACAGGATAATAGTTCTCTTCTAAGGCCTACGGAATGATTAACGATCTGGCGGATATTTTAAATCGTTTAGTAAATCAGAAAGATAATCTGCACGTCAGGTTCCCCGACCCGGATATCTCAGAGCCCGCGCTGGCTTTTAAGGTGCCTTTTCCGCGACTGGAGATTGTGCTTGAGGGCGAGCTAAAGGAGAGCGGGCTACCGCTGTCGGAAACTATGCTGTCTGCTTCGCAGGTCCTCTACGTACAGGCGGGCAAATGGACGCTGCCGGAATGGAGCGGACCGGCAGCAACCTTAAGCATTCTGTTCGGCCGTCAGAAGCTTGGGTTTTGCGTACAGTACTGGGACGGCAAGAAGCTGCGGACGGAAAAGCAGAACGTCGCTCGTCTGGGGCCGCGCGTAGGCTCTTATCTGCTGCTGTCGCTCAATGAGATCTGCCTGCAGCCGGATCCGGTTACCGCCAGGCTGGTCGTCTCCGCGCTGTTGAGCCACTGTCTTGAGCAGCTGGTCGGGCTGGAGATGCGCGTCAGCCGCAGCCGCGATCTGTTTATGGCCGTACAGGATTATCTGGAAGAGCATCTCAGCCAGCCCCTGACTCGCGAGTCGGTAGCGAAACGCTTCCATATTACGCCCAACTATCTTTCGCATATTTTTCAGAAATCAGGCTCCGTCGGCTTTAATGAATTTCTCACCAGCGTACGCCTGGAAAAAGCCAAAAAGCTGCTGCGCGGCTACGATCTCAAAGTCAAAGAGATCGCCCACAACTGCGGTTTTGTCGACAGCAACTATTTCTGCCGGGTGTTCAAACGCTACACCGAGCGTTCTCCTTCCGAATACCGCCGCCACTGCCGCAGCGTCCAGCAGGGGTGAGTCAGCCGGCCCACTCAACCCGTCCGCAGCCGTTATTTTTCACCTTATAGAGCGCGTTTTTCATCAACGGCTCCTGTGGAGCAGGCCCTAAACGAACAGCGATGGCTGGCATCAGAAGTTACCCAACTGGCAGTGCGCGAACGGGGCCTCGACGTCGTCAGCAGCAATAAAGAGATACGGATGGCGAAATATTTACCTGACGAGTTTCAAACCTCTCGCAACAATCCTTTTGAACTCTTCACAATGAATATGCTCGGGCTGGGTGCAACGGGCAACATGCTTGAGCCCGCGGCTCAACAGCTGTAATCGGCGAATAGTGGCGTCGATTTCCTTTGCACGTTGCTGCAGCAGCGCCCTGTCTAAATCTATCTTACCTTCGGTAGCGAACATCGCCGCCAGTTCATCCAAAGTAAACCCTGCCGCCTGCCCCAGCGCAATAAGTTGCAGTTTATTAAGCACATTTTCATGATACTGCCTTCTTAAACCATTCCGGCCAACCGGCTGAATTAATCCCTTTTTTTCGTAATACCGCAATGCAGAGGGCTTAACGCCGGAAAAGTCAGCAACCTGGCGGATATCCAGTTCTTTCATCATTGACTTAAACCTCACTTTAAGTTGCACACTGGCTATCAGCCTGACATTCATTCGGAAAGGAGTACACCGTGGAGACGATTATTATTCTTAAAACTGCCATAACGGGCATTGGCGCGACGCTGGTTATGGATTTATGGTCATTCTGTCAGAAACACCTTCTCAAAGTACCACCGCTAAACTATGCCCTGGTTGGCCGCTGGATATTATGGTTACCCAGAGGAAAGCTTTGTCATAACACCATCATTTCAACGCCGGGAATACACGGGGAGTTATTTACTGGCTGGGTATTTCACTATCTTACCGGGATCGTTTTTGCTTTTGTCCCGCTTGTACTGAACGGATCAGGCTGGTTAAACGCGCCTTCACTTACAACAGGTCTGCTAGCCGGCGCGTTAACTTTATTTGCGCCGTTTATACTCCTCCAGCCAGCATTAGGTTTTGGCCTGGCCGCCTCCCGAACGCCTCGCCCGTGGCTGGCCAGAATGTTCAGCGCGATCGCACATCTGGTATTTGCCCTGGGGCTTTACATCGCGGCCCTGGTTGTCAGAGCGTAGAGGTAATTTCCTTAATGGCGCTGGATTCACGCAAAGCGCTTTTTTATGGCAAGCGGGAGCGTTCGCTACACTCCCGGCGATGATAAGTTATTCAGGCTCAAACCCGGCAAACAGTTTAAACCGACGGTTAAAGGTAAATACCCCTACCGCCGGTTAGGGCCGCGTTTTGCGCGGTTTTTCTCAGGCAGAAAAAGAAACACAACGCGGTGTACCGCCAAATATTGCCGCGACGGTTATTTCACCTCTCCCAGCGCCAACACCGCACGAGAATAAGCCTCGATCGCCAACGCCACATCGTTACTGATAACCGACTCGGCGGGATGGTGGCTGATGCCGCCTTTACAGCGGACAAAAAGCATGGCGGACGGCCAACGTTCGGCGATGGCGATAGCGTCATGTCCGGCGCCGCTCGGCAGGGTCAGCGAACGCCCCTGCACCTCCTGCACCGCTTTGCTCAGTACCTGCTGCAATCCGCTATCGCAGGCGGTGGCGGCAATGCGGTAAAACTCTTCCGCGCTGAACTGCAGCTGGCGATGGGCGGCAATCGCCTGTGCCCTCGTCAGCAGCGTCTCGAGCAGTGCATCGAGCGGCTGGTCGTGCGGCCCGCGAATATCCAGAGTCAGCGTAACGTCGCCGGGGATAACGTTAACCGCGCCGGGCGCGCAGCGCAGCGTCCCCACCGTGGCGACCAGGTTTCCGCCCTGCTCGCGGGTCAGGGTCTCTATCAGCACCATCCACTCGGCGGCGGCGGCCAGCGCATCTTTACGATGGCTCATCGGCACCGTTCCGGCGTGACCGGCCTCGCCGGTAAAGCGGCAGTTCAGGCGACGCGCGCCGTTGATTGCTTCCACTACGCCCAGCGCCAGACCTTCCTGCTCGAGGCACGGACCCTGTTCGATATGCAGTTCGAGGTAGGCGACAATCTCCTCCTGGCGGCGGGCGGCAAGATGGATACGCGCCGGATCCAGCCCGGCCAGCACCATCGCCTGCGCCACGCTGACGCCATCGGCATCGGTCTGCGCCAGCCAGCTCTCAGGCCAGGTACCGGTCAGCCCGCGGCTGCCGAGCAGCGTAATGCCGAACCGCGTCCCCTCTTCATCGCAAAAGCCGACAATCTCAATGGCTTTTTTCAGCCGTCGCCCCTGTCGGTGCAGGCTGTGTACCACCTCAATCGCCGTCAGGACGCCGAGCATGCCGTCATAGCGTCCGGCGTTGCGCACGGTATCAAGATGCGACCCCAGCAGGATGGCCGGAGCGCCCTCCTGCTTCCCCTCATAGCGGCCGCAAATATTGCCGACGCTGTCCTGCCACACGGTCATCCCGGCCTGGGTCATCCACAGCGCCGCCCGCTGGTTAGCCGCAAGATGCTGTGGGGAGAGATAAACCCGGGTCAGGGCGTCCGGCGTTTCGCTGATCGCCGCCAGCTCATCGGCGCGGGCCATCACCCGGGCCGCGGCCTGCTGCATATCCGCCTGCTGGCGTTGTGTTTGACTCATTGCGCGCTCTCGCTGTGATAGTGATCCCATGCGGCCTGCATCGCGGCGCCCTGAGTGGTCGGGAATTTGAGATAGTTGAGTACCGACTCCAGCGCGCTGAGCGTGGTCATCACGCAATCTTTCCGCGCGTTATAACCCATGGTGCCGATCCGCCACACCTTGCCGTGCAGCGGGCCGAACGAAGTGCCGATTTCAATGCCGAAATCTTCCAGCATCAGTTTCCGCGCCTGGTCACCGTTAATCCCCTGCGGGATGACGACGCCAAGCACGTTGTTCATCTTGTGTTTAAGATCGCCGAAGGTTTCCAGCCCCATCGCCTGAATGCCTTTTAGCAGCGCATCGCCGTGCAGCTTATGGCGAGCAATGCCTTTATCCAGCCCCTCCTGGAGGATCAGACGCGCGCATTCGCGGGCGCCGAACAGCGCGGTAGTGGCCTCGGTATGATGGTTAAGGCGCTCCGGCCCCCAGTAGTCCATTACCATGCCGAGATCGAAATAGTTGGAGTAGATCATCTCCTCGTCGCCGTCGCGGTGGGCATCGGTACGAATCCCTTCTTCGACGCATTTGCGGCGGCGAATCGCCTCCTCCATGCGCGCGCTGAGGGTAATCGGCGAGGTGCCGGACGGGCCGCCAAGGCATTTTTGCATCCCCGCCGAAACCGCATCCAGCTGCCAGGCGTCGGTTTCCAGCGGGTTGCCGCCCAGCGAAGCGGTGGCGTCGGTGTAAAACAGCACGTCGTAGCGGCGGCAGATCTCCCCCAGCTCCGCCAGCGGCTGCAGCATAGTGGTCGACGTGTCGCCCTGCACCGTCAGCAGCAGGCGCGGACGAATACGTTTGACGGCATCCTCCACCTGGTCCGGGGTAAACACTTCGCCCCACGGCACTTCAGTGGTATGCACTTCCGCCCGGCAGCGGCGGGCGATTTCGCACAGCAGATGGCCGAAGCGGCCAAATACCGGCACCAGCACCTTGTCACCCGGCCGAATAGCCGAAATCAGAATCGCCTCAATCCCCGCCCTTGAGGTCCCATCCACCAGCATCGTCCAGCGGTTTTCAGTACGAAATACGCCGCGGTACAGCGCCATCACTTCGTTCATATAGAGGGTCATCGCCGGGTCGTACTGGCCGATCAGCTGGCTCGACATGGCGCGCAGCACGCGCGGGTCGGCGTTAATCGGGCCGGGCCCCATCAGCAGGCGCGCCGGCGGATTGAGTTGCGAAAACTGTGTGATATCCATCGTTAAGTCCTTATTGATTGAGGCCGCGCACGGATGAAATAAACTGCTTCAGCTCGCTGGTCTGCGGGTTAGCGAACAGCGTTTTGCTGTCCCCCTGCTCCCAGACGCGCCCCTGATGCATAAACACCACGCGGTCGCCCACTTCGCGGGCAAAATTCATTTCATGGGTCACGAGAATCAGCGTCATGCCCTCCGCCGCCAGCTGCTCCAGCACTTTAAGCACTTCGCCAACCAGCTCCGGATCCAGCGCCGAGGTGATCTCGTCACAGAGTAAAACTTTTGGCGACATCGCCAGCGCGCGGGCAATCGCCACGCGCTGTTGCTGGCCGCCGGAAAGGCTGGACGGGTAGTAATCGAGCCGGTCGCCAAGCCCGACCTTTTCCAGCATCCGCTGGGCCAGCTCCCGACACTCGGCGGCGCTCTTCTTCAGCACCCGACGCGGTGCCAGCATCACGTTTTCCAGCGCCGTCATATGCGGGAACAGGTTAAAGTTCTGGAACACCATGCCGATAGAGCGGCTGATCTCCCGCGCCTGCGAGTCGCGGTCGGTAATAGTCATCCCGCCGAGCTTAATGCTGCCATCCTGATAGCCTTCCAGGCCGTTGATGCAGCGCAGCAGCGTACTTTTGCCGGACCCGCTGCGGCCGATAATCGAGATCACTTCGCCCATATCGATATCCAGATCGACGCCCTTGAGCACGTGATTATCACCGTAATACTTCTGCATCTGATTAATGGTGATGAGAGGCATTGAATTTGTTCTCCAGATAACGGCTGTAGCGGGACAGCGGATAACACAGAATGAAGTAGCCCAGCGCCACCAGCGCAAAGACTTTAAACGGCTGATACGTCACGTTGGTCAGCATGGTGCCCGCCTTGGTCAGCTCAACGAAGCCGATAATCGACGCCAGCGCCGTGCCCTTAATCACCTGCACGGCGAACCCCACCGTCGGGGCGATAGCGATGCGCAGCGCCTGTGGCGCAACGACGCGATACAGCGTCTGGCTAAAGCTCAGCCCCAGACAGCGCGATGCTTCCCACTGCCCTTTTGGCAGCGCGCGGATGCTGCCAAACCAGATATCGAGCAAAAACGCGCTGGTATACAGCGTCAGCGCCAGCGACGCCGCGGTCCACGCCGAAACGTCGATGCCGAACAGCGCCACGCCGAAAAAGGCAAGAAACAGCTGCATCAGCAGCGGCGACCCCTGAAACAGCTCAACATAGCCGCGGATCAGGCGCTTTATCTGGCGCCCGCCGGTCATGCGCAGCAGCAGGAGCGGCAGCGTGACCAGCGCGCCGCCGAGAAACGCCACCAGCGACAGCAGCACCGTCCAGCGTCCGGCCAGCAGCAGATTGCGAACAATGTCCCAATCGGTAAAGGTGGTCATCATGCCTGCACCCCCAGCCATTTACGTCCTGCCGCCAGCAGCAGCTGGCGCATCGTTATCGACAACACTAAATAAATTCCCGTCGTCACCAGATAGACCTCAAAGCTGAGGAAGGTGCGCGACTGGATCAGGTTGGCGGCGAAGGTCAGCTCTTCATAAGAGACCTGCGACACTACCGACGAACCGAGCATGACGATAATGCACTGGCTCACCAGCGCCGGATAAATGCGCTGCAGCGCGGGCGGCAGAATCACCTGAATAAAGGTCTGCGTCCGGGTCAGCCCCAGCACGCGCCCCACCTCCCACTGCCCTTTCGGCGTGACCTGAATACCGGCGCGCACGATCTCGGTACTGTAGGCCCCAAGATTGACCACCATCGCCAGCAGAGCGGCCTCGCCCGCCGTCATCTTTAGCCCCAGGTTCGGTAAGCCAAAAACGATAAAAAACAGCTGGACCACAAACGGCGTGTTGCGAATCAGTTCGACATACCCGCCCCACATCCGGCTGAACCACGTGGGCCGCCCGCTGCGGATGGCGGCGCCGAAGATGCCAATCATCAGGCCACCGACCGTCGCCAGCACCGTTAGCTGGATGGTCACCCACAGCCCCGCCAGCAGCTCCGGCCAGTGCGGCCAGAGCGCAGAGAAATGAAGTTGCTCCGTCATGCCCGGACCTTACGCGCCGAGGCTGGCAGGCAGCGGCGCTTTCAGCCACTTCTCAGACAACCCGTTGAGGGTACCGTCTTTTACCCCCTGCTCAATCAGCGCATCCACTTTCGCCTTCAGGGCTGGTTGGTTCTTTTTCAGGCCGATAAAGCACGGCGAATCCTTCAGCATAAAGCTCGGCACCGGCGCTTTATCGGCGTTCTGCCGGGAGATGGCCGCCACTACCAGGTTACCGGTAGCCACATACTGCACCTGACCGGAAAGGTACGCCGACAGCGTGGTGTTGTTGTCTTCGTAGCGCTTAATCTGCGCCTCTTTCGGCGCCACGCTGGTCAGCACCATGTCCTCCACCGCGCCGCGGGTTACGCCAACGCTTTTACCGCTCAGCGCCGCCGGGTCTTTCAGCTCAGCGCCTTTCGCGCCAAATACGCCGAGGAAGAACGGCGCGTAGGCGCGGCTAAAATCGATCACCTTTTCGCGTTCGGCGTTTTTACCGAGGCTGGAAATCACCAGATCTACCTTATCGGTTTGCAGATAAGGCACGCGGTTGGCGCTGGTCACCGGCACCAGCTGCAGCTTGAGCTTCATCTCTTTGGCAAGATAGCGCGCCATATCGATGTCGTAACCCTGCGGCTGAAGGTCGGTGCCCACCGAGCCAAACGGCGGGAAATCCTGCGGCACCGCAATACGGATCACGCCGCGCTTTTCAATATCCTGGAGCTGGTCAGCCTTCGCCGCTGACAGATTGGTTAACAGACAGGCGGCCCCGGCCAGTGCGATCAATAGTTTTTTCATGATGTTTACCCGTTACGTTAGCATGAAACAAAAGATTCTTTAAATCCACTTTTGCAACTAATGTGCCAGAAAAGTTCCAGCGTAATGCGGTCGCTGAAAAGGCAAATAACAGCAGGTAATACAAAGGAAAGTAGAGGTGTGGGAGGAAATGGCAGCGCATTCTCCCACTATTCTATCGCACCAGAACAATGCAAGGCACCACGCTGGCGCCCCATTATCGTTGTTCCAGTTCGTCCAGCTGCTGGTAAAGGGTGGCGATATCGTGAATGCGCGGGCGGCCTTTATCGAGAATTTCATGCAAAAAGGCGTTCGACAGCAGATTGATCAGGCTGTTGACCGAGGCGTAGCTGTCGTAGGCCGACACGCTATCCAGCGGCGCGCAAAGCCGCCAGCGCGCCAGCGGAAACAGGCCGTGGGCCTGCGGCTCGCACATCAGCAGCGCCGGAATATCGCTGCTCTGCAGCTGCTGCAGTAGCGGACGGATAATCCGCGGTCGGCGGCGGAATGCCATCACCACCACCAGATCCTCGGCGGTTAAATCCACCAGCTCCTCGCTTAAGCTTTGTCCCGGCTGCGGCAGCACCTGCACCTGCCCGCGCGCCTGTAACAGCTGCTGACGCAGATGCAGCGCCGCAGGATAAGCGTTTCGCATGCCGACAATCACAATGCGCCGGGCGGCAACCATTGCCTGAATCGACTCGGCAAACTGCTGTGCATCCAGGGTGTTAACCCACTGGGTCAGGTTAGCCATCTCCTGTTTATAGTGGCGCGCCAGCAGGGTGTTGCCCTGCACCGCATCGCGATTATCGGTCAGCGGCATACCGCTCTGGCGCAGGGTACGCAGCTCATCGCGCATATCCTTATACTTTTCATAGCCCAGGCGCTTGAACAGCCGGCTGACCGTGGCTTTCGACACGCCGCTGAGCTGCGCCAGCTCTGCGCTGTTATAGCTAATCAGGTCATCAAAATGATCGAAAATAAAATCCGCCACCCGCTGTTCCTGCGGTGATAAAGACGGGTACTGCTCTTTGAGTCGTTCATCAAGCTGTTGCATAAGACCTCTGTAACTTTTGTTTCACCGCATCATAACCGTATCAGCTTTCATAATGCATGCCAGTTCCGCAAAAAATGCGCGGTGTCGGCAGCGGCTGAAACTTTACGTTCAGATATGGAACAGCTTTTGCAACCCTCAGCGGACGAGTCGCTTAATTGAGGAAAAGTCATGCAAAGTCATGTTGCCGCCCACGGGATGGCGGTCGCCCCCCATCATCTGGCCAGCCAAAGCGCGCTGGCGGTACTGCGCGAAGGCGGAAGCGCCATCGAAGCCATGGTTGCCGCCGCCGCGACCATTGCGGTGGTTTATCCGCATATGAACGGCCTCGGCGGCGATGGTTTCTGGCTTATCGTGCCGCCCGAGGGCGACCCCATCGCCATTGACGCCAGCGGCGCGGCGGGTTCGCAGGCGACGCCGCAGGCCTACGCCGGGCTGGCGCACATTCCCCATCGTGGCCCGCAGGCAGCGCTGACCGTGGCGGGCACCGTCAGCGGCTGGGACGAAGCGCTTAAGATATCGTATGAGTTGACCGGTCGCGAACTGCCTCTGGGGCGTCTGCTGGAGGATGCTATCGGCTACGCCGCGAACGGTATCCCGGTTACCGCCTCGCAGGCCAGCGCCACCGCCGGTAAATTCAACGAGCTGCGGGATCAGCCCGGATTCGCCGAAACCTTTCTGGTGGACGGCCAGCCGCCGAAGGCCGGCAGCCGCTTTTTGCAGCCGGCGCTGGCGAACACCCTGCGCCGATTAACCGAAGAAGGCTTAGACAGCTTCTATCGCGGGCCGCTGGCGGCGCAGCTGGCCCGCGGTATGGAAAAGTACGGACTGCCGGTGACTCTCAGCGACCTGCAGCAGCACCGCGCCCGCCGCCCGCAACCGCTCAGGCTCGAACATCAGCACGGCGAACTGTGGAACCTCGCGCCGCCGACCCAGGGGCTGGTTTCGCTGGCGATCCTCGGCATCACCGACCGGCTGGCGATGGCCGACGCCGACGATGCGATGACCGTCCACCGTATTGTGGAGGCGACCAAGCTGGCCTTCGGCCTGCGCGACGCGCATATCACCGATCCGCGCCACCTTGATGTCGATATCCAGAGCCTGCTGACACCGGCGGCGCTGCAGCCGCTGGCGGATAACATCGACGACCAGCGGGCGGCTCCGTGGGGCACGGGCAAAGGCCCGGGCGATACCGTCTGGATGGGGGTGATCGATAAAAGCGGGCTGGCGGTCTCCTTTATCCAAAGCCTGTACCACGAATTCGGCAGCGGCGTAGTGCTGCCGGAGAGCGGCATTGTCTGGCAGAACCGCGGGGCATCGTTCAGCCTCGACCCGAGCCACCTGCTGGCGCTGGCGCCCGGCAAACAGCCGTTTCACACTCTGAATCCCGCCGCCGCGCGGCTAAGCGATGGCCGGGTGATGGTGTACGGATCGATGGGCGGCGACGGTCAGCCGCAAACCCAGGCCGCTATCTTCACCCGCTACGTCATGCAAAACGCGCCGCTGCAGGAAAGCATCACCCGACCACGCTGGCTGCTTGGGCGTACCTGGGGACAGACCTCCGACTCGCTGAAGCTGGAAGGCCGCTTCAGCGCTGACAGCATCGCCCGCCTGCGCGAGCTGGGGCATGACGTTGAAGTACTGGCCGATTTTAGCGAAGCCATGGGCCATGCGGGAGCGATTGTTCGTCATCCCAACGGCCTGTTTGAGGGGGCCAGCGATCCGCGCAGCAACGGCTCCGCCGCCGGATATTAGGAGCCGATGATGAACATACCGCACAACGAATGGGACGCTTACCTCACACAAATGGAACAGCTGCTGGCGCTGGAGCTGGACGATACGCGCCGCGCAGAGCTCAGAATCCAGTTTAGCCGCATTGCCGCCATGGCCGGGCCGCTGCTGGCCTATCCCCTCGACGAGCGCGTCGAAATCGCCGGAGTCTATAAAGCATGAAGCTGCCTGAAATGACGATTCATGACATACAGCATGCGCTGGGCACCGGTGAGCTCAGCGCCAAAGAGATTGCCCGCCACACGCTGGAGAACATCGCGCGGGTTAATCCGCAAATCAACGCCTGGACCCACGTCAGCGAAAAACGCATGCTGGCTGAGGCGGAGAATATCGACACCCTGCGGCGGGAAAAAAAGCCCCTCCCCGCGCTGGCAGGCGTTCCTTACGCGGTAAAAAATCTGTTCGATGTTGCCGGACACACGACGCTTGCCGGAGCACGACTGCTAAGCGAGCGTCCTGCGGCAACTGCCGATAGCTGGGCGGTACGCCAGCTGCACAGCGCGGGCGCGCTGCTCTCCGGCATGCTGAATATGGATGCCTACGCCTACGGTTTTACCACCGAAAACAGCCACTACGGGGCGACGCATAACCCGCACGATCTTTCGCGCATCGCCGGCGGCTCTTCTGGCGGATCGGCGGCCGCGGTGGCTGCCGGGCTGGTGCATTTTTCGTTGGGCAGCGATACCAACGGCTCCATCCGCGTCCCGGCCTCGCTGTGCGGGATTTTTGGTCTGAAGCCGACCTTCAGCCGTCTGTCGCGTTCCGGCAGCCATCCGTTCGTCGCCAGCCTTGACCATATTGGCCCGTTTGCCCGCAGCGTCGGCGATCTTGCGGCGGTTTACGACGCGCTGCAGGGTCGCGATCCCGCCGATGGTTTTCAGGCCGACAAGGCCAGCGAGCGCACGATCAATCTGCTGCAGCGTGGTCTCGATGGCCTGCGCTGCGCCGCGCTCGGCGGCTATTTTACGACATGGTGCGATGACGATGCCCGTGCGGCGGTTGCCAGCGTTGCCCGCGCCCTAGAGGCGCATGAGGAGCTGATGTTCCCGGAGGCCGAACTGGCCCGCTCGGCGGCGTTTATTATCAGCGCCGCCGAGGGCGGTAACCAGTACCTGCCCGCGCTGCGGAGCCAGCCCGAACGTTTTGAGCCGAACTCCCGCGAGCGCCTGCTGGCGGGCGCAATGATCCCGTCGGCCTGGTACCTTCAGGCCCAGCGCTTCCGGCGCCACGCGCAGCAGGCATTTAAAACCCTGTTCAGTCATGCGGATGTGCTGATCGCCCCGGCCACACCGTGCAGCGCGACGCTCATCGGCGCGCAAACCATGGAGATCAACGGCCAGCCGCTGCCGATTCGCGCCAGTATGGGAATGTTGACCCAGCCGATTTCCTTCCTTGGCCTGCCGGTCGTCACGGTACCGCTGCGCACGACGAGCGGGCAGCCGATTGGTCTGCAGCTGATTGCCGCGCCCTTTAACGAACAAGCCTGCCTGCGCGCGGCGCGGGCGCTGGAAGAGATGGGCATCACCGACGCCCGTCCAGCGGAGGTCGCGGCATGATGACACCAGAGCAGATTAATCGCCCGTCGGTCCTCGCCGAGGTGACGGCGGCGTTTTACCGCTATGAGGAAGCGCTGGTGAGCAACGATATCGCGGTGCTGGATGAGCTGTTCTGGCACGATAAGCGCACGGTGCGGCTGGGGGCCGGGGAAAATCTTTACGGTATCGATGCAATACGCGCCTTTCGCGCCGTCCGTCCGGCTGCCGGCCTGCAGCGCGAGCTGCGGCATACCACCATTACCACCTTTGGTGAGGATTACGCGGTGTGCAGCACCGAATTTACCCGCGCAGGCAGCGAGCGCATCGGCCGCCAGCAGCAAACCTGGGTGCGCTTCCCCTTTGGCTGGCGCATCGTTGCCGCTCAGGTCAGTTTGATGAGTTAAGGGAATCCCCCCGGGTTGCGCTACGCTTCCCCGGGCTACGGGTTAACTCGCGCCTGCAGTCCAGTAGCCCGGGTAAGCTGCTTGCGGCGCGACCCGGGGAACGACTTTACCCTCTAAACGGATGAAATTCGCGCCAGTGGTCGGCGATCTGCTGACGGGTACAGACCCAAACCTGGTCGTGCTGCTGAACATAATCGAGGAAACGCTGCAGCGCGCGGAAGCGGCCCGGGCGGCCCAGCAGGCGGCAGTGCATACCAATAGACATCATCTTCGGCGCGCTGGCACCCTCTTCATACAGCACATCAAAGCTGTCTTTCAGATAGGTGTAAAACTGCTCGGCGGTATTAAATCCCTGGGCGGTGGCGAAGCGCATATCGTTGGCGTCGAGGGTATACGGCACGATCAGGTGCGGCTTACGCGTCCCGTCGCCGCACGCCACTTCGCTCCAGAACGGCAGATCGTCGCCATAGTAGTCGCTGTCGTAATCAAAACCGCCGTGCTCCACCACCAGCTGGCGAGTATTGGGGCTGTCGCGCCCGGTGTACCAGCCGGTGGGCGGTTTGCCAAACAGGTCGGTTAATACCTGAACGGCTGTATGAAGATGCTCCCGCTCCTGCTCAATGGACATATTCTGGTAATGGATCCAGCGCCAGCCGTGACTGACCACGTCATAGTTCGCCGCTTTAATCGCCTCGACCACCTCGGGATGCCGCGCCAGCGCCATGGCGACCCCGAACACGGTCAGCGGCAGTCCACGCTTGCTGAACTCATTATGAATACGCCAGAAACCGGTGCGGCTGCCGTACTCATATAATGAGTCCATCGACATATGGCGGTCAGGATAGCTGGCGGCGCCGATAATATCGGACAGAAATTGTTCGGAACCGGCGTCACCGTGCAGCACGTGGTTTTCCGAGCCCTCTTCATAGTTCAAAACAAACTGCACGGCGATGCGCGCGTTGTTCGGCCATTGCGCGTGCGGCGGCTGTCCGCCGTAGCCGCGCAGGTCGCGCGGATAATCGTCTGCCAAAAATGCCATCTGCCACCTCTTCAATTTAAAACGGGTTTAATGCCTGAAATTTGCCGCTTAACGCCTTGCTTTCCGGAAAGGCCAAATCGCCCTGCTTGCTGGTCGACAGGCCTAACGCCACCAGCGACTCAACCATTTTGACCGCCGCGCTGACGCCGTCGATCACCGGTACGCGCAGCTCGCGAGTCAGCTCCTGAGCCAGCGTCGCCATCCCACCGCAGCCCAGCACGATGGCCCCGCAGCCGTCCTCTTTTAGCGCCTGAATACAGCGCGCGCGCACCTTCTCCTGCGCCACACCGCTACCGTCCTCCAGCGCCAGCACCGGTAAATCGATGGCGTGCAGGGCCGCGCAGTGGTCATGAAAACCGTACTGGTGCAGCAGGTGGCGGGCGATAATCAGGGTGCGCGGCAGCGTGGTCACGATGGAGAAACGGGTGGCTACCAGCGTCGCCATATGCATCGCCGCTTCGGCAATCCCCACCACCGGCCCCTGCGCCAGCTCGCGCGCCGCCAGCAGCCCGGGGTCGCCAAAACAGGCGATCACGTGACCATCAACGCCCTGCTGTCGACCGGCCTTAATTTGCTCGAGCACGCCGACGGCGGCGATAGCTTCATCGAAGTGGCCCTCAATTGACGATACGCCCTCGGCGGGGCAGACCGCCAGAATCTCGGTTCCCGGCGCGGCCACCGCCCGCGCGGCGGCGCCGATGGTTTCCGTCATGCCGGGGCTGGTGTTGGGATTGATCACTTGTATACAAACAGCGGCCATTAAGGCTCCTTATAGCCGGCAAACAGCCGGGCAAAATCAGGCAGGGTCACGCCAGAACGCTCAAAGCAGAGACTGGCGACAATATGTTCAAAATGGTGCGTTAGCTCATCGCTCAGGGGCTGCAGCGCCTTATCGCGCAATCGCTGGATCAGCCGTTCGTGATCGTCGCAGCGGCAGCCCTGACGCCACGGCGATCCCCACGCTGCAATAACTAATGAAGAGCGCTGGCTCAGGCGAGTCACCATTTCGGTGAGCACCTGATTGCCGGAAATTGCCTGCAGCTGGATATGAAACTCGGCGGAGTAGCGGATCGCCGCCGGGCCGTTATAGCTTTCATGGGCCTGCTGCTCCTGATGAGTAATCGCTTCCAGCGCCGCCAGATGCGGAGGCCGGCAGCGGGCCAGCACATCCGGCAGGTTCGCCACTTCCAGCAGCGCGCGGGTACGAAAGATCTCCTGCGCTTCCTCTACCGTCGGGCTGGCGACCTGTGCACCACGTTTGGGCGTTAAGGTGACCATTTGCACAGTGGCGAGTCGTTGCAGCACCTTTCTGATCCCGGTGCGGCTCACGCCAAACACCTCCGCCAGCGCCTCTTCCGGCAGTTTGCTTCCCGGCGGTAGCTGATGCTCGACGATTGCGGTCATCAGCGCCTGATAGATGGATTCGTCTTTATCTTGCTGCTCTGGCGCGGCCTGCAGACGAGGTTGGTTGCTCATTAACCACTCCAAATTTTACTTTTCGACATCAAATCGTATACATAAAATTCAATTATTGTATACAAAATTAACCATTCTGGCCTGAATCCTGCAATAGCCTCAGCAATCCGTTTAAAGGGTTTTCATTCACAGGAGCAGGTTTCATGCCAGATATACAAACTACGCATCAGGTTAAGGCCGCCGATCCCCACGCTGGATACAGCCCACGGCTTTGCAATGAGGATCTGGCGCCGACGCGCGATCGGAACTGGAGCTGGTACAACATCTTTTCTTTCTGGATGTCGGACGTACACAGCATGGGAGGCTACGTAGTGGCCGCAAGCTTCTTTACCCTTGGCCTGGCGAGCTGGCAAGTGCTGCTGTGCCTGCTGGTGGGAATCTGTATCGTTCAGCTGTGCGCCAACCTGGTGGCGAAGCCCAGCCAGATGGCGGGCGTACCCTACGCGGTGATCTGTCGTCAGGCTTTCGGCGTGTTCGGCGCCAATATTCCAGCGGTGATCCGCGGGCTGATCGCTTTCGCGTGGTACGGCATTCAGACTTATCTCGCCGCTAACGCGCTGATGCTGGTGCTGCTGAAATTCTGGCCGTCGCTGTCGATCCTCACCGCATCCAGCTTCCTGGGCCTGTCGCATCTTGGCTGGCTGTGCTTCGCCATCATGTGGCTGCTGCAGGCGATGGTCTTCTGGCATGGGATGAACGCGATTAAGCGCTTTATCGATATTGCCGGTCCGGCGGTCTATGTGGTGATGCTGGCGCTGGCGGGATGGATTGTATACAAAACCGGTTTTGACGGGATCTCCTTTACCCTCGCCAGCAAATCGCTGAGCGCCGGGGAGCAAACCTGGCAGATGATCACCGCCACCGCGCTGGTAGTCTCCTACTTCTCCGGCCCGCTGCTCAACTTTGGCGACTTCTCGCGCTATGGTAAAAGCATGGACGAGATCCGCCGCGGCAACCGCTGGGGCCTGCCGTTTAACTTCCTGCTGTTCTCCATCGTGACCGTGGTGATTGTCTCCGGCACCCAGTCACTGTTTGGCCACATGATCACCGACCCGATTGAGACCGTGAGCCGCGTAGGCAACGACCTGGCGGTCGCCATTGGTCTGCTGACCATGATCACCGCCACCATCGGGATCAATATCGTGGCCAACTTTGTCTCTCCGGCCTTCGATTTCTCGAACTGTTCGCCGCAGAAAATCAGCTTTCGCACCGGAGGGATGATTGCCGCCGTGGGCTCTATTCTGCTGACGCCGTGGAATCTGTTTAACTCGCCGGAGCTTATCCACTATACCCTTGACGTGCTGGGGGCGTTTATCGGCCCGCTGTTCGGTATCCTGATTGTCGATTTCTACATCATTAAGCGCGGGCAGGTTTCGGTCAACGACCTGTTCGACGACACGCCAAAAGGCCAGTACTGGTACCGCAACGGCTTTAATCCAAAAGCGATTGCCGCGCTGGTGCCTTCCGTCGCCATTGGTCTGGTTATAAGCTTCATTCCATCGCTGCACGCAGTGGCCAACTTTAGCTGGTTTATCGGCGTATTCCTCAGCGGCGCGGCCTATCGCTGGATTGCCCGCGACGAGCGCGTCGGCGCCACCGCCGGTTTCAGCCCTCTCGCGCAGAAAGAGTGATCCGGTTTCCCCGCCGCGGCTTCCCGTCGTGGCGGCGTCTCTCCTGCGCAAACTGGCATCAATCTTGCTCAATTCATCTATCCTTTCGCTAATCCAAAGGCAGATCTGATGTTTGACTACCATGCCGCAGTTCGCGGCGCATTTTTCGATATCGCCGCTGTCGCCGATAGCGCTGACGAAATCGCCCGCCACGCGCGCTATCTGGAAGATGGTATTTTGTTTCTCCGGGACGGACGCGTTCAGGTACTGCTGCCCTGGCAGGAGGGCGAACGCTATCTGCATCCGCTGAAGGGCTATCGCGACCTGCGCGGTAAGCTGCTGCTGCCGGGCTTTGTCGATGCCCACGTGCACTATCCGCAGACGGAAATGATTGGCGCATTTGGCGAGCAGCTGCTGGAGTGGCTCACTACCTACACCTTTCCGGTGGAGAGCCAGTTTGCCGACGCCGACTACGCCGCAGAGATCGCGCAATTTTTTGTTAACCAGCTGCTGAGCCACGGCACCACCACCGCGCTGGTCTTTTGTACGCTGCACCCTGAATCGGTGGATGCCCTGTTTAACGAGGCGCTGCGGCTGAATATGCGCCTGATTGCCGGGAAAGTGATGATGGACCGCCACGCGCCCGAGTATCTGAGCGAAAGCGCGGAGCAGAGCTACCGGCAAACCCGCGAACTGATTCAGCGCTGGCACCTGCGCGGCCGTCTGGGATACGCCATAACGCCGCGCTTCGCGCCGACCTCAACGCCGGAGCTACTGGCGGCGGTGCAGCAGCTGCGGGAAGAGTTTCCCGATACCTGGCTGCATACCCACCTGAGCGAAAACCTCAATGAAGTAGCGTGGGTAAAAAACCTGTGGCCGGAGCATGAACACTATCTGGATGTTTATCATCACTATCGACTGACCGGCGAGCGCAGCGTATTTGCCCATGGCATTCATCTGGCGGATGCGGAGTGGCAGTGCCTGCACGATACCGGCTCGGCGCTGGCCTTTTGCCCGACCTCAAACCTGTTCCTCGGTAGTGGCCTGTTTCGTTTACCTGCCTGCTGGCAGCACAAGGTGCGGATGGGTATCGGTAGCGATGTTGGCGCAGGCACTACGTTCAGTATGCTGCGCACTCTTGGCGAGGCGTATAAAGTGAGCCAGCTGCAAAGCTACCGCCTGCGCGCCAGCGAAGCCTTCTACCATGCGACTCTCGGCGGCGCGCGCGCTCTGCGTCTTGATGAGAAGATTGGTAATTTCCAGCCCGGGAAAGAGGCCGATTTTGTGGTAATCGACCCGGCGGTGACGCCGCTGCAGCGCTTACGCAGCGGGCGCTGCAAAGATATCTATGAGCAGCTGTTCGTCCTGATGACTCTGGGCGATGAGCGTAATATCAGCGAGACGTGGGTAAACGGCGAGCGAGTATGGGGAGATGCAATAGCGGAGTAGCTTTTTCCCGGGTCGCGGCGCAAACGCCTGACCCGGGCTACCGGATCACAAGCGACTGCGGACCTGTAGCCCGGCCAAGCGTAGCGCCGCCGGGAAAACCAGCCGCAGAGGATTTTCATTCAAAGATCCTCCCGGGTCGCGGCACAAGCGCCTGACCCAGGCTACCGGACCACAAGCGACTGCGGACGTGTAGCCCGGCCAAGCGTAGCGCCGCCGGGAAAACCAGCCGCAGAGGATTTTCATTCAAAGATCCTCCCGGGTCGCGGCACAAGCGCCTGACCTGGGCTACAAGACTACGGATGACGTTGAACGTACAGCGCCGCCGGAGGCATTTAGCTGCCGCGATAGGTGGACCAGCCGCCGGGCGCGATTAAAAACGGTAAATGATAGTGCTCATCGCTCGCCTCACGGATAGCAAAATCAATCTGCGCGCTCAGATACAGCGTCTCGCGCCCGCTGGCGGCAAACCACTCGCCAATATCTGCGCTCAGCCGGTAACTCCCCGGCGCCAGCGGCCCGGCGCTCAGTTCGCCAATACGACCATTATTATCGGTAACGCCGCTGGCAACCCGCGCGCCTTCGCGCTCCAGCACAACCTTAACGCCCTGCGCCGGTCGGCCGGTAGAGATATCCAGGATATGGGTGCTTAAGGTACTCATTCGCCAATCGCTCCTTCCAGTCTTAATAAGGTGATTTCGCGCAGCTGCGTTAACGCCTCCTGCACTTCTGCGCTATCGCTGTTGTGCAGCCGACGCAACAGCGCCGCCAGAATATCCTCTCCGCCGCGCCCTTTGGCGCGAATCAAAAACACTCTACCAAAGCGCGCTTCGTAGCGAGCGTTGCCCTCTTTTAGCGCCTGCGCCAGCGCAGCGTCGTCGCCATTGACGCCCCCCTGCTCCTGACGCGAGAGCGCCGCGTGGGCCTGTTGTCCGGCGGGCTTCTCGCCGATACGCGGATGGGCGCTCAGCGCCTCGGTGAGCTCCGCTTCACCCCATCCCACCATCAGCTGCTGCGCGGCGCCAAGCAATTCAGCGCGACTTCGCCATGGCCGACCGCCAGCAAGCGCCGCCGCCCAGCCGCAGACGGCTACGCAGGGCTTCAGTAAAGAGGTCGCCTCTTCTTCTGTCAGCTGATTAAAGTGATTCAGCGCGATCATCGGTGCTCCTTGTTACCGTCGCTACGGCTTGTTTCTCATCCGGAATCAGCAAATTGAGGATAATCGCCACCAGCCCGCCGCTGGTCGCCGCGGAACCGAACAGGTTGCCGACGATCGGCGGGAAGTGGGTCAGAAACGCCGGGACCGCTTCAATGCCGAGACCAAAACCAAAGGCCAGGCCAACGATCAACATATCGCGGCGGGTCAGCGGCTTCTGGGTAATGATGCGGATCCCCGCCGCCACGACGCAGCCAAACATTACCATCGTCGCGCCGCCCAGCACCGGCGCAGGGATCTGGCGCAGTATCTCGCCGAACGGCGGAAACAGGCCGAGCAGAATCAAAATTCCTCCGATGTAGCGGCCAACGTAGCGGCTGGCGACGCCGGTCATCTGAATCACGCCGTTGTTTTGCGCAAAGGTAGTGTTGGGAAACGCGCACAGCATCGCCGCCACCATACAGCTGATACCATCGGCAAAGATGCCGCCTTTCAGCCGTGAACGGAAGGCCTCGTCGTCAATCGACTGCCGGGAGATCAGGCAGTTAGCCGTCAGATCGCCTACTGCCTCAAGAATGCACACCAGCGACACCAGCGCAATCGGCAAGAAAATGGCGCTGTTGAAATGGAAACCAAACGGGAACAGCTGCGGCAGGCGAAACCAGACATCGCCGACGCCTTTAAGCTGGAAGGCTCCGCTAAGCGCTGCTGCCGCGCAGCCGACGGCCATCCCCACCACCACCGAAGAGAGGCGCAGCCAGCGATTTTTCGCGCAGCTCAGCAGAACGATAGTCCCCAGGGTAACCGCGCCGAGGGCAATATTGCTCGTGCTGGCAAAGGCTTTAGCCTGCTCGCCGCCGCACCAGTTAATGACGCTGACTTTAATCAGGCTAATACCAATTAGCGCAATGACGCTGCCGGTAATCACCGGGGTAAAAATGCGCTTCAGCGGTTCAATAAAGCGGCTGACGAGGCAGGGCACCAGCGCGGCGACAAAGTTGACGCCAAACAGCATGGCCATAATATCCTGCGGCGTGCCGCCCTGCCCTTTTACCCACATACCGCCGGCAATGGCGACGTCGAGAAACGCAAAGCTGGTGCCCTGCATACAGATCATGCCCGCGCCGATCCCCCAAACGCGGTTGGACTGTAAAAAGGTGCCGATGCCTGATGCCAGCAGGGACATGCTGATTAAATAGGGCAGCCACTCCCCCAGCCCCAGCGCCGCGCCAATAATCAGCGGCGGCGTGATGATCCCCACCAGCCCGGCGAGTACGTGCTGTAGGGCGCTAAAAAAAGCCGGAAGCGGCGGGATCCGCTGCTCAAGGCCGTAGATTAAACCGCCGTTGTTTTCATCTGACATGATCGTTTTATCCCGTTGCGAATAAGCGTGCGGATAGGGGTGCACAAAACAGGCCAAACTCGCTCACATTTACGCAACATTTAATCGATTCTTTAATTTTCAAATAGTTAAACCCTTATCTTCCGTAATAGCAAAGAGATTTCCCTCGCCACCCTAATGAAACATTAGGTTCTTACTTTCAATTTTAGAAATTATTGATTCATAAAAAGGCAACAGGCAGGCCACTGCGCACCATATTTGTGCAGAATCACGCAATCAGAGGAGGACAGACGGCGAAATCAGCGCCTGCGCCAAAGTGGTACGCAAATTGCTCAAGCCAGTAACGACTTATGTTAAGGAGAAGTAAATGAAAGCATTAGTTATCGGCGGCGGAATTGGCGGTCTGAGCGCGGCAGTGGCGCTGAAAAACGCAGGAATCCACTGCGAAGTCTTTGAAGCGGTGAAAGAAATTAAGCCGGTGGGTGCGGCGATCTCCATCTGGCCTAACGGCGTGAAGTGTATGAAGCATCTGGGCATGGGCGATATTATCGAGAGCTACGGCGGGCCAATGCATTTTCTCGCTTATAAGGATTATCTGCGGGGAGAGAACCTGACTCAGTTCAGCCTGGCGCCGCTGATTGAGCGCACCGGCGGCCGTCCCTGTCCGGTTTCTCGCGCTGAGCTACAGCGCGAGATGCTCGACTTCTGGGGGCGCGACGCGGTGCAGTTTGCTAAACGGGTCACCCGCTGCGAAGAGCACGCAGACGGCGTTCGCGTCTGGTTTGCCGACGGGTCGATGGCCGAGGGGGATTTTTTGATTGCCGCTGACGGCAGCCATTCGGCGCTGCGTCCGTACGTGCTCGGCTATACCCCGGAGCGCCGCTATGCGGGATACGTTAACTGGAACGGCCTGGTAGAGATTGATGAGACAATTGCGCCGGGCAACCAGTGGACCACCTTCGTCGGCGAGGGAAAACGCGTGTCGCTGATGCCGGTCTCCGATGGGCGGTTTTACTTCTTCTTTGATGTGCCGCTTCCGGCCGGACTGGCCGAGGATCGCAGCACCGTGCGGGCGGATCTTAGCCGCTATTTCAGCGGCTGGGCGCCGCAGGTGCAGAAGCTGATCGCCGCCCTCGATCCGCAGACCACCAACCGCATTGAGATTCATGATATCGAGCCGTTTGATAATCTGGTTCACGGCAGGGTAGCGCTGCTGGGCGACGCCGGACACAGTACTACCCCGGATATCGGCCAGGGCGGCTGCGCGGCGCTTGAGGATGCGGTGGTGCTGGGGGATCTGTTCCGCCAGAGCCACGATATTGTCGGGGTGTTGCGTCAGTATGAATCGCTGCGCTGCGACCGGGTCCGCGATCTGGTGCTGAAGGCGCGTAAACGTTGCGACGTGACCCACGGCAAAGATATGGCGCTGACTCAAGCCTGGTATCAGGAGCTGAAATCTGAGACCGGGGAGCGGATCATCAACGGTCTGTGTGAAACTATTCAGGGCGGTCCGCTGGGGTAAAGATCCTGGTATCAGCGCCCCTCCCGGCTCGCGGCGTAAACGCCTTAGCCGGGCTACCGGAATGCAAACGGCAGTGAACCCGTAGCCCCGGTCAGCGCAGCCGGAGAAGCAAACCGCAGGATATTTCAGACCGGGCCTGCTCCCGGAGGCGGCGCTATGCGCCTGTCCGGGCTACCGGAACGCAGACGCTGGTGCCCCCGTAGCCCCGGTCAGCGCAGCGCCGCCGGGGAAGCAAACCGCAGGATATTTCAGGCCGGGCCTGTTCCCGGAGGCGGCGCTGCGCGCCTGTCCGGGCTACCGGGACGCAGACGGTGGCGAACCCGCTGCCCCGCCCTGTATCTCCTCCATCACCGCGGTCAGTTTCTGGATCGCCATCTGCGCGGGACGGGAAAGCTGGCGCGAAGGGGCGGTGCACAGGGCCAGGGTAAGCGGCCGCAGCAGCCTGTTGCGCAGCGGGACAAACGCCAGCTGACCAAGCTTCACCTCATCCAGAACGTCCAGGCGGCTGAGAATCGTCACGCCGCCGCCTTTCAGCACCAGCGACTTAATCAGGCGGATATCGTTGCAGCCAATGGTGTTCGCCGGGGAAAAATCATAATGACGATAGAGCATCGCGACCCGCTCATGGACGATCAGCGGCGCGCCGGGCACAATATGCCGCTCCTCGCTGAGCTCGCCTAACGACAACATTTCAGCATTTGCCTGCGGATGATCCGGGCGCATGACCACGCCCATCTCCAGCTCGGCAAAAGCCAGCACGCTCAGCCCGGCCTGGCCTTCGGGATCCAGAATCAGGCCAAAATCGAGATCCGCCTGGCGCACCTTCTGGCTGACGGTATGGCTATCCGCCACCTGCAGATTCAGCTCCAGCCACTGCCAGCTGCTGATGATTTCCGCCAGCGCGGCGGCAAAGCTCCCTTCCGCCAGCGCCTGCACCATGCCGAGGCTCACGGTGCCGCGCTTCAGCCCCTGCAGCTCATCAAACTTTTGCCGGGTCAGCTGAAACTCCTTTTGCCAGCGCAGCAGATTGTCGTACAGCAGCTCTCCGGCGGTGGTCATGCGCAGCCCTTCCGGCAGGCGTTCAAACAGCGGCGTACCGAAATCCTCCTCCGCCTGCAAAATTTGTCGATTAATCGCCGAAGCGGAAATATGCAGCTTTTCCGCCGCCCGCCGCAGGCTCCCGCTACGGGCCACTTCGGCAAAATAGAGAGCAAAACGCGAAAATGGGCTCATCTTTACCTGTACTCTTTTTTGCAACAGCCAGCTGAATTATTGCTGATGGATGTCAACACCCTAATATGGCAACAATAAACTCACAACAATTAAACAAATGCTTTTGTGAGCAGGAAGAGAAGCCATGAACAAACCACAGCCCAGCCCACCCGCCCATTGCACCTTTGAGCCAGAAGACTGGCTGCGGCTGGCAAAATGCTGGCACCCGGTCGCCCGCGCCTGCGATATCGGCCCCGCGCCGGTAAAAGCCACGCTGCTTGATGAACAGCTGGTTATCTATCGTATTAAGGGCCAGGTGGTAGTTGCACGCGACGTCTGCCCCCATCGCGGCGTACCGCTGACGCTCGGTTTTCACGATGAAGAAGGGATTGTCTGCCCGTACCACGGCCTGCGCTTCGGTGAGGATGGCCGCTGCAACCGCATCCCTTCCAGCCCCGACCAGCCGGTACCGGCGAAGCTCAACCTCACCAGCTTTGCGGTGGAGGAACGCTATGGCCTGATCTGGACCTGCCTGGCCTTCGATGCGGAAAACCCGCTGCCGCTGCCGGTGATGCCGCACTGGCACGACGATGGCTTTCAGCAAATCAATTGCCCGGCCTTTGAAGTCAACGGCTTTGCGGGCCGTCAGGTTGAGGGCTTTCTGGATGTCGCTCATTTTGCCTGGATCCATACCGATACCTTCGCCGATCCGGATAACCAGCTGGTGCCAAATTACACTCCGCAGGAGACGGCGTTTGGTTTTATCGCCGATTACTGGAGTTCAGTCGGCAATTATCCCGCCAGCTCTGAATTTCGTGCACCTGAGGGCTTCCAGTGGCTGCGTCATTTTGAGATGCATCTGCCGTTTACCGCCACCCTGACGATTCATTTTCCCGGTGACGCCAGGCTGGTGATTATGAACGCCGCCTCGCCGGTTTCCTCGCGGATAACCCGGATGTTCGCGCCCATCGCGCGCAATTTCGATCTGCACGTGCCGGTGGAGGACGTTTACGCCTTTAACCTGCGCGTCTTTGAGGAAGATCGCCTGATGGTGGAGACCCAGCGTCCGGAAAGATTACCGCTGGATTTAACCCTTGAAGCGCATATCCCCGCCGATCGCAGCTCTATCGCCTATCGACGCGGGCTAAAGAAAATGGGCTTCGGCGATTTTTTCCTCGTGTAAGCGGAGAATTATCATGAGCGATATCTTAGAGGTTATCGTTGACGGCCTGTGGCGTCAGGGCAGCCAGAGCCTTGCCGTACGGCTGGTCGCGCAAAACGGTCAGCCGCTCCCCGCCTGGCAGCCAGGCGCGCATATTGACCTTCATCTGCCGTGCGGCGTGATTCGCCAGTATTCGCTTACCGGCCCGCAGAGCGCCGACGACGGGTATCTGATCTGCGTGGCGCTGGAAAAGTCTTCCCGCGGCGGCTCGCGCTACATCCACCAGCAGCTGCGCCCCGGTCAGACGCTGTTGATTTCTCGCCCACGAAACCTGTTTGCTTTACAGGCGGCTGAGCGGGTAACGCTGCTGGCCGCCGGCATCGGGATTACGCCGCTGTATGCGATGGTGCTAAGGCTGGACGCTGAAGGCGTGCCGTTTACGCTGCACTACTATCTGAAAAGCCGCTCGCAGGGGGCGTTTGTGCGCGAACTGCAGCGGCGGTTCAGCACCGAAAGCGTGGTGATTCACTACTCAAGCGAAGGAGACAGCGCCCGGCAACATTTAGCCGCCGCGCTGAACAATACGCATACCGGACATCCGATTTATCTCTGCGGGCCAGAGGGATTTATGGCCGCCGCGCGTCGGACCGCTCTGGAACAGGGCTGGGCGGAAATGCTGATCCATAGCGAAGCCTTCCAGCCCGTCGCCACGCCAGCCGCAGCCCCGCAGGGAGAAACTTTTAGCGTGACGCTTGCTTCCACGGGTGAACGCTGGCCGGTTCCTGCGGATAAAACCATTGCTCAGGTACTCAAGGAGAACGGCGTCGCCGTTCCGCTCTCCTGTGAAATGGGAATTTGCGGCGTCTGCCTGACGCCGGTCATTGAGGGGGTTATCGACCACCGAGACACCGTGCAGTCGGAGGCGGAGAAATCCGCCAGCACGCAGCAGATTGCCCTGTGCTGCTCGCGTAGCCGGTCGGCGAACCTGTGTATTGATTTATAGTCTTATCGCGCTAGCCAGCAAAAACGCGAGCTTTATCTTTGACGTCAATGCGCACCGTTGCTCCCGGCCGCCACACCTGCTGGCTGACGGTTTTGACGAGCAGCGGCTCACGCAGGCCGGGCATGGTCAGCGTTAACGTGGATAAATGGCCGCTAAAATCGACGTCGCGGATGGTCAGCGCTGATTCATCCGGTGGACAGGCTGAAATGACCAATTGTTCAGGGCGCAGCATCACCCTACCCGGGCCGGCGGCGTCAGGACTGTCGGTTGATATCTCGCCAATCGCGCAGCGCGCGCGGCCTCCGTGAAACTCGGCCGGCAGCATCAGCGCATCGCCAAGAAACAGCGCGGTCTCTTCATCAACGGGGCGGCTGTATACCTCATACGGCGTGCCGACCTGGGCAAAACGCCCCTGACGCATTACCGCAACCTGGCTGGCAAATGAGAGCGCTTCATTCTGGTCGTGCGTCACCAGGATCGAAGCTATCCCGGCCTGTTCCAGCAGGTCCGCGGTCGCTTTGCGCGTGGTTGCGCGCAGCCCGGTGTCGAGCGCCGAAAAGGGTTCATCAAGCAGCATCAGCGCCGGGCGCTGCGCCAGCGCTCGCGCCAGGGCCACGCGCTGCTGCTGACCGCCGGAGATTTCATGCGGCCAGTGGCTCGCCAGCTGGCCGTCCAGCGAGACCATCTCCATCAACGCCGCTACCCGCCGGTATTTCTCCTGACGGCTGCCGTCCAGCCCCCAGGCAATATTGTCCGCGACGTTCAGATGCGGGAACAGCGCGCCTTCCTGCGGCACGAAGCCCACCCCGCGCAGGTGGGCGGGGATAAATGTTCCCTGCGTAAACAGCGTACGTCCCTGCATGACAATGCGCCCGCCATCCGGCGTTTCGAACCCCGCGAGGATCCGCAGCAGCGTGGTTTTGCCGGAGCCGGAGGGGCCAACAATCGCCGTCCGGCTGCCCGCGGCCACCGTCAGATTCAGGCCATCAAGCACCCGCGTACCGGCGAAAGATTTGGAGATAGAGGAGAGTTCGAGCATGTTACAAACCTGCGATTTTTTTCGACTGAATATAGAGAATACCGGTCAGCGGCAGCGATAGCAGAATCATCAGCATCGCGTAAGGCGCGGCGGCGACATAGTCAATTTCGCTGGTTAACGCCCAGAAGCCGGTCGACAGCGTGCGGGTGCCGAGCGGAGAGAGCAGCAGCGTGGCGGTCAGTTCATTAGTTATGCCGAGGAATACCAGCGCCGCCCCTGCCGCCGCGCCCGGCGCCGCCAGCCGCATGGTCACGCTCCACAGCGCCCGACCGGGGCTGCGGCCTAAGCTGCGGGCCACGTTTTCCAGCTCGACCGGGGCCTGAGCGATCCCGGCGCGCAGGTTGACCAGCGCTCTGGGCATAAACATCAGCAGCCAGGCAAGAAGCAGCGTCACCTCGGTCTGATAAATTGGCCGCGCGTAGTGAATGGCGATCGTCACCAGCGCCAGTGCCGTCACGATGCCGGGCAGAGAGCTGGCGATGTAGTTACACGCCTCCAGCAGGCGAAAAACGCGCTGCGGATAGCGAACGCCCAGCCAGGCGACAGGAATTGCGCAGACGGTGGTGAGGAGCGCGCCAACCGCGCCGAGCAGCAGCGTCTGGCGCAGGGAGAGCCAGAGATCGGCGTTCAGCCAGTTCGCCACGCCACCCAGCCATAGCCAGCGGCAGAGCACAATCAGCGGTACCCCCAGCGCCAGCATTACCAGGGTCAGCAGCGCGAGCTGTAACGGCAGCGTAGCCCAGCGCCCCAGCGGCCGCCGCTGCTGTTCGCGCGCGGCTCCTGAGCCAATACGCGCATAGCGCGCTTTTCCCCGCGACGCGCCCTCCAGCAGTAAAATCGCCAGGCAGCAGAGCGCCAGCACTCCGGCCAGCATGTTCGCCGCCGGGCCGCTAAAGGTTGACTGGAACTGGTCATAGATAGCGGTGGTAAAGGTGTCAAAACGCACCATCGCGAACAGGCCGAACTCCGCCAGCAGATGCAGAGCCACCAGCAGCGCGCCGCCGCATATCGCCAGCCGGAGCTGCGGCAAAACCACGCGAAAAAAGATCCGCCACGGTGGCGTACCTAATGAGGCGGCAACATCTTCCAGCGTCGGATCAAGACGCCGCAGGACGGCGGCAACCGGCATATAGATAAAGGGATAATAGGCCAGCAGCGAAAGAAAAACTCCGGCTGAAAGGCCGTGCATTGACGGTACCGCGCTGACCCAGGCGTAGCTTTGCACAAAGGCCGGGATCGCCAGCGGCGCAACCGCCAGAGCCGACCAGACTCGCCGTGCCGCCAGCAAAGTGCGCTCCGTTAGCCAGGCCAGGCCTACGCCCAGCGCAATGCAAAGGGGTACCGTCAGCGCGATAAGCCACAGCGTGTTGCTCAGCAGCTCAGCGACGCGCGGACGAAAGACCAGCGCCTGGATTGTCTCCCAGCCAGTATCAATTCCTGTGGCAATGACAAAGCCCGGCGGCAGGAGCGCCAGCAGAGAAAACAGTACGGCTAAAGCGATCATCGGAAAAGCAGGACGCCGGCGCTCGGGCAGGCGTTGTGCTTTTTTCCCGAGCGCGAAACTCAGAGAAGACATGGCGTGTTCACTCTACCGGGCGATTACAGCAGGCCAGCCTGGGTCATTAAATCGACCACTTTTTTGCTGTTCAGGGTAGACGGCTCGACCTTCGGCGCGTCTAACGCTTTCAGCGGCGTCAGTTTCGGGTTAGACGCGGCATCGACGCCAACGGCATATTCAAAGGCGTTGTTGGTGCGCAGCTGCTCTTGTCCCTGTTTGCCGGTGATCCACTTGATAAAGGCCTGTGCCTGTTGCTGGTGTTTGCTGGATGCCAGAACGCCGCCGCCGGAGATGCTGACAAAAGCGCCCGGATCCTGGTTTTTAAAATAATAGAGGCGGGTATTTTTACTGTTCTCACCGGTTTTCGCCTGGTCAACGAAACGGTAGTAATGATAGATAACGCCGCCGTCAATCTGCCCGGCATTAACCGCCTTCATGACCGTGCTATTTCCCTTGTAGGCGACAAAATTGGTTTTCATCGCTTTCAGCCATTGGAGCGTAGCCTGCTCGCCTTTCAGCGCCAGCATCGCGCTGACGATAGCCTGGAAGTCCGCGCCGGACGGCGACGCGGCCCAGCGCGCTTTCCACTCAGGTTGCGCCAGATCCATCAAAGATTTCGGCAGCTGCGCTTCGCTGATTTTCGCCGGATTGTAGACGAATACGGTGCTGCGGGCGGCAATGCCAATCCAGCGTCCGTGTTCAGGACGGTATTCCGGCGCGACCTGCTGAAGGGTCTCGGCAGCCAGCGGCGCAAACAGCTTCGCGTTATCCACCAGCACCATGGCCGGTGAGTTTTCCGTCAGGAAGACATCCGCCGGGGATGCGGCTCCCTCCTGCACCAGCTGGTTACCCAGCTCGCTGTCGCCGCCGTTACGCAGCGTCACTTTAATTCCCGTCTCTTTGGTAAAGCCGTCAACCCAGGACTTGACCAGATTTTCATGCTGGGCGTTATAAACGACAATCCCGTCACCGCTGGTCGCAGCCAGAACCGATGGGGCAATAAATGCGGAAGAAGCAATCAGTGCAGCGGAACAATAAGACACCAGGCGAAAACGCATGAGCTAATCCTTAATATATGTGGGCGAATTAAAACTGGCAGCCGGCCGGAGAGGATTAAATCACATAGAAATGTGAATGATAATGCAAACAATTACCATCTAATAAAAAGAGCGAAATGTACTGAAAGCAGGCGTACAGGAACAGGAAAATGCTATAAAAAAAGAATGGCTATCAACAACATTAAAATAACCTTAAGACACATCCGTTTCTTAACGCTATTAATTATAAGGAATAGGGTTCACGGCGCCGCGATGGCGGATTAGCGAAACCCCAGGTGCACGCTAACCACCAGGACGTCTGCAGGAATAATTCCGCTTTCAGCGGCGAAACAGCCGGTAAAATTATACTGAAAACCATAATAAGCATATGGCGAAAAGCCGATAGCGCTGCTCTCTTTTAAAGCCTTACAAGGCTCATGGTCCCTCTGATGCCTGAAGGCAGAGAAGGAAAATTCGCCGGCGTGGTCATAAAACCCAGCCGTTACCCGGCAATGCCCAATCGCGGTGTACCCCAGGCGCAATGCGGCTAACGTCAAAGTTGATTATATGTGATGGTTTTGCAAGGCCAGTATCGCTGAGAAATGAAAGGTATTATGGAAATAGATATTTTAGTGAGGTCCAGGCATGACGTCTTTCATCGGCGGATCCTGACGAAATAAAAAATGGAATCGTTAAATTAAATATTAAGCCAGTATTAAATAATCAATAATAAAATACCTGGCACAGGACCAGGTATTTCTTGAGAGATATTAGCGCTGACAAATTTTAATCAACAATTCCGCCATCCAGCGGTGGCTTCTCTCCTGTCCTGCCGTTTCATGCCACGAAAGATAACAGGTGCGGCTGTTCATTTCTAAAGGCAATGGCAGCAGCTGAAGCGCGAACTTATCTTCAAACTCTTTGGCCAGCCACTCGGGCGCGATTGCCACCATATTCGTTTGCGACACGACGCTCAGCACGCTAACCATCGCGTTACCGTGGAACGCAACGCAGGCCTGCTGCTCTTCCGAGCTATACCATGGATGGCTGAATGACGCGTAGCGATCCAGCGCTACCGTGGCATGCTGCTCCTGATAAATTTCCTGCTCGCTCAGCGGCGATTGCGATTCAATACGCGGATGATCTCGTCTGGCGACAAGTACCATTTTGTCATTGAACAGCGGAATGCTGGTGAATTCCGGGTGATTGAACTTGTTGTAATCAAGAACAAATTCAACTTCCTGATAGCGGAGCTGATTAATTACCTGTTGACTTAGCGACGATTTAAACGAGAGGCTAACCCTTGGGGCAATTTCATTGATTTTATTGAAAATAAGTGGGGTCAGATAGTTATCCAGCGGGCTACAAACGCAAAGATGATAGACGCGTTCGCAGTCCAGCGGATCGAAGAGCGTATCCGGCAGCTCATTTTGCACCAGCTGCAGCGCGCGTCGAACCGAACTAAATAGCTGAAAAGCGCGATCGGTCGGTTTAATCCCGCGACCGTTACGAACAAACAGCTCGTCCTTAAATAGCACCTTCAGGCGAGCCACCGCGCTGCTCACCGCTGGTTGAGACATACCTAGCGTATGCGCCGCTTTCGTTAAGCTTTGCTCCTGCATTACGGTATCAAAAATGGTCAGCAGGTTGAGATCCACTTTCCGCAATACAGGCTGCAGGACTTTCGGTTCAGAGGATGGTTTAGATGTTGTATTTTCACTCATGTAGGGAACTCCACCAGCACATTAATCAGCGATTCTGCTTCGGATCGCAGAGACCTTTCGCCAAAGGAAAAAAATAGGCAGATAAATCACCATCGGCCCCAGCAGCCATGTGTTATCGGTTTCCAGCAGCACGCTCAAATGTACGAAACTTATTAGCACAATCGTAAACAGCAGGAGAATATGACACGTGTTGTGTTTTCTGGAGAAAACGGCATAGCGGTAAAGCATTATTTTTTCCTTCGTTCACTCCTTGAAAGAGGGAGAGTATCATATAAAAAGCGATGAAATTTCTGAAAAATACGCGACTCATTCCGAATAAGTAAATTCTCATTGAAATTATTCAGATATGCTTAGGTAAAGCGTCAAATCCTTAAAAATGTAGATATTTACTTACCGGAACAATAACTAATAAAACTTTCCTTAACAGGTACTACCATCAATTGCCCACGCTCTGACGCTTATGCAGAAATAGTAATAAGACAGAGGAAAAAAGAGATAAATATCGGCAGAAGGAGAAGAGACGCTGTAATTCGCTAATTAACGAGTGAAAACAGGAAAAGTTGGTGCCGACTACCGGAATCGAACTGGTGACCTACTGATTACAAGTCAGTTGCTCTACCTACTGAGCTAAGTCGGCATTGGGCCGCCATCGAGGCCTCGAACCTCGTTCCCTACAACCTATGTCGTTCGCTCTTCCAGATGAGCTAATGGCGGTCAGGCGCTAATCAGTAAAGTTCAGCAGTGGCGTGCCGATACCAATTAGCGGCGCGCATAGTAACCGGGTTAATTAGCCATGTAAATAATATCAACGCATGAAATATCCGAATTTCCCCCTTCTCTGCCGGTCGGTAAGCGTTTGCATTACAGAGTTCAGACAAAACCTTACACGCCAGCCTCTTGTGGATTGATAAGGATTGTTTATGATCCACGGGTTCTGAAATGTTCAGGTACCCTATGCGCAACCGCCAGCTCCCCGGTAAATGGTTTTTGATCTTGACCTGCCTTGTCATGGCTTTCTGTCTTGTACAGCGGGCGGTCTATCTACACCATTTTCTGGAAAAGACGGGCTACGTAGCTCAGGAGACAACCATCAACGCACAGTCTCAGCAGCCATCGTCAGAGGAGGCTGAGCAAGGGCCCTCTCCCTGTCAGCTGAGCGCCAAATCCCTGCTCTGCGCGCAGCCACTGTTCTTCGATGGCGCTTTACCTGCCGTTATTCTGTTCCTTGCCCTGCTTCAGCTATTCGCTGCGGTGGGTACTTTTGTTTTCCGGGACGAGCCCGTCAGGCCGCCCACTCTGCGCATTCACCTGCAAAACTGCGTTTTCCGTGAATAAAAAAGCGTTTTTTAGACGATTACTTTTTTAATTTACGGAGAAAAAAATGCTGAAGATCTTCAGGGGCATCGTCCTCCTGTTGCTGGCCTGCATGGGCGTAGCTCATGCGGCGGACACGGGATGGCTGACCTCGCCACAAAATGACCACGCCCGGATACGCTTCCAGGCAGAAAAAGGGCAAGAGCAGGTCTACGGACTGCTCTCCATTGAGCTTGCTGACGGCTGGAAAACCTACTGGCGCTCGCCTGGTGAAGGCGGTATTGCCCCGCAAATCACCTGGAGCAACGGTGAGCAGGCACGATGGTACTGGCCAGCCCCGGTAAGATTCGAGATTTCCGGTTTGACGACCCAGGGCTACCAAAAGCAGGTCATTATCCCGATGATTATCACCGCCGCCCCTGGCGATGCGCTGGAAGGTACGCTCACGTTATCCACCTGCAGCAATGTTTGTCTGTTAACCGACTACCAACTGCGCCTCAATTTCAGCCAGCCCGTGGAGGCGGGATTCCACAATGCCTTTGAACAGGCCATGCGGACCATCCCGGCGGATAGCGGCGTCTCCGACGAGCTCTCCGCGCATCTGGTCGGCAGGAACCTGGAAATCACCGCCACCACCAGCGGTAAATGGATGCAGCCCGGTATCTATTTTGACCCTATTGACGGGGGAATTGTGGCCGGCGACCCGGATATTCGCATCGAGGGTACCCGGCTCAAAGTGACGGTACCGGTAACCGATGAATGGGGAGAGCAGCCCACTACGCTGGCGGGGAAAAAGCTGTCGCTGGTGGTGACGAATGGCGAAAAGGCGCAGCAGGCCAGCCTGACGATAGGCGCGGATCTTGCGCCAGCGGCAACGGTAAATCCCGGACGAATTCTGCTTTTCGCGCTGCTCGGTGGGTTAATCCTCAACCTTATGCCCTGCGTATTGCCGGTGATGGGCATGAAGCTCGGCTCGGTGCTGCAGTCCGGGTCAAACAAAAGCGCTATCAGGCTACGTTTTCTCGCTACCAGCGCGGGTATCCTGACTTCGTTTGCCCTGCTGGCGCTGATGGTGACGGCGCTGAAGCTTACCGGCTCTTCGTTGGGCTGGGGGATTCAGTTCCAGAATCCCTGGTTTATCGGCGTGATGGTTGCCGTCACGTTTCTCTTCTCGCTCAATCTTTTTGGCCTATTTGAAGTGCTACTCCCGTCGTCGGTCGTTGGACGCATGGCAGCCGCCAGCGGCTCCGGGATGGCGGGCAGTTTCTGTGAGGGAGTTTTCGCCACCCTACTGGCGACCCCCTGTTCCGCCCCCTTCCTGGCAACGGCCGTCGCTTTCGCGCTTGCCGCCCCGCTCCATCAGCTGTGGCTGATTTTCCTGGTCATCGGGCTGGGTATGGCCCTGCCGTGGCTATTGGTCGCCGTAGTCCCTAAAACGGCAGCTCTGCTTCCGCGCCCCGGTCGCTGGATGAAGTCGTTAAAAATGATACTCGGCGTCATGATGCTGGCCTCCAGCCTATGGCTGGCCACGCTGTTGGGCCTGCATCCTGGCCGCACCGCCGGCGCGGTCATCGCACTGGCCCTCACCCTGGCAGCTTTGCTCGCCCTGTTAGTGATCCATCAGCGAACGGCGAGACTCTTCTGGCTGGTGGTTATCACCCTGGCGGCGTTTGCCGGCTTCCAGCTTCGCGGCCTGCTCGCGGAGGCGCCCGCAGCGGCTTCGCCATCAGCTAACGCTCAGCAAATTCGCTGGCAGCCCTTCAGCGAGGAGGCTCTCCATGATGCGCTGACCGCGGGCAAGCGGGTGTTTGTCGATATCTCAGCCGACTGGTGCTTAACCTGCAAAGTGAATGAACACCGCGTGTTAAATCAGCCCGACATCACCCGCGCGCTGGCTCAGCCCGATGTGGTCGCGCTACGCGGCGACTGGAGCAAACCCTCCGAAGCCATCTCCCGCTTCCTGCAGAGCAGAAATCGCTACGCCATTCCCTTTAATGAAGTCTACGGTCCGGGTAAACCGCAAGGTGAAACGCTCCCGCCGCTGCTTGAGCAGCAAACCGTTCTGAATGCCCTCAGTCACGCAAAAGGTTAATTAGCAATGAAAAAAACGCTGTTCGCTCCCGCTCTCCTTGCGGCATTCTCACGGCATCGGCATCCTCACATAACTGTCCGTACTGCAAAAAGTTTGACCCGTATCTGGAGAAGATTGTGGAAAAATATCCGGACGTAGCCGTTATCTTTAAATTTCTCCCCTGGCGTTCTGAGAGTTCGATAACCTCAGCAAGGGATGCATTAACCCTGCGGCGCGCGCATCCACAGCAGTTTATGAAATTTAACCATATCCTGATGGCTAAGAAGGGATATCACGATAACGCCAGCATTGAACAGACGATCGAGAAAAGCTTTTCCGTCGCCGGGAAACTCGGGATCCAGGGCACGCCGGCCACGCTGATTGGCGATCGGCTACTGTCAGGCTGGATCCCCTGGACGCAATTTGATGAGATGGTCAGCGACGCGCTGAAAAAACAATAACCCACGTCTGGGGGAGCGCTCCCCCAGCATTTCAGAGGCGATATGATGAAATCTATTCTACTACTGGCGGCATGGATGATACCGGGTCTGGCTTTTGCCGGGGGAGCCATCCCTCAGATAGTTAAGGACTTTGGTGAACAGCAAGGGATAAAAATCATTAAAGAGATTGATTCCCCCGCGGGCGTGAGAGGCTGGGTTGGCCAGTATCAGGACATGGGGGTGACCATGTTTTTGACGCCGGACGGCAAACACGTGATATCAGGCTATCTTTATGATGAAAAAGGGAAAAATCTTAGTGAAACCTATTTCAAAGAAGCGATCTATATCCCTTTAGGGCGCGAAATGTGGAAGACGCTGAATAATGCCAGCCCCCTGAAGGAAGGCGCTGATTCGGCAGCCAGAAAAGTCATTGTTTTCGCCGATCCGTTCTGCCCCTGGTGCAAGGAGTTCTGGTCTACTGCGCAGCCGTGGGTAAAAGCAGGTAAGGTCCAGTTAAATACCCTGCTCGTTGCTTTTCTCAATCCGCAAAGCGGCAGGTACGCAACGGCCATTCTGAATGCCAAAGATCCGGTTGCCGCCTGGCAAGAGTATGAGCTTTCCGGTGGCAAAAAACTGCCGCGCTTTGAGGGGGTTACGCCGCGAGAAACCTTTAATCTTCTTCAGCATCATCAAAAGCTGATGGATGATTTGGGGGCCAGCGCCACCCCAGCGATCTATTACATGAATGAGAAAAACGAGCTCCAGCAGGTCATCGGCATGCCGGATAAGAAGCAGCTGGTGGAAATGTTCGGGCCTGAGCCCTGACCGACAGCAGGCGTCCTGCGGGGCGCCTTGCTAACCCAGCCCCAGCTTCGTATGTTAAGTTTGAGCGCTTGAAGCTAAAGTTAATGAGGAATAATGGAACGCTTATTTGTCTACGGCACGCTGCGTCCGGGCCACGCCAATGCCCATATAATGGAACGTATCGGCGGGGAATGGCAGCCAGGCTATGTGAACGGCATATTTTATGAACGCGGCTGGGGAGCGGCGGCGGATTTTCCGGGGATCGTTCTTGATAAAAATGGCCCTCAGGTTCACGGCTACCTGTTCCTGTCCGATAATCTCAATGCCCACTGGCCAATGCTGGATGAGTTTGAAGAGGGCTACGACCGCGTAGCCGTTGAAGTGATGACCGGGGATGGCCAGCGAGTGCCCGCATGGACCTATCAGCTACAGCCAAAGAGTGCCCAGTAAGACAATTCGCCCCGCCTGACAGCAATCAGCGGGGCGTTGCCCATCAAAGATTTATGCGTCGCGCCAGCCCAGTGCCGGTGCGACATGCCGCAGAATAGACTCAATGACATGGGCGTTATACTCCACGCCCAGCTGGTTCGGTACCGTCAGCAATAACGTATCCGCTTCAGCAATCGCTTCATCCTGTTTCAGCTGTTCGATCAGCTTGTCCGGCTCCGCGGCGTAGCTGCGGCCGAAAATGGCCCGGGTCTTCTCATCAAGGAAGCCTATCGAATCACTATCGTCACGGCCAGAACCGAAATACATCCGGTCACGATCGTCCATCAGGGCGAAAATACTGCGGCTAACCGACACGCGCGGCGTACGCGTATGACCCGCCTGCGCCCAGGCCTCGCGATAGGCGCGAATCTGTTTCGCCTGTTGAATATGGAACGGTTCACCGGTCTCATCGTCTTTCAGCGTCGAACTTTGCAGGTTCATCCCGAGCTTAGCCGCCCACATCGCCGTCGCATTTGAGCCCGCCCCCCACCAGATGCGCTCGCGTAGCCCTTCAGAATGCGGCTCCAGGCGCAGCAGCCCCGGCGGGTTGGGGAACATTGGCTGCGGATTAGGTTTCGCAAAGCCTTCTCCGCGCAGCGCGTCCAGCAGCACTTCGGTATGACGACGCGCCATATCAGACTCATTTTCGCCTTCGCCAGGCACGTAGCCAAAATAGCGCCAGCCATCAATCACCTGTTCCGGGGAACCACGGCTAATCCCCAGCTGTAAACGGCCGCCGGAGATTAAATCAGCGGCTCCCGCATCTTCGGCCATATACAGCGGATTTTCATAGCGCATATCGATAACGCCGGTGCCGATTTCAATCTTTTTGGTTTTCGCGCCTACCGCGGCCAGCAGGGGAAACGGTGAGCTGAGCTGGCGAGCAAAGTGGTGCACCCTGAAATAAGCGCCGTCCGCGCCCAGCTCTTCGGCGGCAACGGCCAGATCGATAGATTGCAGCAGCGCGTCAGCGGCCGAACGCGTCCCGGACTGCGGCGACGGCGTCCAGTGACCAAATGATAAAAAGCCAATCTTTTTCATAACGAAGTTTCCTGGTTTGCAGGGAGTCGTCGGTAGAGCGCGCCTTATGACAAGCGTATCTGCCGCGTATCCCACTACTCTACGCGTAACCAGGTGAGAATAAATATCGTTTGTTTAACCGAATGCTTCAAATAAATTGATAAAGCTTTTTGCCAGCCGCCCGGTTACGGCCCGTCCTTCAGAGGCCGAAAATCGCTTCAATTTCAATTTTAAGATCGGGTGAAAAGAGGCGGCTGACTTCAACGAGAGAGCTGGCAGGCAGATGTTCGCCGTAGTTTTGATAGAGAACCCGGCGCAATGTGTCGATCTCAGCAAATGAGGTGATAAAAATAGTGACTTTAATCAGGGATGAAAAATCAACTCCTTCTGCTTCGCAGCCTGGCAAGGCGTTGCTACGGTACCGCTATGTTGCAAAGCGGATCGCATAATGGCCGTGATAACAAGCGTTGATGCCG
Organism: Klebsiella oxytoca; assembly: GCF_009707385.1. NCBI lineage: Bacteria > Pseudomonadati > Pseudomonadota > Gammaproteobacteria > Enterobacterales > Enterobacteriaceae > Klebsiella > Klebsiella oxytoca. The sequence continues at coordinate 2,075,301 of NZ_CP046115.1, read as the reverse complement.
TGCCATCGCGGAGAATTTAAGGCAAATATCCTGCACTTTGACGCTCATTGCATATACTTCAATGGCAGGTTGCGCTTCTTTAAGACTTTGCCGCTACGGTGGAGGCATCCTGCACTTATCTATATTGGATATTGGATTATTGGGTCTGATGAAAATATTAATCATGAAGCAGTAATGGAGGTATGGAACGATGGGATTATTAAGTTTTGTGAAAGACGCGGGCGAGAAAATCTGGGATGCGGTATCTGGCGGCAGCAAGGAGGATCGGGCCGAAAAGCTGAAAAAACACATTGATAACCTTAACCTGCCCGGCGCTGAAAAAGTGAATATTGATGTCGCGGACGATGGCACCGCAACGATAACGGGCGACGTCGGCTCGCAGGAAGATAAAGAAAAAATTCTGGTGGCGGTGGGTAACGTCACCGGAGTTGGCCAGGTCAATGATAGCGTTAATGTGACGCAGAGCGGAGCGGAAAGCCGTTATTACACGGTGAAATCCGGCGATACCCTGAGCGCCATCTCAAAAGCGATGTACGGCTCGGCTAATGACTATCAGCGTATTTTTGAAGCTAATAAACCGATGCTGACGCATCCCGATAAGATCTATCCGGGTCAGGTGCTGATTATCCCGGCGAAGCAGTAAGTTATTTCGCTAAGCTTCCGTCAGTTCACTCACCATACTTCGTTAATTACCGGCCGGTCTGCTGGTCGGTAATTCACTCTCAGCCATGTGAACGTTTATCAGGGCATTCTGCCTGGCAGCATCGCAGGCCACTTTAGTAGCCGGGAGAGATAATTTTTCTGTCAGTGTGGGATGGCTTCTGCCTCGGCGAACCGCAGCCGTCGAGATGGCACAATCGACGCCCTCTCCTCTCATGGTCATCGTTCTAAAATATCTCCTTATCGCACAGAATAACTTTCGTCGCCGCTGGACCTTTATCACCGCGATGTATAGCGAATTCAACTTTTTGCCCTTCAAAGAGGGTATTAAAGTTATCGCCGTGAAGCGCTGAGAAATTAACAGCGATATCTTTGCTGCCATCAAGAGGAGAGATGAAACCAAACCCCTTCGATTCATTATACCACTTCACCAGACCTTTAATTCTTGAGGACATACTCCCTCCAGTTACACAGCATGAAATTGAGAGAAACGTGCAGGATCAAATTTTGGACTCAAAAGGAGGGGATATCAGCGATAGCGCCTGGCTATGAGAACTGCTCAGTAGAGTTTGATGTTCGTTTATCGCGCACAGATTAAGCCATTAATGCACGGATAGCGATAATAAGCAAATCAATTTTTAGCCAACCAGACACCCTGGCGCAGCAAAAAGCTTTGTCAGGATATTTACCTGGAAATAAGTCTTGCTATCTGTAGTGATGTGTGTGACTAATGAGGAGTCGGTTTAGCATACAGACATAATAAAGCGGTTTAGTAAAGCAGTCCTCATCTTAAGTGTTATCCGTTGATAATTCTTCCTTTTGAGTCTCCTTATCGTTATTAATTAGATTCTGTGCGAAAACCCCTTTCGCCGTAAGGCTCAGATATGTTGAGGTATTATCAATGTCTAATAAAATGACTGGTTTAGTAAAATGGTTTAATGAGTCGAAAGGCTTCGGTTTCATCACCCCGGACAACGGTAGCAAAGATGTGTTTGTACATTTTTCGGCTATCCAGGGCGGTGGTTTTAAAACCCTGAATGAAGGTCAGAAAGTCGAATTCACCATTGAAGATGGGCAAAAAGGCCCTTCAGCGGGTAACGTCTTCGCCATTTAAGCGGCAACTCATTCACTGGCGGGAGATTTCAGCTTCATCGCTGAAGTTTATCTCACTCCAGCTCAATAACCCTGACATCATGTCGGGGTTATTTCGTTATGCCGCAAGGCGGCCGGTTCCGTTGGTTAATTAACTGCACCCTTCTTCTGGATATCCCTATCCAAATCAGAATGCTCCCGGAATATAAACACGCCACCATGTTTCAATAAAAATGATATAAAAGCGGGCCTCGCTCAGAGCATACCGTGTTGTATCAAAAAGCCCCACCACGGAATGCCAATGACCATGTGCACAATAAAAGTTAATAAGGCCACAAGGGTTCCGGTTAACCACCATGATTTAATATCGTTATAACCGGCGGCAAAGATAATCGGCCCGGCGGCACCGCCGTAGTGCGTGATACAGCCTCCGTAGGAGTTAGAAAACAGGATAGCGAGCGCTAGCAGCACAGGCGCAGTTCCGGTAACAAGGCCTACGGTGGCAAAGACCGGAACCATGGCTGCCACGTAAGCACCGCCTGAGGCGAACAAGTAGCGTACGATAATGCTTATAAAAACAATAATCACGATGGTACTGTTACCGGCGCCGAGGAAATCCAGACGCTCAGACATAAAGGCCGCAAGCCATTTGAAGAAGCCTTCTTTGCTTAAGGTCGCACTCAATCCAATAATACCGCCGTACCAGATTAATGTATTCCAGCCGCCCTTATTTTGCAGAACATCATTCCAGCAAATGATATTTGCCAGCAGCGCGCCTACCATCGCGATTACCGCAACCGAGGATTCATTAAGCCCCAGCTGACGAGAGAATATCCAACCTAATAGCGCAGCGATGAATACGACTATTAACCCTTTCTCTTTGGAACTGATAGGGCCAAGTTCATTAAGACCCGCATTCGCAATGGTTGCATTGTCTATTTCTTTTAATTGCGGGCGGACTATTTTATATGTGACATAAGGAATAATGGCTAACATCAGCAGCCCGAGCGGCACTCCCGCCAGCGCCCAGCCCACCCAGCTTATATGAATATGAAAAATATCGGAAATTAACTGCAATGCTAAGGCATTGCCGGCAAATGCGGTTAAAAACATATAGCTGGTTGTTTTCGTCACCATATATATATTAACCATAAGATAGCGCCCGGCTTTACACGGACTCTCTTTTGGCGTTGAACCTAATACCAGGGCAATGCTGTTAATAATCGGGAATACCACGCCTCCGGCGCGTGCCGTATTAGAAGGCGTAGCCGGTGAAAGCAATAAATCCAGCAGCGCCGTAACATACCCCAGCCGCAGGGTCGTGCCGCCAAACTTTAAAATAAACCAGTAGGCCAGGCGCTTGCCTAAGCCGGTGGTGACAAAAGCGGCGCTTAAAGTAAACGCGCTAAATACCAGCCATGTCGTTCCTGAGGCATAGCCGCTCAGGACATCCATGGACTTGACGGGGGAGTCAGCAAACCTTGCTACCGTTAAGCATGACAAGCCTACCGCCGACAGCATAATAACGGGCTCAGGAAAAGGTTTACTTACCAGTCCTATAATTGAGGCCAGATAGATACCAGCCAGTATCCATGCTTCTTTCGTTAATCCTTCAGGGGGAGGAATTATTATCGCTAATACAATAATAAAAATAAGCACCGCTATTTTTATTTGTTTTGATTTAAACATGCTTCACCTCAGCTACGATCCGTGTCGTTATAAGCAGAAGCCTCTTTCTTCCGAAGCTTCTGCTAAACCAGTGAGCTATTCACTGTTAATAATTAATGTATTAAGGAATTAGCCAGAGAATTTTTGAATAATATTTTCATGCTCGTTTGTTGACTGATATTCAGGCAGCCGATCAAAGTTAAGGTAACGATAAGTATCGTCACGCGTTTCATTAATTTTATCCATATGCCAGAAATATTGTTCAACGGTCGGCATCTTGCCTATCATAGCCGCCACCGCGCTGAGCTCCGCCGATGCCAGAAAGACTTTCGCATCGGTGCCCAGACGATTCGGGAAGTTACGCGTGGAGGTTGAAACAACCGAACTTCCCTGGCGGACCCGGGCCTGATTTCCCATACATAAAGAGCAGCCGGCTGGTTCGATTCTGGCTCCCGCCTTAATAAACTTATTGTAATAGCCTTCGCTGGAAAGCTGACGCGCATCCATTTTGGTCGGCGGAGCCAGCCACAGCCGTACGGGTATCTCAGTGGCCTCGGCAATAATTTTACCGGCTGCCCGGAAATGGCCAATATTGGTCATACAGGAGCCAATAAACACTTCATCTATCGGCGAACGGGCGACTTCCGACAGCAGGCGGGCATCATCCGGATCGTTCGGCGCGCATACGATTGGTTCGCCTATTTCCGCCAGATCGATCTCAATGACCGCGGCATATTCGGCGTTCTCATCGGCAGCCAGCAGAGACGGATTTTCCAGCCACGCCTCAATTTCAGCAATCCGCCGCTCCAGCGTCGCCGCATTCTCATAACCCTGATTTATCATCCAGCGTAACAGAGTAACGTTGGAGCGCAGGTATTCGGCAACGTTCTCTTCTTCAAGACGTAGCACGCATGCCGCGGCAGAGCGTTCGGCGGAGGCGTCGGCCAGCTCAAAAGCCTGCTCTACTTTCAGCATTCCGAGCCCTTCGATTTCGAGGATGCGGCCGGAGAAAATATTGACCTTATTTTTTTTCTCCACCGTCAGCAAACCCTGCTTGATAGCGTAGAGCGGGATGGCGTGGACCAGATCGCGCAGGGTGATCCCTTTTTGCATTTCGCCCTTAAAACGAACCAGCACCGACTCCGGCATATCCAGCGGCATAATGCCCGTCGCCGCCGCAAAAGCCACCAGCCCGGAGCCGCCGGGGAAAGAGATGCCGAGCGGAAAACGGGTATGAGAATCCGCTCCGGTCCCCACGGTATCAGGAATAAGCATACGGTTTAGCCAGGAGTGGATGATGCCATCACCCGGCTTCAGCGCCACGCCGTTCCGGCGGCTGATGAACTCAGGCAACGTTTCATGTAGCTTCACATCAACCGGTTTCGGATAGGCCGAGGTGTGACAAAAAGATTGCATAACCAGATCCGCTGAAAAGCTCAGGCAGGCCAGATCGGTCAGCTCATCGCGCGTCATTCCTCCGGTAGTGTCCTGAGAGCCAACGGTGGTCACCCGCGGCTCGCAGTACTGTCCGGGACGGATCCCGGCTACGCCGCAGGCTCTGCCCACTATTTTCTGCGCCAGCGTAAAACCTGCCACCGAAGGTGACGGCGCTTTTGGCTGGCGGAAGACCTCGGAGGGCGCCAGATCCAGCGATTCGCGCGCTCTCGCCGTCAGACTCCTGCCAATGATGAGCGGAATACGTCCTCCGGCGCGAACTTCATCAAGCAGCACGTCCGTTTTCAAGGAAAACGAGGTGATATGCCGCTGGCTGTGGTTTTCGCGAATTTCGCCCTGATAAGGATAGAGGTCAATCAGCATTCCCGTTGATAGCCCGGAGACATCCATTTCTAGCGGCAGCGCGCCGGAATCCTCCAGAGTATTGAAAAAGATGGGGGCAATATTTCCGCCAACAACGAAGCCGCCGCTTCGCTTATTCGGCACCCAGGGGATATCGTTGCCAAGATGCCATAAAATAGAGTTAGTTGCCGATTTTCGTGAACTGCCGGTGCCGACGACATCCCCGACGTAAACCAGCGGATAGCCCTCTTCCTTCAGCTGCTCTAGCTGCTGGATTGGCCCTCGGCTTCCGGGTTCATCCGGGCTTACGCCGTCGCGCGGATTACACAGCATGGAAAGCGCATGCAGAGGAATATCCGGGCGTGACCACGCTTCGGGCGCCGGCGATAAATCATCGGTATTGGTTTCCCCTGTCACTTTAAATACTTTCAGCGTGATTTTCTCAGGCAGCTCCGGACGTCGTAAAAACCACTCGGCGTTGGCCCATGACTGGATAACTTTCTGCGCCTGGACATTTCCTTGCTTTGCTTTTTCTTCAACATCCTTAAATTTTTCAAAAATAAGCAGCGTGGTGCTTAATTGCTCCGCGGCGCTGTTCGCCCAACGGGGATCGTCCAGTAAGTCAATCAGCGGTTGAACATTATAACCGCCCTGCATCGTGCCCAGCAGTTCAATTGCCCGTTGAGGGGCAATAACCGGCGCCGGGTGTTCTTCTTTAACCTGCTGATAGAGGAAATCCGCTTTAATCTTCGCCGCTGGATCCACCCCCGGCGGTACGCGATGCGTCAACAGCTGTACAAGAGTGTTTTTATCATCGCACTCGTTGCTGATTAATAATGAAATTAACTCTTGCGTTTGTTCAGCGCTTAACGGCTTCGGCGGAATATTTTTCGCAGCACGTTCTGCCACATGCTTATTATAAGCTTCTAACATATGCTCTCCGGCTCAGATATTATTTATCTGAAAGTTGTTCATGTAATAGAGATAATCGGTTGCTAAAAATCATTTATTAATATATTGCGGCAAGCCTTCACAAAATTCAGCCAGCTGTTCCAGACCATAATTCCAGTCGCCGAATCCAGACTCAGCATTAATATGACCGGCGTCGCCAAGATCAATTAAATGACCTCCCCAGCATTCAGCCCAGAACCGGGCACGTTTAAAAGACATTAACGGATCGTTGCGGCTCACAAACATAAGGCTGGGCGTTGGCAATTTCTCCGGAAGTACCGCTTCTTCCAGTTCGAAGAGCGATGGCTCTGCGGGAGCCACCATGACGACGCCCGCTATATTCATCTTTTGCGTCTGAATCAGACGACACGATGCAAGCGCCCCAAAGCTGTGGCCGACCAGCACGGCCGGGAGTTGACAGGTAGCCAGCTCCCGACGAATAGCGGATATCCAGGCATCAATGTCAGGTTCCAGCCAGTTTCGCTGGCTTATCCGTTTCCAAAAAGGAAAACGACGACTCCAGCAACTTTGCCAGTGATGCTCATCACTGTCTCTCAGGCCCGGCACCAGAATAATCGTGAACATCTCACTTAGCTGTTCCAGACGTTGCGTAGTCATAAAGTCTTCCTCTCCTCGTTCAGTACCGTCTGTCAGACCGGGTAATGGGAAAGTACCCAGCCAACGGCAAGGAGATCCGCACTGCCGCCAGGACTAATATTTTTTTCAATAAGAGCCTTATCCATGTTTACCAGCGCTTTTCTGAGCCTCTCACCCGATAAGTTTTTTATCTTCAGCACTCTTTTTGCATAGCGCTGCACATATTTCAGGCCGCGTAGCCCGCCCCGGGAAACCACATTGGTATCGGGATTAAATGCCATCAGTGCCAGCAGCATCCTGAGTAGCGCATCCTGCTCCGATCCCCCTTCCCGCAGCGATTTTTGCCACTGCGGCAGCCCGAACTGCCTGACGGTATAAAAGCCGTTCTCAGCCTCGCCCCGCGCTCCGCTAAGCCCATGGTTCTGAAAAATATGCTCGCCTTTCGTTTTGGCGGAGCTATTTTTGGTCAGTTCCTGGTGAACCAGCCCCGCACACATCGCTTTGGTTTCCCGGCACAGATTACGCTGGCTGAGCATCTGGTTTGCTTTAACAAGGCGTCCTGCGGCAGCGCACAGAATTCCGAGGGAAAAAATGCCTCCTTTGTGGGTGTTTATACCGCCCGTGGCTTTGAACATCGCCTGTTCGCACGCCAGCCCAATAGGCCTTATCGCTAATAACGTCTGGGGAGCAGGCAAACCCGCCGTGGCTTTTCCCTGTTCAAAAAAGCGAGGAAACCAGGGCGAGACGGCGCTAATACTGGCCATAAATAGCGCGATGTTCATATCCCGATGCGCGCCATTATTCTCACCATCGACCAGACCGGGCTTAGGCGTTAATTTAACTTCCCGATACATCGCCTCGGCGGCCAGCCAGGCAATGCTTTGTCTCTGCTCAACCTGTTCAACGCTGACCGCTAAAGTAGTCATAGGTTAAATCCTCAATCACTTGCGCAAGTTCATTCTGCGAATGGCGGCGTATCCGGGAGCAGACGTGGGCTGGTTCACTGCAAATGAAGCATCTGCGCATCGGCTGACGGATCGCGCTGCGCGTTATTAATCCGGATTTTGGGCAAAAAACATCGATATCCCACAGACGCCCGAGCGGATGGTTGTCTTCAAGATGCGCCGTAACGTGCTTTATCATCCAGGCTGGCGCCGGGATGGACCAGAACGCTTCAGGTCCGGTGGGCTGAAAACGGACTTCGTGCCTGGAGACAGCCCATCGGTGCTTGCGCAGCAGCTGGCTAAGCGCTTCCGTCGCCTCTGCCATCACCTGCCGGGCGAGCGGCGTATCTTTTACCTCACCGGGCCAAACGAGCGTTGTTGATACCATCGGCTGTCCGTACCGGAGCAGCCAGGCTTGCTGCACGCTCGCCCGCGCTTCTCTGGCTTTCAGCACTTCCTCAAGGGTGAGGTGTACGCATGAGGCTGTTGTCGTTTCGTCGATCATTCTTTTACCTGCCTTACCACATCAATGACGCTGCCATCGCGGTAGCGCACTACGCCAACAATGCGCGAAGTAAACTCAATCGGTTTGGGTTCGCCAGAAATCACCAGCGATTTCTGATAAAGCGCCTCGATATCAACGACCGGTAAACCAGCCGCAGTCAGTCTCTCTTTGACTTCCGGGCGAGCGGGATTCACGGCAATACCGTGGTCGGTAACCAGCACATCGATGCTCTCTCCCGGAGTCACGCGCGTGGTGACGTGCCTGACGACGGTAGGAATACGGCTGCGGATCAGCGGAGCGACTACGATAGTTAAATTTGCGGCCGCGGCGACATCGCAATGCCCGCCGGATGCGCCGCGCATCACGCCGTCGGAACCGGTTAGTACGTTGACGTTAAAATCCGTATCAATTTCCAGCGCGCTTAAGATGACGACATCAACCCGATCGCAGCAGGCAGCTTTAGCGGCAGGATTCGCGTAAACGCTGGTCGAGATTTCAACGTGGTTCGGGTTTTTCGCCAGCGAATCTCCCGCCGCGCCATCAAAACTTTGGGTATCCAGCAGCTTAGTAATGAGCCCTTTTTCATGCAGATCCACGATGCTGCCGGTAATGCCGCCTAAGGCAAATCTGGCGACAATATTGTGCTTCCTCATGCGCGATTCCAGAAATCGCGTGCAGGCGGTAGAGGCGGCTCCTGAACCCGTTTGCAACGAAAAGCCGTCGCGAAAATAGCCGGAGTGCTCAATGACGTCCGCCGCGGAGCGCGCGATCATCAATTCGCGCGGGTTACTGGTTACCCGTGCGGCGCCGACGCTGATTTTAGCCGGGTCGCCAACGCTGTCGATTTTGACAATATAATCGACCTGATCCTGAATAATGCTGGCAGGCATATAGGGAAACGGCTCAATGCTTTCCGTTAGCAAAACAACCTTTTTGGCATATTTTGCATCAACCATGGCGTAGCCGAGCGAGCCGCACCGGGATTTACCGCCGCTGCCGCTGGCATTGCCATATTCATCGCAGCAGGAGACGGCTAAAAAAGCGACATCGATATTAATCTCACCCTTTTCAATCAAATTAACTCTACCGCCGTGCGAATGAATCTGCACCGGCTCCTCCATCAGGCCGTGTGAAATAGCATCTGCTAATTCACCGCGCATCCCGGAGGTATAAATTTTGCTAATAACGCCTTGTTTAATATGCTCAATCAGCGGAGCATTGCAGGTCATCAGAGAGCTTGAAGCCAGCGTCAGCCCTCGTAAGCCTTTTTCCGCCAGCTTAGCCATAACGTAGTTAATAACTTTATCTCCCTCGCGGAAGGCGTGATGAAATGAGACGGTCATACCATCACGTAAATCGCAGCGCGATAAGACATCATCCAGGGTGTCGAAAAGCTTGCGCTGGTATTTTTGCCGGGTATCCGCAAGATAAGGCGTATGGATATTTGCGCCGGAAAATACCTCATATTTATGCTGGACGCCGGATATATTATGCAGTGCTTCAGTTAATAGACTCATCGTTAAATCCTGTTGCTAAAGGCTGAATAGAGATTACTGACGAATGCCGGAGGCATTTTTACGTTCAATAACCACCCGGGCATGGTTGATGATCGGCGCGTCGATCATTTTGCCGTTCAGTGAAATCACCCCAAGTCCGCTGCGCTCTCCTTCTTCAGCCGCGGCAATAACACGCTCTGCGTAATCAACTTCTTCCTGGGTGGGCGCATAGGCATTATGTAAAATCTCTATCTGCCGTGGATTAATAAGCGATTTGCCGTTAAAGCCCATACGTTTAATCAAATCCACTTCTTTTAAAAAGCCTGCTTCATCATTAATGTCGGCATACACCACATCGAACGCATCAATACCAGCCCCGCGGGCCGCGTGTAATACCGCACAGCGCGCATAAAATAGTTCGGTACCGTCTCCGCGTTCCGTTTGCATATCCATTACGTAATCGAAAGCCGCCAGCGCAATACCCATCAGGCGTTCAGATGACCTGGCGATAGCGACGGCGTTAATGACGCCCACCGCCGACTCAATTGCCGCCATTAGCTGTGTAGATCCAACCGGCCGACCGCAGCTCTCTTCAATACGGACAATTTCACGCTCAAGCTGATAAATATCTTCCGGGGTATCGGTTTTGGGTAAACGGATAACATCCACGCCGGCGCGCACTGCCGCTTCGAGATCTTTTAAGCCAAACGGTGTACTCAGCGGATTAATCCTGACAACAGTTTCGATATCTTTATACATAGGATGCTGTAGAGCATGAAAAACCAGCAGCCGTGCACTATCTTTCTCTTTTAAGGAGACCGCATCTTCCAGGTCAAACATAATTGAGTCGGGTTTATAAATAAACGCCGTGGACAGCATGGCGGCGCTTGAACCCGGCAAAAAAAGCATACTGCGACGTAATTTCTTCATCATAATTTTTCCCACGCAATTTCGTTGCTGTCCGTTCCCCGGAGAATCGCAGCCTGAATTCTGGCGCGGATAACACAATCCAGCGCACCCTTATCCTCAACAATAATCTGGCCCTGTGTGATATTTAATGCGGCAAGAGTTTCATTCACCACCGCAGTAATCTGTTCACCAAATTGTTTGTACACTTCGCTGTTGATAGTGATATCGAGTCCATCATCATATGGGCTGACTTTGACCACCAGGTCGCTGGATTCCAGCGTCCCGGCAATTGCCGCTTTTAATATTTTCATATAAACTTCCTGAACAATTATTTATTAAGCATCGGCCATATCTAAATCTGGCTGCTTAGATTGATTCGCTGATAACCATGTATATAAGTAAGGCATGGTACTGGCTGGCACCATACATTTAACCGCCGGAAGATCTTCTTTACTTAATAAGCGCCTGACCGCCGAGGCGGATATCGGTAAATTATTACTATCGGTCATCCTCTGAATCTCGTTAACCTTGATACTGGCCGCCGGTATTGTCATCTCATCCTCCAGCCAGTGATGCATTGCGCAATTATATTGCGCGGTCACTTTACAGAATGGCTCCGTACCTACAAAACGCTGATTAATATTTAAGGCCGGTGCGATGTAACGCCGGAACATAATCAAATCTATTGCAGCATACACCTCATTAATGATCTGTTTTTCTTTGAGAAAGTAACCGGGAAACGTTCCGCGGGAAATAATATATTTTGAGCCGGGATGAACCGTGATATTAGGTATATGCCGCGACCCATCCTGAACCATGGCAAACCGCTGCCGAAAAGAAAACGTGGACAGATCCTCTTCGACGACAAAGACATGCAGCCAGTCGCATGCTTTTGCGGCCTGCTCAATGAGATACTGATGCCCCAATGTAAAAGGATTTGCATTCATCACAATCCCGCCAACATTCTCGGCCGTTACCAAATGCTGGCTCCGCAGCTGCCGGCAGTAACGATGGATGCCGACGGGCGAATTCTCCATCAGGGTTGCCTGATTATCGAGGGTGACCAAAGGATAAAATCCGCATCCCTGGAATGATCGAACATTATCCGGACAAGTCAGGAGAAATAGCTGATGTTCACCGTTCTGAATAGCCTGTAGCTCCGCTTCATGAATTATTTTCAGGCCTAAGGCTGTCCCGCGCCATTCTCTCGCAACCGCAATGCATTTTAACGTATTACCCGCAAGCCCGGCGCAGGCTACCAGCTGCCGATTGCAACGTGCGACAACGAACTGTTCAATGTCATCGTCAATGCCTAATCCATTATTCTGCAGAAAGAGAGCTATTTCGTTTCTGCAGGTACCGTTGCTAGTTTCAACCTTCTCGAACTCTAGCGTTTGGTCGGTGTACATCTTGTTTCTCCTGCCCATACCTGAATGGGCGTCAAATAATCTTGTCCGGGTCCGCGGAGACTATGACATCTGCAATTCGTGCTGAGGTTTTGATTCCACAATCGTATTCATGAGATGCCCAATCTTTTCGATAACCACCTCGACCCGATCGCCTTCGTGCATAAAGAGAGGCGGTGTTCTTTTTTTACCGACACCGCCTGGGGAGCCGGTAATAATGACATCGCCAGCGCTCAGCGAAGTGAAAGTACTGATATAGCTAATCAGATCGGCGACTTTATGGATCATGCTGGCCGTCGAATCGTTCTGAACCATAATGCCGTTCAAATAAGTTTGAATAGACAAGCGGTGTGGATCGGGTATTTCGTCAACGGTAGTCAGGCAGGGACCAAATGCCCCCGTCTGACGCCAGTTTTTACCCGCGGTAAACCACGCATGCTGCCAGTCGCGCACCGAGCCATCCATGTAGCAGCTATAGCCGGCAACATGGCTCAGAGCAGCGCTGGCGTCGATATTCATACCCGGTTTGCCAATAATAACGGCCAGTTCGCCTTCGTAATCAAACTCATCGGATAAGGCAGGTTTTAATATCGGCGTTGCGTGGCCCGTTTGCGAGTCAGGAAAACGTACGAACAGGGTCGGTGCATCGTTGGTTTCTGAAAATTCTTTTCTTTTTTCCGCATAATTCATACCGACGCAGAAAATCTTTCCTGGGTTTTCAATAACCGGTAAAAAAGTAATATCGGCTAACATGATATCGACCGGATAATTAATATATTGTGCGGCAATATCGATGGCGCCCCACTGCAGTAGATCTTTCAGCGTACTATATTGATGACCAATTTTCCCACCCAGGTCGATAATGCCTGCATCAGTCAAAATCCCATAACTTTTACGACCATGATGAACATAGCTTGCTAATTTCATGATGACACCTTACTAACATTTAATTTCTTTCCTCACGCCATTGGGAATGACGTGAGTTATTTTCTTAGACACTAATTGGCTTAAGACTCTACCGGTACCATTGCTTTTCTTTCGCTGGAAGATAAATACGTTGCGACACCCGCACCTACAGCCAGTAGCGCGATAATGAATCCCGTCATACCCTGCCAGCCCATCGAGTGGAAAACAAATCCGTTAACGAAACCGATAACTGAACCACCCATGTAGTAGAAGAACAGATACAGCGCGACGGCCTGACCACGTGCATGTGCGGCATTTTTACTCACCCAACTTAATCCAATTGAGTGGCAACCAAAGAAACAACCCGTAAAAATGACCGCACCGATAATAAATGTGACTACGTTAGAAGTTAAAGTCAGCAACATCCCCACCGCCATTAACACGAACAGTATACGCAGAACGTTCATACTGCCGTATTTTGCCGAAAGGCGACCCGCCTGAGGCGCAGTGAAGAAGCTTAAGGCAAAGCTAAAGGACAGCAGGCCTGCGTTCGCTGGTGAAATATGGAAGGGTTCTCCTTTGAGGAAGAAAGCCAGGTAATTATAGAGAGAAGTAAACACACCAAAGATGATGAAGCTAATTACAAACGCCAGCGCCAGCTTTTTGTTTTTAAAATGGGATGCTGCACCTTTTACCACACGAAGAACGTTAAGATTTTGCGTTGGTTTAAAGTTCCGGGATGCCGGGAGTAAAAAGTTAACCAGCACAGCGACTAAAATCAGGCTGGCGGCAAAACCATAGAATATGGTGTTTATCGAGATATGGTCGATCAGCTGGCTGGCAATAATACGCCCGGACATCCCGCCCATAGAATTACCAAAGACAAAGTATCCGGTGACTACCCCAGCGACAACCGGAGCGACTTCTTCACTGATATAGGCGGTTGCAGCAGCGGCAATCCCGCTGAGAGCAAGGCCAATAACCGCACGTAAAGCCACCAGCATTGCCCAGGATTCGACTAGTGGACAGAGCATTGTCAGCAGTCCGCCTAATAACAGCGAAACAATAATTAATTTTTTTCTTCCGTAATGATCGGATAGCGTCCCGGTGAATAATAAGCCGACTGCCAGCAGCGCCGTTTCTGCGGAGAGAATGATACTAACCTGGCTGACCGGTACATCATATTCGACTGCAAGAACGGGTAACAGAGGTTGAATAAAAAACAGAGAGGCTAACTCGGCAAGGCCGGATAAAGCCAGAGCCAGGATAATCCGAATATAATTACCGACTTTGACGGGAGCAGAGTTTAGCTGATTATCTTTAGTATGGGTTATAGCCATAAAATCCTCGACATTATTTTTTTAGGTACAGAGTTGTATAGCGATTACAAGCTAGAGGACATCAATTTTTCACAGCTTTAATGATATAAAATATTTATAATTCCTCCGCAAAAGCATAATCCGGGACACATACGGTACCTTCGAATAGTTTTCGGGAAGTTCTAATTACCGCGGCGCGTGTTTTCTCAATATCATTCCCCTCTTTGAGCAAAGATACCGAAATTTTTCCGCTTGGATGTTCAATATTAATAATATTGGTATAAGGAGCCTTAGGCCGATCGGCCACAATTTTATAAGCAACCGATCCTTCAATTATCGTTGCGGTTGATATACCGATAGAGCCGGTAATCGCCAGCGATTTATGACAGGTATGAGGCATAAAATAGCGGACTCTGATGGTTCCTCCTGCGCCGGGTTTGCTCAGCAGCACCGGTTTAGGAATAACTTTATCGGCAACGTCTCCCAGCCCCATTTTCGCCCCGGCCTTACGCCGGATGGCTTCCAGTTTATCCATGAATACTCTGTCCGCATCCAGCTCCGCCGGTGATTCATCCCCTGTTTTACCCATCAGCTCCGCCTTAATCAGCACCATCGGCATAGCCATATCGATGCAGGTAACTTCCACGTCATCAATCACATCTGTCACGTTACCGGTTGGCAGCAGTTTCCCCGTTTTACAACCCGCCGAGTTGAGAAAGGTCAGGCCAATCGGCGCGGCATAACCGGGAACACCGTCAATGTGCGTATCGCCTTCATAATTGACATAAAAGTTCGGCGTTTGTACTTCGGCATCAACCAGCGTACCGGTATTCAGGTTACGGATACGCACGGTCGTCACCGGGCTTTGTGCCTTAACAAGGCCTTTTTCAATCGCAAAGGGCCCTACCGCGCAGAGCATATTACCGCAGTTAGGAGTGGTATCGACACGGCGCTCGTTAACCATTACCTGCACAAACAAATAGTCGACATCAGCATCAGGACTATCTGATGGGCTAACGATAGCAACCTTACTGGTTTGAGGACTACCGCCGCCAATACCATCAATTTCAAGTTCATGGCCCGCGCCCATCAGGCCCAGCAGTACGGCATCGCGTTCCTCAATTTTCGTCGGTAAATCACTGGCTAGTATCACCGGGCCTTTCGAAGTACCACCACGCATCAGTACACAAGGAATCTTTAACATTTTCTTTCTCGTTTCACGCATTGATAAGAGCGAAGTCAGGATTCCACAGCAGGATAAATAATGCTAATGCCAAAAAAACCAACCATTAATACGTTTTGCGTATTAATAGCGGTTCAGTTAGTGTGCATACATTGCGTACTATGACCGGAGTGAAATCTTATGCTGCAGGACCTTCAGGGTATACAAGCTTTTGTTAAAATTGCAGAAATCGGATGCTTCACAAGAGCTTCACATTTTCTTCACACATCCCAGCCGGCCTTAACTCGTCGCATAAAAAAACTGGAAGAGCAGCTGGGAGCCACGCTGTTTGAACGAACGACCCGAAACATTAAGCTGACGGCCGTAGGCAGGGAATTTTTACCTAAGGCCAAGAATTTAATAGATTTTTATGAAAGTTCGATTCTGAGTATTAAAGAAATGGCAACCCATCAGAGCGGCGTTGTCACCTTGTCCTGTCTGCCCACCGCCGCATTCTATTTTCTCCCCTCGGTCATCAGGGACTATAACAATCACTATCCAAATATCCGTATCCGAATCCTCGAACACAGCGCCAGCGACTGCCTTGAGGCGGTACTAAACGGCGACGCAGATTTCGGCATAAATATGATAAACATCACACATCCTAATATTGATTTTTCACCGCTGGTCAACGAGCCATTCGTATTAGCCTGCCGACGAGACCACGAACTGGCGCAGAAATCACTGATCTTGTGGGAAGATTTGGCCAACTTCAGGCTGATTGGCGTAAGGCGTTCAAGCGGCAACCGCTCCTTGATAGATCAAGCGCTGGAGACGGTAAACTGGAAGCCAAATTGGTTTTATGAAGTCAGACATCTCTCGACATCGCTCGGTATGGTTGAGGCTGGCCTTGGCGTTGCGGTGGTCCCAAGCCTGGCAATGCCGACCGATGAGCATCACATTCTTGTCAGTCGCCCGCTGGTTGAGCCCGTTATTCGTCGCACGCTGGGACTCGTACTACGCAGAGAAACGACCCTGAGCCCTGCGGCGGAAAAGTTCAGAGAGATGCTGCTGCAGCTGTGGTCCCAGGACACAAACAGCCCGTGGATTGGCAAATTTACCCGTTAGATAGTTGCCAGGGGCGCCAGCGACAGCTTGCCTCTTGTCACTGGCGGCTTTTTTCGCACACGCCATCGCGGGAGTAAATAGCCTTTAAGCGGTAAAAGCTATCCGTTTCAATCCCTCCAGCGCTTTTTCAAGGTATACACGGGGACATCCCAGATTCAGGCGGATAAATCCGCTGCCGGCCGAACCAAAGCTATTCCCCATTGAAGGCGCAATACCAGCAACGTCAACCATAACCCATTTGAGCTGCTCATCACTCAGCGCCAGCCGTTTGCAATCTATCCATAACAGATACGTTCCCTGGGCAGGGATAATCCTGGCCCACGGGAGGTATTCAGCAGCCTGTTGAATAAACCAACGTCGATTCTCCGCCAGGTAATCAAGCAGTTCATCCAGCCAGGGAGCGCCATTTTGCCACGCCGCAATGCTCGACTCGATTGACAGAGCATTAAAAACATCCAGCCCATGAGCATCGAGGCGGCGTAAAAATTGGTCGCGCAGCGCGGATGCCGGAATAAGAAAATTCGCAATACGTAAAGTAGATAAACCGAAGGTTTTACTGGCAGAGGTGGCCGATATGACGCGTGAGTGCCAGCGCTCTCCCAGATGTAAAACCGAGGTGAAATTTTCTCCCGGCAGCAATAAATCGGCCCAGATTTCATCGGAAATTAAAATAACATCATACTTTTCGCACAATGCAAGCAGCTCGCTGAGCTCCTGAGCAGACCAACAGCGGCCGGTTGGATTATGCGGATTACATAAAATCATTAGCGGCGGGCGTTCGGTACGAAATAGCGTTTCCAGATGGGCGAGATCCATGCGGTAACCGATTTCGGGCTCCTCAGATAATGGATTTTCCAGCAATCGTCTGTCGTTGAGCGAGATGATTTTTGCAAAGGAGCCATAATATGGCCCCTGAACCACCACGCCTTCACCTGCGCGGCTGAGCATCTGCACCAGCAGAGATAATCCCGGAACTACCCCTTCTATACTGCATATCCACTGTTGTTTGATCGCCAACTGATGACGGGTTGAAAACCATGAAATCAGGGAGTCAAAGTAAATTTGCGGCCGTTCGCTGTAACCAAAAATACCGTGCTCAATGCGCTGAATTAAGGCCGTCTGGACCGCTGGCGGGCAGGTAAAGTCAAAGTCAGAAACCCACATCGGCAACAGTTCATTCGCCCCTTCGCCAAAATAGCGCGTCATAAAGTCCCATTTCAGCGAACCTGTATGGTGGCGATCAATAATTCTATTAAAGTCCATCGAGTTCCTTTCCTATTCTGTGGCCGTTAAATTGTTTTCTTTTCCTGCCGCCGGGGATGTTTTCGCAATGCCAATTCCGGTAAAACCAAAAAATAAGGCAAAGAAGATAGCCGCATAACATTGAACCGCCCACGGCAGTAAATCCAGCGTACTCACTCCCAGCGTCGTTGCCATATATACCCCGGCAGAGGTCCAGGGTAATAAGGGCTCAATAACGGTGCCCGCGTCTTCAATAGTTCGTGATAGATTTTTAGTATCCAGCCCCATGCGACGATAGGCATCTTTAAACAATTCAGCCGGTACCAGCAGAGCCAGTTTACCGTCGCTGGTTGCGCCGGTAACAAGGATGGTGGTGCCAATTGTCGCGGCAATTAACTGGCCGACGCTGTGAATGACCGTCAGCAGGCGGTTGATAATAATGCTGAGCGCCCCGGTTAACGTTAATGCCCCGGCAAAAGAGAACGCGCAAAATACCAGAAGAATGGTGCCCATCATGGAAAACATGCCGCCACGGTTAAGCAGGCGTGGAACATCAGCAATAATGCCTTCCCCTCCTTGTGGGAACATACTGATGTTAAAACCATCAATAAAAGCATCCAGACCCTGCTTGACGCTGAGCCCCTGCATAACCACGCCGAGAACCAGCGCTAATACGCAAGCGCTGAGCATTAAAGGAATCACCGGTTTTTTGCGAATCGCGCCCCACAGAACGATAACGGGCGGCAAAATCAGTACGATATTAAAGTGGTACAGCGACTCCAGCGCGTTCACAATATCGGTGACCCGCTGCGGCGTAGCCACCTCGCCCAGCATAGTACTGTGACCGGCAATAAGATAAACCACTGCGGCAAGCAGAAAGCTGGGGATCGTCGTCCATAATAAGTGCTGAATATGCTCGAAGAGCGTGGTATCTGCGACAATGGCAGCGAAGTTGGTCGAGTCTGACAGCGGCGAAATTTTATCGCCGAAGTAAGCGCCGGAAACCACCGCTCCGGCCGCCGCCGCCAGGGATACGTCCAGCCCGGCGGCCACCCCCATCAGCGCAACGCCAACGGTTCCCGCCGATCCCCACGAAGTACCGGTACATACCGAAACCACGCTGGTTAAAAAGAAGGCGGCGATAAGAATGTACTCAGGGCTGATTAATTTTAGCCCCCAGTACACCATATAAGGAATAGTGCCGCTGAACATCCACGTCCCTATTAATGCCCCGACGCAGATAAGAATCATAATAACCGGCATCGCTTTAGCAAGTTTATCCACTACCGAGCTAATGATGTCTTCCCACGTAAAACCCTGCCACCAGGCTAGTCCAGCGGCAATGGCTGCCGAACAGAGTAACAACGGTTCAATACGCAACCCCATGATGCCGTAGCCAATAATTAACAGCAGCAGCATCGCCAGAATAGGGATGGTAGCCAGAGCAAATGAGAGTGTTTTTTTCTGATTTTGAGAGGCATTCATAGATAGAACTCCAGTCTGTGAGGTGGTTCCAGAGTAGAGAACCCCCTTTTGCCTGACTGTGATCGTCAATTTGCCTTCATGTAAGCGATTACATGAGCGCGTTAAAATTGAAATAGATCACATTACTGCGCCTTGACGACTTAATTAGTGAGTTCTGGAGGAAAAACGGAATCACGGATCACCAGTTCCGCAGTGAAATTATTCATGCAGGGCTGCTGGGTTGCGCCTTTAAACAGTTGAATCGCCAACTGTGAAGCGCAACGCGCCATGCGCTCAACCGGATAGTGCATCGTTGTCAGTGCCGGATAGAGATAGCGCGCCATCACCACATCATCAAAGCCGACGATTGAAAGCTGCTGCGGTAGCGTAATGCCTTTTTGATGCAGGATGCGCATGATACCGGCGGCCATAACGTCATTGAACGTTACCGCCGCAGTAAAAGGAATACCACAGTTAAGAAGCTGATGCGCTGCGCGCTCGCCCCCTTCCTCATTAAAGGGGACGCTAATTACCCAGTTCTTATCAGGCGTTATGCCGTATTCCGCCAGCGCCTGACGATAGCCATCCAGCCGCTCGCGGCGATCGATAATAGGTAAATCGCTCGTCACGCAGGCAATACAGCGATGCCCTTGTTCCAGCAAATGAAGCGTTGCCTTTTTTGCCGCATCACAGTTTTCCAGCCATACGCAACGATTAGCCATCCCGGCAATATAGCGATTTACCACGATCATCGCCGGAAAATGCGCCGCATAGCGCAGGAGCTCCTTTTCAGACAATCTGCTCGCATGAACCACAATCGCCTCGCAGCCCTGGTTTATCAGAAAATCGAGCCCGGCTTTCTCCATGCCTTCATCATGACCGCCGCTGCACACCATTAAGCGGAACTGTTCCTGGCGTGAGACTTCCTCGACGCCGCGAGCAAGGCGAGCAAAAAAAGGATCGGCAAGATTACCGGTTAATAATCCGAGCATGTCACCGCTGCGTTTCGCCAGCGCAATGGCGGCAGCATTACGATGATAATTCAGTTCACGCATCGCTTTTTCTACTCGCTCACGCGTCACCGGCTCAACCCATGCTGTTTGATTGATCACTCGTGAAACGGTGGCAGTTGAAACTCCCGCTAATAATGCCACATCCTTTATGGTCGACATTTTTCCCTCCTTGTCTTGAGGATTTAGATTTTACTGATAGTCACTTTTGGTGGTAGTGAATATATTTATCTCTCCTGCCTTTTTTCACTGTCTATAAGATAATAACTCTACATCCATCGGTTTGCACAGCACCAACAATTTAGCCTTAGCTTCAGTTAAGCTTATCTACTATTTGTGAAGGAATTGCATCAAGAATTAACAAATAAAACATTATAATAATATAGCCTACCAACTTTACTATTTGTGGATTCTCTTCTTTTCTCTCAGGGACAATTTATTACATACTCCCGGGAATAATGATCCATCCACTCTGTTACCTGCTGTTCATTATGATGGTTCACATAAGCTCATCACCGGGTATTTCCCTCTGTCATCCGAACCACTAAAACTAACGTCATTAAGGCGCCCACTTATCTTCTAAGGAGCGGATAATGAAAGTGCTAAGTAAAAGACAAATATCATTAATCAATCATTTAGCGCAGACGAGATGTTGAAGCCATAAACTTTTTTTACTGATAAAGGTAACTCGATACTTAGTAAACCAGGATTGGGTTTGAAACTTGATGCTAACAGCGTCGTCTCACTGCCTGTCTCCTCTGGAGATAAGCAGATAGTGAACATACTGAAAAGCAAAAGGCGGGTGGATATTGCGATCGATTTGTTAACACACTCGCCGACACCGTTATCTATCAGCTTTTTATCTGAGAAGTATTTCCTTAGCCGCTCTTCTATTGTGGAAGATTTAAACAAGGTTGAAAGATGGTTAGATTGTTTTTCTCTGGTGGTGATTGGCACATCGCCTTGTAAGCACACCCGCTTTAGTTCCACGCACTTTTTGAGATTTCCGGGTTTTCGGCCATCAGCCGGTACTCTTCCGGCGTTAGATTATTCAGGGATTCATGAGGCCGCTCACTGTTATATTCAGCCAGCCAGCGCTCTGTGATTTCCCGCGCTTCATTCAGGGTCCTGAACAGATAAAAATCCAGGATTTCTGTCCGGTACGTCCGGTTGAAGCGCTCAATAAACGCATTCTGCGTAGGTTTACCCGGCCTGATAAATTCCAGCATCACCCCGTGTTCCTCCGCCCACTGCGCCAGAGCCAGCGATACCAGTTCTGGCCCGTTATCCATTCGCATCTTCAGTGGGTATCCGCGATTCGCCACTATCCTCTCGAGCACTCTCACGACTCGCTGCGCCGGGATATTCAGGTCGATTTCTATTGCGAGAGCCTCGTGGTTAAAGTCATCCACCACATTGAAGGTCCGGAAGCGTCTGCCACACACCAGCGCGTCGTGCATAAAATCGATGGACCAGCTCTGATTAAGTGCCTCAGGTGTTGCCAGTGGCGTAGGGTTTCGTACCGACAGACGCTGCTTGCCTTTGCGGCGAAAATTCAGTTTCAGCAGGCAGTAAATCCGGTGAACACGCTTATGATTCCAGGCGTTACCCTGCCTGCGCAGCACCTGAAACAGTTTCTTAAAACCTTATCGCGGATAGCGTTCTGCCAGTTCAGTCAACGCCAGGATCACCGGTTCATCGCGCCGGGTATCGGGCTGATAAAAATACACCGTCCTGCTCAGCGATAATGTCCTGCACGCCTGGCGGACGCTCATGGCAAACTGTGCCGTCAGATAGCTGACGAGCTCCCGCTTTACCGCTGGTTTTAAAGCTTTTTTTCGATAACGTCTTTCAGTGCCCGACATTCAAGGCTGAGATCGGCAAACATCTGCTTCAGACGACGATTTTCGTCCTCAAGATCTTTTATTTTTTTGATATCAGCGGCTTCAATCCCACCATATTTCGCCTTCCAGTTGTAGTAGCTGGCTTCCGAAATAGCGGCCTCGCGACACACATCTTTGACGGTCCTGCCAGCTTCGACGGACTTCAGGACGGCGATGATCTGGTGCTCGGTGAAACGGATCTTACGCATAGCGATCTCCTCAGGGGACATATTCAGTATGTCGGAAGATCTCTAAAAGTGAATGGTCCGGTTTCCCGGGATACTTACAGCCTGGCTTATATCCTGCCGGAAAGCAGCCAAAGCTGGATATCGAAAGGCTGAAATCTATTAAACAGCGGTTGAGCATTCCTCTGGTTCTCAATGGTGGTTCGGGTAACAAAGATGCGGAGGTCGCTGAATCTATCCAGAATGGGATCGGGAAAATCAATAACTCCAGCGACATGAAGAACGCGTTTTTCGTTGCGCTTGAAGGAGGGATAAAGTCCGGAAACTACGAACCTAATGCTCTATTTGTCAAACCGATGGAGGCCACAGAAGCCATTGTGGCTCACAAGATGCATCTGTACCCTCTCTTGATCCCTCACTTCTTGAAAAACAGGCATAAAAAAACCCGCTCAGGCGGGCTTTTTTTGGGCTTGAACCTCAAAATATACCAAGTGAATATACCAAGAGTATACCAACACCCCAAAGCAACAAGGGGTTACCTTTCGGTAACCCCTTGTTTTATTTGGCGGAAGCGTAGAGATTCGAACTCTAGAACCCTTTCGGGTCGCCGGTTTTCAAGACCGGTGCCTTCAACCGCTCGGCCACGCTTCCGGTATGGGGCGCACTATAAACACCTCCGTTGAGGCTGTAAAGCACCAATTTGTTCAACCGCCTTAAAAATAAACAAAAACGCGTTATTCGTCTGAAAATCAGGCAGCTTGCGCAGTTTTTCAGCGCAAACTACCCTCTCCGCGTTAATGTTTTTTAATATACATATCTTTGGTGTAGTAGTACCCCAGCTTATCCGGCGTAAATCCGCCTACCCATGGCTTAACCAGATGGGTGCGAACATAGTGATAGACCGGAATAGCCGGAACGTCCTGGCCAAGCAAATCTTCCGCCTGCTGGTAGAACTTACCCCGTGTTGCGGTATCAGGCGCTTTTGCCGCGTTGCGCAGCGCCTCATCGTAGGCTGGATTACTGTACTGGCTGGTGTTTTCACTATCTCCGGTGCGGAAGGTGTTGAGAAACGTCGCGGCGTCGTCATAGTCGGCAATCCACGCGTAGCGCACGACGTCAAAATTATGCGTATGCATGGTATCGAGCATGGTCTTCCACTCCTGGTTTTGCAGCTTAGCCTCAACGCCAAGATTCTTTTTCCACATTGAGCTGGCGGCGATGGCAATTCGCTGGTGCGATTCGGAAGTGTTGTAGAGCAAATTAAATACCAGCGGATGAGCCTCGTTAAATCCGGCCTCATTTAGTAGCTTTTGCGCCTCGGCGATACGCTTTTCGCGCGGCCAGCTGGCGTACTCGGGATTTTGCAGTTTTACACCGCCAACATCAGGCTGGCTGATTAGCCAGGCCGGACGCTGTCCCTGCCCCATGACCTTCTCCGCGATAATATCCTTATCAAGAGCCATATTCAGCGCGCGCCGCACCCGCGGGTCGTTAAACGGTGGCCGGGTGGTATTGAATTCGTAATAGTACGTTGCCAGCTGCGGCGAAACATCCAGCTGCTCGCCCATGGTTTTTTTGAGCTGAGAAAACTGGTTAATCGGTACGGTATAAACGATATCGATCTCGCCGGCTTTATAACGGTTCACATCGGCAGCTTCCGAGCTTATCGGCAAATAGGTCACCTTATTAATAACGGTATGCGCATCGTCCCAGTAACGGGGATTACGCTCGGCCACAATCCGCTCGTTGACTACCCATTGTGAAATCTTATAAGGCCCGCTGGCTACCATATGTTCCGGTTTGGTCCATTTGTCGCCATAGCGCGATATCAGCACTTTATCGAGCGGCACCAGGGACGGGTGTGCCAGCATTGCCAGAAATGCTGCATTTGGCTGATTTAAGGTCACCTCGAGAGTCATATCATCAAGCGCTTTGACTCCCAGCGTCTCGGGCGCTTTGTTCCCCTGCGCTATTTCTGCACCATTGACGATATGCATATTGCCGGGATAGCTCGCATAAGGAGACGCCGTACCGGGTGACACCAGCCGCTGCCAGCTCCACACGATATCCTGCGCGGTAATCGCCGTACCGTCGGACCAGGTCACCCCGGGACGCAAATGGAAGGTCCAAACGGTGTTGTCTTTATTCAGCCACGTCTCCGCCAGCCGGGGCTGAATCTCTCCTGACGGCGAAACGCTGATTAGCCCTTCGAAAAGGTCGCTGATAATATTGAATTCAACATCGCTTTCCACTTTATGCGGATCCAACGATGAGGGTTCGTTACCGTTATTTCTGACTAACTCCTGTTTATCTGCCAGTACCGTTCCCGGCGGCACCTGAGCGGCCAGAGCGGGCGTGACTATCGAGAACAGGCCGACGGCCAGCAGCATGCGTGTGATGTGATTATATTTTTGTGATTTCATATCCCTTGCCTTTGTTACGCTTCGTTTGTACCCTCTCCAGACTTAGTCACAGAATGGCTATAACGCAATATTTTTCAGTTAGTTATCAGATTTCGATCTGGCTTCGGAAAGTGAACACA
This sequence comes from Klebsiella oxytoca, assembly GCF_009707385.1. Lineage (NCBI taxonomy): Bacteria > Pseudomonadati > Pseudomonadota > Gammaproteobacteria > Enterobacterales > Enterobacteriaceae > Klebsiella > Klebsiella oxytoca. The sequence continues at coordinate 2,050,435 of NZ_CP046115.1, read as the reverse complement.
TAAACATGCTATTTATTTGCCGTTTTCTGGAATGATATGCTGAATTAAGCCGAATGACTTTGAGTAAAGATGGGTAAAAGCACTATGGCTTCGGCTCTGGTTTTTTTATGCTTCGTTATTAATTACATCTGTCATAAGAGAGTGACTCATGGATCGTATAATTACATCGTCGCGTGACCGTTCATCGCTGCTCAGCACGCACAAAGTTCTGCGGAACACCTATTTCCTGCTTAGCCTGACGCTGGCATTTTCTGCCATTACGGCAACGGCCAGCACGGTGCTGATGCTGCCTTCTCCGGGTCTGATTCTGACGCTGGTCGGTATGTACGGGCTGATGTTCCTGACCTATAAAACAGCGAATAAGCCAACCGGCATTCTGTCAGCATTCGCCTTTACCGGCTTCCTTGGCTATATCCTGGGGCCAATACTAAACGCATATCTGTCTGCCGGCATGGGCGATCTCATTGGGCTGGCGCTGGGCGGTACCGCGCTGGTGTTCTTCTGCTGCTCGGCCTACGTCCTGACTACGCGTAAGGATATGTCCTTCCTCGGCGGTATGCTGATGGCGGGCATTGTCGTCGTGCTTATCGGCATGGTCGCGAACATTTTCCTCCAGCTGCCGGCCCTGCATCTGGCCATCAGCGCGGTGTTTATCCTGATTTCTTCCGGCGCTATCCTGTTTGAGACCAGCAACATCATTCGCGGCGGTGAAACCAACTACATCCGCGCGACCGTCAGCCTGTACGTCTCGCTGTACAACATCTTCGTCAGCCTGCTGAGCATTCTTGGCTTCGCCAGCAAAGACTAACCCTCTCCAGGCTTGAACTAAGGCCCCGCTTATGCGGGGCCTTATTTTTTGCTACACTGCCGCCATTTTCAGCGGTATATGAAGAATTATGTTTATCTTTGAAGGCAATGAAATAGAGACCGATAGCGAAGGCTATCTGAAGGATACCACGCAGTGGAACGAGGCGATGGCGGCCGTTATCGCTGAGCAGGAGGGCATCAGCCTGTCCGTTGAGCACTGGGAAGTAGTGCGCTTTGTGCGCGACTTTTATCTGGAATTCAACACCTCTCCGGCGATCCGCATGCTGGTGAAAGCCATGGCGAATAAGTTCGGTGAAGAAAAAGGCAACAGCCGTTATCTTTACCGCCTGTTTCCGAAAGGCCCGGCTAAGCAGGCGACAAAAATCGCCGGTCTGCCTAAACCGGTCAAATGCATCTAATACAGAATAGCGAATTTCTGCCACTCTCTGGTGGGTTGGTGGGGCTCGGTCAGCACCCTGTCAACCCGCGCGCTGCGTGGCCCACCGGCTTTCAACCAGGCTATCAGCTTTTCCACCTGTTCCGCTTCTCCGCAGGCCAGAACCTCCACGCCGCCGTCGTCAAGATTGCGCGCATATCCCGTTAATCCAAGCTGCAGCGCCTCGCGCTGGGTCGAATAGCGAAACCCGACGCCCTGAACCGAACCGTATACCCACGCCATCGTGCAAACCGTTGCCATGTTCTCTCTCCTTTCTGGATAGCCACTTAACACAGAGGATAGCAAATTCTTCTAGCGTACATGTTTTGGTAATAATCCATAGTGCTGACGAAAACGCGCGGTAAAACGCGATCCGGACTGATAGCCGCTGTCATGCGCAATCTCACCAATGGGTCGTGACGTCGACTGTAATTGCCCCAGAGCGTAGGCCATCCGAACCTCTTCCACTATCTGGCGAAAGCTGCGCGACTCCTGCTGTAAACGACGGCGCAGGGTTGATTCGCCAAGAAACAGCATCTTAGCAACTTTCGCCACGCTCCAGGACTCTGAAGGCGACAGCATGATAATTTGCCGGACCTGGCCGGTTAAGTCCTCCCGCCGTTCGTGAAGCAGCGGCCCGGCGTATCCGGCCTGGTACAATGCCAGCAGCAGCCCCATCGCCTGATGCTGCTGTAACTGGGCGGAAAGCCCTCCGCGTACCGCCTGCAGGACGTTCTGCCACATAAACGTCAGTTCCGGGGCCAGCGGCGCGCAGAGTGACGTCAGACGCCCGGTCTGCGGCTCTTTCATATAGAGAGCCTTAAAATCCGCCAGCAGTTCAGGTGTTAATGAAAGCAGATCGGAGCAAAACAGCCCGTTCTACGGCTGATTAATCACTTCAAGCTCAACATCGGCAGGCAAAATAATCAGCTGCTGCGGGGTCGCCAGCATTTGGCTGGCCCCCTGCACGATGACCTTACTGCCGCGATTGACCCGGCAGAGCGCGGGCGAGAACAGCGTGACGCGGTGCAGTTTGCATAAACGCCGGGTGGTGATTTCCGCCGCCGTTAAAGCATTATGATGAAAATGAATGTTCCGCATCAGACTGTCCCTATTTTTAGCGTCCAGCCAGCGCCGTTATCTGCGCGCTGGCAATAGCATGGCTATGTAACATATATCCGACTAACGCCCCGCTGGCCTGAGCGTCGACAGGCAGCGTCGGGGTATCCAGCGCCCACACCGTAAAGTGATAGCGATGAGGCTTATCCCCGGCTGGCGGACACGCGCCGCCAAAACCAGCATACCCGTAATCATTACGCCCCTGTACCGCTCCGGCAGGCAATTTAGGGTTATTTTTGTCTCCGGCGCCAGCGGCTAAGCTGGTCACCTGACTGGCAATATTCACCACCGTCCAGTGCCACCAGCCGCTGCCGGTAGGCGCATCCGGATCATAAGCGGTCACCGCGAAGCTGCGGGTGCCCTCAGGAGCATTTTTCCACGCGATCTGCGGTGAGATATTCCCGCCGGTACAGCCAAAGCCGCCAAACCAGTGCGTCTGCGCCATAGGCTGGCCTTCGTGGATATCCGAACTGCTCACGCTAAACGGCGCGGCAATCGCCGTTCCGCTCATCATTACCATCACCGCCGCGGCGAATTTCAATCCTGTTTTCATTGTATTTTCCTCCATTGAGTGAGGAAATACTGTAAGATCCTGGCGTGATTTTTATTGTGCCAAAGCGCCTGCGTTTTGTGCCGAAACGCTCACCTGTCAATACCGGTGGAATGGTGCTTGCCTCAGCCACTTGTGCTAACCTACGCGCCATTTTTTCGGTGCCGACATTCCCGTTGCTTAAAGGTAGCCCCATGACAGACTCCATTTTCCCCCGCTTAGTGTTAACCAAAGGACGCGAGAAATCTCTGCTGCGTCGCCATCCGTGGATTTTCTCCGGGGCCGTCGCCCGGATGGAAGGTAAAGCCCGTTCAGGTGAGACCATCGATATCGTTGATTCACAGGGAAAATGGCTGGCCCGCGGGGCGTATTCGCCCGCTTCGCAGATCCGCGCCCGCGTCTGGAGCTTCGATCGCGATGAAGCTATCGATAACGCCTTTTTCGAGCGTCGCCTGCAGCAGGCTCAGAGCTGGCGTGAGTGGCTGGCGGCCCGCGACGGGCTGGATAGCTATCGCCTGATTGCCGGTGAGTCCGACGGATTGCCGGGCGTTACCATCGACCGTTTTGGCGACTTTTTTGTGCTGCAGCTGCTGAGCGCCGGTGCCGAATACCAGCGCGCGTCGATTATCAGCGCGCTGCAAACGCTATTCCCGGAGTGCTCAATCTACGATCGTAGCGACGTGGCGGTGCGTAAAAAAGAGGGACTGGAGCTGGCGCAGGGGCCGGTCGTCGGCAAGCTGCCGCCTGCCCTGCTGCCGATTACCGAGCACGGTATGCAGCTACTGGTGGATATTCAGGGCGGCCATAAAACCGGCTATTACCTTGACCAGCGCGACAGCCGTCTGGCGACGCGTCGCTATGTGACGGATAAGCGCGTGCTGAACTGCTTCTCCTACACCGGCGGTTTTGCCATTTCCGCGCTGATGGGCGGTTGCAGCCAGGTTGTCAGCGTCGATACTTCGCAGGAAGCGCTGGACGTTGCCAGACAGAACGTTGAACTGAACAAGCTGGACTTATCCAAAGCGGAGTTTATTCGTGATGACGTTTTTAAGCTGCTGCGTAAATATCGCGACTCCGGCGAGAAGTTTGACGTTATCGTGATGGATCCACCGAAGTTTGTTGAAAACAAAAGCCAGCTGATGGGCGCATGCCGCGGTTATAAAGACATCAATATGCTGGCGATTCAGCTTCTGAATCCCGGCGGCGTACTGCTGACCTTCTCCTGCTCTGGCCTGATGACTACCGATTTATTTCAGAAAATCATTGCCGATGCCGCCCTGGATGCCGGACGTGATGTACAATTTATAGAACAGTTCCGTCAGGCTGCCGATCACCCGGTGATAGCAACCTACCCGGAAGGGCTGTATCTGAAAGGGTTTGCTTGCCGCATTATGTAACTTGAAAAGTGGAGAATCGGCCCGCATATAGCAGGTAATCATGTATCCCAGGAGGTGCTTATGATAGCCAGCAAATTCGGTATCGGCCAACAAGTTCGCCACACGCTTCTGGGCTACCTGGGCGTGATTGTTGATGTCGATCCAGAGTACTCGCTCACGGAGCCGGAAGAGGACGAAATCGCCGCCAACGACGAGCTGCGTCTTGCGCCCTGGTATCATGTGGTGATGGAAGATGATGATGGCCAGCCGATTCACACTTATCTTGCAGAAGCGCAGCTGAGCAGCGAAGCCAGCGATGAGCATCCAGAGCAACCGTCGATGGACGAGCTGGCGCGAACCATTCGCCAGCAGCTGCAGGCTCCCAGATTGCGTAACTAATCTCAAAAACCCGCGTTGCGGGTTTTTTATTGCCCTTTATCTCTGCGCGGCATTTGCCAGCGCCTGGCAAATCAGACTATTGAATTGCCCGTCACGCTGCTGTCGTTCGCTCCAGCGGGTGTTTGCCCGCTTCATTTCGCGTGAAATCCCCTCGCTGGTAAGCGCAAGCTGCTGAAAAAATGGCGCCAGCATCGCACCGCCGGGCAAAACCTGAGTTTTAAACACCGGGCTCCCGTCAGCGTAACGGTACGTCAGCGCTTTTTCAGGCAGTACTGTTGGCGCAAAATACTGCTGCGCATAGCTGGCCCAGAAGTTCGCCGCCCCATAGCCGCGCGAGAAATTACTTTCACAGCCGGAAGGCTCAGCCAGCGGCGAAATTCTTTTCTCCGGGGGTCTGAAGGCATTTTCCATCCAGCGCGCCATTCCCTCCAGGTACCATCTCTGTTTAAACACCGCGTAACCATATTGATACAGATGGAAAAGCTCATGTGCAGGGGTAATTTTTCGTGCGGGCTGCAGCGCGGCGTTAAGCACAATTTTTAAGCCACAGGGTAGTGCCGTTCCGTCGCTCATGGTTTCTGCCGCCACCCGGTCAAAGGCCAGGCCGTGACCTTTAGGCAGGGTAAGCAGATAAATATTTATCTGCTGGGCTTGGGCATAAATTTTCTGCTCCAGCGGCGAGCGCAGGCCCAGCAGCGTGGTATAGAGATATTTCGCCGCCTGGAACTGGCTGCCAGTCTCTTTAATCACATCCGGAACGCCGTCGCCGGTACTGTCCTGCGGATATTGCAGGGCATCCTTACCCTGTAAGCTGTAATAAATATGAAAATCATCGACGACGTGCTCCTTCTCCAGGCGATGCTCATGCAGCAGAGAGCCGGGAACGCAGCGGGAGACCTGCACCACATCGCGCGCCAGAAGCGGCGAACAGCAGCAGGATGCCAGCAGTAGCGCGATGATTCGCCTCATCCCCCCTCCTGGTAGCCGCTAAAGGGGAAAGGACGCCAACGGTTATCCAACGTTAGCCGCCAGGTGGTGCTTTTTTTCCTCACCGCTTCTCTGCTCCTCATCCAGCTGACGCTCGCTTGTCTGCTGCCATGCCGCCCAGCGTCCGGCGATAGCGCTGGCATAGTAGCGTTGCGCGTTGCGCAGCGCGGCCTGCTGCATACTTTGCTGCAGCGTTTTGTCGGAGATGACTTTGATCAACGCCGCCGCCAGAGCCTCCTCATCGCCGCAGGGCACCAGTATTCCCGCCTGCATGTCCTGGAGAATGTCGCGCGGACCGTACTTAATCGCAAAGCTAATCAGTGGGGTTCCGTATGCCATCGCCTCTACGGCGGAAATAGACTGCCCCTCCTGGGTCGAACAAAGTACCGTACAGCAGGCCGTTTTGTGCGCCTGCGCGATGTCAGAGGTAAAGCCGTTAATGTGGATAGCCTTCTCCAGCCCCCACCCGGCGACCTGCGTGCTTAAGCTGCGGCGCAGCGGCCCCACTCCGTAAGTATGCAGCTGCGCGTCGGGGAGCACCGCCACTACTTTGCGAAACGCGCTCAGCAGTAAAGCGTGCTGCTTCTCTTCCGAGTAGCGGGCCAGGTAGATGACCGTTTGCGAAGGGATCTTCTGCGGATTTGCTGGAATATTGCCGTTATCAAGATGATTAGGGATCACCGCCATCTGGGCGGCGGGAAAACCCTCCTGCTGCAGATCCTGCCACTGCTCATCGGTCAGGACAATCAGCCGATCGACCAGATCCGGCTGCTCAAGGATATGCCGGTAGGAGCTTTTCAGCGCGCCGTTAGAAAGCTGATGATGGGAGTGAATGATGGCGCTCAGCGAGCAGGCCATCCGCTGGGTGGGCCGTGAACAAACAAAGCTTTTCCACGTTTTGTTTTTATCAACGATAAAATGCCAGCGCCCTTTCCCCGCCATCATGGTTTCCAGCATCCACGAAAAAAAGGCCTCTTCCTGAGCAAAGCGTTTTACTTCACCATCCGCCAGGGCAATTTCAAGATAGCTTAGCTGCACGTTACCCTTTTTCTCATTGAAGCTTTTGCGCAGCAGAATATTTCCGGCGCTATCAACGTAATCTTCAATGATTCTTTCCTGAGGGTGCAGCAAGAAGTTACGCTTGCCTACCGGCAAATCCACGCCAGGATCTACGGCATGCCTGAGCTCGATGTTGCCCGCCAGCGGTGCCAGCGTCGAGATGACCTTCATCGCAAAACAGTCGCTGAGCCACTGATAAATATTATATACCGGTACCTCTTCAGGCAGCGCGCCGCGGGCTTTTAACGCCTTCACCGCACTGGATAATTCCGGACTCCACGTCGCGGTAATCAGCCAGGGTACGGTGCGCAAATGTTCGGTGAACAGCTTCGCCCGGCGCATGGCCGCTACCTCAATACCGTTGCCCACATCGCGCAGCGTCTCCAGCAGAAAAACGGGGGTCGCGTTATTCGACGGCTGCGCGTCGTCCTGCTGGAGCTGCGGCTTTTTTGCCGCTAAATGGTATTTCTGATAAGCGATAAAGCCGGAAAGATAGTGCTCGACGTCATCGATTCGCACGCGGTAGCTATGGTGGCGAATAAAAAAGCTGTTCACGATCCGCGCCGGATTTTTAAAGAACATCGCCAGTTCGGGCCAGAAGAAACCGTTCAGCAAATAGCGCGCGCGGGTTTCCAGCGCCAGCCAGAACTTTTGCCGATCGAAATCATCAAGCAGATGGCGATGCTCAGGGGAAGCTTCCAGCCGGGTCACCATTTCAGATGCCGCCATCATCAGTTCAAGCAGCGTAGGATAGGTTGTGACGCGATGGAGCACGAAATCAAGATGATCGCGTACGTTGTTAAGACCAAAGCGAAAGTATTTTTCTTCCGGGCGGAAGCGGGTTAATTCATTAACGCAGTAGCTCAGCCAGTGGTCGTGGTGCTGCCAGTGTTTATTTCTGATGAAATAAGCAAAGGCTTTTTCCACGATTTCCAGCCACAGCGGCGCTTTGGTCAGGCCGTATAAGCGCATCAGGGCAAAAGCGGCTTCGCCGTCGTAATAGATGATACGGAATTTAGCCTTCAGCGAGAGGTCTTTGCTATTGAGTACATGCACAAACTCGCCGCTATTCGGATCCTGCATGTAAGCAATCCCCACCGCCAGCTGTTCCATCAGCGGCAGATATTGCCGATCGCCCGTCGTTTCGGTGTATTTAACCAGCGCCAGGATACTGACGGCGTTACCGCCGAGCTTAATCTCATCGCCAACGTCGCAGAGAAACGCGGCTTCACGGCCATCGTCCAGGGTCCGGACGTCAATCAGATTATTTACCAGATACGCAATCGCCCGGTCTATTGCCTCGCGCACCGCAGGCTGGCGCGTCGCTTCCCAGCCTTCAATCAGCGAATAGGTGGAACTGGCGTGGCGCAGCGCGTTGTAAGAGCGTACCGGTCGATCGAAACATGGGAACCAGCCGTAGTTATACAGACCGTCTTTCTTGACCTGACGGGCTAAATAATCGGTACCTTTTTTAATCACGTCGGCCAGGCATTGATCCTGCCAGTTTTCACCGATGACGCGATAGCCGGAACCCCGTCCGCTGTGTTCAATAACTTTAGTCCCAAAGCGATCGCAGAAGACGCCCTGGGTTTTAAAACGCCAGAGGGGCTGCTGGGGATCCTGCGGCCAATTCAGGGGCTGCTTAAACCGCCGCTGGCCATAGTTTTCCAGATTGACGCTATTCGGTGCGACAACGCCGTTGTCGCCGTCGTAGAGCAACGCATTGCCGGCGATTTCCTGCTCAAGGATGGCGCAGCTAAACTGCGGGTCAAACGCGAGGCCAAAGCGAAAATAGTTGCGTTTGGTGACCATGAACTTCTCGTTGAGGGATTGCCAGCTGAGCTTTTCAACGCTATCAACGATGTCGACGCGCAGCCACTGCGGCTCGTTGTCCTGCTTTTTGCGCCACTCCTGCAGCGCTCTGGCTCCCGCCAGCCACGCGAGATCGAAGCTGGTCCCGGTGGAGATATGAATATGCGCACGCGACTTACCATCGCTGACGCTGAAGAAGATAACCCATGCAGGATAGTCGGAGGGCAAGACGGTGGATTTTAGTTTTTTTGCCTGAAAGCAGGCTTGTTGCAATAAGTCACTTAGCGCCATTTTTCCCTCTCCGTTTACTCAAGAATGCGTTGAATGTTTTAAAAATTATTATCAGAGACTGTAAACAAACCCGTTTTAGATATTGCGCCGATATCTCTGCCCGACACACTCCCCGGAGGCGGCGCTCAACGCGCCTTGTCCGGGCTACCAGCCCGCAGACGGCCGTCAATCCGTAAGCCCGGCATTTCACGTAAGTCCGCAGCGTGAGTCAGCTATCTGATTAACGTTCCCTTAATGCTTCTTTTGCCCGATTAAACGGTTTTACCAGATAGTCCATTACCGTTTTTTCGCCGGTCTTAATATCAACCGTTGCTATCATTCCCGGGCCAATTAAAAAGCGTTTGCCGCTTTTATTTTCCAGGTAATCGTGGTCAGTACGAATAAACACCCGATAGTAGTAAATATCGGGTTTAGCTTCGTCCTGGGTGGTATCAGGGGATATGGTTTCCACCACGCCGTTAAGCGCCCCGTAGATGGCATAATCATAGGCGGTAATTTTTACCAGCGCCTGCTGGTCGGGGTGAATAAAAGCAATATCGCGAGGCGAGATCCGCGCTTCGATTAATAAACGGCCGTCGACGGGAACAATTTCCATAAGCTCGCCGTTCGGCGCAATAACCCCACCAATAGTGTTGACCTTGATATTTTTAACAATCCCCTGTACCGGCGAGCGGACGGTTAAACGGGTTACCGAATCGGCGCGCCCTTTAATCACTTCCGCCAGACTGGCCACGTCGGCATTGGCTTTTGACAGCTGTTCACGCGCGTCAACAAAATAGCGGGTATTGAGATCGATCTTTTTAAAACTGATATCGGCTAATTGCTGACGTAAACGCAGCACTTCGACGTTGCTTGCCGCCCCCGTTTTGGCCAGCCTTTCGGTAATCGCCAGTTCGCTGTTGACCAGCTTCAGCGACTCATCCAGCTGACGCGTCGATTTAGTCAACTGCTCCTTGCGGCTATAGTAGAGACGGGTCTCTTCCGCCAGCAGCGCGGGCCAGGCTTTCAGCGAAGCGGGAAATTCCAGCGGCTGGTTGTTGACCTCAGCCGTCAGACGAATACTCGCCGCCAGCGAAGCCCGATATTTCGCCAGGCTTTCTCCCACATTAGATTCGCTGCGGGTGGGGTCGAGGCGCGCCACCACCTGTCCGGCCTTCACCTTACTGCCTTCCCGCACGTTCAGCTCGGTTAAAATGCCGCCGTCGAGGGTCTGAATCACCTGTTCGCGGGAGCTGGGAATGACTTTTCCCGTCCCCGTTGAGACTTCATCCAGAACGGCAAACCACGCCCACACCGCCCCCACCAACAGCATAACGGCCAGCAAGAAAATCAGCCGCCGCGATTTGACGATCTTTGCCTCATCTTCTTCGCTATCCGGCAGCAGCGCCACCGGGTCGTTATTAGCCATCATCGGCAAAACGTCATTGCCCGATTTGTTCATATGTTCACCACCTGACCGCGGGCCTTCTCTTGTTCAAAGACCGTAGCTTTAGGTTTATCCAGCGCCAGCTGCCCGTCCTGGATAACCAGAATCCGATCGACGATATTAAGCACTGCCGCTTTATGCGTGGCGATAATCAGCGTGCGCTCACCGACCCACTGCGCCAGCTGTTCTACAAAGGCTTTTTCCGTTCGCTCGTCGAAATACGAGGTAGGTTCATCCAGCAGGATAATGTTCGGATCGCGTAGCAGCGTTCTCGCCAGCAAAAGCGACTGCCGCTGGCCGCCTGAAAGCCCTAGTCCGCCCTCCATAATGACGTGTTCAAGCCCGAGGGGCAGTTTGCGCACAAACTCCAGCGCGCCGCACAGGGATAAGAGCGAGAAGATTTCATCATCGGTCGCCGTCGGACGCCCGAGTATCAGGTTTTCACGCAGGGTACCGTGGAACAGACGCGCCTCCTGGGTCAGTAAGGTCGCGTTGCGGCGAACGTCGGCGAGATCGATCTGCGGCAGGCTCAAATCATCCAGCCGCAGCTCGCCGGAGGTCAGTTCGACGTTGCCCATCATCGCCTGTAGCAAAGTCGATTTACCGGCGCCGATACGCCCAAGAATAGCGATCCTCTCTCCGGCTTTAATCGATAGCTGGTTAATACGTAGCGGGACGGTGGCGTCATTAAGACCGTAGCGAAATTCGGCCTGGCGAAACTCGTAGTTACCGTGCAGCACGGCGCGATGAACCCGGGGTTCGTCTTGCCCTCCTTCCACCGGCAGCGCCATCAGATTATCGAGACTTGCCTTCGCCGTTTTTACCTGCTGCCAGCGAGCGAGCACGCCGCATAGTGCCGTCATGGGCGCAACCATACGAGTCGAGAGCATTGATGCCGCAACCATTGCCCCGGTGGTGATATCGCCATTGATCACCAGCGGCGCGCCGACCACCACCACCGTGGCGTACAGCAGGTTTTGCACCGACATTCCCCAGCTGACCAGACCGTGGGTCAGCCTGCGCGTTTTAACCCCCGACTCCGCGGTAATGGCGATATAGCTATTCCACTGATGCAAAAAGCGGCTTTCCGCCTGCATCATTTTGATGTCCGGCAGTCCCTGGATGCTTTCCACCAGAATGGCGTTACGTAAGGTATTTTCGTGCTGGTTCTTATTGGCCAGCGCCGCGAGCTTACGCTGTAATAGCAGGCCGGGAAGAATCATCATTACCGTCGCCACTGGCGCAATCCAGCTTAGCCACGGCGAGACAATAAACAGCACCACCTGAAACAGTAAAAAGAACGGTAAATCCGCCACGATCGTCATCATCGTGGAGGTCATCATTTCGCGCACCTGCTCCAGCTCGCGGATCTGCGAAATAAAGCTCCCCGTCGAGCGCGGTACCGCGCTGTTTTTCAGGCGCAGAGCGTGCCCGAAAACCCGGTCAGAGATGCGAATATCCCCGCGTTTACCGAGCAAATCCGTCACGTGTCCACGCATAATTTTCAGCGCAAAAGCAAAGACCGCCGCCAGCAGGACGCCGCTGAACAGAACGTAGAGAGTAGGATAGGATTGCGCCGGGATCACCCTATCGTAAACCTGCATCGAAAAGAGGATACCGCTCAGCGCGAGAACGTTAATGGCGAAAGACGCCAGCATCACGTGCATGTAGGGACGGAGGTCTTTCAGCACAATTTTGCGCAGCCAGTCCGGCTGAAAGCGGGTCAAATAGCTCTCGGTACGGATATCCCTTTCCGGCGCTGACGGACGAAAAGCTATCGTCTTTTCAATTTCCGGCAGCAGGGTTTCCAGCGGGCAGTAGCTGAGCAGCGAGAGCTCCTTCGCAAACCGCACCCCGACGGCATTATTAACGTCAAAGCTTTCAATTATGGCGATTTGCCCGTCACGTAGCTGGATAACCAACGGTAGCCGCCAGGCCGACATGTTCTGATCGGTAGTGGATAAAAACTGGCAGTTTAGTCCGGCATGGCGCGCCAGGTGTCTGAGCGCCTCGGGCAGGGTTTTCTGCGTCGCCCATTCGGCGGCGGCATGCAGGGTTCCGGGAGAAAAACTTTGTCGGTAGTGGTTAGCAATAAAGGCAATCGCATTCGACCAATCGAGCAAATGCGGTATCCCGGCGCGTTCGTCTTGTGGGGTCATGGGCGGATCTCCACGCCCTGGATATTTTGATTTTCCAGCGCGAACACCGTGCGCATCTTGCCGGTGCTGAACAGACAGTCCAGCTCCAGGGAGCGCAGTTGTGATTCGGTCAGGACCTGGCTGAATCTGGCCTGGTAAATTTCCTGATCGACGTTGAGCAGATCCAACAGCGGGCGTGAGCCGAGCTGAAGATACTGATCCTGATACAGCGCCCGGGTTTGCTCGCCAAGCTGCTGCTGACGTTTCTGAATACCCAGTGACTGAGCCAGATTAACCGCTTCATCGCGGGAGGCGTTCAGCTTCTGGCTGGCATCCAGCTGGGCGGTTTTGATCGCCGCATTCGCCGCCGCCAGGCTCTGCTGGGCAGCATCGCGAGAGGCGGTCATCGCCCCGCCCTGATAGATGGGCATCTGTACTTTAACCCAGGCGGAATATTGCGTTTTATTGAGTACCGCGCTGTTGGCGTAATTATCGTTAAGGTAGTGAGTCACCTCAGGTTCAAGAGAAATTGTCGGCAGCATTTGCGCGTTGGCGTTATCCAGTTGGGCCTGGGCCTGACCGGCCTGCGCCAGTGCCGCTAATACCGAAGGAACGGAACGGTAATCAATTTTAGATACCGCGCAGGCGGCATCCATCCCCTGCGGAACGTCATCCGTTACCGTGGCGATTCCGCCAATCCCGATAAAGGTTGCGAGCGTGGCTTTCCAGCGTTCAAGGGATGCCTGATATTGCAGAAGCGTAGATTGCGCCCCTTCGACGCGGGTATCGGTCTGTACAACGTCCGATAACGACGACGCTCCCGCATCGTTACGCTGACGAATCAGATCGCCGATCTCTTTTAGCGAAGTGACCTGCGCTTTGGCGATTTCAACCAGCTTTTGATAGCCCTGAACCTGCACCACCGCCGCGGCGGTGTCGTGAGCGACCTGATCGATATTCAGCATCACGGTGGCCTGCTGCTGGGCCACGCCGGAGTCTGCGGCTCTGACCGAACTGGAAACTTTGCCGAAGTCGTACAGCATTTGTGATACCGACACTACCAGCGATGGCGTATATCCGGCATCGGAATAAGAGTTTGTATAACCATTATTCATACCCGCACTAATTTGCGGGTAATATTTCGCTTTCGCGACATCAACTTTTTGCGCCATTTCCTGAAGCTTACTGACCTCCTGAGTAATAGACGGATGCCAGTTCACCGCATTTTTTACCGCTTTTTTAATATCGAGCGGGCCGGATATTCGAGTTTGGCTATTAATAACCTCATCATTATACCCGGCAACCTGTTGGTTATCGGTTAAACGCTGGCTGCTGATATCGTTAGGTATCAAATATGAATTTTCCGCATGAATTGAAAATACCGGATTCAAAGAAATAAAGAGGGCTGTATAGCCGCAGGTTATGACATTCCTTTTTTGTTCAAATAGACGCATCAAATCTACCCTTCAGAAATCACGCACTGAAAAAACGGATATAATAATTTCCGCATCATTATTTTTATTAAATGATAGTCTGCTATCTCCCGGTTTACTGCCTGAATTCATTCCTCCACGATAAAATAATCTGAACGGCACCTCCCTGTGCCGTCAGCGGTAATAACGCTAGTTAGTTAGAGTTATTAGTATCAATCAGCTCGTTGAGCGAATTGATATGTACCCCTTCCAGCGTAATTAAGGTTGTCGATTGATGGACTCCCGCTCCACCATCGCGGTCGATTGATACCACCGTATTGTTCCCCACGTAGCTCAGGGTGACGTAGTTGCCGAGGCTACTGCTGTTACTATCCCAGTCAACCAGCAGCGCCGACACATCAATATGATCCCCCTGCGCAACCGAGAAGTCCTTCCAGGTATCGCTACCGTTACCACCGGTGTTGTCATCGGCCAGCAGATTGTAAATCACCGTGTCGGCCCCGGCGCCCAAGGTAAAGGTATCGTCATAGGCGGTACTGTCGTAGTGGTCGCCGTTGATGCTGCCGCTAATCTGCGGATGCAGATCGATGGTCAGGTGCGCCGTCGACGCCGGGCTGCCGTTATCGTTTAAGGTATAGTTGAAAATCTCCTTCGTGGTCATGGTAGAGACATCAATATTCGCTTTCAGCGCGTAGGTGTACGCCCCTGTGCCCGTTATCGTCAGCACGCCGTACTGGCCGGTCACCTGTACGCTTCCCCCGCTGACGCTCGCACCGGTATTATCGGTAATAGTGCCATCGTTATGGAACGTCCAGGACGCCGCGTTGCCCGCACCATTCTTACCAGCGATGGTAAAGCCTGTGTGATAAGCCCCGTATGTGTCATCTACGCCGCCGGATCCCGAACCGTTGAGGATATTGCCCGCCACCGACTGCGCTATTGTGTAGTGCGTGTCGGTGTCCACCAGGCTGCCGTTGACGGTCGCCGAGGAGCTATAGGTCACTGCCAGCGTAGACGTCAGATTGTGCACTACCGTCAGCGTATAGTTCCCCGCAGCCAGATGTAGCCCGGTGAAAGTGATGGTGTCGTTATCGCCTCCATTGCCCGTAAGAGCAAACATCGACTGCGTATAGCTCCTGGAATCTACCGGCACAATGGATGTTGAGCCGTCACTATTAGTCACGATCTGCGATATTGAGATAGTCCCAGTGAGGGAAGCATTTACCCCTCCAGTGAGTGGTACCCGGCTGGTCCCCACCAGATCAAGCGTGATGGTCGGGTTATCCAGTTCATGGTCTGCCGCAACCGTGAAGCTCATCGTCTTAGTCACATTCCCCGTTGACTGATTGGCGTTGACCTGGGTCGCAGCCACGGCAAGAGCGGTTGAGGTATACGACGTTATCTGTCCGGCAGCCAGCGCCGTTGCGACGTTCATTGATATCAGGTCGTCCACCGCCTGGGATGGCGCGCCGCTGATATCAATCGTCAGCGTGGTACTCGCGGTATGGCCCAGACTGTCGGTAATGGTGTAGGTAAAGACATCCGATTTACCGACGCTGTCTACTCCTCCTTTAGGCTGGTAGGAGTAGCTGCCGTCGCTATGGATGGTCAATGTCCCCCATGCGCCCACTATCGCCGTTCCGCTGCTGCTTACCGACACCGGTTCGGATCCGTTGACCGAGGTGGCGGTTACGCTAGCCACCTTAATATTCACCCCGGTATCCGCTACATCTCCGTCACCGTCGCTTTGCAGCACGTTGCCCGCAAGGCTGTCTGCGTGATAACCCAGAGAGTCCGTAACGGTTACGCTAACAAAGGTTCCCAGATTGAGATCCAGCAACGCCTTCAAGATCCCGGTCGTTGACGGTGATGAAACTACCGCCGTGTAAGACCCGCCAGGCAGTAATGAAGACCAGCCGCCTCCGCTATAGGACAGAGTAAGACCGTTCACATTAATGGTGACGGCATTGGACAGTACTTCGACAACCTGTCCGGTAGCCTTATCAACGATGGAGAGATCCGCAGTGAAGGACGAGGCTCCACCCAGCAGGCTCAGCAGAGTGGTCAGCGCGGCGCCCAGGCTAAGTCCGGTGGTACCCGCAACCGCTAGCTGCGCTTTTTCGCTCGAACCCGCGGCGACATCAAAGTCAAAGGTGTTTCCATTGAGCAGACCCACATTGACATTGCCCAGCAGCGAAACCCCTACGAGCTGCCCGATAGTCCCGGTTTCTCCGTTGAGAGTATCGTATATTGAGGTTACCTCCGTATCCTGAACATCAGGATTCGCCTGTGCCGGTTCGATGTTGCCACCGATATTAATCGTCAGGTTAGTCGTCGATGTATTCCCCGCCTCATCGGTGATGGTGTAGCTAAAGATATCCGATTTACCGACAGCCGCGCCGCCTTTGGTCAGCTGGTAGCTATAGCTGCCATCAGAGTGAATTGTCAGTACCCCATACGCACCGGTGATATTGACGCCAGCGCTGGTCACGGTTACGGCGGTTGACCCCGGAATCGAATCAGAGACTGCGCTCGTGGCCGTGATATTGGTGCCAGTGTCCGCCATATCGCCGCTGGATGTGGTATCCAGTACGTTTCCTTCAATTGCCCCAACGCTGTAGCCAACGGAGTCCGTCACATCAACATTGACGAAACTTGCCACCTGAGCTGCGGCTAGCGCGTTGATCAGCGACACCAGGGTGCCGGAACTATTCGGCGCAGAGATGACCATGGTGTAATCGCCCGCTGGCAGATTCGCGAAGGACGCCGTACCGTTATAGGTCAGCCCACCAAGGAGGCTCGCCGAGATAGAGACGCTGTTTGCCGCAATGGCTACCACTTCGCCTGTCGCCGTATTCACTACCGACAGATCGGCACTCAGGGTATTTCCTGCCCCCAGGAGATTGACGATGGTGGTCAACAATCCGCTAGCCGTCAGCAGCGAGTTGCCGTTCACCGCAACCGTCAGATCCTCCACGGTTCCAGAACCTACGCTGAAGCGGAAGTTACTGCCCGACAGCAGCGATACATCCACGGTACTGAGTAACGTCACGCCAACCAGTTGACCGCTGGTACCGCTGACGTTGTTCAGATTACCTTCCAGCGCCGTTACATCCGGGCTATTGCTATCAGGTATCGCCTCGATATCGCTGTCAGAATCCGAATCGCTGTCCGAGTCGGAATCGCTGTCTGAATCGGAATCACTGTCGGAGTCCGAGTCGCTGTCCGAATCCGAGTCACTATCCGAATCCGAATCGCTGTCAGAATCCGAGTCGCTGTCAGAATCCGAATCGCTGTCCGAATCCGAGTCGCTGTCCGAATCCGAGTCGCTGTCGGAATCCGAATCGCTGTCAGAATCCGAGTCGCTGTCCGAATCCGAATCGCTGTCAGAGTCGGAGTCGCTGTCAGAATCCGAATCGCTGTCGGAATCCGAATCACTGTCCGAATCCGAGTCGCTGTCAGAATCCGAGTCAGCATCGCTGTCCGTATCATCAGCCAGACCGATATTGATGGTCAGCGTGGTGGTGGCCGTATTGCCATCCGCATCCGTAATCGTGTAGGTAAAGACCTCCGTCTGGCCGACAGAATCCGCGTCGCCGGTCGCATGATAGGTGTAACTGCCGTCGGCATAGATCACCAGCGTACCGTAGGCACCGTGAATTATCGTGCCGCCCGAGCTGACCGGCTCCGCCGTTGCCCCCGGCACCGACGTCGCAATGACGCTGGTCACAGTAATCCCCGTCCCGGTATCGCCAACATCCCCGCCGGCATCCGTCTGCAGGACGTTACCGCTGATAGTCGCGGACTCGTATCCGACAGAGTCGGTTACCGCCACATCCACCGCCGTCGCGACGCTGATATTTGCCAGGAAGTTCACCAGCGTCGGCAGCAGTCCGGTATTCGTCGGCGACGAAATCACGACCGTATAGCTGCCTTCCGGCAGGTCGCTGAAGCTGGCGCTGCCGCTGTAATCCAGGCTGACCCCGCCTGCCGTGATAGTCACCGCATTCGACGCCAGCGCAACCACTTCACCGGTCGCGGTATTCACGTCGGTTACCGCCACATCCACCGCCGTCGCGACGCTGATATTTGCCAGGAAGTTCACCAGCGTCGGCAGCAGTCCGGTATTCGTCGGCGACGAAATCACGACCGTATAGCTGCCTTCCGGCAGGTCGCTGAAGCTGGCGCTGCCGCTGTAATCCAGGCTGACCCCGCCTGCCGTGATAGTCACCGCATTCGACGCCAGCGCAACCACTTCACCGGTCGCGGTATTCACTACCGCCAGATCGGCCTGGAAGGTGTCCGTCCCGCCCAGCAGAAGCAGGAGCGAGTTGATCAGCGCCGCTGAACTCAGCGTTGTCCCGCCGGAAATATCCAGCACCACATCCTGCGTCGTACCGCTCGCGACGGTGAAGTCGAAGTTATTCCCGCTCAGCAGCGAAACATCGACCGTTCCCAGCAAGTTCACGCCGGTCAGCTGGGTAATCGTCCCGTTGACCCCCGTGAGATTGTCATGATCCTCAGAGATCAGCGCGGTATTGATATCCGCATTGGCCTGCGGAAGATCCGAGTCACTGTCAGAATCGGAATCACTGTCAGAATCTGAGTCGCTGTCCGAATCCGAGTCGCTGTCAGAGTCCGAGTCGCTGTCAGAGTCCGAATCGCTGTCGGAGTCCGAATCGCTGTCCGAATCCGAGTCGCTGTCAGAGTCCGAATCGCTGTCGGAATCCGAGTCACTGTCGGAGTCGGAATCGCTGTCTGAATCGGAATCGCTGTCGGAGTCCGAATCGCTGTCGGAGTCCGAATCGCTGTCGGAGTCCGAATCGCTGTCCGAATCCGAGTCGCTGTCCGAGTCCGAATCGCTGTCCGAGTCGGAATCGCTGTCTGAATCGGAGTCGCTGTCGGAATCCGAATCGCTGTCCGAATCCGAGTCAGCATCGCTGTCCGTATCATCAGCCAGACCGATATTGATGGTCAGCGTGGTGGTGGCCGTATTGCCATCCGCATCCGTAATCGTGTAGGTAAAGACCTCCGTCTGACCGACTGAATCCGCGTCGCCGGTCGCATAATAGGTGTAACTGCCGTCAGCATAGATCACCAGCGTACCGTAGGCACCGTGAATTATTGTGCCGCCCGAGCTGACCGGCTCCGCCGTTGCCCCCGGCACCGACGTCGCAATGACGCTGGTCACAGTAATCCCCGTCCCGGTATCGCCGACATCCCCGCCGGCATCCGTCTGCAGGACGTTACCGCTGATAGTCGCGGACTCGTATCCGACAGAGTCGGTTACCGCCACATCCACCGCCGTCGCGACGCTGATATTTGCCAGGAAGTTCACCAGCGTCGGCAGCAGTCCGGTATTCGTCGGCGACGAAATCACGACCGTATAGCTGCCTTCCGGCAGGTCGCTGAAGCTGGCGCTGCCGCTGTAATCCAGGCTGACCCCGCCTGCCGTGATAGTCACCGCATTCGACGCCAGCGCAACCACTTCACCGGTCGCGGTATTCACCACCGCCAGATCGGCCTGGAAGGTGTCCGTCCCGCCCAGCAGAAGCAGGAGCGTGTTGATCAGCGCCGCTGAACTCAGCGTTGTCCCGCCGGAAATATCCAGCACCACATCCTGCGTCGTGCCGCTCGCGACGGTGAAGTCGAAGTTATTCCCGCTCAGCAGCGAAACATCGACCGTTCCCAGCAAGTTCACGCCGGTCAGCTGGGTAATCGTCCCGTTTACCCCCGTGAGATTGTCATGATCCTCAGAGATCAGCGCGGTATTGATATCCGCATTGGCCTGCGGAAGATCCGAGTCGCTGTCGGAGTCGGAATCGCTGTCCGAATCCGAGTCGCTGTCAGAATCCGAATCGCTGTCAGAGTCGGAATCACTGTCAGAATCCGAGTCGCTGTCAGAGTCCGAATCGCTGTCCGAATCCGAATCGCTGTCAGAATCAGAATCGCTGTCCGAATCGGAGTCACTGTCAGAATCCGAATCGCTGTCAGAGTCGGAATCACTGTCAGAATCCGAGTCGCTGTCAGAATCCGAATCGCTGTCGGAGTCAGAATCGCTGTCGGAGTCAGAATCGCTGTCAGAATCAGAATCGCTGTCCGAATCGGAGTCACTGTCAGAATCCGAATCGCTGTCTGAATCCGAGTCGCTGTCAGAATCGGAGTCGCTGTCGGAATCCGAATCGCTGTCAGAGTCGGAGTCACTGTCGGAATCCGAGTCGCTGTCTGAATCCGAGTCACTGTCAGAATCGGAGTCGCTGTCAGAATCCGAGTCGCTGTCGGAGTCGGAATCACTGTCCGAATCCGAATCGCTGTCAGAGTCCGAGTCACTGTCGGAGTCGGAATCACTGTCAGAGTCGGAATCGCTGTCCGAATCCGAGTCGCTGTCAGAGTCGGAATCGCTGTCAGAATCGGAATCGCTGTCCGAATCGGAGTCACTGTCGGAATCCGAGTCACTATCGGAGTCGGAATCGCTGTCAGAATCCGAGTCGCTGTCCGAATCCGAGTCACTGTCGGAGTCCGAATCGCTGTCGGAGTCCGAGTCGCTGTCAGAATCGGAGTCACTGTCAGAATCCGAATCGCTGTCAGAATCCGAATCACTGTCGGAGTCGGAATCGCTGTCAGAATCCGAGTCGCTGTCAGAGTCCGAATCGCTGTCTGAATCGGAGTCGCTGTCTGAATCCGAGTCACTGTCGGAGTCCGAATCGCTGTCCGAATCGGAGTCACTGTCCGAATCGGAGTCACTGTCAGAATCGGAGTCGCTGTCGGAGTCAGAGTCACTGTCGGAGTCGGAATCACTGTCAGAGTCCGAGTCGCTGTCTGAATCCGAGTCGCTGTCCGAGTCGGAGTCACTGTCAGAGTCGGAGTCGCTGTCTGAATCCGAGTCGCTGTCGGAGTCGGAATCGCTGTCCGAGTCAGAGTCACTGTCAGAATCGGAGTCGCTGTCCGAATCGGAGTCACTGTCAGAATCCGAGTCGCTGTCAGAGTCCGAGTCACTATCCGAGTCCGAGTCACTATCCGAGTCCGAGTCGCTGTCGGAGTCGGAATCACTGTCAGAGTCCGAGTCGCTGTCAGAATCGGAGTCACTGTCGGAGTCCGAATCGCTGTCCGAGTCGCTGTCGGAATCCGAGTCGCTGTCAGAATCCGAGTCGCTGTCCGAGTCCGAGTCGCTGTCAGAATCCGAATCGCTGTCCGAATCGGAGTCACTGTCCGAATCCGAGTCGCTGTCGGAATCCGAATCGCTGTCAGAATCCGAGTCGCTGTCAGAATCCGAGTCGCTGTCTGAATCCGAGTCACTGTCGGAATCCGAGTCGCTGTCAGAATCGGAGTCACTGTCGGAGTCCGAGTCGCTGTCCGAATCCGAATCGCTGTCGGAATCTGAGTCACTGTCGGAATCGGAATCACTGTCAGAATCCGAGTCGCTGTCCGAATCGGAGTCGCTGTCAGAGTCCGAATCGCTGTCCGAATCCGAGTCGCTGTCCGAATCCGAGTCGCTGTCAGAGTCCGAATCGCTGTCCGAATCCGAGTCACTGTCGGAGTCGGAATCGCTGTCCGAATCGGAGTCGCTGTCGGAGTCCGAGTCGCTGTCAGAATCGGAGTCACTGTCGGAATCCGAGTCACTGTCGGAGTCGGAATCGCTGTCAGAATCCGAGTCGCTGTCGGAATCCGAGTCACTGTCAGAATCGGAGTCGCTGTCTGAATCCGAGTCACTGTCGGAGTCCGAATCGCTGTCCGAATCGGAGTCACTGTCAGAGTCGGAGTCACTGTCAGAATCGGAGTCGCTGTCTGAATCGGAATCGCTGTCGGAATCCGAGTCACTGTCGGAGTCGGAATCGCTGTCGGAATCCGAGTCACTGTCGGAGTCGGAATCGCTGTCGGAATCGCTGTCGGAATCCGAGTCACTGTCGGAGTCCGAATCGGAGTCGCTGTCAGAATCCGAATCACTGTCTGAATCCGAGTCGCTGTCAGAGTCCGAATCGCTGTCCGAATCCGAGTCGCTGTCGGAGTCAGAATCACTGTCCGAATCGGAGTCGCTGTCTGAATCGGAATCACTGTCCGAGTCGGAGTCGCTGTCAGAGTCGGAGTCACTGTCGGAGTCGGAATCGCTGTCTGAATCGGAATCGCTGTCAGAGTCCGAGTCGCTGTCAGAGTCCGAATCGCTGTCGGAATCGGAATCGCTGTCGGAATCCGAGTCACTGTCGGAATCGGAATCGCTGTCGGAATCGGAATCACTGTCAGAATCCGAATCGCTGTCAGAATCCGAGTCGCTGTCGGAGTCCGAATCACTGTCTGAATCAGAGTCACCGTCAGCATCTGAGTCACTGTCAGAGTCAGAGTCACCATCAGCATCTGAGTCGCTATCAGAGTCTGAATCACTGTCGGAATCCGAGTCGTTGTCTGAAACTGAGGAGTGGTGATCTTTATTTGAGGTACCAGCAAACATAGCCGCAATGCCCAGCAGAGCAGCTCCCGCCATGACCCAGCCGGCAATACTTTGCCCTGCGCCACCAGAAGCGATTACCTCTGAAAGATCGCTAATCAGTGAATAATGCGCCCCATCGGTACCGGCGCCCTCCAGCCACCACAATGCGCCGGTCTCATCATCCATAAGAACCAAATCACTGTGCTGACCATGCTCATCCGTAACAAAAAAGTTTTTAATTGTAACGGTTTCACCGTTATTGAGTTTTAGAACAAGATCATTACCTTGCCGGGTATACGAACTAATGTCTTCACGCTTTACGTGCAGGAGAACCACTGACTGCGTATTGAGATTAATTTGATTACCATCAACGGTGTATTCAACACCAGTATCTTTCGCTGTAACATTTATATTTTTCATCAGGTTGCACCCTTGAAATGAAGACGCAGTCAGAGGTATGAGATAATTCTTAATCATCCATCTTATTAGATATACCAGATCATGCAGTCCCGCAAGGAAAGAGGAAAATAAGCAATTTACATCCTGAAATAAAAACAAACCTATAATTTACATGCAGTTAAAATAATAAGCTTACATTTTGAGATGTTAATAAACGGCATAATAAAAAATGTTACTCACGGTTATTACAATAAATATAAAATTATGAATAATAATTTTCCCATACCATTAATCATCAACTTATTCACTTACCAGAAAATATCCGTGACATTATTCATATAAAATGCATAAAAAAAGCAATAATTTTTTTAAAAAATCAACTAAATTTTAAATGATAACCCATAAAATCCGAATGGTTTATCGCTTAAAATAAATTAACTATTGGTGGTGATTTTTAGTAATAAGAAAAGGATAAAATTGATGGATACCTGGCAAGACCACAAAGATAATGTGATTATAAAAAAATAAAGAAACGTTTCGATGTAGTTTTAATTAAAATACTAAACATAAAAACTTAATTAATATCGACATTAAAAACCCCGCTATGCGGGGTTTTTGGTTTAGCGAGCCAATCCTAATCGAGGTATTTCAATCGCTGGACAGCGATCCATCACAACATTAAGCCCGGCATCTCGGGCCAGAACGGCCGCCTGTTCATTGATAACTCCCAGCTGTAACCATAGCGTTTTAGCGCCGATAGCCACAGCTTCCTGAGCTACGCCCCAGGCCGCTTCTGAATTACGGAAGACGTCTACCATATCCACTTTTTCTGGCACTTCCGCAAGCGTGGCATAGCCTTTTTGCCCCAGAAGAGTCGTACCCGCCACTTTTGGTGAAACAGGAATAACATGATACCCCTGTTCCAGAAGGTACTTCATTACGCGATAGCTTGGGCGGTCTGGCTTGTCGCTAGCCCCCACCAGCGCAATTGTCCTTGTTGAGGTCAAAATACCTGCGATATCGTTCTCTTTCATCTTCATCCTCCAGCTATTTAACCCAAGTGTATGCTAATACCACTGAACCAACCATCCATCCTAACCTGCGGATACATCAAAAATTTTAATCCAGGAGCTTGCAGCGCTAACCACTTCCAGTAATCTGTCTACAGGCTAAAATGTGGAATGAGATGATGGAACTAACAACACGTACATTACCCGCACGCAAACATATTGCGCTGGTTGCTCACGATCACTGTAAAGATATGCTGATGAAATGGGTTGAACGCCATCAGAAACTGCTGGCTCAACACACGCTATCGGCGACCGGCACTACCGGTAATCTTGTCGCTCGCGCCACCGGGCTTGAGGTTCATGCAATGCTGAGCGGCCCGATGGGTGGCGATCAGCAGGTAGGAGCCCTGATTTCAGAAGGTAAAGTTGATGTTTTAATTTTCTTCTGGGACCCGCTAAATGCCGTTCCGCACGACCCAGATGTGAAAGCGCTCCTGCGCCTGGCTACGGTTTGGAATATTCCCGTCGCTACCAATGCTTCTACCGCAGACTTTATTATCCAGTCCCCGCACTTCAACGATCCTGTTGATATTCTGATCCCTGATTATCCACGCTACCTTGCGGATCGTCTGAAATAAAACACGCTGGCGGCCATGCCGCCAGTCATTACGGCTTTCTTGCTACCGGCACGTCCAACGCTTCTAACATTGCAACAAACGGGGAAGGCCGTTCTTTACTAAACAATAACCATACGCGCAGACGGGCTCGGGTAATGGCGACATACAGCAATCGTCTCTCTTCGGCATCAGGAAAATCCTCCGGCTGCGGTAACAAAGCCTGCTCCATAATCGACTCACGCGCCGGTGCGGGGAATGCATCATCTCCCTCCTGAAGACCAAGGATAATGACGTAATCTGCCTGTTGTCCTTTACTGGCATGAATAGTCATAAAATCAAGCTGCAGATGCGGCCAGCGCGTCGCGGCTTTTTCTAACGCCGCAGGCTTCAAATGATGATAGCGAGCTAATAGTAAAATCCGCTGTTCCCGTTTTACATAACCGCTCATTTTATCAAGCAGATCGTCGAGTTTATCTTCTGCCAACAACATCACCGCTTTTTTATCCCCTGCGGCCAGGCTATTTAACGGTTTCGTCAGCTGATGCGGGTTTTGCTGGATAAACCCGTTCGCAATCTCTCCTATCCGGCTGTTGAAACGATAGGTAGTGTCAAGCGCACAGCAGTCCCCTTCACCAAAATAGTGATTAAAGGCCGTCGTCAGCGAGAGCTGAGCCCCACTAAAACGGTAAATCGCCTGCCAGTCATCACCAACAGCAAATAGCGTGGTTTGGGTATTTTGACGGCGTAACGCAGCAAGTAAGGATGCCCGCTGCGGGGAGATATCCTGAAACTCATCTACCAGGATATGCTTCCACGGGCTGACAAACCTTCCCTTATCAAGAATATTAATCGCCTGATGAATCAAGCCGGAAAAATCGACGGCATTTTCATCTTTTAACGCGGTTTTCCACGCTTTAAGTAAAGGAGCCATCAGCTTGACGCGCTTGCCAAAAAGATCGCGAACCTCTTCAGGAGCTCCGGCAATCATTTCGGCCTGAGAGCCGCCGTGCATACGCATCAGACTAACCCAGCGATCGAGGCGGCTGGCGATACGGCGCTGCAACTTTTTATCCTGCCAGAAATCTCCCTCGGGGATCTGCCAGTCCATTTCTTCTTCCAGCCATAGTCGCCAGCCTTTCGCCTGCGCTTTTTTCTCCTGGCACTGTTGCTGCCAGCTCTGTATTAAGAGTTTTTGCCGCGCAGCGCTGTCGCTTTCCAGCTTACTAATCATCGGGACTTTCTTACTGCCCTGCTGAATAATATGCAGAGCGAGAGAATGAAAAGTTCGCGCTGAGATCTCTTCGGTACCCAGGCGCTCACGGATGCGCTCATCCATCTCCTGCGCGGCTTGCCTTCCAAACGCCAGCAGTAAAATTTGGTCTGCCGCTGCTTCACCGCGCGTTAATAACCAGCCAGCACGCGCCACTAACACCGACGTCTTACCGCTACCGGCTCCAGCCAGAACTAACAATGAACGCTCGCCGTTCACCACTGCTCTTGCCTGAGCTGGGTTCAACGGCGATGATTCAACTGCCGCAAAAAAACCACGATATTGCTCCAGCATTGACTCAGTAAATTTTCGATTATGCTCAAGCCTGGCTTTTTCAGTATCACTTAACCAACTCTGACATTGGCGCCATAGCTCTCGGCAGTTATCAAATGCGTCAAGTCGGCTTGTTGGCACTGGTAATCCACTTAAGGCATGCCGTATTTTTATCTGAATATCAGCCACCTGCTGACGCGTTAACCATTTCCCGTCTGCGCTGGAACGAGCCACTTCAGCGAGCTGCTGACGAAGCACATCAGCAGAAATATCGCTCATTTCCGCGCTCCACTGCTGCCAGAGGGTGTTGAGATGATGATAAAAACGCTGGGTTTCGTTCCATTCGGTACCATGCAAACGCACAACTTTATCGCCGGGAAGGATAAACTCCAGCTCTCCCCACACCAGGCCACGCTTGCAATGAATTGATAATAACTGATTGAAAGGTATAAGATATTCATGACTATCACCGGAAACCTTTACCCCGGCATTAAGAAGTTGCACCCTATCATAAGGATGCTGAGCCATGCGTTTGCCCAATGTTGTCGCTCTAAGTTCCATATAATGTCGAATTTCAATCAGGTTGGATGTTTTTCAGTTTAACCGCCAGCGACCGGGTGCTCCAGCGTAAAAAACGCTACAATAGCCGGGACTTATTATCTACGGAATTAACCAGAGGGTTTATGCGTACCGTTCTGAATATTTTAAACTTTATCCTCGGCGGATTCGCCACCACGCTCGGCTGGCTTCTGGCAACGCTGGTCAGCATTGTATTGATCTTCACTCTGCCCCTCACCCGATCCTGCTGGGAAATTACAAAACTCTCTCTTCTTCCTTATGGTAATGAAGCCGTGCATGTCGATGAACTCGATCCTCAGGGAAAGAATAGCCTGTTAAACGCAGGTGGGACCCTGTTGAATATTTTATGGTTTATCTTCTTTGGCTGGTGGCTCTGTCTGATGCATATCTTTTGCGGAATCGCACAGTGTCTGACCATCATCGGCATCCCGGTTGGTATCGCCAATTTTAAAATCGCCGCGATTGCCCTATGGCCAGTAGGCCGTCGAGTCGTTTCCGTCGAGACTGCTCGTGCCGCTCGCGAAGCTAATGCGCGCCGCCGCTTTCAGTAATTGAATGGAACAGAGAAATGCTTAGCCCCCTGCTACACCGCTATACCTGGAACAGCGCCTGGTTGTATAACATCAGAATATTTATCGCACTCTGCGGTACGACCGCATTTCCCTGGTGGCTCGGTGAAGTAAAACTAACGATCCCTTTAACGCTTGGGGTTGTTGCCGCAGCGCTGACCGACCTTGATGACCGCCTGACAGGACGTCTGCGTAATCTGGCTATCACCCTCGTATGCTTTTTTATTGCTTCAGCGTCAGTGGAACTGCTCTTCCCCTGGCCCTGGTTATTCGCAGCAGGACTAACCGCTTCCACGATAGGTTTTATTTTGCTCGGTGGACTGGGACAGCGCTATGCGACAATCGCCTTTGGCGCGTTATTAATCGCCATCTATACCATGTTAGGGGTGACGCTCTACAGCCACTGGTATCTCCAGCCGTTATTTTTACTGGCAGGAGCGGTGTGGTACAACTTACTCACGCTCGCCGGGCATCTTATTTTCCCCATTCGTCCCCTTCAGGACAACCTGGCTCGTAGCTACGAGCAGCTGGCTCACTACCTGGAACTAAAATCACGCCTGTTCGATCCGGATTTAGAAGATGAAAGCCAGGCACCGCTGTACGACCTGGCAATAGCGAACGGCCAGCTGGTCACTACGCTTAACCAAACTAAAGTCTCTCTCCTGACTCGCCTGCGCGGGGACCGCGGTCAGCGCGGCACTCGTCGGACTTTACAATACTACTTTGTGGCGCAGGATATCCACGAGCGCGCCAGTTCCTCGCATATTCAGTACCAAACGCTGCGCGAACATTTTCGCTACAGTGACGTGATGTTCCGCTTTCAGCGTATGTTGTCAATGCAGGCGCAGGCTTGCCATAAACTGTCTCGCGCGATCCTGCTACGGGAACCCTACCTGCACGACACTCACTTTGAACGTGCTTTTATGCATCTCGACGCCGCGCTCGATCGCGTGAAAGCCAGCGGAGCTCCTGCGGAGCAGATCAAAGCATTGGGCTTTTTGCTCAATAATTTACGGGCAATTGACGCTCAGCTGGCAACCATTGAATCAGTCCAGACCACCGTTGCGCCGAACAACAGCACGGAAAATCTGTTGGCAGACGACCAACCAAATGGTTTCAGCGATATCTGGCTGCGCTTACGTAGCAATATGTCCCCGGAGTCAGCCCTGTTTCGCCATGCGGTCCGAATGTCGCTAGTGCTGTGCGCAGGTTATGCTTTTATCCAACTGACCGGCCTGAACCATGGTTACTGGATATTGCTGACCAGCCTGTTTGTTTGCCAGCCAAACTATAACGCCACCCGTCACCGTCTGGCGTTAAGGATAATCGGGACGCTGGTTGGAGTGGCGGTAGGCCTTCCAGTGCTGCTCCTCGTTCCATCCGTTGAAGGGCAGTTGGTTTTAATTGTTCTGACCGGCGTGCTGTTCTTCGCTTTCCGTAATGTGCAGTACGCGCATGCGACAATGTTTATTACCCTGCTGGTTTTGTTGTGCTTTAACCTGCTGGGTGAAGGATTCGAAGTTGCCCTACCGCGTATAATTGACACGTTGATCGGCTGTGCTATTGCATGGGCTGCAGTAAGTTTTATCTGGCCGGACTGGAAATTCCGCAACCTACCGCGCGTTCTTGAACAAGCAATCAACGCCAACTGCCGCTATTTAGATGCCATACTTGAGCAATATCACCAGGGACGCGATAACCGTCTTGCCTACCGTATAGCGCGCAGAGCGGCGCACAGCAGGGATGGTGAATTAGCATCCGTAGTATCAAACTTATCTACAGAACCAAAAACCAATGCACAAATGCGAGAGACCGCCTTTCGATTGCTGTGCCTGAATCATACTTTTACCAGCTATATTTCCGCTCTTGGAGCCCACAGGGAAAAGCTGGCAACGCCAGATATCCTGGCGCTGCTGGACGATGCCGTTTGTTATGTTGATGACGTATTGCACCACTCTCCGGCCGATGAGCAACGGGTACAGCAAGCTTTAACAAGCCTGCAGACCCGAATTCAGCATCTCGATCCTCGAGCCGACAGTAAAGAGCCTTTAGTTCTGCAACAAATCGGACTGCTACTGGCGCTGTTACCTGAAATTTGTCGGCTTCAGCGCCAGGTTGAGATTCAACCAGAGTAAACCTCAATCCTCTGCACCTGTTCTGCCGCCCACTCCTCAAGCTCCTGACGCTGTTGCGTTGGGAGCGTGGCCGCATGTACGCCGGCAAGTGCCCCCTCTAACGCATAAAGAACATTAACCGTCAGCGCTTTATTCATTTTTCGTAACCTCAGCCAGGCTTCTTTGGCCCCAATTCTACGCAGCATTAATTCATCTGTGATGCCGGAATTAATCAGCTGTAGCTCCATATGAAAACTGATATTGGGTAAGTTTTTTAATCTCCCTGAGTAGCGCTGGCGATGTTTTTCATTACGAGCAGTCTGTAATGAAAGGGATGATAAATGAAAAAGCATTTTGCTATCACGCCAGAGTTCTTCATCTATATGATAATACTTTAGCGAAACCAGACGGCCATTCTTATGCATCTTCAAAAGCGGGGTTTTATGTGCTACGCGGTACGCTGCGCTCTGCTCGCAAACCCGAAGATAGATTTCACCTTCTGCCATCATGGCGAAAACGGTATTATCTATCGCCAGGCTATAGCCGCCAAACAGGGGACGGCAGCTTATTTTGCCTAATGGAGACAAACACGCCCGAAACTGATGGATCCTGAGACATACAAGTTTCTTCATGATTATTCCTTTCTTAATCATGTAAATAAGACACAAATTTGTTAACGGAACCGTTATTAAAGAAAATAAGTGACTTCCCTTTGTGCAGCAACATGAATTATCTCTTTATTTTAATCAGTTTGTTTTTTTGCGAGCCGCTTTCAGAAAATAGCGTCTTTATGAAGTCAAAGTCTGTAAAGGCAAAATGCTCAATTTATTTTGAACACAAGAAGATAGAGGAATCCAGGTATCATTACCCGCGCTCGTATGGTTAAGACAAAAATTAATACAGACAATTTAGTTAAGAAAAAATAGCGGTGGGATGAATTCACATTATGCACGCAATGTCGTGAGCCATTCTCAGTTCATGTTCACTCAATGAAGCGTACAAATTTCATTCATCCAGAGATAAAATCTGGTTGATCTTTCCGCCTACCGCATATACTGTATATGCATACAGTAACACACAGGCGGGATAGACTATGTTTACATCAGCTCATGCAAATCGTTCACAACTGACTTCTACTTCAGTACATCGTCGCTCTCATGACGCTGCCGAACAGCCAGCAAACGGGCTGATCAGTGAAATAGTTTATAGAGAAGATCAGCCTATGATGACCCAGCTGCTATTGCTTCCTTTATTACAGCAGCTTGGTCAGCAATCGCGCTGGCAGCTCTGGCTTACTCCGCAGCAGAAATTGAGCCGTGAGTGGGTACAGTCTTCCGGTCTGCCGCTATCAAAAGTTATGCAGATCAGCCAGCTCTCCCCTTCTGACACCCTGGAGTCAATGGTTCGATCCCTGCGAACCGGAAATTACAGCGTAGTCATTGGCTGGCTATCAGATGAACTCAGCGTTGAAGAACATGAACGACTGGTTGCCGCTGCTGAAGAGGGTCACGCGATGGGCTTCATTATGCGCCCGGTGAGAAGGACTAATCAGCCTGGCAGACAACTTTCGGGGCTGAAAATTCACTCAAATCTTTATCATTGAGTGAGTTTAGGATTAATCCTGGATTTTTTTTTATCCTGACGTTGGGCAGGCTTTCATGAGAGGTATTTTTGTTAAAATGCTTGTCTGATGCGGGTTCGCGACTTTTTCAGGGTTGATGAATACCCACCCTATTTATTAAACATTGTGTACACAACCCTTTTTTTTCATATGCCTGACGGAGTTCACACTTGTAAGTTTCGAACTAAGTTGTAGACTTTACATCGCCAGGGGTGATCGGCTTACGCTGCATGTATCAGCATAGTTAACAACAAGTCACGCCCCGGGTGAAGGATTTAACCGTGAGGTCTTTTGAAACTTCATGGCGAATTTTGGATGATAATGAGGCGCAAAAAATGAAAAAGACAGCTATCGCGATTGCAGTGGCACTGGCTGGCTTCGCTACCGTAGCGCAGGCCGCTCCGAAAGATAACACCTGGTATACAGGTGCTAAACTGGGCTGGTCCCAGTATCACGACACCGGTTTCTACGGTAACGGTTTCAAAGGCAACAATGGTCCGGTTCGTAACGATCAGCTGGGTGCTGGTGCGTTTGGTGGTTACCAGGTTAACCCGTACCTCGGTTTCGAGATGGGTTATGACTGGCTGGGCCGCATGGCTTATAAAGGCAGCGTAAACAACGGTGCTTTCAAAGCTCAGGGCGTTCAGCTGACTGCTAAACTGGGTTACCCAATCACTGACGATCTGGACATCTATACCCGTCTGGGTGGTATGGTTTGGCGCGCTGACTCCAAAGGCAACTATGCTAACGGCGTTTCTCGTAGCGAACACGACACTGGTGTCTCCCCGGTATTCGCGGGCGGCTTAGAGTGGGCTGTTACTCGTGACATCGCAACTCGTCTGGAATACCAGTGGGTTAACAACATCGGCGACGCTGGCACCGTTGGTACCCGTCCTGATAACGGCATGCTGAGCCTGGGTGTTTCCTACCGTTTCGGTCAGGAAGATGTTGCTCCGGTTGTAGCTCCGGCTCCGGCTCCGGCTCCAGAAGTGACTACTAAGCACTTCACCCTGAAGTCTGACGTTCTGTTCAACTTCAACAAATCTACTCTGAAACCAGAAGGCCAGCAGGCTCTGGATCAGCTGTACACCCAGCTGAGCAACATGGATCCTAAAGATGGTTCCGCAGTTGTTCTGGGCTATACCGACCGTATCGGTTCTGATGCCTACAACCAGCAGCTGTCTGAGAAACGTGCTCAGTCCGTTGTTGATTACCTGGTA
This sequence comes from Klebsiella oxytoca, assembly GCF_009707385.1. Taxonomy (NCBI): domain Bacteria; kingdom Pseudomonadati; phylum Pseudomonadota; class Gammaproteobacteria; order Enterobacterales; family Enterobacteriaceae; genus Klebsiella; species Klebsiella oxytoca. The sequence continues at coordinate 2,018,508 of NZ_CP046115.1, read as the reverse complement.
TCCAAAGGTATCCCGTCCAGCAAAATCTCTGCTCGCGGTATGGGTGAATCCAACCCGGTTACTGGCAACACCTGTGACAACGTGAAAGCTCGTGCAGCTCTGATCGACTGCCTGGGTCCGGATCGTCGCGTAGAAATCGAAGTTAAAGGCTACAAAGACGTCGTAACTCAGCCGCAGGCTTAAGTTATACCGTTAATGAAAAAACCCCGCATTGCGGGGTTTTTTTTGGGCTAACGTTATACAACGAAACCAGAATCGAATAAGTCCCAACAGCCAGATGTCCATCTGGCATCTGCTCACTCTTTACCGAGTAACACCTGTAGATCATGCTTCAGGCTGGACATTTTGCTGGCATATTTCTCTTTATGCTCAGCATCTTCAATCAACTGCACAATAGTCTCTGACAGAGTCTTACCTCTCCTCTGCGCCAGGCCAGCCAGACGTTGCCAGACCATAAACTCAAGGTCGATAGACTTCTTGCGCGTGTGCTGATGCTCCGCATTAAAATGACGCTTACGTCGGGCACGAATAGTCTGCTTCATGCGGTTCGCCAGCCCTGGATTCATATGCTGCTCAATCCAGGTATTCACCAGCACGGGTTCATTTTCGAGCGTCAGCAATACCTCTACCGCAGCTTGTGCAGCGCTGGCTTCAATGTAGCGGGTAATCAGTTCACCTTCCCGATGCTTTTTTACCAGATATGCCCATTTCCAGCCGCTTTCGAGATTTTCCAGTTGTTGATATTTCATTGCGATCTCAATGTGACCGTGTAACTCATTTCAGGATATCAGTTTTTTGTTGATGTGCTGAGAATAAATCATCTTTCGTGATGTTGGTAGATTCGATATCACCGCGTTAAGCGCAATCACCCGTGTGCTCTGACCTCGCATAATGTATAATCGCGCGTTTTACATCTGACTAAAAAACAGCGACTTTGACCATTACGAAACTTACCCGAAACGATCTCGCTCCTGATACGGAAAGTTATCAGGCGCTGTTTGCACAAGCCGATTTAGCTCAGGCAGAGGCATCCCTCTCAGGCGAACTGCAGCCTCGTCTATTCTACGCCCTGGAGCAGCTTTTGCTCACGCCAGCTATTTCGCCATTCATGCTGGTTAAAGCCCCGGAAGAGCCGGAGTATCTGCAGTGGTTAGCGCACGAAGCGCGAACCTTACACCACCCATCACCGTCACTCTGCGGTGTACGCTATCAGGTTGATGGCGCAAAGGTCTCACTCTCGCCGGCACAAACAACAGAAGATAACTTTGCCAGCATTGCTCCGGTTGAATCTGCTGATTGGGTAGAAGCTGAGCAACTCTTTGGCTGCCTGCGCCAGTTTAATGGTGAAATCACTTTACAACCAGGCCTTGTCCATCGCGCTAACGGCGGTGTACTGATTCTCTCCCTGCGCGCCTTACTGGCCCAGCCGCTGCTGTGGATGCGGCTAAAAAATATGGTGACCCGTCAGCGCTTTGACTGGTTGTCATTTGATGAGTCCCGCCCTCTTCCGGTGAGCGTTCCTTCCATGCCGCTCAGCCTGAAAGTTATTCTGGTCGGCGAGCGGGAATCACTTGCTGATTTCCAGGAAATGGAGCCCGAGCTTTCCACACAGGCTATCTACAGCGAATATGAAGATAATCTGCAGATCGCTGATGCAGATACGCTGAAACAGTGGTGTCAATGGGTCTGGCAAAATGCCCGGCAGCTTGAGCTTCCGGGACCGGCAGAAAATGCCTGGCCACTGCTGATTCAGGAAGGCGCTCGTTATACAGGAGATCAGGAAACTCTGCCCCTTTGCGTGCTCTGGATTGCCCGTCAGCTTCGTGAAGCCGCTGCATACTGTGAAGGTGACGAGATAAGCGCTGAAGAGATGCATACCATGCTGGAGCGTCGTCTGTGGCGAGAAGGCTATCTTGCTGAACGCATCCAGGACGAAATTCTTCAGGAACAGATTCTGATCGAGACCGAAGGCGAGTGCGTTGGGCAAATCAACGCCCTGTCCGTCATCGAGTTTCCGGGTCACCCGCGCGCGTTTGGCGAACCTTCGCGCATCAGCTGTGTAGTACATATTGGTGACGGCGAATTCATTGACGTAGAGCGCAAGGCCGAGCTGGGTGGCAATATTCATGCAAAAGGCATGATGATTATGCAGGCGTTCCTGATGTCCGAGCTGGAACTTGAGCAACAGCTCCCCTTCACTGCCTCCTTGACCTTCGAACAGTCCTACAGTGAAGTGGATGGGGATAGCGCCTCCATGGCCGAACTGTGCGCATTGATTAGTTCGCTGGCTAATGTACCTATTAACCAGAGTATCGCTATTACCGGCTCTGTCGATCAGTTTGGTCGTGTACAGCCGGTTGGCGGACTTAATGAGAAGATTGAAGGCTTCTTTGCTATTTGCCAACAGCGTGGGCTGACCGGCAAACAGGGAGTTATTATTCCTTCTGCCAACGTCCGTCATCTTAGCCTGGCGCAGGAGCTGCAACAGGCGGTTGCGGATGAGCAGTTCTTTATCTGGGCTGTCGATGACGTAACGGAAGCGTTACCCATTCTGACCCAGTTAATCTGGGATGGTGAAGGACAAACTTTACGTCAAACCATTCAGGAACGGATTGCACAGGCAACACAGCAAGAGAGTCGACATCGCTTTCCGTGGCCGCTACGCTGGTTAGGCGGTTCAGGTTCGAACTGATCGGACTTGTTCAGCGTACACGTGTTAGCTATCCTGCGTCCCGAACTCAAAATAAGGCATACTGAAAACATGGTAGATAAACGCGAATCCTATACAAAAGAAGACCTTCTTGCCTCTGGTCGTGGTGAACTATTTGGTGCAAAAGGCCCGCAGCTGCCGGCACCAAGTATGCTGATGATGGACCGCGTCATCAAAATGACCGAAACCGGTGGTAACTACGATAAAGGGTATGTCGAAGCAGAGCTCGATATTAATCCCGATCTGTGGTTCTTCGGTTGCCACTTCATTGGCGATCCGGTAATGCCGGGCTGTCTCGGCCTGGATGCGATGTGGCAGCTGGTTGGCTTCTATCTGGGCTGGCTGGGCGGCGAAGGTAAAGGCCGTGCGTTAGGCGTGGGTGAAGTTAAGTTCACAGGTCAGGTACGACCAACGGCGAAGAAAGTGACCTATCGTATTCACTTTAAGCGCGTAGTTAACCGTCGACTGATTATGGGACTGGCAGATGGCGAAGTGCTGGTCGACGATCGTCTGATTTACACCGCGACCGATCTGAAAGTAGGCCTGTTCCAGGACACTTCTGCGTTCTGATAACTAACAACGCGTTATACAAGGCGAAGCCCCCGCGCAGCGGAGGCTTCTTTTTAAAGAGACAGTCAGGCAATTTGCACCCTGTCTTCCATGGCCTCTCGCCAGCCTCCTAGCCAATAAGACCTTTGGTTCAAGGTCTGGTAAGGACACATTTCCTTCGACCTTCCGGTCATACCGGCCTGGTATCCACGCTGATGTGCCCGTTCCAGACGATCTCGTTTTTGTCTCTTCATGCCTCGTTTCCCTCATTCTTTGATCTGGTGGAAAAGAAAACAATGGTCACTAAATGCGCAACCACGGTTAACGAATACCGCGAATCGAGGAAAGCGTCAATGCGCAAAATTCACGCCATTGTCATATTTGTGAGCTACATGTAAGTTCATTTGTACAAAAACTGTGAAGCAGCACAAGTAACAAATTGATGGAAAAACAAAAAAGCCGCTGCAATTTTCACTCTCGCAGCGGCTTTTTATTCTCATTAATTTTACTTATGGCAAGCGGTTAAGCTCGCTGGCAATCGCCGTTGCTTCCTGGGTCCAGGCCTGAGCTAACGTTTTCACCATCGCATCATAGCCATCACCTTGCTGCTTAAGCTCAATATGGAAAGGTCGCTTAATCAACTGCCCTTGATGCTTCAGCAGCCACTCTCCGCTGACGATCGCCCGCCCATCGTAGCGGCCGTGAAAACCGCTTACGGAAACGTTGAGCGTATCCTGATCGCTACCCAGCGGTTGAGAAGCAACAACCCAACCCGGCAGCTGGTTACTAAGGTTCGCCACCAGCGTGGTTCTCAGCTGCTGATCGAGCGGGCTGGCCCATAGATTATTTTTCGCTATCACATACTGAACATCGGTAGTCTGATAAACCACCCCGTTACCAGCCAGATAGTCAGGAATGCTAACCTGCTCGACCCAAAGTAAATGTCTGCTGTGGTGGGCGGCGCTTTGCGCGCTACCCTGTGCTACAGGAAGCTGATAGTAAGTTTTACTCTCACCGCCGCTGCTGCATGCCGTCAGCGCGCACACCGCCGCCGCTATTAGCCACTTCTTCATTATTTCGCTCCCTTCGGCTGCGGATCTTTTTTATCCTTCGCCTCAAATACCAGCGCATTGCTCTTATCATTAAGCGTTTTCAGTACCGGCTGCAGTTCACGTAGAACCTGGTCAAGACGCTGCATATCCGCAACCATCTTATTGTATGCCGCAGAACCCGGCTGGAAGCCCTGCATGCTACGATTAAGTTCACGCAACGTATTCTGCATATCGCCCGGCAGCTGCTGCATTGACTGACTTGAGGTGATCTTATTCAGACTATCCAGCGTTGCCTGCACGTGCTGCATCGTTTTTTCACTTTGCGCCAGCGTACTGGTAGCCTGCTCCAGTAGCGGATTAATTGGCAGATTATTAATTTTATCCAATGCATCCATCAGGCGCTGCTGGATCTGCGCCAGACCGCCACTCACGGTTGGAATAATCGGATAACCGCCAAACTCCTGGATCTTGCCGCGTACCGGGGCTTTCGGATAGAAGTCGAGATCGATGTACAGCGCTCCGGTCACCAGGTTACCGGTTTTAAGCGAGCCGCGTAGTCCGCGATTCATTAGATCATCGATATGCTTACGAATGTCAGGATCGGCGCCTAATTGATTGATCAGGCGTTCTGGCTCAATTCGCACTTCAACCGGGATACGGTAATCATCATTTATGTTCTGCTTGAGACCTGGAATAAAGAACGGTACCTTGCCCACGGTTCCAAGACGGATACCGCGGAACTCAACCGGCGCGCCGGGCTGCAGACCGCGAATCGAATCTTTAAAGAACATCACGTAGTCGATGTGTTGGGTAAACACCGAATCCTGAATGCTTCGTTGATCGTCAAACAGATGATATTCGGTTTTATTTGCCACCGGCTCCCCTAGCGGCAGCCCTTCAGGAATATCAAAGCTGACGCCGCCGCCAAACAGCGTCGACAGCGATCCCATTTCAACCCGCATGCCCGCCGCGGTCAGATCCACCGCTATACCGCTGTCCTTCCAGAAGCGCACGTTATTAGTGACCAGGCGATCGTTAGGCGCGCTAATAAACAGCTGATAGGTGATGTTGCGTTTTTGCGCATCGAAGGTGCTGGTTTCGACAGAGCCCACGCGATAGCCGCGAAAGAGCACCGGGTCGCCGGGTGACAGCTGGCCCGCTTTGCTGCTTTCCAGCAGAATGCGAATGCCTTTTGCATCGGGAGATGCCAGCGGCGGTGAATCCAGTAGAGGATACTGCGCAGGGACAGAGCCTTTGGTACCCGGCTGTAGTTCGATATAGGCGCCGGACAATAACGTCCCCAGGCCGCTAATTCCTTCACGACCTACCTGTGGTTTAACTACCCAAAAAACGGAATCCTGGTGCAGCAATTTTTCCATACCTGAATTGAGTCGGGCCTTAATTTCCACGTGATTCAGGTCATCAGTCAGGGTCGCGCTTTCAATAACGCCGACATCCACGCTGCGGCTTTTGATTCGGGTTTTCCCCCCTTCAATTCCTTCAGCGTTGGTCGTAATCAGGGTCACTTCCGGTCCCTGATGGCTGTAATGATAAAAAAGAATCCATGCGCCGATAAGCGCCGTGACTATCGGGAAGATCCATACCGGTGACCAGTTCTTCACCTTTTGCACTTTCGCTTCTCCGCTCTTATTTTCCATGCTGCAGTCTTTCCTCATGGCTTGAATCTGGCTCACGATCCCACAATAAACGTGGGTCAAAGGTCATGGCCGAAAACATTGTCATCACGACGACCAGGGCAAACATCACCGCTCCTATCGCCGGATAGATATTCATTAATCCACCTATGCGCACCAGAGCCGAGAGTACCGCGATGACAAACACATCAATCATTGACCAGCGGCCAACAAACTCGACGACTTCATAAATCAGATGCATGCGCTCCGAGTCATGCTCTCCTTTGCCGCTGGCGTTCCAGCATAACCAACCGATAGCAATCATTTTTAACGTTGGTACCATAATACTGGCGATAAATATCACCATTGCTACCGGATATGATCCCTCACTCCACAGCAGGATCACCCCCGCCATAATAGTAGAAGGCATTTTATCACCCAGCAGATCGGTGATCATGATAGGCAAAATATTGGCAGGCATATACAGGAGCAGCGAGGTTATTAACAGCGCCATCGTCCACTGCAGGCTGTTTTTCCGTCGCGCGGTACCCTTTGTGTGACAGCGCGGGCAGATGGCTTCATCAACGGGTAAAACTGCCGTACAGCATGAACATGAACGCAGCCCCTGACGCAGCCCGGAAACGCCGACTTTCAGCGGCTGCCGGACAGGCGGCATTGGCGCAATATCATCCCATAGCCAACGGCGATCCACGCACTGAAATGCCCTCAGCTGTAAGATGCAGAACATGCACCAGGGAACAAAGCTCAGGCCAATGCCAATATCACCATAAGCCATTAGCTTCACGAAACTTACCAGAACCCCGGCGAGAAAAATTTCCGCCATTCCCCAGGTTTTAAGGTGAAACAGGATCCGCGCCAGAAACGCCTTTAGCCCCGAAGGCATGCGTACCCGATTAACCAGCAGAAGTATGGTGACCAGGCAGAACGCCGGCACCAGCTGTACGAAAAGTAAAAAGAAAGTACCGAGGCTGGCGTAATCCTCGGTAAAGAGCACGTCTGGAATCTCCAGAAGTTCGATTTCGCTACTGATCCCCCCAACCTTCATGTAGATGAAGGGAAACAGATTGGCCAGCAGCAGCATAAACAACGCGACCAGCGCATAGGCCGTGGGACGCTGCCGGGGCGCGTCCCATGACGTTGTTAATGTCGTTCCGCAACGCGGACACGTAGCTTTCTGGCGATGCTCCAGCTGCGGCAAAGCCACCAGCAGATCACATTGTCGACACAAAATATGCCGCGCAGCATGATGATGATCGCACATGAAAACTCCTCAGCTTATGCGCCGTTTTTTAATCCTTCGAGATATTCCCAGCGTTCGAAGGCGGTTTCCAGCGCCTGCTCCGCTTCACTTAGCTGCGCCAGAACCTGCTGAGTATGATCATGCGACTGACCAAAGAAAGAAGGATCGGCAACCTGCTCCTGCAAATTCTCCAGTTGAGCCTCAAGTTCTTCCAGCTTCTGCGGCAGCTGTTCCAACTCGCGCTGCAGGTTATAGCTTAGTTTACCAGCGGCACGCTTAACACTTTCTGCTTTCGGTTGAGCAACTTCAACGCTCTTTTTGGCAACCGGCTGCTTTTGCGCCAGATACTGCGCCTGCTGGCCGCGGGCGTCATGGTAGCCGCCTACGTATTGGCCAATTTTCCCCTCGCCTTCGAAGATCCAACACTCAGTTACCGTGTTGTCAACAAACTGACGGTCGTGGCTAACCAGCATTACGGTTCCTTGATAGCCATCAACAAGTTCTTCCAGCAGTTCCAGCGTTTCAACATCCAGATCGTTTGTCGGTTCATCGAGAATCAACAGGTTACTAGGCTTGAGGAACAGGCGCGCCAGCAGCAGGCGGTTACGCTCGCCGCCGGACAGCGCGCGCACTGGCGTCATTGCGCGTTTCGGATGGAACATAAAGTCCTGCAAATAACCCAGAACATGGCGCGGCTTGCCGTTCACCATCACTTCCTGTTTACCTTCCGCGAGGTTGTCCATTACCGTTTTGTCTGGATCAAGCTCCGCGCGGTGCTGGTCGAAATAAGCGACCTCCAGCTTGGTCCCCACGTGAATGCGCCCGCTATCCGCCTGCAGTTGACCGAGCATCAGCTTCAGCAGCGTGGTTTTCCCGCAGCCGTTAGGGCCGATCAGCGCAATCTTGTCGCCGCGCTGGATTTGGGCGGTGAAATCCTTAACCAGTACCTTGCCATCAACCTGATAGTTGACGTTCTCCATTTCGAAGACAATCTTGCCAGAACGCGCGGCCTCTTCGACCTGCATCTTTGCGCTACCCATCACTTCCCGGCGCTCGCCGCGCTCGCGACGCATGGCTTTTAACGCCCGCACGCGTCCTTCATTACGGGTTCGACGGGCCTTGATCCCCTGGCGGATCCACACCTCTTCCTGCGCCAGTTTGCGATCGAACTCCGCGTTCTGTAATTCTTCAACCCGCAGCGCTTCTTCTTTATCCAGCAGATACTGATCGTAGTTGCCCGGATAGGTCACCAGCTTGCCGCGATCGAGATCGACAATTCGCGTCGCCATATTGCGAATAAAAGAACGGTCGTGCGAAATAAATATAATGGTGCCTTTGAACATCTTCAGGAAACTTTCCAGCCAGTCGATGGTTTCAATATCGAGGTGGTTAGTCGGTTCATCGAGCAGCAGCACGCGCGGACCGCTGACCAGCGCTCGGCCGAGGGCCGCTTTACGCAGCCAGCCGCCGGAAAGCGAGGAAAGCTCAGCGTTGGCATCGAGATTAAGCTGTTCCAGCACTTCATTAATACGGCTATCGAGCTGCCACAGCCCTAAATTATCCAGCTGTTCCTGAAGGCGCGCCAGTTCATTGAGATTCTTGTCGCTCGGATCGGTCATCACCAGCTGGGAAACATCGTGATATGCCTTGAGGTAAGCAGCTTGTTCCGCAATACCTTCCGCCACAAAGTCATAAACGGTTCCGGTAACATCACGCGGTGGATCCTGCTGCAAACGTGCGACAACCAGATCCTGCTCATAGATAATGCGCCCGTCATCAAGCCCCTGTTCACGATTGAGGATCTTCATCAGGGTCGATTTGCCCGCGCCATTGCGCCCAACCAGGCAGACTCGTTCGTTATCTTCGATATGCAGTTCAGCATTATCCAGCAGCGGCGCATCGCTGAAAGAGAGCCAGGCGCCGTGCATACTAATTAAAGACATTCTTTATTCCTTTCAGGCTGCGGTAATCAGCCAGCAGTTGTGGATCTGACGGTTGCGGGCAAAATCCTGAGACAGCGTTTTTTGCGTGATCTCCTGCGCCTTCAGGCCAAGATTAGCCAGCCCGTCATGATCCATACGGAAACCGCGTTTGTTGTTCGAGAACATAATCGTGCCGCCTTTACGCAGCAGACGTTTTAAATCGGTCATCAGACGCAAATGATCGCGCTGAACGTCAAACGCATCGTCCATGCGTTTGGAGTTAGAGAAGGTTGGCGGATCGATAAAGATCAGGTCGAACTGTTCGGTCGTCTCGCGCAGCCAGCCCAGCACATCGGCCTGCATCAGGCGATGCGCGCGACCGGTTAAACCATTGAGACGCAGGTTGCGTTCAGCCCATTCTAGATAGGTACGCGACATATCAACCGTGGTGGTGGAACGCGCGCCGCCAAGGCCCGCGTGTACGCTGGCGCTGCCGGTATAAGAGAACAGGTTGAGGAAATCTTTGCCTTTACTCATCTGCCCCAGCATGCGGCGAGCGATGCGGTGATCGAGGAACAGCCCGGTATCCAGATAGTCGGTCAGGTTGACCCACAGACGTGCGTTATACTCCTGCACCTCGATGAATTCCCCTTTTTCACCCATTTTCTGGTACTGGTTTTTACCTTTCTGACGCTCGCGGGTTTTCAACACCAGCTTGTTCGGCGCAATTCCCAGCACGGCAATGGTGGCGGCGATAATATCAAACAGGCGCTGACGGGCTTTGTGCGCGTCGACGGTTTTCGGCGGCGCATACTCCTGCACCACGACCCAATCGGCGTAGCGGTCGATAGCAACGTTGTACTCCGGGAGGTCGGCATCATACAGGCGATAGCATTCAATCCCTTCCTGACGCGCCCACTTCTCATATTTTTTCAGGTTTTTACGCAGGCGGTTGGCGAAATCTTCCGCCAGCATGGCGGTTTTACCGCCTTCGTTTTCCGCCAGGTGGTAGTTCTTCTGTACGCAGTCGAGCGGGCCGTTTTTAGCTTTAAATTGCTTATCGGCGCGCAGCTGCAGGCAGCTCAGCAGATCCGGCGAGGCGCTAAACAGCGACAGATTCCAGCCGCCAAACTGATTTTTCATAATCCGCCCCAGCAGGCTATGCAGGGCAATCAGCGCCGGTTCACTCTCCAGACGTTCGCCGTAAGGAGGGTTGCTAATCACCGTGCCGTAAGGGCCTTTTGGTAACGGGTTGCTCAGCTGGGCGACATCTTTCACTTCGAAGGTAATCAGTTCACCAATACCGGCGCGGCGGGCGTTGCGCTGCGCGCGTTCGATAACGCGAGCGTCAACGTCAGAACCATAAAAGCGCGACTCATACCCCGCCAGTCCCTGACGGGCGCGGGTTTGCGCTTCGGCTTTCACCTCTTTCCAGATAGCATCGTCATGCTGCGCCCAGCCGCCGAATCCCCAATGGCCGCGGTGTAAGCCCGGAGCGCGATCGGTAGCCAGCATCGCCGCTTCAATCAGCAGCGTGCCGGAACCGCACATCGGATCCAGCAGCGGCGTCCCCGCAGCCCAGCCGGAACGCATCACAATGGCCGCCGCCAGGTTTTCTTTGATGGGCGCCATACCGGTGCCATCACGGTAGCCGCGCAGGTGCAGACCCTCGCCGCTGAGATCTAAAGAAATATGCGCTGTCTCTTTATTCAGCCAGACGTTAATACGCAGATCGGGATTTTCGCGATCGACGTTGGGGCGCGGCAGATTTTTGCGCGTGAAGCTGTCGACAATGGCGTCTTTAACTTTTAACGCTCCGTACTGGCTGTTACGAATCTCTTCGTTCAGCCCGCTAAAATGCACGGCAAAAGTGGCATCCTGGGTGAAAATCTCCGTCCATGGGATAGCCTGTACGCCAAGATACAGATCCAGATCGCTGTATACGCTGCACTGTCCCAGCGGCAGCATAATCCGCGACGCCAGCCGGCTCCACATCAGGCTTTGATACAGCAGCCGCGTATCTCCCTGAAAATGGACCCCGCCCTGGACCAACTGGCAGTCCACCGCGCCCAGCCCTTCCAGTTCAGTTTTTAACAGCTCTTCCAGACCACGAGCCGTGCTGGCAAACAGAGAATTCATATCGTCACTTTTACTAAAAGAAAATTGGTGCGCATTATAGCCAATATGCGCCCCATGTCATAAAGTTAAAGGCTTATTTTTAAAGCCAGGGGCAGCGTATGGTAACGCTTTCGCGTCTTTTCATTCATCCCGTCAAATCAATGAGGGGAATTGGCCTGAGCCACGCTTATGCGGACATTAGCGGGTTGGCCTTCGATCGTATATTTATGCTGACGGAAACCGATGGCACCTTCATTACCGCCCGTCAGTTTCCGCAAATGGTCAAGTTTACTCCCGCGCCGCTCCATGATGGTCTGCATCTCACCGCGCCGGACGGCAGCAGCGCGATGGTTCGCTTTAGCGATTTCGCCGCCCGACAGGAGCCGACGGAAGTCTGGGGCAACCATTTTACCGCCCTGATTGCTCCTCCAGCGATTAACCAGTGGCTAAGCGGGTTCTTTAACCGCAGCGTTCAGCTCCGCTGGCTGGGGCCGCAGCTAAGCCGCCGGGTCAACCATCACGATGCCGTCCCTCTCTCCTTTGCCGACGGATTTCCCTATCTGCTGGCTAATGAAGCTTCGCTGCGCGACCTGCAAAAGCGCTGTCCAGCCAGCGTAAGCATAGAACAGTTTCGCCCAAATCTGCTGGTGACCGGCGCAGCGGCCTGGGAGGAAGATACGTGGAAAGTGGTACGCATCGGCGAAGTCATTTTTGATGTCGTTAAACCGTGCAGCCGCTGTGTATTTACTACCGTCAGCCCGGAGCGAGGACAAAAACATCCGGCGGGTGAACCTTTAACCACACTGCAGGGATTCCGCACGGCGCTGGATAACGGTGACGTCGATTTCGGCCAGAATCTTATTGCGCGAAATAGCGGCGTGGTCCGCGTAGGCGATGAATTAGAAGTGCTGGCCCGCGGCCCGGCGAAGGCTTACGGCGCTGGAGCCAGCGACAATACGCTGGTGCCGGAAGCTCAGCAAAACGCGACGGTGGAAATTGAGTGGCAGGGGATAAGTTTCACCGGCAATAACCAGCAAATATTGCTGGAACAGCTGGAGCAACAGGGTATTCGCATCCCTTACTCTTGCCGGGCGGGAATTTGCGGCAGCTGTCGCATCCGGCTGGAAGAAGGGGAAGTCAGCGCGCTGAAGAAAAACGCGGTAGCCGCAGATGGCACCATTTTATGCTGTAGCTGCGTGCCAAAAACCGCAGTGAGGCTGGCGCCTTAAACTGCCTGACCCAGGCTGAAGCTGGCGACTCCGGGCGCCGGCTGCAGCCGGTCGTTCATAATTTTAATCACATCACCCAGCTGCATTACTCGCCCGGCAAGCGTCAGGCCAGGCTGCGCTAACAGGCACAGCGCGGCGTTTTCCCCGGGTTCAACCACCAGCAGATTGACCTGCTGACCGGTATCGCTGAGCCATGCGCTGGCGGCATCACCTGTACCGGGCTGCCAGCTCTCTTCATGCGTATTGAAATGCCAGCTTTTCGGCATCTGCGGCTTAAGAAAACGAATGGCGACCAGCGCATTGAGCACTAACTCAGCTCGCTGCTCCTTTGATAATTCGAGATCGCGGCATTTTTCTTCAAAAGAAAAGTAAAGCGCGGCGTCATCAACGCAAAATCCGGAAGGCGTGAAGGCGTCGGGCGTCAACATCCGGCGGGCAAAACGAGACCTGAATAACATGCCATTGGCCAAATCGAGCATCATGCGATCGTGCTCGTCATCGTAATACCAGCGCCAGTTATCGTCAGGTTTAATTCGCATTTCTACCCCCGTCCTCTTCCACTTCCATCTGTAATAAACAGGTAAACTGCTACAGAATATTTCCAAAATTAAGAAAAGACTAAAATGTCTAAATAAGCAACAATGAAGGAATATAAAACAACCAGGGCTATAAATAAAGCCCTGGTGGAGTATCAGAAGGGGAAAAGATTAGATATGGGTAACAATTTCTTTAATCAGCGGCGGACCTTTAAAAATAAATCCGGAATAAATCTGTACCAGCGTCGCCCCGGCGGCTAACTTTTCGCGGGCCGCAATCACCGAGTCAATACCGCCGACTCCGATAATTGGCAAACGGCCACCTAATTCCGCTGACAGCATGCGAATAATTTCCGTACTTTTTAGCTGCAGCGGGCGCCCGCTTAAGCCACCGGTTTCATCGCAATGTTTCATCCCCTGAACCAGCGAGCGATCCAAAGTTGTATTGGTAGCAATTACGCCATCTATATTATGCCGAACTAAACTGTCAGCAACCTGGATCAATTCTTCGACGGAAAGATCCGGAGCGATCTTGACTGCCACTGGAACATATTTCTGATGCTTTTCTTGTAACTCACGTTGCTTATTTTTAATACCAGAAAGCAAATCATCAAGCGCATCGCCATACTGTAAAGTACGCAACCCCGGAGTATTCGGTGAGGAAATATTAATGGCGATATATCCGGCATAAGCATAGATTTTTTCCATACAAATCAGATAATCATCTTTGCCCTGCTCTACCGGTGTATCTTTATTCTTACCAATATTAATACCCAGAATACCGTCAAAATGCGCCTTTTTTACGTTCTCCACCAGGTTATCGACACCATGGTTATTAAAGCCCATGCGATTGATCAAACCTTCGGCATCAACCAGACGGAAGATCCTTGGCTTATCGTTGCCTGGCTGTGGACGCGGCGTCACGGTGCCAATTTCTATGGAACCAAAACCCATGGCTCCGAGCGCATCAATACACTCGCCGTTTTTGTCCAGCCCGGCGGCCAGGCCCAGCGGGTTTTTAAATGTGAGTCCCATACAGGTCACCGGCCTCGCCGGCACCTTCTGGCGAATCAGCATTTCCAGCGGGGTACCCGAAACACGGCGTAGCTGTTGAAAAGTAACTTCATGAGCGCGCTCAGGATCGAGCTGAAAAAGGGCTTTACGAACGAAGGGGTAGTACATGAACTCTCCTGGATTCCCGGTGTGCAAACCGGGGGCGTATTATGTGCGATCCACCCCGGAAAGGGAATTGACCTACGACAAAAAATCTTACCTCCAACGCAAACGTTTACTTTTCTTGCCCTCGTTATGCGCTTTCTGACAATCCAACGTCGGATAAATCATTTAGGGAAATAAAAACGCTCTGTCACACTGCGGCTAAATGTTATCAATTATAGATAAATGAAAATATTTAGTTATAAGGAGAGAATATGCGCGTCATCACACTTGCGGGCAGCCCGCGTTACCCATCGCGTTCAAGCGCGCTTCTGGAATATGCCAGAGAGACGCTCTCCGCAGCGGACATTGAGGTCTGCCACTGGCATCTGCAAAATTTTGATCCTGAAGACCTGCTGTATGCACGCTTTGATAATCCGGCCCTCCATGCGCTGAATGAGCAGCTTGCCAGCGCCGATGGGCTGATTATTGCCACGCCTGTTTATAAAGCTTCTTTTTCCGGCGCGCTGAAGACTCTGCTCGACCTGCTGCCAGAGCGCGCGCTCGAAGGCAAGATCGTTCTGCCGTTGGCCACCGGCGGAACCATCGCCCATATGCTGGCGGTGGATTACGCCTTAAAACCGGTACTCAATGCGTTGAAAGCCCAGGAGATCCTTCATGGCGTCTTCGCCGATGATAGTCAGGTCACTGATTATCAACATAAACCACAATTTACTCCCAGTCTGCAGGGCCGCCTTGATCTGGCGCTCGAGACCTTCTGGCAGGCGCTGCACCGTCCCAGTAGCCGCGCGCCGGCGCTGAAAACATTACAGCGGGTTGAGCATGTATAAAGGCAAGCGTTGACGCCCGTCCCGGCCAAAACGATTGAAGAATAAGGAGCGCTTAATGGCGACGCTTTCACAAAAATTACTGATCCGCGCGGCCCCCTGGCTTTTGCCAGTCGGTAGCGTGATCGTCTGGCAGTTTGCCTCCTCCGTTGGTTGGTTATCCACCCGGATTTTGCCATCGCCGGAAGGGGTACTTAAAGCCTTCTGGACGCTGTCCGCCAGCGGCGAGCTATGGCAGCATCTGGCCATCAGCTCGTGGCGGGCGCTTATAGGTTTTAGTATCGGCGGTTCCATTGGCCTGGTTCTCGGTCTTATCAGCGGTCTGTCGCGCTGGGGTGAACGCCTGCTGGATACCTCTATTCAGATGCTACGCAACGTACCGCATCTCGCGCTGATTCCGCTGGTTATCCTGTGGTTCGGCATCGATGAGAGCGCCAAAATTTTCCTCGTGGCGCTGGGCACCATGTTCCCGATTTATATCAACACCTGGCACGGTATCCGTAACATTGACCAAGGACTGGTCGAGATGGCCCGGAGCTACGGTTTATCGGGTTTTGCTCTGTTTCGTCACGTGATCCTGCCGGGTGCCCTGCCCTCTATTATGGTCGGCATTCGTTTTGCGCTCGGCCTGATGTGGTTAACGCTGATCGTTGCCGAGACCATCTCTGCTAACGCCGGTATCGGCTATCTGGCGATGAACGCCCGCGAGTTCCTGCAGACCGATGTCGTGGTCGTCGCCATCATTCTTTACGCTATTCTCGGCAAACTGGCCGACTTCAGCGCCCAGCTGCTTGAACGCGTCTGGCTGCGCTGGAATCCGGCTTATCACCTTCAGGAGGCCAACGCATGACCACCGCGCGTCTTAATCCGGGGATCCCACTGTTGCTAAACGGCGTCAGCAAGCGTTACGGCAGCAAAACAATTCTCAATGAACTCGATCTTCATATTCCCACCGGGCAATTTGTCGCGGTAGTCGGGCGCAGCGGCGGAGGGAAAAGTACTCTGCTGCGGCTGCTGGCAGGTCTGGAAAAGCCCAACGCTGGTCAACTGCTGGCTGGTTCGACGCCGCTGGCGCAAATTCAGGACGATACCCGGATGATGTTTCAGGATTCTCGTCTGCTGCCGTGGAAAACGGTAATCGATAATGTCGGCCTCGGGCTGAAAGGCCAGTGGCGCGAAGCCGCGCTCAAGGCGCTGGCGAGCGTCGGTCTTGAGGATCGTGCCGATGAATGGCCCGCCGCGCTTTCCGGCGGACAAAAGCAACGGGTAGCGCTGGCTCGCGCGTTAATTCATCGTCCCGGATTATTATTGCTTGATGAGCCGCTGGGCGCGCTGGATGCGCTCACTCGTCTGGAAATGCAGGATCTGATCGTGTCGCTATGGCAGGAGCAGGGATTTACCGTCCTGCTGGTCACCCACGATGTCAGCGAAGCGGTGGCAATGGCCGATCGCGTTTTGCTGATTGAAGAGGGAAAAATAGGTCTGGATCTACTGGTGGATATTCCACGCCCACGGCGCACGGGCTCGGCGAAGCTGGCTGAGCTGGAAGCGGAAGTACTGAACCGGGTAATGCAGCGCGGCAAGAATGAATCCTCGCCACGCTTAGTGAGCCACGGTTAACGACTGCGACGTTCCCCCGCTCGCGCTGCGCATAGCGGGGCTACAGGTTTGAACTCGTGCTGGCGTTACGCCAGCGCTTTGCTGATTTTCTCGAACAGATCGCCGGAAAGATTTTCCAGACCTTTCAGCTGCTCCAGCGCCCCGCGCATCAGCGCCTGACGCTTCTCGTCATAACGTTTCAGACGGATCAGCGGCTCAATCAGACGCGAAGCAACCTGCGGATTGCGGCTGTTCAGTTCAGTTAACATCTCGACCAGGAACTGATAACCGCTACCGTCTTGCGCGTGGAACGCCGCCGGATTGCTGCCGGCAAAAGCGCCAATCAGAGAACGGATGCGGTTCGGGTTACCCATGCTAAACGAGCGATGGTTTAACAGGCCACGAACCGTCTCCAGTACGTTATCAGCCGGGCTGGTAGACTGCAGAATGAACCATTTATCCATCACCAGGCCGTCCTGATGCCATTTGTCGTCATACTCCTGCATCAGCGTATCGCGGCACGGCAGCTGCGCCGCGACTGCTGCAGACAGCGCCGCCAGCGCATCGGTCATATTGTCGGCATGATGATACTGCGCGCTCACCAGTCTGTCCGCCAGCTCTGCATCGCCAAACGCAAGATAACGCAGGCAGGTGTTACGCAGAGAACGCTTGCCGATATCGGCATGCTCAACGCGGTAGCTATCGAGCTTGTTAGCGTTGTAAA
Source organism: Klebsiella oxytoca (assembly GCF_009707385.1). Lineage (NCBI taxonomy): Bacteria > Pseudomonadati > Pseudomonadota > Gammaproteobacteria > Enterobacterales > Enterobacteriaceae > Klebsiella > Klebsiella oxytoca. The sequence continues at coordinate 2,001,171 of NZ_CP046115.1, read as the reverse complement.
CCACCAGGAACTCGTCCGCCAGCTCTTTCGCCAGCGTGCGGGTCAGCGCCTCACGCACTGCGGCAATAGCGATCGGATCGATAATCGCGAACAGTTCGGCGATTTCGTTGGCCGAAGGCAGGGTCAGGATCTCCGCCGCCAGCGCTGGGTCGATCTTCTCATCCAGCAGAATCGCCCGGAAGGCATCGGCGACGTGGATCGGCAGCGACAGCGGCTGCCCCTGCTGGTGGCGATTAACGTTGAGTTTGATATAGGTCGCCAGCAGGCTCTGCGCGGCGTCCCAGCGGGAGAAATCATTGCGCGCGTGACGCATCAGGAACGTTAGCTGCTGATCGCTCCATTTGTACTCCAGCTTGACCGGCGCGGAGAACTCGCACAGCAGCGCAGGTACCGGCTGGAAGTAGACGTTGTCAAAAACAAAGGTCTGCTCCGCCTGGGTCACATTCAGCACGTGATGCACCGGATGACCGCCTTTCTGCAGCGGAATCACTTTACCTTCGTTATCGTAAAGCTCGATATCGAATGGAATATGCAGAGGCAGCTTTTCCGCCTGTTCAGAAGTTGGCGGCGTGCGCTGGCTGACGGTCAGGGTGTACTGTTCCGTTTCCGGATTGTAGTCATCATGGACGGTGACGATCGGCGTACCGGACTGACTATACCAGCGGCGGAAGTGGGAAAGATCAACATTGGAAGCGTCTTCCATCGCCTGGACAAAATCATCACAGGTCGCGGCGCTGCCGTCGTGGCGTTCAAAATAGAGCTGCATTCCTTTCTGGAAATTCTCTTCGCCCAGCAGGGTATGCAGCATGCGGATCACTTCCGCGCCCTTCTCATACACCGTCAGGGTGTAGAAGTTATTCATTTCAATCACGCTGTCCGGGCGAATCGGATGCGCCATCGGGCTGGCGTCTTCGGCGAACTGCAGGCCGCGCATGGTACGCACGTTATTAATGCGGTTGACCGCGCGTGAGCCGAGGTCGGAGCTGAACTCCTGATCGCGGAAAACGGTCAGGCCCTCTTTCAGGCTAAGCTGGAACCAGTCGCGGCAGGTGACGCGGTTGCCAGTCCAGTTATGGAAATATTCGTGACCAATAACGCGCTCAATATCCAGATAGTCTTTATCGGTTGCGGTATCGGTACGCGCCAGCACGTATTTAGAGTTAAAGACGTTAAGCCCTTTGTTCTCCATCGCGCCCATGTTAAAGAAATCGACGGCGACAATCATATAGATGTCGAGGTCGTACTCGAGACCAAAGCGGGTTTCATCCCACTTCATCGAGTTTTTCAGCGAAGTCATCGCCCACGGCGCGCGGTCAAGGTTGCCGCGGTCAACGTATAGTTCCAGCGCGACGTCACGCCCTGAGCGGGTTTTGAAGGTATCACGCAGAACGTCGAAATCACCGGCCACCAGCGCAAACAGGTAACAAGGTTTTGGGAACGGATCCTGCCACTGGATCCAGTGGCGACCATTTTCCAGCTCGCCCTGCGCGGCGCGGTTACCGTTGGAGAGCAGGAACGGGTATTTTGCTTTGTCAGCGATGATTTTGGTGGTGAAACGCGCCAGAACGTCCGGGCGATCCAGGTACCAGGTGATATGGCGAAAACCTTCCGCTTCGCACTGGGTACATAGCGCTTCGCCTGACTGATACAGCCCTTCCAGCGCGGTATTAGCCGCCGGGCTGATTTCGTTGACGATGGTGAGGGTGAAATGTTCTGGCAACTCGCCAATCACTAGCTGGTTATTTTCTTCTTTATAGTCGTTCCAGGGTTGTCCGTTAACCTTGAGAGAGACCAGCGTCAGGTCTTCGCCATCCAGACGCAATGGCACATCAGGCGTAGCCGAATGGCGGGAGACCTTGCTCTCAGCCGTCACAACGGTTTTCGCGGCATCCAGGTCAAAGGTCAAATCGATATCGCTAATCAGATACTCCGGCGCACGGTAGTCATGGCGGTATTTGGCTTGGGGCTGTTGTGTCATAAAGAACCTTTAGCATGTCCTGTAAAGTGTTGACTCAGTCTATTCCTGTTGCGTAAATCTCGCTATGCAGAATCTTCATCTTTTCAATGCTAAACATGAAAATTGCTACATTTTGATAACACCAGAGGCACGAAATGCGCTCGACCAGGCGCAAAGCTTGTGGTGTGATGCGTGTTCAATATATTAAACTAGGCCTCGCAAATGACCGTTAGCGTCGCCATCAGCCGTCGCCGCGGGACAGAGTCGGGTATTACAGGTATACTCCGCCTCCTTTTACCGCTTTGGTTTTGATGGAAACGCTCCAGTGAGAGGATGCTACTGCGCACCATGACCCAATTCACTTCTCCTGTACTGCACTCGCTGCTTGATACGGATGCCTATAAGCTGCATATGCAGCAGGCTGTCTTCCACCGCTACAATGACGTACAGGTCGCGGCGGAGTTCCGCTGCCGTGGGGACGATTTGCTCGGCATCTACGCCGATGCGATTCGCGAGCAGGTTGAGACGATGAGCGACCTGAAGCTGCAGGACGATGAATATCACTGGTTGTCGAGCCTGCCCTTCTTTGCGCAAGACTATCTCGACTGGCTGCGCAACTTCCGCTACGACCCTCGCCAGGTTACCGTCATCAATGACAACGGCAAGCTTAATATCCGTCTGTCCGGGCCATGGCTTGAAGTCATTATGTGGGAAGTCCCGCTGCTGGCGGTGATAAGCGAGCTGGTGCACCACTATCGCTCACCGGAAGCCGGCGTCGAGCTCGCGCTGGACACGCTTGAACATAAGCTGACTGATTTCAGCCGTCTCACTGCCGGTATGGATATGTCTGGCTTCCGCCTGATGGATTTCGGTACCCGCCGCCGCTTCTCGCGCGAGGTACAGCAGGCGATTGTTCAGCGCCTCCAGCAGGAAACCTGGTTTACCGGTACCAGCAACTACGATCTGGCGCGTCGCCTGGATCTTACGCCAATGGGCACCCAGGCGCATGAATGGTTCCAGGCACATCAACAAATTAGTCCGAATCTTGCCAGCAGCCAGCGCGCTGCCCTCGCGGCCTGGCTGGAAGAGTATCCCGATCGGTTAGGTATCGCTTTGACCGACTGCATTACGATGGACGCATTCCTTCGTGATTTTGGACCGGAGTTTGCGACCCGTTATCAGGGGCTGCGCCACGACTCCGGCGACCCGGTGGAATGGGGTGAGAAGGCTATCGCCCACTACAAGAAGCTGGGCATCGATCCGCTGAGCAAAGTGCTGGTATTTTCCGACAATCTCGATCTGAAGAAAGCGGTCGATTTATATCGCCACTTCTCATCGCAGGTAAATCTGAGCTTCGGTATCGGTACTCGTTTAACCTGCGATATCCCACAGGTAAAACCGCTGAATATCGTTATCAAGCTGGTAGAGTGCAACGGTAAGCCGGTGGCGAAACTTTCGGATAGTCCGGGTAAGACTATTTGCCACGATAAAGCCTTCGTACGCGCCCTGCGCAAGGCTTTCGATCTGCCGCCGATTAAAAAAGCCAGTTAAGTCTCGATGTAAAAATGCGTCCGCAGCAACGGACGCATTTTATTCGCCCCGGTTGTTCGCCCGGACAACATCGATCGTTAAGAGCCACGTTTTCGATGCCAAAAGACAGGCATGAGAGTCGAATCCACCTTAATATCAGACTCCAGGGCGGCAAATAAGGCCATCTCCTTATTTATTTCCTAAATCCCTCCTTTCTTATGCGAAATCTACTTGTCTGATGGAAGATGACAGGTAACATAGATATCCCCCTGCTGAAGGGGAATACAGATTTTTCTATTGGACTAACAAGAGAGACTATTATGAGCGTTGTGCCTGTAGCCGACGTACTCCAGGGCCGCGTTGCCGTTGACAGCGAAGTCACCGTGCGCGGATGGGTGCGTACCCGCCGAGATTCTAAAGCTGGCTTTTCTTTCCTCGCCGTCTATGACGGTTCCTGCTTTGATCCTGTACAGGCCGTTATTAGTAATTCTCTTCCCAATTACAATCAGGAAGTGCTGCGCCTGACCACCGGCTGCTCGGTCATCGTCAGCGGTAAAGTTGTGGCCTCTCAGGGACAGGGCCAGAGCTTTGAAATTCAGGCCAGTCATGTTGAAGTGACCGGCTGGGTGGAAGATCCGGATACTTACCCGATGGCCGCTAAGCGTCACAGCATCGAGTATCTGCGCGAAGTTGCTCACCTGCGCCCACGCACTAATCTGATTGGCGCTGTGGCGCGCGTTCGCCATACGCTGGCGCAGGCGCTGCACCGTTTCTTTGACGAGCAGGGATTCTTCTGGGTTTCGACCCCGCTGATTACCGCTTCCGACACTGAAGGCGCTGGCGAAATGTTCCGCGTTTCAACGCTGGATCTGGAAAACCTGCCGCGCAACGATCTGGGCAAAGTCGATTTTGATAAAGACTTCTTCGGTAAAGAGTCGTTCCTGACCGTTTCCGGCCAGCTGAACGGCGAAACCTACGCCTGCGCGTTGTCTAAAATCTACACCTTCGGCCCAACTTTCCGCGCGGAAAACTCCAACACCAGCCGCCATCTGGCAGAGTTCTGGATGCTGGAGCCGGAAGTTGCCTTCGCTAACCTGAACGATGTGGCGGGCCTGGCCGAAGCAATGCTTAAGTACGTTTTCAAAGCCGTTCTGGAAGAGCGTGCGGATGACATGCAGTTCTTTGCCGAACGCGTTGATAAAGATGCCATCGACCGTCTGCAGCGTTTTGTTTCCGCTGATTTCGCCCAGGTTGATTACACTGACGCAGTCACCATTCTGGAAAACTGCGGTAAGCAGTTCGAAAATCCGGTGTACTGGGGTGTGGATCTCTCCTCCGAGCACGAACGCTATCTGGCGGAAGAGCACTTTAAAGCTCCGGTAGTAGTGAAAAACTACCCGAAAGACATTAAAGCGTTCTATATGCGCCTTAACGAAGACGGTAAAACCGTTGCGGCGATGGACGTTCTGGCGCCGGGCATCGGTGAAATTATCGGTGGTTCCCAGCGTGAAGAACGCCTGGACGTGCTTGACGCGCGTATGGCGGAAATGGGCCTTAATAAAGAAGACTACTGGTGGTATCGCGATCTGCGCCGTTACGGCACCGTGCCGCATTCCGGCTTCGGTCTGGGCTTCGAGCGTCTGATTGCTTACGTGACCGGCGTGCAAAACGTTCGTGATGTTATTCCGTTCCCGAGAACGCCTCGTAACGCGACATTCTGATTTTTTCAGGCAAATTCTACTGAGGGCCAGCGCAAGCTGGCCTTTTTTTATGTCAATTTACGTTAATGAATATCAGGAAATTTAAACATCAACCTGCGGTATTCATAAATATGTTACGCACTATTTCGATCCTGCCTGCAGGTAAAAAACGCACTTTATGCTCATAAATCGGCAAACACGCTGATTATATTGCTCGTTTTTTAACCACCAACAGCACAACTTGCAACGACAAACTTTGAACAAAAATAAATCAAAATGCTGATGCAAAATGCACAAACCCTCTCTTATCTAAATTAATCATAATTAATTCATATAGATATATAAAGACAGGCGATTTTGTCAACGAACAAGGCCGGAATGTTGATAGAGTTCACAAAGTCCCCCAAAATACACATTTAGTTACATAGAATTTCCTTTTGTTACTCATATGCGATATTGGTAGCATTTTCAGGCTAGCGAAACGTTGTTCTGAATGGAAAGATGCCTCCAGACACCAAACTATCATCAATAGTTCCGTAAACTTTTATTGACGAAACTTATTGGCGGCAGTGGCAAGTGTTCATAAAAAAATATAAATGAGGGTAATAAATAATGATGAAGCGCAAAATTCTGGCAGCGGTAATTCCTGCCCTGCTGGTAGCCGGTGCAGCAAACGCTGCAGAAATCTATAACAAAAACGGCAACAAACTGGATTTTTACGGAAAAATGGTTGGCGAGCACGTTTGGACCACCAACGGCGACACCAGCAGCGATGATACCACTTACGCTCGTATCGGCCTGAAAGGCGAAACGCAGATCAACGAACAGCTGATCGGTTACGGCCAGTGGGAATACAACATGGATGCGTCCAATGTTGAAGGTAAACAGACTACTAAAACTCGTCTGGCTTTTGCAGGCTTAAAAGCGGGTGAATACGGTTCATTCGACTACGGTCGTAACTATGGCGCCATCTACGATGTAGAAGCGGCAACCGATATGCTGGTTGAATGGGGTGGCGACGGCTGGAGCTACACCGACAACTTCATGACCGCACGTACCAACGGCGTAGCAACCTATCGTAACTCTGACTTCTTCGGTCTGGTTGACGGTCTGAGCTTCGCGCTGCAGTACCAGGGTAAAAACAAAGACCGCGACGTTAAGAAACAAAACGGCGACGGTTTCAGCACCGCAGCAACCTACGCGTTTGACAACGGCGTTGCGCTGTCAGCAGGCTACGCTAACTCCAGCCGTACCGGCGATCAGAAAGCTGACAAAAACGGTAATAAAGCTGAAGCATGGGCAACCTCCGCTAAGTATGACGCGAACAACATCTACGCTGCGGTCATGTACTCTCAGACTTACAACATGACTCCGGAAAACGAAGGCAACTACTTCGCGGGTAAAACTCAGAACTTCGAAGCCGTTGTTCAGTATCAGTTCGACTTCGGCCTGCGTCCGTCCATCGGCTACGTACAGACTAAAGGTAAAGACCTGCGTTCTCGCCCTGGCTTCTCCGGCGGCGATGCTGACCTGGTTAAATACATCGAAGTGGGTACCTGGTACTACTTCAACAAAAACATGAACGTTTACGCTGCGTATAAATTCAACCAGCTGAGCGACAACGACTACACCGAAGCTGCTAAAGTCGCTACTGACGATCAGGCCGCAGTGGGTATCGTTTACCAGTTCTAATCTGCAGTACACCCCTTCGTGATATGCCTAAAAAGCAGGACTTCGGTCCTGCTTTTCTGCATTCCTGAGAAGAAAATCGTAACTTTTAAAAACCTTCTCGCTTTTTGTCGCAAACGGTTGGCAATTAACATAACTCCCGTTAACCTGATAGCGGATTTCCCTTCAGTAATCACAATGGAACCTCGTCATGTTTGAGAACATTACCGCCGCCCCTGCCGACCCAATTCTGGGCCTGGCCGATCTATTTCGTGCCGATGACCGCCCAACAAAAATTAATCTTGGAATTGGTGTTTATAAAGATGAAACGGGTAAAACACCGGTCCTGACTAGCGTGAAAAAAGCAGAGCAGTTTCTGCTGGAAAACGAAACCACCAAAAATTATCTGAGCATTGATGGTATTCCTGAGTTTGGCCGCTGCACTCAGGAGCTTCTGTTTGGGAAAGGAAGCGCAATTATCAATGACAAACGCGCCCGTACCGCACAGACTCCGGGTGGTACCGGCGGTCTCCGCGTTGCAGCTGATTTTCTTGCCAAAAACACCGATGCTAAACGTATTTGGGTAAGCAATCCAAGCTGGCCAAACCATAAAAGCGTGTTCAATTCAGCCGGGCTGGAAGTTCGCGAATACACCTACTACGACGCAGCAAACCACAAACTCGACTTCGACGGACTGCTGGCCAGCCTGAACGAAGCACAGGCAGGTGACGTGGTTCTGTTCCACGGCTGCTGCCACAACCCTACCGGTATCGATCCAACGCTTGAGCAGTGGCAACAGCTGGCGCAGCTCTCCGTAGACAAAGGCTGGCTGCCGCTGTTTGACTTTGCTTATCAGGGCTTCGCCCGCGGTCTGGAAGAAGATGCTGAAGGCCTGCGCGCTTTCGCCGCGCTGCATAAAGAGCTGCTGATCGCCAGCTCATACTCAAAGAACTTCGGCCTGTACAACGAGCGCGTAGGCGCCTGTACGCTGGTTGCTGCGGACCAGGAAACGGTAGACCGCGCTTTCAGCCAGATGAAGTCCGTGATCCGCGCTAACTACTCTAACCCACCGGCTCACGGTGCGTCGGTAGTGGCGACTATTCTCAGCAATGACTCGCTGCGCGCCATCTGGGAACAGGAACTGACCGACATGCGTCAACGCATTCAGCGTATGCGTCTGCTGTTCGTTAATACCCTGCAGGAAAAAGGCGCCAGCCGCGATTTCTCTTTCATCATTCAGCAAAACGGGATGTTCTCGTTCAGCGGTCTGACCAAAGAGCAGGTACTACGTCTGCGCGAAGAGTTTGCGGTGTACGCGGTGGCTTCCGGACGTATTAACGTCGCCGGTATGACGCCGGACAACATGGCGCCGCTGTGCGAAGCGATTGTTGCCGTCCTGTAAGCTCCGCTTCAAAAACAAAAGGCCGCAGCTGCGGCCTTTTTTACACCCATCATCCGGGTATTACCACACCGGCATTTCATCCTGCAGGAAAGGGTTGTGCAGACGCTCATATCCAAGAGTTGACATAGGCCCATGTCCCGGAATAAACGACACGTCATCCCCTAACGGCAGCAGTTTGCTTTTAATCGCCTCGATCAGCTGGTTGTGATCGCCGCGTGGAAAATCACTGCGCCCTACGCCGCCTTTAAAAATCACATCGCCGGAAATCAGCAGTCGGGAAGCCTCATCGAAGAAAACCACGTGTCCTGGGGTATGCCCAGGACAGTGCAGTACCTGCAGGGAAACATTCCCCACGCTGACCGCATCACCGTCGTTTAGCCAGCGATCCGGCTGCAGCGGCTGGCAATTTTCCAGACCAAACATCCGGCTCTGCGCAGGTAGCCCCTCCAGCCAGAACTCATCTTCTTTTTCCGGACCAATAATCGGCACGCCATAATGTTGTGCCAGTTCCGCCGCCGCGCCAACGTGATCGAGATGGCCGTGAGTGAGCAGAATCTGCATCAGGCTAACGCCTGCCGCCGTGACTTCCTGTTTGATTCGCTCAGCGTCGCCGCCGGGATCGACCAGTGCCGCCAGTTTGGTTTGTTCACACCAGATTAAAGAACAGTTCTGCGCGAACGCGGTAACCGGAATAATACGATAGTTCATGAGGCTCCTTTCGTTACCAGTGCCTTACAGGCCCGGTATCAATATGCACAAAGTTGCTACGTGGGTAGTATCCTACACCACCTGTGCGCATAGATAACGCCGCTTTGCGAATATTGCTTAACGAAATGCCTTCGATATGGAAATCCATAGCCTGCCCTTTGGTGTGGTAGCTTTGCTTCGCCACCCCCCGGCTCCGTGCGCGCAGCTCATTATTGGTATCGACAGAACGATAACCAGAAATAAGCTGGACGGGCTTGTTGGTTCCAAGTAATCCCTGCAGACGATAGAGTTGATCGAACAAACCGGGATCGATGGACTTAATCTTATTCGCGCGATAGTCACGGAAAAAATGATTCAGTCTTGCTAATTCATCCTGAATATAGCCTCTGCCATCGAAAAACTCCGCCTTGAGTGATTCACCAGTATGCAGGTTGTTCAGCGTCAAAATACGCGGTCGGGGGGTCGAGAGGGTGGCAAATGCCGGCGCAGGCAGAATGGCAGCAGCACCGAGCGCAGCTCCACCTAACGCCAGCAGTTTGCGGCGATTAGCGTCAAATTTGTCCATGATAATCAGGTCTACAGGTAAATGAATCGTAATATACTTTTCCCGCAGCACGTCCTGGCTGCCAGCATGCGCTCACGCCCCTGCGGCTGATAAATATCAGCGATGGAGAATGGGCCGCTTACCGCCACAACGCATTTGCAGGATTATATGTATATGCACTTCTGGCGCACGAAAGGCACCTTACCGGGCATTATAGCCAACGTCAAGGCAGCCTAACCCCAGTAAACTCGGGCCTTGCAGGCTGCAAGACACGAGTTTACACACAGTTATGACAACCAAATCCGTTGAACTACTTCATTTATCTGATTAATTGTTCAGCTTTAGGCAGAATTTGTGCGCTGGATCGCGCAGTGAGGTCGTAATTGTAAATATCTGTACGATATTGTGTACGTCCATCAGCACCGACAAATGCGGTCAAATAATAGAGATTCACCGGGATATTCTGGCGAATATTAACGTAGCGGGTATTTCCCTGCTTAAGCGCATCCGAAATACGCGCATCATTCCAGCCAGCATCCTGAAGCAGCATATTCGCCAGTTCTGAAGCTTTATTCACGCGTACGCACCCGGAGCTCAATGCCCGGCCATCTCTCTGAAACAGATTATGGTTAGGCGTGTCATGCAAATAGATAGCATCCGAGCTTGGCATATTGAATTTATATCGCCCCAGCGAATTACGCGCGCCAGGCGCCTGCTGAAAACGGAATGGAAGATTCGATGCGGTTATCGTCTCCCAGTCAACCTGCCACGGATCGATGGTCTCTTTGCTATTCCAGCCGCGCATTACCGTATAGCCATGCTGCTCAAGATAGCCTGGATTATTACGCACCTTCGGCAGAATATCTTTACGCGCCAGCGTCGGCGGCACGTTCCATGGCGGGTTGACCACCACATTGTTCAGCGCGCTGCTCATCATCGGGGTTTTACGGTCCGGCCGCCCCACAATGACCCTCGATGCCAGAACCTCGCTGCCGTCTTGATAATAAACCAGCGAAAAGGCTGGAATATTCACCATAATTCCGGTGGAAAGATTGCCCGGCAGAAGGCGCAAACGCTGGATATTCAATGCCAGAACGCCCGCGCGCTGCGCTGGCGAAACGTTGAGCCAGTCACGAGTCGCCTGACCAATCACGCCATCAGCACCCAGTCCCTGCCACGCCTGAAAACGCTTAACACCTTCAACCAGTTGACGATCGTAAACGCCGCGGCCGCTGTTTTTCGCTTTTTTCTCGGCGGATGGACTCACTGCGCCCTCGTCTGACAAAGCAGCTTTAGCCGAATCATTCAGCATACCGGTGCGTTGTAAAATTTCGCGCAGCGCGCCCGCGTCATTAGTCCATTCACCAGGACGCAGAGAAGCTTTGCTGGTCAGCTGCGGCCACGGACGGGAGTCGGCAACCTGTGCCAGCAATGCCTGATGCATGGCGGCATACTGCGGATGCTGCGGTGCCAGACCGGCAATAAACTGCGGCAACGAGCCGTTTTCCAGCGCCATCTGCCACTGGTTGATAACCGACAGAGCCGGCGTCGACATCGTATAGGGCTTAGTACCATACAGCCAGCGATTACCCTGAGTAGGAATACCGCTAATAAAGTGCAAATAGCCCAGCATGGCATCGGACAGAACAACATCCCGCGCCAGACCGCTTACCGCAGGATCGGTCAATAGCTCAACCCATGTGGTGAACTGTGGCTGAAAACCGGCGATAGCAACCTCAGCCAGCTGTTGTTGAAACGCCTGCACAGCCTCGCGGTTTTCCCACATCGGCTTCATATCCCTGGCCGCATAGAGCGACACCAGCGGATTCATAAATACGGGTTGATAACCAGACGGCAGTACCGCCTGAATATCGGCACGGCTTTTTGCCACCACATCGGCCGCAAGCACCTGCTCACCGACCATTTTGGCGACTGCCGCAGAGTGGCTTGCGCTTTGGCTCAGCTCAGAAGACAGCTCGCCGATAGTTGCAGAGCTGTCCGTTGGCACAACTTCAGGCTCTTCGGCCTGAACATTGAACAGTGGAGCAAATGCAAAAGCCAGGCTCAGGCTGAGCGCAGACAATTGACGACCATACCGTTTCTTTAGCAACATCCCTTGCCCCCTGTTAACACATTGCTGCCCGCTAAAAATGGGGCTTACTTTCAGTATATGAAGACGAAAACGCTTTTGCCTTCCCAAATGTAAAGAAGTTAAAAGATTATACAATCCTAAAATCCTGGAACACATAACATAAAGGGCGACATGATGTCGCCCTTTGACTGATTAGCGAACAATTTTACGAAGCATTTGCCGTTCCCGGCAGGGTTTCGGGCAGCTGTGGCGCGAACCCACGCAGCCCTACCACATGAACATGCTCGTGATTATTCACCACTTTACGTACCAGTTTATAGGTGGTGCCTTTTTCCGGACTGATATTTTCCGGCGCCGCGATAATCAGCTGCATCTCCAGACGATCGCACAGTTCAAACAGCGTGGCGATAGAGCGGGCATCCAGACGCGCCGCCTCATCAAGGAACAGCAAACGACATGGAGAAATATCCTTGCCGCGCAGGCGCATAGATTCATCTTCCCAGCTCTGCACCACCATAACCAGAATCGACATCCCGGTACCGATGGCCTCACCGGTCGATAGCGCACCGGATTCAGCGCGCAGCCAGCCGTCGGATCCACGGTTAACTTCCACTTCCATCTCCAGATAGTTGCGGTAGTCCAGCAGCTCTTCACCGATGGTCTGCGGCGTACGCTGCCCCATGTCGATTTGCGGATTCAGGCGCTGATACAGCTTCGCCAGCGCCTCCGAGAAGGTCAGACGATTACTGTTGAACAGGTCCTGATGCTGTTCATGCTGTTCAGACAGCACGTCCAGCAGCATCGAGTGGGTTTCCCGGACGTTGACGTTCAGACGTACGCTGTTGACCTGGCCGAATGAGACGCTCTGCAGCCCCTGGTTGAGCATGCGGATACGGTTTTGTTCGCGCTGGATAGTCTTGCGGATAATGTTGGCTACGCTGCGGGAGCTGATGGCCAGCTTCTGCTCGCGGTTGGTCAACTCTTCCGTCAGACGGCTAAGCTCGATCTCCATCTGCTCAATCGCTTCCACCGGATCGTCGGTACGAATAATATCCTGGCGAATACGCTCGCGCAGATGCTGATAAACGGCGACAAAGAACTGGATTTTGCGTTCCGGACGTTTCGGATCTTCAGAAATACGCAGCACATCGCGCAGATGTTCGTTATCCGATACCGCCAGACGCAGCGCCCCCAGCGCCTTATCCGACATTGAGCGCAGCTCATCAGCCGAAAGATAAGCCAGCTCACGACGATGCAGACGACGTTCCACGCCGTTGTCTTTTACCAGACGCATGACCGCACACCAGCCCGCTTTGGCACTGACCACCTGTTCGCGCATTTCGCAATAATCACGCTCCAGCTTACGCAGCTTACGGGTCAGGTTATCCATTTCCGCTTCGCAGAAAGTCAACGCTTTCTCAAGCTGGTTACGTCGCGCTCGGTTGTTGCTGAGCTGAGCGTGGAGCTCATCGCGACGCAGGCGGGCGCGCTCTTCCGCACCGGCATCGGCGCGTACGCCAATATCCTTAAGCTCTTTGTGCAGGTCGTTAAGCAGCTCTTTTTTGGTGTCGTAGGAGCTTTTCAGCGATGCCAGCACCTGATGGTACTGGTTGAGCTGCGCGGCGTGGGTGCGCAGCGCTTCGCGGGTACGGGCACGTTCCGCTTCCGCCTGCTCCAGACGCTGACGCAGCTTCTCGTTCAGATCGCTATTACCGCTTAGCATCTCTGCTGAATCGGAGTAGCTAAAGTGGGCGCGACGCTGCACCACTTCGGTCAGCGCAAACGCCTGCTGACGCGCGTCGCGCTGGGTCTGCTGCGAATACGCGTAATCTTCTTTCAGCTGCTCAAACTGCTCCGGGTCGCTCTGCAGAACGGAAACGATCGGCTCCAGCTTTGCCAGCTGATTACCATGCTGCTGCACGAAGCGCGCGGCTTCCTGCGCTTCGTCAAGCCGCTCCTGGATCTCATCCACGCGATCGGCCAGCGAATCGTCGGCCAGCAGGTTAAGGCGCGGCAGCAGGCGGTTCAGAGCGGATACGCCCTCTTTCGCCTGCTCATACTGCACCCGATTCTGCTGGTTATCGCTCTCATGGGCGCTCAGCGCCCGCTCCAGTTCGCCGCGACGAGTATTCAGTTTGCGGATTTCTTCTTCCGGATCATCCTCAAAAGCAACCGCCAGATGATTGCCGATAAAGCGGCTAAACGCCTGATGCAGGCGCTGGGTTTTCTGCACATCGAAAGATAACGTCGCAAAACGCTCGGACAGGCTTTCGCGTTCGGCGTGCAGCGTTTCTACGCGGCTTTCACGGGCAGCGCGGCCAAACAACGGCAGCGACGGAAAGCGCGAATAGCGCCACTGACGATCGGCAATTTTAACAACAACCGCTTTTTCCAGCTCATCGACGCTGAATACGCTGTCATCAAACGACTGCGGATCCCCTTCGATCAGATAGAGATCTTCAGGACAATCTTCCAGTCCTTCCAGCTGCTCCGCGATGAGCGACAGGTCCGGAACTACAATAGCGTGACGTGAAGGGCCGTACAGCGCAGAATAATACGGCGCATCATCGAGGCTAACGTCATCGTAGATTTCCGATAGCAGCACGCCGCCAAAACGTTCCGCCAGCGCGTTGAGGCGCTGATCTTCCGAACCGCCCGGCTGGCTAAGACGCTCAATTTCATCGTCGATCGCGCGTTTGCGAGCGCCGACTTCATCGCGTTCTACGATAGCTTCGCGTTCACGCTCAAGCAGCTGCTGGAGATATTCGGTGACCTCCTGGCTGGACTCAAACTGCTCGCCGCTCTGCTCGCACAGCTGATTCAGGCTGTTTTGCGCCGCCAGCCAGATTGGGGCGCGACGCATCAGAGTTTGAGTGCGCGATTGCAGCTGTTCCAGCTCCTGACGCAGGGTCATCCGCCGTTCGCTGGCGGAAGAGACGCTGTCAGAAAGCGACGCGATGCGGGCCTCCAGCTCCTGATGCAGAGCTTCAAGCTCGTCGATATCGTAGCGTTTGCCCTGCCGCTTGCAGAATTCATTGAGCTGGCGTTCAGCATCCTGCTGTTCACGCAGGCGCTGTTCAAGCTCGGTCAGACGACTGCGCAGCCCGTGCGCCTGTTCAGCCTGATGGCGTTGATTAACGCCTTCGCGCAGCAGCTCACGCGCCACGTTCCAGGCTTCATTACGCGCCAGCGGGCCGTTGATCTCCGCCACCAGCTGGTATGCCTGTTCGAACTGGCTGTGCGCGGTTTGCGCCACGCTCATTTTCTGTTCCAGCGACAGCATTTTCTCCGTCGCTTCCTGCTCTTTGGCCTGGAAAGTCTCCAGCCACTCGTCAGCGCTTTCCGGGGTTAAATCCGGCAGATGACAAAGTGTTTTTGCTCGTTCCAGCGCCTGCAGCGCCTGGTTATACTGAATGGCGCGCGTCTGCTGCACATCCAGCGCCTGCTGATAGTCGGCAAGCTGGTTTTTCAGCTCATCGACTTCCAGCTCAGCGGCTTCAGCGCGGGCTTCGTTTTCTTCTTGCTGCTCAACCGCTTCCGCTACGACTTCATTTTGCTCTTCAAGGCGGATCTGCAGTTCATCAAGATCCGCTTCATAGCGCTCAATTTTTTCCTGCTGACGCAGCGCGGTCTGTACCAGGTTCAGATGGTCGCTGGCGGCCTGATAATCGGCTTCCAGATCGCCTTCCGCACCGTTATGTTCCTGCAGTTCGCGGGCCATATCGACATGTTTGTACTGCTCTGCGGCGAGCTGAGCCCGGGATGTGAACAGATCGCGACGATATTCCAGCGCTTTGTCGAGATGAATACGCCGCTCGTTCGCGTGGCGCATATAGTCGGCGGCAACGTAGTTGGTGGCTTCGCTGATCAGATGCTTGAAGAGATCGCGGTCCGACTGCGTCACGCGAATCGCTTCCAGGGTCATGCGGTTTTCACGCAGCGCCGCTTCCATATCCTGGAATGCTTTACGCACGCCGCTGTTTTCCGGCAGCAGGTAGTCGCGCAGCGAGCGGGTGATGGTGCTTGAAATGCCGCCGTACAGCGACGCTTCGATCAGGCGATAGTACTTGCTACGGTCCGAGGCAGAACGCAAACGACGCGCCACCACGCCCAAATCAAACATCAGCGAGTGATATTCGGTGATCGAGTTGAACTGCTTGAACTGCACCCCTTCTATCGCTTCGAGCTTATCTTTCAGCTCGTTGAGCGTCACCACCCGCGCCTGGCGCTCGTTAAGGGTTTCGGTTAACAGCTGAGTCGGCTGAATAGAGGTTGGCAGACCCTGAATCGCGAAAGGTTTGATATCGACTTTCCGATCGCGACCGGCAACCTGCTGCAGGCGCACCCCGACGACTACCCGCTGATGACGAGAGTTGATAACGTCCAGCACCGAATAACAGACCCCGGCGCGCAGCTTACCGTGCAGACCTTTATCACGCGAACCACTGGTGGCCCCAGCTTCGGTGGTGTTACGGAAGTGCAGCAGCGTCAGGTCCGGGATCAGGGCCGTCACGAAAGCGGCCATGGTAGTCGACTTACCTGCGCCGTTACCGCCCGAAAGGGTGGTCACCAGTTCATCAAGATCAAAGGTGCGGGCAAAAAAACCGTTCCAGTTAACCAGCGTCAGCGAGCGAAATTTACCGCGTTCAATCATTACTCTTCCTCCCCGCTATCCGGCTGATTCTCTTCATTCTCATCATTGAGCTGCAGACGATTTTCCAGCGCCATCGCTTCACCATCGCGGATCATGCGCAGCTGCGCTTCGCGCGGATCGTCGCCGGCGCGAACGTCAGCGCCGAAGCGAAACACCGATTCGGTAATGCGGAATTTGCTGCTGTCGTGGCCCATAAACCACACCATGCCAAGGCGGCGCAGGCGGTTGAGCGAGGCGCGCATTTTTTCCTGCAGCTTCTGGCGGTCAAGGTCTGAGCCGGTAGAACGGTTATTGACCAGCTTCAGCAGCTTGGCTTCATCCGCCAGAGTCAGCAGCTCGTCGTAAAGCTCCTGCTGGGTGAAGATGCCTTCATTCGCCAGGCGCTCCGGGCTAAGATAGAGATAGCAGAGAATTTTACCCACCATCATATCCAGCTCGGAAAGCACCGATCGCGGAATTAGCGTGGTCGAACGCGGGCGCAGATAGAAAAATCCCTCCGGCGCGCGGATCAGCTCGACGTTATAGCGAGCATAAAACTCTTCCAGGTAATCCTGAAAATCCATCAAAAATGCGTGATTATCCAGCTCGTCAAGGCCGATATGACGGCCCGCGCGCAGGGCGCTATCCAGCGCCGGAAATAACGGATTAGCCAACGCTTGCGCCAGTTTAACCGGCATCACTTGTTCAATATTTGTCGATGACATGCGCCTGTACCTTGGCTCCGTAATCATTAATCGGCTGCCATTTTGCCGGCAGTCCGGTGAAATCTGCTTGCGCTACGCCCAAGCGTACCGCCTGGTCAACCACAATGCGCGCGACATCAAAGTGGCGTGCGCGCGGATACTGCGACAGATATTCGCGTACTACCAGACCAAGATCCAGCGGCAGCCCCTTTTCTTTATAGACCACCAGCTGCCCCTCTATCAGCGCCGCCAGCTGTTCACGAATTTCGTTAAACTCTTCGTACTCCAGATCTGCCGGAAGTTCCCCGGTAACCTCTTCATCATGCAGCGCCATCTCTTCGTCGCGCATATCAAGCAGACGATCGGCATTCGCGTGGGTCAGCGCCCAGGGAGCATCAAAGTAGGTCTGTACCGACTGGCGTAGACGCTGGGCGAAGACGCGGTTTTTGTCCATATCGATCGCGGTACGAATAAATTTATGTACGTGGCGATCGTAACCGATCCACAGGTCAATCGCCTGCTGACCCCAGCTAACGATGCGGTCCAGTTTGCTTTGTAGATCGAACACCAGACGATCGATAAAATTCAGATCGTCGTGCGCCATGGTCGAGTCCTGAATACGCAGCAGGTTCGCCTGCAGCTTATCGCCCGCCGCATCCAGCGTATCCTGCAGCTCGCGCAGGGTACCGGAGGTTTCAGACAGCAGCAGCTCACAGCTGGAAATCGCCGCCCGCCAGTCTTTATTCAACAGCTGGGCAATATCATCTTTCACCAGCTGCTGCTGTTCATCCATGATCCGCTGAGTCAGGTCAATACTGTCGAAAATTTCCGCTACCGAGTACTTCAGCGGGGCGAAAACGTTGCGATGCCAGTGGAACTCATCGCCGCCCTCTTCCGCCGAGTCGGCGGCACGCTTGAGTTCACCGGCCACGATTGATAGCTGCATCGACAGGCGCAGGGTGGAAAACTCACGCTGGCGAATATAGTAATCGGTGATCCCAATCCCCAACGGCGTCAGGCGATAAATAGCGTTACCTTCGGTGATTTCGCTGGTAAAGCGGTTCAGCAGACGCTGGCGCACCATATCATTAATGGCATTATTGGCGCGCTGGCTGATGGTTTCGCTGGTCTGCTCAAACGCATCACTCACGTGGCGGAACGCGTCCACCAGTTCTCCCTCGGTCATTTCCCCTTCCATCCGCTCACCGTTCAGCGTGGCAATCGCCAGCAGAAAAGAGAGTCTGTCGACCGGTAGCGAAATAGAAAAATCATTTTTCCTGGCCCAGGCAACCAGTTCGGGGACTGTCTGGGAAAATTCACTCATAGTTTATCCTTGCATCTGCGGCTTAAGCGCGGTGACGTGAATATAACGGCCTAAGCTAATATACGGCTCCTGGCGACAGTAGCGCGTTTCCAGCTCCAGCAACGCCGCAAATTTGTCGTGCTGTTGGTGTTTTTCACGCAGATAATCATGAAACACCCGCACGCCGGTCTTTCCGGCGATCTGCCAGCCAATCTCTTCCAGCCAGCCATAAACCTGCTGCGGATCGCGCGGGTAGTCTGGTGACAGCGTGCGTTTTTTCTTTTTTGGCATACCGATTTGTACATAGTCGAGATTTCCGGCAACCATATTGTGCATCAACAGACCGTTAGCATTGTAGAACATAAGCGACAACGCGCCGCCGGGGCGCAACACTGACCACAGCGTACGCAGCATCTCCTGTGGTTCGGCTACCCATTCCAGCACCGCATGAAACAGTATCAGATCGACAGAACTTTCCAAATGCTGTGCAATATCCTGAGCCGCGCATTGTACAAAATGCATGTTGTCGATCACACCTTTATCGGCAGCCGCCTGCCGGGCGCGAGCCACCATTTCACCTGAGAGATCGCATAAGGTGACGTGATGGCCCATTTCCGCCACTTTAATCGCCGTTTGCCCTTCGCCGCCGCCCGCGTCCAGAACTCGCAATGGCCCTGGCCCCAGCTGGTTCAGCAGCGGTTGCAGATCCTGCCAGAGGATCGCCTGCCGCAGCTGGCCTTTGGTGGTGCCATATATATTGCGCGAAAACTTTTCCGCAATATCATCGAAATTACGATCCTGCACGGGTGACTCCACAAGCCAACACAAAGCCGCTATTTTGTCATACCCGCGCGGAGAATGAAGCGATCTGTTGTAAGATCCGACTATATCTTTGGTTATGTGGTTAAAAAAGGAACCATCCGGCATGCTTTTTACGCTGAAAAAGGTTTTAGGCGGTATGATGCTGCCGCTTCCCCTGCTGCTGCTGTTCATTGCGTTTGGGATCGCGCTGCTGTGGTTTAGTCGTTTTCAGCGCACCGGTAAGCTCTGCGTCAGTCTCGGCTGGCTGCTATTGCTGCTGTTGAGCCTGCAGCCGGTAGCCGATAGTTTGTTAAAACCGATTGAAGATAAATACCCAACGTGGCGAAGTGAAGAGCGCGTACAGTACGTCGTTGTTCTTGGCGGGGGCTATACCTGGAACCCAAACTGGGCGCCCAGCTCAAATCTTATTAACAATAGTCTACCCCGTCTGACGGAAGGGATCCGCCTGTGGTACGAAAACCCGGGCTCGAAACTCATTTTTACCGGCGCAGCGGCAAAAACTAATCCCGTCAGCACCGCCGAAGCCGGAGCCAGAGTGGCAGAGAGTCTGGGCATTCCGCGCAGCGAAATCATCGTCCTGGATAAACCTAAAGATACCGAAGAGGAAGCCGCTGCGGTAAAAGAGGCCATAGGCAATGCGCCTTTCCTGCTGGTGACATCCGCCTCTCATCTGCCGCGGGCGATGATATTCTTTCGCCATGCCGGGCTGACTCCCCTACCCGCACCGGCCAACCAGTTGGCAATTGAGTCACCGCTCAACCTATGGGAACAGGCAATTCCCTCTCCTGTATGGTTAATGCATAGCGATCGGGTCGGTTACGAAACGCTGGGCCGTATCTGGCAATGGCTCAAAGGGGCATCAGGCGAGCCAGGGCAGAATTGACTTTGCCGCCAGATCAAACCGGGCGCGCTCAAAGCGTCCGGTATTGACCAGATTATCGACTTCATCCCACAACAAATACAGCCAGCGTCGCCAGAGAAACGCTTCCGCTACTGGCGCCCGGCGGAGATAGTGCCACAGTAGCTGCTCTTCCTGGCCGCTATCAACCAGACGGAATAGCTCGTATTCCCGCGGTGCCCAGAGCACCATGCCCGGTCCCACCATCGCTAACAGCTGATCGCTGCGCGGATCTTTCAGCATGCTGCGCAGCGTGAAGCTACCGTGTACCAGCACGCAGTTATCATTGAAATCTTTAAATAAATCTTCGAGGCATTCGCGAGTGCGGAATAAAATGCGTTTATCCTGCATCGTCAGGCCGGTATCCTGGTACAGATTCAGCGTGCTCCAGAGTACCTCTACGCGCTGGCGATACCAGTGCGGCCAGAGGTTTTCCTGGGTGCTATCAACCATACCAACGCAGCCGCCGCTATCATGGCGGTGCCAGGCCAGCAGAGCTTCCACTATCTGCTCCTGCAATTGCTCCCAGCGTTCCGGCGTACGGGCGGGGGCTTCAACCGAGACGCCGCGAAGTCGTTCGATCAGCAGAACATCGGGGCCAGGGTGCTCTTCGTGCGTCATCACACCGTAGACAACCGGCATCCGGACGGTACCGCTTCGTGCGAGAGTCGATATCTTCCACGCCAGCTGGCGGGCTACGCCCGGCGTTGTAAAACTACGCGCCAGCAGCGGCATTGGGTTTCCGTGTGCATCGTATAGCGACCACAGCGCCGACGAGGGTCTCTCGCTGACGCACTCTACGCGGCTGAGTTTTTCACCCAACAGGTGACTCAGCTCGGTACGCAACTGTTCCATTTCAGATTACCCCTATGAACACTACCGTTTTAATAATGAGCGCCTGTGACGGGGTTGTCATCGGGTGAGATCAAAATAGGCGTAAAAAAGTATGGAAAAAAGACCTGAGGATATCCCCTCCTGATGGAGGGGATGGGGGGATTAACGCAGCTCCGCGCGAACGCGTTCCAGATCTTCCGGCGTATCAACGCCGGTGCCAGGCACGACCTCCGCCACCGCGACATGGATTTTTTCGCCATACCACAGTACGCGCAGCTGCTCGAGCATCTCAATTTGCTCTAGCGGGCTCGGCGCCCAGCTCACGTAGCGACGGATAAAACCGGCGCGATAGCCATAAATCCCGATATGACGCAGTAGAGAATCACCAATAGCGTCACGGGATTTAGCGAAACGATCGCGATCCCACGGAATAGTGGCGCGGGAGAAGTAGAGCGCGTAGCCCTCTGAATCCATGACGACTTTCACCGCATTCGGATTAAACGCCTCTTCCGCATCATGGACAGGCACCGCCAACGTTGCCATACCGCTCGTGCTGGCAGCCAGGTTCTCCGCCACCTGACGCACGATCGCCGGCGGGATCATCGGCTCATCGCCCTGGATATTTACAATGATGGTGTCATCGCTGAAGGCGCATTTTTCGACAACCTCGGCCAAGCGTTCAGTGCCTGACTGATGATCTTCACGCGTCATGCAGACTTCACCGCCGGCGGCTTCCACCGCTCGGGCCACGTCTGCATGATCGGTAGCGACGATAATACGATCGGCTCCGGATTCGCGAGCGCGCTCCAGAACGTGGACAATCATCGGTTTGCCGTTGATATCCTGAAGCGGTTTTCCCGGCAGACGAGTGGAAGCAAAGCGCGCGGGGATAATAACCACGAAACTCATGACTGGCTCTCTTCTACGGCAAGCGGGCGGGCTTCAGTTTCCAGCAGTACGGGAATACCGTCACGCAGCGGAAAAGCCAGACTATCAAGTTTGCAGATCAGTTCTTGCTTATCCTGGCTGTAATACAGCTTACCGTTACAAACCGGACAGGCGATAATTTCAAGTAAACGATGATCCATGATTCCTCCAGATGGACCGAATAGATTCTTCAGCAGCATATCACACGCCAGCTCAGGCGGCGTAAATTTCCCAACCTTGTCGCTGCCCGGCAAACAGTTCCTCCGGCAGCCGTCCACAGACCACCCGCGTAGCGTTTTGCCAGAGGGCAAAATCATCAATGGCTCGTTTAAGCCCCTTTTCAAGCCCCGACGTTACCTTAACGCCATCCTCCAGCCACAAGGCGATAATTTCCAGAATGCCGGTTTTACGGTGCATCTTGCTATCCATTCTGCCTACCAGCCTCCCCTGATGCAGCAGCGGCAAGACAAAATAGCCGTACTGACGTTTCGGCGCGGGCGTGTAGCACTCCAGCCGATAGGTAAAATTAAACAGCTGTTCAGCACGTTTACGGTCCCATACCACCGGGTCGAAAGGCGAGAGCACCGCGCTGTGGCTGGCGGTAAGCCTGCCGCCGGGCGCTGACTCCAGCAGAGTTAGCGCATCGCGGTGGAGCCACATTTCGCCCAGCGCTTCAACATTCACCGGCACCACCAGCCCTTCCTCCTGCCAATTCGCCAGCAGCAGCGGAAGAAAGGGCTGACGCAGTCGATAATAATCCGCCAACCACTGCACGCGAAAAATCCCCAGACTGCGGGCGCTATTGCGTAACATAATCGCTTCGGCCTGCTCCTGAGAGAGCCCATCTCGCTCATCGTCCCAGTCGGGCATCACCCGCTGCGTCAGGTCGTAAACGCGCTGAAAATTTCGCCGTTCAATAACCATCACTTCACCAGCGGTGAATAAACCTTCAAGGTGACGCTTATGGGGTTTCCACTCCCACCATCCGCTGGCGCCTTTACGCGGATGCTCGAAGTCAGCCGAGCGAACGGGTCCGTTTTCAGCGATATGCGTCAGCAGTTCCTGAATACCAGAAGCGTGCTCGGTCATCCACGCCTGGTGATATTTCCAGCCCATTTTATCCGGCGTCAGCATGCGGTGACGAACCAGCGAAAAGTCGCTCCTTGGTAAGAAACAGGCTTCATGCGCCCAGTACTCCATCAGTTCACCTGCGCGAAGCGCTTCGTCCAGCCAGTCCTGCGGATAATTTCCCAGACGACTAAAAAGCACCAGGTACGGGCTACGGGCAACAACGTTGATGGTGTCGATTTGCAGTAAAGACATCTGCTTGATGGTCTGCAGAATATCCTCGGGCCGCGCGCGACGGCGGGGCTTTTTCAGCAGCCCCTGTGCGGCAAGATGGAGGTGGCGGGCTTCTTTGAGCGAGAGGGACAATACCGGCATGCAGGTTCTCCGTTAAGGGCTCCGGCGCAAGCGGCATTGACCAAATTTAGCGTTGCGCCAGCGTAACTAAGTCCGTGAGCAACCGCTGTGCGCGTTCATCTGTCATTATCGCGTCGACCGGAAGATACCACCAGTTTGCCTGCGCAAACTCGCGACACTTCACCGCATCTTTTTCGGTCATCAGCAAAGTTTGCTGCGACGTCGCCAGCGCGGCAACATCGCTCGGTGTCAGCGCCTGATGGTCGGCTAAGGCGACGGTTTTTACCGGCCGTACACCGCAGCTTTCAAGGGTAGCGAAAAAACGCGGCGGGTGACCGATTCCAGCCATTGCCACCACATTCTCAAAGGCCGCCACGTCCTGACGTTCACCGGTCAATAGATTCACCGCCTGACCCGGGCGAAGCTGCATCGGTATCTCGCCAGCATGAGCGATACCGCCGTTAACGATCACCGCATCCACGCTGCGTAAACGCGAAGCGCGTTCGCGCATGGGGCCTGCGGGTAGCCACCAGCCGTTACCAAAACGGCGCACGCCGTCAATCACCACAATTTCTTTGTCACGCGCCAGCTTATAATGCTGCAGGCCATCATCAGTGACGATAAGCTGGAGCTCGTTGGCAGCCAAAAGAGCCTTTACCGCATCGCTACGCACTGGTGAGACAGCAACCGGCGCGCCGGTTCGCTGGTAAATCAGCACCGGCTCATCGCCCGCTTCCGCAGTGCGGGTATCGGCATTAAGCAGCAGCGGATAGCTTGCCGCTTTACCGCCGTAACCGCGTGAAACGACGCCAATGCGAATACCGCGCTGCTGGAGTTGTTCCACCAGCCAGACGACAACCGGCGTTTTGCCATTGCCGCCAGCGGTCAGATTACCCACCACCACCACCGGGACCGGCGCTCGCCAGGCCTTTCTCCACCCCAGCTTATAGCTAAGCCTTATTAATCCGCTCACCAGGCCATACAGCCAGGAGAGCGGAAGCAGCAGCCGCCATAAGGGAGACTCACCGGACCAGATGCGAGCAATCATGCGCCGAACTGCATCTTATGCAGCTGAGCGTAAACGCCTTTATGCTCCAGCAGGTCGATATGGCTGCCGCGTTCAACGATCTGACCGTCTTCCACCACCACGATCTCGTCAGCCTGTTCAATCGTCGACAGGCGGTGGGCGATAACCAACGAGGTGCGGTTTTTCTGCAGTTCGTCGAGTGCGGCCTGAATAGCGCGTTCAGATTCGGTGTCCAACGCCGACGTTGCTTCGTCGAGAATCAGTATTGGACTGTTACGCAGCAGCGCACGAGCGATAGCGATACGCTGGCGCTGACCGCCTGATAGCATTACGCCATTTTCACCGATAATCGTATCCAGACCATTGTCCATTTTATTGATGAAATCCATGGCATAAGCCATACGAGCCGCTTCTTCTATCTGTTCACGGCTGTACTCTTCGGTACGCGCATAGGCGATATTATTCGCCACGGTATCATTAAAAAGATGGACGTTTTGCGACACCAGCGCGACCTGATCGCGTAAGGAGCTCAGCGTATATTCGCGTAGATCGTGACCATCCAGTAAAATCTGTCCGTCATCGACATCGTAAAAACGCGTGATCAGGCTGGCGATGGTCGATTTGCCCGACCCAGAACGCCCTACGAGGGCCACGGTCTTTCCTTCCGGAATATTCAGATCGATGTTGCGCAGCGCAGCGACTTCACGTCCCGGATATCTGAAGGTAACGTTTTTAAATTCGAGGTTGCCCTTCGCGCGCTCAATTACCCGCTTGCCTTCATCTTTTTCCTGCTCGGAGTCAAGAATTGCGAAAAGCGTCTGACAGGCGGCCATCCCGCGCTGGAACTGCGCGTTAACGTTAGTCAGCGATTTCAGCGGGCGCATCAGGGCGATCATCGAGGAGAAGACCACGGTAATTGTCCCGGCCGTCAGCGTCTCCATCACGCTAGGGAAGCTCGCCGCGTAGAGCACGAATGCCAGCGCCAGAGAAGCAATCAGCTGAATAATCGGGTCTGAGATTGATGACGCGGAGACCATTTTCATCCCCTGCAGGCGCATCTTATTGCTGACTTTATCAAACCGTTTGGTTTCTACCTCCTGGCCGCCAAACATCAGCACTTCTTTATGCCCTTTCAGCATCTGCTCTGCGCTGGTAGTCACCTGACCCATGGTGTTCTGCATATTTTTGCTGATATTACGAAAACGCTTCGAGACCACGCGAATTGCCACGGATACGATCGGCGCCAGAACAATGAGAATCAATGACAGCTGCCAGCTGTAATAAAACATCATAGCGAACAGGCCAATAATCGACGCACCTTCACGCACGACGGTAATCAGCGCGCTGGAAGAGGAAGATGCAACCTGCTCAGAATCATAGGTGATACGCGATAACAGCGTCCCGGTGGACTGTTTGTCAAAAAAGGCAACCGGCATCCCCATCATATGGCTGAATAAACGACGGCGCATTGTCATAACAACTTTGCCGGAAACCCATGAGATACAGTAGCTCGAAACGTAGCTGGTGATGCCGCGCAGAATCATCAATCCGATCACCACCAGCGGCATCCATATCAGCACCGAGCGATCCGTTTTACCAAAACCATCATCCAGTAACGGTTTAAGAAGCGATAGCATGAAGGTATCACTAGCCGCGTTAAGCACTAACGCTACCGCTGCGACGATTAGCCCGGGTTTAAACGGCGCTATAATCGGCCAGAGTCGGCGGAAGGTCTGCCACGTGGAGAGATCTTTATCGTTCTGCATTCAATAAACCAGCTTATGTTGAAATAGCCGCATATTCTACCCGTTCTACGCGTTCCCGCCAAACCACTGATGATACCAACGAGGCAAAACATCATCTCGTAAGCCATGGATTTGCCAGCCATCTGGGGAAAATATAACCGTAATTTGCCCCAGATGAGGGGTGTCGAACCATCGATAACCCTGTTTTCGGTAGCGCTGCTGCACTTTCGTTGATGGCATCCGCCATGCGTTATAACGGGAAGCCGAAGCGAGTGCCGCTTCTCCGGCAACGCTCCGCAGTAAGGCTATTCCCGAAGAGGTGTTACTTCCGTGATGCGGAACCTGAATAATTGTAGACGCAAGATGCTGCCAGTAGCGGCTAATCATCGCCTGTTCTGCAGGCGTTTCGATATCCCCGGTCAGCAGAATGCTGTGCTTTCCATCATCAATTCGCACCACGCAAGAACGATCGTTCCCCTGCTTTGTTGCTCCGGGTAAAGGCCACAGGGCACGAAAGGTTAAGCCCCGCCATTGCCAGACCTCTCCGCGCTGGCACGCTAAATGCCCTGCCCAGCCTAACGGGCTACGCACCCATATCCGGGGCCATGCTTTTAATACTGAATTCAGTCCGCCGCGATGATCGAGATGCTCGTGGCTAAGAACTATGCCTTCAAGCTGCAAATGATGCCAGCGCAGCCAGGGAATAATAATTTGCTGGCCGCTGTCTCCGTCTGGCCAGGCAAGCCCGGTATCGTAGAGAAGGGCCGCGCCCTGCCGCTCAATCACCATAGCCAGCCCCTGTCCCACATCCAGCATCGTAACTCGCCATTCATCGGCAACGCTATTGCGCCAGAATGGCCAGCTCAGCAGCGTGAAACAACCTAAACAAAACGCCGGCAATTTGCGCCACGCATGGAAGCGCCAGACTATTAACGTCAGCCATGGCAGTATGCTTATCCCAAGCCAGCGGCCATCTACGTCCAGCCAACCGGGCGGCAGCTGCCGTAATGACCAGAATAACGCAGCCAGAATACGGTCTGCGGATTGCCACATGGCCATCTCAATAATCAGCGGCCCGCAGAGATGGAGAAACATGCCTGTCAGAATCAGTGGGACAACGACAAATGTCACCAACGGCACGGCGATAAAATTGGCGATCACGGACGTTAAGCTGATGCCGTGAAAGAGAGCAATCTGCAGGGGCGCGAGTAAGAACATCAATCCAATCTGCAGATGGCATAGCGCAATGCTTTGCCGCAGAAGCCAGTGCCTTTTACCACCCGGCATCGGCGCCAGCTGATACCAGAAGATAAGCGCCGCAACGGCAAATGCGGAAAGCCAGAGGCTTTCAGATAGCACCGAAAGCGGGTCGGCAAACAGTATCGCACCGAGGCAGCAGAGCCATATTTGCCACGGCGACCAGCGTTTTCCCGATAGTCGAAGCAGGCAGCCGACTGCCAGCGCAACGCAGGTACGCAGCGCGGGTGGCTGCATACCGGTTAGCCCGGCATAGAAAAATGCGCATGCCAGTCCAATAAGCAGCGGTGCTCGCCAACTGACCCAGCGGCATGGGAGAAAGAACTGCACTCCCCTGAGTAACAACCAGCCCAAAGAAGCCCCTAACGCAATATGTAAGCCCGAAATCGCCATCAGGTGCGATGTGCCGGTTTCCTGCATCAGAGTCTTGATCTCACGAGGTACCGCCAGACGTTCGCCCATGCCTAATCCCAATATCACCGTTTGCCACGGCAACGCAGTCAGCGTTTGCGTTAGCGATGTCAGATAGCGTGCGCGCAAACTACATTTTCGTTCCCGCACTTCAGCAGTGATAAAGCGCCCGGTTAACGGGCGATGCTGCGATAACGCATAACGTTGGCTATCGAACCCGCCGTCGTTGAGCTGACCATGCACCGGACGCGCACGAAGCGTCATTGTCCAAATCTGACCGGCACAGGGGGGTTCTGGCAGATAGTTGCCATACAGGCTTATGCCTGGCGCAGGAAACAGCCGTCGCCCGTCCAGACGAATAATCCGGCCCTGATGAGCTGTCTGTCCGTCAGTCGCAATCAGCTCAACTTCAGCCTGCAGATTTCTGTCGGTTAACATTTCCATTGGCCATAGCGCCTGCCTGGCGCTGAGTAAGCCCCAGACCAAAAATAGCATCATCAATGCCGTATATTGCGCGGGTCTACGACGACATTGCGCAATAAGTAGAGCAAAGATAATGATTGTCCATATGACAAACCGTCCGGGTAAAATGGGTAACCAGAGCAGCGGCAGGATAGCAATGATCACGCAGCCCGCAAGTTGTGGTAAACGCATTAACACCTCCCTGTCAGGAGAGAAGTGTTACGCTAAAAAGAGAGCGTGTCTCTGAGGACAAAAGGGAAATGCGGCGCGCTATCCAGAGAGTTTTTGCTGTTGCCGGAAAAGGGCCTGCGTTTTGCGAGGAAAATTCAAAGATAGATTTTAAGGCATAAAAAAAGCACCCGAAGGTGCTTTTTTAACGTCCAGTATGTTGTCGCAGCTCGGCGAAACTTACTCTTCGTAAATATTGGCGCGGTCACGTAATTCTTTGCCCGGCTTAAAGTGCGGAACGTATTTACCTTCCAGTTCAACTTTATCGCCAGTCTTGGGGTTACGCCCGGTGCGTGGTGCTCGATAATGCAGAGAGAAGCTGCCGAAACCGCGGATTTCAATGCGCTCGCCTTGAGCAAGCGTTGAGGCCATATGCTCCAGCATTTCTTTAACAGCATCTTCCACTGCTTTCGCAGGAATGTGAGATTGCTGGCTGGCAAGTCTTTCTATCAATTCTGACTTGGTCATTATTCCTCCGGTTTCCTTCAAGGCAAAATTAGCTAACAGCTTAAACAAGGGCGGCCGTAGCCGCCCTTTGTGCTTGGCTTGATTACAGGACGAAACCTGCAATCTGTCAAGTAAACTCGTCATAATTCAGGTTGTTGTAACCCGAAAGACTAAGATTACTCGCCTTTAGCTGCTTTGAAAGCTTCAGCCATTGCGTTGTTAGAGAAGTTTGCATCTTCCTGTTTGTTAACAGTTGCGATTGCATCTTTCTCATCAGCTTCGTCTTTCGCGCGAACAGACAGGCTGATTGCGCGGTTCTTACGATCAACGCCGGTGAATTTAGCTTCAACGTCGTCGCCAACGCTCAGAACCAGAGTTGCATCTTCAACGCGGTCACGGGAAGCTTCAGAAGCGCGCAGGTAACCTTCAACGCCATCAGCCAGTTCTACGGTTGCGCCTTTAGCGTCAACTGCAGTCACTTTACCGTTTACGATTGCGCCTTTCTTGTTCAGTGCAACCCAGTTGTTGAACGGATCTTCTGCGAGCTGCTTAACGCCCAGAGAGATACGCTCACGCTCTGCGTCAACCTGCAGAACAACTGCTGCGATTTCGTCGCCTTTTTTGTATTCACGAACTGCTTCTTCGCCTGCAACGTTCCAGGAGATGTCAGACAGGTGAACCAGGCCGTCGATGCCGCCGTCCAGGCCGATGAAGATACCGAAGTCAGTGATAGACTTGATTTTACCTTCAACACGGTCGCCCTTGTTGTGGGTTTCCGCGAACTGCTGCCATGGGTTGTTTTTGCACTGCTTCAGGCCCAGGGAGATACGACGACGCTCTTCGTCGATATCCAGAACCATAACTTCCACTACATCGCCAACGTTAACAACTTTGGACGGGTGGATGTTTTTGTTGGTCCAATCCATTTCGGAAACGTGAACCAGGCCTTCAACGCCTTCTTCGATTTCAACGAAGCAGCCGTAGTCGGTCAGGTTGGTTACGCGACCGGTCAGTTTGGTACCTTCCGGATAACGTTTAGCGATAGCTACCCACGGATCTTCGCCCAGCTGTTTCAGGCCAAGAGATACACGAGTACGTTCGCGGTCGAACTTCAGCACTTTAACAGTGATTTCGTCGCCAACGTTTACGATTTCGCTCGGATGCTTAACGCGTTTCCATGCCATATCGGTAATGTGCAGCAGGCCGTCAACGCCGCCCAGATCAACGAATGCACCGTAGTCAGTGAGGTTCTTAACGATACCTTTAACTTCCATGCCTTCCTGCAGGTTTTCCAGCAGCTGATCGCGCTCTGCGCTGTTTTCGGATTCGATAACGGCACGACGAGAAACAACAACGTTGTTACGTTTCTGGTCCAGCTTGATGACTTTGAATTCAAGCTCTTTGCCTTCCAGGTGCAGCGTATCGCGCACCGGACGAACGTCTACCAGGGAGCCCGGCAGGAACGCACGAATACCATTCAGCTCAACAGTGAAGCCACCTTTAACTTTGCCGTTGATAACACCGACTACAGTTTCAGCGTCTTCGTAAGCTTTTTCCAGCGTGATCCAAGCTTCGTGACGTTTAGCTTTCTCACGGGACAGCAGGGTTTCACCGAAGCCGTCTTCTACTGCATCCAGAGCAACGTCAACTTCGTCACCAACCTGGATTTCCAGCTCGCCCTGGGCGTTTTTGAACTGCTCTGCCGGAATGGCAGACTCAGATTTCAGACCGGCGTCAACCAGTACTACATCTTTGTCGATAGCAACAACAACACCACGAACGATGGAACCCGGACGGGTTTCGATTGTTTTTAAGGATTCTTCAAATAGTTGAGCAAAAGATTCAGTCATGTTTAATCTTCAGGTTTCATATTTAACGTCCACCAGGCTCCATGCCGGATGGGGTTGTTTAACATACCCGCTAACACTCCATTGCTGCGGGGTACTGCTATAATTCGGAGGCTATTGTGCTTTATCGACGATAAGATTAAGCGGAAGCCAGTTTTTCGCGCGCATATTGTAGCGCTTTTTCAATCACTTGCTCAATGTTTAGTTCCGTTGAATCAAGAACTAAAGCATCGGCTGCCGGGATAAGCGGCGCCACCGTGCGATTGCGATCGCGATCGTCGCGCTCTTTTATCTCGGATAAAAGGCGATCAAAGTTAACACTAAAGCCCTTCTCCTGCAACTGAAGCATGCGGCGATGCGCACGTTCTTCCGCGGAAGCGTCAAGGAAAATTTTCACCGGCGCATCGGGGAATACTACGGTTCCCATATCGCGTCCGTCGGCGATCAAACCGGGCAGTTCACGGAAGGCTCGCTGACGGCGCAGTAATGCTTCACGCACGCGTGGAAAAGCGGCGACTTTTGACGCCGTGTTGGCAACATCCTGAGTACGAATTTCGGCGCTAACATCCTCGCCCTCCAGAATAACCTCAAGGCTACCGTCAGTAGAGACGAAACGCACATCCAGATGCGCGGCCAGCGGCACTAAAGCCTCTTCGGATTCAACATCAACATGATGATGCAAGGCAGCGAGAGCAAGAACGCGATAAATAGCTCCTGAATCAAGCAGATGCCAGCCCAGCGTCTCTGCCATTGCCTTGCATAAAGTGCCTTTGCCCGCACCGCCAGGCCCATCAATGGTGATTACCGGAACAGTTGCCGTCATCTTTTTCTCCTTCAGCAAGGCGCATAAATATATAAACGCCGCGCATTATACGCATCTATACGGCGGAAAGTGAGTACTGCTTATAAATTACGGATTACAGGAAATGTAATGCGGAATAATCGTGCAATTATAGCGGGTTGATTGAGCGGCAAACGAAAGATGACGTAGTTTTACTTTTAATCCATCGCGAGGCGGTTTATTGAAACGTTGCGCCAGCAGCCAGCTCTCGATGGACCTATAAGGCCAGTGTCCGACAAACGTACGTAAAAAACGCCGACTGATTGGCCGGCGTTTTTACATTACACTCGCAACATTCAGGCCAGCGTACTAATTCGCGCAAGCTGCTCGAAGTAATCCGGGAAAGTTTTCGCCGTACACTTCGGGTCAAGGATCGTTACCGGCGTATCGGAAAGCGCCACCAGCGAGAAACACATTGCCATTCGGTGGTCGTTATAGGTACCGATTTCAGCAAACTGGAGCTTCACAGGCGGCGTGATACGAATGTAATCTTCCCCCTCTTCAACCTCAGCCCCGACTTTACGCAGCTCCGTGGCCATCGCAAACAGGCGGTCGGTCTCCTTGACGCGCCAGTTATAGATGTTGCGCAGAGTCGTGGTCCCTTTGGCGAACAGGGCTGCCGTGGCGATGGTCATCGCGGCATCCGGGATATGATTCATATCCATATCAATAGCGTTCAGTTCGCCACGCGTGCAGGCGATATAATCATCGCCCCAGGTGATGGTTGCGCCCATTTTTTCCAGCACATCGGCAAACCGAATGTCGCCCTGGACGCTGTTGCGACCGATACCGGTGACTTTAACCGTTCCGCCTTTAATCGCGCCAGCGGCGAGGAAATAGGACGCTGAAGAAGCATCACCTTCAACCAGATAGTCGCCAGGCGAATGATAGTGTTGATTGCCGCGCACGATGAAATGCTGGTAAGACTGATTTTCAACCTCAACGCCGAACGTTTTCATCAGGTGCAGCGTAATATCAATATAAGGTTTGGAAACCAGGTCGCCTTTAATGGCGATGACGGTATCCTGAGGCGCCAATGGGGCAGTCATCAGCAGCGCGGTCAGAAACTGGCTGGAAACGCTACCGTCAACCTCAACCTGACCGCCGCTAAAACCACCGCGCAGGCGCAGCGGAGGATAGTTTTCTTGTTCCAGATAATCAATC
Organism: Klebsiella oxytoca; assembly: GCF_009707385.1. Taxonomy (NCBI): domain Bacteria; kingdom Pseudomonadati; phylum Pseudomonadota; class Gammaproteobacteria; order Enterobacterales; family Enterobacteriaceae; genus Klebsiella; species Klebsiella oxytoca. The sequence continues at coordinate 1,968,598 of NZ_CP046115.1, read as the reverse complement.
TGCGCCCCACCCTGACGCAGCGCGTCAACCAGGTGACCAATCGGCCGCTCTTTCATCCGCGGCTCGCCGGTCAGCACAATATTGTTACTGCCCAGACATAAGGCAGCCGCCAGCGGACGCATTGCCGTTCCGGCATTACCGAGGAACAGTTCTAATTCTTCACCCGCCTGCAGAGGGCCACCGTTGCCGATAACTTCACAGCGAGTACGATCGGAGGACAGGTTGTAATGAACTCCCAGCGCGCTCAGGGCATTCAGCATATGGCGTACATCGTCGCTATCCAGCAGATTGGTCAGCACCGTGGTGCCACGGGCTAAAGCCGCCAGCAGCAAGGCTCGGTTAGAGACACTCTTGGACCCGGGCAGGTTAATAGTGCCATCTACGCGTGCGATGGGTTGTAACGTCAGGGATTCCATTAAACTAAACTCTCAAACAAACAGAATAAAAACCCCGCAAAAGGGCTGCGGGGATGAAAATGACGACCGCGATTAACCGTGACGGCGTTCGAAGTCCTGCATAAAGTCGGTCAGGGCCTTCACGCCCGCCAACGGCATGGCGTTATAGATGGAAGCGCGCATACCGCCCACGACGCGATGGCCTTTCAGCGCATGCAGACCGGCAGCAAAAGACTCTTCGAGGAACAGTTTGTCAAGCGCGCTATCCGCCAGCTGGAACGGCACGTTCATGCGCGAGCGGTTAGCAGTAGCGACATCGTTACGATAGAAACCGCTGTTATCGATGGTGCTATACAGCAAATCGGATTTCTGCTGATTAATTTTATCCATAGCGGCAACGCCGCCCTGCTCTTTCAGCCATTTAAACACCAGGCCGGAGAGATACCAGGCAAATGTCGGCGGCGTGTTAAACATAGAATCGTTGGCAGACAGAATGGAGTAATCAAGAATCGACGGACAGGCAACGCTGGCTTTGCCCAGCAGATCCTCACGCACAATAATCAGCGTCAGGCCAGCAGGACCGATGTTTTTCTGCGCGCCTGCGTAGATTACGCCATAACGGCTTACGTCAATTTCACGAGACAAAATAGTCGAGGAAAAATCCGCCGTCACGATGACATCGTCGCCAAAATCAGGCGTTTCTTCAATGGCGATACCATCGATAGTTTCGTTCGGGCAGTAGTGCAGATAGGCCGCGCCCGGAGTCAACTGCCATTCGCTCATCGGTTTAACCGCTCGCTGTCCGTCAACGGTGATTTTGGCGTCAATAACGTTCGGTTTGCAGTATTTATGCGCTTCTTTAACCGCGCTGGCTGCCCAGTAGCCAGCGTCAACGTAGTCGGCAACGGTTTTATCACCAAGCAGGTTTAGCGGAATACCAGCAAACTGTCCGCGACCACCGCCGTGGCAGAATAAGACTTTATAATTTGAAGGAATATTGAGCAGGGAGCGAAAATCCTGTTCCGCTTCTTCAGCCACCTTAATGAACTCTTTACCACGGTGGCTGATTTCCATCACCGACGTCCCCAAACCGTTCCAGTCGCACAGTTCCTTTTGTGCCAGTTTGAGTACTTCCGCCGGCAGCATTGCCGGGCCTGAACTGAAGTTATAGACCTGAGCCATTTCCCCTCACCACTTGCTATGTAATTTACCCGCGAACCGTCGCGGGTATAAGTTATTCCTGTGGCTATCGGTTTTATCATCCAGTGACACGTACCGCAATCGCTAAAACTGAACCTCAGGGAAATGCGGCTTCGCTCACACAAAACAATGTGCCAGCTTGACGGCATAAAACCGACATAATTGCTGTCAGGTGACTCTTTTTGCCCGGCTGACCTTCGACCATTCTGCATTTGCGCAGCGAGGGCATAATTGTTTATCTCCGGCTCGTAGCGCAAGGATTGCGCTACAGCGAACGCAGGCATACTCATCATCCTGAGGTATGGTGGTAAAACGCGCGGTAAAGCGGGAAGGAAGAATAGACAGTCCGGCTTTAACATCTTCATTCGCATAGTAATACAGGCTTATCTGTCCGTTGGTCTCCAGAATAGCTAACCGTACCTGTCCCAGCTGCTCAACCCCGCTGGTTCTAAGCTCCATAAAAAACTCAAATTCGGTCATGTTTTCCGCCTGAAGTTTCTCCCAGGCTAGTTCACCGTTTTCAACAACAATAATCGGTTTGCCTTCAAGTAAATCCTCCAGTTTTTCGCTATGCCCCATAAGCCACATAATTAACCGATAAAGAATGGCCAGGGTGATAAAAACCGCCAGCACCGGCAGCATAGGAACATCATCATAAAACGCGACATCACCCGCTGCGGAACCCAGGGTTAAAATAATAAGGACTTCGAACAGGGACATCTGGCGAACGCCGCGCCGTCCGGTTATTTTGAGAAAAATAAATACTAATACAAAGGTATAAAGGCTTCGTAATGCCACCTCGGCCAGAAATTCCACGGGCACTTTATCCAGTGCCATACGATGCCAGTCAAATGTCTTCATGGTTAACGCCTGAACAGTTATTGAGTGACATAAGCATAGCCAGACGATGGAGATAGCACCCGTCATCTAAAACCCGTATCATTGCGCGCTTTACGTACGATAAAAGTGACTGCCATGACTCAAACGTTTATACCCGGCAAAGATGCCGCCCTGGAAGACTCCATCGCTCGCTTCCAGCAGAAGTTGCTCGACCTCGGATTTGATATTGAAGAGGCCTCATGGCTTAACCCGGTACCGCACGTCTGGTCTGTGCATATCCGTGATAAAGAGTGCGCCCTGTGTTTCACTAACGGTAAAGGCGCCACTAAAAAGGCCGCGCTGGCCTCCGCGCTCGGAGAATACTTTGAGCGTCTTTCTACCAACTACTTCTTTGCCGATTTCTGGCTGGGCGAGACCATCGCCAATGGTCCTTTCGTACATTATCCCAATGAAAAATGGTTCCCGTTAACCGAAGATGATGAAGTTCCGCAAGGCCTGCTGGATCCTCGCCTGCGCGCATTCTACGATCCTGACGATCAGTTAACCGCCAGCATGATAGTCGATCTGCAGTCGGGTAATGACGAGCGCGGCGTCTGCGGCCTGCCGTTCACCCGTCAGTCAGATGGTGAAACGGTCTACATTCCGATGAATATCGTCGGTAATCTGTACGTTTCTAACGGGATGTCTGCTGGTAACACTCGTAACGAAGCCCGCGTTCAGGGCCTCTCAGAAGTGTTTGAACGCCATATTAAAAACCGCATTATCGCCGAAAGTATTAGCCTGCCGGAGATCCCTGCAGAGGTGATGGCACGCTATCCGGGCGTGGTTGAATCCATTAACAAGCTGGAGGCCGAAGGTTTCCCGATTTTCGCTTACGACGGTTCGCTTGGCGGTAAATATCCGGTTATCTGCGTCGTGCTGTTCAATCCCGCTAATGGCACCTGTTTTGCCTCTTTCGGCGCGCATCCCGATTTCGGCGTGGCGCTGGAACGCACCGTTACTGAACTGCTGCAAGGGCGCAGCCTGAAAGATCTGGATGTCTTTACGCCGCCAACCTTCGATGATGAAGAAGTCGCGGAACATGCGAACCTGGAAACCCACTTTATCGATTCAAGCGGCCTGATCTCCTGGGACATGTTTAAGCAGGACGCCGACTACCCGTTCGTGGACTGGAGCTTCTCTGGTACCACGGATGAAGAGTTCGCGACTTTAATGGCTATCTTTAAAGAAGAAGATAAAGAAGTCTATATTGCTGATTACGAGCATCTGAGCGTCTACGCCTGTCGAATCATTGTCCCGGGTATGTCGGATATCTATCCGGCAGAAGATCTGTGGCTGGCGAATAACAGCATGGGGGCACATCTGCGCGAAACCATTCTTTCCCTGCCGGGAAGCGAATGGGAACAAGAAGATTATCTGGCGCTTATCGAACAAATGGATGATGAAGGCCTTGATGATTTCACCCGCGTGCGCGAACTGCTGGGTCTGGCGACCGGTAAAGACAACGGCTGGTATACGCTGCGAATCGGTGAACTGAAGGCGATGCTTGCCCTGGCTGGCGGCGATACTGAACAGGCCTTGATCTGGACCGAATGGACCATGGAATTCAATGCCTCAATCTTTAGCGCCGAGCGAGCCAACTACTATCGCTGTCTGCAAACCTTACTGCTGCTTAGCCAGGAAGAAGAGCGTCAGCCGCTGCAGTATCTCAACGCGTTTGTACGCATGTACGGCGCGGAGGCGGTTGAGGCTGCCAGCGCCGCGCTCAGTGGAGAAGCTCCGTTCTATGGTCTGCAGGCAGTTGACAGCGATCTGCTGGCTTTCCCGGCTCATCAGTCCTTACTAAAAGCCTATGAGAAGCTGCAGCGCGCGAAAGCAGCATTCTGGATTAAATAAATCGTCTCTTTCCGTTAAATGACGATACTACGGGGTCATCTGGACCCCGTTTTTTCTGATTTGAACATTTCCAATATTTGTTGTAGCCATAAAGTTAATTGGTAGTAAAAAATAATAAAACCCCGCAGCAAATATTGTTAATTTTAATAAAAATACCCCATTTTAATTAACCGAAAATCGGGGTTGAAATGAAAATAATCAACATTATTTGTAAATTTTAAAATTTATTTTTTCATTAAAAAACAATAGATTAAGCTCATTTTTAACCAATTCCACACACTAAAAAGGCCTATAGTTCCGGTACGATATGATCTACATCAAATTCCCTTCTATAATGCTTTGTTAGTATCTCACCGCCAACTTACATAAAGAGAGAGTTAGTGTGAAAGCTGACAACCCTTTTGATCTTTTACTCCCTGCTGCGATGGCGAAAGTTGCCGAAGAAGCGGGTGTCTATAAAGCGACAAAACATCCGATAAAGACGTTTTATCTGGCTATCACCGCAGGTGTCTTCATCTCTATCGCTTTTGTTTTCTATATTACCGCGACTACCGGCACGGCCGGGATGCCTTTCGGTATTGCCAAACTAATTGGGGGCATCTGCTTCTCACTGGGTTTGATTCTCTGCGTTATTTGCGGTGCCGACCTGTTTACCTCAACTGTTCTTATCGTTGTAGCGAAAGCCAGCGGAAGAATTACCTGGGGTCAACTGGCAAAAAACTGGCTCAACGTCTATGTTGGTAACCTGGTTGGTTGCCTGCTCTTTGTGTTGCTGATGTGGCTTTCAGGCGAATATATGACTGCGAATGGTCAGTGGGGACTTAACGTTCTACAAACCGCCGATCACAAAATGCACCATACTTTTATTGAAGCCGTCTGCCTTGGTATCCTGGCAAACCTGATGGTCTGCCTTGCGGTATGGATGAGCTATTCTGGCCGCAGCCTGATGGATAAAGCCATGATTATGGTTTTACCGGTGGCCATGTTTGTTGCCAGCGGGTTTGAGCATAGTATCGCGAACATGTTTATGATCCCGTTGGGTATCGTTATCCGCGAATTTGCAAGCCCGGAATTCTGGACCGCGATTGGTTCAGCTCCGGAAAATTTCTCTCACCTGACCGTTATGAACTTCATCACTGATAACCTGATTCCGGTAACAATCGGGAACATCATCGGCGGTGGTCTACTGGTCGGGTTGACATACTGGGTCATTTACCTGCGTGGCGACAACCATCACTAAGGGTTGTTTCAGGCAGTAAATAAAAAATCCACTTAAGAAGGTAGGTGTTACATGTCCGAGCTTAATGAAAAGTTAGCCACAGCCTGGGAAGGTTTTGCGAAAGGTGACTGGCAGAACGAAGTCAACGTCCGCGACTTCATCCAGAAAAACTATACTCCGTATGAAGGTGACGAGTCCTTCCTGGCTGGCGCAACTGACGCGACCACCAAGCTGTGGGACACCGTAATGGAAGGCGTTAAACAGGAAAACCGCACTCACGCGCCTGTTGATTTTGACACTTCCCTTGCGTCCACCATCACTTCTCATGACGCCGGCTACATCGAGAAATCTCTTGAGAAAATCGTTGGCCTGCAGACTGAAGCTCCGCTGAAACGTGCGATTATCCCGTTCGGCGGTATCAAAATGGTAGAAGGTTCCTGCAAAGCGTACAATCGCGAGCTGGACCCGATGCTGAAGAAAATCTTCACTGAGTACCGTAAAACTCATAACCAGGGCGTATTTGACGTTTACACCAAAGACATCCTGAACTGCCGTAAATCTGGTGTCCTGACCGGTCTGCCGGATGCGTATGGCCGTGGCCGTATCATCGGTGACTACCGCCGCGTTGCGCTGTACGGCATCGACTTCCTGATGAAAGACAAATACGCCCAGTTCGTCTCTCTGCAGGATAAACTGGAAAACGGCGAAGATCTGGAAGCAACTATCCGTCTGCGTGAAGAAATCTCTGAACAGCACCGTGCGCTGGGTCAGATCAAAGAAATGGCTGCCAAATATGGCTGCGATATCTCTGGTCCGGCAACCACCGCTCAAGAAGCAATCCAGTGGACCTACTTCGGCTACCTGGCCGCTGTTAAATCCCAGAACGGCGCGGCAATGTCCTTTGGCCGTACTTCCAGCTTCCTGGACATCTTCATCGAACGTGACCTGAAAGCCGGTAAAATCACCGAGCAGGATGCACAGGAAATGATTGACCACCTGGTCATGAAACTGCGTATGGTTCGTTTCCTGCGTACTCCTGAATATGATGAACTGTTCTCTGGCGACCCGATTTGGGCAACTGAATCTATCGGTGGTATGGGCGTTGATGGCCGTACTCTGGTAACCAAAAACAGCTTCCGTTTCCTGAACACCCTGTACACCATGGGGCCGTCTCCGGAGCCGAACATCACCATTCTGTGGTCTGAAAAACTGCCGCTGAGCTTCAAAAAATTCGCTGCTAAAGTGTCCATCGATACCTCTTCTCTGCAGTATGAGAACGATGACCTGATGCGTCCTGACTTCAACAACGACGACTACGCTATCGCTTGTTGCGTAAGCCCGATGGTTGTTGGTAAGCAAATGCAGTTCTTCGGTGCTCGCGCTAACCTCGCGAAAACCATGCTGTACGCAATCAACGGCGGCGTTGATGAAAAACTGAAAATGCAGGTTGGTCCTAAATCTGAACCGATCAAAGGCGACGTTCTGAACTTCGACGAAGTTATGGACCGCATGGATCACTTCATGGACTGGCTGGCTAAACAGTACGTCACTGCGCTGAACATCATCCACTACATGCACGACAAGTACAGCTACGAAGCCTCCCTGATGGCGCTGCACGACCGTGATGTTATCCGCACCATGGCATGTGGTATCGCAGGTCTGTCCGTTGCCGCTGACTCCCTGTCTGCAATCAAATATGCGAAAGTTAAACCGATTCGTGATGAAAACGGTCTGGCTGTCGACTTCGAAATCGAAGGCGAATACCCGCAGTTTGGTAACAACGACTCTCGCGTTGATGATATGGCCGTTGACCTGGTTGAACGTTTCATGAAGAAAATTCAGAAACTGCATACCTACCGCAACGCTATCCCGACTCAGTCCGTTCTGACCATCACCTCTAACGTTGTGTATGGTAAGAAAACCGGTAACACCCCTGACGGTCGTCGCGCTGGCGCTCCGTTCGGACCAGGTGCTAACCCGATGCACGGCCGTGACCAGAAAGGTGCTGTTGCCTCTCTGACCTCCGTTGCTAAACTGCCGTTTGCTTACGCGAAAGATGGTATCTCTTATACCTTCTCTATCGTTCCGAACGCGCTGGGTAAAGACGACGAAGTGCGTAAAACTAACCTCGCGGGCCTGATGGATGGTTACTTCCATCACGAAGCCTCCATCGAAGGCGGTCAGCACCTGAACGTCAACGTCATGAACCGCGAAATGCTGCTCGACGCGATGGAAAACCCGGAAAAATATCCGCAGCTGACCATCCGCGTATCCGGCTACGCAGTACGTTTTAACTCCCTGACTAAAGAACAGCAGCAGGACGTTATTACTCGTACCTTCACTCAGACCATGTAATGGTATTGACTGAAATCGTACAGTAAAAAGCGTACAATAAAGGCTCCACGCAAGTGGGGCCTTTTTAGCAATACGTTCCAGCCCCAGTCTCTTTTGTCCGCTGTCTATACTCTATGGATAACAGCCAAAACAGACTTAACACAGCCGGTTTGAGCTGTGCATGCACAGGCCCCGGACGGGCCGAATCTGGAGATATCACCGCAATGTCAACAATTGGTCGCATTCACTCCTTTGAATCCTGTGGCACCGTCGATGGCCCGGGGATCCGCTTTATTACTTTTTTCCAGGGCTGCCTGATGCGCTGCCTCTATTGCCATAACCGCGACACATGGGATACCCACGGCGGTAAAGAGATTACCGTTGAAGAGCTGATGAAAGAGGTTGTCACCTATCGCCACTTTATGAACGCTTCCGGCGGCGGCGTGACCGCATCCGGCGGCGAGGCTATCCTGCAGGCCGAATTTGTTCGCGATTGGTTTCGCGCCTGTAAGAAAGAAGGCATTCATACCTGCCTCGACACCAACGGCTTTGTGCGCCGCTACGATCCGGTCATTGATGAACTGCTGGAAGTCACCGACCTGGTGATGCTCGACCTCAAGCAGATGAACGACGAAATTCACCAGAACCTGGTTGGCGTTTCAAACCATCGTACGCTGGAGTTTGCTCGTTATCTGTCAAACAAAAACATCAACGTCTGGATCCGCTACGTTGTGGTTCCGGGCTGGTCCGATGATGATGATTCCGCGCATCGCCTGGGCGAGTTTACCCGTGACATGGGCAACGTCGAGAAAATCGAACTGCTGCCCTATCATGAACTGGGCAAACATAAGTGGGTAGCGATGGGCGAAGAGTATAAGCTGGACGGCGTCCACCCGCCGAAGAAAGAGACCATGGAACGCGTGAAAGGTATTCTTGAGCAGTATGGTCATAAGGTGATGTATTAAATTTTGTCTTAACAAAACGGCTGCCGGACAGAGCAGCCGTTTTGTTATTCCGGTAGGGAAAACACAGGAAAGAAAGCTTTGCGTTTATTGATTTCAGGGATTTTACTGCTTTCATCTCAGTATCTGAACGCCGCCAGCAGCTGCGATATCCGCGCCATCGTCCAACACGCCTGGCCGGATGCGAAACCAACGGCCGAAGGTGCGTTCACACTCAGTCATCAGGTCATTGATATCACGGGTAGCTCACCGCAAAGCGCTATTTGTCGCGTCTGGCCTGCCCACCCTGAGCTAACCCTGGCCGCAGTGCCGCTTATGTCCCCGGAAAAGACTGATTATGACCACACTGGCGATCTGGAACTGCTGGTGGTTGATACTGCAAGCCTGGAGGTAAAGCAGCGGCTCCTGCTGCCAGAACTGATGAGCGATGATGCGGTTCGCCTTACCGGTATCATGCTTGATACTGCGCGCTGGAGAGTCGCCCCCGGGAAAACCGCTTTTGGCCTGCATGTTACCCGTAGCGGTAGTTCACGAGTAAATCCTTTCAGTGAAGATGTGCTGTCGTTGTACGTAATTGACAATAACCAGCTACGCACTGTGTTAAAAGGGATACTGCTCGAGGAGAACAGCGGTGAGTGGGACGGAAACTGTGCTGGAGAGTTTAATAGCAGCAAACGCACCCTTGCCATAGATAGCGCTTCCCACAATGGTTACGCCGCTATTCGGGTCAGTGAAAAAAGCGTTGCATCCACCGCCTATATTGACGCCAATAATGAATGCACGTCGAAGGATAAATCAGGAAAAGCCAGCTGGCTCCTGCGTTATGATGGTAAACAGTATGCCATCCCCAAAAATCTGGCGCCGCTTGAGTAGCCGCTCTATGAGATAAAGTATTGCGATAGTTTATTCGCTACGCTTTCCATCGTGAAAATCAGCATTTGATGTCCTTAATGATATTCCGCATCGCGCTCATCTCACTCTGTCAGCGCCTGGGCAAGGGGACAGGTTATAACAATGAGCAGCAGTTCAGAATAAGACCCGATTTACGGCACTTACCGCTTCTTAATAAGAATAGCCAGGAGATATCCCCTGGCTATTATTGACAAAATCAGGCATGAGCCACTGGCGTAGGATGATGCCCTGCTTTACGCAACAGCGTCAGCAGGTAAAGGAATGAGACGCTGGCTATCATGATAAACAGCAGATTATCAGAGAAGTTCTGCATCAGCATCGCGGTCAGCGTCGGCCCAAGCAGGCTGCCCACGGTATAGCTCATTAGTAGCGCCTGGTTCATTGCCACCAGTTGATGACGCTCAACTTTTTCACAGGCCCAGGCCATAGCGACCGGATAGAGCGTGAACCCTGAGGCGCCAAGTACAAACAGCGCAGGCGCCATTGCGGCCTGGCTCAGCATCGCCAGGCAGCCGAGAATCACGACAAACACCTGTACGCGCAGGACCATCAGACGACCGTAACGATCGGCCAGTCGACCAATTGGCCACTGCCCAACGATACCAGCGCTCACCATCACGGCCATCCAGAAGCCGATGCCTGAATCACTCACACCTTTATGGTTGAGCCACAGGGGCATCAGCCCGTAGAGCGATCCAAGAACGATCCCGGAAATAATGCAGCCGTTAACCCCATGACGTGCCTGACGCAACCTTAACATCGGCCAGATACGCGCCGGTTCGCGCGGTTCATCGGCCTGATTCACCACCCGGGCAAACAGCAAGGGCAGAATACCGGCCAGCGCCAGAGCCGTTACCCAGGGCAGAACGCTCATCAAATCCGTCGGTAGCTTGCTGACCATTAACTGGCCCAGCACCGTACCAACGTAATAAATCATCATATATGCCGCCAGCAGGCGGCCACGGCTGCGTGAAGTGCCGCTACAAACCAGCGCGCTCTCAACGACCACCCAAATCATTGCGCAGCCTACGCCCGCGATAAAACGCCAGCTGAACCAGCTCCAGAAACCCAGGGTAATACCAAGACCAACGCAACCCACGGCAAAGATAATTGATGCCAGGTAATAGCTGCGATTAAAACCCAGACGCTTGATCACCCACCCGGCAAGTAAAGTTCCCACCAGATTGCCGGTAAAATATGATGATCCTACCATTCCGACCTGCCAGGTCGGCATCTTTTCATGGGCGAGCCAAAGCGGGACGAGCGTATTTAGAACCGCTATCGCCAGGGTCAAAAGAAGCAGGCCACAGAGCAGCATTTGCACTGGCCGGGTATAGATGGTCATGGATATCAACCGTGGTGGAGTTCAGATTTCGTGCGCATCATGCCACTGCTGTAAACATTGTCAATCCACCTGAAATCAGGCCTGACGCGGTTTGCGGGGTAACGATAGAAGATTTTTATCCAGCGGATCGGCAACAGATTAAATATTTATATTATTCTATTGTTTTTATTAATTTATTGGAAAATTAAGTCTGGAATATCGGTAGAAATATTTCATGAATCGACCGCACTTTTTATCGCGCCAGAAATAATCATTCTGGCGCGATAAATAACGATTAGCTGGCGATTGCCATCCCTACGGTCATATGCAAGCCGTAGAAGACGCCGCGGCCAATCATCTCGCCGACCAGTACCAGCACAAATGCCAGCCCTAACAGGGGTAAAGCGGGTTGATAGCCCTTAAGCTGCGGAGCAATCCAGCATACCAAAGCCAGCGCCAACGCTACGACACGCCAGGCCATTAGCGAGCCGTAGTCCGGCACCAGCGCAGAAGCTTGCTGAATCGAACTATGGATTGTCAGCAGTTCATTTCCCTGCATCAGTACCACAATTACGCTCACCACCAGCGCCAGCAGAGTCACCGCCGGCAACAGACGCATCGCCCAGCCATTAACTCCCGCAAAGCGCAGCAGCAGATACCCCAACAGCGGACCGCCAATAAACATCGTCAGGAAGAAACTGAACGGTGTCCAGACTGAGTACCAGGTAGGCACCGTATCAATGGTGTTATAAACACGGACCATCATCCAGACGAAGATAACCCCCAGCACCATAGTCATGGCCAGCCAGAGATTACGCAGTCCTGATGGTAGCTTATTGACCACCGCCAGAAGCCAGCCGATACCGCCGACAGCAAAGAAAAGCGCCCCGCTGGCGATTTCATTACTCAGCGATGAAGCACCAACGCGATTCAGCGAGTTAAAAGCGCGCATCGGCGACCCAAGATGCAGAGTTGAGGCAATAAAGCCGAGGCCCATCAGTACCCACAGGCCAAACATACTCCACACTACACGCTGCTGCTGTTCACGCGTCAGGTCGCCTTTCATTAACGCCAGAGCCAGTACAATAAAACCGCCCACAACGCACTGACCAAAGACCGTGAACACTATCAGCGGCCATTCATGCCATCCACTCCCCATATCACACCTCCTTCGGGTTAGCCAGGTATCCGGTGGTATCTCCACACGGGCGGCTGTTGGCGTTAGGTTTAATCACAATGCTTGGTTTAGTGAAGTGGGCCGAAGGCAGCGGCGCAACGGCAGCCAGCTGGCCGTGCTTTTCACGCAACTCTTCAATTGGGCCAAAATCAAGCGCGCGCAGCGGGCAGGATTCCACGCAAATCGGCTTTTTGCCCACGGCAACGCGTTCGTAGCAGCCGTCGCATTTAGTCATATGCCCTTTTGTCGCATTGTACTGCGGCGCGCCGTACGGACAGGCCATATGACAGTAGCGACAGCCGATACACACATCTTCATCCACCACCACAAAACCATCTTCACGCTTGTGCATCGCCCCGCTCGGGCAAACTTTAGTACAGGCAGGGTCCTCACAATGGTTGCAGGCAATAGAAAGGTAATAGGCAAAGACGTTCTGCTGCCATACGCCGTTGTCTTCTTGCCAGTCGCCACCGGCATATTCGTAGATACGACGGAAGCTCACTTCCGGCGTGAGGTTTTTATAGTCTTTACAAGCCAGTTCGCAGGTTTTGCAACCGGTGCAACGGGCGGAATCAATAAAAAATCCATACTGAGTTGTCATCGGTTACTCCTTACAGCTTTTCAACCTGGACAAGGTTGGTATGCGATGGATTGCCTTTCGCCAGCGGCGACGGGCGCTGGGTGGTCAGCACATTAATGCTGCCCGCCTGATCCACGCGACCTGCATCCGGGTTATACCAGGCCCCCTCACCCAGCGCGACCACGCCAGGGATCATTCTCGGGGTCACTTTGGCTTCGATATGCACTTCACCACGATCGTTGAAAATACGGATCCGATCGCCATTAGCGATACCGCGCTTCTGGGCATCGAGCGGGTTGATCCACATTTCCTGACGGCATGCGGCTTTCAATACATCAACGTTGCCGTAGGTAGAGTGGGTACGCGCTTTATAGTGAAAACCGGTGAGCTGCAGCGGGTACTTTTTAGCCAACGGATCGTTGTGGTTTTCGAAGCCAGGGCTGTATATCGGCAACGGATCGATTACATCCTCTTCTTTAAGCTCCCAGGTCGCCGCGATTTCCGCCAGCTGCGCGGAGTAAATTTCAATTTTCCCTGACGGCGTCGTTAACGGATTGGCGACAGGATCCTCACGGAAAGCCTTATAGGCAACGTGATGACCTTCCGGGTCGCGCTGCTTGAATATCCCCTGCTTGCGGAATTCATCAAACGGCAATAGCCCAGGGATCGCTTTACGGGATTGCTCATAGAGATGACGCAACCACTCTTCCTGGGTCCGGCCTTCGGTGAAACGCTGCTCTACGCCCATACGTTTCGCCAGTTCTGTTGTCATCTCATAAATGGTTTTACATTCAAAACGCGGTTTGATGGCCTGGTCGGCAAAAATAACGTAGGACATGTTGCCGCAGGATGCATCCAGGGCAAAATCCATCTGCTCCGAGGCCGTACAATCCGGCAGCAGGATATCGGCATATTTTGCCGATGAGGTCATGTGGCAATCAATGACCACAATCATTTCGCATTTAGTGTCATCCTGCAGGATGTCATGGGTACGATTGATTTCTGAATGCTGGTTTATCAGACAGTTACCGGCATAGTTCCAGACCATTTTAATAGGTACATCGAGCTTATCCTTGCCGCGAACACCATCGCGCAGAGCGGTCATTTCGGTCCCGCGCTCAATTGCATCGGTCCACATAAACATGGAAATACTGGTTTCGACCGGATTATTTAGCGTCGGCATACGTTCAAAAGGCAACGAGTAAGAACCTTCACGCGCGCCGGTATTCCCGCCGTTGATCCCAACGTTGCCGGTTAAGATCGCCAGCATTGAAATCGCACGCGACACCAGCTCTCCGTTGGCATGACGCTGTGGTCCCCACCCCTGAGAAATATAGGCAGGTTTAGCGCTGGCAATCTCACGCGCCAGCTGCACGATACGCGCCTTAGGAATGCCGGTAATCGTTGATGCCCACTCCGGAGTTTTCGCTATGCCATCATTGCCCTGGCCGAGAATATAGGCCTTGTAGTGACCATTGGCCGGCGCGCCTTCAGGCAGCGTTTTTTCGTCATAGCCAACGCAATATTTGTCGAGGAAAGGCTGGTCAACGAGATTCTCGTTAATCATTACCCAGGCCAGCGCGGAGACCAGCGCGGCATCGGTTCCGGGGCGGATCGGGATCCATTCATCTTCGCGGCCGGCTCCGGTGTCGGTATAGCGCGGATCGATAATAATCAGCCTGGCGTTGGATTTCTCCCGCGCCTGTTCAAGGTAGTAGGTTACCCCGCCGCCGCTCATCCGGGTTTCTCCCGGGTTGTTGCCAAACAGCACTACCAGCTTACTGTTTTCAATGTCCGACGGGCTATTGCCATCGGCCCAGCCGCCGTAGGTGTAGTTCAGGCCTGCGGCGATTTGCGCAGTAGAGTAGTCGCCGTAGTGGTTCAGATAACCGCCGCAGCAGTTCATCAGACGGGCAATCAGAGTTTTACCCGGTGGCCAGGAGCGCGTCAGGGTACCGCCGAGGGTTCCGGTGCCGTAATTCAGATAAATAGATTCGTTACCGTACTCTTTAATCAGCCGCTGCATATTGCTGGCGATAGTGTCAAACGCTTCTTCCCAGCTAATTTGTTCAAATTTACCTTCACCGCGTTTACCAACGCGCTTCATGGGATATTTCAGGCGGTCTGGATTATAGACACGCCGACGCATTGAGCGACCACGCAGGCAGGCACGAACCTGGTGCAGGCCGTCGTAGCTATCGTCGCCGGTATTGTCTGTTTCAACATATTTAATTTCACCATCAACCACATGCATCCGCAGAGGACAACGGCTACCGCAGTTAACCGTACAGGCGCTCCAGGTCACCGTTTCGCTGGCGGGAGTGAGGCTATCCGCAGCGTGGGCAATACGCGTGAAGGGTAAGGTAAAAGCACTGCTGGCCATCGCCAGTCCGCCAATCGCCGTGGTTTTCATTAAACCACGCCGGCTCACCTCGGCAGCCAGTAAAGCATCGGGGGTTTTGATTTTCATAGATACTCGCTTTGGTTGCTCACAATTAATTGAATACGCTATATATAAAAATACATAGCGAAATTAACCGTTATTAATTTTTATGCTGGTTAATCCAAAGTGAGTATCTGTGTATTCACAGAGCTGATTATTGCCCGGTATCAAGAAGGGAGTAAAAAAAAAGCGCCCGCAGGCGCTTTTAAGAAAATTACCGAATATCAGCCGATAAATTCGAGGCCGCGCATATACGGGCGCAGAACTTCCGGGATCTCAATCCGACCGTCCGCCTGCTGATAGTTTTCCATCAGCGCAACCAGCGTACGTCCAACCGCAAGGCCAGAACCGTTGAGAGTGTGTACGAGACGAGTTTTCTTATCCGATTTGCTGCGGCAACGCGCCTGCATACGACGCGCCTGGAAATCCCATACGTTAGAGCAGGACGAGATTTCGCGGTAGGTATTCTGCGCCGGTACCCACACTTCCAGATCGTAGGTTTTACAAGCGCTGAAGCCCATATCACCCGTGCACAGAGCCACTTTACGATACGGCAGTCCCAGCAGCTGCAGTACTTTCTCAGCATGGCCGGTCATCTCTTCGAGTGCCGCCATTGAGTCTTCCGGACGCACAATCTGCACCATTTCAACTTTGTCGAACTGGTGCATACGGATAAGACCACGGGTATCACGACCATAGGATCCGGCTTCAGAACGGAAACAAGGCGTATGCGCAGTCATTTTGATCGGCAGATCGTCTTCATCGATGATTTCATCGCGAACCAGGTTGGTCAGCGGGACTTCCGCCGTCGGGATCAGCGCATAGTTGCTGCTGTCAGCTTCTTCTTCCAGCGGACGGGTATGGAACAGGTCGCCCGCGAACTTTGGCAGCTGACCGGTACCGTACAGCGTGTCCTGGTTAACCAGATACGGAACATAGTTTTCGCTGTAGCCGTGTTGTTCAGTATGCAGATCCAGCATAAACTGCGCCAGCGCGCGATGCAGGCGGGCAAGCTGGCCTTTCATCACCACAAAGCGAGAGCCGGTCAGCTTCACCGCGGCAGCAAAATCCAGCCCTCCGTGCATTTCACCCAGCGTCACGTGATCGCGAACGTCAAAATCAAACTCACGCGGCGTTCCCCAGCGGCTGACTTCAACGTTGTCGTTTTCGTCGCGACCGGCCGGAACGTCATCGTGCGGGATGTTAGGGATAGTCAGTGCGATATCGCGGATTTCCGCCAGCAGCGCGTCCAGCTCGGTTTTCGCCGCATCAAGCTGCTCACCGAGTTTGTTCACTTCCTGGCGTAATGGCTCGATATCTTCCCCGCGCGCTTTCGCCTGGCCTATGGATTTCGATCGGGAGTTGCGCTCCGCCTGCAGGTTTTCAGTTTGAACCTGCAAAACTTTACGACGCTCTTCCAGAGCGCGAAGTTTATCTACATCCAGCTTAAAGCCCCGGCGTGCCAGTTTTTCTGCGACTGCGTCTGGCTCGGTACGCAGCAGATTGGGATCGAGCATGCTTATCCTGTGCTTATCGAATTAATAAAGAAAAATGGCCGCAGAGCGCGACCACGGAAATAGTGTGACAACCTTACCGCAACGCCTCAATTATCGGTAGCGTTTTATCGGGCTATTTTGATCCTGTTCGGCTAACCAGGTGAGCTTTTCACCTATTTTGCCCTCCAGCCCCCGGTTTGTCGGCTTATAATAGCGCGTTTGCGCCATTTCCTGCGGGAAGTACTGCTCCCCGGCAGCATAAGCATTCGGTTCATCGTGCGCGTAGCGATACTCCTGCCCGTAGCCCATCTCTTTCATCAACCGGGTTGGGGCATTGCGTAAATGTACCGGTACGTCGTAATCAGGGCGTTCCCGGGCATCAGCCATCGCCGCTTTAAAAGCGGTATAAACTGCGTTGCTTTTTGGCGCACAGGCCAGATAGACGATGGCCTGAGCAATCGCTCGTTCGCCTTCCGCCGGTCCGACACGAGTAAAACAGTCCCAGGCGGAAATAGCCACCTGCATGGCGCGCGGATCGGCATTGCCGACATCTTCCGAAGCAATCGCCAGGCAGCGCCGCGCTACGTAAAGCGGATCGCCTCCGGCGGTAATAATTCGCGCATACCAGTAAAGCGCCGCATCCGGCGCGCTACCGCGAACCGATTTGTGCAGCGCGGAGATTAAGTCGTAAAAACGATCGCCTTTGTTGTCGAAACGCGCGCTACGCTCGCCGGCAATTTCGGTCAACAGTTCAACCTTTAGCACACGATTACCAGCGTCATCGCTCTCGGCCATATCGGCCATCATTTCCAGCGTATTGAGAGCCCGGCGCGCATCGCCGTTGACCAGGTCGGCGATCGCTTTGCGCGTCTCGTCCGGCAGAACAATATTTTGCCCGCCGTAGCCGCGAGTTTTGTCACTCATCGCCTGATTGAGCACCTGCTCAATGTCATCACTGGTCAGCGACTTCAGCAGATAGACGCGCGCCCGGGAGAGCAGCGCCGAGTTGAGTTCAAAAGAAGGGTTTTCCGTTGTCGCGCCGATAAAGGTGATGGTTCCATCTTCGATATGCGGCAGAAAGGCATCCTGCTGGCTTTTATTAAAACGGTGGACTTCGTCGACAAACAGAATCGTGCGGCGCCCCGCGTTGCGGTTTTGACGCGCGCGTTCGATAGCTTCGCGGATCTCTTTAACCCCGGAGGTAACCGCTGAAATACGTTCAACATCTGCGCTGGCGTAGCGCGCAATCACCTCGGCCAGCGTGGTTTTCCCTGTCCCCGGCGGCCCCCAGAGGATCATTGAGTGCAGATGCCCGGCTTCAATCGCCCTCGGCAGGGGTTTGCCCGGCGCCAGCAAATGCTGCTGACCAATGTACTGCGCTAAATTTTCTGGCCGCATACGGGCGGCCAGAGGTTGAAACGCGTTATCGGAAAAATCGAGCGACAGATTGCTCACGTTCGCCTCTACTTACGTTGATCGTCCACCGTAACCCCTTGCGGCGGCGTAAAGGTGAACTTAGATGCATCGACGGCACCATTTTGTTGCGATTTCAGCTGATAGCTGCTGCGTTGATCGTCCTGTTCCACGGCGCTGAACTGATGGATCGTTCCATCACGACCCACGTTTATGGTGAACTGCTTCAGATTACCGCTACCGTTTTTCGGTGTCAGAACAAAATCATCGCCGTTCTGCTTAATGTTGTAGTTCTGCCAGTCGCTGGCCTGGTTGCGGGCAATCAGCATAAACGGCGTGTTGCTGGTCGCATCTTTCAGCCAGGTAGCGGTAGCCTGCTCAACAAACGGGTTGTAGAACCACAGCGTTTTACCATCAGAAACCAGAACGCTTTCGTCCGGCTGGGTCATGTGCCAGTTGAACAGATTTGGTCGCTTGACCCAGAGATCGCCCTGTCCGTCCTGCACGGCGTTACCGCTGCCGTCCGTCACTTTTTGCGTAAAGCTGGAGTGGAAGCTGCTCACTTTATCAAGGCGGCTTTTTAAATCGCTGGCGGCATCCGCCCAAACCTGGCTGACAACAAAACTGGACAGTAATGCACAGGTGATTGCGAGTTTTTTCATTGTTATTCCTTAATGTGCGTCACTCCCGACGCGGGAGCCTTGGTCTGCTGCTAATGTAGAATCATCAACGGCGATGGAACAGCAGAACAGGCTGATTTTCACTTATTTACCCAACTTTGCGCTTACTCAAAGGGCGGTGGAGCCAGCACTTCACGGTTACCGTTATGACCCTGTTCGCTCACAATACCCTGAGCTTCCATTTGCTCAATGATACGCGCGGCGCGGTTATAGCCGATGCGGAACTGCCGCTGTACCCCAGAAATGGAGGCTTTACGTTTTTCCGTCACAAAGTTAACCGCCTGATCGAACAGCGGATCGAGCTCTTCACCGCCTTCGTAGCCACCGCCGCCACCTTCGCTTTCGCTATCGGAGGTGATGCCTTCGACATACTGCGGACGCCCGCGAGCCTTCCAGTCCTGCACCACAGCGTGAACTTCTTCATCACGCACAAAAGCGCCGTGCACGCGCACAGGGATAGTCGAGTTAGGCGCGGAGTAGAGCATATCCCCCATTCCGAGCAGAGACTCTGCTCCCCCCTGGTCAAGAATAGTACGCGAGTCAATTTTACTTGATACGGTAAAGGCGATACGCGTTGGAATATTGGCTTTGATAAGGCCGGTAATAACGTCCACCGATGGTCGCTGGGTTGCCAGCACCAGGTGGATGCCTGCGGCGCGCGCTTTCTGCGCCAGACGCGCAATCAGCTCTTCCACTTTCTTGCCGACGGTCATCATCAGGTCGGCAAACTCATCAACCAGCACAACGATGTAAGGCTCTTTTTTCAGTACCGGATGCGTCGCATCCATGCTGTCGCCGGGCTTCCAGTAAGGATCCGGGATTGGCCGACCCATACGCGCGGCTTCAGCAATCTTCTCGTTGTAACCCGCAAGATTACGCACGCCCAGCGCCGACATCAGTTTATACCGACGCTCCATTTCATTTACGCTCCAGCGCAAAGCGTTGGCCGCGTCTTTCATATCCGTCACAACTTCCGTCAACAGATGCGGTATTCCCTCATAGACCGACAGCTCGAGCATTTTCGGGTCAATCATGATGAATTTCACATCTTCCGGCTGCGCTTTGTAGAGCATGCTGAGGATCATGGCGTTGACCCCGACGGACTTACCGGAACCGGTAGTACCCGCCACCAGCAGGTGCGGCATCTTCGCTAGATCGGCGGTAACAGGTTCACCAGCGATATCCTTGCCGAGAACCACGGTCAGCGGTGATGGATTATCGCGGAATTTCGCGTTATCCAGCACTTCGCGCAGGTACACGGTTTGACGCTTTTTATTCGGCAGTTCCAGACCAACGTACGGTTTACCCGGAATAACCTCCACCACACGAACCGCGGCGGTGGACAGAGAACGGGCCAGGTCTCGCGACAGGTTGGAAATCCGCGCCGCTTTGACGCCTGGAGCCAGATTAAGCTCAAAGCGAGTGATGACCGGGCCTGGCGAGTAGTTCACCACATCTGCCTTAATGCGGAAGTCGGCGAGACGAGCCTCAACCAGACGCGCCATCTGCTCAAGCGCAAAAGTGTCTATCGGCTCAACTTCAGCCGGTGGCGGCGTAAGCAGATCAAGAGACGGTAAAAGCGTAGTCGGTTTCTGTAACGGGCGACTGTCTCCATTACGCATCAACAGCGGGTGAATAAGGCTTTCCGGCTGCGCGATTGGCTGCTGCGGAACATGCCCCTGCGGAGCCTGCTGTTGCGGATAGCCGCCAGGAATGTGCTGAGCTTGTGACGGCATCTGCGAATGCTGGATCGCCTGCTGTTGCGCATTTTGCGGCTGCTGAGACATCTGCTGATGCGCGCTTGGCTGATGATGTACGGGCTGAGAATGCTGTGGCGGCTGCTGATACTGCGGTGCAGGCTGCGGCACTTCCGGCATCGGCGTGAAGACAGGCTCGCTCGGCGTATCATCAACTAACGCTTTCATCGGCGAGAATTCGTAATCAGCGGCAGAGAACGGATGCGATCCTGGCGGTTGCTCGCTGGCGTAGCGCTGCTGTTGAGAAGCGGCAAACTGGCGGGCAAGCTCTGCTTCAGCGGCAGAATCCTCATCCTCGTTATCCACTTCCGTCGCGTAACTCTCACCATAACGCTCATTCTGCGCAGCCGCGAACTGACGCGCCAGCTCGTCCTGCTCAAGCTCTGCAACTTCCTCATCCGTCAGCGAATCATCAGCATAATGCTGATGTTCGGCCTGACGCGCACGTTCTTCAGCCAACCGCTGCGAAGGCAGCTTAATGCCATAGGAGGCCAGCTCACGGCGCGTGGGTACCCGAACACGATTTGGACGCGGTAGTTTTGGGCCAATGCCCTCTTTCACCTGGACACGAGGGCCGCCGGAAGCCGGACTAAACAACGGCGCAGCGCTGGATGCCGCTGATACCGTCGAGGCCGCCGCTGCGGTTGCGGAGGAGGCCCCCGTAGCCTGATGAACTCCGGAAGCCAGCGTGCTCACTGTGGCAATATCAACTGACGGTGACGGCGGAGGCGAAATCGGTTTGGTGGCAACCGGACTGACCGGCTCTGGAATCGGTTGATACCATGCAGCAAGCTGCTCGCGTTCGCGCGCGCGTTTCTCTTCCACTTCTTCGAAGTAGTACATCGGCGGACGCTGAGGCTTCACTTCCTCTTGCACAGGTTCAGGCTCGACGACTGACACCGGTGCGTAAGGTTCAGGCTGCGGTACCGGATTGTGCTCCGGCTGATGCTGGTAAGCCGGCTCTGGCTGATAGCCCGGCTGCTGGACCGGAGCCTGCTCAGGCTGATACGCATGATGCGGCTGGTAAGCCGGTTCTGGCTGATAGCCCGGCTGCTGGACCGGAGCCTGCTCAGGCTGATACGCGTGCTGCGGCTGGTAAGCCGGCTCTGGCTGATAGCCCGGCTGCGGGACCGGAGCCTGCTCAGGCTGATACGCATGCTGCGGCTGGTAAGCCGGTTCTGACTGATAGCCCGGCTGCTGGACCGGAGCCTGCTCAGGCTGATACGCATGCTGCAGCTGGTAAGCCGGTTCTGGCTGATAGCCCGGCTGCTGGACCGGAGCCTGCTCAGGCTGATACGCATGCTGCGGCTGGTAAGCCGGTTCTGGCTGATATCCCGGCTGCTGGACCGGCATCTGCTGAGCCTGAAAAGCGTGCTGCGGCTGGTTAGCAAGGTCCGGATGATAGACGGGCTGAGCCTCATATCCCGGCTGTGGTTCGGACCATGCTTGCGGTGCGCCGGTATCCTGAGCGGCTAAAGCCACCGGTTCGGCAATGCTATGACCATTCAACAAAGGATCGTAGGGGTCAAAATCACCCGGGCGTGCCGCACTGGTTCCGGAGAAAAGAACATCATCAGCATTCGCCGGACGCGCTGCGCTGGAGCCGGAAAAAAGGACATCGTCAGCAGCAACAGGCGCCCCACCGGCGCTGTATTGAACTTCTTCGGCATCATCCATCCGCTTACCGGAGAACAACGCGGCATCAGTTTTACGTCCCATCGGGTTAGAAAACTTCTCGGCCAGCCGCTGGCGGCGGGCTAAGGCGCTGCGTAAAATCCGCGCGCGACGCGAGCCTTGCGGTTTCGGCGATTCATCATCTTCATATTCGTCTTCATCATCTTCATACTCCTCTTCATCAACCCACGTATCGTCACGACGAGTACGGTTACTGGCGAAGGTGAGAACAGACAGAATCATGCCGCCGAGTTTTTCTGCGATGCTAACCCAGGACCAGCCGGTAAACAGCGTCAGTCCTGCCGCCCAGATGCACAAGAGCGCGATGGTCCCGCCGCTACTGTGCAGCAGCGGTTGTAGGGTCGTGCTCAGCAGGCTGCCAATCACTCCGCCGGAGGCGAAGTACCAGATATCGTCAGCATTGATAGCGGCCAGCCCACAGGAAGTAAGAATGAGCGCCAGCGCGCCGATCAAACGCAGCGAGACGGCGAAATAATCAATGTACTCGTCATTTTCCTGATGACGCCAGGCAAACCAACAGCCGCCGATAATGATGATCGGGATGGTATAGGCCATTACGCCAAAGATGAAAAATAGCGTGTCGGCAAGCCAGGCGCCTGGCGTCCCGCCGATGTTGTGAATCGGCTCATGCCACGCCGTTTGCGACCAGCTAGGATCCGAGGGATTAAAGCTGAGTAAGGCCGCCATCAACCAGATGGCAAAAAGAGAGCAAAGAATGAGTAACGCCTCAAGGAGCCGGCGCCCACTACTAAGCTTTGTAAATTTGACTTCTTTGTCTTCGGTGTATTCCTGGCTCAAGAAAGGCTCTCCAGGTATCAGGCTGTTTCCTGCCTTCGGCTAAAACGGACAACAGTGCCGGGTCTCCCCGGCACTGTTGCTGTATGGATTAACAGGAGTGTAATCAAACTACTTCGATTTTGCACCTGTTCCGTGTTAGCGCGTCTTGATTACCAGACGATTACTTTGCTTAACTTCTTCCATTACCACGTAGGTACGGGTGTCGTTTACGCCCGGCAGGCGCAGCAAGGTCTCGCCCAGTAACTTACGATACGCTGACATATCCGGTACGCGGGTTTTCAACAGGTAGTCGAAATCCCCGGAAACCAGATGACACTCTTGAATTTCTTCAAGTTTTTGCACAGCGGAGTTAAATTGCTCAAACACATCCGGCGCGCCACGATTCAGAGTAATCTCAACAAATACCAGAAGTGATGCATCCAGATAATGCGGATTGAGCAGCGCTGTATAGCCCTGAATAAAACCCTGCCTTTCCAGTCGACGCACGCGCTCAAGGCAAGGCGTCGGAGAAAGTCCTACCCGTTTAGAAAGCTCGACGTTGGAAATACGCCCGTCTTTTTGCAATTCATTCAAAATATTACGATCAATGCGGTCGAGATCTTTGCCAGGGCGCTTCTTGCTATCTACCATTATTATTGTCTCTCTGTATTCCTTCCCTACTCCTGTTCCGACTCTGAGCCTTCACTGTCAGAGTCCATCCTGTTGCTACCCGTACGACAATGGGTAACCCAGGGGTACGTGAGAAGCCCGTTGCCTGACGGCAGTTACCGACATCACGCATGGCGTCTGTCCACACCATGCGTAGATTTCGCTAACCCGGATAAAAATGGCATTTGCGTGCATGAAAATTCGCCACACGCGAAACACTGCTTTTCTTCTTCCATGAATGTTTTCGCAAAAGCACAGGGGATTGTCAAAGCAAAACATCGATTTTTAGTACAAGATGCCAGATATTCATTATCCTCACCCGTTGATTCTCATGTTTTCCTCTTATAATTGTCCTGCTGACAGTAGAATTAGTTATATTGTTCGTTCGTTAAATCGCCAATTAATCGGCAGCTTCTATTGCACATATCGTTAACAAAACTGCCCTGCTCTTTTTTTACGACAACAAATTCCCTACAATCCAGCCCATGTATGCCAATAAATTACGAGGATCTCATGGGCACGGCCAAACACAGTAAACTGCTTATTCTTGGTTCTGGACCTGCGGGATATACCGCTGCGGTCTACGCAGCGCGTGCAAATCTGCAGCCGGTATTGATTACCGGTATGGAAAAGGGGGGTCAGCTGACCACCACCACTGAAGTGGAAAACTGGCCAGGCGATCCTAACGATCTGACCGGTCCGTTATTGATGGAGCGCATGCACGAACATGCCACCAAGTTTGATACTGAAATTATTTTCGACCATATCAACAGCGTGGACCTGCAAAATCGTCCCTTCCGTCTGTCAGGCGACAGCGCTGAATACACCTGCGATGCCCTGATCATTGCCACCGGTGCGTCAGCGCGTTATCTGGGATTACCATCGGAAGAGGCATTTAAAGGCCGCGGCGTTTCGGCCTGCGCAACCTGCGACGGATTCTTCTATCGTAACCAGAAAGTGGCCGTGATCGGCGGCGGCAATACTGCCGTAGAAGAGGCGCTGTATCTGTCCAACATCGCTTCCGAAGTGCATCTGATCCACCGTCGTGACGGTTTCCGTGCGGAAAAAATCCTCATAAAGCGTCTGATGGACAAAGTGGAAAGCGGCAATATCGTACTGCATACCAACCGTACGCTGGAAGAAGTGACCGGTGACCAGATGGGCGTGAGCGGCTTGCGTCTGCGCGATACGCAAAATGCTGACAACGTTGAATCTCTGGAAGTCGCGGGGCTTTTCGTTGCTATCGGCCACAGCCCGAATACGGCAATTTTTGCCGGCCAGCTGGAGCTGGAAAACGGCTACATTAAGGTCCAGTCCGGCATCCACGGCAACGCCACCCAGACCAGCATTCCGGGCGTTTTTGCCGCAGGTGACGTGATGGATCACATTTACCGTCAGGCGATTACCTCCGCTGGTACCGGCTGTATGGCTGCGCTGGACGCTGAACGTTATCTGGATGGTTTAGCCGACGCTTGCAAATAATCTTTACAAGTCAGTAACAAAGGTAAATAAGGCGACGAAAAGTCGCCTTTATTTTTACCTCGTTGTACCATTGCCGTGCCCACAAAAACTCATAACTACACCTGCTAAGCGCGCAATGAATAAAACCCGTCAACAAGAGTTAACCCGTTGGTTAAAAGATCAAAGCATTATCTCCCGTCGCTGGTTGATGATTTCCCGCGCCCTCGGCGTCGTTAGCGGCCTGTTAATCGTTGCTCAGGCATGGTTCCTGGCGCGAATCCTCCATCGCATGATTATGGAAAATATTCCCGCGACGGCGCTGCTGCTGCCCTTTACGTTACTGGTGCTGGTCTTTGTACTTCGCGCCTGGGTAACCTGGCTGCGTGAAAGGGTCGGTTTTCAGGCGGGTCAGCATATCCGCCTTGAGATCCGCCGTCAGGTTCTGGATCGCTTACAGCAGGCGGGACCCGCATGGATACAGGGGAAACCCGCCGGTAGCTGGGCAACGCTGATCCTTGAGCAGATCGACGATATGCACGACTACTATGCTCGTTATCGGCCGCAAATGACGCTGGCCGCCTGCGTACCCTTGCTGATTGTTATCACTATCTTCCCATCTAACTGGGCGGCAGCGCTTATTCTGCTGGGTACTGCGCCGCTAATTCCGCTATTTATGGCGCTGGTGGGAATGGGAGCGGCAGATGCCAACCGACGTAACTTTCTCGCACTGGCGCGTTTGAGCGGCCATTTCCTCGATCGTCTGCGAGGCATGGAAACCCTGAGAATCTTCCATCGTGGTCAAGCAGAAACGGAAAACATCCGCGAAGCCTCTCAGGATTTCCGCCAGCGGACAATGGAAGTACTGCGCCTGGCGTTTCTCTCCTCAGGCGTACTGGAGTTTTTTACTTCGCTGTCTATTGCACTGGTCGCCGTTTACTTTGGTTTCTCCTATCTGGGAGAGCTCAACTTTGGCCATTACGGGGTTGGCGTGACGTTGATGTCCGGATTCCTCGCACTGATTCTGGCCCCTGAGTTTTTCCAGCCGCTGCGCGATCTTGGCACCTTTTATCATGCTAAAGCGCAGGCTATCGGCGCGGCTGACAGTCTGAAGACCTTTATGGAAACGCCTCTGGCCCAGTCTGAGCGGGGAGAAAAGGTATTAAGCGACAATGACATGATAAGCCTTGAAGCTCGCGATCTGCTGATCAAATCCCCTGAGGGTAAAGTGCTGGCCGGGCCGCTGAATTTTTCCTTACACGCCGGCGAACGAGTGGTACTGGTAGGGCAAAGCGGCTCGGGCAAAAGCTCGCTACTGAATACGTTAACCGGTTTTCTTCCCTATGACGGCTCTCTCAAGGTAAACGCCGTTGAGTTAAAGAGCCTGGATACCGACCGCTGGCGTCGTCTTCTGAGCTGGGTTGGGCAAAATCCGCAGCTGCCTGCGGCGACGCTGCGCGAAAACGTTCTGCTCGCATGCCCTGACGCCACTGACGCTCAGCTGCAGCTTGCTCTGGACAAAGCCTGGGTTAGTGAATTCCTTTCTCTTCTGCCGCAAGGTATTGACACACCGGTTGGCGATCAGGCGGGCCGCCTGTCTGTCGGGCAGGCTCAGCGTGTCGCCGTCGCGCGGGCACTGTTGGTCCCCTGTCGTCTGCTGCTGCTGGACGAGCCAGCCGCCAGCCTGGATGCCCACAGCGAACAGCGAGTGATGCAGGCGCTGACTAATGCATCAACGCAGCAAACTACGTTAATGGTTACCCACCAGCTGGAAGGTCTTGCTGACTGGGATGCAATTTGGGTTATGCAGGATGGTCAGATTGTTGAGCAAGGAAGTTATTCGCAGCTGGCAGCCGCAAGCGGCCCCTTCGCGACCCTGCTCGCCCATCGTCAGGAGGAGATTTAAATGCACGCATTATGGCCTTACCTGGCGCTGTACAAACGGCACAAATGGCTGTTGTTGCTCGGTATCGTACTGGCAATCGTTACGCTACTGGCCAGCATTGGCTTACTCACGCTCTCCGGCTGGTTCCTCTCAGCATCCGCCGTCGTTGGCGTCGCGGGTATCTACAGCTTCAACTATATGCTGCCTGCCGCCGGGGTGCGCGGCGCGGCGATTATTCGTACTGCTGGCCGCTACTTTGAGCGTCTGGTTAGCCATGACGCTACCTTCCGCGTCCTTCAGCACCTGCGCGTTTTTACCTTCAGTAAGCTGCTACCGCTATCCCCTGCCGGACTGGCTCGCTTTCGTCAAGGTGAGTTGCTCAACCGGGTTGTTGCTGATGTCGACACCCTGGATCATCTCTACCTACGCGTAATATCACCGCTGGTAGGGGCCCTTGTGGTGATCCTCGTTGTCACCTTAGGCCTGAGCGTGCTGGACGTCACTCTGGCCCTGACCCTCGGCGGCATTATGCTGTTCACTCTGCTGGTGCTGCCGCCGCTGTTCTATCGCGCCGGTAAACCCGCAGGGGAAAACATGACCCAGCTGCGCGGGCAGTATCGCCAGCAGCTGACCTCATGGCTTCAGGGGCAGGCAGAACTTATGCTATTCAATGCCAGCGATCGCTACCGGCAGCAGATGGAAAAAACAGAACTTCGCTGGCTGGATGCACAGCGCCGCCAGGCTGAACTCACCGCTCTTTCTCAGGCATTAATGCTGCTGATTGGCGGTATTGCGATTATCGCCATGCTGTGGCTCGCCTCTGCGGACGTTGGCGGTAACACTCAGCCTGGAGCCCTGATTGCTCTGTTTGTGTTCTGCGCGTTAGCGGCGTTCGAAGCGCTCGCACCGGTCACTGGCGCATTTCAGCATCTGGGGCAAGTTATCGCTTCAGCAACACGTATTACGCAAATTACTGAACAAGAGCCGGAGGTGACCTTTACTCAGGGTGAAGGCCAGAATCTGGAACGGGTATCGTTAAGCCTCAGTCAGGTCACGTTTAGCTATCCGCAACAGCCCTCCCCCGCGCTTGAAAAAGTCTCATTGCAGGTTAAAGCCGGAGAGCATATCGCTATTCTGGGACGGACTGGCTGCGGCAAATCAACCCTGTTACAGCTGCTGACCCGCGCCTGGGATCCGGATCGCGGGGAAATCCTACTCAATAATCAGCCGCTGACGCAGCTTAATGAGGCGACGCTGCGTCGGGCGATGAGCGTCGTACCGCAGCGCGTGCATCTGTTCAGCGCCACGCTGCGTGATAACCTGCTGCTGGCCTCTCCTTCTGCCAGCGATGCCCGGCTTGCAGAAGCGCTGGAGCGCGTTGGTTTAGCAAAACTACTGGAAGATAGCGGCCTGAATAGCTGGCTGGGAGAAGGGGGCCGTCAGCTCTCCGGCGGTGAGCTACGCAGGTTGGCTATCGCCCGCGCCCTGCTTCATGACGCGCCGCTCATGTTGCTTGATGAGCCTACCGAAGGCCTTGATGCGACAACCGAAAGCCAAATACTTGATCTACTTGCGGAAGTGATGCGTGAAAAAACCGTGCTGATGGTGACTCACCGTCTGCGCGGACTCGCGCGCTTTAATCAGATAATTGTCATGGACAACGGGAAGATTATTGAGCAAGGTAGTCACGCAGAACTGCTGGCTGAACAAGGGCGATACTACCAGTTTAAGCAGCGCCTGTAGGCTACTATTGAATCATTGCCTGATGCGTTGAGGTAAAAATGCGGCTGGTTCAGCTCTCACATCATTCCATCGCCTTCCCCTCCCCGGAAGGCGCTTTACGCGAACCAAATGGCCTGTTAGCGCTGGGCGGAGATCTTAGCCCGGCGCGGTTACTGATGGCCTATCAGCGCGGTATCTTTCCGTGGTTTTCGCCCGGCGACCCCATTTTATGGTGGTCACCCGATCCAAGGGCGGTTCTGTGGCCGGAAAAATTTCATCTCAGCCGCAGCATGAAGCGCTTTCACCTGCGCTCTCCTTATCGCGTCACGTTGAATCACGCCTTCGGTCAGGTTATCGAAGGCTGCGCCGATCATCGCGATGAGGGGACATGGATAACGCCGGGCATCGTACAGGCTTATCACCAGTTACATGAACTGGGTCACGCTCATTCTGTTGAAGTGTGGCAGGGGGATAGATTAGTCGGCGGTATGTACGGCGTCGCGCAGGGCGCCCTGTTTTGCGGTGAGTCGATGTTCAGCCGTGCCGAAAACGCGTCCAAAACCGCACTGCTGGTGTTTAGTCAGGCATTTTCGCAGGATGGTGGAAAATTAATCGACTGTCAGGTGCTAAATAAACATACGGCTTCTCTCGGCGCTGTCGAAATACCTCGCCGCGATTACCTCGACTATCTCTCTGTGCTGCGAACCTACCGTTTGCCAGAACGATTCTGGGTACCAAGGGCACTATTTGCCGGTGAAGCATAAATGTTTTCAGCACATTTTTTGTCAGGATGTTATAATTGCGCGGTAGAGTAGCTTCTGCCCGTTGCCCCGCCGCCGTTTGGGAATAATAAGAGTCAGATAACGCCCATCGTTCTGTCACTCCCCCTTTACGTTTGCGCCTGTCACCCGGTTTATCCGCGTGAATTCCGGGTAATGCGCCAAAACTACTTCGGCGATTTGACGTAAAACTTTACATACTTGCTGAACTTCGGCATTATCTTGCCGGTTCAAAACTACGGTAGTGATACCCCAGAGGACTAGATGGCCAAAGAAGACAATATTGAAATGCAGGGCACCGTACTTGATACGTTGCCTAACACTATGTTCCGCGTAGAACTGGAAAACGGTCACGTGGTAACTGCGCATATTTCCGGTAAAATGCGTAAAAACTACATCCGCATTCTGACGGGCGACAAAGTGACTGTTGAGCTGACCCCGTACGACCTGAGCAAAGGCCGCATTGTCTTCCGTAGTCGCTGATCGTTTTCGCGCTTAAAGCGCCAGATGCTGAAGGCCGGGATAATTCCCGGTCTTTTCATTTCTTTTATTCTTTCGCCCTTTCCTTCTTTAGCTTTGACGACCGTTTCTCTGTGCTTATAAAGCAATGTTCGGCTTGTCTTAGCGTGAAAGGATACTCAAATGAGCGCCCTGCAACTTATTTAAGCCGACAATATTCGGCCTCTATATACACTTCCCTTTCTGGTGTTTCTAAGCTGCCTGTACGGCAGTGAACTGGACGAACTATACCCTACCATATTGTTATTATTGAAATTAATCAACAAATCCCCTCTTTAACCTTAATCTGTCGTCGGTTATTACCTTCTTTTAAAATCAATGAGTTAATCCCGCGCAAAAAAAAGGGTTCAGAGCACTGGCGTAAAAAAACCGGCCCTGAGGCCGGTTTTTGCATTTATCACAACCGATTTAGTGTGCCGCTTCCGGCTTGTGCTTCTGCGCGCTCTGGAAGTCGTAGGTGAGCGCGTTTTTCTCTTTATCTAGCTCAACGGTAACCTGACCGCCGTCAACCAGTGAACCAAACAGCAGCTCGTTGGCCAGCGGTTTTTTCAGGTTATCCTGAATCACCCTCGCCATCGGACGTGCGCCCATGGCCCGGTCGTAGCCTTTCTCTGCCAGCCAATCGCGAGCTTCCTGGCTAACTTCCAAAGACACGCCTTTCTGATCCAGCTGGACCTGCAGCTCGACGATAAATTTATCCACCACCTGATGGATAACCGTCGTAGACAGGTGATCGAACCAGATAATGTTATCGAGACGGTTACGGAATTCCGGCGTAAAGATCTTTTTGATCTCATCCATCGCATCCGGACTGTTGTCCTGATGAATAAGGCCAATCGATTTACGCTCGGTTTCACGCACCCCGGCGTTAGTCGTCATTACCAGCACCACGTTGCGGAAATCCGCTTTGCGGCCGTTATTATCGGTCAGCGTCCCGTTATCCATTACCTGCAGCAACAGGTTAAAGACGTCCGGGTGCGCTTTTTCAATTTCATCCAGCAGCAGCACAGCGTGCGGATGCTTGATAACCGCATCGGTCAGCAGCCCGCCCTGATCGAAACCAACGTAGCCCGGAGGCGCACCGATTAAACGGCTGACGGTATGACGTTCCATATATTCGGACATATCAAAGCGCAGCAGCTCAATGCCAAGCGACTTCGCCAGCTGCACGGTAACCTCAGTTTTACCCACCCCGGTAGGTCCGGCGAACAGGAAAGAGCCCACAGGTTTGTGCTCATGGCCCAGCCCGGCGCGCGCCATCTTGATCGCTTCGGTTAATGCCTCTATCGCCTTATCCTGGCCAAAGACCAGCATTTTCAGGCGATCGCCGAGGTTTTTCAGCGTATCGCGATCGCTGCGGGAAACGCTCTTCTCAGGAATACGCGCAATCCTCGCCACCACGGACTCAATATCCGCCACGTTAACCGTTTTCTTGCGTTTGCTCACCGGCATCAAGCGCGCACGCGCTCCGGCTTCGTCAATGACGTCAATCGCCTTATCCGGCAAATGACGATCGTTGATGTATTTCACCGCCAGCTCCACCGCCGCACGTACTGCTTTCGCGGTGTAACGCACGTCGTGGTGCGCTTCGTACTTAGGTTTAAGGCCGTTGATAATCTGCACCGTCTCTTCTACTGAAGGTTCGGTGATATCAATTTTCTGGAAACGACGGGCCAGGGCACGATCTTTTTCAAAGATGTTGCTGAACTCCTGATAAGTCGTCGAACCAATCACCCGAATTTTACCGCTGGAGAGCAGCGGTTTAATCAGGTTAGCGGCATCAACCTGCCCACCGGAAGCGGCGCCAGCGCCGATGATAGTATGAATTTCATCAATGAACAGAATACTGTTGGTATCCTGCTCCAGCTGCTTGAGCAACGCTTTGAAACGTTTTTCAAAATCGCCGCGATATTTGGTGCCTGCCAGCAACGAACCAATATCCAGTGAATAAATAGTGCAATCGGCCATGACTTCCGGCACGTCGCCCTGCACAATACGCCAGGCAAGACCCTCGGCAATGGCGGTTTTACCGACGCCAGATTCCCCCACCAGCAGCGGGTTATTTTTACGGCGACGGCACAGAACCTGAATAGCACGTTCCAGCTCTTTTTCGCGGCCGATCAGCGGATCGATTCCGCCTACGCGGGCAAGCTGGTTGAGGTTGGTGGTGAAGTTTTCCATACGATCCTCCCCGCCTGCTTGCTCTTCACTGCTGCCAGGCTGGCTTCCGCTATTATCGGAAGACTGGCTCGGCTCGTCTTTACGCGTACCGTGAGAGATGAAGTTAACGACATCAAGTCGACTGACTTCATGTTTACGCAGCAGGTATGCCGCCTGCGATTCTTGTTCGCTAAAAATCGCGACCAGAACGTTGGCTCCGGTGACTTCACTGCGGCCGGAAGACTGGACGTGGAAAACGGCACGTTGCAGCACGCGCTGAAAGCTCAGCGTTGGCTGAGTATCGCGGTCTTCTTCCGTTGTAGGCAGTACGGGTGTGGTCTGTTCGATGAAGGCTTCGAGTTCCTGACGCAGCGCAACCAGGTCCACTGAACACGCTTCAAGCGCTTCGCGGGCCGAAGGGTTGCTAAGCAGCGCCAGCAACAAGTGCTCGACGGTCATGAACTCATGACGGTGCTCGCGCGCTCTGGCGAAAGCCATGTTTAAACTGAGTTCCAGTTCTTGATTGAGCATAGGCACCTCCCCCAAGTTTATTGCCTGTATTCAGGCTTTTTCTAGCGTACACAACAACGGATGTTCGTTCTCCCTCGCGTATTGGTTCACCATCGATACTTTGGTTTCAGCAACTTCGGCGGTAAAAACCCCACAAATCGCTTTACCTTGATAGTGAACCGTCAGCATCAGTTGCGTTGCACGTTCAACATCATAAGAAAAGAATTTTTGTAACACGTCAATAACAAACTCCATTGGAGTGTAGTCATCATTGACTAATATCACTTTATACATAGATGGCGGTTTAAGCGCATCTTTAACTTCGTCCTCTACTAGCTGATCGAAGTCCAACCAGTCTCTCTTACTCATCGTCAGTGTTCATCATCGGTTGCTGTTGCCAACAGGCGGTGGCCTGTCGATGACCAGAGGCTATGCACATCACAAATCTACAATAGATCATAGATAATTATCATCTATTACTTCCATCCGCGACACCTGTCACATTCCCCGGCAATAGCGTTAACTGCTTCAAATTTTGACGCATTTTTCACCGTCCCTCATCGTCAATTGCTTGACGCATTTCCTGATTTCTCTAAATTGTAGTGGCGAGAGTTGGCGAGCAATTGAACAACTCGTCACTCCACTACCGGTTCATTCCATCTTACTTATAAGATTTACGAAGGATGTCGAAGTATGGAAATGGGTACTGTTAAGTGGTTCAACAATGCCAAAGGGTTCGGTTTTATTTGCCCTGAGGGCGGCGGCGAAGACATTTTCGCCCATTACTCCACCATCCAGATGGATGGTTACAGAACGCTAAAAGCCGGACAAGCGGTTCGGTTTGATGTTCACCAGGGGCCAAAAGGTAATCACGCCAGCGTGATTGTCCCTGTTGAAGCTGAAGAAACAGAAACAGCCGCATAACTCTTTTGCTTCATTGTGTACATCCCGCCTGCAAAATGCCAGTCCTTCTGACTGGCATTTTTTTATCACTACTCGCGCGCCAGCGCGTCAACAGGGTCCAGACGAGCCGCATTGCGCGCCGGTAGCCAGCCGAACAGAACCCCGGTCAGCGTGGAACATAAAAAAGCGGTCAACAGCGCCAGCGGTGAAAAACCGATTTCCCAGCCGGGTAAAAACAACTGCAGGACAAAGGCAATCAGCAGCGAAAGCGTCACGCCCAGCGCTCCGCCGACCAGACAAACTAACACCGCCTCGATCAAAAACTGCTGCAATACATCGCTCGCTCGCGCCCCGACCGCCATCCGGATACCAATTTCCCGCGTACGCTCCGTAACGGAGACCAGCATAATATTCATCACACCGATTCCCCCGACCACCAGCGCAATCACCGCCACCAGAGTCAGAAACAGCTGTAGTGTATGTGTGGTCCGTTCCGCCGTTTTCAAGATGCTGTCCATATTCCAGGTAAATACATCTTTCTTACCGTGGCGCAGCTCCAGTAAACGTAACAGCTGCTGTTCAGCCACCGCGCTGTCATAGCCTTCGTTCACGCGGACGGTGATTGAATTCAGCCAGGACTGTCCCATCACCCGACCGGCCATGGTGGTATAGGGTAACCAGACGCGCAGGATTTTGCTGCTGCCGAACATCGACTGTTTTTCATCCGCCACGCCAATCACTTTTGCCGGCATATTGCCGACCAGAATGATCTCACCCACTACCTTCGCTTTGTGCGGAAATAGCTGTCGGCGCGCGTTGCTATCGAGCACCACAACCTGCGCACGGCTATTTAGCTGGAGCTCATTAAAGGTGTTTCCTTCGCTGAAGGTCATACCATAGACGTTAAAATACTGCGCTCCCACGCCCTCGGCGCTGGCGGCAACGTCAATATTGTCCGCCCGCAGACGCAGGCTTTTTGATACCGCCGGGGTCGCCGAGCTGACCCAGGGCTGTTTCTGAATAGCCAACAGGTCATCGTACTTCAGAGACTGCTGATAGCGGGGATCGTCATCGCCGAAATCCTTGCCGGGATAAACATCAATAGTATTGGTACCGATAGCGCGAATATCGGCCAGCACCATCTGCTTCGCGGCATCGCCCACCACCACAATCGACACCACCGAAGCGATGCCGATAATAATCCCGAGCATCGTCAGCAGCGTACGCATTTTATTCGCCGCCATCGCGCGCCAGGCCATGATCAGCGCTTCGCGAAAGCCGCTGCTGAACTGACGCCACGCCGACGGTTCGGCCGCCGTGCGCTGGCGCAGTACGCCGCCTTGCGCCGGACTCAGCGCGGGCGGATTACGCACGATTTCACCGTCGTGTATCTCAATCACCCGCTCCGCCTGGGCCGCCACCTGCGGGTCATGGGTGACGATAATCACCGTATGCCCCTGCGCTTTTAGCTGGTGAAGGATCCCCATGACCTCTTCGCCGGAGCGGCTGTCCAGCGCACCGGTTGGCTCATCCGCCAGAATCACTTCCCCGCCGTTCATCAGGGCGCGGGCGATACTCACCCGCTGCTGCTGGCCGCCGGAGAGCTGCGAAGGCTGATATTCAGCTCTGTCGCCCAGCCCCAGCCGAACCAGCAGCTCATGGGCCCGGGCCAGGCGCGCTTTGCGCTCGGCGCCGGCATAAACCGCAGGAACTTCGACGTTCTGCGCCGCGGTCAGATGTGAGAGCAGATGGTAACGCTGGAAAATAAAACCGAAGTGTTCCCGACGCAGTCGCGCCAGCTCATCGCCGTTCAGATGAGCCACGTCCGTTCCCGCGACCCGATAGGTGCCGCTGGTGGGTTTATCGAGACAGCCGAGAATATTCATCAGCGTGGATTTACCGGAACCTGAAGCCCCGACGATAGCCACCATCTCACCGGCGGCAATACTCAACGTAATGCCCTTCAGCACATCAACATGACCATCGCCGGAAGGGTAGCTGCGACGAATATCATGTAGTTCCAGTAGCGCCGTCATTTCGCCGCTCCGGCCGCACCTTCGCCGATAATCACTTCATCACCCTCTTCCAGCCCTTTCACCACCGCTACATCGGTATCGTTACGGGCACCGATAACGATTTCACGTTCTTTAACTTCGCCGGTCCGCAGTAAACGTACGCGATAGCGGTTATCGCCGATGGCTTCTCCCAATGCGCTAAGCGGAATAGTAATTATATTTTTCACTTCAGAGAGCTGAATATGCACCTGAGCGGTCATTTCCAGACGCAGGATGCCCTCAGGGTTCGGCACCTCGAAACGCGCGTAGTAAAAGATAGCGTCGTTGACCTTTTCGGGAGTCGGAAGAATATCCTTCAGCGTCCCTTCATAGCGCGTTAGCGGATCGCCCAGTACGGTAAACCAGGCTTTTTGTCCCGGCTTCAGATGAATCACGTCC
Source organism: Klebsiella oxytoca (assembly GCF_009707385.1). NCBI lineage: Bacteria > Pseudomonadati > Pseudomonadota > Gammaproteobacteria > Enterobacterales > Enterobacteriaceae > Klebsiella > Klebsiella oxytoca. The sequence continues at coordinate 1,932,440 of NZ_CP046115.1, read as the reverse complement.
GCTTCTGAAACCTGAGCCTTCACCAGCATGGTGCTGAGATCCGCGAGGGTCAAAATATTAGGCGCCTGTTGGGCGGCAATCACCGTCTGGCCCTGAAGGGTAGTGATTTGCGTCACTTCTCCGGACATAGGCGCCAGAATTTTGGTGTAATCAAGGTTAGTTTTGGCGGTATCGAGAGTAGCCTGATTTCGTTTGACCTGGGCTTCAATTGTGCCAATTTGCGCCTCTTTTACCGCTAAGTCGGTTGCGGCGGTATCCAGGTCCTGACGAGATACCAACTGGCGCTGCGCCAGCTGCTGCTGACGGGCTAAGGTTGCCGCCGATAGCTTACGCTCAGCTTGAGCCTGGTTCAGCTGCGCCCGCAGTTCCATTAGCGTTGCTTCAACTTCTTTGATCTGGTTTTCCGCCTGTTCAGGATCGATAACCCCCAACAGCTGATCTTTTTTCACTTTGTCGCCAATCTCAACGCGCAGCGTTTTGAGCTGCCCGCTGACCTGCGCCCCTACGTCCACTTTTTTTAACGCATCCAGTTTACCGGTCGCCAGCACGCTCTGCTGCAGGTCACCTTTACGCACAACCAGCGTCTGATACTGCGGTAGCGGCACATTCAGGATCCGCCATCCCCAAACGGCAAGAGCCAGCACGACAATCGCCAGCAGCCACCATACTTTCCTGCGCTTTCCATTTAATTTCATAAAAATTCCTGATGTTTTAACCCGCAGAGCCCGCGACAATTCTATCTAAATGCCGCGATAGAATAACTCTCATTTTTAGCCGTACTTAATTTTTGTTTAACCGAATTTGAGCGTTGTCGCTGATGAAGGCGTGCCGGGATAACTTTCCCGGCAGGGAGAGGCTGAGGAGAAGGGAAGCTAATCCGCGCGCCCGCGCGCCAGCCACAGCACGCGAGAGAACATTTTTTTCAATAGCGTCGGTATTGCGTCAACGCCGCGACGCCCGGCCTCCATCGCAACTTCAATCGCCAGATCCGGTTTGGACGAGCGGTGAATCGCTTTGGTAATCACCCGCCGCATGTTCATCGGAATATTCATCGGCAGCTGTGCGACCCGGTGATAAACGTCATCAAATCCCTGGCGATACATAAAATGCTCCATATCCATCGCCGGTAGCGTAGTCAGATGGTCACGCTCGAGCGTTTTATCGTCATTTAACAGCCCGCGAACGGTAGCGGCATACTTCTTCCCTGCTTCATCGCCATCTACCAGCACATGCCACTCAATCCCCATACGGCGCGCAAATTTAATCAGCGGTTTCAAACCCGACTGGGCAAACTCAATCACCTTCACGCCCTCTGCGTCAAAGTGGTGGCCGCACTGACGGGCCAGCTCATTGATAACCCAGGTTTCCGTTTCCCCTTCAACCAGTAACCAGCAGCGGGCAAACAGCGATGAAGCACGGTTAAAACGAATGTGAAAAGCGATGCGCCGACTGTCTTCCGCATTCATACCGCCAGGACCGAGCCTCCACGCAGATACCCGCGAAGATTCACGCACCAGGCGACAAACATGTTCAACGGGCGTCAACGACAGCAGTTCGCCCGAGTTGGTCGTCGTCACCCGCTGCAGCGGTAACAAATTGAGCAAATGCCACGCCACGGACAGCATAATCGGGTGCAGGCGAGTTTCCGGATCCTCAATCAACAATAGCGGACGCGCATCGCGATCGAGTCTTACCGTCCCTTTCGCCTGTAAAAGCGTTGAGAACAGCCCCAGTAAAATCACCCGATGGCTGCGACCGCCGGGTTTGTCGATCATCCTGTTGATGATATCCAGATAGCGCCAGCTGCGCTGTTCATCATGTGAATAGCGACGCATCAGACGATTACGCGATTGTGCGCTGCTCTGCTCGGCAAAATAGTGTTCCAGCAATTGCACCATTGCCGACAGCCCCTGGCGTATCTGGCCATCGGTTAAATTTTGCGGATGATGCATTAGTTCACGAGAGAGATAATCGAGCTGGCGGGCGGTAATCTCGATCTGCGGCGTATGCGGCACGGCGCCGTTATGGATCCGCCGCATAAAACGGGCGTCACGAAGCCGCAGAACCGGCATCAAGCGGACTAAGTGACGGGCCTGCTCATCAATATCATCAAGCTCCAGCGCCTCTCCTTCGCCATTGATAAAACTGCGCAGGGTCATCACGCTATCGTCATCGGTCAGCTCCCCTTCCAGGCGATAGAAAACCCGCTGATAGCCATCTTCGCAGGGAACCCAGCAGCTGCTCAGAGGGCGATAGCGGCGAACGCGATGGCGCCCGGGCTCATTTTCACGGAAGGTCAGAATAATATGCAGATGACGCTCTCGTCCCAGAACATCTCCAGGCGGAAACCAAAAATCTTCACGGACAAAACGATAGAGGTCGAGCTCCGGCGACAAGAGCAGCGTCAGGGCATCCAGCAGACTGGACTTACCCCAGGCATTTTCGCCAATCAGCACGTTATTTTGCTCCAGCGTCAACGATAAACGGTTGATGCCGCGAAAGCCTACAATTTCGACGCGCTCAAGATGCATATCCCCTCCGCTCGGTTTCTACTTTCTCCTTCAGTTATCAGCAGTATAGCGAGGTGCGCATGAACATGACACTCCAGGCTTATGGGAATCGTTATCAGCGGGGGATTTCAGGATGTGATTGGTCATATATCACTGACTTGAGAAAATAATTCATCATCGCAAGTAGTTATTTGAATCGCTTTTGTTCTACACTTTCAGAAATTGTCCATGGAAAAAAGGATACCATCGCATTGTTCTAAATCAAATTACATCAATTTATTTAACTAGTCCCGGGATGGTAATCGTCCATAGAATAACGATGCTTTATTTTATTCGTCATTCTTTGTGTCGATAAATAATGGCCAGCGCGAAAAATCGCGCTCGTTTACGTTTTTATTGAGGTGGTTATGTTTAGAAAATTAGCAGCAGAATGCTTTGGTACATTCTGGCTAGTGTTTGGTGGTTGCGGTAGCGCCGTTCTGGCTGCAGCATTTCCGGAACTGGGTATTGGCTTTGCCGGCGTCGCGTTAGCGTTCGGTTTAACCGTATTGACCATGGCATTTGCCGTTGGTCATATTTCCGGCGGACATTTTAATCCGGCGGTAACATTAGGCCTGTGGGCCGGTGGCCGTTTCCCGGCTAAAGATGTTATTGGTTATATTATCGCCCAGGTTGTAGGCGGTATCATTGCAGCCGCTATTTTGTATATCGTTGCCAGCGGTAAAGCAGGTTTCGACGCCGCGGCCAGCGGATTCGCTTCTAACGGCTACGGCGAACACTCTCCGGGCGGCTTCTCAATGCTTTCCGCAATTGTGATTGAGATTGTGCTGACCTGCGGTTTCCTGCTGGTGATTCACGGCGCTACGGATAAAAACGCACCAGCCGGTTTTGCCCCTATCGCTATTGGCCTGGCGCTAACGCTCATTCACCTGATCAGTATTCCGGTGACGAATACTTCGGTTAACCCGGCGCGTAGCACCGCGGTAGCAATCTTCCAGGGCGGCTGGGCGCTACAGCAGCTGTGGCTGTTCTGGGTGATGCCGATCGTCGGCGGTATTCTCGGCGGCGTGCTTTATCGTACCCTGCTGGAAAAACGTAACTAACTCCCCCTGTTTCTCTTCAGGCCCGGTTCTACCGGGCCTTTCTTTTTTTGATAGCTTTACTCAGTCCGGCTATTTGGGTAGTGTCATTGGCGCTATTTCCATTCTGCAAGGGCCATGTCTTTCATGTTTTCGGGACTATTAATCATTCTGCTGCCGTTGGTTGTAGGCTATCTTATTCCTCTTCGTCGGCCATCAGCCCTGAAACTCATCACGCGTCTTCTGAGCTGGATCGTCTACGTTATTCTCTTTTTTATGGGAATTAGCCTGGCCTTCCTCGATAATCTGGCCAGCAACCTTCTGGCGATCCTTCATTACGCGGCGGTCAGCGTAGTCATTATCCTGCTGTGCAATATTGCAGCGCTGATGTGGCTTGAGCAGAAAATGCCGTGGCAAAATAAACATCGCCAGGAAAAATTACCCTCCCGCCTGGCCATGGCCCTGGAATCCCTTCAGCTATGCGGCGTAGTGCTTATTGGTTTTCTTATTGGCCTGAGCGGCTTGTCCTTTTTACAACACGCTACCGAGGCCAGCGAATATACGCTGATTTTCCTTTTGTTCCTCATCGGTATTCAACTGCGTAATAATGGGATGACGCTGCGGCAAATCGTTCTTAATCGCCGCGGAATGATTGTCGCGGTCGTCGTAATGATTAGCTCATTGCTGGGCGGAGTGATTAATGCCTTTATTCTCGATCTGCCGATAAAAACCGGGCTGGCTATGGCCTCCGGGTTCGGCTGGTATTCTCTTTCCGGCATCCTGCTGACTGAATCCTATGGTCCAGTTATTGGTAGCGCCGCATTCTTTAACGATCTTGCCCGAGAGCTGCTGGCCATTATGCTTATTCCCGGCATGGTGAGCCGCAGTCGTTCAACGGCGCTGGGTATTTGCGGTGCGACCTCAATGGACTTTACGCTACCGGTACTGCAACGCTCAGGCGGCGTGGAGATCGTTCCGGCAGCTATCGTTCATGGCTTCATTCTGAGCCTGCTGGTGCCTATCCTGATGGCTGTTTTCTCCGCTTAATACCTCTCTGGCGGTAGTTCTCTGCCGCCAATTTTGCGCTAAATCAATCTCCCTTTAAGTTGTATAAGAAATACCTTTTCTCCTTACGCCCTCGGGCATAATCTTAAACATGTATATTAAATATAACTTTATAAAAGGTGTGACCATGTTTTGTGTGCAATGTGAACAAACCATCCGTACCCCGGCAGGAAACGGTTGCTCTTACGCACAGGGTATGTGCGGGAAAACAGCCGAAACATCCGATCTGCAGGATCTGCTAATTGCTGCTTTACAAGGACTCTCCGCATGGGCGCTTAAAGCCCGCGAATACGGCATCATCGACCATGGTGTTGATAGCTTCGCGCCGCGCGCTTTCTTCTCCACCCTGACCAACGTTAACTTCGACTCCCCGCGTATCGTTGGTTATGCGCGCCAGGCTATCGCCATGCGTGAAGCACTTAAAGCCCAGTGCCTGAGCATTGATGCCCACGCGACGGTTAACAATCCGATGGCCGTTCTGCAACTGGCCAGCGACGATCTGGGCGACCTGCAGCGTCAGGCGGCGGAATTCACGCCGAACAAAGACAAAGCAGCCATCGGCGAGAACATTCTCGGCCTGCGCCTGCTGTGCCTGTACGGCCTGAAAGGCGCTGCGGCTTATATGGAACACGCGCACGTTCTGGGCCAGTATGACAACGATATCTACGCCCAATATCACAAAATCATGGCGTGGCTCGGTACCTGGCCTTCCGATATGAATGCGCTGCTTGAGTGCTCAATGGAAATCGGTCAGATGAACTTCAAGGTGATGAGTATCCTCGATGCCGGTGAGACCAGCAAATATGGCCATCCAACGCCGACTCAGGTCAACGTCAAAGCGACCGAAGGTAAATGCATCCTGATTTCCGGCCATGATCTGAAAGATCTGTACAACCTGCTGGAGCAGACCGAAGGCACCGGCGTTAACGTCTACACCCACGGTGAAATGTTGCCGGCGCACGGCTACCCGGAGCTACGTAAATTCAAACATCTGATCGGCAACTACGGCAGCGGCTGGCAAAACCAGCAGGTTGAGTTCGCTCGCTTCCCGGGTCCAATTGTGATGACCTCCAACTGCATTATCGACCCGACCGTAGGCGCCTACGACGATCGCATCTGGACCCGTAGTATCGTCGGCTGGCCGGGCGTTAATCACCTGGAAGGCGAAGATTTCGCACCGGTTATCGCCCAGGCGCAGCAGATGGCTGGTTTCCCGTACAGCGAGATCCCGCACCTCATCACCGTTGGCTTCGGCCGCCAAACACTGTTGGGTGCAGCTGACACTCTTATCGACCTGGTGAGCCGGGAAAAACTGCGCCATATCTTCCTGGTTGGCGGCTGCGACGGGGCGCGCGGCGAGCGTAACTACTTCACCGATTTCGCCACCAGCGTACCTGACGACTGTCTGATCCTGACCCTGGCCTGCGGTAAATACCGTTTCAACAAACTGGATTTCGGCGATATCGAAGGGCTACCGCGCCTGGTCGATGCCGGCCAGTGCAACGACGCTTACTCGGCGATTATCCTGGCGGTCACTCTGGCGGAAAAACTAGGCTGCGGCGTCAACGATCTGCCGCTGTCGCTGGTACTTTCCTGGTTCGAACAGAAAGCAATCGTGATTCTGCTGACCCTGCTCTCACTGGGCGTAAAAAACATCGTCACCGGCCCGACTGCGCCAGGCTTCTTCACTCCTGACCTGCTGGCCGTGCTCAACGAGAAATTTGGCCTGCGTTCGGTGACCACCGTAGAAGAAGATATGAAACAGCTGCTGAGCGCATAAGGAGCCATCATGACTATGCCAACCGCACAATGTCCGTGGCGGATGCAGGTTCATCACATCCACCAGGAAACACCGGATGTGTGGACGATTTCGTTGCTCTGCCACGACTATTATCCGTACCGTGCCGGACAGTATGCGCTGGTGAGCGTGCGCAATTCGGCAGAGACTCTGCGCGCTTACACCATTTCGTCCACACCGGGCGTCAGCGAATACATTACGTTGACCGTTCGCCGTATTGACGATGGCGTGGGTTCACAGTGGCTTACCCGCGACATTAAGCGCGGCGATTATATCTGGCTATCCGACGCAATGGGGGATTTCACCTGTGATGATAAGGCGGACGATAAATTCCTGCTGCTGGCCGCCGGCTGTGGCGTCACGCCAATCATGTCGATGCGCCGCTGGTTGGCCAGGTACCGCCCGCAGGCCGATGTGCAGGTGATCTTTAACGTTCGCTCTCCCCTGGACGTCATTTTCGCTGATGAGTGGCGTCAATATCCGGTGACGCTGGTGGCGGAAAACAACGCCACCCACGGTTTTGTCGCAGGACGTTTAACCACTGAGCTGCTGCAAAGCGTGCCGGATCTGGCAGCGCGTACCGTGATGACCTGCGGTCCGGCGCCGTATATGGATTTGGTCGAGCAGGACGTCAAAGCGCTTGGCGCGACGCGCTTCTTTAAAGAGCAGTTCTTTACGCCGGTGGCCATTGCGGCCACCGGTGGCCTGAAGTTCAGCAAACTGCAGCCGGCAAAAGAGTTTTATGCGCCGGTGGGCTCCACGCTGCTCGAAGCGCTGGAAAGCAACAAGGTGCCGGTTACCGCCGCCTGTCGCGCAGGCGTCTGCGGCTGCTGTAAAACCAAAGTGGTTTCGGGGGAATATACCGTCAGCAGTACCATGACGTTAACCGATGCGGAAATTGCTGAAGGTTACGTGCTGGCCTGCTCCTGCCAGCCGCAGGGAGATTTGATTCTCGCTTAATTATTCCGCATGACCTCTGCTACCCGGTAAACAGTCGGGTAGCATTTTCCTTTCCAGAGCTCGGCCGCCAACGCGGAGTGAAACGTTATGGGCCGGGTAAGTCCAGGCCGACATCCGGCAAAAACAGAGGCATAAGGTCTACAACGACTTTGTTATCGTTTTAAACTGTCTGTTCGGCAATGAACATGAAGCCGGCTTAGACGCTTGTCTGTTAACTTTTCTAAGCTGCCTGTACGGCAGTGAACAAACGCTCCATCCCCTGGTCGCGTTCGTTTTTTTTCTAAGCTGCCTGTACGGCAGTGAACGTGAAGTGTCCCGCAATCTGACTGAGCAGATCTTTCTAAGCTGCCTGTACGGCAGTGAACTCCAGCCAGGCACACCTACCTTATTGTTTAATAATGCAATAATCAATAAAAAACCGTTTTACCCTTTTTTCAAAACCAGCCAATAAACATTAATAAATCAATGCGTTAAAAAAGCACTCAGAAAAAGGGTAGGAGAAACGAGCACCTACCTCCCGGTAAACAGAATGCGGCCATGATGAGGAAGAAAACCCTGGCGCGTTTACCGCCAGGCTGAGTTTCCGCCAATGGAATAGCGCCCTGCATCGAGGAAGGCAATCGCCAGCGCGCCAATAAAGAAATAGGCCAGATTCTCAATCGCCCAGGCCCCCACCGCATCCAGCGCGAACGTTTTGCCTGTCCCCACCATCAGCCAGGCCACAACCATCGTAAACGCCAGCACCAGCGCTGCCGGACGGGTCAGAATCCCTACAATCAACAGACAAGGGGCAACAACCTCACCCACCAGCACGCCATAAGCGATAAAGCCCGGCAATCCTTTTGCTATCAGCATATTGCTGATGGCTCCTGTGCCATCAAATAACTTATGCAAGCCGTGAAACAACATCAGTCCGCCAACAGCAAGTCGTAACAAAAATTTGCCGAAATCGTCATGAGTCAGTAGTTTATTTATAGTATTTAACAGCGATTTAACCATTTGAAATGATTCCTGTTTACCACTTTGGTGAGCGCAGATTATGCAGAGTTTTTGATAAATAAAACCAGCAAAAAATGAGGGGCAAACGGCGGGCGTAACGGTCATTTTCATCTAAGCTTGTAAGCGTTATCACTAAAGGAGATGGAAAACCATGAAACAGACCGTGGCGGCATACATTGCTAAAACTCTTGAACAAGCTGGCGTAAAACGCATTTGGGGCGTCACCGGGGATTCTCTCAACGGCTTAAGCGACAGCCTGAACCGCATGGGAACGATAGACTGGATGCCTACGCGCCATGAAGAAGTTGCCGCCTTCGCCGCCGGAGCGGAAGCCCAGCTCACCGGCGAGCTGGCGGTATGCGCAGGTTCCTGCGGGCCGGGCAACCTGCACCTGATCAACGGTCTTTTCGACTGTCACCGCAATCATGTTCCGGTTCTGGCCATTGCTGCTCATATTCCCTCCAGCGAAATCGGCAGCGGCTATTTTCAGGAAACGCATCCTCAGGAGTTGTTCCGCGAATGCAGCCACTACTGCGAGCTGGTCTCATCCCCGGAACAAATTCCGCAGGTCCTGGCCATTGCGATGCGCAAAGCGGTAATTAACCGCGGCGTCTCAGTAGTCGTCCTCCCTGGCGACGTCGCGCTAAAAGCCGCGCCAGAGAGCGCCAGCAGCCACTGGTATCACGCGCCGCTGCCGCTGGTCACTCCGCCGGAAGAAGAGCTTAAAAAGCTGGCCCAGCTGCTGCGCTACTCAAGCAATATCGCCCTGATGTGCGGCAGCGGCTGCGCCGGAGCCCATAAAGAGCTGGTGGAGTTCGCCGCAAAGCTCAAGGCGCCTGTCGTCCACGCCCTGCGTGGTAAAGAGCACGTCGAATACGACAACCCTTATGACGTCGGCATGACCGGACTGATTGGTTTCTCTTCCGGCTTCCATACCATGATGAACGCCGACACTCTGGTACTGCTCGGCACTCAGTTCCCCTATCGCGCCTTCTATCCGACGGATGCGAAAATCATTCAGATCGATATCAACCCGGGCAGTATCGGCGCGCACAGTAAAGTAGACATGGCGCTGGTGGGCGACATCAAATCCACTCTCAGCGCGCTGCTGCCACATCTGGAAGAGAAAACCGACCGCAAATTTCTCGATACAGCGCTGGAGCACTATCGCGACGCGCGTAAAGGGCTGGACGATCTGGCGAAGCCCAGCGACAAAACCATTCATCCTCAGTATCTGGCGCAGCGGATCAGCCATTTTGCCGACGACGATGCCATTTTCACCTGCGATGTTGGTACGCCAACCGTGTGGGCCGCGCGCTATCTGCAGATGAACGGCAAACGTCGTCTGCTTGGGTCGTTCAACCACGGGTCAATGGCTAACGCTATGCCGCAGGCTATCGGCGCGAAAGCGACCGCCCCCAATCGCCAGGTGGTAGCAATGTGCGGCGACGGCGGCTTCAGCATGCTGATGGGGGATTTTCTCTCGCTGGCTCAGATGAAGCTGCCGGTAAAAATCGTCATCTTTAATAACAGCGTTCTCGGCTTCGTTGCCATGGAAATGAAAGCCGGCGGTTATCTGACCGACGGCACCGAACTGCACGATACGAATTTTGCCCGCATCGCCGAAGCCTGCGGTATCAAGGGTATTCGTGTAGAAAGTGCGGCAGAGGTCGACGAAGCGTTGCAAACCGCCTTCAGTACCGATGGTCCGGTATTGGTGGATGTCGTTGTCGCTAAAGAAGAGCTGGCGATCCCGCCGCAGATCAAACTGGAACAGGCCAAAGGTTTCAGCCTCTATATGCTGCGCGCGATTATCAGCGGCCGCGGCGACGAGGTTATCGAACTGGCGAAAACTAACTGGCTGAGGTAAAAATATCCTTTTCAATTCATACACAAAATAATTCGTGTTACATCCAAAGCGGCAAGCCCGAAAACTCCCGGGAGCATAGCTAACTATGCGATCGGGGTTTGAGGGCGCAGCCAACGCAGAGGCAGCGCGAAGGATGAAGTGGATAAGGATATGACATGATAGATTTACGCAGTGATACCGTTACCCGTCCTGGCCGCGCCATGCTGGAAGCAATGATGGCCGCCCCGGTCGGGGATGACGTGTATGGCGATGACCCGACCGTAAACCAGCTCCAGCGTTTTGCCGCCGAACTTGCCGGCAAAGAGGCTGCAATCTTTCTGCCAACCGGTACCCAGGCCAATCTGGTCGCTTTGCTCAGCCACTGCCAGCGCGGCGAAGAGTATATCGTCGGCCAGGGCGCGCATAATTATCTCTACGAAGCAGGCGGCGCGGCGGTGCTCGGCAGCATCCAGCCGCAGCCGATTGATGCCGCTGCGGACGGCTCTCTGCCGCTGGATAAAGTCGCGGCCAAAATCAAACCGAACGATATCCATTTCGCTCCAACCCGGCTGCTGTCTCTGGAAAATACCCATAACGGCAAGGTGCTGCCGCGCGAATATCTGCAAGAGGCCTGGGAGTTTACCCGCCAGCGCGGCCTCGGGCTGCACGTTGACGGTGCCCGCATTTTTAACGCCCTCGTGGAATACGGCTGCGAGCTGCGCGACATCACCCGATACTGTGATTCACTCACCATCTGCCTGTCAAAAGGGCTCGGCGCGCCGGTAGGCTCGCTGCTGGTGGGGAGCGAAGAGTATATTCGCCACGCCATCCGCTGGCGGAAAATGGTCGGCGGCGGGATGCGTCAGGCCGGGATCCTCGCAGCAGCAGGAATTTATGCCTTACAGAACAATATCGAGCGTTTAAAAGAGGATCACGATAACGCCGCGTGGATGGCAGAGCAGCTGCGCGCCGCCGGTGCGGAAGTGACCCGTCATGATACCAATATGCTGTTCGTCCGCGTTGGCGAAGAGCACGCCGCGCTGGGCGAGTATCTGCGTGAACGAGGCGTGCTAATCAGCGCTTCGCCCATTGTGCGCCTGGTAACGCATATTGACGTCAATCGTCAGCAGCTCGCCGAGGTGGTTAATCACTGGCGGGCATTTTTAAACCGTTAAGGAGAACAGCGTGTCGCAACGAATTCTGGTACTGGGCGCCAGCGGCTATATTGGCCAGCATCTGGTGAAAAGGCTCAGCGAGCAGGGATTCACCGTGCTGGCTGCGGCACGCCGGATAGACAGGCTTAAAAAACAAAATCTTCCCGGCGTTGAGTGCCGCTCGCTGGATTTAAATCATCCGGACGGGTTGACCGCCCTGCTGGCGCAGGCTGACACCGTTTACTACCTGGTACACGGGATGGGCGAAGGCGGCGATTTTATCCAGCACGAGCGCCAGGTTGCCCTGAACGTGCGCGACGCCCTGCGCAAAACGCCGGTGAGTGAAGTCATTTTCCTCAGTTCCTTACAGGTTTCGGAACAGGAGCAATCCGACCACCTGCGCGCCCGCCAGATCACCGCCGACCTGCTGCGCGAATCAGGCGTTCCGGTAACGGAAATTCGCGCCGGCATCATCGTCGGCGCGGGTTCCGCCGCGTTCGAAGTGATGCGCGATATGGTCTACAACCTGCCGGTACTGACGCCGCCGCGCTGGGTGCGCTCGCGCACCACGCCCATTGCGCTGGAAAACTTGCTCTATTATCTGCTGCAGTTGCTTAATCATCCCTCCCGAGAGCACCGAATCTTTGAAGCCGCCGGGCCGGAAGTTTTAAGCTATCAGCAGCAGTTTATCCGCTTTATGGCGGTCAGCGGCAAACGACGCCCGCTGATCCCTGTCCCCTTACCCACCAGCTGGATTTCAGTATGGTTTCTCAATGTCATTACCTCCGTGCCGCCCACCACGGCCAAAGCGCTGATCCAGGGGCTCAAGCACGATCTGATCGCCGACGATCGCGCCCTGCGCGCCTTAATTCCGCAACCGCTGATCGCTTTTGATGAAGCGGTGCGCAGCACGCTAAAAGAAGAAGAACAGCTGGTGAACTCCAGCGACTGGGGCTACGACGCGCAGGCTTTCGCCCGCTGGCGGCCCGAGTACGGCTACTACCCGAAACAGGCGGGCTGTACCGTTAATACTTGCGCCAGCCTGGCCGCGCTGTGGAAGGTAGTGAATCAAATTGGCGGCAAAGAGGGCTATTTTTTCGGCAACGTTCTGTGGAAGACTCGCGGGGCGATGGACCTGTTGGTGGGCCATCGGCTGGCAAAAGGTCGTCCGGAAAAAGAGTATCTGCAAACCGGTGATACGGTGGACAGCTGGAAGGTGATTATCGTCGAAACGGAAAAGCAGCTGACCCTGTTATTCGGTATGAAAGCCCCGGGCCTGGGCCGCCTGAGCTTTACCCTGCGCAATAAAGGCGACCATCGCGAGCTGGACGTTCGGGCCTGGTGGCACCCGCACGGTATGCCCGGTCTCTTTTACTGGCTGCTGATGATCCCGGCGCATCTGTTTATATTTCGCGGCATGGCGCGACGCATAGCTCGCCTGGCGGAGCAAATCACCAGCAAATAAGATATACGTACAGAATTCTTTCATGATTCTCATTGCATCGTAGTCAGAATCACGGAAAAATGCGCACGAAATTCTTTTGTGGGACAGTGGATCGATATGAAGGTACTGGTTACCGGTGCGACCAGCGGATTAGGCCGCAACGCGGTGGAATATCTGCGTAACAGGGGCATCAGCGTCAGAGCGACCGGGCGTAATGAAGCCATGGGCAAGCTTCTGAGCAAAATGGGTGCCGAGTTCGTCCCAGCGGACTTAACCGAGCTGGTCTCCTCGCAGGCCAAAGTGATGCTCGCCGGTATCGATACCCTGTGGCACTGTTCCAGCTTTACCTCCCCGTGGGGCACCCAACAGGCTTTTGATTTAGCAAACGTCCGCGCAACCCGTCGCCTCGGCGAATGGGCGGTGGCCTGGGGCGTGCGCAACTTCGTGCATATCTCCTCGCCATCGCTCTATTTTGATTATCACCATCATCGCGATATTCAGGAAGATTTTCGTCCGCAGCGCTTCGCTAACGAGTTCGCCCGCAGCAAAGCGGCGAGCGAAGACGTAATCAATTTGCTGGCGCAGGCCAACCCGAATACCCGATTTACCATTCTGCGTCCGCAAAGTCTGTTTGGCCCACATGATAAAGTGTTTATCCCGCGCCTGGCGCAGATGATGCAGCACTACGGCAGCGTTCTGTTACCACGCGGCGGCAGCGCGCTGGTGGACATGACCTACTATGAAAATGCGGTACACGCGATGTGGCTCGCCAGCCAGGCCCACTGCGACCTTCTGCCCTCGGCCCGCGCCTACAACATCACAAACGGCGAGCCGCAAACCCTGCACAGTATCGTACAGAAACTCATCGATGAGCTGGGGATTAAGTGCCGCATCCGTTCGGTACCTTATCCAATGCTGGATATCATCGCCCGCAGCATGGAGCGCTTTGGCAATAAGTCAGCTAAAGAGCCCGCCTTCACCCACTACGGCGTCTCCAAGCTGAACTTTGATTTTACCCTTGATATCTCCCGCGCTCAGCAGGAGTTAAGCTATCAGCCGGTAGTCACGATGGATGAAGGCATTATCCGTACCGCCGCGTGGTTGAGAGACCACGGTAAGCTGCACTACTAGCCCCGACCGTACTTTTCCAGCAGCGCTTCAGCAATCGCCAGGGTTTGCGCATCGGCAACGCCGTCCCAGCGTTCGGGGCGGAAGTGCATCTGGAAAGCCATAATCACCCGCTTTTGCTGAGCCGGAGTCATTTCCGGCGTCACCTGATAGCCGTAGCGCGCGAGCACGTCCAGCAGCCCGGCGGTTTCAACCGGCTCGAATGAAGGCCGCCCCTGCAGATAAAACGCCACGCGCTGTGCGTCCGGCCATGCGCCTATCCCCTGCTCCGCCAGCCTGCGCCACGGAAACAACGGCCCCGGATCGTCTTTACGCTGTGGGGCAATATCAGCATGAGCGACCACGTTCTGCGGCGCAATATGGTAGCGGGCGATAATATCTTTCGCCAGGGGGATCAGAGCGTCGATTTGCGCCGGATTAAACGGCGTGAAGCTTTTTATCCCCGCCGTTTTTTGCCAGCCGCGATTCTCCAGCTCGATACCAATCGAAGTATCGTTAATGCGCGTACTACCGCGCCAGAAGCTGACGCCCGCATGCCAGGCCAATTCCTCTTCCGGCACCAGCTGCCAGATCCGCGGTTTGCCTTTGTGCAGCGGCGGTTTCTCCGGGATCAGGTAGTGAGAGCTCACCTGATTATCCGTCAGCGTCGCCAGCGAAACGTCGAAATCATCGGCGGTGTAGTGAATGACCAGCACTTTGATGCGCGGATAGGCCGCCTGCGCCGGATGGCGCGTATCCAGCTGATAGCCATCGCGATCGACAATCCCTTTCTCCGTGGCGCAGCCCGTCAGCAGCAGCCCCAGCAGAACACCTGCCCGACAAACTTTCATCGCTGGGTCTTCACCGCGGTACCGCTGACGCTCACCATCAGCATGCTGCTATCTTTACCAACGGTTTCGTAGTCAATATCAATCCCCACGACCGCGTTAGCGCCCAGCGCTTTCGCCTGTTCGCTTAGTTCTGCAAAAGCAATTTCACGGGCTTTACGCAGCTCTTTTTCATAGGCGCCGGAACGGCCGCCAACGATATCGCGAATGCTGGCGAAAAAATCGCGGAATACGTTGGCGCCGAGAATCGCTTCCCCGGTGACGACCCCGCAATACTCAACGATCGGCTGACCTTCGAGGGTCGGAGTGGTGGAAAATTGCATGGTGAAACTCCTTCTTTAACGTTCAATGCGTTAGCTCTGAGGGTCAAGCACAATCCCTATCTGATACACTATGCTTGAAAAGATATTTTAACGTAGTGAGCTTATAAGGAAATCATCATGCGCTACAAAGTTCTTGCATTAGTCCTCCCCTGCGCGCTGGCGCTCAGCGCCTGTACTACCGTCACGCCTGCCTACAAAGATAACGGCACCCGTAGCGGCCCCTGCATCGAAGGTGGCCCGGATGACGTGGCGCAGAAGTTTTATGACTACCAGGTGCAGAATCGCAACAGCGATTTAACGGCGCTGCGTCCATACCTGAGCGACGGTCTGGCAAAACTGCTGAACGACGCGCGTCAGGACACGTCTAACCACGCCCTGCTGCAGTCTAATCTGTTCTCCAGCAGCACCACGCCAGCGGACAGCGCCGATGTCGCCAGCGCCTCCACCATTCCTAACCGCGATGCGCGCAATATTCCGCTGCGCGTTGAGCTGAAACAGGGCACCCAAAGCTGGAAGGATGAAGTACTGATGATTCAGGAAGGCCAGTGCTGGGCCGTGGATGACGTGCGCTACCTCGGCAACAACTCCCATGCGCCGGCGGGAACCCTGCGTCAAAGTCTTGAAAAACGCTAACCTGCCGATGGCTCCTGGCAAACAATAGCCTGAATAATTCAGGCTGCAGGCAGGCGGCAACTTCGCGACAAATCAGTGTGGAACAGATTTGAACGCCGTATCCCGGCGGCCCGTAAGGGCGAGGCTCATGGATGAGCCGAGTCACAAAGTCAACGCATCTGCCGCTAGAATTATGGCGGGTATAACCCGGTAAAATGTCGGTATTTACTCAGGTACTGCCGACATTTACTCCCCCCGCCCTCACGAAGCCATATTTTGTGCTAACTTTAAATGTAAACGTGGTTTACATTTAACTTTTAACGCATAAATATTGCATAACTATTCTGCCAAAGGTACTATTTGCGGCCTCAATTGCTATTTGTATCAGACTGCCCAGATGAGCATTAAATTAAACGGCATTAATTGCTTCTACGGCGCGCACCAGGCGCTGTTCGACATCACGCTGGAGTGCCCGCAGGGGGAAACGCTGGTGCTGCTCGGCCCAAGCGGTGCCGGTAAAAGCTCGCTGCTGCGCGTACTCAACCTGCTGGAGATGCCGCGTTCCGGTACGCTGTACATCGCCGGAAACCATTTCGACTTTACCAAAGCGCCTTCTGACAAAGCTATTCGCGAACTGCGCCAGAACGTAGGTATGGTTTTTCAACAGTACAATCTGTGGCCGCATCTGACCGTGCAGCAAAATCTGATTGAAGCTCCCTGCCGCGTGCTCGGTTTAAGCAAAGATCAGGCTTTAGCGCGCGCTGAAAAGCTGCTCGAACGTCTGCGTCTGAAACCATACAGCGATCGCTACCCGCTGCATCTTTCCGGCGGTCAGCAGCAGCGCGTCGCCATTGCCCGCGCCCTGATGATGGAACCGCAGGTTCTGCTGTTTGATGAACCGACGGCGGCGCTGGATCCAGAAATCACCGCCCAGATCGTCAGCATTATCCGCGAACTGGCTGAAACCGGCATTACGCAGGTTATCGTCACCCACGAAGTGGAAGTGGCGCGTAAAACGGCCAGCCGCGTGGTGTATATGGAAAATGGCCATATCGTTGAACAAGGTGATGCCAGCTGCTTTGTGCATCCACAGACCGACGCGTTTAAAAACTATCTTTCACATTGATGTTTTCGGGGAAATGACGATGAAAAAAGTACTGATTGCCGCTCTTCTTGCGGGCATGAGCCTCTCCGCTACCGCTGCCCAGACCATTCGTTTCGCCACCGAGGCCTCTTATCCTCCGTTTGAATCGATCGATGCCAATAACAAAATTGTCGGCTTTGACGTCGATCTGGCGAATGCCCTGTGTAAAGAGATTGATGCGACCTGCACCTTTACCAACCAGGCCTTCGATAGCCTGATCCCCAGCCTGAAGTTCCGTCGTTTCGACGCGGTCATGGCCGGGATGGATATCACCCCTGAGCGTGAGAAGCAGGTGCTGTTCACCACCCCATACTACGAAAACTCCGCGTTATTCGTTGGTCAGGAAGGTAAATTCACCAGTATTGATGCGCTGAAAGGCAAAAAGGTCGGCGTACAGAACGGGACGACCCACCAGAAATTCATCACCGATAAACATCCGGAAATCACTACCGTTCCTTACGACAGCTACCAGAATGCGAAGCTGGATCTGCAGAACGGCCGTATTGACGCCGTATTTGGCGATACCGCCGTGGTGACCGAATGGCTGAAGAGCAATCCGAAGCTGGCCGCAGTAGGTGACAAAGTCACCGATAAAGACTACTTCGGCACCGGTCTCGGCATTGCGTTACGCCAGGGTAATACTGAACTGCAGCAGAAATTTAACGCCGCGCTGGAAAAAGTGAAGAGCGATGGGACTTACCAGTCTATCTATAACAAATGGTTCCAGAAGTAACTCTGAATGAACGAATTTTTTCCATTAGCAAGCGCCGCCGGGATGACCGTCGGCCTTGCCGTTTGCGCCCTGATCATCGGCCTGGTGCTGGCGATGCTGTTTGCCGTCCTCGAGTCGGTGAAGCTGCGCCCGGTCGCCTGGCTCGCAACCGGCATTGTCACCCTTTTGCGCGGACTACCGGAAATTCTGGTGGTTCTGTTTATCTATTTTGGTTCCTCACAGCTGCTGCTGACCCTTTCTGACGGCTTTACGATTAATCTCGGCATTGTGCAGATCCCGGTACAGATGCAGATCGATAATTTCGACGTTAGTCCGTTCCTTTGCGGGGCTATCGCCCTATCTCTGCTGTATGCCGCCTATGCATCTCAGACTCTGCGCGGGGCGCTAAAAGCGGTGCCGCAGGGGCAGTGGGAATCCGGTCAGGCGCTGGGATTATCTAAAGCCGCCATTTTCTTTCGTCTGGTGATGCCGCAAATGTGGCGCCATGCGCTGCCGGGTCTCGGTAACCAGTGGCTGGTATTGCTGAAGGACACCGCGCTGGTAAGCTTAATCAGCGTCAACGACCTGATGCTGCAAACCAAAAGCATCGCTACCCGTACTCAGGAGCCGTTTAACTGGTACATCATCGCGGCAGCAATTTATCTGGTCATCACCCTGTTGAGTCAGTACATCCTGAAACGTATTGACCAGCGTGCGACGCGCTTCGAAAGGAGACCAGGCTGATGCTTGAGTACTTACCTGAACTGCTCAAAGGGCTGCACACCAGCCTGACGCTGACCGCTGCATCTATCGCCGTGGCGCTGGTTTTATCGCTAATCTTTACCATTATCCTGACGTTAAAAACGCCGGGACTGGTGTGGATCGTGCGCGGCTATATCACGTTGTTTACCGGCACGCCGCTGCTGGTGCAGATCTTCCTGATTTACTACGGCCCGGGTCAGTTCCCGTCGCTGCAGGAGTATCCGGTACTCTGGCATCTGATTTCCGAACCCTGGCTCTGCGCGCTAATCGCCCTTTCTCTCAACAGCGCCGCTTACACCACGCAGCTGTTTTATGGCGCTATTCGCGCCATCCCGGATGGCCAGTGGCAATCCTGCGGCGCGCTGGGGATGAGCAAGAAAGATACCCTGGCGATCCTGCTGCCGTACGCCTTTAAGCGCGCCCTCTCCTCCTACTCCAACGAAGTGGTGCTGGTGTTCAAGAGCACGTCCCTGGCCTACACCATTACCCTGATGGAAGTGATGGGACACAGCCAGCTGCTCTATGGCCGCACTTATGATGTGATGGTGTTCGGCGCCGCAGGGATTGTCTATCTGGTGGTCAATGGCCTGCTGACGCTGCTGATGCGTCTGGTGGAACATAAAGCGCTGGCCTTTGAGCGACGTAATTAAAAACGCATAACCAACCAAACCAGGACGGATAAATTCTCTGAATTATCCGTCTTTTTTTATTTCATAAAAAATAAATAACCACATTTATTGAATATAAATTCATTTGGTGGCATTGTTAGCTCCAGCCGCAGACACGGCATAACATCATAAGATTGACCGACGGGAGTTCCACGATGAAAAAATTAGTTCTGGCCGCACTGCTTAGCTCTTTCGCCTTTGGCGCCGCTGCCGCAGAAAAAATCAGTTTTGGCGTTTCCGCAACCTACCCTCCGTTTGAATCGATGGATGCCAATAACCAGATCGCCGGTTTCGATATCGACCTGGCTAACGCGCTGTGTAAACAGATGCAGGCGGAGTGTACTTTTACCAACCACGCTTTCGACAGCCTGATCCCGGCGCTTAAATTCAAGAAGTATGATGCGGTCATTTCCGGTATGGACATTACGCCTGAACGCAGCAAGCAGGTGGCCTTTACCGACCCGTACTACGCCAACTCGGCGCTGGTCATTGCGAAGAAAGACGCTTACCACTCTTTCGACGATCTGAAAGGCAAGCGCATCGGGATGGAAAACGGCACCACGCACCAGAAATACCTGCAGGATAAACATCCGGAAGTGAAAACCGTGGCTTACGATAGCTACCAGAATGCGTTTATCGACCTGAAAAATGGCCGTATTGATGGGGTGTTTGGCGACACCGCCGTGGTTAATGAATGGCAAAAAACCAACCCGCAGCTGGGCGCGGCAACGCCGAAGGTAACCGACGCGCAGTACTTCGGCACCGGTCTCGGCATTGCGGTACGTCCGGATAACAAAGCGCTGCTGGAAAAACTGAACGCCGCGCTAAAGGCGATTAAAGCCGACGGCACCTACGACAAAATCAGCAATCAGTGGTTCCCGGAGTAAACCCTCCCGGAGGCGGCGCTTGACGCGCCTGTCCGGGCTACCGGCCCGCAGACAACCGTGGCCCCGTAGCCCGGGCAAGCGCAGCGCGGCCCGGGAAGAAGCCGCATCACAGCCGCAATCCCGTCGCATTTCCCGGGTTGCAGAGTAAATGCCTTACCCAGGCTACCGGCCCGCAGACAGCCGTGGCCCCGTAGCCCGGGCAAGCGCAGCGCGGCCCGGGAAGAAACCGCACCACAGCCGCATTCCCGGCACATTCCCCGGGTTGCGGCGTAAACGCCCTACCCGAGCTACCGGCCCGCAGACAGCCGTGGCCCCGTAGCCCGGGCAAGCGCAGCGCGGCCCGGGAAGAAACCGCACCACAGCCGCAATCCCGGCGCATTTCCCGGGTTGCAGAGTAAATGCCTTACCCAGGCTACCGGCCCGCAGACAGCCGTGGCCCAGTAGTCCGGGCAAGCGCAGCGCGGCCCGGGAAGAAACCGCACCACAGCCGCATTCCCGGCACATTCCCCGGGTTGCGGCGTAAATGCCTTACCCGAGCTACCGGCCCGCAGACAGCCACGACCCCGTAGCCCGGGCAAGCGCAGCACGGCCCGGGAAGAAGCCGCACCACAGCCGCAATCCCGGCGCATTCCCCGGGTTGCGGCGTAAACGCCTTACCCAGGCTACCTACCGGTTAGCAGACGGCGCTAAACCTGCATCCCGCCCGGCCAACCCGCAACCTTAAACCGGCAGTGTGAACTGGAAACAGGCCCCTGTCGGCGCTTCGAGCAGGCGAATATCGCCGCCGTGCAGCTGCAGCATCCGCCGCACAATCATTAATCCCAAACCTCCTCTTGATGAGCTTTGCGCGCCAGGCTCCAGCACCGAGGGCCGTTCAAACAGGGTTGCCCGCAGCTCACCGGCCACGCCGGGACCGCTATCAGCCACTTCGACGACGATCTCCGTCCCCGCTCGATGCGCCGCCAGGCTGATAAGCCCGCCCTCCGGCGTATGGCGAATCGCGTTATCGAGCAAATTAGTCAGCACCCGTTCAATCATCGAGAGATCTGCGGTGACAGGCGGTAGTCCAGCGGCAAGATCCAGCTGCAAACCGATATTGCGCGTCGCGATTGCCAGATCGAATTTTTGCGCCACATCCTGCACCAGCTCGGCCAAAACGAACGTTTCCGGCTGCGGCTTAATCCCGCCGTGCTCCAGGCGGGCCAGCTCAAACAGCTGCTGAGAAAGATGGCGCACCTTGTTCCCCTGGCGCAGGGCGATATTCAGATACTGCTTGTTCTCTTCCATCGTCAGGCGATCGGCCTTCAGGCTTAGCGTTTCCAGATATCCCAGCAACGAAGTGAGCGGCGTGCGTAAATCGTGGGAAATATTAGCGACGAATTCCCGGCGCTGGCGATCGCTATCGGCCAGACGATCCCACTGGTTGGCAATCTGGCGAGCCAGCTCAATAAAGCGATTATGCAGCACGGCAACTTCATTTCCCGGGTTGGCCTCCGGAGTTAGCGCCGCCAGCGCCTTAATCGCATGAATACTGTCTTCTCTGTCCGTCGCTACCAGTGCGGTGAGCTGGCGCACCGGGCGCGTTACCCAGTACCATGCAAGCCAGCCCGCCAGCAGGCCGAGGACGGCCACCAGCAGCAGGGTCCACAGTAGCAGGCTCCAGGCTGTTTTTTGCCAGGCGCTCGCCGCCAGTTCATTAAAGGTTTCGCCTTGCAGAATAATATAGAGATAGCCGCGCAGCTGGCCGTCCTGGCGCAGCGGCGCAACGCTAAACACTTTTTGCCGATCCGGGCTGCGCGGATCGTCGCCGTAAATCGGCCAGGCGCCGCCGGAAAGAAACGTTTGTAGCGGTACAAGATCGATGCGCTGACGTTTGATATGACCGGGCGGCGCGGCGTCGGCCAGCAGCTCGCCATCAGGGGAAAGCAGGTACAGCTCCACGCTCGGATTGAAGGTCATCAGCCGGTCGAACAGCGGCTTCAGCCTCTGGCGGTCAACCTGCCCCTCAGCGTCCAGAAGCGGCTCACGGGCGGCGATTTGCTGCGCCAGCCCGGCAGAGAGACGCTGAATCATCACATTGCCGTACTGGGCGCTGCTGTACAGCTGAATCAGGCAAACGGCTAACGCGCAAAGCAGCAGCAGCGAGGTAAACACCAGCGCCAGACGCTGGCTGAGAGTGAGACGGCGGATCATGGCTGCGCCTCGTTGCGCTCCACGGCAAATTTATAGCCTTTTCCCCAGACGGTCAGAATGATGTCCGGCTCTGCCGGGTCGCGCTCAATTTTGGTGCGCAGGCGGTTGATATGGGTATTGACCGTATGTTCATAGCCGTCGTGCTGATAGCCCCACACCCGATCGAGCAGCTCAAGGCGGGAAAAGACCTCCCCCTGATGACGAGCAAAGTAGTAGAGCAGATCGAACTCTCGCGGCGTCAGATCCACCGTCTCGCCGCGCAGCTTCACGTCGCGCGATAAAGGATCGATGCTTAAACCGTGGCTATTGATGCGCCCGGCATCCAGCAAAAGATTTTGCCCCATCGCCTCCTGCCGACGAAACACCGCTTTGACCCGGGCGATCAGTTCAAGAATCGAGAAAGGTTTAGCCAGGTAATCATCCGCCCCTATCTCCAGCCCCTGCACCCGCTGGGTTTCGCTGGCGCGGGCGCTGATAATAATCACCGGCAGATAGCGGGTTTGCTGACGAATGCGCCGACAAATCTCAAGACCGTCAACGCCAGGCAACATCAGGTCCAGAATGACGGCATCCCAGAGCTCTTTTTCCAGCAGACCCAGAGCCTGCGCCCCGTCCGCTTCGTGGACAATCTGATATCCCTCATCCAGCAGATTCAGGCGCAGCAGCGCGGCGATATCCTCATCATCTTCTACTAACAAAATTTTCTTTGCCACCGGCAGCACTCCGCTATTCCCAGGTTCTGATTAGCCAAGCTTACCCGATCTTTGCCGGCTGAAGAGTTCACATTTTGTTTATACTTCGCGGACCAGCAGGGTCAGCACTTCATAGTGCGCTGTGTGGGGGAACATATCGAACAGCTGGACGCGCTCAATGCGATAACCGGCCAGACGAGCGATATCTTTCGCCATCGTCCGGGCATTGCAGCTGGAATAGATAATAAACTCCGGCGCCATACGGCTTAAATAGTCGCACAGCCCATCGCCGATACCGCGGCGCGGCGGATTCACCAGCACCAGCTCGGGAATTTCGTCTTCACCGGTGGCGAACTGCGTGGAATCGAGCGCCTGAAAATGCAGATTTCGCAGCCCGAGCTCCGCTGCCGACTGCCGCGCGCAGGCGATGGCCTCCGGGGAGATCTCAATCCCGGTCAGGCGCATCTCCGGCGTAGCGCAGTGCAGGCCAAAACCGCCCACGCCGCAGAACAGATCCCACATATGCTTGACCGGCAGCTGGCGCACCCAGTCACGGGCGGTGGCATATAGCTGGCTGGCTACCGTCGGGTTAGTCTGAAAGAAGCTTTGCGGACGGATCCACAGCGGTACGCCGTTGAAATTTTCCGCCAGCGCCTGCTGGTCGGTGAGGAAAATTTCCTGCTCACCCTCCATGATGGCCATATGCACCGGCTGGATATTGGCGGTAATCACTTTCAGCTGCGGCAGCAGCGCCTGCAGCTCCGGCAGCGCAGCGCGCAGTTGGCCAAGTTTGGCCTCCGATCGCAGGACGAAGCGCAGCATCATGCCGCCGTCGAGCCGGCTTTCAGTCAGCAGAATATACTTCAGCTCGCCGCGCCTGCGGGCAACGTTATAGGGCGTGAGCCCGGCGCGGGCGATAAACGGTCGGAGCACAGCAAATACGGGCGCAAAGCCTGACGGATAAAGCGGGCAGTCGGTGAGGTCTTCCGGAGTGCCATCACGATGCAGCATCCCGAACAGCGGGCGCTCAACGCTACCGCTGACCACCATTTTGGCTTTGTTGCGAAACCCGCTTTCCGGCCCGCAAGCCGGTGCGCTCCAGTGAGCAACCGGAGCATCGGCCAAAAGCGCGCGCAGGTCGGCCATTTTATCGGCGAGCTGTTGAGATATCGGCAGTTCCAACCACTGGCAGGAGCGACAGCGGCCCGCGTCATAAAGTGCGCAGTGCATAGCAAGACCTTCAAAAAAACAGGGGCGGGGATTGTATCACCGTTACTGTAAACGGAAAAAGCGCCGGCACGGGCTCGGAACAAACAGCATGACCAGCACCAGCAGGTCCGGCAGCTTTTGCAGCACCAGAGAACGAAATATTTCGCGCTTTGATTCCCCGGCAATACTAAAAAGTTCGGGATATCCGTAGCCCAGAGAAGCGGCCCACAGATAGCTAATCACAATAATCTGAGTCAGCAGAAACAGCCAGCGCGCCCAGTTCCGCCCTTTCACCAGCGAAAACGCGCACCAGATTTCTATAAACACCAGCACCAGGCTTGAGAGAAAAACCAGCGTCAGCGTCCACGTCTGCACGCTGCGATGGACAAAATCCATAATTCCCTGGACGCCAAGCTGGTTGAGGATCATCAGTAAATCCAGACCGCGGATTAAAATAATGGCGAAGGCCGCCACCTGCACCAGCGCAGGAACGTTAAGACGAGCATGAGACAAACGCGTTTTAGTAAACAATCCCAACGTAAAGTCTTCCATGAAAACGGCGCCTTAAATGCGGCGCCGATGTTAACTCTATTGCAGATTTTAGGCGGTTCAGCCGCTTCTTGCACGCTGGATATCGCGCACCCGCTGCTTTTCCGCGCGGGCCATCAAATACCAGGCGATAAAACCAACAATCCCGACCACGCCGAGGATTAACGTTGCCAGGGCATTAATCTCCGGATTAACCCCCATACGCACGCTGGAGAAGACCAGCATCGGCAGCGTCGTCGCCCCGGGCCCGGAAACAAAGCTGGCAATAACAAGGTCGTCCAGAGACAACGTGAACGCCAGCAGCCAGCCGGAGATCACCGCCGGCATGATCATCGGTAGCGTAATCACGAAAAAGACCTTCAGCGGCGCAGCGCCCAAATCCATCGCCGCCTCCTCGATAGACTGGTCCAGCTCGCGCAGGCGCGATGAAATAACCACCGCCACGTATGCGGTGCAGAAGGTGACGTGCGCCAGCCAGATGGTTAGCATTCCGCGATCCGACGGCCAGCCGATAGCATGCCCCAGCGCCACGAACAGCAGCAGCAGCGACAGCCCGGTAATCACATCGGGCATGACCAGCGGCGCGGTGATCATAAAGGCAAAACCGTTTGACCCGCGGAAGCGGCCAAAACGCACCATGACCACCGCGGCAATCGTGCCGAGAATCACCGCCGCCGTCGCGGCGCAGGCGGCAATGGTCAGGCTCAATCCTACCGCGCTCATCATCGCATCGTCGTGAAACAGCTCGCGATACCAGCGCGTTGACCACCCTGCCCATACCGTCACCAGCTTCGAACTGTTGAACGAGTAAATCACCAGCATCAGCATCGGCGCGTACAGGAACGTAAAGCCGAGCACCAGAATCAATATTCGCCACGGCGAACGGACGACCGGCAAATTATTCATCCGTGTTCCCCCACCTGTTTTTGCTGATGCTTATGAAACCACATAATCGGTACGATCAGCAGCAACAGCATCACGATCGCTACCGCCGAGGCTACCGGCCAGTCGCGGTTATTGAAAAACTCCTGCCACAGCACGCGACCAATCATAATGCTGTCCGGACCGCCTAACAGTTCAGGAATGACGAACTCCCCTACCGCCGGAATAAACACCAGCATCGATCCGGCAATAATTCCGCCTTTGGTGAGCGGAACGATCACCTGGAAAAAGGTCTTCAGCGGCCGGGCCCCCAGGTCCAGAGACGCCTCAACCAGCGAATAATCGATACGCGTGAGAGCGGTGTAAATCGGCAGCACCATAAACGGCAGATAGGCGTAAACAATACCGATGTAGACCGCCAGGTTGGTATGCAGGATCTCCAGCGGCTGATCGATAACCCCCAACCACAGCAGAAAGTTATTGAGCACGCCGTTGCTTTTCAGCAGCCCCATCCAGGCATAGACGCGGATCAGGAACGACGTCCATGACGGCAGGATCACCAGCAACAGCAGAATATTACGGGTTGATGGCTTGCTGTGCGCCACCGCCCACGCCAGCGGATAACCCAGCAGCAGGCAGCAGAAGGTCGAGATCCCTGCCACCTGAAGCGATTGCAGATACGCCTCAAAATAGAGCGGATCGTCGGTGAGCTGCAGGAAGTTACCGAGGTTCAGCGTCAACGTTAGCTGACCATCGGCCCATTCCAGCAGATCGGTATACGGCGGGATCGCCCGCGCCATCTCTGCGAGACTGATTTTAAACACGATCAGAAACGGCAGCAGGAACAGGAGGATCAGCCACAGGTAGGGCAGCGCAATCACCAGCTTGCGCCCATGAGCCATCTGCAGGCGCGCCAGCCACAGCGCAAAACCGCCCGGTTTTTTTACACCTGACGGGGGTTCTAATGTACTCATCGCCCTCTCCTTACACCGTCAGCACGACGCAGCTATCGGCATCCCAGCACAAACGAACCTCATCGCCCCACGTCGGCGCTCCTTTGCGGTAGCGGTGTTCATTCTGCAGCTGAGCGCTGATCATCTGCCCGCTTTTCAGGCGCACATGGTAGATAGACAGGTCGCCGAGATAGGCAATATAGATAACTTCACCCACCGCAAAGTTGTAGCCATCCGCAGGCGGGTCTTCACAAAGCATGATTTTTTCCGGGCGCAGGGCCACCCACACCGGCACGTTATCGACGACGGAGGCATCAGGATCAACCTTCAGCGGATGGGTCAGGCCCGGCGAATCAAGGACCAGACCATCTTCCTGACGCTCTTTTACCAGCCCTTCGAAGACGTTGACCGAACCGATAAACTCCGCGCTGTAGCGGGTGGTTGGATGCTCATAAATCTCCTCCGGCTCGCCGATTTGCACGAACTTACCGCGGTTCATAATGGCGATGCGTCCCGCCATGGTCATCGCCTCTTCCTGATCGTGGGTCACCATCACGCAGGTCACGCCGACGCGTTCAAGAATATCAACCACTTCCAGCTGCATCCGATCGCGCAGCTTTTTATCCAGCGCCCCCATCGGCTCATCAAGCAGCAGTAGTTTTGGTCTTTTCGCCAGGCTGCGGGCCAGCGCCACGCGCTGCCGCTGGCCGCCGGAAAGCTGATGCGGCTTACGCTTTGCGAACTCCTGCATATGCACCAGCGCCAGCATCTCCTGCACCCGGCTGGTGATTTCAGATTTAGGCAATTTGTCCTGCTTGAGGCCAAAGGCGATATTTTGCTCCACCGTCATGTGGGGAAACAGCGCATAGGACTGAAACATCATGTTGATGGGCCGCTGATACGGCGGCACCCGCGCCAGATCGACGCCATCGAGTACAATCTGCCCGGCGGTAGGCTGTTCGAAACCCGCCAGCATACGCAGCAGAGTTGACTTACCGCAGCCGGAGGCGCCGAGCAGAGCAAAAATTTCGCCTTTATAAATAGTGAGATTGACATCATCGACGGCGTGCTGGCCATCGAACGACTTGGTTAAATTACGGATTTCAAGTAGCGGGGTAAGCGCTTTGGGGGCTTTCGCCTGGGGGCGAGGAATCACATCATTCACGGGGTGTTCTCCGGTAAAAATCAAATCATGGTGCAGGCGCACTATATCGGTGCGCCTGTTGCCGGGAGCGCTACGCCCACCCGGCCTAAAGCTCACGGAGAATTACTTACCGCTTTTCACCTTCGTCCAGGCGCGAGTACGCACGCGGTCGATTTTCGGATCCTGCACTTTCAGCGTGAACAGCTTGGCGAATACGTCAGCCGGCGGATAGATGGCCGGATTATTGCGGATCTCTTCGCTAACCAGCGGCGTAGAGGCTTTGTTGCCGTTAGCGTAATAGACGTGATCGCTGATGTGGGCGATAACATCCGGACGCATCAGATAGTTCAGGAACTGATAAGCCTCATCTTTGTTTTTCGCATCCGCCGGCATGGCGAAAACGTCAAAGAACGCCAGCGCCCCCTCTTTTGGAATAAAGTAGGAGACGTTGACTCCATTCTTCGCTTCTTTCGCCCGGTTAGCCGCCTGCCATACATCCCCTGCCCAACCGATAGCGACGCAGATATCGCCGTTCGCCAGGTCGTTGATATACTGCGAGGAGTGGAAATAGCGGATATTCGGACGCAGCTTCAGCAGCAGATCTGTCGCCGGGCCGGTATAATCATCGGCTTTACTGCTGTTAGGATCTTTGCCGAGGTAGTTCAGCACGGTAGCGAAAATCTCTTCCGGGGCATCAAGGAAGGAAACGCCGCAGCTTTTAAGCTTCTCGAGGTTTTCCGGCTTCAGCACCAGATCCCAGCTGTCGAGCGGCGCGTCCTTGCCGAGAACGGCTTTAACTTTATCAATGTTGTAACCAATGCCGGTTGTCGCCCACAGATACGGAATGGCGTATTTGTTATCCGGGTCGTGCTTCGCGACCAGCTTCAATACTTCCGGATCGAGATTTTTCCAGTTTGGAAGTTTGCTCTTATCCAGCGGCTGGAATACGCCTGCCGCCAGCTGGCGCTCCAGGAAACTCGCCGACGGTACGACCAGGTCGAAACCGGTGCTGCCCGCCATTAATTTACCTTCCAGCACTTCGTTGGAATCAAAAACGTCGTACACCACTTTAATACCGGTCTCTTTTTCAAAATTCGCCACCGTATCCGGGGCAATATAATCAGACCAGTTATAAACATGCAGCGTTTTTTGTTCGGCGGCGAGCGAACCGGCAGAGACGGCCATCAGCGCACCCGTAACCAGACCTGTTAACCATTTTTTACCAAAGGCGGTCATATCTCTTATTCCTTATCAATGCCCGTTAACAAGCGGGCTGAATATACGCACTTGTTCGCATGCAATAATCATGCATATTTTTTCATTGCCTAAGAAAAGGAGAGAGGACCTCTCCCGGAATGGTTGCCCGCAACTGGAAGCAGCGTCAGAATAACTGTAGCCAGAATAAGAGGCTATAGCCCAGGTAAAAAAACGCCTTTTATCAATTTTTTATGCAATTAGGGTCTATGTGATAAGCCGAAAGAGGCAGAATGGCGGTGAAAAATTCTTTACAGAAAGGTTAATAGCAGAATAAAAGCGTGTAATACGCAGCCGCCATGGCAGTGGCTGCGCTATTATTCAACCGGCTTAGTGAAGAAAATGGTACTGAATATTCTCAGACGCGGGCTCTTCTTCCTCAGTCTTATACAGCACCTGGTTCGCGCTGGCTTCCAGGATGACCATGGAGATTTGTTCTTCGCTCTGCCGGAAGAACCAGGCGAACTGATCGAGAGTGACGCCGACACCAACGGTCAACGCCTGGCACACCACCAGTTTCGGCAGATTGTCGTCCTGAATATCGAGGAAAGCTTTCACCGTCAACGAACTGGCGTTTATTGCTGAAAGATCGGCTGACAGCGGCAGCAGCGCGGAGGGTTTCACCTCAGCCAGGGCGGAAAAGAGCACCACGTTATCAATCAGGTCAATTTTGGCATCAAAAATGCCTTCGAAATTTTGCATATGCGGCAGGTGCAGTGCCTGGCAGGAATCACACTCGAAAAAGCTGATGCCCAATTCGTCGAGCCATTGACGTAACGTATCAAGACCCGGAACGACCAGTGAATCCATATGACCTGTGACCTCTTACTGTGAAAAATGCGACGCCATAGCTTACGCAAAAAAAGCGTCGTATTCCATGACGGCGTCGTGAAACGGAATTATCCTCCCATTTTCAGACAAAATCCGGGTGCAGCCTGCCGTTCGATCCATGCGATCATTTTGCCGGCAATATCGACGCCGGTGGTGGTTTCAACCCCTTCCAGGCCGGGAGAAGCGTTAACCTCCATGACCAGCGGGCCGCGCGTAGCGCGCAGAATATCAACGCCGGCAACGTCCAGCCCGAGTGTATGTACCGCTTTAATAGCCATTTCCCGCTCCTGTTCGCTGATAAGCGCCACCGTGGCCACGCCGCCGCGATGCAGGTTGGAACGAAAATCGCCCTCTTTCGCTCGCCGCTCAATCGCCGCCACCACTTCGTTACCCACTACGAGGCAGCGCACATCCCGGCCTTTCGCCTCAGCGATATACTCCTGAACCAGAATATGCGCGTTCAGGCCGCGAAAAGCGTCAATGACGCTCTCCGCCGCCTGCCGGGTTTCGGCCAGCACCACGCCGATCCCCTGGGTGCCCTCTACCAGCTTCACCACCAGCGGCGCGCCGCCAACCATCGCGATCAGGTCGCTGGTATCGTCGGGCGAATGGGCAATGCCGGTGAGCGGCAGGTCAATTCCCTGGCGCGCCAGCAGCTGTAGCGAACGCAGCTTGTCGCGGGCGCGGGTGATGGCAACGGACTCATTTAGCGGATAGCTACCCAGCAGCTCAAACTGGCGCAGCGCGGCGGTGCCGTAATAAGTGATCGCCGTTCCAATACGCGGGATCACGGCATCAAAATGCGGGAGCTGGCGGCCTTTATAGTGAATAGACGAGGCCACCGGGCTGACGTTCATATAGCAGGAAAGCGGATCGAGGATTTCTACCTTATGACCGCGTTTTTGCGCGGCCTCGCGCAGACGACGACATGAATAAAGCGTTCCATCCCGGGATAATATGGCAATTTTCACCCTGTACCTCTGCGAAAAGACCCGCTCTGGCGGGCCTTTGGTAACGAACAACATCTTTAATTAGCGCAGGCCTGGCGGAATTCCTTGCGACCGGCCTGAAGCAGTTTACACGCAATCAGCGCGTAGCCCATCCCTGCTTATGCAGATATTCCAGAATAAATGGACGACTTTCTTTAACAATAGTCCGGCGAATATGGTCGCTCCAGGTATCGCGACGCGTGTTGCTGCCGCGAGAGAGATAATACTGTGCTAACTGTTCGTCATATTCAGCAAGTACCGCCTCATCCACCGGCTGATACTCATTTTCATGCACCAGCATCGACGACGGCATACGCGGTTTAACTTCCGGGTTATCGTCTGGCCAGCCAAGGCACAGGCCGAACAGCGGCAGGACGTGTTGCGGGAGCTTCAGCAGCGCGGTTACCGCATCAATATTGTTACGTAACCCGCCAATATAGACGCCGCCTAAGCCAAGGGATTCCGCCGCCACCAGCGCATTCTGCGCCAGAATGGCGGTATCGACGCAGCCGAGCAGCAGCTGTTCGGCGAAGCCAAGCCGCGCGTCCGGGCAAATTTGCAGATTACGGTTAAAATCAGCGCAGAATACCCAGAATTCTGCAGCCTGCGCCACGTGCTTCTGGCCGCCGCTCAGCGGGACCAGCTGTTGGCGTATCTCAGGGTCAGTGACGCGAATAATTGAAGAACATTGTAAAAAACTGGAGCTGGAAGCTCCCTGCGCGCTGGCAATAATCGCCGCGCGCTGTTCGTCGCTAATCGGCGCGTCGGTAAAATGGCGAATAGAACGGTGGCTACGCAGCAGCTCAATGGTCGGCGTCATCTCGTTTTTCTCTGTCAGGCAATGATGAAGGTGAATTTTTCGTCTGCGTCAACTGCGGGGCAAGCACTTTCGCCACTCGCCACATCAACGCCACGGCGGCCGGAAGCATCAGCAGAATTCCCGCGAAAATCATTAACAGCGCCGCAGTCGGGCTGGAAAACGGGGCTGGCAGGCTGATGTACTGGTTGAGCGAAAGCCAGGCCAGGGTCAACAGCGCTATACCAATAATCTCTACTATCAGAACGCTTTTGGGTAATGCTGCGGGCGATCGCATAACGCTTCTCCGGTCCAAATCATTCTCGCTACCAGGCTAAAACTGGTCGCGTACCGAGCCAGTATAGCGGCTTCAGCAGCAGAATTTTTATCAAACATAGCCTTAAGGCATCAAAGTAAAAGGCAGAACCTTCTTTTACTTACCGACATTACGGGGCATGATACGTCGCATTCGCCATCCGGCTGAGGTTTAAGGAGAGAAACTATGTTTACGGTAATTTTTGGTCGTCCAGGCTGCCCATATTGCGTTCGCGCCAAAGAGCTGGCGGAAAAACTGAGCAACGAACGCGATGATTTTAACTATCGCTACATTGATATTCACGCCGAGGGTATCAGCAAAGCCGATCTGGAAAAAACCGTGGGTAAACCGGTAGAAACCGTACCGCAGATTTTTGTCGATCAGAAGCACATTGGCGGCTGCACCGACTTTGAAGCCTGGGCGAAAGAGAATCTGGGCCTGTTTGCCTGAGATAGCTCAATCCTCTGACGAGTGCTTGCGTCTGGCGTCAAGCCAGGCGCAAATAAACAAAAAGCACAGCGCGCCTAACGCGCACCAGAACACCGCGCTAAATAACCACGCCAGTTCCTGCCAGAAAGAACGCTGAGTCACAAAACAAAGCCGCATCACCGCCAGACAGACCGGCGCAGCCAGCATAGCGCCAATAAGCGGACGAATAACCCGCTGTCCGGGAGAGAGGCAGCTTGCCGCCGCACCGGGGAGTAAAAAGAACAACAGCCCAAGCTCAGGATTACCGGTGGCCCGAAAGGCGCCTTTCATATGTAACAGCAGTGACAAACAAACCACAATAAATAGAAAGAACCCACAGATAATACCGGCCCAGGTACGCTCAGATTTCACTACATCCTCCTGATTTTGCCTCTAACCAACTTCCACTTCGCCCAGTCAGATAAAGATTCTGGCAATCCTTGCCAATAAAAGATCCCGCCCGCGTAAAACGATTGTTACTAGCCGCAGCCGCCAGGAAAGATTAAACTATCGCCTATATTTTGCTGGTTATAACGGGAAGCCAGAATAGCGTTCGGAACAACGCGAACACTGGACAAACCTTAGACCAAATAACCATTTCCTTCAACAACTTACTAGTAAATGAGAAGTTGGCTTTCGTGAATATAAACGTCGCAGATTTGTTAAACGGGAATTACATCCTGTTATTGTTCGTTGTACTTGCATTAGGACTTTGCCTCGGGAAACTGCGTCTCGGGTCGGTACAACTTGGTAATTCCATTGGCGTTTTAGTCGTTTCCCTATTATTAGGTCAGCAGCATTTCAGTATTAACACTGATGCCCTGAATCTCGGCTTCATGCTGTTTATTTTCTGCGTTGGCGTAGAAGCGGGACCCAACTTTTTTTCTATTTTTTTTCGCGACGGCAAAAATTACCTGATGCTCGCGCTGGTGATGGTCGGTAGCGCAATGCTGCTCGCCATGGGGCTGGGTAAGCTTTTCGGCTGGGATATCGGCCTGACGGCCGGGATGCTTGCTGGCGCCATGACCTCCACGCCCGTGCTGGTGGGCGCCGGGGATACGTTACGCCACTTCGGCATGCCCAGCGACCAGCTCGCCCTCTCGCTTGACCATCTGAGTCTCGGCTATGCCCTGACCTATCTGATTGGTCTGGTTAGCCTGATTGTCGGCGCGCGCTATATGCCGAAGCTGCAGCATCAGGATTTACAGACCAGCGCCCAGCAAATCGCCCGCGAGCGCGGTCTCGACACCGATTCCCGGCGTAAGGTCTATCTGCCGGTGATCCGCGCTTATCGAGTCGGCCCGGAGCTGGTTGCGTGGGCTGATGGCAAGAACCTGCGCGAGCTGGGCATTTACCGCCAGACCGGCTGCTATATTGAGCGGATCCGCCGCAACGGTATTCTGGCGAATCCCGACGGCGATGCGGTGCTGCAGATGGGCGATGATATCGCGCTGGTGGGCTACCCTGATGCCCACGCCCGCCTCGACCCAAGCTTCCGTAACGGCAAAGAGGTCTTCGACCGCGATCTGCTGGATATGCGCATCGTCACCGAAGAGATTGTGGTAAAAAACCATAATGCCGTCGGCCGCCGCCTGGCGCAGCTGAAGCTGACCGATCACGGTTGCTTCTTAAACCGCGTGATCCGCAGCCAGATCGAAATGCCTATCGACGATAACGTTGTGCTAAACAAGGGCGATGTACTGCAGGTCAGCGGCGATGCGCGCCGCGTCAAAACCGTCGCCGACCGTATTGGCTTTATCTCCATTCACAGCCAGGTGACCGACCTGCTCGCCTTCTGCGCCTTCTTTATCGTCGGCCTGATGATCGGCATGATCACCTTCCAGTTCAGCTCGTTCAGCTTCGGGATCGGTAACGCCGCTGGCCTGCTGTTTGCCGGTATCCTGCTTGGCTTCCTGCGCGCCAACCATCCGACGTTTGGCTATATCCCGCAGGGCGCGCTGAATATGGTGAAAGAGTTCGGGCTGATGGTATTCATGGCCGGCGTTGGGCTCAGCGCGGGAGCCGGCATTAATAACGGCCTCGGCGCCGTCGGCGGCCAGATGCTGGCAGCCGGTCTGATTGTCAGCCTGGTGCCGGTGGTTATCTGCTTCCTGTTCGGCGCTTACGTCCTGCGCATGAACCGCGCGATGCTGTTCGGCGCGATGATGGGCGCCCGCACCTGCGCTCCGGCGATGGAAATCATCAGCGATACCGCGCGCAGCAATATTCCAGCGCTGGGATACGCGGGAACCTATGCCATCGCTAACGTATTGTTAACCCTGGCTGGTACGCTGATTGTTATCATCTGGCCGGGGCTACAGTAAATTTTTTTCAGAAAAAAACGCACACTGGCAGAACTTTTTTAGCTGGCATCAGTCATAAGTAGTGCCACTGCTTTTCTTTGATGTCCCCATTTTGTGGAGCCCATCAACCCCGCCACTTAGGTTCAAGGTTGATGGGTTTTTTGTTTTCTGCGCCCCGCTCACTCTCCCGCCAGCCTCCCCACCATCAGTCGAATCGCTTCTCTTGATAGCGGCGCTCTGTCGGTCACGAAGTGCAGCGTCATGCCCTCAATAAAGGCGTCAAGCCCGCGCGCCGTCGCCGGCTCAAACCACTGCTCAAGCGTCTGCTGGCTGCGTAGCATCCAGTTCTGCATGACCGCTTTTAAATTTGGCTGGCTGCTGCAAAAAGCATACAGCTGATACATCAGCTCCATATTGCGCGCGGTGGTCACCTGAGCGCTAAAGATAAGCTCAGCGATGGCGTCACAGGCCCCTTCGCGATCGCGTACATCAGCAAAAAACTGCTGATACTGCGCCGACATCTGGCCGGTAAACAGGCTGAACGCTTCTTCGACCAGCGCCTCAATGCCGCTGAAATAGTATGTCAGCGAGCCCAATGGTACACCGGCGCAGGCGGCTATTTTCCGATGCGTGACCGCATGAATACCATGAATGGCGATCGTATCCAGCGTCGCCTGTAATATACGCTCCCGCCTCAGCGGGTCGTTGGGTCGACGGGCCATCAGTTTTCCTCATTCATTTAAATAGGCGCTTAATCCCATCGCGGATGTTTAACGCCTCTTCAGGCTGAATCGAATCATAGAGGTCGATAAAAAAACATTCCGCAGCAAGCTGCCTGGATGTACAAATGTACACAACCTTGCTACTGTTGTCTGCATCTCTTCACTCTCAGGCATTTACGGATGACAGCGCAAACCTCTCGCAGAGCCCTTCAGTTAAGACTATGGGCGCTTTTCATGTTCTTTTTTATCCCCGGCTTACTCATGGCGTCATGGGCAACCCGTACCCCGGCGATTCGCGATCTGCTCGCGCTCTCAACGGCGGAAATGGGGATTGTATTATTTGGACTATCAATAGGTTCGATGAGCGGCATTCTCTGCTCTGCGTGGCTGGTCAATCGATTCGGCACCCGTAAAGTCATTCGTACTACCATGTCCTGCGCGGTGGTCGGCATGCTGGTGCTCAGCGCCGCACTGTGGTTTACCTCCGCCGTACTGTTTGCTATCGGCTTAGCTATCTTCGGCGCCAGCTTTGGCTCGGCGGAAGTGGCGATTAACGTTGAAGGCGCCGCCGTTGAACGCGAAATGAATAAAACCGTGCTGCCAATGATGCACGGTTTCTACAGCTTCGGTACGCTCGTCGGCGCCGGGATCGGTATGGCGGTCACCGGCTTTGGCCTGCCCGCCGCCCCGCACATCCTGCTGGCGGCGCTGGTAGCAGTCGCCCCTATTGCTATTGCCATTCGCGCGATTCCGGAAGGCACCGGCAAAAATGCCGCGGAAGCGGCGCGCCATGAAGGCAAAGGGCTGCCGATATGGCGCGATGCGCAGCTACTGCTGATTGGCGTAATCGTCCTGGCCATGGCCTTTGCCGAAGGCTCCGCCAACGACTGGCTACCGCTGCTGATGGTGGATGGTCACGGCTTCAGCCCAACCTCCGGCTCGCTGATTTATGCAGGTTTCACTCTCGGCATGACCCTCGGCCGCTTTACCGGCGGCTGGTTTATCGACCGCTACAGCCGCGTCACGGTGGTTCGCGCCAGCGCGGTTATGGGCGCACTGGGCATTGGCCTGATTATTTTTGTCGATAATCCGTGGGTTGCCGGGATCTCCGTACTATTATGGGGCCTCGGCGCGTCGCTGGGCTTCCCGCTCACTATTTCCGCCGCCAGCGATACCGGCCCCGATGCGCCGAAGCGCGTCAGCGTGGTGGCGATCACCGGCTACCTCGCCTTCCTCGTCGGGCCGCCGCTGCTGGGCTTCCTGGGTGAACACTTTGGCCTGCGCAGCGCCATGATGGTGGTGCTGGCGCTGGTGCTGGTCGCGGCAATCGTCGCCCGTGCGGTAGCAAAGCCCCAACCTGAACCTGTCATGGAGAACAGATAATGAGCATCAAATTGATTGCGGTAGACATGGACGGCACCTTTCTGAGCGACGCCAAAACCTATAACCGCCAGCGCTTCCTTGCCCAGTATCAGCGGATGCGCGAACAGGACATCCGCTTCGTGGTCGCCAGCGGCAACCAGTATTACCAGCTCATCTCATTCTTCCCGGAGGTGGCTCACGAGATTGCATTTGTCGCTGAAAACGGCGGCTGGGTCGTGAGCGCCGGCGAGGATATTTTTAACTGTCAGATGCCGAAAGAACATTTCAATACCGTCATCGACCATCTTCAGACGCTGACCAACATTGAGGTTATCGCCTGCGGGAAACGCAGCGCCTATACCCTCAATCAATATAATGATGAGCTAAAAGCGGTGGCGGCGAAGTACTACCATCGCCTCGAGCTGGTTGATGATTTTAATCATATTGCTGATGATGTGATTCTGAAATTCGGCCTCAACGTCCCGGATCACCTGATCCCACAAATGCAGCCGAAGCTGCACGCCGCTCTTGGCGATATGGTAACCGCGGTCGCCACCGGTTACGGCAGCATTGATTTGATTATTCCGGGAGTGCATAAAGCTAACGGACTGCGCATCCTGCAGGAGCGCTGGGGGATCGAGAATCATGAAGTTGTGGCTTTCGGCGATAGCGGCAACGATATCGAAATGCTGCAACATGCCGGATTCGGTTTCGCTATGGCGAACGCCGCCGCCCCGGTGAAGGCCGTTGCTGGCTACGACGCCCCGCACAATAACGAAGAAGGCGTGCTGCATATCATTGATAAAGTCCTTAATCGCGAAGCGCCGTTCGCCTGAGGTAGCGCCTGCTGCGGCGCTTGACGCCGCAGCAGGTTATAAACAGATTACTGCGGCTCGTGGGCATTCCCCACGCTTTTATCCTTCAGAAAGTAGACCATCATCGCCAGCCAGAGCACACCGCTCAACAGGTTCAGCAAACTGAATAGTCCGCTGCCGCCAGACTCCCAGGCGTGTTTACTGACTTCGATACCCACCGTAAAGATCAACATTTGCAGCATGCCCATCGCCGCCGACACCGTCCCCTTACTCATCTCGCTGGCAAACAGCGTCAGGCGCACCAGCCCGGCGTTGGCGAGACCAATCCCGAATGCGTAAACGCTCAGCCCGGCGGTCATCCACAGATACGCGTGCGAAGAAGCCACCGTCGCGATGGCGGAGATCAGCAGGCCAAGCATAATCGGCCAGCCGCCAAGAATAATCAGCGAACGTACCGTTTTGCGTGAAGTCTGGCGCGCCAGCACCAGATTACCGGCAATCAGCGCGCCAAAAATGGGCACCTGCAGCAGGCCATATTCGTAGCTGGTCGCCTGCTCGCCGCTGATAATAATGACCGGCGATTGGGCAATCCATGCCAGCAGCGGCAGGCTGACAAAGCCCGTTGCCAGCGCTCCGGCGACGAAGCGCAGGTTTTTCAGCACTTCGCGGTAGTCACGCCCAAGCTCTTTTACCGATAGCTTCTCGCCCATGCGCGTGGCGGTTTCCGGCATCGCTTTCTGTAGTCCGAAGAAGGCGATGCCGGCCAGTACGGCAAACAGCACAAACATCATCTCCCAGGGCAGGAGATGAACCCAGGCCGCCCCCACTAGCGGTCCCAGCAGCGGCGCAATGAGCGCGACGTTAGCCATCAGCGCGGTGATTTTAATGCACACCGCCTCTTCAAAAGACTCCTGTATCGCCGCATAGCCGACCGCGCCGATAAAGCACAGGCTGATGCCCTGCAAAAAACGCAGCAGCGTAAACTGCTCAATGGTTTGCGCCAGCAGCGTCGCCAGGCAAGTTGCGATAAACCACACCACGCCGGTCAGCATCACCGGACGGCGGCCAACACGGTCCGAAAGCGGCCCCAGCAGCCACTGCAAAAACATACCGCCCGCCAGATAAGCGGTCATTGAGGTCGGAACCCACTCGTTGCCAACGCCATACTCTTCGACGACCGTAAGCATGCCCGGTTGGATCATATCGTTGCCGATATAAGTGGCGAATTCATATAACACCAGGCACAGCGGAAAGAGCAGCGCCTGACGACCGAGGCGTTTGCCTGAAAGGGAATAATTCTGCATGAAATCTCTTATTTAAAAAAAACCGCGCAAAGTTTAATGAAAGTCGTGCCGGGGAGATAGCGAATTGTAAGCCACAATATAAAAATTCGCACTCTGGCAGAGCCATCCCGGCCGCTAAAGAAAATCTAATTTTCTATATTTCGTTTATGTTTCAATTAGGTTACACACCATATACTCCCTCATTCAGTCCGTTGACGAAGAGACGCTGACCGTCTCTGTCATAACAGACTGAAAGTTAAGACAATACTGCTTTACCTTATCGCCACCGTTTTTTAAGGTGGGCGGCATGTTACTAACGGACTAAAGAGCCTGGATGAATGCTGGAAAATATTAACAACTCGCTGTTTGCCTTAATCAATGCCACTCCCGCCTCACCGTGGTGGGCGATTGAAATCGCGACGTTTATCGCCAGAGACCTGATTATTCTTGTACCATTATTAGTACTCGCCCTATGGCTATGGGGCCCAAATCAGCGTC
Organism: Klebsiella oxytoca; assembly: GCF_009707385.1. Classification (NCBI taxonomy): domain Bacteria; kingdom Pseudomonadati; phylum Pseudomonadota; class Gammaproteobacteria; order Enterobacterales; family Enterobacteriaceae; genus Klebsiella; species Klebsiella oxytoca. Next base: position 1,893,260 of record NZ_CP046115.1, on the reverse strand, counting down.
AGTTAGTATTTAAGGTCACAATGGCCTTAGCGATCAGCCTTACGCTCTCGTGGATATTCGGCGTTTTTTTCCCACACGAGCGTCCTTTTGCCGCCGGTATTGGCTATAACTTCCTGCACCATTCACCCAATAACTCTTTTCCAAGTAATCACGGCACTATCTGCTTTACTTTTGCGCTGGCCTTTTTGTTCTGGCACCGCCTGTGGTCTGGAGCGCTGCTTATTGCTATTGCCTGCGCGATTGCCTGGTCCAGAGTCTATCTCGGCGTCCACTGGCCGCTGGACATGCTGGGCGGGCTTCTCACCGCGATGATCGCCTGTCTTAGCGCCCAGCTGCTGTGGCAAAGCGGTGGAAATATGCTTTATCAGCACCTGCAGCGGCTTTACCGTCTGTTCTTTTCGCTGCCGATTCGTAAAGGCTGGGTGCGCGAATAAGCAGTCCTGACCAACTGGTAAAGTTGCGCCAGAGCCTGGCTCCTACGCGTGACTAACCCTCTTCCGGCAGGTAAAATCCCGCTGACGCCCTGTCAACGCAGGGCGCTTTCAGCTCAGAGGGAATATGGAAACTCGTCGTGACGAACGCATCAGCCAGCTTATTCAGGCGCTCAAGCGCAGTGATAAACTTCATCTAAAAGAAGCGGCCACCCTGCTTGGGGTGTCTGAGATGACTATTCGTCGCGACCTCAATGGCCATAGCGGTCCGGTAGTTTTGCTTGGCGGCTATATCGTCCTGGAGCCGCGCAGCGCGACGCACTATCTGTTAAGCGATCAGAAAACGCGCCTTGTCGATGAAAAACGCCGCGCGGCCCGCCATGCGGCAAAGCTGCTTGAAGCGCACCAGATGGCATTTTTCGACTGCGGGACCACCACGCCGTGGATCATCGACGCCATCGACAACGCCCTGCCCTTTACCGGGGTTTGCTATTCGCTGAATACCTTCCTTTCCCTGCAGGAAAAACCCCAATGCCGCGCGATCTTATGCGGCGGCGAGTTTCACGCCAGCAATGCCATTTTTAAACCGCTGAGTCTGCAGGATACGCTGAGCCATCTTTGTCCGGATATCGCGTTTTATTCCGCCGCGGGCATCGATTGCGAGCAGGGAGCGACCTGTTTTAATCTGGAAGAGCTGCCGGTAAAACACTGGGCGATGAAAAGCGCGCGCTACCACGTGCTGGTTGTCGATCACAGTAAATTTGGTAAGGTTCGACCGGCGCGGATGGGCGATTTAGCGCAGTTTGACGTGATTGCCAGCGACGTGTGTCCGGATGACGAGCTGCTCGCGCTGGCGAAGGAAAAACAGATTTCACTACTTTACTAAAACCGCGCCCCGCAGGGCGCGGCCTGCATTTTACGAGAACCAGCCGCCGAACCAGCCGTGCAGTTTCATCAGCACGAAATCTATCATCCGGCTGAAGAACCCGCCTTCGTTGACCGCTTCCATAACAATCAGCGGCCGCTGTTCAATGGTTTTATCATTCAGTTTAAAGTCGATGGTGCCCACAACCTGCCCTTTTGTCAGCGGCGCGGTCAGCTGCTTATCGTTCAGGGTGTAGCTGGCCTTGAGGTTTTTCAGCTGGCCTTTCGGCAGCGTGATAGAACCGGCCTCGCCCGCTCCCAGCTTCGCTTCGTTGCTGTCGCCAAACCAGACGCGCTGAGTAATAAAGGTGGCGTCGGGCTTAATTGGCGTGACGGTTTCGTAGAAACGGAAGCCCCAGGTCAGCAGTTTTTCTGATTCATTAAAACGGATACGGTCAGTTTTGGTGCCGAGCACCACGGCAATCAGGCGCATATCGTTTTGCGTCGCGGATGATACCAGGTTGTAGCCCGCGCCTGCCGTTGTCCCGGTTTTCACGCCGTCAGCGTTGAGGTTAGAGCTCCACAGCAGACGGTTGCGGTTCGGCTGACGAATCTTGTTAAAGGTGAACTCTTTTTCTTTATGGATAGCATACTCTTCCGGCACGTCATGGATCATCGCTTTGGTCAGCAACGCCATATCGCGGGCGGTACTGAACTGGCCCGGGGCATCCAGACCGTGCACGGTCATAAAGGTGGTGTTAGTCAGACCCATTTTCTGCGCATAGCCGTTCATCAGGCTGACAAACGCGTCCTGGCTACCCGCTACGTAGTCGGCAATCGCAATGCTGGCATCGTTACCGGACTGAATAATAACGCCTTTATTGAGGTCCTCTACCGATACCTGCATCCCAGGCTTGAGAAACATCACCGAAGAGCCGCGCAGCGCTGGGTTACCGGTTGCCCACGCATCGCGTCCAATGGTAACCATATCGGTGGACTTAATCTTACCAGCCTTTAACGCCTGGCCGACGACATAGCTGGTCATGATCTTGGTCAGGCTCGCCGGATCGAGCTTTTCATCGGCATTGCCTTCGCTGAGCACCTTGCCGCTGGCATAGTCCATCAGGATCCAGGCGCGCGCGTCAATTGATGGCGCATCGGGAAGTTGTTCCGCAGCCTGCACCGCAGGCGCAACGAGAAATAAGAACGCGCAGCCTGCCGCGAGGCCGCGAAGGGATAAAGCATCATGCGTCATAAGAGCCACCCAAGTATCCTTTCCAAACAAAAATATGCCGCTGCACTCTTTCGGCGCCGCAGCAGCCGGTGAGTAAAGCGTACAAATGACCTTAAAGAAACAGCGAGTTGGTAAAGTTTTTAAAGTTTACGCAATAACATCGCCTGCTGCTGCAAACAGAGCAATTTTTTTGATCGCGGTTGCCTAAGCATTAACTTTATTCCAACATGAATGCTCACTACGCTGCAATGGCGGCCAATAAAAAGCAGGAGCGGATATGATTACGTTGTGGGGCAGAAATAACTCAACCAATGTGAAGAAAGTACGCTGGGTACTGGAAGAACTTGACCTACCGTATCAACAAATCCTGGCAGGGCTGGAGTTCGGCCTGAATCACGATGCCGAATATTTAGCCATGAACCCTAATGGGCTGGTGCCGCTGTTAAAGGATACTTCGACCAATATCGTTCTCTGGGAATCAAATACCATTATCCGCTATCTGGCCGCGCAGTACGGCCAGAATCGCCTGTGGGTGGAATCACCCGCCGAACGCGCCCAGGGGGAAAAATGGATGGACTGGGCCAACGGTTCGCTCTCGCCTGCCCATCGGCCGATTTTAATGGGGCTGGTGAGAACGCCGCCTGAAAAACGTGACCCCGCCGCGATTGAAGCCGGTATTGCCGAGTGCGAAACGCTGTTCGCTATTCTGGACGATGAGCTGGCGCAGCATCAATGGCTGTCGGGCGATGCCTTCGGCCTCGGCGACATCGCCGTCGCGCCGTTTATTTACAATCTACTGGAAACCATAAAAACCTGGCAGCCGCGCCCGCATCTGCAGCGGTGGTATCAGCAGATTAACCAGCGTCAGGCCTGGCGTAGCGTGGTGATGATTCCGGTCACCTGACTTTAGCCAGCCGGACTCACCCTGAGCAGTTCGCCGTTGGATTCGTCGGTTAACACATACAGATAACCGTCGGGTCCAACGCGCACATCGCGGATGCGTTTACCGTGCCCAGTCAAAATACGCTCCTGTTCCGTGACGTTATTGCCATCAACCTTCAGTACAATTAGCGACTTATCCTTCAGCGCGCCGATAAACAGCCTGTGCTGCCACTGCGGGAAGGTCTGCGCGCCGTAAAACGCCATCCCGCTCACCGCCGGAGATTTTTCCCAGACAAACAGCGGCGCTTCGGTTCCCTCAACCGTCTTGCCTTTGGCCTCAGGGATCGGTAGTCCGCTATAGTTGATACCGTGCGTTGCCAGCGGCCAGCCGTAATTTTTACCTTTTTGCGGTATGTTGATCTCATCTCCGCCGCGCGGCCCGTGTTCATTCAACCAGAGCGCGTCGCTCCACGGGTTCATCGCCATCCCCTGAGGATTACGAATACCATAGGACCAAATTTCCGGCCTGGCGCCAGACCGTCCTACAAAAGGATTATCGGCGGGGATCTTACCCTCCGCCGTCAAACGCACCACCTTCCCCTGTAGCTTATCGAGATCCTGCGCGGTAGAACGCTGGTTATTCTCCCCAAGGCCAATAAACAGATGGCCGTGGCCGTCGAACACCAGCCGACCGCCGAAATGGTTGCCGGTCGAGAGCTTCGGCTGCTGGCGGAAAACCACCTGGAAATTTTCGAGGCGCTGAAGATCCTCGCTCAACCGGCCATAGCCTACGGCGGTCCCGGCCTTACCGTCATTTCCGCCTTCGGCATAGCTCAGCCAGACCCGTCGCGATTGGGTGAAATCCGGCGCCAGCGCCACGTCAAGCAGACCACCCTGTCCGTTTGCCCACACCTGCGGTACGCCCGAAAGCGCAGGCGAAAGACCTTTATCGCGCCGCCAGAGCTTTAGCTCACCGCCGCGCAGGGTAATCAAAATGCCTCTATCGTCCGGAAGAAAGGCCAGCGCCCACGGATGTTCAAGCTGGTTCTGCAACACCTCCACGCGCTCTTCGGCGGCCAGAGCCGCTGCGGGTAGCAGTAAAGCGGTAAGGGCTATCAGGGTAATGGTCTGGCGCATGGCACACTCCTTTTGTCAGCAATGCGATAAGGGTAGCCAGCGTGGAAGAGCAGAAAGGGATTTTTACATAACATTAATCAGGGGGAGCAAGCTCCCCCTGTCTCAGGCATGAGTAATGGGCGCAGAATCATTCAACTTATGAATATTGAGCGTCAATACTGTCAGGCAGTTTTCCAGCTTATCTACGTTAACAGCAATGTAGGACGGGCAGTCATGGTGCCCACTCATCAGGCATACTGCCGCGGAAGCGATGGCTTCGCCCGCCAGCCGCAGGGCTTCCTTTTCCTCCAGTGCAATAACGTTCTGCAGGCGCGGAGCGCGTTCACGCATTTCATGACACAGTTCAAACAAATTATCACGCAGATGGTCGCTTTCGCTGACTGACATATAGCCTTTCGCTTTACGCAGCTGTAAATAAGCATCAAGGTCAATATTGGCATTAATCAGCTTATCCACAAGGTTACGATAGAGTCTGTCAACGGTCATCACAGGTCCTCCTCTGTCGTCCTTCACCACAATCATAATATGGTCATTTTTTGTACAAAACGATGAGTCAGATCAATAATTCTCAGGTCATTAACATCATTTACAATGTTACAACGATAATCAAAATCCTCATCTGCCAGCCTCCCTTCCTTAAGGCATAAATGTTATACGCTCTCATAAAAAACAACTTTTTATCGACTAAATAAAGTTATTTATTTCAGTGCCGATCACAAATCACCGCAAATCACATTGCCTGATACTGCTGAAAAGCGTCATATCAACTCGAAAAATGTATTACGTATAACATCAAAGAAAAAAAACAAACAGATCGATCCTGTTTGTAACCTTTGTCTCTATCGCTTGAAGGAACAGAAATGATTACGTCCGGCAAAAGAAACTATATCTTGTTGAGTCTTTTCGATTTCCTCTATCTTTTCGCCTGGTCCTCTACCATGGCGTTTTTTGTTATCTGGACAACCCAGCATCTCGGAATCAGCGCCACCAAAACCGGCCTGCTCTATTCGGTCAATGCCTTCATCGCCCTGCTGATGCAGCCATTCTTCGGTTTTATCGCCGATAAATTCGGCCTGAAAAAGCGGCTGATCTGGATCCTGGTGGCCATGCTGCTGCCGGTTGGGCCGTTTTTTATTTATTTGTATGCGCCGCTGCTGGTACACAGCTTCTGGCTGGGGGCGCTGCTTGGCGGGGTATACCTGGGGATGATTTTTAACTCCGGCTGCGGAGTGATTGATTCGTATATTGATAAAATTTCTCGTCGCTACCAGTTCGAATATGGTCGGGTAAGGATGTGGGGTTCATTAGGCTGGGCCGCCGCGGCGTGGATCGTTGGCAAGTATATCGACAGCAACCCCAATCTCGCGTTCTGGCTGGCCAGCTTCGCCATTGTTATCGCGGCTATCTGCTTTATGTTGACCAAAGTCGAACTGACCGAAGCGGAAATACAAAAAACCAGTGCGCTAAAAGTTTCACACGCGCTGGAGCTGGCAAAGAACGGGCAGTTCTGGATGCTGCTGGTGTTTACCCTTTTCGTTACCCAAATCTACGACACCTACGATCAGCAGTTCGCTCAATATTTCTCTCTGCAGTTTGCAAGCCCGGAAGAAGGCAATCGCTGGTATGGCATTCTGGCCTCAATACAGGTTTGCGGCGAGACGCTGTTCTTATGCCTGATGCCGTGGTTTGTGAACCGTACCGGCGCGAAATGGGCGCTGATCATCGCCGGGCTGATCATGTCAGTGCGTATCGTTGGTTCCGCTATTCCGCTCGGTCCGGTGTGGATTGGCGCGGTGAAAATGATGCATGCGCTGGAGAAACCGCTGATTCTGGTGTCGGTGTTTAAATTTATCGCCGCCAACTTTGACCACAAACTGTCATCGACGGTCTATCTGCTGGTGCTGTTTGTCGCCTCCATCGCCACCGCGATTTACTCGCCGCTGGCCGGGTATTTATATGACACCATCGGCTTTGCGCATACTTATTATATTCTGGGCGGCATCGCCGGGCTTTTTACGCTGATCTCGATATTTACGCTGCGCGATAATAGAGAACCCAACGCCCCAGGCGCAGGGGCTACGCAAACGCTGTAATAACGGATGCCCAGGATATCCTCCTGGGCTTTTTCATCATTAAGCATGCCGTTGCTATACTATTTTGCGCAAAGACCTGTAAAATCCCTGCCCTGACCATTCCAATAATTGAACACTTTTTAAGCTATGAGCAATGTCACCCATCAGCCGAAGATCGGCTTTGTCTCTCTGGGCTGCCCGAAAAATCTCGTGGACTCAGAACGTATCCTGACTGAACTGCGTACCGAGGGGTACGATGTGGTTCCCTCCTACGATAACGCCGATATGGTTATCGTTAACACCTGCGGCTTTATCGATAGCGCCGTGCAGGAGTCGCTGGAAGCGATTGGCGAAGCCTTGAAAGAAAACGGTAAAGTGATCGTTACCGGCTGCCTGGGCGCAAAAGAAGATCAGATCCGCGAAGTGCATCCGAAAGTGCTGGAGATTACCGGCCCGCACAGCTATGAGCAGGTGCTGGAACATGTTCATCATTACGCGCCGAAGCCTAAACATAACCCGTTCCTGAGCCTGGTGCCGGAGCAGGGCGTTAAGCTGACGCCGCGTCATTACGCCTACTTAAAAATTTCCGAAGGCTGCAACCATCGCTGCACCTTCTGCATCATCCCGTCAATGCGCGGCGATCTGGTCAGCCGGCCGATTGGCGAAGTGCTGGCGGAAGCCAAACGCCTGGCCGACGCCGGGGTCAAAGAGCTGCTGGTGATTTCGCAGGACACCTCCGCCTACGGCGTTGACGTCAAACACCGCAGCGGTTTCCACAACGGTATGCCGGTAAAAACCAGCATGGTTAGCCTGTGTGAAGAGCTGGCTAAGCTCGGTATCTGGGTTCGTCTGCACTACGTCTATCCGTATCCCCACGTTGATGATGTGATCCCGCTGATGGCGGAAGGCAAAATTCTGCCGTATCTGGATATCCCGCTGCAGCACGCCAGCCCGCGTATTCTCAAGATGATGAAACGCCCGGGTTCCGCCGACCGCCAGCTGGCGCGCATTAAGCAGTGGCGCGAAGTCTGCCCTGACCTCACTCTGCGTTCGACCTTTATCGTCGGCTTCCCGGGTGAAACGGAAGAAGACTTCCAGATGCTGCTCGACTTCCTGAAAGAAGCCCGCCTCGACCGCGTCGGCTGCTTTAAATACAGCCCGGTTGAAGGCGCGACCGCCAACGAGCTGGCGGACCAGGTACCGGAAGAGGTGAAAGAAGAGCGCTGGAACCGCTTCATGCAGCTCCAGCAGCAGATCTCCGCCGAACGCCTGCAGGAGAAAGTAGGCCACGAAATTATGGTGCTGATCGACGAAGTGGATGAAGAAGGGGCAATTGGCCGCAGCATGGCCGATGCACCAGAAATCGACGGCGCGGTGTACCTGAACGGTGAGAGTAAAGTCAAACCGGGCGACGTTGTGCGGGTCAAAGTCGAACACGCTGACGAATACGATCTGTGGGGCAGCCGGGTTTAATCCGGCTCTCTGAACGTATCCCGGATGGCGGCTGCCGCCTTATCCGGGCAACAAAACCGCAGAATATCAACATGCGGAGCGCATTCCCGGGGGCGGTGCTGCGCACCCGGCCGGGAAATCGCGCCTACCCTTTTATCTTCGGATCCAGCGCATCGCGCAGGCCATCGCCCAACAGGTTAAACGCCAGCACCGTCAGGAAAATGGCTATCGCCGGGAACAGCGCCACGTGAGGAGCCATCACCATATCCGCCCGCGCTTCGTTCAGCATCGCCCCCCACTCCGGCGTCGGCGGCTGTGCGCCAAGCCCCAGAAATGACAGGCTGGCAGCGGAGATAATCGATACCCCGATACGCATAGTGAAATAGACCACAATCGACGATACCGTTCCGGGCAGAATGTGGTTAAACAGGATATTGGCATCGCTGGCGCCAATACTGCGCGCCGACTCAATGAATGTCTGCTGCTTAAGCACCAGGGTATTGCCGCGGACCAGGCGGGCAAATGCCGGGATCGAGAAGATTGCCACCGCGATAATCACGTTCGACATCCCGCTTCCCATCACCGCTACCACGGCAATCGCCAGCAGAATACCGGGGAAAGCAAACAGCACATCGCAGATGCGCATAATGATGCGATCCCACCAGCCTTCGTAGTATCCGGCCATCAGACCAAGCACGGTACCCAATGCGGCGCCAATTAATACCGCCAGGACGCCGGCGGCCAGCGAAATCTGCGCCCCCACAAGTACCCGGCTGAAAATATCGCGCCCCAGCGAGTCAACGCCGAACCAGTGCATCATCGACGGGCCTTCATTAAGCCGGTCGTAGTCGAAATAGTTTTCGGCATCAAACGGCGCTATCCAGGGCGCGACAATCGCTACCGCGATTAGCAGCAGAACAAATATTCCCGCTCCCATTGCCACCGGCTGACCGCGAAACCGCCGCCAGAACTCGTGCCATGGCGTACGTATCCGCCCGGGTTTAATCCCCGGCATCGCGTTGATAGCCGCTTCTCTTCTCCAGTTGAGCAATCGCACCTTACTTGTACCTGATAGCCGGGTTAATGGCGGCATACAGCACGTCCACCACTAAATTGATAAGAATAAATTCCAGAGAAAACAGCAGTACTTCCGCCTGAATCACCGGATAGTCGCGCATCTCTACCGAATCCACCAGCAGACGCCCCAGACCCGGCCAGTTAAAGACCTTCTCCACGACGATTGAACCGCCGAGCAAAAAGCCGAACTGCAGCCCCATCATGGTCACCACCGGGATCATCGCATTACGCAGGCCGTGCTTAAGCACCACCAGCGTTTCGCTGACGCCTTTCGCCCGCGCGGTGCGCATGTAGTCTTCATGCAGAACATCCACGAACGATGCCCGGGTAAAGCGCGCCATTACCGCCGCCACCGCCGCGCCCAGAGTCAACGAGGGCAGGATATAGTGCCGCCAGCTGTCGGCGCCCACCGTTGGCAGCCAGCCCAGCTCAACGGAAAAGACCTGCATCAGCAGCATCCCCAGCGCAAAGGCCGGAAATGAAATGCCGGTGACCGCCAGCGCCATTCCAAGACGATCCGGCCAGCGGTTACGCCATACTGCCGCCACGATCCCGGCCGCCATGCCAAATAAAACCGCCCAGCTCATGCTGGCGAGCGTTAACCAGAACGTAGGCATAAAGCGGCTGGCGATTTCGCTACTCACCGGACGGCGCGATGCCATCGAGGTACCAAAATCTCCCTGCAAAATATTGGTAATATAGTGCCAGAACTGCACGTGCAGCGGTTGGTCAAGCCCCAGCTGCTGGCGCACCATCCCTACCACCTGAGCATCGGCTTCCGGCCCGGCAATCAGCCGCGCCGGATCGCCGGGCAGCATATGCACGAACAGAAATACCAGCACCGCCACAATCAGCAGCGTGGGGATTAGCCCCAGCAGGCGTTTAATAACATAATTGAGCATGCTTATCCTTGCGTGAAGTCCCCGTAGCCTGCGCCCGGGGACCCACAGCTATCTACTGAAGATCCGCCTGTTCAAAGCTAAACCCGGTATCCGGCTGGATATAGAATCCGGTCAGATTTTTACTGTGCGCCGAGACCAGCTTTTCCACCACCAGCGGCACCCACGGCGACTCTTTCCAGATAGTATCCTGCGCATCCTTATACAAGCGCGTTTTTTCCTGCGCATCGGTGGTTTTCAGCGCCTCATTCAGATCTTTATCAACCTGAGGATTGCTGTAGAAGGCGGTATTAAACAGGGTCGGCGGCCAGTTTTGCGAGGCAAACAGCGGCGACAGCGCCCAGTCGGCTTCTCCGGTCGAAGCCGACCAGCCGGTATAGAACATACGCACGCCGCTCTCTTTCTGCCCTTTACCTTCGACTTCCGCCGCGCGCTGGCCCGCATCCATTGCCGTCAGCTGCGCCTTAATGCCTACCTGCGCCAGCTGCTGCTGGGTAAACTGCAGCACTTTTTGCGCGGTGCTGTGGTTGTGCGACGACCACAGCGTGGTGTTGAATCCATTTGGATAGCCCGCTTCTTTCAGCAGCTCGCGGGCTTTCGCCGGATCGTACGGCCAGGCGGTATAGCTTTCAGCATAGGCAATAGACGGCGGCACCACCCCGGTCGCCGGCGTGGCATAACCCGCAAAGGCCACCTTCACCAACGCCTGACGGTTGATGGCGTAGTTAATCGCTTCACGCACTTTTGGATTATCAAACGGCTTCTGCGTCACGTTCATGCTGATATAGCGCTGCATAATTGACGGACTGGCCACCAGCTCGAGCTTGCTGTTTTTCTCCAGCACAGGCGCCTGCTCGTAAGGAATCGGGAAAGCAAACTGCGCTTCGCCGGTTTGCAGCATCGCCGCGCGGGTGTTGTTATCCACCACCGGACGCCAGGTAATAGAATCCAGCTTCGGCAGCCCCTGCTGCCAGTACCCGGCGAACTTCTTCACTTTAACAAAGTCGGTCTGATTCCAGGTATCGAGCTGATATGGGCCGGTACCGACCGGATGAAAACCAATCTCTTTCCCGTATTTCTTCAGCGCCGCCGGAGAAATCATCGCCGTCGCCGGATGGGCCAGGATATTGATAAACGCCGAGAAAGGCTGTTTGAGGGTAATTTTCACCGTAGTCGGGTCAACCGCTTCGGTGCTGGCGATATTTTTATACAGGTTATAGCGCTTGAGATGGTTTTCCGGGTTGCTGGCACGATCGAGGTTGGCCTTAACCGCTTCGGCATTAAACTCGGTCCCGTCCTGGAACTTCACCCCCGGCTGCAGCTTAATGGTATACACCAGGCCGTCCGGAGAAACGGTATAGCTTTCCGCCAGAACGTTTTGCAATTTCATATCTTTATCAAGGCCAAACAGCCCCTGATAGAAGGACTTCGCCACCGCCTGCGACAGCGTGTCGTTAGCATCATACGGGTCGAGAGTCGTAAAGTTTGAACCGACCGCCACTACGACATCTTTTGCGGCAAAGACCGGCGTCGTTGCCAGCGCTGAAGCGACGCCCAGCGCCAACAGCCATTTGCCTGAAATGCGTTGAGTCATATTGTTCTCCTGAAATGCTGCATTATTGATGTTGTTGTTATCGTGCCAGAACGTCGGCGGCGGACTCTCTGGCAACAAAGTGCCCCGGCCCCACCTGCTGTAACGGCGTACTTACTCCCTCTTCTCCCCGCTTGAAGATGTTACCCGGCAGCTCGTCGGAGAGCAGCACGCGCTGCGGACGACGATGCGCAGGGTCAGCCACCGGAACGGCGGCCATCAGTTTACGGGTGTAGGGATGCTGCGGATTTTCAAACACGGCGCGACGCGGGCCAATCTCGACAATACGCCCGCGGTACATCACCGCCACGCGATGGCTGATACGCTCAACCACCGCCATGTCATGGGAAATAAACAGAAATGCGATGCCCATCTCACGCTGTAAGTCGAGCATCAGGTTAATTATTTGCGCGCGGATCGACACGTCCAGCGCCGACACCGACTCATCGGCAATCACCACTTTTGGATTGAGCGCCAGCGCGCGGGCGATACAGATCCGCTGCCGCTGGCCGCCGGAAAACTCGTGCGGATAGCGCCACGCGTGCTCCGGCTCCAGTCCGACGCGCTCCAGTAACCAGGCGACCCGCTCACGCGCGGCGTCCCCTTCCAGCAGCCTGTGCACGCGCAGCGGCTCCATAATCGAATAGCCGACCGTTTGCCGTGGGTCGAGGGATGCATAAGGGTCCTGGAAAATAAACTGGATATCACGGCGCAGCGCCTGAAGCTTACTGCCGGTTAGCGCGTCAATGCGCTGACCGTCAAAGGTAATGCTGCCCCCCTGGGTTTCAACCAGACGCAGCAGCGCCCGACCGGTAGTTGATTTTCCGCAGCCGGACTCCCCCACCAGGCTTAGCGTTTCGCCGGGCCATAAATCAAAGCTCACTTTTTCAACCGCGTGCACCTCACGGGTAATGCGGTTGAGAATGCCGCTGCGCAGCGGAAAACGCGCCACCAGATCGCGTACTTTCAGGATTGGTTCCCCGGCAACAACGGTGTTTTGCCCTTCTTCCGACGGGCTCTGGTTTAACAGCGGGAAACGACGCGGCAGAGAAGTGCCGCGCATTGCGCCCAGCCTCGGCACCGCGGCCAGCAGCGCCCTGGTATACGGGTGTTTCGGCGCGCGGAAAATCTCCTCCACGCTGCCGGTTTCCACCGCTTCACCGCGATACATCACCAGCACGCGATCGGCGATATCAGCCACGACGCCCATATCGTGGGTAATAAAGATAACGCCCATCGCCATCTCTTTTTGCAGGACGGCGATAAGCTGTAAAATCTGCGCCTGGATAGTCACGTCCAGCGCGGTCGTAGGTTCATCGGCAATCAGCACCGCCGGGCGACAGGAAAGCGCCATAGCGATCATCACCCGCTGGCGCATCCCGCCGGATAGCTGATGCGGATAGCGCGAGAGCATTGCCTCTGCTTCCGGAATACGCACCTGATCGAGCATTTTTTTGGCTGCGCGCAGGGCCTCATCATGCTTGAGGCCCTGATGCAATCTTATAGATTCGGCAATTTGTTCGCCGATGGTAAATACCGGGTTCAGCGAAGTCATCGGCTCCTGAAAGATCATTGCCATATCCGCGCCGCGCACGCGGCGCATATCGGCGTCAGACTGTTCGCTAAGTTCAATCACCTGCCGGTTGCGGCGGCGTAGCAGCAGGGCATCGCTGCGCACTTCGCTGACCGCCCTATCGAGCAGACGCATCAGCGCCAGCGACGTCACCGACTTCCCCGAGCCGGACTCGCCGACAATCGCCAGCGTCTCACCGCGCCGCAGGGTAAACGACAGGTCGCGGACGGCGGAAAAAGCCTGCTGCTGCTGATTAAACACGACGTTCAGACCGCAAACCTGCAGAACATCATTGGCATCGATTTCTTGACTATGCGGCAACGCCCTTTCCTCTTATTCGCGATAAATACCAATCGTGGGCGTATCACCCGCATAACACCAGGCCCGGTACATGCCTTCGCTATTAAACGGCAGCGCCACGTTGCCTTCTCTGTCGACGGCGATCAGGCCCCCGCTGCCGCCCAGCGCCGGGAGTTTCTCCATCACCACCCTTTCACAGGCTTCCTGCAGGCTGAGCTGGCTATACTCCATTAGCGCCGAAATATCGTAGGCCGCCAGAGTACGTATAAACACTTCGCCGGTGCCGGTACAGGACACGGCGACGCTGGCGTTATTGGCATAGCAGCCCGCCCCCGGCAGCGGGCTGTCGCCGACGCGTCCGGGTAGCTTATTGGTCATCCCGCCAGTGGAGGTCGCCGCGGCGAGGTTACCCGCCAGATCCAGCGCAACCGCGCCGACAGTGCCCATTTTATGCCGCTCATCCAACGGCGAGGGGTGATGGTCGAGCACGATATTACCCTCCTCCTGAGCCTGACGCAGCTGTAGTAAGCGCTCGGGAGTCGAAAACAGGCCGTTATCCACGCGCTCCATACCGCAGGAAGCGGCAAACGCTTCCGCCCCCTCGCCAATCAGCAGCACGTGGGGGCTCTGTTCCAGCACCAGCCGCGCCGCCAGAACCGGATTGCGTAAATGCTTAACGCCGGCCACGGCTCCCGCCTGTAAGCTGTGGCCATCCATAATACAGGCATCGAGTTCATGGCTGGCATCGCGAGTAAATACGGAACCAATACCCGCGTTAAATAACGGGCACTCTTCCAGCTGCCGGACCGCTTCGGTTACCGTATCCAGCGCGCTGGCTCCTGCCGCCAGCATTTTTTGCCCGCTATCGACAATCGCCGATAGCGCCGCCACGTACTCCCGCTCGCGCTCCGGCGTCATCTGCGCGCGGGTAATCGCCCCGGCGCCGCCGTGAATTGCTATTACCGCCTTGCCCATTGCGCCATTCCTTAACGATAAAGTGTATAAATATCATTATCGTGCTGACTGTCCTATACAATTTTTGAATATAGAAAGAGCGGGCGGGGATGTAAAGCTTGTCGCCAGCTGGCATATAGCCCGTCCCTCTTTTCTGCTATATACCCGCCATACTTCAGGCTGTATATGCATTGGCTTCGTTACTCGGCTCACCCATGAGCCTCGCCCTGACGGGCCGCCGTTACACGGCGTTCAAATCTGTTCCGGACAGATTTGTCTCTCACCAGAGGCAGCCTTCAGCGGTTCCAATTGGTTGCCGATGAATTTATCCCTGCGTCGCCGCCTGCCTGCAACTCGAATGATTTAAGGTATAATAGGCGCTTTCGATGTTTGCCCGCAGGAGAAACCCATGGATTTTACCGCCGGACTGATGCCGCTCGACACAGCCCTGACCCAGATGCTCACTCGTATCACGCCGCTGAATGCGACGGAAACCGTACCGCTGTTGCAGGCCTTTTCGCGCGTCACCGCCCATGATCTGGTTTCACCGCTGAACGTTCCCGGTTTTGATAATTCAGCAATGGACGGCTACGCCGTACGTCTGGCGGATCTCACCGACCACGCCGCGCTGCCGGTGGCGGGCAAGGCCTTTGCCGGTCAACCCTTCAGCGGCGTCTGGCCAGCGGGTACCTGTATCCGCATTATGACCGGCGCGCCGGTGCCGGAAGGCTGCGACGCAGTGGTGATGCAGGAGCAAACCGAACAAACCGATAGCGGTATCCGTATTATCGCCCCGGTGAAAAGTGGACAAAATATCCGCCGTACCGGGGAAGATATCGCCCGGGGCGCGGTCGTCTTCCCTGCGGGAACCCGCCTGACCGTCGCCGAACTACCGGTTATCGCCTCGCTGGGCATTGCCGAGATTGACGTGGTGCGCAAGGTTCGCGTGGCGGTGTTCTCTACCGGCGATGAGCTGCAGCTACCGGGCAAACCGCTTGCTGACGGGCAAATTTACGATACTAACCGTCTGGCGGTGCATCTGATGCTGCAGGAGCTGGGCTGTGAAGTGATTAATCTCGGCGTTATTCCCGACGACCCGGCGCGACTACGCGAAGTCTTTATCGAGGCCGATCGGCAGGCTGACGTGGTGATTAGCTCCGGCGGCGTTTCCGTCGGCGAAGCGGACTACACCAAAGCGATCCTTGAAGAGCTGGGTGAAATCGGCTTCTGGAAGCTGGCGATTAAGCCGGGTAAACCTTTCGCTTTCGGCAAGCTCAGCCACAGCTGGTTCTGCGGCCTGCCGGGCAACCCGGTTTCCGCGACGCTGACCTTCTACCAGCTGGTTCAGCCGCTGCTGGCTAAGCTTTCCGGCAACGTTGGGCAAGCTCAGCCGATGCGCCTGCGCGTACGCGCCGCATCAAATCTGAAAAAATCGCCGGGCCGTCTCGATTTTCAACGCGGCGTGCTGCAACGTAACCCGGACGGCGAGCTGGTCGTGCGCAGTACCGGCCACCAGGGCTCGCATATCTTCAGTTCATTCAGCCTCGGGAACTGCTTTATTGTGCTGGAGCGCGAGCGCGGCAACGTGGAAGCGGGTGAATGGGTGGAAGTAGAGCCGTTTAATCATCTTTTCGGAGGGCTGTAATGGGCGTAGAGCTGAGCGATGAGGAGATGCTGCGCTATAACCGGCAAATTATTCTGCGCGATTTCGATTTTGACGGTCAGGAGCAGCTTAAAGCCTCGCGCGTGCTGGTCGTCGGCCTCGGCGGGCTGGGCTGCGCCGCCGCGCAGTATCTGGCGGCGGCAGGCGTCGGCCAGATTACCCTGCTCGATTTCGACATCGTCTCGCTCTCCAACCTTCAGCGCCAGACCCTGCACAGCGACGCCACCATCGGCCAGCCGAAGGTCGACTCCGCCCGCGCCGCGCTGGCCCGCATCAATCCGCACGTTCAGCTCGCGCCGTTAAACGCGCAGCTGGAAGAAGCAGCGCTATTTGCGCAGATCGCTGCCCACGATCTGGTGCTCGACTGTACCGACAACGTCGCTATTCGTAACCAGCTAAACGCCGGTTGTTTCCGCCATAAAACGCCGCTGGTCTCCGGCGCAGCGATACGGATGGAAGGGCAAATCAGCGTCTTTACGTATCAGGAGGATGAACCCTGCTACCGTTGCCTGAGCCGCCTGTTTGGTGAAAACGCCCTCACCTGCGTGGAAGCCGGGGTGATGGCGCCGCTGGTCGGCACCATTGGTTCACTCCAGGCAATGGAAGCCATTAAACTACTGACCCACTACGGCAGCCCGGCGACGGGTAAGATCGTGATGTACGACGCCATGCGCTGCCAGTTCCGCGAAATGAAGCTGCCGCGTAATCCTCACTGCGAGGTATGCGGTACGCTTTAGCCCTTTCCCGGCAGCAACGCTGCCGGATAATTTGTGACCTACCGCGATTTTTTCACCCTCACTCACCCCCCTCGCTCTGCTTGTTGATTTATATCAATACAACTTTCATTCGAAAGTAATTCAATCTTCATATGCAAAAAAGAGGGTGAATCATGATCTTCAACATTCAGCGTTACTCAACCCATGACGGCCCGGGGATCCGCACAGTCGTATTCCTGAAAGGGTGTTCACTGGGCTGCCGCTGGTGCCAGAACCCGGAAAGCCGCGCCCGCACGGCGGATTTGCTGTATGACTCTCGCCTGTGCCTGGACGGCTGCTATCTCTGCCAGCAGGCGGCTCCTGACGTTATCACCCGCAAGCTGGATGGCCTGATTATCCACCGCGAAAAGCTCACCGATGACCATATTGGCAAACTGCGCGACTGCTGCCCGACCACCGCTTTAACGGTATGCGGCGAAGAGAAAAGCGTCGAGGACATTATGGCCACGGTGCTGCGCGACAGGCCATTCTACGATCGCAGCGGCGGCGGCGTCACCCTCTCCGGCGGAGAGCCGTTTATGAATCCCGAGCTGGCCCGGCAGCTTTTTGAAGCCAGCCATCACGCGGGCGTCCACACCGCGGTCGAAACCTGTCTGCACGTACCGTGGAAATACGTCGAACCCTCTTTGCCTTTTATTGACCTGTTCCTCGCTGACCTTAAGCACGTTAACGAAGCGATTTTCCAGCAGTGGACGGACGGCAGCGCCCGCCGGGTGCTGGATAACCTACAGCGAGTTGCGCAGGCCGGGAAGAAAATCATCAT
Source organism: Klebsiella oxytoca (assembly GCF_009707385.1). Taxonomy (NCBI): domain Bacteria; kingdom Pseudomonadati; phylum Pseudomonadota; class Gammaproteobacteria; order Enterobacterales; family Enterobacteriaceae; genus Klebsiella; species Klebsiella oxytoca. The sequence goes on along the minus strand of NZ_CP046115.1, from coordinate 1,875,592 downwards.
TCGCGTTCCGCTGATCCAGGGTGTTAACGCTAACGAAAGCGATATTGCCGCTATTACCGATTTTGCCGCTGACCGTTTAAAGGTTAGCGAGATCCACTTCCTGCCGTACCACACGTTAGGAATGAATAAATACCAATTACTCAGTCAGCCCTATACCGCTCCGGATAAACCGCTTGCTGCACCCGAGCTGCTCGCCTTCGCGCAGCGCTATGCTCAGAGCAAAGGTTTAACGGCGACTCTACGAGGATAACCTTATGACAACGTTGAAACTGGATACTCTGAGCCCACGCATTCAGGCGCACAAAATGGCGCTGGTGCATATCGTCAAGCCGCCGGTCTGTACCGAGCGAGCCCAGCACTATACCGAAGCCTACCAGCAGCATCTGGACAAACCGATTCCGGTACGCCGCGCGCTGGCGCTGGCTCATCACCTTGCGCAACGGACCATCTGGATTAAGCACGATGAACTGATCGTCGGCAACCAGGCCAGCGAAGTTCGCGCGGCACCTATCTTCCCGGAATACACGGTAAGCTGGATTGAAAAAGAGATTGACGATCTCGCCGATCGTCCCGGCGCCGGTTTTGCCGTTAGCGAAGAGAACAAACGCGTGCTGCACGAAGTATGCCCATGGTGGCGCGGTCAAACCGTGCAGGATCGCTGCTACGGCATGTTCACCGACGAACAAAAAGCGCTGCTGGCTACCGGGATCATCAAAGCGGAAGGCAATATGACCTCCGGCGATGCCCATCTCGCGGTCAACTATCCGCTATTGCTGGAAAAAGGTCTTGACGGCATGCGGGCGAAAGTCGCCGAGCGCCGTTCACGCATTAACCTGACCGTACTGGAAGATTTGCACGGCGAGCAGTTCCTCAAAGCCATTGATATCGTTCTGGAAGCCGTGAGCGAACATAGCAAACGCTTTGCCGATCTGGCGCGCAGCATGGCGGCAACGGAGTCCCGAGAATCCCGCCGTGACGAGCTGCTGATGATTGCCGAAAACTGCGACATCATCGCCCACGAGCCGCCGAAAACCTTCTGGCAGGCGCTGCAGCTGTGCTATTTCATCCAGCTGATCCTGCAAATTGAATCCAACGGCCACTCGGTCTCTTTTGGCCGTATGGACCAGTACCTCTATCCGTACTACTGCCGCGACGTTGAGCTGGCGCAGTCTCTGGATCGCGAACACGCCATCGAACTGCTGCACTGCTGCTGGCTGAAACTGCTGGAGGTGAACAAAATTCGCTCCGGCTCGCACTCTAAAGCGTCCGCCGGTAGCCCGCTGTACCAGAACGTCACCATCGGCGGTCAGAATCTGGTGGACGGCAAAGCGCAGGACGCGGTGAATCCGCTCTCCTACGCGATTCTCGAATCCTGCGGTCGCCTGCGTTCGACGCAGCCCAACCTCAGCGTGCGCTACCACGCGGACATGAGCAACGACTTCCTCGACGCCTGCGTGCAGGTCATTCGCTGCGGCTTCGGGATGCCGGCGTTTAACAACGACGAAATCGTTATTCCTGAATTTATCAAACTCGGCATTGAGCCGCAGGACGCCTACGATTATGCCGCCATCGGCTGCATCGAAACCGCCGTTGGCGGTAAATGGGGCTACCGCTGCACCGGCATGAGCTTTATCAACTTTGCCCGCGTGATGCTGGCAACGCTGGAAGGCGGCCGCGATGCCACCAGCGGTCAGGTGTTCCTGCCGCAGGAGCACGCGTTGTCGAAAGGTAACTTCGACAATTTCGAACAGGTGCTGGCCGACTGGGATACGCAAATCCGCTACTACACGCGTAAATCAATTGAGATTGAGTACGTGGTCGACACCATGCTGGAAGAGAACGTGCACGATATTCTCTGCTCGGCGCTGGTTGATGACTGTATTGAACGCGCGAAGAGTATCAAGCAGGGCGGCGCAAAATATGACTGGGTTTCCGGCCTGCAGGTCGGTATCGCTAACCTCGGCAACAGCCTGGCGGCGGTGAAAAAACTGGTCTTCGATCAGGGCGTCATTGGTCAGCAAGAGCTGGCGAAAGCGCTGGCTGAGGACTTCGAAGGCCTGACCCATGAGCAGCTGCGCCAGCGCTTAATCAACGGCGCGCCGAAATACGGTAACGATGAAGATAGCGTTGACGTTCTGCTGGCTCGCGCCTACCAGACCTATATCGATGAGCTGAAGCTGTATCACAACCCGCGCTATGGCCGCGGCCCGATTGGCGGCAACTACTACGCCGGAACCTCGTCCATCTCCGCAAACGTGCCGTTTGGCGCTCAGACCATGGCAACGCCGGATGGCCGTAAAGCGCATTCACCGCTGGCGGAAGGCGCCAGCCCGGCCTCCGGTACCGACCATCTGGGGCCAACGGCGGTGATCAGCTCGGTGGGTAAACTGCCGACCGGTTCGATTCTTGGCGGCGTGCTGCTTAATCAGAAGCTGAACCCGGCTACGCTGGAGAACGAGTCGGATAAGCAGAAACTGATGGTGCTACTGCGCACCTTCTTCGAGGTGCACAAAGGCTGGCATATTCAGTACAACATCGTGTCGCGCGAGACGCTGCTGGAAGCAAAAAAACATCCTGACCAATATCGTGATTTAGTGGTCCGCGTGGCCGGATACTCGGCGTTCTTTACCGCCCTGTCGCCGGATGCCCAGGATGATATTATCGCCCGCACCGAGCACACGCTGTAAATAACATCCCCCGGCTTGCGCTGCGCTTAGCCGGGCTACAGGTTCGAAGCCGTTTGCGAGCCGATAGCCCGGGTAAGGCGTTTACGCCGCAACCCGGGGTTTTCTCCTGCACATAGGTGAACGCAAACTTTCATTCGAAATAAATTTGTGCTCGCCATCACATTGTAATTAGAATGTTACTGGTCGAAGTTAAGCCAGGAGCATTTGTTATGACCGTTAAAGTTATCGTCACCGATATGGACGGAACTTTTCTCAATGACGCCAAGCAGTACGATCGCTCGCGTTTTCTTGCGCAGTTTGCGCTGCTTCAGCAGCAGGGTATTGAATTCGTTGTCGCCAGCGGCAATCAGTACTATCAGCTAATCTCTTTTTTCCCGGAAATTCGCGACCACATCTCCTTTGTCGCCGAAAACGGCGCGCTGGTTTATGAACACGGTCAACAGCTGTTCCACGGTGAACTTACCCGTCATGAATCGCAGATAGTCATTGGCGAACTGCTCAAAGACCCGCAGCTCAACTTCGTCGCCTGCGGTCTCGAAAGCGCTTATATCAGCGATCGCGCGCCTGACGCCTTTGTCACGCTAATGTCAAAGCACTACCATCGCCTGCAGCGCATCAGTAACTACCATGACATCGACGATAAGCTGTTTAAGTTTTCCCTTAACCTGCCGGATAGCGAAATTCCGCAGCTTGTCGATAAACTGCACGTTGCGCTGGACGGCATCATGAAGCCGGTTACCAGCGGCTTTGGCTTCGTCGATTTGATTATCCCCGGCCTGCATAAAGCCAACGGCATTAGTCGCCTGCTTAAACGCTGGAATATCTCCCCGCAGGCGTGCGTAGCCATCGGCGACAGCGCGAACGACACGGAAATGCTCAAGCTGGTGAAATACTCTTTCGCCATGGCCAACGCCGCCGAAAGCATCAAGGCGGTGTCGCGCTATGCCACCGATGACAACAACCACGACGGCGCGCTGAACGTGGTTCAGGCCGTCCTCGACCACACCTCCCCGTTCGACGAGTAACGTCCCTCCGGGGTTTACCGCCCCGGATTTCAGTTTTGTGCACCTCCGCATAATTTTAAACTTGCATTAACTTTATTTTAACTTAAATTATCGTATGTAAGATTAATTACTTTCGAATGAAAGATGAGAGGTCATCATGGCTGTTACCCATACCTGTGAAACTTTACCCGCCGACCACAAAGCGGCAATTCGCCAGATTAAGCAGGAGCTGCGTACGCAAATTGGCGACGTGCAGGCGGTGTTCGATCGGCTGACGGCGCGTATTACCGCGCGTCTGGAAGAGATCGACGCCCTTAAATCCAGCGGTCAGGACGTGTGGCCGGTCATCCCGTTCAACGATATTGCCCGGGGTCAGGTCACGGATGCCCAGCGCGAGCTTATCAAGCGTCGCGGCTGCGCGGTGATCAAGGGGCACTTTTCGCGTGAACAGGCGCTGGCGTGGGATAACTCAATGCTGGAGTATCTCGATCTCAACCATTTCGATGACGTCTATAAAGGCCCGGGAGATACCTTCTTCGGCTCCCTTGAGGCTTCGCGCCCGGAGATCTATCCGATTTACTGGTCACAGGCGCAGATGCAGGCCCGCCAGAGCGATGAAATGGCCGCCGTGCAATCCTTCCTCAACCGCCTGTGGACGTTCAATCACGATGGCAAACAGTGGTTTAACCCGGATGTCAGCGTCATTTACCCGGACCGCATTCGCCGCCGCCCGCCGGGAACCACGTCGAAAGGTCTGGGCGCGCATACCGATTCCGGCGCCCTGGAGCGCTGGCTGCTGCCCGCTTATCAGAAAGTCTTTGCCAACGTGTTTAACGGCAATATTGAAGCTTACGACCCATGGGACGCGGCGCACCGCACTGAAGTAGAAGAGTATACCGTCGATAACACCACCAAATGTTCGGTATTCCGTACCTTCCAGGGCTGGACCGCGCTCTCCGATATGATCCCCGATCAGGGCCTACTGCACGTCGTACCGATCCCTGAAGCGATGGCTTACGTGCTGCTGCGCCCTCTGCTTGACGATGTGCCGGATGATGAACTTTGCGGCGTCGCGCCGGGCAAAGTGCTGCCGATTTCGGAAAAATGGCACCCGCTGCTGATGAAAGCCTTGAGCTCTATTCCGGCGCTGAATGCGGGCGATTCGGTATGGTGGCACTGTGACGTGATCCACTCGGTAGCGCCGGTGGAAAACCAGCAGGGGTGGGGTAACGTTATGTACATCCCCGCCGCGCCGATGTGTGAGAAAAACCTCGCCTACGCCCGGAAGGTCAAAGTGGCGCTGGAGCGCGGCGCTTCGCCGGGAGATTTCCCGCGTGAAGATTATGAAACCGACTGGGAGGGCCGTTTCACGCTGGATGATTTAAATATCCACGGTAAGCGCGCGCTGGGGATGGTTGACTAATCGTCATATAGCCCCCTGGGTTCCACGGCGGTACGGCGATTACCGGCACGTATCCGCCGTACCGAATCACGTACCGCCAGCGTGCCGTGCAGCAATAAGGAACCGTGCGGTGCATCAGGACGAATCAGCCTTTGCTGTAGCAGATGTACCGCCTCCACCCCCAACTCATCGCGCGGGACATGTACGGCGGTTAGCGGCACATCCTGAATCGCCGCCAGATTGAAGCCGTCTATACTCATAACGGAAATATCCTGCGGCACGCGTAAGCCACGTTTTTGCAAGGCGGCGATAGTCCCTGCCGCCATAAAATCACCGCCTACCAGAAATGCCGTTGGCAGCGGGCCCTCGCCGCGCTGATCCAGCCACTCGCCAACTTTTTTCTCGGTATCCCTGGCGCTGAAATTCGCGACGTCGATTAAATCCATGCTATCGACAAAGCGCAGATTCCGCGCGCGCCACGCCTGCTTGATCCCCAGCAAACGCAGCTCCATGGTATAGCGGCGCAGGCACATCACGGTCATGATCGCCTGGTGCCCCATCTCAAACAGATAGCGGGCGGCGAACTGGCCAATCAGCCGATGGTCCGGCGCGACGGAAGGGATGCGCATTCCCGCATCGTGACAGTTAATCATCACGCAGGGTTTCGCCAGATCGGCCGCCAGATCGTGAATATGCGGATCGTCAATACCCAGTAAAATCGCGGCCTGAGTCGATGCTTCGTGCATGCGCTGTAAAAACAAATTGGCATCGCTGTCATTCTCCTCCAGCGCGCAATAGCGCAGATGGACTTCATGTGGCATCAGCGCCGTATTGATGCTCTGAATAACGCGGTAGTAGTAAATATCCGTTCGCTCATCAAAAGCCCGCTGCGGGGCAAATACCACCAGATTATTAAGCAGCATCCTCCCTGCGGCGATACCGTCCATAACGCCCAGCTCGCGAGCGCAGTCCAGTACCTTCTGCCGCGCCTTCGCGCTGGTGTTTGCCTTACCCGCCAGCACCCGCGATACGGTACTGATCGACAGCCCTGTCCGCCCCGCGATTTCGCTGACTTTGAGTTTTTTATCCATTTTGTGATCGCGCTCTAATTTGTTAATGAAAAAATTTTCATATTCAGAATGTGAATATTTTTAAGCGAACTGGCGATGAATTACTGCGATCCCGATCGTTCCATGAAAAAATTTGCAGAATTGCCGCTATTGCCCATCCTCGTTCTCCCTTAGCCTGAATTGGTCCACCACCTTCCAAATTAGTCAACCAATGATGGTGGAACATAAACATGATCAAACAACGAAATTCAAACTTTTAGCGACAACTCAGCTACTGGGTTGGTCAATTTTCCCTACTACATGTCTCGTGGAGAGTTCTATGAGCCAAGGCCTCAACAATGATATGGCGGTAAGTAAGCCACGCCGTATAGTGAAGAATCTGCGCTGGTGGATGCTGGTGCTGTTTTTACTCGGCGTTACCGTTAACTACATCACACGCAATTCGCTGGGGATTATCGCCCCGGAATTAAAAACCTCTCTCGGCATTACTACCGAGCAGTACTCGTGGATAGTCGGCGCTTTTCAGCTGGCGTACACCATTTTCCAGCCGCTCTGCGGTTGGCTTATCGACGTGATTGGCCTCAAGCTCGGCTTTATGATCTGCGCTACGCTGTGGGCTATCGCCTGCATTGCCCACGCTGGCGCGGGGAGCTGGCTACACCTGGCGATTCTGCGCTTTTTCATGGGCGGCGCTGAAGCGGCGGCGACGCCCGCAAACGCCAAAACGTTAGGTGAATGGTTTCCAAAATCTGAACGTCCGATCGCGGCAGGCTGGGCCGGCGTCGGCTTCTCCGTCGGCGCGATGCTGGCGCCGCCGATTATCTACTTCGCACACGCTTCGTTCGGCTGGCAGGGCGCATTCATGTTCACCGGCGGGCTGGCGCTCTTATGGGTCGTGCTGTGGTGGGCGTTTTATCATAACCCGGATAAACACCCCAACCTCGGCAAAGCTGAGCTGGCGCTGATCCAGCAGGATAATGAAGCGCCAGCGGTCAAACTGCCCTTCTTTACCGCGCTGAAAACCGTATCCAAAAACAAGCGTTTCTACGGTATCGCCATTCCGGCCTTTATGGCGGAACCCGCCTGGGCGGTGCTGAGCTTCTGGGTACCGCTCTATCTGGCGAAAGAGCACGGGATGGATTTAAAGCAAATCGCTATGTTTGCCTGGCTACCGTTTCTGGCCGCCGACCTCGGCAGCGTCGCCAGCGGCTATCTGACCAGGCTGTATACCCGCTGGTTCGGCTGCTCGCGGGTGAACTCGGTGGTCGCCAGCTCCGTGACCGGCGCCTTCCTGATGATTTCGCTCGCCACCGTGGCGATTACCCGCGATCCCTATATCACCATCGTGCTGATTTCGATAGGCGGCTTCGGTCACCAGATTATCTCCTGCATGCTCAGCGCGCTGGTGGTGGAGTCGTTTGATAAAGGCCAGATGGCGACCGTCAACGGTATGCGCGGATCCGCCGCATGGATCGCCAGCTTCTTGTTCTCGTTATTAATTGGGGTCACCGCCGACAAGATCGGCTTCAACCCGCTATTTATTGCCATGGGGTTCTTTGACCTGGTTGGCGCGGTATTCCTGGTGGCATTTATTGCTGAACGTCGCGCAAAACGCGCCTGAGAGTGGATGTAAAAAATGAAGACTTTGAAAAACTGGACCTTGCACCAACGGCTGGATCACCTCGTTGAGCTCACCGTCGACGGCCAGCACACCCTGTGCCTGTACATTCTGGAAGAGAATATGTTTCGCGTGCTGCTGAAGCGGCACGGTCAGCTGGCGCTGAATCGAACCTGGAGCATCGCCCCGCAGCAGGATGTACCGTGGGAAGGACGCGCGCGCGAAGATTTAAGCGGCTTCAGCCTCCCCGCCTGGCAGCTTACCGAGCACGCCGACGCGTTGACTATCGCCACCGAACGGCTGCGCGTCACCGTTCATCAGCCGCTGTGGCTGGAATGGAGCTACCGTGATGAAGCCGGCGAATGGCAGCCACTGGCCAATGACCGCCCCACCAGCGCCTATCTGGCGAATGCGCACGGCGACGGCGTTGCCCACTACCTGAGCCGCCGTAAAGACGAACGCTTCTATGGCCTGGGTGAAAAGGCGGGCGATTTACAGCGTAACGGTAAACGCTACGAGATGCGTAATCTTGACGCCATGGGCTATAACGCGGTGAGCACCGACCCGCTGTACAAACATATTCCGTTTACTATCACGCAGCGCAGCGATATCAGCTACGGCCTGTTTTACGACAACCTGAGCAGCTGCTGGCTGGATCTCGGCAACGAAATCGACAACTATCATACCGCCTATCGCCGCTGGCAGGCGGAAGCGGGCGATATCGATTACTATCTGTTCACCGGTAAGCGCGTGCTGGATATCACCAAAGCGTTCGTTCGCCTGACCGGTAAAACGCTGTTTGGGCCGAAATGGAGCCTCGGCTACAGCGGTTCGACGATGCACTACACCGACGCGCCGGATGCGCAAAACCAGCTGATGAACTTCATCCGCCTGTGCGAGGAGCACGCCATCCCATGCGATTCGTTCCAGCTCTCATCCGGCTATACCTCGATTAACGGCAAGCGCTACGTCTTTAACTGGAACTACGACAAGGTGCCGCAGCCGAAGGTGATGAGCCAGGCGTTCCATGATGCCGGGCTGAAGCTCGCCGCCAATATTAAACCCTGCCTGCTGCAGGACCATCCGCGCTATAGCGAAGTCGCGGAACGCGGGCTGTTTATCCGTGATTCACAGGTCAATGCCCCGGAACGTTCCAGCTTCTGGGATGACGAAGGGTCGCACCTCGACTTTACCAACCCGCAGACCGTCGCCTGGTGGCAGGAAGGCGTGACAACCCAACTGCTGGAGATGGGCATCGACTCCACGTGGAACGATAATAACGAGTATGAAGTGTGGGACGGTGAGGCCCGCTGTTACGGATTTGGCGAGGAAATTGCCATTAAACATATCCGCCCGGTCATGCCGCTGCTTATGATGCGCGCGTCTCTGGAGGCGCAGCAGCGCTTTGCGCCGCACAAACGCCCGTATCTTATCTCCCGCTCCGGCTGCGCCGGGATGCAGCGCTACGTTCAGACCTGGAGCGGCGATAACCGTACCAACTGGGATACTCTGCGCTACAACACCCGAATGGGGCTGGGGATGAGCCTCTCCGGGCTATTCAACGTCGGCCACGATGTCGGCGGCTTCTCCGGCGATAAGCCGGACCCGGAGCTGTTCGTTCGCTGGGTACAGAACGGCGTTATGCATCCACGCTTTACCATTCACTCGTGGAATGACGATCAGACGGTCAATGAAGCCTGGATGTACCCGGAAATAACCCCGGCCATCCGTTCGGCCATTGAGCTGCGCTATCGTCTGCTGCCGTACCTCTATACCCTGCTCTGGCAGGCTCACGCCGACGATGAACCGATGCTGCGCCCAACCTTCCTCGATCACGAGCACGATCCGCAGACGTTTGTCGAATGCGATGACTTCATGCTGGGTCGCGATCTGCTGGTCGCCAGCGTCGTGGAACCCGGCGCGCGTCAGCGTCGCGTGTGGCTGCCGGCTAATCAGGACGGCTGGTACGACTATTACAACCACCAGTGGTTCGCGGGCGGTCAATGGGTCACCCTCGATGCGCCGCTGGAAAAACTGCCGCTGCTGGTTCGCGCCGGAGCTGGCCTGCCGCTCAGCGAACGCGTCAGCCACGTCAGCGCTGAAAAAGACGATACCCGCGAGCTGAAACTGTTCCCGCTGAAAGGCGTGGGCGCAACCAGCGGTCTGCTGTTTGAAGACGATGGCGAAAGCTGGGGCTATCAGAAAGGTCATGCGCTGTGGGTGGAATGGGAAATGGCGTGCGATAGCGCGACCATTAACCTCAAGGTGAACGCGCGCGGCGACTATCGGCCAGCGTGGAAAGCGCTGAAGGTGTCGTTACTGGCGGGAGAAAAACGCCGGCTGCTGGTAAATGGTGAAGAAAGGAGCGAGTGGCTGGTGTAGTGCGGACTGGAGCCCTCTCCCACCGGGAGAGGGCACAGGAGCAACAGACCTTTTTTGCGCTGTCGCCGGTAGCCTGGATAAGGCACAGCAACGCCTCCGGAGAATTCAGCCACTCTGCGCTCTGTTCCCGGGGGCGGCGCTTGACGCGCCTTGCCCGGGCTACAGTTTCACCATCGTCTGTGAGCCGGTTGCCCGGACAGATGCACAGCACAGGTTCAACGCAGCCTGCGATCCGGTAGCCCGGACAGATGCGCAGCATCGCCTCCGGGAAATTCAGCCACTTTGCGCTTAACTGGAGGTCTTCTGCACCCTGCTCCCGGGAGCGGCGCTTAACGCGCCTTGCCCGAGCTACAGGTTCATCGCCGTCTGTGGGCCGGTTGCCCGGACAGATGCACAGCACAGGTTCATCGCCGTCTGTGGGAGGTAGCCCGGATAAGGCGCAGCAGCGCCGCAATCCGGGACAAACAACAGGAAAATTATTCGATACCTTTACTGCGCAGATAATCTTCGTAGTTACCGGTGAAGTCCACAACGCGCTCCGGCGTAATTTCAATCACCCGGGTCGCCAGCGAGCTAACAAACTCACGGTCGTGGGAAACGAAAATCAGGGTGCCCTGATACATCTCCAGCGCCATGTTAAGCGATTCGATCGATTCCATATCCAGGTGGTTGGTCGGTTCGTCCATCACCAGGATATTCGGTTTCTGCATCATCAGCTTACCGAACAGCATGCGGCCTTTTTCGCCACCGGAGAGTACTTTCGCCGGCTTCTTGATATCGTCCTGGCTGAACAGCAGGCGACCGAGGATGCTACGCACCGCCTGCTCGTCATCGCTTTCCTGCTTCCACTGGCTCATCCACTCAAATACCGTCAGATCGTTTTCAAATTCATACTCATGATCCTGCGCGTAGTAGCCGATCTGCGCGTTCTCAGACCACTTAACGGTACCGTTGTCCGGCGCCAGATCGCCGACCAGGGTTTTCAGCATCGTCGATTTACCCACGCCGTTGGCGCCCAGAATGGCAATCTTCTCGCCCACTTCCAGCAGCAGGTTAAAGTTTTTGAACAGCGGGCCGTTATCAAAACCTTTTGCCAGCGCTTCCACTTCGAGGGCATTACGGAACAGTTTCTTGTCCTGCTCAAAGCGGATGAACGGGTTCTGACGGCTGGACGCTTTCACTTCATCCAGCTTAATTTTATCAATCTGACGGGCGCGCGAGGTCGCCTGGCGAGATTTGGAGGCGTTAGCGCTAAAGCGGCTAACAAAAGATTGCAGGTCGGCAATCTGCGCTTTCTTCTTGGCGTTATCCGCCAGCAGACGTTCGCGCGCCTGGGTCGCTGCGGTCATATATTCATCGTAGTTGCCAGGATAAACGCGCAGCTCACCGTAATCCAGATCCGCCATATGGGTACACACCATGTTCAGGAAGTGACGGTCGTGCGAGATGATGATCATGGTGCTGTCACGCTCGTTGAGCGTCTGCTCAAGCCAGCGAATGGTATCGATGTCCAGGTTGTTCGTCGGTTCATCGAGCAGCAGGATATCCGGATTGGAGAACAGCGCCTGTGCCAGTAGAACGCGCAGCTTCCAGCCGGGAGCGACTTCGCTCATCGGGCCATAATGCTGTTCTACCGGGATACCCACGCCGAGCAGCAGCTCGCCGGCGCGGGCTTCAGCGGAATAACCGTCCATCTCGCCGTACAGAACTTCAAGATCGGCTACCTTGTAGCCGTCTTCTTCGCTCATCTCCGCCAGCGAGTAAATGCGGTCGCGCTCCTGCTTCACTTCCCACAGCTCGCCGTGGCCCATAATGACCGTATCCAGCACGCTAAACTCTTCAAACGCAAACTGATCCTGACGCAGCTTACCGATACGCTCGTTTGGGTCGAGGGAGACATTGCCCAGCGTCGGCTCAAGATCGCCGCCGAGGATCTTCATAAAGGTGGATTTGCCGCTACCGTTGGCGCCAATCAGGCCGTAACGGTTGCCGCCGCCAAATTTGACGGAAATGTTTTCGAACAGCGGCTTACTGCCGAACTGCATGGTCACGTTGCTGGATACTAGCACGGGGTTATCCTGAAAAAAGAGAATGAGAAGTGTGATGAACCAGACATTATGCCAGCAAATGCTCCACTTTTCACGGGCCGTTATAAAATCATCAATGACGCCCGTGTCAGAGTCATGTCATATTGCGCGGTTATACCCGTCATTCTACAAATTGCCTGTGCGAGGGAGGATTCTTTCACCTGCCGCAGACGTTGTTCTAAACGGTTAACCGTTTTGTCCCGTAACGGGAACTATTTTGGGTATACACTGCTAACTGCGTAATTTTTTACCTTAATCTGGAAGGAACCTATGACCACAATCTCTCGTCATCCGGCTTTTTTATCGCTGCAGGGCGGTATCAACTTTCGCGATCTGGGCGGCCAGCGTACCGCCGACGGTCGCCGCGTGCGTTCGGGGAAATTATTCCGTTCCGGCTCGCTGCATATGATGACGACCGATGACTTAACCCATCTGGACTCAATTCCGCTTAGCCGGGTAATTGATTATCGCGACCCGGGAGAGGTGAGTCGCAGCCCCGATAAGCTGAACAAAACGGCTCACTACCTCAACGCCCCTGCGAACCCGCACGTTCGCGACGTCAACGCTAAAGTGACCGAGCTCAACGCCGACACGTTAAATGACCTGAACGGCGAGCAGTTTATGCTGGAGCTCTATCGCCAGCTGCCGTTCAATAACGCCGCCTATCGCCAGCTCGCCGGTTGGCTGATGGAGCCTTTCGACGGCGCGCTGCTGCAGCACTGCGCGGTGGGCAAAGACCGCACCGGCGTAGGTTGCGCTTTAACGCTCTTCGCCCTCGGCTGCGATCGCCAGACGGTGATGGAAGAGTATCTGCTCACCCAGGGCATGCTGACTCAGGTCGAAGATTTTATGCTCGCCTCGCTCGGCGATAAGCTGACCGCCCGCGGCCGGCAGAACCTGGCGGAAATAATGACGGTTCATGAATCTTATCTTGCGGCTGCGCTTTCCGGGATCGAGGAGCGTTACGCCAGCGTCGATGCCTGGCTGGAAAAAGAGTATCGGCTTACGCCACAGGCGCGAGAAGCGCTGCAGTCGCGGCTTCTGGAGGGGTGATTCCCTCCCGTTTTCAGGCCGCAAAGCCAGCGCTGACGGGCTACACTCACAGTAGCAGGAAAAAAATGTGATTTCGTACACATCTCATTTACCTGTTTGCCGGAAAGCACATATAATGCGCTCCCATCGACTTCCTGTTTAAACTGACAAAGGCTTGTGTGGCATTAACCTCGCCCACGACATAAAGATTATGAAATTATCAACTCTCTTCGCGGCAGCCTTCGCCATCGTGGGCTTTTGCAACACAGCATCTGCTGTAACCTACCCTCTGCCGACCGACGGCAGCCGTCTGATTGGTCAGAATCAGGTGATCACTATTCCGGAAGGCAACAAGCAGCCGCTGGAATATTTTGCCGCCGAATATCAGATGGGTTTATCCAACATGCTGGAAGCCAACCCGGGCGTGGACACCTTCCTGCCGAAGGGCGGTACGGTGCTGAACATCCCACAGCAGCTGATCCTGCCGGACACCGTGCATGAAGGTATCGTCATCAACAGCGCGGAGATGCGCCTCTACTACTATCCGAAGGGCACTAACACCGTCATCGTGTTGCCTATCGGTATCGGTCAGCTAGGTAAAGACACGCCAATCAACTGGGTCACCAAAGTTGAGCGTAAAAAAGCCGGTCCGACCTGGACCCCGACGGCCAAAATGCATGCCGAATACCGCGCGGCCGGCGAACCGCTGCCTGCGGTGGTTCCTGCCGGTCCTGATAACCCGATGGGCCTGTACGCGCTGTATATCGGCCGCCTGTACGCCATTCACGGTACTAACGCCAACTTCGGTATCGGCCTGCGCGTCAGCCACGGCTGCGTACGTCTGCGTAACGACGATATTAAATTCCTGTTTGAAAACGTGCCGGTCGGCACCCGCGTTGAATTTATCGATGAGCCAGTGAAAGCGACGACTGAGCCAGACGGCAGCCGCTACATTGAAGTTCACAACCCGCTCTCTACTACAGAAGCACAGTTCCAGGGCGACGAAATCGTACCGATTACGCTGACCAAATCAGTGCAGAGCGTGTCCAGCCAGGCTGACGTAGACCAGAGCGTCCTCGATCAGGCGATTCAGAACCGTTCCGGTATGCCGGTGCGTCTGAACTAAACGCGTTTAACGCACGGTGGCGGGCCCGGTGCCCGCCATTTTTTTATCCGTTATTAACCAGAATTATTCCGCCGTGATCGTAACGATAGTGGCAATGGGCATACTCCAGCGGCGTCCCGTCTTCCAGATAGATAACTTGTTCGACTTCCAGCACCGGATCGCTCGCCTCGCAGTTAAGGTGTTCCCTGTCCAGTTCCTGCGGCTTCAGCGCCCGCACCACGCGATACGAGCCCATCATTTTTAACCCCAGCGTCTCCTGCACGTAACGAAACACCGAGCTTTCAAGATGTGCTTTATTCAGACCGGGTACCAGCGCAACGGGCATTACGGTGAGATCCAGCGACACGGGCTCATCGTTAAGCAGCCGCAGGCGGACGAAATCATAGACCGGAGCGTCGGCATCAATCAGCAGCGAGCTTTGCTCTTTTTCCGTCGGGAACCGCAGCTCGAAGCGAATCACCCGGCTGGTGACTTCTCCTAAATGTTCCCAGGTTTTCGTCGCGCCAAAATAGTCGCTGCCGGGCAGTTCCCATTGTGAAAGCTGGAGGAAGTTTTTACGTACAAACGTTCCCTGACCCTTGCGGGTGTAGATAAGACCTTCGACAATCAGCTGGCGCATCGCCTGCTGGATGGTCATCCTGCTGGTATTGAATTCCGCCGCGAACGCAAACTGGTCGGGTAACGGCTCGCTGGCGGGATACTGGCGGCTGATAATACGTTTTTTGATTTCCCGCGCGATACTCAGATATTTGGCCGTCATTACCCGATCCTTTTACTTTGCTGATAGTAGCTGGCGGGCAGAATATACCATCTGCCCGCCCGCGATTCCGCTACATCTCTTCACCGTTACTGCGAATGGCCCGCTTCAGCCAGGCATAGCTTTTCTTCGGCACGCGCTTGAGGTCCTTCAGATCGTGGTTTTCGCGATTCACGTAAACAACCCCGTAGCGTTTGCGCATATCGCCCTGAGAACTGAGAATATCGATTAACCCCCAGCCCAGATAGCCAATTACCTGCGCGCCATCCTCAAACATCGCCTCTTTCATCGCGTTGATATGGTCGCGATGATAGGCGATGCGGTAGTCGTCGGCCACCTGGTTTACGCCGTCCCAGGACTCAATCACCCCAATACCGTTTTCAATCGGAAATACCGGCAGACGCCAGTCGTTGTAGTAGCGGGTAATAATGGTGCGAAAGCCCAGCGGATCGATCTGCCAGCCCCATTCGGTGGCCTCCAGGTATTGATTCTTTTTATCGCCAAACTGCATGTAGTAGTTGACCGGCGTGTCCGGCGGGATCGGGTCGCTATCAAGGGCCTTGCTGGCGTAGTAGCTAAAGGCCAGGTAGTCGATTTTTACCTTCGCCATCAGCGTCAGGTCTTCTTCGCGGTAGATATCCTCCAGGCCTTCGCGGGCGACCACGTGCATGACCTCAGGGCTGTAGCCCTCCCCGGCAAAGGCGCGCAGCAGGTTCTGGTTTAAGAACTCATCGAGCTGCTGGGCGCAAAGGATATCGCGCGGTTTGCAGGTCGCCGGATAGACCAGCGCATGGGCCAGCATACCGCCCATCAGGCACTGCGGTTTAGTCTGGTGCAGATAGTGCGTGAGGTGAACGTGGGCCATCATCACGTGATGCTGGATCTGATACAGCTCGCGCAGGGTCTTCTCGCCGCGCATATAGCCTGAAATCAGAAACGCGTCCGGCATATGGTAAAGATTCTGTTCATTAAAGGTCAGCCACCACTTCACCTTGCTGCCAAAGCAGTCGATCATCTTCTGCCCGTAACGAATAAAGGCTTCCATCACCCGACGGTCGGTAAAACCGTTGTAGCGCTCAGCCAGCGACAGCGGCATATCGAAGTGATACAGGCAGATCATCGGCTCAATGCCGCGGGCAATTAGCTCGTCGATAAACCGGTGATAAAAGGCAATTCCTTCTTCGTTGAACTCACCGTCACCTTGCGGGCAAACGCGGCTCCACGCAATCTGGAAGCGGTAGCAGTTCATGCCTAAATCCTGCATCAGATCGAAATCCTCCCGATAGCGATGGTAGGAATCCGTCGCCACCTTCCAGTCGGAAGCAAATTCCGCAGGCTGGCGGATATCATAGACCGACATCCCTTTTCCACCCTCATTCCACGCCCCTTCAGTTTGCATACTGGAAACTGAATTACCCCATAAAAAATCTGCCGGTAATGTTCTGTTCATCGCTTGCACCTATGACTAGTCATATTTATTTCATGACTAGTCATATAAACGAAATCGCTTTCTCAGGCAAAGCCAGGGATCGTTTTTTGTGAGCGAAACGGATAAAAAAAAGCCGGATCGCAAAATTTGCGATCCGGCCGATATGGAGGGTAATTACTGCTGTGCGAGCTGATTACGCCGATATTCACCCTGGCGCTCCTGCATCCAGCCCGGATACTCTCGCGGCAGCGCGCTGACCGCATCAAGCCGCTCCAGCTCGGCGTCGCTCAAAACAATAGTGGTTGCCGCAAGATTATCGGCGAGCTGCTCGGCGCGCCTGGCGCCTATAATCACGCTGCTTACCGCCGGCTGATGCAGCAGCCAGGCCAGCGCGATTTGCGCCACCGAAACGCCTTTGGCGTCGGCAATTTCTCGCATCACATCGATGCAGTCAAAAGCCCGCTCTTTGTTCACCGGAGGGAAATCAAACTCCAGACGACGGCCGCCGCTTGCCGACTGCCCATCACGATCGTACTTACCGCTGAGCAATCCTCCCGCCAGCGGGCTCCAGACCATCAGCCCCAGCCCTTCGCTTTGCATCATCGGCACCAGCTCGCGCTCCAGATCGCGTCCGGCAATGGTGTAGTAAGCCTGTAATGAAGCAAAGCGCGCCAGACCCAGGCGCTCAGAGATTCCCAGCGCTTTGACAATCTGCCAGGCCGCCCAGTTCGACACGCCGATATAGCGAACGTGACCGTGCTGCACCAGATTATCCAGCGCATACAGCGTCTCTTCGATAGGGGTTGCCGGATCGAAGCCATGGAGTTGGTAGAGATCGATATGATCGAGCTGCAGGCGACGCAGGTTCTCTTTTACGCCACCGATAATGTGATAGCGTGAACTACCGCGTGAGTTAACGCCCGCGGTGCCGGTCTCGCCAAACACTTTGGTCGCCACCACCACGTTTTCCCGCGGTACTTTCAGATTCTTCAGCGCCTGGCCGGTAATCTCTTCCGAGCGTCCTTCTGAATAGACGTCAGCGGTGTCGATGAAGTTGATGCCCGCATCCAGCGCGCTGCCCACCAGCCGTTCAGCCTCCGCCTGGCGCAGTTGCCCCACTTTGCCCCACATACCGCCTTCCCCGCCGAAGGTCATGGTGCCCAGGCACAGCTCAGAGACGAAAAGGCCGGTATGGCCCAGTTTTTGATAACGCATAGGACTCTCCTTCATTCAGGGTAATTCACTGCCGTGAATAAAGTTATACCCCGGAAAAGGAGAACGCGAATGTGGCGTTTCTGTCCGTTTCTTGCCCAATTCTCTGAAAATCAGAGCTGCAGCAATCCGTAACCTACCAGCGCCGCCCACAGCAGCATCGGAATGGAGTAGAGATGGAAACGCCACCAGATACGGCGATCGCCAGCCATGCGCAGCGCTATCAGATTTGCCAAAGACCCTGGCAGCAGGCCGAACCCGCCAACGTTAACCGCCCAGGCCAGCAGCACCGATGGCGGTACATAGTTGAGCAGCAAAATCGTCGCCGGGACGTTGCTGATAAACTGCGACAGACCAATGGTCGTCAGCCATAATCCTCCCGCCGGGAGCTGGCCGACACCGTTGAGCGCATGCTGCAGAACCGGCAGCTGGGTCAGCAGATGAACATCAACAAACATCACCATAAATACCAGCAGCAGCGTCCAGTCGACGTTAATGATCACCGCCCGCGCGAGCAGCAGGAAACCCAACGCGATCAGCGCCAGTCCCCATAGCTCCTGCTTTAGCTCCAGGGCGGTCAAAAATACTATATAGAAGGCCAGGCAGCTCCAGACCAGCTTTGGCCGCCACGATGGCGCCTTGTCGCTGCTCTGATAGTTAAGATGCTTCGCGGGGAAACAGAACCAGCACAGCGCCAGCAGAGTCATCATCATCGCCGCCGCCAGCGGCAGCATCTGGCCGATAAAGGCCGGGAATGAAAGGCCGGAACGTCCCCACAGCAGAATATTTTGCGGGTTACCTATGGGGGTTAACAACGATCCGGCATTCACCGCCAGCGCTTCGAAAATGATCAAGCGGCTGGTCGGTATCGCGCACCATTTTTTCAGCGTCAGCGTAAGCGGCACAACAATAAACAGCGCCACGTCGTTGGTTAAGAAGGTCGAAAGCAGCGCGGCCGCCAGCACCATAAATATGGCCAGCTGGCGCTCGGTGACGAAGCGGCGCGCCATTTTACGGCCTAATACGTCAAAATAGCCGCTAAGTTCAATACCTTTGGTCAGTAGCATCAGCCCGCTGAGGGTGATGATCGTATGCCAGTCGATCGCGTGGAGCCAGCCTGTGGGGGCAAACGGTACAAAGAAGCTTAAAACAACGCCAACAATCAGTAGCAAATGTAAAAAGCGGTCGCGGATTAGCGACTGAACAAAGACGAGGTTCATTCTCCCTGGGACCCTTGCCTGAGAGTGAACTGTTTAAACATCGCCAGCGTCTCTTCGCTGACGTGGTGCTCCATGCCTTCGGCATCGCGACGGGCAATCTCCGGACTGACGCCAATCACCAGCAAAAAGTTCTCGACAATCTGGTGGCGTTCGCGGCTTTCATGCGCCAGCTTCTCACCTTCTGGGGTCAAAAAGATCCCCCGCCATGGGATCTGCTCGATCAGCCCGACGCTGGCCAGTCGTTTTAACATTTTCGCAACGGTGGGCTGCGACACGCCAAGACGCGCGGCCATATCTACCTGACGGGCTTCACCCACTTCCATAATCAGATCGGAAATCAGCTCCACGTAGTCATCAATCAGCTCCCGACGATGCGCCTCGCGCACCTGACGAAACCCCTCCACGTGTTCTTCGACATTCACTAGCTGCGTCACTTTTTTTGTTATTGGCTTACCTGCGCGACGGTTCATTGTGCTTCCTCATTCCTGTGACGCATCAAGCATCATATAAAAGGACCCCCATTGTAATGGATCGCGCACGGAGAACAAAAATTTAACGTTTTAGCCATAGCTATAAAATATAGCCTGTGCTATATCTGTATGTAATACACACATCCTTCAAGGAGTGAAGGACGAAGTTACAGGAGGACGTTATGAATGAATTCAAGAGGTGCTTAAACGTGTTTACCCATTCTCCTTTTAAAGTTCGGTTAATGCTTGTAGGTATGCTGTGCGATCTGATAAACGGCAAACCGCAGCAGGATAAACCTAAAAACTAATGCGGCGTCGCGGTACGCCGCTTCATTTTTCTGTCACACTTTCCCGCCAAACTGGCTGATTACCCGGCGCTCCAGCAGGTTTTTTCAAGTTTTGTAAGCTTTCTCCCAAAACAATCTGTTATGGGTAGTTGACCTTAACATTTGCAAGCCCTATCTTTTGTCAGCCCTGCCACTACTGCGGCTCGCAGAGACCCTCTTCACGCACTGTCCAGCAGGTTTTACCCCTTGATGCCAGGGGACGCACATGGCTCTTTTTGATTTTTTACTATGAATGTCACGCTAAAAGAAACGCTGGTCACCCGCAGACCGGTCCTGAACCCATGGACAGGATTCTACTTTTTACAATCGCTGTTTATTAACCTGGCGCTGGGCTACGACTTTAGCCTGCTTTATACCGTTGCTTTTACCTGCGTGCTGCATCTGCTCTGGCGGAGCTTTCCACGCGCGCAAAAAGCGGTGGTCGGCGTCTACTCGCTGCTGGCGGCCATGTACTACCCTTTTGGCCAGGCCTACGGCGCACCGAACTTCAACACGCTGCTGGCGTTACACGCCACTAATATAGAAGAGTCCACCGAGATCCTGACGATCTTCCCGTGGTACAACTATCTGCTGGCCATCTTTATCTTTGCGCTCGGAGTAATTGCCGTGCGCCGCAGGCCGGAACCCTCTGCACGCTGGGGGAAATTAGATACCCTGGGGCTGGTTTTTTGCATCGGTATTTTTTTCCTGCAACCGATACAAAACCTTGCCTGGGGCGGCGTCTTTAAGGTTATCGACACCGGCTATCCGGCAGTACGCTTTATTAAAGATGTCGTCGTCAATAACAATGAAGTGCTGGATGAGCAGGCGCGGATGACGCAGCTGGCCAATATGAAAGACAGCTGGCACGTGCTGGCGGTTAAGCCCAAATATCATCTGTATGTGGTGGTGATCGGAGAGAGCGCGCGTCGCGACGCGCTTGGCGCCTTCGGTGGCCACTGGGACAACACACCGTTCACCAGTTCGGTAAACGGCTATCTGTTCAATGACTACGTCGCCGCCAGCGGCTCAACGCAGAAATCTCTCGGTTTGACCCTTAACCGCGTGGTCGACGATAAACCGCAGTTCCAGGATAACTTTGTTACTCTCGCTAATCGCGCCGGCTTCCAGACCTGGTGGTTCTCGAATCAGGGGCAAATTGGTGAATACGATACGGCGATTGCGAGTATCGCCAAACGCGCGGACGAAGTTCAGTTCCTCAAGAACGGCGATTTCGAGGCCAATAAAAATACTCAGGATGAGCAGCTATTAACGCTGACCGCTCAGGTGCTCGCCACCCGGAGAACCCAGCCGCAGCTGATCGTTCTGCATTTGATGGGCTCTCATCCGCAGGCCTGCGACCGCACCAAAGGCAAATACGCCGTTTTCGTGCAGTCGAAAGAGACCTCCTGCTATCTCTACACCATGACGCAAACCGATACGCTGCTGAGCAATCTTTATACTCAGCTACAAAATTCGGGGGAAACCTTCTCGATGACCTATTTTTCCGATCACGGTCTGGCCTTTAAGGAACGCGGGAAAGAGGTGCAGTATCTGGCGCACGACGATAAGTATCAGCAGAATTTCCAGGTGCCGTTTATGGTGATCTCCAGCGATGATAAAGCGCATAAGGTCATTAAAGCGCGGCGTTCCGCCAATGACTTCCTCAGCTTCTTTGCGCAGTGGACCGGGATCAGCGCCCGGGAGATAACCCCGCGCTATCGCTTTATCTCAGAACAGAAGGCCGGCCCCATCTACATCACCAACTTCCAGCTGAAGAAAGTCGACTATACCCATCTGGGCACCGACGCGTTCACCGTCAATTAAATTCGCCGTACGAAATCGCAGGCAAAAAAAATCCGCCCCATGAGGCGGATTTTTTATATCACCGAAGTGATTAGAAGCGGTAACCTACGCCAGCAATCCAGGTGCCAACGTCAACGTTACGGATGCGGGACTGCTCGTAGGAGAAGTCGAGGGCAACGTTTTCAATCGGGTTGAACTGCAGACCAGCACCGTAAGAGAAACCGTAGTCGCTCATATCGGTTTTGTTCGGGTAGCTGTTGTTCTGGAATTTACCGTAGCCAACGCCCACAACGCCGTAGATGCTTGCCCAGTCATTCAGACGGTAAGCCGGACCTGCGGTGATGCCGTAGTACTGGCCTTTCTTGTAAACGCCATCTTCGCTACGATCTTTTTCAGTGTAGGTGAAAGAACCGATAACACCCAGCGGGTTGTTGTCTTGCTCGTAACGATACTTCAGGTTGAAACCGCCTGCTTTGTTGGCCTGACCCTGCATGTCGCTCTGAGCGTAACCACCGGTAACGGTAGAAGTTGCAGCGAAAGCAGTGGTACCTACGGATGCAGCCAGAACAACGGCCAGTGCTGAAAAACGTGCAATTTTATTCATAACCACCTCAAATGTGTTTCTAATAAGTCCTAAGTCTTAAATATAACAAAAACTTTTGCGAAACTCTTTTCACTTTACATTGTCTAACGTACTTTTTCATGTAACCAAAAGTTTCTACGTTCCTATAACAATCTGGAAAACAAAACTTTTTTACGGATATACACCTATTAAGGCTCATAAAGCATAAGATGTGCATCCAGATTAATCCTAATTAACTGGTGAATTAATCTTCACATACCCTTCTATTGTACTAGCTGTAAGAACCTTTTTTTCAACATTAGCTCAACCGCCATGGGGTAATTCCATTACACTGGGGGTTTTACCCCGTTTGACAAAAACTGACAGGAGAAAGGATGCCCGGCTCGTCCCGTAAAGTACCGGCGTGGTTGCCGATACTGGTTATTATCATTGCCATGATTTCCATCCAGAGTGGCGCTTCGCTGGCCAAATCACTGTTCCCGCTCGTCGGTGCACCGGGCGTTACCGCCCTGCGTCTGGCTCTTGGAACCTTGATCCTGGTGGTTATCTTCAAACCCTGGCGCCTGCGCTTTGCTGCGGAACAGCGCCTGCCGCTGCTGCTATACGGCCTGTCGCTGGGTGCAATGAACTACCTGTTCTATTTATCCATTCAACGAATTCCGCTAGGTGTCGCAGTGGCGCTGGAGTTTACCGGACCGCTGGCGGTCGCCCTCTTTGGCTCTCGTCGCCCTCTTGATTTTGTCTGGGTGGTACTGGCGGTGCTCGGACTATGGTTCCTGCTGCCGTTGGGGCAAAGCGTTTCGCAGGTCGATCCTGTGGGCGCTCTGCTGGCGCTCGGTGCGGGAGCCTGCTGGGCGGTATATATTCTGACCGGTCAGCGCGCCGGAGAAGAGCATGGGCCGGCAACGGTCGCGATGGGGTCACTTATCGCGGCGGTGGTTTTCGTGCCAATGGGGATGATTCAGGCCAGCGATACGCTATTTCAGTGGGGCCTATTGTTACCTGGCCTGGGAATCGCCATTTTATCGACCGCACTCCCCTACTCTCTGGAGATGGTAGCCCTGACCCGTATGCCCAGCAAGACGTTTGGCACTTTGATGAGCATGGAGCCAGCTCTCGCCGCACTCTCGGGAATGGTATTTCTTGGCGAAACGCTCACCGCAATCCAATTGCTGGCGCTGGGAGCCATCATACTTGCCTCAATGGGCTCCACGCTGACCATGCGCCGGGAAACTAAAATACAGAAGGTCGAGATCAATTAGGCAAAGGGGTCCTGGTTGGGAGTCGATCAATCAGGACCTTTGATTTATATAGCATTTCTCTCATCAAACAGCCCTGCGCTATCAGACCGATAGAGACTACCTCCGCTGCAAAGCTCAAATCCGTTGCTATACTTAATTCCGCAAGTTATTGGGATGAGTCGCTCCGAATAATTCAAATTTGAAGTATGACGAGTACAAATATCAAGAGGATATGACACGATGAGTACCGCAAAACTGGTTAAAACTAAAGCAACGAATCTGCTCTACACCCGTAACGACGTCGCTGACAGCGCCAAAAAAGCGACCGTTGAGCTGCTGAATCGCCAGGTGATCCAGTTCATTGACCTGTCTCTGATTACCAAGCAGGCTCACTGGAATATGCGCGGTGCAAACTTTATTGCCGTTCATGAGATGCTGGACGGTTTCCGCACCGCGCTCGTCGACCACCTTGATACGATGGCTGAACGTGCCGTACAGCTTGGCGGCGTGGCGCTGGGTACGACTCAGGTCATCAACAGCAAAAGCCCGCTGAAAAGCTACCCGCTGGATATCCACAGCGTCCAGGACCATCTGAAAGAGCTGGCTGACCGTTATGCCATCGTCGCAAATGATGTGCGTAAAGCCATCGACGAAGCGAAAGACGAAGATACCGCTGATATCTTCACCGCCGCTTCCCGCGACCTGGACAAATTCCTGTGGTTTATCGAAGCTAATATCGAGTAACGTCAACTGCCGTCAGCTACGCTGGCGGCTTTTTTATGTTTTCCTCCATCACCCGCCGCGCACCACATTAGTGCATATGAATGTTCAAAATACGCGCTAAAGTAAAACAATTGTAATAATCACCTCACACAATCGTTACAACGAGATTGTTTTAACATCAGGATTTGCGTTAAAAATGCTCTTGTTATGCGATGTTGTTATGACGCACCAAAACCGAGCGCCACGTCGGAGCGTTTAACATGATCCGTTCTCAACATCGTGCAAAAGGAATTATCCCGGTTGTTATAAAACAACAGGTTGTAAAACTGGCATGGATTTTTCATAAGGCAACTCGTTCTCGCCGGGGATCGCCCCGTGGATATAAAAGGAAATGCTATGAAGTCTGTTTTTAAAGTTTCACTGGCTGCACTGACCCTGGCTTTTGCGGTTTCTTCTCACGCCGCTGATAAAAAACTGGTTGTTGCGACCGATACGGCGTTTGTTCCGTTTGAATTTAAACAGGGCGATCGGTATGTCGGCTTCGACGTTGATCTGTGGGCTGCCATCGCGAAAGAGCTGAAGCTTGATTACACCCTGAAGCCAATGGATTTCAGCGGTATTATTCCAGCCCTGCAAACTAAAAATATCGATCTCGCCCTGGCCGGGATCACCATTACGGACGAGCGTAAAAAAGCGATCGATTTTTCTGATGGCTACTACAAGAGCGGTCTGCTGGTGATGGTCAATGCCAATAATAACGATATTAAAGATGTTAAAGACCTGAACGGTAAAGTGGTGGCGGTTAAGAGCGGTACCGGTTCCGTTGATTACGCGAAAGCCAATATCAAAACCAAAGATCTGCGTCAGTTCCCGAACATCGATAATGCCTATATGGAACTGGGTACCGGACGTGCCGACGCGGTTCTGCACGATACGCCGAATATCCTTTATTTCATCAAAACGGCGGGCAACGGTAAGTTCAAAGCAGTCGGCGAGTCGCTGGAAGCGCAAAACTACGGTATCGCGTTCCCGAAAGGCAGCGACGAGCTGCGCGAAAAAGTGAACGGCGCGCTGAAGACTCTGCGGGAAAACGGAACTTATAACGAAATTTATAAAAAATGGTTCGGTACTGAACCAAAATAATAATGAGCGTTTTCTCTTCCAGGCCTGCTGATAAGCAGGCCTGAATAGTTTTCTCAGAGGGCTTTCCTCTGTTTTCGACACGGTAACAGGAACAGATTATGCAGTTTGACTGGAGTGCCATCTGGCCCGCCATTCCTATTTTGCTGGAAGGCGCCAAAATGACGCTGTGGATTTCCGTCCTCGGCCTGATCGGCGGTTTGATAATCGGTCTGGTGGCCGGTTTCGCCCGCTGTTTCGGCGGCTGGATTGCTAACCACATCGCGCTGGTTTTTATCGAAATCATTCGCGGCACCCCGATTGTGGTGCAGGTGATGTTTATCTACTTTGCCCTGCCGATGGCGTTTAGCGATTTACGTATCGACCCGTTTTCCGCGGCGGTGGTGACCATTATGATCAACTCCGGCGCCTATATTGCGGAAATTACCCGCGGTGCGGTGCTGTCAATTCATAAAGGCTTCCGTGAAGCAGGACTCGCGCTGGGTCTTTCACGTCGGGAAACCATCCGTTATGTGATCCTGCCGCTGGCGCTGCGCCGCATGCTGCCCCCGCTGGGTAACCAGTGGATTATCAGCATCAAGGATACCTCGCTGTTTATCGTTATCGGCGTGGCCGAGTTGACCCGCCAGGGCCAGGAAATTATTGCCGGCAATTTCCGCGCGCTGGAGATCTGGAGCGCGGTCGCCGTTATTTATCTGATCATTACCCTGGTGCTGAGCTTCGTTCTGCGTCGTCTTGAAAGAAGGATGAAAATCCTGTGATTGAATTTAAAAACGTTTCCAAACATTTTGGCCCGACCAAAGTGCTGCATGATATCGATCTGAAGATCAATCAGGGCGAAGTGGTGGTGATTATCGGGCCATCCGGCTCCGGTAAATCAACCCTGCTGCGCTGCATTAATAAACTCGAAGAGATCACCAGCGGCGATTTGATTGTCGATGGTCTGAAGGTCAACGATCCGAAGGTTGATGAGCGCCTGATTCGCCAGGAAGCCGGTATGGTATTCCAGCAATTTTATCTGTTCCCACACCTGACGGCGCTGGAAAACGTGATGTTCGGCCCGCTGCGCGTTCGCGGTGCCAGCAAGGCGGCGGCGGAAAAACAGGCCAAAGATCTGCTGGAAAAAGTCGGTCTGGCGGAGCGCGCCCACCACTACCCCTCTGAGCTTTCCGGCGGTCAGCAGCAGCGCGTGGCCATTGCTCGCGCGCTGGCGGTTAAACCGAAAATGATGCTGTTTGATGAACCGACCTCCGCGCTTGACCCCGAACTGCGTCATGAAGTGTTGAAGGTGATGCAGGATCTGGCCGAAGAGGGTATGACTATGGTTATCGTCACTCATGAAATCGGCTTCGCCGAGAAAGTGGCTTCGCGCCTGATCTTTATCGATAAAGGGCGTATCGCGGAAGATGGCGATCCGCAGATACTGGTTAAGAACCCGCCAAGCCCGCGCCTGCGCGATTTTTTACAGCACGTCGCCTGACGCCCAACGGCTCTCCCCTCCGCGGGAGAGCCGCTTTCCAGAATCCCTGTTTCGAGGCACTATTATCATCCGCAAGGAAACCTAAATCTGGCCGAAATGGATTGAATTCAATTATATTTAATATAATTTACCCACGTAATTAAATACACTTTCAGCAATCACCTCAATAAATAACTCATGTTTTAGAAATGTATGAAGTGAGATAAACATATATAATTCTCAATCTCAAGAATCTAGCAATTTGCTTTATTCTTCCATTCCCAGCCTGAAATTCAGTACAGGAGAAAAGACATCACATTCTTTTTGTGACAAGCATCAAAAACACAACCATTATAAATAAAATATCAAAGATATCATGTTTCTATAGCTCAAAAGATTATTACATTTTTGTTTGTTAGGGAATGATGAACTATGAACCGAAGCTTTAATATCGTCTGGAGCGCAGCACGTAATATGTTTGTCGTCGCACCAGAATTTGCCAGCAGCAATGGACGCCTTCTCAGCCATACTCGAATCAACGTATTGGCAGCTTCATTTTTATGCGTGTCAGGCAGCGCCCTGGCGGAAGACCGGACTTTTATAACTTATAATTCCGGCGAATATAAATTAAGCGGAACCTATCTTTCCAGCAACAACGACCCCAATAGCAGAGGAACAACTGCAATCTCAGCATGGGGCTGGGGTGGTGAGGAAATTATTATCAGTGACGAGGGTGTAGTCACGATCAAGACCTCAGGTTCGGGAACTAATGGCATATTCATTGACGGAGCCAATAGTAGCCTGACGCTTGATAATCAGGGTTGGTCAATACTCACCGCGGGCAATAGCTCATCGGCGGTGACCGCAGTTTCAGGAGCCCAGATATCCCTCAGCGGCGGTTCAATCGCTACCCAAGGTGAAAACTCGTTTGCGGTATCTGTTTCTGATGCTAACAGCATAGCTACCCTCAATGATGTCACGATTGCCGCAACAGGGGGCTGGGCTGGCGGTCTGATTGCCAGAGATGGAGGAAAAATTGCGATGACGGACGGCAGTATCATAACTGAAGGATATTCATCCTCCGGCGTCCTTGCATCTTCATCAGAAAGCGTAATTGATTTCAATAACGTATCTGTTTCATCGGCAGGCGACTGGAGTACTGCGCTATCAGCCAACGAAGACGCTCATGTTACAATGACAGGCGGTAGCGCAGCCACTACAGGGATATATTCAGCTGGAGTTACATCCTATAACAACAGCGTGGTAACCCTGAAAGATACCTCAGTTTCAACCTCGGGCAGTAACTCTGATAGCATTTCCGCAAATTTTGGCGGTACTGTTAACGTAACGGGTGGAAACATTACAACAAAGGGTAACTCTGCTCATGGAGCCTATTCTGGAGATGTGAATAGCCCAATCACCCTGGACAATGTCAAAATATCTACCGCGGGAGAATGGTCTTACGGATTATTTTCTCGGGGGAAGATCATCATGAGCAACAGTAGCATACTCACCACTGGTAACTCAGCCTATGGTATAGGAAACGACAGTGACGCTTTTATACAGCTCAGCAATATCATCATATCAACCCAAGGTTATGGGGCACGAGGACTGTCTACTGATAAAGGAAATACCATTTTAAAAGACAGCCAGGTGACTACCGCTGGCGATTATGCATCAGGCATTGTATCAAGTGAGGCGGACATAAGTCTGGATAATATTGGCATATCAACCTATGGCCAATACGCATATGGCGTAGATGTCTACGCCACCGAAAAGACGACTTTAAAAAACGGTAATCTGAAAACCACGGGCAGTGGGGCCAATGGTATTCTTGCATATTCAGCTAAAGTTTTCCTGGATAATGTCGATATATCTACCTCCGGCACTAACGCTGAAGGAATATCAGCCAAGGCGGATAGCAATATTACAATGACTGGCGGTAGCATTCAAACAACAGGCTCGGGTTCCAGCGGCATTAATATTTACTCTTCAGATCTTCAGTTAAACCAGGTTTCTATCTCCACTCAGGGTGAGGACGCGTCTGGACTCAAGCTCGGAAGTGGGAGCACTCTTACAGGCCAGAATTTAAACGTTATCAGTAATAAATCCTGGGGTGTAGTACAGGAAAAAGAATGGAACTCGGCATCGGCATCATTAACGAATAGCCAGATAACCGGCGATAGCGCTGCCTATTATCTGGATGCGTCATATGCTTATTACGACGATCAGGCCAATTCGCTAAATATCACCGGCGGCAGCGTTACCGCCACAGCCAGGAGCGGGAGTGCATTTTATGTCAATGCTGGTGCCGCAGATATTACCGTTGATAATCTGCAAAACGTCAGTGCCGCAAATCTGCTGACGGTTAACGATAACAACTGGAATAACGTTGTATTCCGCGCCCAAAATGACAGTACCCTGAGCGGTGCTATTCAGGCCGGAAACAGCAATGTCACGGTTGACCTGGACAAAACCAGCCTCTGGAATGTTCACGGCGATTCCGCGATCGGCAATCTTACCAACGCTGGTGTCATTAATCTCAATACCTCTTTAGGTTCTCTTTATGCAGGGAAATTAACGCTCGCCGACAGTAGCGTACTCAATATACAATTGGATAGCGGCGTTAGTGAGCCGGTTATTGCCACAAGCTCCAGCAGCCTTAACGGGGCGCTGAATATTAGTGGTATCGGTAATATTAAAAATTCGTTAATAAATGCGCCGTACACTTTTACGCTTATTAGCGCAGACAATAAGATCAATGGAGACTTTAATAATTTCACCGTTGCCGGAATAGATGCGAAAGAGACCGACTTTTTAACCCTGGATGGACGAATCAATCCTGACAATAAAACGCAGTATGAGATAGCCACCTCACTATCCTGGTATGCCGATCAAGACAATGCCGCAACCGATGCGCACGGAACCTTTACGTTAAGTAAAGCGGAGGGGCAATTTACGGTAAATAGCCGTCTTGATGATGTCGAAAATACGCTCGCCTCAACTAATAGCAGCGGCTGGGATGGGAAATCACTGACTAAACTTGGCGGCGGTACGTTAATTCTCTCCGCTGCTAATACCTATAGCGGTGATACTAACGTTAAAGAGGGCACCTTATGGCTGGAGAACAGCGCAAAAATTGGCGCGACTGGAAGTAAGCAAAAAATCGACATCGCTTCAGGAGCAAATTTCGGCGGTAGCGGCATCGTTAATGGTCACGTCTTTAACAGCGGCAATCTTGCTATGAGTACAAACGGAGAAGTTGGTAACTCCCTGACGATTAATGGCAACTATACCGGTAATAACGGTAATCTTTATTTCAACACCCAGTTAGGCGGTGATGACTCGTTAACGGATAAACTGACGATCTCCGGTGATTCAAATGGTACTTCTACAGTCTATATCGCTAATGTGGGTGGCAAGGGTGAACTAACAAATAAAGGTATTGAGTTAATTGATATTTCAGGACAGTCAGACGGAGTCTTTACCCAAGGGAATCAGGTTCAAATTGGCTTATATGAATACCGTTTGTATAAGGATGCCGGAGACTGGTACCTACGCTCGCAATCAAACGCACCTGTAGATCCGGTTAACCCTGACGACGGCAACAACGGTAACGTCGACCCGGTTAATCCTGACGACGGCAACAACGGCAACGTCGACCCGGTTAATCCTGACGATGGCAACAACGGCAACGTCGACCCGGTTAACCCTGACGATGGCAACAACGGCAACGTCGACCCGGTTAATCCTGACGATGGCAACAACGGCAACGTTGACCCGGTTAACCCTGATGATGGCAACAACGGCGGCACAACACCGCCAGGTTCGCATCAATATCGGGCAGATATAGGCGCATATCTTGGCAACCAATGGATGGTTCGCAATCTGCAAATGCAAACGCTTTACGATCGTAAAGGTAGCCAGTTACGCACCGACAATGGAAGCATGTGGATGAGATTTAAAGCCGGGCGCTCCGACTCGCAGGCTGTTGACGGAAATGTGGATATAAATAACAACTATTCTCAAATCCAGCTTGGTGGGAATATACTGGCCTGGGATAACGGCGAGCAAAGTCTTGTCACCGGCATCATGGCCAGCTATCTCAATGCGGATACTGAAAGCACGGGTAATCGTGGCATGGACGGCAGTAAACTGTCCGCCAGCGGCAATGTTTCTGGTTACAACGTGGGAATTTACTCAACCTGGTTTGCCGATGCCCAGGCGCACCGCGGACTGTACATTGATAGCTGGTATCAGTACGGAATGTACAGCAACACGGTGAAAAATGGGGATATTGGCTCAACGGACTATGATTCCAACACCCATACGGCCTCGCTGGAAGCTGGATATCGGTATGATATCGCTCTTAAAGGTGGGAATCAGATTAGCCTGACGCCACAGGCGCAAATCATCTGGCAGAATTATTCTGCTGATACCATTATCGACAAGGGTAGAACTCGTATTGATGGGCAAAACAGCAATAGCTGGACCTCCCGTCTCGGTCTGCGCGTCGATGGTAAGCTATATAAAAATCAAACCTCTGTTATTCAACCCTTTGCTGAAGTCAACTGGTTGCATACCAATGATGATGTCTCCGTTGCCTTTAATAATGCTGACGTGCAGATGGATTTACCTGCAAATCGCGCCGAGCTAAAAGCGGGAATTGAGGTGAATCTTAATAATCAGTGGAGTATTACCGGATTAGTTGCCGGACAAAAAGGCAGTAATAATTACGGCGATCTTAACGGTAGCCTCAACGTCAGATACAGCTGGTAAGCTACATCCGTCCGGCTCTCCCCTCCGCGGGAGAGCCTCTTTCCAGAATCATCCCAACCTCGCCCTCCGGATCTCGTCTTCTATACTTATTGGTTTGAGATGCAAAGGAGGTGCCTGTGCCGCGGATTTTATTACTGCTCGCTTTACTCTTCACCGCTCCGCTATGGGCCGCGACGCTGCCCGGCGTTTCAGCAGCCACAACGGAGCAGCCCAGCAGTAGCGAACCTGATCTTGCGCAGAAAAAAGCAGCCTACGGCGCGCTGGCCGACGTACTTGAAAATGCCGACGCCCGCCAGGAGCTTATCGATCAGCTGCGTAAAGCCGCCGCTACGCCTCCGCCGGACAGTACCCCGAAGCTGACGCCGCCGGAAATAAAAGACGAGACCACAGTGCTGGAAAACGTTACCGAAATCAGCCGAGAATATGGCGAACAGCTTTCGTCACGTTTCTCTCAGCTGTGGCGCAATATCACCGGTTCTCCGCACAAACCTTTTAATACCCAAACGTTCACCAGCGCCGCCTGGCATTTCTTGCTGCTGGCCGGTCTGGTATTTGCGTTCTGGTGGCTGGTGCGCCTGGCGGCACTGCCGCTGTATCGTAAAATGGGCCACTGGGGACGCCATAAAAACCGCGAGCGCAGTAACTGGCTGCAGCTGCCCGCAACTATCGCCGGGGCGTTTATTTTCGACCTGCTTCTGCTGGCCCTAACGCTGTTCGTCGGCCAGCTGTTAAGCGACCGCCTGAACGGAAATAATCCCACCATCGCCTTCCAGCAAAGCCTGTTTCTTAACGCCTTCGCGCTAATCGAGTTTTTCAAAGCTATTCTGCGCCTCATTTTCTGCCCGCGCATTCCGGAACTCCGGCCATTTAATCTCAGCGATGCCTCGGCACAGTACTGGAATCTGCGCCTGAGTGCGCTAAGCAGCCTGATTGGCTACGGGCTTATCGTCGCGGTACCAATCATCTCCAACCAGGTTAACGTGCAGGTCGGCGCGCTGGCCAACGTAGTGATAATGCTGTGCATCACGCTCTGGGCGCTGTACCTGATATTCCACAACAAAAAATTAATTACCCAGAGACTTATTCATCTCGCCGACCGTTCGCTGGCCTTTTTTAGCCTGTTTATTCGTGCTTTTGCTTTAGTCTGGCACTGGCTGGCCTGGGCCTATTTTATCGTGCTGTTTTTCTTCTCACTGTTCGACCCAGGCAACAGCCTGAAATTTATGATGGGTGCCACGCTGCGTAGTCTGGCCATCATCGGTGCCGCCGCGCTGGTATCCGGTATTTTGTCGCGCTGGATAGCGAAAACCATCACCCTGTCGCCGGAAACCCAGCGCAACTACCCTGAACTGCAAAAAAGGCTTAACGGCTGGATTTCCGCGTCGCTGAAAGCGGCACGAATATTAACGGTCTGCGTAGCGATTATGCTGCTACTCAGCGCGTGGGGGTTATTTGATTTCTGGCAGTGGATACATAACGGCAGCGGGCAAAAAACGGTGGATGTGCTGATTCGCATCGCGCTAATTCTGTTCTTCTCGGCGATTGGCTGGACGCTGCTCGCCAGCCTGATTGAGAACCGGCTGGCATCGGATATACACGGTCGCCCGCTGCCCAGCGCCCGCGCACGAACGCTTCTTACGCTATTTCGCAACGCGCTGGCGGTGGTGATCAGCACGATTACTATTATGATTCTGCTTTCAGAGGTTGGTGTGAATATCGCCCCGCTGCTGGCCGGTGCCGGTGCGTTAGGCCTGGCCATTTCGTTCGGCGCGCAGACTCTGGTCAAAGATATCATTACCGGGATCTTTATCCAGTTTGAAAACGGCATGAATACCGGCGATCTGGTGACTATTGGGCCGTTAACCGGCACGGTGGAACGGATGTCGATTCGTTCCGTCGGCGTACGCCAGGATACCGGCGCCTATCATATTATTCCGTGGTCTTCGATAACGACCTTCGCCAACTTCGTGCGCGGCATAGGTTCAGTCGTGGCCAACTATGATGTTGATCGACAGGAAGATTTAGATAAGGCCAATCAGGCGCTGAAGGACGCGGTAGCGGAAGTGATGGCGCAGGAAGAGATTCGCGGATTGATTATTGGCGAGCCCTCTTTTGCCGGGCTGGTCGGCTTAAGCAATACCGCCTTTACCCTGCGCGTCACCTTCACTACTTTACCGCTCAAGCAGTGGACGGTACGTTTCGCCCTCGACACCCAGGTGAAGCGACATTTTGACCTCGCAGGGGTACGGGCGCCGGTACAAACCTATCAGGTCCTGCCGATGCCTGCACCAGCTGGGCCACCGGCTCCCGCTGAGCCGACGTTATAACGTCCGGCGGCGTTTGGCTTCATCCATAAAGGTCCAGGCGATAAAGCGGCTTTGCTTGTTCCCCTGGGCCATCTCTTTTTTCATCACTTTCACCGCGCCGACATCGGTCAGAGCGCGGTAGAGCGGCGGCAGATTGTCGCTACGGGAAACCAGCGAGGTAAACCATTTCACCTGACGGCCAAACTGTTGACTCTCCTGAATCATCTGCGTAATAAAAGCGACCTCACCACCTTCACACCAGAGCTCCTGCTGCTGGCCGCCAAAGTTCAGTACGCTCTCTTCGCCAAGCCCCAGATTGCGGCGTTTACGCTCACCACCCGCCCGCGCGCTGGCGGCGGAATCATGAAACGGGGGATTGCACAGCGTCGCGTCATAGGTCTCATTTTTATGAATAATGCCGGTCAGGATGGCTTTGGCATCTTTTTGCCGACGCAGACGAATCTGGCGAGTCAGTCCAGGATTGCCGTTAACGATAGCCTGGGCGCTGGCGAACGCTTCAGCATTCACTTCGCTGCCGGTGAAGCGCCAGCCGTATTCATGAACGCCAATCAGCGGATAGATGCAGTTTGCCCCGACGCCAATATCGAGAATGCTGGCGTTAGCCGGGATTGTCCCACTATCCAGCGCCAGCAGATCGGCGAGATGATGAATGTAGTCCGCCCTGCCCGGCACCGGTGGACAGAGAAAGCCGTCGGGAATATCCCAGTGTTTCACCGCGTAAAAGTGTGCCAGCAGCGCTTTGTTCAGCGCCTTCACCGCCAGCGGATTGGCAAAGTCGATGGTCTGCTCACCTACCGGGTTAAGGGTGATGAAGGCCTGCAGCTCGGGATGGGCCTGGCACAGCGCGGGCAGGTCGTAGCGTTGATGGTGACGGTTACGCGGGTGTAACCCCGGTTTCTGGGCTTTCATGGCAATCTCCTTTGGACAGCCGCGTAAGATACCCGTTGACGGCGGCGCGGTAAATAAGTGAGTCTGGATATCTTCTTTTTTGTCATGGGTGTTATATGTACTTCTACCAACCTTCGCTCGGACACGGTCTGCCGCACGACCCGCTTAATGCGATTATCGGGCCGCGGCCCATCGGCTGGATCTCTTCTCTTGACAGCAGCGGGCAGCGTAACCTTGCGCCCTATAGCTTTTTTAACTGTTTTAACTATCGTCCGCCGATTATTGGCTTCGCCAGCAGCGGCTGGAAAGATAGCGTACAGAATATCACCGAGACTAAAGAATTTGTCTGGAACCTGACAACCCGGCCTCTGGCGACCGCGATGAACGAAACTTCCGCGACTATTCCCCACGACGAGGATGAATTCGTCCGCGCCGGTTTGACCCCGGCGGCCAGCCGTATCGTCAGCGCTCCCCGGGTCGCCGAAAGCCCGGTAAACTTTGAGTGCCGCCTTTCGCAATGCATTCAGTTAACCACCGCAGAAGGGCTGGCGGTAGACACCTGGCTGGTGCTGGGTGAAGTGGTGGCAGTACATATTGATGAATCGCTACTGGAAGAAGGCATTTACCAGACCGCCAAAGCCCAGCCGATTCTGCGCGCCGGAGGACCAGGCGCTTATTACGGCATTGATGAAAGCCTGCGTTTTGACCTTGTGCGCCCGGACGCACGCTAAACCCGTTCCCCGACCAGTAAGAACGTCTCTTGCCAGGTCGGGAAAGCCGATGTCTGCTTTCCCGCCTGTACCTTCCTTAGTTGCCCTAATGGTCAGGCGCCTCGCTCTGCGCCTGACCATTGCGCCAGGCCTGAATAATCCCCCCAGAAGAAGCGCTCCTTGTCTGGTCATTTTTTGCCCCCATATATCCTGTACTAAAGAGATGCGAGATAACGAGGTGAACTATGGCATCAGGTTGGGCAAATGATGACGCCGTGCAGGAACAGATCGACAGTACCATCAACGACGCGATTGCGCGGGCGAGAAATGAACTGTCTTCGGGCGAAAGCAACAAATTTTGTGAAGAATGTGGAGAACCGATTCCTGAAGCGCGTCGACGGGCTGTGGCGGGGGTGAGATATTGCCTCAAATGCCAACAGGAGAAAGATTTACACAACAATACATTTTCAGGATATAATCGCAGAGGTTCCAAAGACAGCCAGCTACGCTGACGGATATTTACCGTTCATTACCGCAGATAGCGTTATCTTTTCGCGCACGTTTTTTGGCGATCGGAGTGGCAAAATGTGCCCTCAAAGCCCGCTGTACCCGGCCATAAGCGAATTTGTCTTTATCGGCGAAAATAATTTATTAGTATTCAATAAATTAATAATCATTCAAAAAATTAGATGAAGATTGTTAATTTCCTTCGATTTTCTCTCTCGGCAAAAATCGTGATACTTATCACATCGACGAAACATCGTCCTCTATAAAGACAACCTGCGAGAGATTAACTATGAAAAACATCAAATATGCTGCCGCTGCTATCGCCCTTTCCGCTCTTTCTTTCGGCGCGTTCGCCGCACAGCCGGTAACATCGGCTCAGGCAGAGAGCATGAACAAAATCGGTGTGGTCTCCGCTGAAGGCGCGACGACACTGGATGGACTGGAAGCCAAACTGGCTGAAAAAGCGGAAGCTGCTGGTGCGACCGGCTATAGCATTACCTCCGCGAACAGCAACAACAAACTTAGCGGTACCGCGGTTATCTATAAATAATCGCCAGCTATCCCTGTAGCAAGACTCCGTAATGCCACTGTTCTAACCCTGTAAGATCCTTAATACCCTTGCCTTGCCCGTCCATGCCACTGGACGGGCTTTTTTTTGCCTGACGAATACGGTTACCAGTTCTCTTCGACTTTCGCCAGCCCCTGTTGCACAGACAAAACCTCCCCCGTTGCCATAAGGCAGCAGGCCAGCTGAATTTTCAGCGACTGCGGCAACGGTTCGCTGCCGACGATACAGCGCTCAATCCAGCGTGCGGTCACTTCGGGATCTTTTGATTCAGGCAGCACGACCGCCTGCGCCGCAGCGCTATCCTGACGCTCGTGTATCACCCGCGTTCCGGCGGCATCAATCAGGCTAATCTGCGGGCAACGCTGCGGGTTAGCATAAACTTCACCTTCGGTACCGTGCATCAGCAGCGCCCGTCCGCCAAGCTCAGCAAAGAATTTTGCCACTCGACCGACATATTCCGGATGGGAGACGCTCGACAGGCGCAGCGCGGCATCTTCCGCAAATGGCGTTGCCAGCTTGGCCAGCGTGTGGGCGCTGTTGCGCACCCCCATACGCCAGCGCATGGCCAGCTGTTTTTCCAGCGGCGGACAAAATGCACCTACCGGAACGTAAACCGGCTGATGGCTGTCGAGCCTCGCCTGCGCCTGGCCCGCATGAAGCGTAGCCGGGATCCCCATCAGCTCAAAAATAGTTTCCGTCAGCACGCGGGTTGGGTCATGGCTTACGCCGTGAACAATCACCGGGAAACCAAGCTTGTGCAGCAGCACGGCCAGCAGAGGCGTCAGGTTTGCCTGTTTACGCGCGCCGTTATAGCTTGGGATCACAATCGGCATCGGTTTAGCAACCGGCGGGGTGAGCTGGATCGTGTGAGCCTGCATCGCTTCATAAAAACCCTGCATCTCCGCTTCACCTTCGCCCTTGATACGCAAGGCGATAAGAATGCCGCCCAGCTCGAGCTCCGGCACCTCGCCGTTAAGCATCCGCGAGTACAGCGCGCGGGCCGTCTCCACATCAAGGTCGCGGGCGTGATTTTTTCCGCGCCCGACTTCTTTAATTATCTTGCTGTAGTCCATTGCTGGCTCCTCTGAGCTTCTCATATCATCGGCACGGCAGCGTTAACGCCGTTTGCGACGCGTCTGTTTTGCTTTAGTTTTTACTATAACCTCAGGGACAGCTGGCTGCTCTATCGGAAATATGGGTAACGCATTCAATAAACGCTTACCGTAGTTTTTGGTCAGCAGGCGTTTGTCATAAATCACCACTTCTCCCCAGCAGCTATGGCTACGGATCAGACGACCAACCTGCTGAATCAGGTTAAATGAAGCGCTGGGCAGGCTCTGGACTTCGAACGGGTAGCGGTTGAGGCTTTTGAGCCATTCACCTTCGGTTATCACCACCGGGCTGTCTATCGGCGGAAACGCTATTTTATGGATATGCACCTGACTTAACAGGTCGCCTTTTAAATCCAGCCCTTCCGCAAAGGATTGCAGCCCGACCAGGACGCTGCGTTCGCCGGCTTCAACGCGTTTGCGATGCAGCTCCACCAGTCGGTAGCGAGGTTTATCGCCCTGAACCAATAGCAGCAGGCGCAGATCGGTAACGTGTTCGAGAAAACGCTGCATCGCTCTACCGCTGGCGAACAGCACCAGCATACCGAGATGCTTTTTGCTCTCGACCTGCTCACGGAAATAGGCGGCCATCTCGGCAATATGCTGCTCTTCGTTATCAATAAGCGGTTCGTAATGCATCTGCGGAATGACGATTTTGCCCTGTTCGACGTGGTTAAAGGGCGAGTCCAGCGCGACAAAGCGATCGCCGGCTTTCTCTTTCAGCCCGCTCATCTCCTGCAGACGCGAAAAGCTATTTAGCGAACGCAGCGTCGCGGAAGTGACAACGATATGCGGAACGCTACGCCAGAGCAGCCTTTCCAGCTGATCGCTGACGCGGATCCCTACGCAGTGGAACCAGATATGCATCTGGCCATCCCGCAGGTCGCGCGTGGCCCATTTGGTTACCGGCGCGCCCGAGGATTGCGCCAGCGATGCCAGTCGCCAAAGTTTACTTTGGCTTTCAAACATTCCCAGCGCGCGGTTCATCTGTAGCAGTACCCGGTGCAGCCTCACCACATCGTGACTGCCGGTTTTCTCACTGAGATCGTTCAGAAACAGCTCCGCCAGGCCGCGCAAAGTCTCAGTAAGCTTCGCCAGCCGCTGGCAAATCTCCATCACTTCCTGCGGCAGTTCTCCCATCGGGAAGCGATGCTCAGCCTCCTGCCCAGCCGGCATGTACAGATTGAGGATATTATTCAGAGAGGAGATCAGCTCATACAGCTCTTCGCAATGTCCGTTCAGACGATCGGGGTTCGCCAGCGGAGGCGTGGTTTTAGGACGAAACTGTTCCATGCAGGTGGCGACCAGCTTAGTGAACAGATCCAGCTGCAGGCGATACCACGGCGCGGTGATTTCAGCGCTCATTTCCAGCGCATCGCGGGCGACATCCGGCAGGTGATGGCCTTCATCAAGCACCAGCAGCAAATGCTTCGGCTCCGGCAGCACCGCCTCGCTCTCCATAGCCGCCATCACCAGCGCATGGTTCGCCACCACCACTTCCGCTTCCTGAATTTCCCGTCGGGCGACAAAGAACGGGCATTCGCGATAATAGTGGCAGTTGCGGTTCAGGCAGCTGGCTTTATCGGTGCTCAGGCGGCTCCACAAGGAATCATCCACGTTTTTATCGGTATGATCGCGCAGGCCGTCCCACTTATAGCTATCAAGATCCGCCTTCAGGGTCGCGCACAGCTTCTGTTCCGCCTGATTATTCGGCGTGAGTTCGTTATCAAGAAAAGCCAGCAAATCCTGCTGCGTTGGTTCGCTGCTGGCAAGCGCGGCCAGGTTACGCGGGCAGACGTAGCGCCCGCGGCCAAAGGCGGCGGTAAAACGAAGGTCGGGGATGATTTTACGCAGCAGCGGCAGGTCTTTACTGTAGATTTGGTCCTGCAGCGCAACGTTGGCGGTGCTGACCACCAGCGTTTTTTGCTCTTCACGGGCAATGGCAATACCGGGAATCAGGTATGACAAGGTTTTACCGACGCCGGTCGGCGCTTCAATCGCCAGGTGCCGCCCCTCTTCCCCGGCGAGCGTCTTCGCCACATCGGCAATCATCTGCCGCTGCGGAGGACGGGGAATAAAGTCAGGAATTTGTTCCTGAAGCGCCTTATACCAGGCGGCGATTTGCGCTTTCAGCGCTGCGGTCAAAGCCATGAGAAAACCTGAATACTGTATAAACAGCCACTATTGTGCCATTTTTTCACTGTCGGGAGGAATGTCTTTCTGAGCAAACTGGAATCACGCTCGAGGTTCAAGATGAGCGGCAAGAGTTCCGGGCAAGGAATCCCGCCCGGATAAGTCAATCTGTGGCGTAGCCGTGCGATAACGGCAATAGCTACAGCAATAACGAAATAGTGTTACTCAGCAGCGGCTGGTTTACGCGGGCGACGACGGCGAGGCGGTTTCCCGTCCTGAGTACGCGCTTTTGGCGCTTCGCCATCGGTACGACGCGGAGCGGACTGCTGACCACGACCTTGCCCCTGGGCGCTACGCCCCTGACCGCCGCGGCTCTGGCTTTGCCCGCCCCGGCCGCCGCCGCGCTGCTGCTGACGACCGTTTTGAATCGGCTCGGCTTTAATCGAGGGATCCGGCTCGTACCCTGCCAGGGCAATGCGCGGGATCTCTTTTTTCAGCAGGCGTTCGATATCATGCAGCAGTTTATGCTCATCGACACAGACCAGCGACAGCGCTTCGCCCGTTGCCGCGGCGCGCCCGGTACGACCGATCCGATGGACGTAGTCTTCCGGTACGTTTGGCAGTTCATAGTTCACTACGTGCGGCAGCTCTTCGATATCCAGACCGCGCGCGGCGATATCGGTCGCTACCAGCACGCGAATAGCGCCGGATTTAAAGTCAGCCAGCGCGCGGGTACGTGCGCCCTGGCTCTTATTACCGTGAATTGCGGCGCTGCGGATACCGTCTTTATTAAGCTGCTCCGCCAGATGGTTGGCACCATGCTTGGTACGGGTAAAAACCAGCACCTGCTGCCAGTTGCCTTCGCCAATCATCTGCGACAGCAGCTCGCGCTTGCGCTTTTTGTCAACAAAATGCACCAGCTGACTCACCTGATCGGAAGCGGTGTTACGGCGCGCCACTTCGATTTCCAGCGGATTACGCAGCAGCTTTTCCGCCAGCGCTTTGATGTCGTCGGAAAATGTTGCGGAGAACAGCAGGTTCTGACGTTTCGGCGGCAGCTTCGCCAGCACGCGGCGGATATCGTGAATAAAGCCCATATCCAGCATACGGTCGGCTTCATCCAGCACCAGCACTTCAACTTTGTCGAGGCTAACGGCGTTCTGATGCTCAAGATCCAGTAGACGGCCAGGCGTGGCCACCAGAATATCGACGCCGCTGCGCAGCTTCATCATCTGCGGGTTAATGCTTACACCGCCAAACACCACCAGCGAACGAATGTTGAGATACTTACTGTAATCCCGGACGTTCTCGCCAATCTGCGCTGCCAGTTCGCGCGTCGGGGTCAGGATCAGGGCCCGTACCGGACGACGGCCTTTCGCGTGGGGTTCTTTTTGGATCAGGTGCTGAAGCAGCGGCAACGTAAAACCTGCCGTTTTGCCGGTACCCGTCTGGGCGCTGGCCATCAAATCGCGGCCCTGTAACACTGCCGGGATAGCCTGCTGCTGAATAGGGGTTGGCTCAACGTAGCCCTGCTCAGCAATTGCGCGCAGGATTTCAGGATTCAGGCCAAGGGAATCAAAAGACATAACAACTCCGAACCGCCCCGGCCCGTCACAGGCGTAGTTTTCAGGGAGATTATTGCGAAAGAGATGGCAAAAACCACAATGCCATGAAGTTGCGCATTCTAGCAGATTTTGTGACGAACCGCATAAAATCTCCTGTAAAGGGAAAAGAATACGCGAGGTATCGTCTGAATAATTCAGCCGCTGATGAGGGGCGCCATAGCCGCACCTTGGTCAACGCATACGCGGGGGCGGAAACAATTAACGCTGGCGATGCTTAATTTTATCTACCATCAATGCATTAGCACTTCCGTAGCGGTCAAACAGGGCTGGCTACGCGGCAACCGCCTCCCCTAACTCATTAACCCAATGAACAAAAAGAAAAAGTGAAGATTTTCTTTCATTCATTGGATTTCCGAAGGGCTAAATCAGGAAGGATTTCATATTTAACCGCAAACGCTGGACAAACCGGAAACCCACGCCTAGAGTTAATCAATCGATTGATTAATTTTTTGAGTGCCATGACGACAACGCCAATGACCAGCAAAGGCGAGCAGGCAAAAAGCCAGCTTATCGCCGCCGCTATCGCCCAGTTCGGCGAATATGGCCTGCACGCCACGACCCGCGATATCGCTGCCCAGGCCGGGCAAAATATTGCCGCTATCACTTACTATTTTGGTTCCAAAGACGACCTCTACCTTGCCTGCGCCCGGTGGATTGCCGATTTCATCGCGCAAAATTTTCACCCCCACGCGCAGGCGGCAGAGGATCTGCTGGCTCAGCCCGCAGCGGATAAAGCCGCCATCCGCACCCTGATCTTGCGCGCCTGTCAGAATATGATTTTACTTCTGACCCAGAATGATACGGTCAATTTGAGCAAATTCATCTCCCGCGAGCAGCTGTCACCGACCCCGGCTTACCAGCTAATCCACGATCGGGTCATTGCTCCGCTACACTGCTACCTGACCCGTTTAATTTCCGTCTATACCGGCCTTAACGCCGACAGCACGCAAATGGTCCTCCACACTCACGCACTGCTGGGCGAAGTACTCGCTTTTCGTCTTGGTCGGGAAACGATACTGCGCCGTGCGGGTTGGACTGAGTTCGATCGGGATAAAACCGAGCAAATTATCGAGGTCATCACCTGCCATATCGATTTCGTTCTACAAGGATTATCGCAAAGGGGTCTGGAGTCATGAAAAAACCGCTCATCGTCGTTCTGTTGCTTCTCCTGCTGGCCGCTGTCATTGGCGGAGGCTGGTGGTGGTACCAGAGCAGCCAGCCGAAAGAACTCACGCTATATGGCAATGTGGATATTCGTACCGTTAACCTGAGCTTCCGCGTAGGCGGGCGACTGGCGTCGCTCAGCGTCGACGAGGGTGATGCGATTAAAGCCGGGCAGACGCTGGGCGAACTGGATCGCGCGCCCTATGAGAACGCCCTGCAGCAGGCTCAGGCCAACGTATCTACTGCCCAGGCGCAGTACGACCTGATGATGGCGGGCTATCGCTCGGAAGAGATTGCCCAGGCCGCCGCCGCGGTTAACCAGGCGCAGGCGGCTTACGACTATGCGCAGAACTTTTACCAGCGTCAGCTGGGGCTGCGCAAAAGCAGCGCTATTTCCGCCAACGACCTGGAAAACGCCCGCTCCTCACGCGATCAGGCCCAGGCTACGCTGAAGTCCGCCCAGGATAAGCTACGCCAGTACCGCGCCGGTAATCGTCCGCAGGAAATCGCCCAGGCCAAAGCCAGCCTGGAGCAGGCCCAGGCCGCGCTGGCGCAGGCGAAACTCGATCTGCACGATACAACCTTAACTTCGCCGTCCGACGGGACGCTGATGACCCGCGCCGTCGAACCAGGCAGCATGCTCAGCGCTGGCGGCACGGTGATGACGCTGTCGTTAACCCATCCGGTATGGGTCCGCGCCTACATTGATGAAAAAAACCTCGGTCAGGCCCAGCCGGGGCGCGAAGTGCAGCTTTATACCGATGGTCGGCCGGATAAACCCTACCGCGGCAAAATTGGTTTCGTTTCCCCTGGGGCTGAATTTACGCCGAAAACCGTCGAAACCCCGGACCTGCGCACCGATCTGGTTTATCGCCTGCGAATCGTGGTGACCGATGCCGACGACGCGCTGCGTCAGGGAATGCCGGTCACCGTCACCTTCAGTAACGGAAATGGCCAATGAGCGAAGACGTTATTTCGCTGAACGGACTGACCAGACGCTTTGCCGGAATGGACCGCCCGGCCGTCGCGCCGCTGGACTGTACTATTCGCTCCGGCTACGTTACCGGACTGGTGGGCCCGGATGGCGCAGGAAAAACCACCCTGATGCGCATGCTCGCCGGACTGCTGAAGCCCGACGCAGGCAGCGCAAGGGTAATCGGCTTCGACCCGATTGCCGACGATAGCGCCCTGCACGCGGTACTCGGTTATATGCCGCAGAAATTCGGCCTGTATGAAGATTTGACGGTGATGGAAAACCTGACGCTCTACGCCGACCTGCGCAGCGTTACCGGCGAAGCGCGGGAGAAAACGTTTGCCCGGCTGCTGGAATTTACCTCCCTCGGCCCCTTTACCGGCCGGCTGGCGGGCAAGCTTTCCGGCGGTATGAAGCAGAAACTTGGCCTGGCCTGTACCCTCGTCGGCGAACCGAAAGTACTGCTGCTGGACGAACCCGGCGTCGGCGTCGATCCCATCTCGCGTCGGGAACTCTGGCAGATGGTGCACGAACTGGCCGGTGACGGCATGCTGATCCTCTGGAGCACCTCGTATCTCGACGAGGCCGAACAGTGCCGCGACGTCCTATTGATGAACGAGGGACAACTGCTCTATCAGGGCGCGCCAAAAGAGCTGACGCAAACCATGGCCGGTCGCAGCTTTTTGCTATCCAGCAGCGAGGAAAATAACCGCCGCTTACTCCAGCGTACCTTAAAACTGCCGCAGGTGAGCGATGGTGTGATTCAGGGCAAATCGGTACGCCTGATCCTCAAGAAAGAGGCCAGCATCAGCGAAGTACAAGAAGCTGCCGATATGCCGTCGCTGGAGATCGCCGAAACCGCGCCGCGCTTTGAGGACGCCTTTATCGATCTGCTGGGCGGCGCCGGTACCGCCGAATCGCCGCTGGGAAAAATTATCCACACCGTAGAGGGTTCACATGACGACACGGTGATTGAAGCGCAGACTCTGACCAAGAAATTCGGCGATTTTGCCGCCACTGACCACGTCGATTTCCAGGTTAAGCGCGGCGAGATCTTCGGCCTTCTCGGGCCTAACGGCGCCGGCAAGTCCACCACTTTTAAGATGATGTGCGGTCTGCTGGTTCCTACCTCCGGTAAAGCGCTGGTGCTGGGTATGGACCTGAAAGTCAGCTCCGGCAAAGCGCGTCAGCATCTGGGCTATATGGCGCAGAAGTTCTCGCTCTACGGCAACCTTACCGT
Organism: Klebsiella oxytoca; assembly: GCF_009707385.1. Classification (NCBI taxonomy): domain Bacteria; kingdom Pseudomonadati; phylum Pseudomonadota; class Gammaproteobacteria; order Enterobacterales; family Enterobacteriaceae; genus Klebsiella; species Klebsiella oxytoca. Next base: position 1,830,795 of record NZ_CP046115.1, on the reverse strand, counting down.
TGAGCAAAACCTGCGTTTTTTCTCCGGAGTGTACGGACTGCGCGGTCGGGCGCAGAACGCTAAAATCGCCAGCATGAGCGAGGCGTTCGGCCTGAAAAGCATCGCCCGCCAGGCCGCCGACGACCTGCCGCTCGGCTATAAGCAGCGCCTGGCGCTGGCCTGCTCGCTGATGCACGAGCCGGATATCCTGTTCCTTGATGAACCGACCTCCGGCGTCGATCCCCTTACCCGCCGTGAATTCTGGCTGCATATCAACAGCATGGTGGATAAGGGCGTTACGGTGATGGTCACCACCCACTTTATGGATGAAGCGGAGTATTGCGATCGTATCGGCCTGGTCTATCACGGTAAGCTGATCGCCAGCGGCACGCCGGACGATCTGAAGGCGCTGGCGGCGGACGATGAACAGCCTGACCCGACGATGGAGCAGGCATTTATTACCCTCATCCACGACTGGGATAAGGAGAACGCCGGTGAGCGCTAAACTGCTATCGTGGCGGCGCGTGCGCGCCCTGTGCGTGAAAGAGACGCGACAAATCGTCCGCGACCCCAGCAGCTGGCTGATTGCGGTCGTGATCCCCCTGCTGCTGCTGTTTATCTTTGGCTATGGAATTAACCTCGACTCCAGCAAGCTGCGGGTGGGCGTGCTGCTGGAGCAGCAAAGCGAAGAGGCGCTGGACTTCGTCCATACCATGACCGGTTCCCCGTACATTGACGCCACCATCAGCGACAACCGCCAGCAGCTGATTCAAATGATGCAGGCCGGGCGGATCCGCGCGCTGGTGGTAGTACCGGTAGACTTCGACCAGAAGATGGCTCGCCCCGGCGACGATGCACCGATCCAGCTCATCACCGACGGCAGCGAACCGAATACCGCTAACTTCGCCCAGGGCTACGTCGAAGGCATCTGGCAAATCTGGCAGCAGCAGCGGGCGGAAGATCGCGGTGAAACCTTTAAACCGCTAATTGATGTGCAGACGCGATACTGGTTTAACCCGGCGGCCATCAGCCAGCATTTTATTATCCCCGGCGCGATTACCATCATTATGACGGTAGTTGGCGCGATCCTGACCTCGCTGGTAGTGGCTCGTGAGTGGGAGCGCGGCACCATGGAAGCGCTGCTGTCGACCGAGATTACCCGCGCCGAGCTGCTGCTGTGCAAACTCATCCCCTATTATTTCCTCGGCATGCTGGCGATGCTGCTGTGTATGCTGGTGGCGGTGTTTATTCTCGGCGTGCCGTTTCGCGGTTCGCTGGTGATTCTGTTTTTTATCACCAGCCTGTTTTTGCTGAGCACGTTGGGCATGGGGCTGCTGATCTCCACCATCACCCGCAACCAGTTTAACGCCGCGCAGGTGGCGCTGAATGCCGCGTTTTTACCATCAATTATGCTGTCCGGGTTTATTTTTCAGATAGACAGCATGCCGGCGATAATCCGCGCGGTGACCTACGTGATCCCGGCGCGCTATTTTGTCAGCACCCTACAAAGCCTGTTTCTGGCGGGCAATATCCCGGTAGTGCTGCTGGTGAACGTCATGTTCCTGATAGCCTCGGCGGTGATGTTTATTGGCCTGACGTGGCTGAAAACCAAACGGCGTCTGGATTAAAGTTCCGCCTGGTTCGCAGGTCTTGTAGCCCGGACAGGTGCGCCAGCACCGCCTCCGGGGATCATAAAGAGAGAATAGAATGTTTCATCGCTTATGGACGTTAATCCGCAAAGAGCTGCAGTCGTTGTTGCGCGAGCCGCAGACGCGGGCGATTTTGATCATGCCGGTGCTGATTCAGGTACTGCTGTTCCCTTTTGCCGCCACGCTGGAAGTGACGAACGCGACTATCGCTATCTATAACGAAGATAACGGCAAGCACGCCGTGGAGCTGACCCAGCGCTTCGCGCGCGCTAAAGCCTTTACCCACGTTCTGCTGCTCAAAAGCCCGCAGGAAATACGGCCAACCATCGATGAACAAAAAGCGCTGCTGGTCGTGCGTTTTCCGGCGGATTTCTCACGCAACCTCGATACCTGGCAGACCGCCCCGCTTCAGCTCCTGCTCGACGGCCGCAACTCCAACAGCGCGCAGATCGCCGCGAACTATCTCCAGCAGATCGTCAAAAGCTATCAGCAGGACCTGCTGGAAGGCAGATCTAAACCGAACAACAGCGAACTGGTGGTGCGTAACTGGTATAACCCGAACCTTGATTACAAATGGTTCGTGGTGCCGTCGCTGATCGCCATGATCACCACCATCGGCGTAATGATCGTTACGTCGCTCTCCGTTGCCCGCGAGCGCGAACAGGGAACCCTCGATCAGCTGCTGGTCTCGCCGCTGGCAACCTGGCAAATCTTTATCGGCAAAGCGGTACCGGCGCTGATTGTCGCGACCCTGCAGGCAACCATCGTGCTGGGGATTGGCATCTGGGCCTATCAAATCCCGTTCGCCGGCTCGCTGCTGCTGTTTTACTTTACGATGATTGTTTACGGCCTGTCGCTGGTGGGATTTGGCCTGTTAATTTCGTCGCTGTGCTCGACGCAGCAGCAGGCGTTTATCGGCGTGTTTGTCTTTATGATGCCGGCGATTCTGCTTTCCGGCTACGTTTCGCCGGTTGAGAACATGCCGCAGTGGCTGCAGGATTTAACGTGGATTAACCCGATTCGGCATTTCACCGATATCACCAAGCAGATCTATTTGAAGGATGCGAGTCTGGAAATTGTGTGGGGTAGTTTGTGGCCGCTACTGGTCATAGCGGCCACCACCGGCTCAGCGGCGTATGCGATGTTCCGAAGAAAGATCGCGTAGTTTTTTATCTTTCGCCAGCAGTGAAACCACCGCCGGGCCTGCGAGTATTGCCAGCCCGGCGAGGGCTAACAGCAGGTTATTATGCAGCACGCGGGACAGCAACCACAGCACGATCACCGCCGTGCCGAAGTACCAGGTGGTGGTGAGTTCCTCAAGGACGTCACCGACGTCGCGCCAGCGTTCATCGTGGTGACGCTGTAGAAATAGCATCGCCAGTAAGGTGATGCCGTACAGGACGCACAAGCCTAATCCGACGCGTACCAGCGCGCCGCTCATCCAACCCATCACCAGTACTGCCACGACCAGTAGATGCAACATAATCTGCCAGCAACTAAGACCCGTTGCGACGCGTACACGTTGTTGCCACTTCATGGCTTCTCTCCTGAAGGATTTTTCTCTAGCTACTCAGAGTACCGCACTTTACGGAAAATTCCGTATCACCGCATCTTTTTGTGACCTCTACTACACTATTTCCTACAGGAAAGTGACATTGCCCAGAGAAATAAGGACAAACAAATGCCGCGATTTTCGTTAAACGTGCTGACAATTAACACTCATAAAGGCTTTACTGCCTTCAATCGCCGTTTTATTTTGCCCGAATTACGCGAAGCGGTGCGCAGCGTCAGCGCCGACATTGTTTGCCTGCAGGAAGTGATGGGAGCGCATGAAATCCATCCCCTGCATATCGAAAACTGGCCGGATACCACCCACTACGAATTTCTCGCCGATACCATGTGGAGCGATTACGCCTATGGTCGCAACGCCGTTTACCCGGAAGGACACCACGGCAACGCGGTACTTTCGCGCTTTCCCATTGCGCATTATCAAAATCTCGATGTGTCCGTCGGCAACAGCGAAAAACGCGGCCTGCTCTACTGCCGCATTGTGCCGCCGGAAAGTGACATCACGCTTCATTTGATCTGCGTGCATCTGGGTCTGCGCTCTCATCAACGCCGGGCTCAGCTAACGATGCTGGCGGATTGGGTGAATGCTTTACCCGCCGGCGAGCCGGTGGTGGTGGCGGGTGATTTTAATGACTGGCGACAGCAGGCTAACCGGCAGCTAAAAATCCAGGCCGGACTGGAAGAGATTTTCACCCGCGCCAGAGGGCGACCGGCGCGGACTTTTCCTGTTAATTTTCCCCTGCTGCGCCTTGACCGTATTTACGTGAAAAACGCCCATGCCAGCCGGCCCAAAGCGCTGGCTTTAAAACAGTGGCGTCATCTGTCCGATCATGCACCGCTTAGCGTGGAGATTCATCTGTGAAATGTAGCTGGCAGGAAGGGAACCGCATTCGGCTATTAGAAAATGGCGATAACTATTATCCGGCGTTGTTTGCCGCTATTGGCCGCGCGCAGCAGCGGGTGATCCTTGAATCCTTTATCTGGTTTGAGGATGACGTAGGCAGGCAGCTGCATGCCGTGCTGTTAAAAGCAGCGCAGCGCGGCGTGCGCGTTGAGGTGCTACTTGACGGCTACGGATCGCCGGATCTGAGCGAAAGCTTCGTAGGCGAACTCACGTCAGCTGGGGTGATTTTTCGCTACTACGACCCGCGCCCGCGCCTGCTCGGTATGCGTACTAATTTGTTTCGCCGGATGCACCGCAAAATCGCCGTTATCGACGACGTTACCGCTTTTGTCGGCGGAATTAACTACTCCGCCGAGCATATGACCGATTATGGCCCGGAAGCGAAACAGGATTACGCGGTTCAGGTTGAAGGGCCGGTGGTGCTGGATATTCTGCAGTTTGAGCTCGAAAACCTGCCCACCAACGAAGCAACCCGCCGCTGGTGGCAGCGGCGTCGCCACAAGCCGGAAATTAACCGCAATCCCGGCGAGGCTCAGGCGCTGTTTATCTGGCGGGATAATCAGGATCACCGCGATGATATTGAACGTCACTATCTGAAGATGCTTACCAGCGCCCGCCGGGAAGTAATTATCGCGAACGCCTACTTTTTCCCCGGCTACCGACTGCTGCACGCGATGCGCAACGCCGCCCGCCGCGGGGTGAGCGTCAAGCTTATCGTTCAGGGCGAGCCGGATATCCCGATCGTCAAATTCGGCGCGCGCCTGCTCTATCACTATCTGGTGAAAGGCGGAGTGCAAATTTTCGAATATCGCCGCCGTCCGCTGCACGGCAAAGTCGCGCTGGCGGACGATCACTGGGCCACCGTCGGCTCCAGCAATCTCGACCCGCTTAGCCTGTCGCTCAACCTGGAAGCGAATCTGGTTATTCATGACCGCGAGTTCAACCAGACGCTGCGCGATAATCTCAATGGATTAATTACCAACGACTGTCGTCAGGTTGATAAGAGTATTTTGTCTAAACGGACCTGGTGGCGGCTCGGTATCAGCGTGCTGGCGTTCCACTTCCTGCGCCACTTTCCCGCATGGGTCGGATGGCTTCCGGCCCATACGCCGATACTGTCGCGAGTTCGACCACCGGTGCAGCCAGAAATAGAAACCCAGGATCGCGTGGATCCGGAAAACCAGGAGGTGAAATCCTGATGGCGAAATCTCATCCACGCTGGAAGATGGCGAAAAAAATCCTTACGGTGCTCTTTTTTGTCGCCGTAGTCGTCCTGTTGGTGGTCTATGCGCAAAAAATTGACTGGCAGGAAGTGTGGAAAGTCATTCGCGATTACAACCGTACGGCGCTGCTGAGCGCCATAGGACTGGTTATCGTCAGCTATCTGATCTACGGCTGCTACGACCTGCTTGGGCGCGCTTACTGCGGCCACAAGCTGGCGAAACGTCAGGTGATGCTGGTGTCGTTTATCTGCTACGCCTTTAACCTGACGCTCAGCACCTGGGTGGGTGGCATTGGTATGCGTTACCGGCTCTACTCGCGCCTCGGCCTGAGCGGAGCAACCATTACGCGAATTTTTTCTCTGAGCATTACCACCAACTGGCTGGGCTACATTCTGCTTGGCGGCATCATTTTTAGCTCCGGGATGGTACAGGTCCCTCAGCGCTGGTATATCAGCCAGTCTGCGCTGCAAATTCTCGGCGTCGTTTTGCTGCTGATTTCCGCGTTCTACCTATGGGCCTGCGCCTTTGCCAGAAAGCGTCATATGACGATAAAAGGCCAGCGGCTGGTGCTGCCTTCCTGGCGCTTTGCCATATTGCAGATGGCGGTTTCCAGCCTGAACTGGATGGCAATGGGGGCGATTATCTGGCTGCTGTTAGGCCCGCAGGTCGACTATTTTCTCGTGCTCGGCGTACTGCTGGTCAGCAGCATTGCGGGGGTCATTGTGCATATTCCGGCAGGCATTGGGGTGCTTGAGGCGGTATTTATCGCCATGCTTTCCGGCGAAGAGATTTCGCGCGGCGCCATCATCGCCGCCCTGCTCGCCTATCGCACGCTGTACTACTTTCTGCCGCTGCTGCTGGCAACCATCGGCTACTTAATTCTGGAGAGTCGGGCGAAACATCTGCGGGAGAAAAATGAGCGTAAGCTGGCGGGAGAGTAGCGAAGATTCCCCGGTCGCGCTGCGCTTACCGGGGCTACGGTTTCGTGCGGTTGGGTAGATATCGTGGATATCTGCCGCTATTTTATCCACATCTCCGTTGATGAACTTTCCCGGTAGCGCTTCGCAGACCGGCTACAGGTTCATTATTATCTGCGGTCTTGTAGCCCGGATAAGGCGCATCGCGCCGCCATCCGGGAACGAGTTAACGACGGTTGCCGAAAATACGCAGCAGCATCAGGAACAGGTTGATAAAGTCCAGATACAGCGTCAGAGCGCCGAGAATAGAGTATTTCCGCAGGGTTGAGGCATCGCGAACGTCAATCTGCTCGCCGATGTTTTTCAGCTTCTGGGTGTCGTAAGCCGTAAGGCCGACAAACACCAGCACCCCGATATAGGTCACCGCCCACATCAACGCTTCGCTCTTCAGCCAGAAGTTGACCAGCGATGCCAGCAGGATGCCGATCAGCGCCATAAACAGCATATTACCGAAGCCGCTCAGGTCGCGTTTGGTGGTATAGCCGTAAAGGCTCATCGCGCCGAACATCCCGCCTGCGACCACGAAGGTACTGGCGATTGACGAATAGGTATAGACAATAAAAATGCTGGATAGCGTTAGCCCGGTTAGCGCCGAATAGAGCATAAACAGAGTGGTTGCCATACCGGCGCTAAGTCGCTGTACCATACCGGAAAGCACGAATACCAGCCCCAGCTGCGCGATGATCAGACCGAAAAAGGTAATCTTGCTGGAAAAAACGAACATCATCACCGCTGGGGTGTTAGCGGCAAACCACGCGATAAACGCCGTGAGCAGCAGGCCGACCGTCATCCAGCCGTATACCTGTGCCATATAGGTTTGTAGTCCACTGCGACCCTGTACGATTGAACCGGTACGAGGATATCTGTCCATGACTGTCTCCTGATTAACGAAATTATCTTCTAAGCGTACCACACTACCAGCGTTCTGCCGCTTCACGGTCGCTATCGCGCGCGTCCACCCAGCGATCGCCCTCCGGCGTCGCCTCACGCTTCCAGAACGGCGCGCGGGTCTTCAGGTAATCCATTATAAACTCCCCCGCCGCAAACGCGCTGCCACGATGGGCGCTGGTGACGCCGACAAAGACAATCTCTTCCCCGGGCCACATTTCGCCGATACGGTGAATCACCGTCACACGCCCCAGTGGCCAGCGCTCGCGTGCCTGTTCCACGATTTCCGCCAGCGATTTTTCCGTCATTCCCGGATAGTGCTCAAGGGTCAGCGCTTTTACGCTATCGCCGAGGTTATGGTTACGCACCTTGCCGGTAAACGTCACCACCGCACCGTCTTCATCACGTTCGGCCAGCCAGGGATATTCATCGCCGACTTTAAAGCGATCGTGGCTGACGATAATACGAGTCTGCGTCATGTTACCCCCCGGTAACCGGCGGGAAAAACGCCACTTCATCGCCGGACACTAACGGATGATCAAAGGAGGTCAACGTTTGATTGACCGCCGCCAGCAGTTTGCCCTCTTCCAGCGCCAGCGCCCAGCGGTCACCGCGGGCGATCAGCTGCTGGCGAACGGCTTCAACGGTGGTCAGCCCGCGCGGATCGAGCGTCAGGGAGTCGGTGCCGAGCAGTTCGCGCACCTGAGCAAAAAAAAGGACCTTAATCATGGGTATCTTCCACTCTGAAATCGCCGGACTTGCCGCCGCTTTTCGCCAGCAGGCGCACCGGACCAATCACCATATCTTTCTGTACCGCTTTACACATATCGTAAATGGTCAATGCGGCCACGGAAGCGGCGGTCAGGGCTTCCATTTCGACGCCGGTTTTGCCGGTCAGACGGCACAGGGATTCAATTCGCACCCGGTTACGTTCGGGCTGCGCCTGCAGATTGACTTCGACTTTGCTCAGCATCAGCGGATGGCACAGCGGGATTAACTCCCAGGTGCGTTTTGCCGCCTGGATCCCGGCGATACGGGCGGTGGCAAAAACATCCCCTTTGTGATGGCTGCCGTCGATAATCATTGCCAGGGTTGTCGCGTGCATCTCAACGAACGCCTCGGCGCGCGCTTCGCGAACCGTCTCCGCTTTCGCGGAGACATCAACCATGTGCGCCTCTCCGGCGGCGTTAATATGGGTCAGCTGTGACATAAATTACTTCTTAAGATGAGAGATAAAGTTGCACGGATGGGTGCGCGCATCGAGCTGGGGCGCAATAATATTGTCCCATGCGGTACGACAGGCTTTGGTTGAACCCGGCATCGCAAAAATCAGCGTACGGTTCGCCACCCCGGCCACGGCGCGGGACTGCAGCGTTGAAGTGCCGATCTCTTCAAAAGAGAGCATCCGGAACACTTCGCCGAAGCCTTCCACTTCGCGGTCAAACAGCGGCAGCAGCGCTTCAGGCGCCTGGTCGCCGTCGGTAAAGCCGGTACCGCCGGTAATCAGCACCACCTGCACCTCATCATCGGCAATCCACGCCGATACCCTGGCGCGAATAGCGTAGCGGTTCTCTTTGACAATCGCCTTGTCGACAATCACGTGGCCCGCTTCCTGGGCCGCATCGCGCAACCAGTGGCCGGAAGTGTCGTCCTCTTCGCCGCGTCGGCTGGAAACGGTGAGAATAGCAATACGGGTCGGGATAAACTCAGCGCTGGCCTGACTCATCTGATCGCTCCTTAAAATGAATTATCCGCCAATATACGACAGGTTCTGGGTAATACCGGTGTTGCCCTGATGAAGGAAATGGGTTTGTTTTTTATGCGTCAACGCTTCGGAAATGCGCGCCTCCAGCTCCGGTTGCTGCCGATCGTCTTCGAGCAGATCGCGCAGATCGACGCCGCCTTCGCCGAACAGGCACAGGTGTAACTTGCCAACGGAAGAGACGCGCAGGCGATTACAGGTGGCGCAGAAGTCTTTTTCATAAGGCATGATCAGCCCGATTTCACCAGCGTAGTCCGGATGGCAGAACACCTGCGCCGGGCCATCGCTACGCTGGCGGATCTGGTGGATCCAACCGCGGCGCAGCAGCTCATCGCGCAGTACCATGCCCGAGATATGATGACGGCGAAACAGATCGCTACCTTCGCCGGTTTCCATTAATTCAATAAAACGCAGCTGAATGCGGCGCGGCTGGATCCACGCCAGAAAGGTATCGAGCTGATGGTGGTTAACGTCGCGCATCAGCACGGTGTTGACCTTAACCTTTTCGAAGCCGGCGGCAAACGCGGCGTCGATACCTTCCATCACCTGATGAAACTTGTTCTGGCCGGTTATAGCGTGAAACTGACGAGCATCAAGGCTATCCACGCTGACGTTAATCGCCGTCAGTCCAGCGTCACGCCAGCTTTCAACGTCGCGCGCCAGCCGGTAGCCGTTGGTGGTAACCGCGATCTGGCGGATGGAGGGATTTTCCCTCACGGCGGCAATGATGTCGGTAAAATCGCGGCGCAGCGAGGGTTCCCCGCCGGTCAAGCGCACCTTTTCCGTTCCCAGAGCGGAAAACGCGCGCGTGACGCGGCGAACTTCATCTACGCTGAGAAAGCCTTTATTGGTGACGGCGCCGGGCTTGTAGCCATCGGGCAGACAGTAGGTGCAACGAAAGTTGCATACGTCGGTAATTGATAAGCGCAGATAGTAAAACTTCCGCGCAAATGCATCGGTAAGCTGTGAAGCCATAGACACCTTTCCAAATACGGGAGACGCGGTCATTTCTTTCCACGCCCTGGTGGCAACCGAAGTTGTCACGGCCAAAGCACCATATCTTTTGACACAGGCACAGAGGCTAGAGTGTTAACGGATTATGCCGATAGTAGCGCGATAATGGCGCTTTAGCCATTTTCGATTTCGCTATATATTCATGTATATATCGCTACGTTCGTACATTTTCGCTACAGAATAGCTAAAAACCACCCTTTTGCATTGATATGGGTCAGTTTGTCAGATTACGCCCATCGTCTTTTAGGAGTAGATCGGTTACTGTGTGCCGGATAAATCGATCTAAGGAATTTCTATGCGCAGTCGTACTTTTGCCGATCTCGATCGCGTTGTGGCACTGGGCGGCGGGCACGGGCTTGGCCGGGTAATGTCCTCCCTCTCCTCCCTCGGCTCTCGTCTTACCGGCATTGTTACCACAACCGATAACGGCGGCTCCACCGGGCGAATTCGCCGCGCGGAAGGCGGCATTGCCTGGGGCGATATGCGCAACTGTATTAACCAACTCATTGCCGAACCCAGCGTAGCGTCGGCAATGTTTGAATACCGTTTTAGCGGTAACGGCGAACTTTCCGGCCATAACCTCGGAAACCTGATGTTAAAGGCGCTGGATCACCTGAGCGTACGGCCGCTTGAAGCGATCAATTTGATCAGAAGTTTGCTTAAGGTCGACGCATTCCTTATCCCAATGTCGGAACAACCGGTCGATCTGATGGCTATCGATCACGAAGGGCATGAAGTTTACGGCGAAGTGAACATCGATCAGCTTTCTCGCGTGCCGCGTGAGCTCATGCTTTTCCCGCCGGTTCCTACTACCCGTGAAGCGATAGAAGCTATCGCCGAGGCTGATTTAATCCTGATTGGTCCCGGTAGTTTCTATACCAGCCTGCTGCCCATTCTGCTGCTTAATGAAATGGCACAGGCGCTGCGCCGCACGCCTGCGCCAATGGTATTTATCGATAATTTAGGCAAAGAGCACAGCCCGGCGGCAAGCCTGACGCTGGCGGACAGAGTCGCTATTATGGAGCAGCATATTGGCAAACGGGTAATCGACGCGCTGGTCGTTGGCCCAAAAGCCGATACCGCCGGTATTGAAAACCGGGTCATCATTCGGACCCCTCTTGACGCCAGCGATGTCCCCTATCGTCACGATCGGCAGCTGCTGCGCAGCGCGCTGGATAAAGCCATTGAGGCATTAGGTTAATCCTTAAAACAGCCTGCTAATGGCGAGAAAAACAGGCTGGCTTAAAATCTTAAGGTTGTCTTAAAAAAGAATCGGCAGCATAGCGATCATCTCTTCATGTGGACGTTCGCTATGTCGTTATTTTCTTTACGTCGGCCCTTACTTAGCCGTACGGCTTATTTGATTCTTTTTGCCTGCTATATCGGCCTGGCGCTGAATCTTGCTTTCTATCGCCAGGCATTCACCCTGCTGCCGGTCAACGGTCTGCATAACTGGCTGGTGTTCCTCAGTATGCCGATAGTGGCCATCAGCGTGATGAATATCATCACTACGATAGCGTCGTTCCTGAAGCTTGATCGAATCGTCATCAGCCTGTTTATCCTGCTCAGCGCTTCGGCCCAGTATTTTATCTGGACCTTTGGCGTGGTTATCGACCGGGCGATGATTACCAATATTTTCGATACCACTCCCGCCGAAAGCTTTGCGCTGCTGTCAGGAAAAATGGTTCTGATACTCGGAATTTCCGGCGTTCTGGCGGTGGTCGCGGCCTGGTGGGTTAACATCCGCAAACCGCAAACCCTGTGGCGCAGTGTTGCTGTCCGCCTGGTGAACATCGTGGTTTCAGCGCTGCTGATTATTCTGGTCGCCGCGCTGTTTTATAAAGATTACGCTTCGCTGTTTCGCAATAACAAAGAGCTGGTGAAATCACTGAACCCATCAAACAGCATCGTGGCGTTGAATTCCTGGTATGCGCACAACAGGATGGATAATCTTCCGCTGGTCAAAATTGGCGAAGACGCCGTTCAGAAGCCAGAGATGCGCGACGGACCGCGGAAAAACCTGACCATCGTGGTGTTAGGTGAAACGTCAAGAGCAGCAAACTTTTCCCTGAACGGCTACTCCCGCGAGACTAACCCGCGCCTGAAACAGGATAACGTTATCTATTTCCCCGACACGACTTCCTGCGGCACGGCGACTGCGGTTTCCGTACCGTGCATGTTCTCTAATATGCCGCGCGCCCATTATGATGAAGAGCTGGCGCACCACCAGGAAGGCGTACTGGATATCCTGCAACGAGCCGGCATTCAGGTACAGTGGAATGATAACGACGGCGGCTGCAAAGGAGCCTGTGACCGGGTGCCGCACCAGAACGTGACCGATCTCAAGCTGAGCGGCCAGTGCATCGACGGCGAGTGCTACGATGAGGTTCTGTTCCATAACCTGGATAGCTATATCGATAATTTACAGCAGGACGGAATTATCGTTCTGCATACCATCGGCAGCCATGGCCCGACTTACTACAATCGCTATCCGGCGCAGTTTAAACAGTTTACGCCGACCTGCGATACCAATGAGATTCAGAGCTGCACTCAGCAGCAGCTCACCAATACCTACGACAATACGATTTTGTATGTCGATTATGTGGTCGACAAAGCGATAAAATTACTGCAGTCAAAGCAGGATAAATTTACCACCAGCCTGGTGTATCTCTCGGATCACGGCGAGTCGCTTGGTGAAGATGGGGTATATTTGCACGGACTGCCGTGGTCCATCGCACCGGATACGCAAAAACACGTTCCGATGCTGCTCTGGCTGTCGGCGGATTATCAACAGCGTTATGGCGTGTCCAGCCAGTGTTTGCAGCAAAAAGCGAAAACGCAAGCGTATTCGCAGGATAATCTCTTCTCCACCCTGCTCGGTCTGCTCGGGGTCAGCACCCGCGAGTACCAGGCAACAGACGATATTTTAACGCCATGTAGAGAGGCAGGCCGATGAAAATTTTAGTCGTTGAAGACGATGCGCTCCTGTTACAAGGATTAATTCTGGCGATGCAAAGCGAGGGCTACGTTTGCGACGGCGTGTCAACGGCCCACGAAGCCGCGCTTTCGCTGGCCAGCAATCACTACAGCCTGGTGGTTCTCGACCTCGGTCTACCGGATGAAGACGGCCTGCACTTTCTGGCGCGAATGCGGCGGGAGAAATTCAGCCAACCGGTGCTGATCCTCACCGCTCGCGATGCCCTGGACGAGCGCATCAGCGGCCTGGATACCGGCGCCGATGATTATCTGGTTAAACCGTTCGCCCTGGAAGAGCTGAACGCGCGCATTCGCGCCCTGCTGCGTCGCCATAATAATCAGGGCGATAACGAACTGACCGTCGGCGATCTGCGCCTGAACGTCACCCGACGGCTGGTGTGGCTCAGCGAGCAGTCCCTGGATTTAACTCCCAAAGAGTATGCCCTGCTGTCTCGCCTGATGATGAAGGCCGGCAGCCCGGTGCATCGCGAGATCCTCTATAACGATATTTACAGCTGGGATAACGAACCGGCCACCAACACGCTTGAGGTACATATCCATAATCTGCGTGACAAGGTAGGCAAATCACGCATCCGTACCGTTCGGGGCTTTGGCTATATGCTGGTTAATCACGCGGAGAAAGAGTAACGCTATGGCTTTTTTTGGCAGGGAAAACTGGACCATGCGTCATCGGCTGCTGCTGACGATTGGCGCAATTCTGGCGGTTTGCCAGTTAATCAGCGTGTTCTGGCTATGGCATGAAAGCCAGGAACAGATTCAGCTGCTGGTTGCCAGCGCCATTGAAGGGCATAACAATCAGAAACACATCGAGCATGAGATTCGCGAGGCGGTGGCCAGCCTGCTGATCCCAAGCCTGCTGATTATCGGCCTTGCGCTTTATATCTCTATGTTGGCCGTGAAAAAAATCACAAAACCCCTTTCACGCCTCCAGCAGGAGCTGGAAAGCCGTACCCCGGATAATCTACAGCCCATCACTTTGAAAGAATCGGTCCCGGAGGTTACCGCGGTAACCAGCGCGATAAATCAGCTGGTATCCCGTCTGAATTTAACTCTCGATCGCGAGCGCCTGTTTACCGCCGACGTCGCCCATGAGCTGCGCACCCCTCTGGCCGGGCTGCGTCTGCACCTGGAGCTACTGGCGAAAGTGCACGGCATAAGCGTGGATCCGCTGATCCAGCGTCTCGATCAAATGACCAATAGTATTAATCAACTGCTTCAGCTGGCGCGCGTCGGCCAGTCGTTTTCTGCCGGAAGCTATCAGCAGGTCGCGCTGAAAGAGGATGTTTTCGAACCGCTGCAGAGCGAGCTGGAGTCAATGCTGCAACAGCGCCAGCAAAAGCTGGTATTCAGCGACAAAGAAGGTGGAGCGGTTGTTTCGGGCGACGCCACGCTGGTGAAGGTGATTTTGCGGAATCTGGTGGAAAACGCGCATCGTTACAGCCCGACAGGGTCAACGATTAAAGTATCGATAACGCCTGGCCCGACGCCGATACTGGCGGTCGAGGATGAAGGTCCGGGAATTGATGAGGCCAAAAGCGGTGAATTGAGTAAAGCGTTCGTCCGAATGGACAGCCGCTACGGCGGTATTGGCCTTGGGTTAAGCATCGTTACCCGCATCGCGCAGCTGCACGACGCCCAGTTCTTTTTACACAACCGTCAGCCTGGGCCGGGCGTTCGCGCATGGGTGCTTTTCCCGAAAGCTTCCCGTCAGAATGTCAGTACCCATTGATGGAAAAAGGCAACGACGATAACAAAAGCGCAGGTGACTGCCAGGTATTCGCGAAAGGTTAATTTTTGCATGGCGCTATCCTCAGTAGATTGAGGATAGTTTCGCCAAACAATATTAAGCCAACATTAAGCATCGCGGAAAAACGCGACAGAGGACAATAAGTAACGAAGTCTGTTGGCAACCCGTTTTGGCTAATGTGCTCGCTTTTCTGTCGGGTGACGGCTGGCGCCTTACCCGACCGACGAAAACCACATCCAGTTCACAATCCCGTAAGCCCGGTAAGGCGCCAGCCGCTACCGGGCGCTATTGACCTACGAAGCGGCAATAAACAGATCGCGCAGCTGATGGAGCTGGTCGCGAATTTGCGCCGCCTCTTCAAACTCCAGGTTCTGAGCATGCTGCATCATCTGCCCTTCCAGCTCGTGAATTTTCTGCTGTAACGCTTTCGGCGTGAGCTCTACGGTATCCGCCTCAACCGGAGAACGAGCCTTACTGCGTCCCTTGGTTTTGGTTTTCGCGATATTCTGACCAAGCGCCAGAATATCGACCACTTTCTTATTGAGCCCCTGCGGCACAATACCGTGCTCTTCGTTGTAGGCCTGCTGCTTCTCGCGGCGGCGCTCGGTTTCACCGATCGCTTTCGCCATTGACGGCGTAATTTTGTCGCCGTAGAGAATCGCTTTACCGTTGATATTTCGCGCCGCGCGGCCAATAGTCTGAATCAGCGAGCGTTCAGAGCGCAGGAAGCCTTCTTTATCGGCATCAAGGATCGCCACCAGCGAGACTTCCGGCATATCTAACCCTTCACGCAGCAGGTTGATGCCCACCAGCACGTCAAATTCGCCGAGGCGCAGATCGCGAATAATCTCCATACGCTCGACGGTATCGATATCCGAGTGCAGGTAGCGCACTCGCTCACCGTGCTCTTCCAGATATTCGGTTAAGTCCTCTGCCATTCGTTTGGTCAGGGTCGTTACCAGCACGCGCTCGTTGATCGCGGTACGGATGCGAATTTCCGAAAGCAGGTCGTCCACCTGGGTTGCCACAGGACGCACTTCAATCACCGGATCAAGCAGCCCCGTTGGACGGACAACCTGATCGACCACTTCGTCGCCGGATTTATCCAGCTCATAGGCTCCCGGCGTTGCCGAAACATAGATAGTTTGCGGCGCCAGAGCCTCAAACTCTTCAAACTTCAGCGGACGGTTATCCAGCGCTGACGGCAAACGGAAACCGTACTCAACCAGCGTCTCTTTACGCGCGCGGTCCCCGCGGTACATACCGCCGATTTGCGGAATAGTGACGTGGGATTCATCAATCACCAGTAGACCATCGGCCGGCAGGTAGTCGAACAGCGTCGGCGGCGGCTCGCCCGGCCCGCGGCCCGACAGGTAGCGCGAGTAGTTCTCAATCCCCGAGCAGTAGCCCAGCTCGTTCATCATTTCGAGATCGAACTGCGTACGCTGGCTCAGGCGCTGCTCTTCAAGCAGCTTGTTGTTCTCCAGCAGCACCTTACGCCGCCCCGCCAGTTCGACTTTAATCTCCTCCATCGCCTGAACGATACGCTCGCGTGGAGTGACGTAGTGAGTTTTCGGGTAAACGGTGAAGCGCGGGATAGTTGACTCGATGTGGCCGGTCAGCGGATCGAACAGCGACAGACGCTCGACTTCCTCATCGAACAGCTCAACGCGCAGCGCGATATCGTCAGATTCTGCCGGGAAGATATCAATCACTTCGCCGCGTACGCGGAAGGTACCGCGCTGAAAAGCTTGATCGTTACGGGTATACTGCAGCTCCGCCAGGCGGCGCAGAATGGCGCGCTGGTCGATAATCATGCCGACCGTGAGGTGCAGCATCATTTTCAGGTATAGGTCCGGGTCGCCCAGACCGTAGATGGCGGAGACCGATGCCACTACCACCACGTCGCGACGCTCCAGCAGCGCTTTGGTCGCCGACAGACGCATCTGCTCAATATGTTCGTTCACCGACGCATCTTTCTCGATAAAGGTATCCGAGCTTGGTACGTAGGCTTCAGGCTGGTAGTAATCGTAGTAGGAGACGAAATACTCCACCGCGTTCTCCGGGAAGAACTCTTTCATCTCGCCGTAAAGCTGGGCAGCCAGGGTTTTATTCGGCGCCAGTACCATCGTCGGACGCTGGAGATCGGCAATGACGTTGGCAATGGTGAACGTTTTACCTGAACCGGTCACCCCGAGCAGCGTTTGATGCGCCAGGCCATCTTCGAGCCCCTCTTCCAGGCGACGAATGGCTTCCGGCTGGTCGCCGGACGGATGGAAAGCAGAATGCAGCTTAAATGGTTTACTCATCAATCAGAACCTGAAGAAGGGTTGGACGGCAGGTGTTTAATTCTACTCGTCGGCTCAGCTTTTGCCAACAAAAAATACTGGATATAAAAACAGTGTTATATTATCGTATCCAGACGAATCAGCCTTTTTTGCCATCATCATGAACGAATAAAAACCGCTTTACGGAATAATCCACCACTCTGTGGGGTTATCCCCAAAAAGTTTTGATATTTAACATTTGTCAAGCAAGGTAATGAATGTTTTATGGCAGCCGGTGACACTTTTCTTACAGGCATTGCTTTTATTCAATTAATTGATATTTAAGGGTTTTTAATAAAAGACGGGTTTCGCGTCAATTCGCCCGCAGGCCGCGTACTCTCTAGCTTACCGCAAGTTTTCTAACTCTAATACACAAGGTTATCCACAGGAATAGTGGATAACTGTCTGCAGCCCATGACCCATGCTACCCGGACAAACCTGACCGCTGCAGTAAAACCGGTTGCAAAAAAATTTTATTGATTTTTTTTTGCTATTTATCGGCTAAGAATAGCTGGAATTTTTGTTATTTATGCACCACATTTCAGCGTCCCGGCACCGGGAAAGTGCAAGGCTGGCCGCCTTTCTCCCGGCCGCATCTGTGTTTATCAGCAAATACCGAGAGTTCTTTTTCCTGGCAAGAGATTTGCAGCATCTTCTTGTCGCCTGCTATCCCAGGAAAGGAGAAAACGTCTATGTTGAGTCTACGTGCCGTCAATCACTATTACGGAAGCCAGCACACGCTGTGGAATGTCGATCTTGAGCTTAAGCCAGGTCAGTGCACTGGCGTTATGGGAGGTCAGGGAATGGGAAAAACAACGCTCGTCAACTGCATTACCGGCCACCTTCCGGTCGCCAGCGGCAGTATGACCTGGCAGGAAGCGGGAGCCGCGCCCTATGACCTGATGCCGCTCTCCGCGCAGTCGCGTAGCGCCATCGGCATTGGCTACGTACCGCAGGATAAACGTATCTTTTCGCAGCTAAGCGTAGAGGAAAATCTGCATATCGCCCTGGCGGCGGGTGGCGAACCGGCCTCAGCGTTCGCCGGGGAGATTTACGATCTGTTTCCCGAGCTTTACGCCCTGCGGCAGAGTAAAGGGATTACGCTCACCGCGGACGATCAGTACCAGCTGGCGCTGGCCCGGGCGCTGATAACCCGCCCGCGCCTGCTGATCCTTGATGAACCATCACGCGTTGGCGGGCAGCGTTTCCTCCACAAGCTGGGAGATTTGCTGGTGCGCCTGAATCGCGATATTGGGCTGACGATACTGATCGCCGAGCAGCACCTGCCGTTTATCCGCCGGGTGGCGGATCGTTTCTGTCTGCTCCACTGCGGTCGCAACGTCGCCCAGGGCGATGTTATGCAGCTGGATGCGCCGCTGCTGGCAAAATGGATGACGCCGGATCCAGCGCGCTGAGGTCAAGAAACCGGCCGAGATCTTCGCGCTGAGCGGCATCCGCCAGCCACGGGATTTCGCCCAGAAACGGCGCGGGCAGCACGCGCTTCAGCGTCGCCAGATACTCAGAATGACGTTTGCCCGGCGGCTGGATATCGTTAGCTATCCATCCCGCCAGCGGCAACCCGGCATGAAGCACCGCCCGGGCGGTAAGCATTGCGTGGTTGATACACCCCAGCTTAACGCCGACCACCAGAATCACCGGCAGCTGCTCCTCCTGAACCCAATCGGCAAAGGTCAGGGCTTCTGAAAGCGGCGTAAACCAGCCTCCCGCCCCCTCAACCAGCACCCAGTCCGACAACGCTTCCAGCCCGCGCAGGCCCGCAGAAATCGTGGCGGCGTCAATCGGTCGCCCTTCGGCGGCGCTGATGATATGTGGCGACGTTGGTTCGGCAAAAGTAAAGGGATTAACCTGTTCGTAACGCAGCGCCACCCGGCTATTACGCTGCAGGGCCAGCGCATCGTCATTGCGCAGCCCCTGTGCCGTATATTCGCTGCCGGAAGCCACCGGTTTATAGCCCGCGCTCTTATATCCCGCGCGGTTGGCCGCCTGCAGCAGAGCGCTGCTGGCAACGGTTTTCCCCACTTCGGTGTCGGTACCGGTAACGAAAAAACGTTTAATCACGTTCGATGACTCCTGTAAAAAGATGGTACGTCAGCGGGCACTGGCCCTGCTGCTGCGGCCAGGCGAGCTGAAGCTGCCGCAGTTTGCGGCGACTGAGCGTCGCCGCGCTGCGTCCCTGGTGCAAATGAGTCGCGCCGATGCCTTTGAGCGAACGCATCGCGCTGAGTGCATCATTAAACGGCAGCGTGATGGTATGAACGTGGCCGACGGCGCGACGATCAGCCAGCGCCTGACGTACCGCCTGTTCGCTGAGAAAACGATTGGCGTGCGGCCGTTCGTCGATGGCTCGCCAGGCCTGGTTCAGCTCCGGCAAAGAGCCAGCCAACAGGGTAGTGAACGCAACCCGCCCGCCCGGCCGCACCACCCGATAAAGTTCGTTAAGAGCGGTGGCGAGGCTGCCGCACCATTGCACCGCAAGATTACTCCACGCCAGGTCGACGCAGCCCTCCGCCAGCGGCAGCGCTTCGATGTCGCCTTCAACGTAGCGGTGCGCGCACTCCCCGCGACGGGCTTCCGCCAGCATGTCGGCGGAAAGATCCAGCGCCGTCACCCGACTCCCCGCATCAAGCCAGAAACGGCTCATGCTGCCAGGGCCGCAGCCCGCGTCCAGCACCTCGGGAAAAGCTACCATCCCGAGCTTTTCCAGCAGCAAAGAGGCGCTACGGCGCTGTAGTTCATCGTGCCGGGAGTAGTGCTCTGCCGCGCGGCCAAACGCCGCCGCTACTGCACGTTTATTCACCGCCGTCATGCAGTACCTCCAGCAGTCGGGCGATATCGGAAGATTCATGGGCGGCGGTCAGCGTCAGACGCAGACGCGCGCTGCCAGCGGGAACCGTCGGCGGGCGGATGGCGGTCGCCCAGCAGCCACGCGCGCGCAGGTGCGCCGCCAGCCATAGGGCTCGGGCGTTATCGCCGACGATCAGCGGCTGAATCGCGCTGCCAGAATGAGTCAGTTGGCCGGGATAATGGGACATTCCCCGGCGAAAGTCGGCGATATGGTCAGCCAGCTTATCCCGCCGCTGCTGCCCATCGTCGCTACGAATGACGCCCAGCGCGGCGCTCAACGCTACCGCCTGCGCCGGAGGCATCGCGGTGCTGTAAATCAAATGGCGGGCAAACTGCAGCAGATATTCCGCCAGCGTCTCGCTGCACAGTATTGCCGCACCGCTGACGCCAAACGCTTTGCCGAAGGTGACGATTAGCAGATCCGGACGTATCTGCTGCGCATGGCTGCTGCCGCGCCCTTCTGCGCCCACCGCGCCGATGCCGTGCGCATCATCAACCAGCATTAGCGCGCCCGCCGCCCGCGCAGCCCGTTGTACATCAGCCAGCGGCGCGCTATCGCCATCCATACTAAAAATGCCTTCGGTCACCACCAGCTGCTGGCCGGTTAGCGGTTTCGCCAGCAGATCTGCAAGATGCCGGGAGTCATTGTGCTGAAAGCGCCGCAGCTGCGCCGGGCTAAGGCTGGCGGCTTCCAGCAGCGAAGCATGGCTGAGACGGTCAGCCACAATCCGGTCCTCTTTGCCCGCCAGCGCGGCGATCGCCGCCTGATTTGCGGCAAAGCCGGAGATAAACAGCAGCGCGCACGGATAGCCCAGCCAGTCGGCAAGCTGCTCTTCCAGCGCGCGGTGCGCCTCGCTATAGCCGCTGACGTGGCCGGAGCCGCCGCTGCCGACGCCGTAGCGTTCCGCCCCCAGCTGCCAGGCCTTGACTATCGTTGGATGCTGGCTGAGGCCCAGATAATCGTTGCTGGAAAAATTGAGCCAGCGCTGCCCGTCGCGGATAAGCCAGCGACCTGCTCCCAGAGTTACCGGTTGACGTCTGCGCAATGCATCCGCCGCCTGCCGCTCCGCCAGCGCCTGCTCGATACGGTGCTGCCAGCTCATAGCGCCGCCGCGTTGTAATATTCCTCAGTATCCGGGTTCAGCAACGCCTGCTCCAGGCGCTGCTGTTGGGCATTATCGCCTTCCAGCACCTCTGTCTGCTGCGGGTTGATCCCCAGCTTGCGGAACAGCTGCAGGTCTTTGTCCTCTTCCGGATTGGGCGTGGTCAGCAGCTTACAGCCGTAAAAAATAGAGTTTGCTCCGGCCATAAAGCACATCGCCTGGGTCTGTTCGTTCATCTGTTCGCGACCGGCGGAAAGACGCACGTGCGAGGTCGGCATCATGATGCGCGCAATAGCAATAGTGCGAATAAAATCAAAGGCATCAACGTCGTCATTGTCCGCCAGCGGCGTTCCCTTAACCTTAACCAGCATATTGATCGGCACGCTTTCCGGCGGCGTCGGCAGATTAGCCAGCTGCAGCAGTAGCCCGGCGCGGTCTTTAACCGTTTCCCCCAGCCCGACGATACCGCCGGAACAGACTTTGATCCCGGCATCGCGCACTTTGTCGAGGGTATCAAGACGCTCCTGGTAGGTGCGGGTGGTGATGATATTGCCGTAGAACTCCGGCGAGGTATCAAGATTGTGATTGTAGTAATCCAGACCGGCACCGGCGAGACGCTGTGCCTGGCTATCGTTCAGCGTGCCAAGCGTCATGCAGGCCTCCAGCCCCAGTTCCTTCACTCCTTTCACCATCTGCTCAAGATACGGCATATCGCGGTCGTGAGGGTTCTTCCACGCCGCCCCCATGCAGAAACGGGTTGAACCGGCTTTTTTCGCCTGCCGCGCCGACTCCAGCACCTGCTCAACCTCCATCAGGCGTTCGGATTCGAGACCGGTTTTATAGCGCGCGCTTTGCGGACAGTATTTGCAGTCTTCCGGGCAGGCGCCGGTCTTAATCGACAGCAGCGTGCTGACCTGAACCTGGCGCGGGTCGAAATGCTGACGATGGACCTGCTGCGCTTCAAACAGCAGATCCAGAAAAGGTTTATTAAATAACTCAGTGACTTGTGACATTGTCCAGCGTGGGTGGTGAGCCATTAGCCTCTCCAAAAGTCGTACAGGTTCTATTTCACACGGCCTCTTTGTTGGCTGCACTCGCGCACCCCGGTCACATAGTGAAGTTTGCCGCCTCGATGCTGCGCGAAATATTTTGTGTACGATTCATTGTAAGTTCAGTGTAGACTTGTAAACCTAAATGTTTTCAAAATGGTTTACAAGTCGATTATGACAACGGACGATCTCGCTTTCGATCGGCGCCATATCTGGCACCCTTACACTTCAATGACTTCGCCGCTGCCGGTCTATCCAGTGGTATCAGCCCATGGCTGTGAGCTGACCCTGTCCGGCGGCGAACAGCTGGTTGACGGTATGTCGTCCTGGTGGGCGGCCATTCATGGCTACAATCACCCGCGGCTGAACGCGGCAATGAAAATGCAGATTGATCGGATGTCGCACGTCATGTTCGGCGGGATTACCCATCCTTCCGCCGTCGCCCTGTGCCGCCAGCTGGTGGCGATGACTCCGGAAAGTCTAGAATGCGTATTCCTCGCCGATTCCGGCTCCGTTGCCGTCGAAGTGGCGATGAAAATGGCGCTACAGTACTGGCAGGCGAAGGGCGACCCGCGCCGGCGCTTTCTTACCTTCCGCAACGGCTATCACGGCGATACCTTCGGCGCGATGTCGGTCTGCGATCCGACGAACTCGATGCACAGCCTGTGGCAGGGTTATCTGCCGGATAACCTCTTTGCCCCGGCGCCGCAAAGCCGCTTCGACGGCGAGTGGGACGAACGGGATATGGTGCCGTTCGCCCGGCTGATGGCCGCCCATCGCCATGAAATCGCGGCGGTGATCCTCGAGCCCATAGTGCAGGGCGCAGGCGGAATGCGGATGTACCATCCCGAGTGGCTGCGGCGAATCCGCAAGATGTGCGATCGCGAAGGCATTTTGCTGATAGCCGATGAGATTGCCACCGGTTTCGGTCGTACCGGTAAGCTGTTCGCCTGCGAGCACGCGGATATCGCAGCGGATATTCTGTGCCTTGGTAAAGCGCTGACCGGCGGCACCATGACGCTTTCCGCCGCCATCACCACCCGGCTGGTGGCGGAAACCATCAGCGACGGCGAAGCGGGCTGCTTTATGCACGGACCGACCTTTATGGGCAATCCGCTGGCCTGCGCGGTGGCGACCGAGAGCCTGCGCCTGCTGGAAAGCGGCGAGTGGCAGCAGCAGGTGGCCGCTATTGAAGCGCAGCTCAAAGCCGGGCTGGCCGCGGCACGAGAATCCGCCCTGGTTGCCGATGTCCGCGTTCTTGGCGCGATTGGCGTTGTCGAAACCCGCCGTCCGGTCAACATGGCGGCCCTGCAACGCTTTTTCGTCGAGCAAGGCGTATGGATCCGCCCGTTCGGTCGCCTGATCTACCTGATGCCGCCGTACATCATTACGCCGGCACAGCTGAGCCGCCTGACGCGGGCGGTTAACATCGCCGTTCAGGATGAAACATTTTTTAGCGAATAAGAGACGGTAAAGGCGCGGCGCACGCGCTACACTTCTTTGCTAATCAGTGAATTAATGCGAGGAGAGACGATGAAATTAATCAGTCATGATTTGCAGGATGGCGAGAAGCTGCCTAATCGTCATGTCTTCAACGGCATGGGCTACGATGGCGATAATATTTCACCGCACCTGGCGTGGGATGAGGTCCCGGCCGGCACTAAAAGCTTTGTGGTGACCTGTTTTGATCCCGATGCCCCGACCGGTTCCGGCTGGTGGCACTGGCTGGTGGCCAACCTTCCGGCCGATACCCGCGTGTTACCGCAAGGAGCTGGCTCCGGCCAGGCCGAACTGCCGGAAGAGGCCATCCAGACCCGTACCGATTTTGGTCAGGCGGGATACGGCGGCGCGGCGCCGCCGAAGGGCGAGACCCACCGTTATATCTTTACCGTCCACGCGCTGGACGTCGATAAAATTGATGTTGATGAGGGCGCAAGCGGCGCGATGGTAGGCTTTAACGTCCATTTCCACAGCCTCGGCAGCGCGTCGATTACCGCCCTGTTTAGCTAATCCCCGGATGGCGGCGTAAACGCCTTATCCGGGCTACAGGTGAGTGCGATTGGGTAGCCCGGGTAAGGCGTCAGCCGCAACCCGGGTAAACCAAAACAATCACGATTCCGTCACCGCCTGCACGGCGTTTTTGCGCACCCGCGCAAACCACACCGCCGTCAGCAGGCCGAGCCACACCAGACCGGCAATCAGCGCAATCCGCGTCTCCTCGACCATCCCCAGCACCGCGATCACTAGCCCCATAAACAGCAGGGTAAGCAGCGGAGCAAGCGGCCAGAACGGCACCGGGAAGGCGATATTACGACGCTCTTCTTCAGACAAACCACGACGCATCGCAAAGTGCGCCAGCAGGATCATCAGCCAGACCCACACCGTCGCGAAGGCCGCCAGCGAGGCAATCAACACAAAAACCTGCTCCGGCATCAGATAGTTAAGCACCACCGCCGCCAGCAGCGCCACGCCCATCACCACCACCGTCATCCACGGCACGCCGTTGCTGGCGATACGCTGGAAGCTCTTCGGCGCCAGCCCCTCTTTGGCCATACCGTACATCATCCGCCCCGCGCCAAAAATATCGCTGTTAATCGCCGAAATACTGGCGCTGATGACGATGATATTCAGAATGGTTGCCGCCGCCGGAATGCCCAGGCCATCAAAAATCAGTACGAAAGGACTACCCCGTTCGCCGAAGCTGTTCCACGGGAAAATCGCCATCAGAATCGCCAGAGTGCAGACGTAAAACAACACGATACGCAGCGGAATCGTATTGATCGCCTGCGGGATCACCTTGTGCGGATCCTTCGCTTCCGCCGCGGTGACGCCAATGATCTCAACGCCGCCAAAGGCAAACATCACGATCCCAAGCGAGGCCACGATCCCCTCCCAGCCGTTAGGGGCAAAGCCGCCATGGTTCCATAGGTTATCCAGCCCAGTTGCCGGGAAGGCGTTACCGAATCCGAAGAAAATAATGCTGCCGCCCGCCACAATCATGGCGATAATCGCCACCACTTTGATCAGAGATAGCCAGAACTCCATCTCGCCAAAAACGCGCACGCTGCACAGGTTCATGGCGCCGATAAAAAAGATAATGCTCAGCACCCAGATCCAGCGCGGAACATCGGGATACCACAGCCCCATGTAGATGCCGAAAGCGGTCACGTCCGCGAGGGCGACGATCACCATCTCAAAGGTGTAGGTCCAGCCGGTGATAAACCCCGCCAGCGGGCCAAGATACTGGCGCGCGTAGCTGCTGAAGGAGCCGGAAACAGGGTTGCGTACCGCCATTTCCCCCAGCGCGCGCATCACGATAAACACCGCCGCGCCGCCAATCAGATACGCCAGCAGTACCGCCGGACCAGCGGCCTTGATTGCCGATGCCGAGCCATAAAACAGCCCGGTACCAATAGCGGAGCCGAGCGCGATAAAACGTATGTGCCGGGCATTCAGCCCGCGCAGCAGGTGTGGCTTGTGTTGTTGTTGCATATGCAAGTGTCCTGATAGTTTTTATACGACGACAAATATGCGTGTAGAGTGGCCGGGAAGAAGAGATCCTCCCGGCGCAGGTACAGAGAACAGCGATGGTTTAGAGCACGGCAGGCAGCAGCCGCGTCAGATGACGCGCCGCCAGAAGCTCAATAGCGTTTTCGATATCCGGGGCGAAGAAGCGGTCCTCGGTGTAGTGAGTGACTCTTTCGCGCAGCAGAAGGCGCGCCTCTTCCAGCAGCGGGCTGCTGGTCAGGCCTTCGCGCATATCCAGCCCCTGCACGGAAGCTAACCACTCAACGGCCAGTACGCCGCGGGTGTTTTCCGCCATCGCCCACAGACGACGACCGGCGGCCGGAGCCATCGAGACGTGGTCTTCCTGGTTGGCGGAGGTCGGCAGGCTGTCCACGCTGTGCGGGTGCGACAGCGCTTTATTCTCACTGGCCAGCGCCGCCGCCGTCACCTGGGCAATCATAAAACCCGAGTTGACGCCGCCGTTTTTCACCAGGAAAGGCGGCAGCTGCGACATATGGCTGTCCATCATCAGGGCGATTCGGCGCTCGGACAGCGAGCCAATTTCGGCAATCGCCAGCGCGATATTATCCGCCGCCATCGCCACCGGTTCGGCGTGGAAGTTGCCGCCGGAGATCACGTCGTTCTCGCTGGCAAATACCAGCGGGTTATCAGAGACCGCGTTCGCTTCAACCAGTAGCACTTCCGCCGCCTGGCGAAGCTGGGTCAGGCAGGCGCCCATCACCTGCGGCTGACAGCGCAAAGAGTACGGATCCTGCACCTTGGTGCAGTTATGATGCGACCGGGAAATGGCGCTGTCATCGGTGAGCAGGTGGCGATAGAGCGCCGCGGCGTCAATCTGCCCGCGCTGGCCGCGCGCTTCATGAATACGCGGGTCAAACGGACGACGCGATCCGAGCGCCGCCTCGGTGGTTAACGCCCCGCAGACCACCGCGGAAGCAAACAGGTCTTCGGCTTCGAACAGGCCGCGCAGAGCAAATGCCGTCGAGGCCTGCGTGCCGTTGAGCAGCGCCAGTCCCTCTTTCGCCGCCAGCGTGATTGGTTCAAGCCCTGCCTGACGCAGCGCCTGCGTTGCCGGTAGCCACTCCCCGCCGCGCACCCGCGCTTTCCCCTCGCCGAGTAGGGTTAAGGACATATGCGCCAGCGGCGCAAGATCGCCAGACGCGCCGACCGAACCTTTTGCCGGGATCCACGGCGTCACGCCTGCGTTAACCAGGCCAATCAGCGCCTGAATCACGCTCAGACGGATCCCGGAAAAGCCGCGTGACAGGCTGTTAATCTTCAGCACCATAATCAGGCGAGCAAGGTCATCATCCAGCGGTTCGCCAATCCCCGCCGCGTGCGACAGCACCAGAGAACGCTGAAGATTTTCCAGGTCATCGGTGGAGATACGGGTTTGCGCCAGCAGGCCAAAACCGGTGTTGATACCGTAAGCGGTACGGCCTTCCGCCAGAATCGCGTTAACGCAGGCAACGCTGTCATCGATCGCCGCGAAGGCGCTCTCGTCAAGAGTCACTTTCAGCGGCTGGCTGTAGATGTCGCGCAGCTGCGACAGGCTGAGTTGGCCCGGAATCAGTGTTAAAGCGTTCATTTAGCGTGCCCCTGCGTTGCTGCTACCATCGGAAGATTCAAACCTTGTTCTGTCGCGCACTCAATGGCGATATCGTAACCCGCATCAGCATGACGCATAACGCCGGTCGCCGGGTCGTTGTGCAGAACGCGGGCGATACGCGCCGCCGCTTCATCGGTACCGTCACAAACGATAACCATCCCGGAGTGCTGCGAAAAGCCCATCCCTACTCCGCCGCCGTGATGCAGCGACACCCAGGTCGCACCGCTGGCGGTATTCAGCAAGGCGTTGAGCAGCGGCCAGTCGGAGACAGCGTCGGAACCATCGCGCATCGCTTCCGTTTCGCGGTTCGGGCTGGCGACCGAACCGGAATCAAGATGGTCGCGGCCGATGACGATCGGCGCGGAGACTTCGCCGCTGCGCACCATTTCGTTAAACGCCAGCCCCAGCTTCTGCCGCCACTCCAGTCCTACCCAGCAGATACGCGCCGGAAGCCCCTGGAAGCTAATGCGCTCCCGGGCCATGTCCAGCCAGTGATGCAGATGCTTATCGTCTTTAACAATCTCTTTCACTTTGGCATCGGTTTTATAGATATCCTGCGGGTCGCCGGACAGGGCAACCCAGCGGAACGGGCCAATGCCGCGGCAGAACAGCGGACGAATATAGGCGGGAACGAAACCGGGGAAAGCAAACGCATTGCTAACGCCCATCTCCTGGGCCATCTGGCGAATATTATTGCCATAGTCAAACGTCGGCACGCCCATTGCGTGGAAAGCCAGCATTGCCTGTACATGGTCGGCCATTGAGCGCTTCGCCGCCAGGATTGTCCCCTGCGGGTCCGCTTCGGCTTTAGCCTGATACTCTTCCCAGCTCCAGCCTTTCGGCAGATAGCCGTGCAGCGGATCGTGGGCGCTGGTCTGATCGGTCACCATGTCAGGACGGACGCCGCGCTTGACCATTTCCGGCACGATTTCCGCCGCATTACCGCACAGGGCGATTGAGATGGCCCGGCCCTCAGCGGTGTATTTCTTGATACGTGCCAGAGCGTCATCCAGCGACGTTGCCTGTTCGTCAACGTAGCGGGTGCGCAGGCGGAAATCGATACGGCTCTGCTGGCATTCAATATTCAGCGAACAGGCCCCGGCTAAGGTTGCGGCCAGCGGCTGCGCGCCGCCCATACCGCCCAGGCCGGCGGTCAGTACCCAGCGGCCCTTCAGGCTGCCCTGGTAATGCTGGCGACCGGCTTCCACGAAAGTTTCATAGGTGCCCTGCACGATGCCCTGGCTGCCGATGTAAATCCAGCTTCCGGCGGTCATCTGGCCGTACATCGCCAGACCTTTGGCATCCAGTTCGTTAAAGTGTTCCCAGGTTGCCCAGTGCGGCACCAGGTTGGAGTTGGCGATCAGCACGCGTGGCGAGTTTTCATGGGTTTTGAAGACGCCCACCGGCTTGCCGGACTGCACCAGCAATGTTTCATCGCTCTCGAGATTTTTCAGCGCCTTCACGATAGCGTCATAGCATTCCCAGTTACGCGCCGCGCGTCCGATACCACCGTATACCACCAGCTCATGCGGGTTTTCGGCGACATCCGGGTCGAGGTTATTCATGAGCATTCGCAGCGGGGCTTCGGTCAGCCAGCTCTTCGCATTTAACGTCGTGCCACGCGGCGCACGTACGTCCTGCTGGCGGTATTTGCTTTGCGACATCGGGGGTTTCTCCTGACAATTAACGTTGGGTACGCAAATACATATACTTGTCTATACAAGCATGCGCAAGCCAGGATTTAACAGAAATGATACATTTTTGTTATATTGCGTCAGCAATCACGTTTTGCCGACGCGCAGGAGGATCAGGAAGCGAAATGCCCCTGGAGACGGTAGCGGCTACCGGGAAAAAGCAGGCGCGCGTGGGAGACAATATGGGTGGTGGACCAGGTGCGACGGCGGATCAGCAAACACGGGTCGTGGGCGTGGATTTGCAGCAGGGCGCACTCCTCAGCCGTTGCCTGTACCGCCTCAACGATATGTTCTCCCTCGGTCAAGGGGGCGATCAGCGACAGATAGTCGTGGGGCGTGGTGGCGGTATAATCCTGACGCAAATAGTCCGGTATCACGGCGGCGTTTACGCAGCGGTCCTCGATCTGTACCGGGATCTCATTTTCAAAATGCACCATCAGCGAATGAAAAATCCGCGTGCCAGCGGCTACGTTCAGCGCCGCCGCCTGAATCAGATCGGCCTGAGTCTCTTCCAGCAGGAGCACCTCACAGCGGTGCTGATGATGGCGAGAGGCGATTTCTTCAGCGATGCTGCGCACTTCGAACAGCGCCGACTGCCCTTTCGGCTCGGCGACAAAAGTCCCCACCCCCTGTAGCCGCACCAGCAGACCTTCATCGGTCAGCTCGCGCAGCGCCCGATTGATGGTCATCCGGCTAAAGCCAAACTGCGCCACCAGCTCCGCCTCCGAAGGAATACGATCGTGCGGCCGCCAGACGCCGCTGTGGATCTTTTCGCTGATTGCCTGCTTCACCTTTTCATAGAATGGCGCAGGCGCGGAACGAGGTTGCGGTGAGAACATGCCGGGCTTCCTTGTGCAATGGGCGACGAAACATCCAGAATATACTGAATCGCTAGCGCCACCAATGGGCGATTTGCCATGCCAGACGGGCCGCCGCGCGGGCTCCCTGGCTGTCAATATCATACTGTGGATTAAACTCAACCAGGTCCACCGCCTGAAGCTTACCGCTGCGGCACAGCGGCTCGATGATTCTCAGCAGCATAGCCAGCGGGATGCCGAGTGCGGCAGGTGCGGAGACGGCAGGCATTTCGCGAGCGGGCAGCACATCAAGATCGATAGTGAGATACAGGCGATCGTAGCGGGCAATATTACGCTCGATTTCCGGGATAACTCGCGCCTCAAGGGAGTGAAGAACTTCCAGATCCTCGATAATCGTCACCTCGCGGCGGGCAGCCTCGTCCAGCAGCGCCTGGGTATTGGCGGCACGGCTTACGCCGATACAGGTATAATGAAAAGCGCGCCGCTGCGCTTCGCAGACCAGCGCCAGCTGGCGGAACGGCGTACCCGAGCTGGCCCGGTCGGCAAAACGTAAATCAAGGTGCGCATCGAGATTGATAATGCCGACCTCTTCTGCGGGAAAAGCGTCCAGTACCCCGGCGCCGTGGCCGAAAGCCGTCTCGTGACCGCCGCCCAGTACCAGCGTACGCTTACCTGCACGCTGGCAGGCCGTAACCGCTTCGCGCAGCCCCTGCTGCGCCTCTTCCAGCGCTTCACCCACCGCGCTGATGGTTCCCATATCCACGCAGCGGTCGTGTCCGTCATGGCTGGCCATATTCGCCAGCGCCCGACGCAGGGTTTCCGGCCCTTTTGCCGCGCCGGTGCGTCCTTTATTACGCCGGACCCCTTCATCACAGGCGAACCCGAGCAGAGCTATATCACCGCTCACCGCCTGTGGCTCAAAACGCCCGGCCCGGTGGATAGTCTGAAACAGGCGCAGCGCGTTCGCCGCTTCCGTGCTGTCATCACGTCCCTGCCACAGCTCTGCGAGCGTAGGTAGCCAAAGATTCATACCATTTCTCCCCGAACAACGCGTTGCCAGAGCGGAGTGCGCCCCGGCTCATAAACCATCTCAACCGGATGCGCCGCATCCCAGATAGCGAAATCGGCGACAAAGCCCGCCGCCAGCTGACCGTGGCTGTCCTGACGACCCAGCGCCTGCGCCGCGTGACGGGTTACCCCAGCCCACGCCTCCTCCGGCGTTAAGCCAAACTTCACGCAGGCCATATTCATCGCCAGATGGAGACTGGCGAAGGGGCTGGTGCCAGGGTTGTAGTCCGTCGCCACCGCCATCGGCACGTTATATTCCCGCAGCAGTTCAACAGGCGGTTTACGGGTTTCGTTAAGGAAATAGAATGCGCCGGGAAGGAGTACCGCCACAGTTCCGCTACGGCGCATCGCCGCCACGCCCTCTGGCGTCAGGTATTCAATATGGTCGGCGGAAAGGCCTTTATAGCGGCTCACTAATTCGGCGCCCCCAAGCGAAGAGAGCTGCTCAACGTGTCCTTTTACCGGGATACCTAATGCCTGAGCCGTACTGTAAACCCGTTCAGTCTGCGCCGGACTAAAGCCGACGTTTTCGCAGAAGGCATCGACGCTTTCGAATAACCCCTCTTCCCAGAGCGCCGGGAGAATGGTTTCACACACCAGGTTGATATAACCGTCCGGATCACCTTTATATTCCGGCGGCGTAGCGTGAGCGGCGAGCAGCGTCGGCGAAATCTCCACGGCATGCGTAGCGGCAAGCTGTTGTATAACACGCAGCATTTTGCGCTCGTTTTCCAGATCCAGCCCATAGCCGGATTTGATCTCCAGAGTGGTGACACCTTCACGTAGCAGACGCTCCAGCCTCCGCCGGGCCAGCGCCAGCAGCTCCGCTTCGCTGCTTTCCCGGGTGGCGCGCACGGTAGCGTTAATACCGCCGCCGTTGGCGCTAATAGTCTGATAGGAGACACCGTTCAGGCGCTGCTCCCACTCCTGCGCCCGGCTGCCGCCAAAAACCAGGTGGGTGTGGCAGTCAATCAGCCCCGGCGTGATAAGTCTGCCGTCGAGGTCGATGCGCCGCCCTGACGGCACATCGCGTTCGGGAACAATAGCCTCAATGCGGCCATCGCGCACCAGCAGCGCATGGTTTTCAAGCAGACCGTAAGGCCGAGAGTTACGGGGGTCGAGAGTGGCAAGACGGGCGTTTCGCCAGATTACGCGTTCGGAAAAGGTATGTGTCATAGCCGTTAACTTGTCATGGGTTGTATAGACATTTATTTTAATCCCACGCGAAATGTCAACCCGGGAGCTACGAATGTTATTTATTTGTGATCAAAAGCGACCCATTCCGGGCGTTGATTATGTAAAGGCGGCAACTTTTTTGTGCTACGTCTTCCCGTTTCGCTTAACTTGGTATACAACAGCAGGCTTTAAAGGACTTATGCCCTTAATACTTTCAGTTGTCTGTGCCCTGACTACGCTCGTGCTCTTCGGTGACATAGTTTTACTATGCCCGCGAGGAATCACTTACTTGCCAACGGCCTGTAACTTTAATTATTCAGGGTATTGTTATTCGATTTATTCTTGCCCGGAGCAACATGAACACATATTCCGTTTCCCGTCTGGCGCTGGCATTGGCCTTTGGCGTGACGCTGTCCGCCTGTAGTTCGACGCCTGCCGATCAAAAGCCCTCAACGCAGACTGCGCCGGGCACGGCTTCTCGTCCAGTGTTAACCGCCGATGAAGCAAAAAACTTTTTACCGGAGAGCTATTTCCAGTCTCTGGCTCCTGGCGCCGCAGCCTGGCGTCCTGCCGCCATCAGCCTTCCTGCACAGCCTGACTTTATCGTTGGGCCTGAGGGCGCGCAGGGCGTAACCCACACCACAATTCAGGCCGCAGTGGATGCCGCAATTACCCGCCACTCTGACCGTCGTCAGTTTATCGCTATTATGCCGGGCGAATATACGGGCACCGTATATGTTCCGGCAGCTTCTGGCGCAATCACCCTGTACGGCACCGGCGAGAAACCCATTGACGTGAAAATTAGTGAAGCGATTGATTCAGAAATGGATCCCGCCTCCTGGCGTCATCAGGTCAATCCGCGCGGCAAATATATGCCGGGTAAACCGGCCTGGTATATGTACGACAACTGCCAGAGCAAACGTAACGCCACAAATGGCGTCATGTGCTCAGCGGTATTCTGGTCACAGAACAACGGTCTGCAGCTGCAGAATCTGACTATCGCCAACAACCTTGGCGATAGCGTTGATGCGGGTACCCATCAGGCCGTCGCGCTGCGTACCGATGGCGATATGGTGCAGATTAACAATGTGAATATTCTTGGTCGCCAGAATACCTTTTTCGTGACCAATAGCGGCGTACAAAACCGCCTGCAGGATAATCGTCAGACCCGTACGCTGGTCAGCAACAGCTATATTGAAGGCGATGTCGACATCGTTTCCGGCCGTGGAGCGGTGGTGTTCGATAACACCGACTTCCGCGTGGTAAACTCGCGCACTCAAAAAGAAGCTTACGTCTTTGCTCCGGCCACGCTAAAAAGCGTGACCTACGGCTTCCTGGCGATCAACAGCCGTTTTACCGCTTCCGGTGATAATGTCGCGCAGTTCGGACGCTCCCTGGACGTTGACGGCAATACTAACGGCCAGGTCGTTATCCGCGATAGCGTCATCAATGAAGGCTTCAATATTGCTCAACCGTGGGCTGATGCCGTTGGTTCTCATCGTCCGTTTAGCGGCAACACCGGAACCGCGGATGATAAAGGTAATCCGCAGCGTAATCTCAATGACGCAAACTTCAACCGCATGTGGGAATACAACAACCGCGGCGTGGGAAGCTTTGTCGTTTCTGAACCAAAGCAGTAATGTAAAACCGAGAGGGGGAGCCCTTCCCCTTCTCGCTCTTCTTCCCCTGCCCAATCTTCCCCTTTTATCGCCATCATCCTCTGGCAGAACACCGTTTTCTCTTTTACAGCACGCCTAAGTTGTACAACTTTCAATTATCACCAAAAAATAAATATCAAATAAAAACAATAAGTTAATATTGAAATTTAAAAAAATAAACAAAATGTACAAAATTTTACGGGGAAAATTGTACATTCTGAAAATCATGGCTATAGTTATAGCGTAAGTTTTAATTTCTCTGCATTACAGCATCCTGACGATTTAAAAATTGCACACCATTTCTATCGATCTGGTGAAAAACGTATAGCAAAGATCGTTGTTATCAACCGTCTTTGCTTGTCAGGCCGTTTTTAACGTTATATGAGATATATCATGCAAATTAAAAATACTATTCCGGCAGAGTTTGTCGCGAACTCTGCTTTGCTAAAAAACATTGAAAATATGGTCCGGCTTGATAATGAAACCGTTAGTAATGAACGTTTAATCGTTGAAGTTCAGCGTCGACTGAATATAGAGAAAAATGAAATTCTCGCCGATCTTTATATCCAAACGCTGCACATGTTATACGGTAAAAATCATCACTAAGCGTTATTTTTGATTTGCTAATAGTCATCACTAATTAACCTATCTGGCTCGGAGGACAAATGAATAACGACAAGCAAGGTCTCTTTTTGAATCATTACGATCTTTGGATTAATAACAATCTTCTTCGTCAAGGTTTACAGCTTGTCCTTGATTCATTATCACCGCACTGCTTTCATGGCAAATATGTCTTTTTCACCAGCGACAACTATTATTCCGTTATAAATCATAATTATGATAGCAGAAGAGTTCGTTTTGTTCTGCTTACCGATGGCAACGATTTGAACTTTCTGAGCGAAATCCCGATGTACCGAATCCCTGCTCGCTCTACCCCTGAAGAGATAAAATCGTTCATTCTGCGCCCTACGCTGTTTGGTAAGAAGTCGGACAACGAATCTGAGAGTATCGTTTTTACCAGTCGAGAAAAAGAAGTTATTCGTTTGATGAATGATGGCGAAGCGATGGCCAACATCGGAAAATCACTGAACCTACATATTAAAACAATTTATCAAATTCGCCTGACCTTAATTAAAAAGTTAGGCTGCTCTGGCCGTACTGATTTTTTTAACATTAGCCGCAGCGAAACATTTAAAGCCTGGACTCAGCTAAACTTCTGATAGCTTAACTATCGGCTTATTTTTGAGACGGATCGGCAAGACAAGCGGCGGAATAAAATAGCCAAAAAAGTTCCGCTGCTAACCTTCAATAACGCTTACTCCCCATGAAACTCAATTGTATAGCCCTGACTTTGCCAGTGGCTGAGGAGTTCCGCCTGCAAATGGGTTAGCGGACGGCCAGTCCAGACAAAAATATGCTGGCCGGGGAACAATTCCGGGCGGGGAGAATCCAGCGGCTCAGCCAGAACATTAACGTGCCAGGCTCGTTGCGACAATCGCCACGCTTCCAGCCACAATCGAGTGCGGTCTTCATTTCCCCAGCCAACCAACAGGGTCTCTTTACCAACCTTTTTGCGCGATTCTGCCAGGATAAGCGCTACGCAATCAATCAAAATGCCATCCAGCATGCTGATAATAGCCAGTGAAGTGTTCTGATCGAGGTTGAGCTTGCTGCGTACAGGCACAAAAAGGCGATCGATGAGCTTATCTACGGGGTATTCGTGGCTGAGGGACATGATTCGGGTGCGCAATTTCGAAGGCTGTACAACTCGTAGAAGAGTCATCATCTCTTCCTGAAGCAGAACGGCTGCATCTTGCGTTTCAGGTAACTGGCCTTCGAGCAGAGCCTTAACCTTGCCAACCGAGACTCCGCGATCTATCCAGCGTTTGATCTCCTCAATGCGCTGAACATCCTCTTCGTCAAACTGGCGATGCCCTCCCTCGCTCCTCTGCGGCTTCAGCAAGCCATATCTCCGCTGCCATGCACGCAAGGTAACAGGGTTGATTCCGCAACGTTCGGCGACTTCACCGATACTGTAATAAGCCATTAGCACCCTCTAACCTGATAATACTTTCCTGACTAAATTAACCAATTCAGGCGGGTTGTACAATTAACTTTTCTTGTACAGTTAAAATATAACAGGTCGGGCGCTAATGTATAGGTCAAAAAGGATGAAGCATTTTACCATTCTGTACGGACCTTACAGCGTAACTACGCACTCGGTACCGCATGAAATTTAAAGAATACCCCAGGATGATTTTTTCTCGGGCCACGATACCGCTGGAATACCTCCCAGACACGGGCTGGCAAACAAATTCCCCTGGAAATGGGTAATGCCAGCCGACTCCAGCCACATCCACTCTTCCGGTCGTTCAATACCCACCGCTGAAATGGCAATTTCCAGCGAGTTACAACATTTAATGATGGCCTGCACGATAGCCTGCCTGGGGCCGTGCTTATGGATATCTTTAACCAGCTGGCGATTAATCTTAATACGGTCCGGCTGAAACTGGGCCAACAGCAAAAGTCCGGCAAACCCGGCCCCAAAGTGATCGATAGCCACACGAATACCCGCAGACTTAAGTCTACGAACAGAATCGGTGAATTCATCAATGCGGGAAATCGCTTCGCTTTCGGTGAACTCAACAATAATCTGCTCTGAAATCAGACCATTCGCTTTAATTTCAGCTAAAAGAAATTCCACTGCTTCGGGGACATGTACCAGAGTCATTGGCAGAAGATTAATTGACAATGTGCGTCCACGCAGACGCAAACGCCCCGCCATAGCAAACGCTATTCGCTTGCTGTGGAGATCCGTCCAGTAAATATCTTCTCGCGGTACGCCATCAAAATAAACCGCAGGTGATTCACCGGAAGTGGTACGCAGTAGCGCTTCAAAAGAGACAATTTCTTTCGCAAACGGGTCGATAACCGGCTGAAATGCGAAACTGCACTCTTCCTGTTGCAGCGGAGCTTCCGGATAAAAGGCGGAACCCTCAGTGACAAAATCCCAGCTTTCTGCCGCAGGAATTTCATAATAATTTTCCTTTTCCGTGGCTTCTACAAAAGTACGGAAAAAATGGAGCGCTCTGTCATCATAAGTTAGCTGATATTTAGTGGTTCCTTTATCAAGCACAATTTGCAAAACTTCATCTCGGTCATACTCTCGTAAATCAAAGAGTTCCATACCTATTTTGCCAAATCGACGAGACGGGCCATGATCTCTTAGTAGCTCGACAAGATTATGATGGCGTCGGTCTTCACAGATACGGTGATAAATATCTTCAACCTTCTCTTCAGGCCCTTCTAATAGTTGAAAAAAATGGGTGCCGTTAAAAAGCAAAATACCCGACACTTCTTCCTGACCATTTTTTACATTTGCTGCAGCAACCATGCTTTCGAGCGATTTAATTGACACATTGTCACAGATATGACTGCGATAAATGATGGTAGTGAGCATGAAATTTCCAACAGAAGAGATAAAAGCAATTGAGATATTACAGTAGCAGGTCTATTCCCTTAAGTCGTGTAAAACTGACAGATTTACAGATAAATAAATGGCGTTAACATCCTCATTTGACTGGCCTTCTCGCCGATCGCCACACCTGTACAAACCGTACATCTCACATCTTTACTACCCCCTCATTTTTCAAAAAATTAAATCCATTAAAATCAATTAGATATGATAATATTTAAAAAAACTAACATATTTTTTTCATTTTCTATGTACAAGTTACCGATCATTGTATAACTTTAATCACAAGTTTACTGACGATTGAACTAACAGGAGCACATATGCAGCAGAACGGTTACATTCCTGACACGGCTAACGCTATTGCCCAGTACTTCAATAAAGCTTCATTGCCTTCACAGCAGGAAACATTAGGGCAAATTGTAATGGATATCCTTAATGAAGGACGGAATCTGAATCGTAAGTCCCTGTGTACAAAACTGCTGAGCCGTCTTGAAGTGGCTTCTCAACCTGAAGAAGAAAACCACTATCAAACGCTGATCGGTCTCTTATTTGAGAATCAGGACTAAGCGTTCTGCCGGTTATCTGGTGATTTAAGTCGTTACTGAATGAGGAAACATAAGGGATGGGTCAAAATCTTGTACAGATTACCGGCCTGGCACTAAATTCCCAGTCATGGAGATGACGATAATCAGAGATACAGTTATGAATAGCGGTGATTTTGATCCATTAACAGATTCGTTGATCGGGGAGGCTGTCCTCTCTCTGCTCAAAAATAAGGGGCCGATTACTACTCAGGCTCTGGTAAATAAGCTCCAGGCGATGCTGACTGGGGAAGCGGATAAAAAGCGGCGGGATGCAATTGGGCGTATTATTGATGAAATTAATAATATGGTAGCCCACCGTGGTAAGAAAACGCCTCTGGGTACTTCAGACGCTAAGAATGACTGGAATGATCCCAAATCTTTATTGGGTTCTTCCCGGCAGTCTGGTACCCATAAAATACACTGACCATTAACGGTCTATTCGTTAATTAACAAAGTAGAGAATATGATGAGACAGACTATGCATCAGCAATCAGATATTTACGCAGGCCTGAACGATACCGCACTCTCTGAATATTTCCGCAACGCAGGCGACAGACTGATTGATGAATCAGCGGTAATGTCGCTGGCTATCAGCAGCATCCTTGAATCTGAGGGGCATCTCAGCAACAAGGCCATTATTCTTTGGTTGATTACTGCCCTGGAAACCACCAGCGATGTCGTCACGGCGGACGTTATCCGCAAAACTCTGGAAATTGTCGTAAGCTACACCATGGACGATATCTAAAGTAGTTAAATAAAGATAAGCAATTCGGAGTCAGCGTTACTATATATTCCCTGAAGATTAAATATATTCAGGGAATATGATCTTGTAAATAGCTCAAGGTCTTTTATCTGACATCGAAGATAACTATATAGCAGCTTAATGTAAACAAAGCCATCATCACAGGGATGCTATTGCTTCCACTACTCGTGCCAGTACAGAGTCTCCATCCTCTGCGATATGGAGCCTATATAACGTACTAAAAAATACAAAACGTTCGTGGAAGTGGAATATTTTGCATACGAAGAGTATGCGAATATTCTGGAATTTTCCTGATACAGCCCAGGCAGAACCATAATTCATATGGTCCTGCCTGGGCTGACAACACGCTTGAAACGAAGTGAAAGACTGCTCTGAATCTTCGAAGATGCTGGCCTACAAAAATGTTGCCGTAGTGTTTTAAACTTACTCTCTACTTAATATTTTTGTAGTCACCATCTCACTAATAATTTTGATTACACAGATGGCCGTTGGTGTGCAACCAGCTCCTTTTTTTCGCGTAACAGAGCAAGGTTTCTCAGCCGCCGGTACAGAACAGGATCCTGTTGCATTATCAGTTTACGCACTAAGGTATCCTGATCTCTATAAATTAGTTTGTTGCTGACGCCCAGTTCACGCGATATCTCTTTAACAGATAGTCCTTCCAGCAGATGGTAAACTATTTGTTGTTCTCGTAAGGTAAAGAGAAAGCAATTATTATACTTTTTTTTATTTTTCGTAATGACAGCATGGCAGTGAGTTAAGAAAATTTCCATCCGTTCTTTAATCACTGAAAGATCGTTCCGCCCCCCCAGATGTAACATAGAAGTTTTATCAAGACTATACATATCAACAAAAAATAAAACATTGCTAAATACGACTCTTTTATCACCCAGCCATTTAACAGAAAAAATAACATCATTTTCAAAAGATTTACTACTTGCCTTGCTGATATCAAAATTTTTCAACGAGAAGGGAATAAAATTTAAATATTTATCAATAAGATGAAAAGGTATATCTTCCTGCAATTCATTTTTTAATGCAGATGAAAAAAGTAATTCTTTAAAAATCGAATGAACTGCAATTCCATCATACACATTCTTTGTCAGATAGATAAATTTATAGCGTAGTAATGATGAGTTAAATCCCAACATAGTCTTATCCCTCTCATTATCTCAAGCTAATTCGCTCTACGCCAAAATCATCTATCCAGGTTAAGGATTTTATATCTTGATTTGTTCCCACTATTTTTTCTGATGATATATCCATAAATGAATAAGGTAATATCATACCATCTTGAGGCAAATCATTTATCTCTTTACCGTTGGTTAGCGTAACTTTCAATAGTGAATAATGAAATGGCGTTCTATTTTCTATCCGGATACAATATTTATCATCACAGCTTATTTTTAGAACATTAATATTCTTTAACTGTTGCTCGGTGTTAAGTTGCGCCAATGCTAGCGGGCGATAAAAAACCTTTATCCGCGTACGAAAAGCAACCTGTAATAAAGCCGCTCCCTCTTTCCCCTTGGCTTTTCGTGGGATTTCTAACGCATTCAGCCAAAATAAAGACTCTGTATTCTTTGTTAATAGATTTTTGTCATCAATAAACTGCAGTCGGATAATGCGCGATTCTTTCCCGTCCAGACGGAATACCGGAGGTGAGACCAAAAATGGTGTTTTTATCACCTCAGGCTTATCCATTATATTATCTCTGTCGATCCATAGCTGCATGAGAACTGCATTATCACCTTCATTTTTAATCTGAAATGTCACTTCCCGCTCAGTTTCATTTAAAATAAGTCGAGTAAAATTAATATACGTCGCAGCGTATACCAACGAACAAAAAGATAATAATAACATGGCAAATAGAATTTTAGCGGAGAAGACCATAATACAATTTCCTGATAATAACTTTATTTATAACTCAAGGTAAAAGTAACAGCACCATTAATTCCTCCTGGAGAAACATTAGCTTCCGTTTGATACAATCCTGCCCGCAATGGAATTTTATAAGTTGCATTATCTACCGTGGGATCATAATCCGTTAACAGATATGAGGTATTAAACGATAATGGAACATCCTGATCATTTAACAATTGAATTCCGACACCACTTGCAGTGGATGTAGAGCTGATAGCGAACAGCCCCTGAGAGTTATCAAGTATTGCCGTTGTTGGCGTAAAGAGATAACTAATACTGGCTAATCCAGCCGGACACTCAGTGAACACCAAATCGAAATTTTTCCTTGATGTGGTGTAACCTATTCCGGTAAAACTTGCACGACTAGCTGGCGGAAGATTCACATTAACATCAGAAGTTGTACAAGTCCCTCCTGTTGTCGAGATAACTAATCCTCCGGCACGAAACTGTGCAATCATATATGTACCACTACCAACAGAGTTTGAACCACCGTAGGTCTGATAATGTCGCATATACATTGGATCGAAAACTGCGGTTGAACCGGCCCTTAATGATGCCTTTGTTTTCACAAACCTAACCTGTACATCAACACCGATATTCCAGGAGCCGGCATCGTCGTCACTAACATTAAATAATTGCGAGGGCGTTTGATAAATCCCATTAGCAACGGTTAACGGATACCAATCGCTCATCTGACCTTTAACGGTATAGCGCCAACGTGCCACATAACCTAACCCATCCTTTACTACCGTGTCATAAACGTTATAAGTTTGGCCGTCGATCTGCATTGTTCCCCAAACACGGTAGGGAGGATATCCCTGAACCGCCATAGGTACCGTATAACTTTTATAATTGCTCACATGTTCGCAAGTCCATGCAGTAGGATTGGATGAAGTCATCCAGTTGCCCAGCAAATCTCCAACATCGGCATCTTTACCAACTTGTACAGTGGTAGAATCAAAATATTGATAGTAACCGCTGGTTCTCTTGCAGTTAACCCAAGTACCATCAGCTTTTGCATTTCCAATAGCACCAGCTAAGACAAATAAGTGCAGAACCCAAATGTGAACTATTTTTACCATTATGCACTTCTCCTGTTATTGGCAAACTGCATGAGCTTGTGGCAAACCAACGCCTGTTCCTACCGATTTAGCAGGAAGTGCGTAAGCAAATGAACAAGTTTGTTGACCTTTTTCTCCCCATATTACATGGAGTTTTCCAGTTTCATTTTTAACTCTAACGAAAGCCTCCCCGCCTTGTGTGACATAGCCGACAGGACGATTGTTTTCATCCATGATCGCAGAGCCAAACGGTAATTCCTCTGAAGGGTGACTTAATGTAAGAAGAAGAGAATGACCGACATCGGTCTTATACTTCATCAATACTACAGCCCCTGCCGTTGGCACGATATTCTGGCTGGTCACTTCGAGCGAAACATCATTCGATAAGCCTTTCGGGTCGAGTTCAATAGTATTCTGACGATACGGCGTTAAATATGGTACCGCTGCCTTACCGTAGCGATTTAAACTCAGGCTATTGTTATTAGCTATTCTTGCCCCAGCAGCTACATCAGCCTCAATAATTGCTACTGTATCGCCCATTACAGGAGTGAGTACAATCCCATTTTGCCACGCTACGACACCACCAGATAAGTTCATTCCATACTGCTGATAACCACTTCCGGCTGAAACATTAGCGCCAATACTACTCCATGGCGATGTCCAGTTACCGCCTAGTCCCCCGGTTTTTTTAGTACCATTTTGCTTATAATGGTCAACATTACTAAATGCATTATAAGTAAACTGCCTATTATTGCCTGTGGTTCCGGCAATAGAGTTTTGAATTCCCTGGTGATCGCGTTCTTGAATATAAGTCGAATTGAGATAAGCCGAACGACTACTTTCACCAAGTGGTAAGGAAATTCCAATCGCAATCTTATTATCCCACTTATCCTTCATCAGATCGCGTGTTCTACTACCATTTATATTCAGATTGAAATACTTGAATGCATTTGTATAGCCAAACTGATATTCCGTATCTTGGCCACTTCTGTTCCAATAATCCTGAGTACTTGCGCTTAAATTAAGGCTCCCCCAGGCATCACTTATAGCTTGCGTTGCGCTAATTTGTATACGGTTCTTACGGTTAATAGTATCGTTGAACCAACTATAGTTACGCTGCTGACCATCACGCATTATCATCGCGTCATCAATACTATAATAACCTGAACTAGAATAACGATAACTCGCAAGCGTAACGTTAGTATTCACCACTGGCAATATTTTAGCGAAAGAGAAGCGAATACTCTGACCTTCTCGCTTACGGTCATCGCTAAAGGTACTACGTGCATGAGTGATATCCGCTGAAATAGCGCCAAAAGAGGTATTTAGTGCTCCTCCTCCCGCAATCGACTGGTAATCCTCACCACCCAGTACACCAGAATAACCTGTAATGAGATTAGAAAATCCATGACGAAGAGTTCCCATCATGATGTAAGGTTCTTCATTTACAGATGTATTATGATAGCGCCCGCCCATCAAGGTATAGCGAGTAATTCCCGGACGTAACAGTTCAGCAATTGAAGCATAAGTTACAGTGAAGCTACGTTCGCTTCCATCTGCCTCTTTTATTGTGACCAGCAAATCACCACCTGTGCCTGTAGGATATAGGTCATCAATAGTGAAGGGGCCAGGTGGCACAGTTGTCTCATAAATTCGCATGCCTCTCTGGCTAATGCGAATGAGAGCATTCGTGTTGGCTATGCCATTAATTACAGGGGCATAACCACGTTGTGAATCCATATACATACGATCATCAGAGGCGATCATTACACCGCGGAATCCAACACTATCGAAGACCTGTCCCTCGGTTGATGACTCACCCATAACCAATTTACTGCGTAATGGAATGATAGCGCGTTCAACATAAATATTGGCGTTATCATAGCCCCAATTT
The DNA here is from genome assembly GCF_009707385.1 of Klebsiella oxytoca. Taxonomy (NCBI): domain Bacteria; kingdom Pseudomonadati; phylum Pseudomonadota; class Gammaproteobacteria; order Enterobacterales; family Enterobacteriaceae; genus Klebsiella; species Klebsiella oxytoca. The sequence continues at coordinate 1,787,491 of NZ_CP046115.1, read as the reverse complement.
TTTCCTTCACTCCAGTTGAATGAGCCGCGATAACGCAGGCGCCAAACATCCCAATTTATTCCCCCTCTGAGCCCAAGGTATTGGGTCGAAAGAGAATCAGCGCCGGACATATCAGAATGGTAGGCATTATAATCATATTGCAGCATTGCCGCCGAAATCCCATGATCCCAGAGTTCAGGGCTGACATAGCCTCGAGCATAGCGTAATAAATAGATCTGAGGAGACTGTACATTAATACGCTGAGTAGCCACATCAAATTTCGTTATAAGGTCCTGATAAATATCTTCAGTATGTACACACGCATCATCTTTCTTTAATCTTTCTATTGTTTCAGATTTAATCTTATTCAAATCAATTCCAGCAATGGATACTAACTTGATATTAAAACAAGGTTTAGCTACCGCTGACTGTGGGTCGTCTTTGGCGAATTTAACATCAACACGACCTTTCCATTTTTCATTAACATAAAGATCGACAGTATAATTTCCGCTAGCAACCGGGTTTCCCTGAGTATAAGCACTAACATCAATAGCCGATCGCAAAAATTCTCTGTTAAAAAAAACCTCATCATTTTGTCGTGCTACCACTGCCTGAGGAATAATAACTGATAAAATAACAAACTGTGCTATCCGGTTTAAACAGACTGAAGGTGAGTGTATTTTATTTAGTTTGCAGCGACTGCTCATTTCTTGTTTCTCCTCCATAATCGTTGATCACACTGTAAAATAGAGTGAGACCGTCCAGCCGTTCTGATTTCTTCGTTACTAACTGGAGATTTATTTCTCCTTTAGGTGCAATCATTCGTTGAGGAAAATGCTCAACAGCGGCAGCTATCGCCGAATCTTTTTTCCTGCGAAAATCTATACTCCTAAATGTAATATAATAGGGAGAGTTATTTTTTATATTTAAAGTATTACCGTTTCTCTTAAATATTAGTTTTTTATACGATTCTAGTACGCTATATTCGAGATTAGCAGGACGATAAAATAATTTTATCCTGGTACGAAATGCCAGTTGCATGATATTAGAACCTGCTTCAATCATCTTTGTGGGCTTTGGCGGGATCTCCAGCATATTAAACCAGAACAAAGTTTCCCTATCATTCGGAAGATTTTCCCCAGTAAACATGACTCTAACTGCCTGCCCCTTATCAGGGTCAATACGAACAACAGGCGGGGTGATCATAAAGGGCACCTTTACCTCACCTGGTCTGGATTTAGGGTTGCCATCATCAATCCATAACTGAAGTAGATAAGGATTCTTGCCATTATTTTTTAATTGCACAATGGATTCTTTGTCTTTTTCATTGAAAACAATTCTTGTTCCATTAATAGCGACATCTGCCAAAGCTTCAACAGACATAAAAAAAGATACAATTAAAATAAAACAGTGGGATATTTTTTTAAGCATCAAAGAACCTCATCATTGAAAGGAGTAAAAGCAAATGCTTTTACTCCTAAAAATCAATTACTCATAAACCATAGTGTAATCAACCTGAGTGGTTACTGAGCCCGCAGTAGAAGCATCGGTTGCATAATACTGAGCATAGTAATTAAGAACACCGCTACCCGAGGTGATATCTACCGGGATGTCATTCTGACCATTCGCGACTGAAGCACCGACAACAATAGCATCACGCTCGGCGTTCAATAATTGCACCTGTACATTACCCGCGGCATCAGGAGCGGCAGTATGAATATTCAGGCGACCAGTCTGACTATCAACATAAGTGCCAGGTTCAAAATAAGTGCTTGCGGTATTTAAAGCCACACCTGCACAGCCAGACAGTGAAATACTGAATGGTGTTGCCCCAGCTGTTGCTCCCGTAGTAGCCAGTGAGGAAACTGAGACTGTCGGTAATGTTACCGTTGCATCGGTATTACCACCGTCAACAGAAATTGTACAAGTAGTATCAGTGATCTGACCATTAATAGTAATAGTTCCATCCGCGGCAAAAGCGGAGTTTGTCACGACAGCAGACAATGCCAAAGCAAATGCTGAAATAGCATATTTATTATTACGCATATATAGCTTCCCTATTTGGGTTAAGATTCACAACAACAAAAAAATGATATTGCAACAATTAAAAAGTCTTTCTTAATTATTAAAAAATAAGAAAGGAACAATATCATCTAATTTCCATAACAATAATATACAGCAATCTGCTGATGCGCAATAATAGGAAAATTCAACTACATTTATATCTTAATATTTCATTTAAGGTGGGCACAGCTATCGTAATTATTTATATTTGATATTATCAATATATATTAAAATGGTTTTTTTCTATGTTTTTTTTATTAAAAAAACATATAATTTTATATTAGCAAGAATTTGATCCAGATCATAGACATTGGATTATTTTAACATGTTTGCAACAAAAAAAGGTTGTTCTTCGCATTCTCAATGATCAAATTGATCATCTTTTAAGCACATTCAAGCCGCCAGTTAGTATGTATTTCTGCATCCAATAAACACGGTAGAAATATCGCAATAGGTACCCTCTTTCAATATCAAAAATACTTTAAAATACATAGAAATAAAGAATTAACATTCAAAACATTTATTTACATATGAAAAATCCTAATCCACCTTAAGTATCAATAAATTGTTAAATATCATATTTTTTCTGAGATTTTTCTCAAATGGATTTAGTTGCTTAGAATGGGATCTTTGTTAGCATAAAAAACTATAATAAAACACAAATTACTTTACTCAAAAAAATAAAATTTCGTTTGACTACCATATACCTTTCAAAATCATTGCTTATCCATTTATATCTGGTGGAAAAATCCTGGAAAATCGGACATGCACGCGCCTGAAGAAACGGGAACCCACCAGTAGCCCTACACTGACGGTGAGAAAATCTCCTTCTTCAGGCAATACTGTTTCCATGTTACATGCAGTAACTGATCAAAATGCTCAACGAACTTCCTTCATCAAGGAGACTAACGATAAATGAAAGGTATAAAAAAACCTCGCCGCGGCGAGGTTTCACTAACAAACGGTAAGCTTAGCGAGCGTTGACGACCACCCACATTGGCCCCTGCCCTACGGCATAGCGCCCTTTTTCCTGCAACAATCCCTGCTCGCCCGCAATTTCATACACCGCGATATGATGCGATTTCTGACCGGCGGCAATCAGATATTTACCGCTATGATCGAGGTTAAAACCGCGCGGTTGGGTCTCGGTATTCTGATAACCTTCAATCGACAGTACGCTACCGTCTTCCGAAACGCTGAAGATAGTGATAACGCTGGCGGTACGATCGCAGGCGTAGAGATGACGGCCATCGGGAGTCAGATGGATATCCGCAGCCCAGCGAACGCCAGCGAAATCAGGCGGCATCATGTCGAGGGTTTGTACGCACTCGATTTTGCCGTACGGATCTTTCAGTTCCCAGACGTCTACCGAGCTGTTCAGTTCGTTAACACAGTAGCCGTATTGCTGGTTCGGATGGAACACCATATGACGCGGTCCCGCGCCTTCAACAGTAGTCACCTCAGCTGGTTCCTGGGCCGCCAGGAAACCATCATCGCTCAGGGTAAACAGACAGATACGGTCCTGCTTCAGCGCCGGCACCCACAGGGTGCGATTGTCCGGGGAGATGTTTGCCGAGTGGCAGCCTTCCAGCCCTTCGACAACCGACACCACTTCTCGCGGCAGCCCATCGACCAGCGGCGTCACGCTCACGCAACCTGCATTGTAGGAAGCGCTAAACACAAAGCGGCCATGATGATCGGTAGAAATATGCGTTGGGCTACCCGGCAGCGCGGCTTCCCCCGCGAAGGTCAGGGCGCCATTATCCGGCGCAATGCGGTAGGCCAGTACGCGAAACTCCGGACGCACGCCGACGTAGAGATACTCTTTGTTCGGGCTTACCACCATCGGCTGGACCTGACCCGGGGCATCAACAACCTGCACCAGGGTCAATTTCCCCTCAAGATTCAGATCCCAGACGTGGATCTGCTGGCTTTCCGGGCTGGCGGTATAAACGGTTTGTTTCATGAATACTCCTTCCTCACTGCACGTGGAAATTTCATTTTTCAGACTAACGGCATCCTGAAAAATACAATATGCATACACAACATTATTCAGGTTGCCTCCTGGCAGCCTGAAAGATCAAGTGTATCGGCTCTTTAGCGGTAGATGCTGAAAAGTTTGCCCGAATGGCACAGCGGTGTACCATCATAGCCTGCTAACTTTTCATCATTAACCGGAAACAACACATGACCTCACGCGTGATTGCCCTGGACTTAGATGGCACTCTATTGACCGGCAAAAAAACCATCCTCCCCGCCTCGCTCGATGCCCTGGCCCGCGCCAGAGAGGCGGGATACCAGACGATTGTCGTCACCGGCCGACATCACGTCGCTATCCATCCTTTTTATCAGGCGCTGGCTCTGGATACACCTGCAATTTGCTGTAATGGCACCTATTTGTATGATTATCATGCAAAAAAGGTTCTTGAGTCCGATCCCATGCCGGTGGACAAAGCCCTGACCCTGACGGAAATGCTGAAAGAGCACGATATTCACGGCCTGATGTACGTCGATGACGCCATGCTCTATGAGCAGCCGACCGGACACGTTATCCGCACCGCCAACTGGGCGCAGTCTCTTCCCGTCGAGCAGCGCCCGGTATTTACTCAGGTAGACTCTCTGGCGCAGGCGGCCCGCGAAGTTAACGCCGTATGGAAATTCGCTCTGACCGATGAAGATACCGCCAAACTGCAGCGCTTTGCCCAACACGTTGGCCAGACGCTGGGCCTGGAGTGCGAATGGTCGTGGCACAATCAGGTTGATATAGCCCGTGAGGGCAACAGCAAAGGTAAGCGCCTCGCGCAGTGGGTCACCGCGCAGGGCCTGTCAATGAAAGATGTGATCGCCTTCGGCGATAACTATAACGACCTTAGCATGCTGGAAGCCGCCGGTACCGGTGTCGCGATGGGCAACGCGGTGGATGAAGTGAAAGCGCGCGCTAACGTGGTAATCGGTGAAAACGAGACCACCAGCATCGCCGACTACATTTACCGCCACCTGCTGTAATCAGGCGGCAATCGACACGCTTTTTATCTGCGCATACAGCTGCTGGCCCGGGATAATCCCCAGATCATCGCGAGCCCAGGGGCTGATGCGCGCCCACAGCGTACGGCCGCTGATCTCAAGTCTGACCTCCACCTGCCCATTACTTTCAATACACTGCATGACCCGCGCAGGTAAAATATTGCGGATGCTGGTCTGTTGGGCGGGCTCCAGGACCAGAGACACGTCCGAGGCCTGAATGCGGATACGCGCCGTCTCGCCCGGCGCCCTGTCGAGTCGGTTAACCCATATTCGCTGGTCGCCAAGCGCCAGCGCGGTCATCGCGTACTGCGGATGCTGAGCGGCTACGGTCACGTTCAGGATGGTGCTTTGCTGATCCTGTGGAAGCCAGGGGTGCATCACGCTGCTGCTCCACACCTCCTCCAGACAGCCAAAGGCCTTAACTTTTCCCTCTTCCAGCACCAGCACGTTATCCGCCAGATGCTGGATCTCATCCAGCGAGTGGCTGACGTACAGCATCGGGATATTAATTTCGCGCGCCAGGCGCTGCAGATAGGGCAAGAGCTCGCGCTTACGCGGGATATCGAGCGATGCCAGCGGCTCATCCAGCAGCAGCAGCTCCGGCGCGGTAAGCAGCGCCCGTCCAATAGCTACCCGCTGTTTTTCGCCGCCGGAGAGTCCTCCCGGCAGGCGGTCAAGCAGCGGCGCAATGCCGAGCAAATCCACCAGCTTATCGAACTGGCTGGCCATATTTTTTGCCATGCCATATTGCAGATTGCCGCGCACTTTGTAGTGTGGAAACAGGCGAGCGTCCTGAAAAACATAGCCAATGCGGCGTTTTTCCGGCGCCAGGCAAATGCGTTTTTCGACATCATTAAGCACCCTGCCGTTAAGCACGATGCGCCCCTGCTTCGGACGCGTCAGGCCGCTAATAGCGTTAATCAATGAAGTTTTTCCCGCCCCGGATACGCCAAACACCGCAGTAATGCCGGTAGCGGGTAGCGTCTCGCGAATTTGCAGGCAGTGGCTGCCCAGCATCTGGGTAAAATCGAGTTCAAGCATGTTATTTCCCCATCCGCTGACGGCTGAGGCGGGCCAGCCATTCGGAAATCAGCAGCGATACCAGCGCCAGCACAATCGAAATCAGACATAAACGCGCGGCTGCGCTTTCCCCACCGGGAGTCTGAATCAGGGTATACATTGCCGAAGGAATCGTGCGCGTTTCGCCTGGAATGTTGGAGACAAAAGTGATGGTGGCGCCAAACTCGCCCAAAGAACGGGCGAAGGCCAGCACGGTACCGACGATAATACCGGGTAGCGTCAACGGTAGCGTAATCGTGAAAAATACCCGCCAGCGCCCAGCGCCCAGGGTCCGCGCCGCCTGCTCAAGCTTGATATCCACCCCTTCCAGCGCCAGACGAATAGCCCGCACCATCAGCGGAAAGGACATCACCGCAGCCGCCAGTACCGCGCCGCGCCAGCTAAACGCAAAGCTCAGGCCGAACCAATCGTAAAGCCAGCTGCCGATAAAGCCGCGTCGCCCCATCGCAACCAGCAGTAAATACCCCACCACCACCGGCGGTAATACCAGCGGCAGGTGGAGGATGCTATCGAGTAACGCTTTACCGGGAAAATCCCGTCGAACCAGCAGCCAGGAAAAAAAGATGCCAAAAGGCAAGCTGAATACCACCGCCAGGGAGGAGACTTTCAGGCTCAGCAGTACCGCCTGCCATTCAGGATCGCTTAAGAACATTAGTGAGTCGTAAATCCGTAGCGTTTAAAAATGGCGGAAGCTTCCGGCCCTTTCAGATAATCATAAAATGCGCTTACCGTCGCGTTTTTATGCCCGTCGACGATAGCCAGCGGATATTCCACCTTCTTATGGGAATCTTCCGGGAAGGTACCGACAACTTTTACGCCTTTACTGGCGACGGCATCAGAGCCGTACACGATCCCCAGCGGGGCTTCACTGCGTTCAACCAGGGCCAGCGCGCCGCGCACGTCCTCCGCCGGCGCCAGCTTCGGTGACAGCGTTTCCCAGGCGCCCAATTTTTGCAGCGCTTCTTTCGCATAGATGCCAGCAGGCACGTGTTCCGGGTCGCCAACTGCCAGACGACCGCCTTTCAGCAGGCTGGTCCAGTCGGTTTTATCATTGATGCTTATCTCACCCTGAGCGCTGGCTTTCGGCGCTACCACAACCAGGCTGTTTCCGAGAAGGGTCGCGCGTGAAGCAGAATCAATACTCTTTTTCCCGGCCGCGTAATCCATCCATTTTTGATCGGCGGAAATGAACAGATCCGCCGGCGCGCCGGCCTCAATTTGTCGCGCCAGAGTTGATGAAGAGGCAAACGACGAGACCACCTCCACGTTCTTCTCTTTTTTATACTCTTTAGCAATATCCTGCATGGCATTAGTGAGCGACGCCGCAGCAAAAACCGTCACTTTGCCCTCTTCCGCCAGCGCGTGGCCAGCAGCGGAGAGCGTTAACGTTGCTGCGGCAAAAAAGCGTAACCATTGACCTGCCATCTGAAACTCCCGTAGGTTCGTTATGTAATAAATAATATAACGATAGTGCTAAGATTTTCCCAGAGAAAATTAGGGGTAATTAGCAGCAGAATATTAGGGGGGCAAATAAAAACGCCCGGAGAACCGGGCGCGGGAGAAATCAGTGGTTTTGCGGCCTGCTGTCTTTATGACCGGCTCCGGAGAAGAGGTTAAACACTTCGCCCAGTCCGTAAATCAGACCCAGGATGATAGCCATCACCACAGGGACCATGACTACGGCAAAAACCAGACTTTTCAATAGCTCTAACATGGTTGGCTCCAGAAAGTACGAATACTTTATTGTAACTAATTCAGCCGGAAAAACACGCCCCATTTGTGCGGTGCCTCACGGACCGCCGCAACAGATGTATCTTGCAAGATGACCGCTATCGGTCACAATACTCTATTTCGTCAGGATATGATTATGCAGGCCGAAATTCTTCTTACCCTCAAATTGCAGCAGCGCCTGTTCGCCGATCCCCGTCGTATCGCCCTGCTGAAACAGATTGACCAGACCGGCTCGATTAGCCAGGGGGCCAAAAACGCGGGTATCAGCTATAAAAGCGCCTGGGATGCTATTAATGAAATGAATCAGCTCAGCGAGCATCCCCTCGTTGACCGGGCAACCGGCGGGAAAGGCGGCGGCGGCGCGGTCCTCACTCGCTACGGACAGCGGCTGATTCAGCTCTACGATCTGCTGGCGCAAATTCAGCAAAAAGCGTTTGATGTTCTGAGCGATGATGACGCGCTTCCCCTCGACAGCCTGCTGGCAGCTATTTCGCGATTTTCACTACAAACCAGCGCGCGCAACCAGTGGTTTGGCACCATTACTGGCCGCGATCATCAGCAGGTACAGCAGCACGTAGAAGTACTGCTGGCCGACGGACAAACCCGTTTCAAGGTCGCCATTACCGCGCAAAGCGCCGATCGCCTGGGCCTTAATGAAGGCCAGGAAGTTCTGGTGTTGTTGAAAGCGCCGTGGGTCGGAATTACCCAGGACGCAGAACAGGCCAGACAGGCCGATAACCAGCTGGCCGGCCGGATTCAGCGCATCGAACGCGGAGCAGAACGGTGCGAAGTGCTGATGACGCTTCCGGATGGCCAGAGCCTTTGCGCCACCCTGCCGCCAGAACAGACGCGCGAACTGACGGAAGGCGCGGAAGCGGTAGCATATTTTAATGCCGATCGTATCATTCTCGCCACGTTGTGCTAACGGCATTGACATTGCGCTCGTGAAGACGTATCCCTGAAGCACTTCGCTGCAAAAAGTGGGATATACAATGTCATTGTTGCAAATTTCGCAAGGCACGTTTCGCCTGAGCGACACAAAAACGTTAAATATTGAGCACCTCAACGTACAGGCTGGCGAGAGTTGGGCTTTCGTCGGTAGCAACGGCAGCGGGAAATCGGCGCTCGCGCGCGCGCTATCCGGCGAGCTGACTCTGCTTAGCGGGCAGCTTGAGTGCACTTTTTCGCGCCTCACCCGCCTCTCTTTCGAGCAGCTGCAAAAGCTGGTCAGCGATGAGTGGCAGCGTAACAACACCGATTTACTCAGCCCCGGCGAAGAAGATACCGGGCGCACGACCGCGGAAATTATCCAGGATGAGGTTAAAGACGCTTCCCGCTGCGCCCAACTTGCCGAACAGTTTGGTATTAGCCACCTGCTCCAGCGCCGCTTTAAATATCTCTCGACCGGAGAAACGCGCAAGACCCTGCTGTGCCAGGCCCTGATGGGCGATCCCGACCTGCTTATTCTCGATGAGCCGTTCGATGGCCTTGATGTCGCTTCACGCCAGCAGCTGGCCGAGCTTTTGGCGACGCTAAACGGCAAAGGTATCACCCTTGTGCTGGTACTCAATCGTTTCGATGAAATTCCGGCGTTCGTACAGTTTGCCGGAGTGCTGGCGGACTGCGTACTGAGCGAAACCGGTGAAAAACAGGCCCTGCTACAGCAGGCGCTCATAGCCCAGCTGGCGCACAGTGAAAAGCTTGACGGCATGACTTTGCCGGAGCCAGACGCACCGGCCGCGCGCCTGGCGCTGGACGACGATGCGCCGCTCATCGTGTTAAACGATGGCATAGTTTCATACAACGATCGTCCGATCATTAATCATCTGAGCTGGACGGTAAATCCCGGCGAGCACTGGCAGATTGTCGGCCCCAACGGCGCGGGAAAATCCACGCTGCTCAGCCTGATTACCGGCGATCATCCGCAGGGATACAGTAACGATCTTACCCTTTTCGGCCGCCGCCGCGGCAGCGGTGAAACCATCTGGGATATTAAAAAGCATATTGGTTACGTCAGCAGCAGCCTGCATCTGGAGTATCGCGTCAGCACCAACGTGCGCAACGTTATTCTCTCCGGCTACTTCGACTCAATTGGCATCTATCAGGCCGTTTCCGACAAACAGCACAAGCTGGTACAAAGCTGGCTGGATATTCTGGGTATCGACAAACGCACCGCCGACGCGCCGTTCCATAGTCTCTCGTGGGGGCAGCAGCGGCTGGCGCTGATCGTCCGCGCTCTGGTCAAGCACCCTACTCTACTGATCCTCGATGAACCGCTACAGGGCCTGGATCCGCTCAACCGCCAGCTGGTGCGTCGCTTCGTTGATGTACTGATTGGTGAAGGAGCAACCCAGCTGCTGTTTGTCTCCCATCACGCGGAAGACGCGCCGGACTGCATTACCCACCGTCTGGCGTTCGTGAGCAGTGGAGACGGTTACACTTACCAACTCGGTCCGCTGCAAAATTAAGCCTCTGCAGGGGTCCGCGGATCCCTGTTTTTTTCAGAATAATAACCGCTACATAGCTTATCCAACTGTTTTAAAGAGAGAAAAAATAAAATACTATGATGTGATATTTTAGTGTAAACGATTCCACCAATTTGCCCTGTGTCACACTTTTCCCTTCTTTGGTATGCTATCTTCTTCTCACACGATAAGCCTATTGGAGCGAATCATGAAAGTACTGGTTACAGGTGGTAGCGGTTACATTGGAAGTCACACCTGCGTTCAACTGCTACTGCAGGGACACGAAGTGATTATTCTCGACAATCTCTGCAACAGTAAGCGCAGCGTATTGCCGGTCATCGAACGTCTCGGCGGGAAAAGTGCCACCTTTGTCGAAGGCGATATTCGTAATGAAGCGCTGATGACGGAAATTCTTCACGATCACGCCATTGACGCGGTGATCCATTTCGCCGGTCTGAAAGCCGTCGGAGAGTCCGTCGCCAAACCGCTGGAATACTACGACAATAACGTAACCGGAACTCTGAAACTCGTTTCCGCAATGCGCGCTGCTGGCGTGAAAAACTTCATTTTTAGCTCCTCCGCCACCGTCTACGGCGATCAGCCCAAAATCCCTTATGTCGAAAGCTTCCCGACCGGCACGCCGCAGAGCCCGTACGGCAAAAGCAAGCTGATGGTTGAACAGATCCTGGCCGATCTGCAAAAAGCGCAGCCGGAGTGGAGCATCGCCCTGCTGCGCTACTTCAACCCGGTCGGCGCACATCCGTCTGGCGATATGGGCGAAGACCCGCAGGGCATCCCGAACAATCTGATGCCGTATATCGCGCAGGTCGCCGTTGGCCGTCGTGAATCACTGGCGGTATTCGGCAACGACTATCCAACCGAAGATGGTACCGGCGTACGTGACTATATTCACGTCATGGACCTTGCCGACGGCCACGTCGCGGCAATGGAAAAACTGGCCGATAAACCCGGCGTGCATATCTATAACCTCGGCGCCGGCGTTGGCAGCAGCGTGCTTGACGTCGTCAACGCCTTTAGCAAAGCCTGCGGTAAACCGATTAACTACCACTTCGCGCCGCGCCGCGACGGCGACCTCCCGGCCTACTGGGCGGATGCTGAAAAGGCCGATCGCGAACTGAACTGGCGCGTAACGCGCAACCTTGACGAAATGGCGCAGGACACCTGGCACTGGCAGTCCCGTCATCCGCAGGGTTATCCAGACTAAGGAACCTTCATGAGCGTATTTAACCCCGTCGACCATCCACATCGTCGTTATAACCCGTTAACCGGGCAGTGGATTCTGGTTTCTCCGCATCGCGCCAGGCGCCCCTGGCAGGGGGCGCAGGAAACGCCGGCAAAACAGACTTTGCCCGCGCACGATCCGGACTGTTTCCTGTGCCCGGGTAATACCCGCGTCACCGGCGACAAAAACCCGAACTACACCGGAACGTTTGTCTTTACTAATGACTTTGCGGCTTTGATGACCGATACCCCTGACGCCCCGGAAAGCGACGATCCGCTGATACGCTGTCAAAGCGCCCGCGGCACCAGCCGGGTCATCTGCTTCTCGCCAGACCACAGCAAAACGCTGCCGGAACTGAGCGTGGAAGCGCTGGAAGGCGTGGTTAAAACGTGGCAGGAGCAGACCGCCGATCTCGGGAAAACCTACCCGTGGGTCCAGGTGTTTGAAAACAAAGGAGCCGCAATGGGCTGCTCCAACCCGCACCCGCATGGCCAGGTGTGGGCAAACAGCTTCCTGCCGAATGAGGCGGAACGCGAAAATCGTCTGCAAAAAGCGTACTTCACCGAGCACGGTTCGCCGATGCTGGTGGATTACGTACAGCGCGAATTAGCCGACGGTAGCCGTACCGTCGTCGAGACTGACCACTGGCTTGCCGTCGTCCCTTACTGGGCCGCATGGCCTTTTGAGACGCTGCTGCTGCCTAAGGCACATATCCAGCGCCTGACGGATTTAACCGCTGACCAGCGTAGCGATCTCGCGCTGGCGCTGAAAAAGCTGACCAGCCGTTACGACAACCTGTTCCAGTGCTCATTCCCCTACTCAATGGGCTGGCACGGCGCACCGTTTAACGATGAAGAGAATAATCACTGGCAGCTACACGCTCATTTTTATCCGCCGCTGCTGCGCTCCGCCACGGTGCGTAAATTTATGGTCGGCTATGAAATGCTGGCTGAAACCCAGCGTGACCTGACGGCCGAGCAGGCCGCCGAACGTCTGCGCGCTGTGAGCGACGTCCATTTTCGCGAATCCGGAGTATAACCATGAGTCTGAAAGAGAAAACCCAAGCCCTGTTTGCTGAAAAATTTGGCTATCCGGCCAGCCACGTTATCCAGGCCCCTGGCCGCGTTAATCTGATCGGCGAACATACTGACTATAACGATGGGTTCGTGCTGCCCTGCGCCATTGATTACCAGACGGTCATCAGCTGCTCGCCGCGCAACGATCGCACCGTGCGGGTTATTGCCGCCGATTACGACAATCAGACTGATGAGTTCTCTCTGGACTCGCCGATTACCAGCCACGAGACCCAGCAGTGGTCGAACTATGTTCGCGGCGTGGTCAAGCATCTGCAGCAGCGGAATAAAAACATCGGCGGTGCAGACCTGGTTATCAGCGGCAACGTGCCGCAGGGCGCAGGATTAAGCTCCTCGGCTTCACTGGAAGTCGCCGTCGGCACCGTGTTCCAGCAGCTGTATCACCTACCGCTCGACGGCGCGCAAATCGCGCTGAACGGTCAGGAGGCGGAAAACCAGTTCGTCGGCTGTAACTGCGGCATTATGGACCAGCTAATCTCCGCGCTCGGTAAAAAAGACCACGCGCTGCTCATCGACTGCCGCTCTTTAGGGACCAAAGCGGTCTCAATGCCGAAAGGCGTCGCGGTGATCATTATCAACAGTAACTTTAAACGCACCCTGGTTGGCAGCGAATACAACACTCGCCGCGAACAGTGTGAAACCGGCGCGCGTTTCTTCCAGCAGCCCGCTCTGCGCGATGTGACTTTGCAAGAGTTCAACGCCGTTGCCCACGAGCTTGACCCGGTGGTCGCCAGGCGCGTTCGTCACGTGCTGACCGAGAACGCCCGCACCGTAGAAGCTGCTGGCGCGCTGGAAAAAGGCGACCTGCAGCGGATGGGCGAGCTGATGGCGGAATCCCACGCCTCCATGCGCGATGATTTTGAAATCACCGTACCGCAGATTGACACCCTGGTGGACATCGTCAAAGCGAGCATCGGCGACAAAGGCGGCGTCCGCATGACCGGCGGCGGTTTTGGCGGCTGTATTGTTGCACTGGTGCCGGAAGATCTGGTCGATACCGTTCAGCAAGCCGTAGCCAAAGAGTACGAAGCAAAAACCGGTATTAAAGAAACGTTCTACGTGTGCAAGCCGTCTCAGGGAGCAGGACAATGCTAAATCAAACAACGGATCTGGCGCCGGACGGCCAGCCGTGGAATATCCTCACCCTGCGCAACGGTGCAGGGATGACGGCCACCGTGATGGACTGGGGCGCTACGCTGCTCTCCGCGCAGGTGACGCTGGCCGACGGCAGCGTGCGCGAAGCGCTGCTTGGTTGTGCAACCCCTGGCGACTATACGCGCCAGGCCGCCTATCTCGGCGCTTCGATAGGTCGTTACGCAAACCGTATCGGCAACAGCCGCTTTTCCCTGGATGAGCGCATCGTCAATCTGACGCCATCCAACGAGGCCGGCCACCAGCTGCACGGCGGACCAGAAGGGTTTGATAAGCGCCGCTGGCAAATTGTCAGCGCCGACGCCCGCCACGCGCTGTTTTCTATCTCATCCAGCGATGGCGATCAGGGGTTTCCGGGCAACCTGACGGCAACGGCGCTCTACCGGCTGACCGACGATAACCGGATCTCCATCGAATATCGCGCCACCGTGGATCGGCCCTGCCCGGTTAACCTGACTAATCACGTCTATTTCAATCTTGATGGCGTGCAGAGCGACGTGCGTAACCACAAGCTGCAAATCTTTGCCGATGCTTATCTGCCCGTCGAGAGTGACGGTATTCCGGAAGGAGAGCTGCAAAACGTCACCCTGACCAGCTTTGATTTCCGTACGCCGAAAGCGCTGGCGGTTGATTTCCTGCGTGACGAAGACCAGCAAAAAGTAAAAGGCTACGACCATGCATTTCTGCTGCAGACGCTGGGTGATGCCAGCAGTCCGGCGGCTCACGTCTGGTCGCAGGACGAAAAGCTGCAGATGACGGTTTATACTTCCGCTCCGGCCCTGCAGTTCTACTCCGGCAACTATCTTGGCGGTACGCCGTCACGTACGGCGCAGCCCTACGATGACTGGCAAGGACTGGCGCTGGAGAGTGAATTCCTGCCGGATTCACCAAACCATCCGGAATGGCCGCAGCCGGATTGCATACTGCGCCCCGGCGAAGAGTACGTCAGCCTGACGGAATATCAGTTTATTGCCAAATAATCCCCCGCCCTCCTGATGGAGGGCTTTTTATCCTTTCGTTGAAAAATTCGCCGTTTACAGACAAAAACATAACCTCTGTTTTACAAGCACCTTACACTGAGCCACTATTTTCGCTATGGTTAGGGATAAGCATTGCCGTGAGGTAAATCACAGCAATATAATGAGAATAGTTATCAATCAATAAATATATACACTACAGCATTCGGGTCGCAGCAAAACGGCACATACGCGAACCCCTGGCAGCATAGCCAACGATGCGATCGGGGTAAGTGAAGTAGCCAGCAATGAGGCGGTGCGAAGGGTGACGTGTATTGAGGAGTAAGAGAATGGCTGTAACTAAGCTGGTACTCGTTCGTCACGGCGAAAGCCAATGGAACAACGAAAACCGTTTCACCGGTTGGTATGATGTTGACCTGTCCGAGAAAGGCGTTGGTGAAGCAAAAGCGGCCGGTAAGCTGCTGAAAGAAGAAGGCTTCAGCTTCGATTTTGCTTATACCTCTGTGCTGAAACGCGCCATCCACACGCTGTGGAACGTACTGGACGAACTGGATCAGGCCTGGCTGCCGGTTGAGAAATCCTGGAAACTGAACGAGCGCCACTACGGTGCGCTGCAGGGGCTGAACAAAGCGGAAACCGCAGAAAAATACGGCGATGAGCAGGTTAAACAGTGGCGTCGCGGCTTCGCGGTAACGCCGCCGGAGCTGACCAAAGACGACGAGCGCTACCCGGGCCACGATCCGCGCTATGCCAAACTGACCGATGCTGAACTGCCGACCACCGAGAGCCTGGCGCTGACCATCGACCGCGTAGTACCGTACTGGAACGAAACTATTCTGCCGCGTCTGAAAAGCGGTGAGCGCGTAATTATCGCCGCCCACGGCAACTCCCTGCGTGCGCTGGTGAAATATCTCGACAACATGGGCGAAGACGAGATCCTCGAACTCAATATCCCGACCGGCGTTCCGCTGGTGTACGAGTTTGACGAGAACTTCAAGCCTGTTAAACATTACTATCTGGGTAACGCTGACGAAATCGCTGCAAAAGCGGCTGCCGTAGCTAACCAGGGTAAAGCGAAGTAATGGTTTCGCCGGATAGCTTAGGCTATCCGGTACTTCTTCTCCATCCAGATAATTTGCGCTCAGCCGCCTGTTATACCCTTCAGGATTTCTCGCCGTGTCTGTCAAATACTGAAAGCGCCAGCTCAACCACGGCCCTCACCTCATGCTCGCTAACGCCATCCCTGACCTGCACCGATAAACCAAAAAGTACGGTAGTAAAATATTCGGCGAGTATATACGCTTGCTGCCTGGCGGCAGGATCTCCCGCCACGCATTCTTCCATTAGTCGGCGTTCGAACAATAAAGCCGTTCTGCGGCGCTCTTCATTCAATATCGCCCGTATAGGAGCACTATCCTGTGAGCCTAAAAGCGCAGCCAGTACGACGAAGCAACCTCTATGGCGCTGGTCGGCATAAAACTGCGTCAGCGTCTGCTCAAAGAGCGCGGCTATGCCTTCGCGCGCGCTTTTAGCGCTTTGTAATGCTTTTTCACGATAAGCACCGTATTTAGCCAGATAGAAGGTCACGGCCTCGGTAAAAAGGGCATTTTTACTGCCAAACGCAGCATACAGACTGGGGGAGTTAATCCCCATTGCCGTCTTCAGTAATGCCAGGCTTGAAGCTTCATAGCCATATTGCCAAAACGTCTCTAATGCTTTTTCGAGCGCTTCATCGCGATCGAAATCCCTTGGTCTTCCGCGAGTTACTGCATTTTTAGTTGTCATAACGCCCTATTCTGTACTGATCGATACATAAAATTCTTGACTCCACCCGACTCAAATATATACTGATTGATACATAAATAACAGAAGATCGGCTATGCCGCATAAGTGCATCAAAAAAAAGAATTTTCTACCAGCCACCTGCCCGTCGCTCTTGAAGTGATGGATATAACTGTAGTTAAATCAGAGATATAAATTATGAAATTAAAAGCGACCTTGTTTACGACAATGCTCTTCGCATCGGTAAGCTCCACCTATGCTGAATACGATCCCAACCTAAAATCTATTGATACTCCTCCTGCCGTATCACAACAAAAATTTGATCTGGTTAAATCTGAAAAGCTCGGTCAATACGCCTATAGTCAGGGCCTGGAAAGTAAATTTATTGAAACTGATGGTGTCCGTCTGCACTATGTTGAAGGGGGTAACAGCGGCACTCCAATAATCTTTATCCACGGCTTTGGTTCTACATGGAAAATGTGGGAACCGGTGATGGAAAAATTTAAAGCCACACATAAGGTCATTGCCATTGATTTGCCGGGTCTGGGACAATCTTCGCCGATTAAAAATGAGGATTATTCCGCGCAAAATGTTTCCACTATCTTGCTGAGCGCAATAAAAAAAATAGCTGGCGATGAGCCTATTTATTTCGTTACCCACGATCTCGGGAATTCAGCCTCTTATCCTCTGGTTGCCAACAACCAGGGTTACATTAAAAAAGTAGTCTTTATGGACTCCCCGATTCCTGACAAATCGATGTTTGAATATGCTGGCTATACGCCTTCCGGGCCTGGTCTGGGCTGGCATTTTGGCTATTTTAGCTTTGGCGATATCGCAGAGAAACAAATCGCCAGCGATCCTTCTCTTTTCTTCTCATATTTCATAAAAACCTATGCCGGTAAGAAAGATATATTTACGCCACAGCTGCTGAGCGAGCTTATTGAACCATACTCTACGCGGGAGAAATTACATGCTGCTTTTGGCTACTATAAATCCCATGCAAAATCCATTGCCCAAAATGAACAACTTCTTGCGGAAGGAAAAAAACTATCGATACCTTCCATGGCATTAACGGGGGAAAAAGGCGTGAACGACGTTTTAGTCAAAGAGATGAGAAGCCGTTTTGTACAAGATCCGCAAAATTTTAAAGGTGTCATTCTTCCTGATACCGGACACTGGATGGTTGAAGAAAATCCAACAGCAGTGAGCGATGAGCTCTCGCAGTTTTTGTTTAACTAGATTTATTAACTCAATTAACCTTTGCAGTCAGTTAACCTTATTATTTGCTCATAAACCTATCATGGTTTAAGGCTCCTTACTGTTTTTAGCATTATAAACAGGAAAGGCCGTGTGAGAAAAAGAATTGTAATGACGCTAATGCACCATTCGACAACGCTGTAGAATGGAATAATAGCGGGCAATACCGACTCTCTCATTTATAGCAATCAGCTGTCACCGGGAAATAACCGGGCTGCCTTCGTGATGAATAAACGGCGGCAGTCCATATTCCTCCCGCTCGTCTCCGGAGCGGATTCTGGTCGCGCAGAAGCTTGCGCTATATTTTATGTTACTTCCGTAGGCCAAACGGGAGTTTTTATAGCTAATATGGAGCGCATCTATGACTTCCCGTCGATTCTTCATTCCTTTATTTCTCGCCCTTTCCGCGCCAGCAGCAGCCAGCAATACACCTTCTTATGGCCCTCAATTAGAGGGTTTTGACTATGCCTGGCCGGTTAAACACTTTACCTTCACCTCACAAGGCCAGAAGCTTGATATGGCCTATCTCGACATACCGCCAGCGAAACCCAACGGTCATACGGTAGTGCTGATGCACGGTAAAAATTTTTGTGCAGGAACATGGGAAACCACCATTAAAGCGCTGACGGACGATGGATATCGGGTCGTCGCGCCGGATCAAATCGGTTTTTGTAAATCGAGCAAACCTCAGCACTACCAGTACTCGTTCCAGCAGCTGGCCAATAACACCCATGCTTTGTTAAAACAACTGAATATTGAGCAAGTTACGCTAATGGGTCACTCTACTGGCGGCATGTTGGCAACGCGTTTTGCCCTGATGTGGCCACAGCAGGTCAAACAGCTGATTATGGTTAACCCTATAGGTCTCGAAGACTGGAAAGCACAGGGCGTCCCTTATCAATCCGTCGACCAATGGTACCAGCGTGAATTAAAAACCAGTGCGGACAGCATTCGGCAGTATGAAAAAAACACTTATTACGTTGGAAAGTGGAAACCAGAATATGAGCGCTGGGTAAACATGCTCGCCGGGCTTAATAGCGGTCCGGGGAAACAGCGGGTAGCATGGAATTCAGCCTTGCTTTATGACATGATTTTTACGCAACCGGTTATCTATGAATTTGGCAAACTTACGATGCCAGTAACGCTGCTTATCGGAACGCAGGATAACACTGCCATTGGTAAAGATGCCGCGCCGCCTGAAATTAGAAAGCGGCTGGGTAACTATGCGGTGCTGGGTAAGGAGGCTGCCAAAAAGATTCCCCGTGCCTCTTTAATTGAATTTAACGATATGGGACATGCCCCGCAAATACAGGATCCGCAAAGGTTTCACCAGGCATTATTGAAGGAACTGATACCGTGAAGGCATAGCGAAGCTTAAGCTGCAGGACAAAATATTTTGCCTCGGCATTAGGCCCTGAGACAAAAAAACCGGCGAAAACGCCGGTTTTTCATTAAGTCAAAAATTAACCACGGCGCGCTTTTACCGCTTCCGCCAGCTGACGAAGAAGCGTATCGGTATCTTCCCAGCCAATGCAGGCATCAGTGATACTTTTGCCGTAGGTCAGCGGCTCACCGCTTTCGAGGCTCTGATTACCTTCAACCAGGTGGCTTTCGATCATCACGCCCATAATTGACCGCTCGCCGCCGGCGACCTGCTGGCATACGTCTGCGCCGACATCCATCTGCTTTTTAAACTGCTTGCTGGAGTTGGCGTGGCTGAAATCGATCATAATCTGAGCGGGCAGCCCTGCTTTAGCCAGACCGACCTTCACTTCAGCCACGTGCTGCGCGCTGTAGTTCGGCTCTTTACCGCCGCGCAGGATAATATGGCAATCGCTATTACCGCTGGTGTTCACAATCGCCGAATGTCCCCATTTGGTTACTGACAGGAAACAGTGCGGCGCGCCGGCGGCGTTAATAGCATCGATTGCGACTTTGATGGTTCCGTCAGTGCCGTTTTTAAAACCGACCGGGCACGACAGGCCGGAAGAGAGCTCGCGATGCACCTGTGATTCAGTGGTACGTGCGCCAATGGCTCCCCAGCTCATCAGATCGGCGAGATACTGCGGGGTGATCATATCAAGGAATTCCCCTGCCGCAGGCAGACCGCTGTCGTTGATATCCAGCAGCAGCTTACGCGCGATACGCAGGCCATCGTTGATGCGGAAGCTGTTATCCATATGCGGATCGTTAATCAGCCCTTTCCAGCCCACGGTGGTACGCGGTTTTTCAAAATAAACCCGCATCACGATTTCCAGCTCGCCTTTAAGCTCTTCGCGAAGCTTAAGCAGACGTTCAGCATACTCTTTCGCCGCCGCCGGATCGTGGATAGAGCATGGCCCAATGACTACCAGCAGACGATCGTCATTACCTTTCAGGATCTGATGGATCGCTTTACGCGCATGCGCAACGGTGTTGGCGGCATTTTCAGTAGCAGGGAATTTTTCCAGGAGCGCAACGGGAGGTAATAATTCGTTGATCTCTTTAATGCGTAAATCGTCGTTCTGATAATTCATCTTATTTCCAGCGTTGGCATACTTATCTAGTTAAATGCAATCCCTCCAATCTATCTCTTCGAGCAAAAAGTGTAAACCTGATTTTACAGTAGCGACAGAATATTCCTGGAAATAGGCTAAAAAACACTACAAAGTCGCGGAATAGCGGCCATCATCTATAATTTTTAACTGTTAGAACTCAATTTTCCTTAGCATTCAGCATTATATATTAATGTCGTTCGCTAAGACCGAAGCTTTAACCCGCAGCGAGGCAAACCTCCGGCAAATGCACTGTTGGAAGAGGTAATCCGGCAAAATCGACATAACAGGAGCATCCAATGAAAATGAACAAGCTAACCAGTCTTCTCTTCGCAGCAACTCTGAGTCTGGCCAGCGGCGCGGCACTCGCCGCCGATACGGGCGCACAATCGAACAACGGGCAAGCAAATGCAGCAGCCGACGCAGGTCAGGTAGCCCCCGATGCCCGTGAAAACGTAGCGCCGAATAATGTTGATAACGGTAAAATTAATTCCGGTTCTACTGATAACGGCGGCACTATGCTCCACCCTGATGGCTCAAACATGAACCATGACGGTATGTCGAGCGATGAAGTGCACAAAAACTCAATGTGCAAAGATGGCCGCTGCCCCGATACCGGAAAAAAAGTCGGTCAGGATGAAGCAACGAAAACTGACGGTACCACACAATAATCAACAGGTTGTGTACTCTACGGGAGAGCCATGGCTCTCCTTTTTTCATTTTATTCCCCCTAAGTAGCAAATCATGTCATAAAGTAATCATCAAAATAATAATCCAGGGATAACACTATGGGGCAATCACACTCGCATAATTCTTCGCAACCCACCGAAGATAATAACGCCCGTCGGCTACTGCTGGCGTTCTGCGTCACCGCTGGATTCATGGTGGTTGAGGTCGCAGGCGGACTCATTTCCGGGTCGCTGGCGCTGCTGGCCGACGCCGGGCATATGCTAACCGACGCAGCAGCGTTGCTGTTCGCCTTCCTGGCCGTACGTTTCGCCAGTCGCCCACCCAATGCTCAACACACCTTTGGCTGGCTGCGCCTGACCACCCTGGCGGCATTCCTCAACGCCATTGCTCTAGTGGTGATTACCATTTTAATCGTCTGGGAGGCTGTTCAGCGCTTTAATCATCCCCAACCGGTTGCGGGTAAAACGATGATGGTTATCGCCGTCGCCGGACTGCTGGCCAATATTCTGGCCTTCTGGATCCTGCATCGCGGCAGCGAAGAGCGTAATCTGAATGTACGGGCCGCGGCTCTGCACGTACTGGGGGATTTACTCGGTTCGGTCGGCGCGATTATTGCCGCTATAGTGATCCTCACTACCGGCTGGACGCCTATCGATCCTATTCTGTCAGTACTGGTGTCGTGCCTGGTTTTGCGCAGCGCCTGGCGTTTGTTGCAGGAGAGCGTCAACGAGCTGCTGGAGGGAGCGCCGCGGTCGCTTGACGTTGACGCACTTAAGCGCGATTTACGCCGCTCGATTCCGGAGGTTCGCAACGTACACCACGTTCATGCGTGGCTGGTCGGTGAGAAAACGGTGATGACGCTACACGTGCAGGTCGTGCCGCCGCACGACCACGACGGCCTGCTGGAGCGGATCCAACATTTCTTAGAGCATAAATATAAAATTGAACACGTTACGGTACAGATGGAGTACCAGCCCTGTAGCGGCCCGGAATGCCGTTTAAACGTGACGCACGCCGGGCATGAACACCATCACCACCATTAACGGGAAAACGCGTGTGAGCCGCGCTCACGCGCGCTGTTAATCCACATCCGGCTGCCGTTGACGGCGATAAATGTCAGAAGCAGGTATTCAAGCGACATCGCATAAACGCCCTGAAGGGCGAAAATAACCACGCTAATGACGTTAATAATTACCCACAGCAGCCAGTTTTCAACGTATTTACGCGTCATCAGGACCATCGCCGCAATTGAGAGCACCATCATGCAGGAGTCCCAGAACGGGAATGCGTCCGGCTGCAGTTCCGGCATGGCTACCTGTAAACCCAGAGTTTGCATCAGTACGACGGCAATCCGCGTCAAAAAAGCAAAGACCGGGTTAATAAATATCGTCATCAGGCCAATCGCCACCACGCAGGCCGCCAGCCATCCCAACGCTTTCGGCAGCGGCAGCCAACGAATTTGTAGCTCCGCCTGATTATCGCTGGTTTGTCGTGACCATGCGTACCAGCCGTAGACGTTGGCTGCAAAGAAAAAGAGCTGCAGCAGAAGGCTGGCGTACAGCTGGATCTGAAAAAAGATAATGGCAAACAGCGTGACGTTGATCAGCCCGAAGGCATAGTTGCCGATCTTCTCCAGGCTCGCCAGCCAGATACACAACAGGCCAGCGATGGTGCCAATCGCTTCAATCCACGATAAGTCGTAGCCCCCTGCGCCAATTGGTATGTGCACTAAAATATTCTGTGTGCTAAAAAAATCCATCTCATCCCCAGAGCGTACTGTGACGCAGTAATGAACTATCCCCGAAGTGTAGCTGCAAAATCGAGCATTCTGTTTAGCGGAACCAGTGCCCCGGTACGCAGCTTCTCATCAACGTGAATTTCATGTTCCGCCCCCCCTTTCTCCAGCCCTTCAGCAATTGCCTGCAGGCCGTTCATCGCCATCCATGGGCAGTGCGCGCAGCTACGGCAGGTTGCCCCTTCGCCTGCGGTCGGCGCTTCCAGCAGCTCTTTTCCCGGCACCGCCTGCTGCATTTTGTAAAAAATCCCGCGATCGGTGGCGACAATCAGCTGCTTGTGCGGCAGAGTTTTAGCCGCGCTGATTAACTGACTTGTAGAACCCACGGCGTCAGCCATGTCGACAATCGCCTGCGGAGATTCCGGATGAACCAGCACGGCGGCATCCGGATATAGCGCTTTCATTCTTGCCAGCGCTTGAGTTTTGAATTCATCATGAACAATACAGGCCCCCTGCCAGCACAGCACATCGGCACCAGTCTGTTTTTTAACGTAGCTGCCCAGATGGCGGTCCGGAGCCCAGAGAATCTTTTCACCCAGACTATCAAGATGCTCAATCAGTTCCACCGCGATACTGGAGGTCACAACCCAGTCGGCACGAGCCTTGACCGCCGCAGAGGTATTGGCATAAACCACAACCGTACGATCCGGATGAGCGTCACAGAAATCGCTAAACGCCTTGCTCGGGCAGCCCAGGTCGAGCGAGCACTCTGCATGCAGCGTAGGCATCAGAATAGTTTTTTCCGGACTGAGGATTTTTGCCGTTTCTCCCATAAAACGCACGCCGGCAACCAACAGCGTTGAGGCGGAGTGTTGAGCGCCGAAACGCGCCATCTCCAGGGAGTCAGAGATACAGCCGCCGGTCTCTTCGGCCAGCTGCTGGATTTCCGGGTCGGTGTAGTAATGGGCCACCATCACCGCATCACGCTCACGCAGCAGACGTTTAATTTTTTCACGATAGAAGTGTTTCTCATCGCGGCTTAACGGCATTGGCTTTGGGGGAAAGGGATAAATCGCCGCTTCCGGGTCAAAAATCACGCTCATCTTGCATTCTCGTTTCACTGACTTAACTTTCCGACCAGAAGAAGGCCTGAAAACGGCATTAATTGGTCCCTATGTTTTATATGCTAAACAAGATAGCCGATTGTGGTGTAAATGTCGTGGGGAATTTTATGAC
Source organism: Klebsiella oxytoca (assembly GCF_009707385.1). Taxonomy (NCBI): domain Bacteria; kingdom Pseudomonadati; phylum Pseudomonadota; class Gammaproteobacteria; order Enterobacterales; family Enterobacteriaceae; genus Klebsiella; species Klebsiella oxytoca. The sequence continues at coordinate 1,763,448 of NZ_CP046115.1, read as the reverse complement.
TCAACGAGCATTTCCCCGGAGGCGATGCTGCGCATCTGTCCGGGCTACCGACCAGTGCGAGATGTAACCACGATGAGTACAAAACGTCAGCGGAATGGCGCAGCATAAAGCAATTGCGGGTTGTGGTGATTTTTGTAGCGAGAGCGGATAGCAAAAAAGCGCCTTTAGGGCGCTTTTTTACATTGGTGGGTCGTGCAGGATGACTCGCTTTCGCACGCCCTTCGGGCCGTCGCCGCTAGCGGCTCCGTTGTCTCACTTCGCTACTCGTCCCTTACTGAATCCTGCCTTTCGGGGCTGCTCCGTTCGACCCGAACCTGCTGCAGGTTCGAATCTCATGGATAGCAGATAGCAAAAAAGCGCCTTTAGGGCGCTTTTTTACATTGGTGGGTCGTGCAGGATGACTCGCTTTCGCTCGCCCTTCGGGCCATCGCCGCTAGCGGCTCCGTTGTCTCACTTCGCTACTCGTCCCTTAATGAATCCTGCCTTTCGGGGCTGCTCCGTTCGACCCGAACCTGCTGCAGGTTCGAATCTCATGGATAGCAGATAGCAAAAAAGCGCCTTTAGGGCGCTTTTTTACATTGGTGGGTCGTGCAGGATTCGAACCTGCGACCAATTGATTAAAAGTCAACTGCTCTACCAACTGAGCTAACGACCCCTTGCGGGTTTGCTGCTATCTGGAACTATTCAGGATGGTGGGTCGTGCAGGATTCGAACCTGCGACCAATTGATTAAAAGTCAACTGCTCTACCAACTGAGCTAACGACCCGCTCGGGTACTTCCTGAATTTTAACTTATTTATCAATCTGCCTTGATAAATCGTGCGGGATGATTCGCTTTCGCTCGCCCTGCGGGCCGTTGCTGACGCAACATTGTCCATCACGCTTAACATCGGAATGTGATGTTAAATTGGTGGGTCGTGCAGGATTCGAACCTGCGACCAATTGATTAAAAGTCAACTGCTCTACCAACTGAGCTAACGACCCGAGTGGTGGGTGATGACGGGATCGAACCGCCGACCCCCTCCTTGTAAGGGAGGTGCTCTCCCAGCTGAGCTAATCACCCGATACTACGCTGGATACATCTTTAAGCGGTGGCTCGTTCAGGATGACTCGGCTTCGCCTCGCCCTACATACCGTTGCTGACACAACGTTATCCTTCACGTTTTACTATCGCGTTCCACCAGAACGATTGGTGGGTCGTGCAGGATTCGAACCTGCGACCAATTGATTAAAAGTCAACTGCTCTACCAACTGAGCTAACGACCCACTATTTTCGTCGCTTTGGGCTTGTTCGATATCCCTTGGCAACGGCGGCATATATTACTGATTTCAGAATTCAGCGCAACAACAATTTAGATAAAGATCGCTTAACTGCTTAGGATTCATGCGACAAGACCAGAAATAATGCGATTTCTGGTCATGCCATAATCATCCAAGTGCATTGAGGCGTTTTTGCGCTTGTTTAGCCCCATCGGTGCCAGGAAATTTACTGACCACCTGCTGGTAGACCGCCTTCGCTTTTGCGGTATCGCCCTTATCCTGCATGATTACGCCGACTTTAAACATCGCGTCCGGCGCCTTCGGGGATTTCGGGTAGTTTTTCACCACGGAGGCGAAATAATACGCCGCATCGTCTTTTTTACCCTTGTTGTAATTCAGCTGCCCGAGCCAGTAGTTAGCGTTCGGCTGATACGTTGAATCAGGATACTTTTTGACGAAGTTCTGAAATGCCGCCATCGCATCATCCTGGCGGGAAGGCTCCTTTACCAGCGCAATAGCGGCATTGTAATCAGTATTGGCATCACCGGTCTGTGCCGGTGCGCCTGATGAAGCCGCTGGCGCCGCTGCTCCAGTAGCGGCTGCGCTTTGATCGCCCGCAGACGCCTGGGTTTGCGCGCCTGCTGCGCCGCCACCGCTGCTCAGACTATCTATCTGCAGCAGGATCTGCTTCTGGCGCTCAACAACCTGATTCAGCTGATACTGGCTTTCCTGGATTTGACCACGCAGGGAATCAATATCGGACTGATTTTCAGAGAGTTGTTGCTGGAGTTGGGTTAAAAGCTGGCTGTGCGCATTTGAAATACGCTCGAGTTGAGTGACGCGGTCTTCGACCGAGCCTGAGCCGACACTACTGATTGGCGCCTGAGCAAAAGCGGCCCAGGGGGCCGCTATGCCAACCAGTAACGACAGACTCAATAGATGATGTCTGAAGTTACTGCTCATGCAATTCTCTTAGTAAACCAGTACGGCGCGACGGTTTTTAGCGTAAGCCGCTTCGTCGTGGCCCAGTACTGCAGGTTTTTCTTTACCGTAAGAAACGATGGAAATCTGGTCAGCAGAAACACCTTTGCCCTGCAGATACATCTTCACGGCGTTAGCACGACGCTCGCCCAGTGCGATGTTGTATTCCGGAGTTCCACGCTCATCCGCATGGCCTTCTACGGTCACTTTGTAAGACGGGTTGCTACGCAGGAAGTTAGCGTGCGCGTCCAGCATTGCAGCGAAGTCAGAACGGATATCGTATTTGTCCAGATCGAAGTAAACGATATTGTTCTGCTGCAGCTGTTGCATCTGCAGACGAGCCTGCTCTTCGGAAGACATGTTGCCGCCGTTAGCGTTACCGTCCATACCAGTGCCGGCACCCAGCATGCCTTCACCGCTCTGGTCGTTGCTGGCGTTCTTGTTAGAAGAACACGCTGCGATTGCCATAACCGGCAGAGCGATCAACAGCCCTTTCAGCACTTTGTTCAGTTGCATTTCTTTGATTCCTTTAATAATCAATTATTTATTATCACAGATACGGCGACCAGGCAGGTGATTTTACCTGTCCATCAGTTGCCGGAAGACGCGCTTTGAAACGCCCATCCGTAGAAACCAGATTCAGCACGGATCCCATCCCCTGAGAAGAGCTGTAGATTACCATAGTGCCGTTAGGTGCCAGACTCGGCGTTTCATCTAAAAACGTTGATGACAGAACCTGCACACCACCCGCTTCCAGATCTTGTTTGGCAATGTGCTGCTGACCACCGGCCGAGCTTACCATTACCATAGTTTTACCATCTGCGCTCACGTCCGCGTCCTGGTTTTGTGAACCTTCCCAGGTAATACGCTGCGGCGTGCCGCCATTAATATTGACTTTATACACCTGCGGACGACCGGCCTGGTCGGAGGTGAAGGCCAGGTTCTGGCTATCCGGGAACCAGCTTGGTTCAGTGTTGTTGCTGCGTCCGTTGGTTACCTGACGAATCTGACCAGATCCGAGGTCCATCACGTACAGGTTCAGACTACCGGTTTTTGACAGGGCAAAAGCCAGTTTGCTGCCATCCGGTGAAAACGCCGGCGCGCCGTTATGCTGCGGGAACGAGGCGATCTGACGAACTGAACCATTAGCCAGAGTCTGGACGACCAGCGCAGAACGACCGCTTTCAAAGGTTACGTAGGCCAGCTTCGCGCCGTCCGGAGACCAGGCCGGTGACATCAGCGGCTGGGTGGAACGGTGGACAAGGAACTGGTTGTAGCCATCGTAGTCAGACACGCGCAGCTCGTACGGGAACTGCCCGCCGTTGGTCTGCACGACGTAAGCGATGCGGGTACGGAAAGCACCCTTAATACCGGTCAGCTTCTCAAATACGGCGTCGCTGGCAGCATGCGCAGCATAGCGCAAATACTGCTTAGTAACCTTAAATGAGTTCTGCGCCAGCACGGTACCCGGCGCACCGCCGGTATCAACCAGCTGGTAAGCGACGTTATAAGAACCGTCCGCATTTTGCGTCACCTGACCAACCACGACGGCGTCAATACCCAGCGCAGACCATGCCGCAGGCTGTACTTCCTGAGCGCTACCCGGCTGCTGAGGCAGGCGCGAGCGGTCGAGCGGATTAAACTTACCGCTGTTGCGCAGGTCAGCCGCCACGATACCACCCACATCTTCCGGCGCAGCACCCTGCCCTGCCCACTGGAACGGCACAACGCCGATTGGGCGTGCCGAGTCAACCCCTTGGGTAATCTCGATGCGTACTTCTGCGTGCAGCACCGCCGCCCACAGCATTAAAAAACTAAATGCTACTCGTAATGCCTGCTTCATCATATCTCCCTTATCCAGGCGGAAAGCCCACGATAATTTAGCAGAATATTAACAAACCCAAATACACAAAACTATTAAAACCCTGTGACTACCATAGATTGTTTTTCCCCGCTTGCACGGGGAAAATATCACTGAGGTTTGAAGTCCAGCGGCGCATTTTTGAACACTTCATATACTGCCTGACTAGGCGGTTTTGGGAACTTAGCCTGCCGGGCTGCTGCAAGAGCGGCCTGACAAAGCGCAGGATCCCCACCTTCAGACTGTATATTTAACAACATGCCATCCGGAGCAAGTTTGATACGCAAAGTGCATGTTTTGCCTGAGTAAGACGATGCGTCATAAAACTTACTTTCAATAGCAGATTTTATCTGCCCGGCATAATTGCTGATATCAGCACCTGATGCGCCATTATTTTTAGTACTACCACTCCCGGCGGCAGAAGCATTGTTTCCTTTTGCCCCTCCACCGGTTTTCGGCGCATTCTTACCGGAACTCAGATCACCGAGAAGATCGTCAACGCCGCTGGCTTCTTTAGCCGCGGCAGCTTTCTTCGCGGCGGCTGCCTTAGCGGCGGCGGCTTTAGCGGCTTTATCTGCAGCAGCCTTCTCTGCGGCGGCAGCTTCAGCTGCTGCTGCTTTCTCGGCCGCGGCTTTTTCCGCTGCTGCAGCTTTTTCTGCTGCCGCTTTCTCGGCTGCGGCTTTCTGCGCGGCTGCTTTTTCTGCCGCTTTTTCGGCGGCAGCTTTTTCAGCAGCAGCCTGTTTCGCCGCTTCCTGTTGCGCTTTTTTCTCGGCCTGCTGCTGCGCTTTCTTCTCGGCTTCCTGCTGAGCTTTTTTCGCTGCCTCGGCTTCAGCTTTCTTCTGTGCATCCGCCGCGGCTTTCGCCGCTTCCGCTTCTGCCTGTTTCTTTGCATCGGCCGCCGCTTTCGCCGCAGCCGCTTCGGCGGCTTTTGCCTGAGCATCGGCCTTCGCTTTCGCATCAGCGGCGGCTTTAGCAGCAGCTTCCTGCGCCTCTTTCGCCTGAGCTTCCGCTTTTGCCTTTGCCGCTGCGGCGGCTTTCGCCGCGGCTTCTTCAGCCTGTTTTTGCTGTTCTTTCGCTTCTTTAGCCGCTTCCTGCGCCTGCAGACGCTCCTGTTCCAGCTGTTTTAGCCGTTCCTGCTCGGCAGCCTGCTTTTCACGTAGCTCTTCCGCCTGCTGCTGAGCCTGCTTTTCACGCTGCTCGGCGGCGCGGCGGGCGCTGGCCTGCTGCTGCTGTTGGCGGTCATAATTCTTAACAACCGCCCCCGGATCGACCATTACCGCATCTATAGAAGAACCCCCGCCGCCGCCGGCAGAAGCGTCCAGATGCTCGTCAAACGAACTCCAGATCAGCAGCGCTATCAATACGATGTGCAGCGCGACTGAAACTATGATCGCTCGTTTAAGCTTGTCGTTTTGTTCGGTTGCCTTTGACACTATCGGTTCCCAAAAACTGTTCGCCTGTTCCCGCTATTTTACGTTAGCCTGGAGACGCTTTTGTCCCAAAGCTGACATTTTGACGGGCGTGCATATTGCGAGCGATTAGATCGGCTTGGTCATCAAGCCAACCGATTTAACCCCTGCGCTATGCAACAGGTTAAGCGCTTTAATAATCTCATCGTAAGGTACTTCTTTAGCACCACCGATCAGGAATACCGTTTTCTCGTTCGCCTCAAGTCGACGCCTGGCTTCGGCAATGACCTGCTCCGGCGGCAGCTGCGATAGCGTTTCCGGGCCAATTTTCAGGTTGTACTGCCCTACTCCGGAAACCTCAACGATCACCGGCGGCTCATCGTTGCTTTTTACCGCCTGTGATTCCGTCGCGTCCGGTAGATCGACCTCTACGCTCTGCGTAATGATCGGCGCTGTCGCCATAAAGATCAGCAACAGCACCAACAGGACATCCAGCAGCGGAACGATGTTGATCTCGGACTTCAGTTCGCGACGTCCGCGTCCACGTGCTCTGGCCATGGCTTACCCCTTATTGCTTTCGCTGCTGGTAAACGCCTGACGGTGCAGAATGGCGGTGAACTCTTCCATAAAGTTGTCGTAGTTCAGCTCGAGTTTGTTTACGCGCTGGTTCAGACGGTTATAGGCCATAACCGCCGGGATTGCGGCGAAGAGACCAATTGCGGTCGCAATCAGCGCTTCTGCGATACCCGGTGCCACCATTTGCAGCGTCGCTTGTTTTACCGCACCCAGCGCGATAAAAGCGTGCATGATCCCCCATACGGTACCAAACAGGCCGATATACGGACTGATAGAACCTACCGTGCCGAGGAACGGGATATGCGTCTCCAGAGTTTCCAGCTCGCGATTCATCGAGATACGCATGGCGCGCGATGCCCCTTCAACAATGGCTTCCGGCGCATGGCTGTTGGCACGATGCAGACGGGCAAACTCTTTGAAACCGCTGTAGAAGATTTGTTCCGAACCGGTCAGATTATCGCGACGACCCTGGCTTTCCTGATACAGACGAGAAAGCTCAATACCGGACCAGAACTTATCTTCAAACGCTTCAGCCTCGCGTGACGCCGAATTGAGAATACGCGTTCTCTGAATAATGATGGCCCAGGAGGCGATGGAAAAACAAACTAAAATCAACATGATAAGTTTAACCAGAAGGCTCGCCTTCAGGAACAAATCAAGGATATTCATCTCAGTCACTGCTTAAACTCCGCGACAATAGACTTGGGAAGCGCACGAGGCTTCATTAAGAGTGGATCAACGCACACGATCAGAACCTCAGCTTCATTCAAAACGACGTTCTCTGCGTTGACGATTCGCTGCGTGAAAACCAGGGAAGTACCGCGCATTGCGGTGATCTCCGTCTGGATTTCGAGCATGTCGTCGAGTCTGGCGGGCGCAAAATATTCCAGAGTCATTTTGCGAACCACAAAGGCAACTCGTTCAGCCAGCAAAACCTGTTGGCTGAAGTGATGATGGCGCAGCATCTCTGTGCGTGCTCTTTCATAGAAAGCGACGTAGCTGGCGTGGTAAACCACACCACCGGCGTCGGTATCTTCGTAATAGACCCGAACCGGCCATCGAAACAGCGTTGTATTCACTTTACATCCCGGTAATGCAACAAAAGGTTAGAGCTTTCAAACTTCGCTACTATACGCGCGGGAATCGTGGTTTGGAATGGGGGAAAGTAAACGACGAGTAAATTTTTATGGGCTTATGCAAGCCCATATGGTTAACAGAGAGTTCTTATTCAAAAGAAGAAAAAAAACAGGCCCACAACGAGCACAATATCGGCGATAAGCGGACAAAAAAATCCTTGCCAGTGAATGGCGCGCGGACGGAAGCCCACGCCGTGGATAACACCGGCGCAAACCGCCCACATCAGCAGGAAACCGTGCCAGATTTCCAGTTCGCTGGTTTTTGCCGCGAAACGCGACGGATCCCAGAAGATGCAGCCCGCTAACGCCAGCGCCATCAATAAGGAAAGCGCCCTTAACGGGCGCTTGTCCATTATCGCATACATATACTTTATCATTCACGTCGCCTCTTTGTTGGCTACATCCGCTTACCCCAGTCACTTACTGGTGTAAGTGACTGGGGATTCACAGACCTGCCGCCTCGATGCAACCCGAATGATTTCGTATATCGCATCACGATAATACTCATCAGTGTTCTTCTTTACCTGCTTTGGTGGCTTCCACCTGCTCAAGCGCCAGCGCGGTAATCACCCCAAAGGCACAAGCAAGAAGCGTTCCCAAAATCCATGCGAAATACCACATATATAGCTCCTTACCTTAGTACAGCGAGTGGGTGTTCTTTTCGATGTCTTCGCGGGTGATGCGACCGAACATTTTCCAGTAACACCAGGCGGTGTAGGCCAGAATAATCGGTACGAAGATAATCGCCACGTAAGTCATCAGGTTCAGCGTCAGCTGGCTGGAAGTCGCATCCCACATGGTCAGGCTCGCGTTAATCGCCGTGCTTGATGGCATAATGAACGGGAACATCGCGATGCCTGCGGTCAGAATGATGCACGCCAGGGTCAACGAGGAGAACAGAAACGCCCATGCGCCTTTATCTGCTTTAGTCGAGATGACGGTCAGCAGCGGCAGCGCTACGCCCAGAGCAGGAATCGCCCACAGCGCTGGCATGTTGTTAAAGTTCACCATCCACGCACCGGCTTCACGCGCAACTTCTTTGGTCAGCGGGTTAGACGGGCCAGTATGATCCAGTACGGATTTCACCACATAGCCGTCAATACCGAAGTAAACCCAAACGCCCGCCAGCGCGAAGCAGACCAGCGTAACCAGTGCAGCTACCGTAGAAACGGAACGGGTGCGCAGGTGCAGTTCGCCAACGGTACGCATCTGCAGATAAGTCGCGCCCTGGGTCAGGATCATCGCCACGCTGACAATACCGGCCAGCAGTCCAAACGGATTGAGCAGCTGGAAGAAATTGCCGGTGTAGTACAGACGCAGATATTCATCTACGTGGAACGGGACGCCCTGCAGCAGGTTGCCGAATGCCACGCCAATCACCAGCGGCGGCACGAAGCTCCCGACGAAAATGCCCCAGTCCCACATATTACGCCAGCGGGTATCTTCAATCTTCGAGCGGTAGTCAAAACCGACCGGGCGGAAGAATAAAGACGCCAGCACCAGGATCATTGCCACATAGAAGCCGGAAAACGCTGCGGCGTAGACCATCGGCCAGGCGGCAAACAGCGCGCCGCCCGCGGTGATCAGCCACACCTGGTTTCCGTCCCAGTGCGGAGCAATGGAGTTGATCATAATTCGACGCTCGGTGTCGTTACGACCGAGGAAACGGGTGAGCATCCCCACCCCCATGTCGAAGCCATCGGCGACAGCGAAACCAATCAGCAGAATGCCTATCAGCAGCCACCAGATAAAACGCAATACTTCATAATCGATCATTTGACGACTCCTGTCTTAGCGTGCCGACTGAATAGCCGCAGAGGACTGTTCAAAGTGATAGCGACCGGTTTTCAGGCTGCTTGGTCCTTTACGGGCAAACTTGAACATAAGGAACAGTTCGGCCACCAGGAACAGCGTGTACAGGCCACAGATCAGCACCATTGAGAAGATCAGGTCGCCCGCAGTCAGCGACGAGTTCGCTACAGCAGTTGGCAGCACCTCACCGATAGCCCACGGCTGACGGCCATACTCGGCAACAAACCAGCCCGCTTCAACGGCAATCCACGGCAGCGGCAGGCCGTAGAACGCGGCGCGCAGCAGCCATTTTTTCTCACCAATGCGGTTACGAATAACGGTCCAGAAAGCGGCACCGATAATCAGCAGCATCAGCACGCCACACGCCACCATGATGCGGAAGGCGAAGTAGAGCGGCGCAACGGCAGGAATGGAGTCTTTGGTTGCCAGGGCTATCTGCTCTTCCGTCGCGTCTGCGACGTTTTCGGTATAGCGTTTCAGCAGCAGACCGTAGCCAAGATCTTTCTTAACGTCGTTAAACCGATCGCGAATGCTCTGGTCGGTTGAACCCGCGCGCAGCTGTTCCAGCAGCGAGTACGCTTTCATCCCGTTACGGATACGCTCTTCGTGCTGAACCATCAGATCTTTCAGGCCGGTTACCTGCTTATCTACAGAGCGGGTCGCAATAATGCCCAGCGCATACGGGATCTGAATCGAGAAGTGGTTCTCTTGCGCATTCTGATCGGGAATACCAAACAGGGTAAAGGCCGCCGGAGCTGGCTGAGTTTCCCATTCCGCTTCAATAGCCGCCAGTTTGGTTTTCTGCACGTCGCCCATTTCGTAGCCGGATTCATCACCCAGAACGATAACGGAGAGGATTGCCGCCATGCCGAAGCTCGCTGCAATCGCAAAAGAGCGCTTCGCAAAAGCAAAGTCGCGACCTTTGAGCATATACCAGGAGCTGATGGCAAGAATGAACATCGCGCCGGTCACGTAGCCAGACGCTACGGTATGAACGAACTTAACCTGAGCCACCGGGTTCAGAACCAGCTCGGCAAAGCTGACCATCTCCATACGCATGGTTTCAAAGTTGAAGTCCGACGCAATCGGGTTCTGCATCCAGCCGTTAGCGACCAGAATCCACAGGGCCGAGAGGTTGGAGCCCAGCGCCACCAGCCAGGTAACGGCCATGTGCTGAACCTTGCCCAGACGATCCCAACCGAAGAAGAACAGACCTACAAAGGTAGATTCGAGGAAGAAGGCCATTAAACCTTCAATGGCCAGCGGCGCACCGAAGATATCGCCCACGTAGTGAGAGTAGTAAGACCAGTTAGTCCCGAACTGGAACTCCATGGTAAGACCGGTTGCGACACCCAGAGCAAAGTTGATACCAAACAACTTGCCCCAGAACTTGGTCATATCTTTATAAATCTGTTTGCCGGAAAGGACGTAGACCGTTTCCATGATGGCCAGCAGGAACGCCATACCAAGCGTCAGCGGCACAAACAGGAAGTGGTACATCGCGGTCAAGGCAAACTGTAAGCGCGACAGTTCGACTATATCTAACATCATGACTCCTTGCTCATCGCATGAAGACTCCGAGAGTGAACCCCGTTAGAAAGGGTCACACGCATGCCCCAATACAAATTTATTTGCTTCCCCTCGGAACTGCCGTTTCCTCAACTCAAAAAAACGGCAGCGCTGAGAAGTTACAAACATGTTAACAAAACATCCAAATTGATCCCGTGATTATATTACGCTGCAAAACCCTTACAATAAATAGGTTTTTATTGTGATAAATTTGCAGTTTTCGACAGCGATCAATTTATAGCGAAAATACCAGATTTCGGTCAATTTGATCCGCGACAATTTAACTCCATTTCGCGATCTTTTCCAAGTTTTAAACATTGATTTAAATCAATTTTCATTTTAAATGTTAATTATGTTTACCGAGTGAAACGCTGGTGAACACTAGGTTAACGATATGTTTTTCAACGGTATCATCGGTTACTGAAAATGATAGCCCATTTATTTAAACGCGGAGGGGAATTTAATGAGCCGGACGCGGGCAGGTAAAATGTGACCATAAACGGATAATGTCGCATAGCTCACAGAATTTTTTTAGCAAGTTGTCGACATATATTTTTTGCTTATTACATTTATCATTATATTCACCTTTAATTAACACACTCGCGTAACTATCTCATTATCAAGTAAGTCCCGTGCACATTGAGCCGCTTCTTTGGCTAGTGACGGTCCCCCTTCCCTTCATAACCCGCGTCTGTAACATGCGCTTTTTTCTGGTGCCGGGAAGAACTCGCCTGGCCTGAACGCGCTCATCAACAAAAATGAAATATAAAACATACAAATCGTCATTTTATATCTTTAATCTTACAAATAGCTGTTTATGCATATAAAAACCCGCGCAAAAATTCCGTTACCATGCTCACATAAAAATTCAAAGAAATGTATTTAATCTTTATTATCAAAAGTAAAAAATCGTCCAAAATAAAATAAGATCTTGCTCACAAAGATCGCAATATATTTATTTGGCAGAGATGAATATTAATAAATCACGATATAAGAAACCAACATAACACATTGATAAACATGATATTTATAAACAAAAACCTAAAATAAGAGTTTTTTGAATGATATTCTGAAAATAGATCATTTGCTTCCCGCCTGTGAACCAAAGACACTCCAGCCCTATTAAAAGGCAGCTCACGCAGCTGCTGCAAAATATCAGCAGTCGTTTTTATTTTTATACCATCAGCCCTACAGAGGATTACCCATGAAGAAATCAACACTTGTTATTGGCGTCATTGGTGCTGACTGCCATGCAGTAGGCAATAAAGTCCTGGACCGCGTTTTTACTGCCCATGATTTTCGCGTAATCAATCTGGGCGTGATGGTCAGCCAGGACGAATACATCGATGCTGCCATTGAAACCGGCGCGGATGCCATCGTCGTGTCGTCGATTTACGGCCACGGCGACATCGACTGCCTGGGGCTGCGCGAACGCTGCATCGAACGGGGTATCGGCGATATTCTTCTCTATGTTGGCGGTAACCTGGTGGTCGGTAAACACGATTTTGCCGACGTCGAAGCTAAATTCAAAGAGATGGGTTTCAACCGCGTATTTGCCCCAAGCCACGATCTCGAAGATGTCTGCCTGCTAATGGCAAACGATATCAACCAGCGCCATGGCATTGAACAGCAGTGTCTGGAAGAGGCTATCTGATGCAAACCGTCTCTGTCGATATCGGCTCGACGTGGACCAAAGCGGCCCTCTTCGCGCAGGAGGGAGATGAGCTTACGCTGGTAAACCACGTTCTGACCCCGACCACTACCCATCACCTGGCCGAGGGCTTTTTTGCCAGCCTCAACCAGGTGCTCAACGTAGCCGATGCGCGCCCATTGCTGAACAACGGTGACGTGACGTTGAAATACTCCTCATCAGCAAAAGGCGGCCTTGCCGTCGCCGCGATGGGACTGGTGCCGTCTATCACTCTGGAATCAGCAAAAGTTACCGCTCACTCGGCGGGAGCCAAAATCGCACAATACTACTCGTACAAACTCAATCGCCACGATATTCAGGAACTGGAAGCCACGCCGCCGGATATTCTGCTGTTTACCGGCGGCACAGACGGCGGTGAAGAGAGCTACGGGCTGGCCAACGCCCACGCGCTGGCGGAGTCAAAGCTCGACTGCGCCATTATCTATGCCGGAAACCGTGATATTCAGGACGAAGTCCAGACGATCCTTGGGCACAAAGATCTGACGACGGTAGACAACATTCTGCCCGATCTCGATCACCCGAATCCGTACGCAGCCCGCAAGGCAATTTGCGATCTCTTTTTATCCCGCATCGTCAAAGGGAAAGGCCTGGACGTTATTGTTGCTGAAACCGGCGAAGAGCCGATGCCAACGCCGTGGACCGTCTTTGAACTGGTGAAAACTATCAGTAATTACGACAGCGCGTGGAAAGAGTTCATGCTGATCGACATGGGCGGCGCCACTACCGATGTCTACTCCGCCTGCGCCAACACGCTCTCACCGGATACCGTTCTGCACGGCGTGCCAGAACCCTTTGTAAAACGCACGGTGGAAGGCGATCTCGGTATGCGTGTCTCAGCGGTGGTTGTCGGTGAAAGCGCGCGGGAGCTGGTGAACGTCGTCTTTGCCCATCAGCCGCAGCGTCAGGAAGCCTTTTACCGCTATTTACGTCATCTGGTTGCCCAGCCGGATTATCTGCCCGCTAACGAGGAGGAAAAGTATTTCGATACCGTCCTCGCCGGGCTGTGCGTCGGCTACGCCAGCGAACGCCATGCGGGTACCAAAAAGCAGGTCTGCACCTGCGTGGGCAACATTGATTTGCAGATGGGGCGCGATCTGACCACGGTACGTAAAGTCGTGGGCTCCGGCGGATGGCTCTCCCGGGCCAGCCGGTTCCCCCTCCACAGCTGGTTGAAATACCGCGAGCTGGACGACGACGGCAGACGCATTCTCTTACCCACCCAGTTTGAATATTACCGCGATGCAAAAGGCCTGCTTCCGCTGCTGGCAAACGTTGCCAGACTCTATCCCGAGCTCGCCGCCCGCACCAGCATTCACTGTTTAACCCTATAAAATGAAGGCAGCTACGAATGGAACTTCGAAATAAAAAATTAACCCACGACGAATTCATGACCGAGCGGCATCAGGTATTGCAGACCTGGCATACCGGCAAAGACGTTGAGCACTTCGAAGATGGCGTGAAGTACCAGCAAACCATTCCTGAGAAAAAACGCTTTTCTCACGCTCTGCTGAAGGCCGACCAGGAAGGTAAAACCCTGAGCCAGCCCCGGGCGGGCGTGGCGCTGATGGATGAACATATTGAGCTGCTCAAAACGCTGCAGGCAGAGTGTGACCTGCTGCCCAGCACTATCGATGCCTATACCCGTCTTAATCGCTATGAAGAGGCGGCGGTGGGGATCCAGAAATCTATCGAGGCAGGAACGTCCAAACTAAACGGTTTGCCGGTGGTTAACCACGGCGTCGCAGCCTGCCGCCGGATGACCGAAGCGCTGGAAAAACCGGTTCAGGTGCGCCACGGCACGCCGGATGCGCGCCTGCTGGCGGAAATCTCCATGGCCAGCGGATTTACCAGCTATGAAGGCGGCGGTATCTCCTACAACATTCCTTACGCCAAGCGCGTCACTCTGGAAAAATCGATTCGCGACTGGCAGTACTGCGACCGTCTGATGGGCCTGTACGAAGAGCACGGGATCCGCATCAACCGCGAACCGTTCGGCCCGCTGACCGGTACCCTGATCCCGCCGTTTATGTCCCACGCGGTAGCTATCATCGAAGGCCTGCTGGCGCTGGAACAGGGCGTCAAGTCCATTACCGTCGGCTACGGCCAGGTTGGCAGCCTGACGCAGGATATCGCGGCGATTCAGTCCCTTCGCGAACTCTCCCACGAGTACTTCGGCAACTATGGATTCGACGATTACGAACTGAGCACCGTTTTCCACCAGTGGATGGGCGGCTTCCCGGAAGATGAAGCGAAAGCATTCGCTATTATCTCCTGGGGCGCAGCGGTGGCCGGTATGGCCGGCGCAACCAAAGTGATCACCAAAAGCCCGCACGAAGCGTTCGGGATTCCGACTGCAGCAGCGAATCTTCAGGGACTGAAAGCGTCTCGCCAGATGCTCAATATGGTTAGCGATCAGAAATTCCTCCCCTGCGCCGCCGTTGAGCAGGAAGTGGAGCTGATTAAAAGCGAAGTCCGCGCGGTGCTGAAGAAAGTTTTCGAGCTGGGCAACGGCGATATAGCCCGCGGTACGGTACTGGCTTTTGAAGCGGGGGTGCTGGACGTGCCTTTCGCCCCGGCGTCCTGCAACGCAGGCAAAATCCTGCCGGTTCGCGACAATGCTGGTGCGATTCGCGTACTCGAGGCCGGTGCGGTACCGCTGCCGAAAGACATCCTCGCCCTGCACCACGATTACGTCGCCGAGCGTGCGCATTTTGAAGGACGCAAACCCTCATTCCAGATGGTTGTTGATGACATCAACGCGGTATCCCACAGTAAATTAATAGGAAGACCATAATGAAAATTAAACAGGCCCTTTTCACCGCTGGCTACTCCTCATTCTATTTTGACGATCAGCAGGCGATTAAAAACGGCGCGGGTCATGATGGATTTATTTATACCGGTGCGCCGGTAACGCCAGGCTTTACCTCGATCCGCCAGGCGGGAGAATGCGTTTCGGTTCAGCTGATTCTGGAAAACGGCGCGGTAGCGGTCGGCGACTGCGCCGCCGTCCAGTACTCCGGCGCGGGCGGCCGCGATCCGCTGTTTCTGGCGGAGAACTTTATCCCGTTCCTCAACGATCATATTAAGCCGCTGCTGGAAGGCCGCGATGTCGATACCTTCCTGCCGAACGCCCGCTTCTTCGACAAGCTGCGGATTGACGGCAATCTGCTGCACACCGCCGTTCGCTATGGGCTTTCCCAGGCGCTGCTCGATGCCACCGCGCTGGCCAGCGGTCGCCTGAAGGCAGAGGTAATTTGTGACGAATGGCAGCTGCCGTGCATTCCGGAGGCTATTCCATTATTCGGTCAGAGCGGAGATGACCGCTACATCGCCGTTGACAAGATGATCCTCAAAGGCGTTGACGTCCTGCCGCATGCGCTGATTAACAACGTTGAAGAGAAACTGGGTCTGCAAGGTGAAAAACTACGTGAGTACGTACGCTGGCTATCTGACCGCATCTTAAGCCTGCGCGCCAGCCCGCGCTATCACCCAACGCTGCATATCGACGTCTACGGCACCATCGGCCTGATTTTCGATATGGACCCCGTTCGCTGCGCCGAATATATCGCCAGCCTGGAGAAAGAGGCCCAGGGCCTGCCGCTCTACATAGAAGGCCCGGTAGATGCGGGTAATAAAGCGGACCAGATCCGTATGCTGACCGCCATTACCAAAGAACTGACGCGCCTGGGCTCCGGGGTGAAAATTGTCGCCGACGAGTGGTGTAACACCTACCAGGATATCGTGGATTTCACCGACGCCGGTAGCTGCCACATGGTGCAAATCAAAACGCCGGATCTCGGTGGTATTCATAACATTGTGGACGCGGTGCTGTACTGCAACAAACACGCGATGGAAGCCTATCAGGGCGGTACCTGCAACGAAACCGAAATCAGCGCCCGCACCTGCATTCACGTCGCGCTGGCCGCGCGCCCAATGCGTATGCTGATCAAGCCGGGCATGGGCTTCGATGAAGGTCTCAATATCGTGTTTAACGAAATGAACCGCACCATCGCGCTGTTGCAGACTAAGGATTAAAAGATGGCTCGTACCTTTAAAATCTTATCGCCAACCGCGATCCTGGGCTATGGCTTCCCGGAAGAGAGCTTTCGTAAGGCCATGGAAGAGTCGCCGGATCTGATTGCCGTTGACGCCGGCTCGTCCGATCCCGGCCCCCACTACCTGGGGGCAGGTAAACCCTTCACCGACAGAGCCGGAGTCAAACGCGATCTGCGCTATATGATCGTCGCTGGCGTAAAAAACAACATTCCGGTGGTGATCGGCACCGCCGGCGGATCCGGCGCGGCGCCGCATCTTGAGTGGTGTCGGCAGATAATCCTCGAGATCGCCCGCGAGGAGCAACTCTCCTTCTCGCTGGCGCTGATCCCGTCGGACGTCGAGAAAGAGATTGTTCATCAGGCGCTGGATAACGGCAAAATTACCGCTCTCGACTTTGTGCCGGCGCTGACCCACGAGGCAATTGCCGAGAGTACCTATATCGTTGCCCAGATGGGAATCGAACCCTTCCAGCGGGCGCTGGAGGCCGGTGCGCAGGTGGTGCTGGGCGGTCGCGCCTACGATCCGGCCTGCTTCGCGGCGCTGCCGATCATGAAGGGCTTTGATGAAGGTCTGGCCCTGCACTGCGGCAAAATTCTCGAGTGCGCGGCCATTGCCGCCACGCCAGGATCCGGCTCCGACTGCGCGATGGGGATTATCGACGACCACGGCTTTACGCTGAAAACGTTTAATCCGCAGCGCAAGTTCACTGAAACCTCGGCAGCGGCGCACACGCTATATGAGAAGTCCGATCCGTACTTTCTGCCGGGACCCGGCGGCGTGCTGAACCTGAAAGAATGCAGCTTCAAAGCGGTGAACGACGGCGAGGTTTACGTCAGCGGTTCCCGTCACGAAGAGACGCCCTACGCGCTGAAGCTGGAAGGCGCGCGTCAGGTAGGTTTTCGCTGTCTGACTATAGCCGGAACCCGCGACCCGATAATGATTGCCGGGATTGATAAAATTCTCGAAGAGGTGCAGGCCAGCGTCGCGCGCAACCTTTCGCTGAATGATGACAGCATCCGTATGACCTTCCATCTGTACGGTAAGAACGGCGTGATGGGCAATCATGAACCGATAAAAACCGCTGGTCACGAACTGGGCATTTTGCTCGATGTCGTTGCGCCAACCCAAGATATCGCCAACAGCGTCTGCTCGCTGGTGCGCTCTACCCTGTTGCACTACGGCTATGAAAATCGCATTGCGACCGCGGGCAATCTCGCCTTCCCGTTCTCGCCTTCCGATATTCAGAGCGGCCCGGTGTATGAGTTCTCAATTTATCACCTGATTGAAGCCAGCGACGCGCTGCGGTTTGACTTCCATCTCGAACAGGTGACGCCGGAAGGAGTTCAGCCATGAAACAATCCATATGCTCGCTGGCGCAGGTTATTCGCTCCAAAAACGCCGGACCGTATGAACTGGTTTTGGATATTTTATTTAAAACCCGGGAGGATTATCAGCGGGTAAAACGTTCTGAGCAATTAACCCCGCAGCTTATTGCCGACTTATATAACGTGAAGCCTGATTTTATTCATCGCATAGTCTGGTTTGATCCGGCCAACGCGGTAAAAATCGTCATGCCACGCGATATTATTTCCGGCAACGTTGGCGACAATGATGTTTATGGCGCGCAGCAGCATGCGCCGTTATTAAGTATTGAGTTCGATTTTTAATTCTATATCCAATGGCTTTCGAGTCGCATTGAGGCGGCAGCTGAGAGACAAATTCGTCAGGAACGAATTTGAACAGCCGGAGGCTGCCTTCGGTGAGGGACATGGGTGTCCCTCATTCATCCCCAGGAGCGTATATCAGTACGTGACCGGGGTGAGCAAAGGCAGCCAACAAAAATGCAGCTTGAAAGACGACGGATATAAAAAGATAACAACATCCATTGGCATACAGGATTTCGCTGTATCACTGTATTCCAGATAATTTATGCGGTTGGTCACGACAGGCGCACGCTTGAGCGGTTAGCAGGCTCAGGCGTGCGCTGCCCTACAACACTTCACCGACTAACCCTGTTCCGATGGAGTAAACATGAAAAAAATAAGTTTAACCAAAATGATCATATTAGGCCTGATACTCGGCATGATTGCCGGGGTAGCTATTAATAATATGGTGTCGGCAGATACAGCAAAATCATATGCCCAGGATATTTCTATTTTTACCACCATATTTTTACGTATGGTAAAAATGATTATCGCCCCGCTGGTTATATCAACGCTGGTGGTTGGCATAGCTAAAATGGGCGATGCGAAAACACTCGGGCGTATATTCTCCAAAACTTTTTTCCTGTTTATTTGCGCTTCGCTGCTGTCGATTGCGCTGGGTCTGGTCATCGTCAATCTGTTCCAGCCAGGCGCAGGGATTAACTTCGTCGCCCACGATGCCGGAGCCGTGGCTGCCGTCCAGTCCGAGCCCTTCACGCTAAAAGTCTTTATCTCTCACGCGGTACCAACCAGCATCATTGATGCGATGGCGCGCAATGAAATCCTGCAAATCGTGGTGTTCTCCATTTTTCTCGGCTGCAGCCTGGCGGCTATCGGCGAAAAAGCCGAGCCCATCGTTAAGGTGCTTGATTCGCTGGTTCACGTGATGCTGAAGCTGACGGGCTACGTCATGCTGTTTGCCCCCCTCACCGTTTTCGCCGCCATTTCCGGGCTAATTGCCGAACGCGGTCTGGGCGTGATGGTCAGCGCCGGGATCTTTATGGGCGAATTCTACCTGACGCTGGGCATGCTGTGGGCGATCCTGATTGGCCTGTCGGCGATGATTGTTGGTCCGTGCATCAGTCGTCTGACCAAAGCGATTCTCGAACCTGCCCTGCTGGCTTTCACCACCTCCAGTTCAGAAGCCGCGTTCCCCGGCACGCTGGATAAGCTGGAAAAATTTGGCGTCTCTTCCAAAATTGCCAGCTTCGTCCTGCCCATCGGTTACTCCTTTAACCTGGTCGGCTCCATGGCCTACTGCTCGTTTGCCACCGTCTTCATTGCGCAGGCGTGCAACATAGAGCTGAGCATGGGCGAGCAGATCACCATGCTGCTTATTCTGATGCTGACCTCAAAAGGGATGGCGGGCGTGCCGCGCGCATCGATGGTGGTTATCGCCGCGACGCTCAACCAGTTCAACATTCCTGAGGCCGGCCTGATCCTGCTGATGGGCGTGGATCCGTTCCTTGATATGGGCCGTTCAGCCACCAACGTGATGAGTAACGCCATGGGCGCCGCCATCGTTGGCCGCTGGGAAGGCGAGCATTACGGGGAAGGCTGCCGCGGCACCGCTCCGGTCAAAAAACCGGAACAGGAGCGCCCTGCCAGAGAAACGTCCGAAGTGGCGATGTCCTGACGGCAAAACGGAATTGAACCCCAGGCCGGATCTGTCCGGCCCGGTTGCTCCCAATCATTCCAACAGGACACACTATGAACGTTAAATTTCTCGGCTCCTGTATCTTAACCGCCAGCCTGTTGTTTAGCGCCGGCGCGCTGGCGCAGGACTATGCCGCGATTATCGAGCAGGCGCACCAGAAGTATAAAAATAATCGCGACGGCAAAGTCGCCGACTACATCCCTGCCCTGGCGAGCTACAGCCCGGATAATTTCGCCATAACGCTCGCCACGGTCGAAGGCAAAATTTACCAGGCCGGAGATGTGAAAAAAGCTTTTCCGATGGAGTCCCTGAGCAAAGTCTTCACCCTCGCGCTGGCTATGGAACAGCGCGGGCCACAGGAAGTGCTGGATAAACTCGGCGCCAATGCTACCGGCCTGCCCTTTAACTCCGGCTTAGCCCTGGAGCTCACGAAAGGCGCAGCGGAGAACCCGTTAGTTAACGCCGGCGCCATGAGCACAGTAAGCCTGATCGAAGCGCAAAACAAAACCGATCGCTGGAACAAAATCCTCAACAACCTCAACGCCTGGGCCGATAGCGCGCTGAGCGTTAACGAGCCGGTATTTAAATCCGAAATGGAAACCAACCAGCATAACCAGGCGCTGGCGATGCTGATGAAATCCTATAACCGCTTTTATGGCGATCCCCAGGAGGCCGTCGAAATCTATACCCGCCAGTGCTCGGTAGATATCACCGTTGAACAGCTAGCCAAAATGGGGGCGGTGCTCGCCAATCAGGGCAAATCGCCGTTCAACGGCAAACAGTTGCTGAATGCGAACTACGTCCCACAGGTGCTGGCGGAAATGGCCATTGCCGGACTGTACGACGGCAGCGGCAAATGGCTCTACACCGTCGGTATCCCGGCGAAATCAGGCGTTGGCGGCGGGATGGTAGCCGTGGTTCCCGGACAGTACGCCATCGCAGTCTACTCCCCTCCGCTGGATGAAGCCGGTAACAGCGTCCGCGCCCAGCAGACCATTGAATACGTCGCAGATGCGACGCGGGCCAATCTCTTTTTAGCGAAATAGTGAGAAGTAAAATGTCCAAACCTTTTGTCTGGCAGGAACTTTTTGTTCAGAGTAACGATAATACCGAATATGAATTACTCACTACTCAACACGTGAAGGTGACAGAATTAGACGGGGAAGAAGTCATCAAGGTTGCGCCGGAGGCGTTAACCTTGCTGGCTCAGCAGGCATTTTATGAGGCTTCATTTTTCCTGCGCGCCGGGCACTTAAAACAGATCGCCAGCATCCTCCACGACCCGCAGGCCAGCAGCAACGATAAATACGTTGCACTGCAGCTGCTGCGCAACGCCGAAGTGTCAGCAAAAGGCGTCCTGCCAAACTGCCAGGATACCGGAACCGCAACCGTCGTGGCGAGCAAAGGCCAGAACATCTGGACCGGCGGCAACGACGCAGAAGCTCTCAGTCAGGGTATCTACGCCACCTTTCAGGACAACAATTTACGCTATTCGCAAAATGCTCCCCTGGATATGTACACCGAGGTAAACACTCAAACCAACCTGCCCGCGCAGATTGACATCAGCGCCACGCCGGGCAGCGAATACCGTTTCCTGTTCGTCAATAAAGGCGGCGGCTCGGCGAACAAAGCGGCGCTATTCCAGGAAACAAAATCTATTCTGCAGCCGGAAAAACTCACCGCCTTCCTGATAGAAAAGATGAAAGCATTGGGTACCGCCGCCTGTCCGCCGTATCATATTGCCTTTGTGGTGGGCGGCCTCTCAGCGGATCAAGCATTGAAGGTGGCCAAGCTGGCCTCGACAAAATATTACGACAACCTGCCCACCAGCGGAAACGAGCTGGGCCAGGCATTTCGCGATACCACTCTGGAAACCACGCTGCTTAAAGCCAGCCGCGAGTTCGGCATCGGCGCGCAGTTTGGCGGCAAGTACTTCGCCCACGATATTCGCGTAATTCGTCTGCCGCGGCACGGCGGTTCATGCCCTATCGCGATGGCCCTCTCCTGCTCCGCCGACCGAAATATCAAAGCCAAAATCAACAAGCACGGCATCTGGCTGGAGAAGCTGGAACATAACCCGGGCAAGTTTATTCCCGATTCTCATCGCATTGAAAACGGGGCGCAGACCGTCCAGCTTGATTTGAACCGGCCGCTGCGTGAAGTTCTGCGCGACATGTCAAGTCTGCCCGTCGGCACCCGGCTTTCCCTGAGCGGCCCCATTGTCGTCGCCCGCGACATCGCCCATGCCAAAATCAAAGCGCGCCTGGATAACGGCGAACCGATGCCGGAATATATGCGTAATCATATCGTCTATTACGCGGGCCCGGCGAAGACGCCGAATAATCTGGCCTGCGGATCGCTCGGCCCCACCACCGGCGGACGGATGGATGGGTACGTCGATGCTTTCCAGGCAGCGGGCGGTAGTCTGATCATGCTCTCTAAAGGCAACCGTAGTCAGCAGGTAACCGAAGCCTGCCATAAACACGGCGGCTTTAATCTCGGCAGCATCGGCGGCGCGGCGGCCCTGCTGGCGCAGCAATATGTCAAAAGTCTACGCTGTCTTGAGTATCCGGAGCTGGGAATGGAAGCGGTATGGATGATGGAAGTCGAAAACCTGCCTGCGTTTGTGCTGGTCGATGATAAAGGAAATAACTTCTTCAGCCAGTTCGAACAGCAGCATCGCTGCGCAACCTGTCCAGCAGGACATTAAGGAGCTTTTATGCACGCGCGAGGAAATCCTGATCGCCACCGTCAACGCCAGCAAAAGCTGAAAGCGCAGGTTGATACCCGCGTGGCGGCGGCAACCGAGCAAAAAGGGATCCTGATAATCTTCACCGGTAACGGCAAAGGTAAATCCACCGCCGCTTTTGGCACCGCAACGCGCGCCGTCGGGCATGGTAAAACCGTTGGCGTTGCCCAGTTTATTAAAGGCCAGTGGGATAATGGTGAATACAATACTCTGCATCCTCTCGGCGTTGAGTTTCACATTATGGGCACCGGCTTTACCTGGGAAACGCAAAACAGAGAAGCGGATATTCAGGCGGCATCGGCGATATGGCAGGAGAGCAAGCGCATGCTGGCCGACCCGCGCTACGATCTGTTGGTACTGGATGAGCTTACGTATATGCTGGCGTATCGCTACCTGGATACTCAGGAAGTGCTGGCCGCAATCGTGAATCGCCCGCCGCAGCAGAACGTGATTGTCACCGGCCGCGGCTGCCATGCACGGCTGCTTGAGCTTGCCGATACGGTAAGCGAACTGCGTCCGGTAAAGCACGCCTTCGACAGCGGCATTCAGGCGCAGGCGGGAATCGACTGGTAGTTTTACCCGGCTCGCGCTGCGCTTAGCCGGGCTACCAAACCCGAGCGCCTCGCAAATTGGGTAGTTGGGTAGCCCGGCTAAGGCGTTTACGCCGCGAGCCGGGAAGAGGGAAAGCCAGCCGTCGGGTATGGACACCGTCCTCTGTGGCCGGACAACGCGCCGTCAGGCAGCCGACACCACCGATTTTTGCAGCAGCCACTCGCGGAATACCTGTAAATGACGTGATTCCGCTTTATCCGCCTGCCAGGTCATAATGAAGCGGTTTCCGGTGCGGATCGGTACATCGCAGGGAATCACCATCTCACCGCTATCCAAATCGTGTTGAATGGCAAAGCGCGGTAGTAGCGCCACTCCCAGATTCGAACGCACCGCCGCTATCAGCATTGAGAGCAGATCAAAGCGCGGACCGATATTGATCTGAGGACTAGTGATATTCGATAGCGCAAACCACTCCTGCCAACCGTGGATCCGCGTACTCTGATGCAGCAGCGGAAACTCGCCTAAAAGCTCCTCCACCGCCAGCTTTTGCCCGGGGTCGGACAGCAGTCCGCAGCCGCATACCGGCAGAATTTCCTCCTCAAACAGATACTCAACCTCAGACCATGGCGAGCAAAAATCCTCGCGCATAATGGCGGCATCGTATTCTCGGCTAAGAAAATCGCCCGTATTCGCCAGCGAATGAATATTAACGATGATACCAGGATGTAATTTATTAAATTCGCGCAGATTGGGGATCAGCCAGTGGGTGCTAAAGGTGGGATTGACGGCCAGTTCAAGAACCTGCACCGTAGGTTGCCAGGTCATAATTGAATTGGTATCACGTTCCAGCTTGTTAAGCGTTTCCTTAACGATAGCTAAATAATGCTTGCCAGCCGCATTTAAAAAAATCCTTTTTTTAGCATGGTTAAATAATGACGTATGGAGGAAATCCTCCAGCGCCGTGACTTGTCGGAACACAGCGCTTTGTGTTAAAGCCAACTCTTCTGCTGCTCGAGTATAACTTTCGTGGCGAGCCACAACCTCAAAGGTCACCAGTAATTCAGTTTTAGGTATTTTTCCTCTCATAACGTCTTCCATTTACGGCGTGCAAAAAATTGTTTAATTGATAAAAAAAGCGCGCAAGGACATCAGATTAGCCCCGGGTGTTATATTTTATTTTACCTGCAGGTGTCATTGATCTATTCCATGATTAATGCATACTATCATTGATCAAATAATAACCAATAATACCCGGAGGCTACAATAAACACAATTTAAACAATGTGATTGCCATGCAAATAACAGCCATAAGTTGTCAATATTTTTTCACGTTAACTTGTTTATTTGCGAAGCTAGTCTGAGGAAAATGGAATTTAATTACCCACTAGCGTGTAGATATTAAAATTTTCCGCGATCGGGCACACACTATGAATGCTCTAGGAAAAATCTGAATCACCTTTAATCGGCTGTTAATTAACTTGTGCTGAACGCGTCGAGAGACAGTGTTCGCGGAACGACTGCGGAGTGGTACGATGGGCCGAGCGAAACACCCGACAAAAATAGCTGGTTTGTGCAAACTGAAGCTTACGCGCTACGCTGTCTATAGAATAATCCGGATCGCCAAGCAGTTCTCCGGCGCGCTGCATTTTCCGTTGCATAACCCAGCGCTTGAAATTGACTCCCTGACGTTTTTTAAAAAAACGGCTAAAGTAATTGGCACTCAAACAGACATGGGCGGCTACCGACTCCAGAGACAGCTCATCATATAAATGCTCATCAATATAGCGTAATGCTGCCATTAGTTTTTTTTCATGCGCCAGTTTTTTCGCATAATAAAAATCGGCCTCGTGTCGCCATTTCCCAGATTCTCTCTCATTTTTTTCTGCGGCTGCCGAGATATTATTCACGATAAAATGAAGTAATCTTATTGCCGCCGACCGATGATTATTATCACTGGCATTTCGATGGTCACAAACTATATATCCTGATAATTTATCGCGATGAATCAGCGGTAGTGAAAAGTAATTTAATCCGGCATAACAGTCAGGTAAACGGTCATCCGCCCCTTTAATCACCTTAGCCTCCAGCCCCGTTGCCCGGGAAAAAACCTCGGCCAGTAAGCTAAAATTATCAAATTGTTCATTCATTATCTTTAGCGTCACGTTATTCTCCACCATCCTTTGTGAGCGCTTAATATGCAGAAAATTATGGAGAAAAAGGATGATGCCAGACGCAAAAAATAATCTCATTTAAACAGATGAATATGATAAAAATGCATGTTCACCGGCGCCGTTTTACGGCAGCACAGCGCAGACGAGTTGCACTGCCGCCCGCTATTCCGATACCGACAATGACCTTGCCGAAAGCGCTATTCGTTAGCTGAAAGCGAGGGAGGAAAGCTAAATGACAGACAAAAAAAAGACCATCATCAGATGGCCAACCATGTCGAAACTGGACCAGCCCTTGGCCATGCAGAAAGCCAGGGCTGTTTTTTTACTTCTTACTTAATAACGGTTTTCAGCGCTTCGCCGATATCGGCCAGGCTGCGAACGGTTTTCACGCCTGCGGCTTCGAGAGCGGCGAATTTCTCATCCGCAGTCCCTTTACCACCGGCAATGATCGCGCCCGCGTGGCCCATACGCTTGCCTTTCGGCGCGGTCACGCCGGCGATGTAGCCGACAACCGGTTTGGTCACGTGATCTTTGATGTAAGCAGCCGCTTCTTCTTCCGCGCTACCGCCGATCTCACCGATCATCACGATCGCTTCGGTCTGCGGATCTTCCTGGAACAGCTTCAGGATATCGATGAAGTTGGAGCCCGGGATCGGGTCGCCGCCGATGCCCACGCAGGTGGACTGGCCGAAGCCATAGTCGGTGGTCTGCTTAACCGCTTCATAGGTCAGGGTACCGGAACGGGAAACGATGCCCACTTTACCCGGCTGGTGAATGTGGCCCGGCATGATGCCGATTTTGCATTCGCCCGGCGTGATCACGCCCGGGCAGTTCGGCCCGATCATACGCACGCCAGCTTCGTCCAGCTTCACTTTCACAGTCAGCATATCCAGCGTCGGGATACCTTCAGTAATGGTGATAATCAGCTTAATGCCTGCATCGATAGCTTCCAGGATGGAGTCTTTGCAGAACGGCGCCGGAACGTAGATAACGGATGCGGTCGCACCGGTGGCTTCTACCGCTTCGCGCACGGTGTTGAACACCGGCAGGCCCAGATGAGTGGTGCCGCCTTTGCCCGGCGTAACGCCGCCAACCATCTGCGTACCGTAAGCGATGGCTTGTTCAGAGTGGAATGTACCCTGGCTACCGGTGAAGCCCTGGCAGATAACCTTGGTATCTTTATTAATTAAAACGGACATTATTTCCCCTCCACTGCGGCAACA
The DNA here is from genome assembly GCF_009707385.1 of Klebsiella oxytoca. Lineage (NCBI taxonomy): Bacteria > Pseudomonadati > Pseudomonadota > Gammaproteobacteria > Enterobacterales > Enterobacteriaceae > Klebsiella > Klebsiella oxytoca. The sequence goes on along the minus strand of NZ_CP046115.1, from coordinate 1,737,023 downwards.
ACCTGCTGAGCTGCATCCGTCAGACTTTTCGCTGCAATAATATTCAGGCCGCTGTCAGCCAGTTTCTTCGCGCCCAGTTCGGCGTTGTTACCTTCCAGACGGACCACTACCGGGACGTTAACGCCCACTTCAGCCACCGCGCCGATGATGCCGTCGGCAATCAGGTCACAGCGTACGATACCGCCGAAGATGTTAACCAGAACCGCTTTAACGTTGTCATCAGAGAGGATGATTTTGAACGCTTCGGTGACGCGCTCTTTAGTTGCGCCGCCGCCAACGTCGAGGAAGTTAGCCGGTTCGCCGCCGTGCAGCTTAACGATGTCCATGGTACCCATCGCCAGGCCCGCGCCGTTAACCATGCAACCGATGTTGCCGTCCAGCGCAACGTAGTTCAGCTCCCACTGTGCCGCCTGAGCTTCACGCGGATCTTCCTGCGACTGATCGCGCATTTCGCGCAGATCCGGCTGGCGGAACAGCGCGTTGCCATCAGCGCCCAGTTTGCCGTCGAGGCAGATCAGGTCGCCCTGCTTAGTAATAACCAGCGGGTTAATTTCGATTAGCGCCAGATCGCGCTCAAGGAAAATGGTCGCCAGACCCATAAAGATTTTGGTGAACTGCTGAACCTGCTTACCTTCCAGACCCAGTTTAAATGCCAGTTCACGTCCCTGATAAGGCATCGGGCCCGCCAGCGGATCAAGAGCGATTTTGTGGATCAGGTGTGGAGTTTCTTCCGCCACTTTTTCAATTTCCACGCCGCCTTCGGTAGAGGCCATAAAGACCACGCGACGGGAGCTACGGTCAACTACCGCGCCCAGGTACAGCTCTTTATCGATATCGGTCGCCGCTTCAACCAGAATCTGGTTAACCGGCTGGCCGTTTGCATCTGTCTGGTAGGTTACCAGGCGTTTGCCCAGCCAGTGTTCAGCAAATGCGCGAATGTCTTCTTTGCTTTTAACTACTTTCACACCGCCCGCTTTGCCGCGGCCACCAGCGTGAACCTGACATTTCACTACCCACGGACCCGCGCCGATTTTTGAAGCGGCTTCTTCTGCTTCACGCGGAGTAGTACAGGCATAACCCACCGGCGCCGGTAAGCCATAGCGGGCAAAGAGTTGTTTTGCCTGATATTCATGTAAGTTCATGTGTTCAGTCCATCCTTCAGGGAATAATTATCTTTAAACCTGTAGGCCTGATAACGGCGCTGACGCATGTTATCCGGCCTACGGTAGGTAATACTCTTGCTGACTACACGTCCAGCAGCAGACGAGTCGGGTCTTCCAGCAGCTCTTTAATCGCTACCAGGAAGCCTACCGATTCACGTCCGTCGATCAGACGGTGGTCGTAGGAGAGCGCCAGGTACATCATCGGCAGAATTTCCACCTTACCATTCACCGCCATCGGACGGTCTTTAATGGCATGCATACCCAGAATCGCGCTCTGCGGCGGGTTGATGATCGGCGTGGACATCAGCGAACCGAATACGCCGCCGTTGGTAATGGTGAAATTACCGCCGGTCAGATCGTCTACGGTCAGCTTGCCGTCGCGGCCTTTTACTGCCAGCTCTTTAATTCTCTTCTCGATATCCGCCATGCCCAGCAGGTCAACGTCACGCAGAACCGGGGTCACCAGGCCACGCGGCGTGGAGACCGCCATGCTGACGTCGAAGTAGTTGTGATACACCACGTCATCGCCATCGATAGAAGCGTTCACTTCCGGATAGCGCTTCAGCGCTTCAACCACCGCCTTCACGTAGAAGGACATAAAGCCCAGGCGAATACCGTGACGTTTTTCAAACGCGTCGCCGTACTGCTTACGCAGATCCATAATCGGCTTCATGTTGACTTCGTTGAAGGTCGTCAGCATGGCGGTGGAGTTTTTCGCCTCCAGCAGACGCTCGGCAACGCGCTTGCGCAGGCGGGTCATCGGCACGCGTTTTTCAGAACGATTGCCCAGCTGCGGAGCCGCAGCAGCGGCAGCGGCTGGCGCAGCGGCCGGCGCTTCAGCTTTTGCCGGTGCGCTCGCCAGATGTTTTTCAACGTCTTCACGGGTCAGACGGCCGCCAACGCCGGTGCCTTTAATAGCTGCCGCGTCGAGGCTATGCTCCGCCAGCAGACGGCGGATTGCCGGGCTCAGCGCATCGTTATTTTGCTCTTCCAGAGAAGCCTGCTGGCGCTGGGCCGGAGTAGACTCTTTAGCATCTGCTTTAGCGCCGGACTCTTTGCCGGAGCTGTTACCTTCACGCAGGCGGCCCAGGATCTGACGTGAAAGCACGGTGGCGCCTTCATCTTCAATCACTGCATCCAGAATGCCATCCGCTGAAGCCGGCACTTCCAGTACCACTTTGTCAGTTTCGATTTCTACCAGCACTTCGTCACGGACAACCGCATCACCCGGTTTTTTATGCCAGGTAGCAACCGTTGCGTCAGCTACGGACTCAGGCAGGTCGGGAACCAGAATATCTACGCTACTCATTATGTATCCTTTAATTAATCGACGTTCAGCGCGTCATTGACCAGATCTTGTTGCTGTTTCTGGTGAACGGACAAGTAACCTACCGCCGGAGAGGCGGAGGCCGGGCGGCCTGCATAACGCAGAGAGGCCCCAAACGGAATCACTTCGCGGAAGTGATGCTGGCTGCAGTACCACGCGCCCTGGTTGAGCGGTTCTTCCTGGCACCAGACAAAATCATGCACGTGCGCATAAGGTTTCAGCGCTTCCTGTACCGCCTGATGCGGGAACGGATAGAGCTGCTCTATGCGCACGATAGCGACATCTTTCTGCTCGTTCTTACGGCGTTGTTCCAGCAGATCGTAGTAAACCTTACCAGAGCACAGCACAACACGCTTCACCGCTTGCGGATCGAGCTCGTCGATTTCGCCGATGGCCGGCATAAAGGTGCCATTCGCCAGTTCGTCCATGCTGGAGACCGCCAGCGGGTGGCGCAGCAGAGACTTCGGCGACATCACCACCAGCGGACGGCGCATACCGCGCAGCGCCTGACGACGCAGCATATGGTAAACCTGCGCCGGAGTGGACGGTACGCAGACCTGCATATTCTGCTCGGCGCAGAGCTGCAGATAACGCTCCAGACGCGCGGAGGAGTGCTCCGGCCCCTGGCCTTCGTAGCCGTGCGGCAGCAGCATCACCAGGCCACACATCCGGCCCCATTTCTGCTCGCCGGAGCTGATGAACTGGTCGATAACCACCTGCGCGCCGTTGGCGAAGTCACCGAACTGCGCTTCCCAGATAGTCAGGGTGCGCGGTTCTGCGGTGGCATAGCCGTATTCAAACGCCAGTACCGCCTCTTCAGACAGCACGGAGTCCCAGACTTTAAAATGACCCTGGCCATTGTGGACGTGCTGCAGCGGCGTATAGGTTGAGCCATTTTTCTGGTTGTGGATAACCGCGTGACGGTGGAAGAAGGTACCGCGTCCGGAGTCTTCGCCGGACAGACGTACAGAAATGCCTTCATCAACCAGCGTAGCGTAGGCGAGATTCTCCGCGCCGCCCCAGTCAAACAGCTTCTCACCGGCGGCCATCGCCTGACGATCGCCATAAATTTTCGCCACGCGGGACTGCATCTCAACGGCTTCCGGCACCGTACTGATGCGTTTCGCCAGCTCTTGCAGACGCTTAGGTTCAACTTTGTCCGGGTAGCTTTCATCCCACTCGTGGTTGAGGTACGGCGACCAGGTAAATGAATGCATATTCATCGGACGCCACTCCTGCACCACGCATTCGCCGGCATCCAGCGCATCGCGGTAGAGGTTAACCTGCTCGGTAGCGTCTTCCAGCGTCGTAACCTTGTCGGCTTCCAGCTTGTCGGCATAGATTTTGCGCGGGGTCGGATGCTTTTTGATTTTCTGGTACATCAGCGGCTGGGTTGCGCTCGGCTCGTCGGCTTCGTTATGGCCGTGACGGCGGTAGCACACCAGGTCGATGAAGACATCGCGTTTGAAGGTATTACGGAAATCCAGCGCCAGGCGAGTCACAAAAGCCACGGCTTCCGGATCATCAGCGTTAACGTGGAAAATCGGCGCCTGTACCATTTTGCCGATATCGGTGCAGTACGGGGTAGAACGCGCGTCCAGCGGGTTGGAGGTAGTGAAGCCAACCTGGTTGTTGATAACGATGCGTACGGTACCGCCCACTTCGTAACCGCGCGCTTTGGACATGTTCAGGGTTTCCTGAACCACGCCCTGGCCGGTTACTGCGGCGTCGCCGTGAATAGTGATTGGCAGCACTTTGTTACTGCTTGGCTCGTCCAGACGATCGAGACGGGCGCGCACGGAACCGATAACTACCGGGCTGACGATTTCCAGGTGCGACGGGTTGAACGCCAGCGCCAGGTGTACCAGTCCGCCTTCGGTTTCCATATCGGAAGAGAAGCCCATGTGGTACTTCACGTCGCCGGTGCCGAGGTGTTCTTTATGTTTGCCGGCGAACTCGTCGAACAGGTCCTGCGGTTTTTTACCCAGCACATTGACCAGTACGTTCAGACGGCCGCGGTGCGCCATGCCCAGCACCACTTCGCGTGTGCCGCTCTTACCCGCGTGGCGGATAATCTCTTTGAGCATCGGGATCAGCGCGTCCCCGCCTTCCAGCGAGAAGCGTTTTGCGCCCGGGAATTTCGCGCCGAGGTAGCGCTCAAGGCCTTCCGCTGCGGTCAGTTCGCTGAGGAAGCGTTTTTTCTCTTCCGCGGTGAAGCTCGCTTTGCCTGCCACCGACTCGATACGCTGCTGGATCCAGCGCTTTTCTTCGGTAGAGGTAATGTGCATATATTCCGCGCCGATGGAGCCGCAGTAGGTTTGCTTGAGGGCTGCAATCAGTTCGCCCAGCTTCATCGTGTCTTTGCCGATGGCAAAAGAACCTACGTTATAGCTTTCCTGGAAATCGGCCTCGGTCAGATCGTGGTAAGCCGGATCGAGATCCGCCACTCTCTCTTGCTGCCACAGTCCCAGCGGATCGAGATTCGCATGCTGGTGACCACGGAAGCGGTATGCGTTGATGAGCTGCAGGACTTTAACCTGCTTCACATTGGTGTCAGGGTCGGAAATCGAAGAAGTGTAACGCGAGGCATCCTTCGCCAGGCGGCGGAAATAATCACGCGTTTTGGAATGAAATTGATCCGGTTTGACTCCGGTGCCAGGTAACTGCTGGAACATAGAACGCCAGTTGGCGTCAACAGAGTCAGGATCGGTTAAGAAGTCTTCATAGAGCTGTTCTATCCAGCTCTGGTTCGAACCAGAGAGGTAAGAAGAGTCCAGCCAGGCTTTCATTGCGCCGTTCTGCATCGTGATCCCTTAAGCATTTATATGCTTATTTCGCCGTAGAAACTACCACGCACAGAAGTTGTACGTGCCGGGGTTCACTTGTTGCGGAGGAGTTGTGGTTTCGTCCGCTAAGGAACCTTTAAAAACTGTCTAATAATCTTCTTTGTTCAGGCTGCGACTGTGTTGCGACCCTCACTCACTCCGGTCACATAGTTCACTATGCTCCCGGAGATTCGTTCTGCTCGCGCCTTGTCTCGCGCTGAACATCTCGATTATTACTATTAATGTGGCAGTTTTTAGAGGTTTCCTGCTATGTCCCCGGCGGCGCGAACGCTACCGGGGTTACTGCTTTTGGTAGCCCGGATAAGCGGTAGCGCCATCCGGGACAGACCGGGTTACTTACGCACTGCGCTGCAGCAGCATCGACTTAATATGGCCGATGGCGCGCGTCGGGTTCAGCCCCTTAGGACATACACTGACGCAGTTCATGATGCTGTGACAGCGGAATACGCTGAAAGCATCGCTCAGCCCTTCGAGGCGCTCGCTGGTTTCGGTATCGCGGCTGTCGATCAGGAAGCGATACGCGGCCAGCAGGCCAGCCGGGCCGATAAACTTATCCGGATTCCACCAGAACGACGGGCATGAAGTTGAACAACATGCGCAGAGAATACACTCGTACAAACCGTCGAGTTTCTCACGCTGCTCTGGCGACTGCAGATGCTCGCGAGCAGGAGGATTTTGCCCATTATTCAATAAGTAAGGCTTAATCTTCTCATATTGTGCATAGAATTGCCCCATGTCTACCACCAAATCACGGATAACCGGTAATCCTGGCAGCGGACGGATAACAATTTTCTTGCCCGGCTGATTCAGCGCGGAGATCGGCGTAATGCACGCCAGACCGTTCTTGCCGTTCATGTTCAGGCCGTCGGAACCACATACCCCTTCACGGCAGGAGCGGCGGAACGACAGAGACGGATCTTTTTCTTTTAGCTGGATTAACGCATCCAGCAGCATCATATCGCGACCCTCTTCCGCTTCCAGGGTGTAATCCTGCATGCGCGGAGCATCGTCTACGTCCGGGTTATAACGATAAACTGAAAACTCGAGTTTCATATTCCTGTCTCCGCATTAATAAGTACGAATCTTCGGCGGGAACGCCGGACGCAGTTTCGGTTCCATATTGACGCTACGACGCGTCATGGATTCCGACTCTGGCAGATACAGGGAATGGCACAGCCAGTTTTCATCATCACGATCCGGGAAGTCGAAGCGGCTATGGGCACCACGGCTTTCGGTACGGAAGTTGGCGGACATCGCGGTGGCGTAAGCGGTTTCCATCAGGTTATCCAGCTCCAGGCACTCAACGCGCTGGGTATTGAATTCGCTGGAAGTGTCATCCAGACGGGCGTTTTTCAGGCGCTCGCGGATGGCTTTCAGCTGCTCAAGACCCTTCGCCATCGCATCCCCTTCGCGGAATACTGAGAAGTTATGCTGCATACATTCCTGCAGCGCTTTGCGGATTTCGACCGGGTCTTCACCGTTACGGTTGCCGTTCCAGCGGTTCAGACGTTCCAGAGAAGCGTCGATCTCTTCGTCCGTCGCATCGCGCAGGACGCCCTGCTCGGCAATCGATTCCTGCAGATGCAGACCCACCGCGCGACCAAAGACCACCAGGTCAAGCAGCGAGTTGCCGCCCAGACGGTTTGCGCCGTGTACCGATACGCAGGCGATTTCGCCGACCGCGAACAGCCCAGGAATCACCACGTCTTCGCCCTTCTCGTTTACGGTCAGCGCCTGGCCGCTTACTTTGGTCGGAATTCCGCCCATCATATAGTGGCAGGTTGGGATAACCGGAATCGGCTCTTTAACCGGGTCGACGTGGGCAAAGGTACGAGAGAGTTCCAGGATACCCGGCAGACGGGATTCGAGGACTTCTTTACCCAGGTGGTCAAGCTTAAGCTTGGCGTGCGGGCCCCAAGGACCGTCACAGCCGCGACCTTCACGAATTTCAATCATGATGGAACGCGCCACCACGTCACGACCCGCCAGGTCTTTCGCATTCGGCGCATAACGCTCCATAAAGCGCTCGCCGTGTTTGTTCAGCAGGTAGCCGCCTTCACCACGGCAACCTTCGGTGACCAGAACGCCCGCACCGGCGATACCGGTCGGGTGGAACTGCCACATCTCCATATCCTGTACCGGAACACCGGCACGGATAGCCATACCCACGCCGTCGCCGGTATTGATATGCGCGTTAGTAGTGGACTGGTAAATACGGCCTGCGCCGCCGGTTGCCAGCACGGTCGCGCGGGCTTTGAAGTAAACCACTTCACCGGTTTCGATGCTCAGAGCGGTACAACCGACTACTGCGCCATCGGCATTTTTCACCAGATCCAGCGCATACCATTCGGAGAAAATCGTGGTGTGGTTTTTCAGGTTCTGTTGATAAAGGGTATGCAGCAGGGCGTGACCGGTACGGTCTGCCGCCGCAGCGGTACGTGCCGCCTGCTCGCCGCCGAAGTTTTTCGACTGGCCGCCGAACGGACGCTGATAAATAGTGCCATTTTCAAGACGGGAGAACGGCAGTCCCATATGGTCCAGCTCGAGAATCGCTTCCGGGCCGGTTTTACACATATATTCGATGGCGTCCTGATCGCCAATGTAGTCCGACCCCTTAACGGTGTCGTACATATGCCATTCCCAGTTATCTTCATGGGTATTACCGAGCGCGACGGTGATACCACCCTGCGCGGATACGGTATGGGAACGGGTCGGGAAAACTTTTGAGAGCAACGCACAGGTCTGGCCACTCTGGGAAATCTGCAGCGCCGCGCGCATACCTGCGCCACCGGCACCAATTACGACTGCATCAAATTCTCTGACAGGCAATTTCATTACACACCCCACACCACAACAAATCCATAAAGAACGTAAGCCACCAGCGCAACAACGATAATCAGTTGCAGAATCAAGCGCACGGCCAGTGGTTTAACGTAGTCCGTTAACACCTGCCACATTCCAATCCACGCGTGGATCAGAATCGAAACGAGAGCCAGCAGGGTAAAGACTTTTGTAAACGCGGAGGAGAAAAAGCCTGTCCAGACTTCCCATGAGATTTCACCGGTGGTGGCAAAAAAGCCGACCATGTAGATGATGTAGAGGGTCAGAACGATTGCGGTAGCGCGGACCAGAATAAAGTCATGTACGCCGTTGCGTCCTAGTGCTGAGGCGTTGCTTACCATACGAGGACTCCTGCGAGAAGTGAAAGCACGACAGTAATTACAATAAAAATTTTGGCGGAACGTGTCCCTGATTCGAGGGTTTCTTCGAGGTAACCAAAATCCATCAGCAGGTGGCGGATACCGACTACCGCGTGATACGCCAGCGCGGTGAGGATGCCCCACATAATGAATTTCACAAAGAAGCTATCCATGATGGACGCCGCAGTGAGGAAACCTTCGGGAGAGGAGAGACTAGTGCCCAGCAGCCAAAGCAGAATCCCGATCGCCACGAAGGTGATGACTCCGGATACGCGATGGAGAATGGACGCTATCGCCGTGATTGGGAACCGGATCGTTTGCAAATCCAGATTGACAGGTCTTTGTTTTTTCACATTTCTTACCATGAATAACGCCCACATGCTGTTCTTATTGTTTCCTTCCTCCGGTCTGCTTGCGGGTCAGACAGCGTCCTTATCTATAACTAAAAGTCATGTTAAAACCCCTTTCCAGGAGTTAAAGCGTGACAAAAATAACGCTGGGTGGCTCGGGATTGCAGGGTGTTCCGGAGACCTGGCGGCAGTATAGGCCGTTCACAAAATCATTACAATTAACCTACATATAGTTTGTCGGGTTTTCTCCCGAACAGTGATCAATGTCACGATAACAACATATTTTTAAATTTTAATCATCTGATTTGACAAATATTAAACATTATTGTTACAACCATTACCAGATAAATGCAATAATACGCAAAAGTTATGAGGTCACTCTTTTACCTGAGAATAAGTTATGCAACAGTGAGAGAGTATTGACCGATGTAATCAGGACAGTTATTAGTGGTATATAGTTTTATAATATTCGGGCTGCTAAAACGCTGATTTGCTGCTGTTTCATCGTAGGTTGAAGGCTTACCATCAAGCGCCTTTGCTCTGTACCCTGCCCTTTTCGCGACGCAGAGCGATGTGCAACATAACAACCTGGTAATGTCATCTGCTACGGGCCGAATGCAAATCCACCACCCGGCAGCCTTAAGCAATAAAGGCGCTAAGGAGACCATAAATGTCTGATGCTAAAGCAAAAATCACCCTGGGTGGTGATGCTGCTATTGAACTGGATGTGCTAAAGGGCACTCTCGGTCAGGATGTTATTGATATTCGTAGTCTTGGTTCAAAAGGCGTGTTTACTTTTGACCCTGGTTTCACCTCCACCGCATCCTGCGAATCTAAAATCACCTTTATTGACGGTGACGAAGGTATCCTGCTGCACCGCGGTTTCCCGATCGATCAATTAGCAACTGACTCCAACTATCTGGAAGTATGCTACATCCTGTTGAACGGTGAGAAACCAACCCAGGCACAGTACGACGAATTCAAAACTATCGTTACCCGCCATACCATGATTCACGAGCAGATCACTCGTCTGTTCCACGCGTTCCGCCGCGATTCCCATCCGATGGCCGTTATGTGCGGTATCACCGGCGCGCTGGCCGCGTTCTATCACGATTCGCTGGATGTGAATAACCCGCGTCACCGCGATATCGCCGCATTCCGCCTGCTCTCCAAAATGCCGACGATGGCGGCAATGTGTTACAAGTATTCTATCGGCCAGCCTTTCGTTTATCCGCGCAACGACCTCTCCTACGCGGGTAACTTCCTGAATATGATGTTCTCCACGCCGTGTGAAACCTACGAGGTTAACCCGGTGCTGGAACGCGCTATGGACCGCATCCTGATCCTGCACGCCGACCACGAACAGAATGCTTCTACCTCCACCGTGCGTACCGCCGGCTCTTCCGGCGCGAACCCGTTCGCCTGCATTGCTGCGGGTATTGCTTCCCTGTGGGGACCGGCGCACGGCGGCGCCAACGAAGCGGCGCTGAAGATGCTCGAAGAGATCAGCTCCGTGGAACACATTCCGGAATTCGTCCGTCGCGCGAAAGACAAAAACGACTCTTTCCGCCTGATGGGCTTTGGCCACCGCGTGTACAAAAACTACGACCCGCGCGCCACGGTTATGCGTGAAACCTGCCACGAAGTGCTGAAAGAGCTGGGCACCAAAGACGATCTGCTGGAAGTCGCTATGGAGCTTGAGCACATCGCGCTCAACGATCCGTACTTCATTGAGAAGAAACTCTATCCGAACGTCGATTTCTACTCCGGCATCATCCTGAAAGCGATGGGTATTCCGTCCTCCATGTTTACCGTTATCTTCGCGATGGCGCGTACCGTGGGCTGGATTGCGCACTGGAACGAAATGCACAGCGACGGCATGAAAATCGCCCGTCCGCGTCAGCTGTATACCGGCTACGAAAAACGCGATTACAAAAACGATATCGCCCGCTAAGGCGGATATCGCAGCGACAAAAAACGCGCCTGAAGGCGCGTTTTTTATTGTCGATAAACGGCGTGCTGTACCGCTCCCGGCACGATACCGGAAACCGCATCCTTATGGTCATATCGCTAAACTAACGCTGGCACCCCGGGCACCAGTAAAACGGCCGTGACGACAGCATGGTCCTTTCGATAATCCCGCCGCAGCGCTCGCAGGTCTCCCCTTCACGATGAAAAACGTTGAAACGAAACAACGCTCCATGATGCTTATTCTCATCGACCAGGCCGCGCGTGTTGTAGGACAAGCGCGGGATCTCCAGCAGCGCATGCGCCAGCGCATCCAGCTGTTTCTCATCAAGTTCAGAGGCTTTGTGACGACCGGTTAGCCCGACCTGCCAAAGGATCTCCACGCGCAGATAATTGCCCAATCCGGCGAGAAACGCCTGATCCAGCAGCAGTCCGGAGAACTGGCGGTTGCGGAATTTCGCCGACAGCAGCCGCTCTTTAACCTGCGCCACGCTCAGGGTCATGTCGAGCACGTCGGGCCCGACCCGCAGCAAAAATGGATGTCGGGCAAGCTGCTCGGGCGTCAGCATCTCAATCTCAGAGGCACTGTAGAGCAAAATCGCCTTACGCGCCGTCTGCAGGCGAACGCGCAGAATACGCGTCGTTTCAGGCTGCTCCCCGGCATCGACCACCCGCCAGACTCCGTACAGCTGGTTATGGCTGTACAAGGTCAGGCCACCGGAGAAATGGGTCAGCAGCGCCTTACCGCGGGTTTCAATACGCGTCACTCTCTGGCCGACAAGCTGAGATTGATAATGTTGTAACTGCGGGAAGGCGAACCACGCCTCGGTCAGGGGTTCGCCTTTAATCGCCGCTTCCAGGCTATCCGCCGCGCGGCGAATTTCCGGACCTTCCGGCATAATAATATCCTTGTGTTAATGCGTTGCGCCGCCGCCAATTTTTACGTCGGCATCCTGCTGCAGAGCGACGGCAATTGCCGTCTCCAGCGCCGTACGCACCGTCTCTACCGCCATGCTCGCGGCGCCAGCATGAACTGCGGCCTGCTCCGGCAGATACGGAATATGGATAAAGCCCCCCTTCGCGCCGCGCTTATCACGCAGCCGGTGCAGCAGGCCATACATCACGTGATTACAGACAAACGTCCCCGCCGTCTGCGACACCGAGGCCGGGATCCCCTGGCTACGCAGCACGGCGACGATCGCTTTGATCGGCAACGTGCTGAAGTACGCCGCCGGACCATCGGCAGCAATCGGCACGTCGATGGGTTGCAGACCTTTATTATCTGGGATCCGCGCATCATCGACGTTGATCGCCACTCGTTCGACGGTGATATCGACGCGTCCCCCTGCCTGACCGACGGCCAGCGTCAGGACGGGATCCAGCTCATCGAGGGCGGCGTTAAGTGCGGTCAGCGCTTCGCCGAATACGCACGGCAGCTGCCGCGCCGCTACGGACTGTCCGGCAATAATAGCGCCATCCAGCCGCTTCACCACTTCCCACGAAGGGTTAACCGCCTCACCGCCGAACGGTTCAAAACCGGTAATCAGTACGCCAGCCATGATCCCTCCTTACAGGAACATCAGGAAATAGAGCAAAAATACGTTCACGATAAGCAGCAGAATGCCGGTCGGCACCTGGGCTTTGATCACCGCGTTTTTATCCGGCAGCTCCAGCAGCGCCGCCGGAACAATATTAAAGTTAGCCGCCATCGGCGTCATCAGGGTGCCGCAATAGCCGGAGAACATGCCAATTGCCGCCATCACCGCCGGATTACCGCCGTGCTGTAGCACCAGAATCGGGATCCCGACCCCTGCCGTCACGATGGGGAACGCGGCGAAAGCGTTGCCCATCACCATCGTCAGCAGCGCCATGCCAAGGGTGTAGACAGCCACGGCGATAAACCGGCTGTCCACCGCCAGATACTGCTGCGTCAGCCAGGAGATGCTATTGCCGACGCCTGCGGCGGTAAACAGCAGCCCGAGAACCGCGAGGATCTGCGGCAAAATAAACGCCCAGCCCACCGAATCCAGCAGACGCCGCGCCTCCTGCAACGGCTGCACCGCCGTTTCATGGGTCATGCGGATAGCCATTACCAGACCAAGCAGCGTGCCCGCGGTCATTGAAAACAGGGTAATCAGCGTCGCGTGATTGCCAGGGCCAAAGATAGCGACCTGCAGCGAAGGCAGATTATTAAACAGCAGTACACCGATAACCGTGACTACCGGGATCGCCAGCGCCGGGAAGAACAGCCTGTTGCCCAGACGCGCGGCGCTGGCGCTGCGTTCCTCCTGCGAGCGCTGGTGATAGCGACCAAGACGTACGCCGCCAAAACCGGCGATTAACGCCAGTACCACCACCACTACGCCAACACCAATATTGACGCTGCGCTTGTCGCCAACCAGCTCATAGGTCCAGTCGCCAAACAAAAACACCAGGCCGTATAGCCCCCAGAACAGGCCGGTAGTCAGCCTGCGCGGGTTAGCCTTATCGCGCCAGGACATCACCGCCACGATTAAAAGCACGACACCCGCCAGCCAGTACAGCCAGGTTTGTTGAAAATTCATGCCGCACCGCCTTTCGCCTGAGCGGCGTTAACCTTGTCCAGTTCGCGCTGAAGATGGCGGTCGAGACGCCACAGACGGGCGGAATGGATCAAGAAGGCGCATACCGCCGTCGGGATCCCCCACAGAGCAATATGCAGCGGCTCTGTCTGAATGCCGCCCGACTCAAGCATAAAGTTATGCATAAAGATAATCGCGCCGAAAGCGACGAAAATATCTTCGCCGAAGAAAAGGCCCACGTTATCGGTCGCTGCCGACATCGCGCGCAGGCGATAGCGGATATTGCCCGGCAAAGCGCCAAAGTTTTTCTCCGCCGCCCCTTCCGCCATCGGCGCCAGCAGCGGACGCACCATCTGCGGATGGCCACCCAGGCTGGTTAACCCCATCGCGGCGGTCACTTCACGAACGAACAGATAGACGATCAGCAGGCGACCGGCGGTGGCGCTACGGATCTTCGCGATCCACGTTTGCGCGCGCTCTTTCAGACCATGACGCTCCAGCAGGCCAATCACCGCCAGCGGCAGCAGCAGAATAAACGGCAGATTGCGGGTATTGAGAAATCCTTCACCCAGCTTTTCGAGAATGGTCGCGATCGGCATATGCGCCGTCAGACCGGTAATGATCCCGGAGACAATAACCACCAGCACCGGGTTAAAACGCAGAATAAATCCGACCACGATCGCGGCAATACCGATCAGCGGCCAGAGAGATAGTGACTCTCCCATAGTAACATCCTGTATGTTGTTGTGAATTGTTGTCTATTTCTAATTGATTGATAATATTATTTTTATTCTTCGAGTTCCGCACTCACCTGAATATTGCGCCCGGCAAAAGCCGCGCGCAGGCGACGCGCAAAATCCAGCGCGTGCTCGCCGTCGCCGTGCAGGCAGACGGTTTCCGCCACCACGTGCGCCCATTCGCCGGTGATGCTGCGCACCCGGCTGTGCTGCACCATTTCCAGAGTTTGCGCCAGAGACTGTTCTTCGCTTTCAATCAGCGCACCGGGCTGCGTGCGCGGCACCAGACTGCCATCCGCCAGATAACCGCGGTCAGCAAAGACTTCCTGGCGGGTGGTCAGCTGATAACGTTGCCCGGCGCGAATCAGCTCGCTGCCTGCCAGACCAACCAGAACCAGGTCAGCGTCAACATCGCGCACCGCTTTCGCAATCGCATCGGCCAGCTGCGGATCTTTTGCCGCCTGGTTATAGAGCATGCCGTGCGGCTTGACGTGCTGCAGCTCGCCGCCCTGCGCGCGTACTATCGCCGCCAGCGCGCCAACCTGATACAGCGTTTGTGCGTAAACCGTCTCCGGCGGCAGCTGCATTGCCGTGCGACCAAAATTATCCCGATCGGGGAAGCTCGGATGTGCCCCTACCGCCACGCCATTTTTCAGCGCTTCGCGAACGCTCTGCAGCATCATCACCGCGTCCCCGGCATGGAAACCGCAGGCAATATTGGCGGAAGAGACCAGCTGCAGCAGCGCGCTATCGTTGGCGCATCCTTCACCCAGGTCGGCGTTTAAATCAATCTTCATCATTAAGTCTCCATGCCAGTTGTTCAAAATAACGTTCCCTGTCAGTACGCGCTTTAAGCGCTTCCTCCAGCGAGCAGGGAACAAAGTGGATCGGCTGACCCAGCGGTATTTGCGCCAGCTGATACATGTCCGCCTCGATGATGGTCGCAATGCGCGGATAGCCTCCGGTGGTCTGCGCGTCATTCATCAGTACGATTGGCTGGCCGTTATGCGGCACCTGCACCACGCCGGGCAGCAGGCCGTGCGAAAGCATCTCGCGATCGGTGGTCCGCTTCAGCGGCTGCCCCTGCAGACGATAGCCCATGCGGTTGCTCTGCGGGCTAAGCTGCCACGGCGAGCGCCAGAAAGCGTCCTGCGACACGCTATCGAACTCATGATATTCCGGCCCCGGCAAAGCGCGGATGCGGTTGCCGACGGGCAGCTGTTTCACGCCGCGTGGCCCGCTGAACTGTTTATCCACTTTTCCCAGCTTCAACCGATCGCCATCCTGCAGGCGCCGCCCTTCCAGGCCGCCAATCCCCACTTTCAGGTCGGTACTGCGCGAGCCCAGCACTTTGGGTACCGCAATGCCCCCGGCGACTGCCAGATAGCTGCGCACGCCGTGCTGCGGGTTCCTGAGCACCAGATGCTGTCCGGCCTTGACCGCCATACGCCAGCCCACCCACACGGGTTCGCCGTCTAACTTCGCCTCACAGGCGGCGCCGGTCAGCGCAAACCAGCCGCTGCGTTCAAATTGAATATCCACCTGCCCCAGCGTTATCTCCAGCGCCGCAGCGTTAGCCCCGTTGCCAACCAGCAGATTGGCGGTCACCAGCGCCGGCTTATCCATGGCGCCGCAGCGACTGATGCCCAGCTGACGCAGCCCTTCACGCCCGCCGTCCTGCACCGAGGTATACATCCCGGCGCGAATGATCTTTAACATACGCCCTCCTTTTGCGGCACGAAGCGTACTCTGTCGCCGGAACGCAGCAGCACGGGTTCCTTGCGCTTCGGATCAAATAGCGCCAGCGGCGTACGACCCAATAGCTGCCACCCGCCCGGCGTCGCCAGCGGGTAGATCCCGGTTTGCGCGCCGCCAATCCCTACCGAACCCGCCGGTACCAGCAGGCGCGGTTCCGCCCGTCGCGGCATCGCCAGCTTTTCCGGCAGGCCGCCAAAATACGGGAATCCCGGCTGGAAGCCGAGGAACCACACCACGTACTCCACCGATGAGTGCAGTTCAACCACCTGCTTTTCGCTCAGTCCGCTGTGGCGGGCAACCTCCCCCAGATCGGGACCGCCCTCGCCGCCGTACACCACCGGGACCGAAATCTCCCGCGATTCCGGCTCGAGCGTATCGCACTCCTCCCACCAGATTTGCAGGCGCTCAATCGCATCCCATGCGGTCTGCTGTGGGTTGCGCAATATCACGGTAATATTGTTCATCCCCGGTACGGCTTCCACCACTTCGGTATGACCAACCAGCCGCTGGGCTAACCGCCAGATCCGTTTCTGGCTTTCCAGCGTTACCGGAGGCTCAAGCTCCAGCACGACTGCCGTTTCACCTAACAAATAACAACGCGCTCGCTGCACTTTTGCCTCCGTTCATCAAGCCGGGTTCGGGATATCAATAAAGGTGACTTCCAGTTCGGTATTTTCCGTTAGCCATTCGCTTAACGCGCGAATTCCGCCGCGCTCGGTGGCATGGTGGCCCGCGGCATAGAAATGCAGCCCCTGCTCGCGCGCCGAATGAATGGTCTGCTCTGAAACTTCGCCGGTAATAAACGCATCGACGCCAAAGCGGGCCGCGCTATCAATAAAGCTCTGGCCGCCGCCGGTACACCACGCCACGCGGGACACCCTCTCCGGCCCGGTGTCGCCGCACCACAACGGTTTACGCCCCAACCGCGCTTCAATCCACGAAGCCAGCTCCAGCCCCGATACCGCCATTGACAGTTCTCCCCACGGCACCAGCGGCTCAATTTCGCCCATCACGTTGACGCCGAGCAGCGCTGCCAGCTGGGCGTTATTACCCAGTTCAGGATGCGCGTCGAGCGGCAGGTGCCAGCCGTAGAGGTTGATGTCGTTAGCCAGCAGCGTCTTGAGACGGTTGCGCTTCATGCCGCGAATAATTGGTGATTCCCCTTTCCAGAAGTAGCCATGGTGGACGATCACCGCGTCCGCCTGCAGACGGACGGCTTCATCGAGCAACGCCTGGCTGGCGGTCACGCCGGTGACGATTTTTTGTACCGTCTCGCGCCCTTCCACCTGCAGGCCATTTGGGGCGTAATCACTGATGGCCGCGCTATTGAGTTTTTCATTAATCAGTTGTTCCAGTTCACTATTTTTCATTACCGCTCCATCAGGTCATCATTCTATGCAGAGGGATAACATAACGGTATCCGCCCGGTCAGTCGATAGGTCTACCGCTTCGCCAGCTACTTTGACTGTTGGCGAAATCCCGCAATTTGTCTACTCCTCCCCTCGCGCATTCGTGTATATTTATGCACTATTACAGCATATTAAATAACCAGAAAGCCTTTAAACACATGAATATCACTAGTTAATGGCTATTCATGCAGAAAGATCGACTTTCATTTTTGATGGCAGGACAGAGCGTTAAATGAACACACAATCTTCACAGCCGCGGGCGATTTATTACGTCGTCGCGCTGCAAATCTGGGAATACTTCAGTTTTTACGGCATGCGCGCGCTGCTGATCCTCTATCTCACCAATCAGCTGAAGTATGACGATAATCATGCTTATGCGCTGTTCAGCGCCTATTGCTCACTGGTCTACGTCACGCCGATTCTCGGCGGCTTTCTCGCCGATAAGCTGCTGGGCAACCGCATGGCGGTGATGCTCGGCGCGCTGTTGATGGCCATCGGCCATCTGGTGCTCGGCGCCAGCGAAATCGCCCCCACCTTCCTCTACCTGTCGCTGGCGATTATTGTCTGCGGCTACGGGCTGTTTAAATCCAACGTCAGCTGTCTGCTCGGTGAACTGTATGAACCCACAGACCCGCGTCGCGATGGCGGTTTTTCGCTGATGTACGCGGCGGGCAACGTCGGATCTATCGTGGCGCCAATCGCCTGCGGCTACGTGCAGCAAGAGTACAGCTGGGCGATGGGCTTCGCGCTGGCGGCAGTGGGGATGATTGCCGGGCTGGTCATATTTCTCAGCGGTAACCGCCACTTCCGCCACACGCGGAACGTCAATCGCGAAGCGCTGCGGGCACGAAATTTTGTCTTACCGAACTGGGGCTGGCTGCTGGTTCTGCTTATCACCGCGCCGCTGCTGATCGCCGTGCTGTTCTGGCAGGAGTGGTCGGTATATGCGCTGATTGTGGCGACGGTAATTGGTCTGGCGGTACTGGCGCGGATCTACCTGAGGGCTGAGACCGCCAGGCAGCGTAAAGAGCTACGTCTGATTATAGTGCTCACCTGCTTCAGCCTGCTGTTCTGGGCTTTTGCGCAGCAGGGCGGCAGCTCCATCAGCCTGTACATCGACCGTTTTGTTAACCGTCATTTTATGGGCTACGAGATACCGACCGCGATGTTCCAGTCGGTCAACGCCTTTGCGGTGATGCTCTGCGGGGTCGTGCTGGCGTGGCTGGTGAAAGAGAATATCAACGGCAACCGTACCGTGCGTATCTGGGGCAAGTTCGCGCTGGGCCTCGGCCTGATGAGCGCCGGGTTCTGTATCCTGACCCTCAGCGCACGCTGGTCGGCGGCTTTCGGGCAATCTTCAATGCCGCTGATGGTGCTGGGGCTGGCGGTGATGGGCTTCGCCGAGCTGTTTATCGACCCGGTGGCGATGTCGCAGATTACCCGTATCGAGATCCCTGGCGTGACCGGCGTACTGACCGGCATCTATATGCTGCTCTCCGGGGCTATCGCCAATTACCTGGCGGGCGTGATTGCCGACCAGACCTCGCAGGGGTCGTTTGACGCCGCCGGAGCCGTCAACTACTCGATTAATGCCTACATTGAGGTATTCAGCCAGATAACCTGGGGCGCGCTGGCCTGCGTCGGCCTGGTGCTGGCTATCTGGCTGTATCACTCGGTTAAAATCAGGGCTCGTCGTCTGGCGATGGAGCCTTAAGTTCTCTGGCGGCTTCCCAGACCGCCAGCGTCTCCAGCCGCGCCTGCTTGTGATCGACAATCGGGCGCGGATAATTCAGCGTTAAGCCCTGTTTATCCGCCCACTGCCACGGTTGATGCAGCGCTTTTTCAGGCACGGTAGCCAGCTCCGGCAACCATTGACGAATAAACTGTCCCGCTTTATCAAAGCGCTCTCCCTGGGTCGTCGGGTTAAAAATACGAAAATAGGGCGCGGCATCGGTACCGGTTGACGCCGCCCACTGCCAGCCGCCGTTATTCGCCGCCAGATCGCCATCAATAAGCTGTTCGATAAAGTAGCGCTCCCCCAGCCGCCAGTCGATACGCAGGTCTTTCACCAGGAAACTGGCGACAATCATCCGCAGGCGATTGTGCATCCAGCCGGTGGTGTTGAGCTGACGCATGGCGGCGTCAACAATCGGGAAGCCGGTTTCCCCGCGCTGCCAGGCCTGAAGCAGGGATGTATCATCCAGCCACGCCACCTTATCGGTCCAGGCGATAAAAGGTCGTCCTTTACACAAATTCGGGTAGTAAACCATCAGATGGCGATAAAACTCACGCCAGATAAGTTCGTTGAGCCAAACCGCCCCCGCTTCCCCCTCCAGCGCTCGCGGCTGCTCCACCAGCAGGCGATGCAGGCACTGACGCGGTGAAAGCGCGCCTACCGCCAGGCACGGCGACAGCCGACTGGTCCCCTCAATGGCCGGAAAATCGCGCTGCTGTTCATATTCGGCGGCCTTTTGCTGGCAAAAGCCGCGAAGCCGGGCGATAGCGCTTTTTTCATCAGCGGCAAACAGTTTTGTATCAAATGGCGTCTGGGGATAATCAATTTTTACTTCAGCTACAGAATCTATTGGCCCACCGGCGCGAACCCTGGGCGCGGCGACGCACTCAGGCAGCGCTTCCTGTAGACGCCGAATAAAAGCATTTTTAAACGGCGTAAATACCTTATACATTTCGCGGCTGCCGGTCAGCACGCTGCCGGGCGGCAGCAGCACGCTGTCATCAAAACCCTGACAGACGACTGCTGCTAAAGCTTTCTCCACTGCCGCATCGCGCTGGCGTTCGTTAATTTCGTACTGATAGTTGTAAAACAGATGAGTGACCTGCTGTCGCTCGCAGAAGCTGGTCAGTCGCTTAACGCTGGCAGCGAAATCTTCCGCATGCTCAACGTGCAGCGGGATCCCCTTTTCTGCCAGCGCCGCCTGCAGGCTATGAAGGTGGCTGACCATAAACGCCGCCTGACGCGGTGCCATCCCGTGCTGGCGCCATTGCGCTGGCGTGGCAATAAATAACCCCAGCACCTCGGCATGGGGATCGCGACAGGCAGCAGCAAGCGCTAGGTTATCGTGCATGCGCAAATCCGCGCGAAACCAGACCAGATGGGTGGCCATAACATTCCTTTCATCATTAAAATTGATAAATTCGACTTATATTCAACTCTCCCACAGGCTTTGCCTGCGGGGAGTTAATAAGTGTAAGCCACTCCAGGCAAAAAAAAACCGCCGGATAAACCGGCGGCTTGATGCGTAACAAATCTGGGTGGGCTCTGTGCCCATGCTTCTGCAGGCTCAGCTGTCCCGCAATCTGAAATTTTTAATAAAAATCTGCGGAGGCCTTTTCCGCCTGCGCCATCCATACCGGCTGGTCGCTGGTTTTTGACCACACACGGTGCAGCCAGCTGTAAAAACGCGCGCGATCTTTCCAGAACAGCATCACCGGAAGGGCCAGCACGCCAGCGGCCACGGCGAAAGCGCGACGCGCAAAGATGATATGAGCAGGATAAGTTTTGTACAACGCCATAATTTCTCTCCCCTTTGTCAGGCCGGCAAGCAAAGCCGGTAAAGTTACAATGTTTCTCTGCCTAAAATAGTACCGCTTTGGTTGTAATTTTACTACTCATCCGACCACTAAAAAGCACTTATTTAGCCTTTATTTACATTCATCCGGTAACTTAGTTACATAAAAGTTAAATTAATACTAACCATTAGTTAAATTGTGGGCTTGGCGATTTTTATATTTTTTTTACACCCCCGCGGCTGATTTTTGCGAAATCTTTGCGCCCGAATTCCTATCCTCCTCGTAAATCAAAAAGACACCCGGAGGTGGATTGTGACTGCAGGCGTAATCGCTGGCGTAGCGCTGGTGTTCCTGTTGCTGGTTTATCTGGTCTATGCCCTGATACACGCGGAGGCATTCTGATGGCCGCTCAAGGATTTTTACTCATTGCCAGCTTCCTGATACTGCTGATGCTCCTGGCTCGTCCGCTGGGCACGGCGCTGGCGACCATGATCAACGATGTTCCACTACCGGGACTGGCCGGTATCGAACGCGGTTTATGGCGGGCGGCGGGCATTGGTTCGCAGGAGATGAACTGGTATCAATATTTATTCGCTATCCTGCTGTTTAACGCGCTGGGCCTGGCGGCGCTTTTTGCGCTACTGATGCTCCAGGGTTCCCTGCCGCTCAATCCTCAGCACCTGCCCGGACTTTCATGGGATCTGGCGCTGAATACGGCGGTGAGCTTCGTCAGCAATACCAACTGGCAGGCCTATGCCGGTGAAGCCACCATGAGCAGCCTTAGCCAGATGGCCGGACTGGCGGTGCAAAACTTCCTTTCCGCCGCCACCGGCATCGCGGTGATCTTTGCCCTTACCCGCGCTTACGCCCGGCAGAAGGTCAGCACCCTGGGTAACGCCTGGGTCGATCTGACCCGCATCACCCTCTGGCTGCTGCTGCCCATTTCGCTGCTGATTGCGCTGTTCTTTATTCAGCAGGGCGTACCGCAGAGTTTTGCGCCTAATCAGGGTTTTACCTCGCTTGAAGGGGTACGCCAGATGCTGCCAATGGGGCCAGTGGCTTCGCAGGAAGCGATAAAAATGCTGGGTACCAACGGCGGCGGCTTCTTTAACGCTAACTCGGCGCATCCGTTTGAAAACCCCACTGCGCTGACCAATCTGGTACAGATGCTGGCGATCTTTCTGATCCCGGCGGCGCTGTGCTTCGCCTTCGGTGAGGTAGTAGGCGACCGCCGTCAGGGACGGGCAATCCTGTGGGCAATGACGCTTATCTTTATCGTCTGCGTGGCGGTAGTCATGTGGGCGGAAACCCGCGGCAACCCGCATCTGCTGAGCCTTGGCGCCGACAGCAGTCTGAACATGGAAGGAAAAGAGAGCCGGTTCGGCATTCTTGCCAGCAGCCTGTTTGCCGTGGTCACTACCGCCGCGTCATGCGGGGCGGTCAACGCGATGCATGACTCCTTTACCGCGCTGGGCGGCATGGTGCCGATGTGGCTGATGCAGATAGGCGAAGTGGTCTTCGGCGGCGTCGGTTCAGGCCTGTACGGCATGCTGCTGTTCGTGATGCTGGCGGTATTTATCGCCGGGCTGATGATTGGCCGCACCCCGGAATACCTCGGTAAGAAAATCGACGTCCGCGAAATGAAAATGATTGCGCTGGCTATTCTCGTCACCCCGACGCTGGTACTGCTCGGCACGGCGCTGGCGATGATGACCGAGGCAGGACGCGCGGGAATGTTCAACCCTGGCCCACACGGCTTCAGCGAAGTGCTGTACGCCGTCACCTCAGCGGCCAATAACAACGGCAGCACCTTTGGCGGCCTGAGCGCGGCGACGCCGTTCTGGAACCTGCTGCTGGCGTTTTGCATGCTGGTCGGCCGCTTCGCGGTGATTATTCCGGTCATGGCTATCGCCGGTTCGCTGGTGACCAAGAAAATTCAGCCCGCCGGTAGCGGCACGCTCGCCACCCATGATGCGCTGTTTATCGGCCTGCTGATCGGCACCGTGCTGCTGGTCGGCGCCCTGACCTTTATTCCCGCGCTGGCGCTCGGCCCGCTGGCGGAACACTTTTCCTTACTTTAAGCAAGTGCGGAGCTACCTGTTATGAGTCGCAAATCATTAGCCCTGCTGGAGCCGACGCTGGTGCGCCAGGCGCTGCTGGATGCCGTGAAAAAACTGAGCCCTGCCGTGCAGTGGCATAACCCGGTAATGTTTATCGTCTGGATTGGCAGCCTGCTGACCACCCTGCTGGCCGTCGCCATGGCAAGCGGGCAGGTAGCCGGCAGCGCCGGGTTTACCGCGGCCATTAGTTTCTGGCTGTGGTTCACCGTATTGTTCGCCAACTTCGCCGAGGCGATGGCCGAGGGCCGCAGCAAAGCGCAGGCCAACAGCCTTAAAGGGGTTAAAAAGACCTCATTCGCCCGTAAGCTGCGCGCGCCGCAGCACGATGCGCAAATTGATCACGTGCCCGCCGAGGAACTGCGTAAAGGCGACGTGGTGCTGGTCGAAGCGGGGGATATTATTCCCTGCGACGGCGAAGTGATCGAAGGCGGCGCGTCGGTGGATGAGAGCGCCATTACCGGCGAATCCGCGCCGGTTATCCGCGAATCCGGCGGCGACTTCGCGTCGGTAACCGGCGGGACGCGTATTCTGTCTGACTGGCTGGTGATCCGCTGCAGCGTCAACCCCGGCGAAACCTTCCTCGACCGGATGATCGCTATGGTTGAAGGCGCCCAGCGCCGTAAGACGCCGAACGAAATCGCCCTGACCATCCTGCTGATCGCCCTGACCCTGGTATTCCTGCTGGCCACCGCCACCATCTGGCCCTTCTCCGCCTGGAGCGGTAACGCGGTCAGCGTAACGGTACTGGTGGCGCTGCTGGTGTGCCTGATCCCCACGACGATCGGCGGCCTGCTGTCGGCCATCGGCGTCGCCGGCATGAGCCGCATGCTCGGTGCGAACGTGATCGCCACCAGCGGCCGCGCGGTGGAGGCGGCTGGGGATGTCGACGTCCTGCTGCTGGACAAAACCGGCACCATTACCCTCGGCAACCGCCAGGCGTCGGCATTCCTGCCTGCGCAGGGCGTGGAAGAAAAAACGCTCGCCGATGCCGCCCAGCTTTCGTCGCTGGCCGATGAAACGCCGGAAGGTCGCAGCATCGTGGTGCTGGCAAAACAGCGCTTTAACCTGCGCGAGCGCGATCTGCAATCCCTGCATGCCACCTTTGTGCCGTTTACCGCCCAGACCCGAATGAGCGGCATCAACATCGACCAGCGGATGATCCGCAAAGGTTCTGTGGATGCCATTCGCCGCCACGTGGAGGCCAACGGCGGCCATTTCCCGGCCGATGTCGAGAAGCAGGTAGAAGAAGTGGCGCGTCTTGGCGCCACGCCGCTGGTGGTTGCCGAGGGCGAGCGGGTGCTGGGGATTATTTCGCTCAAAGATATCGTCAAGGGCGGTATTAAAGAGCGCTTTGCCCAGCTGCGCAAAATGGGCATTAAAACGGTGATGATCACCGGCGATAACCGCCTGACCGCCGCCGCTATTGCCGCGGAGGCCGGAGTGGATGATTTTCTCGCCGAAGCGACGCCGGAGGCTAAACTGGCGCTGATTCGTCAGTATCAATCCGAAGGACGGCTGGTGGCGATGACCGGCGACGGTACCAACGATGCCCCGGCGCTGGCGCAGGCCGACGTCGCGGTGGCGATGAACTCCGGTACCCAGGCGGCAAAAGAGGCGGGCAACATGGTGGATCTGGACTCTAACCCCACCAAACTGATTGAGGTTGTGCATATCGGTAAACAGATGCTGATGACCCGTGGTTCTTTAACCACCTTCAGCATCGCCAACGACGTGGCGAAGTATTTCGCCATTATTCCGGCCGCCTTTGCCGCCGTCTATCCGCCGCTGGCGATGCTTAACGTGATGCATCTGCACTCGCCCTCTTCGGCGATCCTGAGCGCGGTGATTTTTAACGCGCTGATCATCATCTTCCTGATCCCGCTGGCGCTGAAGGGCGTGAGCTATAAGCCGCTGACGGCCTCGGCGATGCTGCGCCGCAACCTGTGGGTCTACGGCCTGGGCGGCCTGCTGGTGCCGTTTATCGGTATTAAAGCTATCGACCTGTTACTGACCCTGAGCGGACTGCTGTGAGGAAAAAACCATGTCATTAATTCGTCCTGCCGTTGTGCTGTTTATTCTGTTAACGCTAATAACCGGCGGCGTCTATCCGCTGCTCACCACCGCTCTGGGACAATGGTGGTTCCCGCAGCAGGCCAACGGCTCGCTGGTGCGGATTGACGGCGAAGTGCGCGGTTCCAGCCTTATCGGACAGAACTTTACCGCCCCGGGCTATTTCCAGGGCCGCCCTTCCGCCACCGCGGAAGTGGCGGATAACCCGCTGGCGTCCGGCGGCAGTAACCTCGCCGCCAGCAATCCAGCGCTGGACAAAGCCATCAGCGATCGGGTGCAGGCTCTGCGCGCCGCCAACCCGGAGGCGAATCCGACGGTGCCGGTGGAACTGGTTACCGCCTCGGCGAGCGGGCTGGATTACAGCCTGACTCCGGCCGCCGCGCTGTGGCAGGTTGCACGGGTCGCTAAAGCGCGGCAGCTTAGCGTGGAGCAGGTCAGGCAGATGGTGAACGAGGCGACGCAAAAACCGTTGCTCAGTTTTCTCGGCCAACCTGTGGTAAATATACTGCAGCTGAATATGTCGCTGGATGCCCTGAAGGAAAAGTAAGATGAGTGACGAGCCGCTGCGTCCGGACCCTGACCGCCTGCTGCAACACACCGCCGCCCCCCATCGCGGCAAGCTGAAGATATTTTTTGGCGCCTGCGCGGGGGTGGGTAAAACCTGGGCGATGCTGGCGGAAGCGCAGCGGCTACGCGCCCAGGGTCTGGATATTCTGATTGGCGTGGCGGAAACCCACGGGCGTAAAGAGACGGCGGCGATGCTTGAGGGGCTCAGCACCCTGCCCCAGCGCCGTCTCTCCCACCGCGGGCGCTACGTTCGGGAGTTTGACCTTGACGGCGCGCTGGCCCGCCGCCCGGCGCTGATCCTCGTCGATGAGCTGGCGCACAGCAACGCGCCCGGCTCGCGTCATCCTAAACGCTGGCAGGACGTTGAAGAGCTGCTGGAAGCCGGCATTGATATTTTCACTACCGTTAACGTCCAGCATCTTGAGAGCCTGAACGACGTCGTCAGCGGCATCACCGGCGTGCAGGTTCGAGAAACTGTCCCCGACCCGTTTTTCGATGCCGCCGACGATGTGGTGCTGGTCGACCTGCCCCCGGACGATCTGCGTCAGCGGCTGAATGAAGGTAAAGTCTATATCGGTGGCCAGGCCGAGCGGGCCATTGAGAATTTCTTTCGTAAGGGCAACCTGATCGCCCTGCGCGAGCTGGCGCTGCGCCGCACCGCCGACCGCGTCGATGAGCAGATGCGCGCCTGGCGCGACCGCCAGGGCCAGGAAAAAGTCTGGCATACCCGCGACGCCATTCTGTTGTGCATCGGACATAACACCGGCAGCGAAAAGCTGGTGCGCGCCGCCGCCCGGCTGGCCGCCAGGCTGGGCAGCGTCTGGCATGCGGTGTATGTCGAAACCCCCTCTCTGCATCGCCTGCCGGAAGCGAAACGGCGGGCGATTCTCGCCGCGCTCAGGCTGGCGCAGGAGCTGGGCGCGGAAACCGCCACCCTCTCCGATCCTTCTGAAGAGAAGGCCGTTCTGCACTACGCCCGCGAACATAATCTCGGCAAGATAGTGATTGGCCGCCAGCAAAAAAAACGCTGGTGGGACCGCAGCGGCTTCGCCGATCGTCTGGCCCGCCACGCGCCGGATCTCGATCTGGTGGCGATCGCGCTGGATGAAAAGGCCGCTTCCCTGCCCGCTCCCGCCAGCGATGGCCGGACGGCGATGGAAAAATGGCGTTTACAGCTACAAGGATGCGTTGTCGCCATCGCGCTATGTGCGGTGATTACCGTTGTCGCCATGCAGTGGCTGATGGCCTTTGAAGCCGCCAATCTGGTGATGCTGTATCTGCTTGGGGTGGTGATTATCGCCCTCGTCTATGGCCGCTGGCCGTCGGTACTGGCGACGGTGATTAACGTAGTCAGCTTTGATCTGTTTTTCGTCGCACCGCGCGGAACGCTGGCGGTTTCCGACGTGCAGTACTTGTTGACCTTTGGCGTGATGCTGACCGTCGGGCTGCTTATCGGCAACCTCACCGCCGGCGTACGCTACCAGGCGCGGGTGGCGCGCTATCGCGAACGGCGCACCCGGCATCTGTACGAAATGTCAAAAGCGCTGGCGGTGGGCCGCAGTCGGGAGGATATCGCCGCCACCAGCGAGCGGTTTATCGCCTCAACGTTTCAGGCGCGTAGCCAGCTGCTGTTGCCCGATGAGGCAGACAGGCTCTCTCCGTTGACGCAGCAGACGGCGACAATCACCTGGGATGACGCGATTGCCCGCTGGAGCTTCGACAAAGGGCAGCCCGCCGGAGCGGGTACCGATACGCTGCCCGGCGTGCCCTACCAAATTCTGCCGCTGAAAAGCGCCGCCCGCACCTGGGGGTTACTGGTAGTGGAACCAGCGAATCTGCGCCAGCTGATGATCCCTGAACAGCAGCGCCTGCTGGAAACCTTCACCCTGCTGGTCGCCAGCGCGCTGGAGAGACTGACGCTTACCGCCAGCGAAGAGCAGGCGCGGCTGAACAGCGAACGAGAAAGTCTGCGCAACTCGCTGCTGGCGGCGCTTTCTCACGATCTCCGCACTCCTTTGACGGTGCTGTTCGGTCAGGCGGAGATCCTGACCCTCGATCTCGCCAGCGAAGGATCGAAGCACGCGCCGCAGGCCAATGAGATTCGCCAGCACGTGCTGAACACCACCCGCCTGGTCAATAATCTACTGGATATGGCGCGGATCCAGTCCGGCGGCTTTAATTTGCATAAAGAGTGGCTGACCCTCGAAGAGGTGATCGGCAGCGCGCTGCGTATGCTGGAACCGGGGCTCGGCGGGAGGCATATTCAGCTCGCCCTGCCGGATCCGCTGCTGCTGGTCCACGTCGATGGCCCGCTTTTCGAACGGGTGCTGATTAATCTGCTGGAAAACGCGGTGAAGTACGCCGGGCCGCAGGCGCAAATCGGCATTACCGCGCACGCCGACCCGCATCATTTGTGTCTCGAGGTATGGGATAACGGACCGGGCATTCCTGTCGGGCAGGAACAGGCTATCTTTGATAAATTCGCCCGCGGTAATAAAGAGTCGGCAATTCCCGGCGTAGGCCTGGGGCTGGCGATTTGTCAGGCCATTGTTGAAGTCCACGGCGGGACAATTAGCGCCGCGACGCGCCCGCAAGGCGGCGCCTGTTTCCGTGTTACACTGCCGCGAGAAGTGCCCCCTGAACTGGGCGAATGGGATGAGGTGGTGTTAAATACCGGGATACCGTTTGTCGCCGTCCTTAAGACGCGATCCGGGTACTTTGGTAGAGGATAATTTTATCTGTCTGAACGGGAAGAACGGGTGATAAACGTACTGATTATCGAAGACGAAAACGCTATCCGCCGCTTTCTGCGCACCGCGCTGGAAGCCGACGGCATGCGCGTATTTGAAGCGGAAACGCTGCAGCGCGGGCTGATTGAAGCCGCGACCCGCAAGCCGGATTTAACCATTCTCGATCTTGGGCTGCCCGATGGTGATGGTAACGCGTTTATTCGCGAAGTTCGCCAGTGGAGCCAGATGCCGATTATCGTACTATCGGCGCGCACCGAGGAGCAGGACAAGATCGCCGCCCTTGACGCCGGCGCCGATGATTATCTCAGTAAGCCCTTCGGTATCGGTGAACTGCAGGCGCGGTTGCGGGTAGCGATGCGCCGTCATTCAGGCGCTCAGGCCGACGAGCCGCTGGTGCGTTTTGCCAATATCGAAGTGGATATCCCCGCCCGTCGCATCCTGCGCGGCGACGAGGAGATACACCTGACGCCGATTGAATTTCGCCTGCTGGCAGTGCTGTTAAATAATCCAGGCAAGGTGCTGACCCAGCGACAGCTGCTCAACCAGGTCTGGGGGCCGAATGCGGTGGAGCATAGCCACTATCTACGTATTTATATGGGACATCTGCGGCAAAAGCTGGAGGTCGATCCGGCCCGTCCGCAGCATTTGCTGACCGAAACGGGGATTGGCTACCGGTTTATGCCGTAGCCGTTGTCCCCGGCTCGCGCTTCGCTTAGCCGGGCTACCGCCGTCGTCTGCCAGGCGGTAGCCCGGACAGGTGCGTCAAGCGCCGCCTCCGGGGGGTCAACCCGGCTCGCGCTTCGCTCAGCCGGGCTACCGGACCGCAGACCGCTGAAGACGCGTAGCCCGGACAGGCGCGGCAAGCGCCGCCTCCGGGGGGGGCAATCCGGCTCGCGCTTCGCTCAGCCGGGCTACTTGTCCACCGCCGTCTGTGAATCGGTAGCCCGGATAAGGCGTTTACGCCGCAATCCGGGGAATGCGGGCGATTATTGCCCGTAGTAGGCCCCCGCCCCGTGTTTACGCAAGTAGTGTTTATCCAGCAGCGTCGCAGAGACCGGCTGTTCGTCAGTACACAACTGCCGAGTCCACATATTCATATAGGCAATCTCTTCCAGCACCACCGCATTATGTACCGCGTTCGCCGGGTCTTTTCCCCACGCAAAAGGGCCATGGCCGTGGACCAGCGCGGCGGGTACGCTGAGCGGTTCAATGTGCTGCCGGTTCAACGTCTCGATAATCACATGACCGGTATTGGCTTCATAATTACCGCGGATTTCATCGTCGCTAAGCGGTCGGGTACAGGGAACAGGCCCATAAAAATAGTCGGCATGGGTGGTGCCCATCGCCAGCAGCGGCC
Source organism: Klebsiella oxytoca (assembly GCF_009707385.1). Classification (NCBI taxonomy): domain Bacteria; kingdom Pseudomonadati; phylum Pseudomonadota; class Gammaproteobacteria; order Enterobacterales; family Enterobacteriaceae; genus Klebsiella; species Klebsiella oxytoca. The sequence continues at coordinate 1,707,309 of NZ_CP046115.1, read as the reverse complement.
TGCCCGACTGCGCCCAAATGGTCGCATGGCGCGAGTGGGTGTGTACGATTCCGCCCACGTCGCTAAACGCTTTATACAGCTCAAGGTGGGTCGGCGTATCCGATGAAGGCTTGTAACGTCCCTCCACCACCCTGCCGGTCGCCAGTTCAACCACCACCATATCGTCCGCCGCCATCGCGGCGTATTCAACGCCGGAAGGTTTAATCACCACCAGCCCGGCATCGCGATCGATACCGCTGACGTTACCCCAGGTAAAAGTCACCAGATTAAATTTCGGCAGCGCCAGATTGGCGTCGAAAACCGCCTGCTTGAGGTTATCCAACATACTTCACTCCTGAATTCACCATGCTTTCATACTGCGGTGGACGAAACGCCTGCTGATATTTATCCGCAAGCCACGCTTTAGCTTCGGCAATTCTCTCGCTATCCAGGCCGTCATTTTTAGCCCACATCTCAATCAGCCACGCGCCGCGGTAGTTCAGCGCCGAGAGGGTACGGAATATCTCAGTAAAATCGACGCAGCCGGTACCGAATGGCACGTCGCGGAACTGCCCCAAAGAGGCGTGTGAAACGGGCTGGGTATCCTTCAAATGAATCGCGGTGATTTTATGAATTCCCTTACTCAACTCTTCAGGTACGTCGTTTTGCCAGGCGCTTAAGTTGCCGACATCCGGGTAAACGCAAAACCACGGACTACAAACCTTGCGCTCCAGATCCAGCCAGCGGGAGATATTGCTCATGAAGGCGGTATCCATAATCTCCATCGACAGCATTACCTGCGCTTTCGCCGCTTCAGCTACCGCCCAGTTAATACCCTCAATAAAATATTCCCGCGTCTGAGCCGAAGACGATTCGTAATAAACGTCATAACCTGCCAGCTGGATATTGCGAATGCCGACGTGGCTGGCAAAATCCAGCGCATCCAGCATCAGTTCACGCGCCTTAAGCCGGGTATCGCGATTGACGCTGCCAAAAGGATAGCTACGGTGCGCGGAAAGGCACATGCTCGGCACATCGATGCCGCTGTTAATTTTATCCGCCACGAATGCCAGCCGCTGCCCGCGGTTCCAGCGCAGTCGGGCCTGGCGATCGGGGCTTTCATCAACGGATATTTCGAGAAAATCAAATTCCAGACTGGCCGCCGTTGCAAAGCGTTGCGCCCAGTTCAGCTCCGCAGGAAGCGCTTTTTCGTAAATACCAATTCTGGGTTTCATTGTGCAGCTCCCGTTGCTCTGGAAAGGCTTTGCGCTACCTGTAAATAACGGTCGTAGCCTTCACGTAGCTGTTGATGCCGTTTGCTGTCGGGTTGATAGCAAACCACCTCCGGCTGGGTGGCTTTAATCGCCTCGCTGAAATTGGCGTACGCTCCGGTCCCTGCCGCGGCGCAGAGTGCGGCGGCCCGGCATCCGGCCTGTTCGATATCGACCACTTCCAGCGGGAGATTTGAAGCATCGGCGTACATCTGCGTCCAGCCTTTCGACTGGCTTGGCCCGCCGGTAAAGCGGATTTTTTGGATATCCTGATTGAGTTCGATAATACGGTCCTGATGCACCAGATGGGAAAAAACGATCCCGCGATAAATGGCGGCGATAATATCCTTTTTGCTGTGATGCCCCGCCAGGCCGACCAGCGCGCCGGGGAGATCCATCGCCAGATTCGAACCGAACAGATAGGGTAAAAAGATCAGGCTGCTGTCAGTCTCCTGCGCAATCCAGCTTTCAAAATGCTCGTAGCAGCGATCATCATCCGGAAAAAACTGCTTCACAAACCACGACAGGTTGCTCGCCGAGGTGGGGCTGCCCTCATGAACAAAATATTTGCCCGGGATGCAGTATTTTCCCCAGATGTACGGGAAGTCGCTGGCGATAATGCTATCCGTTACGGAGGTGGCAATGCTCCAGGTCCCGGCCACCGCGCTCAGGGTATCGGCCCGGTCAATGCCCGAGGAGACCGCGGAAGCAACCACGTCGAAAAAGCCGCCGAATACCGGCGTCCCCGGACATAACCCGCAGTCCAGCGAAGCCTGTAAGGTAATGTGGCCTACGCAGTCCGTCGAGTTCACTACCGGTGCGGTTTTCTCCGCCACTTCCTCAATACCAAACAGCGCCATCATGTCGCAGTCATAGCGGGAGGTGAACTGGTTATAAAAATTGCTACCGGAAATATTGGTGATCTCTGCCGTCGCCTCGCCGGTCAGGCGGAAGCGAATATAGTCGTGTACCATTAAAACGGCGTCGATCCTGTCGTAATTGGCCGGTTCATGTTCTTTCAGCCACGCCAGCAGCGACACCGGGTGCCCGGTCCACAGCTGCTGCAACCCCTTTGGGTAGGCCAGTTTATCGATACCTTCGCGATACCATTTTTTGACAAACTCCAGCGCCCGAGTATCGGATGAGATAATGCCGTTGCGCACCGGCTCGCCGTTTTTATCAATCGCGTACAACCCTTTGCCGTGGGAAGAGAAACCGATGCCGCCGATGCTTAACGGAGGCACCTGGCTTTCATACATCGCTTTTTTAATCACGCGGCAAACGGTGTCCCATAGCTCATGCATATTTCGTTCAGTAAAACCCGGCTGTTCGGATAATACCTGCGCATATTGTGAAGCAACGTGGATCTCCTGCCCTGACTCATTATATATACCCGCTTTGGTGACCGTACCACCTATATCCACTCCGATAAAATTCATATCCCTTCACCCCACAATGAAAATGATTTAGAGCCTATCCCAGTAGGCGTTATTGGCGCAGACAGTTTGAACACGGACAGCGCGGAAGAACCGGAGCGTACACGTAGTACGTGAGGATTCTGAGCACTGCCCAGGTTCAAAATGGCAAGCAAAATAGCCCTAATGAGATAGGCTCTTAACGTCTGGCTGAGCTAATAAAGGTGGCGCCCCAAATAATAAGCCCTTTCACTACGTACTGAACGTAAGGTGAGATCCCTAAAAGATTTAATCCATTATTCAGTACGCCGAGCATCATGGCGCCGATCAGCGTGCCAATAATCATTCCGCGGCCGCCGGCAATCGATGCCCCGCCGAGCACCACGGCGGCAATAGCATCCAGTTCAAAACCCACTCCAGCATTAGGCTGACCGCTCATCACGCGCGAGGTGAAAATAAGTCCGGCAAAACTGGCGGTAAAGCCGCTAATTACATAAACCAGCAGCTTATAATATTTAACCCGCAGTCCGCTCAGGCGCGCCGCCTCTTCATTGCCGCCCAGGGAATAAACATAGCGACCAAACGGCATATGGTTCAGCACGATATAGAAGATGATATATAAAACGACCATCAGAATAATCGGCACCTGAATACCAAACAGATATTCACGGCCCCAAAAAGCGAATGAATCCGGTAATCCAGAGATCGGATAGCCGCCGGTATAGATCAGCGCCAGGCCTTTGGCAATTATCATTGCTCCGAGAGTCACAATAATCGGCGGCATCTTACCGTAGGCGGTTAAAAAACCGTTTAGCGCGCCAAAGGCCACGCCGGAACACAGGCCGATAAGAATGGCGAGCCAGGGATCTAAACCATAGTACTTCATTAACCCTGCCATCAGGGTTCCAGCCAGCGCCATCACAGCGCCAACGGAAAGGTCGATACCGCCGGTAAGAATAGCAAAGGTCATCCCGATAGCGATGATCGCGTTAATCGAAACCTGGCGTGCGACGGTAGACAGGTTATCTACCGTTAAAAAGTAGTCATTAAAGATAGCCATACAGGAAAACAGCAATACCAGTCCCACAAACGGCAGGAACGCTGGCATTTTTAATAATCCATGGAGGACTTTTTTATCTTTATCAGGAGATGCGGCTGGCGCTAATGATACATTTTCATTACTCATTTACTACTCCCTAAATAATATTACCGGCAGCATGCAGCATAATCACGGTGGAGTTAATGTTGTCGTTCTCAAGCTCAGCGACAATATTGCCGTCACGAAAAACCATGACCCGGTCGCTAACGCCAATGACTTCCGGTAATTCAGACGAAATCATAATAATCGCAATACCCTGAGCGGTGAGGTCGCGCATGATTTGATAGATTTCTGATTTTGCGCCAACATCAATACCGCGTGTTGGTTCGTCAAAAATAAGAATATTGACATCATGATTTAACCAACGAGAAATAACGACTTTCTGCTGGTTGCCGCCGCTCAATGTGCCTACGGCAGTCCACGCATCCGGCGTTTTGACGCCAACATGATTAATTAAACGTTCCGCGGTTTTTCGTTCTTCGCCATCGCGGATCAGCGAGAATTGACAGTCATGCTTGTTGAGCCAGATATTATCTTTGACGGAAAATGGTAGCACCAGTCCCTGTGTTTTGCGGCTTTCAGGCAACAGGCCGATCCCGAGACGCAGAGCCTGATCGGTAGATTTAATCGTAACCTCTTTTCCGGCAAGGCGAACATGTTTTTTGAAGCATTTATCCGCACCGGTCAGAGCCAGGATGGTTTCCGAACGTCCTGACCCCACCAGCCCGGCAAGGCCCAAAATTTCGCCTTTGCGCAGCGTCAGTCGGTTAACCTGACTGCTTTCCGTGAGCTGAATTTCCGCTTCCAGTAATAATTCATCATGCGCCAGCGTCCGCCGCTCAGGGTAGATATTCTCTACCTCGCGGCCGACCATCATCTGGATCATTTCTGAGATATCGATGTTATCAACCTTTGCCGATCCGATATATTTGCCATCGCGCAGGATGCTCAGGCTGTCGCAGATCTCATAAATCTCCTCAAGGTGATGAGAGATAAAGAACATGCCGACGCCTTTCGCTTTTAAATCGCGCATCACGCGAAAGAGATGTTCCGCCTCGCTCGGCGTCAGGGTGGCGGTTGGTTCGTCGAGAATAAGAATTCGCGCATCCAGCGATAGCGCCTTGGCAATTTCCACAAACTGCTGCTCGGCGACGCTGAGGTGACAAATTTGCTCATCAGGATCGAGGGTCACGCCGAGCTCTTTGAAAATCCGCAGCGCCTCACGGCGCATTGCTTTACGATCTAACAGACCAAATCGGTTCACCTTCTCGCGGTTAAGGAAAATATTCTCATAAGCGTTAAGGTAAGGAATAAGGGAAAACTCCTGAAAGATAATTCCTACACCGCACGCTATAGCATCACGATAGTTATGAAAATGCTGCTGCTTGCCATCAATAAAAATATTGCCAGCGTCAGGTTGATATATTCCGCACAGGATTTTCATCAACGTTGATTTACCCGCGCCATTTTCACCCAGTAAGGCATGAACCTCCCCCCGACCGAGGGTGATATTGACGTTATCGAGCGCCTTGACTCCGGGGAAGTTTTTACTAACGTTTTTGACTTCCAGTAAGCTGGGCATGAACATCGCTCCATGACGGCACGATAAAATATCGTGCCAGATTTTAATAAAAATCCGGGACGGCCCACATAAATAAAGGTGGGCCGCTGTGGAGTAATAACGCGGTTACCAGTGGAAATCTTTAGCGTTAGTTTTATCAATCAGCTTCACATCGACAGGGATCTCTTTTGGAATATTCGCCCCCCAGTGTTTCGCCAGCGCAATACCTAAACCAATACGTAGCTGATCGCGCGGGAACTGAGCGGCAGTGGCAATAAATGGCGTATTGCCTTTAGCAATTTCGGCTACCGCTTCCGGAGAACCATCGACGCTGACCAGCTTCACGTCGCGTCCCGATGCCTGAATAGCCGCCAGCGCACCGAGGGAACCAACATCATTTACGCTGAAAATACCGTTGAGCGTAGGGTTAGATTGCAGCATATTTTCCGTCACGCTCATGGAAGTATCACGTTCCTGTTTACCATTAAGCCTGGTAATAACTTTGATATCGGGATGCTTTTTCATCGCATCTTCAAAACCGCGCACGCGTTCCAGAATAGGCACCACCGGAATACCATCGAGAATTGCAACGTTGCCTTTTTCACCCAGCGCTTTCGCTAAATGCTCACCGGCAATAAAACCTGCATCATAGTTTTTTGAGCCAACAAAAGAATCAATGGGGCCGTTAGCCTGAGCATCAATAGCAACCACGACTACACCCGCTTTTTTCGCTGCCAGCACGGCGGTTTCCGCACCAACGCTATCTGCCGGGTTAATCAGCAAAATATCAATTTTCTTTTGCAGCATGTCCTCGACGTCACTAATCTGCTTGGAAACATCATGCGCCGCATCCGCAGTATAGACGGTGGCATTAATGTCCTTAGCCGACTGCTCCAGCGACTCTTTCATGGTGACGAAGTATTCGTTATTTAATTCCTGGAACGACATGCCGATTTTCAAAGGACTGGCATTAATACAGGCTACCATGCTCATAGCCAAAAGCCCCGAGAGTAATGCTTTGGTAGTAAATTTCACAGGCATTCAATATCTCCTTATTGAGTAATGCGCCAGAAAATAAAATTTATTCACCGGCGTTTTCATGGTACGAATGTTGCCTGATATACTGAGCAATAAATTCACAGCGTTCAGAAATAGAGATACTGATGATATTTATCCCAGTTATCACCATGATACAAATCCAGTATTCATTTAGCCGACGTTGATTCTGTGCCGCTTAAAAAAATGGCGCCATTTAATAAGTTAAGTTTATGGTTTAATGACGACCTTAATAGAGTCCAGTGACTTCGCCACTTCAAAAGCGGCTTTCCACTCATCGATTGAATAGAAGTGAGTAACCACCCCCTTTGCGGTCAGAAGACCTCGCTCAAAGAGATCGATGGCAATTTCATAGCTGTACGGCCCCAGATGCGCGCCGCGGATATCCAGCTCTTTACGGTCGCCAATGATCGACCAGTCAACGGTAGTTTCTTTACCAAACACGCTGAACTCGACGAAGCGCCCCAGCTTACGAATCATCTCCAGACCCTGGGTTACGCCAACTGGAGCTCCGGTGGCTTCGATATAGACGTCGCAGCCGTACCCGTCGGTCATTGATTTAACGATAGCAACCGCATCTTCTTTCGCTGCGTTGATAACCACATCGGCACCAAACGCTTTCGCCAGCGCCAGGCGGTCTTCCATCGTGTCGATAACAACCAGCTTCTTCGGCGTTTTAAGATGCGCGACCTGCACCATACACAGACCCAGCGGCCCGGCGCCAGCGATAACAACCACATCATCCAGATCGATATCTCCGCGGCGTACCGTGTGGATGGCGCATGCCATCGGTTCGATAAGGGCGGCATCTTCTTCGCTTAATGATTCGGGAATCTTGTGAATAATCGCTCTTTCTGAAAAACGCATATATTCAGCCATACCGCCATCGGCAACATCTTTCTGGAAACCGTAAATATCGTGAGTTTCGCACATCCAGTATTTACCAGTTTTACAGAAACGGCACTCATGACAGGGTACAATCTGCTCCGCCAGAATACGGTCGCCAATTTTTAATTTATATTTTTCAGCTGAACCTGGGCCTAATTCAGCAACCCGCCCGTAGAATTCATGTCCCGGAACAACCGGCGTTTTTACCCATGGATTCTCACCCCAGAACATAGCGGCGCCATCCTGGGCCTTACAATCGCCAGCACATATTCCACAACCGTCAACTTTAATAACCACTTCTCTTTCTTGTGCGACCGGACGTTTAATTTTCTCAAAGCGGTAATCCTGGGGACCATGGCAGACAACCGCTTTCATCTCTTCAGGTAATTGTTCCATTGTAAACCTCGTTTGCGGATAAATAATGAAGATGGACAGTATTGCTGACGCAATACTCCTCCATCTGGCACAAGAGTAGTAAATAATGATGAAAATAGTTTATTATGCAGAGCTTTTATTTAGTCTCTACAATATGAACCTGTTCCTGACGATAGATAGCGGTTGGTAATTCGTTAGTGATCATGATATCAATATCCGCTAGATCGCATATTTTATATAATGAATAGCGCTCAAACTTACTGCTATCAACCATCAGAATTTTTTGATCGGCAACTTTAAGCATTTCTTGCTTTAAGCGGACATTAACCTCGTTGCTATCTTTAATTTCCAGACCGGAGTCTAACCCCTGGCAGGAAAAAAAAAGCTTATTCACCTTAAAGTTATTAATAATAAACTCAGCTACCGGACCGTGGAAATCACCGTGTCGCTCAGAATATTCACCCCCAACGCTGACGATTCTTATTTTCTTACGACAGGCCAAGGTTTGAATAATATTCAAAGAATTGGTGATAACGGTCAATTCGATATCAGGCAACTGGCGGGCCAGAAACCAGCAGGAACTACTGTTATCCATGATAATACACTCGTGTTCATGAATAAACTGCAGTGCACCTTTAGCAATACGCATCTTACGCTCCGGCTGCTCTTTAGTGCGTTTAATAAAAGCTTCTGCTTTATCGACAAAGTTTCCATTATTTGTCGGAGTATCGGCAGACAAAAATGATGCATTATTTTCAGAAATCATTGCACCACCAAAGCTGCGCACTATTTTCTTATTCCTGGCCAGCGTAGTTAAATCACGACGAATGGTTTCCGGAGATACGCCAAATATTCGCGACAGCTCATTAACTCTGGCACATCCCTTTTCTACGACATATTCCACAATTAATGAGTGACGTTTAACTTGTAACATATAAGTTCTCAAGAAAGCATCCAGGATTTAATGACATAAATATAACAAAATCATCCATATCAGTAAGTGACATAAATCATACAAAATCAAAACAACCTTGTAGCTTTTTTTAATTTGAAGTCGATCATATATATTTAGAAAATTTCATATGAAACGGGGTTATATTGTGATGAAAACCACAAAAATAAGCGGCATTAATCGATAATCATGCCAGTTTTTTCTGCAGAACGGGCAAAGTCGGGCAAACGTGCAATACCCGATTATGCCCGATTCAGTCACCGCAGGACGCTAACAGCCGTAGATTTCAGGATAACCAGCCTGCCGACATCGCGCTCAAGCCCTGCGGCATCGCCAAAGGGTCGCGACTTTTGCCACCTCTGACAACAGCAGGAACCCAATATAAAATGCGCTCCCCTTAAACTCCATTTCGCGCAGCATCCAGAACACCAGCGAAAGTGAAGGCAGCATGAAAATCAGGCGCAGCGGCGTCTGCGCGTAGGTCAGCCACAGCGCATAGCGGCTCTGCCGCCAGAAGAGAATCATCGACAGCGGAATACTCAGGATCAGCATGAAATTTAGCGGGAATAACCAGGCAGCCGCAGAACCATAGGTTTGCAGAAGCTGAAGATATGAAAGGAGATCGTCGTAGAAAGGTACACGCTGATGGTAGACATTCCAGCAAATAAACTGGAGGAAATAGAACAGATCCATCCCACCCCAGAACCAAAAAACATTTTTACGTTCCAGTTTCATCGCATTCCTTGCGAAAAAAATCAGGCCCTTATAAGGGCCTGATTAACGTGATTTTAATTACGCGTTTTTCAGCACTTCGCTGACAATTACCACCGCTTCTTTCTCAATTTGCTGACGATGCTCAGCGCCGAGGAAGCTTTCACAGTAGATTTTATAGGCATCTTCGGTGCCTGACGGACGCGCGGCGAACCAGCCGTTGTCGGTCATCACCTTCAGGCCGCCAATCGCTGCGCCATTACCCGGCGCCGCGGTCAGACGTGCGGTAATCGGGTCACCGGCCAGGGTGCTGGCGCTAACCATTTCCGGCGAGAGCTTAGACAACGCCGCTTTCTGAGCTGACGTCGCGGAAGCCTGCAGACGGTTGTAGCTTGGCGCACCGAAGCGCTCAGCCAGTTCATCGTAGTGCTGCTGCGGGTTTTTGCCGGTTACGGCAGTGATTTCTGCCGCCAGCAGACACATGATGATCCCGTCTTTGTCGGTAGACCACGGGGTGCCGTCAAAGCGCAGGAATGAGGCTCCCGCGCTCTCTTCGCCGCCAAAACCGAAGCTGCCGTCGAACAGGCCATCAACGAACCACTTAAAGCCGACCGGCACTTCCACCAGCTTACGGCCCAGATCGTTAACCACGCGGTCGATCATCGCCGAAGAGACCAGGGTCTTACCGACCGCAACATCTTTACCCCACTGCGGGCGATGCTGGAACAGATAGTTAATCGCTACCGCCAGATAATGGTTCGGGTTCATTAACCCGGCCGGAGTGACAATACCGTGACGGTCGTAATCCGGGTCATTGGCGAAGGCCAGATCAAACTTGTCGCGCAGCGCCAGCAGGCCGGCCATCGCGCATTCCGAGGAGCAGTCCATGCGGATTGCGCCGTCTTTATCGAGGTGCATAAAGCGGAAGGTCTGATCAACGTGGTCGTTAACGATGGTCAGGTTAAGGTTGTAATGCTTAGCGATACGTTTCCAGTATTCGATACCGGAGCCGCCCAGCGGATCGACGCCCAGCGTCAATCCGGCTTTCTGGATCGCCGCCATATCGACGATATCTGCCAGCCCCTCAACAAACGGCTGCACCAGATCCTGCTCTTTGACGTGGCCGGAAGCCAGCGCTGCATCCAGTGAGATGCGCTTCACGCCCTGCAGACCCGCAGCCAGCAGTTCGTTGGCGCGATTTTCGACAACTTTAGTGACGTTAGTGTCAGCCGGGCCGCCGTTTGGTGGGTTGTACTTAATACCACCGTCTTCCGGCGGGTTGTGTGACGGCGTAATAACAATACCGTCGGCCAGCGGGCCGCCCTTTTTGTTGTGCACCAGAATGGCATTGGAAATCGCCGGCGTCGGAGTGAAGCCGTTATTTTCCTGAACGATGACGTCAACACCGTTCGCCGCCAGCACTTCCAGTACGGAGATGAAGGCTGGCTCGGATAGTGCGTGGGTGTCCTTCCCGACGTAGCATGGGCCGGTGATCCCGTTCTTCGCGCGGTCTTCCGCAATTGCCTGCGCAATCGCCAGAATATGCTGTTCGTTGAAGTTATGGCGCGCCGCGCTACCGCGATGGCCAGAGGTGCCAAACTTCACCGCATGTTCCGCGTTGCCTGCTTCCGGCTTCAGCACATAGTACTGGGCAGTCAGCTGGGCGACGTTAATCAAATCACTCTGTTGCGCAGGTTGACCTGCGCGTTTATCGATTGCCATTGCCTGATCCTTCTGGTGCAAAGTTAAATAACTAGATCGTACCGCAAACCTTTTCGATCAATTCCGCCGGAAACTGCATTGACTGCATAATATGTTCGATCATGCTGCATTTGCGGCCGGTATTGGTATTTGTAATGACCCACCACGGTGTCCCCGGAACCTGCTTAGGCTTCGTCTGATTACCGTTTTTCTGCAGCGTACGCTCATCCTCAGCGAAATATACGCGAGTGCGTCCGTGCAGCGACTCGGTCGCCTCGGCAAACGCTTTGCTGTCTAAGGCGTAGAGGGTTGTCAGAATCAGCATGAAACGGTTTACCGCGCGCTTTTGTTCGGCGTACTCATCGGATAACAGCAGCTCGCGCATCGCACGGACTTTATCTTTCAGAGGATTCGCGGGCTTCACTTCAACGACAGGCGTTGGCGCAGGGGCCGGAGCGGCTTTCGCTACCGGTGCGGCGGTCTGGGAAACGGCGGAAAACTTCAACATGCGCCGTAAAATGTCGGATGCGCTCTCGCCAATATGCTTGGTGTGGCTGGCAATATAGCTATAGAGTTCATCATCAACTTCAATTGTTTTCATCTTAATCCAGTGCGATATCTTTTTCTGAATACAAGTTGTCGGGATTATAGGTACAAATCCCAACCGCGGATAGCGTCAAACCAGGATGGCGGTAAAACTCGGATATCTTCCGGGTCTTGCAGCCGGGTGGCAGAATGTCCAACATAATACCCTAACCCGACGGAGCGAAAAAAAGAACTTTGCCATGAAATTAAATAGCCGAGCGCAATCTGCACAAAATCCGCACAATAATCCCCCTATCGTCCTGGTCCACGGCCTTTTTGGCAGTCTGGATAATCTGGGGATCCTCGCCCGCGATCTGGTCCTTGACCATGATATTTTGCAGGTCGACATGCGAAACCACGGCCTCTCACCGCGCGCGCCGGAGATGACCTATGCCGCGATGGCCCAGGATCTGCTTGATACTCTCAATGAATCACAAATTGAGAGGGCGACCTTTATTGGTCACTCCATGGGAGGTAAGGCCGTGATGGCGCTCAGTGCTCTGGCGCCGGAGCGTATCGCCGGCCTGGTCGCCATTGATATCGCCCCGGTGGATTATCATGTTCGTCGCCATGATGAAATCTTCGCCGCCATCAACGCCGTCACCGACGCGGGTGCCGCCACGCGTCAGCAGGCCGCGGCAGTGATGCGCGAACACCTCAATGAAGAGGGCGTCATTCAGTTTTTGTTGAAATCTTTCGTGGACGGCCAGTGGCGTTTTAACGTGCCGGTGCTGTGGGAACAGTACGCTAATATCGTCGGCTGGCAAACCGTCCCGGCCTGGCCGCATCCGGCGCAGTTTATCCCCGGCGGCAACTCCCCTTACGTCACCGATGAATATCGTGACGCCCTGTTGGCTCAATTTCCCCAGGCGCGCGCGCACGTTATCGCCGGAGCCGGACACTGGGTGCATGCCGAGAAACCGGAAGCCGTTATCCGCGCTATTCGACGTTATTTAGCCACCATCGGCGGGTAACTGCTTAAAATATGCCCGACCGCGCGGCTTAATGCCCGCGGTCGTTGGCGCAGCTCGTCGCCTGATGTATTATGGCGCGCTATCTGCGTCGGCTACTCCCGACAGCTTGTTTCCCCCGAAGTCACTCTGAATCATGGCAAAAGAACAAACGGACCGTACGACATTAGATTTGTTCGCAACTGAGCGTCGGCCGGGCAGACCGAAAACCAATCCGCTTTCGCGCGATGAACAGCTGCGCATCAACAAACGCAACCAGCTTAAACGCGACAAAGTCCGCGGCCTCAAGCGCGTTGAGCTAAAGCTGAATGCCGATGCGGTGGATGCGCTTAACGAGCTGGCGGAAGCCCGTAATATGAACCGCAGCGATCTCATTGAAGAGATGCTGATGAACCAGCTGGCAGCCCTGCGCGACCAGGATAAAGCCTAAAACCCTCAAAAAGTCAGCTTTCATGTAGCAGAGTGTGCAGTTGGGCGTGATTGCTGTTTCCGCGCCTTTCTCTGTTCTGCTATCATTGCCCCTATCTGCGGGCATTACGCCCACTACCACATCATTAAGTTTCAAGAGGTTATTTTACTCATGGCAATCATCGGCATCTTTTTTGGCAGCGACACCGGCAACACCGAAAATATTGCAAAAATGATTCAAAAGCAGCTTGGTAAAGATGTTGCTGATGTTCACGACATTGCCAAAAGCAGCAAAGAGGATCTGGAAGGTCACGATATCCTGCTGCTCGGCATTCCGACCTGGTACTATGGTGAAGCCCAGTGCGATTGGGACGATTTTTTCCCGACCCTGGAAGAGATCGACTTCAATGGCAAACTGGTTGCCCTTTTTGGCTGCGGCGATCAGGAAGACTATGCTGAATACTTCTGTGATGCTCTGGGTACCATTCGCGACATCATCGAACCGCGCGGCGCGACTATCGTTGGCCACTGGCCGACCGCCGGCTACCATTTTGAAGCCTCTAAAGGTCTGGCGGATGACCACCACTTTGTTGGCCTGGCCATCGATGAAGATCGTCAGCCGGAACTGACCAACGAACGCGTGGAAAAATGGGTAAAACAGATTTCTGAAGAGCTGCATCTTGAAGAAATCAAGAATGCCTGAGTCTGAACGGCATAATCATCAGATTTTGCCTAATCTATAGATAAAAGCAATCGAAGTTATAGCTACAAGTTTTTAACTTTTAGTCACATATCTGTACAATGTCCTCTGATTTAACGAGGTCGCGTGAAGCACTTTGTAGCGAGTGCCTCGTTTTTGACAGCATACAAGGCCCGATGCTTGCAGTTTTCATTTCACCATGGCAGTTCTATAATGAGACGCATTACATCGGGTGATTCTCTGTATTACTTCCGCAGATGGAAGTAGATCGTTTAGCAACAGGACAGATTCCGCATGACTGACAACAATACCGCATTAAAGAAGGCTGGCCTGAAAGTGACTCTTCCAAGATTAAAAATCCTGGAAGTCCTTCAGGAACCGGATAACCATCATGTCAGTGCGGAAGACTTATACAAACGCCTGATCGATATGGGCGAAGAGATTGGCCTGGCGACCGTCTATCGCGTACTCAACCAGTTCGACGACGCCGGTATCGTCACCCGTCATAATTTCGAAGGCGGTAAATCCGTTTTTGAACTGACGCAGCAGCATCATCACGATCACCTTATCTGCCTCGACTGCGGCAAAGTGATCGAATTTAGCGATGACTCAATTGAAGCGCGCCAGCGTGAAATTGCCTCCAGGCACGGTATTCGCCTGACTAACCACAGCCTGTACCTTTACGGTCACTGTGCAGAAGGCGACTGCCGCGAAGATGAACATGCTCACGATGCGGCAGAGAAATAATCACCGCAGCGTATAACGTTAAAAGCCAACCTTCAGGTTGGCTTTTTTTTGCTCTGAATATGATCCCCCTCTTCCTCTCGCGCCTCAATACATTTACTGTCAGTGGATCCAGCCTTGTACGGAGAGTCGACATGGAGCTTCGCCAGCTACGCTATTTTGTCCGCATTATCGAAACCGGCAGCATGGGCCGCGCCGCCCTAGATCTGAATATCGGTGTCTCCGCGCTTAGCCAACAAATGGCGCGTCTGGAGAACGAACTTGCTATTCGCCTGCTGCAACGAACATCGCGCGGCGTGATGCCGACCAGCGCTGGCCTTGCCTTTTACTCTCAGGCGCAGCTGGCTCTGCGTCATGCTGATGATGCGGTTCTCGCCGCGCGCGAAGCGCGCCTTTCCGGCCACGTCAGCGTCGGTATGGCCCCAAGCACCGCCTCTGTTCTGGGGGTGCCTTTTATTAACGCGATGCGCGAAAGCTATGCCGATGTCCGCCTGCATTTAGTCGAAAGCCTCTCCGGCAACCTTGAGCGAATGATCAATACCCGTCAGCTTGATTTAGCCATCGTGTTCCAGAAGGAGAAGCTTATGCGCTGGAGCGCCAGACCCATTCTCGAAGAGCGTCTGTTCCTGATAGGTACCCACGAAGTGCTGGCTCCCCTTCCCGACGCGAGCATCTCGCCAGGCCAGCTGGCCGCTATCCCGTTGATTATGCCAAGCCAGGGGCATGGTCTGCGCGGCAGGCTCGAGTCTATCTGCCAGGAACACTCCCTTAACATTGATGTGGTAGCTGAAATCGACGGTCTGGCGCTGCTGATGCGCGCCGTCCGCGACGGACTCGGCGCTACTCTGCAGCCTGGGGCAGCCATTTCTCATCTCGACAACGAGGCGCTGAGAGTGATCGGTGTCGACAATCCGATACTCAGTCGGCCTAATTTTCTCGTCAGTCTCTCTGATGATGAACTGACGCCAGCAGGCCTTGCGGCGCGAGTGATACTGACAAAAGTCATGCGTCAGCTCGTTGAATCAGGCCGCTGGCCGGGCGCCAGTCTTTACGCTCACTAAACCCCCCTTTAGCAATACGCCATAGCGGCTTGCCGGCCTGAGCACCTACATTTCCATTACAAATTTAACAATAAAGCAAACCGTAATGGAGCCAAAAATGGTGGATGTACTGGTGATTGGCGGCGGCAATGCCGCATTATGCGCCGCCTTAACCGCCCGGGAAGCTGGCGCGTCCGTGCTGCTGCTGGAGGCCGCACCGCGGGAATGGCGAGGCGGAAACTCTCAGCACACGCGAAATCTTCGCTGTATGCATGATGCTCCGCAGGATGTTTTAGTCGACAGCTATCCGGAAGAAGAATACTGGCAGGATCTGCTGCGCGTTACCGATGGCAACACCAACGAAACGCTGGCGCGGCTGGTGATCCGCACCTCATCTGAATGCCGCGACTGGATGCGCCAGCATGGCGTTAACTTCCAGCCGCCGCTGTCCGGCGCCCTGCACGTGGCCCGCACTAACGCCTTTTTTATGGGCGGCGGTAAAGCGCTGATAAACGCCTATTACCGCAGCGCAGAACAGTTGGGCGTGCAGATCCGTTACAACACGCCGGTGCAGGCGCTTGAATTACACAACGGCGAATTCGTCGCCGCGCTGGCGGGTGAAGAGAGGATCGCGGCGAAAACCTGCGTCCTCGCCGCGGGCGGGTTTGAATCTAACCGCGAGTGGCTGCGCGAAGCCTGGGGACAGAACGAGCGTGGCGAATGGCCAGCCGATAACTTTCTCATCCGCGGAACCCGCTTCAACCAGGGCGTCCTGCTCAAATTTATGATCGAGGCAGGGGCTGACATCATCGGCGATCCGTCACAGTCACACTGCGTCGCGATTGACGCCCGGGCGCCGCTCTATGATGGCGGCATCTGCACGCGCGTGGACTGCGTGTCGTTGGGTGTGGTTGTCAACCGCGATGCCGAGCGCTTTTATGATGAGGGCGAGGATTTCTGGCCTAAACGCTATGCCATCTGGGGACGGCTGGTCGCCCACCAGCCCGGCCAAATCGGTTACTCGATCATCGACAGCAAAGCGATCGGTCATTTTATGCCGCCCGTTTTTCCCGGAGCCCAGGCCAATACTATCGCCGAACTGGCTCGCCAGCTGGGGCTGGACGCGGAACGACTGTCGCAAACCATCGCCCGCTATAACGCCGCCTGTACGCCCGGCCAGTTCGATCATACCCGCCTTGATAACTGCGCGACATCAGACCTGACGCCGCCGAAAACCCACTGGGCGCGGCCCATCGATACGCCGCCCTACTACGGTTATGCGTTACGTCCAGGGATCACTTTCACCTATCTCGGACTCTATGTTAATGAACGCTCCGCCGTCCATTTTGCAGGCAAGCCCAGCCGTAACCTGTTCGTGGCCGGTGAAATGATGGCCGGCAACGTACTGGGCAAAGGCTATACCGCCGGGGTGGGCATGTCGATTGGTACTACATTCGGTTGCATTGCCGGCCAGCAAGCCGCCCATGCGGCACAGCAGGAGACACAGCATGAAGTCGCTTGAAAAGCTGATCATTGACGCACAAATCATCACTGAACCAGAAGCGGAAGTTGAAAGGGTGATGCAGGTGTGTAACGCCTGCCGTTATTGTGAAGGGTTTTGCGCCGTATTTCCGGCGATGACCCAGCGCCTCGCCTTTGGCAAAGCGGATATTAACTACCTGGCCAACCTGTGCCACAACTGCGGTGCCTGCCTGCACGCTTGCCAGTACGCGCCGCCGCATGAGTTTGCCATTAACGTTCCGAAAGCGATGGCGGAAGTGCGACTGGAAACCTATCAACATTATGCTCAGCCCGCGGCTTTCGGCAGCCTGTATCGTCGGGCTGGCGTAACCACGGTGCTGGCTCTGATTGCCGGTTTGATCCTCTTTTTACTGCTGGCGATGGGGCTCAAAGGCTCACTGCTTCATCCACCGCTGGCCGGCGATTTTTACCAGATATTTCCCCATAACCTGCTGGCGTGGATGTTTGGCTCGGTCTTCATTCTGGCCATCGGTTTACTGATGACCGGGGTGATCCGTTTCTGGCGCGAGATATCACCAGGCCAACCGCAGCCTGGTGATATCGCAAAGGCCTCACATGATGCGCTTACGCTGAAATATCTCGACGGCGGACACGGTAAAGGCTGCAACGAGTCTGATGACGCGTTTACGCTGATGCGCCGCCGTTTCCATCACTTTACCTTCTATGGTTTCCTGCTCTGTTTCGCCGCCACTGTGGTCGCCACGGGCTACCACTATTTCGCCGGATGGGAAGCTCCCTACCCGTTCTTCAGCGTTCCTGTACTTCTGGGTACGCTTGGCGGAATTGGCTTGCTGGTAGGTCCGGCTGGCTTGCTGTGGCTGAACCTGCGTCGTTCTCCGCTGCACGGCGACGCGCGACAAAAACCCATGGATCGTGGCTTTATTCTGCTGCTGTTCCTGACCAGCCTTACCGGGCTCGCCCTGTTGGCAGGACGCGACACTTCGTGGATGGGCATCCTGCTTGCCATTCATCTTGGCGTCGTGATGGCGCTGTTTTTAACTATTCCCTACGGAAAATTTGCCCACGGATTTTATCGCTGTGCGGCGTTACTCAAGTGGGCAATTGAGAAACGCCGTGGAAAACAGGCGGCAGTCGCAGGCGACTAATCCGCTCCCTCTTACCTCTATAAAAACAAGATAAAGACAATGGAGAGCAACCCCTATGACGCAACAATCATCGCGTGCCGGCACCTTTGGCGCAATTCTCCGCGTGACCAGCGGCAATTTTCTCGAACAATTCGACTTTTTTCTGTTTGGCTTTTACGCCACCTACATCGCCAGAACCTTCTTTCCGGCAGAGAGTGAGTTTGCGGCGTTAATGCTCACCTTTGCCGTGTTTGGCTCCGGCTTCCTGATGCGCCCCATCGGCGCGATAGTGCTGGGAGCCTATATCGACAGAATCGGCCGCCGGAAAGGGCTCATGGTGACGCTGGCGATTATGGGCTGCGGGACGCTACTGATAGCGCTGGTACCCGGCTATAACACAATCGGGGTTCTCGCCCCCATCCTGGTGTTAGTCGGCCGTCTGCTGCAGGGGTTTTCAGCGGGCGTAGAACTTGGCGGCGTTTCGGTTTATCTGTCGGAAATCGCCACGCCGGGGAAAAAAGGGTTCTATACCAGCTGGCAATCCGCCAGCCAACAGGTGGCGATTGTCATGGCGGCGCTGATTGGCTACGTGTTGAACGAAACGCTCGGCCACGACGAGATAGCCGAATGGGGCTGGCGCATCCCCTTCTTTATTGGCTGCCTGATTATTCCGCTTATTTTTGTGCTGCGTCGTTCTTTACAGGAGACCGAAGACTTCCTGCAGCGCAAACATCGTCCTGATACCAAAGAGATCCTGACCACGATTGCCAAAAACTGGCGCATTATTATCGCCGGGACGCTGCTGGTAGCGATGACCACCACCACCTTTTACTTCATTACCGTCTATACGCCAACCTACGGTAGAACGGTTCTGCATCTTAGCGCTCGCGACAGTCTGCTGGTCACCATGCTGGTCGGCATCTCTAACTTTATCTGGTTACCGATTGGCGGGGCAATTTCTGACAGAATAGGCCGTCGTCCGGTGCTCATGGGGATCACCCTGCTGGCGCTGCTCACCACCTGGCCGGTGATGCACTGGCTCACCGCCGCGCCGGATTTCACCCGCATGACGCTGGTCCTGCTGTGGTTCTCATTCTTCTTTGGCATGTATAACGGCGCGATGGTGGCAGCGCTCACGGAAGTGATGCCGGTCTACGTCCGTACCGTGGGCTTTTCACTGGCCTTTAGTCTCGCAACCGCTATCTTTGGTGGCCTGACGCCGGCGATTTCTACCGCCCTGGTGGAGATAACGGGGGATAAAAGTTCCCCTGGCTGGTGGTTGATGTGCGCTGCGCTATGCGGGTTTGCGGCAACCGCGATGCTCTTCGTGCGCCTGAGCCGCGGCTATCAGCCGGCAGAAGTACAGCATTAAAATAGTAACGGGCGGAGTTTACGCTCCGCCCGTTCGCCCGCCTTCGCCTGGTTTAGCGTGGCGTATTGTTACTGCGGATCTCTTTCCAGATCTGGTCACAACGCGACTGTACCGCCTGATCGTTACCGGTTTTCCGCGCCTGAATACACTGTTGATAATCCAGTACCCGGACGCTTTCCTGAGTGGCGAACTGCTGATGCTGCTTCTCTTGTTTCAGCACGTTCAATACGCTCTGGCAGGCTTGAATTTTATCCGGATTGCCCTCAGCGGTATTGATACAGGCGCTGTAGGCGTCTTTTAACTTTGAGTCTTCTTTAGGGGCTGGCGACTGCGTACAGGCCACCAGACCTGCAGCCATAATGGCGACAAGCATTAACTTCTTCATGATCAACCTCGGGAAATTGCGGCGGACTCACGCCCGCCGCATTGGCATCAGAAAATGGTGAACGGAGCGATAACCATGAACTTCACGTCGCGCTCATCCTGGAAGATGTTGCCATAACCGCCGCTCCAGCTTGGGATATCGGAGTGGTTGTCGTATTGAGTAAAGTGGAGTTTGAACAACGTACCTTTCGCCCGGCCTTCCTGGACGGTGTACATCGCATCCAGGCTATAGGCTGATTCTTCCAGGCGTTTGTTCGGATTGTAGAAAGCGTCAGGAGAAGACATTTTGCCCGGTTTCGCATCCCAGGCATAAACGTAGGATGCGCCGAAGGCCCAGCCAGGCATGTTCCAGTTCTTCATGTCATACATCGCGCCGAAGAACACGGCTTTTTCACCGTTGGCGTTGAAGTCCGAGCGGTTATCCCACCAGATATCCAGGCGACCGTTAGAAGATGCATAGGTTGGGGTCATACGCTGCAGGAAGTAGCCCTGCTGACCTTCAGCCTTAACCCAGGTACCTTCCAGACGCAGGTCCAGAACATCAGCAACTTTATAGCCAAAGGTCAATGCCTGCAGCCATGCCGTGCCGTCATAAATATCGTTAACTCCGCCGTTGCTGACTTTATCGCGGGTGCCGTAGAACTGATAGCTGGTGGTTAACGGCGTGCCGGCAACATCAAACTTATAGCTGGCTTTAGCAAAATACTGGTCAACATACCCCTGTGCCTGGCCAAACGCCGCTTCCAGCACGAGGTCATTTTTAAAATCGTATTTGGCGCCGATAGAATGGAGGTAATCTACCTTGGTTTTCTTGTCGTTCTGATAGAACTCATCCATCTCAATGTGCCATGGCGCTTTATATTCGTTGGTCCACATATAGGAGAAACTCAGCGCGCCAGCGTCACCGTAGTCAAAATTGGCACCGGCTTCAGCGCCCTGGTAAGTACCCGGCATAAAGCTCCAGTGCGGAGCCAGTAAGGTTTGGCCGGTTGGCTGAATATAGCCAGCGCGCGCCCAGGCCGGACCAAATTTAAATTTGGCAGCCGCTTTATACAGGCTGATCCCGCTCTTATCGCCGGAATAGTCTTCATCGTAGGTTTTATTGCGCGAGGAGAACGCGATTTCGTTCGGGTGGCCGCTCTCGCTGCTCTCGCCCATTTCGATAGCGGTAAAGGCAGCAATATCAATCCCAAACATATCGGCGGCATAGCCGGACTGGAAGTCCAGGTTGGCGTTCCAGGTAGAGTGTGAGAGGTTGGTTTTATATTTGTCGCCGTCGGTTACATCTTTACGGTCACGTTCACGTTGCCAGTAATAGATGCCGCCAGTTAACGTTGAATCATCAATGAATCCTTCTGCTTTTGCATCAGGCACCATTGCAAATCCTGACAGGGCTGTTACACCGGCAATAGCCAGCGCCAGCGTACTACGTTTGCCACTAAACGTACGCATATGCATATCCTCTTTGACGTTTTAAAGTGCGGTTACCAGGGGCAACACGCAAAAAAATAAATAAAACTGCTAAAAAGTGGTGCGGTAAAAATTCGCATAACCACTGGCTATAGACTATTTTTCGTGACGCGAATTATCAATCTCTTTCGCTGACCAAAGATGAAGATTATGACAAAGCGCACATAATTTATGTCTTTTTGTTTCAGTCGTAGAAGTGATGCATTTAGCGTGGAAGTGCTTGCAAAAACAGACAAATTCAACTGAGATGAAAGCGATTACATATTTTTCGCGGAGAAAGTGGCAGGGTTAAAAACTGTTTTTTTACATTCTGTAAACAAGATTAATTCGCATCGCGAAAATATGATAATTTAATCCTCTGATTTGCCATAAAAAAACGCCGCGATAAGCGGCGTTGTTAATAAAGGCGGAAAACTAGGCGCCGACTTTCGCCCAGGTATCGCGCAGACCGACGGTGCGGTTAAACACCAGATTGGTTGCGCTTGCATAGCGGCTGTCGAGGCAGAAATAGCCTTCACGTTCGAACTGGTAAGCTTTCCCCGCCTGAGCCTGCGCCAGAGCAGGTTCTGCGAATCCCTGTTTAATCACCAGCGATTCCGGATTTATTACCGCGAGGAAATCGTCCGCCGCGCCCGGGTTCGGCACGCTGAACAAACGATCGTACAGGCGAATCTCTACCGGCAGCGCGTGCGCCGCGCTCACCCAGTGAATCACACCCTTAACTTTACGGCCATCGGCTGGATCTTTGCTCAGAGTGTCGGCGTCGTAGGTGCAGAAGATAGTGGTGATGTTACCTTCCGCATCTTTTTCCACGCGTTCTGCTTTGATGACGTACGCGTTGCGCAGGCGAACTTCTTTACCCATAACCAGACGCTTGTACTGCTTGTTCGCTTCCTCGCGGAAGTCAGCGCGATCGATCCAGATTTCGCCGCTGAACGGAACCTCGCGGCTGCCCATCTCCGGTTTGTTCGGATGATTCGGCATGGTCACCATTTCACTGCCGCCCTGAGGATAGTTTTCGATGACCAGCTTAACCGGGTCGATAACGGCCATGGCGCGCGGAGCGTTTTCGTTTAAATCCTCACGGATGCAGGATTCCAGAGAGGCGATTTCAATGGTGTTGTCCTGCTTGGTCACGCCAATGCGTTTGCAGAACTCGCGAATGGATTCCGCGGTGTAGCCGCGACGACGCAGACCGGAGATGGTCGGCATACGCGGATCGTCCCAACCTTCAACATGCTTCTCTGTCACCAGCTGATTCAGCTTACGCTTGGACATCACGGTGTATTCGAGGTTGAGGCGCGAAAACTCGTACTGACGCGGGTGTACAGGGATACTGATGTTATCCAGCACCCAATCGTACAGACGACGGTTATCCTGGAACTCCAGAGTACAGAGAGAGTGAGTAATCCCTTCCAGCGCATCGCTGATGCAGTGGGTAAAGTCGTACATCGGGTAGATGCACCACTTGCTTCCGGTCTGGTGATGGTCGGCAAACTTAATGCGATACAGAACCGGATCGCGCATCACGATAAATGGAGAAGCCATATCGATTTTCGCGCGCAGACAGGCTTTACCTTCGGCAAACCCACCGCTGCGCATTTTTTCAAACAGCGCCAGGTTCTCTTCCACGCTGCGATCGCGGTATGGACTATTTTTACCCGGCTCTTTCAGCGTGCCGCGGTACTCGCGGATTTCATCCGCCGACAGTTCATCAACGTAGGCCAGACCTTTATTGATGAGCTCAATCGCATACTGGTGCAGCTGATCGAAATAATCAGACGAGTAGCAAACGTCCCCGGACCAGTGGAAACCTAACCACTGCACGTCGTTTTTAATCGACTCAACGTATTCGATATCTTCCTTCACCGGGTTGGTGTCATCGAAACGCAGGTTGCATTGGCCTTTGTAATCCTGGGCGATACCAAAGTTCAGGCAAATAGATTTTGCATGGCCAATGTGCAGATAGCCGTTCGGTTCCGGTGGAAAACGGGTATGAACGGTGGTGTGCTTACCAGTAGCCAGATCTTCATCAATAATCTGACGAATAAAGTTAGTCGGGCGGGCTTCTGCCTCACTCATCGTGGGTTCCTCAAAGCGTAAACAACGTATAACGGCACATGATCTTACAAGCAGGGCGTGGAGACAACTATTAGTTACGCAAAATACGTTTCTGGAGAAGATAATGAAGTTGTTTGCGGTAAAAAAAAGCGGCGCAGCTTTCGCTGCGCCGCTGAGGCATAAACCTTACTCAGGAGACCTACTTGCCTTTAATTTCGTACAGCGGCGTCTGGCCTGCAACAACCTGACCGGTCGCCTGAATTACCAGCGCACCGAAGTCGTCGCTGTTGCTGCACACTACCGGGCTAATCATCGAACGCGCGTTAGCGTTCAGGAACTCAAGATCCAGTTCCAGAATCGGCTGACCCGCCTTCACTTCCGCCCCCTCTTCCACCAGACGTTTGAAGCCCTGGCCGTTAAGAGCAACGGTATCGATACCCATATGGACGACGATTTCCGCGCCGTTTTCAGTTTCCAGGCAGAAAGCATGGTTAGTGTTGAAAATCTTCACCACGGTACCCGCAACCGGAGCCACAACAATCTTATCGGTCGGTTTCACCGCCACCCCATCGCCAACGGCTTTACTGGCGAAGGCTTCATCCGGAACCTGCTCAAGAGCCACAATATCACCGGTAATGGGTGAAACTAACGCTTCAACGGTTTTCGCGTTGGCTACGGCCTGTGGTTTAACCGCCTGAGCGGCAGCTGGAGCGCTATGAGACGATGCTGCCGTTGCGGCGACTGGGCCACGGGCAACCACTTTCTTCATTTCATCGCCAACGGATTCCGCTTTCGCACCCACGATAACCTGGATGGTCTGCTTGTTCAGTTTAACGACACCGGAAGCACCGAGGCGCTTACAGGCTGCATCGTTTACCAGCGCGGAGTCCGCAACGGTCAGACGCAGACGGGTAATACAGGCATCAATCGCCTTCAGGTTATCCGTACCGCCGACCGCAGCGATGTAGTTGGTCGCCAGCTGGGTTAAACCCTCTTCGGTATTGCTGTTTGCTTCTTCAGTGACCACGTCATCGACTTTATCTTCACGACCCGGCGTTTTCAGATTGAACATGCGGATAACCGCGCTGAACAGCAGGAAGTAGATAACGAAGAACACCGCGCCCATCACAATCAGCATCCAGACGTTTTTACTGGCTGCCGGCAGGCTGTACATCAGAACGTAGTCGATGGCACCCGCGGAGAAAGAGAAGCCCGCGTGGATACCCAGCGCCGTCGCAACGAACAGGCTGATACCGGTCAGAACAGCGTGCAGGAGGTACAGCAGCGGAGCCAGGAACATGAACAGGAATTCCAGCGGCTCAGTCACGCCGGTCAGGAACGCGGTGATAGCAACCGACAGCAGCATACCGCCAACCATCGGACGACGCTCTTTCGGCGCGGCAAAGTACATCGCCAGAGCCGCACCCGGCAGACCGAACATCATGATCGGGAAGAAGCCGGACATGAACATCCCCGCAGTGCCGTCACCAGCGTAGAAGCGGTTGATGTCGCCGTGGAATACCGCGCCCGCAGCGTTGGTGAACTCACCAATCTGGAACCAGGCGATGGTGTTCAGTACCTGATGCAGGCCAGTCGGGATCAGCAGACGGTTGATGAAACCAAAGATACCAGAACCCAGCGCGCCCGCGCCGACGATCCACTCACCGCCAGCATGGATGGCATTCTGCACCGGTGGCCAGACGTAGCCGAAGATGGCCGCCAGCACCAGGCAGAAAAAGCCGGTCGCAATGGGTACAAAACGTTTGCCGCCGAAAAAGCTCAGGAACTCAGGCAGCTTGATACCCGACCAGCGGTTATACACGGCACCGCCGACCAGACCGGTGATGATACCCGCCAGGACGCCCATGTTGATGGCCGGGTTGATGGTGACCATTGCTTTGGTCAGAACAAAGTAACCTACTGCGCCCGCCAGCGCGGCGGCACCGGCGCTGTCTTTCGACCAGCTGGATGCCACACCGATAGCAAAAATCAGCGCCAGGTTATCAAAGATTGCCCCACCCGCTTGTGCGATAAACGATATGTTAAGCAGATCTGGTTGACCAAATCGCAGCAGCAGCGCCGCGACCGGTAGCACTGCGATAGGGAGCTGTAACGCCCTACCGAGCCGCTGGAAAAAACCTAAAATATTCATCTTATTCCCCCTATGAGACCCCGATCAGGCTCACTAAAGCCACTTTATTATTGTGTAACTTACTTAAATTTTTAACTTACCTGCAAAGTGTCTGAAAAATTAATTCGTCTCGCAAATTAAATGGGTATTTTTTGTGACAATAATCACCAAATATCGTATTCACCTCCGCCTTTGACTGGCTAACAACGAAAACTTATTTTATCATTCAAAAAATCAACACGGATTGACCCCGGTCGGCGTAGTTACTGCAATACTCTTAATAGTATGCTGGCGCCAATCCGCCAGGTTCTAATTTAACTATAGAGGTGAACAATGAGACTGATCCCCCTGGTAACAGCTGAACAAGTAGGTAAATGGGCTGCCCGCCACATCGTTAACCGCATCAATGCGTTCAAGCCGACTGCGGACCGTCCGTTTGTCCTGGGTCTGCCTACCGGCGGTACGCCTCTGACCGCTTATAAAGCTCTTGTTGAGATGCACAAAGCAGGCCAGGTTAGCTTTAAGCATGTTGTTACCTTCAATATGGATGAGTACGTTGGTCTGCCGAAAGAGCATCCGGAAAGCTATCATAGCTTTATGCATCGCAACTTCTTTGATCACGTTGATATCCCGGCAGAAAACATCAACCTTCTGAATGGTAACGCGCCGGATATCGATGCAGAATGCCGTCGCTATGAAGAAAAAATCCGTTCATACGGTAAAATTCATCTGTTTATGGGCGGCGTAGGTAACGATGGCCACATCGCTTTCAACGAACCAGCCTCTTCTCTGGCTTCGCGCACACGCATTAAAACTCTGACCCATGATACTCGCGTTGCAAACTCTCGCTTCTTCGACGGCGATGTAGACCAGGTGCCTAAATACGCGCTGACCGTAGGCGTGGGTACGCTGCTGGATGCGGAAGAAGTGATGATTCTGGTTCTGGGCCATCAGAAAGCGCTGGCTCTGCAGGCGGCAGTTGAAGGCAATGTGAACCATATGTGGACTATTACCTGCCTGCAGCTGCACCCGAAAGCGGTTGTCGTGTGCGACGAGCCATCCACCATGGAACTGAAAGTTAAGACGCTGAAATATTTCAACGAATTAGAAGCTGAAAACATCAAAGGTCTGTAATGTAGTCTCGTCCCGCGGCTGCCCCCGCGGGACAATCATTTTGGATAACCGGGGGTCGTAATGTATGCATTAACCCAAGGCCGGATTTATACCGGCCATGAAATTCTGGATGACCATGCGATTGTTATCGCCAATGGCCTTATCGAACGTATTTGTCCTCAGACTGAACTGCCAACCGGGATCGAACAGCACTCGGTTGATGGTGCGATCGTTGCCCCCGGTTTTATCGATGTCCAGCTCAACGGCTGCGGCGGCGTGCAGTTCAACGACACGGCGGAAGCGGTCACCGTTGAAACGCTGGAGATTATGCAAAAAGCCAACGAGCGCTCCGGTTGCACCAGCTATCTGCCGACGCTAATTACCGCCAGCGATGACCTGATGAAACAGGGCGTGCGCGTGATGCGCGAGTATCTGCAAAAGCATCCTAACCAGGCGCTGGGCCTGCATCTTGAAGGTCCCTGGCTGAATATTGTTAAAAAAGGCACCCACAACCCGGACTACGTGCGTAAACCGGACGCCGGACTGGTCGATTTTCTGTGCGAAAACGCGGACGTGATCACCAAAATCACCCTTGCGCCGGAACGCGTTGAACCGGAAGTTATCCGCAAGCTGGTGGCGGCAGGAATTATCGTTTCTGCGGGCCATTCCAACGCCACGCTGAAAGAAGCGAAAATCGGCTTCCGCTCCGGCATTAGTTTCGCTACCCATCTGTTTAACGCCATGCCGTATATTACCGGTCGTGAACCGGGTCTTGCCGGGGCGATTTTCGACGAACCGGATGTCTACTGCGGTATTATCGTCGATGGTATGCACGTCGATTACGCTAACGTCCGCCTCGCTAAACGTTTGAAAGGCGATAAGCTGTGCCTTGTGACCGACGCAACGGCTCCGGCTGGCGCCAATATTGAACAGTTCATTTTTGCTGGTAAAACAATATACTACCGGAATGGACTGTGCGTAGATGAGAACGGTACCCTCAGCGGCTCTTCGTTGACCATGATTGAAGGGGTGCGTAACCTCGTTGAGCATTGCGGCATCGCGCTGGACGAAGTGTTGCGCATGGCAACGCTCTATCCTTCTCGCGCAATTGGCGTAGATAAACAGTTAGGCAGCATTGCTCCGGGGATGGTCGCTAACCTGACCGCATTCACCCGCGATTATAAAATCACCAAGACCATCGTTAATGGTAACGAGGTCGTCACTGAGTAAGTAAAAGTATGACATCAGGCGGACAGGCTCAAATTGGTAACGTCGATCTTGTAAAACAGCTGAACAGCGCGGCCGTCTATCGGCTCATCGATCAGCACGGCCCCATCTCGCGTATTCAGATTGCGGAACAAAGCCAGCTTGCCCCCGCCAGCGTAACGAAAATTACGCGTCAGCTTATTGAACGCGGACTGATCAAAGAAGTCGATCAGCAGGCCTCCACCGGAGGCCGCCGCGCCATCTCTATTGTTGCTGAAACCCGCAACTACCACGCTATCGGCGTCCGTCTTGGCCGCTATGATGCCACCCTGACGCTCTACGATTTAAGCAGTAAGCCGCTTGAGGAAGAGCACTACCCGCTGCCGGAAAGAACGCAAGAAACGCTGGAACACGCGCTGCTTAACATCATTGCCGCTTTCATCGAGAGCTGCCAGCGTAAAATCCGCGAACTGATTGCCATCTCAGTTATTCTGCCAGGACTGGTCGACCCGGAAAGCGGCGTCATTCGCTATATGCCGCATATTCAGGTGGAAAACTGGGGTCTGGTCGAAGCGCTGGAAAAAAAGTTTAAAGTCACCTGCTTTGTCGGTCACGATATTCGCAGCCTGGCGCTGGCAGAGCACTACTTTGGTGCGAGCCACGACTGTGAAGACTCCATTCTGGTGCGCGTACACCGCGGCACCGGCGCAGGGATCATCTCCAACGGGCGCATTTTTATTGGCCGTAACGGTAACGTCGGTGAAATCGGCCATATTCAGGTTGATCCATTAGGCGAACGCTGTCACTGCGGTAACTTTGGCTGCCTGGAGACCGTTGCCGCTAACGCGGCGATTGAACATCGCGTTCGTCATCTGCTGGAACAGGGATATCAAAGTAAAATCTCCCTTGAGGACTGCACGATCAAGACAATTTGCAAAGCCGCGAATAAAGGCGATGCGCTGGCCTGCGAGGTCATCGAACACGTTGGTCGTCATCTCGGTAAAACCATCGCGATTGCTATTAACCTGTTCAATCCGCAAAAAGTGGTGATTGCCGGCGAGATTGTCGAGGCGGAAAAAGTGCTGCTGCCAGCTATCGAAGGCTGCATCAATACCCAGGCGCTGAAGGCCTTCCGTAAAAATCTGCCGGTGGTGCGCTCCACGCTCGATCATCGTTCGGCAATCGGTGCTTTTGCCCTTGTAAAGCGCGCGATGCTCAACGGGATCCTACTCCAGCGTTTGCTGGAAATCTAAAGCCGCTTTATAGTTTCGCCTTTCTCCAATGATGTCGGACAGTTCATGACCATTCAAAACATAATCTGTGATATTGACGGCGTGCTGATGCACGACAATGTGGCCGTACCGGGCGCCGCTGAATTCATCAAACGTATTCTCGACAAAGAGATGCCGCTGGTGATGCTGACTAACTACCCTTCTCAAACCGG
This sequence comes from Klebsiella oxytoca, assembly GCF_009707385.1. Lineage (NCBI taxonomy): Bacteria > Pseudomonadati > Pseudomonadota > Gammaproteobacteria > Enterobacterales > Enterobacteriaceae > Klebsiella > Klebsiella oxytoca. The sequence goes on along the minus strand of NZ_CP046115.1, from coordinate 1,678,045 downwards.
TCAGGACCTGGCGAACCGTTTTGCGACTGCGGGAATAGATGTCCCTGATACCGCCTTCTATACCTCTGCAATGGCCACGGCGGATTTTCTGCGTCGCCAGGAAGGTAAGAAAGCCTATGTGGTAGGTGAAGGCGCGCTGATCCACGAACTGTATAAAGCTGGCTTTACCATTACTGACGTCAATCCTGATTTTGTTATCGTCGGTGAAACCCGATCCTTTAACTGGGAAATGATGCATAAGGCCGCCTTTTTTGTCGCCAACGGCGCGCGCTTTATCGCCACTAACCCGGATACCCACGGCCGTGGCTATTACCCGGCCTGCGGCGCGCTGTGCGCCGGTATTGAGAAAATCTCTGGTCGTAAACCGTTCTACGTCGGTAAACCAAGCCCGTGGATTATCCGCTCTGCGCTGAATAAAATGCAGGCGCATTCGGAACAAACGGTTATCGTCGGCGACAACCTGCGTACGGATATTCTTGCTGGCTTCCAGGCCGGTCTGGAAACCATTCTGGTGCTTTCCGGGGTCGCCACGCTTGATGATATCGACAGCATGCCGTTCCGCCCTTCGTGGATTTATCCTTCCGTTGCAGAAATTGATCTTTTCTGAACAAAACCACGTCCCAGGACGTGGTTTTCTCTTTTTGAAGTGCCAGAAAAGAGTTTCATCTAATGAAAATGCATTATCATTAGATATTCTTTAATAAAAGCACTCAAAACATACTCTTTTTTCACTATCCAGCAATCGCTATTGCATTATTTCCTTTTACAGCCGTAAATCCCTTGCGCCCTACGCCCCTTTGCGGCATTTTCTTAAGCATGCACTGAGGCTTCGCAAGCAGAAGAAGCCTGCACAACAACAAACAAGATAGGGTAACGGAGAAGGCTATGTGTTCGATTTTTGGCGTACTGGATATTAAAACTGACGCAGGCGAACTGCGTAAAAAGGCACTCGAGCTTTCTCGCCTGATGCGCCACCGTGGCCCGGACTGGTCCGGCGTCTACGCCTGCGATAAGGCCATTCTGGCACATGAACGTCTGTCAATCGTCGACGTCAACGCCGGTGCACAGCCGCTGTATAACGCCCAAAAAACTCACGCACTCGCCGTTAACGGTGAAATCTACAACCACCAGGCGCTGCGCGCAGAATACGGTGACCGCTATGCGTTCCAGACCGGCTCCGACTGCGAAGTTATCCTCGCGCTGTATCAGGAGAAAGGGGCAGACTTCCTTGACGATCTCCAGGGAATGTTTGCTTTCGCGCTCTACGACAGCGAAAAAGACGCGTATCTGATTGGTCGCGACCACATCGGGATTATCCCGCTGTATATGGGTCACGACGAACACGGCAACTTCTACGTTGCCTCTGAAATGAAAGCGCTGGTTCCGGTATGCCGCACGATTAAAGAGTTCCCTGCAGGTAGCTATCTGTGGAGCAAAGACGGGGAGATCCGTCAGTACTACCAGCGCGACTGGTTCGACTATGATGCGGTTAAAGACAACGTGACCGACAAAAACGAGCTGCGTCAGGCGCTGGAAGAGTCGGTGAAAAGCCACCTGATGTCCGACGTCCCCTACGGCGTCCTGCTCTCCGGCGGCCTGGATTCATCGGTGATTTCCGCCATCACCAAAAAATATGCCGCCCGCCGCGTTGAGGATCAGGAAAAATCAGAGGCCTGGTGGCCGCAGCTGCACTCCTTCGCCGTCGGTCTGGAGGGTGCACCTGACCTGAAAGCCGCTCAGGAAGTGGCTAACCATCTGGGTACCGTGCATCACGAGATCCACTTTACGGTGCAGGAAGGCCTGGACGCGATTCGCGATGTTATCTATCACATTGAAACTTACGATGTCACCACCATCCGCGCATCAACACCGATGTACCTGATGTCGCGCAAAATCAAAGCGATGGGCATCAAAATGGTGCTGTCAGGTGAAGGTTCTGACGAAGTATTTGGCGGCTATCTCTACTTCCACAAAGCGCCAAATGCCAAAGAGTTGCATGAAGAGACCGTTCGCAAGCTGCAGGCGCTGCATATGTTTGACTGCGCCCGCGCCAACAAAGCGATGTCTGCCTGGGGCGTTGAAGCACGCGTGCCGTTCCTCGATAAGAAATTCCTCGATGTGGCGATGCGTATTAACCCGCAGGATAAGATGTGCGGCAACGGCAAAATGGAAAAACATATCTTACGTGAATGTTTTGAATCCTACCTGCCGGCGAGCGTTGCATGGCGACAGAAAGAGCAGTTCTCTGACGGCGTAGGCTACAGCTGGATCGATACGTTAAAAGAAGTCGCCGCTGAGCAAATTTCCGATCAGCAGCTGGAAACGGCCAGCTTCCGCTTCCCGTACAATACGCCATCATCGAAGGAAGCGTACCTGTACCGTGAGATCTTTGAAGAGCTGTTCCCGGTTCCCAGCGCTGCTGAATGCGTTCCTGGCGGCCCGTCCGTCGCCTGCTCTTCAGCAAAAGCCATAGAATGGGATGAATCTTTCAAAAAGATGAACGATCCGTCAGGGCGCGCGGTCGGCGTACACCAGTCGGCTTATTAAACGCTTTTTTTTCGAAACGGACTCCGCGGAGTCCGTTTTTGTTTTTGTGCCTTGTTTAAGCCGTTAAAAACGATAAATAACCAATAATTGCCGATTATTGCGTCACGCTGTTCGCAACCTAACCAAACAGTTACGTTCAGCCCATTTTCGATGAAAAAGGGGTTGACGCTTCAAGGCTCAATACGCATAATGCGCCCCGCAACGCCGATAAGGTAACGCGAAAAAAGATGGCTACGTAGCTCAGCTGGTTAGAGCACATCACTCATAATGATGGGGTCACAGGTTCAAATCCCGTCGTAGCCACCATCTTTTTTTTGCGGGAGTGGCGAAATTGGTAGACGCACCAGATTTAGGTTCTGGCGCCGCAAGGTGTGCGAGTTCAAGTCTCGCCTCCCGCACCATTTACTCTTTCGCGTTGTCAGTAAAAGATGTTGTTGGGGTATCGCCAAGCGGTAAGGCACCGGTTTTTGATACCGGCATTCCCTGGTTCGAATCCAGGTACCCCAGCCATATTTCTTCGATATTTGCGGTTCACCGCGACGGTATTGGGGTATCGCCAAGCGGTAAGGCACCGGTTTTTGATACCGGCATTCCCTGGTTCGAATCCAGGTACCCCAGCCATCGAAGAATGCAGTAATGTTTTGGCTACGTAGCTCAGCTGGTTAGAGCACATCACTCATAATGATGGGGTCACAGGTTCAAATCCCGTCGTAGCCACCATACAAAGGAATTATTGATTCACTTCGATAAATCCAGAAAGTGTGGGAGTATCGCCAGGCTGTAAGGCATCGGTATGACTCCGGCACAAGCCAGACAAAATAAAATTGGGGTATCGCCAAGCGGTAAGGCACCGGATTCTGATTCCGGCATTCCGAGGTTCGAATCCTCGTACCCCAGCCAATTTTAAAAGTCGTCCACTCTGTGGGTGCGCCCGTTGGGGTATCGCCAAGCGGTAAGGCTCTGGTTTCTGATACCAGCATTCCGAGGTTCGAATCCTCGTACCCCAGCCATCTAATAGCAAAAAGCTCGCTTCGGCGAGCTTTTTGCTTTCCGTCATTTACCTCTCATACGCGACTCCATTTCCCGGCTTAACCTTCGTCAGCCGGGTAAATCGGGCTTACAGTCCTAATGCGTATTTCAGCGCCTGGCGTTTCAATCCACCCGCGCGTTCGGCCGCCATCAACCCTAGATTTCGTAACATCCGTACCGGCGGCAAATCGTTGCTGAATCCGGCGTAAAACAGATCCATCCCCGACTGCATAATAAAGTTGTCAGCCTGACGTCGCCTCTGGTACCGCTTGAGCACCGGCAGACTGGCCCACTCTTCGCCGTGCGCTTTAGCCCTGCCCAGAATATCCAGCAGCGCATCGACATCGCGATAGCCCAGATTAACTCCCTGCCCCGCCAGCGGATGGATAGTGTGCGCAGCATCGCCGACCAGCGCCAGCCCCGGACGAACATACTGCAAAGCATGACGGCGGGTTAGCGGGAATGCGCCAGCGCACAGCGGCGTTACCTCCCCCAGTCTCGACGGGAAGTGGCGGATAATTTCCTGCTGCAGCTGAGACATGCTCATTCCCTGCAGCTGGCGGATCCTCGCCGGCGTGTCGTACCACACCAGCGAAGCCCAATGATCGAATAGCGGTAGAAACGCCCGTGGCCCCGCAGGCGTGAACTGCTGCCAGGTGCTGTCGCCGGGCTCATCAGCGCACTGCACGCTTATCAACATACAGGACTGTTGATACTGCCATGCATGGATACCAATCCCGGCAAGCTGCCGCACCTGCGAACTGGCGCCGTCCGCGCCCACCACCAGCCGCGCATCAATCTGGCTGCTATCGGTCAGCGTGACGGAAGTGTGCGTTGCTCCACGCCGCATCTCCTGGAGCGATGCCCCGACCCGCAGAGAGATAAGTTCATGGGCTTCCAGCGCCTGCCATAAAGCAAGCTGCAGGACGTTATTCTCCACCATATAGCCCAGTTCAGGCAGCTTTAGCTCGGCGGCGTTAAAAACGACATGCGCGCTCTCCCACTCCCAGGTCTCCAGCTGACGGTACGCATGCGCGCGCATTGACCGCACGCTATCCCAGACGCCCAGGCTTTTCAGCAATCCTACCGATGACGCGCTGATTGCCGAAATACGCACGTCAGGCGTTGAAGAGGCATCAAAAGCCGGAGGTGCGTTTTTTTCAATAACCGTCACCGTAAAGCCCTGCTGCGCCAGGCCGAGCGCCAGGGCGCCGCCAACCATTCCGCCGCCGACGATGACGACATCTGTTGCATGAATTGTCATGGCTATTATCCTTAAACCTGAATCGCCTAAGTTTACCGGATTTTTATTCGCCTTGTGGTGATAACGGTCGTACTGGTCAGGGAGCGGTCAAAGCATTACAATACGCGCCCTGCAATCCTGGCTTTATATCCGTCACCCTTCACACTGCAGAGCATCATCCGGTGAAGACGCTGACTTTGGGTATACCTATATTAAGCATGAGCAAGTCGATGACAAAAAAACTCCATATTAAAACCTGGGGCTGTCAGATGAACGAATACGATTCATCAAAGATGGCCGATCTGCTGGATGCCACACACGGGTATCAACTCACCGAAGTGGCGGAAGAAGCAGATGTGCTGCTGCTCAATACCTGCTCAATCCGTGAGAAGGCCCAGGAAAAAGTTTTCCATCAGCTAGGACGCTGGAAGCTGCTGAAAGAGAAAAATCCCAACCTGATTATCGGCGTTGGCGGCTGCGTAGCCTCTCAGGAAGGCGACCATATTCGCCAGCGCGCACATTACGTCGATATTATTTTTGGGCCGCAGACCCTGCACCGTCTGCCGGAAATGATCAACTCCGTCCGCGGTAACCGCAGCCCGGTCGTCGATATCAGCTTCCCGGAAATCGAAAAATTCGATCGCCTGCCGGAACCGCGCGCTGAAGGCCCAAGCGCCTTTGTTTCCATCATGGAAGGCTGCAATAAATACTGCACCTACTGCGTGGTGCCTTATACCCGCGGTGAGGAAGTCAGCCGTCCAAGCGACGATATCCTGTTTGAAATCGCTCAGCTTGCGGCTCAGGGCGTGCGCGAAGTTAACCTGCTCGGGCAGAACGTGAACGCCTGGCGCGGGGAAAACTACGACGGTAGCACCGGCAGCTTTGCCGATCTGCTGCGGCTGGTTGCGGCTATCGACGGAATCGACCGGATCCGCTTTACTACCAGCCATCCGATCGAATTCACCGACGATATCATTGAGGTTTATCGCGATACGCCAGAGCTGGTCAGCTTCCTGCACCTGCCGGTACAGAGCGGTTCCGACCGCGTGCTGAACCTGATGGGACGAACCCACACTGCGCTGGAATATAAAGCGATTATCCGCAAACTGCGCGCGGCGCGTCCGGATATTCAGATTAGCTCCGACTTCATCGTGGGCTTCCCTGGCGAAACCACCCAGGATTTCGAGCAGACCATGAAGTTAATCGCCGATGTGAATTTCGATATGAGCTACAGCTTCATCTTCTCTGCGCGCCCGGGAACCCCGGCGGCCGACATGGTCGATGACGTACCGGAAGAAGATAAGAAGCAGCGTCTGTATATTCTGCAGGAGCGTATCAACCAGCAGGCAACGGCCTGGAGCCGCCGTATGCTCGGCACCATACAGCGTATTCTGGTAGAAGGCACCTCGCGTAAGAGCATTATGGAGCTGTCTGGCCGCACCGAGAATAACCGCGTGGTCAATTTCGAAGGCTCGCCTGAGATGATTGGTAAGTTTGTCGATGTCGAAATTACCGACGTCTGGACAAACTCATTGCGCGGTAAAGTGGTGCGCACCGAGGACGAAATGGGTCTGCGCATCGCGGAAACTCCGGAGTCGGTGATTGCCCGTACCCGTAAAGAAAACGATCTGGGCGTCGGTATTCATCAGCCATAATCCTTTCAGGCCTGCCGGCTCCGGCAGGCCTTGTATTTCCTCTCCTGAACCCAATATCTACAGCGATGCTTGCGCCATATTCCGATGACGTGAATAATTTCCTGACCGGCTACCTTCCGGCTATCTATGTATAAGAGGAACAGTTTGAATACAGACACTCGCGAAATCACCCTTGAGCCCGCAGACAACGCCCGTCTGCTGAGCCTGTGCGGCCCGTTTGATGACAACATTAAACAGCTGGAACGCCGTCTCGGCATCGAGATTAACCGTCGTGACAACCACTTTAAACTGACAGGTCGGCCGATTTGCGTCACCGCTGCGGCCGATATCCTGCGCAGTCTGTACGTCGATACCGCGCCGATGCGCGGCGAAATCCAGGATATCGAACCGGAGCAAATTCATCTGGCAATCAAAGAAGCCCGCGTTCTGGAGCAAAGCGCCGAAAGCGTGCCGGACTACGGCAAAGCCGTCAATATCAAAACCAAGCGTGGGGTTATTAAGCCGCGTACGCCGAATCAGGCGCAGTACATCGCCAATATTCTTGACCATGATATTACCTTCGGCGTCGGCCCTGCCGGGACCGGGAAAACCTACCTGGCGGTCGCCGCAGCGGTAGACGCGCTGGAGCGCCAGGAGATCCGCCGTATTCTTCTGACCCGTCCGGCGGTAGAGGCCGGCGAAAAACTGGGCTTCCTGCCCGGCGATCTGAGCCAGAAAGTGGATCCATACCTGCGTCCGCTGTATGACGCGTTGTTTGAGATGCTTGGCTTCGAGAAGGTTGAAAAGCTTATCGAGCGTAACGTCATTGAAGTCGCGCCGCTGGCCTATATGCGCGGTCGTACGCTAAACGATGCGTTTATTATTCTTGATGAAAGCCAGAACACGACTATCGAGCAGATGAAAATGTTTCTGACTCGTATCGGCTTTAACTCCAAAGCGGTCATCACCGGCGACGTCACGCAGATTGACCTGCCGCGCAGCACCAAATCCGGCCTGCGCCACGCGATTGAAGTCCTGGCGGAAGTCGATGAGATCAGCTTTAACTTCTTCCACAGCGAAGACGTCGTGCGCCATCCGGTGGTCGCCCGCATCGTTAACGCCTATGAAGCATGGGAAGAAGCGGACCAAAAACGTAAAGCAGAACTGGCCGCCGAGCGCAAACGCGAAGCCCAGGAACAGGAGCATAAATGAGTCAGGTCATACTCGATTTACAGCTGGCTTGTGAAGATAACGGCGGAATGCCGGATGAAGCCCAGTTTCAGCGCTGGGTCGATAGCGTTATCCCGCAGTTCCAGGAGGAGTCGGAGCTCACGATTCGTCTGGTTGATGAAGCGGAAAGCCACGAGCTGAATCTGACCTATCGCGGGAAAGACAAACCGACCAACGTGCTGTCCTTCCCGTTCGAAGCCCCACCGGGCATCGAAATGCCGCTGCTTGGCGATCTGGTCATCTGCCGTCAGGTGGTTGAACAAGAAGCAAAAGAGCAAGGTAAACCGCTGGAGGCGCACTGGGCGCATATGGTTGTCCACGGTAGTCTGCATCTTTTAGGCTATGACCATATTATTGATGAAGAAGCGGAAGAGATGGAATCCCTCGAAACAGAGATAATGCTTGCTCTGGGCTATGAGGATCCGTACATTGCCGAGAAGGAATAACCTGTTGCCGGCTTTGCCGGCGACTGGCCGCTATGCCGGGCGCTGAGTATACGCGTGACGTGCGACGATTTAACTAACATGAGAACCCATACGACGCCATGAGCGACGACAATTCACACAGTAGCGACACAGTAAACAGCAAAAAGGGATTCTTCTCCCTGTTACTCAGCCAGCTTTTTCACGGTGAACCCAAAAACCGTGATGAACTGCTGGCGCTGATCCGTGATTCCGGGCAAAACGACCTTATCGACGAAGATACGCGCGATATGCTCGAAGGGGTAATGGATATCGCCGACCAGCGCGTCCGCGACATCATGATCCCCCGCTCGCAGATGATTACCCTGAAACGCAACCAGACTCTGGACGAGTGCCTCGATGTGATCATCGAATCCGCCCACTCGCGTTTCCCGGTGATCAGCGAAGATAAAGATCACATCGAAGGGATTCTGATGGCCAAAGATCTGCTGCCGTTTATGCGCAGCGATGCCGAAGCCTTCAGCATGGAAAAAGTGTTGCGCCCGGCGGTCGTTGTACCTGAAAGCAAGCGGGTTGACCGCATGCTGAAAGAGTTCCGCTCCCAGCGTTATCATATGGCTATCGTTATCGATGAGTTTGGCGGCGTCTCAGGCCTCGTGACCATTGAAGACATCCTCGAGCTAATCGTCGGTGAAATTGAAGACGAATATGACGAAGAAGAAGATATCGATTTTCGTCAGCTGAGCCGCCACACGTGGACGGTGCGCGCTCTGGCCTCCATAGAAGACTTCAACGAAGCCTTCGGCACCCACTTCAGCGACGAAGAAGTTGATACCATTGGCGGCCTGGTGATGCAGGCGTTTGGTCATCTGCCTGCCCGCGGCGAGTCAATCGACATTGATGGTTACCAATTCAAGGTCGCAATGGCTGACAGTCGACGTATTATTCAGGTACATGTAAAGCTTCCTGATGATGCCCCGCAGCCGAAGCTGGAAGATTAATCCAACGGGACGATTAACCTAAATGGTATTTGCCTCTCTTATTGAACGCCAGCGCGTACGTCTGCTGCTGGCGCTGTTATCTGGAGCCAGCGGAACGCTGGCTTTTTCACCTTATGACTTCTGGCCAGCGGCGATTATTTCGTTAATTGGTCTGCAAGGTTTAACCCTCAACCGCCGTCCCTTGCAAAGCGCCGCAATTGGCTATTTCTGGGGACTGGGGCTTTTCGGATCCGGTATTAACTGGGTCTACGTCAGCATCGCGCAGTTTGGCGGCATGCCCGGGCCCGTCAACGTTTTTCTGGTTGTGCTACTGGCCGCATATCTCTCCCTTTATACCGGTTTATTCGCCGGTATTCTTTCACGCCTTTGGCCGAAAAGCAGCTGGATACGCGTCGCCATCGCCGCGCCGGTGGTGTGGCAAATTACCGAATTTCTGCGCGGCTGGGTACTGACCGGCTTTCCGTGGCTGCAGTTCGGCTACAGCCAGATTGACGGCCCGCTAAAAGGCCTGGCTCCGGTGATGGGCGTCGAGGCGATTAACTTTCTGCTGATGCTCGTCAGCGGCCTGCTGGTATTAGCTATCGCCCAACGCAGCTGGAAGCCGCTACTCGCCGCCGCTGTGCTGTTCCTCCTCCCCTTCCCGCTGCGCTACATTCAGTGGTATCAACTGTTGCCGGAGCGCGCGACCACGGTTTCGCTGGTACAGGGCGATATCCCTCAGGCGATGAAGTGGGATCAGAACCAGCTACTCAATACTCTGAAAACCTATCTGGATCTTACCCAGCCGCACATGGGTAAATCACAGCTCATCATCTGGCCGGAGTCCGCGATACCGGATCTGGAAATTAATCAGCAGCCATTCCTCAGCATGATGGACGACCTGATGCGGTCGAAAAACAGCTCGCTGATTACCGGCATTGTCGACGCGCGCCTGAACACGCAGAATCGCTACGATACCTACAACACCATTATTACGCTGGGCAAAGATAATCCTTACCGCTACGACTCAAAGAACCGTTACAACAAGAACCATCTGGTACCATTCGGTGAATTTGTGCCTCTGGAGTCGATTCTGCGTCCGCTGGCGCCGTTCTTCGATCTGCCCATGTCCTCTTTCAGCCGCGGGCCGTACGTGCAGCCCCAGCTGGTGGCGCATAATATGCGTCTGACGGCGGCCATCTGCTACGAGATCATTCTTGGTGAACAGGTGCGGGATAACTTCCGCCCGGATACCGATTTTCTGCTGACCATCTCTAATGACGCATGGTTCGGTAAATCTATCGGCCCGTGGCAGCACTTCCAGATGGCGCGGATGCGCGCGCTGGAGCTGGCCCGCCCGCTGCTGCGCAGCACCAATAACGGTATTACCGCCATCATCGGCCCACGCGGTGACATTCAGGCGATGATCCCGCAGTTCACCCGAGCGGTATTGACCAGCAAAGTCACTCCGACTTCAGGGCTGACGCCGTATGCTCGTACGGGTAACTGGCCGCTGTGGGCGCTGACTGCCCTGTTTGGCTTTGCTGCGCTGCTGATGAGCCTACGTCAGCGCCGTCAATAATTCCCGCCTTTCTTATCTGCCGCGGCGACGTTCATCGCCGCGGCCACCTCCCCTTTTCGTTCCATTTTGGCACGACCATTGCTTAATAAACTGATGTCGCACTGCGATCCTTAGGGGTACAACCCGGTTGCACCACCATCGATCAACAAGCTGCGCTATTTTGGTGCAATGGGGAATTTTTGCCTTTAAATGGTGCGGCGCGCTTCGCAAAAACCAACAATATAAGAGCAAAATCTTTACATTAACCCAAACTAAATGCTAACAAACACATACAAATGCTGCCCGCAAAGACGGCAGCAATAAAAAACACACATTCACAATGGGTATCAATAGCGTCAGACGGCGCTGAGGATAAGGAGTCGGATATGCAATTACGTAAACTGGCCGCAGCAATGCTGGTCATGGGACTGACCGCCGTTGCGGCGCATGCGGAAGATGCGGCACCAACAGCTGGCCAGAGCACTCTGGATAAAATTGCCAAAAACGGCGTTATCGTCGTCGGTCACCGTGAATCATCCGTTCCGTTCTCTTACTATGACAATAAACAGCAGGTCGTTGGCTACTCTCAGGACTACTCGAATGCGATTGTCGATGCCATTAAGAAGAAACTGAACAAACCGGATCTGCAGGTAAAACTGATCCCGGTGACCTCACAGAACCGTATCCCGCTGCTGCAAAATGGCACCTATGATTTCGAATGCGGCTCCACCACCAACAACCTTGAACGGCAAAAACAGGCTGCCTTCTCCGACACTATTTTCGTCGTCGGCACCCGTCTGCTGGTGAAAAAAGGCGGCGCAATTAAAGATTTCGCGGATCTGAAGGATAAGGCCGTCGTTGTCACCTCCGGTACCACCTCAGAAATTCTGCTGCATAAGCTGAACGACGAGAAAAAAATGAATATGCGTATTATCAGCGCTAAAGATCACGGTGACTCTTTCCGCACCCTGGAAAGCGGCCGCGCGGTGGCCTTTATGATGGACGATGCGCTGCTGGCTGGCGAACGCGCTAAAGCGAAGAAGCCGGATAACTGGGAGATTGTCGGTACGGCGCAGTCTCAGGAAGCCTACGGCTGCATGCTGCGTAAAGACGATCCGCAGTTCAAAACGCTGGTAGATGAGACAATCGCTCAGGCTCAGACCTCCGGTGAAGCTGAAAAATGGTTTGATAAGTGGTTTAAAAACCCGATTCCGCCAAAGAACCTGAATATGAACTTTGAACTCTCTGACGAAATGAAGGCGCTGTTCAAATCACCAAACGACAAAGCTCTTAACTAATTAAAAAAACAAAGGGCGGGAAATCCTGCCCTCCCGATTGTTGCTACGGCGCGGACAGACTATACGGCGGCTGGTCGTTCCCCAGCCGCCGCGAATACCGAAACAGGCTGAGCAACAATCTTCGAGGGTAGCGCTGCTACCCTTTTTTTTCCAGGAGTCATTTATGTCAATAGACTGGAACTGGGGGATATTCCTGCAACAGGCCCCGTTCGGCAACACCACCTATTTAGGCTGGCTATGGAGTGGTTTTCAGATCACCGTCACCCTGTCGGTAACGGCCTGGATTATCGCATTCTTTGTAGGGTCGCTATTCGGTATCCTCCGTACGGTCCCTAACCGTCTGCTATCCAGCATCGGCACCTGTTACGTTGAACTTTTTCGTAACGTTCCGCTGATCGTACAATTTTTTACCTGGTATCTGGTGGTGCCTGAGCTACTGCCGGAAAACCTCGGTATGTGGTTTAAGTCCGAGCTGGATCCTAATATTCAGTTCTTCGTTTCCTCTATGCTGTGTCTGGGATTATTTACCGCCGCGCGCGTCTGCGAACAGGTTCGCTCCGGCATTCAGTCCCTACCGCGCGGACAGAAAAACGCCGGACTGGCGATGGGGTTAACGCTACCGCAGACTTACCGATACGTACTGCTGCCCAACGCCTATCGCGTTATCGTGCCGCCGATGACCTCTGAAATGATGAACCTGGTGAAAAACTCAGCCATCGCTTCCACCATTGGGCTTGCCGATATGGCCGCGCAGGCGGGCAAACTGCTGGATTACTCGGCCCATGCCTGGGAATCGTTTACCGCAATCACTCTCGCCTACGTGTTCATCAACGCCGTCATTATGCTGATCATGTACGTAGTCGAGCGCAAGGTCCGCCTGCCGGGCAACATGGGAGGCAAATAATGTACGATTTTGACTGGAGTTCCATTATTCCCTCCATGCCATACCTGCTGGCAGGACTGGTTATCACGCTAAAAATCACCGTGACGGCGATTGTTATCGGGATTGTCTGGGGGACGATTCTGGCCGTTATGCGTCTGTCGAGCTTCCTGCCGCTGGCGTGGTTTGCCAAAACCTACGTTAACGTCTTCCGCTCTATTCCGCTGGTCATGGTACTGCTGTGGTTTTATCTGATTGTTCCGGGCTTTCTGCAAAACGTGCTGGGGCTGTCGCCGAAAACCGATATTCGCCTGATTTCGGCGATGATCGCTTTCTCTATGTTTGAAGCGGCCTACTACTCGGAAATTATTCGTGCCGGTATTCAGAGTATCTCTCGCGGTCAGTCCAGCGCGGCACTGGCGCTGGGGATGACCCACTGGCAGTCTATGAGACTGGTGATTCTGCCGCAGGCCTTTCGCGCCATGGTACCGCTGCTGCTTACCCAGGGCATTGTACTGTTCCAGGATACCTCGCTTGTCTATGTTCTGAGCCTGGCCGACTTCTTCCGCACGGCTTCCACTATCGGCGAGCGTGATGGAACCCAGGTAGAAATGGTCCTGTTTGCAGGCGCCGTATATTTTGTTATTAGCCTCAGCGCATCGCTGTTGGTCAGCTGGTTGAAGAAAAGGACTGTGTAATGATTACCCTGAAAAACGTTTCAAAATGGTATGGTCACTTTCAGGTGCTGACCGATTGCTCCACGGAAGTGAAAAAAGGCGAAGTTGTGGTGGTCTGTGGGCCATCAGGCTCAGGCAAATCCACGCTGATTAAAACCGTCAACGGTCTGGAGCCAATACAGCAAGGTGAAATTATCGTCGACGGTACTAAGGTTAACGACAAAAAGACCAATCTTGCCAAACTGCGTTCCCACGTAGGGATGGTATTCCAGCATTTCGAGCTGTTCCCGCACCTGTCGATTATCGAAAATCTGACGCTGGCTCAGGTCAAAGTGCTCAATCGCGATAAAGCCGCTGCACGGGCAAAAGGTCTGAAGCTGCTGGAACGCGTCGGGCTCGCCGCTCATGCCGAAAAATTCCCTGCTCAGCTCTCAGGCGGGCAGCAGCAGCGTGTGGCCATCGCGCGTGCCTTGTGTATGGACCCAATCGCCATGCTGTTTGACGAACCAACTTCCGCGCTTGACCCGGAGATGATTAACGAAGTACTGGACGTCATGGTTGAACTGGCTAATGAAGGAATGACCATGATGGTGGTGACCCACGAAATGGGTTTTGCCCGTAAAGTGGCGAACCGAGTCATCTTTATGGATGAGGGTAAAATTGTAGAAGACGCCGATAAAGAAGCGTTTTTTGCTAACCCGCAATCAGAACGCGCCAAAGATTTCCTCGCCAAAATTCTGCATTAAGCTTGAGGCGTGCACATAATGTGCACGCCATTTTTTTCTTACTCCCACAAAAAATACTCCCCTCCATATATCTGGCCGTGGCTTAGTACTTCTTAAATAAACATCATCAATATATCTACCCTCTCAAGCAATAATTCATCATTTGAAATGATCAATTCAATATAAATTCAGGCTTGTTATCGTGGATTGGGTAATCCAGCATCGTTAACATAGTGTAGCTATTTACGAAAACAACGAGTACCGAATGCATTTTTAGCTATCTTAAAAAATAAAATTCTTAAGTTTGAATACCCATTAGCCAGCGTGACGATGATCGTCACGTCAGGCCGATCATCCTTAGCGAAAAACAGAACGTTAAAATGAAACAAATGGAAATTGCTTCATGACCAATAGTAAAAAAAACCTGCTGACGACTATTTTGTTTTATTGTTTTTTTTCTTCCTTTACCTTTGCAAATGTTTCGAACAGTAATACTAATCAGATCGAGCGGGATAAAGCGCGTCAGAGCGCATTAAAACCTGAGCAGCAGCATTACCAATCATCACGTTCGGATTCGCATCGCGGAAAAATAGCGTTCCCCGTGGAAACAACCTGTCAATTTATCAGCCACGTCAATATCCTTTCCGAGGACGAAAAGCTCACTCGTCGTCTGTTAAGGAACATCACTATTCAGGCGGAAAACCGATGCTTAGGTATTGAAGGAATACGTCTGCTAACCGCAACCTTACAAAATGAAATGATTGTACAGGGATATATCACCTCCCTTATCGATGTTCCTTCGCAATCGCTGAATGACGGTATTCTGAAAATTAATCTCACCTATGGTCACATTGGGGATATCGCCTTATCGACAAACAACAGTGCGACAACCCACCTCTGGAACTCAATGCCTTCGGAGAGAGGAGATATCTTAAAACTGACCGATCTTGAACAGGGTATGGCCAACCTGCAGCGGTTGCCAGGTTCATCAGCCCATATGAAAATTGTGCCCGGCAAAAACAATGCAGAGAGCGACATTCAGATTACGCGCAATCTGGCAAAACAGTGGCAGCTTGCCGCATGGCTGGATGATGCAGGAAGCCGTGCCAGCGGGCGTTATCAAGGGGGCGGCGCACTTTATCTTTATGATTTAACGACTCTCAACGACATTCTTTACCTATCGGCAGGCGGTGATGTTGAGTTCAGCCAGAACAATGACGGCAACCAGAATAATAGCCTCTATTATTCCCTCCCATTTGGATACTGGTCGCTAAGCCTCTATGGCTCACGGAGTCAATATCGCCAGCAGTTTAGAGGTAACTACTCGACTATTGAATACAAAAGCAAGAACCGCTACGCCAGCGCGACTCTGACACGACTGCTGTCACATACCCGACAGCAGAAAACAACGCTTGATGCGCGTATCTCAAAGGGCACATCGCGTTATTATTTCGGCGGAAGTGAGCTGAGCGTCATGCGCAAGCAAAACCCTTTATGGGAAGTCACGTTACGCCAACAGCGCTATTTCACAAATAAAATGATGGAAGCCAGCGTGGGTATACAGCGCAGCTTGCCCTGGCTTAGCTCTATGGCAACCCCGGAAGAAAGAGCAGGACTTTACGACAAGCATTCACGCGTTATCCATGCCGATCTTCAGGCCCTGATGAAATTTGAAATAACAGGGGATAAATTCAGCTACGCACCTCACCTGAACGCGCAATTTAGCCCTGACAGGTTATCCTCCGATAACCAGTTTAATATCGGCAACCGCTGGACGGTACGTGGGTTTGATGGCGAGAATACACTTTCCGGAAATCAGGGATGGTACTGGCGCAATGATTTTATTTGGGATATTGAAATTCCTGAGCAGCAAATTTATTTAGGACTGGATCTGGGTCGAATTATCGGTTCAGAAAAATATAATACAGGAAAAGCAATATCTGGTGCCGTAGGGGGAATTCGTGGAGCAATACTCTCAACACAGTATGACTTTTTTATTGGCACTCCGCTGGGAAAACCTGATGCTTTCCACAGCGACCCTTTAAACCTTGGATTCTCATTACAATGGAGGTATTAACGTATTTATTTAATCCTATCCCCAATCAACACTAATCTATCTTTAAAGGAATACAGGAATGTTTAAATTTAAATTTTCATATGTCGCGCTTGCGGCAGCCCTAAGCTCAAGCTTTGTTTATGCCGATCCGACAACCTATACCCATACATCTGGGGTGAAAGTTATCGATATCGAAAAGCCAAACTCGGCTGGTGTTTCACATAACTTATATCGTGAGTTTGATGTAGCGAGCCATAGCGGCGTAGTTCTTAATAATAGTGCCAGCGATTTAACCCATGATACCTTAGGTAATATTGCCAGAAACAACAATCTGACTAACGGCGGTGCTTCCGTTATTCTGAATGAAGTCACTTCAAATAAGTCGAGCGCACTTAATGGCTTTATCGAAGTCGCGGGCCAAAAAGCCGATGTCATCATTGCCAACCCCAATGGCATCACATGTTCCGGCTGTAGTTTTGTTAACACCAATAAAGCGGTTCTTACTACCGGAAAAGTGAAACTCAGTGACACAGGCGCCATCGCAAGCTATGACGTTACCGGCGGAAAAATCACCGTTGACCCTTATGGAATGAATGCCAGCAATAGCTATGCCGTTCTGCTCGCTGATGCTATCGCAATCAACGGAACAATTAATGCTACCAACGCCATGGTGGGAGCCGGGAACTTCACTTTTAACAACGATACCGGAGCAATGACCTCTGCTGGTAAATCAGCAACGGTAATGCAGATGCTATTCCCTGAATATAGTATCGATATTAGTCATCTAGGCGGCATCAAGGCAAATAGCATTACGATGGTCGGCAACAACTTAGGCTTTGGCGTGCGCAATAAAGGTGCGATCGTTGCTAATGCCAGCCTTGCCATGACCAGTAATGGTTTTCTGAAAAATGAAGGTTCCATCACCAGCAACGGCTTCGTTACTCAGATTGCATCTGCCGGTAATCTGGACAATACCGGGACTATTTCCACAACGAATACCACGCTGGTTAATAGCCTGGCAACAATGTCCAATGAAGGCACCATTTCCAGTACCAGGCAACTTGTTGCCAATGCTTCCGAGGAGTTTGTTAATAGAGGTACCATGGAGGGTACGACTGGTCTCGCGGTAAGCAGCTCAGGTAATGTCACGACTTATTATGGTTCCTATCTCCTTTCTGACGGTCAGTTGGCTGTATCCGCCCTGAACAACATCGACAATGGCGGTTCTATCAGAGGTAACGCAACCAGCGTTAGCTTCGGTGGTAACAGCTTTAAAGTAACAGGTAACCTCTGGGGATATTCTAGCCTTAACGTATTATCCTCACAGAATACGACAATTGGTTCAGGAACCATATTTAACTCCGGAAGAATTTCGGGGAAAGATGTAACCATTCAGACAAATGGCACATTCAATCAGGAAGGCAACGTTATCACCAATGGTTCTTTGTCTATCAAAAGTGGTTCATTAAATAACAGTTATTATATTTCCTCCCCGGAGCTGAATATTGAAAGTAGCTATGTAAAAAATCTGGCCACCATTGATGGTAATAACGTGAATATTAATTCCAGTCAGGGCATCCATAATGAAGGTGAAATTAATGCCATAAATGATATAACCTTAAGCGCTCAAAATGGCAGTAACATTACTAACTATAATAAAATCCAGGCTGGAGGAGTCATGACGCTCAACGCGCGTCAGGTGATCAATGGCGGTTACAGATGTGGTTGGTTCGGTATCAAAAACTGTGGCGTTGGTTTTATCAAAGCCGACAAATTCGTTCTCAACTCATCCCATGCCTATGCTTCAAATATGGGCGGTAATCAACAATTTAAGAGTGCAGAAATAAATACGATCTCTTATTAATTGCCGTGCCTCTAGTACACCATTAATCGTTAGCATTACCGTCTTGTAAACAACGCCCGGTAAATTTCACTTTCACCGGGCGTAAAAATCAAGGTTCAAACGGCCGGCGCTGGAACTGATCGTGACCGCACTTCGGGCAGCGCGGCAGCACATCTGGGGTATAAACCGGCAGATGATAATGGCACTTCTCACACACCAGATTACCCAGCCCTACGACTTCACCGCTGTGATAAACGCCATGGTGGCTGAGATCCTGAAACACCTCGCGCCACTCAAGCTGGGTTTTATCGGTAATATCCGCCAGCTCCTGCCACAGACTCTCTTTAATCACCCGCATGAAAACGCTGTCGGTGAGCTCATCCTGGCTCTCTTCGTAGCTGAGCGCGAACTCTTCCAGATCGCGTCTGACAGCATGAATAACGTTCTCTATTTCGCTCTGCGTTAACTCGCCGGACTGACTAATTTTTGCCCTGGCCTGTCCCACCAGCGCGTCAATATCGCGTTCGCCATTGCGTAACCGCTCGCTGAGGGTTGACACCAGCTCTCGGTAGAATTGAGCAACCTTGTTCATCATTTCGCCTCCGGTGTGGTTAACTATTTCTAATAATAGACGTTATCTGCATGCAGCTCTGCCTGCCGCTCCACAGAGTCGCGAAATATTCTCCTTCGCTTTCGTCCACGGAAGTGTGTGAAAGGCTGTTTTGACGTCAGCGTTTGGGCTATGCTATGTCGTTCTGAAATAACACATCCATTGGCTACACTTTGTAGCTGTATTGAACACAGGACTACTGGCTGCCATGCAAGAGCAATATCGCCCTGAAGAGATAGAATCAAAAGTCCAGCAACACTGGGACGAGAAGCGTACCTTTGAAGTTACTGAAGACGAGAGTAAAGAGAAGTATTACTGCCTGTCGATGCTTCCCTATCCTTCTGGTCGACTACATATGGGCCACGTGCGCAACTATACCATTGGCGACGTGATTTCCCGTTACCAGCGTATGTTGGGCAAGAATGTCCTGCAGCCTATCGGCTGGGATGCATTTGGTCTGCCTGCAGAAGGTGCGGCGGTAAAAAACAACACCGCTCCAGCCCCGTGGACTTACGACAACATCGCCTACATGAAAAACCAGCTGAAAAAGCTGGGCTTCGGCTATGACTGGAACCGTGAAGTGACAACCTGTACCCCGGAATACTACCGCTGGGAGCAGAAGTTCTTCACCGAACTGTATAAAAAAGGCCTGGTCTATAAAAAAACCTCCGCGGTGAACTGGTGCCCGAATGACCAGACCGTCCTGGCCAACGAGCAGGTTATCGACGGCTGCTGCTGGCGCTGCGACACAAAAGTTGAGCGTAAAGAGATCCCGCAGTGGTTTATCAAAATCACCGCCTACGCGGATGAACTGCTGAAAGATCTGGATAATCTGGATCAGTGGCCTGATACCGTTAAAACGATGCAGCGCAACTGGATCGGTCGTTCTGAAGGCGTAGAGATCTCTTTTGATGTCAACGAATATGCCAACAAGCTGACCGTTTACACGACCCGCCCGGATACCTTTATGGGCTGCACCTACCTGGCCGTCGCAGCGGGTCACCCGCTGGCGCAGCAGGCTGCCGCCAATAACCCTGCGCTGGCGACGTTTATCGACGAATGTCGTAATACCAAAGTTGCCGAAGCTGATATGGCAACCATGGAGAAAAAAGGCGTCGATACCGGCTATAAAGCCATTCATCCGCTGACCGGCGAAGCCATTCCGGTATGGGCAGCAAACTTTGTGCTGATGGAATACGGTACCGGCGCGGTGATGGCCGTTCCGGGTCACGATCAGCGTGACTACGAATTTGCCAGCAAATACGGCCTGGAGATCAAGCCGGTGATTCTGGCGGCAGATGGTACCGAACCAGATCTTTCTCAACAGGCTCTGACCGAAAAAGGCGTGCTGTTTAACTCAGGCGAGTTCGATGGTCTGGATCACGAAGCGGGCTTTAATGCCATCGCTGATAAGCTCGCGTCTCTTGGCGTTGGCGAGCGTAAAGTGAACTATCGTCTGCGCGACTGGGGGGTTTCCCGCCAGCGCTACTGGGGCGCGCCAATTCCAATGGTCACCCTGGAAGACGGCACCGTGATGCCTACCCCGGAAGATCAGCTGCCGGTTATTCTGCCGGAAGATGTCGTGATGGACGGTATCACCAGCCCGATCAAGGCCGATCCTGAGTGGGCGAAAACCACCGTTAACGGCAAGCCGGCGCTGCGCGAAACCGATACTTTTGACACCTTTATGGAATCCTCCTGGTACTACGCGCGCTACACCTGCCCGCAGTACGACCAGGGCATGCTGGACCCGAAAGCGGCAAACTACTGGCTGCCGGTCGACATTTATATCGGCGGAATCGAACACGCCATTATGCACCTGCTCTATTTCCGCTTCTTCCACAAGCTGATGCGCGACGCGGGCATGGTTAACTCTGACGAGCCGGCTAAACAGCTGCTGTGTCAGGGGATGGTGCTGGCAGACGCGTTCTACTATGTTGGAGCGAACGGCGAGCGTAACTGGGTTTCTCCGGTTGATGCGATCGTTGAGCGCGACGAGAAAGGCCGGATCGTGAAAGCGAAAGATGCTGAAGGCCATGAACTGGTCTATACCGGCATGAGCAAGATGTCGAAGTCGAAAAACAACGGCATCGATCCGCAGGTGATGGTTGAACGTTACGGCGCAGATACCGTACGTCTGTTTATGATGTTTGCTTCCCCGGCAGATATGACGCTTGAGTGGCAGGAATCCGGCGTGGAAGGTGCAAACCGCTTCCTGAAACGCGTCTGGAAACTGGTATATGAGCATACCACCCAGGGTGAGGTTGCTGCGCTGGATGTTGCCAGCCTCAGCGAAGATCAAAAAGCGCTGCGTCGCGACGTGCACAAAACCATCGCGAAAGTCACCGATGATATCGGTCGTCGTCAGACCTTCAACACCGCGATTGCGGCGATTATGGAGCTGATGAACAAGCTGGCGAAAGCGCCGCAGGAAAACGAACAGGATCGCGCGCTGATGCGTGAAGCCCTGCTGGCGGTAGTTCGCATGCTCAACCCGTTCACCCCACACGCCAGTTTCACTCTGTGGAAAGAACTCGGTGGTCAAGGCGATATTGACAACACGCCGTGGCCGGTTGCCGACGAAAGCGCAATGGTTGAAGACACTACTCTGGTTGTGGTCCAGGTAAATGGTAAAGTTCGTGGTAAAATTACCGTTGCGGTGGATGCAACCGAAGAGCAGGTACGTGAGCGTGCGGGTCAAGAGCATCTGGTCGCGAAATATCTCGACGGAGTGACCGTGCGTAAAGTGATCTACGTCCCGGGTAAACTGCTCAATCTGGTCGTTGGCTAAGCGCGGGAGGAAGCGTGCGATATCTGGCAACATTGTTGTTATCTCTGGCGGTGTTAATCACCGCCGGTTGTGGCTGGCACCTGCGTAGCACTACGCAGGTTCCTACCGCAATGAAAACCATGGTCTTCCAGTCGGGCGATCCAAATGGTCCATTAAGTCGTGCCATCCGTAACCAGCTGCGTCTGAATGGGGTCGAGCTGCTCGATGCCAGTACGCTACGTAAGGATATCCCTTCCCTGCGTCTGGAATCATCGTCCATTCAGAAAGATACGGCATCCATTTTCCAGGATGGCCGTACTGCGGAATATCAGATGGTGATGACGGTGCATGCCAGCGTCCTGATTCCTGGTCATGATATCTACCCCATCACGACCAAAGTCTACCGTTCGTTCTTCGATAACCCGCAGGCGGCGTTAGCGAAAGATGCCGAACAGGACATGATCGTTCAGGAAATGTACGACAAGGCCGCCGAGCAGCTGATTCGTAAGTTGCCAAGCGTACACGTTGCGGATGTTGAAGCCACAAAGGAGGAAGAAAGGCCGGTCACTACGACCCCAGCGACTTCTACCTCCGGCAATCGCGTCTCCACTACGCTGGGTAGCTGATGATTCGGTTGTACCCGGAACAGCTCCGCGCGCAGCTCACTGAAGGGCTGCGCGCGGCCTATTTGCTGCTTGGCAACGATCCGCTACTCCTGCAGGAAAGCCAGGATGCCATCCGCGAAGCCGCTGCGGCTCAGGGCTTTATCGAACATCACACCGCCACCATTGATGCCAGTACCGACTGGTCTGCCCTTTTCTCGTTAAGTCAGGCTATGAGCCTGTTCTCCAGCCGTCAAACGCTGCTGCTAATCCTGCCGGACAACGGCCCTAATGCGGCCATTAACGAACAGCTCGCGACGCTGGTCGGAATGCTGCATGACGATTTACTGCTGATCGTTCGCGGTACTAAGCTGACAAAAGCGCAGGAGAACGCCGCGTGGATAACGGCTCTTACCAGCCGTGCCGTTCAGGTAAGCTGCCAGACCCCGGAATATGCCCAGCTGCCGCGCTGGCTCGCCGCACGCGCCAGGCAGCATAATCTGCAGCTTGATGACGCGGCCAGCCAGCTGCTGTGCTACTGCTATGAAGGCAATCTGCTGGCGCTGGCGCAGGCTCTGGAGCGCCTGTCGCTACTGTGGCCTGATGGCAAACTGACGCTGCCGCGCGTTGAGCAGGCTGTCAACGATGCCGCACACTTTACCCCATATCACTGGGTTGATGCGCTGCTGGCCGGCAAAAGCAAGCGCGTTCTGCACGTGCTGCAGCAGCTGCGTCTGGAAGGCTGTGAACCAGCTATCCTGCTGCGCACCCTGCAGCGTGAACTGCTGCTGCTGGTGAACCTTAAGCGACAGTCCACCCATACGCCGCTGCGTTCGCTCTTTGACAAGCATCGGGTGTGGCAAAACCGTCGCCAGCTGATTAGCAATGCTCTCGCTCGCCTTAGCGCCGATCAGCTACGCCAGGCCGTTACGCTGCTGACCCGTGCTGAACTCACCTTCAAGCAGGATTACGGCCAATCCGTCTGGCCCGAGCTGGAAAGTCTTTCTTTGTTGCTCTGCCACAAAGCGCTGGCAGACGTTTTTATTGATGGTTGATATGACTCAGTTACAGGCGATGTACGGCGGCACCTTCGATCCGGTGCATTACGGTCACCTTAAACCGGTGGAAATTCTGGCTAATCAAATCGGCCTTAATAAAGTCACTATCGTGCCTAACAATGTGCCGCCGCACCGCCCGCAGCCCGAAGCCACCAGCGATCAACGCCGGCATATGCTGGAGCTGGCTATCGCCGATAAGCCGCTGTTTATCCTCGACGATCGCGAGCTTAAGCGCGACTCGCCGTCATATTCAGCACAAACCCTGCGGGAGTGGCGCGAGGAACAAGGCCCGGACCGGCAGCTGGCGTTTATTATTGGCCAGGATTCACTGCTCACCTTTACCACGTGGCATGACTATAAAAGCATTCTTGATAACGTGCATTTGATCGTATGTCGACGCCCGGGTTATCCGCTGGCCATGGCGTGTGAGCAGGATCAGCTATGGCTGGACACGCACCTCACCCATGACGTCGAGCGACTGCATAGCAGTCCGGCTGGCGTGATTTACCTCGCCGAAACGCCGTGGTTTGATATCTCTGCAACCATTATTCGTCAGCGTCTTGAAGCAGGCGAGTCCTGCGCAGAAATGCTGCCGGAAACCGTTCTTGAGTATATCCATGAGCAGAAGCTCTACTGCTAGCCTGATAACAACGTCTCCCACGCTCCTTCTGAGAGGGTCATCATGAAGTTATGGTTAGTTCGTCATGGCGAAACCGCGGCCAACGTCGCGGGACTCTATAGTGGACACGCCCCCACGCCGTTAACGGAGCGTGGCATCAGGCAGGCACAAACCCTGGGAAAGCGGCTGCAGGCGGTCCCTTTTCAGCGCGTATTTTGCAGCGAACTTGAGCGCACCCAGCGCACGGCCAGCCTGCTGCTTGGCGAGCGTAATCTCCCTCTAGAGTCCCGCGCCGAACTCAATGAAATGTTTTTCGGCGACTGGGAAATGCGCCACCATCGCGATTTGCAGCATGAAGATGCCGAAAACTACGCCGCCTGGTGCGCCGACTGGCAGCACGCGGCACCCACCAACGGGGAAGGATTTCAGGCGTTTGCCGAGCGCGTCTCCGGCTTTACCACCACACTCTCTCAGTACCGGGAACTTAACCACCTGCTGATCGTCGGTCACCAGGGCGTTCTTAGTCTGTTAATTGCTCAGCTTCTGAACCTGCCGAATTCAGCTATGTGGCACTTCCCCATTGAACATGGCGCGTGGAGCGTTGTCGATCTACAGCCTGATTTCACTACCCTGCGCGTACTAAATAGCCAGGCCGTTTGGCTGGCGGAAGAAGAATTGCGCGCAGACCATTGACAGAGCAAAGCAGGCTGTTATTCTCCGCAGCCAGGCTGCGCCCGCCATTTGTACTTTGCAGAAATTGTTTTACAAAAATGGCGATGCAATCCTCGGCGATGGATGGGATGATAGCCGCCTTTATCGCCCGTTTATCGACATTTATCCCGACTTTGCCACCAGTTGGGGTATACTGCCAGGCTGTTTATTGTTATCACTCTTCACACACCCAGGGGGAACTCTTGCAGGGTAAAGCACTCCAGGATTTTGTTATCGACAAAATTGATGACCTGAAAGGTCAGGACATCGTTGCCATTGACGTTCATGGCAAATCCAGCATTACAGATTGCATGGTTATCTGCACAGGCACTTCGACGCGCCATGTTATGTCCATCGCTGACCACGTTGTGCAGGAATCTCGCGCCGCCGGCATGCTGCCGCTGGGCGTCGAAGGTGAAGCCGCCGCGGACTGGATTGTGGTGGATCTCGGCGACGTTATGGTTCACGTCATGCAGGAAGAGAGCCGTCGTCTGTACGAGCTGGAAAAACTCTGGAGTTAATGCGTGAAGCTGCACCTGGTGGCCGTTGGCACCAAAATGCCGGACTGGGTTCAGACCGGCTTTAGCGAGTATCTGCGCCGCTTTCCGAAAGACATGCCGTTCGAGCTGGTAGAAATCCCCGCAGGTAAACGCGGCAAAAATGCCGACATCAAGCGCATCCTTGAAAAAGAAGGAGAAATGATGCTGGCGGCCGCAGGTAAAAACCGTATCGTGACCCTGGACATCCCGGGGAAACCGTGGGATACGCCGCAGCTGGCGCGCGAGCTGGAACGCTGGAAACAGGATGGTCGCGACGTCAGCCTGCTTATCGGCGGTCCGGAAGGCCTTTCACCCGCTTGCAAAGCGGCAGCGGAACAAAGTTGGTCGCTCTCAACGCTCACGTTACCTCACCCGCTGGTTCGCGTACTGGTGGCCGAGAGTCTGTATCGGGCGTGGAGCATTACCACCAACCACCCTTACCACCGTGAGTAATGATGACCAGGGTAGACTAAGCAGCGAATGAAATTACAGAATTCTTTCCGCGACTATACGGCTGAATCCTCGCTGTTCGTGCGCCGGGCGCTGGTCGCTTTTTTGGGGATTTTGCTGCTTACCGGCGTACTGATCGCCAACCTTTATAACGTGCAAATTGTGCGTTACACCGACTATCAAACGCGCTCAAACGAAAACCGCATCAAGCTGGTCCCTATCCCGCCGAGTCGCGGTATTATCTACGATCGCAACGGGACGCCGCTGGCGCTCAACCGCACAATCTACCAGCTGGAAATGATGCCGGAAAAGGTCGACAACGTTCAGCAAACGCTGGATGCCCTGCGCGATGTTATCGATCTAACCGATGACGACGTGGCGAACTTCAAAAAAGAGCGCGCCCGCTCGCATCGCTTTACCTCCATTCCGGTGAAAGTCAATCTTACCGAAGTGCAGGTCGCCCGTTTCGCAGTCAACCAGTACCGTTTTCCCGGCGTGGAAGTCAAAGGCTATAAACGCCGTTACTATCCTTATAACTCCGCTCTGACCCACGTTATCGGCTACGTCTCCAAAATTAACGATAAAGACGTCGATCGCCTGGATAAAGAGGGAAAGCTGGCTAACTACGCCTCCACGCACGATATCGGCAAACTGGGTATCGAGCGCTATTACGAAGATGTCCTGCACGGGCAAACCGGCTATGAAGAGGTTGAAGTCAACAACCGCGGCCGCGTGATTCGCCAGCTAAAAGAGGTCCCGCCTCAGGCCGGGCGCGATATCTATTTAACGCTCGACCTGAAGCTTCAGCAGTATATTGAAACCCTGCTCGCCGGTAGCCGCGCGGCAGTGGTTGTCACCGACCCGAGAACCGGCGCCATTCTCGCGCTGGTCTCAACGCCGAGCTACGATCCCAACCTGTTCGTTGACGGTATTTCCAGCAAAGACTACTCCGGGCTGCTTAACGATCCCAACACGCCGCTGGTCAACCGTGCGACCCAGGGGGTTTATCCACCCGCGTCAACGGTTAAGCCTTACGTGGCCGTCTCCGCGCTCAGCGCCGGGGTCATTACCCGTAACACCAGCCTGTTTGACCCCGGCTGGTGGCAGCTTCCCGGCTCGGATAAGCGCTATCGCGACTGGAAAAAGTGGGGCCACGGTCATCTGAACGTCACTAAAGCGCTGGAAGAGTCTGCCGATACCTATTTCTACCAGGTTGCCTACGATATGGGTATCGATCGTCTGTCGGAGTGGATGAGCAAATTCGGCTATGGCCACTATACCGGCGTTGACCTTGCCGAAGAGCGCTCCGGCAACATGCCGACCCGCGAATGGAAGCTCAAGCGCTTTAAGAAACCCTGGTACCAGGGCGATACAATTCCGGTCGGCATCGGGCAGGGTTACTGGACCGCAACCCCTATCCAGATGAACAAGGCGCTGATGATCCTGATTAATGACGGCGTGGTTAAAGTGCCGCATCTGCTGCAAAGCACGGTGGAAGACGGTAAACCGGTGCCCTGGGTTCAACCGCACGAACCGCCGGTTGGCGATATTCACTCCGGTTTTTGGGAAATCGCCAAAGACGGGATGTACGGCGTCGCCAACCGCGGCAACGGTACCGCGCATAAATACTTCGCCAGCGCGCCTTACAAAATCGCGGCCAAATCGGGTACCGCTCAGGTTTTCGGCCTGAAAGCTAATGAAACCTACAACG
Source organism: Klebsiella oxytoca (assembly GCF_009707385.1). Taxonomy (NCBI): domain Bacteria; kingdom Pseudomonadati; phylum Pseudomonadota; class Gammaproteobacteria; order Enterobacterales; family Enterobacteriaceae; genus Klebsiella; species Klebsiella oxytoca. The sequence goes on along the minus strand of NZ_CP046115.1, from coordinate 1,650,850 downwards.
CGCACAGAATCGCTGAACGCCTGCGTGACCACAAACTGATGACGGCGTTTGCCCCTTACAACAACCCCCAGGTTGCCGTTGCCATTATTCTTGAGAACGGCGGCGCTGGCCCGGCTGTCGGTACCATCATGCGTCAGATTCTCGATCATATAATGCTGGGCGACAACAACACCAACCTGCCGAGCGAAAACCCGGCGGTCACGGCCGGGGAGGATCAATAATGACTGATAATCCGAACAAAAAATCGCTATGGGATAAAATCCACCTCGACCCTACCATGCTCCTTATCCTGCTGGCGCTGCTGACCTACAGCGCGCTGGTTATCTGGAGCGCCAGCGGTCAGGACATGGGCATGATGGAGCGTAAAATCGGCCAAATCGCCATGGGCATTGTTATCATGATCGTCATGGCGCAAATTCCACCGCGGGTCTATGAAGGCTGGGCGCCCTATCTCTACATATTTTGTATCATCCTGCTGATTGCGGTTGATGCCTTCGGTGCCATTTCCAAAGGGGCGCAGCGCTGGCTGGATCTCGGTATCGTCCGCTTCCAGCCGTCGGAAATAGCCAAAATCGCCGTTCCGCTGATGGTCGCGCGCTTTATTAACCGCGATGTCTGTCCGCCATCGCTGAAAAACACCGCCATTGCGCTGGTGCTGATTTTTCTGCCCACGCTGCTGGTTGCCGCGCAGCCCGACCTCGGGACCTCGATTCTGGTCGCCCTGTCCGGCCTGTTCGTCCTGTTTCTCTCCGGCCTGAGCTGGCGTCTGATTGGAATTGCCGTGGTGCTGGTCGCCGCTTTTATTCCTGTCCTGTGGTTCTTCCTGATGCATGATTATCAGCGCCAGCGCGTAATGATGCTGCTCGACCCGGAAACCGATCCGCTCGGCGCGGGTTACCATATTATTCAGTCAAAAATCGCCATTGGCTCTGGCGGCCTGCGCGGCAAAGGCTGGCTGCACGGAACCCAGTCGCAGCTTGAGTTTCTGCCTGAACGCCACACTGACTTTATCTTTGCCGTCCTGGCGGAAGAGCTGGGGCTTATCGGCGTCCTGATCCTGCTGGCGCTCTATATTTTGCTGATCATGCGCGGGCTGTGGATTGCCGCCCAGGCGCAAACCACTTTTGGTCGCGTGATGGCCGGTGGTTTAATGTTGATTTTATTCGTTTATGTCTTCGTAAATATTGGTATGGTAAGTGGTATTTTACCAGTGGTGGGGGTACCTTTGCCGCTGGTCAGCTACGGGGGATCTGCCCTCATCGTATTGATGGCCGGGTTTGGTATCGTCATGTCGATCCATACTCACAGAAAAATGTTGTCGAAAAGCGTGTAAGGGGTTCGCGATGCGTAAGCAATGGCTGGGGATCTGCATAGCAGCAGGACTGCTGGCGGCATGTTCGGGTGAAGACGTTCAACAGAAAACGGTCAGCACTCCACAGCCGGCCGTTTGCAATGGCCCCACGGTAGAAATTAGCGGCGCCGATCCGCAGTATGAAACGCCCAACCCAACGGCGAATCAAGACTATGAGCGCGACGGCAAAAGCTACAAAATCGTCCAGGATCCGTCCAACTTTACCCAGGCTGGTTTCGCCGCCATCTACGATGCTGAACCTAACAGCAATCTGACCGCCTCGGGAGAAGCGTTTGATCCCACGCAGCTCACCGCAGCGCATCCTACGCTGCCGATCCCGAGCTATGCGCGGATCACTAACCTGGCAAACGGCCGCATGATCGTCGTGCGGATAAACGATCGCGGACCTTATGGTAACGATCGCGTGGTTTCTCTTTCGCGCGCGTCAGCCGATCGCCTGAATACGTCAAACAATACCAAGGTGCGAATCGACCCGATCGTCGTAGCGCCGGACGGTTCGCTTTCCGGGCCAGGCATGGCATGTACCACGGTGGCGAAACAGACCTACGCCCTGCCTGCGCGCCCGAACCTTGACGGTGACGGCAGCTCGGCGATGGGTCAGCCCGCTCCAATCGACGTGCACGCCATCAGCAACTCCACGCTGAAGCCGGAAGATAGCACCGGAGCGCCGGTCAACAGCGGCGGTTTCCTCGGCGCGCCGACGCCGCTGAATAGCGGCGTGCTGGAGGGCAGCGAGCCTGTCGTTCAAACCGCCCCGGTTACCGCGCCGGATTCCGTTCAGGGAAGCGCGGCGCCCGCCGTAGCGGCAACCGCTGCAGTTACTCCTGCCGCAGCGGCGAGCGCCAGCGGCGATTTCGTCGTACAGGTCGGTGCCGTCAGCGATCAATCGCGCGCGCAGCAGTATCAGCAGCGTCTGAGCCAGCAATTCTCCGTCCCGGGCCGCGTTATGCAAAACGGCGCAGTATGGCGTATCCAGCTCGGTCCATTCAGCAGCAAAGCTGAGGCGAGCACCGTTCAACAGCGTCTGCAAAGCGAAGCTCAGCTGCAATCATTTATCACTCGCGCCAACTAAAGGCATCGCTCCCGCGTCCCCGGTGCATCGCGCATGACAAAGTCGTTAACAAAGTCGTGCGCAATGTCGGATGCTGGTTCGTAGTGCATTTGTTATAGTAAGGCACTTTTTTTAACTCCATCACGGATGCCGTTGTTCAGACCATGAAGACCTCTTTTACCGCTCGCTTACTCATTACGGCGCTCTCCGTGGCAGCGCTGTCCTCCGCTGCCCGCGCTGATGACCTGAATATCAAAACGATGATCCCCGGCGCCCCGCAGATTGACGCCGAATCCTGGGTTCTTATTGATTACAACTCAGGCAAAGTACTGGCAGAAAATAACGCCGACGCCCGCCGCGATCCGGCGAGTCTGACCAAAATGATGACCAGCTACGTCATTGGTCAGGCAATGAAAGCCGGCAAATTTAAAGAGTCCGACCTGGTTACCGTGGGTAACGACGCGTGGGCAACCGGGAACCCAGTCTTTAAAGGCTCTTCGCTGATGTTCCTGAAGCCAGGCATGCAGGTACCCGTTTCCCAGCTGATCCGCGGTATCAACCTGCAGTCGGGTAACGATGCCTGCGTGGCGATGGCCGACTATGTCGCCGGCAGTCAGGATGCCTTTGTCAGCCTGATGAACAACTACGTTAATGCCCTGGGCCTGAAGAACACCCACTTCCAGACCGTTCACGGCCTGGATGCTGACGGTCAGTTCAGCTCTGCCCGCGACATGGCGCTTATCGGCCAGGCGCTGATCCGCGATGTCCCGAACGAATACACTATCTACAAAGAAAAAGAGTTTACCTTCAACGGCATCCGCCAGCTCAACCGCAATGGCCTGCTGTGGGATAACAGCCTGAACGTCGATGGCATTAAAACCGGCCATACGGATAAAGCAGGCTATAACCTCGTTGCTTCGGCAACCGAAGGCCAGATGCGTTTAATCTCCGCCGTGATGGGCGGCCGGACGTATAAGGGCCGTGAGTCTGAAAGCAAAAAGCTGCTGACCTGGGGATTCCGCTTCTTTGAAACCGTCAACCCGATTAAGGCCGGTAAAGAGTTCGCATCCGAACCTGCCTGGTTTGGTGATAGCGATCGCGCATCACTCGGCGTGGATAAAGACGTTTATCTGACAATCCCTCGCGGTCGGATGAAAGATTTGAAAGCCAGCTACGTTCTGAATAATGCCGAACTGCACGCCCCGCTGCAGAAAAATCAGGTGGTGGGGACCATTAACTTCCAGCTGGATGGCAAAACCATCGATCAGCGTCCGCTGGTGGTACTGCAGGAAATCCCGGAAGGCAATTTCTTCGGTAAAATCATTGATTACATTAAGTTAATGTTCCACCACTGGTTTGGTTAAAAATCGAACACTTGAAAGTGTGATTTACATCCCCATATACTAGTTATCCTGATAACTCCCACACGTCGTGGGAGTTATTATTTTTTGTTGTAACACCGGAGCTGACATGAAAACCAAACTTAACGAACTGCTTGAATTCCCTACTCCATTTACCTACAAAGTAATGGGTCAGGCGTTGCCGGAGCTGGTTGACCAGGTGGTTGAAGTGGTACAGCGCCATGCACCAGGTGATTACTCTCCGACGGTAAAACCCAGCAGCAAAGGCAACTACCACTCTGTCTCTATTACCATCAATGCCACCCATATTGAGCAGGTAGAAACCCTGTACGAAGAGCTGGGTAATATTGAAATCGTACGGATGGTGCTGTAAATCTCTTCCTCTGACCCGGTTCTACGCCGGGTCATTCTCTGTTTCTCGCTGTGATATACTCGCTGCCACAAGTTATTCTCTCTCTGCGGAGACGTTGTTTTGCAGCACAATAAAATTCTCATCCGCCAGCTCGGCCTGCAACCTTACGAACCTGTCTCGCAGGCAATGCATGAATTTACCGACACCCGCGACGACGCCACCCTGGATGAAATCTGGCTGGTTGAACATCATCCGGTGTTCACTCAGGGCCAGGCCGGAAAAGCCGAGCATGTTCTGGTTCCCGGCGAAATACCGGTTATCCAGAGCGATCGCGGCGGACAGGTCACCTATCATGGACCGGGGCAGCAGGTGATGTATGTTCTGCTGAACCTGAAACGCCGTAAGCTGGGCGTACGTGAGCTGGTCACTCTGCTGGAGCAAACCGTCGTTAATACCCTGGCGGAATATGCTATAGAATCGCACCCGCGCGCGGATGCGCCCGGCGTCTACGTGGGCGATCGGAAAATCTGCTCTCTGGGCTTACGTATCCGCCAAGGCTGCTCATTCCATGGCCTGGCGCTGAATATCAACATGGATCTGTCTCCTTTCCAGCGGATTAACCCATGCGGCTATGCCGGAATGGAGATGACGCAGATGCGTCAGTGGCAGCCCGATGCCCAGACGAATACCGTTTCGCCTCGGCTGGTAGCTAATCTGCTGGCCTTACTGAACAACCCACCGTTTGAGTATATACAATCGCGCTAGCGCCATGGCGTCCCGTTAGCGCGGGACGCCACCGGTATCGCTCGCGGTAAATTCAGCCTTAATATTTGCAATCTATTATCACTAATAAAAGAAATGCCGCCGCTATAATGGTGTTAATCATCACCAGCGGAAATACAGAGTGGACGAAAATAACTCTCAGGCAGAACCAACCGATCGGCTTGACGCTCAACACAATCGGCAGATGTTTCGCATTCTGCGCAATATAGACCTTAATTTACTCACTATTTTTGAAGCGGTTTACGTCCATAAAGGGATCGTCAACGCAGCCAAAGTACTTAATATCACCCCGTCGGCAATTAGTCAGTCAATCAACAAACTGCGTGCTCTCTTCCCCGACCCGCTTTTTATTCGCAAAGGCCAGGGCGTAACGCCAACAGCCTATGCCACCCATCTTCATACACATATTAGTCAGGGAATGGCGGCATTTCTCAACGCCCTGGATTTAACCGGAAATACGCATAGTGAGCGGGTGATTACTATTGCCACGCCTCCGGCTATTGGCGCCTTAATCATGCCGATTATCAACAAAAAACTGCGGACCGTTTTCCCCCAGGTTTTGTTGCACAATATTGCCATCGTCGACGCCGTCAGCCAGTTAAACCAGCGTCAGGTTGACCTTCTGATCGATAGTTTTCCCCACAGCGGGAGAACGATTACGCACCATGTGCTATTTCAGGACAGCGTGCATATTTTCTGTCGGGCAAACCATCCCGCCCTGGCGGTACCGGCGACCTCAGATAACCTTCGTCAATATGAATTCGCGCTGCTGCAGCCTGAGGGCCAACGTTATACGACTATCCTGCGTCGTCTGCAGGAGCATCTCGGCGAACGTCGCTGCGGGTTCAGCAGCTACAATTTGTTAACTCAAGCTGCGCTGGTCAGTGAGAGCGACATGCTGGGACTGATTACCTCGGGGATGTTTTCCCTGGTCGAGAAGATCTGGCCTTTAACATTGCTTGATTATTCCCCTCTACGGGAAGAAAAAATTGACATTACGCTGCACTATAACAAGCTCAGCGTACAGGACCCCTTATTGAAAGAGATTGTTGAAGCTATTCGTCAGGCTTTTAATCAATAAGGCACGGGAGGGAAAAGCAGAAACCAACAACTATTTTACAATTTGCCCGGCCATCAGGCTGCTTTATGCCCCGTATCAATGGTATACTGCCTGCGTTTAATTCAAAAATAGTTGATAAATGCAACATTTACTTGAATTGATTCGCTTTCCTTCGTCACTCGCAACTGGAACACGCACGCTATGAGTAAACCCATTGTGATGGAACGCGGTGTTAAATACCGCGACGCCGATAAAATGGCCCTTATCCCGGTGAAAAACGTGGCAACTGAGCGTGAAGCTCTGCTCAGAAAACCGGAATGGATGAAAATCAAACTTCCGGCTGACTCGTCCCGTATCCAGGGGATCAAGGCAGCGATGCGTAAGAACGGCCTGCACTCCGTGTGCGAAGAAGCCTCTTGCCCTAACCTCGCGGAATGTTTTAACCACGGAACGGCAACCTTTATGATCCTGGGCGCCATCTGTACCCGTCGTTGCCCATTTTGCGATGTTGCCCACGGCCGTCCGGTCGCGCCTGATGCCAATGAGCCGCAAAAGCTGGCGCAAACCATTGCTGATATGGCCCTGCGCTATGTCGTAGTGACTTCCGTGGATCGCGACGATCTGCGCGATGGCGGCGCTCAGCATTTTGCCGACTGCATCAGCGCAATCCGCGAAAAAAGCCCAACGATTAAAATTGAAACTCTGGTGCCGGACTTCCGCGGCCGTATGGATCGTGCGCTGGAGATTCTCCAGGCCACGCCGCCGGATGTATTTAACCATAATCTGGAAAACGTACCGCGCCTCTATCGCCAGGTTCGCCCAGGGGCAGACTACAACTGGTCTCTGAAGCTGCTGGAACGTTTTAAAGAAGCGCATCCCGAGCTCCCGACTAAATCAGGTCTGATGGTTGGTTTAGGCGAAACCAACGCGGAAATCATTGAAGTTATGCGCGATCTGCGCCGTCATGGTGTGACGATGCTGACGTTAGGCCAGTATTTGCAACCGAGCCGCCACCACCTGCCGGTACAGCGCTACGTTAGCCCTGACGAATTCGAAGAGATGAAAGCAGAAGCAATGGCAATGGGCTTTACCCACGCCGCCTGCGGGCCATTCGTTCGTTCGTCCTATCATGCTGACCTCCAGGCTAAAGGCATGGAAGTGAAGTAATCCCTGCTTCAACCGCGGCGTTATTTATAACGCTGCGGTCCCTTCACTCTTGTCATTCATCTGTTCAATTAAAAGCCCAACGCGGTAACAGTTGGTTGCATATTTTTCAGCAGAAAGCGTGCCGATTACAAAAAGAGGCCGCAGCGTTATCGCTGCAGCCTCTTTGCCGACGTGGTTCATCCATCGGTAGCGAGTCTCCTTTAGCAGGAAACCCGTCGCGAATTACTCTTTATGAGAGAGCTTCTGTGCCGGAGCCTCTTCAGCACTGGCCTTCTTCGCGCTATCGTCGTCATCGCTCATAGCTTTTTTAAAGCCTTTGATAGCCGAGCCCAGGTCTCCACCCAGCGTGCGTAACTTTTTGGTACCAAACACTAAGATAATTAGTGCTGCAACTACCAGCAGTTTGGTAATACTAATCTCACCCATAGCTAACCTTCTTCTCTCATACAAGCTGCGAATACGCCATTATACACGTATACAATTAACGGCTATTTGACGCGCGGACACAATAGCAATCTGTAACAAGGTGAATCAAGCCTTGTTTAAAAAAACGTCATAATAATTGCGGTGGCGCAAAGCGACGATTCTGCAGCACCGGCAGGCGCTCCCGGACCTGCTGAATATAATCAGCTGAAACCTCGGCAAAAATCAACTGCGGCAGCTCTCCCGCTCCGGCAAGCGTCGTCCCTAACGGATCGACAATACGGCTCAGACCAATATTACGCGTTCCACACTCGCCTGCTGCGACAATATAACAGGTTGTATCTAACGCGCGCGCTGCTAATAGCGTCGCCCAGTGATGCTCCTTCAGCGCTCCATTTACCCACGCGGTGGGCAACACGATGATTTGGGCGCCGCTGAGCGCTAACGAGAGCGCCAGCTCCGGGAAACGTAAATCGTAGCAGGTCATCAACCCAACGCGCATTCCATCCACCTCAATAAGCGGCGGAATTTGCCGCCCGGCATCAACCAGCCGGGACTCCTGCATACTGAAAGCATCATAAAGATGCAGCTTCTGGTATTGCGCAATAATCTTCCCCCCGCGTAAAGCCACCAGCGTATTCGTTGCCCTCCCCTCACCTGAAGGCACGTGCAGGGTTAACACCGTGGTCAACGAGTTACTTTCGCTTTCCGCAAGCAGAGGCTGTAGAAATCCGCCATCCAGGGGCTGGGCCGATTTAACCGATAAATCCGCATCGTTATCATCTCGCGCGAGTAATGCCTCTGGCAGCACCAGAAGCGTTGCTCCCCGCCCCGACGCCTGGCGCATCAGGCCAACGCAGGTCCGGGCATTAACCGTCCATTCCGGCGTTACGGCAAATTGTCCGGCGGCAACAAGCATCTTTTCTCTCCCGTCAGGTAATTCATAGCCAGCAAGGTATTTCGCGCGCTACACTCGAAGTTTAGTCTTAATCAATAAACAGGGAATGACCGTGTTGCAACTCCTTTTAGCTGTGTTTCTTGGCGGCGGCACCGGCAGCGTTTTGCGCTGGTGGCTGGGTATGAAGTTTAATCCTGTGCATCATGCTATTCCCATCGGCACTCTCACTGCTAACCTGTTAGGAGCATTTATTATTGGTGCCGGCCTCGCCTGGTTTAATCGCCTGACGGATGTCGATCCAATGTGGAAACTGCTTATCACCACCGGCTTTTGCGGCGGACTGACAACCTTCTCCACTTTTTCCGCCGAAGTAGTGTTTCTTCTGCAGCAGGGGCGCTTTAGCTGGGCCTTGCTGAATATCGTCGTCAACTTATTAGGCTCATTTGCCATGACGGCCGCCGCGTTCTGGCTGTTTTCTCATGCCGCCAGCCGCTAACTACAGGCAAAAAAAAACCCGCTATGAGCGGGTTTTTATATTCTACTGACGCGTTGCTTAGATAGGCATTACGTTTGCAGCAGAAGGGCCTTTGGCACCGTTAGTGATTTCGAACTCTACGCGCTGACCTTCAGCCAGAGTTTTGAAACCGTTGGACTGGATTGCAGAGAAATGTACGAATACATCTTTGCTGCCATCTTCCGGAGTAATGAAACCGAATCCTTTGGACTCATTAAACCACTTAACGTTACCTTTAATCTTAGACATCAAAATTACCTTTATATGAAAAAATCGACACTAATACTGTGTCAGGCATCAGTACACCAATTGTGATACCTTTTGTCCAGCGCAACTTTGCTAAAAAGTGATAAAAGTCTCTATCTTTTTCTGCAAGGTGTACTTTAGTCTTTGTTTTTCCACAAGACAGTCCGCTTATCTCTTTTATAGCTATGTAAAATCGCCTCAAAACTGAATGCGAGCCCATGCAAAGTAAACGTTACCGTTGTTATAGGTACCCGGGATATAGGTCATCTGGAAGGTTGCCGGACCGTAACCGATGGAAGCTAAAGGCAGCACGACAGGAAGCGGGATATAGTTCCAGTTATCACGCGCCGTTACGCCAAGAGTGTAGCCCAGGCCAATATGGAAATTATCATCCGCTAACGGGCGCCAGGTTTTCTCCCAGCCATAGCCGCCGATAGGCTCCCATTTATTAAACGAGTCCTTGAAAGCCATAAGATAAATGCCATGCCAGTTGCCTTTATCATCCCAGCGAGACACGCCGAAGCCGGCCCCCCACGGGCGCTCGTTGTACTTGTCAGTTTTCTCTTTGTCATAGGCGAAACGGGCATGCCAGGTCACTGCTGGGATATAAAGATCGTAGTGCTCAGGCTCGTTCCAGGTCTGTGCAACGTTATCACTCAGCGTATTGTAACCGTCGCGAAGCGTCGAACTAAACGATGCGCTAGCTGAAGTTGATGAGAGCAACAGGCCCAAATATCCAAGAAAAAACCATGTAGATCGACGTAGCGTTAACACTTTTCTATTACCAGTCTCATTTTTAAAGCGGAGTAAGATAGCAAATATAATCTTAATATTACCTTAACAAAATTAGGCAAACTCTTGATTTGCGCGCTACAAAAATCCGAAACCCCTCTCCCCTTACCTTTCACTACCCAAAGCTTTTAGCGCCGCGCAGGGATTCTCATCGATTTATTGATTTGCATCAGCGAGTTTTGCCCGTTTTTTAGGCACATTCGCTCACTTAATTTTATCTTCGCTTTATTTATCAGCAGATTCTTTGGATTTATGGTCTGGGAGTTAGAGAATGCTTACGCTAGTAGAGATCCTTATTGGGATTGTAGTCATTGTGGGCGTCGCCCGCTACATCATTAAAGGCTATTCCGCCACCGGCGTTCTGTTCGTCGGTGGCTTAGTATTACTTATCGCCAGTGCGCTAATGGGACATAAGATTTTACCTGGCGACGCGAAGAGCACCGGTTATTCCGCTACCGATATTGTTGAATATATTAAAATACTGCTCATGAGCCGCGGCGGCGACCTCGGCATGATGATTATGATGCTCTGCGGCTTCGCGACCTATATGACGCATATCGGCGCCAATGATATGGTGGTGAAGCTGGCCTCAAAACCGCTGCGCTATATTAACTCCCCCTATCTACTGATGATCGCCGCTTATTTTGTGGCCTGCCTGATGTCGCTGGCGGTCTCCTCGGCCACCGGTCTGGGCGTACTGCTGATGGCAACGCTATTCCCGGTCATGGTCAACGTAGGCATCAGCCGCGGTGCCGCCGCGGCTATTTGCGCCTCTCCCGCGGCGATAATTCTCTCTCCAACTTCCGGAGATGTGGTCCTCGCCGCCAAAGCGGCCGAAATGCCGTTGATTGATTTTGCCTTTAAAACCACTCTGCCCATCTCAATTGTGGCCATTGTCAGCATGGCGATTGCTCACTTTTTCTGGCAGCGTTACCTGGATAAAAAAGAAAATGTCGCCCATGAAATGCTCGATGTGAACGAGATAACCACCACCGCCCCCGCTTTTTACGCCATTCTGCCTTTTACACCGATCATCGGGGTACTGATTTTCGACGGCAAATGGGGTCCGGAGCTGCACATTATCACCATTCTCGTTCTCTGCATGCTGCTGGCGGCGGTCCTGGAATTCTGCCGCGGCTTTAACACCAAAAATGTATTTAATGGGCTGGAAGCGGCGTATCGCGGCATGGCTGACGCTTTTGCAGGCGTGGTAATGCTGCTGGTGGCCGCCGGCGTCTTTGCTCAGGGTCTGAGCACCATAGGCTTTATCAACGGCCTGATTTCCATCGCGACTTCATTCGGTTCCGCCAGTATTATCCTGATGCTGGTGCTGGTGATCCTGACCATGCTGGCGGCAATGACTACCGGCTCCGGTAACGCCCCATTCTATGCCTTCGTTGAGATGATCCCTAAACTGGCGCACTCTTCCGGCATCAATCCGGCTTATCTGTCTATTCCGATGCTGCAGGCCTCCAACCTTGGTCGAACCATTTCCCCGGTATCCGGCGTTGTTGTCGCCGTGGCCGGGATGGCAAAAATTTCACCGTTCGAAGTAGTAAAACGCACTTCTGTTCCGGTTCTGGTCGGTTTATTAGTTGTTATTATCGCCACCGAAGTTCTGGTACCCGGCAGCGCAATCCGCTAGCGGAGAAACCTGGTGAAAAGGCGCCTGCTGGCGCCTTTTTTGTGCTTTAATAACCTAATGTTATTAATGACCAGTTGTCATCAGGAATAAAAATGTTCAGGAAGGATTACGTCGCCATTGTTCTTTTGCTGGGCGCCACCCAGGCCAGCGCAGATCCGCTGATCGCAACGCAATACGGCGATTTTGACCGCTACGTACTCGCCCTCTCCTGGCAAACCGGGTTCTGCCAAAGCATGCAAGAGCGAAACCGCAGCGAGCCGGAAGAGTGCCGCCTGCAGCAAGAACGCAGCAATAAAGCCGATTTTCTGACCGTTCATGGCCTGTGGCCGAGCTTACCCCGGTCTATCGCCGCACGCGGCGTAGATGAACGCCGCTGGATGCGTTTTGGCTGCGCAACCCGCCCCATCCCCAATATGCCTGAGGCGAAAGCCGGGCAAAAATGTCGGGCGGCTGAAACCGGCCTATCGCTGGAAATGGCAAACAAACTCAATGGGGTCATGCCTGGCTCCGGCGGCAATTCATGTCTTGAGCGTTATGAATACGCCAAGCATGGCGTTTGCTTTGGTTTCGATCCTGATAACTATTTCGGTACCATGGTGCGCCTGAACAGCGAGATTAAACAAAGCACGACTGGCGCTTTTCTGGCGAAACACTATGGGCAAACCGTTAGTCGGGATGAGTTCAACGCCGCGGTCGCTCAGTCCTATGGAAAACAGAGCGTTAAAGCGTTCAAGTTAACCTGTAACGGTAATCCCGCCTATCTGACTGAGATACAAATCTCCATTAAATCCGCGGCGATCAATGAGCCTTTATCGGCTAATTCATTCTTACCGCAGCCCCATCCGGGAAACTGTGGTAAACAGTTTCTGCTGGATAAGGTCGATTAGATTTCATACGATTTAGCTATCGATCATTGATGAATGTGCGTTTAATCACTTCAAACCACCATCAAGTCTCAGTATGATGAGAGGACATTAACCCTTGCCATTTTCGGTGAGGGTTTTCTTTTACGGACAGGTTCCTGGATAACATGGAGTATGAGATGACCAGACCCGCAATCATTATTAATGAACTCGATGCTGAGCGCATCGACAGGCTGCTGGAACAACCAGCATTCGCCAACTCCCCGGTAGCGGACGCATTAAACGACGAACTTGACCGCGCGCAGATGCTGGCTCCGGAAGATATGCCGCATGATGTTGTTAGCATGAACAGCCAGGTCAGATTTCGCGATTTAACCACCGGAGAAGAGCGCACCCGTACGCTGGTTTTCCCGGCACAGGTCACGGATAGCACCACGCAATTATCGGTTATGGCTCCGGTGGGCGCAGCCCTGCTGGGTCTTAAAGTTGGTAGCGCCATTCACTGGGAATTACCGGGCGGCACCTCTACGCATCTTGAAGTACTGGAGCTGCTATACCAGCCGGAAGCCGCTGGCGATTTCCACCGTTAATTTCCCCACTGCCTGAGGCGTTTCACGCTTTATCCAGAGGATGTAACCACATCCTCTTTCTGCATTTTTCACTTCCCCTCGCTCTTTTGACAAACTTTTACCCCGCACTCCTGCCGTTCTGACAATTTTGCGACCTGAATGGCACAAAACTTTCCTATAATGTGTTGATATAAAAGCAGACACACATGGAGGAATGCATATGTATAAAACAATCATTATGCCCGTTGATGTCTTTGAAATGGAGTTAAGCGATAAAGCCGTTCGCCATGCGGAATTTTTAGCCCAGCAGGACGGGGTTATCCATCTTCTCCACGTATTACCCGGATCATCGAGCTTCAGCATGAGCCGTTTTACCGCCGATCTGCGTCGCTTTGAAGAGCATTTGCAGCATGAAGCGGAAACGCGACTAAAAACGATGGCCGGACATTTCAGCATTGATCCGTCGCGTATTAAAATGCACGTCCGCTTTGGTAACGTACGCGATATGGTCAATGAACTGGCGAATGAAATTAAAGCCGATGTGGTAGTTATTGGCTCACGTAATCCTTCTATCAGTACGCACCTGCTGGGCTCCAATGCCTCAAGCGTGATTCGCCACGCGCATATTCCGGTAATGGTCGTCAGGTAACTCCATACAGGTAAAAAAAAGAGGCTACCCTTGGGTAGCCTCTTTGTTGTGCAGGTCTGTCTTACTTTATTATGAATTATGCGGTCCTGGTGCGAATCAGGTAATCGAACGAGCTCAGAGAAGCTTTCGCACCCTCGCCTGTGGCGATAATAATCTGTTTGTACGGTACGGTCGTGCAGTCACCAGCGGCGAAAACGCCCTTCACGTTGGTTTCACATTTCGCATCAATGATGATTTCACCCATGCGGTTGCGTTCAATCGTGCCTTCCAGCCAGTTGGTATTCGGCAGCAGACCAATCTGCACGAAGATCCCCGCCAGCGCTACGTGGTGTTCATCTCCACTCACGCGGTCACGATACTGCAGACCGGTTACCTTACTACCGTCACCCACCACTTCCGTGGTCTGCGCATTAAGGATGATATCGACGTTTTTCAGGCTGCGAACTTTATCCTGCAGAACCTGGTCGGCCTTCATCTCCGGAGCAAACTCCAGCAGAGTGACATGCTCAACGACGCCAGCCAGATCGATAGCCGCTTCGACACCAGAGTTACCGCCGCCGATAACCGCCACGCGCTTGCCTTTAAACAGCGGGCCATCGCAGTGCGGGCAATAGGTCACGCCCTTGGTGCGATATTGATCTTCACCGGGGACGTTCATGTTACGCCACTTAGCGCCGGTGGCAATGATAACGCTACGCGCTTTCAGCACCGCGCCGGAGGCCGTTTCAATCTGGTGCAGGCCGCCTTCAACTGCCGCAGGGATCAGTTTTGCCGCGCTCTGGGAATCAATCACATCAACATCATATTCGCTAACGTGCGCTTTTAATGCGCCAGCCAGCTTCTGGCCTTCAGTTTTTGGAACTGAGATATAGTTTTCAATATCAACAGTATCCAGCACCTGGCCGCCAAAGCGTTCACCCATCAGGCCGGTACGAATGCCTTTACGCGCGGAGTAAACGGCTGCAGCTGCGCCGGACGGGCCGGAGCCAACAATTAACACCTCATAGGCTTCACGTTTATTCAGCTCTTCCGCCGCGCGTTTTTCCGCGCCGGTATCCACTTTAGCAACGATTTCAGTCAGCGTCATACGACCCTGGCCAAACTCCTTACCGTTCATAAATACCGCCGGAACGCCCATCACGTTGCGTTCGGTGATTTCATTTTGATAAGTGCCGCCGTCAATTGCCGTATGCTTGATGCGCGGGTTCAGTACTGCCATCAGGTTCAGCGCCTGAACAACGTCCGGGCAGTTATGGCATGAAAGTGAATAATAGGTTTCAAATTCAAAATCACCGTCAATGTTGCGGATCTGCTCCAGCAGGGTCTGCGCTTCTTTTGACGGATGACCGCCGGTCCACAGCAGCGCCAGCACTAAAGAGGTGAATTCATGCCCCAGCGGAGAACCTGCAAAACGCGGTCCCTGACTGGAGCCTGGGTTGGTAATCAGGAATGACGGCTTACGTACCGCCAGACTGTTATCTTCTTTAAAGGTGACTTTATCTGACAGTTCAGCAATTTCAGCCAGCAGTTCCCTGATTTCTGCCGATTTAGCGCCGTCATCCAGCGTGGCAATCAGCTCAACAGGTTTGGTCAGCTTCTCAAGATAGGCCTTGAGCTGGGTTTTCATGTTGGTGTCGAGCATTTTTATCTCCTGGGCTTAAAACATCATCATGCAAGCGGCCTCGTTCAGGCTGCCTGAATGCGCTTGCATCATGGTGTTGGAATAAAACGGGCGCAGATGCGCCCAGATATAACTACGCAATTTCCTAAGCCTTTCGCGCAAGAGCAAGGCGGCTAGCCTGGGAATCCCCGGAAGCTTACATCAGTAAGTGACCGGGGTGAGCAGGCGACGCCAACGCAGCAATTGCGTAAAGGAGACGGAAATTTAGATTTTGCCGACCAGGTCCAGAGACGGAGCCAGAGTCGCTTCGCCTTCTTTCCATTTAGCCGGGCAAACTTCGCCTGGGTGAGAAGCTACGTATTGAGCTGCTTTGATTTTACGCAGCAGGTCAGACGCGTCGCGGCCGATACCTTCAGCGGTAACTTCGATCGCCTGGATAATACCCTGCGGGTCAACAACGAAGGTTGCACGATCTGCCAGACCTTCATCTTCACGCATGTTGTCGAAGTTACGGGTCAGGGCGCCAGTCGGGTCGCCGATCATCGCGTATTTGATTTTTGCGATGGTTTCAGAGCTGCTGTGCCATGCTTTATGAGTGAAATGAGTATCGGTAGATACGGAGTAAACGTCTACACCCAGCTTCTGCAGTTCTTCGTAGTGGTCAGCCACGTCACCCAGTTCAGTCGGGCAAACGAAGGTGAAATCAGCCGGGTAGAAGAAGAAGACGCTCCAGCGGCCTTCAGTATCTTTCTCGGTTACTTCGATGAATTCACCGTTTTTGAACGCCTGGTTTTTAAAAGGTTTGATTTTGGTATTAATTAAGGACATCTATACTTCCTCCGTGTTTTCGTTGAGGTCTAAGTTAACGAACTTTTCCTGACTCGACCAATGCGTTTGCATTATCGAATCAATAAGCGTTATCTAACAACCGGAACAAGACAACTTTGTGAACCTGTCTACGCGATAGCGAACTTCCGCCACTTTTCGCATTAAATGCGCTGAAAAGTAAAAAGGCCGCCCTCTCAGGCGGCCCCGTTACCTGAAACACCCGCAGGTAGGTTCAGCGCCAGTAGCTGGCAATGTGTTGCGCTCTACACCTTAATGTAACAGCTTGGGGATTACATCACCCACTGAACCAAAGGGCAATCCGCTCGGCTACAGGTCTTACCTATGGCTGTAATAGGTTTTACCGCTCCTTCCGCTTGTTCATTGATTTTGAAGAGCATAATCATGTTGAAGCCGCTTTTCTTCCGGGTTTATTACCTTTTACAGCCATGAAGAAGTCGCTTACTTCCCCCCTCAGCATCTGCAGGCCTGAATCAGGGCAAGTCGTATGCCTTCTGGCGTAATCAACTCTAAAAGTCAGGCCGCCATTCTTGCCCGCAACGCTCAGACTAAAATGGGGCAGCCGTTGGTGATTTGCTGGAAAAATAAGCATCGATATTCCCGCAACTATTCAGCCAGAGTAAATACGAGACTAAATTTTAACCCGCAGTTGATGGAAGCTCCCGGCGCCAACATCGCACCCGCCATTTACTACATGAATAAAGAAAATACGCTTCAACAAGCAATTGTGATCTCAGATATAGAAAAACTCCTGTTCACAATGGAGCAAGATAACCGTTCATAAACAGTCTCCTCCGTCAGATTTAATAGTACACAAAAGGATCTGGCGGAATGCGGTACTGTGGTATATATTTAGATAAACTTAATGTACTCCTCAGCATTAAATAATTTAAAATGAATAATCACGCGATGAATATAATGCAAGCATTCAATAATCTTTTTATTCTTCTTGCCAGCTTAACAGGACGTTGATAATGGCTAATCTTTACGATCTTAAAAAATTTGACCTTAACCTGCTCGTTATTTTCGAATGCATATATCAGCATTTAAGCATTAGTAAAGCCGCAGAAACGCTATTTATTACGCCTTCCGCCGTCAGTCAATCACTCCAGCGATTACGCAATCAGCTCAACGATCCGCTATTTGTGCGCTCGGGAAAAGGGATCACTCCTACCACGGCAGGCGTTAATTTACATCTTCATCTGGAAAAAAATCTCAATCAGCTTGAGCAAACTATCAATATCACCAGTCGGTCTGAGTTGAGAAAACGTCTTGTTGTTTATGCGCCACAGCTTTTTATGACCCTAAAAACCACACGCTTAATTCACATGTTATTAGACACTCCAAACCTTCACGTGGAACATCACGATCTGCTGGCATCCGGGGAGTCCGTCGAAAACCTGTTGTCCTATCGCAAAGCAGATCTGGTTTTCAGCACTACGCCATTATCCTCTCGGACAACGGTCTGTAAGCCCGTTCAGGAGCTGGATATCTCACTCGTTTGCAGTGAAAACCACCCAAGACTGGCGTCATTAAACACCACAAAAAACATACTCGAGGAAGGATTTACTTATTATCTTTCAAACGATCATGGGACTAAATCTTTTCAAGGTGAGACAGCCAGCATTCTTTCTGACAAAAAAGTCTCTTTTAGTAGCGATTCATACATCGCTATCCTTAACGTAATTCAACAAACTGATTTACTTGGCTTTGTGCCGACATGCATTCTGGATCAGATAAGTTTCAAAAATAAATTCACAATTCTTGAGACTTCGTTCAATGTCCCGAGCATGACTATCTACATGATTTATAATCAGGTCAATCTTGATGACCCCAACTTTGCCCAATTCATCAGGACTTGTGAAGAAAATAATATTTTTGAATAGTTAGAATAATTCCATTGATTATATGAATACTAACTAATCTCTTGATTAAGAAATTAATATGATATAACTACACAGTCTCTTTGGCTTTAAAGGAATAATGGCTGTGTCTTTTATTAAACTTCCATTACCAGAATCCGTTCTGCAGGCCAGTCAGCAGAGAATAGAATGGGTGATGGAAAACTTCTCCCGCGTTTGCGTCTCTTTTTCTGGCGGTAAAGATTCAACGACGATGCTGCATCTCACGGCGCAGCATGCCCGCCTGACAGGTAAAAAGATCTGTGTCCTGTTTATTGACTGGGAGGCGCAGTTCTCCTGTACCATTACCCATTGCGAAAAAATGCGCGATGCGTATCGCGACGTTATTGAGCAATTTTTCTGGGTCGCGTTACCTCTCACCACCCAGAACTCGCTAACCCAGTTCACGCCGGAATGGCAGTGCTGGGAACCCGGTGCACCCTGGGTACGCCAGCCGCCGGAGGATGCGATAACCGATCCGAACTATTTCCCCTTCTATCAGCCGGGAATGAGTTTTGAAACCTTCGTTCGCGAATTCGCCGACTGGTTTTCACAAAACCGTCCGGCGGCGGTGATGATTGGCATCCGGGCGGATGAATCGCTTAATCGGTTTATCACCATCTCCTCGCAGCGAAAGCTGCGTTTTGCCGACGACAAACCCTGGACCACCTCAGCGCCAGGCGGGCACGCGTGGTATATCTACCCAATCTACGACTGGAAAACCGCCGATATCTGGACCTGGTTTGGCAAAAGCGGCCTTTCCTACAACCCGCTCTATAACCTGATGTACCAGGCCGGCGTTCCGCTGCGCTATATGCGTATCTGTGAGCCCTTTGGCCCTGAACAGCGCCAGGGGCTGTGGCTCTATCATGTGCTGGAGCCTGAACGCTGGGCCGCGATGTGCCAGCGCGTCAGCGGCGTTCACTGCGGCGGAGTTTATGCCGGTCACGATAATCAGTTCTACGGTCATCGCAAGCTGGATAAACCCGAGCACCATACCTGGAAAAGCTATGCTCTGTTCTTACTCGACAGCATGCCGGAAAAAACGGCGGAACATTATCGTAATAAAATCGCCGTTTATCTCCACTGGTATCAAAAAAAGGGAATGACGGATATTCCGGATACCCAACCGGCGGATATTGGTTCCAGGGATATCCCTTCATGGCGCCGCATCTGCAAGGTCCTTTTAAACAACGATTACTGGTGTCGACAGCTCTCTTTTAGCCCGACTAAAGCCAAACAATATAAACGCTATCGCGAGCGTATGAATAAAAAGCGCCAGCAATGGGGAATACTATGCAACGACAATTAATCAAGGATTTAGAACGCTATCTGCAATCGCTGGAAAATGAAGAAGAAAAAATTAATGCTCTCAATGCCTTTCGCCAGATTCTGCATGAATATAGTCCGTTCAAATCACAACCTGTTGATTGCGTACTGTGGGTAAAACAGGAAGCCGTTTCGCCTAATGATTACAACCCAAATAACCTTGCGCCACCGGAAAAACGCCTGTTGTTTACCTCACTGAATACGGATGGCTTCACGCAGCCAATCGTAGTGCTTAAGGAGGGGCAGGAACGCTATGCAATTGTCGATGGTTTTCATCGCCACGAGCTCGCCAAAGATAAATCCGCGCTGAAAAAAAAGCTAAAAGGCTACCTCCCCGTCACCTGCCTGGAAAACAGCAGCGCCAGACGCGATTCTCTGATGGCCGCGACCATTCGCCACAACCGGGCGCGCGGACGTCATCAGATTCATGCGATGTCGGAAATCGTTCAGGAACTGGCGCACCTTGGCTGGTCGGACGAGAAAATCGGCAAGGAGTTAGGCATGGACTCAGACGAAGTATTACGCCTGAAGCAAATCAACGGTCTGGTAGAGATGTTCAGCGACCGTCAGTTTTCTCAGGCGTGGACCGTTAAATAGCTACAGACGGCACAAACGTTCCGCGGCAGCCAGCAGCGTGGCTGGCTGTTTGGCGAAGCACAGGCGTATCAGCTTATGCGGGAACGGATCGGCACAGAACACCGACAGCGGGATCGCCGCGACGCCGATCTCGGTGGTTAACCAGCGACAGAAGTTGACATCATCCAGATCTGAGACTGCGCTGTAGTCCGCCAGCAGGAAGTAGGTTCCTTCACAGGGCAAAATTTCCAGACGGCTGGAACGCAGCGCATCAATAAACAGGTCCCGACGCTCGCGGTAGAACGACGGCAGCTGGCGATAGTGCTCCGGCTCGCTGCGCAGCATATCGGCAATCGCCAGTTGAGCAGGCGTATTAACGGCAAAAGTCAGATACTGATGCACTTTACGCAGCTCAGCGCTAATGGCTGCGGGCGCTACGCAATAGCCTACCTTCCAGCCGGTCATATGGAAGGTTTTACCAAATGAAGAGACCGCCACCGCCCGCTCGCGCAGCTGCGGATGCGCCAGCACGCTGGCATGCCCCTGTGCGGCAAAGCAGATGTGTTCATAAACTTCATCGCTAATCACATAAATTTCACGCTCGGCAATCGCCTGCCATAGCGCGGCAAAATCCTCTCTCTGCCACACCGTCGCGGAAGGGTTGTGCGGAGTATTCAGAATAACCAGCCGGGTTTTATCGCTGAGGGTAGCGGCAAACTGCTGCCAGTCAACGCGAAAATGCGGCGGCTGGAGAGCAATACGCCTGAGCACGCCGCCCGACAGTTCAATCGCCGGGGCGTAGCTATCGTAGCTCGGATCAAAGCAGATAACTTCATCGCCGGTACGCACCAGCGCGGTAATGGCCGCGTAAAGCGCTTCCGTCGCTCCGGCGGTGACGGTCACGTCGCTATTGGCATCAGGTCGATAGCCATACAGCTCTTCGGTTTTATCAACAATCGCTTCACGTAACGCGGCCACGCCGGTCATCGGAGCATACTGATTAGCCCCCTGCGCCACGTGATACGCCAGACGCTCCTGTAAATAGCGCGGTCCGTCAAAATCGGGAAATCCCTGCGACAGGTTAATCGCCTGGTGCTGCTGGGCTAACGCGCTCATTTGGGTAAAGATTGTGGTGCCCAGCGAAGGAAGTTTACTCTCAGGAATCAGTGGCTTATTGCTCATTCTTTTTGTACCGTTTGTAATGCTGTTGTTGAAGCCACTATAACACGATGTTAATATTTGGCAATCAAGACGCTTAGACGTCTAAACGATAATGTTATTTCAATTTTGATTGAAAACACAGCTATCAGCACAACGCCACCGTCAGCACGACCCACCGCTCACACTGGAGAACTCATGATCCGCGCTATCGTGACCGATATAGAAGGCACCACCAGCGACATTCGCTTCGTCCACAACGTTCTGTTTCCGTATGCCCGCGACCGTCTGGCCGCTTTCGTTACCGCTCAGCAGTTTGTCGAGCCGGTGAAGTCCATTCTCGATAACCTGCGCGCAGAGATAGCCCAGCCGGCAGCCAACGCCGAGCAGCTTATAGCCACCCTGTTTACCTTTATGGATGAGGATCGCAAATCGACTGCCCTCAAGGCGCTGCAGGGCATTATCTGGCGCGAGGGCTATGTAAACGGTGACTTCACCGGCCACCTCTATCCGGACGTTCTCCCGTCACTGGAAAAATGGAAGTCACAGAGCATTGATTTATATGTATATTCCTCAGGCTCCGTCGCTGCGCAGAAATTGTTATTTGGCTACAGCGATGAAGGTGATATTACTCATTTATTCAACGGCTATTTCGATACCCTGGTGGGCGCCAAGCGTGAAGTGCAGTCCTACCGCAATATTGCTGAGCAACTGGGACATCCTCCTGCCGCGATTCTGTTCCTGTCCGATATCCATCAGGAGCTGGATGCCGCAGAAGCGGCGGGGTTCCGTACCCTACAACTGGTGCGCGGCGACCGTGACCCGGCCAGCCACCATCCGCAGGTTCAGCGTTTTGATGATATTCACCCGGAGCAAATCCCAGCATGAGCGCACTAACTATTTTTTCCGTGAAAGATCCGCAAAACTCTCTCTGGCACAGCACCAACGCCGATGAGATCCAGCAGCAGCTCAACGCTAAAGGCGTACGTTTTGAGCGCTGGCAGGCTGACCGTGATTTAGGCGCGGCGCCAACCCCAGAAACGGTCATTGCCGCTTATCAGCACGCGATTGATAAGCTGGTTGCTGAGAAAGGCTACCAGAGTTGGGACGTTATCAGCCTGCGCGCCGATAATCCGCAGAAGGACGCGATGCGTGAAAAATTCCTTAACGAGCATACTCACGGGGAAGACGAAGTGCGCTTCTTCGTTGAAGGAGCGGGCCTGTTTTGCCTGCATATTGGCGATGAAGTGTTCCAGGTTCTGTGCGAAAAGAACGACCTGATTTCCGTCCCTGCGCTCACGCCGCACTGGTTTGATATGGGCTCGGAGCCAAATTTCACCGCTATTCGCATTTTCGACAACCCGGAAGGCTGGATTGCCCGCTTTACCGGCGACGATATTGCCAGCGCCTATCCGCGGCTGGCGTAACGCGCCTTGTCCGGGCTACCGATCTGCAGACAACTGTGAACATGTAACCCGGGCAGGCGCCCTGCGCCGCCCCCGGGAGCAGAACGCAGCGTGGCTGAATTTCCCGGAGGCGATGCTGCGCATCTGTCCGGGCTACCCGCTCGCGGAGGGCCTTGATTCCGCAAGCCGGGAATTACCGGGCACCTAACCCTCAATAAACCTCGGCGGGTCGAAAGCGGTCACCGGCGGCAGCGCATCCCGCCACGGTTCGATCTCCACCCAGCAGCTCTGAGCGCTGCATCCCTGCCCCAGGCGAGAACTACCGCGATCTTCGGTTAACACGTTGGGATTGCCATGCTTATCCAGCGACCCCTTTTCATTCGGGTCCAGCGGATCGTACCAGGCGCCGGTCGACATCTGCACGACCCCTGGCAAAATCTGCTCGCTGAGATGCACGCCGGCGAGAATCGCTCCGCGGGCGTTAAAGACCCTGACCACGCTGCCTTCGCTGATATCCCGCGCCTGTGCATCCTGCGGATGCATCCACAGCGGCTCGCGCCCCTGAATTTTCGTCGCCCGACTGACGCTACCGTGATCGTACTGGCTATGCAGGCGGGTGCGCGGTTGACTTGAGAGCAGATGCAGCGGCCAGTGCGCCGCCTCCTGCCGCTGCCAGGCCGCTTCCTGCGCATCCCACCACGGGTGGCCTGGGCACTCGCGATAGCCAAATCCGGCAACGGTTTGTGAAAAGAGCTCAATCTTGCCGGACGGCGTGGAGAGCGGATAGCGCTGCGGGTCGGCGCGAAAATCCGCCAGAAACACCTGCGGTTGCTCCGGCGCGCTGTACTCCAGCACTCCCTGCTGCCAGAACGCCTCAAAGGACGGCAGCGCTATCCCTTCTTCCCGCGCACGCGGCCGCGACGCTTCGTAAATATGCCGCAGCCACTGCCCGGCATCGCACCCCTCGCTGAATTGTTCGGCAAAACCCAGTCGTTCTGCGAGGTCGCAAAAGATGGCGTAATCATCGCGCGCGTCGCCCACCGGTGGGATCTGCGCGCTCATCGCGATCATAAAACCATCGTGGCCGCCGCTGCCGATGTCCTCCCGCTCCAGCGAAGTCGTGGCCGGTAGAACGATATCGGAAAATTTGGCCTGCGCGGTCCAGTACTGCTCGTGCACCACGACCGTTTCCGGCCGCCGCCAGGCTTCGCACAGGCGGTTAATATCCTGATGATGATGGAACGCGTTGCCGCCCGCCCAGTAAACGAGGCGAATATCGGGATAGCGCAGATGCTGGCCGTCAAACTCATACGCTTCACCCGGATGCAGCAGCATATCGGAGAGACGCGCCACCGGGATCACGCTGCTTACGGCGTTATCCCCGGCAGGAAGACGCGGCCCGGAAAAGGCCTTACGCGCTGCCCCCGCCAGATTAGTACAGGCGTAGCCGAATCCCAGCCCGCCGCCGGGCGTACCGATTTGCCCCAGCAGCGCGGTGAGCGCCACCATCGCCCAGTAGGCCTGTTCACCCTGACGCGCTCGCTGAATCGACCAGGAAATATTGACCATCGTGCGCTGGCTGGCCATTTCGCGGGCAAGCGAAGCTATCCGCTGCGCGTCGATACCGGTTATCGCCGCCGCCCATTCCGGCTTTTTTGCCACGCCATCGCTCTCCCCCATCAGATAGGCGCGATAAGGTGCAAAACCCACCGTGTGGCTGGCGATAAAAGCGCTGTCGTACAGGGATTCATGAATCAGCACGTAGCACAGCGCCAGCAGCAGCGCAGTATCGGTCCCCGGGCGGACGGCGAGCCACTCGGCGCTCTCCACGGCGCTCAGGTCATTGCGCACCGGGCTGATATTGATAAAACGCGTCCCCTGCGCCTGCATTTTTTCCAGCCAGTATTTCAGCATATGGTCGTTGGCGCCGCCGCCGTTGACCTGTGCATTACGCAGCGGCAGGCCGCCGAAGGCGACGAACAGCTGACACTCGCGCGCCAGTTCGGAAAAGTGGGTGTGCTGACGGTGCAGCGGACTTAGCGGCCCGAGAATATGCGGTAGAATACGCTCACCCGCCGCGCTGCTGTAGGTATTGGTACTGGCGGTATAGCCGCCGAAGCACTTGAGAAAACGGTGCAGCTGGCTTTGCGCATGATGGAAGCGTCCGGCGCTGGCCCAGCCGTAGGAACCACCGAAAATCGCTTCATTGCCGCAGCGCGTTTTCACTGAATTCAGCTCGCGGGCCAGCAGATCGAGCGCCACTTCCCAGCTGACCTCCACAAACGGCTCTTTGCCGCGTCCCTCACGGGATGCCGGGCCATGTTGTAAGTAGCCGACGCGTACCGCCGGACGGCGAATGCGCGTCTTGCCGGTAACCGCATCGGGGAGCGATTGACCAATAGCTGAGGGATTTTTATCCCACGGTACCGGCGTGACGGCATCAATATTGCCGTCACGGGCCTGGACTTGCCAGGTCCCCCAGTGCATCACGGTCAGATTATGCTGTTTTCTCATCTTGTCTTTTTTCTCACCCGCTAACGGCCGGTATAATAAATCGCAGGAACCATAAATATAAAACCCTTATTGCCATACATTCTTCTGCATTAAAATCATTTGCCACTCAAAACAACTTAAGATTATTGCATAATGCGATATATTAAAGACGTTCAGTAATAATGATTAATGCTGCCATACTGTTTTGAATAAATAAGAGTTGCAAGTAAATTAAACCCACAAAATAAAAAGGGATTAACCTGCATCATGAAATATTTTCAGGTTGCAGGTGATAAATTTCCGTTTTTCTCAGGCAAATCTGCGATATAACATTGTTGATATAACTTAGACATATTTCGTATTTGAGGTTGCGTGGCTGTTATTGTCATGCTACTGCTTCGCAGCTACCTCCATCACAGGACTATAATAACAATGTCGCAGAAAATGAAATTATTGCCCATCGCGCTGGGTCTGCTCTCGCTTGCCTCCGTTAACGCTCTGGCGGCAGATACCTTATCGCTTCAGGGAAAAACCATCGGCATCGCCGTTGTCGGCACCCAGCACTTCTGGGATCGTGAAG
Organism: Klebsiella oxytoca; assembly: GCF_009707385.1. NCBI lineage: Bacteria > Pseudomonadati > Pseudomonadota > Gammaproteobacteria > Enterobacterales > Enterobacteriaceae > Klebsiella > Klebsiella oxytoca. The sequence continues at coordinate 1,625,195 of NZ_CP046115.1, read as the reverse complement.
CCTATAAAGGCGCCACTGAGGAAGTAGAGAAGCTGGGTGGTAAAGTAATCGGCGTCGACGGCGGCCGCGATAACCAGGTTCATGCTAATAATCACGATATTTTACTGTCACGTAAAGTCGATGCGGTAATTAGTATTCTGGGCGACAGCTCGGTTGAACCTAAATTTAAAGCCCTGCGCGATGCCGGCATTCCGGTATTTACCGTAGACCACGTTTCAAAATATTCTGTGAATAATACCACCTCCGATAACTACACTCTTGGGTCAACCATTGGTCGTTATATGGCCGATGAGCTAGGAGGCAAGGGTAATGTCGCGGTATTTAACGCGTTCTCCAGCTCCCTGCGTATTTGCGGCATTCGCTATGATCAGTGGAAATATGTCCTCAAGGATTACCCGGATATTCATATTATTCAACCAGAGCTGGCGGAACAGTTTGCCAACTCGCCGGAAGATGCGCGTAAGAAAACCCTTGAGCTGCTGAGCCAGTACCCGAAAGGCAAACTCGATGCGATTCACGTTGCCTGCTGGGATCAGCCGGCTATCGGTATTGTCCAGGCGCTGGAAGAGAGCGGCCGCGATAAAGACGTCAAGGTTACCGCCATCGATGCAGGCCCGGAAACGCTGGAGATCATGGCCGAGCCCGATAGCCCGTTCGTCGCTAACGTCGCCCAGCAGCCGCACCTGATCGGCCAGACCTCCGCCGATAACGTCGCTCGCTACTTCGACAAACAGAATCTGCCGGTACAAACCTTTATCCCGGTGGTCCCGGTGAAAGGCCCTCAGGAAGCGAAAGCGGTCTATAAACAGCTGGGATATGGCGAACTGCAGTGATCACTCAATCCTCCGGCGGGGCAAATCCCGCCGCTGGTCTGGCGATGAACCAGATCGGCAAAAGCTTTGCCAACGTGACAGCATTAAATGCGGTCACGCTGCTTCTGAATCCCGGTGAAATTCACGGTCTGATCGGCGAGAACGGCGCGGGAAAATCGACGCTAATCAAAATCCTCGCCGGCGCCTATCAGGCCGATAGCGGCAACGCCACTCTGGACGGCGCGCCGCTGCCGCTCGGCAACCCGGCAGCGATCGAAGCGCTCGGCATCCGCGTTATTCACCAGGAACTCAATCTGATCCCGCACTTTACGGTTGCCGAATCGGTGTTTCTGGGCCAGGAGTATCGTACCCGCTGGGGCGCGCTGGACCGGCGGCGAATGAATACCGTCACCGAGGCGTTTTTCCGCGACAGCTGGCAGCTGGAAATCAATCCCCGCCGTCTGATCCGCGACCTCAGCCTCGCCGAACGCAAGCTGGTACAAATCGCCAGGGCGCTGATCGACGGCGCGGCAAAGCTGGTGGTATTCGACGAACCCACTGCGCCGCTGGAAGCGCAGGAGGCCAGCCTGGTCTCCTCGGCGATTCTGCGCCTGCGCGAGCAGGGGATCGCCATTCTCTATATTTCCCACTATCTCAACGAAATCGCCACCCTTTGCGATCGCGGAACGGTACTGCGTAACGGCGAGGTCGTCGGCTACCCCGATCGTGAACTCCTGCAGGATACCGACGCGCTGATTAAAATGATGGTCGGGCGCGATATCGAACAGCTCTATACCCCGCGGCAGAGCAGCGCCCATCAAGTCGATGCCGCCGCGCCGGTACTTTCGGTTCGTCACCTTAGCGACGGTCAGCAATTAAACGATATTACTTTTGATATCCAGCCGGGCGAAATCGTCGGCGTTGCCGGGCTGCTTGGCGCCGGGCGCGACGTGCTGGTCGATCTGCTTTACGGGCTGCGCCGCGCCCGCAGCGGTACGATTAGCATCGACGGCCAGCCAAAGCGGCTGCGCACGCCGTATCAGGCTACCCGCGACGGACTGGCGCTGGTGCCGCGCGACCGCCGCCACCAGGGGCTAATCCTCCCCTTCTCCACTGCCGACAATATTAATCTCGCCTCGCTCCCTGAGACCGCCACCCTCGGCTGGGAACATCGCGGCAAAGCGCTGCAAAAAGCGCTCAGCTGGATTGAAAAGCTGTCTATCCGTCCCGGCCGCCCGGAGCTGCCGGTGCGCTTTATGAGCGGCGGCAATCAGCAAAAGGCGATTCTCGCCCGCTGGCTGGGCACCGATGCGCGGCTTTTCATTCTCGATGAACCCACCCTCGGCGTTGATATCGGCGCGCGCAGCGATATTTATCAGCGTACCCGCGAGCTAGCGGATCGGGGTCGCGGCGTGCTGGTCTCCTCCAGCGACGCGCCGGAGCTGCTGGGCCTTTGCGACCGCATCCTGGTGATGTGGCGCGGCGAGCTGGTTGCCAATCTCCCGACCCGGGGACTGACGCTGGACGCGCTGCTGGTGACGATTAACGGTGGACAGGAACAACAGATATGAGTGCTGATATCCAGCGTCGCCCCCTTCCTGGCATCGCGACGCTTATCGAAAAATTTCCCCTGATTCTCTTTTTCGCGCTGCTGGTCTGGCTCAGCCTGCAGTCGCCTTTCTTTTTAAGCTGGCAAAATATCAGCATGATGCTGGTGCAAAGCGTGCCGCTGGCGATCCTCTGCTTCGGACTGGTCTGCGTGATTGCCGTCGGCGGCGACGATGTGGTTACCGGCGGTATCGATCTGTCGCTACCCGCCATTGCGGTGCTCGGCGTGGCGCTGCTCAGTCTCGGTATGGCGGAGTGGAATACCCCTTACCTGGTGCTGGTTTTACTGCTGATCGCCGTCAGCCTGGCCTGCGGCGCGGTCAACGCCGCGCTGGTGCTGGCAGCAGGCCTGCCGCCGCTGCTGGCGACCCTGTCGACTTCGGTGGCTTTCACCGGCCTGACCGACCTGCTGACCGGCCAGCGGCGCATCGCGGTCAACGATCCGCTAATGGTGGCCTTTCGCGATGACGGCCTGTTCGGCATTCCGTGGCCGCTTATTTATCTGCTGGCGGTTTTTGCGCTGTTTCAGTTTCTGCTCCATCACTCCCGCTTCGGCCAGCATTTACAGGCGGTAGGCGGCAACCGCGACATGGCGCAGATGAGCGGGCTCAACGTACGTCGTTTGACCATTATCGTCTGGCTACTGGCAGGGTTCGCCGCCGGACTGGCGATTTTGCCGCTGCTCAGCCAGGGCTCCGGCAGCTCCAGCGGTACCGCGACGCCGCTGCTGCTGGAAACCGTCCTCGCCACCTTTATCGGCGCGGCCTTCTCAAGGCGTCGCGTGGTCACCATCTGGGGGGCGCTGCTCGGCGCGGTGCTGGTCAACGCGCTCTCTAACGGACTCGGACTGCTGGGGGTGAATATTTTCTGGATGGGCGCGATCAAAGGCGGCCTGATCCTCGTGGTGCTGGCAGCTTCTGCGGTCAGACATAAAGGAGGCAACTGATGAGCCAGATGACGCTCAAGACCCCTACGGCTGGACAACCCGGCAGCGGCCCGCTGGCGTGGCTATCGCGGGCTGGATTCGGCGTGATTACCCTGCTGGCAATTGCCCTGTTCGGCTGGGCGAACCCGGTATTTTTGACCGTCGATAACTGGGCGAATTTGCTGCAGGGCAGCGCGATTCTGCTGATCGTGGCGATGGCGATGACCCTTATTGTCAGCGCCGGAGCGATTGATCTCTCCGTCGGCGTGGCGCTGGATTTCGGCGCCGCCTTTGCGCTGGTGGCGCTCAAGACCTGGCATCTGCCGTGGCAGGCGGCGGTGGGCTGCGCGCTGCTCGGCGGCGTAATTATCGGTCTGCTGAACGCCTTCCTGATCCTTATCTGCCAGATCCGCCCCTTTCTCGCCACCCTCGGCACCTGGTTTATCGCCAGCAGCGCCGAGCGCATCTATACCGACGGCGGCGGCTCTATCTCCTACCGCCGGATGGCGCCGGAGTATCACGATCTGGCGGTCGGCAATATCGGCGGTATCCCCACGCCGGTGGTGATTGTTCTGACGCTGTGGCTGGCGGCCTGGCTGATCACCGAACGTACGCTGTTCGGCAAATACGTGCGCGCTATCGGTCAGAACGGTGAAGCGGCGCGAATCGCCGGAATTCGCGACCGCCGCACCATGCTGTGGGTGCTGGTGGCGGCCTCCGCGCTGTGCGCCGTCGGCGGCGTTATCCTTTCCGCCAACCTGCGCCAGTTTACGCCGCTGGCCGGTCAGGCCTACCTGATGGACGCTATCGCCGCGGTATTTATCGGCACCGCCTTTAACCGGCTGGGCCGGGTCAGCATCGCCGGAACCCTCGGCGGCGTGCTGTTCCTTGCGATTATTGATAACGGCCTGAACCTGATGGGGCTTAACTACCTGGTGAAAGATGCGCTGGTGGGCGTGATTCTGGTGGTGGCGCTGGCTCTCTCCTTCTGGCAGGCGCGTCTGCGCCAGACCCATCGTTAAGCGGAGCACCTATGGCAGCTTTTGACGCCGTCTTTGTCGGCCTGACTATTCTTGATATCGCCGGACGTCCGGTTATCGACATCCCGCCGCGCGGTGGGGTGGCCTTTATTGAACAGATCCGCCTTAACCCCGCCGGAACCGCCGCCGGGGCCAATATAAACGCCGCAAAGCTGGGCATTCGCACCGCTGCGGTCGCCTGTCTTGGCGAAGACGAAAAAGCCGATTTTATCCTTGCCAGCTATGCGCGGCTGGGGATCGACTGCTCGCTGATCCAGCGTACGGCGCAGCAGGAGACGTCGGCGACAATCCTGCCCATCCGTCCCAACGGCGAGCGCCCGGCGCTGCACTGCCGCGGCGCTTCCGATGCCCTTTTCGTCATCGAGGAACAATTTGACGCTGCTCTTGACTGCCGTTTCCTGCACCACGGCGGCAGCGGCCTGCTGGCGGCGATGGACAGTGGGCAAAGCGCGCTTCTGCTGCAGGCGGCGAAGGCTCGCGGCGTCACCACCAGCTTTGATTTAATTGCGCCCGACGAGCGCACCCTGGGGCTGCTACGCCCGCTGCTGCCGTCGGTGGACTACTTTATGCCTTCCCTTGAAGAAGCGGCATATCTCTCCGGGGAGACCCAGCCAGAAGCAATCGCCCGCTTCTTCTTCGAGGCTGGCGTCGGGACCTGCATTCTGAAGGATGGCGAAAACGGCTCCTGGCTGCTGACCCGCGACGGTACCGTCGAGCATATCGCGCCCTTCCGGGTAGATGCCGTTGATACTACCGGCTGCGGCGACAGCTACTGCGGCGGTTTTATAGCCGCGCTGGCCCGCGGGCTAAGCGTTAAAGAGGCGTGTGAGGTGGCTTCCGCGGTCGCCGCGCTGGTGGCGACCGGGATGGGTTCGGACGCGGGCGTGGTCGACTGGCAGCATACTCAAGCGTTTATGGCAGCCAACCGCAGCTAACAAATAGCTTCGCCACCGCGTTATGCGGCGGCGAGAGCGGGTTAACGCCACTGATAGAGCAACGGCTCTCCGGCAACGTAGCGCTGCAGGTCGGCAGCAATCATGGCCGTATGTTTAGCGATGCTCTCTCTTGTCGCTCCGGCAATATGCGGGGTAATAATCACGTTATCAAACTCGGTGACAAACGGATGGTCGCGCCATAGCGGCTCGCGATGGTAGACATCCAGCGCCGCGCCGCCCAGCGGTCCGTGGCGCAGCGCGTTAATCAACGCTTCTTCATCAACTACCGCAGCGCGCGAGGTATTAATTAGCAGCGCGCCCGGCTTCATACTATTCAACAGCTGCGCGTTGACCAGACCATCGCTGTGCGGACCGCTGCTCAGATGCAAACTTACAATATCCGCCTCGCGGAACAGCGCCTCAAGCGTCGTTTTCTGCAGCCCCGGCTCGTTGATATCTTCGGCGGCGACAAACGGATCCACCACCAGCACCGCCATACCAAAGGCGCGGGCAATACGCGCTACCCGGCGGCCAATATTACCGTAGCCAATCAGCCCGAGAGTTTTGTTACGCAGCTCGCTGCCTTTAAACACTTCATAAGGACTTTCCGGGCTGACGTCCCATACCACATCGCGGCGCAGCCCGCTCTGGGTAGACTGAGCTGCATTCTCCGCGTTGGTGAATTCACCGCGTTTTAGCGCCGCGTGCGACTGCGGAATATGCCGCGCCAGGCTCAGCATCAGTCCCAGCGTCAGCTCAGCGGCGGCGTCCGCATTGCGACCCGGCGTATAGAGCACGCGGATCCCGCGCGCCTGGGCAGCTTTGGTATCAATGTTCACCGGATTGGCGCGCGTGCAGGCGATCACCTGCAGACGCGGGCAGGCGGCGATCACCGCTTCCGTTACCTCATCGTAGCTGGTCACCAGCACCTCGGCGTCGTGGGCCAGTTCGATCAGCTGGCCTGCGCTCAGCTTCGGTTTGCCGAGCGCCCAGCCTTCAACCCGCAGTTCACCCAGCTGCTGAAAGGCGCTAAGGTCGCCGGCGTGTTCGGCGGTAAAAACAATTTTCATATGCGTTGTTCCTGAGAAATACGTTGCAGCGCCTCCTGGCGGGCCTGCCAGACCGGGAGCATCTGCTCGCGCAGCAGACGATAAACCGGATAGAGTGCGGTATAGCGGCTATGCGCCTGTGAATTGGGCCGGTAGCGGGTCTGCTCCAGCGCCGGATAGCGGCTCAGCGCATCAACGCTGCGCGCCGCCAGAATCGCCGCGCCGCGCGCGCTAAGTTCATTGAAAGTACTGGAAACCACCGTTCTGCCGGTGCAGTCGGCAATAATTTGCAGCCAGGTCGCCGACGCCGCGCCGCCGCCGGTCAGGTACAGCTCACCGTCTTGCGGATAGCCCTGGAGCGAGTCGACGATAGCGTAGGCCAGCCCTTCAAACACCGCCCGCTGCAGCTCCGCGCGGCTGGTGTGCTGGCTAATACCGAAATAACCGGCCCGCGCTTCGGGGCTAAAGAACGGCGCGCGTTCGCCGTTGAGATAGGGCTGCCAGAAAACGCCGCCGCTGCCCGGCTCGACGCTGGCGATGCTCTGCTCCAGCTGCTGTAAATCCGGGTTCAGCGAAATCTGCTGCTGCAGCCAGTCAATATTCGGCGTACCGGCCTGCATCGGAAAAAGATTGATAAAGCTACCCGCTTCGGTATGGGTGACGTAGCGCGCCCCCTCATTGACCGTCTGGCGACCGTGGCAGACGATGCCGGTGCAGCAGGTTGTGCCAAGAATAGTATAAATGTCGCCGTCGTTGACCGCCCCGCAGCCGAGCGCCGCGCTGCACACATCCAGCGCGCCGGCCGCTACCGGCGTAGCAACGGGAAGCCCGGTCAGCGTTGCGATCTCCTGCCGCAGCCTACCCGCCTGCGCGTCCGGGGCTAACAGAGGCGGAAACAGGTGCGCCAACTCCGCCAGCCCCATCTCATTGAGTACGACCGTGGATAGCTGCCCGCTCTGCTGATTCAGCAAAGAGGTACTGGCGTCGGTAAGATCCAACGCCGCCACGCCGGTAAGGCGAAAGCGGATCCAGTCCTTGGCGAAAAACAGATAGCGGGCCGCCGCCAGCCGTTCCGGCTGATGACGCTTGAGCCAGCACAGCTGCATGCTGGTGTTGCAGGGCTGCAGATGGGTGCCGGTATCGTCAAAAAAACGGCGGTCAAAGCCGGGGCGGCTGAGGAGTTCGCTCATCAGCTCGCGGCTGCGGGTATCGCTCCACAGGATCCCTGACCCGACCGGTTCACCCTCGGCATCGCTAAGCCAGACCCCTTCGCCCTGCCCGGCGAGGCCGATAGCGCGCAAACGCCCGCCTTGCAGCGTCGGATGCTGAGCAATTTCACGCAATATCGCCACTACCGACTGCCACAGCTGGGCCATATCCTGCTCGGCATGACCGTTGGCAGACAGCCGCGGGCCAGTATTCTGCGCCGCGCTGGCGCACGCCTGAAAGCGTTCATCAAACAGCACCGCCTTAACGCGGGAAGTGCCGATATCGATTCCGAGATAAAAATCCATGCCTGATCCGTTGGTGGAGAGAAATTTAGTCGCGCTCATAGCGGCGACGCATCAGCTCGCACTCGAACAGAAACTCCAGTCCTTCCAGCTGGCGACGGGCTTCGTTTATATCTTTACCCCAGCAGGTCAGGCCGTGGCCGCGCAGCAGGAAGCCGTAGCGCAGCGGATTGGTCTGCGCATAATCTTCAATGCGCGCGGCCAGAGCGTCGATATCCTGGTCGTTATCGAAAATCGCTACCGGGACGGTATCGAGATGACTATGCTGCCCGGTCAGGGTTTTCTGCATTTCATAGCCCTGCAGCGCCAGAGTGCCGCTTTTTTCAATGCGCGACAGGACGGTGGCGTTGACGGTATGCACGTGCAGGACAAAATTGGCTTCCGGGAAAAGGCGATACACCAGCGTATGCAGGCCGGTTTCAGCAGAAGGCTTACGCCCGGAAGGCGCTTTATTACTGGCGATCTCCACCTGCAGGAAATCCTCCGTCGTCAGGCTGCCTTTATCGCGCCCCGATTCGCTTAGCCAGCACCAGGTTTCATCCTGCCGCGCCGACATATTCCCGCCGGTAGCCGGAGCCCAGCCTTTCGCGCCGATCCAATGACAGGTGGTGACCAGTTGCGCGAGTCTTTCTTGCCACATAGCAGTTCCTTAATTTAGCGATGTTAATTTGCGAACCTTTACGGGCGGGCGTTATTGTTGCAGGCCGTTTGGTCACGGACAGCGCGGAACACCCGGAACGGACATGTAGTACGTGAGGAGGATGAGCGCTGCCCTGATCCAAAATGGCCAATAAAATAGCCTGGCGCCAGGTTCTTTAGCCGTCTAAATGGCTATTCATCCGATACTAACACCGCCCGCCTGTGTGAACAATATTTCAGGAAAGGCTTATATCGATAATGGTTATATCAGAAATGCATATCAAATTACCTTTTTTAACAACGATATAACCATACGGCTGCATAAGCCCAAGATTACCGGCTGTGATTCAGCGAAAAGATGGGGGATCGTTTTGTGGGCAAGCTATATAAAAAAACAGCAGAGAAGATGACGTCGTTGTTTTCGCTCTGGCAACCTGAAATATCCTGCCTCCGCACCAAAACAGGGCAATAAAGCACCATAATGGTGCATCAGTGCACGTATTGCACCATCATGGTTCAAAATTTGCAGTATGCACATCTATGTGGCGCAACGAAGCATTTTAAATACCTTTTATGTGCAGTTAGCACATTCATTTGTGTTATACCTGCACTGTTTATATTGGCATAGTTTTTGCCTACCTCTGGCATCGCCATTCGCATAGCCACTCAGAGGTTCCACTATGTCAAACAGCAATGATTTTCCGCTCGTCGAAGCGCCTGCCTCCGGGCGTAAGGGCGTATTTTCGATCTCCATGGTTCTGTTCAGCTTTACCTTTTTTACCGGCACCATGTTCGCGGGCGGCAAGCTTGGCGTCTCTTTCTCCATCGTTAACCTGCTGTGGATTGCGGCGATCGGTAACTTCCTGCTGGCTCTTTACGCCGCTTCGCTCGGCTGGGTTGCCGCACGCAGCGGGCTGAACACCGTGCTGATGGGGCGTTTTTGCTTCGGCGAAATCGGCAGCAAACTCGCTGATTTTATTCTTGGTTTCGCCGAACTGGGCTGGTACGCCTGGGGTACCGCGACGGTGGCCATTTCGCTGGTGAAAATTCTCGCCCTGCCCGCCGTTATGACCACTCCGCTGATGATCCTCTTCGGCATCCTGTTCTGCGTGACCGCGCTGGTGGGCTATAAGGGCCTGGATGCGCTATCGCGCGTGTCGGTGCCGCTGATGTTCATCCTGCTGGTGGTTTCCATGTACCTCGCCGCCCATCACGCCGGCGGCTGGCAGGCGATGACCACAATTGAACCGAGCGAAACCATGACCTGGTCGGCGGCCATCACTATGGTGTTCGGCACCTTCGCCAGCGGCGCGACCCAGGCAACGAACTGGACCCGGCTGGCAAACTCCAGCCGCACCGCTATCGTCGCCAGCATGAGCAGCTTTCTTATTGGCAACGGGCTGATGATTGTTGCCGGGGCGTGGTGCGCCATCGTTTATCAGCAGGCCGATATCGTGGAAGTGTTGATTTTGCAGGGGCTATCCGTCGCCGCGGTGGTAATGCTGTGCCTCAACCTGCTGACCATTCAGGGGCCGACAATTTATAACGTCTCCGCCGCCGCCTGCCATCTGCTGCGCAGCGAGCGCCGCCGTACCCTGACCGTAGTCGCCGCCGCCATCGGCATCGTGCTGGCCATTGGCGGTATGTATGAAATGCTGATCCCTTTCCTCGTTCTTCTCGGCAGCATTATTCCCCCCATCGGTGGCGTCATTCTCGCCGACTACTGGTTTTATCGCGGCGGCCGCTATCCGCTGCTGCAAACTGCCCGCTTACCGCGCTTTAACTGGCTGGGGCTTAGCGCCTACGCCGTGGGCGCGGTGGTGGCTTACCTGTCGCCATGGATCGCCCCGCTGGTCGGCATTACCGTTTCCGCGCTGGTCTATATCGCGCTGACTCGTCTGAGCAAACGCCAGCCCGCCGCTGATTCCGTCGTGGAACAGTAGTCATGAGCCTGACGGTGGGCGAAATCCTCGCCCTTGATGGGCTTTCCGCCATGCGCCTGCGCGCCGGTAAGCAGGGGCTACAGCTGGCGGTGCGCTGGTACTACGTGGCGGAAAATGAAAATATCGCCGAATGGATTATGGGCGGGGAACTGGTGTTTATCACCGGGATCAACCACCCCCGCGATGAAGAAAACCTGGTTCATTTGCTGATGGAAGGCAAGCAGCGCGGGATTGCCGGAATGGTGATCCTTACCGGTGACGCCTATATCCAGGCGATCCCGCCGCGCCTGATTGCTCTCGCCGACCAGCTGGGCATTCCGCTGATCGAACAGCCCTATATGCTGAAAATGGTGATTGTTACCGAACGCATCGGCACCGCGCTGGTACGCAGCGAAAACGCCCTGCAATCGCGGCGCGATATTCTGATGCAGCTACTGACCGGCGACTATCCCGACCTGCAGCTCCTGCATCAACGGGCGCTCCATCAGCAGCTGGATTTTACCCGTCCTCTGCGGGTCGCGGCGCTGCGCCTTGAGGGAATACAGCGTCTGTTTCGCCAGTTCCCGCCGGAGCAGGCCGAAGCCTGGCTACAGCAGGCTCGTCGCACCGTGCGCCAGCGCTTGCAGCAGCAGCTCAATCAACAGGGCAACCCCTTTCCGCTGGTAGAGCGCAGCAATATGTTCCTCTTCCTGCTGCCGGATGAAGAAGGCGAGTTTTATCAGCAGAAAAAATGGCTGCAGGAGTGGCTGCTTGCGCTGGCGGAAAGCGACGACGAACTGTCGCTGCTGTGCGGCCTTTCGGCGCCGGTACAGCAGCTGCAGGGATATCAGCGCGCCCTGTCGCAGGCGCGTCAGGCGCTGGACCTCTGCGATAACCTGCGTCCGGCCCAGCGCATCAGCGACTACCAGCAGCTGGGCTTTATCAAGCTGCTCTCCGCCGTCAGCGACCCCACCCTGCTGAGCGATTTTATGCACGACACTCTCGGCTGCCTGATTGAACCGGATCGCAAAAGTCCGTGGCTGCTGATGGAGACGCTGGAAACGCTGCTTCAGGAGAGCGGCAACGTGGTCAGAGCCGCCGAGCGGCTGGGTATCCACCGCAATACGCTGCATCAGCGTATCCAGCGCATTGAAAAGCTAACCAGCTATCCGGTCAGCCATCCGCAATTTCATCTCAACGCTTCGGTCGCTTTAGCGATCTGGCGTATGTCGCAAAACCATTTACGGGAACAACCATGAAAATTATCAATGCGCGTCTGCGCCATAAAGAAGCGCTTTATACCCTTGAATTACAGGATGGACTGATTAAAAGCATCGCTCCACAGACGGCAGTGCAGACGGCCGACGCCAGCGATGTCGATGCCCGGCAAAAGCTGGTTATCCCGCCGTTCGTCGAACCGCATATCCATCTCGACGCCACTTTGACGGCAGGCGAACCGGAGTGGAATATGAGCGGCACCCTGTTTGAGGGTATCGCCCGCTGGAGCCAGCGCAAAGAGAGCGTCACCGTTGAAGATACGCGCCAGCGGGCGCTGAAAACCATCGGCATGCTGCGCGATAACGGCGTACAGCACGTACGTACCCATATTGATGTCACCGATCCCTCCCTGACGGCCCTTGAGGCGATGCTGACGGTGAAAAAAGAGGCGGCTCATCTTATCGACCTGCAGATCGTCGCTTTTCCGCAGGAGGGGATTGAGTCGTTCCCCGGTGGGCGCGAACTGATGACCCGCGCCATTGAGATGGGGGCCGATGTGGTCGGCGGCATTCCGCACTACGAAAACACCCGCGATAAAGGCGTCAGCTCGCTGGTTTTCCTGATGGATCTGGCCCAGCGTCACGGCCGCCTGGTAGACGTACACTGCGATGAAACCGACGACCCGCAGTCGCGCTTCCTCGAAGTGCTGGCGGAAGAAGCCCGGGTACGCGACATGGGCGCGCAGGTCACCGCCAGCCATACCTGCGCCATGGGTTCCTACGATAACGCCTACTGCTCGAAGCTGTTCCGCCTGCTTAAAGCGTCGGGCATCAACTTTATCTCCTGCCCGACCGAAAGCATCCACCTGCAGGGGCGCTTCGACACCTGGCCGAAACGCCGCGGCGTAACGCGGGTAGCGGAGCTGGATCGCGCCGGGATCAACGTCTGCTTTGCCCAGGACTCTATCCAGGATCCGTGGTACCCGTTGGGCAACGGCAACATTATGCGCATCCTCGACGCCGGACTGCATATCTGCCATATGCTGGGATATGAAGATTTGCAGCGCTGCCTCGACCTCATCACCGACAACAGCGCCCGCGCGCTGTGCCTCGGCGATAACTACGGCATTGCCGAGGGTCGTCCGGCAAACCTGCTGATCCTCGACGCGGAAAACGACTATGACGCGGTGCGCCGCCAGGCCAAAGTACTGACCTCCATTCGTCACGGCAAAATCATTTTGCAGCGTCAGCCGGAACAGATTCACTACCCGGCGTAAGCATAACGTTGGCGCGGTCCCCACCCCGCGTCAACCCGCTGCTCGTCCAGGGATTTATGTGGTACCTTCTTACTACTTTTGTTGCCGACCATGGCTCCCCTGACACTATGAGTGAAAAAAAATGGATTAAGGCCGAGGACGTTGCCCGGCTTGCCGGCGTCTCCCGCTCTGCGGTTTCCCGCACCTTTACTCCCGGCGCGTCGGTGGCGGAAAAAACCCGGCAGAAGGTCCTCGCCGCGGCGGAAACCCTGGGCTATCAGGTCAATATCATCGCCCGCACGATGAACACCGGCAGCAGCAATTTTATCGGTATCGTCACCGCCGGGTTTGATAACCCGTTCCGTAGTAAATTACTCTCGCCGCTGGTCCACCAGCTGGCGCTTAACGGCTTTATGCCGCTGCTGATGAACGCCGACGATCCGCAGCAGCTCGCCCCCTCGCTCAAACAGCTGCTGAGCTACCACGTCGCGGGCGTCATTATCACTTCCGGGGCGCCGCCGCTGTCGCTGGCGGAAGAGTATCTGGAGCGAAAAATTCCGGTGACGCTGATCAACCGCCACGCCGACTTAGCCGGCTGCGATCGGGTATGCAGCGACAACGCGCAGGGGGCGAAGCTGGTGGCCGACCTGTTTGTTCAACGCCGCTGGCAACAGGTCGGATTTATCGGCGAAAGCCTGGATAACTTCAGCACCCGCCAGCGCTACGAGGCGTTTGTCGCCCGCACGCAGGGCATGGACGTGGCCGCCCATTTCTGCGACAGCAGCGGCTATCAGGCGGGCTTTACCGCCGCCAGGCAGCTGCTTGCCGCGCATCCGCAGCTGCAGGCGCTGTTCTGCGCCACCGATATGCTGGCGCTCGGCGCGCTGGACGGCCTGCGGGCGGAGAATCCCGGCGCTCCCCTGCCCGCGATCGTTGGCTTCGATGATATTCCGCAGGCGGACTGGCAGCCCTACCAGCTGACCACCGTGCAGCAGAATACCGCCCTGCTCGCCCATCATGCGGTCGATCTGCTGGTTACAAGGATCGCCAGATTCAGCCTGCCGTCACGCCACCGCGAGGTGCCGGTGAAACTGATCGTCCGCCAAAGCGCAAAATGAAAAATTCATTTTATGCAGGAACGATCACAGAATAATTCTTTTAATCCATCCACACTCATTTCGCCCTTCGGGGCTGTTTTTTTCAGGCAAATTGCACACGTGTGCAAAATAGGGAGTTACGATGAAATCACTGGAATTAGATGAACTGCAGGCCCGCTACCGCCTGGCCTGCGAGCTGGCGCAGGCCGGTGCGGAACTGGCGTTCGAATTCTATCAGCAGCGCGACCGGCTGGCGGTGGAGCATAAGGGCGACGATCTGCAGGACGTGGTCAGCGTCGCCGATAAACAGGTCGAAGCGTTTGTTAAGCAGCGCATTATCAGCGCTTTCCCGCAGGACGGCTTTCTCGGCGAGGAGAGCGGCACGCAGATGCCGGACGCCCGCGTCCTGTGGGTGGTCGATCCTATCGACGGCACCAGCTGTTTTCTTAACGGCCTGCATACCTGGTGCCTGTCGCTGGCTATCGTCGCCGACGGTGAACCGGTTATTGGCGTGGTGTACGACCCCAACCATCGCGAGCTGTTCCACGCCCTGAAAGGCCAGGGCGCATGGCTCAACGATGCGCCCATCGCGCCGCATCCGGGTGCGACGGTTAAGGCGGGAGTGATGGGGGTCGGCACCTCACACCGCGTGACGCCGGCGGTCTTTCTGCCCTTTCTCGACGCGCTGCTGAGCGACGGCGGGATGTTTATCCGCAACGGCTCCGGAGCGCTGATGAGCGCCTGGGCGGCGGCGGGCAGGCTTATCGGCTACTACGAACCGCATATGAACCCGTGGGACGGGCTGCCGGGGCTGGTGCTGATGCGCGAAGCGGGCGGCCTCAGCAATGACTACCTGGCGGAAGATGGAATTCGTAACGGTAATCCGCTGCTGCTGGCCAGCAAGACGCTCTATCCACAATTAAAAAACATGCTTTGTCACCCATTACCTTAACCGTATCGGGTCAGGCTTTATCTGATTATGTACTCTACACAACGACAATGTACCCTAAATAATTCGAGTTGCAGAAAGGCGGCAAGTGAGCGACCCCCCAGGAGCTTACTCTGGTAAGTGACTGGGGTGAACGAACGCAGCCAACGCATATGCAACTTGAAGTATGACGGGTTAAACCTCATGGACGAACCACACTAATCAGTCAGGCCTCCGACCTTCGGAGATACCATCATGTCTGGAATTATCGCATTTTTTCGCGCTTCGCCGCCCAAAGCGGGCGGAGAGTTCGATGAGCGGCGCTTTCGCAGCGTGCGCTGGCAAACCTTTATTACCATGACCCTGGCATACGTCACGTTTTACGTTTGTCGGCTGTCGTTTACCGTCGCCAAAAGCGCGCTGGTAGAGCTTGGTATTACCCCGACGGAGCTGGGGATGATCGGCTCAACGCTATTTTTCAGCTACGCCATCGGCAAGCTGGTCAACGGCTTTATCGCCGATCATGCCAACGTGGTGCGCTATATGAGCCTCGGGCTACTGCTCAGCGCCGGGATGAATCTGATGATGGGGATGACCAGCAACGCCATGCTGCTGGCTGTCTTCTGGGGGATCAACGGTTGGGCGCAATCGATGGGCGTCGGCCCGTGCGTGGTATCGCTGGCACGCTGGTACGGCTGCAAAGAAAGAGGCACTTTTTACGCCATCTGGTCGACGGCGCATAACATCGGCGAAGCGATGACCTATATGGTGATCGCCGCGGTGATTGCCGGATTTGGCTGGCAGATGGGCTACCTGTCCACCACCGCGCTCGGCGCCGCCGGGGTGGTGCTGATGCTGCTGTTTATGCGCGACTCGCCGCAAAGCTGCGGCTTCCCGCCGATCAACGTCATTCGCGACGAACCGCAAGAGGAGGCCGAGGCCCGCGGCTCGGTATTTAAAAACCAGCTGCTGGCGCTGCGTAACCCGGCCCTGTGGACGCTGGCCCTGGCCTCGGCGTTTATGTATATCGACCGCTACGCGGTGAACTCGTGGGGGATCTTCTTTCTGGAACAGGATAAAGCCTACTCCACCCTGGAGGCTTCCGGGATTATCGGGGTCAACGCCATCGCGGGTATCGCCGGAACCATTATCGCCGGGATGCTCTCCGACCGCTTTTTCCCGCGTAACCGCAGCGTGATGGCCGGATTTATCAGCCTGCTCAACACCGCTGGCTTCGCGCTGATGCTCTGGTCGCCGCACGGCTACTACACCGATATTCTGGCGATGATTATCTTCGGCGCCACCATCGGGGCGTTAACCTGTTTCCTCGGCGGACTGATTGCCGTCGATATTTCGTCGCGCAAAGCAGCGGGCGCCGCGCTCGGCACTATCGGCATCGCCAGCTACGCGGGAGCAGGACTCGGCGAGTTTCTGACCGGCATCATCATCGATAAAACGTCGATTATCGAAAACGGCAAAACGCTGTACGACTTCAGTACGCTGTCGCTGTTTTGGGTAGGCACCGGCCTCGCCTCCGCGCTATTCTGTTTTACCACCGCCGCGATTGTCGCCAGGCGACACGCCATAGAACGGCAGACCTCATTCTCGTCATAACCCTTTACTTATAAGGAAGATTTTATGATGCCTGTACGACATCAGGTTTTGCTACGCCTGCTGCTTGCCTGCACTCTGCCGCTGCTGGCCGCGCCGGGCCATGCCGCCGCGCAGTATGCGCTGGAGAAAGTGGTTGAACTCAGCCGCCACGGCATTCGTCCGCCGACCGAGGGCAACCGGGAGGCCATCGAAGCGGCGACCCAGCGTCCGTGGACCCAGTGGACCACCCGCGACGGCGAGCTGACCGGCCACGGCTATGCCGCCGTCGTCAATAAGGGGCGCGATGAGGGTGCGCGCTTTCGCCAGCTGGGGCTGCTGACGGCGGGCTGCCCGGCGAGCGGTGAGATTTACGTGCGCGCCAGCCCCCTGCAGCGCACGCGGGCCACCGCCCAGGCGCTGGTAGACGGCACCTTTCCCGGATGCGGCGTAGAAATTCATCACGTTAGCGGCGACGCCGACCCGCTGTTTCAGAGCGATAAGTTTGTCGCCACGCAAACCGACCCCGCCCGCCAGCTGGCGGAGGTCAAAGCGAAAGCCGGCGATCTGGCGCAGCGCCGGCAGACGCTGGCTCCGGTGATTCAGCTGCTGAAAAACGCGGTCTGCATGACCGATAAGCCCTGCCCGGTGTTTGACCTCCCGTGGCAGGTCGAGCAAAGCAAAAGCGGCAAAACGTCGATTAGCGGGCTGAGCGTGATGGCCAACATGGTCGAGACGCTGCGGCTGGGCTGGAGCGAAAACCTGCCCCTTAGCCAGCTGGCGTGGGGCAATATCACCCGCTCCGGCCAGATAACCGCCCTGCTGCCGCTGCTGACGGAGAACTACGATCTGAGCAACGATGTGCTGTATACCGCACAAAAACGCGGCTCGATTCTGCTCAACGCCATGCTCGAAGGGGTAAAAGAAGGCACCACGCCGAACGTACGCTGGCTGCTGCTGGTGGCGCACGATACCAATATCGCCATGGTACGGACGTTAATGGACTTTAGCTGGCAGCTGCCGGGGTACAGCCGCGGCAATATCCCGCCGGGCAGCAGCCTGGTGCTGGAACGCTGGCGCGATACCCGCAGCGGTCAACGCTTCCTGCGCGTCTACTTCCAGGCGCAGAGTCTGGACGATTTACGCCGCCTGCAAACGCCGGACAGCCAGCATCCGCTGCTGCGCCAGGAGTGGCGTCAGGCGGGCTGCCGGACGACCGATGTCGGGACCCTGTGCCCTTACCAGGCGACGCTGACCGCGCTCGGCCGTAATATCGACCGGCGCTCCGCTCCGGCGGTTGAAATGGTTCTGCCCTGAACTGAATGCGAAGCTATGCAGGTAGCTTCGCTTTTTAGCTCAGATTCAGGCCTTTTCTGGCTTAAATGCCCCGGCGGCAACCTGCTCCGGGGTCACCACGCCGCTATCCAGCACCCAGCCGCTGACTAACGATGCGGGCGTGACGTCGAACGCCGGATTGTAAACCGCGGCATCTTTCGGCGCCCACTGTACCGCGCCAAAGCTGCCGGCAACGCCGGTCACTTCCGCCGCCGCCCGCTGCTCAATCGGGATCGCCGCGCCGTTCGGGCAATAGCGATCCAGGGTGGTCTGCGGCGCGGCCACATAAAACGGGATCCGGTGATACCTCGCCAGCACCGCCAGCGAATAGGTGCCGATTTTATTCGCTACGTCGCCGTTGGCGGCAATACGGTCAGCGCCAACCCACACCGCGTCCACCTCGCCCTGCGCCATCAGGCTGGCGGCCATCGAGTCGGTAATCAGCCGATACGGCACGCCCAGCTCGCCCAGCTCCCAGGCGGTCAGGCGTCCGCCCTGTAACAGAGGACGCGTTTCATCCACCCAGACGTTCGCCACTTTCCCCTGCTCGTGCGCCAGCGCAATCACTCCCAGCGCGGTGCCGACTCCCGCCGTCGCCAGACCGCCGGTATTGCAGTGGGTTAACAGGCGGCTGCCCGGCGTGACTAGCGCGCTGCCCGCTTCGGCGATGCTGGCGCAAAGCTGCTTATCTTCTTCTATCAGGCGCAGTGCTTCCGCTTCCAGCGCCTGCGGATAAGATTCCTGCGCCAGCGCCAGCTTCATGCGATCCAGATTATTCATCAGGTTCACCGCGGTCGGGCGGGCGGCGCGCAGCGTCTCCAGCGCCTGAGAAAGTTCATCGCGGGTCAGGCCGCGCTGCGCCAGTAGCGCCAGCAGCAGGCTGGCGGAGAGGCCAATCAACGGCGCGCCGCGAACCCGCAGGGCGTGGATATGGTCCACCAGCAGCGCCACGCTATCCGCCGCCAGCCAGCGTTTTTCCTGCGGTAAAGCCTGCTGGTCAAGAATAAAAAGCTGATTTTCGCTTACCCGCAGGCTGGTGGTCTGTAGTGTCTGCATTTAGTTAAATCCCTGTTGCGTTGTTGTATCACATTGTGTCAGGATGGAATCCAGAAGTATAGACGTCTGAACGGCTTAATCAGAATTTTGAGGATCGAGGCAATGTCGCAATACCATACTTTCACCGCCAGCGATGCGGTGGCTTACGCCCAACAATATGGCGGAATCAACAATCCGTCAGAACTGGTGTCCGCACAGGAAGTGGGCGATGGTAACCTCAACCTGGTGTTTAAAATTTTCGATACCGAAGGCGTTAGCCGGATTATCGTTAAGCAGGCGCTACCCTACGTACGCTGCGTGGGTGAATCCTGGCCCCTGACCCTCGACCGCGCGCGTCTTGAAGCGCAAACTCTGGTTGCTCACTATCAGCACTGCCCGCAGCACACGGTGCAGATTGTGCATTTCGACCCCGCGCTGGCGGTAATGGTGATGGAAGATCTCTCCGATCACCGTATCTGGCGCGGCGAGTTGATTAACAACGTTTACTATCCGCAAGCCGCCAGCCAGCTGGGAGAATATCTGGCCCAGGCGCTGTTCCACACCAGCGATTTTTATCTGCATACGCATGAGAAAAAGGCCCGGGTGGCGGAGTTTATTAACCCCGAGATGTGCGAAATCACCGAGGACCTGTTCTTCAACGATCCCTATCAGGTTCACGAGCGCAACAATTACCCCGCGGCGCTGGAAGCCGACGTCTCCGCCCTGCGCGACGATGCCCAGCTAAAGCTGGCGGTCGCCGCGCTGAAGCACCGCTTTTTCTCCCATGCTGAAGCGCTGCTGCACGGCGATATCCATAGCGGCTCGATTTTCGTCGCGGAAGGCAGCTTTAAAGCTATCGACGCCGAATTTGGCTATTTCGGCCCGATCGGTTTCGATATCGGCACCGCCATCGGCAACCTGCTGCTCAACTACTGCGGCCTGCCGGGACATCTTGGCGTTCGCGATGCCGCCGCCGCGCGCGAGCAGCGTCTGAGCGATATTCAGCAGTTCTGGAATACCTTCGCCGAGCGTTTCCAGGCGCTGGCGACGGAAAAATCCCGCGACGCGGCGCTGGCTTATCCCGGCTATGCCTCCGCGTTCCTGAAGAAAGTATGGGCCGATGCAATTGGCTTCTGCGGCACCGAGTTGATTCGCCGCAGCGTTGGCCTGTCGCACGTGGCGGATATCGATACCATTGAGGACGAAGCCATGCGTCATCAATGCCTGCGCCACGCCATCACCCTGGGTAAAGCGCTGGTTGTGCTTGCCGATCGTATCGACAGCGTCGAAGAGCTGATTGCACGAATTCGTCAGTACGGTTAATCGTTCCCGGGCCGCGACGCTAATGCGTCTTGCCCGGGCTACCTGGTCTGTCCGGGCTACAAAACCCGCAAACCGCACAGACCCGTAGCCCGGACAGGCGCAACGCGCCGCCTCCGGGAAATATTCCTACCCCAGATACTCAATCACCGACAGTCCGCCGTTATAATCGGTGCTGTAGATAATGCCCTGCGCATCAACGAATACGTCGCAGGACTGGATAACCCGCGGACGACCAGGTCGGGTATCCATCATTTTCGCCGGCGCGGTGGGCACCAGCGCCCCGGTTTCCACCGGCCGATAAGGGTTGGAAATATCGTAAGCGCGCACGCCTGCGTTCTGGTAAGTAGCGAAAATCAGCGTTGAGCTAATAAAGCTGCCGGGACGGTTCTCATGCAGATTATGCGGGCCAAAGTGCGCTCCTTTCGCCACATAGTCGGCTTCATCCGGCTGCGGAAAAGTCGAAATACTCACCGGATTCGTCGGGTCGCGAATATCAAACAGCCAGATCAGCTTCTCGCCATCCTGCTGGTTATCCAGCACCGCTTCATCAAGCACCACCAGCAACTCCCGATCCGGTAGCGGCAGCGCGGTATGAGTACCGCCGCCAAACGGCGGGCTCCAGTTACGGTGGCTGATAAGCTTCGGCTGCGCGCGGTCTTTGACATCCAGCAGCGTCAAGCCGCCGTCGCGCCAGCTACCGTAAGCGGTATCTCCGGCGATAATCGCATGATGCAGGGCGTAGCGTTTACCTTCCGGCCACTGCGGCGTTTCCCCCGCCGCGTGGTTCATTCCCGGCAGCCACCAGCGCCCGGCAACCTCCGGTTTACGCGGATCGGCAAGATCGATAGTCAGGAAAATATAGTCGCTAAAACCGTCGATCAGCGCGGAAACGTAGGCCCAGCGACCGCCGACGTACCAGATGCGGTGGATTCCAATACCGTTGAGCGACAGGAAGCTAACTTCCCGCGGTTTATCCGGCGTTGAAATATCAAAAATCCGCAGTCCGGCGCTCCATCCCTTATCCTGCACGTCGCTGACCGTCTCGCCGACCGAACGGGTGTAGTAAACCTTCTCGTCGGCGAAACGGGCATCGGCGAACAGATCCCGGGCGTTGATTACCAGCAGCAGATCGTCGTGCGCCTGTAAATGGACATTCCAGGTTCCGGGCGGCGCGGCGATGTAATTGACCGTTTGCGGATTTTTCGGGTCGCGTACGTCCACGACGGAAAAGCCCTGCGATACCATATGGCCAATATAGGCAAAACCACGATGTACCATCAGCTGAACGCCGTCCGGGCGTCCTCCCTGATCGCTATGGCCAATCAGCCGCATATTGCGGCTGTATTCGGGGCACGGTAATTCTGTCACCTTGAGCTCCTTTTGTCGGATGGCGGCTGCGTCTTATCCGACCAACAACACTACTGGCCCGCTAAGCGCAGCGCCTCCAGGCGTTACTTGTTTTTCGCTTCCAGAGTGGCGAACCACGGGGCGATAAAGTCTTCGGTCTGACCCCAGCCCGGGATAATTTTGCCCAGCGAGGCGACGTTCACCGCCCCTGGTTGCGCCGCCAGCAGCGCCTGCGGTATCGCCGCCGCTTTAAAGTCATAGGTTTTCGGCGTTGGTTCACCGGCAATTTTATTGGCGATCAGGCGCACGTTGGTCGCGCCGATAAGCTTCGGATCGACCGCCACGCTCACTTTCCACGGGCTGCCGGATTCGCGCATCAGCTGCAAATCCTGGTTGGAAATATCGATACTGTAGAGTTTAATCTCGGTGCGGCCGTTCTCTTTCAGCGCTTTATAAGCGCCCTGGCTGAACGCGTCCCAGGTCCCCCAGATGGCGTCAATTTTGCCTTTCGGGTATTTGGCTAAGACTGCGCCGACCTTGTTGGCGGTGTCGCCCTGCACATCGGAAGAGACCGCGCCGATGGATTCCAGCTCTTTGATCCCGGGGTTTTGTTTTAGCAGCGTCTGGTAAGCGGCCTGACGGCGCTCCATCGGCGGGAAGCCTGCGACCCACAGCTTGACGATATTGGCTTTGCCGTTGAAGTCCTTCACCAGCTGGCCGAAGGAGAGTTCGGTCAGCGAAGCGTCATCCTGCTGGGTGACGGTAACGCCCGGAATTTCGCCGTTTACCGCGGTATCGAAGACCGAGACTTTAATCCCCGCATCCACCGCTTTTTTTACTAGCGCAGTGGCGTAAGGGTCCCGCCCCTGAGAAAGAATAATCCCGTCATATTTCTGGCTAATCGCCTGGTTAACAAAGTCCTGGAATTTTGCGTCGTCGCCGTTGCTGAGGAAGGTGCTGATTTTAAAGCCGAGCTTTTTACCTTCCTGAATGGCCCCGGAGACAAACTGGGTGGTGTTATCGTCAGAACCCAGATTGCGGATCACCGCAATGCGAATCGGCCCGCTGTGTTCGGCGATCGCCGCCGGAAGCGGGGTCGGGGTTTCAGCAAAAGCCGCCGTCGCGTTGAACAATCCCAGCGCGATGAGTGAAAGCGTTATCTTTTTCATGGTGTTTCCTTTTTGTTACCCTAAATAATTCGAATTGCAGGACGGCGGCAAGTAAACGAATCCCGATGAGCTTACATAAGTAAGTGATTCGGGTGAGTGAACGCAGCCAACACACCTGCAATTTGAAGAATGACGGGTAAAATGTTAGGTGCGGCGCTGAAAATAAGTCAGTGCCAGCGCGCCAGCCAGCACCAGCCCTTTAATAATGTCCATCGCGTAGTACGGCACCGAGAGCATCACCAGGCCGTTGGAGAGCACGCCCAGGATCACCGCCCCCACCAGCGTACCGAGCGCGTTCGGCTTACCGGAACCGGCCAGCGAGAAGCCAATCCACGCTGCCGCCACCGCATCCATCAGGTAGCCGCCGCCGGCGTTTACCTGGGATGAGCCGATGCGCGAAGCCAGCAGAATGCCGCCAAGCCCCGCCAGCAGGGAGGCCATGACGTAGGCCGCAACTTTGTAACGCGTAATCCGCAGGCCGGAGAGGCGCGCTGCTTCCGGATTGCCGCCGATGGCGTACATCCGCCGCCCGTGGGTGGTAAAGGAGAGCGCCAGCTGGGCGATGACCGTCACCACCAGCATAATGATGACAATCGTCGGTACCTGCCCCAGCGAACCGAACGCCGCCGGGATCGTACCTTCCGCCATATCGCCGCTCGGCAGCACCATATTTTCGGTAATCGAGCCGCCGTAGCTGTAGGTCATCGCCACGCCCTGAATCACGAACAGGCTGGCCAGCGTCGCCAGCATGTCGGGAATCCGCAGGATCACGATGAGAAAAGCGTTGAATAGTCCCACCAGGGTGCAGAGCGCGAGGGTAACAAGGATCGCCTCGGTGGTGCCGAAGCCGTGCCAGACAAACAGCGAAATCACCAGCGCATTGGCCAGCGAGGCGGTGGAGCCTACGGACAAATCGAAGCCACCGATGGTCAGCGATATCGACACGCCGATGGCAATTACCGTCACGATAGCAATAGAGCGCAGGATGTTGATGATATTAAACGGGTCGAGGAAGTTGTCCGACGCCAGGCCAAAAACGGCGATCAGCAGAACAACGGTCAGCAACATGCCCCATTTGTAGAGAAAATCGAAAAATCGCTGACGGCCCGATACCGTCGCGTTCACTGCCAGGGCCTTACTCACGCTGCTGCTCCTCCGGTAGAGTAATAAAGAATGTTCTCTTCCCGGGCCTCAGCGCCCGGGATTTCCGCCACGATGCGTCCGTCCCACAGCACGCAGATACGATCGCACAGACCAACCAGCTCGGCGAATTCACCCGAGGCGTAAATCACTCCTTTGCCTTCCCGCGCCAGGCCGTCAATAAGCTGGAATAAATCCGTTTTGGCCTTCACATCGACGCCTTTGGTCGGCTCATCGAAAATCAGGACGTTGGCGTTGCCGCGCAGCCATTTGCCGATCGCCACTTTCTGCTGATTGCCGCCGGAAAGGCGGCGCAGCGTCTGCGCCGGTCCGGAAGAGCGGATCCCCACGCGGGCTATCACCTCTTCCGCCCAGCGCCAGGCATGACGATGGCCAAACAGGCTCCAGCGGGAAAAACTGTTGTCGGCGCTGACCGCCAGATTCATCACCACCGGCTCTTCGATAAAAATGCCCTCTTTACGCCTCTCCTCAGGTACCAGCGCCAGACCGCGGACCACCGAATCAGCCGGGTCGCGCGGACGCCAGGGCTGGTTGTTCAGCTCCCCGCGCGTTAAACGGCTTTTGCTGGCGCCAAACAGCGCCTTGCACAGTTCGGTTTTTCCGGCGCCCGCCAGTCCGGCGATCCCCAGAATCTCTCCTTTGCGCAGACGCAGCGAGATATCCTGCAACAGCCCTTCGTCATGTAACCCTTCGACCTGCAGCAGCACTTCCTCGCCGTGCGGCGGGCGCTTCGACGGGAAGATATCGCTTAGCTCGTGGCCAAGCATCTTCTCGACAATCTGATCGCCGCTCAGATTGCCCATCGGCCCACTCTCAACCAGACGGCCATCGCGCAGCACCGTCAGGGTGTCGCAGATCGCTTTTAATTCATGAATGCGGTGTGAGATAAACACAATGCCAATGCCCTGCTGCTGCAGGCGGCGAACTACCGCAAACAGGCGCTCGCTCTCATTTTGGTCCAGCGGCGCGGTAGGTTCATCGAGGATAAGAAAGCGGCAGTGGTGCGACAACGCGCGGGCCAGCAGGATTTGCTGTTTTTCTGCCAGCGTGCAGCTATCGATTGAGCGCCGTACGTCAAGGCTGACATCAAGCTGGGCCAGCGCCTCGCGCGCCAGCTGGCGCACCCGGCTCCAGCGGAAAGCGAGGCCAGGTTCAGCCAGCCTGTCGAGCATAATGTTTTCCGCGATACTCAGGCCCGGTACCAGCGCAACGTCAACCTCCTGCTGTACCAGATGGATGCCCAGCAGTTTGGCATCGCGCGGCGAGCGAATGCCGATCGGCTGGTTGTTAATCACCACTTCGCCTTCATAATGATCGTACGTGCCGCACAGCACCGCCATGAGCGTCGACTTACCCGCACCGTTAGCGCCGGTTAACGCATGCACCGTTCCCCCGATGAGGGTAAAAGAGACGTTGCTCAGCGCCCGAAAGCCGGAAAAGACGAGGCTAATATTTTGCATCTCAAGACGATTGCCGGTCATCCCCTGCACCCTGTCGATTAATGTTCTGATTTAACGAATTTTTCATAGCCGTGCTTGACTGACAAATGCATAAAAGGCATAAGATAAAGCGAAATAGTATTAGCCATCCGGATGTCCAGACATAACATCGGGTTAGCAAAACAGAACAAGGACAGCATTGATGAGTCACAGCGATATCCGCGTGGTCCCCGGCCCCGCCAACTACTATTCCCATCCCGGCAGCCTTGCCCGACTGCATGATTTTTATAGCGAAGAACAGCTTTCACGCGCGGTGTGGATTTACGGCGAACGGGCTATCGCTGGCGCAGAGGCTTTCCTGCCGGAAGCGTTTAACGCGCCCGGCGCGAAAAAAATCTTATTTAAAGGCCACTGCAGCGAAAACGATGTCAGCGAACTTGCCCGCGCGTCCGGCGACGATCGCGCGGTAGTGATCGGCGTCGGCGGCGGCGCACTGCTCGATACCGCGAAGGCGCTGGCCCGCCGTCTCGGTTTGCCGGTAGTGGCGATCCCCACTATCGCCGCGACCTGCGCGGCGTGGACGCCGCTGTCGGTGTGGTATAACGATGCCGGTCAGGCGCTGCAGTTTGAAATTTTCGACGACGCCAACTTCCTGGTGCTGGTGGAGCCGCACATTATTCTGAACGCCCCGGCGGAATATCTGCTGGCGGGGATCGGCGATACCCTGGCGAAATGGTATGAAGCGGTGGTGCTGGCCCCACATCCGGAGACGCTGCCGCTCACCGTGCGTCTTGGCATCAACGGCGCGCTGGCCATTCGCGATGTGCTGCTGGAAAGCAGCGAAACCGCGCTGGCCAACCAGCAGCGTGGGGAGCTAACCCAGGCTTTCCGTGACGTGGTGGATGCGATTATCGCTGGCGGCGGTATGGTGGGCGGATTAGGCGAGCGCTATACCCGCGTTGCCGCCGCCCATGCGGTGCATAACGGGCTGACGGTGCTACCGCAGACCGAAAAATATCTGCACGGAACCAAAGTCGCCTACGGTATTCTGGTGCAGAGCGCCCTGCTCGGCCAGGATGACGTGCTGGCACAGCTGGTGCGGGCGTATCAGCGCTTTAATCTGCCAACCACGCTGGCGGCGCTGGAGGTGGATATCAACAACCGTGAACAGCTGGATCGCGTCATCACTCATACCCTGCGCCCGGTAGAATCCATCCATTTCCTGCCGGTTGCGATCAACGCCGAAACCCTGCGCGCGGCGTTTGAAAAAGTCGAACGTTTCGCCGTATAACTCCCCCGTTCTGTTCGCCTCTGCCGCACGGCGGAGGCGCTTTCGAGCCGCCTCGCAAAGCTGATTTTTCCGTCTTTATGCTGCCTTAAATCAACGCTATGGTCCTCTATAAGAAAATTAAAATTTACTTATAATCTTATTATTTACTTATAAAGAGCTTTGGCTTAAAGTGGAGGTCAGGGTGATCGTTTTTTGGTCAAAAAGTGCAGAAAAGCAGCTCGCCGCAATTGATTCCCGCTATCAGTAGAGAATCAAAGAAAAGCCACGAGCCATGGATGATAAAAATGCACCGGCTCCGGACATTAAGAAACTCAAGCAGCCGGCGTCCAAAGATCATTATCGATTGCGTGTAGGTGATTATCGAATCATCTTCACTCAGTTTGAGGGGATATCTGGAAGCTGTTATGTCGTAGCAATAAAACGCAGAACCTCAACAACCCGTCTTCACGAGGAGGCAACGCCCTATGGCAGTGCAACTAATTAAGGATGACGAGGGCAACCCACAGTATGTGGTTATCCCTTATAACGAATACTTCCAGATGCGCCTGAAAATGGCGGAATACGATGATGAGCAAGAGGATGTGTGGGAAGACATCCCCTACGAATCCGATGAATATGACAGCGTTCCATTACCAGATGGCGTTTGCGACATCATGCATCGTGAGAAAGTCAGCCTGCAGGCCGCCTGGCGCATTCTGCGCGGCCTGTCGCAGCAGGAGGTTGCCGATAAGCTCGGCATTAGCCAGTCTGCGGTTTCCCAGCTGGAGGCCGTCGACTCCCGTCCGCAAAAGCGCACCCGCGAAAAGCTAGCGGCAATTTACGGCTGTACGCAGGAGCAAATCAGCCTGTATCTGCCGAAAGAGGGCTAACAGCACTTCGCGCCGCCTTTGCCGCCGTAGCGCGCGTCCTGGCGCTCGCGAAAAAACTCTTCGTAGGTCATCGGCGTTTGCTCGGGATGCGTGGCGCGAATGTGCTCGACATAGTTGTCGTAATCCGGCACGCCGATCATCATTTTCGCCGCCTGACCTAAATATTTTCCTGCTTTCGAAAGGGAATCAAACATTTTTAGCTCTCATCATCGCCCCCCTTCTCATAAGGGGGGCGATATCGTTACGCCCTAGTGGGCGCGTTTGGCCTGGGTTACCAGGCTGTCTGCATCAGCAGGCATCTCCTGGTAAGGGGTTTCTTTCGCCGTTGGCTTGTCTTCTTTCAGCGCCGCCAGCGCGGTTTTAATTGAGAACAGCGCCAGCACCACGACCACGACCATAAAGAAGATGGTCAGACCGGCATCCAGACGGTTGTTAAACACCAGCTGCGCCAGCTGCGACTCGGTATACTGCGGCGGAATATTGCCGCTGTCGATCATCGCCTGGAACTTATTGGCAATCGCCAGGAACCCAACTTTCGTATCGGTGCTGAACGACTTCTGCCAGCCCGCGGTTAAGGTACATACCAGCAGCCAGGAGGTCGGCAGCAGCGCCACCCACGCATAGCGCTGGCGCTTCATCTTAAACAATACCACTGCACAGAGCATCAGCGCCATTCCTGCCAGCATCTGGTTAGCAATACCAAACAGCGGCCACAGCGTGTTGATACCGCCAAGCGGGTCAACCACGCCCTGATGCAGGAAATAGCCCCACGCCAGTACGCACAGCGCCGTCGCCAGCAGGTTGGCAGGCAGAGAACTGGTTTGCTTCAACCCCGGACTGATGACCCCCAGCAGGTCCTGGAGCATAAAGCGCGCCGCGCGCGTCCCCGCATCCACCGCGGTCAGGATGAACAGCGCCTCAAACAGAATCGCGAAGTGGTACCAGAAGGAGACGTCCATCAGGCCGCCCAGCGAGCCGTGCAGAATGTAGGCCATACCCACCGCCAGCGTCGGGGCGCCGCCCGCGCGGGAGATAATCGACTGCTCGCCCACTTCGTTAGCAATCTGATTGAGCGTATCCGGGGTCACGGTAAAGCCCCAGCTGCTCACCACCTGCGCCGCCGACGCCACCACATCGGTCACGCCCGCCGGAGCCAGAACCGCCATCGGGCTGTTCATGGCGAAATAAACGCCCGGATCGATAATGCAGGCCGCCACCAGCGCCATGATCGCCACGAAGGACTCCATCAGCATACCGCCGTAGCCGATAAAACAGGCTTGTCCTTCGTTGGCCAACATTTTCGGCGTAGTGCCTGAAGAGATAAGCGCATGGAAGCCAGAAACCGCGCCGCAGGCGATGGTGATAAACAGAAACGGGAACAGGTTGCCGCTCCACACCGGCCCGGTGCCGTCGATAAACTTGGTCAGCGCCGGCATCGTCAGCGTCGGGCGCATAATCAGGATCCCGATCGCCAGGCCGACGATAGTGCCGATTTTCAGGAAGGTGGAGAGGTAGTCGCGAGGTGCCAGCAGCAGCCACACCGGCAGCACGGCGGCGATAAAGCCGTAACCTACCAGAATCCACGTGAGCTGCACGCCGGTATAGTCAAACCACGGTGCCCAGGTCGGGCTTTCCGCCACCCAGCCGCCGGAAATGATGGCGAATACCAGCATCACCAGACCAATGACCGATACTTCGCCAATGCGCCCGGGGCGCAGGTAGCGAATATAGATCCCCATAAAAATCGCCAGCGGAATGGTGAACGCCACGGTGTAGGTCCCCCACGGACTGTGGGTCAGCGCTTTCACCACGATCATCGCCAGTACCGCAAGGATGATCACCATGATCATAAAGCAGGCCACCAGCGCCAGCACTCCGGCGGTTGGCCCCATCTCCTCTTTGACCAGCTCGCCGAGCGAACGTCCATCGCGGCGGGTGGAGACGAACAGCACCATAAAGTCCTGCACCGCCCCGGCCAGCACCACGCCGGCGAGGATCCAGATCATCCCCGGCAGATAGCCCATCTGCGCCGCCAGCACCGGGCCAACCAGCGGCCCTGCTCCGGCTATGGCCGCAAAATGGTGACCGAACAGCACTTTTTTGTCGGTCGGGACGTAGTCGAGACCGTCGTTGTGACGCACCGCCGGGGTCATGCGCGTCGGGTCGACCGCCAGCACGTTTTTAGCGATATACAGGCCGTAGAAGCGATAGGCGATCAGATAGACGCAGACTGCCGCGACGACAATCCATAGCGCATTAATCTGTTCACCACGGTTGAGCGCGATATAGCCGAGGGCAAAGGCTCCGATAACGGAGAGTATTGTCCAGATGAGGTATTTCCCTGAATTATTCATCATTGTGTTCCGCTGGTAGGGTAATCCGGATGTTACAGTTTGTTTCTAGAACACAATGTAGATTTTAACAACTCAGAAACGGTGCAGATGTCGTCTTGCGGTAAGGATTTATCTCACATTGCAAGCGAGATCACTTCTGGTGGGAAATGGATGAAAATGGGGGAGGATAATCTGAAATGACATCGCAGATTGTTTCCCGGGGGCGGGCTACCTGTCCGCAGACCGCCGGGGACGCGTAGCCCGGACAGATGTGCAGCATCGCCTCCGGGAAAATTCTGCAACACCCTGCGCGCTTCTCCCGGGGGCGGCGCGTTGCGCCTTGCCCGGGCTACCACACCGCAGACCGCCGGGGACACGTAGCCCGGACAGATGCGCAGCATCGCCTCCGGGAAAATTCTGCAACACCCTGCGCGCTTCTCCCGGGGGCGGCGCGTTGCGCCTTGCCGGGCTACAGGACCGCAGACCGCTGGGGATGCCTTGCCCGAGCTACCTGCCCGCAGACGGCTAGAATCCCGTAGCCCGGCTAAGGCGTTCACGCCGCAAGCCGGGATCAGGTTTCCTCAGCCGAGGACCGCCGTACCCAGACGGCAGGTGCAGCAGCGTCGTCCGCGTTCGTCGAATATCGCAATCTCCCAGCTCTGGCCCTGGCGTCCCAGGTGCAGCGGGCGGCACTCGCCGCGCACTTTACCGCTGGAAACCGCCCGGTGATGGGTGGCGTTAAGTTCGGTTCCCACCACGCACTGCCCCTCTTCGGTCATCAACCATCCGGCCATGGAGCCGAGGGTTTCCGCCAGCGCCGCGGATGCCCCGCCGTGCAGCAGCCCGAACGGCTGATGGGTTCGCGTATCGACCGGCATTTCCGCCTCCAGTACGCCCTCCTCCAGCCGGGTATAGACAATCCCCAGATGCGCCACCATCGTATTTGCGCTGGTCGCGTTAAGCTCATCGATCGTCAGCAGACGTTTCCAGGCCATCTATGCCCCCAGCGTTGAGCCGCCGTCCACCACAATATCCTGCAGCGTGATATGGCTGGCGTGGGCGGAAGCGAGGAACAGAATGGTACTGGCAATCTCCTGCGGCCGGGCGATTTTGCCCAGCGGAATACCCAGCTTAAACTGCTCGCCGAAGCCGCGAATGCGCTGCTGCTCAGCATCATCGCTGATCCATAGCGTGCGCTGCATATCGGTATCGGTAGAACCGGGAGAAACCAGATTACAGCGTACGCCGCTGCCCGCCAGCTCCAGGCCAACGGTCAGCGCCAGGCTCTTTAGCGCCGCCTTCGACGCGCCGTAGGCGCTCATGCCGATACGCGGAGTATGGGCTGCATCGGACGCCACGGTCACTATCGCCCCGCCCTTCTGGCGACGGAACTGCGCCATCGTCTGCTGAAACAAATTAAACGCCCCGCCGACGTTGACGGCGAAGCTCTGCTGCCAGTCTTCCTGGCTCAGCGTATCGGTCGCCCCCATGCGCAAAATTCCGGCGGCATTGACCAGCACATCCAGTCGATCGATGTTATCCAGCAGGCGACCGCATACCTGCGCCACCTGCTGCGCGTCGGCGACGTCCAGCGTCTCGGTGGCAAACGGATAGCTTTCGCCATCAAAAGCCAGATCAAAACCGGTCACCTTTGCCCCGGCCTCAACGAACGCCATCGCGGTGGCATAGCCGATGCCCTTACCCGCTCCGGTCACCCACACGGTCTGGCCGTGAAAATCTAATCCAGCCATTATTTCACCTCGCGGGAAAGCAGCGCCCACCAGGCATCGATGGTGGGGTTTTTCGCCAGCACCACAAAGTCGATATCGCCGTGAACTTTCCGCCAGCGGGCGGCCAGCGCCATCATGCGCACCGAATCCAGACCGTAGTCGATCAGGTTTTCGTCATCCATTGGCTCGTCGGATTCATCCAGCAGCGGCAGCACCAGCGCGCGCAGCGCCGCCTTCGATGCCGGCAGCGGCAGCAGTTCTTCGGTCATCACCACGCGACCGGAGCGACCCGCCACGTAGTTGAGCGCCATCAGATGCTCTTCCCGGCTGAAATCGGCCAGCGCATCGGCAACAAAGAACGGCTTAATATCGCGCATAAACGCGTCGGTCGCGGTGGTCATGCAGCCGATATGGGCGTACACGCCGGTGATGATCAGCTGATCGCGCCCCGTCTCCTTCAGCATCTCTTCCAGCGGAGAACGATGAAACGCGCTGTAGCGCCACTTCACCAGCACGGTGTCATTGTCGTCCGGCGCCAGAGCGGCAATGACCTGCTGCTGTTCCGGAGAGCGGGTTAAACCCGGCCCCCACATATCGTTCAGCAGCGCACGGTCTGCATCGCTCTGCTCTTTGGGTTGGGCGGTATAAAAGACCGGGATGTTATTTTGCTTGCAGAACTCGCGCAGGGCAGCGATGTTGGCCACCACTTTCTCCATCATCGCGCTGTTTTCGCCCCAGAAGTTGAGGAAATACTCCTGCATATCGTGGATTAACAGCGCGGCGCGGGACGGCTCAAAGGCCCAGTTCACTTTGTTCGCCGGGATATCGCTGGCTTCCGGCAGCGCGTAAGCCTGTAATTTTGGGATTGCCATTCTGTCCTCTCTTTCAGCCCAGCTTGCGTTCAGCCAGCCACTGACGTAATTGTTTTTTATCGACTTTGCCCACCGGCGTCAGCGGCAGCGTGTCAACGCACTCCACCCGGTCCGGCAGTTTAAATTCTGCGACCCCCTGTTCCCGCAGAAAACGGCGTACCGCGACCGCGCGCAGGGGCTCTTTCACTACCAGATACGCACAGCTTTTTTCACCGAGCAGGCTATCTTCCATGCTGACCAGCGCGACGTGGATCGCCGCCGGATGGCGCAGCAGCAGGTTTTCGATCTCTTCCGCCGCGATCTTCTCTCCGCCGCGGTTGATCTGATCTTTTTCCCGCCCCTGGACGGTGATATAGCCGTCTTCATCAATCGAGATCAGATCGCCCGAGCAGTAGAAACCGTTGGCATCAAAGGCTTCGGCGTTATGCTGCGGGCTCTTGTAATAGCCGCGGAAGGTGTATGGGCCACGGGTCATCAGCCGTCCGACTTCGCCGCGCGGCAGCGGATTTCCGTCGGCATCGGCCACCCACACTTCATCATCCGGGCACATCGGGCAGCCCTGGGTATTGATAATGCGCTCCGGGCTGTCGTCGAGGCGGGTATAGTTCACCAGCCCCTCCGCCATGCCGAAGACCTGCTGCAGCTGGCAGCCGATTTCCGTCGGAATACGCGCGGCGAGGGTGGCGGAAAGGCGTGCGCCGCCCACCTGCAGCAGCCGCAATGATTGCAGCTGAGCATTGCTACCGACGTCGTGGATCTCCTGTAGCCAGAGGCTGACCGCAGGCGGGACCAGCGAGGTCAGGTTAATCTGGTGCTTTTCGATCAGCGGGAAACACAGCGTCGCGCTCGGATCGTGCGCCAGCACCACCACGCCACCGGCGAGGAACACGCCTAATGAACCCGGCGAACTCATCGCGTAGTTATGGGCGGCGGGAAGCGCGTTCAGATAGCGCGTTTCGGCACTCACGCCGCACAGCTCATTGCTGCGGCGAATGCTGTAGTCATAATCGTTATGAGTGCGCGGAATCAGCTTCGGCGTGCCGGTACTGCCGCCGGAAAGCTGGAAAAACGCCACCTCGTCGGCAGGCGTCGGGTTGGCAACGAAATCATCGCCAGGCCGATCGATGGCTGCCGCCAGGCTTTGCTCGCCGCAGTCGTTCAGCAGCAGCGTCACGCGAACCGACGAATGCTGCTCAACAAAAGCGTTGAGAAAAGCATCATCGGCAAACAGCGCGTGTTCGCGGTCGGCAATCAGCAAAGCGGGTTCAATCTGCGCGGCGTAGGCGTTCAGCTCGCTACGTTGATGGCTGAACAGCGCATTGACCGGCGCAACGCCGATACGCAGCAGGGCGAAAAAAGTAATATAAAATTCCGCAACGTTGCCCAGCTGCACCAGCGCCGTTTCGCCGCGCTTCAGCCCCTGACGCTGTAACGAAGCGCCAAGATTATCGACCAGGCGGTTGAATTCGCGGTAGCTGTAGCTTTTATCGCCGTCGATAATGGCGGGCGCGTCGTTCTCCGCATGACGGGTAATCAGATTGGTTAGCGGCAGATCCTGCCAGTAACCTTTTTGCCGGTAGCGGGTCGCAAAATCTTCCGGCCAGCGGGTAAATTCGATCATGATCATCCCTTATTGCAAGCCGAAAACGTTCAGCATGGTGGTCAGTTTGACGCCGGTTTCGCGCCACTCGCCCAGCGGTGAAGAGGCAGGAACGATACCTGCGCCGGCAAATAGCCGCAGGGTGCGCTGGTGCAGGCGCGCGCAGCGGATGGTGACCACCCATTCGCCGTTGCCTTCGTCGTCGCACCAGCCGACAATCCCGCCAAACAGCTGGCGGTCGAACGACTCCAGTTCGCTAATCAGGCGTTTCGCCGCCTGATGCGGGAAGCCGCTCAGCGCCG
The DNA here is from genome assembly GCF_009707385.1 of Klebsiella oxytoca. Taxonomy (NCBI): domain Bacteria; kingdom Pseudomonadati; phylum Pseudomonadota; class Gammaproteobacteria; order Enterobacterales; family Enterobacteriaceae; genus Klebsiella; species Klebsiella oxytoca. Next base: position 1,590,860 of record NZ_CP046115.1, on the reverse strand, counting down.
GGGTCGGGTGCAGCAGGCAGGCCAGCGACATCGCGTTTTCGTTTGCCAGCGCGGAGCCCTGAATCTGCGTCGCCAGATGCCACAGGGTCGGTGTGGTAATGAGCTGCGGAGAATCCGGTAGGGAAAGTTCGCTGCTGCGCGGCGCTAATACGGCCTTCATCGCCTGGGTCACCAGCTCATGCTCGTGACGATCTTTTTCCGATGCCAGTAGCTTGTGCCCCGCTTCGCGATCCAGTATATCGTCCGGCTGACGGCGGGCGGAACCGGCCAGCGGCAGAGAGCTGAAATGCGAACCTTCTTTACGCAGCAGCAGCTCCGGGCTGGCGCCCAGCAGTACGCCGCCGTCCGAGAGCGGCACGTGGAAGTTAAAGCTGGCAGGGTTCTGGGCGATCAGTCGCTCAAGCAGCGCCCCGCTATCAACCCGTTTGCTGGTAGTAATATCAATCAGGCGCGACAGGACCACTTTGTCCACTTCCGGCGTAGCGGTCAGGGCCGCGGCGCGCGTCACCATGGCCATGAAAGTATCCTGTCCGGGGATCTCCTGGCGCTGGACGACATCCATCGGGGCCTGTCCGCACGTATAGCGTGCGGAGTGCTGCTTTTCCGTACGGGAAAACGCTTCCCAGCGCTCAGGGATAAAGAGCTCGGACGGCTCGCTGGTATCAAACGGAATGGCGCCGACCATCACCGGCTTAGCGATCCCGGCGGCCCGCGCCGCTTTAAACGCGGCCGCCATTTTTTGCTGGAATTCCCCATCAAGATTATCGCCATCGGCGGCAGGATGAGAAAATCGGCTAAAACAGCCAGCGGTGCTGAAACTGCGGTACGGCGACATAAAGAAGAAGCTTTCCGGCGGCAGGGTCATTTTTTTCTCCCGAACTTCCTCAGCCAACGATGTTTCCATATCATCCTCCAAAAATGATAAAGATATTACGAATAATTATCATTTATATTTTGGTTGGCTAACCTAAAAGGTATTGCGCTCTATGTCAACCGTACAGGTTGCATGTTGTGCTACTTATGCCCTGCATCTTTTAAATTGCCTCTTTGGCTGGCTGCCGATGACGCGCGCCTTTGCGAGGCCACCGGGGCAGCGTTCAAACCGGCTCACGGGAGCATCCTTGTTACCGCTTCCGAAGCGTTCTTCCGCTGCCGCCTCAAGGCACCTCGAATGATTCAGCACCAGGGCTTGCATCCATGCCGCGCAAAGTTGAAAATGAGAAGCATTTATCACAACTACATCAGGATGCGAATACGTGAATTTCTCCACCTTTTGCCGCCGTACCCTCCTCGCCGGCGGTCTGGCGATTTTAGGAATTAGCTCAGCGCTGGCGGCAGACTGGCCGCGCCAGATAACCGACAGTCGCGGAACGCACACGCTGGAAAGCCAGCCTCTGCGGATTGTTTCCACCAGCGTGACGCTGACCGGCTCGCTGCTGGCGATTGACGCGCCGGTGGTGGCCAGCGGAGCCACAACACCCAATAATCGCGTCGCCGATGGCCAGGGATTTTTGCGTCAATGGAGCGATGTGGCGAAAGCGCGCAAGCTGTCGCGTCTCTACATTGGCGAGCCGAGCGCTGAAGCCGTCGCGGCCCAGATGCCGGACCTGATCCTGATTAGCGCCACCGGCGGTGACTCGGCGATGGCGCTGTACGATCAGCTTTCGACCATCGCGCCGACGCTTATCATTAACTACGATGATAAAAGCTGGCAGACGCTGCTGACCCAGTTGGGTGAAATCACCGGTCATGAAAAACAGGCTGCGGAAAGAATTGCTGAGTTTGATAAAAAGCTGGCGGCGCTGAAAGAGAAAATGCAGCTGCCGCCGCAGCCTGTCACCGCGCTGGTCTACACCCCTGCGGCCCATAGCGCCAATATCTGGACCAAAGAATCTGCTCAGGGGCAGCTGCTCGAACAGCTGGGCTTTACCCTCGCCGACCTGCCCTCCGGGCTCCATGCCAGCCAGAGCCAGGGGAAACGCCACGATATTGTTCAATTGGGTGGGGAAAATTTAGCCGCCGGACTGAACGGTCAGAGCCTGTTCCTGTTTGCCGGGGATCAAAAAGATGCCGAGGCGATTTACGCTAACCCGCTGCTGTCGCATCTGTCCTCGGTCGAAGGTAAACGCGTTTATCCGCTGGGGACGGAAACCTTCCGCCTCGATTACTACAGCGCCGTGCTGGTGCTGCAGCGTTTAGCGGCGCTCTTTGCCTAAACAGATCTCCCGGCGCCAATTGCGGATAACCAGAATAATGCGCGCTTCTCCCGGGGGTGGCGCGTTGCGCCTTGCCCGGGCTACCCCACCGCAGACCGCCGGGGACGCATAGCCCGGACAGATGCGCAGCATCGCCTCCGGGAAAATTCTGCAACACCCTGCACGCTTCTCCCGGGGGCGGCGCGTTGCGCCTTGCCCGGGCTACTCCACCGCAGACCGCCGGGGACGCGTAGCCCGGACAGATGCGCAGCATCGCCTCCGGGAAAATTCTGCAACACCCTGCGCGCTTCTCCCGGGGGCGGCGCGTTGCGCCTTGCCCGGGCTACCACACCGCAGACCGCCGGGGACGCGTAGCCCGGACAGATGCGCAGCATCGCCTCCGGGAAAATTCCGCAACACCCTGCGCGCTTCTCCCGGGGGCGGCGCAAAGCGCCTTGCCCGGGTTACCGCACCGCAGACCGCCGGGAACGCGTAGCCCGGACAGATGCGCAGCATCGCCTCCGGGAAAATTCTGCAACACCCTGCACGCTTCTCCCGGGGGCGGCGCAAAACGCCTGCCCGGGTTACCGCACCGCAGACCGCCGGGGACGCGTAGCCCGGACAGATGCGCAGCATCGCCTCCGGGAAAATTCTGCAACACCCTGCGCGCTTCTCCCGGGGGCGGCGCAAAACGCCTGCCCGGACTACCGCATCGCAGACCGCCGGAGACGCGTAGCCCGGACAGATGCGCAGCATCGCCTCCGGGAAAATTCTGCAACACCCTGCGCGCTTCTCCCGGGGCGGCGCAAAACGCCTGCCCGGGTTACCGCACTGCAGACCGCCGGGAAAGCGCAGCGAAAGTTAACTTTCGCTGACCCTCTCCGGGCGCTGAAAGCGGCGCAGTTCGCGCAACAGTCCCACCAGCACCACGCCGACAATCACCAGCGCCCAACCGCTGGCGCTCGCCGAAGCGGCCGGCGTCAGAATCGCCCCCAGACCGCCGAGCAGCGCCGCGCCTATCGCATCGCCGGTTACGTTCTGCGCGGTCCACAAACCGTTGATTCGTCCAAGCATATTTTCCGGAGTTTGCGTCTGGATCAGCGTGTATTGCAGCAGCGAGCTTATCGCGCTCAGCCAGCCAAATAGCGCCAGGCACAGCGCACCCAGCTCCCACACCGGCATCAGGCTAAACAGCGCAATAGCCACAAACGAGCCGACGGTGGTCGCCAGCATCAGCACGCCGGGCTTCGCCGTCTGCGCCAGCTGTCCGCTGGTCAACGCGCCGAATGCCGCCCCTAAAGGGATCGCGGCGTACAGCATCCCAATCTGCGACGCCGACATCTGCCAGCTTCCGGCCAGCGCCGGATAGAGTACGCGCACCGCGCTGGCCATCGTCAGCAGGCCGCCAAGCAGCGCGATGCCGCCGATAAGCGGGCTATTAAACAGAAACTTTAATCCCGCCTGCAGCGATTTCAGCGGATGCTCGCGCGGCTGCGGCGGCGGAGCCAGCAGCGGTAAACGCAGCAGGGTCAGCGTGGTAATAAAAGTGCCCGCCGCCGCCAGGCCATAGTTCCAGGCCACGCCGCCGGTCGCCAGCAGCAGACCGCCGATCATCGGCGAAATCACCGAGCCCAGCCGCACCGTTAACATGGTGATTGCTCCGGCCTGCATCAAATTTTCCCGACCGACCAGCGCCGGGGTCGCCGCCAGCAGCGCGGTCACGCCAATGGAAGCAAACAGGCCGTCCCAGATGCCCAGCAGATAGATAGCGATAAGCGACGGTTCCGGCATCATGGCATTGATGCACAGGCCGACGAAGCCGATGCCGCAGGTGCCGCGCGCCAGCAGAATCAGACGCTTACGTTCATAGCGGTCGGCAAGCACGCCGCCGATCATCAGACCGATAAACATCGAAGCGCCGGTCAGGGTTACCGACAACCCCACTTGCCAGGTCGAATGGGTCATCATCTGGATTTGTACCGGGATCGCTACGCCCAGCAGGCCAAGCGACAGAATTGAGATAAAGCGGGCGATAAAGACGGCACGAAAGGCCGGGTGAGTTTTCAGTAAGCTGAGATTCAGCAGCCAGGATTGTCGGTTCATGACAGCGCCTTGTTATTATTTTCCATACCATTTTTATGGGTGCACATGCTAACATAACTGAATAGAATCGATAACGATAATTACTATCATTATCATGCCAGGGATGTAAGCCATGTCGTTTTCAACGACCGCGGCGCGCGCCTTTGCCGTGCCGGGTCTATTAATCGTTTTAGCCATCGCCGTTACGCTCAGCCTGCTGATTGGCGCTAAGCCCCTGCCGTTTAGCGTCGTCGTGGAGGCACTCAGCGGTACCTGCCAGAGCGCCGATTGCACCATCGTCCTTGATGCCCGACTGCCGCGAACCCTCGCCGGACTACTGGCCGGGGCCGCGCTGGGTCTCGCCGGAGCGCTGATGCAAACGCTGACCCGTAACCCGCTGGCGGACCCGGGGATCCTCGGCGTTAACTCCGGCGCCAGTTTCGCTATCGTCCTGGGCGCGGCGCTGTTTGGTATCTCCTCGCCGCAGGAGCAACTGCTGATGGCTTTTTGCGGCGCGTTCGCCGCCTCGCTGCTGGTCGCCTTTACCGGCAGCCAGGGCGGCGGCCAGCTTAGTCCAGTCCGCCTGACTCTCGCAGGGGTTGCTCTGGCGGCTGTGCTCGAAGGACTGTCCAGCGGGATCGCCCTGCTGAACCCCGACGTCTATGACCAGCTGCGCTTCTGGCAGGCGGGTTCGCTCGACGTACGCACTCTGCAAACCCTGAAAATCGTGCTGCTGCCGGTGCTTATTGCCGGAGGAATTACGCTGCTGCTGAGCAGGGCTTTAAATAGCCTGAGCCTCGGCAACGATACCGCCACCGCGCTCGGCAGCCGGGTCGCCCGTACCCAGCTTATCGGGCTGCTGGCGATAACCGTCCTGTGCGGCAGCGCCACGGCGGTAGTCGGGCCGATCGCCTTTATCGGCCTGATGATGCCGCATCTGGCCCGCTGGCTGGTGGGAGCCGATCATCGTTGGTCGCTGCCGGTTACGCTACTGGCAACTCCTGCCCTGCTGCTGTTCGCCGACATACTGGGGCGCCTGCTGGTTCCCGGCGAGCTGCGGGTTTCAGTGGTTAGCGCCTTTATCGGCGCGCCGGTGCTGATCTGGCTGGTGCGCCGCCAGCCGCGCGGAGGTGGAATATGATAGCCCCTTCTCGCCGCCTGATTTTTAGCTGCCTGCTGCTGATCCTCGCCAGCCTGCTGGTCTCCCTGTGGGGGCTCGGTACCGGCCTGGTGCCGTTAAGCGTTGAACAGGTTATCTCGGCACTGCTCGGCGATGCGCCGCGTAACGTCGCCATGGTGGTAACCGAATGGCGTTTACCCCGCGTACTGATGGCGCTGCTGATTGGCGCCGCCCTCGGCGTCAGCGGCGCAATATTTCAGTCTCTGACCCGCAACCCGCTGGGCAGCCCAGACGTGATGGGCTTTAACACCGGGGCGTGGAGCGGCGTGCTGGTGGCGATGGTGATGTTCGGCCAGAACCTGGCGGCCATCGCCATGGCGGCAATGGCTGGCGGTATTCTCACCGCGCTGGTGGTCTGGCTGCTGGCGTGGCGTAACGGGATTGAAACCTTTCGCCTGATTATTATCGGCATCGGCGTGCGCGCCATGCTGGTAGCGTTCAACACCTGGCTACTGCTGCGCGCTTCGCTGGAAACCGCCCTCTCCGCCGGACTGTGGTATGCCGGCTCGCTGAATGGTCTGACCTGGGGAAAAACCTGGCCCTCCGCGCCGCTGATTCTCTTGATGCTGGTCTTCGCTGCGCTGCTGGCGCGACGCATGCGGCTGCTGGAGATGGGTGACGATACCGCCTGCGCGCTGGGCGTTCGGGTTGAGCGTTCGCGTCTGCTGTTGATGCTGGTCGGGGTGGTGCTGACCGCCGCCGCCACCGCGCTCGCCGGACCGATTTCGTTTATCGCTCTGGTGGCTCCCCATATCGCCCGACGCCTTAGCGGTACCGCCCGCTGGGGACTGGCCCAGGCGGCGCTGTGCGGGGCCCTGCTGCTGGCGCTTTCTGACTACTGCGCGCAGCGTCTGTTTATGCCCTATCAGTTACCGGTGGGCGTGGTGACCGTCAGCATTGGCGGCATCTACCTTATCGGGTTGTTAATTCAGGAGTCCCGCAAAAAATGACTGCTACCACCTCCCGTTTGCGCGGCGACCAGTTAACCCTGGCGTACGGCAAAAAGACCATCGCCGAATCGCTGAACGTGACCATTCCCGACGGCCACTTTACCGCCATCATTGGCCCCAACGGCTGCGGTAAATCGACGCTGTTGCGCACCCTGAGTCGCCTGATGACGCCCACCGACGGTCATGTCTGGCTCGACGGCGAGCAGATCCAGCGTTACGCCAGCAAGGAGGTTGCTAAACGCATCGGCCTGCTGGCGCAGAACGCGACCACCCCAGGTGATATTACGGTTCAGGAGCTGGTGGCCCGCGGACGCTATCCGCACCAGCCGTTGTTTACCCGCTGGCGCAAAGAGGATGAAGAGGCGGTCAGCAGAGCGATGAAGGCCACCGGCATTACCGACCTGGCGCGACAAAGCGTCGATACGCTCTCCGGCGGCCAGCGCCAGCGGGCGTGGATCGCCATGGTGCTGGCCCAGGAAACGGCGATCATGCTGCTGGATGAGCCAACCACCTGGCTGGACATCAGCCATCAAATCGATCTGCTGGAGCTCTTGAGCGAACTGAATCAGGAGAAGGGCTATACGCTGGCGGCGGTGCTGCATGACCTGAACCAGGCCTGCCGCTACGCCACCCATTTGATTGCCCTGCGCGAGGGCAAAATCGTCGCCGAGGGCGCGCCAAAGGAGATCGTCAACGCGGAGCTAATTGAAAAGATTTACGGTCTGCGCTGTACGATCATTGAAGATCCGGTGGCCCATACGCCGCTGGTAGTACCGCTCGGTCGAAAGTAGATCCTCCCGGCTCACGCTGCGCTTAGCCGGGCTACCAGTCTGGCAAAAACGGTAGCCCGAGTAAGACGTTTACACCGCAACCCGGGGAAATTACACGTCCTTGCCTCGTCCAGCCCTGGCTTCCCCGGCTCGCGCTACGCTTAGCCGGGCTACCCAGTCTCGCAGAAACGCTAGCCCGAGTAAGGCGTTTACACCGCAACCCGGGGAAATTACATGTCCTTGCCTCGTCCAGCCCTGGCTTCCCCGGCTCGCGCTGCGCTTAGCCGGGCTACCAGTCTGGCAGAAACGGTAGCCCGAGTAAGGCGTTTACGCCGCAACCCGGGGAAATTACACGTCCTTGCTTCGTCCAGCCCCGGCTTCCCCGGCTCGCGCTGCGCTTAGCCGGGCTACCAGTCTGGCAGAAACGGTAGCCCGGGCAAGGCGTTTACGCCGCAACCCGGGAGTTTTTCTATCCTTCCCCGAGAATCTCCCTGACCACCGGGCCAATCGCCTCAAAGGCCTGCGGGGAGATAATATCCACATGGGCACAATTCTGGCTAAAAACCTCCAGCTCTACAACCCACGGCCCCCACACCACCTGCGGATCCATCCCGGCCTGGCGGGTTTTCTCCGCGACAAACAGCGTCGCCTTACCGTCAAACTTCGCGCTGTGCGCGGTGGTCAGCAGGCGTACCGCATCGGCGTAGTTGCCCTCGATAACGCTGAATAGCTCGCCGGAAGCCTGCCCCTGCTGTGCGGCCAGAAACGCTTCGCGTTCACTAGCTATCTCCGCCAGTACCTCCGGGTCCAGACCGTTAGCTTCTTTCTCCGTCCAGTTCTGGGTTTCCGGCGGCCAGGTATCCAGCAGCCCGAGGAAGGCCACCGCTTCGCCGCGCTGGCGTAAACGGGCGGCAATCCCCTGCGCCAGGGTGCCGCCGAGCGAATAACCGAACAGATAATAGGGGCCGTGCGGCTGCTGCGAAAGCAGGGTTTGCAGATGATGCTCGCAGACCGCATCCAGATCCGCCGCCGTCGCCATTGGCCCCAGTGGGCGCGGCGACTGAATGCCGGTAATAGACCAGCGCGGGCTTAAATAACGCGCCAGCACGCTGAACTGCCAGGCAAAACCGGAGGCTGGATGGAAGCAGAAAAGCGTCGGGCCGTCGCTCTCGCGCAGCGGCAGAATCGCGTCGAAGCCCAGCCGCTGCGCCTGCTCATCGCTGAGATCCGAAGCCAGCAGCGCGCTCAGTTTGCCAACGCTAGAAGCGACCATCACCTGCCCCGGCGTTACCTGACGTTCCAGCTCGCGGCTGAGCAGCACCGCGAGACGCATCGCCAGCAGCGAATGGCCGCCGAGGGCGAAGAAATCGGCGTCAATATCATTGATCTCACAGCCCAACAGCTGGCTGAATGCCGAGGCAACGGCGGTTTCCATGCCCGGTTCCGGCGGACGACCGCTGCTCTCGCGGCTTAGCGTCGGCAGCGGCAGCGCTTTACGATCCAGCTTCCCGTTAGCGCTCAGCGGCAGCTCCGGCAGCTGAATCAGCACCACCGGCACCATATGCGGCGGCAGCTGTTCGCCGAGCCGCGCTTTAAGCGCTGCGGTATCCAGCGGCAGGCCAGATTCAGAAACCAGATAGCCCACCAGCTGACGGGCATCGCCGCCGATCGACACCGCCTGATTAAAGATACAGGCGTGAGCCACCGTCTGCTTGACGTCCGGCAGCGCCGACATCGCGCGGTCAATCTCTCCCAGTTCAATCCGCTGGCCGCGAATTTTCAGCTGGTCGTCGCTGCGCCCAAGATATTCCACCGCGCCGCTATCAAGCCAGCGGGCAACGTCGCCAGTGCGGTACATGCGCTCGCCCGGCGCGTAAGGGTCGGCAATAAAGCGGCTGGCGGTCAAATCGGGACGCCCCAGATAGCCCTGCGCCAACTGAATACCGGTCAGGTAGAGATCTCCCGCCACGCCCGGCGGCACCGGGCGCATTGACGCATCGAGAATGCGCAACCCGGTATTCCACACCGGCCAGCCAATCGGCACGCTGGTGCCGGTTACCGCGGCCAGCTCGGGCCCGCAGGCCGGATACCAGCTGACGTCCACCGCCGCTTCCGTCGGGCCGTACAGGTTATGCAGCGGCGCGCCGGTCAGCAGCTCCCACTCCCGGCACAGCGCCGTCGGCAGCGCTTCTCCGCTGCAGAATACCCGGCGCAGAGTCTGGCAGGAGGCGACGTTTTTCGCATCCAACGAGGCGACGAACGCCGCCAGCATCGACGGGACAAAATGGGTGGTGGTCACGCCGTAGCGGGCAAAAAACTGCTGCATCGCCAGCGGGTCGCGATGGGCTTCCGGTTCGGCCATCACCAGCTGCGCGCCGGCGATAAACGGCCACCAGAACTCCCATACCGAAACATCAAAGCTGCACGGCGTTTTCTGCGCCACCACATCGTCGGCGGTGAGCGGATAGTGGTCCTGCATCCACAGCAGGCGGTTAACGATGGCGGTCTGCCCGACCATCACCCCTTTCGGTCGCCCGGTAGAGCCGGAGGTAAAGATGATATACGCGGTATGCTCAGGCTGCGAGAGCGCCAGCGGCGCGGAGTCGCCCGCCGCCAGCGGCTGCTGGTAGCAGAGGCTTTCCAGACCGGGAATATCGCTAAAGCGCGCCAGCTGATCCTCAGAGGTAATCAGCAGCGACGGACGGGCATCTTCCAGCATCATCCGCAGACGGTCGTCGGGATAGCCGGTATCCAGCGGCAGCCACGCGGCTCCGGCTTCAACAATGCCGTGCAGCGCCAGCGTCAGGAATACCGAACGCGGCAGCGCCACCGCCACGCTATCGCCCGGCTTAACGCCGCGCGCGCGCAGTAATTCCGCCAGCGCCACTACCTGCTGGCGCATTTCGCGGTAGCTGAACTGCCTGCTGGTGTCCGCCAGCGCGGGCGCATCGGGAGTTTTCGCCGCCTGCTCCGCCACCAGCGCGCTCAGAGTCGTAAGCGGCAGATCAATAGCGGTGGCGTTTACCTGCTGAAGCCGTGCCGTTTCCGCCGCCGACAGCATATTCGCTTCGCCGCAGCGCAGGCCCGGATTATCGGCAAACTGCATCAGCAATGCCGATAGCCGGGCAATATGCCCGCGCAGCGTCTGTTCATCGTATCGCTGTTTATTGGCCAGAACCTCCAGCGACAGGCCGCCCGCTTCGTCAGGGAAAAGCGCCAGCTCCAGGTCGTTGACCGGGCCGGTCGCCAGGGTGTGGGTAATGGCCCGTACGCCGTCAATATCCAGCTGATAGTCAAAGACTTTAATATTGAGTACCGGGCCAAACAGCGGTTCATCGCCCGCCGCCTTGCCGCTATCGCGGACAATCTGTTCGGCGTCGTAGCGCTGATGGCGGCGCATTTTCTTGAGCTGTCCGGCAAGACGAATCGCCAGCTCCGGCAGCGTTTCCCCGGCGTCAATATTGACCGCCAGCGGCAGAACGTTGAGCACCGGTCCGCTGGCGGTTAACGCCGCAGAGCCCATACGGCGCATAAAAATAAAGCCCGCAGCGTACTCCATTCGGCTGCACAGCCGCCCCAGCCACAGGGCGGTTAACGCCAGCGCCAGATCCGCGCGCTGGCACTGCGGTGCGCCTGCTGCCAGCCGGTTAAAGGCTCCGGCCTCGACCTCCAGCTTCATGCGCCAGATATCGGTGCTGGTCGCCCTTCCCGCCAGCGGCGCGTCCGAAAGCGAGGCCGGAGCCGGCAGCGCTTTACGCTGCGCCTGCCAGAACGCTTTGTCACGCTGCCAGGCATCGCTGCCATAATAACGCTGGTACTCTTCCACCACTTCGGAGAAGGGGGTAAACGGTGAAGCCGGCGTCTGTTCACCGCGCTGCCAGGCGCGATAAATCGCCGCGATCTGGCGGGTAATGGCCGGGAAGCTGAAGCCGTCGACCAGCAAATGGTGATAACGCTGATACCAGTACCAGCGCTTATCGCCCACCCGCAGCAGCTGATGGCAGACCAGCGGATTACCGCCATCCACGCGCAGGTTCTGTCCGAGATCGGACTGCATCAGCGCCAGCGCGGCGGCGTGCGGGTCGCTCGAATCGCGCAGGTCTTGATAGTCCGGCTCGGCAAAGATGCGGCGCTCATCGACCCACTGCCAGGCCTCGCCGTTATCTTCACAAAAGCGCATGCTGAGAGTATCGGCCTGCGACAGGCCGGTAACAATCGCCTGTCCCAGCAGAACCGGGTCGATATCGCCGCACAGTTCAACGTAGTGGGCAACGCTCCATGCGCCGGGCAGCGTCGAGAGACGCTCCGCCATCCAGATCCCCGGCTGAGCCGCAACCAGCGGTAAACGAGTGGTCATCATCGGCTCCTCAGGATACATGGTGAGCGGGGGTCAAAGTTGACCAGTTCGCCATAAGCCAGGCGTTGCACGCCTCTAACGACTGCGGCGGACACTCCACCATCCAGCCTTGCGGCAGCGCGCAGTGCTGTGGCCACAGGCTGAACTGCTGCTGATCATTGCGCAGGATATAAAACTGCTCTTGCGGGTTGTCGAAGGGGTTACTGAATTGCATGTCAAATTCCTCGTAAAGCGCGCTCTGCTACTCGTTTCGGCATAAAGGCTGCCACAGCTGGATAAGCCCCGCCGTCAGCCCGCCGCGCCAGCAAAGCGCATCATGCCCGCCGTCAACCTGACGCCAGAAAATCGTCTGCTGTTGCAGGCAAGCAAGCAGCGCCTGGTTCGTGCGAAAAATAATCGGCTCGCGGATCCCGGCTTCCAGCCAGATACGTAGCCCCTGCGGTTGTAATTCGCCGCGGCTGAGCCGCTCAATCAGCAGGCCCGTCTGCGCGCCGCCGCGATGCGGCCACCAGTAAGAGCCGGACTGGCTGAGCACGCAGCCAAAACGCTGCGGCCAATAGAGTGCGGCGAACATGGCGGCGAGACCGCCAAAGCTCTGCCCTGCCACCACCGTTCGGTCGGCGCGATCGCTGAAAGGCGTTATCTGATGAACCAGCGGCAACAGCTCTTCCTGCACCGCCAGCCAGAAGGCCTCATTGCAGGGAAGCTCTTCGGAGCGATGCTGGTCATCAATCACATCAATCAGTAGATAAACCGCCGGCGGCAGCCGTTTTTCGCGGGTTAATCCCGCCAGCGGCGACCATACCGGCATGCTTTCGGCCCAGAACTGGCCATCAAGCAGGATCGCCAGCGGGCGCTGTTGCGGATGGGCATCGCCGGTGGCGTAAATCCATATCCGTCGCGTATTGCCGAGACGCTGGCTGTGCCACTCAATGCAGACTGGAGGCTGATAGGGTTCATCGCGCAGCGACCATCCCGGCTGTTCAGGAGCTTCAGGCAGTTCCAGCGCGGAAACAGCATGACCGCGCCCGCCCTTCCAGCTTTGCCGGTTGAGCGGGTCGGCAATTGCGCGCGGCAGCAGCTTGCGCCAGCCTTCGCGCAGCAGCGCGTGGTCCGGGCTATCGGCGTTAAAAAGCTGAGGAGAAAAATCATCGTCGCGTGAAGAAGGAATAAAGCAGTAGCTGCCGCGCCAGGTAGGGGAAAGCGTAGTTTGCCAGAACCAGGCATCGGTACCGGGAATGCGCTGCAGCGTTTGCGGCTGCGCATTTTTATGATGGTCAGTTACGCCGGTGATATTAATCCACACCCGCTGGGTTGCCGAAGACGTTTCGTTGCCCGCCGGGTCGCGCCACCAGAAGGTCACCCGATACGCACCGTCCACGGCCTCAATCTGCGGACCGGTAATAATCTGCCACCAGTCGTCGCTTCCTGTCTTATGCATTCCTTTTCAACCCTATGTTTATCGTGACATTTATCAACGAACGCATTAATAAACGCAATATTTATTGATAATATTATTGATAACTATTTTCATTTGCAATAGCGTATTAGCGCGCTGTGGGAAGCGCGTCTTTCAAAAAATAAACATGTCAGAGAGCGCTTATGTAAAGCCGGGGCTTGCGGGTAAACAAATGAGCCCGAAAGCCGGATTCTGGTCAGCGACGGAGTGCCTGGGCCCTCTACTGGCAATATTGATACCGCCTATCCACCCGACGGAAAGGGCTTTTGAGGAAGGCGGCAACGAAAAGCAGGATTTACAATGAATAACAGGATCAAATCCCTGGCCTTGCTGGTCAATCTGGGAATCTACGGAGCTGCTTTTCCGCTGAGCGCGGCGGAAACGACCTCCGATAGCAAAGCCGCAACCGCTGATGAAACCATGGTCGTTACCGCTGCCGAGCAGAACCTGCAGGCGCCTGGCGTGTCAACCATCACCGCCGATGAAATTCGTAAACGTCCGCCTGCGCGCGACGTAGCTGAAATTATCCGTACCATGCCGGGCGTTAACCTGACCGGCAACTCCACCAGCGGCCAGCGCGGCAACAATCGCCAGATTGATATTCGCGGCATGGGCCCGGAAAACACCCTGATCCTGATAGACGGCAAGCCCGTGACCAGCCGCAACTCCGTGCGCCAGGGCTGGCGCGGCGAGCGAGATACCCGCGGCGATACCGGCTGGGTTCCGCCAGAAATGATTGAACGCATTGAGGTCCTGCGCGGCCCGGCTGCCGCACGCTACGGCAACGGCGCGGCGGGCGGCGTCGTCAATATCATCACCAAAAAAGGCGGCGACGAGTGGCACGGTTCCTGGAACACCTATCTGAACGCCCCGGAGCACAAAGACGAAGGGTCGACAAAACGCACCAACTTTAGCCTTAACGGGCCGCTGGGCGGAGATTTTAGCTTCCGCCTGTACGGCAACCTCGATAAAACTCAGGCCGACGCCTGGGATATCAACCAGGGCCATCAGTCCGAGCGTACCGGCAACTATGTTGATACGCTGCCTGCGGGCCGCGAAGGGGTAATTAACAAAGACATTAACGGCACGGTGCGCTGGGACTTTGCTCCAATGCAGTCTCTGGAGCTTGAAGCGGGCTATAGCCGTCAGGGCAACCTCTATGCCGGTGATACGCAGAACACCAATACTAACCAGCGGGTAAAAGATAACTACGGTAAAGAGACTAACCGCCTTTATCGCCAGAACTACTCCCTCACCTGGAACGGCGGCTGGGATAACGGCGTTACCACCAGCAACTGGGTACAGTACGAACACACCCGCAACTCCCGTACTCCGGAAGGTCTGGCGGGCGGAACGGAAGGCATTTTCGACCCGAACTCATCGGCGAAATACGTCGATTCCGATCTTAACGATGTGATGTTGCACAGTGAAGTCAGCATTCCGTTTGACCTGTGGGTTAATCAGAATCTGACGCTGGGTAGCGAATGGAACCAGCAGCGCATGAAGGATCAGTTATCCAACTCTCAGACCTTTATGGGCGGCGACATTCCGGGCTACGACAGCACTAACCGCAGCCCTTATTCGAAAGCAGAAATTTTCTCGCTGTTTGCCGAAAACAACATCGAGCTGACCGATACCACCATGCTGACGCCGGGTCTGCGCTTCGATCACCACAGCATCGTCGGTAACAACTGGAGCCCATCGCTAAACCTGTCTCAGGGCCTGTGGGATGACTTCACGTTAAAGATGGGCATCGCCCGCGCCTACAAAGCGCCAAGCCTGTATCAAACCAATCCTAACTATATTCTCTATAGTAAAGGGCAAGGCTGCTATGCGACCGGCGCCTCTACCGGTATCGGCTGCTATATGATGGGTAATGACGACCTGAAAGCCGAGACCAGCGTTAACAAAGAGATTGGCCTCGAATTTAAACGCGACGGCTGGCTGGCCGGGGTGACCTGGTTCCGTAACGATTATAAAAACAAGATTGAGGCGGGTACCGTTCCGCTGAGCCGCACCTCTATTACCAGCAAAGGGAAAACCACCTACACCGATATCTATCAGTGGGAAAACGTCCCTAAAGCGGTGGTTGAAGGGCTTGAAGGCACGTTGAATATTCCGGTTAGCGATACGATTAACTGGACCAACAACATTACTTACATGCTGCAGAGTAAGAATAAAGAGACCGGCGAACGACTGTCGATCATACCTGAATATACGCTGAACTCGACCCTCAGCTGGCAGGTGCGTCAGGATGTCTCGCTGCAGTCCACGCTGACCTGGTACGGTAAGCAAGAGCCGAAGAAATATGATTACCAGGGCAAACCGGTTACCGGTTCGGATAAGCAAGAAGTCAGTCCTTATAGCATCGTGGGCCTGAGCGCGACCTGGGACGTCAGCAAAAACGTCAGCCTGACCGGCGGCGTGGATAACGTCTTTGACAAACGCTTGTGGCGTGAAGGTAACTCCCAGACGACCGGAAGCACAACCGATGTTTCCTATATGAGAGGCGCAGGGGCGTATACCTACAACGAACCGGGACGTACCTGGTATATGAGCGTCAATACCCACTTCTGATGATGCACCCGCTCCCCCCCGCCCTCTTCCCCGTAGAGGGCGGACGGGAGAATCTGTTAACATCACGCTATGCAAATCCAGCACTCGATTATTCAACTTGCCGGTCACTCGCTTCAGCGGGTGGATTTCGACCCGGTAACCTTTCAGCCAGAAGATCTGCTCTGGCTGCCGCACTATGCCCAACTCACCGACGGCTCCCGCAAACGACAGACCGAGCATCTCGCCGGGCGTATCGCCGCGGTTTACGCGCTGCAGGAAGTGGGCGAAAAGGACGTTCCCGCCATCGGTGATGAACGCCAGCCCCTGTGGCCAGCGCCGTGGTACGGCAGCATCAGCCACTGCGAACGCAGCGCGCTGGCGGTGGTCTCGGCCCAACCGATTGGCGTCGATATTGAGCGTATCATGACGCCTTCCCTGGCGGCGGATCTGGAAAGCAGCATCATCAATAGCGAAGAAAAGAGCCTGCTCGCAGCAAGCGGCCTGACGCCCGAGCTGGCGCTGACGCTGGCGTTTTCGGCGAAGGAGAGCGCGTTCAAGGCCTGCCCTCTCCGGGTACAAGCGGGAATAGGTTTCACCGATTTTAAACTGGTGTGTATAAAGGAAGGAAATTTGCTTTTGCGGCTATCCGCCACGGAGTACCGGCTGCAATGGATTAAGGCCGCTGAATACGTGATTACGCTCAGCGCGTCATAAACACAAAACCCGCGCGGTCGCCCCGCACGGGTTTACAACGCTACGGCAAAATCAGCGCATCTTCTGCGCCAGCTCCGCCACAGAAGCGGCATCAAAACCATGATGTTTGCGCAGCCAGCCGCGGTCCGCCGCCGCCGCATACTCGCCATCCGGGATCCCCAGACGTTTAAGCGTAATGCCCGCGCCCGCTTCGGCCAGCACTTCCGCCACCAGGCTACCCAATCCGCCGTTGACGTTATGTTCTTCCACCGTAATCACCGCTTTGCACGGCTTCAGCGCTGCCAGCAGCGCGGCGGTATCGCAAGGGCGAATGGACGGCACGCTCACCACTTTGGCCTGAATCCCCGCGTCGGCCAGCATCTGCGCGGCATCGACGATTTCATGCACCGTTGACCCCGTCGCGACCAGCGCGATATCCTCGCCTTCCCGCAGCGTGACGACCGCTCCCGGCACAAAGCGATAGTTTTCATCGTGCAGTTCCGGCAGCGCCTTACCGTCAAGACGAATATACACCGGCCCCTGATAGCCGATAGCGTAATCGATAATCTGCCGACATTCGCGCGGCGAAGACGGGGCAAAAATCTGGATATTACCGAAGCCGCGCATCACCGCCAGGTCGTCGATCGCGTGATGGGTGCTGGCCAGCGGGCCGTAGCTGGCCCCGGCGTTAAGGCCAAATAGCTTAACGTTGGTGTTGTTATAGCAAACGTCGACTTTAATCTGTTCATTAGCGCGGGAAATCAGGAACGGCGCGGCGTTACAGGTGACCGCCACTTTGCCTCCCAGCGCCAGCCCCGCCGCCGTACCGACCATGCTCTGCTCGGCGATACCCACGTTAACCAGACGGCCGGGAAACTGTTTAATAAACGGGGCAATTTTTGCCGTAGACGTTGAGTCAGCCACCACCGGCACCAGGTCAACCCCGCTGTCGACCGCATCAATAAAGGCCTGAACCATCACGCTCGCCAGGTGTTCTGCATTACTCATCTTTCAGTTCCTCCAGTGCCAGTGCAATTTCTTCGCCTTTCGGTACCCGGTGGTGCCATTCAGGGCGCCCCTGGATAAAGGAAATACCGGCACCTTTCGTGGTGTTGGCGATAACAACGTTCGGTTTACCTTCCTGCTTCAGCCCTTCCAGGGTCGCCACTACCGAGGCCATGTCGTTACCCTGGCACTCGGTGACCGTCATCCCGAAGGCCTTCCATTTATCAGCCAGCGGATCGGTATTCATGATTTCGCGGGTCGGCCCCGCCAGCTGGAGATTGTTCTTGTCATTAATAATGACCAGGTTATCAAGGCCATAGTGCGCCGCAGCCAGCGCCGCTTCCCAGTTGCTGCCTTCCGCCAGTTCGCCATCGCCGGTAATTAAAAAGATGCGGCGGGAGCTGTTGCTTTTCTTTGCAGCCAGCGCCAGCCCCACCGCAACAGGCAAACCGTGGCCCAGCGCGCCGGTGTTAAGCTCAATACCCGGCGTTTTCTGACGAACCGGGTGACCAGGAAGATGTGAATTGGCATGCTGATAGGTTTCCAGCCAGTCAACCGGGAAGAAGCCCGCTTCGGCCAGCACGCAGTAGTAGCAGCCCACCGCATGGCCTTTCGACTGAATGTAGATATCACGCTGGTCGTCATCCAGGCGGTCCGGCGCAACGTTCATAATGCGGAAATAGAGCGCGGTGATCAGTTCAACCTGAGACAGGTCGGCACCGGTGTGCCCACCAGCCGGGCTATTGGCATTCAATCTGACGATATGGCGACGTACGGCGCGGGCTTTACGCTCAAGTGCCTGGACATCATAGCTATAGGGATTCATTTAATACCTCTGAATTTATTTTCAACTTGGAATATTTATTCCGTCAGGGACTAAAAAAACCAGACATCCCCAGGCAACGCATCGTAAGGCTTACGCCGCTGCATCATACTCAGGAACATTCTGCCTCCTTACCACCAGGCATAACTTCACCCGGATACTTTTCAGTTGACCTGAAATCGTCAATGAATATATATTCAATAACGATTCTTTATTCAATTATGCGACCAGCGATTTGTTTTTGTCCATAGCTGTTTTTGACGATTGGTGAAAGTTAGATATTCATCACACTTAACTGTCTTTTCTTTTCGCGTATGATAATGAGCTCTAACATAATGG
Source organism: Klebsiella oxytoca (assembly GCF_009707385.1). Classification (NCBI taxonomy): domain Bacteria; kingdom Pseudomonadati; phylum Pseudomonadota; class Gammaproteobacteria; order Enterobacterales; family Enterobacteriaceae; genus Klebsiella; species Klebsiella oxytoca. Next base: position 1,572,451 of record NZ_CP046115.1, on the reverse strand, counting down.
CTGCACGTAAATGATTTTCGGGGAAATATATGGCTAAGCAGGATGAACAACGGCTATTAGTTAAGATTGCCACGCTCTACTATCTTGAAGGACGCAAGCAGTCCGATATCGCTCAACTTCTCTCGCTTTCTCAATCATTTATCTCCCGAGCGATCACCCGCTGCCAAAAAGAAGGCGTGGTCAAAATCAGCGTTGTTCAGCCATCGAATATTTTCCTCAATCTTGAAAAAGGCCTCGAGGATCGTTACGGCATTAAACAAGCCATCGTGGTGGATACTGAAGAAGACGCCAGCGATCACACCATCAAGCGCGCTATTGGCTCCGCCGCCGCGCACTATCTGGAGACGCGATTGCGGCCAAAAGATCTGATCGGCGTCTCTTCGTGGAGCTCGACCATTCGTGCGATGGTGGATGAGGTTCATGCACAAAACCTGAAGGCCAGCGGCGTCATTCAACTGCTGGGCGGCGTCGGTCCAAACGGTAACGTGCAGGCGACCATTCTCACCCAAACTCTGGCGCAGCATCTGAACTGTGAAGCCTGGCTGCTCCCTTCCCAAAGCATTGAGGGTTCCACCGAGGAAAAAAATCGCCTCGTTGCCAGCAAAGATGTCGCCGATGTTATCGCCCGCTTCGACGAAGTCGATATCGCTATTGTCGGCATTGGCATTCTTGAACCGTCACAGCTGCTGAAAACCTCCGGCAACTACTATCACGAAGATATGCTCCAGGTGCTGGCGGAACGCGGCGCCGTGGGGGACATTTGCCTGCACTACTACGACAAAAACGGTAACGCAGTGTTACGCGATGATGAAGATCCTGTAATCGGTATGGCGCTGGAGAAAGTGAAGAAGTGCCCTAACGTGGTGGCTCTAGCCGGCGGCAGAGATAAGGTGGCAGCTATCAAAGGTGCGCTGTCGGGCGGATATATCGATGTTTTAATTACCGACTACCCCACGGCAAGATTGCTTATTGCCGATTGAAATCCCCACTCCAACACTTTCCCACAGCCTTTACGCTTTCTCTCAGGCGTAAAGGTGATGCTAATAAATCAATATATTTCAGTAGGATAAAAGCACAAAGCCGCTCTCTTTTTCACCAACATCGGGATACTTCGTTGATCCGATAAGTGTGATTGCCAGCACAATTGATAACTTTTCCTGTAGCCCGACGGGAAGTTTCTGGCTAAGGTATCAAATAAATAATCACTATCGAATATATATTCAGTGATTAAAAAAGTGAAAACGAATTGTCACATCATGACCTGCCAGGAAGCAATGCGATAACGAGGAGTAGCAACCGTTCCCCTCTGCGCCAGGACGAAGTGTGACTCAGGAGACTACCTAATGCAGGCAACACGTAAAGAGTTCATCATTGCACTGGACGAGGGCACCACCAATGCCAAAGCCGTGGTGCTCGATAGCCGCGGCCAGGTCGTGGTGAAATTCTCCCAGCCGCTGGCGATTCAAACACCGCGTGAAGGTTGGGTCGAGCAGTCGGGAGAAGTGCTGGTAGAGGCGTCACTGGACGTTATTGCGCAAGCGGTTGAACACGTTGGCGCTGCAAACGTCGCTGCCTTAGCCATCAGCAACCAGCGCGAAACGGCAATCGGCTGGTATCGCCAGAGCGGTAAGCCGATCAACGCGGCCATCACCTGGCAGTGTACCCGCAGCGCTGAATTTTGCGATGAACTGCGTCGCAACGGTAAAGAGCAGCAAATCAAAACAACTACCGGCTTGCCGATTGCGCCGCTGTTCTCTGCCTCGAAAATGCGCTGGCTGCTGGAATCCATCCCGGACGGCAGAATGCAGGCAGAGCGCGGAGAAATTTGCCTTGGCACTATCGACAGCTGGCTGCTGTGGAACTTAACCCAGGGTGAGGCGTTTTACTGCGATTGCTCCAATGCCGCACGTACCCAGCTGCTCAACCTGCAAACCGGTCAGTGGGACGACGAAATGCTGGCGCTGTTTCAGATCCCTCGCGCCGCGCTGCCGGAAATTAAACCTTCCAGCGGATTATTTGGCTATACCCGCGGGCTGAACGCGATCCCTGACGGTATCCCGGTAATGGCGATGGTCGGGGATTCCCATGCCGCGCTGTTCGGCCACGCGCTGGGCGAATCCGGCTGCGTTAAAGCCACCTACGGTACCGGATCATCGGTGATGGCGCCGGTAAAATCCGCCCAGTGCGATATCGACGCGCTGGCCACCACCGTCGCCTGGCACGACGGCGACAGCATGACCTACGGGCTAGAAGGTAATATTCCGCATACCGGCGACGCCGTAGCATGGATGGCCGACAGTACCGGCTTAAGCGAGCTTTCCGCCGCGGAACTGGCGCATGAACTCAACACGCTGCCCGCCTCCGTTGATTCGACGCTGGGCGTCTATTTTGTCCCGGCGTTAACCGGCCTTGGCGCGCCGTGGTGGGATGACAGCGCGCGCGGCGTAATCTGCGGCCTGAGCCGCGGCGTCAAGCGCGCCCATCTGATTCGCGCCGCGCTGGAATCCATTACCTATCAAATCGCCGATGTCGTCGTTGCGATGCGCCAGCAGGATGACTTCCACCTGACGGCATTGATGGTCGACGGCGGCCCAACCAAAAATGACTGGTTAATGCAGTATCAGGCCGATCTGCTCGGCTGCCCGGTGATGCGCAGCGACGTTGCCGAACTGTCGGCGATTGGCGCGGCCCTGCTCGCACGCAAAGCCCTGAATCCCGGATCGGTGACCGATCTGAAAGCCTTTTTAACCGAACATAGCGAATTTATCCCCGATATGGCCCGCCACCAGCGCCTGCAGAAAAGATGGCAGGAGTGGCGCCATGCGGTGAACAGAACATTATGGAAACCGGCAACGTCCGCCTGACGCCCACCAGGGAATCGCGCGTGTGACGCACTTTAGAGCCTATCCCAGTAGGCGTTATTGGCGCAGGCAGTTTGAACACGGACAGCGCTTCGATCCCGGAGCGTACACGTAGTACGTGAGGATTAACTCGCGATGCTCGCCCTCCGGGCCGCCCTGAAGGGCGTTCAAAATACTTTCGTATTTTGTCGAGCACTGCCCTGGTTCAAAATGGCCAGTAAAATAGCCCTAATGGATAGGCTCTTACTCATCAACAAAAGGAGACCCCCGGCCCATAAACTTGATTTACAGGCCTTACGTTGTTTCACCGTACCCGACAATAACAACCAAGAGAGAAAATTGTCATGAAATTACGTTTAACGCTTTTAACTGCTGCTACCCTGACCGCCTTTTCTTTTGCTGCCCAGGCGGCAGAAAAAGGCACCATTATGATCATGGTAAACTCGCTGGATAACCCTTATTACGCCTCTGAAGCCAAGGGCGCCAGCGAAAAAGCAAAAGAACTGGGATATCAAACCACTATTCTGTCGCACGGCGAAGATGTAAAAAAACAGAATGAGCTGATCGATACCGCCATCGGTAAAAAAGTTCAGGGCATTATTCTGGATAACGCCGACTCCACCGCCAGCGTCGCCGCTATTGAAAAAGCGAAGAAAGCCGGTATTCCGGTGGTATTAATTAACCGCGAAATTCCGGTTGATGATATCGCGCTGGAGCAAATTACCCATAATAACTTCCAGGCCGGTTCTGAAGTCGCCAACGTATTTGTTGAGAAAATGGCGGAGAAAGGGAAATACGCCGAACTGACCTGTAACCTGGCGGATAATAACTGCGTTACCCGCTCTAAATCTTTCCACCAGGTTATCGACCAGTACCCCGATATGGTCAGCGTGGCCAAACAAGACGCTAAGGGCACGTTAATCGACGGCAAACGCATTATGGACAGTATTCTGCAAGCGCATCCTGACGTGAAGGGCGTGATTTGCGGCAACGGTCCTGTCGCACTCGGCGCTATCGCCGCGCTGAAAGCCGCTAATCGCACCGACGTTGTGGTGGTTGGTATTGATGGCAGCAACGATGAACGCGACGCGGTAAAAGCCGGCACCCTGCAGGCTACCGTGATGCTTCAGGCCCAGGCCATCGCCGCTCAGGGGGTGACCGATCTCGATAACTACCTGCAAAAAGGTGAAAAACCGGCGAAGCAGCGCGTGATGTTCCGCGGCATCCTGATAACCCAGGACAACGCAGATAAAGTACAGGACTTCAATATCAAATCCTGATTTCGGGTTGTTGCGCCCCTTCCGGGGCGCACAGGAGAGTATTATGTATAAAAAAATATCGCTGATGCTGGTCGTTCTTGCGCTCGGAGGCTGTCGTATCGTCTCTCAGCAGGAGCTGGCCGATCTTAAATCTCCGCCCAATCCGCATATGGCGGATATCGATCGGACATGGCAAGACCAGGTGGTTCCTCAGGTTGTGGCTAAAGCTCGCCCGGTCGCCGAATTAATGACCGCTCTCGGCGCAGCGCATGATATTGATAGCGCCTGCAAAGCGTTAGGCTATCGTGCTCAGGATGAAAATCCGTGCGTTTTTTACGTCAAAGTTGAAGGCACTATCAGCAAAATTGATTCCGCTTCACGTAGCGGAAAAATGACGATTGAGGATACCAGCGGCAGCAACGTGGTAGTGCAAATTGGCCCAACGCTGCGCGGCACATTATTACGCGACGGCTATCAGGGCGCCAGCTATCAGGACTTCAACGATCAGGTGCTATTTGGTGAATATAGCCGGGCGATTAATGAACACGCCGTCAAGATGATCCAGACGGCGCAGGTTAAAACCGGCGAAGCAGTACAGGTCTACGGCGTGTTCTCCGCCTGGGATATTCCGCAGAGCGTTCCTGATATTACGCCAGCAAAAATTGTTCGTTTGGGAGGACAATAAGATGCAGCGGCAAGAACTCGTCAATTCCCAACCAGTCGAATCTGAAGTTATTATCGAAACCCGCGAATTATCACGCGTTTATCCAGGCGTTGTGGCTTTAGATAACGTGAACTATCGGGTCTATCGAAATAAAGTAAACGTTCTGATCGGTGAAAATGGTGCGGGTAAATCCACCATGATGAAAATGCTTGCTGGCGTTGAAACACCCTCTTCCGGTCAAATTATTCTTGACGGTACTCCGGTCACCCTAAGCTCCACCCATCAGGCAGAGAAACATGGCATCAGCATCATTTTTCAGGAATTAAACTTATTCCCGAACATGAACGTCATGGATAATATTTTTATGGCTAACGAATTCTTTCAGAAAGGAAAGATTAACGAAAAATATCAATATGAGTTAGCCAAAAAATTACTCGAGAGGCTCGAACTTAACGTCGATCCCTATACCCCGCTCGGCGAATTAGGTATCGGCCATCAGCAGCTGGTGGAAATTGCGCGCGCGCTTTCAAAAGACACCCGGGTATTAATTATGGATGAGCCCACTTCCGCACTCAGTCAGTCGGAAGTCAAAATCCTGTTTAACGTTATTGAGCAGCTTAAACGCCGTGGCGTCACCATTATTTATATTTCCCATCGTCTGGAAGAGCTGATGGAAATTGGCGATCACATCACTATTTTCCGCGACGGGCGCTTTATCAGCGAGCGTGAAGTCAGCGACGCCAGTATTCCGTGGATTATCGAACAGATGGTCGGCGATAAGAAAAAACATTTTGACTACCGGCCTGCGCCAAAAGGCGAGGCGGTACTTGCCGTTGATGGTTTGACGGCGCTCCATCCCAGCGGCGGCTATAAGCTCAACGACGTGACCTTCACCTTAAGTAAAGGGGAAGTCATCGGCATCTACGGTCTGCTCGGCGCCGGGCGCACGGAGCTGTTCAAAGGCTTGGTCGGCCTGATGCCCTGCCAGAGCGGTAACGTCCAGCTCAACGGCGAAAACATCGAAAAGTCTTCGTTCCAGACGCGGCTGAAAAAGGGGCTGGCGCTGGTTCCTGAAGACCGCCAGGGCGAAGGCGTGGTGCAGATGATGTCGATTCAGTCGAATATGACCTTATCCGATTTCAGCCTGCAGGGCTTTCGTCGGGCGTGGAAATGGCTGAATCCGCAGAAGGAAACGGCCTGCGTCAAAGAGATGATTGGCGAGCTGGCCATCAAGGTTAGCGATCCCGAACTACCGATCACCTCGCTCAGCGGCGGCAACCAACAAAAAGTGGTACTCGGCAAAGCGTTGATGACCAGGCCGGAGGTGGTATTTCTCGATGAGCCCACTCGCGGCATTGATGTCGGCGCGAAAACCGACGTTTATCACCTGATCGGCAAAATGGCCCAACAGGGTCTGGCAGTGATGTTCTCTTCATCGGAGCTGGATGAAGTGATGGCGCTGGCGGATCGCATTTTGGTGATGGCCGATGGCCGGATTACCGCCGATTTACCGCGTCATGCGGTTACCCGCGAAAAATTAATCGCGGCTTCAACACCTCAAGATTAATCAGGCTGGAACCCATCATGAACCAGAAATATATGATTTATATGTACCTGCTGAAAGCCAGAACGTTTATCGCTCTGCTGCTGGTTATCGCGTTTTTCAGCGTGATGGTACCGAATTTCCTGACCACATCTAACCTGCTGATTATGACCCAGCACGTGGCCATCACCGGCCTGCTGGCCATCGGTATGACGCTGGTTATTCTGACGGGCGGTATCGACCTTTCCGTTGGCGCCGTCGCCGGGATCTGCGGCATGGTTGCCGGGGCGCTATTAACTAACGGCCTGCCCTTGTGGAACGGCAGCGTCATTTTCTTCAACGTGCCGGAAGTGATCCTCTGCGTGGCGCTCTTCGGCGTACTGGTCGGCTTTGTTAACGGCGCGGTAATCACCCGCTTCGGCGTGGCGCCCTTTATCTGCACCCTGGGCATGATGTATGTCGCCAGGGGTTCGGCGCTGCTGTTCAACGACGGCAGCACCTACCCGAACCTTAACGGCATGGAAGCGCTGGGCAATACCGGTTTCTCCACCCTGGGATCCGGAACGCTGATGGGCATTTATTTGCCAATCTGGCTGATGATCGGCTTCCTGCTGCTGGGCTACTGGCTGACCACCAAAACCCCGCTGGGCCGCTATATCTACGCTATCGGCGGTAATGAATCCGCCGCTCGCCTTGCAGGTGTACCTATCGTCAAGGCAAAAATCTTTGTTTACGCCTTCTCCGGCCTGTGCTCGGCGTTCGTTGGTCTTATCGTCGCCTCACAGCTGCAAACCGCGCACCCGATGACCGGCAATATGTTCGAAATGGACGCTATCGGCGCCACCGTGCTCGGCGGAACCGCGCTGGCAGGCGGCCGTGGCCGGGTTACCGGCTCTATTATCGGCGCGTTCGTTATCGTCTTCCTGGCTGATGGCATGGTGATGATGGGGGTCAGCGATTTCTGGCAGATGGTCATTAAGGGCGTGGTTATCGTCACCGCGGTCGTTGTCGACCAGTTCCAGCAAAAACTACAAAACAAAGTCATCCTGATGCGCCGCCATGAGGAGAAGCTGGCTGCGGCAGGTGCCACCAGTTAATAACGTCTTTATTACCCCGTCGGACGCACCGGCGTCCGGCTTCTATAAGGGATGAAAAACATGCAAAGAAATTTCGAGAACAAAACGGTTGTTATCACCGGCGCCTGCCGCGGAATTGGTGCCGGTATCGCCGAGCGCTTTGCGCGCGACGGGGCGAATCTGGTGATGGTCTCTAACGCCGAGCGCGTCCACGAAACGGCGGAAACCTTACGCCAGCGCTATCAGGCCGATATTCTTTCGTTGCAGGTTGATGTCACCGACGAAGCGCAGGTGCAGTCACTGTACGAGCGGGCGGCGGCGCGTTTCGGCACCATTGACGTCTCTATCCAGAACGCGGGCGTGATCACTATCGACTATTACGATCGTATGCCGAAAGCCGACTTTGAAAAAGTGCTCGCCGTTAACACCACCGGCGTCTGGCTGTGCTGCCGCGAAGCCGCCAAATATATGGTTAAGCAGAACCACGGCAGCCTGATCAATACCTCTTCCGGCCAGGGGCGTCAGGGCTTTATTTATACCCCGCACTATGCCGCCAGCAAAATGGGCGTTATCGGCATTACCCAAAGCCTGGCGCACGAGCTGGCGCCGTGGAATATCACCGTCAACGCCTTCTGTCCGGGCATTATTGAAAGCGAAATGTGGGACTACAACGACCGGGTATGGGGCGAGATCCTCAGCACCGAGCAGAAACGCTACGGTAAGGGCGAGCTGATGGCGGAGTGGGTCGAAGGCATTCCGATGAAGCGTGCCGGTAAACCGGAAGACGTTGCTGGTCTGGTGGCGTTTCTCGCCTCCGATGACGCGCGCTATCTCACCGGGCAGACCATCAATATAGATGGCGGCCTGATTATGTCGTAATGCGGTCCCCCGGGTTGCGGCTGACGCCTTACCCGGGCTTCCGGTCGGCACAATTTTGTAGCCCGGATAAGACGTTTATGCCGCAATCCGGGGAAACAACAGATCAGCACCGTCTGGTAGCCCGGACAGGCGCAACGCGCCGCCTCCGGGAACGCCAACACCGGGCATGCTAAAGAATATTTTTTAGAGAGTAATAACTATGATCGCAAAAGATTTTGCCCAACAGCTGTTTAATCTACAGGACCGCGTCGCTTTTGTGACCGGCGCAGGCAGCGGTATCGGCCAGATGATTGCTTATGGCCTCGCCAGCGCGGGCGCTCGGATAGTCTGCTTTGATCTACGCGAAGACGGGGGCCTTGCTGAAACCGTAAACAATATCGAAGCCATTGGTGGAGAAGCCTGTTTTTACACCGGCGATGTCCGTCAGCTTAGCGACCTGCGCGCCGGTGTTGCGCTGGCCAAAAGCCGCTTTGGCCGCCTTGATGTCGCCGTAAACGCCGCCGGGATTGCTAATGCCAATCCGGCGCTTGAGATGGAAACCGAGCAGTGGCAGCGGGTTATCGACATCAACCTCACTGGCGTGTGGAACTCCTGTAAGGCGGAAGCCGAGCTGATGCAGGAATCTGGCGGCGGCTCGATTATTAATATCGCCTCGATGTCCGGCATCATCGTTAATCGGGGCCTCGATCAGGCGCACTATAACTGCTCTAAAGCGGGGGTGATCCACCTGTCGAAAAGCCTGGCGATGGAGTGGATCGGCAAAGGGATCCGCGTGAACTCCATCAGTCCCGGCTACACCGCCACGCCGATGAACACCCGTCCAGAGATGGTTCACCAGACCCGCGAATTTGAAAGCCAGACGCCGATCCAGCGTATGGCGAAGGTGGAAGAGATGGCCGGTCCGGCGCTGTTCCTTGCCAGCGATGCGGCATCATTCTGTACCGGGGTTGATCTGGTCGTCGACGGCGGCTTTGTCTGCTGGTAGAACGGACCGAATGCCGGTATGGATATCAATATACTGACAGCGACCGGCGAAGCAGTATGCAGGGTGGCGGCGCGATTGTTTTAACCGGTCGATGTTCTCTCGCCGTCCATCCTGCCCCCATAAGCAGAAAAAAGGTGCCTTAAGGTTCCTTACCCAGCCTGCGGATAAGCGGGGATAGCTCCCCGCATACCGGCTACTTCTTCGTTTCGTAAGCGAGAACGGCCTTGAACTCCATACTACGTTCTTTGATGCTCAGCTCGCACAGCGAGTCGCGCACCATTAACGTCAATCCCAGCGCTGTCAGACACAGCACGATGATTGCCACCAGGGCGTATTTTGTCAGCATCTCGTTGCCTCCATGCGAAGAAGAGGCTACTATCCAACGTGCTAGGGTTGGATCGTGAGCCTCAGGTTGATGGGAACATCTCCTGGGGCTTCGTCTTTCTGAATCCTCACCTAAGCCTGAACGCAGAAAGCCTCAGGCACCCGCCGCCATCATACGCCTCCCTGCGTTTCTCACTGTATATTTAACCAGTCAAATCCCTTTTTCAGAAAACGTTTAGATGGCCTACATTCCGGGGAAGGTCACGCTGTTGCCCGGCGCTTCGCGATGCAGATGGATAAAGTTCAAATGACGCTCGTACTGGTCAAGAATATCGGTAATGACCTGCTCTTTGCTGTAGTCCATCAGGTCGTTGCCCTGACTCCCTTCCAGCAGGAAGGTCTCCAGACGATAGTAGGTCGACTTCCCGCTACGCGCCCGGTAGGTAAAGCCGGGAATGGAGTACTGCTGCGGCCAGATTTGATAAATAAAGTTCTGCTCGTCGCCCATATGCACCAGCAGGTCGAGATGGCCCAGGTTATCCCCCTCTTCCGGCGGCAGGCTTTTCAGCTCAACGTAGGCGCCGCGCAGCTTCAGCTCCTGCGCCACCTCTTCCATCGCCGGGAAGCATACCGTTTCCATCATCTGGCGGGTATAGCGCGTGCCGGGATAGTTCATCAGCCGCGACAGACGCTTCTTCCAGCTCAGGCGATCCTGTACGCCAAGCGGGCGCGGGGCAGTATCGCGGTTGGCGCTCTCGCGGCGATAATCCTCGACCTTCAGCGACTTGTACAACCCCGCCATCACGAAGAAGATCACGAAGCTAAACGGTAGCCCCATAATCACCGTTGCGTTCTGCAGGGCGGAAATGCCGTTAGTCATCAGCATGCCGAGGGTCAGCAGGCCGATGACCACCGACCAGAAGATCCGCAGCCAGTTTGGCGCATCGCTGTTGATATCCTTCAGCTTCGAGGTGAAGTTACCCAGCACCAGCGCCCCGGAATCCGCGGAGGTCACGTAGAACAGCAGGCCGGTAATCGTCGCCACCGAAGCGCTAAAGGTAAACGCCGGATACTGCGCCAGCAGGTTATAGAATCCGCGCTCCGGGTGGGCGACCGCCTCGGCGGCGAAGGCCGCATTGCCGTGGATGATTTCGTACAGCGCGCTGTTGCCGAACACCGACAGCCACAGCAGGGTAAAGGTGAAGGGGATAATCAGCGTCCCCAGCACGAACTGACGAATGGTACGTCCACGTGAAATACGCGCCAGGAACAGACCGACAAACGGCGACCACGCAACCCACCACGCCCAGAAGAACAGGGTCCAGTTGTTCATCCACTCTACCGGACGATCGAAGGCGAAGCTGTTCAGAGTCATACCCATAAAACGATTCACGTAGTCGCCGACGTTAAGCACCAGCGCATTGAGCAGGAACTCGGTATCGCCCATAAACAGGATGAACAGGATCAGGCCGAGGGCCAGCACCACGTTAAGCTCGGAAAGAATACGAATGCCTTTGTCCACCCCGGAGGTCACAGAGATGGTGGCGATTATCACCGACAGCACGATCAGCGCCGCTTTCGCCCCCAGCGAATCCGGGATGTCAAACAGCACGTTGAGGCCATAATTGAGCTGCACCACGCCAATGCCAAGGGTGGTGGCGATACCAAAAATGGTGCCGATAACGGCGGCGATATCCACGGTGTGGCCAATAGGGCCATTAATCTTTTTGCCAAAGATAGGATAGAGCGCGGAGCGGATGGTCAGGGGTAAATTATAACGATAGCTAAAGTATCCCAACGCCATCCCCATCAGGGCATACATCGACCAGCCGGTCAGCCCGTAGTGAAACAGCGTCCATACCATCGCCTGGCGCGCCGCCTCCATGGTCTGCCCCGCCCCTTCCGGCGGCTGCATATACTGGGTCACCGGTTCGGCAACGGAGAAGAACATCAGGTCGATCCCGATACCAGCGGCGAACAGCATTGCCGCCCAGCTGAGCACGCTAAACTCCGGCTTCGAGTGCTCCGGTCCGAGCTTCACCGAACCGAAACGCGAGCAGGCGATGCACACCACAAACACGATATACAGCGTCGCGGCCAACAAATAATACCAGCCGAAGGTCTTTGAAACCCAGTTCAGGGTACGGCCAATCCAGGCCGCGGAATAATCGCTGAAGAAGAGAGTCATCAGGGAAAACAACAAAATCAGTCCGGCGGAAGTATAAAAAACCACCGGATTGATTTTGTCCTTTTCTCTGCTCGGCGAAAGGTCTGTCATCCATTCTCCTTACTTTTTTTGTAACTATTAGAACCAAAATCGGAAACAATTAAGACACATTTTATATTGAACGTCCAATCAAAAACCGCTTTAATAGATAAACAAAGCTGATGAATGGAGTCTGAGAAATGCCCAAACTGGGGATGCAACCGATACGGCAGCGGCAGCTCATTGACGCGACCCTGGCCGCGATCAATGAAGTGGGAATGCACGATGCCACCATTGCGCAAATTGCCCGACGGGCTGGCGTATCAACCGGCATCATCAGCCACTATTTCAAGGATAAGAACGGGCTGCTGGAAGCGACGATGCGCGATATCACCGGCCAGCTGCGCCAGGCGGTATTAAGCCGTCTGCACGCTCTGCCCGGCGCCTCTCCTCAGGAGCGCCTGCGCGCCATCGTAGCGGGAAACTTTGACGAGAGTCAGATAAGCAGCGCGGCGATGAAGGCCTGGCTCGCCTTTTGGGCCAGCAGCATGCATCAGCCGATGCTCTATCGTCTGCAGCAGGTCAGCAGCCGACGCCTGCTGTCGAATATCGTCTATGAGTTCCAGCGCGCTCTGCCGCGCGAAGAGGCGCAGGAGGCCGGATACGGTCTCGCCGCGCTGATCGACGGGCTGTGGCTGCGCGCGGCGCTAAGCGGTAAACCGTTGGATAAAGCCCGCGCCGAAACGCTCGCCGAGCACTTCATCAGCAAATATCTGCCACCGACTTCTCAATAATGGAGGACCCATGTCCCGAATGGCCGAACAGCAGCTTTATATCCACGGTGGTTATGTCTCCGCCACCAGCGGTAAAACCTTCGAGACCATTAACCCCGCCAGCGGGGAAGTGCTGGCGACCGTCCAGGCCGCCGGCCGTGAAGACGTCGACCGGGCGGTAAAAAGCGCCCAAAAAGGGCAAAAAATCTGGGCGGCGATGAGCGCGATGGAACGTTCGCGCATTCTGCGTAAAGCGGTCGATATTCTGCGCGAGCGCAACGACGAACTGGCGCGTCTGGAAACTCTCGATACCGGCAAACCGCTGAGCGAAACCGCCGCCGTCGATATCGTCACCGGTGCAGATGTCCTGGAGTACTACGCGGGCCTGATCCCGGCGCTGGAAGGCAGCCAGATCCCGCTGCGCGACAGTTCATTCGTCTATACCCGCCGGGAACCGCTGGGCGTCGTCGCCGGGATCGGTGCCTGGAACTATCCGATCCAGATAGCCCTGTGGAAATCAGCCCCGGCGCTGGCGGCCGGTAACGCGATGATCTTTAAGCCGAGTGAAGTCACCCCGCTCACCGCCCTGAAGCTGGCGGAAATTTACCGCGAAGCGGGACTACCGGCGGGCGTATTTAACGTGCTGCCGGGCACCGGCGCCGAAACCGGCCAGTATCTCACCGAGCACCCGGACATCGCCAAAATCTCCTTTACCGGCGGCGTCGCCAGCGGCAAAAAGGTGATGGCCAACTCCGCCGCCTCCTCATTGAAGGAAGTGACCATGGAGCTGGGCGGCAAATCGCCGCTGATCGTCTGTGAAGACGCCAACCTCGACCTCGCCGCCGACATCGCGATGATGGCTAACTTCTACAGCTCGGGCCAGGTCTGTACCAACGGCACGCGAGTCTTCGTTCCGGCGCGCCTGAAATCGGCGTTTGAAGAAAAAATCCTCGCTCGCGTGGCGCGTATCCGCCCCGGCGATCTGTTTGCTGAAAGCACCAACTTCGGACCGCTGGTGAGCTTCCCTCACCGCGAGAACGTGCTGCGCTACATCGAGACGGGTAAACAAGAAGGCGCGCGCCTGCTCTGCGGCGGCGAAGTGCTGAAAGGGGAAGGCTTCGACCACGGCGCGTGGGTCGCCCCGACGGTGTTTACCGACTGCGATGACCAGATGACCATCGTCCGCGAAGAGATCTTCGGCCCGGTGATATCGATTCTGAGCTACGACGATGAGGAAGAAGCGGTTCGCCGCGCCAATGCCACCGAATACGGCCTCGCTGCCGGCGTGGTCACACCGGATTTAAACCGCGCCCACCGTCTGATTCATCGGCTGGAGGCCGGGATCTGCTGGATCAACACCTGGGGCGAATCCCCGGCGGAGATGCCGGTCGGCGGCTACAAGCACTCCGGGATTGGCCGCGAAAACGGCGTGCAGACGCTACAGAGCTACACCCAGGTAAAATCCATCCAGGTTGAGATGGGTCAGTTTCAATCCATATTTTAACCAGGAGGTCATTTTTGCAGTTTGACTACATTATTATTGGTGCCGGTTCCGCCGGCAACGTACTGGCTACACGACTGACGGAAGATCCTGACACCACCGTCCTGCTGCTGGAAGCGGGCGGCCCGGATTACCGTTTCGACTTCCGCACCCAGATGCCCGCCGCGCTGGCGTTTCCCCTGCAGGGTCGGCGCTATAACTGGGCCTACGAGACCGAACCCGAGCCGCATATGAATAACCGCCGCATGGAGTGCGGGCGCGGTAAGGGCCTCGGCGGCTCCTCATTGATCAACGGCATGTGCTATATCCGCGGCAACGCCATGGACCTCGATAACTGGGCCACGGCGCCGGGGCTTGAACACTGGAGCTACCTCGACTGTCTGCCCTATTACCGCAAAGCGGAAACTCGCGATATCGGCGCTAACGACTACCACGGCGGCGACGGCCCGGTCAGCGTCACCACGCCTAAGCAGGGCAACAACCCGCTGTTCCACGCGATGATCGAAGCCGGCGTACAGGCAGGCTACCCGCGCACCGACGATCTTAACGGCTACCAGCAGGAGGGGTTTGGCCCGATGGATCGTACCGTGACGCCGCAGGGACGCCGCGCCAGCACCGCACGCGGCTATCTCGACCAGGCCCGCGCGCGCGCCAATCTGACCATTCGCACCCACGCGCTGACCGATCGTATTATTTTTGCCGGCAAGCGCGCCGTCGGCGTCGAATGGCTGGAAGGCGACAGCACCGCGCCATCAAAAGCCACCGCTAACAAAGAAGTGCTGCTCTGCGCGGGGGCTATCGCCTCGCCGCAAATCCTGCAGCGATCCGGCGTCGGCAGCCCGGAACTGTTGCGCCAGTTCGATATTCCGCTGGTACACGCCCTGCCCGGCGTCGGCGAGAACCTGCAGGATCATCTGGAGATGTATCTGCAGTACGAATGCAAAGAGCCGGTGTCGCTCTACCCGGCGCTGCAGTGGTGGAACCAGCCGAAAATCGGCGCCGAATGGCTGTTCAGCGGAACCGGCATCGGCGCCAGCAACCAGTTTGAAGCGGGTGGATTTATTCGCAGCCGCGAGGAGTTTGCGTGGCCGAATATTCAGTACCATTTCCTGCCGGTCGCGATTAACTATAACGGTTCAAATGCGGTAAAAGAGCACGGCTTCCAGTGCCACGTGGGCTCCATGCGCTCCCCGAGCCGCGGCCACGTGCGGCTGAAATCGCGCGATCCGCACCAGCATCCGGCGATTCTGTTTAACTATATGTCCAGCGAACAGGACTGGCAGGAGTTTCGCGATGCGATTCGTATTACCCGCGAAATCATGCATCAGCCGGCGCTGGATAACTATCGCGGCCGGGAGATCAGCCCGGGTGCGGAGTGCCAGAGCGATGCCGAGCTGGATGAGTTCGTGCGCAATCATGCGGAAACCGCCTTCCATCCGTGCGGCACCTGTAAAATGGGCTACGACAAGATGTCGGTGGTCGATGGCGAAGGTCGGGTTCACGGGCTGGAGGGCCTGCGCGTGGTAGACGCCTCAATTATGCCGCAGATTATTACCGGCAACCTTAACGCCACCACGATTATGATTGGCGAGAAAATGGCTGACGCCATTCGCGGCCGCCAGCCGCTGCCGCGCAGTACCGCGACTTATTATGTCGCCGGGGATGCGCCGGTTCGCCGCTAAACGATCTATGCCGGGTGGCGGCGACGCCTCACCCGGCCTGGCCACGATTTTACGGGATTGCGCTACGCTTATTCGGGCTATTCATCGGCGCTCGTCCTGAATTCAACGAAACGTTTCCAGCCGCTTTATCTGCCGCCCTTCGGCATCAAAGTTCTCCGGCGCCAGCCACGCCTGCAGCGCCGCATCGCGCACGGGCACGCGATCCTTGACCTGCTGACCAAACTCATTGATTTCCGGCACGCTTATCTCTCCCGTAGTGTTATCAAATTGTTATATCAAGAAAGCCGGATAGCCGGAAGATGGCTTGCAGAATAAACCATTGGTCTAAGGTAGGGTAAAAACCCGCCCCCGCTCGCGCTACGCTTAGCGGGGCTACGGGTTCACTGCTACCTGGAAGTGGTTAGCCCGGGTGAAGCGTTTACGCCGCGACCCGGGAAATCATCCCCCCTACTTCGCCAGGTTCGCGAAGCGGGCAAATACCGCATCAAAAATCGCCAGCCCTTTTGCCACCTGTTCGGCACTGATGGTGCACGGCGGCACCACGTGAATGCGGTTCTCCACCACAAACGCCAGCAGACCAGCTTCGGTTAACGCAACTTTAATCGCCGCCATATCGGCAGCGGTCAGCGGGGTTTTCCGCTCGCGGCTGCTGACCAGCTCCAGCGCCTGGAACAGACCGCGGCCGCGCACGTTGCCGATAAGCGCGTGCTTCTCCGCCAGCGCTTCCAGCCCCGGACGCAGTACCTTGTTGCCGATGGTCGCCGCGTTCTCCACCACCTTCTCTTCTTTCATCGCATCAATGGTGGCGACAATCGCCGCCATCGCCAGCGGATGGCCGGAATAGGTCAGCCCTCCGGCGAAGAAATGGTCATCAAAGTAGCGGGCGAGCGGCTCGCTAATCAGCACGCCGCCGGCCGGGACGTAGCCGGCATTCACCCCTTTGGCGAAAGTCACCAGATCCGGCACCACGCCATCCTGCTCAAAGGCAAACCAGCTCCCGGTACGGCCAAAACCGGCCATCACTTCATCAAGGATCAAGACAATGCCGAACTCATCGGCCAGCGCCCGCACGCCCTGCATATAGCCCTCGGGCGGGACAAGAATCCCGGCAGTACCCGGAATCGACTCCAGCAGAATCGCGGCAATCGCGTTCGGGCCTTCGCACTCAATCATCCGCCGCAGATGAGCCAGCGCGCGCTGGCACTCCTCCTCTTCCGTCGCGGCGTTAAATTCGCTGCGATAGAGGTAGGGATTGAAAAAGTGTACGTGGCCGCGGGAATACTCGTTCGGCACCCGGCGCCAGTCGCCGGTGGCGGCAATGGCGCTGCCGGTATTGCCGTGATAGGAACGATAGGCGGAGAGCACTTTATCGCGCCCGGTATAGAGCCGCGCCATGCGGATGGCGTTCTCGTTGGCGTCAGCGCCAGCATTGGTGAAGAACACTTTGCTAAAGCCTTCCGGCGCCAGCTCGACGATGCGCTTCGCCGCTTCGCCGCGGGCGAGGTTGGCGGTGGCGGGCGCGATGGTCACCAGTTCTTCCAGTTGGGCTTTCATCGCCGCCAGCACGCGCGGATGCTGATAGCCAATGTTGACGTTGACCAGCTGGCTGCTGAAATCCAGGTAAGTATTGCCTTCGTAATCCCACAGCTCGCAGCCTTTAGCCCCGGCGATCACCAGCGGATGTAAATTGCCCTGCATCGACCATGAATGAAACACATAAGCGCGATCCAGCTGCCGAACTTCATCATTGCTTATTGCTACTTCGTTCTGTAGTGCCAGCTTCATACCCTGCCCTCTCTCATGTCGTTGTCGTTGGCCTCATCATTGGTCGTTCAGGGCAGAAACGGATAGAGCCAGTCAGGCAAAAATGATGTGACACCGTGTCACATCGCCGCGCGCCGACTGGCTCTGTGCCCGCGCGCGTGCGGTTTTTATAGTGGGAGCGACAATCTGCACAGGAGAATGAAATGGCAACGAGCAAAGTGGTGTTTATTACCGGGGCGACCTCGGGTTTTGGCGAAGCGGCGGCGCAGGTCTTCGCCGATGCGGGCTGGTCGCTGGTGCTGAGTGGACGCCGTGTTGAGCGGCTGAAGACGCTACAGGATAAGCTCGCCTCGCAGGTGGCGGTGCATATCATCGAACTCGACGTGCGCGATAGCGATGCGGTCGCCGCGGCCGTGCTGGCGCTGCCCGCTGAATTCGCCGATATCACGACGCTGATTAACAACGCCGGGCTGGCGCTGTCGCCGCAGCCCGCGCAGAAAGTGGATCTGGACGACTGGAAAACGATGATCGACACCAACGTCACCGGACTGGTCAACGTGACTCATGCCCTGCTGCCGACGCTGATTCGTCACGGCGCGGGGGCGAGCATCATCAATATTGGCTCTATCGCCGGGCAGTGGCCCTATCCTGGCAGCCACGTCTACGGCGCCAGCAAGGCTTTCGTGAAGCAGTTCAGCTATAACCTGCGCTGCGATCTGCTCGGGACCGGGGTGCGCGTGACCGATCTCGCGCCGGGGATTGCCGAAACGGAATTTACCCTGGTGCGCACCAAAGGCGACCAGGCGGCGTCGGACAACCTGTATCGCGGCACCACGCCGCTGAGCGCGCGGGATATTGCCGAACAGATGTTTTATATCGCCACGCTGCCGGACCATATGAATATCAACCGGGTCGAGGTGATGCCGGTGCGTCAAGCCTGGCAGCCGTTTGCGATCGATCGGGATTGACATCAGCCGCCGCGCCCGGGCCTGGTAGCCCGGACAGGCGCGGCAGCGCCGCCTCCGGGACGGTGTGGTAGGTGGTTCCGTTCACCGCTATTTCGCAGAAAATGTCTCACCGTGGTACGTGAACGGGTAAAGGGGGAGAAAACCGTCTCCCCCTTTACAATCCCCGCGGTCCCGCAAAGAAATCGGTGCTACGCACTGCGCTCACCTCCCGGTCCTCAGCCTGCGGTCGGCTCAACTCGACATCCCTGTCTCGATTCGCCTCTGGCCGCCATCCCTGGCGGCCAGCCCTTGTCTTCGGCCCTCCGGTTCGCCGATTTCAGCGGGGGCCAGGGCATCGCTGCATAACACGTTGTTTCAGAGACATATCCATAGCTGCATGAACATCTCCCGGAGGCGGCGCTGCCGCGCCTGTCCGGGCTACCCAGTCTGCCTCCCTCAGGCACCGGGCCCGCAAATCCCGGGTCGCGGCGTAAACGCCTTACCCGGGATACCGCCCCGCAGACGGCTGGCAACCCGTAGCCCCGGTAAGCGCAGCGCAACCGGGGAGATTGGCCGCTGGAGATTATCGGCTGCTCTGCAGAAACTGCCTGACGCGCTCGGAATCCGGGTTGCTGAAAAACTTCTCCGGCGGCGCTTTCTCAATCAACAATCCCTTCTCAAGAAACACCACTTCATCCGACACCTGGCGCGCGAAGTCCATCTCGTGGGTCACCACCACCATGGTATAGCCCTCAGCGGCCAGCGCTTTCATCACTCCCAGCACCTCGTTGACCAGCTCGGGGTCCAGCGCCGACGTCGGTTCATCAAACAGAATCACCTCCGGCGACATCGCCAGCGAACGGGCAATTGCCACCCTCTGCTTCTGTCCGCCGGAGAGCGTTATCGGGTAAACGTCGGCTTTATGCGCCATCCCCACTTTCTCCAGCTGCTGCATGGCGATAACCTTTGCTTCATCACGTTTCATCCCCTTCACGTGCAGCAACGCTTCGCTGACGTTCTGCTGCACCGTCAGATGCGGCCACAGGTTAAAGCTCTGAAACACCATCCCTACCCGCTCGCGGATTTTTGACAGCTGACGATGGGACATCGCCCGGCCATTTTGCTCGTCAATCCCCAGCCGCTGGCCGCTGATGCGGATCTCGCCGCGATCCGGCTGTTCCAGCCAGTTCATGCAGCGCAGCAGCGTTGATTTACCTGACCCCGACGAGCCGAGTATGCTCACCACGGTCCCCTTCTCAACCGTCAGGTTGATATCGCGAAGCACTTCAACGTTATCAAACTGTTTTGAGACGTTTTTGACGCTTACAGCAGTGGTATCAGGCATGACTCATTCCTCTTCTCGCTCCCCAGGCGCTCAGACGCTTAATCAGCAGCTCCAGCAGGATACTGATCGCCCAGTAGAGCCCAATGGCGACAATAAAGGCGTTAAACGGGATAAAATAGGTGGCCTGCACGCTGTTAGCCGCAGCGGTTATCTCCTGGACGGTGATAATGCTGAGGAAAGCGGTATCTTTCAGGCAGATAATCAGCTGATTCCCCATCAGCGGTAGCGCTGATGACAAAATATTGGGCAGAATAATACGGCGGAAGATTTTGTAGCGCGAAAACCCCTGCGCTACCGCCGCCTCGATATAACCGCCGGAAAATACCCGGCGCTGGCTGCGCAGTATTTCAAAGAAATAGGCACCGTGGTAAATAATTAAGGCGATTAATCCGGCTGTCCACGCCTCCATACTGATACCGACTTCCGGCAAACCGTAATAGAGCAAATAAGCCAGAATCAAAAAGGGAATCGCCCGCATTAAGCTGACGAAGCCAATAATAATCCGGTTAAGGGTTTTCTTTTGATATTCGGTTAAATAGCACAGGACCACGCCGATAATTAATCCGGCGATCGCCGCGGTAATAAATAGCTCAAGGGTGGCGAGTAAACCGGCAATAAAGCTGTCGCGTACCGACCAGATAACGGCCCACTGATTCATAGCATCTCCCGTATTTATCGCGCCAGACGCTTCGCTTTCCGCTCGGCCATCCCCTGCAGCTTCAGCAGCAGGCCAATAATCACCACGTACAGCAGACCCGCCGCCAGAATCGGCGAAAGCGGTTCATAGGTAACTGAAGAAATTCGGTTAGTGACGCGGGTGAGATCCACCACGCCAATCACCGCGATTGCCGGGCTGCCTTTTATCAGGAACGACATTTCGTTGACCAGTGCGGGCAGGCTTTCAATCCACATTTGCGGCAGCATGATATAGCGGAAGTAAGCCCAGCGCCGCATTCCCACCGACTCCGCCGCTTCCCGCTGTTCGCGGGGGAAAGTGCGAAAAGCGTTACGCCAGATTTCGGCATTGAAAGCCGAGGTATTGAGCGTCAGCGCCACAATCGCCGCGACGTTTTTATCGAGGTTAATCCCGACGGTCGGCAGAGAAAGAAACAGGAACAGCACCAGCGTCACCAGCGGCGTGGCGCGGGCAAGGCTGATATAGACCACCAGCAGCTGATCGATAACCGGGATACGCAGCATGCGTACCAGCGCGATCAGCAGACCAATCACCACCCCAAAGGCAATAGCGATGGCCGAAATCCAGAGGGTAGTCCATGCGCCTTCAATCAGTAACTGCCAGGAAATTGCATCCATGAAGCCCTCCTTCACCTGAACAGGCGGCGGTTTCCCGCCGCAGAACCCATTACAGCCCGGCTAATTTATGAAACTGTTCCGGGCTGGTAATCGCTTCGGTCGGCAGGTCGTCATAGGTTTCGCCAAACCACTTTTTCTGCAGCTCGGCGAGCTTGCCGGTCTCCTTCATGTGGTTCATAAATTTGGTCATATAGGCCAGTAGCTGCGGCGAGTTTTTCGGGATCGGCCATGCCATATAGCCCGGACCGGATACCGCCAGACCTTTGGCGAACACCTTCGGCCTGGCCTTCGCCAGGTCGTTGACCGAGATAACCACGTTTATCACGTAGTCCAGACGTTTGTTGGCGAGGTCGGCGTAGGCTTCAGGATAGGAGGGATACTCCACCACCGGCCCCAGCTTACCGCCGGTTTTCTCCAGCATCGCTTTCAGTTCCGGCAGCCTTGCCAGCAGCGCGCTGCCCGCCTGAACGCCCACTTTTTTCCCGCTCAGTTCAGCAATGGTATTCAGGGAATTATCGCCCGCGCGTTTAACAAAATAGTGCTGCGCTGACGCCCACGGCGGCGTGAAATCAAAGACTTTGAGACGGTCATCGGTAATCACCGCGCCGGTTAACGCCATGTCGTATTGCCCGGTGGAGACCGCCGCCAATAATCCGGTCCACGGCAGAATGCTCTGGTCGACGTTGAATTTCGCGTATTTGCGTAATTCATCGAGCATATCTTTGTTGAAGCCATCCGCCTGGCCGTTATTCATAAAGTTAAAAGGCGCGTAATCATCTTCGGTCGCGACTTTGAGGGTGCCGGTTTTTTCTATTTCCGCAAGGTCGGCAGCTGCTGCGTGATAAGAAAAGGCCATCGCCATGATGGCGCCCAGACAAATTGAACCTAATGATTTGTTCATTAATTCACCCCTAATTAATTCGCCAGACGTGTTCATTCCAGAACATGAAAAGGTTTTGCAAAATATGTGCCGACGGAAGTTCCGGTCCGCGACTGATGAATACGTTTTTAGAGCCCCCCATCAGGCGTACATTGTTGCAGCCAGTTTGGATACGGACAGCGCGGAACACCCGGAGCGTACACGTCGTACGTGAGGAGTGTGAGCACTGCCCGGGACCAAAATGGCAAATAAAATAGCCTGATGGGGTCGGTTCTCACTGTAGGGACGGTTTTTAATTTCCAGATAGAGCCAGATTCACCGCGCGGATGTGTCAGTCACTCTCAGAGTGGTATGGAATTTGCTCCGGTTCCTGCACAGAGCGTTTGAGTAAGGAGCCAGTCATGATCCGCCACCTGTTACACGTTGATTTCGACCCGCGCCGCGGTTTGCAGGAGCAGGTGCGCGAAACGCTGATTAACGCCATTCTGGGCGGCATCTTCTCCGCCGACACGCCGCTCCCCTCCTGCCGCCAGCTGGCCAGCCAGCTGCGGGTCTCGCGCAATACCACGGCGCTGGTGTTTGAGGGGCTGGTTAACGAGGGATATCTGGTGAGCCGCCCGCGCAGCGGTTATTACCTGCATACGGATTATCAGCACGCAGATCCCTCCACGGTAACGGAAACTGCACCGCAGGACGCGGGTTCTGCACCACGCTGGGGCACGCGGCTGCAAATTACCCCCAGTCAGCAGGAGTCGATTCTCAAACCGGCCGGCTGGATGAACTACCGCTACCCGTTTATCTACGGTCAGCCCGATACCCGCCAGTTTCCGCTGGCGACCTGGCGCTCGGCGGCTAACTGGCTGCACGGCGGAGTGCGCGATCCGGCGTGGGTGGTCGATCATATCGACCAGGACGTACCGATGCTGATTGAACAAATCCGCACCCGGGTCCTCCCCAAGCGCGGCATTGTCGCCTCACCGGACGAGATCCTGATTACTCTCGGTTCGCAAAACGCACTCTATCTGCTGACCCGCCTGCTGCTGTCGTCAAAGACGCGAGTCGGCGTAGAGAATCCCTGCTTTCGCGAGGCCATTAACACTTTTCTGCTCGCCGATACCGATATCGTGCCGCATCCGGTGGATCAACAGGGGATCGTCCTCAACGATGCGTCATGCGATTACTACTACGTGACTCCCGGCCACCAGGTGCCGACCGGCGTGGCGATGAGCAAAGCGCGCCGCAGCCAGCTGCTGGAGCATGCCGCGTGCCATGATGCGGTGATTATTGAGGACGATTACGACTCTGAAAGTAACTTTATGCTCAACCCGCTGCCGGCGCTGAAGGCCAGCGATCGCTGCGGGCGAGTGATCTACGTGAGCAGCCTGTCAAAGGCGCTCTCGCCGGGCCTGCGGCTGGGCTTTATGGTCGCCGACCCGGACCTGATTGACGAAGCAAGGGCGCTGCGGCGGCTGGTATATCGCCACCCGCCGACCAATATTCAGTATCAGATGGCGCATTTTCTTGCCCAGGGGCACTATGAAACGCACCTGCGGCGCTACCATCACGACTCGGCCCGGCGCTGGGAGCGCCTCAACAACGCGCTGCAGCAGCATCTGCCGGAATGCCGAATCATCCCCGGCAGCGAACACGCCAATGCCTTCTGGCTGGCCACCCCGGAACAAATCAACACCCAGCAGCTGACCTGGCGCGCCGCCCACGCCGGGGTACTGATTGAGCCCGGCGCGCGGCATTTTCTCAGCGACGCGCCGCCGGATAACTTCTTCCGTATGGGCTTCCACGCCATTCACCCCGACGCCATCGAACAAGGCGTGGAAGTGCTGCGCGGTCAGCTGGCGCAGATGGGCTAGCGGTATTGCTCAAACTCAACGGCTTCGCGAACGCTAAGCAGCGCCGCGCGCAGGCTATCGACAGGAACCGATCCGAGAGCGATGCGCAGCGCCTGCGGTACGTTCGCGGCAACGCAGAACGGCTCGGCGGTCGACACCGAAATACGGTGATCCATTAGCGTTTTCGCCAGCCGATCGGCCCGGCTCTCTTCCCCCAGAGGCAGCCAGACAAAATACGAATCCGCATGGCTCACTATGGGAAGCGCACCAAGAACCTCGCGGGCAATCAGCTGCCGCTGCCGTGCGTCCTGTCGTTTCTGCGTTTCAAAGCGCTCAACCGTGCCATCTTCAATCCAGGCGCAGATCAGCGAACTCATCAGCGAAGGCGTATTCCACGTCGTAGCCCGGATGGCGCGCTCAATCTCAGGCCGATAGCGGGATGGACAGATAACCGCCCCCACGCGCAGCCCGGTGGCGACGGTTTTCGAAAAACCGGTGACATAGATCGTTCTTTCCGGCGCGTGGCTGACTACCGGCGGCGGCGGATGGCTGACCAGCCTGGCGTAGGCGGCATCTTCAATAATGAGCAGGTCGTGCTGACGAGCGAGGTCTGCCAGTCTCTGCCGCTGGTGTGTGTCAAGCACCCAGCCCAGCGGATTGTGCAGCGTCGGCATGGTATAAACCGCCCGAACGCGCCGCTGCTGGCACAATATGTGAAGCGCATGCAGATCCGGCCTGTCCGCGCGACAGGGGATCGCCGCAAGCTCCAGATGATACAGGGCCGCCAGAACCTTGAAGCCCGAGTAGGTGAGCGCATCCACCGCCACCACGTCGCCCGGACGTAAAAGCCCCATGACGGTGACCGCCAGCCCGTGCTGAGCGCCATTGACGATCAGTACATTCTCAGGCTCCGGCGCAAACCCGCTGGCGGTCAAATGGCGAGCGATAATTTCGCGCTCGACGCTCCGCCCGGCATGGGGTTGATAGCGCAGATGGGAGTCAATATCTCCCGCCATCGCCAGCTGCCTGAGCACCTCGCGCAGCGCATCTCCCTGCTCCGCCAGCGTAGGATAATTGAAGTTGAGATCCACAACATCGGCAGCGACCACCTGCTGATCGATGCCGTGCCCGGGCGGCAGAGAGATATCCCGCACGAAGGTTCCACGTCCGGTTTCGCCGCTGACCAGCCCCATCGCCTCCAGCTCACGATAGACGCGGGTGGCCGTAGCCAGCGAGATCCTCTCATCGGCGGCAAGGGTACGATGCGTGGGCAGACGGGTTCCGGCGGCTATCTGTCCGCTGCGGATCGCCTGCGCGTAACTATCGACAACGGCTTTGTATCGGGCTTTCATCGGTGAATGTATCTATGACAATAATTTGATTGTATTGGATTGAGCACATTACCATCGCTGCAAACATGGCTCAAGCGGGCACAGCACATCTGATAAAGCGAGGTTAACGTGGTGGATACAGTGGTGCATAAAACGGAGCCGGGACCATGGTCCGGATGGCTTAATGGTTTACTGGGCGTCATCATTTTTAGCGGTTCGCTGCCCGCAACGCGTCTGGCGGTGCTGGATATGGATCCGTTCCTGCTAACCTTTCTGCGCGCCTCCATCGCCGGGCTCCTCGCCATCTTACTGGTGGTAAGTTTTCGCGAAAAATGCCCGCGCCTGTCGCAGCTTTTGCCGCTGGCGATTGTCTCGTCAGGCGTGGTGATCGGCTTTCCGCTGCTCACGGCGCTGGCCCTACAGCACGTCACCTCAGCGCATTCGATTGTTTTCATCGGGCTATTGCCGCTGATGACCGCTATTTTCGGCGTACTGCGCGGTGGTGAACGTCCGCGCCGCGCTTTCTGGATCTTTTCTATTATTGGCAGTCTGCTGGTGGTGGGATTCGCCCTGACGCAAAATGCGGCGGCGTCGCTCAGCGGCGATCTGCTGATGCTGGCGGCGGTTATCGCCTGCGGCTTAGGCTATGCGGAGGGAGCAAAGCTGACGAGAGAGCTCGGCGGTTGGCAGGTGATTTGCTGGGCGCTGATTATCGCGCTGCCTTTTATGCTGATCGCCTCGTCGCTCGCCCGGCCAGCGTCGTGGAGCACCATCTCGATTTCCTCCTGGATTGCGCTCGGCTATGTGTCGCTCTTTAGCATGCTTATCGGTTTTATCTTCTGGTACAAAGGGCTGGCCGCAGGCGGTATCGCCGCCGTCGGCCAGCTCCAGCTATTACAGCCGTTCTTCGGGCTTGGTCTGTCGGCTGTGCTTTTGCACGAAACCGTCAGCCCATTGATGCTGGCGGTGACTCTGGGGGTGGTGCTGTGCGTTATGGGTTCGCGCAAATTTAGCCGCTAGCCTGTATTGCCCTTGTAGCCCGGAAGTCCCGGGTCGCGGCGTAAACACCTTACCCGGGCTACCGCCCCTACTCCCCACAGGCGGCTGGAAACCCGTAGCCCTTATAGCCCGGAGAGGCGCGTCAAGCGCCGCCTCCGGCAGAGTTTCATACAGCAGCGGGGATATCTCTGAAACAACGCGAGATGCAGCGATGCCCTGGCCCCCGCTGAAATCGGCGAACCGGAGGGCCGAAGACAAGGGCTGGCCGCCAGGGATGGCGGCCAGAGGCGAATCGAGACAGGGATGTCGAGTTGAGCCGACCGCAGGCTGAGGACCGGGAGGTGAGCGCAGTGCGTAGCACCGATTTCTTTGCGGGACCGCGGGGATTGTAAAGGGGGAGACGGTTTTCTCCCCCTTTACCCGTTCACGTACCACGGTGAGACATTTTCTGCGGAATAATAGTGAACGGAACCCCTCACCACCTTTCCGGAGGCGGCGCTACCGCGCCTGTCCGGGCTACCCAATCTGCCTCCCTCAGGCACCGGGCCCGGAAACCCCGGGTCGCGGCGCAAACGCCTTACCCGGGCTACTGCTGTATTGCCCTTGTAGCCCCGGTAAGCGCAGCGCGACCGGGGAGAATAACCGGTTACACTACCCGCGCGTACTGCAGCATCACCTGCAGCAGCACGTTCGCGCCGGCTTCCACGTGCTCCGGCGACGCATATTCAATTTCGTTGTGGCTGATCCCGTCCTTACAGGGGATAAAAATCATCCCGGTCGGCGCCAGATAGCTCATATACACCGCGTCGTGTCCGGCGCCGGAGACAATCTCCCGCGCGGGATACCCCAGCCGCTGCGCGGCGTCAGCGATCGCCGCCTGGCAATCCGGGTGGAACGGCGCCGCCGGATAGTGGCTCACCTCTTTTAACGCCACCTTCAGGCCGCTCTCCCGCTCGACCCCGGCGATAAACGCCCGCAGCTGACGGTCCATCTCATCCACCAGCTCGTCGCTAAGGTTGCGCATATCAATCGAAAACGTCACCTCTCCCGGCACCACGTTGCGGCTGTTCGGATAGACCTGCACCATCCCTACCGTACCGCGCCCTTCCTCGCTGCGCCCGGCAATCGCCACCACCTCCTGCATAATGCGGGTCGCCACCTGCAAAGCGTCCTGACGCAGGCGCATCGGCGTCGGTCCGGCGTGGGACTCCTGGCCGGTCACCACGCAGTCATACCAGCGGATCCCCAGCACGCCCTGCACAATGCCGATAATTTTCTCTTCATCTTCAAGAATCGGCCCCTGTTCAATATGCGCTTCAAAGTAGGCGCCAATCGGATGGTCGCCCGGCGTCTGGCTGCCGATATAGCCGATGCGCGCCAGCTCCTCGCCCACGGCTTTACCGTCCGCATCCTTTGCGGCGTAGATGGTCTCCAGCGGGAATACCCCGGCAAATACCCCGGAACCCATCATCACCGGTACAAAGCGCGACCCCTCTTCATTGGTCCAGAACACCACTTCAATCGGCGTTTCGGTTTCAATCTCCCGATCGTTCAGGGTTCGTACCACCTCCAGCGCCGCCAGCACGCCATAGTTACCGTCAAATTTGCCGCCGGTCGGCTGGGTGTCAATATGGCTGCCGGAGACAATCGGCGGCAGCGCCGAATTACGCCCTTCCCGGCGCATAAATACGTTGCCGATTTTATCGACGGTGACGCTCATCCCGGCCGCCTGCGCCCAGCTAATCACCAAATCCCGTCCCTGGCGGTCAAGATCGGTCAGCGTCAGACGGCAGCAGCCGCCCTTCGGCGTGGCGCCGATTTCCGCCAGCGTCATCAGCGAATCCCACAGGCGTGTGCCATTGACCCGGCAGGCGGAAGTTTCGGTTATCGGGGTAAAAAGGACATCACTGCTCATTTCGGTCTCCTTGCATAAACGCGGCGGCCAGCTCAACCAGCAGACGATCGCTGCCGCGCGGCCCTAAAAATGAAATTCCCAGCGGCAGTCCGCCCGTCCGGGCGACCGGCAGCGTCACCTGCGGACGTTGGGTCATCACGGAAATTAACAGCAGATCGTGAGACAGGCGGCGGACCGCTTCTATCTCTTCCGCCTGCGCCGTCAGCAGCGGCGCGCCGTCGGGAACCGTCGGCATCACTAAAACCGCATCGCCCAACTGCGCGTCCCACCAGGCGCTAAAACGCTCGCGCTGCTGGCAGGCGGCGTCAAACTGCGCGCGGGTGACCGCTTTACCCCAAAAGAAGCGTTCGCGGACGTCCGGCCCCAGTTGCAGGCCGTAGCGCTCAATAGTTACGCCCTGCGCCTGCCACGCTTCGTAGCCCTGAATCTGGCGGAAGGCGAGATAGATATCATCCACGTCCGGCAGCAGCGCGCCGAGCGGCGTTACCGCGCCAAAAAAGCGCTCAATGCTCTGGCGCACCGGTAGCAGCGCCTGCTGGCTGCGCGGCGGCAGGCGGGAAAACAGTCCATCATGGCTGGCCAGCCGAACGCGGCTAATATCCACTCTCTCATCACTGAACAGGCAGGCGGCAACGGCAGAAAAGACTTCCGGCGAGCGGGCAAAGAAGCCGCAGGTATCCATGGTGGCACACAGCGGCTGACAGCCGTCGAGGGAGATTCTCCCGTGGGTCGGACGCAGGCCGTACAATCCGCAATAGCTGGCGGGAGTGCGTACCGAGCCGCCGGTATCGCTGCCGAGGGCAAAGTCGCACGCCTCGTTCGATACCGCCGACGCCGAGCCGGACGACGATCCGCCGGGGATATGATTCGGCGCGGCGCCGTTGCGCGGGGTGCCATAATGCACGTTGTGCCCGCTCATCGAATACGCCAGCTCGCTGGTATGGGTTTTACCGATAAAGCGCGCGCCATTATCTAACAATTTTTGCACCACCGGCGCGGTGCGGGTTTTCACCCCGGACAGCGCCAGCAGATGCGGATTGCCGCCGCCGGTGGGGTAGCCCGCTACGTCAAACAGATCTTTGACCGCAAAAGTTAACCCGCTCAGCGGCCCGCTGAGCGCATGCGCCACCGGATGCGGCGGATAGGGCATAAAAGCGCGAATATCATCCTGCATACTGCTTTCCTCGAGGCTTCAGGCGTACAGCGCCTGGTTTTCAACGGACGCACTCAGCTCACGCCAGCGATGGCAGTTCACCACGTGACGCGGCCCGGCCTGTTCGGTAGCCGGCTGGCTCTGCGCACAGGCGGGGCGCGCGTGCGGACAGCGATCGGCAAACGCGCAGCCGGGCGGCAGCCGCGAGAGATCCGGCGGCGAGCCGGGGATACAGTGCAGCACGTCGCCCTTTTTCAACCCCTCTTTCGGCCGGCTGCCCAGCAGCACCTGGGTGTAAGGATGGCGCGGACGATACAGAATCTCCTCAATCGACGCCTCTTCCACGATGCGCCCGGCGTACATTACCGCCACCCGATCGGCGATCTCCACCGCCGCGCCGATATCGTGGGTCACAAAAATGATCGACAGATCGCGCTGCTTTTGCTGCTCACGCAGCAGGATCAGGATCTGGATTTGCACCGTGGCATCCAGCGCGGTGGTTGGCTCATCCGCCAGCAGCAGCTGCGGATCGCAGGAGAGCGCGAGGGCAATCATCGCCCGCTGGCGCATTCCGCCGGACATCTCGTGCGGGTAAGCATCCAGCCGCCGCTCGGGGCTCGGAATGCGTACCTGGCGCAGCGCCTCCAGCGCCCTTTCCCGCGCCGCCTGGCGCGACAGGCCTTCATGGCGACGCAGCCCTTCGACAATCTGCTGGCCCACGGTATAGACCGGGTCGAAGGCCAGCAGCGGCTCCTGGAAAATCATCGCGCAGCGTGCGCCGCGGTAGCGCCGCAGCTGCCCGGCGCTCATCTTCAACACATCCTCTTCCCCAACCCTCAGGGTACCGGAAAGCACGCTGCTTTTCGGCGGATGCAGGCGCATCAGGGCGCGCAGGGTGACGCTTTTCCCGGAGCCAGATTCGCCGATCAGCGCCATCACTTCGCCTTTTTGTACATCAAAGGAGACGCCGTTAACCGCGTTGACCGTCTGGCCGTCGCGGCGAAACTCCACCCGCAGGTCGCGGATATGGACATAAGCTTCATGCAACATGGCTCACCTCCTGGATGGCGATATTCTGATGCCAGGGTGAAGCGGGCTGCGCCATCAGGCAGGCGCTTTGATGCCCCTCGCCGACGCTTTCAAGCTTTGGCTTCACCTCTGCGCACACCGCTCTGGCGTGCGGGCAGCGGGTATGAAAGCGGCAGCCGGAGGGCGGAGAAATCGGGCTGGGCGGATCGCCGCTCAGCGGCGAGGTTAAGGTGCGATGCTGCGGGTCCATCGACGGCATCGAACTTAATAACGCGCGGGTATAGGGGTGGGCCGAGGCGGTAAACAGCTGCTCCGCCGGGCCAATCTCCACCACCTCGCCGAGATACATCACCAGGATGCGGTCCGACAGCCAGCGCACCACGTGCAGGTCGTGGCTGATAAACACATAGGTCAGCGCCAGCGTCCGTTTCAGCTCCTGCAACAGCTGCAGTACCTGGGCTTCCACCGATTTATCCAGCGCCGAAACCGCCTCATCAAGAATCACCAGCCGGGGTTTCATCGCCAACGCGCGGGCGATATTGACGCGCTGGCGCTGGCCGCCGGAGAGCGCGTGCGGATAGCGGTGCGCAAAACGTCCCGGCTCAAGGCCAACGTGCGCCAGCAGATAGCGGGCGTACTCACTGGCCTCTTTGGCGCTGACGCCGTGTACCCGTTGGCCGAAGGCGATGCTCTCTTCCATGGTCATACGCGGGTTGAGCGAGGCGTAGCTATCCTGGAAAACCATCTGTACCTGGCGGCGATACGCTTTCATCGGCAGGCGCGATGAGCCCACTTCCAGGCCATCAAAGATCAGCTCCCCGCTATCCTGATTAAGCAGCTGCATCAGCAGCCGGGCAGTGGTCGATTTACCGCAGCCCGACTCCCCCACCACGCCAAGGGTTTCGCCTTTGATCACCGAAAAACTGACGTCATCCACCGCCTGCACCACTTCTCGCGCTTTGCCGCCGCCGGCGGGAAAATGCTTCAGCAGATTGTTAACCTTCAGCAGCGGCTGCGCCGGCCCGCCGAGGTCGATATTCGTAAAGGGTTGCATCGCTTACTCCTTAATCGCCATTGCCGCACGCAGGCGGTCCGCGAGGATATTGAACGAAATGGAGGTGATAAAAATCATCAGGCCGGGCAGCGCCGCCACCCACGGTTGGGTATAAATCGCCGTGCGCAGGGTGTTGAGCATCAGCCCCCACTCCGGCTCCGGCGGACGAACCCCGAGGCCGAGAAATGAGAGCCCGGAGGCGAGGATCATGCACACCGAAATCAGGCCGGTGGAGAAGACGAAAATCGGCCCCAGCACGTTGCCCAGCACCTGGACGCGAATAATGGTGAACGCGCTAGCTCCGGTGGCTCGGGCGGCGTCGATGTAGTCCATATGTCGCACCTGCGCGGTGACGCTTTCGGCAATACGCGCCACCTGCGGCACGAACACCAGGGTCAGCGACAGCAGTGCGTTACCGATGCCCGCGCCCAGCGCGCCGGAGAGTGCGATCGCCAGCAGCACCGACGGGAAGGCGTAAAAAACATCAATGGTGCGCATAATAATGGTGTTGGTTTTACCGCCCGCATAGCCGGCGATAATGCCGATCGCCCCGCCGATAAAAAAGGCCAGCACCACCGGGACAATCCCCATAAACAGCGATAACCTTGTGCCGAGAATCAGCCTTGATAGCATATCGCGCCCCAGCTCATCGGAGCCCAGCGGGAAGCCGTCGGTGCCGATCGGCTTGAGGCGTAAAAACATCGACGTTTGATACGGGTCTTTAACGATCAGCCAGGGGCCAAATAGCGCCAGCGCCAGCAGAACGAGAATGATCGCGCCGACGAATACCCCGCCCGGGTCGCGCAGCAGGCGGCCAAACACGCCGCGCCAGTAGCCTTGCCTGGCGACCGTCGTGGCAGAGACGGCAATGCCTTTGGTCGTCACGGTATCCACCATCGTCAGCTCCTCTTAATTCGCGGATCGAGGCTGGTTTGCAGAATATCCACCAGCAGATTGAGCAGGACAAAGAACAGCGCCAGTACCCAGATGGTGCCCTGCAATAGCGGCAGATCGCGCTGGAAAATGGCGGTATTCAGCAGCAGCCCGGTGCCGGGCCAGGAGAAAACGGTTTCCACCAGAATCGAGCCGCCCATCAGATAGCCGACCTGCAGCCCCATCACCGCCAGCGCGGTCGGCGCGGCGTTTTTCACCACGTGCAGAAAGATCCGCGATTCGTTGAGCCCCCTGGCGCGCAGGCCGACGATAAACTCCTGGCTGAGAATGTCCGCCACCTGCGAACGAACGGTGCGGGCGATGATGCCGGTCGGGATCACCGACAGCGTAAAAGCCGGCAGCAGCATAAACTGCAGGTGCTCCCAGTCCCACTGCCAGCCCACCTCGCCGATTGGCCCGCCGCCGGTTGCCGGTAGCAGCGCGAATTTGACGCTAAAAACAATCACCAGCAGCATCCCCAGCCAGTAGTGCGGCACGCTGACGCCGAATACCGACAGCACCGAGGCCAGGCGGTCAATAATGCTGTTACGAAAATAGCCGGCGACAAACCCAAACAGGCTACCCAGCACAAATCCGATCGCCGTCGCCAGCAGCGCCAGACGCAAAGAGTAGGTCACCGCCGTCATGACCTCGTCGATGACCGGACGGCCGGTGGCGACCGACATGCCCAAATCGCCGTGC
Source organism: Klebsiella oxytoca (assembly GCF_009707385.1). Classification (NCBI taxonomy): domain Bacteria; kingdom Pseudomonadati; phylum Pseudomonadota; class Gammaproteobacteria; order Enterobacterales; family Enterobacteriaceae; genus Klebsiella; species Klebsiella oxytoca. The sequence goes on along the minus strand of NZ_CP046115.1, from coordinate 1,539,485 downwards.
AGCGCCCGCCATAGCCAGTGCACAAACTGCAGCGGCAGCGGTTTATCAAAGCCGTAGGCCTGCATTAAGGTCTGACGCAGCGCTTCCGAGGCGTCCGGCGGCATCACCGACACCAGCGGGTCGCCCGGCGCAATCTGCACCAGCATAAAACAGATCACCGCTACCCCGAGCATGGTGGGGACGGCCAGCAGGATGCGATATAGCACGGTATTGATCATCTCTTGCTCCCGTATCAATTACTCTTTTTTGCTCACCAGGCTAAGGTCGATAAACCAGCTTTGCGGCTGCACCACTCCGCTGACGGCAGGCGAAATCGCCCGTGGCCCGACATCATGAGCGACGAACAGGAACGGCACCTGATCGACCAGCGCGGCGTGCAGTTCGCCCGCGGCTTTATCCATTTCGGCCGGGGTAAACGCGTGTTTTACCGCCGTCGCCAGCTTTTCGGTTTCCGGGGTCGAGAAATAGCCCCAGTTGGTTGCCACCGGCGGGAAGGCTTTCGCGGTGGAGAAGCGGATCATGCCGAAATAGGGATCGTTAACCGCGGCGCTAACGTTGATGGCGTCGATCCCTTTCGCCGATGGATCTTTCGCCCCGAGACGCCAGTTGGTAAACAGGGTGTTCCATTCGTTAACTTTAATGTCGACGTTAAAGAAGCAGCTTTTCAGGCTCTGCTGGATGTACTCGTTCATCGGCAGCGGCTGCATCTGCCCGGAGCCGGAGGCCGAGGTGGCGACCGTGACGTGCAGCGGTTTACCGGCGCTATAGCCAGCTTCGGTCATCAGCTTGCGGGCGGTGTCCGGGTCATATTTGATCTGGAAAGTGGGCTTGCCGTGCCACGGGCTGTCGGCCTCGTAGACGCCGGTCGCTTCGGTCATATAGCCGCCGAGATAGCTTTTCAGCTCGGCGCGGTTCAGGCACAGGTTGGCGGCTTTACGCACGCGAATATCTTTCCACGGCGATCCCTCTTCGAAGGAGAACTGCCACGGCCACAGGTGCGGCTGGGTGTTAGCGTAGATTTTAAAACCCTGGGCTTTTATCTGATCGACCGCGTCCGGGGCCGGGGCTTCAATCCAGTCCACCTGCTTCGAGAGCAGCGCCGCGGTGCGGGCGTTAGCTTCCGGCAGCGGGATCAGCACCACTTTATCCACCCGTGGAATGCGATCTTTGTTCCAGTAGTCGGGGTTCTTATCGAGGATCAGCTGCTGGCGGGGAACCAGTTTTGCCATTTTGAAGGGGCCGCTTCCCACCGCGTGGGCGGCAAATTCGGTCCACGCCTGCTTGCTGCGCGCTGCGGTATCGCCGGTGCTTGTCGGCACCGCGTCATACAGCTTTTGCCATGCGGTGGGCGAAACGATAAACAGGTTGGTGATGTTGTAGGGCAACAGCGCGTCAGGTTCGGCGGTGGTCAGCGCCACTGTGTGGTCATCAATTTTCTCCGCGCCGGTGAGGGTCGGCATACGCGAGAGAGTGTTACCAATCTGGCCGGGCGCGTACTGCGGCGCGGCTTTATTCAACACCTTATCCACGTTCCAGACGATGGCGTCGGCGTTAACCTCGGAGCCATCGTGAAATTTCACCCCCGGGCGCAGGGTGAAAATCCAGCGGCTTTGATTTTGCGGGTCAACGCGCCACTCGGTGGCCAGCCCCGGCACCAGACCGCTGGGCTTTTCCCCTTGCGACAGGTCCCATTCAACAAGGGAATCGTAAAGCGGAATGCCGGTAAAGCGGTTGCCCTCAAAACCCTGATCGGGCTGCCCGAGGGTCAACGGGATATCGGCGGCGGTCATAGCAATGCGCAGGGTTGAGGCCTGAACCGGCAATGCGGCCAACAGCGCCAGCGCCCCGCTAACAGCAACGGCGAGATGGCATTTACGCGAAAGTAATTTTTTCTTCAGCATCACATTGTCCCTGTTAAATAAAAGTCGCTATTTAACAGGCAAGATGCATACCAGTTCTGCAAGGGCGGGAAATAAGGACGAAACGGCGGATAAAATAAGGATGACTTATATTATCTCGATGATTTTACTTTAAAAATAAAACAACCTTATCTTTTTGCACCGCTGACGGGAATTATGTTGCAGGATTGCACCAGTCTTACTTTTTACGCAAAGGAATAATCACGGGGCGTCACTTTTTATAAAATAAATTCATAATCTTCGGCAAATCATCAGTTTGAGGCGTTGTCTTCTATACTTACTGATAAAGAGAAAGGGGGAGTCGCCATGTCGTTACCTGATTTTCACCGCTCGGAGCCGTTTACCCTCGGCATTGAGCTGGAGCTCCAGGTCGTCAACCCGCCGGGCTTTGATTTAAGCCAGGACTCTTCCGCGCTGATTGACGAGGTCCAGGGCACGCTGAAAGCCGGCGAGGCCAAACATGACATCACCGAAAGCATGCTGGAGATCGCCACCGGCGTTTGCCGCGATATCCACCAGGCGACGGCGCAGCTGGGCGCCATTCAACAGGCGGTGCTGCGCGCCGCCGCCCGCCATCATCTGCAAATCTGCGGCGGCGGAACCCATCCGTTTCAAAGCTGGCAGCGCCAGCAGATCAGCGATAACCCGCGCTATCTGCAAACCGTCGAACACTTTGGCTATCTGGCGAAGCAGGCGACGATCTTCGGCCAGCACGTGCACGTAGGGTGCCAAAACGGCGATGATGCAATTTATCTTGTGCACGGCCTGTCGCGCTTCGTGCCGCATTTTATCGCGCTGAATGCAGCATCGCCCTGGCTCGACGGCGCGGATAGCGGCTTTGCCTGTTCGCGGCTGAACCTTTTTGCCGCTTATCCCGATAACGGCCCGATGCCGTGGGTTAATAACTGGCGGGCTTTTATCGGCCTGTTTCGTCGTCTTAGCTATACCAGCATGATCGATAGCATGAAGGATCTGCACTGGGATATCCGCCCCAGCCCGCGCTTTGGCACCGTCGAAGTACGGGTCATGGATACGCCGCTGACGATAGCCCAGGCGGTGAATATCGCCGGATTTATTCAGATTATCGCCTGCTGGCTGCTGACCGAGCGGCCGTTCAAGCATCAGCCCGAAGATTATCTGCTCTACCCCTTCAACCGCTACCAGGCCTGCCGCTATGGTTTGGACGGGATCAATACCGACGTGAACAGCGGCGAACAGCAAACCTTTCGCGAAGAGATTTTACAGCTGGCGGATAAACTGGCGCCCAGCGCCCATAAGCTAAATGCCAGCAGCGCGCTGGAGGCGGTTGTGCGCCAGGCGAAGCAGGAAAGCAGCGAGCCGCAGCAGATGCGCGAGTTTATCGCCAACGGCGGATCGTTAATCGGGCTGGTGCAAAAGCACTGCGAGATCTGGACGGCGTAGCGGCGATAACAGGGTATACTGCGCGTTTTCGTCGTCTGTCTGGAACTCTGCCGTGCGCTTGTCATCTCTTCTGCCGCTGTTGCTGTTATCTTTGCCCGCCTTCGCCAGCGGAAAATGCTCGCTGTCCGACCCGTCGCTGACGCTACAAAGCTATACCGTTAATCCGCAGCGCGAACGCATTGTCATGTACTGGCAAAAAGAGGATGGCAAAGCCTGGGGATCGCTGCGCTCTTTGCTGGCGGATATCAACCGCAGCGGACAGGTGCAGATGGCGATGAACGGCGGAATTTATGATAAATCCTACGCGCCGCTGGGGCTGTATATCGAAAAAGGCAGGCAGCTGACCCCGCTTAACCGCGCCTCCGGCGGCGGCAACTTTTTTATTCGTCCTGGCGGGGTATTTTATCTGCAAGGGCAAAAGGCGAGGATTGTCAGCATCGATAAATTCAAGCCGTCGCCGGCCATTCAATACGCCGTACAGTCCGGGCCAATGCTGATTGAAAACGGCAAGATCAACTGGCGGCTAAAGCCGTCCGCCAGCTCGCGCAAGCTGCGTAACGGTGTAGGCATCACCGGCGATGGTAAAGTGGTATTTATGCTCAGCCAGCGCGAAACCAACTTCTACGATTTCGCCTGCTACGCGCAGTCAAAGCTCAACGTGCGCCAGATGCTGTATCTCGACGGCACCATTTCGAAGATGTACCAGAAAGGTGGCAGCGTGCCGTGGCAGTACCATCCGTTCGTCACTATGATCGCGGTGGAGAGCAGGTAATCGGCATAACATCCTTTGCGGGGAGTAGCCCGGGTAAGGCGTTTACGCCGCGACCCGGGATTTCCAGGCCCGGTGCCTGAGGGAAGCAGATTAGGTAGCCCGGACAGGCGCGGCAGCGCCGCCTCCGGGAGGGCGGTGAGGGGTTCCGTTCACTATTATTCCGCAGAAAATGTCTCACCGTGGTACGTGAACGGGTAAAGGGGGAGAAAACCGTCTCCCCCTTTACAATCCCCGCGGTCCCGCAAAGAAATCGGTGCTGCGCACTGCGCTCACCTCCCGGACCTCAGCCTGCGGTCGGCTCAACTCGACATCACTGTCTCGATTCGCCTCTGTCCGCCATCCCTGGCGGCCAGCCCTTGTCTTCGGGCCTCCGGTTCGCCGATTTCAGCGGGGGCCAGGGCATCGCTGCATATCACGTTGTTTCAGAAATATATCCGTAGCTGCATGAAAATCTCCCCTGAGGCGGCGCTACCAAACCCGAGCCCACCTACATCCGGCGGTGGGCCCACTCGCGCAGACGCTGGAACAACACGTACAGAGACGGAATAAACAAAATACCCACTATCGTCGCCACCAGCATGCCGCTGAACACCGTGGTACCGATAATCCGTCGGCTCTGCGCCCCGGCGCCGGTGGCGAGCATCATCGGCATGATACCGATGATAAAAGAGACCGCCGTCATCATCACCGCGCGGAAACGGCGGGTGGCCCCTTCGCGGGCGGCGTCGACTATCGACATCCCCTCTTCGCGCTTCGCTCTGGCAAACTCGACGATCAAAATCGCGTTTTTCGCCGCCAGCGCGATCAACAGCACCAGCCCAATCTGCACGTACACGTCGTTAGCATAACCGGCCCACCACAGCCACAGCAGCGACCCGCCGATGGCGAACAGCACCGACAGCATCACGCTCGCCGGCAGCGTCCAGCTTTCATACTGGGCAACAAGGAACAGCCACGCCATCACTACCGCCGCCAGTACGATCCACACAGCCTGATTGCCGGTCTGCTGCTCCTGCCAGGAGATCCCGCTCCAGGCAAAATCATAACCATGCGGCAGATTCGCCTGCAGGATCTGCGTCATCACAGCCATCGCCGTACGGCTGCTGACGCCTTCCGCCGCTGAACCGCTCACCGATACCGACGGAAACTGGTTATATTGCTGAAGGAAAGGCGCGCCTACCGTTGGCGTAATCGTCACCAGATTACTCAGACGAATCCGCTCGCCGCTGTCGCTGCGCACGTAAAGCTCGCTAATCTGCTCCGCACGCTCGCGCCACTGCATTTCGTTTTGCATCACCACATGGTAAACGCGATTGTTGATGCTGAAATCGCCGGCGCGGGTGCCGCCAAACGCGGTCTGCAGGCTGCTGAAAATCCTCGCGACCGGCACGTTCAACCGCGCCGCGCGATCGCGGTCAACCTCAAGCGTCAGCTGCGGTACGTTGCTGCTCCAGGTCGTAAACACCCGGCTCAGCTGCGGATGCTGGTTGGCCATCCGCAGCACCTGATGCGTCACCCGCTCCAGCTCCGCCGCAGATTGCCCGGCCTGTGCCAGAATGCGTAAATTAAACCCGGAGGCGTTACCCAGCCCCGGCAGCGTCGGCGGCGCAAAAGTCATCATCGTCGCTTCCGGCAGCCCCATCAGCTGGCCCTGAAGTTTTTCCATCACCGCTTCCAGCGGCGGACGCTGATGCCAGTCCTTCAGCATTACCGAGATAAAACCACCGTTCGAAGCGCTGGTGCCGTTGAGAATATTAAAACCCGATACCTGAATCACATCCTCAACCGCCGGATTCAACAGCAGCAATTCGCGCGCCTGGGCCATCACCGCTTCAGTGCGCTCCAGCGAAGCGGCTTCAGGCAGCTGCACGCTGGCAAAGAAGTAGCCCTGATCCTCCTGCGGCAGAAAGCCCTTCGGCATGGTAGCAAAGCTAAAAACCACCAGCCCGCCAGCCATAGCCGTCGCCGCCAGCGCCAGCCAGGAGCGACGATTCATGCCCCCTACCAGACGCCCGTAACCATCGCGCACCTTATCCAGACCGCGGTTAAAACCGCGCCAGATAGCGGCAGGACGCTCCGGACGCGGACGCAGCAGCAGCGCGCACAGCGCTGGCGTCAGCGTCAGCGCCACCACGCTCGACAGCGTCACCGCCGTCGATAACGTCACGGCGAACTGGCGATACAGCTCGCCAACGATGCCCGGCAGCATCGCCACCGGAACAAATACCGCCAGCAGCACCAGAGTCGTGGCGATCACCGGCCCGGCGATTTGCCGCAGCGCCTCGGCGGTGGCGGCCTTCCGTCCCAGCCCCTCTGCCATTTTGCTTTCCACGCTCTCAACCACCACGATGGCGTCATCCACCACCATGGTCAGAGCGAGGATTATCGCGAACAGGCTCAGGGTATTGGCGCTGTAGCCCAGCGAATAGAGCACGGCGAAAGTACCGATAAGCGATACCGGAATAGCCAGGGCAACAATCAGCGTGGCCCGCCAGCTTTGCAGGAACAGCGAGACCACCACCACCACCGCCAGCAGGGTCAGCGCCAGCGACACGCCGATCTCTTCGATCGTCGCCGAGACGAAGCGGGTGGTGTCAAACTTCACTTCCCAGGTGAGATCCGCCGGGAAGCGCGCGTGCAGCCGGGTCAGCTCGGCGCGCACCGCGCTGGCCACCTGCAGGGCGTTGGCGGCAGGCGTCGGATAAATACCGAGATAAGCGGAGTCTTTGCCATTGAGCTGCGCGCCGGAGCTGTAGCTGCGCGCGCCCAGCTCAATGGTCGCTACGTCAGACAGGCGTACCAGCTGGCCGCCTTCACCGCTGCGAATCACAATCTGCCTGAAACCGGCAGCGTCACTCAGGCGACCAATACCGTTGATGGTCAGGGTCTGCTGCTGGCCGTTGAACACCGGCGGCGTCCCCACCTGCCCCGCAGCACCCTGCACATTCTGCTCGCGCAGCGCCAGGAAGATATCGTCGCTGGTGATATTAAGCGCGTTCATACGATCGGGGCGTAGCCAGATACGCATGCTGTAGTCGCGCGCGCCGAACATCTGTACTTCACCGACGCCCGGCAGACGCGCCAGCGCCTCACGCACCTGGGTACTGGCATAGTTGCTGACAAACAGCGGCGACAGGCTGCCGAGCGGCGAGTAGAGACTAACGCCCATCAGCAGATTCGTCGCCCGCTTGCGCACCTGCACGCCGTTCTGCTGCACGTCGGCAGGAAGCTGCGCTACCGCCTGCGAGACGCGGTTTTGCACATCGATCGCGGCTAAATCGGCATCGGTACCGGCGGCAAAGGTCAGGCTCAGACTGTAGGTTCCCTCATCGGAGCTGGTAGACTCCATATACAGCATATGGTCAACGCCGTTGAGCTGGGTCTCCAGCGGCGCGGCGATGGCTTCCGCTACGTCCGCCGCGCTGGCTCCCGGCCAGCTGGCGCTAACGTTAATGACCGGTGGCGTAATCTGCGGATACTGCTCGACGGGGATTAGCTTCAGCGATACCGCGCCGACGAAGGTCATCAGCAACGCAATCACCATCGCAAAGCGTGGACGACGGATAAAGAACGTTAGCATTCCCTCTCCCTTAATCATTCAGCAGTTGAACGGTCACGCCGTCCCGCAGGCGCTGAGCGCCCTCCGTCACGACGCGATCGCCCGCTTTCAAACCTTCCGCGACCACGAAGCGCTGGCCGTGTTGGCCTACCGGTGCCAAACGGCGCATCGCCACCGTGTTGTCCGGCTTCAGCACCCAGGTATAGAAGCCCAGCGCATCCTGCTGTAACGCAGAAGCGGGGATCATCGGAGCCTCATCAAGCTGCTGCGGGCGGAAGAAAACCACCACGTTGCCGCCGGGCAGCAGGCGATGTTGGGGATTAGCGAATTCAGCACGCAACGCCACGCTGGCGGTGCGGCTATCGATACGGTTATCGACGGAAGTCAGCACGCCGTCTTCACGCCGTCCATCGATATCGACCTGCGCCAGCCACGCCTGCTTCAACGCGGCGATATCGGTATGCTGGCCCGCCTTCGCGAAAAACGCGGTTTCATCCAGCGAGAAAGCCACGCGAATGGGGTCGAGCTGGACCACGTCGACCAGCACGCCGCTGGCGGGATTCACCAGGCTGCCGACGTGAAACGCGCTATGGCCGACGCGTCCGGTGACCGGTGAAGTGAGACGAGTGTAGCCGAGCGTAATGTGCTGGGCGGCAATGCGCGCCTGCGCCTGCTCCACGGCGGCGGCGGCAACATCGCGCTGCATCTGCGCGGTATCAACGTCATTGCGGCTGATTGAGTGATTATTTTTTAGCTGCTGGTAGCGGTTGAGCAGCTGCTGGGCCTGGCGGAGCGAGGCCTGCGCGCTTTTCAGCTCGGCCTGTGCCAGCGCCAGCGCGGCTTTCGGCTGGGCGTCATCCAGCGTAAACAGCAGATCGCCTTTATTAACGTACTGCCCGTCCTGAAAATGCCGCTGCACAATCTTGCCTTCGGTACGGGCGCGAATAGCAACGGAATGAATGGCCTCAACGCGGCCCGAGATTTGCCTTTCGCTGGCATACGGTTCTTGCTCAACGGTGACAACGCGCACCGGAACGGCCGGTGTAGCGGCGGCGGTCGTTAGCGCGTAGCCTGCCAGGCCACAGGCCAGCAGAGCTGAACGGAAGATCTTATTCATGAGGAATTCCTTACGACGATGCGGCGTCCCCTCTCCTGCAGGAGGAGGGATTCCCGGTAAATTACGCACTGTTGTGTAGTAAAAATAACCGCAGGACGTTTCCCCCTCCCCGACGGGAGGGGGAGAACATCGTTCCAGCTTTTTATTTCCGCAGATTATTTCCGCAGTGCCCTCTTCCTCCAGGAAAGGGGCGCCGGACGGCTCAGCAAACTACGCGGTTTTGCGGAAACGACGGGTCAGGCGCTTCTCGACTTCCACCACCAGGAACATTGCGATACCGATAACCAGAGTGACAAACCAGTAGCGCAGCGGCAGCCCTTCGGTGCCAAACATCGTCTGCATCACCGGCACATAGATGATGACCAGCTGCATCAGCAGCAGCACGCCGCTTACCAGCCAGATGCCCTTATTGCGCAGCAGCCCCATGCTCAGCGAGAAGCTGTCGCTGCTGCGGCAGTTAATCATGTACACCCACTGCGCGGTGACCAGCATCTGCAGCAGCACGGTGCGGATAAACTCCGGACTGTGGCCGCGCGGCGCCAGCCAGGCTTCCAGAACAAAGGCAGCGACGGCGATCATCGTACCGACGAAGGCAACCCGCCAGACGGCGAAGGCATCCATGACGTGCTGGCCGGTTTTACGCGGCGGGCGGTTCATGGCGTTGCGCTCGGCGGCTTCAAAAGCGAGGCCGAAGGAGAGCGTGGCGGAGGTCGCCATGTTCATCCACAAAATCAGCACCGGCGTCAGCGGAATAATATTTCCCGCCAGCAGGGCGATGATAATCAGCAGCCCCTGCGCCAGGTTGGTTGGCATAATAAAGAGAATGGTCTTTTTCAGGTTGTCGTAGACCCGACGCCCCTCTTTAACCGAACCGGCGATGGTGGCAAAGTTGTCATCGGTCAGGACCATGTCAGCGGCCTCTTTGGTCACCTCGGTACCTTTAATCCCCATGGCGATACCAACATCGGCCTGACGCAGCGCCGGTGCGTCGTTAACGCCGTCGCCGGTCATGCCGACCACTTCACCGTTATCCTGCAGCGCTTTCACCAGCCGCAGTTTGTGCTCCGGGCTGGTGCGGGCAAAGATATCGTACTCAACGGCGGCTTTCGCCAGTTCGCCATCGTCCATGTGCTCAAGCTGGTAGCCGGTCATCGCCTGGCTGCTGTTGGTGATCCCCAGCATCTGGCCGATGCTCATCGCCGTCTGCGGATGATCGCCGGTGATCATTTTTACGCGGATCCCGGCGTTCTGGCAGGCCTGGATGGCATCAATCGCCTCCGGACGCGGCGGGTCCATCATCCCGGCAATGCCGAGGAAGACCAGCCCTTCGCGGAGATCGTCGTGGCTCAGGGTGGTGCTGCCGACGTTGGCCGGCTTGTGCGCGGCGGCGACCATACGCAGGCCCTGACGGGCAAAGCGCGCCATCTCCTCTTCCCAGTACTGACGATCGAACGGCGCCGTCCCCTGCTTGCCCATCTGCTGGCGGCACATCGCGAAAATCACGTCCGGCGCGCCGGTGATCAGCACCTGCTCAACGTCGCCCATTTTCTGCAGGGTCGCCATGTACTTGTACTGCGAGTCGAACGGGATTTTCGACACCAGGCGCGCGTCGACAGGTTTCAGCTGCGCTTTTGCCGCCAGCACCTTCAGCGCCCCTTCGGTCGGCCCGCCGGTAATGCCCCACAGGCCGCGCTCATCCTGAATCAACTGGCTGTCGTTACACAGGTCGATGGTGCGCAGGTAAGTTTCCAGCACGCTTCCCGGTTTAATCTGCACCGGTTCATTGCTGCCTTCCAGGTAGATGTTACCCTGCGGCTCGTAGCTGTCGCCGTCGATGCGGTAGCAGCAGTCGGCGGTAATGATGGCTTTGACGGTCATCTCGTTCATCGTCAGAGTACCGGTTTTATCCGAGCACACCACGGTCATCGCCCCCAGGGTTTCAACCGTTGGCAGCTTGCGGATTATCGCCCGCTGACGCGCCATCGCCTGTACGCCAAGGGAGAGAATAATTGAGATAATCGCCGGTAAACCTTCCGGCACGGCGGCCACCGCCAGGCTAATCAGCGAGAGCAGCAGCTCGCCGAGAGGAATGTCGCGCAGCGCCAGACTAAAGACGAATAGCGCCGCCATCATCGCCAGGATGATGACGAAAATCGCTTTGCCGAGCTTGTCCATCTGCACCAGCAGAGGCGTGCGGTGCTTCTCAATGCCCGCCATCATCTGGTTGATGTGGCCGAGCTCGGTCTCCTGACCGGTTGCGGTGACTACGCCCACGCCGCCCCCGGCGCTGATGGTGGTGCCGGAGAAGAGCATGTTGGTGCGGTCACCCAGCGGCAGTTCGCCTTCCAGCGCGTCGGTGTTTTTATCCACTACCGTCGACTCGCCGGTCAAAATCGCTTCTTCAACCCGCAGATTATGGGCTTCAATCAGGCGCAGATCGGCAGGAACGCGGTCGCCCGCGCGCAGGATCACAATATCGCCCGGAACCAGGTCGCGGGTGGGAATGGTTTCATGTTTACCGTTGCGCTGTACGCGCGTATCGCTGGAGAGCATATTGCGAATGACCTGCAGCGATTTTTCAGCATTGCTCTCCTGGATATGGCCGATCAGGGCGTTGATCACCGTAACGCCAAGGATAACCAGGGTATCGACCCAGTGGCCCATTATCGCCGTGAGCGCGGCGGCGGCCAGCAGGACAAAAATCAGGACGTCGTTAAAGTGGGCAAGAAAGCGCAGCCAGGCGGGTTTACCTTTCTTCTCTGGTAAAGCGTTCGGACCAAAGGTCTTCAGACGATCGGCGGCTTCAGCAGAGCTGAGCCCATTGGAATGGCTTTTTTTCTGCGCCAGCACCGCATCAACCGTCTGCTGATATGCCCGGCGTGGCGCTGCATCCCCTGAGGGGGTGGTATTATTAGTTTTGATCATTTTGGTCAAAATATATCTCCCTTAAAATTCCTTAAGGCGGAAAGCCTGGAATCATCCCGGGCCAATGAGAAAAATTTAAAAGTCGCGAGTGATAATTTGAACCTGGACAATATTTAATCTCTCGCAAATACAAAAATTGTGGTAAGTTAATTCTATAAAACAACTATTGCAGTATATTAATAAACCGAAACTAAACGAGGTCTACTATGTTTGGAATCTACCGCGGACGCCGTCTGGTGCTGTACATACTGCTAGCCATCATTATCGCCACTCTGGTGGGATATAGCACCTATACTTTTGTAAAAGCGCTGGCTTAATAATGACGTTAATTTACAGTCAGGAGTAATTAACTTAATCACAAATAAGCCTAAATTAATTAACATCGGAATGAGTGAAGGTGATTAAATATAATACTTAAAGCTTATTTTAATTCCGTGCGAAACTATATTGCATTGACTCTCTTTTTACCGGACAATATGTTTTTAACTGATGATTAACAAATAATGAAACATCCGCTAGAAACGCTCTTAAGTGCCGCCGGTATTCTCTTGCTGGCTTTGCTTTCCTGCCTGCTGCTACCGGCGCCCTCGCTGGGCCTGACGCTGGCGCAAAAGCTGGTTGAGACGTTCCATCTGATGGATCTCAACCAGCTTTATACGCTGATTTTTTGTCTGTGGTTCTTAGCGCTTGGCGCTATTGAATACCTGGTGCTGCGCTGGGTATGGCGTCGCTGGTTTTCCCTTTAGCATCAGGCCGGTACGTTAACCAGCGCCAGGCGGCGGCATCATGGCCGCTGGTGTCGAATTTACCCGCTGTAGCCAGACAGGTACCGACGAGCGATTTATCTGACGCGATGGTCAGCCACGAATCAGATGAATTAAGCCCGGGCCTGAAACGGGTACAAGTGCAGATCAACGCCAACAATTACCGCGGCCACCCAATAGATGGCCTCGTGCGCCTGCTTCCGGGCATTAAGAACGATTACGGCGATGGTGTGAGCTATGGCAGGTAAGAAAAACGTCCGCCGGTCGTCTCCGACGGACGTTTTTCAGTGCGCGCGGCTATGATTCTCTTTACGATAGGCGCCCGGCGGCTGGTTAAACGTACGGGTGAAAATGCGGGTAAAGGTTTGCTGCGAGTCAAAGCCGTATTTCAGGCAAATATCGTAGACCCGCTGATCGGTATCGCGCAGGTCGCGTGCCGCCAGCAGCAGCTTACGCTCGCGGATATAGCGTCCAAGGCTCTCCCCTTTGTATTGTAAAAACAGGCGTTGCAAATGCCATTTCGAGTAACCGGCATGGCGCGCAATATCGTCAATGCGGAGCGGTTGATGCAAATTATCATCAATCCACTCGACGATAGTATCAATGACCTGAGCGGAAATAGTCATATGTCCTCTCTCCTCCTGAAGCGCTCTCATCGTTATCGCCACCAGGCGTTAAATGATTGCGTTTTATCAGCGACCCAAACCGGCTCGCCCAACATTGGCGTCAATAGCCGCCAGGATCTCCCTTTGCTGGCCTCAGCCAGCCGTTTATACGGATCGTCCCACGTGTGTTTTGCCAGCACAAAGCGTCCGGCATGGCCCGGCAGTACCGCGCGGGCCCGAACATCGTCAGCGGCTTGCGCCGTCTCTTCCGGCATCATATGGATGAACTTCCAGTCCTGGTCATACTGACCGTTTTCCATGACGGCCAGATCGACTTCACCAAACTGTTCGCCAATGGCTTTAAAGTGCGGCCCGTAGCCGCTATCGCCGCTGTAGTAAATCTTCTGCTGCGGCGTGACGAACATAAAGCTGGCCCACAGGGTCTGGTTGCGTTTCAGGCCACGCCCGGAAAAGTGGCGCGCCGGCAGGACGTGTACCGTCAACTCATCGCTCACCTGCACCGACTGGTTCCAGTCCGCTTCGCTGATCATCGCGCTTTCCACTCCCCAGTAGCGCAGGTGTGAACCAACGCCCAATGGCGTCACTACGCGTTTAACTTTCGGCATCAGCGCTTTGATGGTGGCGTAGTCGAGATGGTCGTAGTGATCGTGCGAAATAATCAGCAGATCGATGTCCGGCATCCCTTCCGCCTGCCACGGGTAGTCCCCAGGAAACGCTTTATTAATGAACGAGAATGGTGCCGCATAGTTACTAAACACCGGGTCAATCAGAATGCGTTTACCCGCAAGCTGCAGATACCAGGATGAGTGTCCTAACCAAACCATAACGTCCTGTCCTGCAGGCAGGCTGGCCAGATCGGTGTTCACCAACGGCAGCGGCTGGGCCGGTCTGGCGTTCTCGCGTTTGGCGACGAGAAACTCCCACCACGCGGCGAGCATATTTTTTTGCCCGGTAAAGCCCGGCGTCGGAAGCTGATTATGAAACTGACCGTCGTGATAGTGCGGCGACTGTTCCACCAGGCTGAGCTGTGCGCCCTGCGGCGCTTTACCAAACCCGGCATTTAACACAAACGGCAATGTTGTTGCTGACGCTAATAACATGATGGCGACCACGCTGAAAATGACACGGTTCATATCCTGACCTGGCGAAATCCTCCTTCCTGGAGGTTTTTGTTATAAGGCTTGATTATGAGTGAGTAAGCACTCATTATTAGGAAGAAGCTGAAAGCCGTCAAGACGATTTTCAAATTTTGACAGACAACGTTGCAGTGCCCATATCAGGCATGCTTAGATCGTGGTTTTATAACCTGTGAGGTAAATTGTAGTGGCTCGTCCTAAGAGTGAAGATAAAAAGCAAGCGTTGCTGGAGGCCGCCACCACCGCCTTTGCCCAATCGGGAATCGCCGCCTCAACCTCTGCTATCGCCCGCAATGCCGGGGTGGCCGAGGGTACGCTGTTTCGCTACTTTGCCACCAAGGACGATCTGATAAACGAGCTTTATCTCTCCATTAAGGCCGGTTTAGTGAAGGTGATGGTCTCCAGTCTTGACCTGACCGAATCCCGTCCGAAAGAGAACGCGCGCAACATCTGGAATAGCTATATCAACTGGGGCATGCATAAGCCGATGGAGCATCAGGCGATCCGCCGGATGTCCCTCAGCGAAAGAATTACCGATGAAACGCGTACCCGGGTGCAAGAAATGTTCCCCGAGCTCAACGAGATATGTCAGCTTTCGGTAAAACCTATCTTTCTAAGCGATGCCTATCGCACTTTTGGCGATGCGCTGTTTTTATCGCTTGCTGAAACCACTATCGAATACGCCAGTAACGATCCGCTGCGCTCAAAGGAGCTCATTGCATTAGGCTTTGAAGCGATGTGGCAGGCGCTGCATGAGGAAACGGACTAATGGACGCTCGCTCGCTGCATGACCACGCGCATCGTATCGCGCTGGAGTTCCCTTTTACCGAACACTGCTGGCCTTTTGGCCCGGAGTACGACGCGTTTAAAGTCGGCGGGCGCATTTTTATGCTGACCATGACGATTCGCGGCAGAGCCCTGGTCAACCTTAAGTGCGATCCGCAAAAATCGCTGCTTCATCAGGCGATATACCGCAGCGTTGAGCCCGGCTATCACATGAATAAAAAGCACTGGATCACCGTGGTTCCCGGCGAAGATATCAGTGAAGATCTGCTGGCGGAGCTGATCAATGATTCGTGGAATCAGGTGGTCGATAAACTCAGCAAAAAAGAGCAGCATCGGCTGCGCCCGGCGTGATTTTCAGCGCAGCGCGATAAGTGTTATCGCATTTTTGCCTCTTATCATTTGCCCGACATCGCTGTACTCTTCCTGCACGTAAAGCACCCGCAAGGGGTTGTAAACAGTGAGGAAGAGTATGGATATCGTATCAGTTGCCTTAAAGCGCTACTCCACCAAGGCATTTGACGCCACTAAAAAGCTGACTGCTGAACAGGCGGAAAACCTGAAAACGCTGCTGCAGTACAGCCCGTCAAGCACCAACTCCCAGCCGTGGCATTTTATCGTCGCCAGTACCGATGAAGGCAAAGCGCGTATCGCCAAAGCGGCGAGCGGCACCTACGTATTTAATGAACGTAAAATTCTCGATGCGTCCCACGTGGTGGTTTTCTGCGCGAAAACCGCGATGGATGACGCCTGGCTGGAGCGCGTGGTCGATCAGGAAGAGGCCGATGGCCGCTTCGCTAATGCCGAGGCGAAAGCCGCTAACCATAAAGGCCGCACCTTCTTTGCCGATATGCACCGCAAAGAGCTGCATGATGACGATCAGTGGATGGCGAAACAGGTTTATCTGAACGTCGGCAATTTCCTGCTTGGCGTTGCGGCGATGGGCCTGGACGCGGTGCCAATTGAAGGCGTCGATTTCGCGATTCTTGATAGCGAATTCGACCTGAAAGCTCAGGGCTATACCAGCCTGGTGGTAGTGCCGGTTGGGCATCATAGCGTTGAAGACTTCAACGCCGCCCTGCCAAAATCTCGCCTGCCGCAGGCGACGACAATTACCGAGATTTAATCTCCCCTGGCGCGTCCAGGGAAGTAAAAACCGTGCCGGTGTTCCCTCTCTCCCTGCGGGAGAGGGATTTTTCCCCCTGCGTTTGCTCTTACATGACCATGTTATTGCCACAGGGTCATCCCCGGATTGCGACGGGCACCTTATCCGGGCGACAAAACCACAACCTGTCCTGTCATTATTGTTTATCCAGCCACGCCAGCGCCCGCTCCCCCGCTTCATCCATTGGTAAGTAGACCAGCAGACGCGAACCGTTGCGCGGAGCCGAATACCAGTACATCTGCTGCAGGCTAAAACGTCCGAGCTGCGGATGGTTGAAATTTTTTACCTGATTCTCCACCCCGCGCACTTCATAACGCTGATGCCAGAGCGTCTCGAACTCCGCCGAGGCGGCGAAAAAGCGCGCCAGCTTATTCTCCCACAGCGGATCGCCGCGGTGCTCCGCCATCGCCGCGCGGAAATAGGAGACAAACGTCGCCAGCACATCGCGATTTTCGATCCGGCTGCGCCAGGTGTCGTTAGTCAGATAGAGATAAATGCAGTTGCGATCTTCTTCCGGAATGGTGGCGAAGTCGATACCCATCAGGCGGCAGAAGCTGTCGTTCCAGGCCACAATATCAAAGCTCGGCTTCTGAATGCTGGCGGGCTGCGGCATCAGGCTATCAAGCATCCGCCGGGTGCCGGGGCTGATGCCTTCACAAATCGTAACCTGAGTGGCTTCCGGCGGGGTCAGGCCGGCGAGCACGAACAGATGCCGGGTCTCCAGCGGGCTGCACTGCAGCGCGTTCGCCACGCCCACCAGCACCGTCCCGGATGGATTCACCTCCCGCCCCTGCTCAAGCCAGGTGTACCAGGTTACGCCGACATCCGCCAGCATCGCCACTTCTTCCCGACGCAGGCCCGGCGTACGCCGTCTGCCAACCCGGGGCAATCCCAGGCGCTGCGGATCGAGGCTTTCGCGGCGGGCGCGTAAAAACGCCCCAAGCTGTTTACGGCGATCATCGGGCACGGCGCTCGTCGATTCACGTTGCGGCATCGTGGTCATAAAACCTCCAGCATGGTAGTACCAATACCAGTATAAGCAGGAACTGGTACCCGTTTAATTTATCGGTGATGCTACGGCTATCCGCTGAATGACGCAATGGAGAGATCCGATGAATTCGTCTGCTGTTTCACCCGGCCGCGCCGGTTTATTCCTCCTGTTGGCTGGCCAGATGCTGCCGCTGATCGACACTTCAATCGCTAACGTCGCGCTGGACTCCATCACCCACTCGCTGAGCGCCAGCGCCACGCAGCTGGAGCTGATCGTCGCGCTGTACGGCGTCGCCTTTGCCGTCTGCCTGGCGATGGGCAGCAAACTTGGCGATAACTACGGACGCCGTCGGCTGTTTATGTGGGGGGTGGCAATTTTTGGCGTCGCCTCTCTGCTGTGCGGAATGGCGAACACCATCAACACTTTACTGGCGGCGCGTACCTTACAGGGCGTCGGCGCGGCGCTGATCGTGCCGCAAATCCTCGCCACGCTACATATCACCCTGAAAGGCGCAGCCCACGCCCGGGCCATCAGTCTGTACGGCGGTATTGGCGGTATCGCCTTTATTGTTGGTCAGATGGGCGGAGGCTGGCTGGTGTCGGCGGATATCGCCGGTTTGGGCTGGCGCAACGCGTTCTTTATTAACGTCCCAATCTGCCTGCTGGTGCTGGCCTTAAGCCCGCGATATGTCCCGGAAACCCGGCGCGACGCGCATTCACGCATCGACTGGCAGGGCACCTTCAGCCTGGCGCTGATCCTCTGCTGCCTGCTGTTCCCGATGGCGCTGGGGCCGGAGCTGCACTGGCCGTGGACGCTTCAGCTGATGCTGGCCGCGGTGCTGCCGCTGCTGGTCTGGATGCGGGCCAGCGCGCTGGGTAAGCAGCAGCGCGGCGAACAGCCGCTATTGCCGCCTCGCCTGCTGAAGCTCACCAGCATTCGTTTCGGCATGGCCATCGCTCTGCTCTTTTTCAGCGCCTGGTCCGGGTTTATGTTCTGCATGGCGCTGACCATGCAGGCCGGCCTGGGGATGGCGCCGTGGCAGTCCGGAAATAGCTTTATCGCTCTCGGCGTGGCCTATTTTATCTCTGCGCTATACGCGCCGAAGCTGATTGCCCGCTACGCCATGGGCCGCATTTTGTTGATTGGCCTGTCGGTGCAGATTGCCGGCCTGCTGCTGCTGAGCGCGACCTTCTACCGCCTCGGGCTCGAGACCAGCACTCTGACGCTGGTACCGTCTACGGCGCTGATCGGCTATGGGCAGGCGCTTATCGTCAATAGCTTTTACCGCATCGGGATGCGCGATATCAGCACCAGCGACGCCGGGGCGGGAAGCGCCATTCTCAGCACTCTGCAGCAGGCGACCCTGGGGCTGGGTCCGGCTATTCTCGGGTCGCTATTCTTAACCCTTGCTCATCGCAGCGGCGGCGACTATCCGCGGGCGCTGATCGATTTTCTTGCGGTTGAAGTCGCCATGATGCTGACATTAGGCGCCATCGCGCTGTGGCTACGTCATCACCTTAACGTTCGCCCGGCGGTGATAGCGCCATAATTCACATCGGCGTAACCTGAGATTTGCATAATAGACATCCTGCGGTCATCATAACCGCTGGATGTACAGGAGACGTTATGCAGGAATTAATATCGCAAATCGCCGCATTAGGCATCACCATTACCCCCACCACCTCCCTCATTATTATCTTTGGAATTATTCTTCTGACGGCGATTGTTGTGCACCTTATTCTGCACAAAGTCGTGCTGCGAACCTTCGAAAAGCGAGCGCAGGCCAGTAGCCATTTGTGGCTGCAAATTATTACGCAGAACAAACTGTTTCACCGTCTGGCCTTTACCCTGCAGGGGATTATCGTCAACGTGCAGGCGGTTTTATGGCTGCAAAAAGGCAGTGAGGCTGCGGAAATACTCACCACCTGCGCGCAGCTGTGGGTGATGATATATGCGATGCTGTCCTTCTTTTCGCTGCTGGATGTGGTGTTCAATTTATCGCAGAAATTCGCCACCGCCTCTCAGCTTCCGCTCAAAGGAATATTTCAGGGAATTAAGCTGGTCTGCGCGATTATCGTCGGCATTCTGGTTATCTCATTGCTGATTGGCCAGTCGCCGGCGATTCTCATCAGCGGCCTCGGGGCCATGGCCGCGGTCCTGATGCTGGTATTCAAAGACCCGATTCTTGGTCTGGTGGCCGGTATTCAGCTCTCAGCCAACAATATGCTCAAACTCGGTGACTGGCTGGAGATGCCGAAATACGGCGCCGACGGTGCGGTGATCGATATCGGTCTGACCACGGTGAAGGTGCGCAACTGGGATAATACCATCACCACGATCCCCACCTGGTCGCTGGTTTCCGACTCGTTTAAAAACTGGAGCGGCATGTCGGCATCCGGCGGGAGACGTATTAAACGGAGTCTGAATATTGATACCACCAGCATTCATTTTCTTGATGAACATGAGCAGCAGCGCCTGATTCAGGCTCGGCTGCTGAAACCGTATATGGATTCACGCCATCAGGAAATTAGCCTGTGGAATCAGCAGAACGCCAGCGACCAGTCGGTGCTGAACCAGCGCAAAATGACTAATATCGGCACCTTCCGCGCCTATTTACAGGAGTACTTACGCAACCATTCGCGCATTCGTAAGGATATGACGCTGATGGTTCGCCAGCTGGCTCCGGATGCCAACGGCCTGCCGATTGAGATTTACTGCTTCACCAACACCGTGGTGTGGGCAGAGTATGAGAGCATTCAGGCGGATATTTTCGATCACGTATTTGCCGTGGTTGACGAGTTCGGCCTGCGCATTCATCAGTCCCCCACCGGCAACGATATCCGTTCGCTGGCGGGCACAGTTTCACCGTAACATGCTCAGGCACTGGCGCGGGAGATCACGCGCCAGTCCATCATCACCCGCTCGACCGCAGCGTCTGGATTATCGATTCTCTTCATCAATAATGTCACCGCCGTACGGCCAATCGCGCGTGAAGGCTGCTCCACGGTAGTCAGCTGCGGCGATACGACTTCCGCAAGCTCTGTACCATCAAAGCCAATCACCGCAATATCTTCCGGGACTCGCAATCCGGCCCGCGCGATTGCCCGCAGGGCCCCGGCCGCCAGCGAATCAGAGACGGCAAACACCGCGTCCGGCCGCTCTTCCTGCGCCAGTAGCTCCTCCATCGCTTTGGTACCGGCAGCGGCGCTCAGGTCGCTGGCGTAGGTCACCCGTTGATAATCCAGCTGGCGAACGTGCAGCACGCTTTTATAGCCGCGTTCGCGCAGACGGGAATAACGATAGCTGAGATCGTGGTTGATTAAAGCAATGCGTCGGCGCCCGGCGTCGGCCAGCCGGGAAACCGCGCCCTGCGATGCATCAACATCGTTGATGCCCACGCAGGAGATAGTGCCGTTATCGGCATATTCAGCGCACTGAACCCAAGGCGCGTCGCCAATCATGGTGGTGAGCTCCGGCAGACTGGAGAGCGCGTTCATGGTGATAATGCCGTCGACCATTTTTCCGGAGAGCAGCTGCAGACCGGACGTGGAACGGTCGAGATCTGAACCGGAATTACACAGCAGGATGCGATAGCCGTTCTTTTCCGCCTCTTCTTCAATACCTTTGACGACCTCGGCGCAAAAGGGGTTGGCGATATTAGAGACCATCACCAGAATCATATTGCTGCGGGCCGTACGCAGCTGGCGGGCCAGCAGATTCGGCTGGTAGTTACTCTCTTTGATAGCCTGTAGCACACGTTCGCGATTCTTCGCTTTCACCGTGTCGCTGTTATTCAATACCCGCGACACCGTCGCCACCGAGACGCCCGCCAGGCGAGCGATTTTCTGAATTGACATAGAGGCTACACTTCCCGCATAGACGTTATTTTTCGCAGGCTATCATAAATGAGCCCCGTCCGCGCCGCCAGCAAAGGCAACCCCGCCTGAGTTTCTTGTTGTCAGTGATGGCCGCAAAATCGGAGGCCGTCAGCACAATACTACGCCAGGGTACGGGATTGATTAGCATGCTTAGTGAGTTATCATAACAGGCTGAGTCAACACGCTGGTGGAACATTGTTCGAACATGGGGAATACATTGAATACAATGGAAAAAATTAATATTGCAGCGGCGATTATCACCGACGGCGAGGGACGTTGCCTTTTAGTCAGAAAGCGCGGCACGGAATACTTTATGCAGCCTGGAGGAAAACCAGAAATCGGAGAGCGCCCGGATGCCGCGCTTATCCGCGAGCTAAAAGAAGAGCTCAGCTTTATCGTTTCTTCGGACGAACTGGAACCAATAGGCCATTTTACTGATCTTGCTGCTAACGAACCGGGTCATCTCGTCTCTGCGGATATCTTTCATATACCAACCGAAAGGACTCGCTTTGAACCAACGGCAGAAATTGAGGAGGTCATCTGGTTTAAGCCTAATCAAGGCCAGCCTGTTAAGCTCGCCCCGCTGACTGAAAACCATGTATTGCCGCTACTGCAAGAACTGTAGTTTCCCGCAACCTATCGAGGGTATTGGCTGCTTGCCAGCCACAAGCAACCAATACCTGATAACCCTGACGTTTTCTCTTCCTGTATAAGAGTGCCGCCCCCCATGGCCTCTGCAGAAGAACCCAGCCTGTCCTGAAGCAATAAGTGACTATGCCCCCACTTACCGCCTCGCGGATGGATTTCTCCTTACTCTCCCCCTTATGTTTGAAGCCCCGCTGAACACTTGCTAGCCCTATCTGCCCGTACCGTTCACTTTTCGCGCGTTCCCGGGCAAGTTCAGGCAGAGGTGGACCTCACCTGAACGTTATTTCGCGATTAATCTTGTCGTTCGCATCACAGTTGCTTTACTTCTTAATCATTTTTTTCATGCTTTTTGTATCCGGGATCAGATTTCGCACATTCCATCTTTCTCGTCTAACCTAATCTATCGCACTTTTCATTTACAAAGACTCGCCTGCCCTATAAAAACAACCATAAATAAAAACAATATAAAAACAAAAATTTAACAAAAGGGGGTGATTTTGTTGTTTTTTTGACTTTTTGTGCTGTTTTTTTTTAACCAATCATTGTCAATTCAGCGGGAATATTCCTGGTAACTATGGATAATTCTTATCTTGAGATCAAAATAAAATTCCTCATGTTAATAATTTTTTCATTCATAATAGTAACTTACAAAAAATAACGTTATTTGCTCTGAATAAG
Source organism: Klebsiella oxytoca (assembly GCF_009707385.1). Taxonomy (NCBI): domain Bacteria; kingdom Pseudomonadati; phylum Pseudomonadota; class Gammaproteobacteria; order Enterobacterales; family Enterobacteriaceae; genus Klebsiella; species Klebsiella oxytoca. Next base: position 1,517,102 of record NZ_CP046115.1, on the reverse strand, counting down.
AATTTACTCATGTTTTATCTTCGAGAACATTCCGAAATTAAAGTTGTCACATTTGTTAACTAGCCATAATATAGCCACATCAGTGAGCGATAAGGTTAGTAAATATAGGGAAATAAATCGGCACATGACACCGCAGAAATATGAGAAGGCATACTGCATAAGTTGTCAGTATCATTGTGAGTTATATCCGCAGCCTACGATAAAGATGATTAACTGCATTGAAACTCACTATTGCGTATGGCCCGATAAAAATATCTATTTAAAAAACGGAGTGCAGTGCTTTTTAATTAATAAGCACTATAACTTCTCTCATGCTGGTTTTATTTTTGTTGATTTTTCTCGCTATAACATTAGATTATTCACCAACAACAAATGGATTGAATATCTAAGCAGAACCGGATTACGGATGATTTTGATTGCCGACCGATTGGCGCAGCCGTTGGCTTTATACTGGAAGCATCGCTGCAAACAGATATTTTCGGTGATCAATACCAGTGATACTAAAGATGAGATCGAAAAGAAAATACAGCTTTCATTTCTCGGCAAAAGAGATGAACGAGGGTACCGCCAAAAATTAAGCGATCAAGAAGTACTCGTGTTGGATCATTTGCTTGCAGAGAAGTCAGTAAAACAGATAGCGAAAGAAATGCTGGTTGCAGAAAAGAGAATCTATGCAATCAAGCTAAGCTTGCAAAATAAGATGGGAGGCAGAGGGAAGTTAAACATAATTCTATCTGGATAAAATCATCATCAGTATTTATCGCAATAACGCCATAAATGGAACTAACTTAATTATTCTCAGGAAATCTAAAATGAAAAAAATCGTATTAGCGGGTGTTGTGGCTGCAGCTTTTATCTCTTCCAACGCGATGGCTAACGTTGAAGCATCGGCCACTGCCAGCTGGGATGCTAGCGCAACTAAAGACACTACCAGTGCTCTGGTTGTAACTCCGCTGAAATCCCTGGCTTTCCAGTACGCTGAAGGGATTAAAGCGTTTAACTCTCAGAAAGGCGCTTTTGACATCACTATCCAGGGCCAGTCCGGCGCGACTGACTTCACTCTGACCTCACAGGTTGTCAGCAATACCCTGAGCCGTACCACTGACGCTTCTACCCTGGCTGTCGGTGTAAGCTGGAACGGAAACGCGCTGAGCAAAACCGCTCCTGTAACAATGATTGATGCTGGCAACAACATCTCTGCGGGTCTGGATGCTCTGGCTGTCGCTACCGCCTACGCTGGCGCCGATCGCGTTAGTACTCAGGGCTCCTTCGATTTCACTATCGATTCTGCTACTTCTGACGGCAGCACCGCAGTTCCGTTCAAAGACTTAACTGACGGTTACTGGAGCGGCGACGTTCGCGTTCAGTTCAACGCGGTCTGGACTATCTAATCAGGTGTAGTTAACACCTGGCTGGTATGACAAGGAGGCTTCGGCCTCCTTATAAGGATGTGCTATGAAACGGAATCCATTATTAATCTCTCTCTTTTTATTCACCATGACGCCCTCCTCTCATGCGATTAATGTCGGAGAGGTCACCTCAATAATGGGGCCGGATGCTTCCACTCTGGCAAAAGAAATCACTAATACCACCGATACCGCACGCTACGTTAGCGTAAGCGTGGAGCGTATCTCATCGCCGATGAACGGTGGCGTTGTTATTCCGATGGAAACCCGTTCGGAATTATTATCAACACCTGCCAGTCTTATATTACCTGGAAACGCCAAAGAGAACTTTCGTTTTTTTTACAAAGGCGCACAGGACAACAAAGAACGTTATTACCGAATATCCTGGACCGATGAACCAGTAACCGAATTTGAGGCCAGCAAAAAGAAAAAACAGGGTGAAGCAACAACTTCAGCCATTATTGGTACGATTCTGGTGGTGGCCCCACGTGAAGAAAGATTTGATTATCGTCGAGATAATGACACAGTGACTAATACGGGTAATGCTTCATTCCGCGTTATCTCCTACGGACCTTGTCGTGATAAAGCGAAAGATGAGGGGCAAGGCTGCCGTGAACGCTATTATGTAATGCCTGGTGTCAGCGTAAAAATAAAGCATACCGATCTCACCAACAAAAAAACGCGAATTGGAATATGGCACGGTGAGCAATATATAAATGTAAACTGAGTAACATTATGGATAATCTTGGTTATGTCAAAGGGACGTTGTTCGCTGGGTTATTGATATCGGTAAACCAGGGGTTGGCAGCTAATGCAACAACGCCAGTTAAAGTCAGTAACTATGTTATTCCTTCGGTATTTGCTAACGCGTTATATCAGGGCATGTCGGTCCCTGTTTTTATTCGTTATGAAGGCGATAATAGTACGCAACGCAGTCAGCAAAAAATCGCCGATGCAATCCTTACCATCAAGGATAATGAGTTTCGTCTGAACCAGATCGCGCTGAGCGATCTGCCGGAGCGAACCGAATTGTCACCTCAAATAAAATCGCTGCTCAACGAGATGCAGGATAAGGGCATCGGCGATGGTCAGCGTGTTTATATCAATAAAGATGCCTCACTTTCGCTCGATACGCGTTCATTTTATCTTGAGCTGACGGTAAACCGGGAAGCCATGCAGGCCGCTATTTTGCCGCGTACCAACGTACTTGGAGAATCCACCGCGCAGGACCTCTCCAGCGTGCTGAATTACTCGATGGGGAGCTATTACAATAAATTCGAGAATACCGATAGCGCCAGTAGCTATCTGACCCTTGATAACACCTGGTCGCTGCGGGAGCACCATCTGAACTTTAACGGCTCCCTCTACGGCATTGGTACCGGAAATCAGCAGGGTAAAATGTATCGCTCCATGTACGAGCGCGACTACCAGGGGCGCCGTCTGGCCATGGGGATGGTGGACACCTGGAATCTGCAATCTATCGCCAGCATGAGCGCTCTCAACTCCAGCCGTATTTATGGCGTCAGCTATGGCAATAAAAGCAGTTCACAAACTCAAGATAATACGCTTTCACTGGTGCCCGTCACGGTGTTCCTGCCGGCGGCCGGTGAAGTACACGTTTATCGTGACGGCAAACTGCTCAGCATTCAAAACTTCTCAATGGGCAGCTACGAGCTTGATACTTCACGCCTGCCGTTTGGTATCTACAACGTCGATGTACAGGTGGTGGTTAACGGACGCGTCGTCAGCAGCCGGACGGCCAACATCAATAAAACCTTCGCCCGCAAATCGAGCGTTACCGGCGATCTCTCGTGGCAAACCTTCGGGGGCAGCCTCGAATACAACAAGATGCAGTATCGCCGCTACAACAACATTAATTATGGAACACGCAATACGTGGATAGCCGGGGTCGCCGCTGCAACCAGCCAACCCTGGCTCTCTGGCGTGAATCTGAAAACCACGCTCTACGGTTTTGACAATAACGGCGTCAATGAAAGCGAAGCTAACGTTATTTTCAATAATGCTTTCAGCTTTAACCAGCAGGGGCTGTTCGCCACCGACGGCAGCTGGCAGAGTACCTCTACATTCAATATGAGCTTACCGGATGGCTACGGCAGCCTGTGGGGATCGCGCCAGTATGGTTCTATCGGTAACGCGCTACCGATGCAGCAGAACGACTACTTTACCGTAGGCGCCAGCGCTAACCTGCGCAAAATAGCGCCCTTCCTCGGTACGCTGAGCGTCAGCCGGACGAACAATAAATACACCGGTAGCACTTACACCAACTTCGATTACGATCAATCGCTGTTAGCCAATCGCTATGCGACGATTTCTCTTCGTGCCGGGATTCAGAACTATCAGTACAACAACAACGAAAATCTGCGCGATAAATACGTCAATATTGACATCTCTATCCCCTTCTCAACCTGGCTCAGCACCGGCGTATCCAGCCAGAACGGTAATATGCTGGCGAACGCTACGCTGCGCAAAAGCTTTGACGATAGCGCCATTACCCAGGTGGGAGCGTCTGTTTCAAAGCAGATTAAACAGAATAAAAATGATGATAGCAGCTATCGCTCCGATGATTACGCAGCGAATAGTTACGTCAGCTATGACACCAAATATAACGCTGGCACCGTATCGGTTAGCCGCTCATCGCAGCATAGTTCAAACTACAGCCTGAGTTCGCAGGGCAGCGTGGCCTGGACGCAAAAAAATATCTATGCCGGAAAAGGAACCCAAAGCGCGGGCCTGGTGGTCAACACCAATTTCACCGGCAAGGGCAGGATGATGGCGCAGATCAACGGCCAGAACTATCCCCTCACCGGCAAAAGCAACTTCATCAGCCTTCCGCCTTACGCGGAATACAAGGTGGAGCTGATGAACGACAAAAACTCAGAAGACAGCGTCGATATCGTAAACGGCCGCCGCAATAAAGTCGTGCTCTATCCGGGTAACGTCAGCGTGATTAATCCGGAAGTTAAACAGCTGGTCACCGTATTTGGCCGGGTGAAAGACCGCCGCGGCGGTTACTACGCCAACGCCGATATTCATAACCACATTGGTAAAACCCGAACCGACGAACTCGGCGAGTTCGCCATGGATGTCGATAAACGCTATCCGGTGATCACCCTGGTGGATAAATTCGGCGGCATTTGCGAAGTGGATCTTGATCTGAAAGAGGCGAAAGGCGCCGTGTGGGTCGGAGAGATTCCTTGTGAGATCCAACAACAAACGGCATCAGTGACTGGAGATGTTAAGAATGTCTATTAAACCCCAGACCATCATGCTGCTGGCCGGCTGGATGCTGGCCGCGCCGGCAATGGCGCTTACCGCTACCAACGACGGGAGCGGAAGCAACACCTATATGTTTATCGATAACGATGTCGACGATGAATATTTCATCACCACCAGCTCCCTGTCCCCGCGCTTTACCGGGGCCAATGTCTGGACAAAATATCCGACTAATCAGCGCAGTCTGGGATATCTAGGCAACTCAGGGTGGAGTTACACCAACCGCTACTTCGACCTGTGGATCGAGAATTCGCCCATTAACCAACCGTTTCTCGGGATCCGCTGCCAGACTACGGGCTCAAACTGCCCGACCTCAGGCTATATCACTCCCGACGTCATCGATAAAGAGGGCTTTTATCACGCGATGTCAGGTAGCTCCGTAACAAACGGTAGCTATGGCGCCGGAACGCTGAGCCAGTCGGCCTATGAGTATTTTCGCGATCGGCCGGTGGGAACCATCGATAGTTTGCAGCTTAATCTTTGCTACATGGACTCCAGAGCCGATTATGACTTTGCCTCCGGCGTTCGCTGTAAAGATCTCCCCAGCGGAGGAAAGTGGGTTTACTACACGTTTAACCTCGAAAAGGTCTCGCATCTGACGTTAAACAGTACCGGCGCGATGGCGGAAGTGTGGATTGCCAGCGATGGCACGCCAAGCGTCAACCTCGGCTCTGATTTATGCCAGATGGCCGAGGTCGGAAGCGGTTTGTCGAAAGCTTCGGGAATCGTCTGTAAAATGGTGTCTTACAGCTTTCAGGAGACCAAAACCCTCACCACCCAACTTGATTTCCGGATGCTCATTGATACGGCGATGCTGGGATTCTCTCCTTCGGCGTCGGACGTAAGGTTCAGCGGTGATGGGGCAAGCTGGTACAACTACAGTAACACTAACGTCGACTATAACCAGATCTTCACTCCGTCAGGTAACTACGTCTACGTATTCCTGTCCAACGCCTTTTTCCAAAAAGTTCTGAAAGCGGGAACGGATTTAACCAACAAGGATGCGCTGTTCACCTTCTATTTTGATAACGGAGTCACTCCGCAATCGGGTTATTATCAGTTCACGCCGTCAACGTTAATTAACCTCATCCCGCGGGAATACGGCATCAGCATTGTTGCCAGCGACGGCAGCTCTCATCCACAAGCATCCGGCAAGATCGGCAGCGAAGAGCCAATCACCTTTGAGTACAAAGTGACAACTTCCGCATCGCGTCAGGCCGACAGCATCACTGCCCAGGTGGTTGGTGATTCCACCACCATAAACGGTGTGCCGTACTGCCTGTTTACCTCAGCGGACGAGACGCTAAAAGTCCCTGTCCCGGCCTACCTGCAATGGATCTCCGCGACCGGCGGTACGGTAAAAGTCCGTAACAGCTGCGGTGAAAATCCTGTCGATATGACAGACGCCGCATGGGTTCAGACGGCCTGGAACGCCAACGTCAACGATGGTTTCTTTTTTACCACCACGCTGAAGCTGCTGTTTCCGATGGATGACTCACGCTCACAGTTTACGGTTAGCGGCCACGACTGGATGGGTGTCGTCAGCGCTACCGGGGATGTAAAAGTGACCGCCACCTGGATTGGCGTCGATCGGGGGTCATGATGAAAAAAATCCTTGCCCTCGGATTTTGCGGGCTTTGTATGCAGCCCGCCTCTGCGGTGTACTTTAACTCCATTATCTATGATATGGATGCCAGTAAAGATTTTATCTCCCGGCCAATAGTCAATGATACAAAAAACAACAATTTGTACACCATATCGGCTTATAAAATATCCCGGCCGGGCAACGGAGATGAAAAGCCAGTACCGGGTCAGGATAAAGACCTGGTCTGGTCGCCGCTGAAGTTCACGGTTCAGGCAAACGGCCAGGAGTATTTCAAACTGTACTACCGCGGACCTAAAGACGATATTGAGCGATATTATCGGGTTATCTTTACGGAAACTCCGGTGACGGTTTTCCCCTGGCGTCGGGATGAGAAAAAAATGGATGTCGTTCCCGCGGTGTCGATGAGCACGATTCTCATCGTGCGTCCTCGTAAAACTCAACTCAAGTATGAGATAAACGAAGCAACGGGCACCATTAAAAATACCGGTAACACCTTTTTTAGAGTTGTTATCCAGAAAGGATGCAACGGTGATGATGAAAGCTCAACGCAATTTTATATGTTGCCAGGGGAAAGCTGGAAAGATCCAAAGGCTCAATATGGTAATAAGAAATTTATTGTCGCATTGGGTAAATACCATCGATTAGGAAGCAGCTGCTTTACCGATGCCTCTGACTAATCTCTGCTAATCCAGAGCGGGAATGGTATGTTTGAAACGCAGCTCCCGCAAACGATTTAATCCTCCGAGCTTCTTGCATAAAGAGTATTGAAAACGATAGACGCTACGGGGATCGCAGGCCATGATGCGGGCGATATCCTGACTGGAATATCCGGCGGCCAGCAGGCGGAGCGTACGCATCTCGCTCTCCGTCAGCGACGGCGTGCGTCGGCAGTGAATACTGCGCCCCAGCATCAGGCGTTTTATTTTTTTAAGTAAGTTGCTTAAGTTACCATTGACCGCCACCACCGACCATGAAAACTCGTAACGCTGCATCCAAAAATTGGCCATTGGCAGCAGGCTTCTGTCCGCCACCAGAATGATTTTCAGCCCTGTCGCGTTCAGCTTCTCAGCCCAATCTTTATTCAGAAAATACAATATATTATCCAACGAAAAATCCACGACAATAATCCCTTCAGGCACAAAGCAGGTCAGTTCCCGGAAAACCAAATCATTTACTGCACGTTTAAAAAAATAGTTTTTATCGGGCCACACCGCAAACTTCCGCTCTGCACAAAGAGAACGTTCAATTTTACTCTCTGCTTCAATACGGCAGTTTAAACCACAGGCTATACATTTAACTTCACAGTTACGCACTGTCATTACAATTACCTCTTGTACTTAAAAAAACTTTCAGAAAGATACACAAGCAATTTCAAACATACTGTAAACGACAAAACCAGACTGAATTTTGTTTACTATAAGAAAATAAAAATAAAGACTAATTTATGTTAGCTAACTGTAACCCGGTGAATATTAACGTGGATCATTAAATACTTTAAAATAAACCTAATAAAAATTAACCTCATGACATTCATTTATATTAAAGCATAATAAACCTGCATCATATGTAATAAACAATGACAATGTTTATTATCGATTAATTTATAGTTGTGAAATGAAAAAAGAATTTTTGTGAATATTGGTTTGCGGCACAAATTCGTTGCTTAATTAAATATGAATAAATATAAGAATAGTCCTGAAAAGAGGGGCTTAGCTCTATTTATAGCGTAAAAAATGTCCCTGCCGGGCGCCGGCCCACAGCGCATCCAGCAGGGAGATTCGTTTATGGCGGGGCACATCCTTTGACTCGCAATAGCCCGAAAAACCGATCAATGGGCCTGAAGACCTGCAAAAAGGGAGATGATTTAGCCGGTGCGCATAATGCGCACCGGCTTTCTGCTTATCTGACTACTTTTACCCAGCGCTGCAGCTGATGACTTTTTACTATCGCATCAATGATGAACATCACGTCTGCCCCCTCACGGAACGAGGCAAAGCGCCGATGCGGTTCCTGCGGCATCTGGCCGTCACGCACCGCCTGATAAAAACTCAGCATCATATTTTTAAAGGCATCGGGCCAGCCCTCAATATGCCCGCCGGGGAAATGGGCGCTGGCGGCGGCCTCTTCCAACATCAGGCTCGGATCGTCGCTGAGCAGCTGGTTTGGCCGCTGGCGATGACCAATCCACAGCCGCTGCGGTACTTCCTGCTGCCAGGCAAGCGAACAGTTGCTGCCGTTGATCTCCACCGTCAGGCCATTTTTTCTTCCGGCGCTGACCTGCGAAACGGTAAAACAGCCCTTGCTGCCATCATCAAAACGAAACAGTACCGACCCCAGATCTTCAGTGTCGACGGGCCGCGCTTCGTACTCGCCGTCAGCGCGATGCTGGCTGAAGGTCGCGTCACCGGCGACAGGCGCTTTACGCGTCGGCCAGACGATAGAGAGATCCGCCATCACCTCCACAATGCGTCGGCCGGTCATAAACTGCACCGTATCGCACCAGTGTGAACCAATATCGGCCATCGCCCGCGACGCGCCGCCCTGCGCCGAATCCACCCGCCAGTTATAGTCGGTATCCAGCAGCATCCAGTCCTGAAGATAGCTGCCGTGCGCCGCAAACAGCCTGCCGACGTCGCCGTTGCGCATCATCGCCGCCGCCTGCTGCACCATAGCAAACTGGCGATAGACGAAGCTGACCCCGTGGACCACGCCGGCGCTTTCCGCCAGCGCCACCAGCTCCCGCGCCTCCTCGGGGCTCATGCATAGCGGTTTTTCCGAAAAGACGTGCAGACCGGCGGAGAGGATCTGGCGGTTAATCTGCGCATGCAGGTGGTTCGGCGTGCAATTATGCACCACCTGTAGCCCGGGATGCGCCAGCAATGCCTCAACGCTAGCGTAAGCATGCGCCACGTTGAGCTGCCGCGCCTTCTGTTGCGCCATCTCCAGGCTACCGTCGCACAGCGCCACCACCTCGATATCGCCGACTCTGCGCAGCGCTTCCAGATGCGCCGGGCCGATAAAACCCGAGCCAATAATGCCAACCTGAATCATTATTCCCCCTCCTTGCCGGTGGCAAAATCATCAAACGCCCGCCCGGAGACCGGAATGATATGGCGGCGGATAAACTCGCTGCCTTCGCGCGCACCGACCTCCGCATCCTTCAGGCAGCACTCCCACTCCAGCACCGCCCAGCCGTCAAAATCATACTCGGTGAGCTTACTGAAAATCCCTTTGAAATCGATCTGCCCGTCGCCCGGCGAGCGAAAGCGCCCCGCCCGCTGCTGCCAGTTCTGATAGCCGCCGTAGACCCCGCTGCGGCCATCGCGGCGGAATTCAGCGTCTTTAACGTGAAACGCCTTGATCCGCGAATGATAGATATCGATATACGCCAGATAGTCCATCTGCTGGAGGTGCAAATGGCTGGGGTCATAGAGCATATTGCAGCGCGGATGGTTGCCAACCCGCTGCAGAAAACGCTCAAAGGTCACGCCATCATGCAGGTCCTCGCCGGGATGGATTTCGTAGCAAACATCGACGCCCTGTTCGTCGAAAATATCAAGCAGCGGCCGCCAGCGCCGGGCCAGCTCAGCAAAAGCCTCATCGAGAAGCGGCTGATTATGCGGCGGCCACGGATAAAAATATGGCCACGCCAGCGCCCCGGAAAAGGTGGCGTGCGCCTTCAGCCCCAAACGCGCCGAGGCCACCGCCGCCTGGCGCACTTTCTCGACCGCCCACTGCTGGCGCGCCTGCGGGTTACCGCGCAGCGCAGCCGGAGCAAACGCGTCAAAGGCCGTATCATAAGCCGGATGAACGGCTACCAGCTGGCCCTCAAGATGCGTGGAAAGCTCGCTGATTACCAGCCCCTGTTCCGCCAGCATGCCTCTTACTTCATCGCAATAGGTCTGACTCACCGCCGCCCGCTCAACGTCGAAAATCGCCGGATGGTTGCAGGGGATCTGCAATGCCTGATAGCCCAGACCGGCAGCCCACTGCGCCACGCCCTGCAGGGTATTAAACGGCGCCTGTGCGCCGATAAACTGCGCCAGAAAAATGCCCGGTCCCTTAATCGTTTTCATACCACCTCCTAAAATTAACGCGGCTCTTTCCCGTTGTACTGGAAAGAGAAAAGGAAAATCAGTGCGATAGCCACTGCGGCCAGCGCCGGGATCCACCAGAAGGTGACCCACGCCTGAGGTACGGTCTGGCCAGCGACCAGATGGTTATACAGCGCGCCGGAAATCTGCGAACCCAGCAGCATGCCGATACCGTAGGTGAACATAACAATCATGCTTTGCGCCTGGCCCTTCACCTTGTCGCCGGCCACGCGGTCGGTATAGATGAAACCAACCACAAAGAAAAAGTCGTAGCACACGCCGTGCAGCAGAATGCCGAGATAGAGCAGGAACCGCCCCTCCTCGCTGACGCCCAGGGCAAAGAAGGCGTAGCGCACGAACCACGCCGCCATGCCGATCAGCAGCATGTATTTAACCCCCAGGCGGCGGAACAGCAGCGGGATTACCAGCATAAAGAAGATTTCTGACATCTGACCGAAAGACATCGCGGTGCTGACGTCCGCCACCCCGGCATCCGCCAGATAAGAGGCGGTGTAGGCGTAGTAGGTCCCGAGCGGAATCGAAATCAGCGTCGCGCAGAGGGAGAAAATCAGGAAGTGGCGCGTTTTCAACAGCGCGAAAGCGTCGGCGCACAGCAGGTCGCGAAACTGAACCGGCGTCCCTTTCGCCGGAGCCGGCGTATGCGGCAACGTCAGACTATAAACGGCCAGCGCTACCGAGCAGAGCGCCGCCAGGGTAAAAATGCCGGTGGTATCGGAGATACCGGTGACGCCGATGAAGATACCGGCGACAATCCAGCCAATGGTGCCGAAGACACGTACCACCGGGAATGTTTTATCGACGTTCGCCAGGCTGTGGAAGGCGATATTGTTGGTCAGCGCCAGCGTCGGCATATAGCACAGGGTATAGCCAAACAGCAGGCCAATTAGCAGCGCGCCGTTTTGCGCCACCAGCGCCTGCGGCACAAACCACAGAATGACCGCCCCGGCCAGATGCATCACCGCCATCACTTTCTGCGAAGCGAAAAAACGATCGACCAGCATTCCCAGCACAAACGGTGAGAGGATAGACGCAATCGGCCCCGCGGAGAAGGCGTCGCCGATCAGCAGCGACATTTCATAGCGGGTCATCACCAGTCCCAGCGTCACCGACCAGCTCCCCCAGATAAAGAACTGCATAAACATCATTAACGACAGCCGCGGCACCAGGAAACGGTGCGTTACGCGGGTACTTTCACGAACTTCAGTTGTTGTTACCATTTCAACCGCCCTCAAAAAGTAATCGATTACAAAATAGCTTCAGGCGAAAAGTAATCGATTACAAAGAGAAGATCGCGCGGAAAATACCCTAAGCGCGAAGAAGATCACAATAAAAAAGGATTATGCCCCGTCGGACGACGGGGCCGTCACGCACTACGCCGGGCGGCGCAGGATTTTAAAAGCCACGAACAGAAACAGGATCCACACTGGCAGCAGAATCGCCGACAGGCGCATACCGTCGATCGTACACATCAGCACGAGGATCAGCCCCAGGAAGGCGATACAAAAATAGTTGCTGGCAGGCGACAACAGCGCTTTAAACTTCGACTCACGCCCCTTGCGCCGCTGGGCCGCGCGGAACTTGAGGTGCGCCAGGCAGATCATGATCCAGTTCAGCAGCAGCGTCGCCACCACCAGCGCCATCAGCAGGCCGAGAGCTTTCTGCGGCAGCAGGTAGTTAAGCAGCACCACCAGCGAGGTGATAATGCCGGAAAGCAGCAGGGAGTTAACCGGCACGCCGCGCTTGCTGATGCGGGCGAGAAACTTCGGCGCATTGCCCTGCACCGACAGGCCGAACAGCATTCTGCTGTTAGAATAAACGCCGCTGTTATAGACCGATAGCGACGCCACCAGAATCACAAAGTTTAGCGCAGAAGCCACCACGTTACTGTCGAGATTATGGAAAATCATCACGAACGGGCTGCTGTCGGATTTAATTTCCACCCACGGATAGAGCGCCAGCAGAACCACCAGCGAACCGATATAAAACAGCAGAATACGGTATACCACCTGGTTAACCGCCTTCGGGATGCTCTTTTCCGGATTGCGCGCTTCCGCAGCGGTAATGCCGATAAGCTCCAGTCCGCCGAAAGAGAACATGATCACCGCCAGCGACATAATTAAGCCGTGCCAGCCGGTGGCGAAGAAACCGCCGTGCTTCCACAGGTTATCGATTCCCGCTTTGCTGCCCCCGTGGCCGCCGAACAGCATCCACAGGCCAAAGCCGATCATGCCGATAATCGCCAGCACCTTAATCAGCGCGAACCAGAATTCCGCTTCGCCGTATAGACGAACGTTAACAAGGTTGACGGCGTTGATAATAATGAAGAAAGCGGCGGCCCAGATCCACGTCGGTACCTCGGGCAGCCAGTACTGCATATAGATCCCAGCGGCGGTCAGCTCCGCCATCCCCACCAGCACAAACATCACCCAGTAGTTCCAGCCGGACAGAAAACCGGCGAACGGGCCCCAGTATTTATAAGCAAAGTGGGCAAAGGAGCCAGAAACCGGTTCTTCAACGACCATTTCGCCCAGCTGGCGCATGATCAGAAAGGCGACGATCCCGGCAACGGCGTAACCGAGCAGCACGGCCGGCCCCGCCATTTGTATTGCAGGCCCGATGCCGAGAAACAGGCCGGTGCCAATGGCGCCGCCGAGGGCGATAAGTTGGATATGTCGGTTCTGTAAACCGCGGTGAAGCGTCGGGCCGCTTTCCTCTACGGCGTCCGATGACGTTGACGCGTCTTTCACGTCGATCCCCTGTGTATTTATATAAAGGGGCACCTTTTAACACTTATACTCGCCATACTTCAAGCAACAGATGCGCAGGCTTCATTCGTTCATTGATTTATCGCAAGGGGTGACCGCCCTGCCCGCCCCTGAGCCGTAACCTGAAATTTGTCGCCTGACAGAATAATGAGGCCGGAACCCGTCTGGCCCCGGCGCACGGCATTACGCGCTGGCGGTATCCAGACGCGCCAGCTGCTCAGAGCTCAGGCTCAGCGCGGCGGCCCGGGCGAAGCTCTCCACCTGAGCAATGCTGGTAGCGCTGGCGATGGGCGCCGTTACGCCATCGCGGCTCATCAGCCAGGCCAGTGCAATTTCAGCGGGTTTTGCGTCATGTTGCTCAGCCACCTCAACCAGGGTATCAACAATACGCAGCCCGCGCGGGTTGAGATATTTGCCGATGCCGCCGCCGCGCTGGCTTTGCGCCAGATCGGACTGCTGACGGTATTTGCCGGTCAGGAAGCCGGACGCCAGGCTGTAGTAGGTCACTACGCCGATATCGCGGCTAATACACAGGTCGCAGAGCGCGCCTTCAAAAGCCGAACGATGATAAAGATTATATTCCGGCTGCAGCACCTGCCAGGCCGGCAGACCGCTTTTACGCGACACTTCCAGCGCGCTCGCAAGCTGCTCGGCATCGAGATTAGATGCCCCCATCGCGCGGATTTTTCCCGCCTGCTGCAGGGCATGGAAGGCTTCGAGCGTTTCGGCGACCGGCGTTTCCGGGTCAGGCCAGTGGGAGAAGTAAAGGTCGATATAATCGGTATTCAGGCGACGCAGCGAATCGTCAACCGCCTGCTGGATCCAGTCTTTTTTCAGTCCTTTATGGCCGGGAAGGCCTAAATCGGAACCGACTTTAGTGAAAATTTTCACCTTATCGCGCATGTCTGGCCGCGCCTGCAGCCAGCGGCCAATAATGGTTTCGGACTCGCCGCCCTGGTTACCGTCCGCCCAGCGGGAGTAAACATCCGCCGTGTCGATAGCATCAAAGCCGTGGTCTACAAACGCATCAAGAATGGCAAAACTGGTTTTCTCATCGATAGTCCAGCCAAAAACGTTGCCGCCAAACACCAGCGGGGCGATGGAAAATCCGGTTTTGCCCAGGGGACGTGTCATCATGCCGTTCACTCCTTATTTCCCCGTCATACTTCAACGCGAAGTATGACAGATTTATACCCAAAATAATTCGAGTTGCGGGACAAAGCACTAGTGCTTTGAACAGCGCATGCGCTGGCCCCGTAGGGGCAAGGCCGTAGGCCGAGTAACGCGGCGACGCAGCGACAAATTCGTCGGGAACGAATTTGAACAGCCGAAGGCTGCCTCTGGTGAGGGACAAGGATGTCCCTCATTACATCCCCAGGAGCTTACTGAAGTAAGTGACTGGGGTGAGCGACAAATCTGCCGGGAGCAGATTTGAACGCCGTGTAACGGCGGCCCGCCAGGGCGAGGCCCATGGATGGGCCGAGTAATCTGCAGCCAACGCACATGCAACTTGAAGTATGACGGGTATAACAGCATTATGTCCCGGAATAGACATCAAAGCTAAAATATTTCCCGGCTAACTTTTTGTAGGTGCCATCGGCGAGAATTTTGGCAATCGCGCCGTTAATCTCCTGACGCAGCGCCTCATCCTCCTTGCGAAGACCAATGGCCGCTCCGGCGCCAAACAGCTTGTCATCCTGCAGATGCCCGCCGACGAAGGCAAACTCTTTACCCTGCGGCTGCTGCAGGAAGCTGTAGTCGGCCATCATCCCGGAAAGCACCGCGCCATCAATACGCCCGGACTCAAGATCCTGAACCACGCGATCCGCTCCCTGATAGGCGACAATATTGATTCCCGCCGGACGCCAGTGCTGGTTGACGTAAGTTTCCTGCGCCGATCCCTGCTCTACGCCAATGGTTTTACCCTTCAGCTGCGCAACGCTATTTCCGGCGAGGGTGTTTTTACGCGCCACGAGGAACACCGGGCCGTTGTACAGTTTATCGCTGAAGCCGATCTGCTCTTTACGTTTATCGGTCATATACATGCCGGAGAGGATCGCATCGAACTTGCGCGCCTTCAGCGCCGGGATAATACCGTCGAAGTTGCTTTCCACCCACACGCATTTCGCCTGGAGCTGCTCGCAAATCGCGTTGCCGAGGTCAATATCAAAACCCGCCAGCTTACCCTGCGGATCTTTCCATTCAAACGGCGCGAAAGTTGGATCGACGCCAAAGCGAATTTCCTTATTTTCTGCGGCCAGGGCTGAAGTTGAGGCCATCAGCGCGACCCACAGCAGAAGAGATTTTTTCATTATTTACGGACTCCAGAGATCAACGGCAGTGTGTTTCAACTAACCGGGCGAACAGCGTCGCGCCGGTGGAAATAATGTCATCATTAAAGTCATAGCCGGGGTTATGCACCATGCAGCCGCCCTTTCCGCCCTTCTCGCCGTTGCCCAGCAGGAAGTAGCAACCAGGACGCTCCTGAAGCATAAAAGCGAAATCTTCGCTGGCGTTCATCGGCGAAACCGACTCCAGCACGCCCTCCTCGCCAAACACCTCCAGCGCCAGCGCCCTGGCGAACTCGGTCTCCTCGACGCTGTTGGTCAGCACCGGATAAGAGTCAAAGACCTCAACCTCGCTGCTGGCGCCGTAGCTTTTGGCGGTAAAATCAGCGAGCTCCTTGATGCGCTTAATCAGCAGGTCGCGGATTTCAGGTTTCATCGCCCGCACGCTCAGCTCCATTACCACGTTTTCGGGGATAACGTTTGATGCGATGCCCGCCTGGAACGTGCCGACGCTCACCACCGCGGTTTCGCCCGGCGGTACGTTACGGGCAACGATACTTTGCAGATTCATCACCAGCGCAGCGCCGGTCACAATCGGATCGACGGTGCGCTCAGGGTGCGCGCCGTGGCCGCCGTAACCGGTAATGGTGATTTTTACCGTATCCGCGGAGGCCATAAAGTTCCCGGCGTAAAAGCCAAGTTTACCTACCGGCAGGCCCGGCATATTGTGCAAACCGAAGATACGCTCGCAGGGGAAGCGCTCGAACAGGCCGTCTTTAATCATTAAATCCGCGCCGCCGATTGCTTCTTCCGCGGGCTGGAATATCAGGTGCACCGTGCCGTTAAACTGGCAGGCCGGAGAGGCAATATATTTTGCCGCCGCCAGCAGAATGGTCGTGTGGCCGTCGTGGCCGCAGGCGTGCATTTTGCCAGCAACGGTGCTGGCCCACGGGAGGTCGGTCGTTTCGAAAATCGGCAGCGCATCCATGTCGGCACGCAGGCCGATAGTGCGCGGCGAATCGCCTTTGCTCAGGGTGCCGACGACCCCGGTTTTCGCCAGCTCGCGGGTCACCGTATAGCCCCACTCGCTCAGCTTCCCGGCTACCAGTTCGCTGGTATTAAACTCTTCCAGGCTTAATTCCGGATTGGCATGTAAATAATGACGGATCGCAATCATTTCATCTTCGTTGGCTTTAATTTCGGGAATTACAAAATCGGTCATGCCGGTCTCCGGGAATAGAATCAGGTGCTAAGCTTTAATAACTTAACGTGCTAAAGGTTTAATGCAAGCAGGATTTCTTATTCCGCAGGGAGTTTTATCTCATTTGTTCATAATGATTTTTCGACAACATTCATTGGCTAAAAATAATCATTTTCAAATATCTGAGATTCATTAAAAATAAAGCACAACAGTAAGAAAGAAATCTAAAAAACCTTCATTAAATATCAAAAATAAGGCTTCAGGATAGCATTTTCCTCTGCCTGGCATTCTATGTCCGCGCAACGACGACGAGGTGAAACAGGATGTGTCAGGAAGAATTGACCTGGCCTGGAGAAAGGTTGCGGATTTTCCGCCGCGATAGTGCCAGATGTGCATGTCAGCCTGGACACCGATGACTTGCCGCCTCCGTCAGAAGGCGGCATCGGCCCGGCGTAACAACATTAGTTATTCAACGCGCCGTTAATCAGAATTGAAGTAATAATCCCGGTCGCAGCGGCAATCAGTACATAGTTGCCATCAATATACGACCAGTGGTGGCCGCGCGGCGGGGCCGGCAGCCCGCGATCGTTCCAGTCGTTGATGCGATAATCTTTGCCGCGGAAACGTTCCGGTACCGGCTGGCCTTTGCGGAAATCATGTCCGTTCCACGCAAAATGATCCTGCTCGTGACGCTGCTGAGGGCGGTTATCATGCGCCTCTCCTCCGCGTCCCTGGTGACCGCGCTCCGGCCCGCGATTATCGCCATTACCCTGGCGATTGTTAGCCTGTGGCCCCTTACCGTCCGGGCCGCCGTGACCAGCGTTATTCTGCCAGGTCTGCTGTTGACCATGATTATTACCGCCGGGACCATCGGCCCATGAAACGGTACTAAAAACACAAGACAGCATAATTGCCAGCGAAAAAATCTTTTTCATAGTACACCTCCTGATATATTTCCGTTGTACCGGGAAAATGTGGAGGAATATTGAGTAGTGATATAACCAGGACTATTCCTGGACTTGCAGGCCGAATTGTTTTTAGCTGCGGATTACCCGGACCAGCATGGGCCTCGCCCTGGCGGGCGGTCGCAAACCGCTTTCCAATCTGCTCCTGGCAGATTCGTCACTCACTTCTGCCACAGGGTTACCTGTGCTCCTGAAGATTTATAAACTTGCCGCCTCTATGCGACTCGACTTATTTAGGGTTTAGCATTACCACCCATTAAAAATATTATCCCGCGCTAAATACAGCGCACTAAAAAACAAAAAAGGCCGCTTTCGCGACCCTTTCCTTAAAATAATCAGTGATTATTCGGTGACTTTCGTTTTCAGGTCTTCGGCACCCTGCTTGGTTTTATCCCAGCCTTCTTTGCTGACCTCTTTGGTTTTATTCCAGCCTTTTTCGGTGCCTTCTTTGGTGGCGTTCCAGCCTTTCTCCGTCCCTTCTTTAGTTTTATTCCAGGTTTTCTGCGCGCCTTCGCTGACTTCACTGCCTACGCTATCGCTTTTGCCTTCCGCCGCGTGTTTGGCTTTCAGCTGCTGCTCTTCACCCTGGTGCTGAGCCTCGTGCAATTTTTCCTTCGCGGTGTTTGCTCCTTCATGGGCGGCCGCGACGGTATCGTCAGTTGCGTGTGTCGTTGCAGCAAAAACAGGAGCTGCTACCAGAATCGCAGATAACGCAATCATTGCTTTTTTCATAATGTCCTCTCTCTAACGAACTTAATGTTACGAGTCGCATTAAGCATGGCACAAGATTCTGCCGTCTGGCTTTAGGGATTGTTCTTAAAACTAATTTAAGACTTTTCAATGCGCTTTTAGTCTGGTGGGAGCCGGACTCCGTCGGCTCCGCTAGTTTTCATACCCCGGGGGCGGCCCCCGGAGGCGGCGCGCTGCGCCTGCCCATGCTCTCATTATTGCCTCCGCCTCGCCCACGGCAATGAAATCCCCTTCCTCTCTCTGAATCCCCGATCTTTTGCCGCCCTGCGCGTATTTTTTATGCCCTGGCTCGCACTTTTTCTCAGGTGACGTTCCCCTCATTCTGTCGTTATGCTTTAATTTGCTAAACCGGTTTAATAAAGTTTAGCCATGGAGAATGTCAGCATGAATGAAAAAGTTTGGGTTCTGGGAGACGCGGTAGTGGATCTGCTACCAGAAAGCGAAGGCCGGCTGCTGCGATGCCCCGGCGGCGCACCGGCCAACGTGGCGGTAGGGATCGCTCGTCTTGGCGGCCACAGCGGGTTTATCGGGCGCGTCGGCGACGATCCTTTCGGCCGCTTTATGCGCCATACTCTACAGCATGAGCAGGTGGACATCAGCCATATGCGCCTCGACGGGCAGCACCGCACCTCTACCGTCGTGGTTGACCTTGACGAGCAGGGCGAAAGAACGTTTACCTTTATGGTACGCCCCAGCGCGGATCTGTTCCTGGCCGAAGAAGACCTGCCGCAGTTTGCCGCCGGGCAATGGCTCCACGCCTGCTCCATCGCGCTCAGCGCCGAGCCCAGCCGCAGCACCACCTTCGCGGCAATGGAGAAAATCAAACAGGCGGGCGGGCGGGTCAGCTTTGACCCCAATATCCGCCCGGACCTCTGGCAGGATCAGGCGCTGCTGCACGCCTGCCTCGATCGCGCCCTGCGCATGGCTAACGTAGTGAAGCTATCGGAAGAGGAGCTGGAATTCATCAGTGGAAGTAATGATTTAACGCACGGCATCGCCAGCGTCACCGCGCGCTACCAGCCTGAATTACTGCTGGTCACCCAGGGAAAAGCGGGCGTGCTTGCCGCCTTCCAGCAGCAGTTTACCCACTTCAGCGCCAGGCCTGTAGTCAGCGTCGATACCACCGGCGCAGGGGACGCTTTTGTCGCCGGACTGCTCACCAGCCTTGGGGCAAAAGGGATGCCGACCGATATCGCCGCGCTGGAGCCCACGCTCGCGCTGGCGCAAACCTGCGGCGCGCTGGCCACAACGGCGAAAGGCGCCATGACCGCCCTGCCCTATCAGCACGATCTTAATCGCCAGCTTTGATCTTCAAGGCCGCCCCGCGCGGCCGACTTTGTTGCATCCATTATGCTTATTAAATCGGTTTAGCAAATTGCGATGCACTATCGCTACTGGCCGCTACGAACATGCATGGTAGAATAAGCGTTTTGCTTTCAGGCTCATGGCGTCGTAATGAAAACCAAACGCGTAACCATTAAAGATATCGCCGAACTGGCGGGCGTTTCTAAAGCGCCCGCCAGCCTGGTGCTGAACGGGCGTGGCAAGGAGCTGCGCGTGGCGCAGGAAACACGCGAGCGCGTTCTGGCCATTGCCCGCGAGCAGCACTATCAGCCGAGTATTCACGCCCGCTCGCTGCGCGATAACCGCAGCCACACCATTGGGCTGGTAGTGCCGGAGATCACCAACTACGGTTTTGCGGTTTTTTCCCATGAGCTGGAGATGCTGTGCCGCGAGGCGGGCGTTCAGCTGCTGATCTCCTGTACCGACGAAAACCCCGGTCAGGAGAGCATGGTGGTCAATAACATGATTGCCCGCCAGGTCGACGGGCTGATCGTCGCCTCCTGTATGCACAGCGATGCCGACTATCTCAAGCTCAGCGAACAGCTGCCGGTGGTGCTTTTTGACCGCCGCCCGAATGAAAGCGCCCTGCCGCTGGTGATGACCGATTCGATTACCCCGACGGCGGAGCTGATTTCCCGTATCGCCCCCCAGCATCGCGACGAGTTTTGGTTTTTAGGCGGCCAGCCGCGCCTGTCGCCGTCCCGCGACCGTCTGGCCGGGTTTACGCAGGGTCTGGCCCAGGCGGGTATCGAACTGCGCCCGGAATGGGTGATTAACGGCAACTATCACCCCAGTTCCGGCTATGAGATGTTCGCTGCTCTCTGTGCGCGTCTGGGCCGACCGCCAAAGGCGCTGTTTACCGCCGCCTGCGGTCTGCTGGAAGGGGTACTGCGCTATATGAGCCAGCACCATTTGCTCAATTCCGATATTCATCTGGCAAGCTTTGACGATCACTATCTCTACGATTCGCTGTCGCTGCGTATTGATACCGTACAGCAGGACAACCGCCAGCTGGCCTGGCACTGCTACGATTTAATCAGCCAGCTGATCGACGGCAACGCGCCTGAACCTCTACAGCGCTACCTGCCGGCGACGCTGCTGTTTCGGCATCGCTGATTCACGCATCCAGCCCCGCGATCCGCACCAGATGAACGGTGAGCCACAGCAGCTCGTTGCCGCCTAGGGTGATATCGAGCTGGGCTTTGACGTAGTCGCGGATCAGCAGCGCGCAGCGGTAAGCGTCCGGATACTCCTTAATTACCTGCACCAGCAGAAAACTGTCCCGCGCGCCGTCCAGCTCTCCCTCCTGTAAACGCTGGAGGAAAAACTGCATATGGACCAGAAAGCGCGAATAGTTTATCGATTCGGTGTCTATCTGCTGCTTAAAGTGGTACT
The DNA here is from genome assembly GCF_009707385.1 of Klebsiella oxytoca. NCBI lineage: Bacteria > Pseudomonadati > Pseudomonadota > Gammaproteobacteria > Enterobacterales > Enterobacteriaceae > Klebsiella > Klebsiella oxytoca. The sequence goes on along the minus strand of NZ_CP046115.1, from coordinate 1,495,973 downwards.
GCACGAGATTAAAAATATCCTTCAGCATTTTTACCGACTGCATAGCCTGCGCCACGTCGTCGCCCTCGCTCTGGCCGTTAACCAGATGAAAGGCGATATTCCCGGCTTCCTCCTCAGGCAGTTCAATCCCGTACTGCTGACGAATAATCGTCACCGCCTCGCTGGCGACGCGGAACTGCTGCGGATAAAAACGCCTGACTTCCGGAAGCAGGCGGTTTTGAATGGCGATCCCTTTACGGCTGCGTTCGATGGCGAAAGTCAGGTGGTCGGCGAGAGTGAAGAAAATCTGCTCGCGAACCTTGCTGGCAAGCTGCAGATTGGCGCGGGAAATAATCATCGCCGCCATTTCGATGACCTCGTCCGGAATGGCGGAGAGCGCCTCAAGATAGCCGCTGCGCGCGCCGAGCGCCTGGGTCACGAATAGCTTCTCTATCTTCTCCGGGGCGATCTCATCCCCTGGCCTGCTGTTGAAACCAATGCCTTTCCCCATAACGATAACCTCCCGGTTATCGTCGTCCATCGAGAGCACGAGGCTATTATTGAGCACCTTCTGAACAATCATCTCTGCGACTCGCCGTGGTTGCCGTTTTGCGCGATAACATCCTTATACCACCAGAAGCTGCGTTTGCGGATCCTTTGCAGACTCTTGAGGTCATCCTCGCCGCGATCGACATAAATAAAACCATAGCGCTTGGCGTATCCCTGATGCGTGCTGACCACATCAATTGCCGCCCAAGGACAGTAGCCTATCAGCTCGACGCCGTCGGCAATCGCCAGCCGCATTTGCTCAATATGCGCCTGTAAGAAGGCGATACGGTAATCGTCATTCACCGTCCCATCATGCTCCAGCTTGTCCGGCGCGCCCATGCCGTTTTCGCTAATCAGAATCGGCAAACCATAACGCTCGCACACTTTACGCAGCGTCAGACGCAGCCCCACCGGATCGACCACCCAGCCGTAGGGGGTTTTACCGACCCACGGATTTTCCGCCGGACGATATACGCCGTCTTCGCCCAGCATAATTTGCTGGTCACCCGCGCGGGGCGCAACGTCCCCGCCGTCGCCCCGACTGGCGGCAATCGTCGCGGTGGAGTAGTAGTTAATGGCGATAAAATCCGGCCGACCCTGCTGCAAAATCAGCGCATCTTCTGGCTGCATTTCCGGCGCGAGGCCTCGGTCCTGTAAATACGCCCACGCCAGAGCGTTGTAGCGACCATGTACCGCCACATCCAGAAAGCTCCAGCAGCGCAGCGTCTCCCAGTTATGGGCGGCGATGGCGTCCTCCGGTTTACAGCTTTCGGCGTACATCGACGTGGTGTTTATCGCCGGGCCGATGCGCAGCCCGGGGAACTCGCGGTGGCACAGGGCGAAGATCTGCGCCTGGGCCAGCATCATATGATGATTCTGCTGGTACAGCGCCTTCTTATCCGGCAGCTCACGATCGGCGGGTACGCCAATCGCGCCGGGATGCAGAATCATGGTGTTCTGTTCGTTAATGGTCAGCCACAGCGGAACCTTAGCCGCAAACTCGCTAAACAGCAGCCGGGCATAGCGCACAAATGCCTCCCCGGTTTTGCGGTTCAGCCAGCCGCCTTTTAGCTCCAGCGCCCACGGCAGGTCGAAGTGGTACAGCGTGACGATGGGGGTGATCCCGTGGCGCGTCAGGGCGTCGATCAGGCGGTGATAAAAGGCCAGACCGGCCGGATTCACCGGGCCATCGCCGTCAGGTATCACCCGCGACCAGGCCACCGAAAAACGGTAGGCCTTCAGCCCCATCTGCGCCATCAGCGCGACGTCTTCCTCCACCCGGTGATAGTGGTCGCTGGCGATGCGGAAGTCCGCCGTTCCCGGCGGATGGCTGAGCATATCGACCACCGACGGCCCTTTACCGTCTTCATTCCATGCGCCCTCAACCTGATAGGCTGAGGTGGATGCGCCCCACAGAAAACCGTCCGGGAACTGCGCTTTGTTTTGATAAATCATGCCTGCGCCTCCTTAGCGGATTGCACCATCAGCTGCTCGCCGTAATCGACCTGCACGGCGGCGGTCAGGCGCAGTGAGTGCTGCTCGTCGCCGTTGACCACTATCACCGGCGTAATCAGGTCATACCCGGCCTGCTCGATGGCGGGAATATCAAAGCGGATCAGCGCCTGTCCGGCTTCCACCTTATCCCCCACCTTCAGCGTAGAGCTAAAGTGCTGGCCGTTAAGATTAACGGTGTCGATACCGATATGGATCAGCAGCTCAAGACCGCTGTCGCTTTGTAAACCCACGGCGTGACACGACGGCAGGAACATCATCACCGTGCCGCTAAACGGCGCGCGCAGGACTCCCTCTTCAGGACGAATCGCCAGCCCCTCGCCCAGCAGACCGCCGGAGAAAACGTCATCGTTGACTTCGCTGAGCGCCACCACCTCGCCGCGCAGCGGGCTGAGCACTTCAGTTTCGCTCTCGTTTTTCGCGCTGACCGCAGGCTGCGGCGCCTCGCTGACCTCTTCTTGATCCTCAGGCGTATCTTTAAAGGCAATAAACCAGGTCAGGGTAAAGGTCACCACGATGGAGATCGCGCAGGTTACCAGCGCGTGGACGATGTTCATCGGGTTTTCGCCGATAAACGCCGGCAGCGCCGCGAGGCCTGGCGAGACAAACGCGTAGCGCACCAGCCCGCTCACCCCGGCGTAGACCCCGGCGCAGCCGCCGCCGATCATCGCCGCAATCAGCACGCGGCGGAACTTGAGCAGCACCCCGTACAGCGCCGGTTCGGTGATCCCCAGCAGCGCGGTAAATCCCGATGAGGAGGCCAGCTGGCGCAGGTTGCTATTTTTGGTTTTCAGCGCCACGCACAGCGTCGCCGCCCCCATCGCCACGTTTGAGGCCAGCATCCCCGGGCCGTTAATCATCTCGTAGCCGCTTTTACTCAGCTGACCGGTGGCGATCGGCGTCATCGCCCAGGCGGTACCGGTAATGATCAGGAAGGGCTGCAGGGTGCCCATCAGCATCGGGATTAACCAGCTGGCGTGGCGGTCGATAGCGCCCGCGCCTGCGGCCACCAGGTCGTTCAGCAAAATGCCCGCCGGACCGACCACCACCAGCGCCAGCGGCGCGGTGATCAACAGAATCAGCATCGGCTTAACGAAGAATTTAATAATCGACGGCGAGACTTTTTCGGCAAAGCGCTCCACCCACGACATCAGCCACACCGTCAGAATGATCGGCAGTACCGAACCGGAGTAATCGGAAAGCAGAACGTTAATACCGACAAAATCGACCGCTTTACCGGCCGCCAGCATCTGGCCGATGCCCGGATGCAACAGCACGCCCGCGAGAGTCATCGCCAGAATCGGGTTGCATTCAAACTTCAGCGACGCGCCGTAGGCCAGCAGCACCGGCAGGAAGAAGAAGGCGGCGTCGGCAATAATGTTGAGCAGCTGATACGTCGAGCTGGTTTCGCTAATCACCCCGGTCAGTTTAAGAATGGCCAGCAGCGCCTTGATCATCCCCGCGCCGGTAATCGCCGGGATCACTGGGGTAAAGGTGGTCGAGATAACGCTGATAATGCGCGCGAAAATACCGGTTGGCTTCGCGTTTTTATCGCCGCCGGCAGGGCTTTTCTTCTGCGGCAGCGCCTTATTGAGCAGGCGATAAACCTGCTGCACCTCATTGCCAATTACAATCTGGAACTGGCCGCCCTTCTCCACCACGCTGATCACGCCGGGGATAGCGCCAATCTGCGCATCGTTAACCTTGGCGCGGTCGTTGAACTCCATACGCAAGCGGGTCGCGCAGTGGGTGAGCATGCGGATATTCTCCGCACCGCCCACCGCGTGGAGGATTTTGTCTGCTGTTTCGTTATAGTTCATAGTGTTCCCTGGTGTTGGGGCAAAAAAAAAGACCAAAACAGAGACGCTCCCCTTAACGGGAGAGCATTTCTATTTTGGTCTTGCCTGCTTTCGCAGTAGCACGCCATTATAAAAATGGGTTATTTCGGCGGATTATCTAAGCGTCTCTGGTCAATGACAATAACGGCCGGACAAAAATGTGAACTGGATTAAGTAAATTCTTAAGTAAATATCAATTAAGGGCCTGCTGGCGCAGCCAGCTCTGCAACAGCTTACCGTCAGGCGTCATATCGCTATCCTGACGCACGCAGAGATAGTAATCCCGGCCATCATCTATCGCCGCATCAAAAATTTTTACCAGCTCGCCGCTCTTCAGATAGGGAGCGATCAGCGGCTCGCGCATCAGGGCGCAGCCCAGCCCGGCCTGCACGCCCGCCAGGGTCAACAGGCCATCCTCAAATAATGGCCCGGTCGAGCGCGGCGGGCGCTTCACTCCCTGCTGCACAAACCACTGGTTCCACGTGGTGCGCTCCTCATCGTGCAGCAGCGGCATCTGCAATAGCTGCTCCGGGGTATCAATATGCCCATGCAGGCGCAAAAACGCCCGGCTGCAGACCGGCACCATTTTGCCGGAGATCAGCTTTTCGCTCTGATAACCCACCCAGTGACCGTTGCCAAAGCGGATCGACATATCGGAGGCGTCGCTAAGGTAGTTGCGGTGGTTGGCGTAAACCACGTTGATTTCGGTATGCGGATTGGCGTGCACAAATGACGGCAGGCGGGGAATAAACCAGCCCATGCCAAACAGCGGGATCAGGCTGATGGTCACCTGCTGAGTTTGCACCTGATCGATCAGATGCCCGGTGGCCTGACGCAGCACGTTAAACGCCGCGCGGATCGAGCGGTAATACTCCCGCCCCTGCTGGCTGAGGGTCAGCCGTCGCCCCTGACGTTCGGTGAGTGGGATCTGCAAATAGCCTTCCAGCACCTTCAGCTGATGGCTGACCGCCGAGGGCGATATCGCCAGCTCCTGCGCCGCCAGGGTCACGCTGCCCAGCCGCGCGATCGCCTCGAAGGCGCGTACCGCCCGCAGCGGCGGATCGTTGGCTAAAGTACTCTCCGACCAGCTAACCGGCCCCTCTGATTGTTCTGTTTTTTTCATATGTTGATTTTCTTAGCGCATTTCGCTATCCGATGCATTATTAAATTATATTTAAAATCATCAAGATAGTTAACCACACATTTATAATAAGAAAGAATATATGCGTATTTTACAATTTAATTCATTTGTTGGATGGTAGCTATTATTTGAGCATCTTGTCGGAACAATCAGTTGGACACACTCATACAACAAATGATCAACGGGGTCATGCTCGGCAGCATCTACGCCCTGATCGCGCTGGGTTACACCATGGTGTACGGCATCCTGCGCATTATTAACTTTGCCCACGGCGATATTCTGATGGTCGGCGCGCTGACCACGCTCTCCGGGATGAACGCGCTGAACGCCCATTTTCCCGGCCTGCCGCCGCTGGCGCTGCTGGGGCTGGCGCTGCTGCTGGCCATGGCGGTGTGCGCCCTCCTAGCGATGGCAGTCGAGCGCTTTGCCTACCGCCGCCTGCGCAACGCCCCGCGCCTGGCGCCGCTGATCTCCGGGATCGGCGTCTCGGTACTGCTGCAAACCGTAGCGATGATCGTCTGGTCGCGTAATCCGCTGATGTTCCCGCAGATCCTGCCAATGGAGCCGATCGCCGTAACCCACGGCAGCGCCGCGCATCCGCCGGCTCTCGTGACCGTCACCGGTATAGTCACCGTCGCGCTGGCCCTCGCGGTGATGCTCGGCCTGTGGCTGCTGGTGGAGTACACCCGACTGGGACGCGGGATGCGCGCGGTAGCGGAAAACCCGCGCATCGCCACGCTGATGGGCGTTAACCCTAACGCTATTATCGCCCTCACTTTCGCCATCGGCGGCATATTCGCCGCGCTGGCTGGCGTGATGATGGCCAGCAACTACGGCAATGCCAGCTTCTCCATGGGCTTTCTGCCCGGTATTAAAGCCTTTACCGCCGCGGTGCTCGGCGGCATCGGCAATATTCGCGGCGCGATGATCGGCGGCCTGCTGCTGGGGCTTATCGAATCCCTCGGCGCAGGCTATCTCGGCGACCTGACCCACGGCGTCTTCGGCAGCAACTACCAGGATATCTTCGCCTTTATGGTGCTGATCCTGGTGCTGGTCTTCCGCCCGGCCGGTTTGCTCGGCGAACGCGTCGCCCAGCGGGCTTAGGAGAAAAATCATGACAACGGCACAACTCGATACGCCTGTCGTCTCCCGCCGCTTCTGGTCCGGGATGACCCTGTTGGTCTGCGCGCTGCTGGTCGCGCCGATGGTCGCCAGCCAGCTCGGCGGCAACTACTGGGTGCGGGTCATCGACTTCGCCCTGCTCTACGTTATGCTGGCGCTGGGGCTGAATATCGTGGTCGGCTACACCGGCCTGCTGGATATGGGCTTTATCGCCTTTTACGCCGTCGGCGCGTATCTGGCGGCGCTGCTGGCCTCTCCGCATCTGCTGGACGTGTTCCCAATTTTAAATAGCTGGTTTCCGGACGGCCTGCACACCTCGTGGCTGGTGATTATTCCGCTCGCCGCGCTGCTGGCGGCAGGCTGCGGTATCGTGCTGGGCGCGCCGACGCTCAAGCTGCGCGGCGACTACCTGGCGATTGTCACCCTCGGGTTCGGCGAAATTATTCGCATCCTGATGCGCAACCTCGACCGTCCGGTCAACATCACCAACGGCGCAAAAGGCATCTCCGGGGTCGATTCGCTGAATCTGTTCGGCCTCAAGTTTAGCGGCGTTTATCACTGGCTCGGCTTTAAAGTCCCGGCGCTATGGCTGTGGTACTACCTGCTGATGCTGGTGATTGTGGCGATTATTTTCGTCTGCCTGCGGCTACAGCATTCGCGCATTGGCCGGGCCTGGCACGCCATCCGCGAGGATGAAGACGTCGCCCGGGCGATGGGCATCAACCTGCGTAACTACAAGCTGCTGGCTTTCGCTATCGGCGCCTCATTCGGCGGCGTGGCGGGCGCGCTGTTCGGCGCATTTCAGGGCTTCGTTTCGCCGGAATCCTTTACCCTGCAGGAGTCGATTGCGGTGCTGGCGATGGTGGTGCTGGGCGGGATGGGGCATATCCCCGGCGTGATCCTCGGCGCGGTGCTGCTGACCGCGCTGCCGGAGCTGCTGCGCAGCCAGGCGGCGCCGGTACAGCAGGCGCTGTTTGGCGAAGTGCTGATTGACCCGGAAATATTGCGCCAGCTGTTTTACGGCCTGGCGCTGGTGCTGGTCATGCTGCTGCGCCCTCAGGGTATCTGGCCCGCGCGACATCAAGGAGCGAAAGCATGAGCCTGTTAAGCGTGCGCCATATGACCAAGCGCTTCGGCGGCCTGACGGCGGTCGACAACGTGTCGCTCACCATCAACGAGGGCGAAATATACGGCCTGATCGGCCCCAACGGCGCGGGAAAAACCACCTGCTTTAACCTGATTACCGGGCTATATCCGGCGGACAGCGGCGAGTTCGCCATCGGCGGGGAAGCCTATTTTCCGAACAATATTGAGAAAGTGACCGCCGCGGGCATCGCCCGCACCTTCCAGAACGTGCGGTTATTTAACGAAATGTCGGTGCTGGAAAACGTGATGGTGGGCCGCCACGTGCGCACCCGCAACGGCCTGTGGGCCGCGCTCTCCCGCCATAAACGCGCCCGCGCCGAAGAGGCGCAGACCCGCGAGCTGGCGTGGCACTGGCTGGACTATACCGGCATCGCGCAGTTCGCCCACTATCGCGCCTGCGACCTCGCCTACGGCCACCAGCGGCGGCTGGAGATTGCCCGCGCGCTGGCGACCGACCCGCGCCTGCTGGCGCTGGATGAACCGGCGGCCGGGATGAACGCCACCGAGAAGATGGCCCTTGGCGAACTACTGCTGCGCATTCGCGATGACGGCAAAACGCTGCTGATGATTGAGCACGACGTCAAGCTGGTGATGGGGATCTGCGATCGCCTGATGGTGCTGGATTACGGCAAAACGTTAACCAGCGGCACGCCGGAGACCGTACGCCGCGATCCGGCGGTGATCGCCGCCTGGCTGGGAGGCAATGTCCATGTCTGATCTCTTAACCGTCAACCAGCTTAGCGTCCACTACGGCGGCATCCAGGCAGTGCGCGACGTCTCATTCAGCGTGAAAGAGGGCGAGCAGACCACGCTGATTGGCGCCAACGGCGCGGGCAAAAGCTCCACCGTCCGCGCCATTACCGGGCTGGAACCCTTTAGCGGCGACATTCTGTTTAACGGCAGGCCGATACGCAAACGCCGGGCCGAATCCCTGCTGCGCGAAGGGCTGGTGATGGTGCCGGAAGGTCGCGGCATCTTCGCGCGCATGACGGTGCTGGAAAACCTGCAAATGGGCGCCTGGCTACGGCGCGACGCGGCGGCGGTAAAACAGGAAATGCGCGCTATTTTCGAAAACTTTCCGCGTCTTGGCGAACGCCAGCACCAGCTGGCGGGGCTGCTCTCCGGCGGCGAACAGCAGCTGCTGGCGCTCAACCGCGCCCTGCTCAGCCAGCCGCGCCTGCTGATCCTCGACGAACCGTCAATGGGGCTGGCACCGCTGATGGTCGAAAACATTTTTCGCGTTATCGCCACCCTGCGCCAGCGCGGCATCGCGCTGTTGCTGATCGAACAGAACGCACGCCTGGCGCTGGAAGCAACCGACCGCGCCTGGGTGATGGACAGCGGCAGCATCGTCGAGCACGGTCCGTCGCCGACGCTGCTGGCCGACGATCGTATTGCACAGATTTATTTGGGCGAAATGCCCGTTTAACACACCAACCAGCATCAGGGAAAAACAATGAAAACCGTAAAAATCAGCGCGCTCAGCGCCGCTATTCTGCTCAGTGGTTTAGCCTCATCCACCGCGTGGTCCACGACCAGAGAAACCGTGATTATCGGCCTGGCAGGCCCGCTCACCGGCCCTTCCGCGCGTATCGGCAAGGATCTGGAAAACGGCGCGCAGCTGGCAATTGATGATATCAACAAGCAGCACCCGACCATCGGCGGCAAGGCGGTAACCTTCAAGCTGCAATCGGAAGACGATCAGTCCGACCCGCGCACCGCCGTTGCCGTCGCCCAGCGTCTGGTGGATAGCGGCGTCGCGGGCGTCGTCGGCCACTGGAACACCGGCACCAGCATCCCTGCCGCGCGGGTTTACCACGATGCGGGCATCGCCCAGGTCGCGCCGGTCGCCACCGGGCACGCCTATACCAGACAGGGTTTCGACACCAGCTTCCGCGTGATGGGCCACGACGATGACGGCGGCCAGTTTGCCGGACAGTACGCAGTGCAAACCCTGAAGGCCAAACGCATCGCGGTCATCGATGACCGTACCGCCTTCGGCCAGGGGCTGGCGGATGAGTTTATTAAGTCGCTGGAAGCGCAGGGAATCAACATCGTCGACCGCCAGTACGTCGATGACAAAACCGTCGACTTCAGCGCCGTGCTGACCGCTATCCGCAGCAAAAACGCCGACCTGATTTTCTTTGGCGGCGTCGATAGTCAGGCCGCTCCGCTGGCACGGCGCATCAAACAGTTGGGCATGAACGCCACCCTGATGGGCGCGGGCGGCTTCGTCAGCCAGACCTTCCTCCAGCTGGCGCAAAAAGAGGGCGACGGCGTGGTGGCGCTGGAGCCGGGACTGCCGGTTGAGCAGATGCCGGGCGGTAAAGCCTTCGAGCAGGCCTACCAGTCGCGCTATCACACCCATATTGAACTGCACGCGCCGTTCGCCTATGACGCTACCCGCGTGCTGGTCGCGGCGATGGAAAAAGCCGACTCCGTCGACCCGGCCGACTATCTGCCCGCCCTGCGCGCCATTAACTACGCCGGCGTCACCGGACAAATCGCCTTTGATAAAGAGGGCAACCTGAAATCGCCAACCTTTACCGTTTATAAAGTCGTCGACGGCAAATGGCAGCCGCAAACCGTACTCGGCGGCGCAACCACGAAGTAACGCAGTGAGGCAATGTGATGAGTGATAATAACGAGCTGGGCATTCTCGCCCGCCGCAAAATTGAAGCAGAAATAATCAAGCCGATTTACGACATCCTGGTGCGCGAGATAGGTAAAGCTCGCGCCCAGGCGGTCATCGGCGAAGCGATTGAAAACGCCGCCATTGAGGCGGGTAAAGCCTTTGCCCGCCAGGAGCCGAACGGTGCGGATATTCAGAGCTTTGTCGCCCTGCAGTATTTATGGGAAAAAGATAACGCCCTGGAGGTCAAGGTGCTGGACGCCGACGACCAGCAGTATAACTACAACGTCAACCGCTGCCGCTACGCCGAGATGTACCACGAAATGGGCCTCGGCGAGATTGGCCATCTGCTCTCCTGCGCCCGCGACGATAAGTTTATCGTCGGCTACGCCCCGGAAGTAGAGCTGACCCGCACCACCACCATCATGCAGGGCGGAAAGTGCTGCGACTTCCGCTATCGCGTGAAAAAGGATAAGTCATGATAACCGTCAACGGCGCACGTCTGTGGTCGACGCTTAACGAGATGGCCCTTATCGGCGCCACGCCGGCAGGCGGCGTGACCCGGCTGACGCTTAGCGAAGAGGACCGCCAGGCGCGCGATCTGCTGCGCCAGTGGGCGCGGGAAGCTGGCTTTCCCTGCGAAGTCGACAGCATGGGTAATATGTTTATTCGCCGCGCCGGTAAAAATCCGCAGCTTGCCCCGGTGCTGACCGGTTCGCACGTCGATTCCCAGCCGCTCGGCGGCCGCTATGACGGCATTTACGGCGTGCTGGCCGGGCTGGAGGCGTTGCGCACCCTGAACGATCGCGGCATTGCGACCGAGCGCGATATCGTGCTGGTGAACTGGACCAACGAAGAAGGGGCGCGCTTTGCCCCGGCGATGCTGGGATCTGGCGTCTGGGCCGGGCAGTTTAGCGAAGCCTACGCGCTCGCCCGTGAAGATCGCGACGGCATCAGCGTCGGCGCGGCGCTGGAGGCTATCGGCTATCGCGGCGCACGCCCGACAGCCGCCTTCCCGCTGCACGCCTGCTACGAAGTGCATATCGAACAGGGGCCGATTCTGGAAGAAGAAGGTATTGATATCGGCCTCGTTCACGCGGCCATGGGCCAGCGCTGGTTCAACGTCACCCTGAAGGGCTTTTCCGCCCACGCCGGAACCACGCCGATGGGCAGCCGCCGCGACGCGCTGACCGCCTTCGCCGAGCTGGCGCTGGCGGTGGAACAAATCGGCATTGCCCACAATCCCGACGGACGGGCAACTATCGGCATGGCGCAGGTGATACCGGGATCGCGCAACGTGGTGCCGGGGCGCATGCTATGCAGCGTCGAGTTTCGTCATCCGCAATCCCCGGCGCTGGAAGCGATGGAACGGGAACTGCATCGCGCCGCTGAAGCGCTGGCGGCGCGGGGCGTGGCGGCAAACGTCGAGCGCATTTTTGATTACGCGCCCATTGCCTTTGATGGCGAGTGTCTGGCGCGCAGCCAGCGAGCGGCGGACGAACTGGGCTATAGCGCGCGAACCATGGTCTCCGGCGCCGGTCACGATACCTGCTATATCAGCAAGGTCGCGCCCGCCAGCATGATTTTCATTCCCTGCGAGAAGGGGATTAGCCATAACGAGGCGGAAAATATTCTGCCCGCGTGGGCGGAAAAAGGGGCTAACGTACTGCTCAACAGTTTACGCCTTGCCGCCGATGAGCCCGGCAGCGCGTAGACGAGTCACCAGCCCGCAGCAATTCACGCCGCGGGCGATTATTAAGTTAATGCTTCTTACGGTTACGCCGCATATCGATAGTCACCGCCGCGACGATAATGACGCCTTTGATAATATCCTGCACGTAGGCGTCAACGCCGACAAAGGTAAACCCGCTCTTAATCAGGCCAAGGATCATCGCGCCGATTAAGGTGCCGGTGATGCGTCCCACCCCGCCCATCAGGCTGCTGCCGCCGATAACCGCCGCGGCGATCGCATCCAGCTCGTAGGACATTCCCATGCTCGACTGGCCGCTGCTGACGCGCGCCGCCAGCACTACACCTGCAAGGCCGGAGAGCGCCCCGGCGATGGTATAGACGATCACCAGATATTTATTGACGTTAATACCGGAGACCTTCGCCGAGGTCATATTGCCGCCGATGGCATAAACGTATTTCCCGTAGCGGGTATGCTTCAGGGCGATGTGGAAGACTGCAGCAACGACGAAGAAAATAATCACCGGCATCGCCCCCTGACCGATGGCGGTGAAGCTGTCGGATAAGAAGCTAATCGGATTGCCCTGGGTGTAATACTGCGCCAGACCGCGCGCCGACACCATCATCCCCAGGGTGGCGATAAACGGCGGGATGCCGGTGCGGGTCACCAGAAAACCGTTGGTTAGGCCGCACAAAAGTCCAACGCCGATACCGGCGCCAATCGGGATTATCGCTGGCATATTGACCAGCGACGGGAACATCGGCGACAGGCTGTCGGAGGTTTGCGCGAGGCTTGCCGCCACCACCGCGGCGAGAGCGATCACCGAACCGGAGGAGAGGTCAATGCCGGTGGTAATAATCACCTGGGTGACCCCGACCGCGATGATGCCGATAATCGCCACCTGCAAAACAATTAATATCAGGCGATTGGTGTTGAATAAAAAGGACTGGTCGCGGACGTACCAGCCGGCTATTTCGAAAGTCAGGGCAATCACCAGCATGACGATAAATATGCCGGTATCTTTCGGCAGCTTGTGACGCAATTGACCAAACAAAGAGGGTTTCTCGTTAAGCGGGGTCGCCGTTATTTTCATATTGCTCATTCTCTGTGCCTCAATGGGATGCCAACGACAAAATGGTTTCCTGATCGGCGTCCTCTTTATCGAGGATGCCGGTAATACGCCCTTCATGCATCACCATCACCCGATCGCTCATTCCGAGAATCTCAGGTAATTCTGAAGAGACCATAATTACCGCCACGCCGCGGTTCGCCAGCTCGCTGATCAGATGATAAATTTCCGCTTTCGCCCCGACGTCAATTCCGCGCGTTGGCTCATCGAGAATCAGTATTTTCGGCTGAGCCAGCAGCCAGCGGGCGATCAGCACTTTTTGCTGATTGCCGCCGCTAAGGTTATTAATGATCTGATCCATGGTGGGGGTTTTAATATTCAGACGGCGGATCTGCTCCATGCAGTCTTCGGCCATTTTGAGATGCTGAACAAAGCCGGTTTTACCGATATATTCCGGCATTTTGACGATGCTCATATTCTCCAGCACCGACAGTACGAGGAACAGCCCGGACTTTTTGCGGTCTTCCGTGAGCAGCGCCATCCCTTTTTCAATCGCCGTCGAAGGCGAATCAATAGTGACCGGCACACCGTCAATCAGCACTTCGCCGCTATCGGCTTGCTCCATGCCGAACAGGCTCTCCATCACTTCGCTGCGCCCGGCCCCCACCAGCCCGGCAACGCCAAGGATTTCGCCGCGGCGCACGCTAAAGTTGATATCGTGAAAGACCCCCTTGCGCGACAGATTGCGTACGGTCAGCACCTCGTCGCCAATGGCGTTATTAAATTTGGGAAAGAGCTGAGTGAGCTCCCGGCCAACCATCCGGGTAATCAGCGACTGGCGGGTAAACTCGCTGGTATTTTGGCTATCAACCCAGGTGCCGTCGCGAAATACGCTGATTTCATCGGTAATGGCGAAAATCTCGTCCATCTTGTGGCTGATGTAGATAATCGCTTTTCCCTGCTGGCGTAAATCGCGAATAATGGTAAACAGGTGCGCCACTTCGCTCTCGGTTAACGCCGAGGTCGGCTCATCCATAATCACAATATCCGCGTTCCACGAAACCGCTTTGGCAATCTCCACCATTTGCTGAGCAGCAATACTTAACTCCCCCACCAGCCGGTCGGCGGACAAACGGATATTCAGTTTATCCAGCAGTTCCTGAGTCTGGCGGACAAGCTGGCGATGATCGACGAAACCGTATTTCATCGGCTCGCGGCCGAGCCAGATATTTTCCGCCACCGTCATATGCGGCACCAGATTCAGCTCCTGGTGGATCATCGAGATCCCGGAGCGCAGCGCGTCCATCGTATCCTGAAACTGAACCGGCTCCCCTTTGACGCGGATCGCGCCCTTATCGGGACGGTAGATCCCGATAAGGCATTTCATCAGCGTGGATTTGCCGGCGCCGTTTTCGCCCATCAGCGCGTGCACCGTCCCCGGGCGCACGCGTAATGAGACGTTGTCGAGCGCCTTCACGCCGGGGAAAAATTTGCTGATCCCTTCGGCTTCAAGTGCAAAAGCGTTCATACCTCTACCTCCGTCCCCTGAGCGACTATTTCTGGTTGCGATTGACGAACTCGGCCATGTTGTCTTTGGTAATCAGCTGGTAAGGAACGTCGATGACCTTTTCCACTTTCTCGCCGTTAGCCAGCTTAACGGCGGCATCCACCGCCCCTTCGCCCTGCCCTTTGGCATCCTGGAAAATGGTGGCGATCATCTTGCCGTTTTTGAGCATTTGCAGGGCATCAGGCGTCCCGTCCACTCCGGCAATCAGAATATGGTTCGGGTTTTTCCCCAGCGCCTGCAGCGCACCGATCGCCATTTCATCGTTATTGGAGGCGATGGCCTGAATGTCTTCGCCGCTGGTCATCCAGTTGCTGACCACATCCACGGCGTCGTTGCGGGTGAATTTAGCGGTCTGCTTCTGTACGATTTTGATATCCGGGTATTTCGCCACCACTTCTTCGACGCCTTTGGTGCGGTCGCGGGTCGATTCATTCGCCAGGTCGCCGAGCAGAATGGCGACGCTGCCTTTACCGTTCATCGCTTTGGCTAACGCTTCCATCTGCAGGCGCCCCGCCAGCACCGAGTCGGAGCCGACGTAGGCCATTTTGTCGGTAAGCTGCGCCTGCGGGCGGCGGTTAACAAAGACCAGCGGAATACCCGCTTTGGTGGCCTGGTCCATAATCGGTTTAACCGCGTTGGTATCAACCGGGTTAACGATAATCGCGTCGACGCCCTGGCCAATAAAATTCTGTACCTGCTGTAGCTGCTGCGAGACGTCGCCTTTAGCATCTTCCATCTGCGCCTTAACGCCGTCTTTTTGCAGCTCTTTTTGCATCGCGGTGCGCAGAATCGTCAGGAAGTTGTCATCAAAAAGCGCCATAGAAACACCGACCGAAATATCTTTCGCCATCACGACCGCTGGCAGCATGCAGGCTATCAACGAGGCAACAACCGTTTTCTTGATATTCATAGTTGATCCTTTATTCACAGGTACATCGGTTAGGTAGAATGAAAAAATAGTTTCATTATTCATGCGTTAAGCGTCTGCTTCTTCAACCTTCAGAACAAACGGACCTCACGCAGAGGCGTTTTTAGCTGTTGTTCTAAATCACAAAAACTAGTTGTTTTAAAATGATTTTTCAAAACATCAGTCCATTCTCTGGGGTAGAAAAAATACAGACTATTTATTTCATCAATAAGAAATATGAAACTTTATTAAGTAAATAACTGAAATGAAAATTTTAAAACCGTGTGTTAACAGAATTTTGACACACATCTAACATTGACGCGTAAATGCGCAAAAAATGAGAGGCAGGCGACGATTTCCGGCGCGATAAAGGATGAATTCGCCTGTTCTGGCGTTAAAGAGCCGCCGCCTGAAGCCGGTTTCTGGTTAACAGGCAGCCCGACGGGCAGATGAAACAGGTTCTACGTTATTGCTTGTCAAAACAGAAACCGTCGCGGATAGTCCTCAACGGCTAATCACGATTAAGGAACAAGAGATGATTAAAAGTTTGTGGCATAAAGCCGCCCTGACGGCCGTCGCCACCGTTCCACTACTGCTCGCAAGCGGTTCGTTATGGGCAACTACCGATACAATCCAGCAGAAGCTGGCTGAATTAGAAAAGAGTTCCGGCGGCAGGCTAGGCGTGGCGCTGATTAACACCGCAGATAATTCTCAAACCTTATATCGCGGCAATGAACGTTTTGCGATGTGCAGCACCGGGAAAGTGATGGCTGCCGCCGCGGTGTTAAAAGAGAGTGAGAACAATAAAGATGTGGTGAATAAACGGCTGGAGATTAAAGAATCCGATCTGGTGGTGTGGAGCCCGATTAGCGAAAAACATCTCAAGAACGGAATGACGCTGGCCGAACTGAGCGCGGCGACGCTGCAATACAGCGACAATACCGCGATGAATAAGATTATTGGCTACCTCGGCGGCCCGGACAACGTGACCGCCTTCGCCCGCAGTATCGGCGATACCACCTTTCGTCTCGATCGTACGGAGCCGACGCTAAATACCGCCATTCCGGGCGATGAGCGCGATACTACCACGCCGCAGGCGATGGCCGAGAGCCTGCAGAAGTTAACGCTGGGCAATGCTCTGGGCGAACAGCAGCGCGCCCGGTTGGTGACCTGGCTGAAAGGCAACACCACCGGCGGGCAAAGCATTCGCGCAGGCCTGCCTGAAAGCTGGGTTGTTGGAGATAAAACCGGCGCCGGGGATTATGGCACCACCAACGATATCGCCGTCATCTGGCCGGAAAATCAGGCTCCGCTGGTACTGGTGACTTACTTTACCCAGCCGCAGCAGGATGCGAAAAACCGCAAAGATGTCTTAGCCGCGGCGGCAAAAATCGTCACCGAAGGGCTGTAGCATTTTGTAAGAACGGCTTTACGCGCTATTGAGACAGTTTCCCCGGTTGCGCTGCGCTAACCGGGGCTACGGAATTACCGCCACCCGCCATCCGAAAAAGGCCGAATGGCCTGTTAATCGGTGATTTTAAACGTTAATGCGTAGGCGCTGGATTTACTTTCATCGCCCGTACCGCCCATATGATAAACCCTTACCGTATAGTTACCGCTCACGGCCAGGCGCTGCTCAAAAATATCGCCGCTCATCGAGCCGTTATAAATCATATTATTATCAGGCGTAATCACATTAAACCAGGGGTGCGGCCGCTGGCTCTTCATACTGATATGCATCCTCTGACCCGCTTTTGCGGCCAGCGTATAGTCATCAACATCGTTCCCGATAAGCGTGCTTTTTATTATCGTGCCGTTACTGTTTTTTTCGAAATGAACGATGCTGCTATTAATTGTATCACTTGCTCTTGATAATACTGACCCTAATAAATAACCCGCACAGATCATGCCGCCAACAATTAACTTTATTTTTTTCATTTAATTAACACCATCTCTTTCCTTCCGCGCGCTGTTATAACATATAAGGTATCCGGAGTAAGCCAACCTGTAAGAAATTACCTCGCGTTATTTTCCCGTCTCCTGACGATGGAGTAAATCCCGATAAATTGTGGTTAATATTCCTCCAGGACGAAACTCTTTTTTAATCCACTGAGTCACCTGGCCAGTCGCGGCGTGCTGGGTCGCCAGCAGCATCCCTGAATCCTGACGCGGGTTGTGTATCTGGCGAATCACCAGCAATTTCTGCTCTATCGCTTCTTGCACCATATAATCAGGTAAAAAGCCGATCCCTTCGCCGAGGATCTGGCACTGACATTTGGTATTAAAATCTGGTACCAGGATCGCCTCCTGACCGTGCAGCAGCCAGCCCACCTTTTTATTGATGGTACTGGCGGTATCCTCAACCATAATATTGGGATACAGGCGCAGCTGGCTTTCGGCGATCGGCTCCGGCATAAACGCCAGCGGGTGATCCGCAGCGATAGCAAACACCCAGCGGATCGCGCCGATCTCGGTATAGTCGATCCCTCCGCCATCAAGCAAAGTATCCGGCGCACCGATAGCGATATTCACCTGATTGTTAATCATCGAATCCCAGACGCCGTTATAAACCTCGGTGGTCACGGTTATCTGACAGGTGGGGAACTGTTTTTTCAGTACCTGGAGCAGCCGCGCGGTATGACGCGGCGTATAAAGTAGCTGGTTAATACAGATGCGCACTCGCGCTTCTATTCCCTGAGAAATGGTGTCGATACTGCGCTTAATGGCGTGAAAATCATTTAACAGGTCGGTGGCTTTACGAAAAAGATAAAAACCGGATTCCGTGAGTTCAATGCTGCGGGTATTGCGGGTAAAAAGCACCACGTCCAGCCCCGCCTCCATTCGTTTGATGGTATAGCTGATGGCCGAAGTGGTCACTCCCAGTTCATCAGCGGCTTTACTAAAGCTGCCAAAACGCGCCGCTGTGGTAAACGCCAGCAGGTTCTCTTCAGTAAAAATGGAATTCATGCGCCGCTCCAGCTTTTATTAACCCATACATACCTAAATAATCCGAGCGCTTGCGCTGGCCCCGAGGGGCGAGGCCGCAGGCTGAGTAACGTGGCAAGTGGGCGACAAATTCGTCAGAAACGAAGTTGACCAGCCAAAGGCTGGCCTCCGGTAAGGGACATGAATGCCCCCTCATTAATCCCCGGGAGCCTGGTCTGGTAAGTGACTGGGGTCGGCCAACGCACATGCAGCCTGAAGAATCACGGGTATAGCTGATGAATGTATGGGTACTCCTTATGCCAGAGCAATCATTTTTGAATATCTTTTAAAAACTGGGTTTATTGCACACCAGTCTTTGACGTCGCCTCGCTGAGTTTTCGGCCACTATATTCGGAAATAAAGCCCACGCAGTTACCGGCCAGGAAACCCAGCAGCGTCACCGTCCAGTTCAGTCCGGTGGCAAAAAACAGCGTCATGCCCAAGAAACCGCCGGGAATAAAAGCAGTCAGCGCAAAGCGCCCCTGCCAGACGATAACCGCAGAAAACGGCACCGTGGTGACGACGCTGGCCCAGAAGGAAGAGATACCCGTTACGGAAGCAATACCTCCCGCAGCCAGCGCCGCGAGATATGCCCAGATGACCCCGGAATAGTTAACAAACAGGCTCTTTATCCAGCCCTCTCTACCGCCGCCCGCCGCGTAAAAACTACAAAAAGCGACAAAACCAATGGTCCCCAGCAACTCCCAGCCCTGTTGCAGCCCAACGTGCGAAGAAACCAGCTGCCAGATGCCCGCGCAAATGCCAACCGTAATCCCCGTAGCGGTGAGTCCGTTCATATTTATCTCCTCTGATTAGAATTCTCTGATGAGGTATTTCAGCCAGGAAACTATATCGGAACAAAACCTGATTGAGTTAAGGGATAAAACGGGAAAGAAACTAAAGGTTGTACTAACGCACACTCTGCACCGATTATTAAATAACATTCAACAATCAGGCTGATTATGGCGAATAAATTTTAAGCGGGTTCTTTTCTCATAATTTCGTTGCTATTCTCAGAATATCAATAAACGGCCACAAACATCAGGGGAATGATGATGACCCAAAAAAGCCTGCTGGATGAATATTTACTGGCTGCAGAACAAGGCAATTTAAATCAATTAAAAACGCTCCTGACGCAAGATATCGATATTAATATCAGCGACCATCAAGGTCGTACAGCAATAATTCTGGCGAGCCTCAACCAGCATTATGAATGCGTTTCGCTGCTTATTACCGCCGGTGTCGATATTAATAAACAGGATCGGATATGCCGCAATCCTTTTTTACTGAGCTGCCTGAATAACGATGTCAAACTGCTGCAATTACTTTTAGCGGCGAAGCCGGATCTGAACCGGTTAACCCGCTTTGGCGGCGTGGGCCTGACGCCTGCCTGCGAAAAAGGCCATCTTGAAATTGTCAAAATATTGCTGACGAAGACCGATATTAACGTCAATCACACCAACTTTGTTGGCTGGACGCCGCTGCTGGAAGCCATCGTCCTGAACGACGGCGGCCCGACGCAGCAGGCTATCGTTGAACTGCTGCTGAAACACGGCGCTCTCCCGCATCTGACCGATAAATATGGTAAAACCCCGCTGGAGCTGGCGCGGGAGAAAGGGTATGAGGAGATAGCCCGGCTGCTGATTGCGGCCGGAGCTTAGCTGAGGAGATACGCTATCGACACCCCACTACGGCGGTGTGTGCAAGCGCTAACTGCGGACCGGGGCTTTCTTAGTGAACGCGGCGACGGGTGGGTTGAGCAGGTCTTTTCCCGGGCAGTAAACCTCTGGCTCCCGGCGCCGCAGCGGCTAATGACGCTGCTCTGCAAGGACTATGACAACGCACCTGATAGCGGTAGGTTAGCGCTTACCCACTTTGACGGTCTGTTCCGGCCCGGTGAGCCGGTTCAGTTTCATCCTTCAGGTATCGCAATCGGTGAGGATAAATGGATAGACACCGTATCCTGCCTCCGCTGGCAACCGATAACACCACGCCTCAGCGGCGACCGGTTGCGGCAAATTCCCTGGCAGCGATGGAGTGAGTTCATTCATCAGCAGCTGCGGGACAATGAGACATTATTTCTCGCAGGCGGCGATAATCCATTTTACCAGGCCGTTTCCGCAGAATTAAAGCAGCGGCGCAAAACGTTATTTAACGCCTTATTACAGGGTGAAGGGATAACCTCCGCCGTAGCGAATATGATCGGATTAGGTATCGGCCTGACGCCATCGGCGGACGATTATCTGGTTGGGCTGAGCGCGCTGCTATTTATTGACGGGCATCCTGCGAAGCAATACCGGCCAGCTTTTTTATCGGCGCTTCAGCAGGCCCGCCCAAACACGACCCTGCTGAGCGCTATTACGCTGGAAGCGGCATTTGAACAGCGCTATCGCGAGAATATTTACCGATTGATTAATCAGCTAATTAATCAACCGCACCATTTTTCTATTTACGCTATCGCCAATATTAAAAATATTGGCTCAAGTTCTGGCTGCGACATGCTCTTTGGCATGGCGGACGCCTGCGCGCTGAGCCAAACATATGGAGGACATTATGTCAGTCAAAATAGTCATTAAAAAGAATACGTATTTTGATTCGGTCTCGCTGATGTCAGTTTCCACTCGCGCGAATAAACTCGACGGCGTCGAGCAGGCGTTTGTGGCCATGGCAACCGAGATGAACAAAGGCGTGCTGAAAAATCTCGGACTGCTGACGCCGGAGCTTGATGCCGCGAAAAACGGCGACCTGATGATCGTCATCAACGGCAAAGAGGGTGCCGATAACGAACAGATTCTGGCATCCATTGAAGCGCTGTTCACAAAAAAAGCGCAGAGCGGCTCCCACGAAGCGCGTTACGCCACGCTGGGCAGCGCTAAAAAACATCTTCCCGAAAGCAACCTGGCGATCGTTTCGGTCAACGGCCTGTTTGCCGCCCGCGAAGCGCGTCAGGCGCTGCAAAATGGCCTCAACGTAATGCTGTTCTCCGACAACGTCTCGATTGAAGACGAGCTGCAGCTTAAGCAGCTGGCGCATGAAAAAGGGCTGTTGATGATGGGGCCGGACTGCGGCACCGCCATTATTAACGGTGCGGCGCTGTGCTTTGGCAACGCGGTGCGCCGCGGCAGTATCGGCATCGTGGGAGCATCCGGAACCGGCAGCCAGGAGCTGAGCGTACGTATTCACGGGTTCGGCGGCGGCGTTTCGCAGCTGATCGGCACCGGCGGGCGCGACCTGAGCGAAAAGATCGGCGGAGTGATGATGCTTGACGCGATCGGCATGCTGGAAAACGATCCGCAAACTGAAATCATCGCGCTGATCTCCAAGCCCCCTGCCCCCGCCGTGGCGCGTAAAGTGATTGAACGCGCTCGCGCCTGCCGTAAGCCGGTGGTCATTTGCTTCCCTGGACGGGACGAGCCTCCGGCAGACGAACCGGGCTTACAGTTTGCTTGCTCCACCGAAGAGGCGGCGCTGAAAGCGGTACTGCTGAGCGGAGTGAAGAAAGCATCTTTAGACCTGCCCCCACTAAACGAGAGGCTGATTGCCGACGTACGCGCGCGTCTGACCCCGCAGCAGAAGTATATTCGCGGCCTGTTCTGCGGCGGCACTCTGTGCGATGAAATCATGTTTGCGGTAATGGAAAAGCACGGTGACGTCTACAGCAACATCCAGCCGGACCCGGCTTTCCGCCTGCCGGATATTAACCGCAGCGTTAAGCATACCTTCCTCGATTTCGGCGATGACGATTTCACCAACGGTAAGCCGCACCCGATGATCGACCCGACCAACCGCATCAGTCGCCTCCTCCAGGAGGCTCGCGATCCCGACGTTGGCGTCATCGTCATGGACTTCGTGCTCGGTTTTGGTTCGCACCAGGATCCGGCAGGGGTGATGCTCGAGGCAATCAAAGAGGCGAAAGCGATCGCCGCCGCCGAAGGGCGGGAGCTTACGATCCTCGGCTACGTGCTGGGAACCGATCTCGATACGCCATCGCTGGACAAACAACGCCAGATGCTAAGCGATGCGGGCGTCATTCTGGCAAGCAGTAGCAGCAATACCGGATTGCTGGCGCGTGAATTTATCTGCAAAGGGGAGAATGCCTGATGAGCCAGTTATTTAACCAACCGTTGAACGTAATTAACGTCGGTATCGCCATGTTCAGCAATGACCTGCAAAAGCAGCATGTCAACGTCACCCAGCTTGACTGGACGCCGCCGGGCCAGGGCAATATGCAGCTGGTTAACGCTCTGGATAGTATCGCCGATTCGCCGCTGGCGGACAAAATCGCCGCCGCTAATCAGCAGGCGCTGGAGCGCATCATCCAGTCACATCCTGTGCTGATTGGCTTCGATCAGGCTCTCAACGTGGTTCCCGGCATGACGCCAAAAACGATTCTTCACGCCGGGCCGCCGGTGACGTGGGAAAAAATGTGCGGAGCCATGAAAGGCGCGGTTACCGGAGCGCTGGTGTTTGAAGGGCTGGCCAGGGATATCGACGAAGCGGCGGCGCTGGCGGCTTCTGGGGAAATCACCTTCTCGCCGTGCCACGAGCACGACTGCGTGGGGTCGATGGCGGGCGTCACCTCGGCGTCGATGTTTATGCATATTGTCGAGAATAAAACCTACGGCAATATCGCCTACACCAACATGAGCGAGCAGATGGCCAAAATCCTGCGCATGGGGGCGAACGACCAGAGCGTGATCGACCGTCTCAACTGGATGCGTGATGTGCAGGGTCCGATGCTGCGCGATGCGATGAAAATCATCGGCGAGATTGACCTGCGCTTAATGCTGGCCCAGGCGCTGCACATGGGCGACGAGTGCCACAACCGCAACAACGCCGGCACCACGCTGCTGATTCAGGCCCTGACGCCGGGGATTATTCAGGCGGGCTATTCCGTTGAGCAGCAGCGCGAAGTGTTTGAGTTCGTCGCCAGCAGCGACTACTTCTCCGGCCCGACGTGGATGGCGATGTGTAAAGCGGCGATGGACGCGGCGCACGGTATCGAATACAGCACCGTGGTGACCACCATGGCGCGCAACGGCGTTGAGTTTGGCCTGCGGGTCAGCGGCCTGCCGGGACAGTGGTTTACCGGCCCGGCGCAGCAGGTGATTGGCCCGATGTTCGCGGGTTACAGGCAGGAAGACTCGGGTCTTGATATTGGCGACAGCGCAATTACTGAAACTTACGGTATCGGCGGTTTTGCGATGGCGACGGCCCCGGCCATCGTGGCGCTGGTAGGCGGCACGGTTGAAGAAGCTATCGATTTCTCCCGCCAGATGCGCGAAATCACGCTGGGTGAGAACCCGAACGTTACTATTCCTCTGCTGGGCTTTATGGGGGTACCGACGGCCATCGACATTACGCGCGTCGGCAGCAGCGGTATTCTGCCGGTGATCAATACCGCGATTGCCCATAAAGACGCCGGTATCGGCATGATTGGCGCCGGGATTGTTCACCCGCCGTTCGCCTGCTTCGAAAAGGCGATTTTAAGCTGGTGCGAGCGTTACGACGTATAGCGTTGAAGCCCGGGCAAGGCGTTTACGTCAACCCCGGGACATCCCCGGCGGCGCTACGCTTAGCCGGGCCACTATGACCACCACACAATAACAATAAACATCTCACCGTCCGTAGCGGAAGTCAGATATGAAAGAACTTATCGTCGTTGCCATTGGCGGCAACAGCATCATCAAAGATAACGCCAGCCAGTCAATAGAGCATCAGGCCGAGGCGGTCAAAGCGGTAGCCAGCACGGTGCTGGAGATGCTGGCATCGGACTATAACGTGGTACTGACCCACGGCAACGGCCCGCAGGTTGGGCTGGATTTACGCCGTTCGGAGATCGCCCATGAGCGCGAAGGCCTGCCGCTGACGCCGCTGGCCAACTGCGTCGCCGATACCCAGGGCGGTATCGGCTTTTTAATCCAACAGGCGCTGAATAACCGGCTCGCCCAGCGCGGCGAGCAAAAGGCGGTGACCGTCGTCACGCAGGTCGAAGTAGATAAAAACGATCCCGGCTTTACCCATCCGACGAAACCCATCGGCGCGTTCTTTAGCGAAGCCCAGCGCGACGATCTTCAGCTGGCCCATCCCGAGTGGCGTTTTGTGGAGGACGCCGGGCGCGGCTACCGCCGGGTCGTGGCCTCTCCGCAGCCAAAGCGCATCGTTGAGGCCGGGGCTATCAAAGCGCTGACCCGCCAGGGATTCGTGGTGATTGGCGCGGGCGGCGGCGGAATTCCGGTGGTCCGCGGCGAACAGGGCGAGTATCACAGCATCGATGCGGTCATTGATAAAGATCTTTCCACCGCCCTGCTGGCTCGTGAAATCCGTGCCGATATTCTGGTAATTACCACCGGCGTTGAAAGAGTCTGTATCCATTTTGGTCAACCCAACCAGCAAGCGCTGGGCACGACCACCCTCAGCGAAATGGCCCGCTATATGCAGGAAGGACATTTTCCGCCAGGCAGCATGTTGCCTAAGATAGTTGCCAGCCTCGCCTTCTTACAGCACGGCGGCAAACGGGTCATTATCACTACGCCGGAACGTCTGGCCGCCGCGCTGCGCGGGGAAACCGGAACCCATATCGTGCATGACTAAAACAAAAAGGAAGAGAGATGAATAAAGACAATAGCCGTCGGGAGTTTCTCAGCCAGAGTGGCAAAATGGTCACCGCCGCCGCCCTGTTCGGCGCGGCGATTCCGGTCGCCAGTGCGGAGAAGAGTCGGGATCCTGCGTCCACCTGCGAGAATAAAAGCGTCAATCGCATCGCTGACAAACGTTACTATCTCGACAATGTCCTGTTAGAAAGCGGCTTTGAGTATGACAACGGCGTCGTGACGCGCACCCGCACCGAGCTGCAAACCCTCGATATCCGCGACGGCAAAATAGCGGCGCTGCTAAGCAATAAAAGCCACCCCGATGCCTCCCTGCCGCACTATGATGCGGGCGGTAAGCTGATGCTGCCGGCAATGCGCGATATGCATATTCACCTGGATAAAACCTTTTACGGCGGCCCGTGGCGCTCGCTGAACCGCCCGGCGGGCACCACGATTCAGGATATGATCAAGCTGGAGCAGAAGCTGCTGCCCGAGCTACAGCCTTACACCCAAGCCCATGCCGAAAAGCTGATCGACCTGCTCCAGTCGAAAGGCTCCACCATCGCCCGCAGCCACTGCAACATCGAACCGGTCTCCGGACTGAAAAACCTCGAAAATCTGCAGGCCGTGCTGGCGCGGCGTCAGGCGGGCTTTGCGTGCGAGATCGTCGCTTTTCCACAGCACGGGCTGCTGCTGTCAAAATCTGAACCCCTGGTGCGCGAAGCCATGCAGGCCGGCGCGCACTATGTTGGCGGCCTGGATCCCACCAGCGTCGACGGCGCGATGGAAAAGTCGCTTGATACCATGTTCCAGATTGCGCTCGACTACGATAAAGGCGTCGATATTCACCTGCATGAAACCAGCCCGGCGGGCGCTGCGGCGGTGAACTACATGGTAGAAACCGTCGAAAAAACGCCGCAGCTGAAAGGCAAGCTAACCATCAGCCACGCCTTCGCGCTGGCGGTGATGAACGAGCAGCAGGTAGATGAAATCGCCACGCGCATGGCGGCCCAGCAAATCACCATCGCCTCCACCGTGCCTATCGGCACGCTGCATATGCCGCTCAAGCAGCTGCGCGATAAAGGCGTCTTCGTGATGACCGGTACCGATAGCGTAATCGATCACTGGTCGCCGTATGGCCTCGGCGACATGCTGGAAAAAGCGAACCTCTACGCCCAGCTCTATATTCGCCCCAATGAGCAGACGCTCTCCCGTTCGTTGGCCATCGCTACCGGCGACGTGCTACCGCTCAACGATAAGGGCGAACGCGTCTGGCCGAAGGCGCAGGATGAGGCCAGCTTCGTGCTGGTTGACGCCTCCTGTTCCGCCGAAGCGGTAGCGCGAATTTCGCCGCGCACGGCGACCTTCCATCAGGGAAATATGGTGTGGGGCAGCGTGGGCTAAACGGCCCTTTGAAGTGAATCTGCGGATGATAAACAACCCCGGCGTCAGGCCGGGGTTTTGTTTTTCCATCCGTGGTGATTATTTCTGCGGACGCATCGCCGGGAACAGGATCACGTCGCGAATGGTGTGGCTGTTGGTAAACAGCATCACCATACGATCGATGCCAATCCCCAGACCGGCGGTTGGCGGCAGGCCATATTCCAGCGCGGTGACGTAGTCCTCGTCATAGAACATCGCTTCATCATCCCCCGCCGCTTTGGCGTTGACCTGATCCTGGAAACGCTGCGCCTGGTCTTCCGCATCGTTCAGTTCGCTAAAGCCGTTGCCGATTTCACGCCCGCCGATAAAGAACTCGAAGCGGTCGGTAATTTCCGGGTTCACGTCGTTGCGGCGCGCCAGCGGCGAAACCTCCGCCGGATACTCGGTAATAAAGGTGGGCTGGATCAGGTGTGCTTCCGCCACTTCGTCGAAAATTTCGGTGACGATACGCCCCAGGCCCCAGCTCTTCTCAACGTGAATACCGATAGATTCCGCCAGCGCTTTAGCCGCGTCGAAGTTATCCAGACTCGCCATCTCGGTTTCCGGACGGTATTTCTGAATCGCCTCACGCATGGTCAGTTTTTCAAACGGCTTACCGAAGTCGAACACCTGGTCGCCGTACGGCACTTCGGTTTTACCCAGCACGGTCTGCGCCAGGGTGCGGAACAGCGACTCTGTCAGCTCGATCAGATCTTTGTAGTCCGCATAGGCCATATAGAGTTCCATCATGGTGAACTCCGGATTATGGCGAACGGAGATCCCTTCGTTACGGAAGTTGCGGTTGATTTCGAATACCCGTTCGAAGCCGCCAACCACCAGCCGTTTCAGGTACAGCTCCGGCGCGATACGCAGGTACATATCCAGATCGAGAGCGTTGTGATGGGTGATAAACGGACGTGCGGAAGCGCCGCCGGGGATCGCCTGCATCATCGGGGTTTCCACTTCCATAAACCCGCGGGCCACCATGAACTGACGCATGGTCGCGAGGATCTGCGAACGCACTTTGAAGGTGTGACGCGACGTTTCGTTGGCAATCAGATCCAGATAGCGCTGACGATAGCGCGCTTCCTGATCCTGCAGGCCGTGGAATTTATCCGGTAGCGGACGCAGGGCTTTGGTCAGCAGGCGCAGCTCGCTGCAGTGGATAGAGAGCTCACCGGTCTGGGTTTTGAACAGCTTACCGCGGGCGGCGATAATGTCGCCGAGATCCCACTTTTTAAACTGCTCGCTGTAGACGCCTTGCGCCAGATCGTCGCGGGCGACGTATAGCTGAATACGTCCACCCACGTCCTGTAAGGTAACGAAAGAGGCTTTACCCATGATGCGGCGGGTCATCATGCGCCCAGCCACGGAGACCTCGACGTTCAGAGAGGTGAGCTCGTCGTTTTCCTTACTATCGTATTCAGCATGGAGCTGGTCGGAAGTATGGTCACGGCGAAAGTCGTTAGGGAACGCCACGCCCTGCTCGCGCAGCGCGGCCAGTTTTTCACGACGGGTTTTCAGTTCATTATTAAGGTCAATTGCCTCATCGGCACCTTGTGCTTGTTGTTCAGACATGTTGGTTCCTCATAATCCTGCTTGCAAACTTGCTTCGATAATTGAACCAGGTCACTACCCGGCGCGGCCCGTTCCGGCATCAGCACCAGAGGACAATCTTCAGGAACCTGGCTTCAATTCCGGCTGATTTCACTCAGCCATGGCTTCAGTAACAGTTTTTTATCTTCGGCTTCCACAACTGCCAGAATATCCTCCTTCTGATTAATGAACGGGGCAAGGAGCGGTTGTTTACGCTCCGGTGCGGCCCCCTCCCCGGCTCGCGGCGTAAACGCCTTAGCCGGGCTACCCGGCGTCGCCATTTTGTAGCCCCGGTAAGCGCAGCGCGACCGGGGACGTTTTCCCGAGCAGCCCAGACGAGCGCTAAATGCCCCCGGCTCGCGGCGTAAACGCCTTAGCCGGGCTACCCGGCGCCGCCATTTTGTCGCCCCGGTAAGCGCAGCGCGACCGGGGACGTTTTCCCGAGCAGCCCAGACGAGCGCTACATGCCCCCGGCTCGCGGCGTAAACGCCTTAGCCGGGCTACCAGGCTACCCGGCGTCGCCATTTTGTAGCCCCGGTAAGCGCAGCGCGACCGGGGGAGTTCTCCCGAACGGCCCAGACGGGCGCTAAATGCCCCCGGCTCGCGGCGTAAACGCCTTAGCCGGGCTACCGGGCGTCGCCATTTTGTAGCCCCGGTAAGCGCAGCGCGACCGGGGAAGTTTTCTCAAGCAGCCCAGACGGGCGCCAAATGCCCCGGCTCGCGGCGTAAACGCCTTAGCCGGGCTACCCGGCGCCGCCATTTTGTAGCCCCGGTAAGCGCAGCGCGACCGGGGAAGTTTTCCCGAGCAGCCCAGACGGGCGCTAAATGCCCCGGCTCGCGGCGTAAACGCCTTAGCCGGACTCCCCGGCGCCGCCATTTTGTCGCCCCGGTAAGCACAGCGCGACCGGGGGAGTTTTCCCGAACGGCCCAGACGGGCGCTAAATGCCCCCGGCTCGCGACGTAAACGCCTTAGCCGGGCTACCCGGCGTCGGTATTGGGTATGAATCCCGGAGGCGGTGCTACGCACCTGTCCGGGCTACAGGTCCGCACGAGTTGGAAAATCACCGGCGGCCGCGCGGCGTTTGCCCACGCAGAGGGCGGCAGTGAAGGCGACAATGACAATGGCCGCCACGCAGCCCAGCGTCCATTCGCCCATCCGGGCAAAGAAAAGCTGATACGCGGCAATCGCCGTATCGCTGATTTGCGACTCGGTGGTCTGCTGGGCCACCACGCCGGCCAGCCAGTTGGCGACTGCGCCGGTGGCCAGCATATAAATCCCGGTCAGCATGCCGGTGACGCCGGGCATGTTCAGGCGGGTTATCTGCGCCATCGCAACCGGATCAATAAACAGTTCGGCAAAGCCCATCAGCGCCAGACCGGCAACCATCATGCCCATTGAGGCCTGCCCTTGTGCCGCGCCGTAGCGGGCGTTAAGCGCCAGCAGCATAAAACCGCAGCCCATCAGCACCAGGCCGAAGGCGAACTTCAGCCACACGCGCAGCGCCGAACGGGTCGCCCCTTCCGGGCGCATTAGCCACGCCAGCATCACGCCCGCCGCCATCACCGCCACGGCGTTAACCGACTGGAACAGCGCGGTCGGCACTTCAATATTCAGCAAGCGGCGGTTAACAAAGTGGTCGATGAACAGGCTGATCGAACTGCCGCCCTGCTGCGCCAGCACCCAGAACAGCGTACCGGCCAGCATCAGCAGAACGATTTGCCACAGCGCGCGGCGATGTTCCGGGGATTTGACCATAATGCGCGCCACCATCTGGGCGGCGAACACGCAAACTATCGCCAGCAGGTAGCCGGACCAGTTATTCTCCAGCAGCAGCGTGAAAAAGACCGGCGCCACGCAGAGCATCACCACCAGCCAGCCCCAGGTCGGCAGCACAAACTTTACCGCCCGCAGCGCCTGTTTATCGACGCCGCGGGTATCGCGGAAGTAGCGGCTGCCGCTTAAGAAAATCATCAGGCCAACAAACATGCCGATCCCCGCCAGCGCAAAGCCGATATGCCAGCCGTACCACTGCGCCGCCAGCCCGCAGGCGATGGGCGCGGCGATAGAACCGACGTTACCGGCGGCGTACAGCAGCGAAAAGCCGCCATCGCGACGATGGTCGTCAGTCGCGTACAGTTCGCCGAGCAGGCAGCTGATATTGGATTTGAACAGGCCGTAGCCGCAGATAATGATCGCCAGCGCCAGATAGAGGCTCCAGGTGGAATCAGATTCGACGCCCAGCACCACATGACCAAGGGTCATCAACAGCGCTCCGGCAATCACCGCCGTACGGTTGCCGAGCAGGCGGTCGGCAAGCCAGCCGCCGAGAATGGGGGTTACGTAAACTAAAGATGCGTAGGCGCTGAACAGGCTGATAGCGTGGCTGTCATCAAAGCCGAGCTGATGGGTGAGATAGAGGATGAGTAAGGCACGCATGCCGTAAAAGCTGAAATATTCCCAGATCTGGATCGCAACGATGTAATAAATCGCGCGCGGCTGTGAGGGTGTTTTCATGTGTTCTCCTTGCAGCGTGAAAAAGGGAAGTGGCAAGCCACTTCCCTGTTGTGCATCGATTATTTGTTGTTTTCTTCTTTCAGCACTTTAACGGTGTAACGACCATCCGCCTGACGATAGGCGCCGTGGATATCGGTTTCGAAGCCCGGATAGTGGGCGCCGATTTCGCACAGCATCTGCAGGAATTCCAGCACCGGACGGCTCTCTTCGGTGATCATTTCACCCGGCATTACCAGCGGTACTCCAGGAGGATACGGCAGGATCATGTTGGCATTGACGCGACCGACCATCTCTTCGAGATACACCTCTTCGGTCTGACCGTGCAGCTCTTTCTGGAACGCGGCGTACGGGGTGATCATCATGGTTGGCAGTACTTCAAACGCGCGGAACATCAGGTCCGGCAGATTGTGGTGCTCAATCAGTTTATGAATGTTCTGCGCCAGTTCCTGAACGCGCATGTTTTCGTAGAATTCAGGATCTTCGCGGTACAGCGAAGGCAGCATGTTTTTCACCCGCAGGTTCAGGTCAAACGCGCGTTTGAAATCGGTCAACGCGCGCAGCAGGCTCAGCGCTTTGGTTTTATCGATCCCGATACTGAACAGGAACAGCAGGTTATACGGACCGGTTTTTTCAACCACGATGCCGTGCTCGTCGAGATATTTCGCCACGATGCTGGCCGGAATACCGAACTCATCCATAGTGCCGTCTTTCTTCATCCCCGGAGTCAGCAGGGTGACTTTGATCGGGTCGAGATACATGTGTTCGTTGTCGATGTTTTTGAAACCGTGCCATGCGCTGTCTGAGCGCAGCGGCCAACATTCAGGGCCATCGATATGTTCCGGCTGCCAGACGTCGAAGAACCAGCCTTCGGATTCGCCTTTCAGACGTTTGATCTCTTTACGGAACTTGATCGAACGCTCGATAGAGCCGTCAATCAGGCGTTTACCGGCGTTGCCTTTCATCATCGCCGCCGCGGTTTCCGTCGAGGCCACCACGCCGTAGTGCGGAGAAGTGGTGGTGTGCATCATGTAGGCTTCGTTAAAGGTTTCTTCGTTAACGTCGCCTTTAACGTGAATCATCGAAGCCTGGGAGAACGCCGCCAGCAGTTTGTGCGTGGACTGGGTTTCGTAAATGACTTTCCCTTCGACGCGGCCGCCGCTCATCCCGCATTTGCCTGCATAAATCGGCGAGAAGTTGGTGTAAGGCACCCACGCGGAGTCAAAGTGGATGGATTTCACATCCAGGGTTTTCTTGATGTAGTCCGTGTTGTACAGCAGGCCATCATAGGTGGAGTTGGTGATCACCGCGTGCACCGGCCAGGTGGCGTTCGGGGTTTCTTTTACGCGCTTCGCGATAGTCGCATGCTGGAATTCGCTCTGCGGAATACCGCCAAGGATGCCGTAAGCGTTACGCGTCGGGCGGAAGTAGATTGGCGTAATGTCGCTCATCATCATCAGATGGGTTAGCGATTTGTGGCAGTTACGGTCAATCAGCACGGTGCTACCGGCAGGCGCGGAGTACATGCCAACGATTTTGTTAGCGGTAGAGGTCCCGTTAGTCACCATGTAGCTGCGTTCCGCGTTGAAGACGCGAGCGATGTACTCTTCCGCTTCTTTGTGCGGGCCGCTATGGTCGAGCAGAGAACCAAGTTCAGAAACCGAAATCGAGATATCGGATTTCATGGTATTGGAACCAAAGAAGTCGTAAAAGAGGCTGCCGACCGGACTTTTCTGGAACGCGGTACCGCCCATATGGCCTGGAGTACAGAAGGTGTATTTGCCTTCTCGTACGTATTTAAACAGCGCTTTAGTCAGCGGCGGCAGAATGGTGTCGATATATTCGTCAGTATTCTGTTTGATTTTGTTCGCGATATCTTCCGCCGCGCCCAGCGCGTATTCGAAGAAGCGTACCTGCATCCGCAGATCGTTGAGGCTAACGTCCAGCGTGGAGTAGGTATTCGCAAAGGCATACAGCGGCATATATTCGTTCATTTTGCTGATGTCTTCGCACAGTTCGAGATTGTATTTATCCCAGTCGAAGATAACGCCGCACAGACGCGCATTGTTTTCAATAAGTTTTAATAAGTCGTCACGGTCGTTCGGGTAGACAATACGGAAGTCCAGGCGTTCGAGGGCGCGATGCAGCTCACGGATGGGTTCTTCTTTGAAGTAAACACCCATGTGATTCATGATTGCGATAACGTTCATAGTCAAATCTCCAGATAAAGAAAGCCCCTCCCGCCACGACGTGACAGGTGATGGAAGGAGCCTCAGGAATTGGGGTGCTGATTAATGTGCGCTGGCGGTGTTGCTATCAGCGGAGTCGTCGTTACTCTGACGCTGGTGCATTTTGCGACCGTAGAACATCAGGATAATCAGGCTGACGATAAAGGTACCGGCCAGTTCGAAGGAGCTGGCGCCCATCAGGGCGATGAAGCAGAACGCACAGCCGAGTACGGAGCAAATCAGGCTGACGAAGTTGCGCACGTTAATGCCTTCGAAGCGAATCAGGTCCACGCAGGAGTAGAAATAAGGCAGCATGGTCAGCAGTACCGCGATACCGGTTAATTCACCGAACAGGTCAGAAGCCTTGCCGCCGGTAGAGTTCATCAGGGTAATCAGTACCATCAGCGCGGTCATTTTCACCGCCGCCAGCAGCAGGCCTTTTTTCGGAATACCGTTGCTGTCGACTTCGCCATACACATTCGGGAAGTTACCGTCGTTGGCAGCGCGTACGCCGGCCTGGCCCACCAGCATCATCCAGGACCCCAGAGAGGTCAGACACGCGAAGGCGGTAAAGGCGGAAACCAGCGGCGCGGCCCAGCCGCCGAGAATGGTGGAGGCGCTCACGGCAAACGGCGCACCGGATGCAGCCATCTCAGACGCAGGATACATACCGGCGATAACCTGGGTCGCGGCGATGTAGACGATACCGGCCATCGCGGTACCCAGCATGGTGGCCAGCGGTACGGTGCGTTTCGGGTTTTTCACCATTCCGGTACTGACGGCGGCGGATTCCACGCCGACGAAGGCCCACAGGCAGAGCAGAATACTTTTGATGACCGCGTGGCTGTCAGTAGTGCTGGAAGTGTTCCAGTTTGCCTGATAGGTCGCAGCGTCAAACCAGTGCCAGCCGACGACTGCGGTCATAACCACCGGAATAAGCACCAGTACCAGGCCGATAGTCGTCAGGCGGCTCACCCAGGTTCCCCCGAGCATATTTACGAAGGTAAATATCCAGACAATGGCAATACAGGCAATACCTGCCGGCACCGGATTATTTAAAATCGGGAAGAATGTTGATAAATAAGAGACGGCGGTAATCCCGATTGCCAGATTACCGATCCAGTTGGCGTGATAATAAAGAACGCCGGTCTGGAAACCGAACGCCGGAGATATTTCACCAGCGTAGGCAATGGGCCCACCCTGCTGCGGATTTTTGGTCGCCAGTCGGGCATAAACATAAGCCAGAGACATCGCACCAATAATAGAAATCACCCACCCCCAGATGGCAATACCACCGATACTGGCGAGGTTAGCTGGTAATAATGCGATACCGCTCCCCATCATATTACCGGCGACTACACCGGTACAGGCAAATAGCCCGATCTTCTTGGCAGAACTCATGTTTGCTTTTCTCCTAAGTTTATTTGGGAGGTACAGATCATGATGATGAACCTTTTATTGACCCGACCAACTGCCAACCAGATTACGGATTGGTACAAGATAAGTCCTAAAGATAAAGTGAAATAACCACAAACATCAGACAAATGATATTTTGACCTTTTTCGCGCAACATATCAGGATGACAACTTGATATCAGGAAAAGGTAAAAGCCCTTTATTTACAGCAAATTAAAATCAACGCTCGGTGTTGAAAATGTGTTACATATACGGAGAGGAAGGCGAAAAAACATAACAACAGGGAAGCTCATGAGAAACATAAGATTAACCTCATCACCGCCAAAAATATGACCGTGATGAGGCTTGACTTATTCTGCAGCGAGGAAGTTATCGAGATAGGGAACAACCCGGGTGACGGAGGTCTGAAATACGGCGTTTTCAATCCAATAAAAGGTATTCTCACCGGGACGTAAATTAAACGCCGTCAGGTAGGCATCGGCAGCTTCCCGGCTCTGCCCTTTCATTTCGTAGACTTTACCCAGCAGCACATAGTTCATCCACGACATCTCCAGGTCAATGCCGGTATTAATTGCCCGGTAGGCTTCATCTACTTTACCTTTACCCAGCATATCCACCGTTTTAATCTGATAAAATATCGCCATGTCTTTTATTCCCGGCATATTGCCCACGCGGGTAATTTCGCTATAAAGTTCGGCGAGCTGTTTATCATCCAGCGGCTGCTGTGAATGTCGCAATACGTCCACCAGCACTTTTTCCGCCCAGGCGTAGGTAAAGTCCGGTGACTGTTTATTTACATCAGCAAGCAGACTACTGGCTTTGCCTAATGAATCGACGTCTCCGTTCATTAATAGCTGATGCGCCTGATAGAAATGGGTAAGCGCGATACTTTGCGACGGTTGATACTGCCTGAGCATCTCCTGCATTCGCGCCGGCCAGGGCTGCTTCAGCGCCTCCGACAGGCTGCTCAGCAGGTCGTTTTGAATCGAAAGCTGGTTATCGTTAGTGACAAAGTAACGCTTATCCATCATGGTCGAGCCGTCGGCGTTATCCACCACCTTGACCGACATAAAGCACTGCTGCGCGCGATAGTGCCGCTGATTGACGAACTCGATGGTCAGGGTTTTTCCCGAACTACTCGGCTCGTTGATGTTGTAGTTGGTTTTATCGTGCACCATAAAGGTGGAGAACGTGTTCAGCGAGGTGGTAATCAGGCTTCCCAGACCAATGGCATAGGAGTGCTGAGATGACCAGTTGTTACAGGTATTGCCGCTGAGCAGATGAATATCAACATCACGCGGATTAAGCAGCAGACGCGCCTTGGTTACCGGCGGGCGCGACTCCAGCGTCGATAACGCCACCAGCGCCACGCAGCTGGCGAGCGCCAGCAAAAACAGACCCCAGACAATAAAGGTAGTTAGCCGTTTACGCTTTTCCGGCTGCACCGCCGATGCGCTATCTGCCGCAGGCTCAGCGGCCTGCGGGGCAAGCGGTGGCCTGTCCGCCCCGAGCGCTGGCGCTGTAGCGGGAATAACCGGCGTCAGCTCCTCTCCCTCTTCGCTACACCAGATAACCGGCGCCGTTAGCTTATAGCCGCGTTTGGGAACGGTCGCGATATATTCCAGGCTGCCATCATCGCCATCTTTCAGCGACTTACGCAGTTCAGAAACGCTTTGCGTCACAACGTGACTGGTCACCACGTTGCGGGTCCAGACGTTGTCGATAAGCTCATCCCGACTGAGTACTTCATCAGGATGGCGGGCAAAGAACACCAGAAGATCGATCAGACGCGGTTCGAGAGTTAGCTGACGCCCCTTTCGGCTAATTTGGTTAACAGAGGGAGTAACCAGCCATTCTCCAACGCGAACAACAGGTTGTTGCATAAAAAAGAGCCCCAGGACGAAACGGGAAAGGCGCGATGATAACACATTTCCCCTATCTGATTATGATAGGGGTCATGACCATGAACGCGATATATTCCTCTTCATTTTTAATGACTGGCAAACTTTCATTTTTTGCCGACGCTTTTATGATTCATGGTCGATGCGCTTTAAGGAGACAAAAGCAGCTCATTTTTAGCCTTATTTCCGGCGAATATGTGACGTGAGCAAGGCTTAAGCACCACAGTCGTCGCCCATCGGTGGGGATATGCTATTTTTAGGTCGCCCGACGGAGATCGGACCGCCGAACAAATAGCCGATAAACAGTGCCTCACCCGCAGCGTAAAGGAATGTCGACGATGACCTATAAATTAGTTAAGCAAATTGTGCACAATGATGTTTTAAGAAATAGCTTCATTGACCTGGCGATTAAAACCTTCGATCTTTCCTTCAAAGAGTGGTACCGCAAAGGATACTGGACCGACGCCTATATTCCCTACGCCCTGGCGAGTAACAATAAAGTGATCGCTAATGCCTCCGCTAATATTATTAACCTGGTCTGGCAGGACAAGCCCCGGCGCTATATTCAAATCGGCACCGTGATGACCGATATCGATCATCGTAATAAGGGGCTGGCCGGACAGCTAGTCAAAGAAATTTTGTCGGACTGGCAGGATAAAGCCGATGGCTTCTTTTTGTTCGCTAACCCAACAACCGTTGATTTTTATCCAAAATTTGGCTTCGAGCGCACCGACGAACATCAGTATATTATGCCGGTGGTGCCTGCAGCTGGGGACTTTCGCAAGCTCGATATGGATCAGCCGGGCGATATCGCGCTGCTACAACAGTACTATCAAAAATCGAATCCGTTTTCGCAGCTGCGGGTGGAAGATAATTTCGGTTTACTGATGTTTTACTGCTCCGCCTTTATGAAGCACTTCGTCTATTATTCGGTGAAAAATCAGGCTATCGCTATTGCCATGCAAAACGGTCCGGCGCTGATCTGCTTTGATATTTTCTGCGACAGCGGGCGGTCTCTGTCGGCCATTATTAATGAACTCGCCGACGAGAATACCTATCAGGCGATCCTTGGTTTTACCCCCAAAGAGAACCGAACTGGCGAATATGAAAAAATCGAAGGGGAAGATATTCTGTTTATCCACCACCAAAAAGAAAATCTCTTCAAAGAAAATAAGCTGATGTTCCCGCTTTTAGCCCATGCCTGAGGCTGCGTGAGTCGCGAAATTCCGCGCCGCCACGGGCCGCACAGGCCCGTCCGGCCGGGCCTTTATTGCGTTATCAGCCACTGTTCAAACGCCTGTAGCGCCGACTCATTGATCCCCTTTTCCAGCGGCTTAACCAGACAAAAGCGCTTACTCAGGCTGCGGGCCAGCGGCCAGGGCGCAACCAGCGTCCCATTGGCGAGTTCTTGTTCGACATACACGTGGGGCACCAGGGCAACCCCCTGCCCGGCCAACGCGGCGGCTATCGCCATCTCATGCAGATCGTAACGCACGCCCTGCGCCGGATTTACCAGCGTGATCCCGCACTCTTCGGCATAACGATGCCAGGCGTCAGGATTCTGCCGTCGATGAATACGCGGCAGTTCGTTCAACTGGTCAATCGGTTCGCCTCCCGCCAGTAATGCAGAGTGGCATACCGGCACCAGCCTCTCTTCAAACAGAAACTGCCTGCGCATCCCGGCCCATGCGGGATGTTCAAAGTGAACCGCCGCATCAAAACCACTGCCGGAGATAATAAACGGATCGGTTCTGACCGCGATATTCAGCGTGATATCCGGATGCAGGCGCTGAAAATCCCCAAGACGGGGAATAAGCCAGCGGCTGGCGAAGGTCGGCGGCGCGGCGATTTCCAGGCTTCGGCTGCCGTCCGCTGCGCCCATCAGATACTGCGTATCTCGTTCAAGCCGTTCCAGAGTTTCACGCACGTGATGCGCGTAACGTGCGCCGTTCGGGTTCAGCCGCACCCGGCTTCCCGTCCTCTCAAACAGCTTACAGTTCAACAGCGATTCCAGGCGGGCGATTTGCCGACTGATAGCCCCCTCGGTGAGCGATAGTTCTTCCGCCGCGCGGGCAAAGTTACCGTGCCTGGCGGCGGCCTCAAAAGCCTGCAGCGAGGTACTGCTGGGAAGTTTTTTTCGCATGACGGTAGTCTCTGCCGGATGGTTGGTTAGTGACAAAATATCATTGAACGATGAAATAATATCGCTTCATAGCGCTCATTTCCGAAAGTAGCATGATTAAAAGTCAACATCACCTTTCCATCATGCCGAGGCCAGCCCATGCTATATATCGTTGAGTGCCGTTACGCCGATCCGCAAACTGAAGCCAGCTGGAATACATTTTACAGCCAGCACAAGCTGCCGGCGCTGGTGTCCGTCAACGGCTTCAGCGCCTCGCAGCGCTTCAAAGCCCTTGATTCCGGCTCCCCGCTTTATCTTGCCATTCATTCCATCGAAGATGCGGACGTCCTCACCGGCCAGGAGTACCGCCATAAAGGCGGCGGCAACTTTTCACGCTGGCAAACGCATATTCGCGACTGGCGTCGAAACCTGTATCACTACCGCGGTACTTTCCCTGCCGTCTCTGAGGGCGACGTTCTGTTACTGAGTCCGGAGAGGCTGGACTTTATTGACTCAGAGCTGGGATATCAACCGACGCAGCTTCGGGCAGCCGGACTGGACAACAATCCGCCGCAGCGCGTGGTTTACATCCTGCCGCGCCGGGAGGCCATGCTGCTGGCGGGGCAGGAAAAAGCCGCCATCTATGAACCCATGGCCGGTCAGCTGCAAAATCCTGGTGAAGAACAACCTGCATCACGCTAAGAGGTTATTATGCGCAGTTCATCTTTTGTCACCCGCCAGATTGGCGATTTTCAGGTGACGGCTCTCAGCGACGGCGATATGGCCGCCAGCCTGGCGCTGCTGTCCGGCATTACCAGCGACGATGCTCTGGCAATCCAGCGCCAGGCGGGCGTCATAGATCCCGGCACTATCGACATTAATGGCTATCTTATCCGCGGCCGGGAAAGAACGATTTTGGTTGATGCGGGGACGGGAGGCGGCGTGCTGGAAGCCAGCCTGCGGGCGGCGGGGGTTACCCCTGAAGAGGTTGATACCGTTCTGCTGACCCACGCTCACCCGGATCATATCGGCGGCCTGCTGGATGCAAACGGCGCGCCGCGCTTTCTCAACGCGCGTCTTCATCTGCATCCTCTGGAAGCGGAGTACTGGCAGGATGACGTCATGTTAAGCCGGGCTAATGAACGCGGGCAGCGAAATTTTGCTCTCGCCCGGCGAACGCTGGACGCGTGGGCCAGCAGGCTCAGTTTTCTTGACGATCGAGAAGTCGTCGCGGGTATCCGTCCGCTATGGCTGCCCGGGCATACGCCGGGCCATAGCGGGTTTCGCATCGACGCGGCTCGACAAAGCCTGTTGATATGGGGAGATATCGTCCATTTTCCGCATATTCAGACCGCGCGCCCCGCTGCCGCCATCGCTTTTGATTGCGATCCTGCTCAGGCCAGAGTAACGCGGGAAACGATCTTCGCTCAGGCCGCCAGCGAAAAGCTGCTGATTGCCGGTATGCACCTTGGCGAACCGGGGTTTGCTCGCGTTGTCGCCGCTGGTAAAGGGTACCGTATCGAATACTCTACAACGCAATAATTCAGCGAATACCCTGCTTGTGGTGCGCTTAATGACAGAAACGCTTAAATGGCATACATTCAGACCTAAGGAATATCTGACTCACTGACGTTAAGACATGCAGCTTAAACCACTCACCAAAGGTCGTTTTCAAAGTATCTGGCAACAGGACGATGCATTTATTGAGAAAATATTTCGCGAACTGCTGTCAGATACCCAGCTTATTGCGGAAAATGAGTATCTCTATCATCAAGGCCAGGTGATCGACCGTCTGATTATGGTTGAGTCAGGCAGGATTTCGTTGCGTTACAGCGCTGAAAATGGTCGTCGTTTCCAGCTGGGCGCAATGGAATGCGACGAACAACTGTTTGGCGAAATGGAGTTTTTTACCGGCTATCGCTGCCAGCTTGATATCGTGGCGGAAGAGCCTCTTACCGTCGCAGTATGCAGCTGCGAGCGGCTTGAAGAAGCGCTCAATCAGCATCCTAAGCTGGCGATATTCTTTGCCAGCGCGATGGCGGTGGACTATCAGGATATGCTGGAAATCTTCCTGCACCGCATGCTCTACCCTATCGTGCATAATGTTGCCTATGATCTGTATCGCCAGCACCTGAACAAGCAGCCCATGGATGGATTCAGTAAAAATTATCAGGAAGCTGAAAGATTCGGCACCACCGATCGCGTATATCGGCGCGCGGTTAAAGAGCTGATTGACGCCGGGCTGGTGGCGCGGACAAAACAGGGGCTTGAAATTCAGGATCTTGATGGCCTGCGCCAATTTCTTGGCAACGATAGTTTTGAATGACACACCGGAGGCGGTACGGTGTGCCATTCAACCCGATTAAAACTTCCAGGTAAGGCTGAAGTAGTGCCCAAGCCCCGTTGTACGGCCTGCGCCGCCGTGGTTTTGCATCAATGCCATGTTGCGGAAATACTTTAATCCGTAGCCTATAGCGTAATGTTCGCTATGCCAGTAGATACCATTAAACCATTCAATAGCATTGTTACTGTAAAGCTGCTGATCGGCTATCTTATTCGCGGCAAATTGATAATCCAAATATCCCTGATAATTTAAATGGCTACCGTTGGCAAACTGATAAAAGGGCGTTGACCAGTTCGTAGAGAACATATAACCATCCCACTTGCCCTCATTCTCCGCGCCATAGTTTTCACGGACATAGTGTGCATACAAATTCATTCCCACCATACCAAACCATGGCACCGTCACATCCGTCCCAAGCCCAATATAGTGTTCAAATAGCTCACGATCGCCGATATTATTCACCGTTGCGATATAAAACTCATTAAATGGGCCAACGGATAAATCTTTATTAAAAATAGCATCCAGTGAAAACCGTGGTGAAATTTTAGCAAAAAAGTTATCACCACCGTGACGATCGTCATGCTTGCTATCAAAAACATCAAAAATATCGACGTAACCGTACAGATCGACAATCCCCGAGCGAGCGCCAAACTCCAGCTCAAGATAAGTGTCGTTGCGAATGCCATAAGGAACTTTGGCATCAACGCTCTGCATTAAATTCATTTGCATCCAGTTGTAGTCGTTCTTACGGATATTACCGTCATTATAATCTGCCGCTATTGCGTGAGAACAGCCAACGCTAATCATCACCGCTAACAATGCTTTTTTAAAATTAAACATATTCCATTCCTTTGATAAAGTCTGGGCGTCATTGCTCCTGAAAGGGAGCAATGGCAAATTGTCAAATTTACAAGAGGGTGGTGCTACTATGCTGACTTACGTTTTAATTTAAGTGTTACCATCAACATGATGAAAATAATGGCGTATAAAGCGGGTATTGCATACATTATTTTCTGCAGCCCCATCGTTTTTTCCATCAGAGCACTAATCGCTGGACTAAACATCGCCCCGGCGCTGCCGCTAATTAATATAAAAGAAACATTCTGGCTACTCGCGCGTTTAACAAAAGATACGCCATAAGCAATAAACGAGTTATAGAGCGCCGCGCAAACAAAACCATAGCTATAGGCAAGATAATCTAAGCCAGAAATACTCTCTTTAGTGACAATAACAGTGGTAATGATACATGCCAGTAAAATAATGCTCAGTAAGAAATAGTGAATCTTTACCCGGGCAACGATGACGGTGGACACTAAGGCGCCAATCAGCGCGGCTCCCCAGTATTGGGTAATGATATTGCCGGCTTCTTCAAAGGGAATACCAAATTTGTTCTTCACAAACAGAGGTGCCCAGGTCAGGAAGGTATAGAGCGCTAACATGCCCATGAAAAGGCCAATCCCACCGCTGATGATCCCAGGGTTCCACTCTGATTTAACCGGATCGGTCTGACCTGAAGCGGGTGCGACTTCACAGGCGTTAAAGCGGGTCAGCGCCACAATGCCCAGCGTCACCAGCGCCACCATTCCGACGCTCAGATAGCTGTAGCTCCATGACATATTGTGCGTAAGAGCAAAGGTGGTGATCAAAGGGAAGACCACGCCCGCCACGTTAAAGGTAGCATCCTGCACCACCAGCATCGTACTCTGAATGCGGTCCTGCCAGACGGAGACCACGATGGTTCCGGCCACACACAGCCCAATCCCGCCGCAGAGTCCCACCAGGGTCATTGCTACCATGACGGGCCATAATCCACTGCTCATATGCATCGCGACTGCGCAAAGGAAAACAATCGAGTAGATTATAAGCGTCATCCGTTTTACCCCGACTTTTTCAATCAGAAAAAAAGCCGCGATAGTTCCTGCCAGCGCCCCGCCGTTGAGCAAAGAAAAAATAGAGGCAACCGCATTGATATCCGCATGATAATGCTCTGCAATGGGTTCAATCAGCATACCGAACTGACTGGCAAACCCCGCCATAATAAAATTTGCCAGGAAGCTAATTAACGTAAGTGAAATTTTATTTTTCATATAAAGCATCCCTGATGGGTGTAAATCGAAAAAAGCTAAGCTGTAATTGCCGTATTCAGCGCCAGCTCAATCATATTGTTAAAGGTCAGCTGTCGTTCTTCAGCCGTTGTTTCTTCCCCGGTCAGACAATGATCGGATACCGTTAAAATAGCAAGGGCTTCAATACCAAACTGATGCGCTAATGCGTACAGCCCGGCAACTTCCATATCGATACCCAATACCCCAAACTCCTCCAGTGCCGGGATAAGATTTTCATCCGGATCGTAATAAAGATCGCCACTAAATACGTTGCCAACTTTTACATCAACACCATTTTTTTGCGCTACCGTCCATGCCTGATGCAGTAATTTAAAATCAGCAGATGTCGCCATTGAATAACCTGAACTGCGCTTCAGATTCGTGGCGGAATCCGTTCCGGCGGCAACGGCTAAAATGATATCGCGCATTTTAACGTGATGCTGAGTCGCCCCCAGGCTACCGACCCGAATGATTCTTTTTACGCCATAGTCATTAACCAGTTCATGAGCATAAAGCGTCATTGAGGGGATTCCCATGCCATGTCCCATCACCGATACAGGATGACCTGAATAAAATCCGGTATACCCCAGCATATTTCGCACATTGGTGACTTCTTTATAGTTTTGCAGATAATTTTCGGCGATAAATTTAGCCCGCAGCGGATCTCCGGGCATGATAACGGTAGAAGCAAAATCGCCGGATTTAGCATTAATATGTGCAGTCATAACAGCTCCATAATTTTACAGGGAAGGCATGCTGGAATTGTATGCCGGGCAAAGAAGGGGCGAGAGGACAAAAGTCCTGCTCAAACGATCGGCCTCTCATTTTAGAGAGTTATTTTTTGCCTAAACAAACCCGGCAATGCTTGAGCCTGTCCGCAGGGAATATGATTGAAGTCCCGGCGTTTCAGTCAGGACTTTGTATGCAAGCAGAGTGCTAAGAGGAACGGATGCGGTAAAAATAAATAGACGGCATAGTACGTTGAGGGGAAAAATCGCGTTCGACTCGCTCCCCTCATGATACTCCCGGGCGCAACGGCCTCTTTCGCCCGATGAAGTCTGGTCATAACGACGGGCAATAGTAAGCGTTCCAGCGGGAATAAGAAAATCGGCGAGCGCTTCAGATAAGGGACTTTTTAAGCCACTGAATTAAAATGAAATTCATCCGTTTTACCAGGCATAACGGTGACATTCCCGCCGCAAATGATTGAGGAAAAGGCTCGCGTTGTGGGTGAGCGCTGATTTTTGTGACCAGACAGCACAATATTGCGCTGCCGGCAGCGTGGTTATGGGAAGCGTCGCAAGCTTATCACCCAGCTGCAGCGGCTGATTCATCGCTCGCGCGATGACGGTTAAATAGTCCGATTCCAGCACCATCTGAAGCGCGACGAACACCGAATCAGTGCGTAAAGGCGTAATTGCAACCTGTCGATAAAAATGAAGCAGCTTGTTTTGTAAGTGTTGATAGTAGCCCATTGGCGATTCTGGCAATAACCATTTAGCTTTACGTAAAGCAAACAGCTCGCTTTCATTCATTAGCGGATGACCTTTACGCGCTATCACACAAAAAGGCGCAATGAAAAGCGGTTCAAGCATCACCCCTTCTGGAGGACTCAGCGGATCGAACGAGCCAATCGCCAGATCGATTTCGCCATTGATCACCCCAGGCAACAGTGACGAAAGCTGTCCCTCTTTCGCCGTCATTCTCACTTGCGGTAATTCCTTCTTAAACTTTTCCACGACTTGAGGAAAAACGGTCACAGCAATGAGCGATGAGAAACCGATAGTCAACCGTCCGTGAGTGAAGTGATTGATTTGCTCAACCTCATCTACCGCTCGTTGTAGCTCCTCAAGAACCCACTCCGTACGCTGCAGAAAAGCAATTCCTGCTTCCGTCAGGGTTATCCCCTCTTTGCTTCGCAGTAAAAGTTGCGTACCGAGAGTTTGCTCCAGCTCACGCAATGTTCGACTCAAAGCTGGTTGCGATTGGCCCATAAGACGGGCGGCCGAACGAATGCTACCACTGCGTACCACCTGCCGTAGCGCTTGCAACTGGTTAAGTTTAGGAAGGTATTTCACTGCTTACCTCTATCAGAAAAAAGCATCACCTATAGAAAAATAATATCTTCCCTATACACCCATAAAGGAAGAGGATTTATCGGGGAGCTACCCAAAAAACGCATATTCAACAATGAGATTCTAGCGGGAATATAAATGAAAAGTCAGTCTCAGATGGTCTTCTTGCTGTTTATTGGTTACGTATTAGTTTACATCGATAAAACCGTAACTGGTTTCGCTTTA
Organism: Klebsiella oxytoca; assembly: GCF_009707385.1. NCBI lineage: Bacteria > Pseudomonadati > Pseudomonadota > Gammaproteobacteria > Enterobacterales > Enterobacteriaceae > Klebsiella > Klebsiella oxytoca. The sequence continues at coordinate 1,451,298 of NZ_CP046115.1, read as the reverse complement.
CTACCCATCGAAAAGGAATTTGGTCTCAGCGCAGAACAACTAGGCTACATTACCGGAATTTTTTTCCTTGCTTATTCGCTATTTCAGGTACCAGCTGGCTGGCTGAATGACAGGATTGGCTATAAGACGATGCTGGTCTTATCGCTAACGCTGCTGGGCGTATTTGCTCTTTTCTTCGGCCTTCTGGGGTTGAGTTTTGGCCTGTTACTCTTCTTCCGTTTTCTCGCCGGCGTTGGACACTCAGGCTACCCCTGTTCCTGTGCAAAGGCGGTGGTCAGTAATTTCAGCGTTGAGCAACGGACTTTTGCCCAGTCAATTTTGCTCTCATCGGCAGGGCTGGCAATGACCATTGGTCCTATTATCGCCGTTAATGCTCTGGCAGTACTGGGATGGCATAAGTCGTTCATCATACTGGGTGTTATTTCATGTTTTATTGCCTTACTGATTGCCCTGCGCGTGCCGCGTCAGCAGCAGTCGTCCCTGGTAGTCAAAAAAAATACTGTTAAGGCTTCTTTATGGCGTAATCCAACGGTGCTCCTGCTATTTCTTTCCATATTCTGCGTCAACATTCCTAACTATGGCCTGATGGCCTGGCTGCCAAAATTTCTTGTCCAGAATATGGGGATGTCACTTGGGGTCTCCGGTTTTGTCGTCGCTGCTGGCGGATTGGGTATCTGGCTTTCGTCTCTGGGTACCGGCTGGCTTGTTGGCAAATACTTTCTCAACCGTGAACCCTTAGTTATTGCCGTTAGTTCGCTTGGCGCCGCAGTGGTTATCTTCTCCATTTTTTATGCGAAAACGCCGTTCGTTGCCGCGGTACTCCTTTTTATTGGCGAAATTTTTCTGATGTCGACCTTTGTTACCGCTTTCACCTTACCGATGAAGCGCTTACCAGAAAAGATGATGGGTTCGGCTATTGGCTTGATTAATACCGGGGGTACGCTTGGAGGATTTGTTTCCCCCATCGTAATTGGCTATTTAGTGGAAAAAAGCCAGGGCTATTACAGTGCTTTTCTGTTTCTTGCACTGGCGATGGCCTGCTCCGGGCTTGCGGTGTTACCGCTAATGAAACGCAAAATCATCGTTAACGAGACTGTTGTTGATTGAAGGAGTATCTGATGAATCATGTCGCTGAACTTTTGATTTCTGCCGCTGCAGAAGAGGCACTCCGCTGGCGTCGTCATATTCACGCCTATCCGGATCTATCGTTTAATGAGAAACCAACCGCCGATTATATCGCCAGTGAACTGACGCCATTTGTCGGTCTGGAAATAAACAGGCCATTAGAAAATAGCGTCGTTGCGGTACTACGCGGCGCTTATCCTGGTCCTGCGTGGGCGTTACGTGCTGATATTGATGCTCTTCCATTGCAGGAGGAGAGTGGTGAACTCTTTTCATCGAAGAAGAGCGGGATCATGCATGCCTGCGGTCACGATGCACATGCCGCGATGCTCATGGGGGCGGCAAAAGTCCTTAGCCAGTTGCAAAAGCATTTACACGGCAGCATCAAATTTATCTTCCAACCCGCAGAAGAGATACCGCCTGGCGGCGCGCGCGAACTCGTAAATCTGGGGGTGCTTGATGACGTTGAACATATTTTTGGCCTACACGTGCTTCCCACGACACCCACAGGCACTATTACGTTAAAAGAAGGGGTCTACGTCGCCTCCAGCGATAATTTTGATATTACCATTCATGGTAAAGGCGGCCATGGCTCGATGCCGCATTATTGTATTGATCCAGTGACTATTGGGGCAGAAATAGTCAGCGCTCTTCAGCAAATTGTGTCACGTAATATCGATCCGAGCTGTGCTCCAGTCTTAACCATCGCTACTTTCCAGGCCGGCGACAGTTATAATGTCATTCCTGATAGCGCTCGCCTGGCCGGAACTCTGCGCACTCACAGCCAGCAGGTCCGGGAAGCGGTACCGCCGATGATGGCCAGTATTATTAACGGCATCAGTACAGCCTATGGAGCCAGATGTGATATCCAATGGCAGCAGGGTTATTCTGTGGGCAACAATCACGATATCACCAATCAGATTGCTCGCGACGCTATTACCCGTTATTTCCCTGAAGGGACTTTACAGTTCCAGGATAAGGCTCTTTTTAGTAGCGAAGATTTCTCTTCCTATCAGGAAAAAATTCCAGGTACTTTCTTGTTCGTCGGCTGCGGTAATCAACAAAAAAAGGCGACCTGGAATGTGCATAATCCCCATTTTCGCATTGATGAAGATGTGCTGGCTATCGGCATTAAAACGCATATAGCGCTGGTTAGCCAATTACTAAATTACGATTAAGAAAATGATTAGCCGGACAGTTATCAGCCATAGGGTCTGAGTTCGGCATCTCTGGCAGTAATGAACGATCCGGGCGCAGTTATTACATCGTTGCCGCACCTGCGGCAACCCTGTCAGGAGTGTTAGCGTGATTAGTATATTCGACATGTTCAAGGTGGGGATCGGTCCCTCATCTTCCCATACTGTCGGGCCGATGAAGGCCGGTAAACAGTTCGTCGATGACCTGGTCGAAAAGGGATTGCTTAATGCAGTGACGCGCGTGGCGGTTGACGTCTACGGCTCGCTGTCATTAACCGGCAAAGGCCACCATACGGATATCGCCATTATTATGGGACTGGCGGGCAATCAGCCCGACACGGTCGATATTGACGCGATCCCGGCGTTTATGCGCGACGTTGAAGCGCGCGGACGCCTGCTGCTGGCGAACGGGCAGCATGAAGTCGATTTCCCGCAGAATGACGGCATGCGTTTTCGCAGCGACGACCTGCCGCTGCATGAAAACGGAATGACCATTCATGCCTGGGCCGGCGAGAAAGAAATCTACAGCAAAACGTATTACTCCATCGGCGGCGGGTTTATCGTCGATGAAGAGCATTTCGGTAAAGAGAGCGCCAGCGAGCTGCGCGTCCCCTATCCGTTTAAATCCGCGCAGGAGATGCTGGGCTACTGCAAAGAGACCGGCATGTCGCTCTCCGGGATGGTGAGGCAGAACGAGCTGGCTCTGCACAGCAAAAAAGAGATTGAAGACTATTTTGCCCATATCTGGCAGACCATGCGCGCCTGTATTGAACGCGGTATGAATACCGAGGGCGTACTGCCCGGCCCGCTGCGCGTTCCTCGTCGCGCTCCGGCGCTGCGACGGATGCTGGTTGCCAGCGAAAAACTCTCTAACGATCCCATGAACGTCGTGGACTGGGTCAATATGTTCGCGCTGGCGGTCAATGAAGAGAATGCGGCCGGCGGACGCGTGGTGACGGCCCCCACTAACGGCGCCTGCGGTATCGTGCCGGCGGTCCTGGCCTACTATGACCACTTTATCGAGCCCGTAAGCCCGGATATCTATATTCGTTACTTCCTGGCTTCGGGGGCTATCGGTACGCTGTATAAAATGAACGCCTCCATTTCCGGGGCGGAAGTGGGCTGCCAGGGCGAAGTCGGCGTGGCCTGTTCGATGGCCGCCGCGGGCCTGGCCGAAATCCTCGGCGCCAGCCCTGAGCAGGTCTGCGTGGCGGCGGAAATCGGCATGGAGCATAACCTGGGACTTACCTGTGACCCGGTGGCCGGACAGGTGCAGGTACCGTGCATTGAACGTAACGCCATTGCTTCCGTTAAAGCGATTAACGCCAGCCGGATGGCGATGCGCCGCACCAGCGAGCCGCGCGTCTCGCTCGATAAAGTCATTGAGACCATGTATGAGACAGGTAAAGACATGAACGCCAAATACCGGGAAACGTCGCGCGGCGGCCTGGCTATTAAAGTTCAGTGCGACTAAACACCTGGTGTGCCTGATAGAAATCCTGAAGCAGCAATAGTCTGGTTTACAGGGGACAGATTAAAAGCCACCAAAGGTGGCTTTTAACTTTAATGGATGCTCGATTATAAATAGTACGTTAAGGTTTCTTGTCTGCTGAGACAGGAGCACTTTTCAATTCCGGCGCTATCGCAGGGGCAACCCTGACTGGATGATGGAGCTCATATCCATGTACCAGGCCGATCAGTTTCGGCTCCGAAAATTCCTGACCTAAAAATTCCAGGGCGACGGGCTGAGGCTGCGTATCCTGGGTCATCCCTGCCATAAATGAAATTGCTGGTAGCCCAGAAAACGAACTTAAACCAACATTTTTACGTCCTTCTGTATTTTTACCAATCGGCATATTTAATTCGGTAAGCGTGGGATAGAGTACCGCGTCATACTGTACTTCTCCGTTCATTACCCTGTTCAACTGCGCGCGAATAAAACCCGCTCGTCCCTGAATATTTTTTTTATACACAGGATCGTCATTACGTTTATCACTTAAGCTGTTATAGAGCGTCAGCCACTCTTCCGTAGTCGGCGCGTAACCCCTGCGGGTTAATATCTCATCAAAGCTTCGTGGATGACCATCTTTATCAGAAGACCAACTGGTCAGGTATTCATTTAACCCCTGTTTGATTTCATAACCCGCCAGGCTTTTAAAGCCATTGATGATTTGTTCCTGTTCAGGTAATGAAACAATATCAATCGTTGCTCCGGCATTACGCATCGCCTCTAAAGCACTATCGATAACCTGGTAATAGGTTCGATTATCCTTTGTCCTTTGCGGAAACATGCCGGAAATCAGAGCAATTCTGGCATTTTTTAAACCATCTTTTACTGCTGCATTCATGATTTGCTGTTTACGTTCCGGCGTGGACCAGGCCTCGGTGAACATTAAAATCCGCGCGCAGTCCGAAACTTTCCGACACATCGGGCCAACCGTATCCTGTGTTTTAGAAAGAGGGGCAACGCCAGTAAGCTCAGACAAAGCCCGGCTGGGACGGATACCTGTTAATCCAGCCACTGCGGCGGGTATGCGGATAGACCCACCAGTATCGGTTCCTAGCCCAACCATCGCAAGGCTGGCAGAGACAGCTGTACCAGTCCCGCCGGAAGAGCCGCCGGGACCATTGGTTAAAATATAAGGGTTAAGCGTTTGCCCGCCAGCTGAAGAGAGGCCAAGCATGGCGATAGCAAACTCATCCAGATTTGCTTTGCCCAGAATAATTGCGCCTTGATTAATCAAATTATCAACAACCTTCGCATTAGCAGGTGGCTGACTATTTTTTAAGGCAGACGATCCTAACGAGGTCGGCATATCTTTAGTATTTATATTATCTTTTACCACCAGCGGAACACAGAATAGTGGCTGATGCTTATCTAATTGTTTATCCTTTTCTCTGGCCACAATCAGTGCCTCAGGATTAACGGTAATAAAGCTATTGAGCTTTGGACCATTTTTGTCAAAAGCATCAATACGCTTTAAATAACCTTGCACGACCTCTTCACAGGTAATATCTTTATTATTTAATGATTGATGCAGCTGTTCTATAGTGGCTTCAGACCAGTCAAAAGCGCTGGCACTGGATGAACATAATATCATAATAGCCGAGCCAATCAGCGAAAGTGAAAAATTTCTCATTTTATTGTCCATTTATATATAAACATAAAGCGATTATGAACCTATCCCATTAGACTTTTTTACTTGCACCATTAAGCTAAGGTAGTAACCCCGTATACCGTTTGTACGTTAAAGTTACTGAATACCTTTAGTATGCAAGCTATCTACGCCAATAGCGCCTGCAAGGATAGGCCCTGAACTTATAAAAAGGCTGCAAAATTCTCAGCCATGTTTATCGCCGTAGTTATAACACCAGTTCCCACATGAAGGTGCCAACCGCAATTGAAATGATTAGTGAAAACACGCCCGGTAACCAGAATCGGTATTTTTGTGTCGAGCCAGTAGGATCAATTTCCTCAGCAAAGAGTAAGGTTGGCTGTGCGGGTATAAAGTAATTAACGTTAACAGCCTGAATCATTGCAGCCATAAAACCTGCGGGAACGCCAAGCCCGAGCGCTAACGGATAGATAATTGAAATTATCGCCGTTTGTGACATTACAAATGTAGCGACAACGCCACAAATAATGACAATAAACCACGGAGCAACGGAAACCAGGCTACCTACACTCTGTTCAAGCACGATTGAATTTTCCGGTGATTGAAAAATAGTCGCGCCTAACCAACCTGGGCCGAGTACTGCAATAGCGGCTCCTATTGCGGCGGTAAAAATCTTCGTCTTGTAAATTACCGCAGGGGACATTTTTGTCAGAAAAATAATCGCTGCTGCTGCCAGGAACATAAATATCTGTACCGTTGAGGTTGCTGACATAAAGACTTCTTTGCCATCAACCACGTTGGCCGTGGTTAGCGCATGGAGTAAAGATTCATTAGTACCAAATATCAAAATCAGCGCCACGCTTAGCAAAAAAACTAAGACCGATAATTTTTGTTGGCGTGTGAACACTGGCTCCTTGCCCTTATCCGCCCCATCGCGCACCGCCTCAAACGGTATCGCGCCTTCGGATAAACGCTTTTGATATTCGGGATCTTTATCCAATGGTTTACCGCGAAAAGACATAAATACGCTTAATGCCAGCGTGGAAATTAATGCTGCGGGGAGCGCAATCGTCAAATACTGGCCAAAGGTGTATCCGGCATAACCATTCAAAAAACCAAACGCTACAATAGCGGATGATGCCGCTGGTGAACAGACTAACGCCATATTAGCAGCAGTGACGCAAGTCACCAGCGGGCGCTCAGGGCGAATACCCGCTCTCAGCGCAGTACGCGCGATAATCGGCTCCAGAGAAAGGGTAATATTTGCCGTTCCGATACCAAAAACAAAACCAAAAATAATCAAAGGAGAAACAAAAGTAATAGCCGATGGTTTTTTTTTTCGATTAATTTACCTGCATGATGCACCAAATAATCCAGACCGCCGCTGGCTTCTAGCAACCCTCCCGCAATACCAATCGCTAAAATAATCATTACCGGTATGACCGGCGCTTTTCCGATTGGTATCTGAAAGATAAAAATCATAATAAATAAGCCCAGGATAGAGAGTATTCCTACTCCAAGGGCTCCACCGATCTTCAGACCGTAGATGACAAGTACGGCCATAATTAAAACTTCCAGTATTAGCATTATCATTATTCTTGTTCCCTCAGATAACGTTCAACCAATGCTGTCCAATAAGTACCGCCCCGTAAAATCAGGTCATCATTAAAGTCATAATCAGGCTGATGACAGTTTGGAGTGTTACCATTATTCAATAGTGCATAAGCACCGGGACACGCTTCGAGCATGTAAGCAAAATCTTCACTGTTCATATACGGCTGGAAAGATTGAGGGCACTCCTCTTCGGAAAATACGTCAATCCCGACCTCGCGTGCCAGGTTAGCAGCAAAAGAATCGTTAACTACCGCAGGAGCAATGGATTGCACACATACTTCAGCTTTAGCTCCCATCGCGCTACATACATGCGTGGCAATGCGTTGAATATTTTCGATGATCATCTTCCTGACACTATTATCCATGCTGCGCACACTAAGCAGCATTTGAGCTGTCTCAGGAATGATGTTGTAAGAACCTTCACGACCAGCCAAAAATGAACCCACCGTAACCACGGCGCGATCTTTAGGTGCAGTATTACGTGAAACGATACTCTGTAAGGCCTGGACCACGGTGGCCCCTACAACGACGGGATCGATAGTATTCTGTGGCTCAGCGCCATGGCCACCTCGTCCAGTGATATTGATCGTGACTCGATCGGAAGAAGAAAGCATGGCGCCTGGCTGAACATAAAACATTTTATTATTTTCAGCATTTGGCATGCTGTGCAGGGCAAAAACGTAGTCGCAGGGAAAGCGTTCAAACAAACCATCCCCGATCATCGCAGGGCCCCCGCCCTGTCCTTCTTCTGCCGGCTGGAAAATGACATTCAGCGTACCGTTGAAATTTTTACGCTTAGCCAACAGCCGGGCCCCTGCAAGGAGCATGGTAGTGTTGCCATCGTGACCACAGGAATGGCTGGCGCCTTGAATGGTGCTTGAATAAGGCAAACCAGTATTTTCTTCCATAGGAAGCGCATCCATATCAGCGCGTAAACCGATAGTTTTACTTCCAGAGCCGCACTTTAATTGCCCTACCACACCAGTTTTTCCAATGCCTTTATGAACTTTAAAGCCCCATTCTGTTAAATAATCAGCAACAATATTGCTAGTACGTAAGGTATTGAAACCAATTTCTGGATGTGAATGCAAATCGTGACGGATTTTTTTAAAATCATCAAACCAGTCGTTCAATTCCTGGAACATAGCTATCCTCACTTGAAAATAAAATAAAACATTCCATTTCTTAAATGTTTATTCACCACCGCATGCCGTCCATTAATTTTATTTTTTCTTGATTTTTTACATAAGATGTTATTTTCTTTTTGCTGATACTTTTCCGTTATCAAACAAACGGCCTCATGAAGAAATAAAAAAGCAAAAAAGAAACGCTAACACCCTGAATTATCTATATTTTTCACAAGAAGACATCAGCGGTAACAGGTGACATGAATCACAACCATTCCATTTAAAACTATCATTTATGTGATATAGCTATCATCTGAAGTAATCGAGTTGATAATATAAGGTTATTATATTGTTTTATTGATTGCCTGACGTTATTATTTAACTACTTATCGTCGTTTAAATTTATTGAGATATTTACCTTTGCTTCCAATGTTGATAAAAAACCTTAAGCTGGTAAAAAAGGGAATGTTTGATGTCGGTAAAAATGACTCACCTTAGGGCATTAAAAGAAGTGGCTGAACGAGGCAGTATCCGCGCAGCCAGCCGTTCAATGGGAATTTCACAGCCTGCGCTTACCCGAAGTATTAAAGACCTTGAAAATCAAATGGGCGTCTCGTTGCTGGAGCGGAACTCTCACGGTATTTCGCTAACGGTTTATGGTGAATATTTTCTCAATCATGCCAAGCTGATCCTGAAAGAGCTGGAACTGGCACAAGATGGTATCCGCCAACAGCTAGAAAAATTTAATGGTTCAGTAAGCATTGGCATGGGGGGAAGCGTCGCCCTGAGCATTCTTCCGCAAGTCGCGGCATGGTTCAGAAAAGACTTTCCTGAAGCCAGAATGTATATTTATGAAGAACAGGTAGATGCATTACTAAATAGTTTGCGAAACGGCGAACTGGACTTTTGCATTAATACAGCCAATCCGGAGATGCATAACGGCGAATTCGATTTCGAAGCGTTATTTACACTCGACTACGCTATCTTTGCCCGCAAAGTTCACCCTTTGGTCACAGCATCGACTTTAAATCAGCTTGAAAATCAGAACTGGATATTACCAATAACTCGTTCAGGTTATCATCAAAAAATTCTACATATGCTGAAGGAAAGCGGTTTAAACCCTGAGGTTTCGTTCTATATTAATAATATTTCAGGCGCGATTGAGTTAATGAAAAAAACGGACTGTTTGAGCGTTCTTCCTCGTGTGCTCAATCAAAGCGAGCAGAACGACCATGCCATTGTCCCTCTTAATATTGGTTTGAGTCTTCCTCCCGCCGTTTACTATATTGTTTGCCGGAAAAACAGGCCGTTGCCTCCATTAGTGCAGAAACTTATTCATTTGTTTCGGGTTCAAAGTCAGACCAGAAAGCGAAGCTCTGTAACTTGAGAAACATTGCCAGAATAACTGGCATCACAGGAGAGGTGGTTGATGAATTTAAGGTGAAACCTGATAAGTGCAGATTCTCAACACAGATTCGGTTTAAACAGCGCTAAGGGGAGAACTCTCGAGAGTGGCAAATCGTCTTTGTTGAACGCTTTGCCAGGATTGAACGGCTCATCACCGTCATAAGAACGAAGCACCTGAGCTGATGAATAGATTCTCAGGAGTATAGAGAAATGGTAGTTCGAGACGTCAATCAAGCATCTAAGCGTTTAGCCGAACATACGCGGCAAATTGACTCGATTTTGAGGAAAATGCCCCAAATATGTTCCACAAAGAAAAATCAGTGGCTGGAGGAAGTTGATAAGCCCCTACAGAATTCGAACCTGTGATCCGAGACTTATAATAACGCATATCATTTTTAACTAATTGTATTTACTTAATTAGTATTTACACTGACAAAACAGGCATGTTATGACATATCAGTGACGCTGTTGTGTCACTGATATGTCACCCGTCATCAAACATGACCATCATCCTGCCTCATATCGTTGCTCTCGTGAGTCGCAACGCCGAGCACTTCAACATCATCAAGCGCCTCATCTTCTATTGACTCGCCACCAGCAGTGATAAGCGACTATCCCCACCGACAAAACCCACTCCGCTACCAATCGCAACAGACGCCAGTCAATATGTTCCAGCGCTGAGGTAAAGGTCAGCGTTAACGCGCCGCAGAGTAACTAACATCTTTTTCCGGCCGCCGTCGCTATATGCGATACCAAGGCAACCATAACCACGGAAAACAGTACAGCGCCCAGTGGGGTCTCGCCGCGCCCCCAACTCTGGAATAATTCCAGCCAGTCCGGCCTGGAATGAGGGTTGTTGAACATTTTTATCGTCGCTTACCTCCGACGGTCCGGGGTGTTAGCGGTTTGAAAGAATTAAACCGTCAGACATAACCGAATTGAGGCGGTGAGACCTTCAATCATCTATGAATAATAGATTTGAAATTTGAGAAGATGAAATACTTAGTCAAAGGCATCAGTCTGATGCCTTTTGCTAAATATTATTAACCTATCTGGATATTACCATTTTCGAAAACGTACTGTGTGCCTGCAGAAATGCCGTTCTCACCTTCGCGCGCAATCGTTACTTGCTTAACATCACCATCTTTCCAGCAAAAAACAGTCACAGCACCGACACCAGGAGTGAAAGAGCATTTATTACTGGTAACCACAAGCAACGCGTTTTCACCAGTAATAACTTCCGCATCACTACCAGTACAAATAATGGTGTTATCCGAGCCTTCATCTGAAATCTGGTTTGTCGCACCGGAAGAAATCAGCGTTGAATTTTTCACCACATCACGAGCAATAATCCGGGATGCACTACCTGCTACATAGGCTGTAGATTCATTCAAGCCGTAGTCAGGAACAGAGGGTTCGGTCATATAACTGAGTTCAATTTGTGAATTGTCACCCAATGCACTTGTACGTGACATATTCCCGGCCTTAATATTGCTCTCATAGCCGATGATACTAATAATACCATTTGCACCAGGAATGTAAAAACCGTCCTCACTGCCTGGCTCACCATCAGCGAGAATAATATCATCATACACGGTTGCATAATTCCCGCAGTGAACAATGCGTACAGGCGAGGATTTCCCGACCACAGATGGGAAACCATCGGAAAAGGCCACACCACCGTTACCGATAGTGCCACCAACCATTACTGCACCTTCAATTGGAGCGTTAATATTAGACATATCGATTCCTTTTGTTTTTTGGTTGATAAAACAGGTCTGGCTTAACGGGCTTGAATATATATTAATATATCGATGAGGATTCCCGTGAGCCTGAAAAAGTATCACCCGCCAGGCAGGCGGGTCTTTAATTTGCAGAATAATTATGTAGTACTCAGAGAAGGATACCCACCAGAGTCTCCTTTAACACTGAATATAAAATATTTATTGAAATTAATTTAGCATTTGAGGACTCACATCAATGTGCATCTTTAGTATCAGCTAATTTATAATTCAATCACCTCCCCATTCTCATCAATCTTGTAATATCTTCCAGCTTCAATACCATCTTCCCCCTCATAAATGACTTTAAGACGATTACGCTCACCATCGTGCCACACCACCGAGGCCACACCACGCTCACCGATAGTGAAAGACTCAAGAATACGTGAGGCAAAAATAATACCATTTTCGCCTACTGCAGCTCTAGAATTTTCACCGGTTATGACAACCGTATTATTTGTAGTTTCTGCAATAACCTCGCAATTATCCCCCGTGGCTATTGCGACATTATCATCAGAGTCGCGGGCATAAAGAGTGTTGTTATCACCCGCGACTATTCCAACAGATTTGGTGGCTTCTCCAAGATCAATATAACTATCTACGCCAGCGGTGATTAATAAGTTATCTCTGCCCGGTGGGTTTTTAAATCGGACATTTGAGGAATCACCAAGAGTAAACGCCTTACAACCATTAATACTGTGTTCTTCTTCGTCTTCAGGGCTATAATTAATACCGATAATAATTTGCGATTGCTCACCCATGGCCACAGTGGATGAACCATTGCCCGCCCATATTGTCGACTCTTTCCCAGTCGTAACAAATTCTCCCGGTGACTCATCGGGCATAAATGGTTCATTAGGGTAAGCAACATTATCCCAATAAGTTGGAAGAACATCTCCATATACCAATCCTTTATAACCGGTATGAACAATTTTCGGGAAATTACATTTAGCTGAAACATTCATTTCATCGTAGGGAATAACAATCCATTTATCTTCTTCCAGGTCACCACCAATGACAATTCCTGATTCAAGTAATGGAGGAATCTGAGCCATAATACTACTCCTTTATATCACCAGCCGTGGCTGATTAATTAGTTAACTGATTAAAAAACACCTGACTTGATCCACGCATACTCAACTGATTAAGCAACCTTTCAGCGAAATTAAATACAGATGGTTCTGGTTAGAGTAACCAACATAAAAAATCGAACTGAGAGGGGGAAATACGTGATTTTCAGATACAAAAAAACCCGCTCAGTGGCGGGTTATCTGGAGCGAATCCCCTACAGGCGATATACTCCATGATTTAAATCATACACGACAACTTCGGACAAAATCAAGCTTTTTGTAGCTAAAAAACGAAATATTGTCGACATCGTTTAAAATTTGGTAGCTTGCTGAAATTCCTTATCCGCTTCTCTTTCGCCCTTCCAACAAATATCCACCAGCACATCACAGAACGGTTTCCAGTTACGGGTCCATGTTCTGACATGCAGATCAGGAATCAGCGTCAGTATCGCTTTGTAGGCAGCCGTAGATGGCATCGTTGAAAAGCCCTTTCCTGAACAGCGCTCACAGGTTTTATAAAGCGGAGCCCCGTACTCTTTGGACCGTTTACGGTCCAGCACCTGACCGGAACCACCACAGCGGCAGAGAGCGTTTATCTTCCCTTTGCCATCACAGGCTTCACAACTGGCGCTGATAGTAGTTGTTACCTCTGTCCATTTTTCCCAGTCAGACGGACGAACTGCCCGGGACCTTTTCGCCCAATATGGTGCTTTACCCCACGGGTATGAAACCTTTCGTTGCGTACTGGTGGTCTGCTGCTTCCCGGTACCACCGCAAACTTTACAGGCTCCCGCTGTTTCTGCGGATCGGGAATACTCAGCAAAGGCAAACTGCGCCAGCACAAGACAGCAGCGCCCCAGCGAATCACCAGCAGCTTTACGCACGTTTTTTGGCGCTGTCTCAATGGCATATCTCGCCAGCGTCTGAACCACCAGCTGCTCATCGGTCTTGCTGATGCCTGATTTACCAAAGAACGCCGCCAGCCCGAACCGCGCCCTACTGCTGGTGGCACCAATAGCCACCATAACATCAGCGCCTGTGAGATGATCCGGAGAGGTTCCTTTCACCTCGTCGCTGATATGCATACCTTGCGGGCTGAAATACTTTAATGACGCTTCAAGTTTCATGCTATTTATCCCAGGGTCTGATAGATGCGCACAAAGTTTCTCAGTATTCGATAACCAACCAGAATGGTTCCACGGTGCCGAAAAAGGCGCAGTTTTTGCCAGCGCTCGCGGATGACTTGAATGACTTTCTTGTTCATATGCCTTCCGGCTCCCGTTCAGTAACAACCAGTTCCAGCCTGCCGCCCGGACAAACTGGCATCTTAATTACGCGGTAATCGACAACCTGAGAGTCATCGAGCCCAAACCGGGCCTTTATCAACGCGTCAGAGGCTGCTTTCTGGTGGTTGTCCAGGTCACGTCTGCGCCGGTCTGGCATGTAGTATTCAATACGGACCCGCAGGGACGTGGGTGTGGCGAAATCCAGCATTGTCTGGCAGGTGAGCAGACGGATATTTTCGCGGTAAGCTGCGCCGTGGGCGCTAATATGCGCTCGCATGCGGTTATGCCAGTAATAGCGGTTACCCGCTGTTTATCCATAAACGTCACTGCGCCGGTAACAGATAAACCCTCTGCTCCGGCTCTTTTTACCGTAACCACGCACTTCTCAACGTTTTCAACCGGTTGTTTCTGCAGTTCAACCTGCAGCGCGCCTATGGCGCCATCAGGTAACTTTTTGGTTCGGTCGATCGATACTTCAACGCGCATTTTTCCTCCTCACTCAATCACTGTATGAATATACAGTATTTATACCCCCTGATACTCGATAGCGCAATCTTGAAACGATTATTTGTGATAAAAACCTTATTAATCACCATGTTATTCGTGTAAAGCCGTCCATAGGCGGTTTACCAGACCTGCCAGTTAACCCTCAGGCTTGTATGGTTCGGGTTGTTCGCAGGTTTTTCCTTACCTGGAACAGCCCGCTGATAAGCTATGTTAGCCGCGAAGAACTGGCGTTTATGGGCCAGATAAAACGGGCTGCTTGTCAGCGCATTAAGAGTTTGTGAGGAATAAAATGGCGACGCGATGTACTGGCATTAAAGAAATGTGCAAACTGACTGGCAAGAGTAAGCCGACTCTTTTGAGAATGTATGTGAGAGGGAGGAATTTCCGGCTCCAGAGCGCACACCCAGCGGGATTCTTCCTGGTTGGAGCGAAAGGGTTTACGAGGATTGGGTAGCGAAAGCAAAAAACTTAATACTTGACCCATTCAGGTCGCGTTTTTTTGTGTACTCAGGAGTAACTATTTGATTTTAATGGTACGCCCTACAGGGTTCGAACCTGTGACCTACGGCTTAGAAGGCCGTTGCTCTATCCAGCTGAGCTAAGGGCGCATTGAGAAGCGGGGACTTCATGATATGCAATCGCCGGAATTATACGGTCCACGCCTGATGAGTCAATGTATTTTGCCGCGAAACCGCAGTTGTCGGCGTAACCTGACGGGTTATGCGGCAAAAACCGTATAAAGTTTATCCAACCTTCTGTTTCTGCACGTTAACTTTTCTTCAGTCGCTATGCTCTTTTTTGCTCATCCCGCCGTACGACTAAACCCGTTTTTCAGCCACCGCGACGCCAAAGAAAGATAAAATCTTAAACGAAGACTGACAGCGGGGCTGGCTTCTGACAAAATATCGCCATCCCCCTTTCGTAAAGATACAGATGGAATCCTCTCTCTGATGGCAGCAAAAATTATTGACGGTAAAACGATTGCGCAGCAGGTACGCTCTGAGGTTGCGGAAAAAGTGAAGGCTCGCGTTGCAGCCGGATTTCGTGCTCCAGGGTTAGCCGTCGTGCTGGTCGGCAGCAACCCGGCATCGCAGATTTATGTCGGCAGCAAGCGCAAAGCGTGTGAAGAGGTAGGCTTCGTCTCCCGCTCGTACGATCTCCCGGAAACCACCAGCGAAGCAGAGCTGCTGGAACTTATCGATACGTTGAATGCCGATAGCGCCATTGATGGTATTCTGGTCCAGCTACCGCTGCCGGCGGGCATTGATAATGTCAAAGTCCTTGAACGCATTTCGCCGGACAAAGACGTAGACGGTTTCCACCCGTATAACGTTGGTCGCCTGTGCCAGCGCGCGCCGCGTCTACGCCCGTGCACCCCTCGCGGCATCGTCACCCTGCTCGAGCGTTACAACATTGATACCTACGGCCTGAACGCGGTGGTCATTGGCGCATCCAACATCGTCGGACGTCCGATGAGCATGGAGCTGCTGCTGGCAGGCTGCACCACCACCGTCACCCACCGTTTTACTAAAAACCTGCGTCATCACGTCGAAAACGCCGACCTGCTGATCGTCGCGGTGGGCAAACCGGGCTTTATTCCGGGCGAGTGGATTAAAGAAGGCGCCATCGTCATTGATGTCGGCATTAATCGCCTGGAAAACGGCAAAGTGGTTGGCGATGTGGTTTATGAAGACGCCGCCGCGCGCGCGTCTTATATCACGCCGGTTCCCGGCGGCGTCGGCCCGATGACCGTTGCTACCCTTATTCAGAACACGCTGCAGGCGTGCGAAGAGTATCACGATATCCAGGAGGCCTGAGATGGCGAATTTTTCTTTAGGCAAACATCCGCACGTTGAACTGTGTGACCTGCTGAAGCTGGAAGGCTGGAGCGAAAGCGGCGCGCAGGCGAAACTCGCCATTGCCGATGGTCTGGTCAAAGTCGACGGCGCGGTAGAAACCCGCAAACGCTGTAAAATCGTCGCTGGTCAAACGGTCAGCTTCGAAGGTCAGAGCGTTACTGTTACCGAGTAAAAGTACAGGCGCCGTCTCCCGGCGCCTGAAATTTCTCCTCGCCCGACAAATAGCATTTCGTTGACCATTATTGTCAGCGCAAGCACGTTAGTCGTTGGCAGAAATGCCGCAATCTTCTGAATCGCCGCCGCATAGTCAACCCGCCAGGTAACCAGCGCCACCTTCCGCATACGCCTTCTCCCCTCAGATGTTTAGCTTCACGCCAGGGCGGTAATCCATCCATTTGCCCAAAATCAGAATCTGAAGGGCGTGCCTTTACATAACGCACAGGGGATAATGCCAATCATTTTTCGGGATCACGTCATATGCCAACTATCATTACCCACGCCGCCGTGCCTTTATGCCTTGGTGCCGGACTGGGGCTTCGTATTATCCCACCGCGTCTGTTATTGACAGGCGTCGCGCTTGCCATGTTGCCGGACGCAGACGTGCTCTCTTTTAAGCTCGGCGTCGCCTACGGTAACGTCTTTGGTCATCGTGGTTTTACCCATTCACTGCTGTTTGCGTTTATTATCCCGCTGCTTTGCGTATTATTGGCGGGACGATGGTTTCGCGTCGGGCTGGTACGCAGCTGGCTATTTCTGACAACCTCTCTGCTGTCGCATAGCCTGCTGGACTCGATTACCACCGGCGGGAAAGGCGTAGGCTGGCTGTGGCCGTGGCTGGACGAGCGCTTCTTTGCGCCCTGGCAGATGATTAAAGTCGCCCCCTTTGCTTTATCGCGATACGCAACGCCATACGGCTATCAGGTCATTATTTCGGAGCTACAGTGGGTCTGGCTGCCAGGAGTCGTAATGGGTCTATGCCTCTGGATCTACAGAAGCACTGTACAGAATACAAAGGATTGAATATGCGTAGATTTATACTTACCGCCACGCTGGCGCTGTTCACATTTTCTCCCATCTCTTATGGCGACGAATTATCCGCCAGCGGCTGGTATGCCGCCTCTTCTGCGGCCGTCAGTATCGGCAGCTCTGCGCTGGTCAGCGGGATTATCCTCTCCCCTGTGCTTCTCCCGGTTTCACTGGTTATGACTTCAGTCGAAAAAGATAAAAAGAAGAACACGGCGTTGCTGAAGGCGCAGGATGCCGGCAAAAAAGAGGTGCAGCTGAAGCTCCCGCTAAAAGCCGCTGAAGATGGCAATCTCAAAGCGGGCGATAAAATCACCCTCGAAAAAGCACCTGAGGGAACGGGAGCTTATCTCAAAAAAGAGGGAAAAGTTCTGGCCCATATGGTTAATCAGGAGGATTCCGCCCTCTCCAGCAACCAGCCTTTATCGGCAAAATGAAACGATTAATACTCGCCTTATGGCTCAGCGTCGTTTCACTGAGCGCTAAAGCTAATAGCACGGACTGCACCATCGATGCCCCCTCGCCAGAAACTATCTCGGCGACGATGCATCAGGCACAGCAGCTCAGGCAGGTATTGAACAGCCAACCAGAATCCGTCGTCGTTCTCGTGCGCCAGGGCCAGGATATGTCCAGCAGAAACTTAACCTGGTCACACGCCGGTTATGCCATGCACCAGCCGGATGATAGCTGGCGGGTTTATCATAATTTAAACACCTGCGGCAGCGCCGAATCATCGCTTTATGTGCAGGGTTTGTATGAATTTCTGGCGGACGATCTGAAAAGCCCGCAGATTGTGATTCTGCGCCCGCGAGCGGGGCTTGTCGCGGCGCTACAGGCGCTTTTAAACAGCCCCATTAAGCTTAATCTGTTCCATAGCCCCCGCTACAATCTGATCGCGTGGCCCTTTTCCGGCCCCTATCAGAACTCAAACGGCTGGCTGCTGGAGGTTTTCGCCCGCGCCAACGATGGCAATATCTGGTCGCGTGACGACGCCCGCCGCTGGCTTGAACTTCAGGATTATCAACCTTCTGTCGTCAGCGCCAGCGCTATCGAACGATTAGGGGCGAAACTGTTTGCTCCCAACGTTTTCACCGACGATCAGCCAAAAAATCTGTTACGAGAGGGCAAGGTTGGGCTCAACAGCGGGGACAGCGTGATTCGTTTTCTTGCCCGCTACAGTCGGGCAATATCCGAGTGTGATCATTTGAATTTAGGTGATGCCGTTTGCGTCTGGCAGCCATAATGAAAGGGCTAGCTCTCCTCGTCTTCATCGGGCTGTCGTGAACCTGCGGCGGCATAGACGCTTAACAGGAAAATAAAAAACGCGCTCGCCAGCGAAGCTGCCAGGGCAACACACCACTTACGGTATTGGCTAGCAATATCACGACAGGCAATGGCGTTCTGCGGCGCATCAGCCATCACTATCACACAGACGGTTTTATCCCGCGGTGGTTCCGTGGCGTAGACCTGGGGAAAGCTTCCCAAATCCAGCGCGGTCAAATCACGAATAACATACGATTTATCGTTGAAACGATAGCGGACGCTGGCGACCCAGCCCGGAGAGACACGTCCGCCGCCGGTACCGTGAACATCAATGATATCGGCAGAAAGATACTGCCCATTGCGTTCAAACTCGCTCACACTCCACAGGCGGTACAAACACCAGATAGCCGACAACAATGCCAGCATGATAAGGCATTTTTTCACAACGACATCCCTGTAATACGCGGCGCCCCGGGCCGCCGCGTCTGATTACTTCCGGCGCCAGGTGGTACCCTGCGGGCCATCTTCCAGCACGATGCCC
This sequence comes from Klebsiella oxytoca, assembly GCF_009707385.1. Taxonomy (NCBI): domain Bacteria; kingdom Pseudomonadati; phylum Pseudomonadota; class Gammaproteobacteria; order Enterobacterales; family Enterobacteriaceae; genus Klebsiella; species Klebsiella oxytoca. The sequence continues at coordinate 1,432,386 of NZ_CP046115.1, read as the reverse complement.
ATCTCGTTGAGACGGTCACGCGCGGCATCCGCCGCCGCCCAGTCTTTCGCTTTACGCGCGTCCAGACGCTGCTGGATCAAGGACTCGATTTCAGCCACTTCTCCGTCGTCCGCCTGCGCGCCGCTTTGCAGGAAAGCGTCCGGCTCCTGCTCCAGCAGGCCCAGTACCGATGAGAGCTTACGCATATGCGCCGCCATCGCGTTGGCTGCCGCAGCGTCTTCGCCCTTCAGGCGGTTAACCTCGCGGGCCATATCGAACAGCACCGAGTAAGCTTCCGGGGTGTTGAAATCATCGTCCATCGCTTCAATAAAGCGCGCCTCAAAAGCCTCGCCACCGGCTGGTTCCGCGGTCTTATCGGTTCCGCGCAGCGCAGTGTACAGACGCTCCAGGGCTGAGCGCGCCTGTTTGAGGTTCTCTTCGCTGTAGTTAAGCTGGCTACGATAGTGGCCAGACATCAGGAAGTAGCGAATGGTCTCCGCGTCATAGAACTTCAGTACGTCGCGTACGGTAAAGAAGTTGCCCAGCGATTTGGACATCTTCTCGCGGTCAACCATCACCATCCCGGAGTGCATCCAGTAATTCACGTACTCGCCGTCGTGGGCACAGGTGGATTGAGCAATTTCGTTTTCATGGTGCGGGAACATCAGATCCGAACCGCCGCCGTGAATATCGAAATGGTTGCCCAGCTGCTTGCAGTTCATGGCTGAACACTCAATGTGCCAGCCCGGACGGCCAGCCCCCCACGGAGACGGCCAGCTTGGCTCCCCCTCTTTCGACATCTTCCACAGCACAAAGTCCATCGGGTTACGCTTCACGTCTACGACATCAACGCGAGCGCCAGCCTGCAGCTGATCGAGATCCTGGCGCGACAGCTGGCCATAATTAGGGTCTGTCGGCACATCAAACATAACGTCGCCGTTGTCGGCAACATACGCGTGGCCTTTGGCGATCAGCTGTTCGGTAATCTCAATGATTTCCGCAATATGGTGAGTGGCTCGCGGCTCCATATCCGGGCGCAGAATGTTCAGCGCGTCGAAATCTTTGTGCATCTCGGCAATCATACGATCCACCAGCGCAACAAAGCTTTCACCGTTTTCATTGGCACGTTTGATGATTTTGTCGTCAATATCGGTGATATTGCGCACGTATTTCAGCTTATAGCCGAGAAAACGCAGGTAGCGAGAAACCACGTCGAAGGAGACGAAGGTACGGCCATGGCCAATATGACAGAGGTCGTAAACGGTAATACCACACACGTACATGCCAACTTCCCCGGCATGGATAGGTTTAAACTCTTCTTTTTGGCGCGTCAGTGTATTAAAAATTTTTAACATCGAAGATTCCGTGTAGACGTGTGTGGATATAAGTCGCGTATTCTAACCTTAATTCAACCCCGAAGCAGCACACATTGCAAGGTGATCCAACCCCGCGGTTATGCTATAACACCCCCCTAATATCTCACCCGACTCCGGGTGCGGGCACCACAATCATCGGAACAGGATGCAAAAATGGTTACTTTCCACACCAATCATGGCGATATCGTAATCAAGACGTTTGACGACAAAGCGCCGGAAACAGTTAAAAACTTCCTGGACTACTGTCGTGAAGGCTTCTACAACAACACTATTTTCCACCGTGTTATCAACGGCTTTATGATACAGGGCGGCGGTTTTGAACCGGGCATGAATCAGAAAACCACCAAGTCGCCAATTCAGAACGAAGCAAACAACGGTCTGAAAAACACCCGCGGTACCCTGGCGATGGCCCGTACTCAGGCGCCTCACTCCGCCACCGCACAGTTCTTCATCAACGTCGCCGATAACGACTTCCTCAACTTTTCCGGCGAAAGCCTGCAGGGTTGGGGCTACTGCGTATTCGCAGAAGTCGTAGAAGGTATGGACGTGGTTGATAAAATTAAAGCGGTATCCACCGGCCGCAGCGGCATGCACCAGGATGTGCCGAAAGAAGATGTTGTGATCAAAAGCGTCACCGTCAGCGAATAATTCGTGGCGACACTTTTTATTGCAGATTTACATCTGCAAACGGAAGAACCGGCGATTACCGCCGGTTTTCTGCGTTTTTTACAGGGTGAAGCCCGCAAGGCGGACGCCCTGTATATCCTCGGCGATCTGTTTGAAGCCTGGATTGGTGATGACGATCCGAACCCGCTGCATCAGCAAATTGCCGCTGCGCTCAAAGCATTAGCCGAATCCGGCGTCCCCTGCTACTTCATCCACGGTAACCGCGATTTTCTCGTCGGTAAGCGCTTTGCCCGCGAAAGCGCGATGACCCTGCTGCCGGAAGAAAAACTTCTCGACCTTTACGGACGCAAGGTGCTGATTATGCACGGCGATACCCTTTGCACCGACGACGCGGGTTACCTGGCGTTTCGCGCGAAGGTTCACACCCCCTGGATCCAGCGCCTGTTTCTGGCCCTGCCGCTGTTTATCCGCCGCCGTATCGCCGCCAAAATGCGTGCCGACAGTAAAGCCGCTAACAGCAGTAAATCGATGGAAATTATGGATGTGAATCCTCAGGCGGTAGTTGACGTCATGGAGAAGCATCGCGTCCAGTGGTTGATTCACGGACACACTCACCGTCCTGCCGTTCATCAACTGGAAGCTAACGGCAAAACCGCTTATCGCGTGGTTCTCGGCGCATGGCATAGCGAAGGCTCCATGGTCAAAGTCACGCCGGAAGAGGTGGAGCTGATTCATTTTCCTTTCTGATGACCTGCAAGCACTATTCTGAAAAACACCTTCCGGCTGCAGAAACACTGTATTTACTCTCTCCTGCCAGGTTAATTTTCCGCCAAATCACTCTCAAGGAATGAGCATGCAAAAATGGAGTCAGTCCCTGATTTGGGGCATGGTTATCGCCGTCATCGGCCCGATTACCGCCAGCTATTTTGGTCTGGTGCTTATCTACTTCGGCTCGCTGTCCATAATGGGGCTAGCGGTTTTATTATGGGGAATCTATTTTTACGCGATTTATCTGCTCTGTACGCGGCCGCATGATGAGCGCTTTGTGCAAATATACATGCTGGTGATGAGCATCCTTATGCTGCCCTGGGGACTGGTGCTGGTTTTCACCTTTTTTGCCAGCGCGACCGCAGCCCATAATCAGCGCGTTTCATCAAATGACGAAGAGACAAAAGACGGCTAACCATGCGCACGCAACCGTTTTCCTTGCCGGGAGTTCATGCTATTCTCTGTGCCCTCTAAAGCAGTGTGAAACACACCCACAGGAGTTTTAAGACGCATGTCTTCCCGCAATAATTCGGCGCGTATCGCCATCGTGATGGGGTCCAAAAGCGACTGGGCTACCATGCAGTTTACCGCAGAAATCCTTGATGCCCTGAACGTTCCGTACCATGTCGAAGTGGTCTCCGCACACCGTACGCCCGATAAACTGTTCAGCTTCGCCGAGAGCGCGGAAGAGAACGGTTTTCAGGTGATTATTGCCGGTGCTGGCGGCGCGGCGCATCTGCCGGGCATGATTGCGGCGAAAACGCTGGTGCCGGTTTTAGGCGTGCCGGTGCAAAGTGCGGCGCTGAGCGGCGTTGACAGCCTCTACTCCATCGTCCAGATGCCGCGCGGTATCCCGGTTGGTACGCTGGCCATCGGTAAAGCCGGTGCCGCCAACGCCGCCCTGCTGGCGGCGCAGATCCTCGCCCAGCACGATGCGGAACTGCACCAGCGCCTCAGCGCCTGGCGACAGGCGCAAACCGATGAAGTGCTGGATAATCCCGATCCGCGGGGTGCGGCATGAAACAGGTTTGCGTTCTCGGTAACGGCCAGCTAGGCCGAATGCTGCGTCAGGCCGGCGAGCCGCTGGGCATAGCGGTCTGGCCGGTCGGTCTGGAAGCCGACCCGCAAGCGGTGCCGGTACAGCAAAGCGTGATCACCGCGGAGATTGAACGCTGGCCGGAAACCGCGCTGACCCGCGAGCTGGCGCGTCATGCCGCTTTCGTCAACCGCGACGTTTTCCCGATTATCGCTGACCGACTGACGCAAAAGCAGCTGTTCGATAAACTGGCACTCGCCACCGCGCCGTGGCAGCTTCTGGCAGATAAAAGCGAGTGGCCAGCGGTATTCGCCCGCCTCGGCGAGCTGGCGATCGTTAAGCGTCGCGTCGGCGGCTACGATGGTCGCGGCCAGTGGCGTTTGCGGGAAAATGAAACCGCGCAGCTGCCGGATGATAACTACGGCGAGTGTATCGTCGAGCAGGGGATTAACTTCTCCGGCGAAGTCTCGCTGGTCGGCGCACGCGCTCAGGATGGCACTACGGTCTTCTATCCGCTAACCCGCAATCTGCATCAGGACGGTATTTTACGCGCCAGCGTCGCTTTTCCGCAGGCCAATGCCCGCCAGCAGGCGCAGGCCGAGCAGATGCTGTCGGCAATTATGAGCGAACTTAACTACGTTGGCGTGATGGCGATGGAGTGCTTCGTTACCGCCGATGGATTGCTAATTAATGAACTGGCGCCGCGCGTGCACAACAGCGGCCACTGGACGCAGAACGGCGCGTCAATTAGCCAGTTTGAGCTGCATCTGCGGGCGATTACCGGCCTGCCGCTACCGCCGCCGGTGGTGAACAGCCCGTCGGTGATGATCAACCTTATCGGTACCGATCTCAACTATGACTGGTTGAAGCTGCCGCTGGTGCATCTGCACTGGTACGACAAAGAGGTGCGTCCGGGGCGTAAAGTCGGGCACCTGAACCTGACCGACAGCGATACCGACCGCCTGAGCGCGACGCTGGAAGCGTTGAAGCCGCTGCTGCCGGCGGAATACACCAGCGGTATCTTCTGGGCGCAGGCGCAGCTGGCGTAATCCTGCTTCCCGCAATCCCGGCTTGCGGCGCGCTGCGCCTTAGCCGGGCTACCAGACCCAATCATTCGCCCCGTAGCCATTCGACCAAATCCGCAAACCGCAAGACCCCGTAGCCCGGGCAAGGCGCTCTGCGCCGCCCCCGGGGAAAAAGCGCACGATATTTCAGAGTCTGCTTCGCCGCTTGATTTCACCTGTGCATCAGGGCTTAATGCAGGTTCCCGCCAGCCCGGCGAGGGTATCATCGATGCGCGACAGTGCGCCAATCCATGCTCGCTTGCCCCGGCGGCGCACGTAACCGCTTACCGCCGCGATTTTCGGTCCCATCGCGCCGTCGTCACGGGCAAAAGGCGCCAGCTCTTCCGGCGTCGCTTCGCGGATCGGTCGCTGCATCGGGGTACCCCAATGTTCATATACCGCATCCGCGTCGGTCAGGATCACCAGACCATCGGCATCAATCTGCTCAGCCAGCAACGCGGCGGCGAGGTCTTTATCAATCACCGCCTCCGCGCCGCGCCCGCATTCCAGCACTGGGATCCCGCCGCCACCGCAGCATATCACCGCGTGCCCCTCGCCCAGCAAGCGCTCAATCGACTCGCTCTCTTCAATCCTTACCGGCGCCGGCGAGGGAACCACCCGGCGCAGGTACTTGCCATCGCGCTTCATCGTCCAGCCGTACTCCGCCTCCAGCTGTACCTGTAGCTCCGGATCGTAAACCGGGCCAATAAACTTCTCCGGGGATGAAAAAGCCGGGTCGTTCGACGCCACCGCAATGCGCGTCATCACCGTCGATACCGGCGGCATCTGTGACTCCTGCGCCAGACGCTGGGCCAGCATATAGCCAATCATGCCCTGGCTCTCCGCCACCAGCACGTCCAGCGGATAAGGTTCAACGTCGCCGTAGGCCAGATTTTGCAGCGCCAGCAGCCCCACCTGCGGCCCGTTGCCGTGCACAATGGCCAACCGATACTTCTGCGCCAGACGCGCCAGCGCGGGAACCGCGCTATCGATATTGCGGTACTGATTTTCTACGGTCAGCGCTTCCCCGCGCTGCAATAAAGCGTTGCCGCCAAGGGCAACAACCAGCGTTTTCATAAAAAGTCCTTAAATAAGATGTTGCGCCAACCAGAATCCCAGAAGCGTGTCGGCGCCGGAGGTGTGCCCCATCGCCAGCAAAGCATCAACGGCGGGTTCAATACGTCGCCTGGTTTGAAGCGCCTGAACAAAATGCATAAGCGGCGAGGCGAAGCGCCCCTCGCTGGCATAGCGTAGATAGTTGACGCTCACCTGCGTCGTGGCGGCGTGCAGATCGCCGGAAGCGCGAAAGAAAGTTTGCCCGCCGTGGCGGGACATTTGCCCCGCACACCACGCCGCCAGCATCATGCCGATCAGCATGTCGTCCAGGCTCGGCGTCAGGCCCGGCCCCTTACCCAGCCACAGCCGCCAGTCGACAGCGCTGCCGGCCAGCGCGGAGGCAAAACAGTGGCGAAGCTGCCGCAGCTCGGAATGCTGTGGCAGCTCGATAGCCTGCGACAGCGGCCCGAATAGCCCGGTCTCCTCTGGGCGATTCACCAGCGCTATCGGCAGATAAGCGCCATCAGGCTGATAACGCAGCCGCAGGGAGCAGCGCCGGCACGGTGGCGACAGCAACAGGTCACCGATCTGAATACCGTTATCGCGCGCTCGCGGTAAAGCCCCCGCCCGCAGCGCCGCATGTAAGCGGATAAAATCGCGATGGCGTAATACCCATCCGCCGGGGCTAATCCCCTGCCCCCGATGATGAAGCGTCAGCAGCGCGCCGCCTTCAACATAGAGATTGATAGTGCGCTGCCAGAGGCCGCCGGTTCGCCAGGGTTGGCGATGATCCGGCGCATCAATGCTGCCTATCAGCGGATGAATCGTCTCCATCGCGCCTCCTCAGTTCACGCCCAGCTCGTCCGCCAGCGCTTCCAGCGCCAGTTCGAAACAGGCCAGCGGCGCTCTGACGGTCCCGGCGCCAATCTGGCCGATCCCCGCCTCTTTGTGAGCGATCCCAGTGTTGATCAGCGGAGTAATGCCGGTTTCAACCACCCGGCGAATATCCAGCCCCAGACAAGCCCCCTGGAAATCCCAGCCCGGAATTTGCAGCTGCATATTGCGCTCAAGGAAGATTTCCGCCATCTCTTCGGAAACGGATTTCGCCGCGTCCATTCCGCCCGCGCCGACAAAACGCGTCACGCCTGGGGCCGCGATCATCGCCGCGCCGCCAATACCGAAGGTTTCGGTAATCGCGCTATCGCCCATATCCGGGTTGGCCTGCTCTTGCGAGAAACCGGTGAAGAACAGCCCCTGCGGCGTATTGACCGGCGCGGTAAACCAGCGCTCGCCCAGCCCGCTGACGCGAATGCCGAACATGTCGCCGTTGCGGGTCATTGCGGTGACGATACTGCCCGCACGGATCTGCGCTCCGGCGTCCATCGCTGATTTACAATAAGCCATCGCCAGGTTGAGGAAGAACTGATCGGTGATGGCAAGAAAATCCATCACTTCGGCGATCTGCTGTTTGTCGTGATTGAGGCGCGCCAGATGCGGCGCCAGCGTGCGCATCAGCAGCGCGGAGGTGGCGATATTACGCTGGTGGAATTCATCGCCCATGGTAATGCCCTGCGCCATCATCGCGGTCAGGTCAATACCGCGCTCCATCTGCTTCAGCGCCGCGCTAAGAACCGGCATCAGCACATCGCGCATCCAGCGCAGGCGCTGCTGCACGTCTTCGCCGTAGGCGCCGAAACGCATCACCTTGCCAATCCCTTCATTCAGGTTGCAATACGCGCGGTTGCCTTCGGCGACGTTCTCCACCACCAGCATCGGCATGTTCGGCGAAGTAATCCCGCCCATAGGCCCTACGGCGTTAACGTGGTGGCAGGGAATAAAGGTAATGTCGCCGCCTTCCAGCATCGCATGGGCCGTTTTTTCATCCGCCGCCCAACCTTCGAACAGGCATGCGCCAATACAGGCCCCTTTCATGGGACCAGTCATCTCCTGCCAGCGCATCGGCGGCCCGGCGTGGAGCAACGTTTTATTCTGATTCAGCGCCGCAATTAAAGAACCCGCCGGCTTCACATCCAGCCAGTGCGGACGTGCATTACGAATTCGTTCTATTACTGCGTCGTTGGCCTGCGCCACTGATGTAAACATAGAGACCTCTTATTGCAAACGTTCTAATAAATGAGCCAGTTTCTTATTTCCCCCAGCGATCGGCGCCCACTGATAGTGAACAACCGGCGTTCCGGCGGACTGTAAATCAAGCGCGAAGCTGCGCAGGCCAGCGTTAATCACCGCCACGCCGTCCAGCAGGCTGGCGCGCGGGGCCAGTTCAGCCATTTGCGGTGGGTTAATCAGCGCTGCCGCCAGTAGAGTGGCTTCCGGGAGGCTGTCGACCACTATAATCCCCGCATCTTCCAGAGCGGCTATCTGGCGGGAACGGCACTGCGGGTCGGTTTCGGTGCCGGTTATCGTGGCGATAATATGCAGCGGATGGCTATCGCCCCTGAGCGCCCAGGCCTGCTGGCATGCCGTCACCAGCGACCCGGCAGGATCGGCGGTTGCGCCGTAGCCAATCACCACATCCAGCAGCAGTACGCCCACCTGAGTTTGTTCGCCCAGTTCGGCAATCAGCTGGTTGCGCAAGGAGGGATCGATCATCGGATGCGGGCGCCCTACGGTGTAAAAATCATCGCCGAGGTCGACGACCTGGTGACCCTGAGCGTTGAGCATCATGCCCTGCGGATGATGTTCATCGGGAGTGATGTTCAGGCGCTCAGCCAGCAGCCCGGCGGATTCCGCAGCCAGCGTGCCGCCGGTGTACAGGCCGCGAATCTGCGTTCCCGCTACCGCCGTGAGGGTTTGCTGTTGACGCGTAACCCGCGCCAGCAGGCAGGCCAGACGTCCGGCCTCATCAAGCGTGCGGGCGAACCAAACGTTTTCATCGCGTATGTTTTTTGGCGCATAGCCAAGAAATAGTGCCACCACTGGCTTGCAACTGCGTTTCATGGCGCTGATTATCTTCAGGCGCACCGCCTCGGCGGGCGGTTTGGAAACAAAGGCCAGCACCTGGCTCTGCTCGTCCTGTGTCAGCATTTCCAGCGCCGTTTGTGCGCTAATACCGCCCACTTCAGCGCTCAGGTCTCGTCCGCCGAGACCAATCGCATGGCTGATCCCTTCGCCGCCGAGGACAATTTGCGAGACCAGTTCCTGGATGCCGGTCCCGGATGCGCCAATCACACTGATATTGCCGTCTGGCGTAACGTTGGCGAATGCCAGCGGGGTACCGGCGATCATGGCGGTGCCGCAGTCCGGCCCCATCACCAGCAATCCTTTGTCACGGGCGCGGGTTTTCAGGGCGATTTCATCTTCCAGGATGACGTTGTCGGAGAAGATCATGACGTTTTTCTCGCTACTGAGCGCCTGGTGGGCAAGCTCGGCGGCGTACTCTCCGGCAACGGAAATTAAAGTCATATTGGCCTGCGGCAATTTTTGCGTCGCGCTTTGCCAGCGACGAACCACGCTGAGGCTCTGACTCTGCCCGCTCCCCTGCGCCAGTGCGGATAATGCTTCATCCAGACGGGCAATAATCATTTTCGTCACCGACGCATCCGCGCAATCGGTGCGAATCGCCACGCAAATATCATTTGGCGTGGCGGTGGTAAAATCGTCGTGCCAGAAACCGGTGGTTTCCAGCAGCGCTTTATTTGCCGGTGTGCCCATCATGACCGAAACATCATCGACATTTTCTGACTCACTCAGCTTACGTGAAATAATCATTAAACTGACTGAATCCTGAAAACAGCCCTTTTTAATAAAGGCATGGATCATAATAACTCCCCAATAATTGCACCCATTGCAATTGAATGAGCATGGTTAATCTGCAATCAGGCTAACGGGATAAAATTACTGTCGGCGTGACCTGAATCACATGGAAATTATTACAAAATGCTTTCAAATAAAGCTAAAGGAATTAGCCCAATTTTTTTAATGAATAGATTAACAAGCTCTCGTCTGATAAACCCACGGCGATTATCAAATAAAATCTAACTAACTATTTTTACCAATACAGATCACAATTTAAGTTTATTTTCCCCGTATTTTAATCGGCAGTCAGGCTCTACACCGTCGTTAAAAGGAAGACAGATGAAAGTCAGTCGGGAAACACTTCATCAGCTTATTGCCAATAAGCTGAACACAGCAGGGCTTACTCGTAATCACGCGGATATTATTGCCGATGTGCTGGTTTATGCCGATGCCAGGGGAATTCATTCGCACGGCGCGGTACGCGTTGAATATTATGCGGAGCGGATTTCAAAAGGCGGAACCAATCGTAACCCCACCTTTACCTTTGAAAAGAGCGGCCCCTGCAGCGGCATTTTGCATGCCGATAACGCCGCCGGTCAGGTCGCCGCCAAAGTGGGCATGGAACACGCAATTGAGATCGCTCGCGAAAACGGCGTGGCCGTGGTCGGCATTCGGCGTATGGGGCACAGCGGCGCAATCTCCTATTTTGTCCAGCAAGCGGCCCGCGCCGGGTTTATCGGGCTTTCGCTGTGCCAGTCAGACCCGATGGTGGTACCTTTTGGCGGCGCGGAAATCTATTACGGTACCAACCCGTTGGCCTTTGCCGCCCCCGGCGAGGGCGACGATATCATCACCTTCGATATGGCCACTACCGTGCAGGCCTGGGGGAAAATCCTCGACGCCCGCTCGCGCCGTGAAACCATCCCCGATAGCTGGGCGGTGGATAAAAACGGCGCGCCGACCAGCGACCCGCTTGCCGTCCACGCTCTGCTGCCGGCAGCCGGTCCGAAAGGCTACGGCCTGATGATGATGATCGACGTGCTCTCCGGCATTTTGCTCAATCTTCCCTTTGGTCGCCAGGTCAGCTCAATGTACGACAACCTGAGCCAGGGACGCGATCTGGGGCAGCTGCATATCGTTATCAACCCGGAGTTTTTCTCCTCCAGCGCGTTATTCCGCCAGCATATCAGCGACACCATGCGCGAATTAAACGCCATTACGCCAGCCCCTGGGTTTAACCAGGTTTATTACCCTGGGCAGAATCTGGATATCAATGAGAAAAACAGCGCCGTCGACGGTATCGAGATCGTTGATGAGATTTACGACTATCTGGTTTCGGACGCTTTATACAACCGCTCTTATGAGACCAATTCCCCTTTTGCTCAATAAATTAAGATACAGGAGTTGCGTATGGCTAATTATTTTCGACAGGCAATTGAAGAGACATTGCCCTGGCTTTCCTCCTTCGGTGCGGACCCTACCGGAGGTATAACCCGCCTGCTCTATTCGCCGGAATGGCTACAGGCGCAGCAGGCGTTCAAACAAAAGATGAGCGAAAGTGGCCTGCAAACGCGCTTTGATGAAGTCGGTAATCTTTATGGCCGACTGCCCGGCACGCGCTTTCCTGACGAGGTTATCCTCAGCGGTTCGCATATTGATAGCGTCGTCAACGGCGGCAATCTTGACGGCCAGTTCGGCGCGCTGGCGGCGTGGCTGGCGGTTCGCTGGCTCAAAGAGACCTACGGCGATCCGCTGCGTACCGTCGAAGTGCTGGCGTTAGCCGAGGAAGAAGGTAGCCGCTTCCCTTACGTGTTCTGGGGCAGCAAAAATATCGTCGGCATCGCTAATCCGGCGGACGTGCGGGAGATTAAGGACGCCAAAGGCGTGGCGTTTGTCGACGCCATGAAACAGTGCGGCTTCAGCCTGCCCGCAGCGCCTTTGGCTCCGCGCCGGGATATTAAAGCCTTCGTTGAGCTGCATATCGAGCAGGGCCGCGTGCTGGAAACCAACAAGCAGTCCATTGGCGTGGTCAACGCCATCGTCGGTCAGCGCCGCTACACCATCACCCTTAACGGCGAGTCTAACCATGCGGGTACCACCCCAATGGGCTACCGCCGCGACACCGTTCACGCCTTTAGCCGCATCTGCTGCGAATCGATAGCCAAAGCGAAGGCTCACGGCGACCCGCTGGTGCTCACCTTCGGTAAAGTGGATCCGCAGCCGAATACCGTCAACGTGGTGCCGGGAAAAACGGTCTTTACTATGGACTGCCGCCACACCGATTCCTTTGAATTAACTGCGTTTACTGAAATGATTGAAGCCGATATGCGGCGGATCTGCCAGGAAATGGAGATTGGTATTGAGATTGACCTGTGGATGGATGAAGCCCCGGTACCGATGGATAAAACCCTGGTGGCCCGGCTCACCGCGCTTTGCCAAAAGGAGAAGGTGAATTTCCGCGTGATGCACAGCGGCGCGGGACACGACGCGCAGATTTTCGCCCCCTGCTTCCCGACCTGCATGATCTTTATGCCGAGTATTAAAGGTATTAGCCATAATCCGGCGGAGAGTACGCATATCGAAGATTTGGCGGAAGGCGTAAAAACGCTCGCATTAATGCTGCACCAACTAGCCTGGGCCGAATAAAGGAAAAGATAATGGGATATTTAAATAATGTAGTGGGTTATCGTGACGATTTACTGGCCAGCCGTTCCATAGTACGCCACGGTAATTACGCGCTGCTGACGCCGGACGGCCTGGTCAAAAATATTATTCCGGGATTTGATAATTGCGATGTAACCATTCTGTCGACGCCGAAATTAGGCGCGACTTTTGTTGATTATCTGGTAATGCTGCATGAAAACGGCGGCAATCAGAGCGGCTTCGGCGGCGACGGGATCGAGACTTTCCTGTACGTGATTGAGGGTGAAATCATCGCCCAGGCGGAAGGCAAAACCTTCCCGCTGACCAAAGGTGGCTACATCTATTGCCCGCCGGGCGAGAAGGTCATCTTCACCAATAGCCATTCAGGCGACAGCCAATTATTCCTTTATAAGCGCCGCTATGTTCCGGCAGAGGGCCACACGCCGTATCTGGTCACCGGCAACGTCAGCCAGCTCGAGCGTATTCATTATGAGGGGATGGAAGACGTTATTCTGATTGATTTCCTGCCAAAAGAGCTGGGCTTCGATATGAACATGCATATTCTCTCCTTCGAGCCAGGCGCCAGCCACGGCTATATCGAAACTCATGTGCAGGAACACGGAGCCTATATTCTTTCCGGCCAGGGCGTTTATAACCTCGACAACAACTGGGTTCCGGTGAAGAAAGGCGACTATATCTTTATGGGCGCTTATTCACTGCAGGCGGGATACGGCGTTGGGCGCGAAGCGTTTAGCTATATTTACTCGAAAGATTGTAACCGCGACGTTGAGATCTGATGTATACCCTAAATAATTCGAGTTGCAGGACAAAACGGTTAACCGTTTTGAACAGCGCTTGCGCTGGCCCCGTAAGGGGTGAGGCCGCAGGCCGAGTAAGGCGGCGACGCAGGGACAAATTCGTCGGGAACGAATTTGTCCAGCCGAAGGCTGGCCTTCGGTGAGAGGCAGGAGCCTCTCATTAATCCCCAGGAGCTTACTCAGGTAAGTGACTGGGGTGAACGAACGCAGCCAACGCACATGCAACTTGAAGTATGACGGATATATTGCCCGGCGGCGCTTCGCTTGCGCGGGCCTACGGGTAAATCTCGTCGCTTTCGTAGGCCGGGTAAGGCGTCAGCCGCCACCCGGCGAAATGCGGGCACAATAGCAAAGACGCATCTGTAGAGTTCACCTTTTTTGTTTAGCTATGTTGGATTTTGCCACGGTGAAAACCGTGGCATTTTTTATTCAGGCGGGGATGTTCTGACCTAATTTCATCGCACAGGCAATATTGCGCGCGCTGGCGAAAAGGTTCTGCTCTCCGCGCTCCAGTACTTCGTCCAGCGGCGCCAGCGCAGGGAGAATGCTGAATACCGCATCAATACCATGCTGATGCACCGCTTCCACGCCGTCGCCCAGCACACCGGCGATACCGATAACCGGTATACCGTACTTTTTGGCGATTCGCGCCACGCCAATCGGCGCTTTACCGCCGACGGTTTGTGAATCAATCCGCCCTTCGCCGGTGATCACCAGATCCGCATCGCGCAGCGCTTCCTCCAGATGCACCGCCTCAATCACGATATCAATACCCGGCTTCAGCGCCGCGTTAAGGAATACGCAGGCTGCTACGCCCATACCGCCCGCCGCGCCGCCGCCGACAATCGCCGTCACGTCCTGACCGGTTGTCGCCAGCAGTACCTGAGCATAGTTTTGTAAGCCGCGCTCCAGGATGGCGACCATTTCCATGCAGGCCCCTTTTTGCGGCCCAAATACCGCCGCCGCGCCGCGCTCGCCGAGCAGCGGGTTATCAACATCGCAGGCCACGTCAATCCGGCACTCTTTCAGACGCGGATCGAGTTCACGCAAATCAATGCTGGCCAGCCGCTCTAACGCTCCGCCGCCAAGGCCGACGCTCTCGCCACGCTCATCAAGAAAACGCGCCCCCAGCGCCTGGGCCATGCCCATTCCACCGTCCACCGTGGCGCTACCGCCAATGCCGAGAATGATATGGCGAACGCCCGCGTCCAGCGAGTGGCGAATCAGTTCGCCAGTCCCGTAACTGGTGGCCCGCAGAGGGTTACGCTCCCCGGCGGGAACCAGCATCAGCCCGCTGGCCGCTGCCATTTCAATAAACGCGGTTTTGCCATCGCCGCTCAGGCCATAGAAGGCGCCAACAAAGTCCCCCATCGGCCCCATTACCGGCAGCATCACCATCTTGCCCTCGGTAGCCTCAACCATCGCCTCAACCGTTCCCTCGCCGCCGTCGGCTATCGGCAGACAAATGCACTCCGCCTGCGGGAAAATAGAGACAAAGCCCGCTTTAATTGCCTGGGCGCAGCGGCTGGCGCTCACGCTTTCTTTAAAAGAGTCCGGTGCAATAATAATTTTCATTGTTTATCCTTTTTACTGTCATTACTTAATACGATCCCAGGGAATGAGATTTTCCATGACCACCGCCAGCAACACGCTGATTAATAAGCCGTTGCCCAGGAGTGGTTGAATTGTCAGAGGTATCGTCTGGAGATAGAACGGTGGTAGCCCCATTAAAAAGATGCCGACAAATAGCGGCAGCGCCAATCGATAGATATTTCGTGCAGTGAAGGTTATTTGTTTACTAAAAGATAAGCTGGAATATAACAACGGGAGATAAGAGACTAGCATGACCGCGCTGCTAATCGGCAGTGGTAACGTGGTAAAAAAATGGGTTAATGGCGTAAATAATCCAACCAGTAGACAGCACAGGCAGCCGATAATAAACGGCTGGCGCGAGGTTTCTCCGGTTTGGGTTAATAAGCCTATCGACGAAACAAAAGGAGAAAACGGCACCACGCTGAGCGGAACCGTTATTAATGTCATTAATCCGGAGATAATAAAGCTGCGTCGATAGCGGGTATTGCTGACTCCCTGTTCGGGGTAAAAAACGTCGGTGCCGCAAATCGCGCCGTAAGTATTCGTAATATTCACCACCCCCGCCAGTAGCGCCGTCAAAATAATGCCCGAACGTAATTCACCGCCGTAACCAAGCGGGAACCACTGCCAGTGAATCGGCCCGGACGCCGCCGTGGCGGGCGGGGTGCGAAACAGCAGATACCAACCAGTCCATCCCGCAAGGGTTCCTATCAGCAGGGCGTAACGGGCGACACCGTCCGGGAGAAAAATAATCATCCCCAGCACCAGCAGCATCACCGCCAGTGCCAGGCTAAACGGCGCCAGCTGAATGCCCACGTTGGCCTGGGTCGAACTGAAAGGCAGCCCGAGCATGCCTTTAAAAAAGATAGTGGTGAGCTGCGCGCCGAGCAGCAGCATGAAAAACACCATCACCGTTGGGCTGAAGAGCTTCGCCAGGCGGTGACCGATGCCGCTCGCGCCTATGATGATGGTTAATATCGCCGACAGAAATATGCCGATCGCGAGGCTGGTCGCGATGCTATTGAACGGGGTGCCACGCGCGGCTTCGCCGACGGTAACGGTGAGGATTGTGCTCCACCAGAGTCCCGTCGGCCCTTCCATAATCGCGCGGCGGTGTCCCAGCAGCGCCTGCGCCAGGCAGGCCAGTCCGGTGGTGATAAAACCGTACTGGGTGAGCGTGATAAGCGCGCTGGCGGGCAGCTGAAAAGCGGACTGTAGTGTCGGCGGTACCACAACGGTGTTGCAGAAGATAAAGAAGAACCATTGAAATCCCGCCAGGGTGTTTCGTTTATTTAGCGGAAATACCACCATGATGAAATCCTGAAACAGCGCCTGCCGTAAAACAGGCGCTAAATATGGAATTGACCGAGGGATTTTCCCGGAGGCGGCGCGATGCGCCTGTCCGGGCTACAAAACCCGAGTTCGGCATCAGGCTCGTAGCCCGGATAAGGCGGTTACGCCGCAATCCGGGAATTCATCGATTTCCGGTTACTGCTGATGCTTAAGGATAAATTTCCCTTTCGGCGCATGCGGGAAACCCTGCTCAATGTCATAAATCACATCGCCGCGCAGGATGGTTTTGGTGATGCGCGCGCCAATCTTACGGCCAATGTAAGGGCTGACTTTGTGGCGATATTCGAGATCTTCAGCCTGTAAAACGTAGCTGCTGTTCGGCTGAATAAATACCAGGTCGGCGTCTTTGCCGGGGGCGATGCGGCCTTTATGCTTAAGTCCAAAAATATCGGCGGCGTTGGTCGCCATCAGACGGGCAAACTGCGGCAGGGACATACCGCGCTTTTGCACCGCTTCATCGAACATCACGTCCATGCAGCTTTGCAGACCGGCAATCCCACCCCAGGCCTGCATAATATTGCCCGCCTTCATTTCCGGCGGACACGGCGAGTGGTCGGACACCAGACAGTCAATTTCACCGTTGAACAGTTTTTCCCACATTCCTTTCTGGTTCTCTGCATCGCGAATCGGCGGGGAGCACTTAGCCAGAGTTCCGATCTCCTCAAACTGATCGGTATCAAGCACAAAATAATGCGGGCAGGATTCACATGTAACATCCTGACCTTCATGACGGGCACGGGTCACTTCGGCAACCCCTTCCGGGCTGCTGACGTGGCACACGTGCAGGCGACAACCGGCCACTTTCGCCAGATACAGAATGCGGCGAATCGCTTCCACTTCAGTAAACACCGGACGAGAGGCGACGTAATCATGGGCGGTCACGCGGCCTTCCCTTTTCGCCTCTTCGCCCAGCTCGTCGCAGATCAGCGCGTTTTCGCAGTGCACCAGCACGGTCTGCTTCATCTCAGCCAGCTTCTGTACGCCTTTGAAGAACTGCCAGTCGTTGACGTCACGGAAATCGTTGTCGATACCACGATCGCCGCAGGTGGCGACGAAGCATTTGAAGCCGACGACGCCTACTTCATCCAGCTCGTGCAGACGGTCCAGGTTATAGGAGACCAGGCCACCAAGCTGTGCGGCGTCGATGGTCAGTTTGCCTTTCGCAGCGTCGAATTTCAGCTCAATGGTCTCACGGTCGGTTGTAGCAGGGAGCTGGTTCAGCGGCATTTCAATCATCGTGGTGATACCGCCTTTCGCCGCCGCGCGAGTGCCGGTTTCGTAACCTTCCCAATGGGTACGGCCCGGCTCAGAGATATGCGTATGCGCATCGACCATTCCTGGCGAAACGATCAGGCCCGAAGCATCTATCACCCGCTTCGCTTCGCCCAGGTTCTCACCAATCGCGGCGATTTTGCCGTCGGTCACCGCGATATCCACCACCCGAGATTCGTTTTCCAGAATAACGGTGCCGTTTTTAATAATTAAATCAAAAGACATAGAAAACTCCTTGTATGTGTACAGATAAATAACCCGCCATACTTCTGTTGGTAGCCACATGGGCTGTACCAGGAATGGCTTTGGCAATTGATGTTTCATCCATGAAATAAATCTTCCTCGTAATAATAAAATCAGCTAACAGCATTCGGACGCGGCAGATTATTTGGCTGAGTCCGTTTCTTCAGTAAGGCGTAGGCGGCAAAAGCAACAATGACGCCAACAAACCATGAGACGCGAGAGAAAGGTTCCAGCAGCGGAATAAACTTGCCGCCAAGCGATAAAATAACCGCTACAATCGTTACAACGAATGCCGTGACGTTAAAGCCATTATCGAAATATTTATAATCACCTACCGCGGTATATAGTTCATCAAGATTAATTTGCCCACGCATAACGATAAAATAGTGTGCCATCATGACACCAATAACCGGACCAAGCATGCCACCGATAATATCGAGAAAGAGATATATACTGTCCTGATTCTCCATTAATTTCCACGGACAAATCAGCAGACTAATAATACTGGCAATCAGCACGCCGTTTTTATATGTCAGTTTAGTGGGGGCAATCGCTGCGATTTGATAACCTGCTGGAATAATATTACCAGTAGCGTTAGTCGAAATCGTGGTCATCAATATCACCAGTACTGCAAAGAATGAGGCAAACAGGCTGTCCCATTTCTGTACGATATCCAGAACGTTCCAGGTATCCATGCCGTAATGGATACTGGCGCCCGCAATAATGCACACCCCGGCGACCGCAAACAGAATATAAGCCACCACTAAGCCAAGCGTTTGACCAAGGGCCTGCTCGCGAAACGAGCGCGCGTTCTGAGTAAAGTCCGAGGCGCTTACCGCCGGCGCCGCCCATACGGCAACCACCGCATTGATAACGACCAGAAACAAGAAGCCGGTATGCTCCGCTTTAGCGACTCCGGTCGGCAGGTAGTCAAGGATCGGACCGATTCCCACCAGCGAGATGGCCCAGATAGCCATGCCACCGAACACAATATAGATACAGGGGTTGAGGATTGCGGTGAACTTATTAAGCACTTTTCCACCGCCAAAACCAATTCCAACGTTAATTAACCAGAAAACCAGAAAAGCGATCAGCCCCGGCAATGACAGTCCCAGCAGCTTAAAATCGCCGCCAAGGGTCAGAAACGATGGCCACAGTTTTCCCAATAAAATCAGGAAGGCTAGCGATCCGGCATAGCATTGCAAGCCAAACCACATGATCGCCGCAATACCGCCTCTGAGTAGGCCGGGTAATAGCGCCCCGCGCACACCATAAGAGGCTCTTAATATCATGGCGAAGGGCACGCCGTATTTACTTCCGGCGGCACCGTTAAACACCATAACCAGTGCAATAATAAAAGCACTCAATATTATTGCCATCATTATACTAAACGTTGATAGTCCGAGAATAAAAAAACCGCCAACCATCACATAATTAGGTACGTTGTGTACGGATCCCATCCATAAAGTAAAATAGTTAAATGTTTTCCAGTTACGCTGTGATTCTACTTTTGGTAATAGATCGTCGCTATAACCTCTGGCTTTGTACAGGTCTTGAGCTTGTTCCATAATTCCCTCTTAATACGCATCGGATTACGCTTACAGGTTTAGCTATGCGGAACAAAAAATTATTATTATTTATTTTTATTATACTGGGATTGTCTTAGGCCGTATTTTGTTCTTACGCAAAGTAATGAGCGCAAACAGTATCGTCCCGGTAATAACTAACCCGGCAGACATCACAAAACTAATTTCTTTTGATCCGGTTAGATCGGAAATAAAACCGGTAAGCGTCGGTGCAACCACCGCCGAACTCATGCCAAAGAAATTAAATAAACTGAAGGCGCGGCCAAGTGTCTTCGCTGATGCCTGCTCGGAGACGAAAGAAATAAGAATCGGGTCGACGGCCATTTTTCCGAGCAGTCCATATAGCACCAGGCTAATCATCAGCATGGTGGTATTCGGCGAGAGGACAGTAAACATCAACATTGCCGCTGCAACAATCTCCAACCCAAGTATAACTTTGACTTTACTGTCACGAAATTTATCCGAAAGATGGCTAAAGAACAGCGCGCCTGGAACCCCGACCACCGCCACCAGCGCCGAAGCGAAACCAATAGCTCCCCCGTCAAACCCGCGTTCGGTCTGTAGGTATGAAGGCAGCCAGGTGACAATCAGATAATAGCCGTAACAGGTGCAGAAATAGAGGAAGTACACGCTGCACAGCAGCGGTGAAAACAGCGGTGCTGATTTCTCTTCTACGAGCGGAGTTGATTCCGCTGCGCTATTTTTACTCTCCGCCGCGACGGGTTCTTTCAGTTTGCGGCGAATCACCAGGGTGAATACACAAAGCATCACCACCAGGATCGCAGCCACGATATACAGTACGTTTTGCCAGGCCATATGCATGCTTTTGACCAGGATACTTGAACCAATCAGGCCAATTCCCATCCCGATCGCTGAGCCGCTGTTGATAATGGCGTTAGCCAGCGCCCGGCGCTCCTGGGGCACGTTAGCCGAAGAAAGCGAGTAGGCGGAGCTAAAGAAGGAAGCGCAGCCGGCGCCGGCCAGTAGCGAGCCAATATAAATCAGCGTCAGATTTCCCGCATTAGCGATACTCAGCGTACCGATAATAAATAGTGAGAAACCGCACATTAGCATAATTTTCTGGCCCAGCTTATCGACCAGTATACCGCAGGGGATCTGCATACCGCAGTAGGCAAGAAAATAGAAGCTGGCAATTGCGCCAATTTCAGCATTGCTGACGTTGCCTAAGGAAGCCTGTATTTCAGGATAAATAGGTGTTAATACAGTACGATAAATCCATATTGCCACCCAGCCCAGACTCATTACCACGACTATTTTTTTCCAATAGTCGATACCTGTTTTATTAATAGTATCCATAAACTCACCATCGAGATTTAAAAAATGCTGCCCGAGTCGGCAGCATCTTTCATTAAGATATTTTATGATTCGCCATTAATTCGAGCGCCAGAACTAAAGACGAATGATCTAATTCACTACCACCATTGGCAACGCATGTATTAAAAAGCTCCTGGCAGGTTGCCGTATTAGGTAAATTAAGCGCCAGCGCTTTCGCACTCTGCAGGGCCAGATTAAGATCCTTCTGGTGTAGAGAAATTTTAAAACCGGGATTGAACGTCCGGTTTAACATTCTTTCGCCATGCACCTCCAGAATCCGTGAAGAAGCGAAGCCGCCCATCAGCGCCTGACGTACGCGAGCGGGATCCGCACCGGCTTTAGAGGCAAAGACTAACGCTTCAGAGACCGCTTCAATATTCAGCGCCACAATAATCTGATTGGCAACTTTACAGGTCTGCCCGTCGCCATTACCACCAACGAGGGTGATGTTTTTACCCAGAATATCAAACAGCGGCTTCACGCGATTAAATACGCTTTCTTCACCGCCGACCATAATCGAGAGCGTACCTTCGCGTGCGCCGATTTCGCCGCCGGATACCGGTGCATCCAGATAGTTCGCCCCCAAATCCCGTACCTGCTGTGCAAAACGTTTGGTTTCAATCGGTGAGATGGAACTCATATCAACGATGGTTTTTCCCTTCAGAGCCGCTTTGGCGCAACCGTGCTTGCCAAACAGGACTTCGGCAACCTGCGGGGTATCCGGGACCATGATAAAAATAATCTCCGACTGCTCCGCGACCTGCTCAGCTGTGGCCAGATGCTGTGCTCCCTGCTTGAGCAGTTCCTCAGCAACCGGGCCGATGGTAGTAACGTGCAGAGCATGCCCTGCTTTGGCCAGACGGAGCGCCATCGGGGTGCCCATAATACCCAGACCAATAAATCCCAGTTTCATAATCGTCCTCTCATAATTTCTGTTTCGCTTTACCTGGGCAATAGTTATCCCTTCCACTTATTGGAATAATAAATACTGTCCAAAGATAAATTAAAAATTAACGGTAGCGATTAAACCATGTCAGTCCCGCTTCGGTAGTCGTCAGAGGTTTATATTCACAGCCGACCCAGCCGTCATAACTTGATTTATCGATAAATTTAAAAAGATAATCATAATTAATTTCACCGGTTCCCGGCTCACCGCGATTCGGGTTATCGGCAATCTGTAAATGACCAATACGATTGGCGTAAGTTTGCATCGTATGGGTTAACTCCCCTTCCATGCGCTGCATATGGTAAATATCGTACTGGATTTTCAAATTATCACTGCCCACATCATCAAGCAGCGCCAGCGCCTGATGGGTGGTGTTCAGATAAAAACCCGGCATATCGAAATAATTGATCGGCTCAACCAGCAGCAGAATACCTTCCTGGGCCAACGCGGCGGCGGCAAAACGTAAATTCGCTACCAGCGTTGCTCGAATATGCTCTTCACGATAGCCCACCGGCGTTTTACCGACCAGGCAATTAATTTTACGATTGCCTAACGCTTTGGCGTAACGGATCGCGGCGTCAACGCCTTCACGAAACTCTTCTTCGCGACCGGGAATACAGGCTATGCCGCGCTCCCCTGCAGCCCAGTCGCCGGCGGGTAAATTATGTAAAGTATGCTCCAGCCGGTTGTCGTTCAGCTTTTGTTTTAATATCTCGGGCGCATAGTCGTACGGGAACATAAATTCAACGGCGCGAAAACCGCAGGCCGCCGCTTTCTCAAAACGATCCAGAAAATCATATTCCTGAAATAACATCGAAAGGTTGGCAGAAAAGCGCAACATAGGTTCACCTCATTTATTCATATTTCATAAAGCAGGTTTCGGTTGGCGCATCGATAGCGCTATCGGCAACGTCTTCGAACTCCATTACGTTATCCAGCTCGCTGCCCATCGAGATATTGGTAACGCGCTCAAGGATCACCTCCACCACCACCGGAACGCGATACTCTTTTATCCACGCTTTCGCCTGCTCAAACGCTGGCGCAATATCCTCAGGTTTGAAGACGCGAATCGCTTTACAGCCGAGACCTTCAGCGACCTTCACATGATCGACGCCATAGCCGTTCACTTCGCTTGAGTTAATATTTTCGAACGCCAGCTGGACGCAGTAATCCATATCGAACGCGCGCTGCGACTGGCGTATTAAGCCCAGATAGGCGTTGTTTACCAGCACGTGGACGTAAGGAATATTGAACTGCGCGCCCACCGCCAGCTCTTCAATCAGAAACTGGAAGTCGAAGTCGCCGGAAATCGCCACCACATTACGTTCCGGGTCAGCAGCGCAAACGCCCAGCGCAGCAGGAAGGGTCCAGCCCAGCGGCCCGGCCTGACCGCAGTTAATCCAGTGGCGGTCTTTAAACACGTGCAGCATTTGCGCGGCGGCAATTTGCGACAGGCCGATGGTGGTGACGTAGCAAACATCGCGACCAAAGGCTTTGTTCATCTCTTCATAGACGCGCTGCGGTTTAACCGGCACGTTATCGAAGTGGGTCTTACGCAGCAGCGTGCGCTTGCGCTCCTGACACTCGGCCACCCAGCTCTCACGGCGCGGCAGGCGTCCCTCTTTTTGCATCTGCTGCGCTATCTCCACCAGCTGAGTCAGCGCCGCTTTCGCATCGGAAACGATGCCCAGGTCTGGGGACAGCACGCGGCCAATCTGCGTAGGTTCAATGTCGATATGAATAATCTTGCGGCCTGCGGTGTACTTCTCTACCGAACCGGTATGGCGATTAGCGAAGCGATTACCGATACCGAACACAAGGTCGGAGGCGAGCAGCGTAGCGTTGCCGTAGCGATGGGCGGTTTGTAAACCTACCATCCCGGCCATCAGTTCGTGGTCGTCAGGGATACAGCCCCAGCCCATTAACGTCGGGATTACCGGAACATGGGTAATTTCAGCAAACTGCTGCAACAGCGCCGCAGCATCGGCGTTAATTACCCCACCGCCGGCAACAATTACCGGGCGCTCAGCCATCAGCAGCATCGACAACGCCTTTTCAATTTGCGGACGAGTGGCGGCAGGCTTATAAGCTGGAAGCGGTGAGTAAAGCTCAGGATCAAACTCAATTTCCGCCACCTGAACATCATAAGGCAGGTCAATCAGTACCGGGCCCGGTCTGCCGGAGCGCATCAGATGGAAAGCCTTTTGCAGAACGCCCGGCACCAGCGCCGCTTCGCGTACCGTCACCGCCATCTTAGTAACAGGCTTAGCGATGGACTCAATATCTACCGCCTGGAAATCTTCTTTATGCAAGCGGGCGCGCGGCGCCTGGCCGGTGATACACAGAATAGGAATAGAATCTGCAGAGGCAGAGTACAGGGCGGTGATCATATCCGTTCCCGCAGGGCCGGATGTCCCCAGACATACGCCAATATTCCCGGCAGTCGCACGGGTATAACCCTCTGCCATATGAGACGCACCTTCCACGTGACGGGCCAGGATATGACGGATCCCGCCGTGCTTGCGCATCGCGGAATAAAAGGGGTTAATCGCCGCACCTGGCACGCCAAATGCGGTATTAATCCCTTCTTTTTCCAGTACATACATTGCTGCGTCAACGGCTCTCATTTTTGCCATTTTCAACTACCTCACTATATTGGAAAATTTTTCCAAAATTAAATAAAGCTAAAAAAGTCCCGCTCCGCGGAGCGGGTTGATTCAGCTATCAATCAGCCTGGGGTTTAAGTCCCAGCGCGGTACTGATATTTCTGGCCGTCTCCCTTACCAGCTCTCCCTGGCTGACAAAACGATCCGGCGTCAGGCGGGATGCAGGTCCGGAAATCGAAATTGCCGCCACTACGGACCCCACATCATCGTAAACCGCTGAAGCAATACAGTTTAATCCTGTCACGTGCTCCTCCTGGTCAATGCTGTAACCGCAGGCTCGCGCCTCATCCAGATTTCGCTGCAGGTCAGGCAAATCCACGATCGTCGTCGGCGTAAACCGCTGTAGCCCGGTCTTCACAATCACATCCACCAACTCTTCCGACGACAGCGGATAGAGCAAAGCTTTCCCGGCTCCAGACGCGTGCAGCGGCAGTCGGCTTCCGAGCGGCGCGCACATTCGCACCATCGATTTGCACTCCTGCTGGCCAATCAGCACCGCCTCGTTGCCGTTGCGAATCGCCACGTTGACCGTTTCCCCAGACATCAACATTAGCCGCCGCATAAAGGGTCCTCCGACGGATAAAACATCCCGATTATGGATGTACGCCGAGCCAATATTGAACGCGCCAAGCCCAATGTGCCACCAGCCCAACTGCGCGTCCTGATACACAAAATCTGCGCCTTCCAGCACCTTCAGCAGGCGAAAGGTGGTCGATAACGGTAAGTCCAGATTCAGGGAAATATCGCTGACCGACGAGCTGCCGCCGCTCTTTTCAAGGTATTGCAGTATCGCTATCCCTCTCTCCAGCGCCTGTGCGCCTTTTTGCGCGGTAGGCTCTTGCTGGCCAGGCCTTCCACGCCTTCTAACTTCTGTCATACCTCGATTATCTCCGGCTCAAAACCTGAGCATAAATAGTGTGTAAGCGCCCACATGTTATGCAAGATAATCGATAGCGTCACGTGTAACCTCACGCAAATCTCAACTCCACGGTCGGGATCTCCACGACATCGCAGTTGTCTTTTCCACCGCGATCAACGGTTAAAAAATCGGTTTCGGTCTGCCAGGCAAACAGCGGGTGATGCCAGACGTTACGATGGTAGTTCACCCCCTGACGGCCATTAGAGATAAACGCCCGCAGCGTATTCATATCCGGTTCATCGCCGCCCGCCGCGACCACCACCACGAAGGCTTCGCCGTTCATCGGCACGAACGCCTGGGTACCCAGCGGGTGACGTTCAAGCTCGGTGACCACAATCGGCAGCACCGCTGGCTGGGCGCGGTTAATACTGATAAGCGTGCGGTCCTGCTGTAAAGTTTCCACCTTGGCCAGATCGTGGAAACGCTGTACTTTGCCATCATTGATATGGAAAAAATCCTGACCTTCCGTTTCGATAACGTCCCCATAGGAGCGGAATGCTTCACGCGTCAGGGGCAATACTTCAAGCTTCATTGCATATTCCTTAGTCATTTAAAACTGTTCCCTTTCTCATACCTCGGGGGTGATAGATGTCTCGTTCCATCCAGAGCCATCTGAAAGTGACACCACTATAAATTGGAATAATTTTCCAAAACCTGATTTAAACCACATAATTTAAATGGTTATTATGAAAAAATACTTAAAAATCATGGGTGAATTATTAAATTGTGGGGAAAATGGTGATGCTAGATCCTGAAACACTACGCACTTTTGTCAGCGTCGCGGAGACCGGCAGCTTCTCCAGAGCAGCAGAAAAACTCTATAAAACAACCGCTACCATTAGCTATCGCATCAAATTACTGGAAGATAACACCGGCGTCGCGCTCTTTTCCCGTACGACGCGCAGCGTCCTGTTGACTCCCGCCGGGATGCACCTACTGGCGCAGGCCAGAGAGTGGCTGGGCTGGATTGACAGTATGCCCGGAGAGCTGCGGCAGATAAATGACGGGGTGGAACGTCAGGTCAATATTGTAGTGAATAACCTGATGTATCACCCTCAGGCCATTGCGCGGCTGCTGGCCTGGCTCACTCAGCGCTATCCCTTTACGCAATTTCATTTTTCACGACAGATCTATATGGGCGTCTGGGATACGCTTCTGCACGATGACTTCTCTCTGGCGATAGGCGTCACCGGCACCGAACCGTTAGCGGAAAATATTGTGGTCGAGCCGCTGGGCGAAGTGACCTGGCTATTTGTGATGTCGCCGCATCACCCCCTAAGCCAGCAGGCCGATCAGCTAACGGAAGCCCAGCTGCGTCGCTACCCTGCGGTCAACATTGAAGACAGCGCGCAGCGACTGACAAAGCGCGTCGCTTGGCGCCTGCCCGGACAGAAAGAGATTGTGGTTCCTGATATTGAAACCAAAGTCGCGGCGCATATCGCCGGCGTCGGCATCGGCTTTTTACCCGAGCCGCTGTGTCAGCCGCTTATCGCCTGCGGTAAACTGATCGCCAGGCAGATCCCGGTCATGCGCCCGCCATCGCCTCTCAGCCTGGCCTGGCGCAAAGATCATCATGGAAAAGCGGTGCAGGATATCGCCTCGCTGTTCAGACATTCAGCCCCGGAAATTCAAGGTTTTTTGACGCTATTTAGCGATACACCGTGAAAAATCGATCCAGCATGCCGCCCACCGCGTACAATAGGAAAATAATCGCGTCAAGCGACGCGTCTGGATTGCTTAACGGTTTAAATGATGGAACTAGTATCACAGAATATTCGGCAGATTCTCGCCAGCGATACGCCGCTGATTGACGTGCGCGCCCCGATCGAGTTCAGGCAAAGCGCAATGCCTGCCGCAATCAACCTGCCGCTAATGAATGATGAAGAACGCGCCGCCGTCGGCACCTGCTATAAACGCCAGGGTCCGGAAGCCGCTCTCACTCTGGGCCACCAGCTGGTCAGCGGTGAGATTCGCGCCAGCCGCCTCGCCGCCTGGAAAGATGCCTGCGCACGTTATCCCGAAGGCTACCTGTGCTGCGCCCGCGGCGGGCAGCGTTCGCATATCGTTCAGCAGTGGTTGCAGGAAGCGGGCGTGGATTACCCGCTGATTCACGGCGGCTATAAAGCGCTGCGTCAGGCGGCCATTCAGCTCACGGAAGAACTGGTGCAGCGCCCGATCGTGCTCATCGGAGGCTGTACCGGAAACGGTAAAACCCAGCTGGTTTGCGCCCGGCCAGACGGTATCGATCTTGAAGGACTCGCCCATCATCGCGGCTCCTCGTTTGGCCGTACCCTGCAGGAACAGTATCAGCAGGCAACGTTTGAAAATCACCTGGTGGTGGCGATGCTCAAAAAGTCAGAGCAGCATGCCCGTTGGGTGCTCGAAGATGAGGGACATATGATCGGCGCGAATCATCTGCCGGAATGTATGCGCCTTCGTATGGCCCAGTCGCCGCTGGCAGTCGTAGAAGATCCATTTGAGATCCGTCTTGAACGGCTGCGTGAAGAGTATTTTACGCGAATGCATCGCGATTTCATTGCGGCCTATGGCGAAGAACAAGGCTGGCAGGCATATAGCGAGTATTTGCATCATGGCCTGTTTG
Source organism: Klebsiella oxytoca (assembly GCF_009707385.1). NCBI lineage: Bacteria > Pseudomonadati > Pseudomonadota > Gammaproteobacteria > Enterobacterales > Enterobacteriaceae > Klebsiella > Klebsiella oxytoca. The sequence continues at coordinate 1,404,748 of NZ_CP046115.1, read as the reverse complement.
CCATCCGCCGCCGTTTGGGATTACAGCGTTTCGCCCAGCTCACCGCCCGGCTTGATGAGGCGCTTGTTGAGCAACAGCGCACCGCCGACACCGAGGCGCATTTCGGCTGGCTGGTTCCCCTGCTGAACGAATATTACGACCCGATGTACCGTTATCAGCTGGGGAAAAAAGCGGAGAAGATTGTTTTTCGCGGCAGCTGGCAGGAAGTCGCCGCCTGGCTGGCGCGGTAATTGTATTCCAGAAGCCCCGGCTTGCGGCGTAAGCGCCTTAGCCGGGCTACCGGTCGGCGTGATTTGTAGCCCCGGTGCGCGCAGCGCGACCGGGGAGTTTTGACCGCTTAGAAGTCGTAGCGCAGACGCACCAGGTTCATATCGCCCAGGTTGTCGGTGCTGGAGGTGAAGACGTGTTCGTAATCAACGCGGAAACCATAATCCAGCTGGAAGCTCACGCCGACGCCGTTATCAATTCGCTGGTAGTTACGACCATTCACGTACTGCAGACGGTCGCCCATGAAGTACGGCTGAATAGATTTCACCGCATACTGACCAATCGGGAATTTATAACCGGCAAAGTACTCAATACCCCAGGCATCGCCAGCGAAGTAGTTATGAACATCGGTTTTCTTCGTGGTCAGGAAGTTCTGGTACCAGCCGCCGCCTAAGGAGAAAGTCCAGTTATCCGGCGTCCAGCTCAGCGCGGTACCGACGATATTCTGGTCGTAAGATTTACTGTCTGAGCTGGACGGATTACGCATATCGGCACGGGTATAGTTCCACGCGGTGCCCCAGGTCAGATCCTTCATGATGTGATAATCCGCACCAATCGAGCCGCCACCTTTACGCTTGTAGCGCAGACCGTTGCCCGGCAGGTATTCGCTGTCTTCGAACAGATAAGAAGCATAAAGATCGACATCACCAACGGTTTTCTTATATTTCAGCATACTACGTGAACGATAGGAGCCATCGTAATCACCGTTGATACCGTTGCCCGGGGCCTGGCCTATCATGTCGTAATCCCAGATATCGGTTTTCACCCCGACAACATCGTAATAAACGCTGTTCTGCTGACCATAGGTTAACGTCCCCCAGGTATCGCTTTTCAGACCGGTATAGAGCATGCGACGGGTGGTGTTGTTCGCACCTTCGGCATAGTGGTTATCCCAGTCAAAGAGCGCCGGAATATTGACGCCCAGCTCGTAGTAGCTAATCCAGCTAATATCATCAAACAGATAGTAGTCGGCAGCAAAGCGAAAACGGGTACCGCCGTCAAAACCGTTACGTTTGTAGGAGCCTTTATCGCCGTCACCGGACATCATGTTGAACTGAGGACGAATACTCCCGCCAACGGTGAAGTTTAGACGGCTTAACGGGTCGCCCGCCTGCGGATCTTGTTTTAAAAGCGTGATTTCTGCCTGGGATGCGAAAGAAGTTAACGCCAGGGCTGCGCCGATCGTTATCGCCAGCGCTTTTATTTTATGTGCCATACCTTTTCCTTGATTAATAAGCCACCTTATATTTTCCTGTGGAATATTAACTTCGATTGAGTATGCCGTGTTGTCGGTTTTTTAATGTTTCGTGCGGTTAAAAATCAGTGACTTATCATTTTGTGCCGTTAAGATATCAACGGTTATAATTTCATCGCTCTGACATTAAACTGGAGTATCACCGCCCAAGCATTATCCATGGAGGAATTATGTCGAAAAAACTACTACAGCTGCACTTTACCTTTAACGGTCCCTTCGGCAGCGAAATGTCGCGCCAGCTCGTGGAGCTGGCCGAGTCAATCAATCAGGAACCGGGGTTTATCTGGAAAGTCTGGACTGAGAACGAAAAGAACCAGGAAGCGGGTGGAATCTATCTTTTCGAGAATGAAGAAACAGCGCAGGCCTACCTCAACAAGCACACTGCACGCCTGAAGTCTCTGGGTGTGGATGAAGTGATCTGCAAAGTTTTCGACGTGAACGAGCCGCTCACTACGCTGAACCACGGCCATTTGTAATAGCAACTCGCATCCGTAGCCCGAAAAACCCCCGGATTGCGGCTAACGCCTTATCCGGGCTACTTCCCCGCAGAGAGCTGTGAAACGGTAGCCCAGCTAAGCGCAGCGCGAGCCGTGTGCCCCCCGGGTTGCAGCTAACGCCTTACCCGGGCTACTTCCCCGCAGAGAGCTGTGAAACGATAACCCGGCTAAGCGCAGCGCGAGTCGTGTGCCCCCCCGGGTTGCGGCTAACGCCTTATCCGGGCTACTTCCCCGCAGAGAGTGGTGAAACGGTAGCCCGGCTAAGCGCAGCGCGAGCCGGGTGAAAACCCCGGGTCCGGGCTACATAACTGAATCTATACCTGACTAAACTGGCGGAACAGCGCCTTCCCTTTCAGCAGACGCAGCCCCAGCCAGCCGCCGCACAGCGACAGCAGTATCGCCCCGCTAAGCGGCAGCATCAGCCACAGTCGCCAGTCCGCAGACCACGGGAAATCAAAGATTTTAGTTTGCAACAGCGCCAGCGCCACCTCTGCGCCGATCGCCGCCACCACGCCGGAAACCACGCCCAGCAGAGCGAACTCCGCCCACAGCGTGGTGCGCAGCAGAGACTTTCCTGCTCCCAGCGTTCGCCAGACCACCAGTTCCTGATAGCGCTGACGCATCCCGACCTGCACCTGCGCCAGCAGCAGTAAAACGCCGCAGGCGGTGACCAGAATCACCATCACCTCAAGCGCGCGGCTTACCTGGGTCAGCACCTGGCCTATCTGCTGCAAAATCGCACCAATATCCAGCAGGCTGACGGTCGGAAATTCACGATTGAGCTGCGTTAGCATCGTGTTGCCGTTATCCCAGCGAAAGCTGGTGAGCCAGCTTTGCGGCTGCCCGTCTAGCGCTCCCTGCGGGAAGATAAAGAAGAAGTTCGGCCGCAGGCTCTCCCAGTCGACTTTACGTACGCTGGACACCCTGGCGCTAAAGTCCTGAGTATCCCCGGTAAAGGTCACGCTATCGCCGAGCCTCACGCCCAGACGCTGCGCCAGCCCCTCTTCAATTGACACCTCACCCGTTTTTGGCGGCCAGCTTCCGGCCACCAGCGGGTTATGATCCGGACGCTCGCTGCTCCAGGTGAGGTTAAGCTCCCGGTTCAGGGCTTCATCTTTATTGCCCTCCGTTGCCTGGCCGTTAATTTGCGTCAGGCGCGCGCGCACGATGGGATAGAACTCGGTGGCTCGGGTCTGATGTTCGGCGAGGAAGGTTTTCACCGGCACCACCTGCTCCGGCGCGATGTTGAGCAGAAAATAGTTAGGACTTTCCGGCGGCAGCTGTTGCTGCCAGCGGTCAAGCAGATCGCCACGCAGTACCAGCAGCAGGGCCAACAGCATAAACGGCAGCGAAAAGGCTGCCAGCTGGCTCAGGGTCGACCACGGCTGACGCAGCAGACGATTCACCGCCAGGCGCAGCGGCAGCGCTTTTAACGTCACACGCTTCAGTAACCACAGAACGCACCATCCCGCCAGACCGCACAGCAGCGCCAGCACCACGGTTCCTGCCAGCACCGCCCACAATAAAGGGCTACCGCCCATCAGCAGCGCCAACAGCCCTATAACCACCGCGCATACCAGCGGAAGGTAGAACTTCAGCGGCCATACGTTCGCGACGACATCCTGACGCAGCACCCGCAGCGGCAGCGTCGCCAGCAGCAGACGATAGGGACGCAGCCCGACCAGCAGAGAGATCACCAGCACCGCGCCGATTGCCCATAGCCACGGCCAGCCGCTCGCCGCGGGAAGCGCCGCCGGGAGCACCGGCTTAAGCATCACCAGCAGAATACTCTCCAGCCCGACGCCCATCGCTCCGCCTGCAATCACCGCCAGCGTCAGCAGCATCAGCCACTGGCCGACAATCAGCTTACGCAGCTGCGCCCGCCCGGCACCGAGCGTTTTAAGGATCGCCACCAGATCGTAACGACTGCGGCAGTAGTGGCTCATCGCCACCGCTACCGCGGCGACCGCCAGCAATAGCGTTAACAGCGCCGACAGCAGCAAAAACTGCTGCGAGCGTTCCAGCGATTTGCCCAGCGCGCTGCCGTCCTGCTCCAGGCCTATCCAGCGATGTTCTGGACCCAGCTTCGGCAGCAGCCACTTCTCATAGTCCGCCAGCTGCTGCGGAGTTCCGGCAAACTTATAGCGCCAGGAGACGCGGCTGCCGGGCTGTACCGCACCGGTTTTCGCCACGTCAGCGGTATTCATCATTAACCGCGGCGCCATCTGGAAGGGGTTAAAACCGGCATCCGGCTCCTGAATCACCTCTCCGGCAATACGCAGAGTGGCATCGCCCACGTCGATGCTATCGCCGGTTTTCAGATTCAGCAGCGCCATCAGTCGCGGCGCCAGCAGCACGGTGCCGGCGTGCGGCTTAAGCCCCGGCGGCTGGGTTTGCAGTTGACCATACAGCGGATAGGTATCGTCAACCGCTTTCACGTCCGCCAGCTGCGGCGTATCGCCGGAAAAGGTCATGGTGGCGAAGCCCAGCTGTTCGCCGACGGTTAAGCCAAGACGGCGCGCTTCGTCAATCCATGCGCCAGGGACTTCGCGCGAGCTGCGCAGCGTACGGTCTCCGGCCATAAATTCCCGGCTTTGCTGGCTAAGGCCTTTCTCCATACGATCGCTTATCGAGCCCAGCGCCAGCACGCAGGCCACCGCCAGGCTCAACGCCAGCCAGACGATCAGCAGCGACGGCGAGCGCCATTCGCGCCAGAACCAGCGGGCAATCATGCCTCCTCCCGCAGCTGGCCATCAACCAGACGCAGCCGTCGGTCGCAGCGCGCCGCCAGCAGCGGATCGTGGGTTACCAGGATCAGCGTGGTGCCGTGCTCGCGGTTAAGCGAAAACAGCAGATCGGCAATTTTATCTCCGGTATGACGATCGAGGTTACCGGTCGGTTCATCGGCGAACAGCAGCTCCGGGCGGCCGTTAAACGCGCGCGCCAGCGCGACCCGCTGCTGCTCGCCGCCGGAAAGCTGCACCGGCAGGTGGTGCAGGCGTTTGCCCAGCCCCAGCTGCTCCAGCAGTGCGCGGGCGCTGCCGCGGCTCTGGCTGTCGCTTTCGCCGCGCAGCAGCGCCGGAAGCTCAACGTTTTCCAGCGCATTGAGGGTTGGTATCAGCATAAAAGATTGAAAAACAAAGCCGATGTGCTTAGCCCGCAGCTTCGCCCGCGCCTCCTCGTCCATCTGATGTAGCGGCTGCCCGAGCAGAGATACTTCCCCACTGCTGCCGTCATCCAGCCCGGCGAGAATTGCCAGCAGCGTCGATTTACCCGAACCCGACTCGCCAATCAGGGCAATGGTCTGCCCTTGTTTGACAACCAGCTCAACTCCGGTAAGGATGGAAAGCTGATGCTCACCCTGACCGACGGATTTCTTAAGATGATGAACTTCAAGTATGTTTTCCGCTGGCATTTGCCTTTCCTGTTTCTGGTACTGTTTACCTGCCGCGCGATGGCGGCCGACACGCTGTTGGTTCTCGGCGACAGTCTGAGCGCCGGGTATCGAATGACGGGCAATACCGCCTGGCCTGCGCTGCTTAACGATAAGTGGCAGGCAACAACGCCGGTAGTTAACGCCAGCATCAGCGGCGACACCTCGCAGCAGGGGCTGGCAAGGCTTCCGGCGCTGCTTCAGCAGCATCAGCCGCGCTGGGTGCTGGTTGAGCTGGGTGGCAACGACGGGCTGCGCGGTTTCCCGCCGCAGCAGACGGAACAAACCCTGCGAACCATTATTGAGAGTATCAAAGCGGCGAACGCCCAGCCTCTGCTGATGCAAATTCGCCTGCCTGCCAACTATGGCCGTCGTTATAATGAAGCCTTTAGCGCAATTTATCCGGCACTAGCCAAAGAGTTTGATATTCCTCTGCTGCCCTTTTTTATGGAAGAGGTTTATCTGAAACCACAGTGGATGCAGGACGATGGAATTCACCCTAATCGCGACGCCCAGCCGTTTATCGCCGACTGGATGGCGACGCGTTTGGCACCCTTAGTTAATCATGACTCCTGATATCCGGGAGTCATTTGCAGGTAAAGTTATGCAAAAATCGGTTTTAGTTACAGGAAGTTCCAGCGGTATTGGTCTTGAAAGCGCGCTTGATTTAAAGCGCCAGGGCTTTAACGTGCTGGCCGCCTGCCGCAAAGCGGAAGATGTCGCGCGGATGCAGGAGCTGGGGCTGACCGGTGTTTTACTGGACCTTGACGATCCGCAGAGCGTTGAACGCGCCGCCGCCGAGGTGATTGCGCTGACCGACAACCGCCTGTATGGCCTGTTTAATAACGCAGGCTACGGCGTCTACGGCCCGCTGCCGACCATCAGTCGCCAGCAGATGGAGCAACAGTTTTCCGCCAACTTTTTCGGTGCCCATCAGCTAACAATGCTGTTGCTTCCGGCCATGGAGCCGCACGGCGAAGGGCGTATCGTGATGACCTCATCGGTGATGGGGATTATCTCCAGCCCGGGCCGCGGCGCCTATGCCGCCAGTAAATACGCGCTGGAGGCCTGGTCCGACGCGCTACGCATGGAGCTACGCCACAGCGGTATTAAGGTCAGCCTGATTGAGCCTGGCCCAATCCGCACCCGGTTTACCAATAACGTCAACCAGACCCAGGCCGACAAACCGGTGGAAAATCCCGGCATCGCCGCCCGTTTTACCTTAGGGCCGGAAGCGGTGGTGGAAAAAGTGCGCCATGCTTTTGTCAGCGACAAACCGAAATTGCGCTATCCGGTAACCGTGGTGACGCATGCGGTAGCCCTGCTGAAATGCCTGCTGCCGGCTCGTGCGATGGACAAAATTATCCAGGGCTAAGTTGAAGCGCCTGGCGCTGCCCCCATATATCCATATACATAAAATCATTCAAGATGCATCAAGGCGGCAAGTCCGGGAATCCCCGGGAGCTTACTCAAGTAAGTGCCTGGGGTGAGAAGACGTAGCCAACAAAGAGGCAGTTTGAAGGATGACGAGTATCAGTATCGACTAAAGAGACCCGCTCATGTCCGCACAGAATATTGTCAATATTACCGAAGCTAACCTGCACCAGACGTTGCAGCAATCCACAACAACGCCGGTGCTGTTCTATTTCTGGTCCGCACGCAGCCAACATTGCGAGCAGTTGACGCCGGTGCTGGAGAGCCTGGCCGCGCAGTATAATGGTCTGTTTATCCTCGCTAAAGTTGACTGCGATGCCGAGCAGATGCTGGCTTCACAGTTCGGGCTGCGCGCTATTCCTACGGTTTATCTGTTCCAGAACGGTCAGCCGGTGGACGGCTTTGAAGGCCCGCAGCCGGAAGAAGCGGTTCGCGCGCTGCTGGATAAATTTCTGCCGCGCGAAGAAGAGCTGAAAGCGCAGCAGGCGCAGACGCTGATGCAGGAAGAAAAATATGCTGAAGCGCTGCCGCTGCTAAAAGACGCCTGGCAGCTGTCAAACCAGGAGAGCCAGATTGGCCTGCTGCTGGCGGAAACGCTGATTGCTCTGCACCGTTCTGATGAAGCGGAAACCGTGCTGCAGACCGTGCCGTTGCAGGATCAGGATACCCGTTATCAGGGGCTGGTGGCGCAGATCGAGCTGCTGAAAAAAGCTGCCGACACACCGGAAATTCAGCAGCTGCAGCAGCAGGTAGAGCAAAATCCGGAAGACGCGGCGCTGGCCTCCCAGCTGGCACTGCAGCTGCATCAGGTTGGGCGTAACGAAGAGGCGCTGGCGCTGCTGTTCAGCCATTTGCAAAAAGATTTAGGCGCCGGAAACGGCGAAGTGCGCAAGATGCTTCAGGAGATCCTCTCCGCGCTCGGCACCGGCGACGCGCTGGCCGCGAAGTATCGCCGTCAGCTCTATTCTCTGCTTTATTAATCGCAAAAAACCCGGCTCGCGCTGCGCTTAGCCGGGCTACTGGTTCACCCCGGTAGTCCGGACAGGCGCGTTCAGCGCCGTCTCCGGGGAAAGCTTACGAACGCTTTTTCAAATGCGTGACTACCAGCTGATGGCGAGCGTTAAAGAACTTCAGATAAGTCAGATACCCGGCAATAATGGTTGACAGGCTGGCGGTCGACAGCAGCATGAAGGTGACCATAATCTGATACTTAATCGCTTTTACCGGATCAATTCCGGCGAAAATCAGCCCCGACATCATTCCCGGCAGGCTCACCAGCCCGACCGTTTTCGCCGAATCCACCGTCGGGATCAGCGCGGCGCGGATGCTGTCGCGAATGAGGCCTGCGGAAGCCATCTTGGGCGTCGCTCCAAGGCTCAATTTCTCCTGGATCTGCTGCTGTTCGCTGTTAAAACGCTGCCCCATATTGTTGTAGCACAGTCCTACCGCCACCATCGCGTTGCCGGCTACCATCCCGGCAATCGGGATCACCTGCATCGGCACAAAGGCAATTGAACCGGAAAAAACCAGCACCGCCAGCGTTAACCCGGCGCCGGTGGTAATGGCGATAAACGAGGAGACAAAAGCTTTATCGATATATTTGCTGCGCTTTTTCGCATTCCACGCCGCGTTAAAACAGATAAACAACACCATCAGCAGCGTCAACACCGCATGATTAACGTTGAAGATATATTTCAATACGTAGCCGACGATAACCAGCTGCACAATCGCCCGGCAAATACTCCAGATAATATCTTTTTCCAGCGCCAGCTTTTCCCGATAGCTCACCACAATCGCCACCAGTACCAGCACCATGGATAACGCCAGCGACTCGTTGGTAATATTATGCCCGTTCATTTTTCACCTCCTGCGCTTTCCCGCCTGCAGGCTGGAGCGTAATCACTTCATCCGCATGAGCAATTTCATTTTGATCGTGAGTTACCCACAGAACGGCCATGTTTTTTTCGCTGGCATAGCGATGAATAATCTCGTTCACATTGTTTTTATTGCTCTCGTCCAGCGCGCTGGTAATTTCATCCAGCAGCAGGATCTGCGGTAAAAATTGCAGATTGCGAATCAACGAAACGCGCTGCTTTTCCCCACCCGAAAGCTCATTGATGGACTTTTCCAGCGTATTTTCCGCCAGCCCGAAGCGCTGCAAATCGGCGACCAGCGCTTTAGGATCCGGCTGTTGATTACGGATCTGCCATGGAAAAACCAGATTGTCATACACCGAATCGCCGAACAGCACCGGGGTTTGCGCACAGTACGAAACCTGCTGACGATAGCTCTCCGGCGACAACGTATTAATGTCTTTCCCTGCGAAGAAAATCGCCCCTGAGGTTGGGCTAAGAAGTGAAGCAATAATTTTTAATAAGGTGCTTTTCCCACAGCCGGAAGGGCCGGTAATGAGCTTAAACTCCCCTGCCCTGAGCTGAAAATTAATCTCATTAAGGATAATCACATCGTCAGCCTGGAACCCCACGTTCTCAAGCCGCAAAATAGCGTTACTTTCGGTCATTATTATTCCCAGTTTTTCAACAACACATCTAGTTTACTCCAGTTTCCTTTCGCCATGATGCGCAGAAAGATATACTCAGGTTAAACGCGCGGCACTTTTCGCGCCTCAACAGGCAACAAGACAGGAGGTTTTTGATGCTGATTTTTATCCCCATCCTTATTTTCGTCGCGCTGGTTATCGTCGGCGCGTCGGTAAAAATCGTCCCCCAGGGCTACCAGTGGACGGTAGAACGCTTTGGGCGTTATACGCAAACGCTGCAGCCGGGTATGAGCCTGGTGGTGCCGTTTATGGATCGTGTCGGGCGCAAAATCAATATGATGGAGCAGGTGCTCGATATTCCTTCGCAGGAAGTTATTTCGCGCGATAACGCCAACGTCACCATTGATGCCGTGTGCTTTATTCAGGTCATTGACGCGCCGAAAGCTGCCTATGAGGTCAGCAACCTTGAGCTGGCGATTATCAACCTGACCATGACCAATATTCGTACCGTGCTCGGCTCCATGGAGCTGGACGAAATGCTCTCCCAGCGTGACAGCATCAATACCCGCCTGCTGCATATCGTCGATGAAGCGACTAACCCGTGGGGCATCAAAATTACCCGCGTCGAGATCCGCGACGTACGCCCGCCCGCGGAACTGATCGCCTCAATGAACGCCCAGATGAAAGCTGAACGAACCAAGCGTGCCTATATACTTGAAGCTGAAGGGGTGCGTCAGGCGGAAATTCTCAAAGCCGAAGGCGAGAAACAGTCGCAAATCCTCAAGGCCGAAGGCGAACGTCAGTCGGCGTTTTTACAGGCAGAAGCCCGCGAACGTTCTGCGGAAGCAGAGGCGCGCGCCACGCAAATGGTGTCATCCGCTATCGCTTCCGGCGATATTCAGGCCATCAACTACTTTGTGGCGCAGAAATATACCGACGCGCTGCAGCAAATTGGCGCGGCGAACAACAGTAAAGTGGTGCTGATGCCGCTGGATGCCAGCAGCCTGATGGGATCCATTGCCGGGATCAGCGAACTGATTAAAGAAGGCGCCGGCGACCGGAAAAAATCATGATCGCGTTAATTCTCGCCCATCCGCATATTTTCTGGCTCAGCCTCGGCGGGCTACTGCTGGCGGCGGAAATGCTCGGCGGCAATGGATATCTGCTGTGGAGCGGTATCGCTGGCGTAGTCACCGGGTTATTAACCTGGCTGCTGCCGTTTAGCTGGGAGTGGCAGGGTACCCTGTTCGCCGTGCTAACCCTGCTGGCGGCCTGGCTGTGGTCGCGCTGGCTGCGTAATCGGGTGAAACGCCAGAAGCCGGCGGACGCTCAGCTTAATCAGCGCGGCCAACAGCTGCTTGGCCGCCGTTTTACGCTGGAAACGGCCCTGGTTAACGGCCGCGGACACGTCCGCGTGGGCGACAGTTCATGGCCGGTCATTGCCGATGACGACCTCGCGGCGGGCAGCAAGGTTGAAGTGGTCGCCATCGAAGGCATAACCCTACATATAAGAGTCGTATTACGATAATCACGCCACAGGACACCCGTCATGGTCAGGAAGACAACGTTTACCCTTTCGCTCTGCGCCCTGCTCGCGGCAGCCACTCAGGCATATGCTTCTTCTGATATCGAAGATTGCTCGTGGAGCGACGAGCTATGCCTGTTAAAAGGCGACCCAATCCTCACCCCTGAAAACGATTCTCGCGATAATCTGCTGCGCCTGCTGAGCGAAGCGAAATCTTTCGCCCTTCCCGTTCAGGCCATTCCCGCTGATGTCAGCCGTACCCGCGATGTTTACTTCGCTTATCATCCTGAGTGGGATAGCGCGCCGCCGCCTCCCGAGCCGCCTGCGCAAAGCAAAGATGAAACCTTTACCCGACAAATGGCGGCGCTGAATATCGATCTCGCACAGGTGATGCCAGCCGACTCGGCTGAACGGCTGGGAACATCCGACTATGAACTGGAAAACCGCTTTGTCAGCAACACCCTGGCCGCCGTCAGTCAGTTCAACGCCGCCCTGCTGGCCGCCCCCTCTGTCACCCCGCAGCAGCGTCATGACCTGGCGCTGGCGCGGCTGAAACTGTTTTATGGCGCCAATATCACCGCAGTCGCTGATATCCTCAATAGCTTCCCGGCAGATGCGGACGCCGACTTATTCGCTTATTACCTTTCCGGCATCGCCCACTTCTATGGAGGCAATTACAGCGCCGCGACCCAGGCTTTCACCCTGTTGCTGGAAAGTCGGCAGCCCTGGCTGACCGAGACCGCGCAATATATGCTGATGCGCACGGCGCTCAACAAGAGTAGCCAGAACAGCGTTGGGCAGTACGGCGATTTTGATATCGCGCGCATCAATCGTGATGATGCCGCACAAGCGGAAAAAGAAGCACAAGTCTATTTGCAACGCTGGCCCGAAGGGCTTTACGCCGACTCCGCGCGCAACATGTTGCGCCGCATTAACTGGTATCTGCAGGCGTGGCCGCAGCTGGCCGGACTCTATGAGCAGGCCTTCCGGCAGGCTGCCGACGCCGGGGAACTGCGTAGGCTGGTAAGTGAATATGATAATGTCTTCGGCATGCCGTTCTATGAGCAGCCCGTTCTGGCAGCGTTCCCGGACGCACCGCAGGTCAGCTATGTCGAACTTCTCCGCGCCCTGCGCCTGAACGCTGACAAGAAGCCGACCTTAACCCAGGCGCAGCTTGACGCCAGCAAAGCGGCGTTTGAGAAGAGCGGAAATCTGCCGCTGTGGCGCGACCTACAGCTGCAGCTGTGGAGCGCGACGGGCAACAATGCCGCCATCCTGCAGGCTGTCACGCCGGCGAAAACGCTGCCGGCGAAGGATATTCTCGCCTTCAGCGAACAGGTCCTCTACGGCGAAGCGCTGATGGGACAAAAGCAGTGGCCCGCGGCGCGCGATTTTTGGCAGCAGCTGCTACGGCTTAGCCAAAACCCCGAGCAACAGCAGTATATCCAGGCAAAACTGGCGGCAACGCTGGTCTACAGCGGTAACCCGGCGGCTATTTTTGCCGCCGATAGCCCGGTAACCAATCTACGCTTTCGCTCCCGAGTGCTGAAAACCCAGGCCTCGCCTGAACTGCTACGCCAGCAGGCTGCCCAGGGTCCCAACAATGAAGAACGTACTATCGCTCTGCATACGCTGCTGGTGCGGGATCTCACGGAAAGTCGTTTCAGCGACTGGCTGAACGACAAAAAGCTCGCCACCGCCATTACCCAGCCGGTAATCAGCGAGGCCTTTAACGACGTCAACCTTAGCAGCTTCGACTGGAACGGCGAGGCGACCGAAGACGGTTATGCCTGCCGCAGCCTGGATGACACCGTCACCATGCTCAGTAAAAACGCCGACGATGCCCATGCGCTTAACTGCCTGGGCGAGTTCTTTCGCACCACGCAGACGCATGTTGATCTGTGGAAAGACCAGTCCGGCAACGATAGGCTCGAGGCCGCCATCAACCGCCAGCAGCCTCTGGGACAGTACGATCGCCAGAGCTATTACCAGCAGATTATCACCTCGCCGAAAGCGGAGCCGGAAGATAAAAGCTATGCGCTCTATCGGGCGATTCTCTGTTATGCCCCCTCCGGTAGCAACGAATGCGGCGGCGAAGATGTCGAAAAACTGCAGCGTAAGGGCTGGTTCACGCAGTTGAAAACGCAGTATCCGGGAAGCCCGTGGGCACAAAAACTCAAATATTACTGGTAATCGCGCTGCTGTCCGGGCCGGCGCTGGCGGCGGAGCGCGTTGATGCTCGCCAGCATTCTGCCTTCTGGCTGTGGTCCGGGGTGAAAGCCAGCAACGATCTGCAGAGCGCGCAGACGGTGTATCTGCATCAGGGCGAGGTGCTGACGCGTGCGGGCGAGGTAATATTCCAGCGCCTCGGCCTGCCGGTCAGCCGCCTGACGTTTCCCACAATCTGGCTTACCGTCCGGTTTACCACACTTGATGTGCCGCAGACGATTGTGCCGCGGATCGTACGCCTGATGCAGCGCTGGCGGGCGGCTGGCAATCAGGTGGTGGGTCTGCAGGTTGATTTTGACGCAGCCACACATCAGCTCGCCGACTACGCCCGATTTTTGCAACAGCTACGCCAGCAGCTGCCGCCTGAGTTCGCCCTGGGGGTAACGGGCCTGCTGGACTGGGCCAAAACCGGCGATATCGCCACACTGAACGCGCTTGCGGTTGATGAACTGGTGGTGCAAAGCTATCAAGGACGCCACACGGTGGCGAATTATCAGGACTATCTCCCCGCGCTCAGCCGGCTGCGTATCCCGTTCAAACTCGGGCTGGTACAAAACGGCAGTCGCAATCGGCAGGCGGAAATGCAGTTGAATGACTCCCCCTACTACCGCGGCACGGTGGTCTTTATGCTCAACCCGGCGCGGCGTTAAGCCTGCGCCTTACGGTGACAGCAGCCCGAGAGATTATCGATTATCGGGCAATCCGCGCTGTCATCGCCCGGGCAGGAATCCGCCAGCGCCAGCAGCTGCGAACGCATGCTTTGTAATTCGGCGATATGGCGTTCAATTTCCGCCACTTTTTCCAGCGTCCGGCGTTTCACGTCGGCGCTGTGCCGCGACGGATCGTTGAACAGGAATATCAGCTCGCGACACTCTTCCAGATTAAACCCTACCTGACGCGCCTGGCGCAGCAGGGTCAGTTCATCCAGATGCTGCTGGCTGTAGGTACGGTAGCCATTTTCACTACGCAGCGGCGGCGTCACCAGCCCCTTCTCCTCGTAAAAACGAATTGTTTTACTGGTTAAGCCGGTTTTTTTCGCCACATCGCTAATATTCATGTTTCCCCCTTGACCTTCCCCTTGCTGGAAGGTTTAACCTTGCTAATACTCGATGAAAGAGTGTGTTCGGTCAATCATTAGCCGGAAATTATTCAGGAGTTATTTATGTCTAACACTATCGACCTCGCGCTTGATGGCCTCTCATGCGGCCACTGCGTTAAACGGGTAAAAGAGAGTCTGGAACAACGTCCCGACGTTGAGCAGGCGGAAGTGACCATCACCGAAGCCCACGTAACGGGCAGCGCCAGCGCGGAAGCGCTGATTGAGACCATTAAACAGGCCGGATACGGCGCGGAGCTCAGCCACCCAAAGGCTAAACCGCTGGCAGAATCATCAATCCCGTCGGAAGCACTGACAGCGGCCACTTCTGAGCTTCCGGCAGCCCATGACCAGGATGACAGCCAGCAGCTGTTAATCAACGGCATGAGCTGCGCCAGCTGTGTTTCCCGGGTACAAAACGCGCTTGCGGCGGTACCGGGGGTCTCGCAGGCGCGGGTCAACCTGGCGGAACGCACTGCGCTGGTTATGGGCAGCGCGTCCGCCGCAGAATTAGTCCAGGCGGTAGAGAAAGCAGGCTACGGCGCAGAGGCCATTGAAGACGATCTTAAACGCCGTGAGCGCCAGCAGGAAACCGCCGTTGCCACCATGAAACGCTTCCGCTGGCAGGCTATCGTCGCCCTGCTGGTCGGGATCCCGGTGATGGGCTGGGGGATGATCGGCGACAATATGATGGTCAGCGATGACAATCGTTCGCTATGGCTGGTTATCGGCTTTATCACTTTGGCGGTAATGGTATTTGCTGGCGGACACTTCTACCGCAGCGCGTGGAAAAGCCTGAAAAACGGCACCGCGACCATGGACACGCTGGTGGCGCTGGGTACCGGCGTCGCCTGGCTTTATTCGATGAGCGTCAACCTGTGGCCGCAGTGGTTCCCGATGGAAGCCCGCCACCTCTATTATGAAGCCAGCGCAATGATTATTGGCCTGATTAACCTCGGTCATATGCTGGAAGCCCGCGCGCGCCAGCGTTCTTCCAAAGCGCTGGAAAAACTGCTCGATTTAACTCCGCCGACGGCGAAGGTGGTCACCGACGAAGGCGAAAAAGATGTTCCGCTAGCTGAGGTGCAGGCAGGAATGACCCTGCGCCTGACCACCGGCGATCGCGTTCCGGTCGATGGCGTGATTAGCCAGGGCGAGGCCTGGTTTGATGAGGCAATGCTCACCGGTGAACCGGTACCGCAGCAAAAAGGCAACGGCGACACCGTTCACGCCGGGACCGTGGTGCAGGACGGCAGCGTGCTGTTTACCGCCAGCGCCGTCGGCAGCCAGACAACCCTGGCGCGCATCATCCGTATGGTGCGCCAGGCACAAAGCAGCAAACCGGAAATTGGCCAACTGGCAGATAAAATCTCCGCCGTGTTCGTCCCGGCGGTGGTAGCGATTGCGCTGTTCAGCGCCGCGATCTGGTACTTTTTCGGCCCGGCGCCGCAAATCGTTTATACCCTGGTGATCGCCACCACGGTGCTGATTATCGCCTGTCCGTGCGCCCTGGGACTAGCAACGCCGATGTCAATTATCTCCGGCGTCGGCCGGGCGGCGGAGTACGGCGTGTTGGTTCGCGATGCCGACGCGCTGCAGCGTGCCAGTACGCTCGATACGCTGGTATTTGATAAAACCGGTACCCTGACCGAGGGGAAGCCGCAGGTAGTGGCGATAAAAACCTTTGCCGCTCTGGATGAAACTGCCGTTCTGCGTCTGGCGGCATCACTGGGGCAAGGCTCCAGCCACCCGCTGGCGCGGGCAATCCTTGATAAAGCCGCTAACGACCGGCTGCCGACGATAAGTCACTTCCGCACCCTGCGCGGGCTGGGCGTCAGCGGTGAAGCCGAAGGCCACCGTCTGCTGCTCGGCAACCAGGCGCTGCTTAACGAGAACAATGTTGCGACAGCTGAAATTGAAAGCGAAATGGCCGCCCAGGCATCAAAAGGCGCGACGCCGGTACTGCTGGCGGTAGATGGTCAGGCGGCGGCGCTGTTCGCCATTCGCGATCCGCTGCGGGAAGATAGCGTAGCAGCGTTAGCCAGGCTGCATCGTCAGGGCTATCGTCTGGTCATGCTGACCGGGGATAACCCGACCACCGCCAACGCTATCGCTAAAGAGGCGGGCATTGATGAGGTGATTGCCGGGGTTCTGCCGGACGGTAAAGCCGACGCCATTAAGCGTCTGCAAAGCCAGGGGCATCAAGTGGCGATGGTCGGCGACGGTATCAACGATGCGCCTGCGCTGGCGCAGGCCGATGTGGGAATTGCCATGGGCGGCGGCAGCGATGTTGCCATTGAGACAGCGGCTATCACCCTGATGCGCCACAGCCTTAACGGCGTTGCCGATGCGCTGGAAATCTCGAAGGCGACGCTGCGCAATATGAAGCAGAACCTGCTGGGCGCGTTTGTTTATAACTCGCTGGGCATTCCGATTGCCGCCGGGATTCTGTGGCCGCTGACCGGAACGCTGCTTAACCCGGTGGTAGCGGGCGCCGCAATGGCGTTATCTTCGATTACCGTCGTCAGCAACGCCAACCGTCTGCTGCGCTTTAAGCCGAAAGAGTAGATGTTGTATCCCATACGCGCTAGCATGAAGCCTTCACTTCATGGAGCACGTATGGGCCTGTTAAACCGAATAAAAACGCTGTGGCAAGCCGCCGTCGGCTCGTCTTATTCCTGGCCCGCGCTGGATATAGCCCTCCCCGGCGAGCGTTATCTGCATCTGGTCGGCAGTATTCATATGGGCACCCGCGATATGTCTCCGCCGCCCGCCAGGCTATTAAAAAAGATCCGTCAGGCCGATGCGCTGATCGTTGAGGCGGATATTACCGGCAACGAAACACCGTTCAGTAATCTCCCCTCTTATCCGCCGCTGGTGGAACGCCTGAGTACATCCCTGCTTACTGAGCTGGAAGAGCGTGCTGGGGAAATGGGCCTGTCTATCGCGCTGTTCGATAGTCAACCGCTATGGCAGGTGGCGATGGTATTGCAGGCCACTCAGGCGCAACAGCTGGGGCTCAGGGCGGATTACGGTATTGATTATCAGCTGCTGATGGCAGCGCGGGCGAGCAATATTCGGGTGATGGAGCTGGAGGGCGCAGACAGCCAGATTGCCCTGCTACGGGATCTGCCCGACGGCGGTATGGCGCTGCTGGAGGATACGTTGACCCACTGGCGTACGAATGCGCGTCTGCTGCAGGTGATGATCGGCTGGTGGCTGGAGCAGCCTCCGTCAAAAGGTGCAACCGCTCTGCCCACCACTTTTAGCCAGTCGCTGTATGATGTGCTGATGCACCAGCGCAACCTCGCCTGGCGAGAAGCGCTGTTGGCGCTGCCGCCTGGGCGCTACGTGGTTGCCGTAGGGGCGCTACATTTATACGGGGAAGGAAACCTGCCGGACATGCTGAAGTAAAAAAATGGCCAATATTGCTATTGGCCCGTCAAAGAGGAATTTCATCATTATTATTATTCCGGAGTTCGCGCCCCGGATCGTCTGATTGTCGCTCAAAGTGACCATCACTGCCAATACTATTGCGCAAGATGATACTATTTTTTAGACAACCGTCGGGCGTATGCTTATGTCACATAAAATCGGTTGGTAAGAAGGATAACGATGACTCCCGCCGTAAAATTACTCGAAAAAAACAAAATCACGTTTAAGATCCACAGCTACGATCACGATCCGAATGAAACCAATTTTGGCGATGAGGTAGTGCGGAAACTGGGCTTAAACGCAGACCAGGTCTATAAAACGCTGCTGGTCGCCGTGAACGGCGACATGAAGCATCTGGCGGTTGCGGTCACTCCGGTTGCGACTCAGCTGGATTTGAAAAAGGTGGCTAAGGCCTTAGGCGCGAAGAAGGTGGATATGGCCGACCCAATGGTCGCACAGCGGGTCACCGGTTATCTGGTAGGCGGTATCAGCCCTCTCGGGCAGAAAAAACGCCTGCCAACGGTGATTGACGCTCCGGCCCAGGATTTTGCCACCATTTATATTTCCGGCGGTAAACGCGGGCTCGATATTGAGCTGGCGGCCAGCGATCTGGCGAAGCTCCTTGAGGCAAAATTCGCCAATATCGCGCGGCGCGATTAATGCCCGGGTATTCATCAGAGAACAATCCCGGAGGCGGCGCTTAACGCGCCTTATCCGGGCTACAAAACCCCAAAACGCTCAGACCCGTAGCCCCGGTAAGCATCAGCGCCACCGGGGAAGAGCTCAAACGTTACTGCCAGCTAACCTCGCCTTTTGGTTCAAAGGCTGCCGTATCCAGCGGTGAGTTTTTCTGGATATACTCTTTCAGCACTTCGGCATCGATAAAACCGGTATTCACATAGCCGGGTTTGGTATCAATATGCGGATAGCCGTCGCCGCCGCTGGCGTTAAAGCTCAGCGTCGCCATCCGGTACGTTTTCGCCGGGTCAATCGGTTCGCCTTTGATAGTCAAATCATTAAGCTTGCCGTCTCTGGCGACAAAACCAACGTTGGCAAACTGCGGATAGGCGCCAGAATCCGGTTTCATCTGCGCCACGGCGGTCAGATACTCCGCCACTTCCTTGCCGCTCATATCGACATACACCAGCACGTTGCCGAAGGGTTGCACCTTCATCACATCTTTGTATGTGATATCACCCGCTTCAATTGAGTCACGAACCCCGCCGCCGCTCATCACCGCAAAATCGGCATTGCTACGCGCCATCTGTGCCGCCAGCAGCAGGCGACCCAGATTGGTCTGCACAAAACGCACTTTGCTGCGGTCGCCCTCCAGATGCCCGTTCACGCTGCCGATTTTCACCTGCAGCTGCGCTTTGCCTTTATTCTGGAACGGCGTCAGCAGGGAGAGCATCTGCGGATTCTCAGCGATTTGCGGCGTGTAGAGCACGCGCTCGCTATCGCCGTTGTCCCAGGTAACCTTTTTCTTCAGGTTGACCGGGATCAGCTGGTAATGCACCAGCTTCATTTCACCGTTACGGAATTCAAAATCGGCGCGGCCAACATATTTCCCCCACTCATGAGCCTGCACGATCCAGATTCCGTTCTGTTTGTCCGGCGCACACGGGCTGCCCGGGACGTAATCTACCTGTTTTTTATTCTCAGACGCCATGCATACCGGATCCTGAGAGTGGCCGCCGACGATCATCGCCAGCGAACCTGTGGGCAGGCTGCGCGCCATCTCAACGTCGCCGGGCGCATTAGAACCGTGCGCGCCGTTGTCATAATGGCCCATATGGGTAGTCGCCAGAATCACATCGGGCTTTTCATTCTGCTGCAGTTCCTGAATAACCAGTTTGGCCTCTTCCGCCGGTTTACGGAACTCGATGTCCGTAAAGTACTCAGGATTGCCAATTTTAGCCGTATCGTCGGTAGTCAGGCCGATGACCGCAATATTCAGCCCGCCGCGTTTAAACAGCGCCCACGGCTTAAACAGACGCTCACCGGTGCTTTTCTGGTAGATATTGGCGGAGAGGAACGGGAACTTAGCCCATTTTTCCTGCTGACGCAGCACGCTCAGCGGATTATCAAATTCATGATTGCCAACCGCCATCGCATCGTAGCCAATCAGATTCATGCCGCGAAAATCTGGTTCAGCGTCCTGCAAATCGGATTCAGGCACGCCGGTATTAATATCGCCGCCCGATAACAGCAGTACGCTACCGCCTTCTGCTGCCACCTCTTTGCGAATTCCGTCCACCAGCGTTTTTTGTGCTGACAGTCCATATTCGCCATAGTCGCTGCGCCAGAAATGGCCATGATGATCGTTGGTGTGCAGGATGGTGATTTTATAGGTTTTGTCCTGCTCATAAGCCTGTGCTGACAGGCTCCCCAGCGATAACGCCATGAATAACGCCAGCGCAACGCCTCGCTTAATAAAGTGCATATTTCTCTCCCTGACGAAGTAACAAGTGCCGAAAGTATAGCGAGTTGGTGAATTAGACAACTATGTTTTCAGAATTGCGACTTCCTTCAAACCTTAGCGACAGGTATGTTAGACAGATAATAATTCCACCTGCATCCTCTATAAAAAAAACTTAAGTGAACCTATGGCAATGAATCAGACCGCACAACCCTTATCCGGCCCTGCTGCTGCGCCGCAAAAAGCACGCACTTCGTTTCGCATTCTCGGGGCCATCAGCCTCTCTCATTTGCTAAACGATATGATCCAATCGCTAATTCTGGCTATCTACCCGCTTCTGCAGGCTGAGTTCTCTCTGACCTTTGTGCAGATCGGTATGATTACCCTCACCTTCCAGCTGGCCTCATCGCTACTCCAGCCGGTTGTCGGCTATCTGACCGACAAACACCCGATGCCGTGGTCGCTACCGATAGGCATGTGTTTTACCCTCAGCGGTCTGGTGCTGCTGGCGATCTCGGGAAGCTTTGGCATGGTTCTGCTGGCGGCCGCGTTGGTCGGTACCGGCTCTTCGGTATTTCACCCGGAATCTTCACGCGTGGCGCGTATGGCTTCCGGCGGACGCCATGGCCTGGCGCAGTCGATATTCCAGGTGGGCGGCAACTTTGGTAGCTCATTAGGCCCGCTGCTTGCAGCGCTGATTATCGCGCCGTATGGCAAAGGTAACGTTGGCTGGTTCGTCCTGGCGGCGCTGCTGGCTATCGTCGTGCTGGCGCAAATCAGCCGCTGGTATGCCGCCCAGCACCGCATGAATAAAGGTAAACCAAAAGCGGTGATTGTTAACCCGCTGCCGAAAAACAAAGTCATTCTGGCGGTAAGCATCCTGCTACTGCTGATTTTCTCGAAATATTTCTATATGGCGAGCATCAGCAGCTATTACACCTTTTATCTGATGCAAAAATTTGGATTATCGGTACAGAACGCGCAGTTTCACCTGTTTGCTTTCCTTTTTGCCGTAGCGGCAGGAACGGTGATTGGCGGGCCTGTTGGCGACAAGATTGGGCGTAAATATGTAATTTGGGGCTCTATCCTTGGCGTAGCGCCTTTTACCCTTGTTTTACCGTATGCATCACTGGAGTGGACCGGCATTTTGACGGTGATTATTGGTTTTATTCTCGCTTCGGCCTTTTCCGCTATTCTTGTATACGCGCAGGAGCTATTGCCGGGGCGGATTGGCATGGTTTCTGGTTTGTTCTTCGGTTTCGCCTTTGGAATGGGCGGCCTTGGAGCCGCGGTGCTTGGGCTCTTAGCCGACCATACCAGTATCGAACTGGTCTATAAAATCTGCGCCTTCCTGCCCCTTATCGGCTTTCTGACAATATTTCTACCTAATAACCACCAAAAATCATGATTATCCGGCAGCCAAAGTGTAACTTTGGCTGCTACAATCCCTTATGCCATCGGCATTATCCCGCATAACCTGCTACCATTTTACGGTACGTGCTTTTTTTCACGTCAATTCCATTTTTCTGCAAAATTCAACAATTATTCACAAACAAAATCGCGGAATTTGTCATAAACTATTATTCGGTTTTTTGGTTTTATACCTCCGAACATTCAAGTTGCAGGACAAAACGCCTGGCCGTTTGAACGGCGCCCCGAAGAGAGGCCCAGGGTGCTTACTGACGTAAGCGCCTGAGATAAGCGTGCCATCATCCACGCCCATGCAAATTGAAGTACGACGGGTATATGCCGAAAATGGATCGGCTCACCACTGCAAGGAGACGGAATGCACCACGCAACACCGCTAATTACCACCATTGTCGGCGGCCTTGTGCTCGCCTTTATTCTCGGCATGATTGCCAATAAGCTACGTATTTCTCCTTTGGTGGGATATTTATTAGCGGGCGTGCTGGCCGGACCTTTTACTCCCGGTTTCGTTGCTGATACCAAGCTGGCGCCGGAACTGGCCGAGCTTGGCGTGATCCTGCTGATGTTCGGCGTGGGTTTGCATTTCTCCTTAAAAGATTTGATGGCGGTAAAGGCTATCGCCATCCCGGGCGCTATCGCCCAGATAGCCGTAGCGACGCTGCTGGGTATGGCGCTCTCCGCCATGCTGGGCTGGTCGTTAATGACCGGTATCGTTTTTGGCCTGTGTCTTTCTACCGCCAGTACCGTGGTGCTGCTGCGCGCGCTGGAAGAACGGCAGCTTATTGACAGCCAGCGAGGGCAAATCGCCATCGGCTGGCTGATTGTAGAAGATCTGGTGATGGTGCTGACGCTGGTGTTGCTGCCTGCGGTGGCTGGCATGACCGAGAAAGGCGACGTTGGTCTGGCTTCTCTGGCCCTCGATATGGGCATTACCATTGGTAAAGTCGTCGCCTTTATCGCCATTATGATGCTGGTAGGGCGTCGTCTGGTGCCGTGGATTATGTCACGCAGCGCGGCAACCGGCTCACGCGAACTGTTTACGCTGTCGGTTCTGGCGTTGGCGCTCGGTATCGCCTTCGGTGCGGTTGAGCTGTTTGACGTTTCCTTCGCTCTCGGCGCCTTCTTCGCCGGTATGGTGCTCAATGAATCCGAGCTCAGCCATCGCGCGGCGCACGATACCCTGCCGCTGCGCGACGCGTTCGCCGTCCTGTTTTTTGTCTCGGTGGGAATGCTGTTTGACCCGATGATCCTGATCGAGCAGCCGCTGGCGGTACTGGGGACGCTGGCGATCATCATCTTTGGTAAATCGGCCGCCGCTTTCTTCCTGGTGCGGATGTTTGGCCACTCGCCGCGCACCGCGCTGACGATTGCCGCCAGTCTGGCGCAAATCGGTGAATTCGCCTTTATTCTCGCCGGGCTGGGAATGGCGCTCGATCTGCTGCCGCAGGCCGGGCAAAACCTGGTGCTTGCCGGAGCTATAATCTCCATCATGCTCAATCCGGTCCTGTTTACCCTGCTGGAAAAATACCTCGATAAAACTGAAACGCTGGACGAACAGACTCTGGAAGAAGTGCTTGAAGAAGAGAAACAGATCCCGGTTGATATCTGCAATCATGCGCTACTGGTCGGTTTCGGTCGCGTCGGCAGCCTGCTCGGTGAAAAACTGATGGCGCAAGGCGTGCCGCTGGTAGTTATCGAAACATCGCGTACCCGGGTTGATGAACTGCGCGCTCGAGGTATTCGCGCGGTATTAGGTAACGCCGCCAATGAAGAGATTATGAATCTGGCGCATCTGGACTGTGCCCGCTGGCTGCTGCTGACCATCCCTAACGGTTACGAGGCTGGGGAAATCGTGGCTTCGGCGCGCGAGAAGTGCCCGAATATCGAGATCATCGCGCGCGCCCATTACGATGATGAAGTGGAATATATCGTTGAACGCGGCGCGAATCAGGTGGTGATGGGTGAACGAGAAATCGCTCGCGCGATGCTAAAGCTGCTTGAAACGCCGCCCGCTGGCGAGCTGATTACCGGCTGATACTTCCGGCCCCGAATCACCGGGGCCGGCTTTACTTAACGATCCCAGTAGGCCTCTTCCAGGCTATCTTCACGCTCCGGCAGGCCGCGGGTCAGACGCGGCGAATGCTGGTTCAGCACCTGATAGCTCACGCGGTTAGCGTATTTACATACCTGAGCCAGCGACGAATAGGTCAGCCACTTACACTTATGCTTGCTGGAGTTCGGCACGTTATTGCGGT
The DNA here is from genome assembly GCF_009707385.1 of Klebsiella oxytoca. NCBI lineage: Bacteria > Pseudomonadati > Pseudomonadota > Gammaproteobacteria > Enterobacterales > Enterobacteriaceae > Klebsiella > Klebsiella oxytoca. The sequence continues at coordinate 1,380,975 of NZ_CP046115.1, read as the reverse complement.
GGTAATTATTGGCGGTGATGTCGTGCAGTAGCGCCGCCAGCGCGCCGTCGCCCGCGCCGTTAGTATTCATGATTTTCTCCGGCCCGCCCATATACGGGGCGATATGCGAATAGATACGCAGCGGATTTTCGCAATCCTGATGGCGCATTGCGCGGCTGAATTCATACTGGTTAAACTCGGAAATCGCCCCCGGCAGCAGCGGATGCTGGGTTTTGCGCTTAGCCTCTTCCTCAGTAAAACTCGCCATATAAAGCCCGGCAGGCCCGGCGGTGCACAGCACCAGGTCAACCCACTCCAGCGCCTTATCCGAAGCCAGCAGCGGGTCTGACAGTCCGGTCAGCGCTTCCGCTTCCTCTTCGTTCATCGCCAGAATGGAAACGTGCTCCTTGAGAAACGCCTGCCACCACTGAGGATTATCGGCGATGACGTATTTAGTCCCCAGCGTCAGAACCACCGGTACGTCGTGCTTTTTCGCATATTCAATCGCTTTCATCGTCGCATCCGGCATGGGTTCGCCGGGCTTGCAGCGTACGAGGTACGAGGTCAGCACCAGTGCGGAAGCCCCGGCAATGACGCTTTCCGGAATGCTTTCCGGGCGTAGTTTGTTCATGTGGCCGGGACTGATGGCAAAGGTGCGCTCGCCGGAATCGCCAATCAGGGTAAAACAGCGTCCAATTGCGCCATCCACCCCTTGCAGATAGTTCAGGTCGGTACGGCTGGAGGTATTACACAGGTAACGATAGGCGTAGCCGCCAATTTCAATATTACTGCACATAACGCCAAGCAGGACGGAACGGTCGTCCGCCAGTACCGAGTAGTTGTGCATCGTGTTGCCAATCGTCCCACCGGCAAACTGATGGGTAATCAGATCCTTACGTACCAGTTCCTGGTACAGCGCCTCGGCGACATCATCTTCAATGACCAGCGAGTGCCCGGCGCTCAGGCCGTAGCGTACGATAAACGCCTCATCTACTTTCGCTTCGATATCGACCAGCGTTTGATCGATACCGACTACCCAGGCGACATTAGACTCATTGTCAGGCTGAATTTGTTGCAGTAGCGGATCGCGAGCATTGACGGGAAAGTAGTGTTTGGATTTGCGTTTACCGGGAAATTTCATAGTGGCGATTAATTGACAGGGAACAAGCGGGGAATAGTAGCATACTCCCCGCTATAGGCGCGATCAGCGATACTTCGCCGTCAGGTTGACCATCATTTCAATATGCGCGGTGTCCGCATTAAGCGCCGGAATGTACTCATATTGTTGACCACCGGCTTCAAGGAAAATCTCCCGGTTCTGCACCGCGATCTCCTCCAGCGTCTCCAGACAATCGGCCGCAAAGCCGGGACAGATAACCTGAATATGCTTCACTCCTTTCTCGCCGAGCATTTTCAGCGTTTCGTCAGTGTAGGGAGTGAGCCAGGGCTCGCGGCCAAAGCGCGACTGGAAAGTCATCATTACCCGATCATGCGGCAGCCCGAGGGCCGAAACCAGTTCACGGGTGGTATCGCGGCAGCGCTGAGGATAGGTATCCCCTTGTTGAGCGTAGCGCTGTGGGATCCCATGATAGGAGAGCAGCAGCAGATCCGGCTCGCCGTGCACCGCAAACGAAGCGCGCACGCTGGCGGCCAGCGCGTGAATATAGTCCACATCATCGGCATAATCGCGAATAAAAGAGATGCCCGGAATGGCGCGCTTTTTGGCAAGAATACGCCCCAGCTCGTCCCAAACCGCCGCGACTGTAGAGCAGGAATACTGCGGATAGAGCGGTAACACAATAATGTGGTCAACATCCTGATCCAACAGTTCATCAACTGCGCTTTCCAGCGACGGTGAGCCATAGCTCATCCCCAGCGCCACTGGCGTATGCGGAAGCCGCGCGGCCAGCGCCTGACGCTGCTGCTGGCTATAGACCATCAGCGGCGAACCTTCTTCCATCCAGATGGACTGATAGAGCTTAGCGACCCTTGGCGCGCGCAGAGGCAATATTACGCCACGCAGCAGCGGCCACCACAGGAGACGGGAGGTATCCACCACGCGCGTGTCGCTCAAAAATTGTCGCAGATAGCGCTTTACCGCATCGGGCGTGGGCGCATCGGGAGTGCCTAAATTGGCTAATAAGATACCTGTTTTCGTCTGATGCATTACCGCCTCTTAACCATTTGAATCGCTGACAATTGTAGCTGAAATGGCGCTAAACGGAACCAATCACAGAAAAAGGTATAATGAGAGGGGTTCTCATCCCACAGTCGAGGGATGAGAATTAACGGAATTAACCGAGGATTTTTTCCAGTTCAACACGAACGTCAGCAACCGCTTTGGTACCATCGACTTTCGCGTATTTGGTATTGCCCGCTTCAGCTTCTTTCTGGTAGTAGCCAATCAGCGGAGCCGTCATCTGATGATACTCAACCAGGCGCTTGCGCACGGTCTCTTCCTGATCGTCTTTACGCGTGGTCAGCTCTTCGCCGGTCACGTCGTCTTTGCCTTCAACCTTCGGCGGATTGAATTTAATGTGGTAAACGCGGCCGGAAGCAGCGTGAACGCGACGACCAATGATACGATCCACGATCAGTTCGTCAGGCACATCGAATTCCAGCACGTAATCCACGGCAATGCCCGCTTCTTTCATGGCGTCAGCCTGCGGAATGGTGCGCGGGAAGCCGTCCAGCAGGAAACCGTTGCGGCAATCTTCCTGAGTAATACGCTCTTTCACCAGGGCGATAACCAGCTCGTCAGTTACCAGCTTGCCGGCGTCCATAATATCTTTCGCCTGTTTGCCCAGTTCGGAGCCTGACTTCACCGCGGCACGCAGCATGTCGCCGGTGGAGATTTGCGGAATACCGTATTTCTCCATGATGAACTGAGCCTGAGTTCCTTTACCCGCGCCCGGAGCGCCAAGCAGAATAATACGCATTACGAAAATCCCCTCAAAAGTCGATTCAATTTTTCAAAAGCGCTAAACCATACCACCAGAACGCGGATGGCTCAAGGAAGGCGGAGGGGCTGAAACGGTTAATGGTGAGATATTTTACGCAGAGAGCGGTCAGATGCCCTCTCCTGCGCGGAGAGAGTGAAAATCAGCGCGGTGCCGGCTACGAAAATAAAGGAGGAGCATGTCAGCGCGTGGCATGCTCCGTGCCCACAAACCAGCGCCGGGCTGTTCCCTCTCCCTTCAAGGAAGAGGGAAAGCGCTAAGGTAAAGCTCAGGAAGCCAGCAGCTGATTCATACGGCGGATAAACTGGTTCGGATCTTCCAGCGTACCGCGCTCGGCCAGCAGCGCCTGATCGAGAAGCAGCTCAACCCACTCGCCGAACTGCGCATCATCCTGAGTGTCCGCCGCGCGTTTTACAAGCGGATGAACCGGGTTCAGTTCAAAGATGTACTTCACTTCCGGCGCCGCCTGGCCCGCAGCGGCAAACAGTTTCGCCATCTGCGTGCTCATTTCATCCGCGTCGGTGGTGACGATGGCCGGAGTATCGGTCAGACGGTGGGTCAGACGAACCTCTTTCACCCGGTCGCCCAGCAGCGTTTTCACACGCTCAACGAACGGCTCCAGCGCCTTCTCGGCTTCTTTCGTGGTTTCATCCACTTCGTCCGTCAGCTTATCCAGCGACTCATCGGCTTTCGCCACCGACTGGAACGGCTTGCCGTCGAACTCGGTCAGATAGCTCATCATCCACTCGTCGATGCGATCGGAAAGCAGCAGAACTTCGATGCCTTTCTTACGCAGCAGTTCCAGATGCGGGCTGCTCTTCGCGGCGGCGTAGCTGTCGGCGGTAATGTAGTAAATCTTCTCCTGACCTTCTTTCATGCGGGAGACGTAGTCTTCCAGCGACACGGTCTGCGCGGCGGAGTCGGTATGGGTGCTGGCGAAGCGCAGAAGTTTTGCGATGGTCTGCTGGTTGGCCTGATCTTCCGCCGGCCCCTCTTTCAATACGAGACCAAACTGTTGCCAGAAGGTCTGATATTTTTCCGCGTCGTCTTTCGCCAGTTTTTCCAGCATCTGCAGAGCGCGCTTGCTCAGAGCGTTGCGCAAATTGCGGGTTACGCTGCTGTCCTGGAGAATTTCACGCGACACGTTCAGCGGCAAATCGTTGGAATCCACAAGGCCGCGTACGAAGCGCAGGTAGTTAGGCATAAACTGTTCGGCGTCATCCATAATAAAGACGCGCTGCACGTACAGCTTCAGCCCATGTTTGTGATCGCGATTCCACATATCCCACGGCGCCTGCGACGGGATATACAGCAGGCTGGTGTACTCCTGCTTACCTTCTACGCGGTTATGGCTCCAGGTCAGCGGATCGGTGTAATCGTGGGCAATATGCTTATAGAACTCGTTGTACTCGTCGTCTTTGATTTCCGACTTATTGCGCGTCCACAGCGCCTGGGCTTTGTTAATTTTCTCCCAGGTAATGACGGTTTCACCGTCCACTTCTTCGCGTTTTTCAATTTCCACCGGCAGCGCAATGTGATCGGAGTATTTGCTGATGATCGAACGCACGCGCCAGTCGTTGAGGAAATCATCCTCGCCTTCGCGCAGATGCAGCGTGATCTCGGTACCGCGATCGGCTTTGTTGATGTCGGCAACGGTATATTCGCCTTCGCCTGCGGATTCCCAGAATACGCCGTTCTCTGCGCTGTCGCCCGCCGCACGGGTACGTACGGTGACTTTATCGGCGACAATAAACGCCGAATAGAAGCCGACGCCGAACTGGCCGATCAGCTGGCTGTCTTTCGCCTGGTCAGAACCCATGGACTCAAGGAATGCTTTGGTACCGGACTTGGCGATGGTACCGAGATGGTCGATGACTTCATCGCGGTTCATCCCAATACCGTTATCGGCGATGGTCAGGGTGCGGTTGTCTTTATCAAATGAAACACGCACGCGCAGTTCGCCGTCGCCTTCATACAGATCCGGCTGGGACAAAGCGCGGAAGCGCAGTTTGTCGGCCGCATCGGAGGCGTTGGAAATCAGCTCACGCAGGAAAATTTCTTTGTTGGAATAAAGAGAATGGATCATCAGGTGCAGAAGCTGCTTTACCTCTGACTGAAAACCACGAGTTTCTTGTCCTTTCATCTAAATCAACCTCAACAATGCCATTGTTAATGGTAAAAAAACCGTTGAGGGTGAGATGGGGACAGCGGGAGAAATTTTCAAGCGGAGGGCCCGAAAAGCGCCTCCGTTTGATTAAAAACGAATCTTATGCCGTCCGGCGAGGGAGTGGGACAGCGTCGTACCGTCGACCATTTCCAGCTCGCCGCCAACCGGTACGCCATGAGCGATACGGCTCGCCTCTACGCCATACTGCGCGCAGAGCTCGGCGATATAATTGGCGGTCGCCTCCCCTTCTACCGTTGGATTGGTCGCGAGGATCACTTCCTGCATCGGTTCGTCACGCAGACGCTGCTCCAGGCGATCGAGCCCGATATCGTCCGGCCCGATGCCGTCCAGCGGCGACAGGTGGCCCATCAGCACAAAGTAGCGACCGGAAAACTGACCGGTCTGCTCGATAGCGTAGATATCCGCCGGACTCTCTACCACGCAGATCTGGCCGTTTTCCTTCCGTCGGGAGTTGCTGCAAATATTGCACACTTCCTGCTCGGTGAAGGTGCGGCAATCGGCGCAGTGGCCGATTTCCGACATCGCGCGCGTCAGCGCTTGCGCAAGGCGCATCCCTCCGCTGCGGTCACGCTGCAGCAGGGTAAACGCCATGCGCTGCGCCGACTTCGGGCCAACGCCCGGCAGGCAGCGCAGTGCTTCCATAAGCTGCGTTAACAGCGGACTGGTCTGCATCAGAACGGCATCTTAAAGCCTGGCGGCAGCTGCATACCGGCGGAAACAGAAGCCATTTTCTCTTTTTGCGTTTCTTCGATGCGGCGGGCGGCGTCGTTAAACGCGGCGGCCACCAGATCTTCCAGCATCTCTTTGTCGTCTTCCAACAGGCTCGGGTCGATCTCAACGCGACGGCAGTTGTGCGCGCCGTTAATGGTGACTTTTACCAGGCCTGCGCCGGATTCACCGGTCACTTCCAGTCGAGCCACTTCTTCCTGCATCTGCTGCATTTTTTCTTGCATCTGCTGGGCCTGCTTCATCAGGTTACCCAGACCGCCTTTTCCACCAAACATAGGCTTCTCTCTTAGTAAGTCATCGTTAAGGATGCTGACCGCAAGTCAGACTTGCAATCAAAGGGGGCGAATACTCTCTTCATCCAGATCCGCATCGAAAAACCGACGCAGCGTCTGAATGTTATTATCCGCAATAATCGCTTCACGCGCCTGCGCGAGCTTTTCTTCATAAATTGCCTGCCGCCATTCGAGCGGCGTGCGCATCGCGGGATTATCATCTTCCACGATGGTCAATTCAACCGGCGTACCGTACAAAATACCCAGCGCTTCCGCCAGCTTTTGCTGCGCGCCCGCTGAATTCAAATGGCGCTGGCTCGGACGCAGATGCAGACAGACGCGGCTGCCCACCTGCTCTTTCCAGGCGTTAAGCGCCACCTGCTCAACCAGTTTTGGCACCGCGAGCTGGCTGACTTCCGCCGCCCAGCTATCGCGCTCGACCGCTTCGACTGCCAGTTTCGCCGCCAGTTCCGGCGTTTTTTCATGCTCGAGCGCTTTTTTCAGCGCCTTCGGCGTCGCCACTTCTTCTTTTACGGTTTCAACAACCGTCGTCGACTTCCAGCGATAGGCTTCTTTTTTCGCCGGTGCTTTCTCCAGCGCAGCCGCAGCCGGACGCGCCTGTACGCGCTCGGTAATCGAACTCAGTCGTTCCAGCGCGGCGTTATTCACCGGCCGCGCGCGGGAAGCGGCTGCCGGTTCACTCTTTTTTGGGGTGGGCGCTCCCTGGCTACGCTGCAGCTGGCTGCGGGCCGCCAGCACCTGGCTGGTGGTCGGCGGCAAATTCGACGGCGGCGGAGCGGATTCCGGAACGGCCTGCTGTACTGGCGCGGCCTGAATGGCCGGCGCCGGCGGCGCCTCCGGTTCCGGTAGCGGCATACGCGGATGGAAAGCCAGCGCGCGCAGAAGCGTCATCTCAACGCCCATTCGACGATCCGGCGCGTAAGGAAGCTCTTTACGACCAATCAATAACGTTTGATAGTACAGCTGAACATCGGTAGGCGGTACCGTCCGCGCCAGCTCGCGCATGCGTAGCTCTATCGCGGCCATATCCGCCCCCAGCGCCGACGGCGACAGCTGAACCATCGCAATACGGTGCAGCAGGCTCTGCATCTCCACCAGCAAAGCCTCCCACTCCACGCCGCGGGCGGCAGCCTCATTGACGCCTGCCATGACGCGTTCGCCGTCAGCCGCCACCAGCGCCTCAATCAGCGAGAGCGCCTGATCGTCGTCGAGGGTGCCGAGCATGGTGCTAACGGATTCAGCCGTCAGACGACCGTCGCCGCTGGCGATAGCCTGATCGGTCAGGCTCAACGCATCGCGCAGACTACCGTCCGCCGCGCGCGACAGCAGCTGCAGCGCGCGCGGTTCAAAAGCAATATGCTCGGCGCCGAGAATATGCTCCAGCTGATGGCGAATCTGCTCGACGTCCAGCGCCTTGAGATGGAACTGCAGACAGCGGGAAAGAATCGTCACCGGCAGCTTCTGCGGATCGGTGGTCGCCAGCAGGAATTTCACATGCGCCGGCGGCTCTTCCAGCGTTTTTAACAACGCGTTAAAGCTGTGGCGCGAAAGCATGTGCACTTCATCGATCAGATAGACCTTGAAGCGGCCGCGGGCCGGCGCGTACTGAACGTTATCCAGCAGATCGCGGGTATCTTCAACTTTGGTGCGCGAGGCAGCATCGATCTCGATCAGATCGACAAAACGCCCCTGCTCTATTTCGCGGCAATTATCGCAAACGCCGCAAGGCGTAGCGGTAATGCCGGTTTCACAGTTTAATCCTTTTGCCAGCAGGCGTGCGATGGAGGTTTTACCTACTCCACGGGTGCCGGAAAAAAGATATGCGTGATGAATACGCCCTAACGACAAGCCGTTCGCCAGTGCGGTCAGCACATGTTCCTGGCCGACGACGTCAGCAAAGGTTTGTGGGCGCCATTTACGGGCTAAGACCTGATAACTCATGGGCTGGCTCTGAAACGCTGGAAGGTGAAATCACGAGGGGGTCATGCTATCACAGCCCCGCTCAATCAGCGAGGCTATGTGGTGGGATTTGCTTAGTGGCCCGGGAAAGGGACCAGGCTAAAGCAGTTAATTCCCAGCTTCTCCAGGCGCTGCTCGCCGCCCAAATCAAACAGATTGATAATAAAGGCAGCATCATGCACTTCACCGCCCAGACGACGGATCAGCTTCACGGTTGCGTCGATAGTCCCACCGGTCGCCAACAGGTCGTCAACTACCAGCACTTTATCGCCTTCTTTAATAGCATCAACGTGGATTTCCAGCTGGTCGGTGCCGTATTCAAGCTCGTAGCTTTCGGCAATGGTTTCGCGCGGCAGCTTACGCGGCTTGCGTACCGGAACAAAGCCAACGCCCAGCGCCAGCGCCACCGGTGCGCCAAATAAAAAACCACGCGCCTCGGTACCTACCACTTTGGTAATCCCGGCGTCTTTATAACGCTCTGCCAGCAGCTCGATGCTGAGCGCATAGGCTTTCGGGTCTTCCAGCAAGCTGGTGACATCACGGAAAAGGATGCCAGGTTTTGGATAATCCTGGATGCTTTGGATGCTGTTCTTCAGATATTCAAGCTGCTGTGCTGTTGCGGTCATAAGTTTATGCCTGATTAAAACGGTGTTACCCACGGGCGTGCAAAATCGGCCAAAGAAACTTTTGTTTAACCTTTGACCAGGCTTACCCGCGCTCGAAAACGCCAGAATTTACTGGCTGTCAGCGACAATTGCAACCATCATTATTGCGCATCAGTGCTTTTGTTGCTTTGCATCAACCACCGGAATGCGCCACATAAATATCAGCAGACAGGTCAAAATGACCAGCAGCAAGATGCGCACCCAGATAAGATTAACCAGCCACAGGGAAATGGCAAAGGTCAGCAAAATCATCGCCACCGCGCGGGGCTTAGCTCCCGGCGGCATGGCGCGGTATTTCTGCCAGTGACGCAAATATCCGCCAAACCATGAACGATACAAAAGCCAGCGGTGAAAACGAGGTGATGAGCGCGCAAAACACCAGGCCGCTAGCAGGATAAATGGCGTTGTCGGCAGCAGCGGGAGAAAGACGCCCAGCGTTCCCAATGCCACCGCCAGCCAACCAATGATGATCAAAATAATACGTGGCATAATGCGAATCGTTATCAAGAAGATAACGCTAATGTAGCACAGTTGTTTGTCAGGGAATGGAGGAGTTATTTGAAAACCACCCGGCTTTTACATTCGCTGGAAAATCAGCTTGCGGAGCTGGCTACCCAGGTTGCACCTTTGGCCGAGCATGCCACCCTCAGCCCGCGCTTCGATAGCCACCTGTTTCGTACCCGAAGCACGCGGATGCAGGCTTATCTTGATGAGGCCAGAGAGCACTTTACGGAATTAAAGCAGGCGGTCGAACGCCAGCAGCTACCGCAGGTTGCCTGGCTGGCGGAACGTCTTGTGGCCCAAATCGCCGCTATTAGTCGGGAAACGGCTACGTGGTCGTTACGAACCTGGGACAGCGCTTCCCCGACGCTGAACCGCTGGCAGCGACGACGTATACAGCATCAGGAATACGAACGACGCCTGCTGGCCATGCGCAACGATCGCCAAAGGCAGCTGGCGCAAGCCACAAGCCTTGATGAGCAGCAGCGGCTGGCGAAGGAAGTTGAAGCGTACGCCGGACGATTAGCCCGCTGTCGCGATGCGCTGGAAAAAATTGAAAACAGGCTGGCCCGCTTAACACGTTAACTGGAGGAAAAAGGATGTCGCTGGAAAATGCCCCTGACGAGGTCAAGCTGGCCGTCGATTTAATTATGCTGCTCGAGGAAAATAACGTTCCTGCGCAAACCGTGCTAGCTGCGCTGGAGATTATCCGCCGCGACTATGAAAACAAAGTGAACCGTGAGGAAGCGTCCTCGCAAAACGCGCAAGAGTAGTCTGTTGCCGGATCGTTGGGAGTGGCAGAGTCATCGCTGCCCCTTACCAACACGGATTGATGCTCATGGAAAGATTCTCACGTACGCCGCACGATGCCATTTTTCGTCAAATGCTGACCCAGAAAGAGGTCGCCCGCGATTTTTTACAGCTTTACCTCCCCGCGCCGTTTTTAAGTATCTGCGATCTTGATACGCTGCAGCTGGCTTCCGGCAGCTTTATCGAAGAAGACCTACGCTCCAGCTACTCGGATATTCTCTACTCCCTGCAAACGCGGCACGGCGCAGGATATATCTACGCGCTGATTGAACATCAAAGCTCGCCGGATAAGCTGATGGCTTTTCGCCTGATGCGCTACACGCTCGCGGCCATGCAGCGCCACCTTGATGCCGGCCACGATACGCTGCCGCTGGTGGTCCCGATTCTGTTTTATCACGGCACCGTCAGCCCCTGGCCGTATCCGCGCAACTGGCATCACCTCTTTCACCATCCTGAGCTTGCCAGCGCGCTGTACAGCGGCGATTTTCCGCTGGTGGACCTGACCGTTATGCCAGATAATCAAATCGTCCGCCACCAGCGTATGGCGATGCTGGAACTGCTGCAAAAGCATATCCGCCAGCGCGATCTGGCCGAACTGCAACCCATGCTGATTACGCTGCTGGCGCAAGGATATCTGACGGAAAATCAGATCAATACCTTAATCCGCTATATGCTGCTGGCGGGATCCACGGAAAAACCCGGGCCCCTTATTCGCGAACTGGCGAAGCAGTCGCCCAGGCACAAGGAGCTACTGATGACGATTGCCGAATGGCTGGAAGAGAAAGGTCGTAAAAAAGGTAGAAAAGAGGGCAGACTTGAAGGCTTGCAGGAAGGCCGTCAAGAAATCTCGCGCAGCATTGCGCAGAAAATGCTCTCCTGCGGTCTGGAGCCGAATATGGTGATGGAGCTGACTGGCCTGAGCCAGGAAGAGCTCTCCTCGCTCAGCCGCTAAAAACCTGCGGGGCGGCATGGCCACCGCCCCATTATGCTTAACTAATCGCCGGGGATGTATCGTCTCCTTTGCCATCCCTCTTCACCTCTGTGATTTCATCTCCCTTCTCATTGCGCAGATGAACCTCGAGCTGGTTAAAGGCGATATCAATATTGTTTTCCCGGCACAAACGATCGATAGAACGATTGAGCTCATCCACCGCGTAGCTGCGATCGCGCAATTCACGCACGTACAGACGTAATTCATGATCGAGCGTGCTGGCGCCGAAGGTGGTAAAGAAGACCGACGGCGCAGGCTCCTGCATCACTTTCGGATGCTCGTGCGCCGCCTTGAGCAGCACTTCTTTGACCTTATCGAGGTCGGAGCCATAAGCCACGCCAAGACGGATCACCACCCGGGTTACGGTATCGGAAAGCGACCAGTTAATCAGACGCTCCGTCACGAAGGCCTTATTCGGAATAATGACCTCTTTACGGTCAAAATCAGTGATCGTCGTGGCGCGGATACGGATTTTGCTGACGGTGCCGGAGAAGGTACCAATAGTTACCGTATCGCCAATGCGCACCGGACGCTCAAACAGGATAATCAGGCCGGAAACAAAGTTACCGAATATTTCCTGCAAGCCAAAACCTAAACCAACCGATAGCGCTGCCGCCAGCCACTGCAGCTTGTCCCACGAGACGCCTAAGGATCCGAATACCGTCATTGCACCAACAACAATAATGATGTAGTTCAGAATGGTGGTAATCGCATAGGAGGCCCCCTGGCGCATATTGAGCCGCGAAAGTACCAGCACTTCCAACAGCCCTGGCAGGTTGCGAATTAATGCCCAGGCGACCATCGACGCGACAATCGCAAACAGCAGACTTCCCATGGTGACGCTTTTCACTACGCTAACCCCGGCTTCGCTTCCGGTGTAATGCCACAACGTAATGCTGTCGAGATAGGCGAAAACGGTGATGAGATCCGACCAAATCGCCCAGAACAGGACCGCAAACAGCGCTATCATCACCAGCATCGTAATACGCAGCGTTTGCTGGTTAACCTGCTCCAGAGCCATCGTCGGTTCTTCCTGCGGTTCGGCTCCTTCAGCGCCCTCTTTAACCAGATGCTGACGGCGCGCCAGCGCCCGACGCCAGGCAATCCGCCGGGCGGCCACGCTCAGGCCGCGCAGCACGGTCTGATACAGCAGGTTCCACAGCATCACCAGATAAACGGTTTCAATCCAGCGGCCAGCCAGACGCAGCGTGGTATAGAAATAGCCGGTTGCCGTCAGCACCATCAGTGCGATAGGAACAATCGATAGTACGGTGACCGTGACAAGGCGCAGGCTATGAGATTCTTTATCGCGCCAGCTTTCCCGACATATCGGTAAGACCAGTACCGTAATCAGCAGCAGGTTGAGGAAAATAACGAACTGCCCGAGAACATCATCCATCAGATGGAGAGGCGACAGTTCTGACATCACGGACCAGAAGTTCAGCGGCAACAAAGCAAGGCTGACGCGAACAATCTGCCTCCGCCAGTGGCTGGTCAACTGCGACGGCATATTAAAGTGGCTCACCGCGACGCCGTTTTTCTCCAGCACTTTCCAGCACAGGCCAAACACCAGCCAGAACAGCGCCAGTTTCTTACTATATGCCCATAGCAGATCGCTAATGTTCAACTGCATCGTCAGCAGAATCAGGCCAATAGCCAGGATCACCAGCACCACCGGCAGCGCGCGGATTAGGTCGATAAGAATCGCTTTCGGCGTATGGAGCTGAGTGTCGTTGCGCAGTTGACCAACCTGTGATGCCAGCTTCGCCTGATACGCTTTTAGCCACTGCAGGCGCCAGCGAATAAGCCCGGCTATCAGCAGCAGCGGTAGACCAGCAAGAAAAGCTATGAATACCGCCGGCCAGGCCTTTTCCCAGTTTACGGTGATTTTCATCGCCTTAAACTGCCCTTTCAGCGCTTCCGGGAAGGCTTTAAACCACTCCCAGTCCATTGGACGGTTGCTGTTAACCCAGAAAATCTGTTGCGTCAGAATGGCTTTCAGGTTTGTTGAAACGCTCATTAACTGCTGCTGATTGATTTGCAGGTTAATCGCCATCATCAGCTGATTGCCCAGCTGTTTATTAAACTGATCAAGCAGCTCCCGGCGCATATCAACAATCTCAAGCAGAGCGCTATGCACCTCGGGATTCACCTCGCTGCTATGGCCCTCTTCCAGCTTCGCGACGTAAGCATCGCTCTGGAACAACGCATCGCGCTGCTGGTTAACCTCGAACTGCTCAAGACGCAGGTCGGCAATGCGGTTCGTCATATCGCTCAGTTCATCTGCAGAAGGCAAAGTTTGCTGCTGCTGATAAAGGATGCGCGACAGCAGCAGACTCCCTTTCAGCACGGAAATCTGCTCTTTTATGTCACGCTCAGATTGCAAAGCGCGATCGAGCCAGGTCTTCACCTTAATATTGCGCTGAACCAGCTGATTGCCATTTTCCGTTGCCGAAATGAGCCTTTCGCTAAGCTGGTGGTTGATATCCAGCTCCTGCTTCACCAGCGGATTAGCCTGAATACGCGCCGTTTCGTCGGGAGAAACCGCTTCCTGAGCCGTCTTTTCCGTCAGCGTCAGACGCTTGCTGTTAACCGCTTCCTGCAATAACTGAAGCTGGTGTTCCAGACGATTGCTGTAAGCGGTGACATAATCACGCTGCTTTTGCAGGGTATCCTGCAGCACCGTGTTGCCTTCCAGGCTTTTGCGCTGCTGGTCTATCTGCGCATTCAACAGCGCCTGCTGCACCAGCAGCAAAGTCTGCTGGGTCGGACGTAACGTATCCTCGCCTGTTGAAGTTCCATTGAGGCGATTACGGATCTGCTGCAGCTGCTGCGAAGCGGAATACATCGCATTCTGCACGCGTTCCGGCTGCGTTTGTAGAGAAACTAACTGGCTGTTATAAGTCGCCAGATCGTTCTGCGCATTCTGCAAATCGTCCAGAGTCTGAGAGACACGTGATTCCAGCTGACGCAATGATAAGGTGCTCAACGTTTTACGCGTCGCCTCATCATCGGGCACTTCGCTTAATGCATTGAGGCTATCAATAGCCTGATTCATTTTTGCTGGCGCCTGGGCCACCTGCTGGCGCAGCTGCGTCGTTTCCGACTTTATGCGTTCAATTTTATCGAGGTTTTCCAGGGTCAGGGTGAGGTCCTGCTGGACCAGCTTGTCCTGGGGAGTCAGATCTTTTTGCTTATTCAGCGCATTGAGCTGAGTTTGGATCTCGGAACGTTCAGGTAAATCAGCTGCAAGCGCCTGATTAACGCTAAAACAGCCGATAAAAAGCATGAGGATGAGTACAACAGCAGATCTGGCATGTCGCCAATAGATTGTATGCAGCATAGTGTTAGCGTGAGTGATTGCAAAAGCCGGAGAATACCGGGGATCGTCGCAGCGCGCAGAATAGCACTTCTGTTATCGCACGAATAGCGGCGGACAGCAGGAAAAATTAACCCTTTGTCCGCAAGCCAGCTTAAGCTTCTAATCCTTCAGTGCTGCGCAGTGAGGGGCAAAACTGATACATCTCAAGCAGGGTTTCGACATAATCCCGCGCTTCTTTTTGCAGATCAAAGGCATTCGGTGCCAGCAGCCAGTTCTCCATCAGACCGGAGAGATAGCTGCGCATTAAAATCGCCGCCCGACGGGTGATTAAATTGGCCGGCAGCATTTTCGCCGCAATGCACTCCTTCAAGGATTGTTCAATACGATCGTAGCTATCCAGGCACACGCTACGCTGCGCCTGTTGTATCGTGACCATTTCACCGACAAATTCACATTTATGAAAGATGATTTCCATCATCAGTCGCCTGCGTTTGTCTGTCACAGTTGCTTCAAGGATATACACTAAGATCTCTCGCACAACTGACAGTGGATCGTTAGGGAATTTTGCCCGATACTCAGTTTCGAGATCGTTGATATTGGCTTCTGAAAGCTCCCATATTTCATTAAATAAATCTGATTTATTTTTGAAATGCCAATAGATAGCCCCCCTCGTCACACCGGCAGCTTTTGCAATTGCGGCCAGCGAGGTGGATGATACGCCTTGCTGCGAAAACAAACGCAGAGCAACATCCAGAATATGTTGCCGGGTCTCAAGCGCCTGTTGTTTGGTTTTTCGTGCCATAGGTCGATGAGTTTACAGAGGTTACGTTTACATACATTTGTGAATGTATGTACCATAGCATGACCATAACAGAAACACAGCAGTGGGTTTGTGGTCGATTGAGCCACTGAACAATTTGAAATTGGACACTCGAGGTTTACATATGAACAAAAACAGAGGGTTAACGCCTCTGGCGGTCGTTCTGATGCTCTCAGGCAGCTTAGCGCTAACAGGATGTGACGACAAACCGGCTCAGCAAGGAGCCCAGCAAATGCCGGAAGTCGGTATTGTGACGCTCAAATCCGCTCCTCTACAAATTACTACCGAACTGCCAGGCCGCACCAGCGCCTATCGCGTTGCGGAAGTCCGTCCTCAGGTCAGTGGCATTATTCTGAAACGTAACTTCACTGAAGGTAGTGATATCCAGGCAGGCGTGTCTCTTTATCAAATCGATCCGGCAACCTATCAGGCCACTTATGAAAGCGCGAAAGGTGATTTAGCAAAAGCGCAGGCTGCAGCCAATATTGACCAGTTAACGGTTAAACGTTATCAGAAACTGTTGGGTACTAAGTACATCAGTCAACAGGATTACGATACTGCCGTGGCAGCCGCTCAGCAGAGCAATGCCGCCGTGGTCGCCGCCAAAGCTGCGGTTGAAACCGCGCGCATTAATCTGGCATACACGAAGGTGACCTCACCAATCAGCGGCCGCATTGGTAAATCTGCCGTCACGGAAGGCGCACTGGTGCAAAACGGACAAACTACCGCGCTGGCTACCGTGCAGCAGCTGGATCCTATCTACGTTGACGTGACTCAATCGAGCAATGATTTCCTGCGCTTGAAACAAGAGCTGGCCAGCGGCAGGCTGCAGCAGGAAAACGGCAAAGCGAAGGTTGAGCTGGTGACAAACGACGGGCTGAAATATCCGCAGGGCGGTACGCTGGAGTTCTCCGACGTCACCGTTGACCAGACTACCGGCTCTATCACCTTGCGCGCCATTTTCCCCAACCCGGATCACACTCTGCTGCCAGGCATGTTCGTCCGCGCACGTCTGGAAGAAGGTGTTAATCCTGACGCAATACTGGTTCCTCAGCAGGGCGTAACCCGCACGCCGCGCGGTGATGCCAGCGCGATGGTTGTCGGCGAAGGCGATAAAGTTGAAGTCCGCCAGATTACCGCCACTCAGGCAATCGGCGACAAATGGCTGGTCACTGAAGGGCTGAAAACTGGCGATCGCGTCATCGTCACCGGTCTGCAAAAAGTCAGACCTGGCGCACAGGTAAAAACGCAGGAAGTCGTTTCTGACGATAAACAGCAAGCCGCAGGCAACGCTCAGTCAGAACAAACCAAGTCTTAACTTAAACAGGAGCCGTTAAGACATGCCTAATTTCTTTATCGATCGCCCCATATTTGCGTGGGTGATCGCCATTATCATTATGCTGGCTGGGGGGCTCTCGATCCTCAAATTGCCGATAGCGCAATATCCAACGATTGCGCCACCGGCAATTTCCATTACAGCCATGTACCCCGGTGCCGATGCAGAAACCGTGCAGAACACCGTGACCCAGGTTATCGAACAGAATATGAACGGTATCGATCACCTGATGTACATGTCTTCGAATGGCGACTCAACCGGTACAGCAACTATCACGCTGACTTTTGAATCTGGTACCGATCCGGATATTGCCCAGGTACAGGTCCAGAACAAGCTGGCGCTGGCGACACCGCTGCTGCCGCAAGAAGTACAGCAGCAGGGTATTAGCGTTGAAAAGGCATCCAGCAGCTTCCTGATGGTTGTCGGCGTTATTAATACTAACGGCACCATGAATCAGGATGACATTTCTGACTATGTTGCCGCCAACATGAAGGATGCAATTAGCCGTACCAGCGGCGTTGGTGACGTACTGCTCTTTGGTTCTCAGTACGCCATGCGCATCTGGATGGATCCGAACAAACTTAATAACTTCCAGCTTACACCGGTTGACGTTATCAGCGCCCTGAAGGCGCAGAACGCCCAGGTTGCGGCAGGACAGTTAGGCGGTACGCCTCCGGTGAAAGGTCAGCAGTTGAACGCCTCTATCGTGGCGCAGACTCGCCTGACCAATACCGAAGAGTTCGGCAATATTCTGCTGAAGGTTAATCAGGATGGCTCCCAGGTTCGTTTGCGCGATGTCGCCCGGATTGAGCTGGGCGGTGAAAACTATGACGTTATCGCGAAGTTTAACGGTCAGCCCGCTTCCGGTCTGGGTATTAAGCTCGCGACCGGCGCGAACGCGCTGGATACCGCAAACGCCATTCGTGCCGAACTGAAGAAAATGGAACCTTTCTTCCCTTCAGGCCTGAAAACGGTTTATCCGTATGACACTACACCATTCGTCCAGATCTCCATTCACGAAGTGGTGAAAACGCTGATTGAAGCCATCATTCTGGTGTTCCTGGTCATGTACCTGTTCCTGCAAAACTTCCGCGCAACGCTGATCCCGACGATCGCCGTTCCGGTTGTATTGCTGGGGACGTTCGCTATCCTCGCGCTGTTCGGTTTCTCGATAAACACGCTCACCATGTTTGGTATGGTGCTTGCCATAGGTCTGCTTGTGGATGACGCCATCGTGGTGGTAGAAAACGTCGAGCGCGTTATGGCTGAAGAAGGGCTACCGCCGAAGGAAGCCACGCGTAAATCAATGGGCCAGATTCAGGGCGCGCTGGTGGGTATCGCGATGGTGCTTTCCGCGGTGTTCATTCCGATGGCCTTCTTCGGCGGCTCTACCGGTGCGATTTATCGTCAGTTCTCGATCACTATCGTTTCCGCGATGGCGCTGTCGGTGCTGGTAGCTTTGATTCTGACCCCGGCGCTTTGCGCCACGATGCTGAAACCGATTCAAAAAGGCAACCACGGTGCAACTACTGGCTTCTTCGGCTGGTTTAACCGCATGTTCGATAAGAGCACGCATCACTACACCGACAGCGTAGGCAATATCCTGCGCAGTACCGGTCGTTATCTGGTGCTGTATCTGATCATCGTAGTAGGAATGGCCTGGCTGTTCGTTCGTCTGCCAAGTTCGTTCCTCCCGGACGAAGACCAGGGGGTATTCCTGAGCATGGCTCAGCTGCCTGCGGGCGCTACTCAGGAACGTACCCAGAAAGTCCTTGATGAGATGACCAACTACTATCTCACCAAAGAGAAAGACAACGTTGAATCGGTATTCGCCGTTAACGGCTTTGGTTTCGCGGGTCGTGGACAAAACACCGGTATCGCGTTCGTCTCTCTGAAAGACTGGAGCAAACGTCCTGGCGAAGAGAACAAGGTTGAAGCAATCACCGGTCGCGCGATGGGCTACTTCTCGCAGATTAAAGATGCGATGGTCTTCGCCTTTAACCTACCGGCAATTGTTGAACTGGGTACCGCAACGGGCTTTGACTTCCAGCTGATTGACCAGGCAGGATTGGGCCATGAAAAACTGACCCAGGCGCGTAACCAGCTCTTTGGTATGGTCGCACAGCATCCTGACGTCTTAAGCGGCGTACGTCCAAACGGCCTCGAAGATACTCCGCAGTTCAAGGTGGATATCGATCAGGAAAAAGCGCAGGCTCTTGGCGTTTCGATTAGCGACATTAACACGACCCTTGGCGCTGCGTGGGGTGGTAGCTACGTCAACGACTTCATTGACCGCGGTCGCGTGAAGAAAGTGTATATCATGTCCGAAGCGAAATACCGCATGCTGCCGGAAGATATTGGCAACTGGTACGTACGCGGTAGCAATGGACAGATGGTGCCGTTCTCCGCCTTCTCAACTTCACGTTGGGAATATGGTTCACCGCGTCTGGAGCGTTATAACGGTCTGCCATCGATGGAAATCCTCGGCCAGGCAACACCGGGTAAGAGTACCGGTGAAGCAATGAACCTGATGGAAGAACTGGCCGGTAAACTGCCTGCGGGAATCGGCTATGACTGGACCGGTATGTCTTATCAGGAACGTCTGTCGGGCAACCAGGCCCCGGCGCTGTACGCTATCTCGCTGATAGTCGTCTTCCTGTGTCTGGCTGCGCTCTATGAGAGCTGGTCGATTCCGTTCTCGGTTATGCTGGTCGTACCGCTCGGTGTTGTCGGGGCGCTGCTGGCTGCCACCTTCCGTGGCCTGACCAACGACGTTTACTTCCAGGTGGGTCTGCTGACAACCATTGGCCTGTCGGCGAAGAACGCGATACTTATCGTTGAATTCGCCAAAGACCTGATGGATAAAGAAGGCAAGGGCCTGATTGAAGCAACGCTGGAAGCCGTTCGTATGCGTCTGCGTCCGATTCTGATGACCTCACTGGCGTTTATCCTCGGGGTAATGCCGCTGGTTATCAGCTCTGGTGCAGGCTCCGGTGCGCAGAATGCGGTCGGTACAGGCGTAATGGGCGGGATGGTGACCGCGACGGTTCTGGCTATTTTCTTCGTGCCGGTGTTCTTCGTGGTGGTTCGTCGCCGCTTTAGTAAGAAAAATGAAGATATTGAGCACAGCCATACGGTTGAGCATCATTAATCTCTCTTCTAAGGGCCGCGCATGCGGCCCTTATCTTTTCTATCTCTTTGCAGCGCACGGATCGCCATTGTTTGTTTTATAACCTGATATATAATATTTAATGATGATTAACGACGCTTATCTATGATTTTTCTTCAGCAATTTAGCCAACCAATTCATCTTAACTCAGAATATTCTCAATCACCGGCTTTATGTATGGTTGTAACTCTATAACAACCAGGTTTAACCGCTAAGCCAATGAAATATAAGGTCTGTCCTGGTGATTTTCGTTCAGGATAATGACGTCATATAATTAAGACGGAAGCATTTAAGATAAATGGACAGCGATAATTGTAATTTTTCGTAATAGCAAGATGAAATCTTTTTAAGAGTGGATTATAGTTAAACAGCAAGATTACAATGTATGTGTCAGGTCTGTTAGTCGTGTTCATCCCACAACGGTGTCGCTAGTCGTCGTTTAAACCACTTAAAAGGGGATGCGTTATGGACGAATACTCGCCAAAAAGACATGATATTGCGCAGCTTAAATTTCTCTGCGAAACCCTGTATCATGACTGTCTTGCAAACCTTGAAGAGAGCAATCATGGTTGGGTTAATGACCCTACATCGGCTGTGAATCTTCAACTAAATGAATTGATCGAGCACATTGCCGCATTCGCACTTAATTATAAAATTAAGTATGCTGAAGATAATAAACTGATTACTCAGCTTGACGAATATCTCGATGACACTTTCGTCTTGTTCAGCAACTACGGCATTAACACAGCAGATTTGCAGAAATGGCGTAAATCAGGCAATCGGTTATTCCGCTGCTTTGTGAACGCCAGCCGGGAAAACCCGGCAAGTCTTTCTTGTTAGAATTATTACAATCAAAAGGTGAATTTATGTCTGATAAAACATTAACCAAAATAGACTATTTGATGCGCTTACGACGCTGTCAGACAATTGATACGCTGGAGCGCGTAATTGAGAAAAATAAATATGAACTTTCTGATAATGAACTGGCGGTATTTTACTCAGCAGCCGACCATCGACTTGCTGAGCTGACTATGAATAAACTGTATGACAAAATCCCACCTTCAGTCTGGAAATTCATCCGCTAATTTATTTCAAATGAAAGTTATTAAGCTTGTGTCGAAAACGTCCTCCTCTCGTGATGATTATCAGTGTGATATTATTCACAGCTGTTGGCTAAACACGAATATGAAACCGGTTTCTTTTTTATACTACGGTGGCTAAACGATAAGGAAATAAGGGACGCCTCCATGAGTGAAGAGAAATTAAAAATGATCGCCGGTGAGTTGTATCTGGCAGGTGACACTACGTTGAAAGCCGAACGTCTGCGAGCCAGGCAGCTGCTGCACCGCTATAATCATTCAATCCCTGAAGAACATGAATTAAGAAAAACCCTGCTGGCTGAGCTGCTTGGGCACGCCGGTGACGCCTATATCGAACCCACCTTTCGCTGTGACTACGGCTACAATATTTTCCTCGGGAAAAATTTCTACGCCAACTTTGATTGCGTCATGCTGGATGTCTGCCCAATTCATATTGGCGATAACTGCATGCTGGGGCCTGGCGTACATATTTATACCGCTACGCATCCCCTTGATGCCGTCGAACGTAATAGCGGTAAAGAGTACGGCAAACCGGTGGTCATCGGCCATAACGTATGGATTGGTGGCCGTGCAGCGATCAATCCTGGCGTAACTATCGGCGATAACGCGGTGATCGCATCGGGCTCCGTAGTAGTAAAAGATGTACCAGCTAACGCTGTCGTTGGTGGAAACCCGGCAAAAATAATCAAAATGCTGGAGAGTGAAAAACGGTAACTGTTATGCTTTTCTGCAACCAATCTGTTACTTTCCCCACAGATTTACGCAACATAAAATAGCCTTCAGGCTGAGCCCAACGCGCACACGGGCTCTTAGCAGAATTTGGGGAATAAGATGACAGAAATACAGCTGCTGCTAAAGAACACCATTGATGAGCTTAATGTAAAAGAGAAACGTGATAACCGCCCTCGCTTTAGCATTAGCTTTATCCGCAACCATCCATGGCTCTTTGTCGCCATGTATGCCGCTTTTCTGGCAACGCTCATTGTCATGTTACGTTCAGAAACGCTGGCGGATTCTGTCTGGCTATTAATTGTGTTATTTGTTCTGCTAAACGGTTTCTTCTTCTTCGATGTGTATCCGCGCTATCGTTATGAAGACATTGATGTACTGGACTTCCGCGTCTGCTATAACGGCGAATGGTATAACACCCGATTTGTTCCCGGACAGCTGCTCGAACGCATCCTGCAATCGCCTCGCGTCGGTAGTGAGCAAAAAGCTCAGCTGCAGAAAATGATCGATACTAAAGGCGAACTCTCTTTTTACGATGTGTTTTCTCTTACTCGCGCCGGTACTGCGCAATAAGACGATTCAGGGTTCGCACCGCAGAAACAAAGTGTGAAGCAGACGTATTACCGTAGCCCAGAACAAAACCGCTTCTCGCCGTTTTTACATTCAAATAAAAACGGCTTAAGGCCCCAGGCGCCAGCTGAAACCTCCGCGCCTGTTGCACTATCTCCCGATCGTCTACGTTTTCGATAGCCACAGTCAGGTGCAATCCTCCCTCACCGCCCAACAGCTCATAGGGTTGGACAAGCTCTTCCGCCAGAGCGTCCCGCAGCAGTAGCTGACGTTTACGATATAAACGTCGCATAGCGGCCAGATGGCGCGCATAGTGCCCCTCTTCGATAAACACCGCCAGGGCCTTCTGTTCCGCCCGATGCCCGCCGCGTAATAGCGAACCAATAGCTCCTCGTGCAGCATCCGCCAGCGCGGGCGGCATCACCATGAAACCAATTCGTAGCGCCGGGAACAGCGTTTTGCTGAATGTTCCCAGATAAACCACCGGAGCCTGCTTCGTCATCCCCAGCATGGCCGGAATAGGTTCACCGCTGTAGCGAAACTCACTGTCGTAATCATCCTCTATAATCCACGCATTATGCCGGCGGGCATACTCCAGCAGCGCCAGCCGCCTCCCGGCACTCATTACCGCTCCGCAGGGATATTGGTGGGAAGGTGAAGTAAAGATCAATCGCGGTACTTCACACTCGTTGCTGGAATCGAAGCGCATACCTTCCTGATCAACAGGCACGCCCTGAATATGAAGTCCGGATTTGAGAAACATGCTTTTTGCTCCCGGATAACCGGGTTCTTCCACCCATGCAGTTTCTCCAGCGACGCTAAGCAAGTGAGTACATAGATCGACCCCTTCGAGAGCCCCTTCCGTAATCACAATTTGGCTGGCTTCGCAGCGGATACCCCTGGAGAGAGCGAGGTGACGGGCAA
Source organism: Klebsiella oxytoca (assembly GCF_009707385.1). Taxonomy (NCBI): domain Bacteria; kingdom Pseudomonadati; phylum Pseudomonadota; class Gammaproteobacteria; order Enterobacterales; family Enterobacteriaceae; genus Klebsiella; species Klebsiella oxytoca. The sequence goes on along the minus strand of NZ_CP046115.1, from coordinate 1,357,930 downwards.
TTGCTTTGCGCAAAATGGGTTCTCCCTGGGCATCGCCGTAGCCCAGGAGTGCGCTTCCCTCTTCCCGTAATACCCGATCAAGAAGCCGACGCCAGATGGAAAGAGGAAAGTAGTTCACTGCCGGCGTTCCCGGCGTGAAAAGCAACGCCGGAGAATCTCTACGCGTTCCTGCTGGCAATCCCTGTAAGTATTCGGGAAGCACGATAACGCGTTCCTCAATCTCTTCTTCTACCGGCACAATCGAAGGCGCGACGTGCGTACCCTGCCGATTACGCAGTAGGTATCCCTCGATTGCCAGCTGCTCCAGCGCGCTGTTGATAGTATTGCGCGAAAGCCCCATCCGTTGTGCCATAACGCGCGAGCCGGGTAAACGGCTATCGCCTGCCAGCGTCCCCTGCAATATGGCCTCGCGCAGGGTTTTATAGAGCGTACGCTGTAGCGTTTCTCCTTTTCTACTGCGCATAGCCTGAGCCAGCAAAGCAAAAAACTCATCGTCCGGAATATTCATCATCACTCCTCGTGGCACCATAAAAACATACTCTGATGGCACTTTTTATGGAACCAACAAGTTCGTAATCTCACAGCATCATCCATGAAAGGAAGCCCCTATGAGCCTTTTGAACCAATACGAGCAACCCGTTGGTACCGCCTTGCCAGACTGGCAGCCCCGCCCGCATCCTGAGAGAGTGAGCCTGCAAGGTCACTTTTGCCGCCTCGAGCCGTTGAGCACCAGCCACGCTAGCGAACTGTTTGCCGCCCATCGCTTAGCCCCGGATACGCGGAGCTGGACCTGGCTGCTGCGTGAACCAGACAACAGCCCGGAAGAATACAGCGCATGGATAGAAAGCGTATCCGGAAAAAGCGATCCCATTCACTTTGCGGTGATAGATATGCAGACAGGCCAGCCTGTTGGTTCGCTGGCGCTAATGAGAATCGACGCCAAAAATGGCGTTGTAGAAGTCGGCCACGTTCATTTCTCGCCTCTGCTAAGCCGGACAGCAATGGCTACCGAGGCGAACTGGTTCTTGATGCGCTATGTATTTGATACCCTCGGCTATCGGCGCTACGAGTGGAAATGCAATAGTTTAAATGAACCCTCCCGACGGGCGGCGCTGCGGTTAGGATTTCAGTATGAGGGGCGCTTTCGTCAGGCGCTGGTGGTAAAGGGCCACAATCGCGATACCGACTGGTTTTCGATTATCGATTCCGAGTGGCCGCAGGTAGACAGGACAATGCAGCAATGGCTGGCCGCCGACAACTTTAGCGCCGACGGCCAACAGATACGTCCCCTGGAAAGCTTCCGTTAACGTCTTTTCTTGCGTCCCTGTACGGCCTTAAAGCGGGGATTACTTTTACAGATAACATACAGCCGCCCCTTGCGCTTCACAATCTGGCAATCCGGGTGGCGTTGTTTCGCGCTACGCAAAGAGTTAAGCACCTGCATTATTTACTCCTCTTCGCATCAATAAAGCCGCCAAAGCGCTGGCGGAAACGCGCGGTACTGCCTTCGTTATTGAAGGACTTCTGTTTACCGGTGTAGTAAGGATGAGATTTGGACGACACATCGAGCGTCACGTAGGGATACGTCTCGCCCTCCAGCTCAATCTCACGTTCGGTTTTGATGGTTGAACCGACTTTAAAGAATTCGTCAGCGCTGGTGTCGTGAAAAACCACCGTACGATAATGCGGATGAATATTGGGTTTCATATCGACCTCAATTAATATGTTATAACATAACAATATCGTACGCCGATTAAATACCAGGATCAACCCCAGCATAAAAAGGGTTAATGGGCGGCGCCTACCGCCCGTTGTGAATTAAGGATGTAGCTGATGCGCCAGAACCCTGAGCTGTTCGGCAATAGACTGCAGATTTTTACCTGGCTCCGTTTTCGGCCCGGTAGAGTGGCGTATGACCAGACGAGCCGGGAGGATAGAAGAAGTATGAGATGTGTCATTATCGCCGCTGTCGAGGATACGTCGAACGGCTTCTTTGCCTTGTAAGTCCAGATCCAGGGATACGGTTGTGAGCGCCGGATAAAAAAACGAACTCTCGTAAGTATCATCGTACCCAATAACTGACTTTTCTCCCGGGATCGGCACCTGGTGCTGGTGAAACGCGCTCAGAACGCCTAATGCCATCTGATCGTTGCCCACCAATACGGCGGTAAAATTCGGCGTCTCACGCAGCATTTGCAGTGCGCCAGCATAGCCGCTTTGCGCGTCCCAGTTACCACGAATCACCGTCACTGGCCGCAGTCCATAGCCCTCCAGGGTTTCCATCCAGCTTTTTAAACGTAATTTTGCCGATACCGAGCTTTCCGGCCCGGCCAATAGCGCGATCTCCCGGTGCCCCATCTCGTAGAGATATTTGACGCTTGCCCGGGTACCGTCTGCCGGATTGAACGAAACGTTAAACACGGAGCTATAAGGATCAACATCCAGGAAAAGACAGACAATATCATCGTTATCAGCAGCAATTTTTTGAGCCTGTTCAGTCTCTAGCGGTACGTTGATAATTACCTTGTCCACCAGCTGAGACTTTAGTTCATTAATAGAATCCTGGATGCTTTGGTTGACGCTCTCATCAATCATTGAGATGAGCACCTGATAACCCTCCACATTCGCATAGCGTTTTACCGCTGCGGCCACCTGAGACGGGGCGTGCAATGCAAGAGAAATAGTCACCAGACCGACGGTATGGCTTTGCTTACCCACCAGCTGTTGCGCCAGGCGGTTTGGCACATAGCGAAGCTCCTCAATGGATTTCTCCACCTTGCTGCGCGTGGCCTTGGATACATTTGCAGATTTGTTGAGTACCCTGGACACGGTCTGATAAGAGACGCCCGCATGGCGAGCAACATCTTCTAAGGTCGCGCTTTTAGACTTCATGGTCCGGTTCCTTATGTTGTTATCCTTGGATTGTAACAGGGGGAATTTAAAAAAACGCTCACTGCGGCATCTCCCGGACAACAATCACCATAAAAAGTATTACGCTCACAATATAACAAAATGTGAATCATCTCACTACCCGTAACAAAAACCGCTTATTTATTTGCAGTTAATCACAATATGGCGATCGTTTAATTGCCTGGCATTGGGATTAGGCATTTTATGACACAAAAAATGTGAACGTAATACAAAAATAAGAGGATAGACATGAACACTACGCTACGCACACTCTCCGTTGCGTTGGCCGCTGCGCTGATTTCACCATCCGTGTTTGCTGCTTCCGCCACCCTTCCAGGTATCGATTTTCATGGCTATATGCGCGCCGGGGTTGGGGTCTCCGGCGACGGCAGCCAGGCCGAATGGCAAAAGAATAAAATTGGCCGCCTGGGCAACGAATCTGACACCTACGGCGAACTGGAACTGGGTTCAGAGGTATACAAGAAGAATGATGTTAGTTTCTATCTTGATAGCATGGTCAGTATGGTTTCTGACGGCTCCAACGATAACGAAACGACACTTGATGACGATGCGCAGTTCGGCCTGCGCCAGCTCAACCTGCAAATTAAAGGGCTGGTCCCCGGCGATCCGAATGCGGTTATCTGGGGCGGTAAACGTTACTACCAACGTCACGATCTGCATATCATCGATACCAAATACTGGAACATTTCCGGATCCGGCGCCGGGATCGAAAACTATACCCTCGGCCCTGGCGCCGTCTCATTTGCCTGGATCCGCGGCGACGCGAATGACGTCGATTACCGCGTCGATGGTGATAGCAACGTCAATATAAATTATCTTGATTTGCGCTATGCGGGCTGGAAGCCGTGGGCCGGATCGTGGACCGAATTTGGTATCGACTACGCGATGCCGAATACCACTAAAAAGCAGGATACCTACGGCGGACTCTATGATGCTGAAAACGGCATCATGCTAACCGGGGAAATTAGCCAGGATATGCTGGGCGGTTACAATAAAACGGTGCTGCAGTACGCAAACAAAGGGCTGGCGCAGAACATGGTTTCCCAGGGCGGCGGCTGGTATGACATGTGGAACTACGTCAATGACGCCACCGGCTACCGCGTTATCAATACCGGCTTAATTCCAATCACCGAAAAGTTCTCCATCAACCACGTGCTGACATGGGGCTCCGCGGACAACATTACTGATTACACCGATAAAACACGCATGCTGTCGCTGGTGGCGCGCGGGCAGTATCAGTTCACCGAATACGTACGCCTGATTGGCGAAGTCGGCGGCTTTTATCAGAAAGATAGCTACAAGAACAATACAGATTACAAGCAGGCCGGTGAGAAATACACCATTGCGCTGGGCCTGGCCGACGGCCCGGACTTTATGTCACGCCCGGAACTGCGCATTTTCGCTTCATATCTGAATGATTCAGAAAATGGTAAACCGTTCGAAGATCGCACCGCCAATAATACGTGGAACTTTGGTGTCCAGGTTGAAGCCTGGTGGTAACAGGATTCAAACTGTTTTATCGCCAACTGTAAGATCGTTAATTACCCTCCGGTAATCATTATTGCCATTGAAGGCGTTGTTTTATTTTCGGGATAACCCATTATTGCGTTATCCCGTTTTATTTTATTTCCGACTGGCAAAGTGTTCTTCAAGTAATTGACGTAAAGCATCTGACTGCTTACCAAAAATAGCATGCACCTGCTGCCCAAGGATAATAACCCCAAGCGCTCCCTGCTGCTGTAATGCCTGAGAATCTACAATTGAGAGATTTTTTACCGTAACGCGTAAGCGGGTAATACAGGCATCTACGTTGATAATATTTGTCTCACCGCCGAATGCCTGAATTAAACAATCGACCTGTTGCTGCTCCACGTGGCTTAACGATTCCACCGGACGAGGCTGCGAGAAGTAATTCAGAAAGGATTTTAAACTCACCATACCAGACTCCTGATAAGTAGATAAAAAAACGCCTGCTCGCAGGAGCAGGCGCGTATAGAGAGAAATCAAGCGTTACGACTAAGGATCCGGCAATCCCATGCATTTAAGGTCACCGATGCACTCAGTGACGTGCCGGTAAGAGTGTCATGGTAGCCCTGGGGTAAGGTCACATGCTGCTGCTGCGCGCTGTAGTTTTGCAGGAAAACGTAGGTGGTTTCACCATCCGTACGCGCAGTGGCCACCACGCCGGGCGGGAAATCAGCCTCAACCGCACGCGGCAGCGCCAGCTCTTGCATAATGGTACCGAAAAAGTCCCGCTGGAAAGCCAGATCGTTGCGCGAAGCAACGTGCCAGGCCTTACCTTTACCAAAATGGTTAACGGTGACTGCCGCTCTTCCGGCGTAAAAATCATCGCGGTAGGTCGCCAGCGGCTGCGCCGTTTCAGCATGAATCAGTTCACACAGATGACGCGCCTGGTACGGTCCCTGTAGCCCTCCTTCATTGCCCGCCAGCCCCTGTACCAGATTGCGTTCGCCGTCGTTCAGGCAGTCAATTTCTTCCGCCCAAATGCCCAGCAGTTTACGCAGCGGGCCCGGGAAGCCCCCCAGATGGCACAGGTCGGTTTCGTTAACAATGCCCGTCCAGTATGTTGTAACTAAATGGCCGCCGTTAGCCACAAAAGCTTCAGCACGTTCGGCAAATCCTTCGCGAACCATATACAGCATCGGCGCAATGACCAGCCGGTAAGCGCTCAGATCAACGTCGGCATCGATAATATCTACCGCAATCCCCTGCTCCCAGAACGGGCGATAGTGCTCATTAACCGTATTTTCATACTCCATCCCGAGATTACGCGGCCCCTGAGCATCATCCAGCGCCCAGCGGTTTTGCTGGTCGAAGATAATCGCCACTTTGGCATCCGTCCGGCATCCCACCACGCCGGACAGCTGGCTTAATATCTCGCCGAGCTTAGTCACTTCACGACCCACGCGCGTGTTGAGGTGGCCGACATGATCGATTATCGCGCCGTGGAACTTCTCCACCGAACCGCGGCTCTTACGCCACTGGAAGTACTGTACCGAATCCGCGCCGTGCGCTACCGCCTGCAGAGAAGAGAGAATATGCATTCCCGGCTTTTTCAGCTTGCTGGTCAGTTGCCAGTTGGTCGCGCTCGGCGTGGATTCCATCAGGACAAACGGCTTGCCGCCCTTCAGGCTGCGCATCATATCGTGATACATCGCTGTGTAGCAGGCCAGCGCTGTTTCATCTTTATCGCGATGCCACATTGGATAGCTATCCCACGAAATAAAGTCCAGCGCCTGCGCCAGCTGCCAGTAGTCGTAATCGTAGAAATACTCCATAAAATTGGTTGTCACCGGCAGATCGGCATTGGCCGCTTTCAATGGCGCGATTTCGTGGCGGCAGAAGTCGGTCACCTGAGCGCTGTTGAATCGACGCCAGTCCAGGTTCAGACCATGAATTGAGACTTCCCCCTGCGGAGCCGGAGATTCAATCTGCGTCCAGTCGCTGTAGGTGTGGCTCCAGAAGGTACTCCACCAGGCATGATTGAGATTATCCAGCGTTTCATAGCGCGCTTTCAGCCAGTCGCGGAAACGCTCCTGGCACAGGCTGCAGTGGCACTCTCCGCCGTATTCGTTGGAGATATGCCAGCCCAGCACCGCCGGATGCTGCGCGTAACGTTCCGCCAGCAGGGTATTAATCTTCAGGGTTTTCTCACGATAGACCGGCGAGGACATACAGTGGTTATGCCGTCCGCCGTGCAGCGCCGGCACCCGATCGCGGCCGACGCGCAGTACCTGAGGATACTTCTGCGACATCCACGCCGGACGGGCACCGCTTGGCGTCGCGAGAAAGACATGAATTCCGGCGGCATACAGTTTTTCGAGAATAGTATCCAGCCAGCCAAATTCAAATACGCCTTCCTGAGGTTCAAGTTTCGCCCAGCTAAATATCCCTACCGACATGACATTACATTTTGCCTGCTGCATCATGGCAATATCTTTGTCGATAATATCGGGATAATTCTCCCATTGCTCCGGGTTATAGTCGGCGCCATGCAATAGCGTATTAACCTTCGGACTCAAAGGCGCAAATTTTTTCATAATAAACATCCTGAAGTGTAAAACTGAATAATTAATTAAATACCTTCATCGACGGCAATGCTTTTCCCTGGCAATCAAACAGCGCCTGATTTTCCCGGGCATTTCCCTCTTTCCACTCATCGTGGATATATTTCATTCCAGCAGGCGTCGCCCAGGTATTTCCCGGTACGGCAATCCACGTCGGCTCCCAATAAAAAATACCTTTACCGCGATGCTGCGGAACATCGGCAACGGCCTGCATTAAGTCATGAATATAATTATATTGCCCCTGCACGGTGGCCGGGTAACCGCCATCTTTTTCTTCTTTCGCCTGGAAGCTATTTTCGGCATTGTCGCAGTTATCCAGGGTATAAGCGTAAGCGGCTTCCACCACAATCACGTCTTTGTTATAGCGTTGGCTGATATCGTCCATATTGGCTTTCAGCGCGCTAATCGGACCATTCCAGTAGGTGTACATCGACAGACCAATAATGTCGTAAGGGACGTTACGCTTGCTGATTTCATCAAACCACCAGCGGAAGGTGTCGTTTTTCGTGCCTTCGGCCAGATGAAGCATAATTTGAACCTGCTCACCGCCGGTAAGATTTTCCTTCAGTCCATCGATGGCGGCATTCAGCAGCCCGGCAAGGCGATCGAACTCGCCGCCGCCCTGCCCCCAGCTTTTCCCTTCCGGCCACAGCAGACCGCCGTTAATTTCGTTGCCGATCTGCACCATATCCGGCAGCACGCCCTCCTGCTTAAAGCGGGCAATCGTGTCGCGGGTATAATCGTGGATCGTGGTTTTCAGCTGTGGATAGTCCAGCTTCTCCCAGCCTTTCGGCTTGAACTGCTTACCCGGATCGGTCCAGAAATCGCTGTAGTGGAAATCAAGCAGCAGCTTCATCCCCTGCGCTTTTGCCCGCTTCGCCAGCGCCAGCGTCGTCGCCAGATCGTTATCGCCGCCGCCGTAGCGCTGGCCATCGGCATCTTTGGGATCCACCCACAGGCGCAGACGAACGTAGTTCACGCCGTCGGCCTTGAGGATCGCAATCGGATCCTGCTGCTGATGGTTGTGATTAAAGAACTTCGCGCCGTGCTTTTCCGCATCCAGCAGCGTGGAGATATCCGCGCCTTTAATAAAATCAGCGGGCATATTGCTAAACGCCTTCGTTTGCAACGCATCTGCCGCCAGCGTAGTAGCGGAAAAACCGCATGCCAGAGAAACAGCAAGCCAGGCGGGTGTTAATCTTTTCATGGAGTTATCCTTTTGTACTGCCAGAGGTGAGGCCGGAAACAAAGTATTTTTGTAGCGCCAGATAGAGAATCGCCACCGGGACGGCAATCAAGACCGCTCCCGCCGCGTAGGTGGTGTAGCTGGCGCCCATCTTCTGCGCCACCAGGTTGTACAGGCCAATCGGCAGCGTGTACTTATCCGGGGTACGCAATATGGTGCTGGAGAGAATGAAATCCCCCAGCGGGCCGGTAAATGAAAACAGCGCCACCACCGCCAGAATCGGTTTCGACAGCGGCATAATGATCTCGAAAAAGATGCGGAAGCTGCTGGCGCCATCCATCCGCGCCGACTCATCCAGATCTTTGGGGATCGCATCCAGATAGCCCTTCATGAGCCAGGTATTCATCGGGATCATGCCGCCGACGTAGATCAGCACCAGCGCCAGATGGCTGTTGATAAGCCCCAGCAGCTGGGAGAGGACAAAGATCGCAATCAGCGCTGAGAACTGCGGGATCATCTGCAACAGCAGGAACAGCATCAGCCCGTTCTGCCGACCTTTGAAACGAAAGCGGGAGAACGCATAGGCGGTGAAGCTCACGCTGATTAGGGTCAGGAGCATGGTCATGAAGCTGATTTTCATCGAGTTCCAGTACCAGGTGAGATAATTCACATTGCCGTTGAACAAATCCGCGTAATGCTGGAACGACAGATTTTCAGGAATAATCGACGTACTCAGGAGGCTGTTCCCGGCGTTCAGCGACGCCCCTACCGTCCAGACCAGCGGGTAAATAATGATCGTCGAGACAAAGATGACCACCAGCCAGGTGAGTGACAGGCGAATCCACTTTTCGCGTTTAATACTCGGTGATTTAGCCATGTTGCTTCCCTTACGCCATATCGTCATTTTTAAAGGATTTGGTGGCGCGGAACTGCCACAACGCCAGGCCAACGACAAAAATCGACAGCAGGATCGTAATGGTGGCCGCGATGGCGTATTGCGAAGATGACATGGTCAATTTATAGATCCACGACACCAGAATATCCGTACCGCCGGCATTCGACCCCGCCACCGCTGGCCCACCGTTATTGAACAGATAGATGATGTTGAAGTTGTTAAAGTTGAAGGTGTACTGAGTGATGATGATCGGCGCAATGGAGTACAGTACCAGCGGCAGGGTAATAGTCCGCAGACGGGTAAACGCGCTGGCGCCGTCCATCGTCGCCGCTTCATAGAGATCGTCGGGAATCGCCTGCAGTACGCCGGTAGTCATAGCGAAAACAAACGGAAAACCCAGCCAGGTTTGCATCATGATCAGCGCCGTCTTAGTCCAGAACGGATCGGTCAGCCAGGCCTTCGGACTGATGCCGAAGAAAGACAAAATGGCGTTGTTAATCACCCCGAATGAATCGTTGAACATCCCGGCAAAAACCAGAATCGTCACAAATCCCGGCACCGCCCACGGCAGAATGAAAATCGTGCGGATCATCGGCTTAAAGCGCAAATCTTTCTGGTTAACCAGAATCGCCAGCAGTACGCCAACGGTGCATTGCAGGGTTGTCGCCAGCAGCGTCCACACCACCGTCCACTGCAGGACATCAAAGAAGGTCGAACGCCAGATGGATAATGTGAAGATGTTGATGAAGTTTTTGAACCCCACCCAATCCACCAGCTTCGCGGGCGGGGTGTGGTACAGGTTATAGTTAGTAAAGGCGATCGCAAAGCCAAACAGAATCGGGAAGATGACCACAAACACCAGCAGAATAAAGCCCGGCGTAATCATCAAATAGGGAAAACCGTCGCTGAGCAGCATCTGATACTGCTTACGAACGCTATTCAGCGCCATGCCCTCATCGCGCTTTTTACCGTTAACCCAGGCATCACGCAGCGAGAGGAAATAGACTAACAAGCCAAAAGCGATGATCAGCACGCTGATGATCCCCTCGGCCAGCAGGAAAATAGAGTTATCCCGCGGGACTTCTTCACCTAAGGTGTACAACCCCCACAGACCTTCGCTGAGAAAGTCATAAAAAATGCTCATAAAACTGCTCAGCAGCACCAGGAAGACAATCCCCTTCAGCCACTGGCGATGATAAAACTGCCCAAAACCCGGCACGATAGCCAGCAACAGGCCGCACCACGCGTGGCGTCCTGCGCCACGCGCTTCGGCAATATTTTCGCTGGGATTGATAATCACACACGACTCCTTCTGAAAACGGGAGGACGGCCCTCCCGTTCTGTTACATCAGCTGATTATTGATTGCTGGCCTGCATGGCTTCGATCTGCATTTTGATCTGCTTCTCGGCGTTATCCAGCGCTGCCTTCGGCTCCTGTTTACCGGTCAGGCTCAGCTCCAGCGCAGCGTTCGCCGGGCTCCAAACTTCCCCCATTTCCGGGATCCCCGGCATTGCCGTCGCCCGCGCTGACTGCACCGCCACCGCGCTGGCCTTTTCATCATTCTTAATCAGCGGATCGTCAATCATGGCCTTCAGCGGCGGGATTTCGCCGGTCGCCACATAGCGTGCTTTCACATACTGCGGCTGGTTAATAAACTCAATAAACTGCTGCGCCAGCGCTTTATCTTTACTCCACGTCGAAACCACGTAGCCCTTCACGCCGAGGAAGGAGCTCATCGGTTTGCCGTCCGGCAACGTCGGCAGGGGAACCACGCCATAATTAATGCCTGCTGCTTCGTACGGCTGGAATGCCCACGGGCCATTAATCACCGCCGCCGCTTTCTTCTCGGTGAACAGGGAATCGATGGCGTTCAACCCGTTGTCACCGAGGATCCCTGCCGGGAAAACCTTATCGGTATAGAATTTTTTCAGGAAAGTGACTGCTTCCACCGCGCCAGGCTTGTTGAGACCGACATCCTGCGGGTTGAAGCCCCCTTTATCGTTTTTGCCAAAGATATAGCCGCCCATCGGACCGATAGCGCCCCAGCTGTAATAGATCTGGTCAAATTTCGCCAGCAGACCGTATTTCCCCTCTTCGCGCTGCTTTTTCGAGTAATCGAACCACGCCTGCAGGCTATCCAGCGGCTGATCGATCAGGTCTTTGTTATAAATCAGCACTAAGGTTTCCACCGCTTTCGGCACGCCGTAAAGCACGTTATCCATATGGAAAGCGCTGATTGAAGCAGGCGTAAACGCCTCCTGCTTCGCCTGCTCCACCGTCAGAGGAGACAGCAGCCCCTGAACGACCGCACCGCCCAGCTGATCATTCGGGATCACCAGAACGTCCGGGCCGATGCCCGCCGGGCCGTCAAGGCGTAGCTTTTCCAGCTGTTGGGCGTACGGCATTTCCTGCACGTTTACTTTAACGTTGAACTGCTTTTCAAAATCGCTTACCGCGGCTTTGATGCCATCGGATTTTTTGATGTCTTCCCAGACATTGAGCTGTCCGGCCGCGTACGCCTGCAGGCTCGTCAGCTGCCCGGCTGCCAGAGTGGTAAGGATCAGTGCAGCAAGAGTGTTCTTTTTCATTATCAACCCCATGTGAAGGTATAACAATTAAATGGTTTTTATTGCGAGGTATAGCTTTCAGAAATCTCTCAGCCAATTGAAAATCGGCGATTCATAATCATAAAAGCCGTCATTTAAGATTTGTTATACGCTACGCTTTGAAGGCTGATAAAACTACTGGAAGCTGCCAGTTGTGTGATCATGATTGCAGAAATGAAACATCGATGTAGGGTGCAAAAACTCAGGAAGTTATAGTCACAGCATGATTTTAGCGTCGTTGAGCATCGTCCGGCTGTATTGTTATACGTTATACAAAACACGCATCGCAGCCCAAATCCCAACGGCAATAACGGCTACTAACCCGGGGAGTGTTGATGTCCAATATACGACTGAGGAATGTCACCAAGCGGTTCGGCAGTACAGTGACGCTGCATCAGGTCAATCTTGATATTGAAGATGGTGAATTTGCGGTGTTCGTCGGCCCGTCCGGCTGCGGTAAATCGACGCTACTGCGGATGATTGCCGGTCTGGAAGAAGTCAGCGACGGTGAAGTCCTGATTGGCGATGAAGTGATGAATGATGTTGTCCCCGCCCATCGCGGCGTTGCCATGGTATTCCAGTCCTATGCGCTCTATCCGCATATGACGGTGGCGGAGAATATGGGCTATGGCCTGAAGGTGAATAAAGTGCCTAAAGATGAAATTCGCCGCCAGGTTGAAATGGTGGCGAAAACGCTGCAGCTCTCTCACCTACTGGATCGTAAACCTAAGCAGCTTTCCGGCGGTCAGCGCCAGCGCGTGGCGATTGGCCGCGCCATCGTACGTAATCCTCGGGTGTTTATGTTTGATGAACCCCTCTCTAACCTTGACGCCGAACTACGCGTTGAGATGCGCCTGCATATCGCTAAACTTCATCATGAACTCAAGACGACGATGGTTTATGTCACTCACGATCAGGTTGAAGCGATGACCCTGGCCGATAAGATCGTAGTGATGAACTACGGCAAAGTCGAACAGATGGGATCGCCGATGTCGCTGTATTACAACCCGGTGAATAAGTTCGTCGCTGGGTTCATCGGTTCACCAAAAATGAACTTCCTGCCCGCGACGGTAACCGCATGGCAGCCGGGTCAACTAAGCGTGAAGATGGCGCAGGATCATAATCTGACGCTCAATATCACCACATCACCGCTGCAGCCGGGTGCTGCCGTAACTCTGGGTATTCGTCCTGAACATCTCTCAACCAATGTGAATATCGGTACCGTGGTTGAGTTTCAATGTGAAGTGGTCGAGAGGCTGGGTAACAACACCTATCTGTTCGGTCAATGTTATGGCCACGATAACGTCAAAATCCTGCTGCCCGGCGACGTTCACTTCCGCCCCTGGCAAAAGATCAGCGTCGCATTCGACGATCGCTTCTGCATGGTATTTGATGAAAATGATCTGCGCATTAGTGACGACATCGCAGCCCCTGATGCCCATTAAACGTAACATTTGATTGTCATGAATGCGCTTTAGAATCTGAATCTATGCTGACAACCTTCATTGTCAGTATGTCAGCCCTCGTTATCTCCGCTCCGTTAAAGGCATGAAACGGAACGGTTCATCCACTGTTAGCCCGAACTCGTTGCTATCTGGCGGTTCGGGCCTTTTTTATGCCGTTTGCTAAATCCTGCTTTTATCTTTCGCGTATACTCATTCAACCCCTCAATAAAATAAGGACATACTCATGACTACCCGGCATCAGGTGAGCCTGGTTACAGGGGTACTCATACTCGCCATTATTTTGCCGGTGGTGCTGAGCATCTGGCTGGCAACGCAGCAGGCCAAAGAACAGTTTTATACCGAGCTGGATAACTTTTCCGTCCGCGTGCTGGCGCGAGTGCAGCAGGTTGCCGATCAGGCAACAGAAGCGCTTAAAGAAGCGGATGCGCACGCTGCCACGACCTGCAGTCCACAGCATCTGCTCAACATGCGGCGAATTGCCTACACTCACCGCTACGTCCAGGAAGTTCTGTGGTTACACGATGGTATTCCACAGTGCTCTTCCCTCGAAGATCATCAGGTTTCGGTTACCTTTCCGGCGCCCGACCATATTACCGTCGATGGCTATCGCACCTGGCTCACGTCGGTGAACGACCTCGGACTAAAACATAAAATGACGGCAATGGGCAGCGAACATCACGTGGTGATGATCGACCCCGTTTCGTTTATCGATGTGATCCCGTTAGGCCAGGAAGAAATTCACACCCTCCTGTTTGGCACTCAGCGCGATCAAATTATTATCAGCAGTCAGCCGCTTAATGCCGCCGCCTGGGAGCAAATTAAACATCTCAATGTTGAAACCTTAACCCTTAATAATATCGTTTATCGTCTTCACCGTATCCCGGAGCTGGGACTGGCGATCGCCACCTGGTCATCAACATTGCCGCTGCAAAAAAAGCTGCATCAGCAGCTGATACTATGGCTGCCGATAGGCCTCTTCACCAGCATTCTGGCCTCATTCCTTCTCCTCCGCTTGCTACGAAGGTTACGCTCGCCGCGATACGGAATGCTGGACGCGCTGAATTCCAACGCCATTCAGGTTTATTACCAGCCCATTATTTCGTTGCAGAGTGGAAAAATCGCCGGTGCAGAAGCGCTTGCCCGCTGGAAGCAGCCTGATGGAAGTTTTTTATCGCCGGATATTTTTATCCCGCTTGCCGAACAAACCGGCCTGATTACCCGTTTAACCGAGGATATTGTGCGGCAAATCTTTGCCGATCTTGGTACCTGGCTGCGCCAGCGCCCGGAAATACACATTTCGATTAACCTGTCGGTTGATGATTTACGCTCGCCAAAACTGCCGTACCTCCTGCAAGAGCAGCTTCAACGCTGGGGCATCAGCGCTCAGCAGATCATCCTGGAAATCACCGAGCGCGGTTTTGTCGACCCGCAAACGACTCTGCCGGTTATCGCCGGTTACCGGCAGGCCGGACACCGCATCTCTATCGATGACTTCGGTACCGGCTATTCCAGCCTCAGCTATTTACAACAGCTGGATGTCGATACCCTGAAAATCGATAAATCGTTTGTTGATACGCTGGAGTACAAACCGTTAACGCCGCATATTATCGACATGGCGAAAGCGCTCAATCTGGCGACGGTCGCAGAAGGCGTTGAAACTGAATACCAGCGCGACTGGCTGCGCCTTCATGGCGTGCAGTACGCTCAGGGTTGGCTGTATAGTAAAGCGCTGCCAAAGGAGAAATTTATTCTGTGGGCTGAAAACAATCTTAAAGCGAACTCTACACCGTCAGAGATAATACGCGTCTGAGGTTCACATACCTCATGACTAAGTACTTTGTGGCGCGTCTATCGCCATCCCCACAGGCTATGGGGATGGCAAAGATGAATTACTCATCCAGTAGCGGAGCAAAACCGCCGAATATCATTCGTTTTCCATCAAATGGCATATTTTCGCCAAACACTTTCATCCGCGGATCGGACATCATTTTGGCGTTGGCGGCATCGCGCGCCTCTTTTGAAGGATATTCAATCCAGCTAAATACCACTTCTTCATCGTCTTCAGCTTTTACCGCCATGTGAAAGTCGGTCAGCTTTCCATCCGGCACATCATCCGCCCAGCACTCGACTACCCGTAGGGCGCCAAACTCCTTAAATAATGGTGCGGCCTTTGCTGCCATCTCGCGGTATGCCTCCTTATTTTCCGCCGGTACGGCAACGACAAAACCATCAACGTACTTCATGAGTATGCTCTCCGAAGTGAACAGTACAACCGGAGAATCCGGCCGTATCTGACTTGATAAGTTTAGTCTCTCCGCCTGATGGCAGCGGGAAATCAGGAAATCGCCTCACTGCGTTTCACCGCCGCCTTACGCGCTGCTGGCTGATGGAACCACGGCAGGCATAGCTGGATCAGCGGGCCGATCGTTATCGCATAGAGTACGGTTCCCATGCCAAAACTACCGCCCATCATCCAGCCTATCAGCAAGACGGAAAGTTCAATTGCGGTACGAATACCGCGCAGCGACCACCCCGTACGGGCATGCAGCCCGGTCATCAGACCGTCGCGCGGCCCAGGGCCAAAACCTGCGCCAATATACATCCCCGTCGCCAGCGCATTCAGTACGATGGCCCCAACCAACAGCAGGCTGCGCACCACCAGCGAATCCACCGGCGGCAGCACAGCCAGAGTCGCGTTCGCCGCCAGCCCCAGCACAATGACGTTACTCACCGTACCCAGGCCCGGCATTTGCCGTATCGGGATCCACAGCAGCAGCACTGCGGCTCCCGTCAGGATCATGACCGTCCCCAAATCCAGGTTGAACTGCTTACCGACCCCCAGATGAAAAACGTCCCAGGGATCGGCGCCAAGATTGGCATGAACAAATAACGCAGTAGACATGCCGTAAAGGACCAGACCAATATAAAGTTGCAGCAAACGACGTACCATTTTTCACCTCAGAATAATTGCGTTCCTCAGCATCATCAGCAAAAATGGATTGATAATTAATGGCCAGTTTTTAAAAAGTGGATTGCTATGTCATCTCGTCGCTTTGGTTCACAGTCTCTGGTACGCCTGTTGGGCAACTGGCAGGAATCCACTTCTCGTACGCCTATCTGGCGCCAGCTGGCGGAAGCGCTGCGCTTGCTAATCCTCGATGGCCGCCTGCCGCTGGAAACCCGTCTGCCCGGCGAGCGTGAACTGGCGGCTGCGCTGAATATTAGCCGAACAACGGTTGCCAGTGCGCTGGGTCAACTACGGGAGGAGGGCTATCTCTATAGCCGCCAGGGAAGCGGTTCGCGTATCGCTTTGCCGGAACGGCCCGTAGAGGTTGCAGCCAAAACGCCGGATTCGCTCTCGGTGAATTTAGCCATTGCCGCACTCAGCGCCGGACCTGAAATCCATCAGGCCTTCAGCCAGGCCCTGAAGATCATGCCTCAGCACTTATCCAATACGGGTTACGATCAGCAAGGGTTGTCTCTCCTGCGCGAAGCGATCGCCCGCCGCTACAGCGAACGCGGACTGCCAACCCGCAGCGATGAAGTCATGATCGTCAACGGAGCGCTTAACGGCTTTGCGCTGGTTCTGCGCTTATTCACCGGGCCTGGCGATCGGGTGGTAGTGGATGCGCCAACTTATCCCATGGCGATCAGCGCGATTCAGGGTGCATCATGCCGTCCGGTTAGCGTTGCCCTGCCGCAGCAGGGATGGGATTGCGACGGCTTAGCGGCGACGATCGCCCAAACGGCCCCGCGTCTGGCCTGGTTAATGCCGGACTTTCATAATCCGACCGGCCGCTGTATGGACAGCGCCACGCGCCAGCGGATAGCAGACCTTGCCGCACAAACCCGCACCACTCTGGTAGTCGACGAGACGATGGTTGATTTATGGTTCGACGCGCCTCCGCCCCCTCCCTTAGCGGCATTTAATCCTGATGCCCCGGTAATCACCATCGGCTCTGCAGGCAAAAGCTTCTGGGGTGGCTTACGCATAGGCTGGATCCGCGCCTCCTCGCGAACCATTGCCTCGCTGGCCCAGGCCCGCGACTCGCTCGATCTCGGATCCCCGCTGCTGGAACAGCTGGCCTGCTGCTGGTTGCTTGAAAATGAGAAAACGCTATTACCGCCGCGGCGCGCCATGCTGGCAAACCGTCGTGATATGTGCGGTGAGCTCATGAAGGAATATTTTCCCCACTGGCGCTTTACGCTGCCGGAAGGAGGGCTCTCTTTTTGGGTTGAATTGCCAGGAATGCTGGCTACGCTCTTTTCCGTTCGTGCAGAAAGCCGTGGAATTCATATCGGGACGGGGACGCGGTTCGGCCTGGCCGGAGCATTTGATCGCTATTTGCGTTTGCCTTTTACGCTTTCCGATGAGGAACTACGCAACGCATTTAATACATTACAGCCGTTATGGCATAGCCTTACGGAACAAAAAGAGAGCTTTCGTCTGAGGAAAATCATCTAATAAAATATCGACGGGCTGGAGCCAGCCCGCCAAAGCCATCATCCATGATGCATATGAGATGTTTTTATAAAATTGCGCATCAATTCTGTCTTCAGGACGTGTCAGTCAGATGACAAAAATGAGATCGTTGCATTAATGCTGACGTGGGATAGGAAACCCTTTAAGAGAAATAATAAAACCGTCTTCATCTTTTTTAATTTTTGCGCCCGTATCACACCAGTCGGAAGCAATGCGAAAGAACTCATCACTACCGATATTCCAGTTCAGGCGTACATGTTTAACGTAGCCGGAACGCAACATGTCACAGGCTTCGCTATAGTTGCTGGCTGTAGAGAGTTGTTGTTTCATTTTTTCTTCTTCAGAATTTTACGTAATGCTTTGATTTCTTTAGGGGTTAATGGAGACGCTTCCTCTTCGGTATGCTGGCTATCAATATCTTCTTCCGAAACCCCCGCCTCGTCTGCTGATTCCGCTACCTGAAACGCCAGCAGCAGCAGTTTTTCCGTAGCCGCTCCTAAATTTTCATTATTTTCTTCCGCATACTGACGCAGTTTTTCTTTTAACTCGCTATCAATTTTTACGTTAAGAACCATAGTGGCCATAGTCACGCTTCCCGTGAAATAAAATCATCGTATAATTAATACACGAAGTTAACATGCTGATCCAGAGATATATTTTTAGCTTATATCAAGAAACAATTTCCTATGAATAATCTGCACGTTATATATGACAAAAAAATGACATTAACATTTCAATTAAATTTCAAATTTATGACTATGTGAATTTTTGACATAAAAAACATAAGTTTTTAGAAGCGAAAAAATACACATTATATTTGTGGTTATTCAATATAAAGGGGAGTTGTGAAGCTATTGCCTGGTTACTGAGAGCATTTGGGGCAGGCTGAAATGGGTGGGGGCCCTGCCAGCTACATCCCGGCACACACGTCGTCTGCTCTGGCTGCTTCCTTCCGGACCTGACCTGGTAAACAGAGTAGCGTTGCGGGAGAACCAACAGAGCCCCCATTGAGAGCGCTAGTTACCTAACGCGCTGGCGCATTATCCCTGCTGAACCCGTGAATTGCAAGCCGCCGCAGACTGGGTGCTGGTTTATTGCGCAAAGCCGCATATTCTGGGCAATACCTACGGCTTAAGTACTCGATCATGTATTCATCGTATGCCGCTATCGGGCCTGGCGACTAGTTTAGCGCTACGAAACCGGCTTAACTCGCTGTCTGTACACGCCGTCGTGCAACGCTTATCCTTAACCTTTCCCGGCAACAGGATGAACCATGGATTCTCACGATACTTTTCCGCAGCGGGTCTGGCAGATTGTCGCCTCGATTCCTGAGGGGTACGTTGCCACCTACGGCGACGTTGCGCAGTTGGCCGGTTCACCGCGCGCGGCGCGGCAGGTCGGAGGGGTATTAAAACGTTTGCCTGAAGGTTCCACCCTCCCCTGGCATCGTGTTGTGAATCGCCACGGCACCATCTCCCTCACCGGGCCGGACCTGCAGCGCCAGCGGCAGGCGCTGCTGGCGGAAGGCGTTCAGGTTTCAGGCAGCGGTCATATTGATCTGCAGCGCTACCGCTGGATTTATTAGAGGCAAAAAAATGCCCCGGTAAAGGGGCATAGACGGCGTTATTGCGCCACGGGAACGGTGTTATTTGCCACCGGTACCGCCGTTTGCTGAACCGGCACCAGGAGCAGATCGGCACGATTACCGCCCTGGTTAATCACCGGCTGTACGGTATCAGTAATAAACATTAGCTGACCGTTAACGGTAATTGCCGCGCTGAGCAGAATACGGGCGTTAGGCTGGATTTGCGCCTGGTTATAGGGCAGAACAAAGTTAAACGGCGCCTGCTTCCCTTCCGTCCTGACCGCTTTTTGCGACAGCACGTGGGCTGGCGCATCGGCCAAAGACGCATCCGAGAGGGTTACGGTCAATATTGCGTCCGGCGGTAACGCCACGCGCTGTCGAATAGAGATCGTCCCGGAGACGTTAGGCTGCTGCTGCGAGGAGCTTAGTGAAGCAATGCCATAAGGATCGGGCGCCGCCTGGTTCGCCGCATTGCTGCTGTGGTTATTCGCACAGGCAGACAACGTAGCCGCTACGGCTATAGCACTTAACATATAGGCAAATTTCATTATTTTCTCCTTTCATCCCTTAGAGCATGTTCAACCGCAACGCGGCGAAACATTTTCATCATGAATAAGTGTGGCACAGTTCTCAATTTTCGCCCGCAAAAGGGCCATATTCAGATTATTACTGCCCCGGACGTTCCGGCGGCTAAAGTGATACCTGTAAGCCAACCGCGTAATGGAGGATGCGAAAAAGTATTTGCCGCTCCTCCGAACCGCTCTTCAGCGTATGCACCTCTGGCATCGCTCTTTCGCCTGTTATGTATCGATAGTTAACACAATTAATGTCGGAAAAAGAGCCTCGATTCAGTTTATTACACCCATCGGACCACTTGCGATTCCAGGTTATACTTGCCTCAAGAACGCGCTGCGTAAGGCAGCCATCATTGATTGAGGGTCATTATGAGTCAGGCATTAAGCAATCTGCTGGCATTGTTAAATCTGGAAAAAATTGAAGAGGGATTGTTTCGCGGACAGAGCGAAGATTTGGGCTTACGTCAGGTTTTTGGCGGCCAGGTGGTTGGTCAGGCGCTATATGCTGCCAAAGAGACCGTCCCCGCCGAACGCCTGATCCACTCATTCCACAGCTACTTTCTACGTCCGGGCGATAGCCAGAAACCTATCATCTATGATGTTGAAGTGCTGCGCGACGGCAACAGCTTTAGCGCCCGTCGGGTTGCGGCAGTGCAGAACGGTAAGCCGATTTTCTATATGACCGCCTCTTTCCAGGCGCCGGAGCCGGGCTACGAGCATCAAAAACCGATGCCGTCAGCGCCTGCGCCGCACGGTTTACCCTCGGAGACGGATATCGCCCGTAAGCTGGCGCATCTGCTTCCGCCGCTGGTCAAAGAGAAATTTCTCAACGATAAACCGCTGGAGATTCGCCCGGTAGAATTCCACAACCCGCTGAAAGGTCATGTGGCGGAACCCGCGCGCCAGGTCTGGATCCGCGCCAACGGCGCTGTTCCGGAAGATATCCGTATTCATCAGTCTCTGCTGGGCTACGCTTCTGACTTTAATTTCCTGCCCGTAGCTCTGCAGCCCCACGGCGTAGGCTTTCTGGAACCGGGTATGCAGGTTGCCACTATCGATCACTCAATGTGGTTCCATCGCCCGTTCAATATCAACGAATGGCTGCTTTACAGCGTAGAAAGCACCTCGGCCTCCAGCGCACGAGGCTTTGTACGCGGCGAATTCTACACTCAGGACGGCACGCTGGTCGCTTCTACAGTGCAGGAAGGCGTGATGCGTAATCGTAACGCATAAAAAAACAGAGCCTCCCGGAGGGAGGCTCTGCTGCTACAGAAAATAACTCAATTTTATCAAGCGTTGTAGGCGTTTTCGCCGTGGCTGTTCACGTCGAGGCCTTCACGTTCCTGCTCTTCCGGTACGCGCAGACCAACGGTCATATCGGCAACTTTATAGCCAATAAACGCCACGATCCCGGACCAGACGATAGTGATGGCGATACTTTCCAGCTGTACCAGAACCTGATGGCCCATGGTCACACCTTCCGCGTAGCCGACGCCGCCCAGAGAGGTTGCAGCGAAAATGCCGGTCAGGATACAACCTACGATCCCACAAACGCCGTGTACGCCGAACACATCGCAAGGGTCATCAACGCGCAGCCAGCGTTTCAGAATGGTTACGCCCCACAGACCCGCCAGACCCGCGGCGATACCCACAATCAGAGAACCACCGACGCCAATGTAACCACATGCCGGAGTGATGCCGACCAGACCAGCAATTGCCCCAGAACAGGCGCCCAGCAGAGAAGGCTTGCCGCGGGTCGCCCATTCGCCGAATGTCCACGCCAGAATAGCCGCCGCCGTTGCCACCACGGTATTAACGAACGCCAGGCCGGCAATTTCGTTCGCCGCGCTTGCTGAACCGGCGTTGAATCCGAACCAGCCAACGTAGAGGATAGCGGTGCCGGTGAACACCATCGGCAGGTTATGCGGTTTGAACGCTTCTTTGCCAAAACCGACGCGTTTGCCCATCATATAGGCCCCCACCAGTCCGGCTACTGCGGCGTTGATGTGAACCACCGTACCACCGGCGAAATCAAGCGCGCCGTGGCTTGCCAGCAGGCCGCCGCCCCATACCATATGCGCAATCGGGATATAAGAAAGCGTCATCCATACCACAACGAAAATCAGTACTGCGGAGAAGCGAATACGTTCAGCCAGCGCACCAACGATCAGGCCGACGGTGATACAGGCAAATGAGCCCTGGAAGGCGACGTGGATATACTGATAGAAGCTGCCCATCAGCGCTTTCAGTTCAATATTCTTCAGCAGCACCCAGTCAAAGTTACCGAAGAAGCTGCCGCCGGTACCGAAGGCCAGCGTGTAGCCATAAACGACCCACAGTACGCAGACCAGACCAAAGGTCACGATGACCTGAGTCAGCATAGAGAGAACGTTCTTGCCGCGGATCAGCCCGCCGTAGAACAGCGCGATACCCGGAATCGTCATAAACAGCACCAGCGCGGTGCAAATCATCATAAAAGCGTTATCGGCTTTATCGGCTACCGCCGGTGCGGCCATCGCCAGCCCCGGAAGAAGCGCCAGCGCTCCCAGACCCGTTTTCATTGTTGCTATCTTCATTGTTTCGTTCCCCATCGCTGTGTGGTCTGAAAGTTACAGTGCCGCTTCGTCAGATTCGCCGGTACGGATGCGAATGACGCGCTGCAGCTCGGCGACAAAGATTTTGCCATCGCCAATTTTTCCGGTGTAAGCCGCTTTACTAATGACATCGACGACTTCGTCCAGCTGATCGTCGGCAATCGCGACGTCAATCTTAACTTTCGGCAGAAAATTGACGCTGTATTCGGCGCCGCGATAGAGCTCCGCGTGGCCTTTCTGACGGCCGAAGCCCTTAACTTCAGTGACCGTCAGGCCCTGAATGCCTATTGAAGATAATGCCTCGCGCACATCTTCCAGTTTGAATGGTTTGATTACCACGGTAACCAGCTTCATAAGTCCCCTCCAGTCAGAATTCGGTAATGGCCGCAGCTAACACCTGTCTAATAAAGCAAGGGCTGTGCCAGAAATGAAAAAGGACCGCCAGGCGGCCCTTTTGGAGGGGGAATAAGAAGAATTCTGCGTAAGCGAAGTGGCAAAATGCCGCTTCCGCCTAAAATTGCACCATTTCAGTGCGCGTCAGGTAACATTTTTGCACCACCTCAAACCGGATACCCGAGGCTGCCTGTTTATGGTGCATCAGGCGATAAGCGACTCTTCCTGCGCGCTGGCGGCCAGCTCTTCGCCGGCCAGCTGCAGCTGATACATCTGCCAGTAGCGGCCTTTCGCCGCCAGCAGCTGCTGATGGTTTCCACGCTCTACCGCCTGACCGCGGTGCAGTACCAGGATCGTATCGGCCTCGACAATGGTCGATAAACGATGCGCGATCACCACCAGCGTCGTATGCTCGCGCACGCGGGCCAGAGCCTGCTGGATCGCCTGCTCGGTACCGGAATCGATATTAGCCGTCGCCTCGTCGAGAATCAGCACCTGAGGCGTATCAACCAGCACCCGCGCCAGCGCCAGCAGCTGTTTCTGACCAACGGAGAGGTTATTCCCCTGCTCGCCCAGTTGAGTATAAATCCCATTGCTCATTTCTCGCGCCAGCTCCGCCAGCTGTACCGCTTCCAGCGCCTCCCAGACCTGCTCTTCGCTAATGTCACGACCGAGAGTGACGTTGGCATAAAAGGTATCCGCCAGCACCACCGGATCCTGTTGCACCATCGCAATCCCCTGGCGCAGCGCGCTGTGGCTTAAGGACGACAGCGGGCGACCGTCGATGCGAATCTCTCCCTGAGTCAACGGATAGTAGCCCATCATCAGGCTGGCCAGGGTGCTTTTACCGCTCCCGGTATGGCCGACCAGCGCCACAAAGCTGCGGGACGGAATGTCGAGATTGATATCCTGCAATACCAGGCTATCGTCGCGGTAAGCAAAAGAGACATGATCGATGCTAACCGCACCGCTGCGCAGCGGCTCGTTATCGTCTCCCCACGCCTGACGCGGTTTGTCCATCAGTTCGAAAACGCGCTCGCCCGCAACCACCGCCTGCTGCAGCATGGACTGCTGGGTGGTGAGCTCGATAAGCGGCTCGTTCAGGCGGCCAAGATAGCTAATAAAGGCATATAACACCCCGACTTCGATCGTTCCGCTGCTGCTGAAACCAAACAGCATCAGCAGACCGCAGAGAATTAATGAAGAGAACAGGCTCAGCAACGGGCGCAGCAGGAAGCCATCAAGACGCAGAGTTTGCATCCGCGCCAGATAGTGCGCATAGCTGGCCTCGCGCATCCGTTCGCCGAACCGCGCCTGCTGGCGGAACTGCTGGATGACGCCCATGCCGTTAATTACTTCATTGAAGCCGTCGTTGATATCCGCCAGCCACGCGCGGACCCGCCTGACGATAGGCGTGCTGTAACGCTGATAAATCATCATCACAATCAGCACCGCCGGGAAAATAGCGATCGCCACTAGCGCCATTCGCCAGTCAAGGCTGAACATCGCCACCAGCATCGCGCCAATTAAGGCAGCGCTACGCAGTACGGTCGCCACGACGGTCACGTACAGATCGCGAATCACTTCGGTATCGTTGGTCACCCGTGAGATAAGCTGGCCGACCGGTTGCGTATCAAATTCGCTGAGCGGCTGGCGCAGGGCGGCATCCATCACGTCGCTGCGCAGCTGCTGAACCACGCCGACCGCCGCGCGGTTAAACAGCAGCGCCTGGCAGTAGTGCAGACCCGCGGCAAGGAGCTGCAGACCAATGTAGGCGGCGGCAAGACCGCTAACCAGCTTCAACGGCAGCGAATTCTTCGCCACCATATTGTCGATAAAGTAGCTAATCAGCAGCGGACCGCTAACCTCCGCCACCGCTGCAATCCACATAATGGCAACTGCTAACATCAACGGTTTACGCCACGGGGAGCCGTAGGCCAGCAGGCGCTTAAGCGTTGGCCAGAGTTCAGTGAAACTACGCACCGGCGGCCTCCTCATCTTGCAGCGGAATATCATCCAGCGCCGCTTCCAGCTGCTGATAACGGTACATATCGCGATACCAGCCGGACTGCGCCGCCAGGGAGTCGTGGCGACCACGCTGGGCCACATGACCATGCTGCATCACCAGAATTTCGCTGGCCTCGGTCAGCGCCGACAGGCGATGGGCACTAATAATCACCGTCCGCCCCTCTCCCCACTGTCGCAGGTTATGCAAAATCTGGTGCTCCGTTCGCCCATCCACCGCCGAAAGCGCATCATCAAGAATAAGAATCTCCGCTTCCAGCAACAGCGCGCGAGCGATGGAAATTCGCTGCTTTTGCCCACCGGAAAGCATAACGCCGCGCTCGCCCACTTCGGTGTTATATCCCTGCGGCAGGCGCAGAATATCCTCATGCACGCTGGCAAGCCGGGCAACGTGCTCAATTTGCTCCTGCGTAGCGTCCGGCTTACCGAGGGCAATATTGCTGGCGACGGTATCGGAGAACAGAAACGGCGTCTGATTGACTACCGCAAGGCGGGCACGCCAGCTATCCAGCTGAAGCCGGGTCAGGGGCACGTTGTGGAAACGAATGTCGCCCTCGGTCACGTCAAAATGGCGCTGAATCAGCGCCAGAATGGTGCTCTTACCGGAACCTGTCGGCCCGCAAATGCCCAGCATCTGCCCGGGCTGAAGCGTAAAGTTAACCTTTTCCAGAGAGGGTTTATTCGCCTGCGGATAGACAAACTCGCCAACGGCGACGCTAAGCGTACCGCGACCTTCCGGCGTTGGCTCGCTGCCGTCGTTTACCACCGGCGCCTCCTCCAGCATGGTGCGAATGCGCGCATAGGCCGCGCTACCGCGCTCAACGATGTTAAACATCCACGCCAGCGCCAGCATCGGCCAAATCATCAGGCCGAGGTACATCACAAAGCTGGTAAGTTGGCCAAGAGTCAGACTGCCCTGGATCACCATCCAGCTGCCGCCACCGATAGCCAGCAGATTAGCGGTACCGATCGCGATATAAATCGTCGGGTCGAAGCGAGCATCAATGCGAGCCACGCGCATGTTTTTCGCCCCGGTATCCGCGGCGTCGGCGGCAAACAGCGCCGATTGCCGATCTTCAAGGCCGAAGGCTTTGATCATGCGGATGCTGGTCAGGCTCTCCTGAGTCCGATCGTTCAGGCTGGAGAACGCTGCCTGAGCAACGCGAAAACGCTCGTGTAGCGCATCGCCGTTACGCTTAATCGCCAGCGCCATAAGCGGCATCGGCAGCAGCGCCAGTAGGGTTAACTGCCAGCTGATTTGCGTCGACATGACAATCAGCACCGCGCAGCCCATTACCAGAGAGTCCACCAGCGTTAAAACGCCCTCGCCGGCAGCAAACACCACCCGGTCGACGTCGTTGGTGGCGCGAGCGATCAGATCGCCGGTACGATGGCGCAGATAAAACGCCGGATGCTGACGGCTGAGCTGGCGATAGAAATCCTCACGCAGCTCGACGGCCAGCTGATAAGACGCGCCGAACAGCAGCACGCGCCAGACATAGCGCAGCAGGTAGACCATCACCGCAATAACGACCAGCAGGCCGATCCACATCCACACCTTTTCGGCGGTGTAATGTTGCTTAGTGACGCCATCAACCACAATGCCCACCACTTTCGGTGGCACCAGTTGCAGGATGGCAATGATGATCAGCAGAGCAATAGCGCCGAGGTAACGACGCCACTCCCGGCGAAAATACCAGCTAAGTTGAGCAAATAATCGCAAGCGGTTAAATCCTGAGTGTGTAATTCGTAGCGGCTGATGCCGTTAATCAATAGGCAAGGCTGTGGTGTATTTTATCTGTTCCATGGCAAAACTCGAAGTCACATCCGAGAGACCCGGCACGCTGTTAACGAGGCGTTTATAAAAATTATCATAGTTCTTCATATCCGCGACCTGGACCCGCAGCAGATAATCATATTCGCCCGCCATGCGCCAGAAGCCGAGCACCTCCGCCATTTGCGTGACCTCGCTGACGAACCGGCAATACCAGTCGCTACTGTGGTGCTGGGTTTTAATCAGCACAAAAGCCGTCAGCCCCAGACCGACTTTTTCCGCATCCAGTAGAGCCACTCGCCCGCGAAGGATCCCTTCGTCTTCCAGTCGTTTCAGACGCTTCCAGCAGGGCGTGGTAGTCAGATTAACGGCATCAGCCAGCGCCTGCAAAGAGAGGGTACAATCGTTTTGCAGTAGTGAGAGCAGCTTACGGTCAATTTTATCTAACATTACTTACCTCAGGAGAAAATTTTACTCCATTTATTGTAATTGAAAGGCTAAATGGCAACAATTTTTCCTTCAATTTCCGTTAAGCTGGGCACAAAATGATAAACAGGAAATTGAGATGAACAGCGCCTGGGTAAAACACGCAATTAGTGAAATTAATGCCGATTATCAGCGTTCCGCCGACACGCATCTTATTCGTCTGGCATTACCGGAGTTCCCCGGGATCCAGCTCTATCTGAAAGATGAAAGCACTCATCCTACCGGTAGCCTGAAGCATCGCCTTGCCCGCTCGCTGTTTCTCTACGGCCTGTGCAACGGCTGGATCAACGAAGGGACGACAATTATCGAATCCTCTTCCGGCTCAACCGCCGTCTCTGAAGCCTACTTTGCCCGTCTTCTAGGTCTGCCATTTATCGCCGTTATGCCCTCTTGTACGGCAAAGCGTAAAATTGAACAAATTGAGTTTTACGGCGGTCGCTGCCATTTCGTCGACAGCGCCTGTGAAATCTATGCCGCCTCGGAAACGCTGGCGCGCGAGCTGAACGGCCATTATATGGATCAGTTTACCTTTGCCGAACGGGCTACCGACTGGCGGGGAAACAACAATATTGCCGACAGTATCTTCCGTCAGATGAGCCATGAGCCGCATCCGCAGCCGTCGTATATCGTGATGAGCGCCGGCACCGGCGGTACTTCGGCGACTATCGGGCGCTACATTCGCTGCCAGGGTTATGATACGCAGCTGATGGTCGTTGATCCGCAAAACTCCGTGTTTATGGACTACTGGCAGAGCCGCGACGCCAGCCTGCGCAGCCCGGTCGGGAGCAAAATTGAGGGCATTGGCCGCCCGCGCGTCGAACCTTCTTTTATCCCCGATGTGGTTGATGAGATGCTGCGAGTGCCGGATGCCGCCAGCGTCGCCACCGCCCTATGGCTGGAAACGCTGCTCGGACGTAAGGTCGGCGCCTCCACCGGCACCAATATGTGGGGAGTTCTACAGCTGGCCGTACGGATGCGTGCTGAAGGACGCACCGGATCTATCGTCACGCTGCTGTGCGACAGCGGCGACCGTTATATGGAAAGCTACTACAACCCGCTATGGGTAGCGGCCAATATTGGCGATATCTCTCCATGGCAGGCGCAAATTACCGAAATGCTGCAAGCAGAATAAAAAAAGCCAGATATCACAGGATATCTGGCTTGCTGGCAGGGTCTCTTTATTCGGGGGAATAAGGAAGATCAGGATTATCCAGCCAATGAGTCAAAAAATGGGAGACGGCCTGATGGCGGCAGTCGCCAATAACCGGTAGATGCGGGAGTTCTGTTTTCAGCTGATTCATCGCATTGCCCATAATCACCCCGCGCCCTACGCTGCCAAGCATTTCCAGATCGTTCATGGCGTCGCCAAACGCCATACAATCCTGCAGTGTCAGACCAAGATGCTGGCTTAGTACCGCCAGCGCCGCGCCTTTGTTACAGCCGCCGGGCAGAACTTCCAGGCAATCCATCGCCGAAAAGCAGAGATCCGCGCGCCCGCCCAGCGCTTCATTCAGCTGGATCCGCAGCCGACGCAGATCGTCATGATCGCCGCAGAAGCAAATTTTGGTAATCTGATGCGCCGGCATTCGCTTTGGATCATGCAGCTGGTAACGAAAGCCGCTAAAGACGTGTGCTTTCAGGAGTTCAGGGATTTCCCGCCCGGTGTACCAGCCGCCGTCGTTAAAGAAATGCATACTGGCCGTCGTTTCCCACGCGCTGTGCAGCACTTCTTCAGCAACATCAGGAGCAAGATCGCGACGATATAGCTCTTCACCTTGCGTCCCGTTGCCGGTGATTAAAAACGCATCCAGAGCAAACTCGCCAATAACATGGCGCATTTCCAGGGCATGACGGCCGGTAGCGAAAGTCAGGGTAATATCGCGGTCGCGCAGGCGTTTCAGCGTTGAGAGCGTTTTTTCTCCCAGACGATGATCCGGCATCAGCAGCGTTCCGTCCATATCAAATGCAGCCAGTTTTGCCATGTCCTGCTCCCAAATGGTGGTGGATTTTGCTTGTGTTGCAGTATTGCCTGAGATATACGGAAGTAATAGTGAATAGATGAATTTTATTGTTCCGGGTTTCCGGATCTATCGCAGGGTTAATCCAGTATGAGGCTATTAAACCGTCTGCAGCAGTACCAGCGACTCTGGCATCCCTCAAACGGTGAACCGCAGCAGGTCACCGTTGGCGAACTGGCGGAGCGCTGCTTTTGTAGCGAACGCCATATTCGAACTCTGCTGCGCCAGGCCCAGGAGGCCGGTTGGCTCAGCTGGCAGGCCAGCTCCGGGCGCGGAAAGCGCGGCTTGCTGCAGTTTTATAAAGCGCCGGAGACCCTGCGCAATGAAATGATGGAACAGGCTTTGAATAAGGGGCAGCAGCAAAACGCTCTCGAACTGGCCCAGCTTGCGCCAGTGGAGCTCAAAGCGCTGCTCTCCCCGTTTCTCGGCGGCCAATGGCAAAACAATACCCCGACTCTGCGTATTCCTTACTATCGTCCGCTGGAACCGCTGCATCCGGGTTTTATGCCCGGACGGGCGGAACAGCATCTTGCCGGAGAAATATTTTCCGGCCTGACCCGATTCGATGCGCAGAGTACCAATCCAGCGGGAGACTTAGCCCATCACTGGGAGGTATCGCCCGACGGTCTGCGCTGGCACTTCTATATTCGTTCAACTTTGTTCTGGCATAACGGCGATCCAATTGAAACTTCGCAGCTACAGCGGCGGCTACTGATGCTGCTAGAGCTACCCGCTCTGCGTACGCTGTTCGCCAGTATCAGCGAGATTAGCGTCCCCCACTCTCAATGTCTGACTATTCTTCTGCATCGCGCTGATTACTGGCTGCCCTTTCGGCTTGCCAGCTACTGCAGCGTACTGGCGCACCCGGACGATCCGGCAATCGGCAGCGGACCATTCCGCCTGAAACTGTTTACCCCGGAACTGGTGAGGCTGGAAAATCATCAGCGCTATCATCTATCTCATCCGCTGCTGCAGGCCGTGGAGTTCTGGATCACGCCGCAGCTGTTTGAACAGGATCTGGGCACCAGCTGCCGTCATCCGGTTCAGATAACCATTGGCGATCCTGACGAGCTGACCAGGCTGCGTCAGGTCAGCAATAGCATCAGTCTCGGCTTTTGTTATCTGACGCTGCGCCAGAGCCCTCGCCTTAATAGAGCGCAGGCCCGTCGGCTTGTATCGTTGATTCATCGTACAACGCTGTTAGAAACTCTGCCGCTGGATGAAGATCTGATTGCGCCAAGCAACGAGGTATTACCGGGCTGGTCGATTCCACAGTGGACAGAAAATCTCGACATCCCGTTACCTGAACAACTAACCCTGCTTTACCACCTGCCCGTAGAGCTTCACGCCATGGCGGAGCAACTCCGGCTAAGACTGGCTGAACAAGGCTGTGAGCTGACGATTATTTTTCACGATGCAAAAAACTGGGATGGTTGCCAACATTTTGCGCGGGCGGATTTGATGATGGGTGACCGCCTGATTGGCGAAGCGCCAGAGTATGCTCTGGAGCAGTGGTTACGCTGCGATGCGTTATGGCCTAATTTGTTGACCGGGGCGCAATACGCTCATCTCCAGGCAACGCTGGATGCTGTTCAGGCCTTACCAGACGCACGCAGCCGCAGCGAAGCTTTGCGCAACGTTTTTAACGACCTGATGGAAGATGCCATCATGACGCCGCTGTTTAATTATAATTATCGCATCAGCGCGCCGCCGGGGGTTAACGGGCTACGCCTGAACGCTCGCGGCTGGTTTGATTTCGCCAAAGCCTGGCTACCGGCCTCAACGCCGTGACAGAGCTGGTGGTCATGCTCATCAGACGCTACCATATGCGCTTCACTTCGATTGTCAGGAATTACCATGAAACGCGCCGTAGTTGTCTTCAGCGGAGGACAAGATTCGACGACCTGCCTGGTGCAGGCTCTGCAACAGTATGATGAAGTGCATTGCGTCACTTTTGATTATGGCCAACGCCACCGTGCGGAGATTGACGTTGCTCGCGAACTGGCGCTAAAGCTGGGGACCGTCGCCCATAAAGTCCTTGATGTCACGTTGCTCAATGAACTGGCGGTCAGCAGCCTGACTCGCGATAGCATTCCGGTTCCGGATTATGAACCAGACGCCAGCGGCATTCCCAATACCTTCGTCCCAGGCCGCAACATTCTGTTTTTAACCCTGACGGCGATTTACGCCTATCAGGTGAAGGCGGAAGCTATTATCACCGGCGTTTGTGAGACCGACTTTTCGGGCTACCCGGACTGCCGCGATGAGTTTGTCAAAGCGCTGCACCAGGCCGTCAGCCTCGGAATGGCGAAAGATATTCGCTTTGAGACGCCGCTGATGTGGCTTAATAAAGCAGAAACATGGGCCTTAGCCGATTACTGGGGCCAGTTAGAGCTAGTGCGCCATGAAACCCTGACCTGCTATAACGGCATTAAAGGCGACGGCTGCGGGCAGTGCGCCGCCTGTCATCTTCGCGCCAACGGCCTGAACCAGTATCTGGGTGATAAGGTTGGGGTGATGACGGTGATGAAGCAGAAAACAGGGCTACAGTAGCCGCTTATTTCCCGATAGCCCGATGGAAGCACTGGTGGCTGAAAGTGCGTAGCCCGAACCGGTGCGCAGTCGCACTTCGGGGGAAATTATGCCGCATTCTGACCCTTGCTCCCGGGGGGGGCGCGATGCGCCTGCCCGGGCTACCGGTTCGCTGGCTGCTGGGGAGATGTAGCCCGAACCGGTACGCAGCCGCAGTTCGGGGGAAGTTATGCCGCATTCTGGCCCTTGCTCCCGGGGGCGGCGCGATGCGCCTGCCCGGGCTACCGGTTCGCTGGCTGCTGGGGAGATGTAGCCCGGACAGGTGCGCAGCACCG
The DNA here is from genome assembly GCF_009707385.1 of Klebsiella oxytoca. NCBI lineage: Bacteria > Pseudomonadati > Pseudomonadota > Gammaproteobacteria > Enterobacterales > Enterobacteriaceae > Klebsiella > Klebsiella oxytoca. The sequence continues at coordinate 1,325,957 of NZ_CP046115.1, read as the reverse complement.
CCTCCGGGACTGATACCTCCGGCTGACCTGCTAACGGGGCTCCAGCTGATCCAGCTTCTCGCGCAGTTCTCCCTCCAGCGGTAGCGCTTTCTGGGTTTTAAGATCGATGCAGACAAAGGTGATCAGCGCATCGGCTACCACTTCGCCATTAGGATTAAGGGTCACAACCTGACTCAAGGTGCCGCTTTTTCCGTTGAGTTGTTCAAGCTTGCTGGTAACGGTTAGCACATCGCCTAATACCGCCGGTCGGCGATAGTTGATATTGATATTCACTACAACGAAGGCGATGTTACGAGCGGTCATCCAATGGAATGCCGGGCTGTTTTCCAGACCATCCCAGCGCGCTTCTTCGAGAAATTCCAGATAACGCGCATTGTTGACGTGCTGATAGACGTCGAGATGATAGCCGCGAACTTTGATTTGTGTCTGCATAGCGCAAATGCCTTATCTTTAGTTGTTGTTTTGAGGTCAGAGGTCACACCACTGGTGTGACCTCTTCAGTCTGGCAAAAAAAAGCGACTGTGCAAACCTCCGCTAAGAATTTACAGCTTCAGATGTGACAGATTTCTCTCTACCAGTGAGTTGCCCATCCCAGGCACCAGCTTGAGATCGTCAACGGTTTTAAATGGCCCATACTCTTCACGATAGCTCACAATAGCCTGCGCTTTCTTCAGACCGACACCGTTCAAAGCCTGAGCCAGTTCTTCCGCGCTGGCGTTATTGATACTGACCCTGGTTCCTTCACTATCGGTCGCGTTCAGCGCATCAGGCGCCTTTGCCTGCGATGCCTGCACGTTCTCTTTTGTCGTCGCCGACGTTTTCCCGCTGGAAGGGGCTGCCATCGCGGCCTGGCTTCCCGCCGCGCATGCCAGTACGGCGGCGACAATAAACGTTTTCAATCCTCGTTTCATGCTGTTATCTCCTTGTTTGTAGACAGCAAGGTCACAATAGCGACGAGGAAAAAAGAGTACAAAAGGCAAAATACAGAAATGGAAAAGGCCGCGAAAGCGGCCTTCAGGTGTTACATGACGTTACTTGCTTTTGCGAAGCAGCACGAAATTATTGTTGCGGATCGATGATGTCGCCGAGCTTAATTTTCGCCGCTTTACGCAGGTTGCTCATCAGCGCCTCGAAAGCAATCTGGGCGTTGTTCTGGGTGATCCCCTGAATCATCGTTTTTTTCTGCTCTTCCGGCATCGTACCCGCTTTCACTTCGTCCAGCGCCAGCAGAACAACGTTGCCCTGCAGGTCAGAACCTACGCCATAGCTTGGTTTACCCGACTGCGGAAGAGGCAGCGCAAAGGCAGCCTGGCTCAACGCCTCCTGACCGGTGCGTGACAGCGTCTGCGGCGCACCAAAGCTCAGTCCGGCGGCTTTCATCGCTTCGTCGCCTTTGCCCTCTTTCAGGGCCGTCAGCAGCTTATCGGCGTCCAGCCTCGCCTGCTGTTCAGCTTTATTGTGCTTCACAATATCGCTTACCTGCGCTTTTACCTCCGCCAGCGGTTTCACCGCTTCCGATTTATGCTCGCTAATGCGCAGAACAAACGCGCGATCGCCGTCAACGGTGATGATATCGGAGTTGCTGCCCGGCGAACCGTTTCCACCAACCAGACCACCGTTGAAGATAGCCTCTGAAACTGGTTTGAAATTCAGCTCCTGCGGCAGGTTGTCGCGCCCAAACCAGCCGGTTTCAACCACTTTCAGGCCTGCAACCTGGGCTGCGCTAGCCAAAGATTCGTTGTCGTTGCTTGCCGCTTCGCTCACTTTCTGCTGCAGCGCGTAGTACGCATCCAGGGCTTTTTCCTGCTTCACTTTCGCCGCAATGTCATTGCGAACTTCAGCCAGCGGTTTGACCTGCGCAGCCTGAACATCATCCAGACGTGCTACCAGGAAACCTACGGAAGATTTGATAACCCCAGAGAGCTGGCCTTGTTCTTTCAGACCGGCATCTTTCAGCTCAGGCACGGTAGCTGCATCTTCCAGCCAGCCCATGTCACCGCCGTTACGAGCAGAGATAATATCGGTAGATTTTTCTTTTGCCAGCGTGGCGAAATCAGCGCCTTTTTTCAGCTCATCAAGCACTGCCTGAGCATCTGCCTGGGTTTTGGTCTGAATGATGCTGTAGCGGTTACGCTGCGGCTGAGTGAACTGGTCCTGATGCTGGTCGTACCATGACTGAATTTCTTCATCAGAGACGTTTTCCTGCATGCTGGCAGCGTCCATCTGGATATAGCTCACGCGGAACTGCTCGGGCGCCATAAAACGCGCCTGATTCTGCTGCCAGAACCCGTTGATTTCATCGTCGGTTACCGTCTGCTTAGCCGCCAGCGCGTTCACATCGATAGTCGCTTCGCGTACTACACGCTGTTGAGAAACCAGAGCTGCCAGCTGATCGGCCTCGCCCGGCAGCATAAAGTCTGTACCGGCTACGGCGTTAATCAGCTGTTGAGTGGTCAACTGGTTGCGTAATGCCTGTGCATACTGGTCCGTCGTCATCCCCATCTGATTAACAATGCGGCTGAAGCGCTCGTTATCAAATTTGCCCTCTGCCTGGAAAGCCTGGGTCTGGAAGATGGCCTGCTTAACCTGATCGTCGCTGATGCTGAGACCGAGTTCACGGGCATACTGGTCAAGCAGCGCCTCGTCAATCAGGCGGTTCAGCACCTGTTGACGCATAGTCTTCATGTAATTCTCATTGGCCGCCAGTTCTGAGAACTGGTCGCCGAGCTGCTGCTGCATACGATTACGCTCGTTGGCAACGGCATTTTCAAACTGTGCGCGACCAATCTCCTGGTCATTAACTTTCGCGGCATAGTTGTTACCACCGCCAATCAGGTAACCACTCACCCCGGTCAAAATGAACGAGATGATAATGATACCGAAAATAATCTTGAGCACGACGCTGTTGGCGGCCGTGCGTAGGTTGTCCATCATGGTGTAACAACGCTCCGCTGTAGATGACTTTTGCTCGCGCAGCATAGCATGTGATAGCCGCCGCGCGTGAGGACGTATTTTGACAAGAAAACGGGGTGATTGTCAGCCCACAAGTGCGTATAAACTCACATTAAGTCTCATTCTGACAAATAAAAAAGGCACATCTTGCGATGCGCCCTTGTACTTCGTCACAGACCCCAGTGGGGAAGTCGATCAGTTTACCGCGTCTTTCAGCGCTTTACCTGCACGGAAACCCGGTACTTTAGCAGCAGCGATGGTGATTTCTTTACCTGTTTGCGGATTGCGGCCTGTACGGGCAGCGCGCTCTTTAACAGCAAAAGTACCAAACCCTACCAGCGCAACATCATCCCCAGCCTGCAGAGATTCAGTAACAGAAGCGATTAAAGCATCTAACGCACGTCCAGCTGCGGCTTTAGAAATGTCCGCACCGGCAGCAATCTTGTCAATCAGTTGAGATTTATTCACTGTTCTCTTCCTCTCTTTATAATTTATATCGCACCAGAATCCTTCATGGCGCGACCGCGCAGCAGTTATATCAGGACTGTCATGCCCTTACAACAGAGTTGTAATTGACCCCCTGCCAGCGATCTAAGTTAGCTACACAAAAAAAGGCTGGCAAGTACGAATTTACTCACCAGCCCTATTTTTCTTAGCGCTATTTGCGCGAAATCACTATTTTGCGCCGACGACTTCCATGCCAAACGGCTCGTTCTGCAGTGCAAGTGCCAGAACTTCCTCGATTCGTTTCACCGGATGGATATCTAAATCGGCGATAACGTTATCCGGAATTTCTTCAAGGTCGCGTTTATTTTCGTCAGGAATCAGAACAGTCTTAATGCCACCGCGGTGTGCGGCCAGCAGTTTCTCCTTCAGACCACCGATTGGCAACACCTGACCGCGGAGGGTAATCTCCCCGGTCATCGCCACATCGGCACGCACCGGATTACCCGTCAGGCAGGAAACCAACGCGGTACACATGGCGATACCGGCGCTTGGGCCATCCTTCGGCGTTGCGCCTTCAGGTACGTGAACGTGGATATCGCGTTTTTCGTAAAAGTCTGAGTTGATACCCAGCTTATCCGCACGCGAACGAACCACGGTAAGCGCTGCCTGAATAGACTCCTGCATAACCTCGCCCAAAGAACCGGTGTAGGTCAGCTTGCCTTTACCCGGAACGCAGGCGGTTTCAATAGTCAGCAGATCGCCGCCCACTTCCGTCCATGCCAGACCGGTAACCTGGCCTACGCGATTCTCGCTATCCGCACGGCCATAGTCATAGCGCTGCACGCCGAGGAAATCATGCAGGTTATCGCCGTTAATCTCGATATGTTTCAGTGATTTATCCAGCAGCAGCTGTTTAACCGCTTTACGGCACAGTTTCGAGATTTCACGCTCCAGACCACGCACGCCCGCTTCGCGGGTGTAGTAGCGAATGATGCCGATAATCGCGCTGTCATCAACCGTCAGCTCGCCTTTCTTGAGCGCGTTACGCTCAATCTGTTTCGACAGCAGGTGGCGCTTAGCAATATTCAGCTTCTCATCTTCGGTGTAACCGGAGAGACGGATCACTTCCATACGATCAAGCAGCGGTGCCGGAATGTTCATGGAGTTAGAGGTCGCCACAAACATTACGTCGCTGAGATCGTAATCGACTTCCAGATAGTGATCGTTAAAGGCCACGTTCTGTTCCGGATCTAACACCTCCAGCAGCGCTGATGCCGGATCGCCGCGCATGTCCGAAGACATTTTGTCGATCTCATCGAGTAAGAACAGCGGGTTTTTAACGCCCACTTTGGCCATTTTTTGGATCAGTTTGCCCGGCATAGATCCAATATAGGTACGGCGGTGACCGCGGATTTCCGCTTCATCACGTACGCCGCCCAACGCCATGCGCACGTACTTACGTCCGGTTGCTTTGGCGATGGATTGGCCCAGCGAGGTTTTACCTACCCCCGGCGGCCCTACCAGGCACAGGATTGGCCCTTTGAGCTTATTAACACGGCTCTGCACCGCGAGATACTCAAGGATACGATCCTTCACGCGTTCCAGACCGTAGTGGTCGGTATCGAGGATCTCCTGAGCCTGACGCAGATCTTTTTTAACCTTGCTGCGCGCATTCCACGGTACCTGCACCATCCAGTCGATGTAGCCGCGAACGACGGTCGCTTCCGCCGACATCGGGGACATCATTTTCAGTTTTTGCAGTTCCGCTTCGGTCTTCTCTTTTGCCTCTTTAGGCATTTTCGCCGCGTCGATCTTACGCTTCAGCGCTTCGTTCTCGTCCGGAGCGTCGTCCATCTCACCGAGCTCTTTTTGAATGGCTTTCATCTGCTCATTCAGATAGTACTCACGCTGAGACTTCTCCATCTGCTTTTTGACGCGGTTGCGAATGCGCTTCTCAACCTGCAGCAGATCGATTTCTGACTCCATCATCGCCATCAGATATTCCAGACGCTCGTTAACGTCGGACATCTCCAGCACGGACTGTTTGTCCGCCAGCTTCAGCGGCATATGCGCAGCGATGGTATCCGCCAGACGCGCCGGATCGTCGATGCTATTCAGCGACGTCAGCACTTCCGGAGGGATTTTTTTGTTCAGCTTGATGTAGCCTTCAAACTGGCTGATAGCGGTACGAACCAGCACTTCCTGCTCGCGTTCGTCAATCGCCGGCGATTCAAGGTATTCCGCCTTCGCCGAAAAATGTTCGCCATTATCAGACAGCGCAGTGATGCGCGCGCGCTGCAAGCCTTCGACCAGCACTTTAACAGTACCGTCCGGCAGCTTGAGCATTTGTAAAATAGACGCCACGGTCCCGACGGTGAAAAGATCGTTTACACCCGGCTCATCCGTCGAGGCTTCTTTCTGCGCAACCAGCATGATTTTTTTATCATGGTCCATGGCAGCTTCGAGACAACGGATAGATTTTTCCCGCCCTACAAACAGGGGTATGACCATGTGCGGATAAACCACCACATCGCGCAAAGGCAATACGGGGATTTCAATGCGTTCAGAACGCTCAGGATTCATAGAGCTCTCTCTTAGTTTAAAGTCCGCCAGGTAGCCGACGACGCAACTCAACGACGCGTCGCCGTTAATATGTAATCCAGTATATGGGGATGTATTCCATACATTCAACGGCGGGAATGCATGAAAAACAAAAGGGGAGATAAAATCCCCCCTTTTTGTTAACTGCTTGAGCAAACTGGTTAATTATTCACCAGATGCCTGCTGTGCTTCTGGTTTACCGTAAATCAGCAATGGCTTGCTTTGACCATCAATGACTGAAGCATCGATCACCACTTTTTCGACGTCTTCCATAGATGGAAGATCGTACATGGTATCCAGCAGCGCGGCTTCAACGATAGAACGCAGGCCACGAGCGCCGGTTTTACGCGCCATCGCTTTCTTAGCGATAGCGTCCAGCGCTTCATCACGGAACTCCAGTTCCGCGCCTTCCAGACTGAATAACGCCTGATACTGCTTGGTCAGGGCGTTTTTCGGCTCTTTGAGGATCTGAATCAGCGCTTCTTCGCTCAGTTCGCTCAGGGTCGCCACTACCGGCAGACGACCAATGAACTCAGGAATCAGACCAAACTTGATCAGATCTTCCGGTTCAACCTGAGACAGCAGCTCGCCTTCGCTGGCTTTATCAGACTTCGCTTTAACCGTCGCGCCGAAACCAATACCAGAACCAGTCTCTACGCGATGGGAAATAACCTTATCCAGACCAGCGAACGCGCCGCCGCAGATAAACAGAATCTTTGAGGTATCAACCTGCAAGAACTCCTGCTGCGGATGCTTACGACCACCCTGCGGCGGAACGGCAGCAACGGTACCTTCGATGAGCTTCAGCAGCGCCTGCTGCACGCCTTCGCCGGACACATCGCGGGTGATCGACGGGTTATCCGATTTACGGGAAATTTTGTCGATTTCATCGATGTATACGATGCCGCGCTGGGCTTTCTGCACGTCGTAGTCGCACTTCTGCAGCAGTTTCTGGATGATGTTCTCAACGTCTTCACCCACGTAACCGGCTTCGGTCAGCGTGGTGGCATCGGCCATGGTGAAAGGAACATCCAGCAGACGCGCCAGCGTTTCAGCCAACAGCGTTTTACCGGAGCCGGTCGGCCCGATCAGCAGAATGTTGCTTTTACCCAGCTCAACGCCGTTGCTGGTATCGCCGTTACGCAGACGTTTGTAGTGATTGTATACCGCAACTGCCAGCACTTTTTTCGCCGGCTCCTGGCCGATAACGTAATCGTCCAGATGGTGGCGAATTTCGTGAGGAGTCGGCAATGCACTGCGCTCGCGATGCGGCGCGACTTCTTTAATTTCTTCGCGAATGATGTCGTTACATAAATCAACGCATTCGTCGCAGATATACACGGATGGCCCGGCGATTAGCTTACGCACTTCATGCTGGCTTTTGCCGCAAAAAGAGCAGTACAACAGTTTGCCCGAACCATCTTTGCGTTTATCTGTCATGAGTCCAAACCTCTTATTAAGTTCTTTGTGCCGCACACGACGACGCAAATGCCATTCTCAGGCGCAAACCGCTGGTAAGCGTTGTGCCGCCCTCTTACAAACAAGTATAGCGGCACCCTTGCGCCTGGGGCATCAATTACGATGAGTCAAAATGGAGTCGACGAGGCCGTATTCCACTGCTTCTGAGGCAGACAAGAAGCGATCGCGCTCGGTATCACGCTCGATCTGCTCAAGAGACTGACCCGTGTGATGTGCCATCAGTTCATTCATGCGACCTTTCACTTTCAGAATTTCGCGAGCGTGGATTTCGATATCCGTCGCCTGACCCTGGTAGCCGCCCAGCGGCTGGTGAATCATGACGCGAGAGTTCGGCAGGCAGAAACGCTTGCCTTTCGCACCGGCGGTCAGCAGGAATGCGCCCATAGACGCCGCCTGGCCCATACAAATGGTGCTCACGTCAGGCTTAATGAACTGCATGGTGTCATAGATAGACATCCCGGCGGTAATCACCCCGCCCGGAGAGTTAATGTACAGATAGATATCTTTTTCCGGGTTTTCCGCTTCCAGAAACAGCATCTGCGCCACGATCAGGTTAGCCATGTGATCTTCTACCTGGCCGGTCAGAAAAATGACGCGCTCCTTGAGCAGACGGGAGTAAATATCAAATGAACGTTCGCCGCGTGAGGTCTGTTCGATGACCATCGGCACCAGGGCCATATGGGGTGCAAAGTTGTCTCGTTCGCCACTGTATGACATTTCCGTCTCCTGGATTAATTTGAAAAAAACCGCTGCACTGATTGTAACCTTACGGACGGATTATCAGCCAGAATTTCTGCTGTCGGGCAGAAGTGCATAGATGCACGCTTCGTTACGGCGCATGATTATGCCAATGCAGTTACGTCTCCCGGTTATGGGGATGACGTTGCCATAATTCAAGCATAACAATCTTTTGTCGTAACGCTATCACTGAAATCGCCTTTTCGCATCCATCCTGAGGCTATCATTGCAATAAAAAAACCCGCAGCCTTTCGGCAACGGGTTTTTACTCAAACCTTAAACCTTGAGGCGAGATTACGCCTGCTGGTTCATCAGCTCGCTGAAGGAAGTGGCTTTTTCAGACACTTTAGCTTTCGCCAGCACGGCTTCAACAGCCTGCTCTTCCAGCGCAACGTTGCGCATGTTGTCCATCAGCTCTTTGTTTTTGCTGTAGAACTCAACCACTTCTTTCGGATCTTCGTACGCGGAAGCCATCTCTTCGATCAGGCCTTTTACGCGCTCTTCGTCAGCTTTCAGCTCGTTGGTACGAATCACTTCGCCCAGCAGCAGACCAACGACAACGCGGCGCTTAGCCTGCTCTTCGAACAGCTCACGCGGCAGTTCCAGAGCTTGTTTCTCGTTACCACCGAAGCGCTGAGCAGCCTGACGGCGCAGAACGTCGATTTCGCTGTCAATCAGAGCGGCCGGAACGTCGATATCGTTAGCTTTTACCAGACCTTCGATAGCCTGGGACTTAACGCGGTTACGCACGGCGCCTTTCAGCTCGCGCTCCATGTTTTTACGTACTTCAGCGCGCAGACCCGCTACGGAACCATCTTCAACGCCAAAACGTTTGATGAACTCTTCAGTCAGCTCTGGCAGCTCGCGTTCTTCAACTTTCTTCAGGTTGATAACGAACTTCGCCGCTTTACCTTTCAGGTTTTCAGCGTGGTACTCTTCCGGGAAGGTCACGTCGATGGTGAACTCTTCGCCAGCTTTGTGGCCTTTGATACCGTCTTCAAAGCCCGGGATCATTCGACCCTGACCCATCGCCAGTACGAAGTCAGTCGCTTTGCCGCCTTCGAACTCTTCGCCGTCAACGGAACCGGTGAAATCAACGGTAACGCGATCTTCTGCATCAACAGCGCCGTCTTTGTCTTTCCAGTTAGCCTGCTGCTTACGCAGGGTTTCCAGCATGGTGTCAACGTCCGCGTCGGTCACTTCAACAACCGGTTTTTCAACTTCGATCGCTTCCAGACCCTGCAGCTCAACTTCCGGATACACTTCAAACTCTACCGCATAGGTGAAGTCTTCACCCAGCTTGTATTCGCCCGGAACGTAGTTCGGCGCGCCGGCCGGATTAATTTTTTCTTTGATGATCGCGTCAACGAAGTTACGGCTCATCAGGTCACCCAGCACGTCCTGGCGAACAGATGCGCCATAACGCTGAGCAACAACATTCATCGGCACTTTGCCTTTGCGGAAGCCGTCAATGCGAACTTTTTTCGCTACGTTGACCAGCTCGCTTTTGACAGCATTCTCGATGCTGTCAGCGGCGATAGTAATCGTTACACGGCGCCCAAGGCCCTGAGTGGTTTCAACTGAAACTTGCATCTTGTTACCTCAAAAAAATCACAGTGCTCGGTCAACTCTGGAAGCGCGAACAGGTTGCTTCGCAGAACCGGGATGCCCTCTTCAAATCAGAAACACATTCCCTGTCGTCAGAATCATCCCGAAGACATTCATAATAAAAGACGCGGCATTATAGCGGCATCACTTTTATGAGTCGAGAACGGTTGTCACCCACTGCTGCGGCTTTTTTCACATTTCCCGAGCAAATTTGCCTGTAAAAATGCGCGAAACGCATATTTTTCAGACAAAACAAAACGGCCCGCAGGCCGTTTTCTCATAAATCTTCACGCAACATACTGGAAAAGCTCCAGCGGTTGCAAATGCGATTTCTACGCGATGCTTCCTGCTCCGCGACAAGGAGGAGAAGCAAAGACGGTATCCTGTAGCCCTTCCCACTCTTTGCTTGTGTAGGTATGCAGCGCCAGAGCGTGCACGGTGCTTGCCAGTTCCTCACTCAATGTTCCGTAAATCATACGGTGACGATTAAGAAAACGCTCGCCGAGGAAGCGATCGCTCACCAACACCACTTTAAAATGACTTTCAGAGCCCGCAGGAACGTTGTGGCGATAACTTTCATCCACGACTTCAAGATACACCGGGTCGAACGCTGCCCTAAGTTTTGCTTCGATCTGTTCACGTATCATCATGAATTTTCTCCTCCGACAACGCTGTATTGCCGCCATTCCCTTTAAATGTTAGCCGCTTTTACCGCTTCCATCGGGCGAAAACAACAAAAAATTAGCATTCCTCCGATATTTTCGTACAAAAGCATCGGCTTTACTGATTCTGCGTTCCGTAAGCTCCGCCTGAATTGCGAGAACAGATGCTGCAAGGACAGAAAACGCACAAGACGATGAATTTACATGCGTTGCCACTTCCCCTTGCCGTTGGCGATGTTATGATGGCGGGAATTTTCCTCATTATTACTCCCATGCGTTGAGACCCTGAATATGTTTAAGAAAATTCTTTTTCCTTTGGTCGCGCTGTTTATGCTGGCCGGATGCGCCACTCCGCCGACCACGATTGATGTTTCACCGAAAATCACCCTGCCGCAGCAGGACCCAAGCCTGATGGGCGTTACGGTCAGTATTAACGGCGCCGATCAGCGTCCGGATCAGGCGCTGGCAAAAGTGACTCGCGATAACCAGCAGGTCACCCTGACCGCCTCCCGCGATCTGCGTTTTTTACTGCAGGAAGTGCTGGAGAAGCAGATGACCTCGCGCGGCTATATGATTGGTCCGAACGGCGCCGTTGATCTGCAAATTATCGTCAATAAACTCTACGCCGACGTATCTCAGGGCAACGTACGCTACAACATCGCGACCAAAGCCGATATCGCCATCATCGCCACCGCCGCAAACGGCAACAAGATGACCAAAAACTATCGTGCCAGCTACTCTGTTGAAGGCGCTTTCCAGGCTTCAAACAAAAATATCGCCGATGCGGTTAATAGCGTTATGACCGACACTATCGCCGATATGGCCCAGGACACCAGCATTCACGATTTCATCAAGCAAAACGCTCGTTAATATGAGTAGCAGACCCGGCCTCGCGTCGGGTCTGCACGACATGACATGCCCAATCATTACTTACGCATTTTTACGCAGCCAAAATCAGCCATTCTGCTGATCCTCGGTTTTGCCTCTGGATTACCGCTTGCCCTGACCTCAGGTACGCTGCAGGCGTGGATGACCGTTGAGAATATCGATCTGAAAACCATCGGTTTTTTCTCACTGGTCGGTCAGGCTTACGTCTTTAAATTCCTCTGGTCACCGCTGATGGACCGCTACACGCCGCCGTTTCTTGGCCGTCGTCGCGGCTGGCTGCTGGCGACTCAATTCCTGTTGCTTATCGCCATTGCGGCAATGGGATTCCTTGAACCCTCGACTCAATTGCGCTGGATGGCGGCGCTGGCGGTCGTTATCGCCTTCTGTTCCGCGTCTCAGGATATCGTATTTGACGCCTGGAAAACTGACGTGCTGACCGCCGAAGAGCGTGGAACCGGAGCGGCCATCAGCGTCCTGGGCTATCGTCTGGGGATGCTGGTTTCCGGCGGGCTGGCGCTATGGCTGGCCGACCGCTGGTTAGGATGGCAGGGAATGTACTGGCTGATGGCCGCGCTGCTGATCCCCTGCATTATTGCAACGCTGCTGGCCCCGGAACCCAGCGACGTCATTCCGGTGCCGAAAACGCTGGAACAGGCGGTTGCCGCGCCCCTGCGCGACTTCTTTGGCCGCAACAACGCCTGGCTCATTCTGCTGCTAATCGTCCTTTATAAGCTTGGCGACGCTTTTGCCATGAGCCTGACCACCACGTTCCTGATTCGCGGCGTCGGTTTCGACGCTGGCGAAGTGGGGATGGTCAATAAAACGCTCGGCCTGTTCGCCACCATCGTCGGAGCGCTTTATGGCGGCGTGCTTATGCAGCGCCTGACCCTGTTCCGCGCGCTACTGATCTTCGGTATTCTGCAAGGGGTCTCCAACGCCGGGTATTGGCTGCTATCTGTTACCGATAAGCACCTTTTCTCTATGGCAACGGCGGTGTTTTTCGAAAACCTGTGTGGCGGGATGGGTACCGCGGCGTTCGTCGCGCTGCTAATGACGCTATGCAATAAATCATTTTCAGCCACCCAGTTTGCTTTACTCTCGGCGCTTTCCGCCGTCGGGCGGGTTTACGTCGGGCCAATCGCCGGATGGTTTGTTGAGGCTCACGGCTGGCCAGCCTTCTACCTCTTTTCCGTAGTCGCCGCAGTACCAGGCATTGTGCTGTTGTTAATTTGTCGACGTACCCTGGAGCACACCCAAAGATCTGAGAGCTTTATGCCGCGTACGCTTTTTCCTCAGTCTTACGGGGTAGCATTAATCATTCTGGCCGCTGGCTGCCTGATGCTGGCGATTTGGCTGCTACTGCTGGTGCTGAACGCGCTGGATTACACCAACTTTTCCTTCCTTGCCAGCCTGCTGGAAATCGGCGTATTCACCGCCGTTATGGGTATTTTACTCGGGGCCATTCTCGACTATCTGGCTTTACGCAAAACTGAGCTGATTTAAATCACGCCGAAACGTTAGTGGGCGTTGTAATTACGAAACGTAATTATAACGTCTTATTAACGTTTTTATTTTCCCCAGCACAGTTTTGTTGTTTTGTGCGTTTTAGATTTCTGGAAATTATTGGCATTTTTAATTCGAATCTTTAAATAATTTAACCGATTCAGCTCAGCTGATTTTATTTTCCATTTTTATAATGTCTGTTATTTGATAATTAATTGTTAATTAATTGTGTTGTTTTACGGGCCGTTATGCTCTTTCTCTTATAAACACTTTCGTTCTTATCCCTTTCGGGATGGATCCCGCGCAAATCAAGGTTTGCAAGCGATTACGTCATACTTAGTAACATATGTGACAAACCAAGCAGAAGCCGCTAACACAGAACAGACACAGCTCCAACGATGTTTACAGTAATGCAACCTTCCCGTAAAATGCCCGTACACTTTAAGCGCCACCAAATTCCGTGGAATTGAGGTCGTTCAATGAGACTTAGGAAATACAATAAAAGTTTGGGATGGATGTCATTAATCGCAGGAACTGTATTACTCAGTGGCTGCGATTCTGCGCTCCTCGACCCAAAAGGACAGATTGGACTGGAGCAACGCTCTCTGATTCTGACGGCTTTTGGCCTGATGATGATCGTCGTTATTCCAGCCGTCTTGATGGCAGTAGGATTTGCCTGGAAGTATCGTGCGAGCAATAAAGATGCGAAGTATAGCCCGAACTGGTCACACTCCAACAAAGTTGAAGCGGTGGTCTGGACGGTTCCTATTCTGATCATTCTGTTCCTGGCCGTTCTGACCTGGAAAACAACTCACGCATTAGAGCCGAGCAAACCCCTTGCTCACGATGAAAAACCAATTGTTATCGAAGTCGTTTCGATGGACTGGAAGTGGTTCTTCATCTATCCGGAACAAGGTATTGCTACCGTCAACGAAATCGCCTTCCCGGCGAACGTACCGGTACACTTTAAAGTGACCTCCAATTCCGTGATGAACTCGTTCTTTATCCCACGTTTAGGCAGCCAGATTTACGCAATGGCCGGGATGCAAACTCAGCTGCACCTTATTGCGAACGAACCTGGTACTTACGACGGTATCTCCGCCAGCTATAGCGGCCCGGGCTTCTCAGGAATGAAGTTCAAAGCTATCGCCACGCCGGATCGTGCAACCTTCGATCAGTGGGTAGCGAAAGCCAAACAGTCTGCGAATGCCATGGACTCTATGGATACATTCGACAAACTGGCTGCGCCTAGCGAATACAACAAAGTGGAATACTTCTCTAACGTGAAGCCTGATTTGTTTAAAGATGTTGTTAACAAATTTATGTCTCACGGCGAGAGCATGGATATGTCCCAACCGGAGGGCGAGCACTCAGCGCACGAAGGAATGGAAGGCATGAACATGAGCCACGCGGAAACCGCTCACTAAGGGGCCGAGGAAGAAAACGATGTTGGGAAAACTTACACTGGATGCAGTGCCCTACCATGAACCCATTATTATGGTCACGGTGGCTGCAATTATCATTGGGGGACTGGCGCTTGTGGCTGCCATCACTTACTTCGGTAAGTGGTCCTACCTTTGGAACGAGTGGCTGACTTCGGTTGACCACAAACGTCTCGGTATCATGTACGTCATCGTAGCAATCATCATGTTGCTGCGTGGTTTTGCTGACGCCATCATGATGCGTAGCCAGCAGGTGCTGTCATCAGCCGGGGAAGCAGGCTTCCTGCCGCCTCACCACTACGATCAGGTCTTTACCGCCCACGGCGTTATCATGATCTTCTTCGTAGCGATGCCATTCGTTATCGGCCTGATGAACCTGGTGGTTCCACTTCAGCTCGGCGCGCGAGACGTTGCTTTCCCGTTCCTCAACAACCTGAGCTTCTGGTTCACCGTTGTGGGCGTGATCCTGGTTAACCTTTCTCTGGGCGTCGGTGAATTCGCGCAGACCGGTTGGCTGGCCTATCCGCCGCTATCGGGAATTGAGTACAGTCCGGGAGTCGGGGTCGATTACTGGATATGGGCTATACAGCTATCCGGTATTGGTACAACGCTAACTGGTATTAACTTCTTTGTAACGATTATCAAGATGCGTGCCCCTGGCATGACGATGTTCAAGATGCCGGTATTTAGCTGGGCATCTCTGTGCGCCAACATCCTGATTATCGCCTCCTTCCCAATTCTGACCGTCACCGTCGCGCTGCTGACCCTGGACCGCTACCTGGGCACCCATTTCTTTACCAACGATATGGGTGGCAACATGATGATGTACATCAACCTGATTTGGGCCTGGGGTCACCCTGAAGTGTACATTCTGGTTCTGCCGGTATTCGGGGTCTTCTCTGAAATCGCTGCAACCTTCTCGCGTAAGCGTCTGTTTGGCTACACCTCGCTGGTATGGGCAACAGTATGTATTACCGTTCTGTCGTTCATCGTTTGGCTGCACCACTTCTTTACTATGGGTGCGGGCGCGAACGTAAACGCCTTCTTCGGTATTACTACCATGATTATCGCTATCCCGACCGGGGTTAAGATCTTCAACTGGCTGTTCACCATGTACCAGGGCCGCATCGTCTTCAACTCCGCAATGCTGTGGACGATTGGCTTCATCGTGACCTTCTCCGTAGGTGGTATGACCGGCGTTCTGCTGGCGGTACCGGGCGCAGACTTTGTACTGCACAACAGCCTGTTCCTGATCGCGCACTTCCATAACGTCATCATCGGCGGCGTGGTATTCGGTTGCTTCGCGGGTCTGACCTACTGGTGGCCGAAAGCCTTTGGCTTCACCCTGAACGAAACCTGGGGCAAGCGCGCTTTCTGGTTCTGGATCGTCGGCTTCTTCATCGCATTTATGCCGCTGTACGTGCTGGGCTTCATGGGTATGACCCGTCGTCTCAGCCAGCAGATTGACCCGCAGTTCCACTCGATGCTGGTTGTTGCAGCCTGCGGCGCAGCGCTGATCGCGTGCGGTATCCTCTGCCAGCTGATTCAGTTCTACGTGTCTATCCGCGATCGCGAGCAGAACCGTGACCTGACCGGCGACCCATGGGGCGGCCGTACTCTGGAGTGGGCAACCTCTTCACCTCCGCCATTCTATAACTTCGCTATCGTTCCTGTCGTTCACGAGCGTGACGCGTTCTGGGAAATGAAAGAAAAAGGCGAAGCGTATAAGAAACCGGCTGGCTATGAAGAGATTCATATGCCGAAAAACAGCGGCGCGGGCATCGTCATTGCTGCTTTCGCAACGGTGTTTGGTTTCGCAATGATCTGGCACATCTGGTGGATGGCGATTGCTAGCTTCGCCGGTATCCTGGTGGCCTGGATTATTAAGAGCTTTGACGAGGACGTGGATTACTACGTGCCGGTTGCAGTAGTCGAAAAACTGGAAAATCAGCATTTCGATGAGATTAACAAAGCAGGGCTGAAAAATGGCAACTGATACTCTTGCGCATAACGCCCACGCGCACGAACACGGGCACCATGATACAGGACCGATGAAGGTTTTCGGTTTCTGGATCTACCTGATGAGCGACTGCATTATCTTCGCCACTCTGTTCGCTACCTATGCCGTTCTAGTGAACGGCACGGCGGGCGGTCCGACTGGTAAAGATATTTTCGAACTGCCGTTCGTTCTGGTTGAAACCGCGCTGCTGTTATTCAGCTCCATCACCTACGGCATGGCGGCTATCGCCATGTACAAAAACAACAAGAGCCAGGTGGTTTCCTGGCTGGCGCTGACCTTCCTCTTCGGGGCAGGCTTCATCGCGATGGAACTCTATGAATTCCATCACCTGATTGTTGAAGGTATGGGCCCGGATCGCAGCGGCTTCCTGTCAGCGTTCTTTGCGCTGGTCGGTACCCACGGTCTGCACGTGACCTCAGGTCTGATCTGGATGGCAGTGTTGATGGTACAGGTTTCTCGTCGTGGCCTGACCAGCACCAACCGCACCCGTATCCTGTGCCTGAGCCTGTTCTGGCACTTCCTGGACGTCGTGTGGATCTGCGTGTTCTCTGTTGTTTATCTGATGGGGGCGATGTAATGAGTCATTCTACCGATCATAGCGGCGCTTCTCACGGCAGCGTGAAGAGCTACATGACAGGTTTCATCCTGTCGATCATTCTGACGGTTATCCCGTTTGCAATGGTGATGAGTGGCTCCGCATCGCATGCGGCTATCCTGGGAACCATCCTGGTCACTGCGGTTGTGCAGATTCTGGTGCACCTTGTGTACTTCCTGCACATGAACAGTAAATCGGACGAAGGCTGGAACCTGACCGCATTTATCTTCACCGTAATCATCATTGCTATCGTAGTTGTCGGTTCCATCTGGATTATGTGGAACCTGAACTACAACATGATGATGCACTAAGAGCGGCGAGTATGTTTAAGCAATACCTGCAAGTAACGAAACCAGGCATCATTTTTGGCAACCTGATCTCCGTAATTGGCGGTTTTCTGCTGGCCTCCAAGGGCCATATAGACTATCCGCTTTTTATCTGGACGCTCCTCGGAGTATCCCTGGTGGTCGCCTCGGGTTGTGTTTTCAACAACTATATCGACCGCGATATCGATCGTAAGATGGAGCGGACGAAAAACCGGGTGCTGGTCAAAGGGCTGATCTCGCCAGAAGCTTCGCTGGTATACGCCACCTTGCTGGGTATTGCTGGCTTCATGCTCCTGTGGTTTGGCGCTAATCCCCTGGCCTGCTGGCTGGGGGTGATGGGGTTCGTGGTTTATGTCGGCGTTTACAGCCTGTACATGAAGCGCCACTCCGTCTACGGCACGCTGATTGGTTCTCTCTCCGGCGCTGCGCCGCCGGTGATTGGCTACTGTGCGGTAACCGGCGATTTTGACAGCGGTGCCGCTATCCTGCTGGCTATTTTTAGCCTGTGGCAGATGCCTCACTCTTACGCTATCGCAATTTTCCGCTTCAAGGATTATCAGGCGGCGAATATTCCGGTACTGCCGGTAGTGAAAGGTATTTCAGTGGCTAAAAACCATATTACCGTCTACATCATCGCCTTTACCGTTGCGACGCTGATGCTCTCTCTGGGCGGCTACGCTGGATATAAATATCTGGTTGTCGCTGCGGCAGTGAGCGTCTGGTGGCTGGGGATGGCGCTGCGCGGTTACAAAGTGGCCGATGATAAAGTCTGGGCGCGTAAGCTGTTCGTCTTTTCCATCGTCGCCATTACCGCGCTGTCGGTGATGATGTCCGTCGACTTTATGGTGCCGGATTCACATAATCTGCTGACGATGGTCAGATAAGACCACCTTCTGCAAACGCTCAGCAGCCTCCGCTCGCAAGACCGGGGGCTGTTTTTTTTATTACGCAGCCTATTGTCCCTCCCCTCCTCCAGGTTCACTTCAGATAAAATCATCTTTATCGCTTCATCTCCAGTCCGGCGTTATTAACCATTCACGGATGTGTTCATATAAAAATGATAAAGAAATCAGCATCCTGAGACGGTCGCCGTCTGGTTTGCCTCTATTTAGCAATGTTAGCCTTTCGCGGTGAGTACGGTGCTCACTGATAACAATCCGTTAAATAAAGGAATAAAAATGAAAGAGTTAACTTTTAACGAAATGGAATACATTTCCGGGGGTTTTAATCTGCTGAATGCGGTTACTGGCTTTACCAGCTTTGTCGTCAACTCCGGGCTTGGCTTCGGATCTTTTGTCGCTACCTCAGGAGCCTCTTTCGCCAACTTTGTGATTGACAGCGCTGTTGAGTTTGGCAAGTTCGTTATCGGTCAGTCTAACTGGAACACCTTTGTGTCTGCGGGGTTAGATAACTGGAACGGCTTTGTGAACACTGCCGCCAATAGCTGGTCAAACTTCGTGAACAACGCTGGAGCGGACTGGAATAGCTTTATCGACGGCGCGAAAGCCTGATATATCGGGCAGGTTCCGTTCAGAACCTGCCCGCCTCTTCCGGGGCTACCCAACCAGCATCGCCTGAGCGCTGTACAGCAAATCCAGATGATCGCGACACAGTGCCTCAATTGAGGTTCTTGACTGATGACTGGTTAAACTCAGCGCTCCCCAATAGAGCCCTTCTCTGTCTGACAGCGGCACCGCCAGTACCAGCATGCCAATCTCAAATTCCTGCTCAATCACGGCATAACCCTGACGACGCACCAGGGCAATGTTATCCATCAGCGCTGGTACGTCCGTTACCGTATAAGGCGTACGCTGTTCGCGGCGGATCCTCCACAGCACCGCTTCACACTCCGCTTCAGGTAATGAAGCAAGCCAAAGCCTCCCCCCGGCAGTACAATAAATCGGTACCCTCTCCCCCAGCCGCACTGAGGTCGAGTTAAACGGCGTGTGCCTACTGCGGGCGATATAAACCAGTTCATCTTCGTCGATCACGCCAACAGAAGCATGCTCTTCCGTCCTGCTGGCAATGTACTCCACGATCGGCCGCACCATGCGCGGAAACTGTGCCGAATCAACATAGGCCTGCCCCAGCCTGAGCGCTTTAGGCGTCAGCCAGTAGTGGCGGCCGTCGGTTTGCAAATAGCGCTCATGCAGCAGCGTAAGGAAAAAGCGTCGCGCAGCGCTCTGCGTCAGACCGCTCATTTTTGCCGCCTGCGGCACCGTCAGCCTTGGGAACTCTTTTGAAAATAACTGGATCAGCGCCAGCCCCTTTTGCAGGCCGACGATCAGATCGCGGGAATGAATCTGGTTTTGCATAGTTGTTCACACTTTTGCAACAATACAATCAGTTTAACGCGATTATCGCAGTGATGGTGCGATTAACAACCAGTATGGCCGAATTCTGCGTTGTCGCTCCCGGCTCCCACTGAAATACTTTCACAACATTCATTTAACAAAATGAGGTTTGAAATGGTCAGTGGATTCACTCAGGTCGTCGCCGTTATCGGTCATCCGATTACCCAGGTTAAATCGCCGGAAAATTTCAACCGCTACTTTGCCGATCGGCAGATGGACAGCGTTATGATCCCGGTGGACATAGCTCCGCAAGCCGTTGCTGACTATCTGCAGGCGCTACGCGGCTGGCATAACATGAGCGGTGTGCTGGTCACCGTTCCGCATAAACAGCGGGCCGCCGCCCTGGTCGATGAGCTGACCCCGCGTGCTCAGCACCTGAATGCCGTCAACGTCATTCGTAAGCTGGCCGACGGCCGTTTACAGGGTGATATGCTCGATGGCGTCGGCTTCCGGCTTGCCGCAGAGGCGCATGGATTTAGCGCCGCGGGAAAAAAAGCGCTGCTCTCCGGATGCGGCGGCGTCGGCAGCGCAATCGCCTGGGAGCTTTGCGAAGCAGGCATCAGCCAGCTGGCGCTTTATGACCAGAACTCCGCGACTCTTCAGCTCCTGCATAATCGGCTGGCAACCCATTTTCCGCAGGTTCATCTCATCGAGCTGCCCGCTACGCTTAACGGCATGGATTTAGTGGTCAATGGTTCTCCGGCGGGAATGGCCGGTTTTGCCCCTTTACCGCTGCCGCAGGCGCTGCTGGAAACGCTTCAGGCATCGACACATGTCGCGGATGTCGTAACCGCACCGGTTATCACCCCGCTCCTTTCCTTCTCCCGGGAGCGCGGCTGCACGATCCAGACCGGACCTGAAATGGCGCTGGCGCAGATGAAACTGATGGGTCAGTTCATTGGCGCAATGGCGCAGGAACAGGGAGCGGCGGCATGAAAAGCTGGGATGTCATCGTTATCGGCAGCGGCGCCGCAGGCTTTGCCGCGGCGGTAACCGCCTGCTGCAAGGGGCTATCGGTGCTGATGCTGGAAAAAGCCCCGCAGTTTGGCGGTACCTCGGCCATTTCCGGCGGCGCGGTGTGGATCCATGATAGCGATCAGGCGCGCAAAATGGCCAGCAGCGGCCCCGCGAAGGATATCGAAACCTATCTGCGAACCATTATCGGTGAAGCCAACTATCGTCAGGATCTGGTCAGTGCCTTCATTCATTCTGGCCGCGAAGCGCTGGCGTTTCTTGAAAAAGAAGGAGCGGTGAAATATAGCCTGCGCCCGCTCTCTCCGGATTATTACCCGGATGAGCCCGGCGCGGTCGATTCCGGGCGAGCGCTGGAAGCGGTGGAGTTTGACGGCCGGGAGCTGGGAAAACATTTTCGCGATCTCCGCTCTCCCCCGCCGGGAATGCTGCTGTTCGGCGGGATGATGGTTAACCGGGTTGATATTCAGCACTTTCTTGATATGCGCCGTTCTCTGCGCTCGATGGCACACTGCAGCAGGCTGCTGCTGCGCTACGGTCGCGACCGCATCAGGCACCATCGGGGAACGCGTCTGGCGATGGGCAACGCGCTGATCGCCCGCATGGCGACGCTCGCCTTTCGCAAAGGCATGCAGCTTCAGCTCAACGTCAACGTGCTTTCGCTGACCGAACGCAACGGCGAGGTGACCGGCGTTGAAATTGAGCATGCAGGGCAGACACAGACTCTTGAAGCACGCTGCGGCGTAGTGCTGGCAGCAGGAGGTTTCGCTGCCGGTAAGCTGGCTGAACGCTATCGGCCCAATACTCGTGAGCACTACACCATGTCGCCCGCCGCTAACGACGGCATCGCGCTGCGTCTTGCCGCCGCGGTCAACGCCCGCACGGGCGCTGACCTGCCGTCCAACTTTTTCTGGGCGCCGGTCTCGGTTTTACGTCGTCATGACGGCACGCAGGAGCGCTTCCCTCACCTGGTAACCGATCGCGCCAAACCCGGCGTAATTGCGGTCAACCAGCGCGCGGTGCGCTTCGTGAATGAATCAAACTCTTATCACCATTTTGCCAGCGCCATGCAACGCCGGGCAGAAAACGCCCCCTGTTTTCTGATTTGCGACGCGCAGGCCATCAAGCGCTACGGTCTCGGTCTGGCGCGCCCTGCCCCGGTAAATAACGACGCGCTGGTAACAGCAGGCTATCTGCACAAAGCCGGTACCCTGGCGGAGCTGGCAAAGCAGCTCGGGCTGGACCCGCATACGCTCGAAGACACGGTGGCCCGCTATAACCGTGATGCCGTGGCGGGTCTTGATCCGGCGTTCGCCAAAGGCGGCAACAGCTACAACCGCGCGATGGGCGACCCTGGCCATCGGCCCAACGCCTGTAACGCTCCGCTGACCAGCGCGCCGTTTTATGCCGTCACTCTCTATACCGGCGATCTTGGCACCTCGCGCGGCCTGGTCACTACCGCCAATGCCCAGGTTATCAACTCGCTGGGTGAACCAATTAAAGGGCTCTACGCCGTGGGTAACGATATGGATTCGATGATGGCCGGAACCTATCCCGGTCCGGGAATTACCCTCGGCCCGGCGCTGACCTTCGGCTATCTCTCAGCCAGCCACATGGCGCAACAACACGCACTGTAAACAGGAGAACATCATGATCTATGAAAAACGCACCTACACCATCAACCCGCTGAAAATGGCCGACTGGCTGGCGCTGTACAAAAGCGATGCCTACGCCGTCCAGACCGAGCATCTCGGCAAACTCATCGGCTTCTTCTTTACCGAAATTGGCGTGGTCAATCAGGTGGTGCACATCTGGGCCTACGAGAGCCTCGACGATCGTCTGGTACGCAGGGCGCGTATGGCGCAGGACGAACGCTGGCTGACGTTTTCGCGCAAAAATCGCGAGCTGGCCGCCGTAGAGCGCCTCGAATCAGTTCTTCTGCGCCCTACCGATTTTTCACCATTGCAATAAGGAGTCAGGCATGAGCGGGCAGATGAACGTGGATGTTCTGGTAGTCGGCTCCGGCGCGGCGGGGCTTTCTGCCGCCGTCACCGCCGCGCTGGGCGGCGCCAGCGTGCTGGTTGCGGAAAAAGAATCGGTGATTGGCGGCACCAGCGCCTGGTCCGGCGGCTGGCTGTGGATCCCGCATAATCCGTTGGTCAGAGAAGAAGGTATCAACGAAGAGCCTCACGCGCCGCTCACCTATTTACAGCATGAAATGGGCGGTGAGCCTGCCGATGCGCGGCTGCTCGCTTTCTTAAAGTACGGGCCGGAGATGATCGACTTTTTTCGTCGCCACACCGCAGTGCAGTTTCTTTCCGGCAGTAAAATGCCCGATTTTCACCCTTCACCGGGCTCTGCGCAGGGCGGCCGTTCGGTGACGGCGCAGCCTTTTAACGGAAGCCTGCTCGGCGACTGGCTGCACCGGCTGCGTCCGCCGCTGGAAACCATTAGCCTCGCGGGTATGGGCATTGCCGGCGGCACGGACATGGCGCACTTTTTCAACGCGACCCGCTCACCGCGCTCGGCGCTGTATGCCACCCGCCGCCTGCTGCGCCACGGCTGGCAGCGGCTGCGTGCCGGGCGCGGACACCATCTGGTTAACGGCAATGCGCTGGTCGCCCGTCTGCTGCGCTCGGCGCTGGACGCTGGCGTCAATTTTCAGCTTAACGCGCCGGTAGAACGGCTGCTCACCGCCGATAACGGCATTACTGGTGCGATATTACGCGGCGACAGCGGCACACTGGAGATTCGCGCCGGGGCGGTGATCCTCGCCTGCGGCGGCTTTCCTCACGACAAACAGCGTCTGGCGGAAAATGTCCCGCACGCCGCCAGCGGCTACGGCCACTTCTCCGCCGCGCCTCCGGGTAATCAGGGGGATGGTATTCGGCTCGGCGAAGCGGTCGGTGGACGGTTTGATACTTCGCTCAGGCACGCAATGGCCTGGGCGCCGGTGTCGCGCGTTACCCTCGCCAGCGGCCTGCAGCTGGCCTTCCCGCACCTGGTAGAGCGAGCCAAGCCGGGCTTTATTGCCGTTTTACCCAACGGTAAGCGCTTCACCAATGAGGCCGACTCTTATCACGATTTTATTGCCGCGCTGCTGGAAGCCACCCCGCCGGGCGAAACGCCGCAGGCATGGCTGATTGCCGATAGCCGTGCGCTGCGGCGCTACGGGTTAGGCCATGCTCGCCCCTTCCCTTTTTCCCCCGAGCCCTGGCGACGCACTGGCTATCTCTACGCCGGCGAGACGCCGGAAGCGCTGGCGAAAGCCTGCGCTATCGATTCGCAGCAGCTGGCGGAAACGATCGCCCGTTTTAACGGTTTTGTAGACCAGGGGGAGGATAAGGATTTTCAGCGCGGCGCCTCAGCCTACAACCGCGCGCAGGGGGACTCCAGCCGTTCCCCTCATCCTACGCTTGGGAAACTCAGCCAGCCGCCTTTTTATGCCGTGCGCATTCTTCCCGGCTCGCTGGGCTCGTTTAGCGGATTAATTACCGATGAATTTGCCCGGGTTCTCGATGCACAGCAGCAGCCGATTCGGGGCCTTTACGCCATCGGTAACGATATGTCGAGCGTGATGCGGGGATTCTATCCCAGCGGCGGTATCACGCTCGGTCCGGCGATGACCTTTGGCTATATAGTCGGTAAAAAACTGACAGAAAACATAAATAAAACAATGCAGTAAAAGCATTCCACCAGGGACGGCAATACGCATAACAACAATCACCTGCAACTGTAATGGAGTCCTTTATGAACATGCGAACCCTGTCACTCGCCGCGCTTACCCTGCTCGACGTCCCGCCGCCGGAACAGGTGCGAATTGCGGCCCAAACCGGATTTACCCACGTCGGCCTGCGCCTGCTCCCCGCCACGCCGTCTGACCCGGATTATGACATGCTGGGCGATACCGCTGCCGTCCGCGATACCCTGGCGGCGCTAATGGAGACCGGCATCCGCGTCTCGGACGTTGAAATCGTCCGCCTGACGCCGGATTTTTCACTGGATTCCCGTTTACAGCTCTTCCTCGACACCGCCGCGCGCCTTGGCGCAAAACAGGTTTTAGTCGCTGGAAACGATGATAACCGGGCGCGCAGCGCGGATAACCTCGCGCGCCTTGCCGAAGCGGGTCTGCAATATGGTTTAACCATGAACCTGGAGCCCATGCCCTGGACCCATCTGCGCACCATCGCCGAGGCCCGGGCGCTCATTACCGCCAGCGGCCGCAACGATATCGGTATTCTCATTGACGCCATTCACTTCTGGCGGGCAGGCGAATCCCTCTCCACCCTCGCCGCATTACCGCAAAGCTGCCTCAACTACATGCAGCTTTGCGACGCTCCGCCGCAAATACCCGCCGATGAACAGGAGTTGATTTACCAGGCACGCGCGGCGCGCCAGGTGCCTGGCGAAGGCGGACTCGACCTGTACGGCCTGATGGCGGCGCTGCCGGCCACGCTGCCGGTCTCTGTAGAAGTTCCGCTAAGCGGCCCTCGCGGCGCGCTGCCTGCGCTCGCCCGCGCCCAGCTGCTGTTCAACGCAGCGCAGTCCTACCTGCGCCCTTGCGCATAAGGAGCCCCCCATGACACAGACTCAACGCCTGGACGTCAGGGAGTTAATTAACGCTAATCCGCTGAGCCGCTTCCAGAAGCTGGTGGTGCTTTTAGGCTTTTGCGTGATTGCGCTGGACGGTTTTGATATCGCCATCATGGGATTTATCGCCCCAACGCTCAAGCAGGAATGGGGAGTAAGCAACCATGAGCTCGGCTTCGTCATCAGCGCTGCACTGATAGGCCTGGCGCTGGGCGCTATTTTCTCCGGACCTCTCGCCGACTGGCTGGGACGGAAGAAAATTATCATCAATAGCGTCTTTTTCTTTGGCTTCTGGACCATTGCTACCGCCCTCTCACAAAACATTGAGCAAAT
The DNA here is from genome assembly GCF_009707385.1 of Klebsiella oxytoca. Lineage (NCBI taxonomy): Bacteria > Pseudomonadati > Pseudomonadota > Gammaproteobacteria > Enterobacterales > Enterobacteriaceae > Klebsiella > Klebsiella oxytoca. Next base: position 1,300,447 of record NZ_CP046115.1, on the reverse strand, counting down.
GATGTTTTTTCGTTTTATGACCGGTCTGGGGTTAGGCGCGGCCATGCCCAATATCGGCACTCTGGTGTCAGAATATGCGCCGGAGCGCCAGCGTTCGTTTCTGATTACCATTATTTTTTGCGGTTTTACCTTTGGCGCGGCGGCCGGAGGATTCTCCGCCTCCTGGCTGATCCCACAGTTCGGCTGGCACTCGCTGATGCTGCTCGGCGGTATCCTCCCGCTGCTGTTCGCTCCGGTTCTGATCTGGCTGTTGCCCGAATCGGTGCGTTTCCTGGTGGTTAAGCGGGCGCCTGCCGAACGTATACGAAGGATTTTGCAGCGCCTCTATCCCGGACAAATCGCCGATGACGCTGAGTTCAGCCTCCCGACGCAGCCCGTCCAGACAAATGCGATGCGCATCGTGCTGTCGCGTCACTATCGTTTCGGTTCATTAATGCTCTGGCTGGTCTACTTTATGGGACTTTTTTTGGTTTATCTCCTCGGCAGCTGGTTACCGACGCTGGTAAAAGAAGTCGGCTTAACGGTCAGCCAGGCGGCAGTGATGACCGCGATGTACCAGGCGGGCGGAACCCTTGGCTCACTGTTTGCCGGCTGGCTGATGGACCGGATCAACCCCCATCGGGCGCTCGGACTTATTTACGCCGTTGGCGGACTGTTCACGATGGCGATGGGCTATGCAGCAGCAAGCTTTGCGCTCATCTGCCTGCTGGCGTTTATCAGCGGAGCCTGCCTGAACGGCGCCAATACCGGCATGAACGCGCTCTCCGCCCGTTATTATCCTACCGAAGCGCGGGCGACGGGCTCCAGCTGGATGCACGGTGTTGGCCGTCTGGGCGCTATCCTTAGCGCCTTTGCCGGGGCTGAAATGCTGGCGCTGAATATCAGCTTCGAAAGCGTTTTCCTGCTCCTTGGCGTTCCCGCCGCTATCACCGTCGCCGGGCTGGCGGCCAAAGGTATTTTTGCCGCTGGTTCGACGCTAAAAACGGCCTCGTCACCAACGCCAGTCACAAATTCGCTTTAATTCCTGAGGTTTCGGCGGGCATGATTCAAAACATGCCCGCCGAAAAAGAAAAATTAATTTCATTTTAATGATTAATGAAAAAATAAAAATCCGCGCCTTATCGATTCACTTCACACATTCATTACGCATCCCGGCAAAATAAATACAAAAAACTAATCAGAGAAGCCTTCATAAAAGCAACTAATCGCCTTATTAATCAGAATGGCTTGATAGCACCGCCATTAAATTCAACGGATCAATTTTGTCATTTTTCGATCCGCCTCTCATATACAGAAATTAAATTTCAAATCTATATTGAAATGAAATAAATATTTCCATATGTTCTGGCTGACATTCAGGATAAGGTAGTGCCGGTGGAACTGGCGCTGAGGTCCTTACTTGTCCTCCCAGACAAAGGAATTGACCATGAGTGAACAGCAGCTCCTCCTCTCTCCCGCAGCAGCTCGCGGCGATAAGCTAACCTGGACTACCCGAATAGCTTACGGCGGCGGCGATACCGCCTGTAACGTTGTTTTCGGTATGATAGGCACGGTTCTAACCCTGTTTTATACCGACTATGTCGGCATCAGCATCGCTACCGTTGGGCTGGTCATGCTGATCTCGCGTCTGTTTGACGGCGTTTCCGATGTGATAATGGGTTTGATGGTTGAACGCACAAACTCTAGCTGGGGTAAATCACGCCCCTGGCTATTGTGGATGAGCGTTCCCTACGCCGTCTCGGCGATTCTGCTGTTTACCGTCCCACAGACTACTGGCACGCTGCAGTTTCTCTATCTGCTGGTGGCCTATAACTTCTGCACCACCGTATGCTACACCGCTATCAACCTGCCCTATGGCAGCCTCTCGGCCATGATGACCCGAGCCTCCTGGGAACGAGATATGCTCAGCATCACCCGAATGTCGATGTCGCCATTTGGCCGCATTCTCGCCGTGGCCTGTACCTTGCCGCTGGTGAAATACTTTGGCGACGATCAGGCCGCGTGGATCAAAACGATGTCCATTTGGGCTTTTCTGGCGCTGCTATTGCTGCTGTTTTGCTTCTACAAATGTGAAGAGAAAGTAGTCATCAAAGCGCGAGAAAAACAGGGAAATTTGCCGGTAAAAACCCAGCTTTCCGCACTCTTTCGTAACCAGTACTTCTGGGCCAGCGCGATCCTGTGGACCGCGCAGAGCGTCTACTACACCGTGGTCGGTATCGCGCTGCCATACTACTGCCGCTACGTACTCGGCGACGATACCTTCTACAGCTCTATTTTCGTTGCTGAGACCGCCTGTATTATTATTTTTACCTTCCTCAGCTCCGTCCCTATCCGCAAATACGGTAAACGTAACGTTGCCCTCTGCGGCATTCTACTGGCTACCATCGGCCAAGTGCTGTTTATGTTCAACTCCAATGACTACCACTGGGCGCTGGCAAACGCGATTATCCGCGGTATTGGCTTCGCCCCGCTCAACGCCGTGCTGTTCGGCTTCTGCGGCGATGCGGTTGAATTCGGCCAGTGGAAAACGCGCGTCCGGCAGGAGGGGATGATCTTTTCCGCCGGTTCAGTCGGCACGAAACTCGGCGCAGGCGTTGCCGCCGCGGTGATCTCCGGCCTGTTAAGCATCTCAGGTTACGTGAGCTCCAGCAGCGGCTCCGGCGTTCAGCCGCAAAGCGCTATCGATATGATTAACAACGTTTATCTCTACGGCTCTTTCTTCCTGTGGATTGTGGTCATTATCACCCTGCTGTTTTACCGGCTGGATAAACAGTACCCACAGATTATGCGTGAGCTGAAAGAACGCGAAGCGCGCGGAGAGATGTAAAGCCCAATTACCACTCCCGCGCTCGCCGAGCACGGGTATTCAGAAGAACATCTGAAATCCGAAGTATCTCTATAATTAAGGAGAGCATCATCATGTTAAACGGCATGAAACCCTTATCCCGCTCCCTGCGTTGGGGCATGGTCGGCGGCGGCGGTACCAGCCAGATTGGCTATAGTCATCGCTGTGCGGCGCTGCGCGACAATGTGTTTACTCTGCTGGCGGGCGCGCTCGATATAGATGCCGAACGCGGCCGTCAATTCGGCGAACAGCTGGGAATCGCTCCAGAACGCTGCTACGCCGATTATCAAACGCTATTTGCAGAAGAGGCCAAACGCCCTGACGGTATTGAGGCCGTATCGGTGACGACGCCGAACAATACCCACTTCGCCATCACGAAAGCGGCGCTGGAAGCCGGGCTGCACGTTATCTGCGAAAAACCGCTGTGCTTCACCGCCGACGAAGCCCGCGAGCTGGTCGCGCTGAGTAAAAAGCAAAATAAAATTATCGGCGTCACCTACGGTTATGCCGGACACCAGATGATCCAGCAGGCACGGCAGATGATTGCCGACGGCATGCTTGGCGAGATCCGTATTATCAATATGCAGTTTGCTCACGGCTTTCATAATGAAGCCGTCGAACTGCAGGCGGAATCCACCCGCTGGCGGGTTACGCCGAAATATGCCGGCCCTAGCTATGTACTCGGAGATCTGGCTACCCACCCTCTGTTTATCGCGGAGACAATGGTACCAAACCTTAACATTACCCGACTGATGTGCGCGCGTCAGAGCTTCGTTAAATCTCGCGCGCCGCTGGAAGATAATGCTTTTGTCTTGATGGAATATAACAACGGGGCCGTCGGTTCACTGTGGACCAGTGCGGTCAACAGCGGCGCGATGCACTCGCAAAAAGTCCGCGTCATCGGCGAAAAAGCCAGTATCGAATGGTGGGATGAACGCCCAAATCAGCTGAACTACGAGGTGCAGGGCGAACCGGCGCGCGTACTGGATCGCGGTATGCCCTATCTGAGCCAGCAGGCGCTGGCGGACGATCGCATCGGCGGCGGACACCCGGAAGGGCTGTTCGAAGCATGGGCCAACCTCTATCGCCGCTACGCCATCGCTATTGATGCGATGGATCGCGGCGACCATGCGTTCCTTGAAACCTTCTGGTATCCGGATGTTGAAGCCGGTCTTCACGGCGTCTACTGGGTCGAGCAGTGCGTTAAATCCGCCGATGCCGGCGGCCAGTGGGTTGACTTTAACTGCCAATAATCTCTGCGTACCGGTGGGGGCCACTCCACTGGTTTCTTTCTATCAACCACACTCACCTCTTCATGCAACACAGTCGTAATATCTGCTAAACAAACATTTATTTACGCTTCTGGTTCCCCCCACTACACTAGGCGCAGTTTTTATATTGAGGTGGTAATGAACGATAATAAAATGACGCCAGGCGAACTGCGCGCGACCTGGGGTTTGGGGACCGTATTCTCTTTGCGCATGCTCGGCATGTTTATGGTTCTGCCGGTTCTGACCACTTATGGCATGGCATTACAGGGCGCAAGCGAAGCCCTCATCGGGCTGGCAATTGGCATTTACGGGCTGGCCCAGGCGATATTCCAGGTACCTTTTGGCCTGCTTTCTGACCGCATCGGTCGTAAACCGCTAATCGTCGGCGGCCTGTTTATCTTCGTTATTGGCAGCATTATCGCTGCGCTTTCCGACTCAATCTGGGGCATTATTCTCGGTCGTGCGCTGCAGGGCTCCGGGGCGATTGCCGCCGCGGTTATGGCGCTGCTCTCCGATTTGACCCGCGAACAGAACCGCACCAAAGCCATGGCGTTTATCGGCGTCAGCTTTGGCGTCACCTTTGCTATTGCCATGGTTCTTGGTCCAATTATTACCCATCAGCTGGGACTGCACGCTCTGTTCTGGATGATTGCTGTCCTGGCGACGCTCGGTATTTTGCTCACGCTGTGGGTGGTGCCAAACAGCGAAAATCACGTCCTGAACCGGGAATCCGGGATGGTGAAAGGTTGCTTCAGCAAAGTGCTGGCAGAGCCAAAACTGCTGAAGCTTAACTTTGGCATTATGTGCCTGCATATCATGCTGATGTCCACCTTCGTTGCCCTACCGGGTCAGCTGGAGGCCGCCGGTTTTCCGGCCGCCGGGCACTGGAAAATTTACCTGGTCACCATGCTGGTCTCTTTTGTTGCCGTGGTGCCGTTTATTATTTACGCCGAAGTGAAGCGCAAAATGAAACGCGTCTTCCTGCTATGCGTTGCCATCCTGTTGATTGCTGAAATCGTGCTCTGGGGCGCTGGTGGATATTTCTGGGAACTGGTAGCGGGCGTTCAGCTGTTCTTTCTCGCCTTTAACCTGCTGGAAGCGCTACTGCCATCGTTAATCAGCAAAGAATCACCGGCCGGCTATAAAGGCACAGCCATGGGAATTTACTCCACCAGCCAGTTTCTCGGCGTGGCTATTGGCGGCTCGCTCGGCGGCTGGGTAGATGGCTTTTTTGATTCACAAACCGTCTTCCTGCTTGGTGCCCTGCTGGCGATGCTGTGGCTGCTGGTCGCCAGTACGATGAGCGAACCGCCGTACGTTAGCAGCCTGCGGGTCGAAATACCCGATGGCATCGTGGCGGATAAATCGCTCGAAGAGCGCTTACAGGCTAAAGAGGGCGTAAAAGAGGTTCTGGTGATTGGCGAAGAGCGCTCTGTCTATATCAAAATTGACAGCAAACTCACTAACCGCTTCGAAATTGAGCAGGCGATTAAAGGGCTCTGAAAATGAAGAACTCCGCTTCAGGCAGGTGGTGAACGCCAGGATTATTTTGTGCCGGGCGGCGGCTAATGCCGCACCCGGCATGTAAAAAAGTGCGATGGCACTATTTTAATCACGGAAGTTTTTGAACTGGAACGGCTGGCCTAAATCACCGCCGCGCACCAGCGCCATAACCGCCTGCAGGTCGTCGCGAGATTTACCGGTAACGCGAATCTCTTCGCCCTGGATCTGCGCCTGTACTTTCAGCTTGCTATCTTTAATAAGTTTGACGATTTTTTTCTGCGTCGCGCTCTCAATCCCCTGCTTCAGCTTCGCATCGACAAACCAGGTTTTACCGCTGTGCACGAATTCATCCGGCACTTCGATAGAACTGCCCTCAATTCCGCGCTTCAGCAGCTTGGCGCGCAGAATGTCCAGCAGCTGGTTAATCTGGAAATCAGACTCGCTGAGGACCTTGATGGTCTCGTTTTTTTCGTTCAGCTCAAAGCTCGCTTCGACGTTACGAAAATCAAAACGCGATTCAACTTCACGGGTCGCGTTCTCTACGGCGTTTCGAACTTCCTGAAGATCGACTTCAGAGACAATATCGAAAGATGGCATCTTTTCCTCTCCTTCCGTTTCTTTTGCGATGCATAATACCCGCACCGCGACATAACTCAACTTGTTATCCCGAAAGGATAACTGATAACGCTATACTTTAGCCATGAGCACCTGATGCAGCACTTACAGGTGAGGAGGAACAATGAAAGTAACCGTACTCGGATGCGGTGCACTGGGACAGTTATGGCTAACTGCGCTGTACAAACACGGACATGAGGTCCAGGGCTGGTTACGCGTCCCGCAGCCATTTTGTAGCGTTAATGTGATTGAAACTGACGGCAGCGTGTTTAATGAATCATTTACCGCTAACGATCCTGATTTTCTCGCCAGCAGCGAACTGCTGCTGGTCACGCTAAAAGCCTGGCAGGTTTCAAATGCGGTGAAAAATCTCAGCGCCATTCTGCCCTCGTCAGCGCCCATTCTGTTAATGCATAACGGTATGGGTACCGTCGATGAACTTAAAACCATCAAACAGCCGCTGCTTATGGCATCGACAACCCAGGCGGCCCGCCGCGACGGCAACGTTATCGTCCACGTCGCTAACGGCACCAGCCATATTGGCCCGGCGAAAGATTACCCTCAGGATTATAGCTATCTTGCCGATGTACTGCAGAATGTACTGCCCGACGTCGCCTGGCATAACAATATCTACCCCGCGACCTGGAGTAAGCTGGCGGTAAACTGTGTGATTAACCCGCTGACGGCGCTAAAAAAATGCCGGAACGGCGACCTGCGCGAATACCCGCAGGAAGTTGCCGCTATTTGTTATGAAGTTGCTGCGGTGATGGAGCGCGAGGGAATGCATACCTCTCCGGAAAACCTGTTATTCTATGTTCATCAGGTTATTGAAAGTACGGCAGAAAATACCTCATCAATGCTGCAGGACATTCTCGCCCAGCGCCATACGGAAATCGACTACATCACCGGTTTCCTGTTAAAGCGCGCCCGAGTCCATGGTATCGCCGTACCTGAAAATACCCGTCTGTTTGAACTGGTAAAGCGTAAGGAGAATGAATATGAGCGCGTCGGCACTGATTTGCCTCGCCCCTGGTAGCGAAGAGACCGAAGCGGTCACCGCCATTGATCTACTCGTTCGCGGCGGCGTAAAAGTCACGACCGCCAGCGTTGCCAGCGATGGCAACCTGACGATTGTCTGCTCGCGCGGCGTCAAGCTGCTGGCCGATGCGCCTCTGGTAGAGGTGGCCGACGGTGATTTCGATATCATTGTCCTGCCCGGCGGCATTAAGGGCGCGGAGTGCTTTCGCGATAGTCCGCTGCTGGTTGAAACGGTACGCCAGTTCCACCTTTCCGGACGCATCGTCGCGGCTATCTGCGCCGCGGCGGCTACCGTGCTGGTACCGCATAACCTGTTCCCCATCGGTAACATGACCGGGTTTCCGGCGCTAAAAGATCAAATTCCCGCCGAGCAGTGGCAGGACAGGCGCGTGGTCTGGGATCCGCGCGTTAATCTGCTTACCAGCCAGGGGCCTGGGACATCCATTGATTTCGCGTTGAAGATGATCGATCTGCTGGTTGGACGTGAAAAAGCTCACGAAGTCGCTTCGCAGCTGGTGATTGCGGCAGGAATTTATAACTACTACGAGTAAACGAAAAACGGCAACCCTGGGTTGCCGTTTGAAACATTAATACCCTCACCTCTGGGGCTACGGGCGATATACCTTCACGTTCTCAAAGCCCTGCTCGCGTAGATACAGCGCCTGCAAACGGCTCATCACCCCGCGTTCGCACCACAGCAGCCAGGTCTTACTCTGGTCGAGATCGCCAAATTTAGTGCTGAGCTTATAGAACGGCAGAGAAACCACGTCCACGCCTTCCACCTTCAGCGGCTTATCGTCCTGTTCGTCGATAGAGCGAATATCCAGGACAACGTCGTTGGGGCCAAAGCCGCTGACGGTTTCCACTTCCACCACGGCCTGTTCTGTCTGCTGAGCAATATCGCGGATATCGATATTCGTCGCTTCCGCTACCACTCTTTCCAGGATGTCGAAATCGAAGTGCTCTTCTTCCGCCTCGATCTTCGCCTTTACCGCTTTGATGGTCGGGCTCTTCGAGATAACGCCGCAGTATTCCGGCATGGTACGGGCAAAATCTTCGGTACCGATTTCACGCGCCAGGTTAATAATGTGCTCTTTATCGTGCGAAATCAGCGGACGCAGAATCAGGGTATCCGAGACGTTGTCGATCAGACGCAGGTTGGTCAGGGTCTGGCTGGAAACCTGGCCTAACGCTTCACCGGTCACCAGCGCCTGCACGCCGTAGCGCTCGGCCACTTTTGACGCCGCGCGCACCATCATACGTTTAAGCACGACGCCCATCTGGCCATCATCGACTTTTTCCAGAATCTCGCCAACCACCGGCTCGAAGTTAATCGCCACGAAACGCACGCGGTGCGAGCTGCCGAAACGGTTCCACAGGTAATGCGCCACCTGACGTACGCCGATTTCATGCGCTGCGCCGCCAAGATTAAAGAAGCAGTAATGCACGCGGCAGCCGCGACGCATCAGCATATAGCTGGAAACGCCGGAGTCAAAACCGCCGGAAATCAGCGACAGCACATCTTCCTGGGTGCCGATGGGGAACCCGCCAATGCCTTCATAGCGCCCTTTTACCAGCAGCAGGCGATCGTTTTCGATTTCGAGATTCACCGTCACATCAGGGTCGGTCAGCTTCACCCGAGCCGTTTCAATATGCTGGTTCAAACCGCCGCCGACGTAGCGTTCCACTTCGATAGAGGTAAACTCATGCTTACCGCGACGCTTAACGCGCACGCAGAAGGTTTTGCCTTCCAGCGCTTCGCGCCACAGCGGCAGAGTCTGCTCAAAAATGTCATGCAGGGAGGTAAAAGGAACGTCTTCGACCTCCAGAATATGATGAATGCCGGGAATACGGGTCAGGGCATCGCGAATCACCGGGCGCTGATTTTCATCTTTCGCCCGGACTTCGATATGATCCCAGTGACGAACGACGGCAAGCGTCTCATCATAGTTTTTGAGAACGTTACGAATGTTCCCGGTTAAAATTTTAATGAAGCGCAATCGCACAGATTGGCTTTTGATGGTGATTTCCGGGAACAATTTAATGATAAACTTCATGGCGACAATATTCGTTGGCAAGCCCGACGGGGCTTTAAGCATAAAAAGTTGTACAGGCGCAACCGGCGTCTGCATCCAGGGCGCGGAGTATACCACTATTGGACGCTTTTCACCTGGCATTGCGCGTTATTTGATTAACCGCGCGACTTCGTTACCATATTGATAGCCATCGAGACATAACAAGAGTCTATATTCACTATGCCAAAGAAAAATGAGGCCCCGGCCAGTTTTGAAACCGCCCTGGGCGAGCTGGAGCAGATTGTTAATCGTCTGGAAAGCGGCTCGCTGCCGTTAGAAGAAGCGCTCGGCGAATTTGAGCGCGGAATACAGCTGGCGCGCCAGGGGCAGGCAAAGCTGCAGCAGGCCGAACAGCGCGTCCAAATTCTGCTGGCGGATAGCGAAGACGCGCCGCTTACGCCTTTTACGCCGGACGCTGAATAAATGGACTTCCCGCAACAGCTACAATCGTGCGTTGAGCAGGCTAACGAAGCACTGCGCCGTTTTATCGAGCCGCAGCCCTTTCAGAACACTCCGCTGGTCGAAGCCATGCAGTATGGCGCATTATTAGGCGGTAAACGCCTGCGCCCTTTCCTGGTTTACGCGACGGGCGATATGTTCGGCGTCAGCCGGGCAACGCTGGACGCCCCTGCCGCCGCCGTCGAATGCATTCATGCTTATTCCCTGATGCACGACGATCTCCCGGCGATGGACGATGATGATTTACGCCGCGGACTGCCGACCTGCCATATTAAATTTGGCGAAGCAAACGCAATTCTTGCCGGAGATGCCCTACAAACGCTGGCGTTTTCTATACTCAGCGATGCGCCAATGGCAGAAGTACCGGATCGCGATCGTCTGGCGATGATTTCTGAGCTGGCGCAGGCCAGCGGTATCGCCGGTATGTGCGGCGGCCAGGCGCTGGATTTGGAGGCGGAAGGTCATCAGGTCGATCTGCAGGCGCTGGAGCGCATTCATCGCCATAAGACCGGAGCGCTGATTCGCGCAGCGGTACGCATGGGGGCGCTGAGCGCGGGTGAAGCCGGGCGCAGCGCGCTGCCGGTCCTCGATCGATACGCAGAAAATATCGGTCTTGCCTTCCAGGTGCAGGATGACATTCTCGACGTGGTAGGGGATACTGCCACACTTGGCAAACGTCAGGGAGCCGACCAGCAGTTGGGCAAAAGTACCTACCCCGCCCTTCTGGGACTTGAGCAAGCCCGGAAAAAGGCTCATGACCTGATTACCGATGCCCGCCAGTCGTTACGTGAGCTGGCCGCGCAATCTCTGGATACTACAGCACTGGAAGCGCTCGCGAATTATATAATTCAGCGTGATAAATAAACAATAAATGAGTCTCAGATGAGTTTTGATATTGCCAAATACCCGACCCTGGCGCTGGTGGACTCCACCCAGGAGTTGCGTTTGTTGCCGAAAGATAGCCTGCCGAAACTGTGCGACGAACTGCGGCGTTACCTGCTGGACAGCGTCAGCCGTTCCAGCGGGCATTTTGCCTCTGGCCTCGGCACGGTAGAACTGACCGTGGCGCTACACTACGTCTATAACACGCCGTTCGATAGACTAATCTGGGACGTCGGCCACCAGGCTTATCCGCATAAAATTCTGACCGGACGCCGCGACAAGATCGGCACCATCCGCCAGAAAGGCGGACTGCATCCCTTCCCGTGGCGCGGGGAAAGCGAGTATGACGTCCTGAGCGTCGGCCACTCGTCTACTTCTATCTCCGCCGGGATCGGTATCGCCATCGCCGCGGCGAAAGAAGACAAGCAGCGCCGCGCGGTCTGCGTGATTGGCGACGGAGCAATCACCGCCGGGATGGCGTTTGAAGCGATGAACCACGCTGGCGATATCAAACCTGACCTGCTGGTGGTGCTCAACGACAACGAAATGTCGATTTCCGAAAACGTCGGCGCTCTCAACAACCATCTGGCGCAGCTGCTTTCCGGCAAGCTCTACTCCACGCTGCGCGAAGGCGGCAAAAAGGTGTTCTCCGGGGTACCGCCGATTAAAGAGCTGCTCAAACGCACCGAGGAACACATCAAAGGGATGGTGGTTCCGGGGACGCTGTTTGAAGAGCTGGGCTTTAATTACATAGGGCCGGTGGACGGGCACGATGTAATCGGTCTGGTTAATACGCTGAAGAATATGCGCGACCTGAAAGGGCCGCAGTTTCTGCACATTATGACCAAAAAGGGCCGCGGCTATGAGCCGGCGGAAAAAGACCCGATTACCTTCCACGCGGTGCCTAAATTCGACCACACCAGCGGCGTCCTGCCGAAAAGCAGCGGCGGCCTGCCCACTTATTCTAAAATCTTCGGCGACTGGCTGTGCGAAACTGCGGCTAAAGATGACAAGCTGATGGCCATCACTCCGGCAATGCGCGAAGGTTCGGGGATGGTCGAGTTCTCAAAAAAATACCCTGACCAGTATTTTGACGTCGCCATCGCCGAGCAGCATGCGGTAACCTTCGCCGCCGGGCTGGCGATTGGCGGCTATAAGCCGGTGGTGGCGATTTATTCCACTTTCCTGCAGCGCGCCTACGACCAGGTGATTCACGATGTCGCCATCCAGAAGCTGCCGGTGCTGTTTGCTATCGACCGCGCGGGAATTGTCGGCGCCGATGGACAAACTCACCAGGGCGCGTTTGATATCTCGTTCCTGCGCTGCATCCCGGATATGGTCATCATGACGCCAAGCGACGAAAACGAATGCCGCCAGATGCTGTATACCGGCTATCACTATGGCGACGGCCCAAGCGCGGTGCGCTATCCGCGCGGCAGCGGAACCGGTGCCGTATATGAACCGTTGTCCTCGCTGCCTATCGGCAAAGGCGTGGTGAAGCGCGAAGGCGAGAAAATCGCAATCCTCAACTTTGGCACTCTGCTGCCGCAGGCTGCCAAAGTGGCGGAAAAGCTTAACGCCACTCTGGTGGATATGCGCTTTGCCAAACCGCTGGATGAGGCGCTGGTGCTACAGCTGGCTGCTGAACATGAGGTGCTGGTCACTCTGGAAGAAAACGCCATTATGGGCGGCGCTGGCAGCGGCGTGAATGAGCTGCTGATGTCGCGCCGTCGTGCGGTTCCGGTGCTGAATCTTGGTCTGCCTGATTTCTTTATCCCCCAGGGAACCCAGGAAGAAGTTCTTGCCGATCTCGGCCTCGACGCCGCCGGAATAGAAGCCAAAATCAACGCCTGGCTAGCATAATTCCGCTGACCGCTCCTGCTATGCTTAAGGGATACCCTTTATCCGTAGCAGGAGCGCACTATGCACTACATCCCTCTTGGCGATACCGATCTGCGCGTTTCCCGACTTTGCCTCGGCTGCATGACATTCGGCGAACCGGACCGCGGTAACCATGCCTGGACTTTACCGGAAGAGAGCAGCCGCCCGCTGATTAAATACGCCCTCGAAGGCGGCATTAATTTTTTCGACACCTCTAATAACTATTCAGACGGCAGCAGCGAAGAGATCCTCGGTCGCGCGCTGCGCGAATATGCCCGACGCGATTCGGTGATTGTCGCGACCAAGGTTTATCATCAGGTGGGCGATCTGCCGCAGGGACTGTCGCGGGCGCAGATCCTGCGTTCGATTGACGACAGCCTGCGCCGTCTCGGCATGGAGTATGTCGACCTGCTGCAGATCCATCGCTGGGATTACACCACGCCCATTGAAGAAACCCTCGAGGCGCTAAACGACGTGGTCAAGGCGGGAAAAGCCCGCTATATCGGCGCATCGTCGATGCATGCGCGCCAGTTCGCCCAGGCGCTGGCGTTACAGGAACACAATAACTGGGCCCGTTTTGTCACCATGCAGGATCACTACAATCTGATTTACCGTGAAGAAGAGAACGAGATGCTGCCCCTGTGCAGCCGCGAAGGCGTCGCGGTGATGCCGTGGAGCCCGCTGGCGCGCGGTCGCCTGACGCGCCCGTGGGGGGAAACCACCGCCCGTCTGGTATCAGACGAATTCGGTAAATCGCTCTACAATGCCATGGATGCAAATGATGAACTGATTGCGACAAACCTGGCCGAAGTGGCGGAAGAGCTTGATGCCAACCGCGCTCAGGTTGCGCTGGCCTGGCTGCTGAGCAAACCCGGCGTAGTCGCGCCGATAATCGGCGCTTCACGACAGGAGCAGCTGGATGAACTGCTGCATGCGGTCGATTTAACGCTTACGCCACAGCAGATTGAAAAGCTGGAGAAGCCATATAAACCTCACCCGATTGTGGGGTTTAAGTAACGCACTATTGCCCGTAAAGCCCCGGCTCGCGCTACGCTTAGCCGGGCTACAGGTTCACCAACATCTGCGAACGACGGGTTCACCGATGCCTCCGGAAAATGGTGCTACTCTGCCCCCGGGAAACGCTGGCTTGCGCGATCTCCTGGCGGTACACACCACTTTAGAAAAACCCAATCGGCCAGTGGTGGCCAATAACGTACAGCACCCCGGCGGAAATCACCCCGGCAACGATATCATCCACCATGATCCCCATCCCGCCATGAATATTACGGTCGAACCAGCGGATAGGCCACGGCTTCCACATATCAAAAATGCGAAAAATCACGAATCCGGCGGCAACCCACTGCCAGTCCATCGTCGGCAAAGCCATCAGGGTTATCCACATGCCGACGAACTCGTCCCAGACGATACTGCCGTGATCGTGGGTACCCATATCTTTCGCCGTACGGTGGCAAATATACACCCCGATGCAGATACTCATCATCACTACCAGCGAATAGAGCTGCCAGGGGAGTAAGGTCAACAGATACCAGAAAGGGATCGACGCCAGCGACCCCATCGTACCGGGGACGACGGGGCTAAGGCCGCTGCCGAATCCCGTCGCCAGCAGATGCCAGGGGTTACTCATCTTCAGGCGACTTTTCGCCACATCTCTACTACGCGCCAAAATGATCGTATCCCTTAAAATCGAATGTCACAGGCTTACCTTCACGGGTGAACTGCAGGCCTTCCGATTGCGGAACAATCTGGCCAATACAGGTAAAACGCGCGCCAAGATTAGCAAGCGCCACGTCCAGCGCCCCGCGATTGAGCTCAGGCACGGTAAAGCACAGCTCATAATCTTCGCCGCCGGAGAGCGCCCAGCGCAGCGCCTGTTCCGTCTCAACCTGGCGAAGCATCGCATCGGAGAAAGGCATTGCATCAAGATCGACGCGCGCGCCGCAGCCGCTGGCTTTGAGGATATGTCCAAGGTCGGAAATCAGACCGTCGGAAAGATCGATGGCGGAATTCGCCAGATCGCGCAGCGCCTGCCCCTGCAGAACCCGCGGCAACGGACGCAAATGGCGCGCCAGGAAATAATCCGCATCGGTGGCATCTGCCACCTGCAGCCGATCCTGCAAAATCGCCAGGCCGGCAGCGCTGTCGCCGGGGGTGCCGGTAACGTAAATCCAGTCGCCCGGCTTCGCTCCAGAACGCTTCAAACCGCGTCCAGTCGGTACAAAGCCGTGAATACCCAGCGTCATCGACAGCGGTCCGCGCGTGGTATCGCCGCCAATGAGCTGCATATCGTAATAGTTGAGCTGGACGAACAGGCTGTCGCTAAAGGCTTCGAGCCAGGCTTCGTCCGCCTCGGGCAGGGTCAGGGCCAGGGTTAACCACGCAGGCTCAGCGCCCATTGCCGCCAGGTCGCTCAGATTCACCGCCAGCGCTTTATAAGCGAGGTCGGCAGGGTCGATGTCGGGTAAAAAATGGTTTCCCGCCACCAGAGTGTCGGTGCTGATTGCCAGCGTTTTTTTCTCGGGGATGTTCAGAAGCGCGCAGTCGTCGCCAATGCCGGTTTCAACATCAAGACGAGCGCTTTTTACGCGATCAAAATAACGGGCAATCAGGGAAAATTCGCCGCATGCCATACGTTATGCCTCAGCAAAAGAAAAGAATAAGGCCGGCTTGCAGGAGTGAAACTCTGCAAAAACCGGCCCTGGAGTTTACTTTTTGTTGGGACGAATTACCGGGGCAGCTTTGTCCAGCACGCCGTTGACAAACTTGTGGCTATCTTCAGCGCCAAAGGTTTTAGCCAGTTCAATGGCTTCGTTAATCGCCACTTTGTACGGAACATCGCTACGCTTTGACAGCTCAAACAGCGCGATACGCAGCACCGCTTTTTCCACCTGACCCAGCTCGTCGAGCTGACGAGAAAGATAGGGCTTCATCAGGCCGTCAAGATACGCGCTGTTAGTCGCCACTCCGGACAGCAGTTCACGGAAATACAGAACGTCTACATCTTTCACATCCTGTTCCGCCAGGAACTGGTATTCAACATCAGCGATGTCGTTCTGGGACAACTGCCAGGAGTAAAGCGCCTGGACAGCACACTCACGGGCGCGGCGACGAGCAGCAGGTTTCACGGAATTCCCCTTACAAAATTCAGGCCTTGATGGCTTTCAATACGTTAATCATTTCCAGCGCGGTCAGCGCTGCTTCAGCGCCTTTGTTTCCGGCTTTAGTGCCGGCACGTTCGATGGCTTGTTCAATACTTTCTGTGGTCAGAACACCGAAGGCTACCGGGATTCCGCTGTCCTGAGCGACGTGCGCCAGGCCATTGCTTGCACCGCCAGCCACATATTCAAAGTGCGCAGTGCCGCCACGGATAACGGTACCCAGCGCAATCACCGCATCATATTTACCGGTTTTCGCCAGTGCATCAGCCGCCAGCGGCAGTTCATACGCGCCTGGAACCCAAACAACGGTAATGTTTTCATCTTTTACCTGACCAATACGCTTCAGGGCGTCAACCGCACCTTCCAGCAGGCTGTCATTGATAAAATTGTTGAAACGCGCAATGGTGATGGCGACGCGAGCGTCCGGGGTAGCAACGTTAGCTTCAATAATGTTCATACTCTTCCTTCGGGTTCGGTTCATTTGGCCCCGCAAGGGGGGCGGATTCTATCATAATTATCGGCGCACTGCTTTCCCTTTTAACCGGGGAAATCAAGCATTCACTAAATGCAGGCACAGATCCGGGCCTACATGACGTATCTCATTGAATTTGAAATGGGGTGCTTGCTCAAGTTTCTCAAGCCCGGGCAGCGCACATAATCCACGCGCATCGCTGCCTAACAGTTTAGGCGCAATATAGACGATAAGCTCGTCCACTAACCCGGCCTGCAGTAGCGCGCCAGCCAGGGTTGGCCCAGCTTCTACCCAGATACTATTAATTTGCTGTTTACCCAGCTGCATCATCAGTAAAACCAGATCCAGATGTCCTTTATGCTCCGGCACCAGCAGAGAGCGTACGCTCTCCGGCCACTGACGTTCATCTTCACGGGTGCGGGCAAACAGCGTTTCCCCCGCCTGCTGCACGATACGATGCTGCGGCGTGACGCGATTTTGACTATCGATGACGACACGTAAAGGCTGTCGCAGGTTTTCCTGCGAATACAGCGCCTGGGTTTCAGCGTTTAGCTCGTCCCAGCGCACGGTAAGCGCCGGATCGTCCGCCAGCACCGTCGCGCTGCTGGTAAGAATAGCGTGGCTTTGCGCCCGCAGACGCTGCACGTCGCGTCGCGCCTGCGCTGAAGTTATCCACTGGCTCTCGCCGCTAGCCATCGCCGTACGGCCATCCAGCGATGCGCCCATTTTAAGCTGAATATAGGGGAAACCGGTACGCATCCGCTTCAGAAAGCCTTTATTCAGCGCTTCGGCTTCGTTCATCATCAGTCCGTAGCTGACCTCGACGCCTTCCTGCTGTAAACGGTATAAACCTCGCCCGGCAACCTGCGGGTTTGGATCCTGCATTGCGGCAACGACGCGGGATACGCCCGCGTCAATCAGCGCTTCGCAGCACGGCGGCGTACGCCCGTGATGGCTACAGGGCTCCAGCGTCACGTATGCCGTCGCACCTTTGGCTTTTTTGCCAGCCATGCGCAGCGCGTGCACTTCCGCGTGCGGTTCGCCAGCGCGATAGTGAAAACCTTCGCCGACGATCTCGCCGTCTTTGACAATCACGCAGCCGACATTCGGGTTGGGATGAGTCGTAAAGCGTCCGCGCGCCGCCAGCTTAAGCGCTCGCGCCATGTACATTTCGTCCTGCATGTCTCAGTCCTGTAAGCGGGCGATCTCTTCGCCGAACTCTTTGATATCTTCGAAGCTGCGATAGACGGAAGCAAAGCGGATATAGGCCACTTTATCGAGCTTTTTCAGCTGCTCCATCACCAGATTGCCGATCATTTTGCTCGGCACTTCACGCTCGCCGGTCCCGCGCAGGTGGGTTTTAATGTGATTAACCGCCATTTCGACGTCATCCGAGCTCACAGGACGCTTCTCCAGCGCTTTCAGCATTCCGCTGCGCAGTTTGTCCTCATTGAAGGGCTCACGTACATCGTTGCTTTTCACTACCCGCGGCATCACCAGCTCCGCCACTTCAAACGTCGTAAAACGTTCATTACAGACCAGACACTGGCGGCGACGGCGCACCGAAGAGCCCTCGCCCACCAGACGAGAATCGATAACTTTGGTATCTACGGCGAAACAGAAAGGGCAATGCATAGCGCATCCTGACATGTAGTTAAACTAACGGATAGTTTACCGCGAAGTGACCCGACAACAAAGAAAGAGCTTTTGAGACAAAGGATCTATGGTGCGCTTAGCCGAACGATCTACCATTAAGCATCCTCTGTTAACGGAATCCCGACTATGACAAGACGTTATTTAAAACTGGCCATTGTGGGTAGCATTTTCACCCTCAGCGCCTGCGCGCAGCAAAGCGAAATCCGCCAGATGAATCAGAGCGTGAGCACTCTGAGCAAAGAGATGACCCAGCTTAATCAGCAAACGGTAAAAATCACCCAGCAAAACCTCCTGAATGCGAAATCAAGCAGCGGCGTTTACCTGCTGCCGGGAGCGAAAACGCCGGCCCGTCTGAAAAGCCAAATTGGTACCCTGCGTATGTCGTTGCTCAATATCTCCCCGGATGGCGACGGTACCCGTTTGACGCTACGCATTCAGGGAGAATCCAACGATCCGCTGCCGGCCTTTAGCGCAACCGTGGCCTCCGGGCAGATCAGCGGCACAACCGATAGCTATCAGGAAGTAAACGTGCAGAATCAGCTCATTAGCGCACCGGCAAGCGTTCTGGCGCCGAGCGATGTCGATATTCCGCTGCGCCTGAATGGCGTTACGCCCGAGCAGGTTGGTTTTATCCGCATTCATGATATCCAGCCCGCACAGATGCAATAATCTCCCCAGCCGGATGCCCTGAACATCCGGCTTTACCTGCCCGGTTTATCTCTCTCACGCAAATCCACTTACAGATTTCCCATTCAGTTCACTAAAAATTGACAGCATTTATGAATTTCAGTGGCATTCTGTCAGGAAATGCATAAAATCGTGAACGCAATCGATTACGCAAATGTTCGTTATGTGAAACAACACATATTTTTGTGAGCAATGATTCCTATAATAGACGCCACAGAAATACGAAATATTTAGAAACGCTCCGGCAATTCTTTTAACGCCTTCAGGCTTAATTTTAAACAGTGGCATCATTATGAAAAAAACATTACTGGCAGCCGGCGCAGCTCTGGCGCTCTCCGCATCTTTCTCTGTCAGCGCGGCAGAAAACGACAAACCGCAATATCTGTCTGATTGGTGGCACCAGAGTGTGAACGTGGTGGGCAGCTACCACACTCGTTTTGGGCCGCAGATCCGTAACGATACCTATCTGGAATACGAAGCGTTCGCCAAAAAAGACTGGTTTGATTTCTATGGTTATATGGATGCGCCGGTATTCTTCGGCGGTAACACCGACGCGAAAGGTATCTGGAACCACGGTTCTCCGCTGTTTATGGAAATTGAGCCGCGTTTCTCTATCGACAAACTGACCGGAACCGACCTCAGCTTCGGCCCGTTCAAAGAGTGGTATTTCGCCAATAACTACATCTACGATATGGGCCGCAACAAGTCCGGCCGCCAGAGCACCTGGTATATGGGTCTGGGTACGGATATCGATACCGGCCTGCCGATGAGCCTCTCACTGAACGTTTATGCTAAATATCAGTGGCAAAACTATGGCGCCTCCAACGAGAACGAGTGGGATGGCTACCGCTTCAAAGTGAAATACTTTGTCCCACTGACCGACCTGTGGGGCGGCTCGCTGAGCTATATCGGCTTCACCAACTTTGACTGGGGTTCCGATCTGGGCGATGACAACTTCTACGATCTGAACGGCAAGCATGCTCGTACCAGCAACTCCATTGCTTCCAGCCACATCCTGGCGCTGAACTACGCGCACTGGCACTACTCCATCGTGGCGCGTTACTTCCATAACGGCGGCCAGTGGGCGGATGACGCTAAGCTGAACTTCGGCGATGGCGATTTTAACGTCCGTTCTACCGGCTGGGGTGGTTACTTCGTGGTCGGCTACAACTTCTAAACTGCTCTGATTTTCCCCGGCGGATGCGCCGGGGATACCTCATCATTAACGCTCTTCGCATTTCACCTTTCGCAAAAAATCGCTCAATGAACGGTCGGCTCTTTCACTGAAATGGCGCCCGGTCGCGGCAATATCCAGACAACGGTCGAGACGAAAACAGCGATAATCTTCCCGCAATTCGCACCAGGTCACCAGCAGCCAGCGCTCTCCCCAGAAAAAAAGCCCCAGCGGCAGCACTTCACGCTGCGACACGTTTCCCGCCTCATCACGATAGTGCAGCGCCAGCGCCTGCTGGGCGGAGACGGCCCGATGCACTAAATCAAAGCGATCTTTGCTATAGCCCTGAGAGCCGAAGTCCGGTGCGAACAGGCGCGACTGCTCCGCTTTGCGTCGGCTCTCGGCGGGCAGGATAGCCAGCACTTTTTCCTGGGCAGACTCCAGCGCCAGAGACAACGAGGCGCCGCCCCAGGTCTGTAGCAGCCGAATAGCGGCCACCAGCGCTTCCGATTCCTGGGTTGTCAGCATCAGGGGCGGCAGATCATAGCCCGCCAGCAGCCGGTAGCCGCTTCCGGCCTCGCCCTCAACCGGAACGCCAGAGAGCGAGAGGTCGCGAATGTCGCGGTAGATCGTCCGCTCCGATACCCCGAGCCGCTCGGCCAGCAGCCCGGCGGTGGTTAATCTTCTCCCCCGCAGGATCTGGACGATTTGAAAAAGGCGGTCGGCGCGTCGGCTCATTTTTGTTATCTCATTTATGCGGGTTGATGCAAACCAATCCGATTCCCCTCACTATCGATAAACAGGGCAATCGTGCCGATATCGTCCGCCAGAGCAAAGGGGCCAAAAACGCAGCTTCCGCCCGCAGAGTTGACGCGTTCTAGCGTGGCCGTCAGATTGTCGGTATGCAGATAGATAATGCATCCCTGATCGGAGGGGTTAACGCTATCAAACTTTGCCAGCGCGCCGCCGGGAGCCGGGTCCTGATAAGGAAATACAGCCATTTCGGCACACTCCATATTTTCCCGTTTCAGCGTGACCTGCATCACCGGCTCGTAAAACGCCACGGCACGATCCATATCCGCAACCGGAATCTCAAACCAGTTAATAACGTTGTTCATACATCCTCCTGTCCATTGTTTGGGTTCAGGAGGAGTGTATGACAGGCCTACTGACAGCATTATGTCAGCATGGTGCGCAGACCAGCGCGCGCTCCGGGCTAAGCAGCCACGGACGCAGGTAGCCGACGATACTGGAGAAAGGCAGTACCTCTTCAGGAAGCGTAATACCAAGCCGTTCGCTGATATACGAGCGTCGGGTAACAATGCGCTGCCAGAGTTCGGGATAGCTTTGCGCCAGCTCCTGACGTAACGCGCTATCGGCAAGCGCCACGGTATCTTCGATGCTTGCGCCGCCGTAGCCCGATCGGGAAGGAATAATGTCGATTTGCAGTATCATCCCGCTCTGCAGACAGGCGGCTGAGTCAGGGCCAATGGGCGAACAGAGCCACTCCTCATCCGCCACCAGGTGTCCTGGATTAAGATGCCAGTGATAATCCGCCTTCGGCAACACTTGCTCAATCAGCGCATACATATCGCCGCCGCGCGTACCGATGCGCAGATTTTCCAGCCAGTTAACCACGGCGTTAAAATAGGGTTTCGCCACCACTTCAAGATAATCAGCTACCTCGGGCGCCAGTTCGCTTTCGTCGGCCACCACGTAGGCGGCGCGGCTGCTCAGACCGCCTTTGAAGCTGGTGGTCAACGAGAATTTATCTCCGCGCCGGATAACCTTATCGCCCGGATAAAGCCCGGCATTGGCAAAGCGATCGCCGGTGGCGGCAATCATCACCACGCTATTTGGCTGGCCTTCCGCCGCCAGCAGCGCGCCGATTTGCTTTTCCGTTTTACCCGGCGCAATAGCGTTCAGCGCGGTCAGAATGGCGGTTGAGGCCAGATTAGCGCCGTACTCATAGTGCGCCAGCTCATTGGCATTGTTGGTGACTCGCGCCCCGTCTGCCGGGTCGATAAAAATACCGGTGGCATTAGTCATCTTCGCCTGGGGCCCTGCGGCCTGGCGAATGGCGTCCACAATAAAAGCAGGGAGATCGAACATGTGCGAACGGTCGTCAGCCGCGCCGGTAAAGAGCTTCCAGCCAGCCAGGCCAATGCTTTTCCCCGCCGCTACGCCTGCTTCCTGAAGCAGCTGAGCCAGCGTTTTGCTGGTTTCCATCGGCTGATTAGGCAACGAAAACCACGGCGCGTGAATCACCCTGTTTTCCAGCCGGGCATAGCCTGCCAGCTTGAGGTTCTCGTTACCCAGTACCAGCACCGCCTCGCCGTCCCGATGCAGCACCAGCAGGGCCTCTTCAAAACGGGGAATAAAGCCGGTGAGATACTCAAAATTACCGCCATGTTCTTTATCGGCATAGACGATAAGGGTGTCTAAGCCCTGCTGATGCATATTCGCCAGCACTTTCGCCTTGCGCCGACGCAGAGTGTCGTCGTTAAGCGTAACGGAAGGCACATCGTGCCAGAGAGGGGGTTGAGCAACGGTGGAAAGAGTTACGACAGCCATCGGGCATTTCTCCATGTCATTTAACGCTGATACTGGAGAGTAACCAAAATCCGCCCGGCTGTAATAAAAAAAATCCCGGCCTTGCGACCGGGATTCGTTTATCAACATGCTATTGTCTTACGGCAGAATTGACGGCTGATCCGCCCCTTCTTTCTCAACTTTCTGCTGCAGCATATGCTCACGCTTCATGCCCAGCTTCAGCGCCAGCGCGGAGGCGACGTAGATAGAAGAAGCCGTACCGATAGAAACACCGATAAGCATGGTCAGCGAGAAGCCAGCCAGAATCGGGCCGCCGAAGAGATACAGCATCAGGATAACCATCAAGGTTGTCCCGGAGGTGATCAAGGTACGGTGCAGCGTCTGCGTCAACGACACGTTAAAGATTTCATACGGCGTACCGCGGCGAATCTTACGGAAGTTTTCACGAATACGGTCAGATACCACGATACTGTCGTTCAGCGAGTAGCCGATAACCGACATCAACGAGGCCACGATGGTCAGGTCAATCTCGATATGCAGTAGCGACAGCACGCCCATGGTGATCACCACGTCGTGCGCCAGGGCGATAACCACCCCAGCAGCAAGACGCCACTCAAAGCGAATACCAACGTAGATCAGGATACACACCAGCGCGGCGATCAGCGCCAGCGCACCGGTTTGCGCAAGATCGGCACCGACGCTCGGCCCGACAAACTCAATGCGCTTGACCGTCGCGCTCTGGCTGGTCGATTCGTTAATTACGCTAACGACTTTACTACCCAGCTCCTGGCTGCCGTTGACGTCATGCACAGGCGGCATACGCACCATGATGTCGCGGCTGCTGCCGAAGTTTTGCAGCTGCGGCTCTTCAAAGCCCGCCTTCTGCAGCGACTGACGCACCTGGTCCATATCGACAGGTTTTTCGAGGGTGATCTCAATCACCGTTCCGCCAGTGAAATCCAGACCCCAGTTAAACCCGCGTACGCCAATAATAATAATGGACAGAATCAGCAAAAAACCTGAAATGCCGAAGGCCCAGTAGTCCCAGCGCATAAAGTCCCAGACTTTACGGCCGTGGTTCAATTGTTCAACAGTATATTCCTGTGCCACAACGCACTCCTCAGATAGACAGCTTTTTAACGCGCTTGCCGCCGTACAGCAGGTTCACGATGGCACGGGTGCCGACGATAGCGGTAAACATTGAGGTCGCGATACCGATACCGGTAGTAATCGCAAACCCTTTAATGGCACCGGTACCGACCGCGTACAGGATAATCACTTTGATAAGCGTCGTAATGTTGGCATCAAAGATGGAGCTGAACGCGCCGGCGTAGCCTTCGTGGATAGCCTGCTGCACGGAACGGCCGTTGCTCAGCTCTTCTTTAATACGTTCGTTAATCAGAACGTTCGCATCAACCGCTACCGCAAGGGTTAACACGATACCCGCAATCCCCGGCATGGTCAGCGTCGCCCCAGGAATCAGGGACATGATGCCGACGATCAGCACCAGGTTAGCAATCAGCGCAGAGGTCGCAATCAGGCCGAACTTCTTATAGAAGAAGATCATAAACAGGATAGAGACCACCAGACCGGCCAGACACGCTTCCAGACCCTGCTGGATATTCTGCATACCCAGAGTTGGACCAATGGTACGTTCTTCAACAATCTGAATCGGCGCAATCAGCGCACCCGCACGCAGCAGCAGAGAGAGCTGACGCGCTTCGGTCGCGTTGCTGATACCGGTAATACGGAAGCTATTACCCAGACGAGACTGGATATTGGCGATGTTAATCACCTCTTCCTCTTTCGCCAGAATCGCACGGCCGTTGGCATCTTTCTTACCGCTGTCTTTGTACTCCACGAACAGGGTCGCCATCGGTTTACCGATGTTGTCCTTGGTGAAGTTAGACATGATATTGCCACCAGCGCTATCCAGGGAGATGTTAACCTGCGCCTGGTTGTACTCATCCATGCTCGACGTCGAGTCGGTGATGTGGTCACCGGTGAGGATAACGCGCTTGTAGAGCACTACCGGCTGGCCTTCACGGGTAAATTTCACTTCTGAATCGCCCGGAACGCGGCCGGAAGCCGCAGCGGAGCTATCAACGTTAGTGTTAACCAGACGGAATTCCAGCGTCGCGGTCGCGCCAAGAATCTCTTTCGCACGCGCGGTATCCTGAATACCCGGCAGCTCGACCACAATACGGTCGGCACCCTGACGCTGAACCAGAGGTTCGGCTACGCCCAGCTGGTTTACACGGTTACGCAGGATATTGATGTTCTGCTGAACGGCATATTCGCGGGCTTCTTTCAGACGCTCATCGGTCATCACGGCTTTCAGGCCGGTGCTGCCCTGAGTGGAAATAACCAGATCGCGGTGACGTGGGCTGAGGTAAGCAATCGCCTGGTCGCGCGCGCCGCTATCGCGGAAGGCGATGCTCAGGCCATAGTTATCTTCTTTGCGCACGGTCGCATAAGGAATGCCTTTATCACGCAGCTCGCTGCGCAGGCTATCGATGTTTTGTTCCTGCAGCTTGCCCAGAGCGGTGTCCATGTCAACTTCCATCAGGAAGTGCACGCCGCCGCGCAGGTCAAGACCCAGCTTCATCGGCTCGGCGTAAAGGGCCGCCAGCCAGCGTGGGGTTGCCGGAGCAAGGTTAAGCGCCACGACGTATTTGTCACCCAGCACGCTAACCAGCGCTTCACGCGCGCGCAGCTGGATATCGGTGGTGTCGAAGCGCGCAAGAATTGCGCCCTCTTCCAGTGCCACAGACTTCGCGGTTATTTTTTCTTCTTGTAGTGTTTTCTGGACCTGGATCAGCGTTTGCTCACTGGCGGCGACTCCGCGCGCGCCAGTGATTTGAACAGCCGGATCCTCACCATACAGGTTGGGAAGCGCATACACCAGGCCGACGACGATAACGACGACCAGCATGATGTACTTCCACAAAGGATAACGGTTTAACACGGCAGTTCCCTTAGGGAAAATGGGTAATTACAGCGCCTTCATGGTGCCTTTCGGCAGAACGGCAGCTACGAAGTCACGTTTGATAACCACTTCAGTGGTATCGTTCAGCGCGATAGCGATATATCCGGTTTCCGCAACTTTAGTGACGCGCCCAACCAGACCACCGTTGGTCAGAACTTCGTCGCCTTTGGCAATGGAGTTCATCAGGTTTTTATGTTCCTTGGTGCGTTTCTGCTGTGGGCGCAGGATCATGAAGTAAAAAATCAGACCAAACACCACCAGCATCAGGATCAGAGACATCGGGCTGCCCTGCGCCGCGCCACCGGTTGCTGCTACCGCATCAGAAATAAAAAAGCTCATTGAAATTCCCTCATTATTAAAATTAGTCAACGTTCAAAGGTGGAACGGTTCGACCCTGACGTTGGTAAAAATCGGCCACGAAGCTCTCTAATTTACCCTCTTCGATAGCCTTGCGTAAACCAGCCATTAAGCGCTGATAATAACGCAGGTTATGAATGGTATTGAGGCGCGCGCCCAATATTTCGTTGCAACGGTCGAGATGATGCAAGTAAGCGCGTGAATAGTTGCGACACGTGTAGCAATCGCACTCCGCATCCAGCGGCGAAGTGTCGCTCTTGTGCTTCGCGTTGCGGATTTTCACCACGCCATCGGTGACGAACAGGTGGCCGTTACGCGCGTTGCGCGTTGGCATGACGCAGTCGAACATATCAATTCCGCGGCGCACCCCTTCAACCAGGTCTTCCGGCTTACCGACGCCCATCAGGTATCGCGGTTTGTCGGCCGGGATCTGCGGGCAGACGTGCTCCAGAATACGGTGCATATCTTCCTTCGGCTCACCAACAGCCAAACCGCCGACAGCGTAGCCATCAAAGCCAATCTCTACCAGACCTTTAACAGAGATATCACGTAAATCTTCGTAAACGCTGCCCTGAATAATACCAAACAGCGCGTTTTTATTGCCCAGACCGTCAAAACGATCGCGGCTGCGCTTCGCCCAGCGTAGAGACATTTCCATCGAGCGCTTAGCGTAATCCCAGTCCGCCGGGTATGGCGTACATTCGTCGAAGATCATCACGATGTCAGAACCGAGATCGTACTGAATCTCCATTGATTTTTCCGGATCGAGGAAAATCGGATCGCCGTTGATCGGATTACGGAAATGCACGCCCTGCTCGGTGATCTTGCGAATATCGCCCAGGCTGAAGACCTGGAAACCGCCGGAATCAGTGAGGATCGGCCCTTTCCACTGCATAAAGTCGTGCAGGTCGCCGTGCAGCTTCATGATCTCCTGACCCGGACGCAGCCACAGGTGGAAAGTATTGCCGAGAATGATTTGCGCACCGGTCGCTTCAACTTCCTCCGGCGTCATCCCTTTTACGGTGCCGTAGGTGCCAACCGGCATAAAGGCGGGCGTTTCAACCACGCCGCGCTCAAACACAAGACGGCCGCGACGAGCGCGACCATCGGTGGTATCTAACTCAAATTTCATCATCACTCCTGCGTCAGAAAAACAGTCTGACGTTTAACAACTCGCTACGGAATGATTCCATAGCTAATAAATTCCCTGGGGCGTCACGGCGGCTGGTGAGATAGCCTTCTTACGGACGCTCAGAAATAGCCTGCGGATTGTACGTGATAAACATTGCATCCCCGTAGCTAAAAAAGCGATATTTTTGCTCTACCGCAGCCTTATAGGCGTTCATCGTGTGCTGATAGCCGGCAAACGCCGAAACCAGCATAATCAGCGTTGATTCAGGCAGATGGAAGTTAGTTACCAGCGCATCTATCACTTTGTACTGATAGCCGGGATAGATAAAAATCTGCGTATCATCGAAGAAAGGCTCAATCAGCTCTTTTTTCGCCGCCTGCGCCGCGCTTTCCAGCGAACGCACCGACGTGGTTCCGACGGCAATCACCCGATTGCCGCGCGCTTTCGCCGCCAGCACCGCGTCAACCACTTCCTGTGGCACTTCCGCATATTCAGAGTGCATGATGTGGTCTTCAATACTGTCTACGCGTACCGGCTGGAAGGTTCCTGCCCCGACGTGCAGCGTGACGAAGGCCATCTCGACGCCTTTTTCACGCAGCTTCGCCAGCAGCGGCTCGTCAAAATGCAG
This sequence comes from Klebsiella oxytoca, assembly GCF_009707385.1. NCBI lineage: Bacteria > Pseudomonadati > Pseudomonadota > Gammaproteobacteria > Enterobacterales > Enterobacteriaceae > Klebsiella > Klebsiella oxytoca. The sequence goes on along the minus strand of NZ_CP046115.1, from coordinate 1,273,054 downwards.
ACCGGCGGTTGGCGCGGCGACGGCGCCCGGCTTTTCGCTATACACGGTCTGGTACAGCTCACGGTCAGCATCTTCGTCCGGGCGGTCAATGTACGGCGGCAGCGGCATATGGCCGATAGCGTTGAGAATATCCAGCACGCTGCGCGCGTCGTCGAACTCAACTTCAAATAGCACATCGCGACGCGCGACCATGGTCGCTTTAATACTTTCATCGTCGCCGAGCAGCAGCTCAGCGCCGGGCTTTGGCGCTTTAGAAGCGCGGATATGTGCCAGAATACGTTTATCATCGAGCATGCGCTCAACCAGCACTTCAATCTTGCCGCCGCTGGCTTTACGGCCAAACAGGCGGGCCGGGATCACGCGGGTATTGTTAAAGACCAGCAAATCTCCAGGGTTGAGCTTATCGAGCAGATCGGTGAAAGTACCGTGCGTCAGCGCGCCCGTCGGCCCATCCAGCGACAGCAAGCGGCAGCTACTGCGCTCCGGCATAGGATAGTGGGCAATCAGGGACTCGGGTAATTCAAAGGAAAAATCGGCAACGCGCATGACGGTAACTCAGACTTAATAAAGAGGCGGGTAGTCTAGTGCCGGCAGGGTCTTCCTGCAACCGTTACCCTATTCAACGCCGGATATAATAACTAAACACAATGATTAACCTGCAACAACGGCAAATCGGTCAGTGACCGTGTGAAGGATTGAAGTCGATATGAATTTTCTCGCGCATTTACACCTCGCCCACCTTGCGGAGAGCTCGCTGCCGGGCAACCTGCTGGCCGATTTTGTCCGCGGTAATCCGCAGGGCGAATATCCCGCGGATGTCGTTGACGGTATTTATATGCATCGGCGTATAGACGTGATGACTGACAATCTGGCGGAGGTCAAAACGGCGCGCGCATGGTTTCGCCCCGAGACCCGCCGCGTCGCGCCAATTTCACTCGACGTGATGTGGGACCATTTTTTGTCACGCCACTGGGCGCAGCTGTCTCCGGAACTGCCGCTGCCGGAGTTTGTACACTATGCGCATGCCCAGGTGACGCAGATCCTGCCTGATTCTCCGCCGCGTTTTGTCAATCTTAATGAATACCTGTGGTCAGAGCGCTGGCTAGAACGCTATCGGGACATGGATTTTATTCAGCGCGTGCTGAACGGTATGGCCAGCCGCCGCCCGAAGCTTGATGCCCTGCGCGACTCCTGGCAGGATCTGGACGTCCACTACGATCGGCTTGAACAGCAGTTCTGGCGCTTCTATCCGCAGATGATGGCTCAGGCAAAAAAACGCGAGCTCTAAATGATTGCGCTTTTTCCGGAAAAGGATATTCTGAAAAGCTCTTTTAAATAGCAAACGATAGACAAAACCTATCTCATCGATTGTCAACGTCACGTTGAGTTCCCCCGCCCCTCTCCCTATACTTGCCCGCGTTGCGTTCCAATTAACCTTAGTATTAACAGGAGAATCATATGGTTCTGGTTACTCGTCAGGCTCCGGACTTCACCGCGGCAGCAGTTTTAGGTAACGGCGAAATCGTTGAGAAATTCAACTTCAAACAGCACACCAGCGGTAAAGCCACCGTTCTGTTCTTCTGGCCGATGGACTTCACCTTCGTTTGCCCGTCGGAACTGATCGCTTTTGACAAGCGCTACGAAGAATTCCAGAAACGCGGCGTAGAAGTCGTTGGCGTTTCTTTTGACTCCGAGTTCGTACACAACGCATGGCGTAATACCCCGGTAGACCAGGGCGGTATCGGTCCGGTTAAATATGCAATGGTTGCTGACATCAAGCGCGAAATCCAGAAAGCGTACGGTATTGAGCACCCGGATGAGGGCGTTGCCCTGCGCGGTTCTTTCCTGATCGACGCCAACGGCGTTGTTCGTCACCAGGTGGTTAACGACCTGCCGCTGGGTCGTAACATCGACGAAATGCTGCGTATGGTTGACGCGCTGCAGTTCCACGAAGAGCACGGTGAAGTTTGCCCGGCACAGTGGGAAAAAGGAAAAGAAGGTATGGCTGCTTCTCCGGAAGGCGTAGCTAAATACCTGACCGAGAACGTATCCAGCCTGTAATCGGCATACGTTCGACAAAAGGCTCGCGAATGCGAGCCTTTTTTGTTTTATACGCCGCCGCTTTTTTTCACTTCACGCCAGATTCTCCACGCCATCAGCGCCAGAACCACGACGCCCGCGATCAGCGCTCCCCACACCAGCAGCGTTTTCCAGCTGCTCTGCTGTTCCGCAGCCGAAGTCGCCGCTAATCGCGCCTCGCCGCCCAATGTGACGCTTTCTTGCACGACGGCAAGAGGCAGGTCATTCACGGACTGCGTTTTCTGCAGCGACGCCGGGATCAGCATGTCGAGGTCGAGATCTGCCTTTTGCGCCGCCCGGTTTCCCCATGCCAGCATATAAGGCCCTTTTCCCTGGGTATTAAAGACCACCAGGTATTCATCGCGCCCGCCGCTTATCTCGGGCAGCGACTCTGGCAATCTGGCGTTAATCGTCTTCATCCGTACAGCTTCAACCAGTTGCCCATCAAGATGAATATCTTCAGAACGCTTGCCGTCCAGCTGATACAGCACGGTTTTCGCCAGCGGCTGCCAGGGCTCTTTTTCGCCACTGCGCCAGGAAAGCTCCACCGGCAAAACCCCTTCACTCTCCATGGATATCCTGAGCGAGCTCAGCGGTTGAGGCTGGCTCCAGTGCCAAACGGCTTCATCGTCAGAGATTTTTCGCCCCTGGGCATCGAGCCCAATGCGCGAAGACTCAGGCTCTCTGCGTTCGGCCAGGGCTTGCACGCCATTCAGCGCTATCGCCTTGCTTTGTGCATCAAAGATCACCAGCAGGTAACGATTACCCTCTGCGGAGAGCGTCAGGTTGGTGCCGATCGTGTCCATTTGCAAACGATCGCTACCGCGCGCCAGATCCATCAGCGGCGCGTCCTCCTGCAGAGTGCGCCAGTATTTCAAGTCACGACTGGAGTATAGCGACGCTTTCCCCTGCCAGTTCTCCGTCGGTGAGTCCCAGTTCAGCTTCAGCTGATCCAGCGTAAAAGCGTCCATTTTATCTTCAGGCAGAGTTAATAAGTAGCTCTTCCCGAGTGAACCTGGATTATCACTCTCCAGACGAATTTCGATCCCCGTCGCTGAACGCAACACCAGCGATTCTCCGCTGCGGCGCCCTTCCTCAGGTGGCGGAACCAGCGACATGTCCAGAGGGAAAAGCCGTAGGGCCATCGCTTTAGGCGTAACGGGCGGCGTCTTCTGCACCAGCAAAGAGAACGGCACGGTGTCCCCCTGATGGTTGAATACGCGCACATCGCGTAAATCGGGCCATGCGGTTCCCTGATATATCGACTGAGAGAGCTCAACGCGATACCAGGGCGATGTGCCCGTGGTTTTCAGCATCACTCCCTGCGTATAGTCCATGGGCATTTCTCGCACGTTATCGCTACTTGCCGCACTTCCCGCCACGCCCAGTAATACGCTGCATAGCACCGCTTTCATCCATTTCATTTCTCTTCTCCTGCTTTAGGCGGCAACGGTGAAAAATACCCGACGATCAACACCAAAATAGCCACGCCGATAAATGCGATAGCTCGCGCCAGCCCGCCACCGCGTGCGCTATCGACCAGCATCAGTTTCACAATGACAACGCCCAACAACGTGGCGCCGCATAGCCATTCGCGGCGTGAAAGACGTCGCGTCGCACGCAGCATCACCGCCAGCGCCACCAGCGTCCAGACCAGCGCGAAAGTGGTCTGAATCAAGCGTGAATGCCACAGCGACTCAATGCTCCATGCCACCTCACCGAACCAGGCCAGGGCGCGCAGCAGCAGGCCGTTCAGCCACCAGAAACCGAGCGCCAGTAAAGCGACGGCGGGCCATGGGCGGTATACGGCCGACTGTTCTGGAAAATAGCGCCGCGAGCTACGATAAAAGATTGTCAGTCCGAGCAGCGCGAAAGCGGCCCCCTCTTCAAGTGGGTTGATAAACGGCAAGTAAGTCTGACCATAGACCGTACCATCCTGCAGGTTCGCCAGAGTTAACAAGCCCCCCAGAACAATAGCTACCGGTATCATCGCCAGAGAAGCATACAGCGCAGGCCATACCCGGAATGGCCAAATTTGCCGACGTACGGCTTCAGAGACAAGGAAGATCAGAACTCCGCCTGCCGCCATTATTAATCCGCTCGCCCACGCCGCCATGCCCCACGGCAAATCCTGCGTAAACCAAAACAGTTCCATTGCCAGCGCCAGCAAAATCATCCAGAACAGCGACAGATGGGCAAGCATATTTATGCGCGGCGGTAGGCTGTGCCCATCACGCCAGAGCAGGGCCATCGCCGCCGGAAGCGCAGCGCACCAGGCCAGATTTTGCCAGCCCGCAAAGAATACCTGCTGCTGGGATAGCTGATAAAACAGCGCCATCAGCATCATTGGCCACAGCAGCCATTTGCTCAAATCCAGCTCACGCCAGGCCAAACGAGCCGCAGCCGCTCGCCAGCACCACGCCGATGCCGCCAGGGTTGCCAGGACGCTAAATAAAATGTGCGCGTCTTTACTCAACGCCAGCCGCGATGCGCCGACAAGCGCCACTATCCAGAACAGCAGCCCGCCTGTCAGCAACGCCCAGCTGCCCTGAATCTGAATGTTTCTCCACAGCCATGCCGCTATCAGCCAGCTAAGGCTGAGCACGGCGAAAATCAGCATTAAAGACAGTGGAGTGGCATCATTCACCTGCGCCCATAGCGCACTGCAAACCGCGAAAACCAGTAACGCAGTACCGCTGTAGCTCATCCGTCGCTGCTGCTGTTGCACGCCCAGCCAGAGGATCCCGAGGCCTTCCAGCGACCAGGCCATCGCGGTCCAGCGGGCGGAAAGCGCCAACGGGATGGCAAGGGTGGTAAATACGCCGCCGAGCGCCAGCGCAGCCAGCACCAGCAGCTTGCCCGCAGAGGGATAACGACGCAGCGCCAGCCAAGCCAAAGCCAGGTAGAAGCCACCGTAGCCCAACGCGCTGAGCGCCGGTCCATATTCGAAATGTCGGGTGATGGCGTACTGCATCGCAAAGCCGATCAGCGGCGGCGCAAACAGCAGCACGCCGTCAATAATCTGCTTACCTTTTTCCTGGGCCCGCAGCGATAGCGCCACGCACAGCACGCCAAAAATAATCGTGTTGGCGATCAAGAACAGCTGGCAGCTCAGGTAATACTCTGGCCGATAACCATTCAGTCCCCACAGGCCACCGACGCCAAAGGTAAATAACAGCCCAAGCAGGTTCAGCTCCCGCCAGTGCTGCCAGATACTGATAGCGAGAATGCCGACCGACAGCAGAAGATAGAATGAGAACAGGGCGACATGACTGCCGCCGCCGGTAGAGAGCAGCAGCGGCGCAAGATAACCTCCCAGGCTCGCCAGCATCGCCAGGCTTAGCGCTTTTTGCAGAATCGCCAGCCCTACGCTCGCCGCGCAAATCACCACCAGCAGCGCAAACGCCAGGGTCATCGGCAGCATCTGCCACAGGCGAAACGCGCCAAAAACGGTGAGATAGAGCGCTCCCGTTGCCCCGCCCTGTAAGATCAGCGCATACATCGGCTGTTTATGCCGCAATCGCCATCCCACCGCCAGCAGAACGATCGCGAACAGCGCCGCCGCAACCAGACGTAGCTCGAGGGGGAAAAGAGCGTGTTCAACGGTATAGCGCAGCAGAAATGAGAGGCCAAGAAACAGCAGCAGAATACCAAGCTTCGCCAGCGGGTTGCCCTGCATAAACCAACGAACCAATGACGATACCATCCCGCCAAACGCGGAAGGTTGTTCGGTTTCAGGAGCCGATTTCGCCATCTGCTCCGGCTTCGGCGTTGGCTTCGGCTGCGAGAGCCACGGGTCAACGGCTTCCGCCACGGGCGCCGGTGATGGCTCGTGTTCTACCAGCGCTATTGCGTCAACAGAGGCAACGACTTCCGGGGCAGTCGGCACGACGCCACTAGCCTCCGCCACCGGTGCTTGCGCAACACCGCGCAGCTCAAGCTCCTCAACCCGACGCTGCAAAGTCGCCAGTTCCAGCCGGACCGCCGCGCTGCGCCTGAGCGCGGCAATAGCGATGAGGGGTCCCCCCACCAGCCCAAATAATAAAATAATACAGCCGAAGACCAGCAGATCGTCCATGCTCCCACCTTCACTCTTTGAAGAGGGAGCAGAATGACATAAATTGTCTTATCAGCGCTATCCGTGCGAGGTGAAAAACGCAAATGAGGGCATCAATGCCCTCACCAGCCAGGCACCAGCCGCGTTAAAACGCAAAGCAGGAACAGCCAAGCACGCCCCAGAACGCCTGCTCATCGGCAACCGGAATCGACGATTTGCGCGCAATATCATGCTGATGTCCATGAACCCCGCAGCTGCCGCAGCACTGATGCATCTGGACTATTGCGCCAATTTTCGCGGCCGTCGGCGGCGCGGACCGATAGTGGCCCGGTACCTTCACCACCGGCGACCACTCGGGCAGAACCGGAACAGGCGGCGGCGCCAGCGGCGAGAAGTGTCCGGCGGCGTATACCACCTTGCCGTCAACCACCGTCAGCACCGACTCAATTCCCTTAATCTCTTCTTCCGCAACGCTAAAGTAGTCTCTGGAGAGCACGACCAGGTCAGCAAGCTGGCCCTGTTCAATGCGCCCTTTCTTCCCCTGTTCGCTGGAAAACCACGCGCTTCCTGCGGTCCACAGCTCCAGCGCCACATCGCGCGGCAGGCGGTTGCTCTCGTCATACATCGCCATTCCGCCAACCGTACGTCCGGAAACCAGCCAGTAGAGCGCGGTCCACGGGTTGTAGCTCGCCACGCGGGTAGCATCCGTCCCCAGCCCCACCGGAACTTCCAGCTCAAGCATTTTCGCGACCGGCGGGGTATGTTTGACCGCATCTTTGCCGTAGCGGTCGACAAAGTATTCGCCCTGGAAAGCCATACGGTGCTGAACCGCAATACCGCCGCCCAGCGCTTTGACGCGTTCAATATTGCGCTCGGTGATGGTTTCCGCGTGATCGAAAAACCAGTGCAGGCCGTTAAACGGAATATCACGATTAACCTTTTCAAAGACGTCGAGCATGCGGCTGATGGACTCATCATAGGTCGCATGCAGGCGGAACGGCCAGCGGTGTTCAACCAGATGGCGCACCACCCGCTCCAGCTCATCTTCCATCCCTTCCGGCAAATCCGGACGCGGCTGGAGGAAATCCTCAAAATCCGCCGCCGAGAAGACCAGCATCTCTCCGGCGCCGTTGGCGCGGTAAAAATCGTTCCCCTGTCCCGGTTTGAGCATATCGGTCCAGCGCTCAAAATCCTCCAGCTCCTGCTTCGGACGCTGGGTAAACAGGTTATAGGCGATGCGTACGGTCATCTGCTTTTTGGCGTGCAGCTGCTCAATAATTTCATAATCTTCCGGGTAGTTCTGGAAACCGCCGCCGGCATCGATAGCGCTGGTCAGCCCCAGGCGATTGAGCTCGCGCATAAACTGGCGCGTTGAGTTGACCTGAAGCTCCAGCGGCAGCTTCGGCCCTTTGGCCAACGTGGAGTAGAGGATCATGGCGTTAGGTTTGGCGATCAGCATCCCGGTCGGATTGCCGTTGCCGTCGCGCACGATCTCGCCGCCCGCCGGATCCGGGGTCTCTTTGGTGTAGCCCACCGCCTTCAGCGCCGCGCGGTTTAGCAGGGCGCGATCGTACAGATGCAGGACAAACACCGGAGTATCCGGCGCAGCATCGTTCAGTTCTTCCAGCGTCGGCATTCGCCGTTCGGCAAACTGGAATTCGCTCCAGCCGCCGACCACCCGCACCCACTGCGGCGACGGCGTGCGATCGGCCTGCTCTTTAAGCATCCGTAGCGCGTCCGCCAGCGAGGGAACCCCCTCCCAGCGCAGCTCCAGATTGTAGTTCAGCCCACCGCGGATCAGATGCAGATGGGAATCGTTGAGGCCGGGGATCACCGTGTGGCCCTGAAGATCGATAATTTGCGTTCCTTCCGCGGCAAAGCTCATGATTCGATCGTGACTACCGGCAGCAAGAATTTTGCCATCGGCGATGGCGATAGCATCGGCCAGCGGATTTTGACGATCGAGAGTATGAACCCGACCGTGGGTCAGGATCAGTGTGGCAGTTTGCGACATAGCGCGCTCCTTGAAGAGACTGGCTCAGCTTTTCTTTAACCAGCCAGCAAACAGACGGGTCACGATGGGCATCCAGAACCAGACCACCAGGGCGACCACACAGGCATCGTTAATCAGGTGCAGCAGCAGGCTTCCCTTCAGCGAGGGCAACAGCGCGCCGGTTATCGAAGGCACCAGGTTAGTGCTGGGGAAAATCACCAGCAGGGTGATTAAAAATTGCTTCCAGCGTCGCGGCTGGCGCACGTTGGCCGCAGGCGGCGTAAACCAGAAGTCCGGTTCGGTACGCACTTCGGTACGATCGCCTTCGCTGAGCAGCGGCGCGATTTCCGCCACCAGCTGGCGGCGGGTCTCCGACTGCGTCCAGGCGTAAAGATGCTCAATGGTGTCGAAGCGAATGATAACGCTCCATAAATTCTGCCCGACGGCGGGACGAATCACGTTTGCGCCAAGATGGCCGGGAAACTCTGCCGCGATCGGCATAATTTTGCCCAGCCACTCTTCATACCGTTGGCCATGTTCGGGGTCGAGCACATGGCTGATAACCAGGGTCACCGATTTCTGCTGCGCCATTAAGAGTTCCTTGCTGCTGGCTAATGGCGGGATTTCTCCGCCATTAGCCATAAATGACAATGATAATGACAATGCACAAAATCATTCATGCGGCATCGAGGCGGCAAGGTTGTTCGTCCCCGGGAGCTGACATCAGTCAGTGACCGGGGCGGACAAACGAAGCCAACAAAGAGGCAGCGTGAAGGATGATGCTAATACACAAAATCATTCATGCTGCGTCGAGGCGGCAAGGTTGTTCGTCCCCGGGAGCTGACATCAGTCAGTGACCGGGGCGGACAAACGAAGCCAACAAAGAGGCAGCGTGAAGGATGATGCTAATACACAAAATCATTCATGCTGCGTCGAGGCGGCAAGGTTGTTCGTCCCCGGGAGCTGACATCAGTCAGTGACCGGGGCGGACAAACGAAGCCAACAAAGAGGCAGCGTGAAGGATGAAGTGTATTTAAGCTTTACGCTCTGGCGCGCCATGCACCATGGTATAAGCGTAATCCACGCCCATCCCGTAAGCGCCGCTATGCTCGCGGACCAGGTCCATCACCGCGTCATAGGTCTCTTTACGCGACCAGTCGCGCTGGTACTCAAGCAGTACCTGTTGCCAGGTCACCGGAACCGCCCCGGCTTGCACCATACGGTCAATGGAACGTTCGTGGGCATCAACTGAGGTACCGCCGGAGGTATCGGTCACCACGTAAACTTCATAGCCCGCATCCAGCGCCATCAGCGCCGGGAAAGTCAGGCACACTTCCGTCCATAGTGCGGAAATAATTAATTTCTTACGCCCGGTCGCTTTTACCGCGGCAACAAAAGCCGCATCTTCCCAGGAGTTCATCGAGGTACGTTCAATAGGCTTCACATCAGGATGCACGGCCAGCAATTCCGGCCAGATATAGCCGCTAAAACTTTTTGTTTCTACTGATGTATAAATGACCGGAACATTAAAAATCTTGCCCGCTTTGGCTAAAGCCACGGTATTATTTTTAAGGGTCTGGCGGTCAATATTAGCGACGCCAAAAGACATTTGCGGCTGGTGATCAATAAAAATAAGAGCAGAATTAGAGGGATCGATCAGTTCACGAATAGACATAACTTATCCTGTTAATCAATGAGTTAAAAAGACATTACCGTTACTGTTGTGCTGTCCTGATCCTGACTGATAAAGCATGATGAGTATAGTCAGTTATTTCTAACGAGTTATTAAAGATTTTTTTCTAATTTATTTCTAAAGCGAAAAGTTATGGCTATTCGATTAACCATTACAATATTAGCTAAAAGCGTTTATCAAATTTTTACGGCTAACCGTTCTAAATTATTCACTGGAATTGAACCAGGACCTCCGGTAAAACAGTGGCTCTTTTTTAGCGGAAATTGACTCATGCGCTTAAACCTTGATGTTCTCTTGATTCTCGACGCGCTGGATAAACATGGCTCTTTTGCCACCGCCGCTGAATCGCTATTTAAGACGCCGGCGGCGCTGAGCTACATGATTCAAAAGCTGGAAAACGATCTCAACATTACTCTGCTGGATCGATCAGGACATCGGGCGAAATTTACCGATACAGGCAAAATGATGCTTGAGAAGGGGCGATTGCTGCTTAATGCCGCTAAAGATCTGGAAAAACAGGCGGTTCAGCTCAGCGCCGGATGGGAGCGAGATCTGGCTATCGCCCTGGATGATTCTTTCCCGTTTAGCTCGCTGCTGCCGCTGATCGACGAGTTCTATGCCCAGCATCCGCAAACCCGACTTAACTTTACCCACCATACACTCGCAGGCTCCTGGGAAGAGCTTACCCACAACGGCGCGGATATCATTCTTGGGGCGATCAATGAACCGCCTACCTCCGCAGAATGGTCGTGGAAAATGCTCGGCGCAATGGACAATATTTTCGTCATCGCGCCGGAGCATCCGCTGGCGGAAACAAGCCAACCGCTAACCAACAAGCAGCTAAGCCTGCATCGCGCGGTGGTGATCAGCGACAGCTCCCGCTACTGCCATCCGCTCAACAGCAACCTGCTCGACGAGCAACCGCAAATTCGCGTTGATGATTTCGCCAGTAAAGTTGAACTATTGCGCGCCGGGCTGGGCTGCGGCTTTTTGCCGCGCCATATCGCCCGGCCGTGGCTGGAGAGCGGCGAACTGGTAGAAAAGGCCGTCATCTCATACCGCGTAAAAGATATCACCTATATGGCCTGGCGCAGCGGCAATGACGGACTGGCCCAGCGCTGGTGGCGCGAGGCCATATTACACAGCGAACGTCTGAGCCAGCTCTATGACTAACGGCTAAACCATACGCTGGCGGAGATCGCTGGTAGCGCCAGCACGCCATCGTGCAGCGCCGCCGCTCCCTCTTTCAGCTGCCAGCCGTTAACATCAAGCAGCGGCGAATCCTCAACCACCACTTCGCAGGCTTCGCCGCGGTTGATCGCCACCAGCACGCGCTGCAGTTTATAAACCCGCACGAACACCACCACGTTATCTTCAGCATAAATCACCTGACAGCCGCCGTAGCGCAGCGCCTGATTAGCCTTACGCAGTTTGCTCATCCGTTTGTACAGGTCGAGCAGATCGCTATCCTGCAAAGCCGGATCCCACGGGAACGGTTTGCGACAGAACGGATCGTTATTGCCGTCAACGCCCACTTCATCGCCATAGTAAATGCACGGTACCCCCGGCCAGCTGAATAGCCACACTACCGCCAGCGGCAGGCGGGCAACATCCTTGCCTAACAGCGATTTAAAACGCGCGGTATCGTGACTATCGAGCTGGTTGAACATCCGCAGCTGCTGCTGATGCGATAGACCAGCGCGGTAGTTGTCCATCCATGCCATGCAGGTTTGCGCATCAATTTTCTGCGGATCGTAGGAAATATCGGTGTTGGCGAGAAAGCCCCACAGCGGAAAGGTAAAACCGCGGTAGTTCATCGCCGAATCTTCCACGTCGGCCTGTAGCCACTGGCGCGCGTCGCCGAAATGCTCTCCGAAGACAAAAGCTTCCGGTTGTTCCAGCTTCGCTGCCTGGGTGATTCCGGCAATATGGCGCAGATTGTTGCGTGCTCCTCCGCCTTCACCCAGCATATGCACCACGTCCAGCCGCCAGCCGTCCATACTCCACGGCGCTTTCAGCCAGTGGCGCACCACGCTATCTTCTCCGCCATAAATTTCATTGACCAGCGTCGCCGAGCGGTAATCCAGCTTAGGCAAACTGGCATATCCAAGCCAATCGTGGGCTACGCCCTCGGGGGAAAAATTATACCAGTCGCGCCACGGCGAATCGGCGTTGTGGCAGGCGCCGACGCTATCGCGCTGGTGGCGATCGAACCAGGCGTGCGAATCGCCGCTATGGTTGAACACGCCGTCCAGGATCAGACGCATCCCCTCTTTTTGCGTGTTGTGGCGCAGGCGCAGCAGCGCCGCATCGCCGCCAAACTGCGGGTCAACGCGGCGGTAATCTTCGGTATCGTATTTATGCACGCTGGGCGCGACAAAGACCGGATTGAGGTACAGCGCCGTTACGCCAAGCTGCTTCAGATACGGTAATTTTTCGCTAATGCCATCCAGATCGCCGCCGTAAAAGGTAGAACCGCCCGCCTCACCGGTTAACGGTTCATCCCAGGCTTTGCGCACGATATCGTGACCAGCTGCGTGGTGGTAATAAACGTCATCCTGCCCGGCTTCACGGGAGTGGCTGCGGGCAAAACGGTCAGGAAAGATTTGATAAAACACCTGATCGGCCACCCACTGCGGCCCGCTGTCCGGCAAATCAACCGCAAACTGCTCCAGCCTCGCCGGCGGAAAGCGGTTAAATCCCTGCGGCGTGAACCACAGCTGGCGGTCAGGCCACAACAGCTTGAAGCTATAGCGACGGCGCGGCTGTCCGTTGACCAGATTGATTTCTCCGCGCCACGCCACCACGCCCGGATGCGGCTCCTGCCGTAAACGGTGCATCGGCAGCGACAGCTCTTCGTTATCTTCTTCCCCGCGTAGGGTCACCCGCGGCGGCAGATCGTCGCCGCTTAACCATAGCGTAATAAATAGTCGGTCCTGCTGTTCCTTAATAAACGGAGCAACCGGGAGGTGCCATGCCTTCAACATCATTATTCCTCTCTTTGCAGAATGGGCACACCTTGCCACAGCGTACTGGCGTATGACTCATCATCGGCACAATTATTGGGGGAGGATGGCGGGGGCGGAGCTAGCGCTTGCCGGATAGCCTGAGCGTATCCGGCAAGAAGAGAACGAAATGACTACGCTTTCGCCAGTTTTCGCTCGCGGCGGGATTTAAACTGCCAGCCGATCAGCAGCAGGACAATCCACGCAAAGCCGACGTACAGCGAAATGCGGGTATCAGGATGGTAGCCGATCAAACCGATAATAAAGACGAGGAATATCAGGCCAATCACCGTCGTCGTTACTCCGCCGGGAACCCTGAACTTCAGCGCCTTAGCCTCTTCCGGCGGCAAACGGCGGCGAAAGGCGATCTGCGACAGCAGGATCATAATCCACACCCAGACGGTGGCGAAGGTCGCCAGCGAGGCGATAACCAGGAAAACGTTCTCCGGCATGATGTAGTTAAGATAGACCGCAAATAGCAGGGCGATTGTCATCACCATCACCGTCACCCACGGCACTCCGCGGCGGGAGGTTTTGGTAAACATCTTCGGCGCGCTGCCCTGCTCCGCCATACCGTGCAGCATACGCCCCACGCCAAAGACGTCGGAGTTAATCGCCGACAGCGAAGCGGTCAGCACCACAAAGTTGAGAATGCTGGCGGCAAAGGTGATGCCAAGATGCTGGAAGGTCAGGACAAACGGGCTGCCGTTGGTTCCAACCTGGTTCCACGGATAAATAGACATAATCACAAACAGCGTACCGACGTAAAACACCAGGATACGCATCGGCACCGAGTTAATGGCGCGCGGAATGGATTTCTCCGGGTCTTTCGCTTCACCGGCGGTAATACCGATAATCTCAATGCCGCCGTAGGCGAACATCACCATCTGCAGCGACATCACCATCCCCAGCCAGCCGTTGCTGAAGAAGCCGCCGTTGCTCCACAGGTTATGGATGCCGGTCGGCTGGCCACCGTTGCCGATCCCCCAGATGATGATGCCGAAGCCGGCGAGGATCATGATGATAATGGTGGCGACCTTGAAGAAGGAAAACCAGAACTCCAGCTCGCCGAAGACCTTCACGCTCATCAGATTGACGGCGCAGATAATCAGCACCACGCTGAGCACCCAAATCCAGTGCGGGACTGCCGGGAACCAGACGCCCATATAGATACCGAAAGCCGTGACGTCGGCGATGGCGACGATCAGAATTTCAAAACAGTAGGTCCAGCCGGTGATATAGCCCGCCAGCGGGCCAAGATAATCCTGCGCGTAGCGTGAGAACGAACTGGCGGCCGGGTTATGCACCGACATCTCGCCCAGCGCGCGCATAATAATGTATGCCGCGACGCCGCCGATAATATAAGCCAACAGAACGCTCGGGCCCGCCATTTTAATCGCGTCAGCCGAGCCATAGAAAAGGCCGGTACCGATTGCCGACCCCAGCGCCATAAAGCGAATATGCCGGGTACTTAGCCCGCGCTTAAGCTTGTTACTACTTTCCATCGTGTTCCATGCCGTTTTTCTCCTCTGACCATCGCGGGAGCAGTGTCCAAAGGAGCATGACCAATAAAACAAAAAACCACGGAACCTGAAGTCCCGTGGTTAAACACCAGTTTAAAACGTCGGTTAATGCGCGCTGGATGTCACCTGCCGCCCTGCCGCGCGATCCCAGATAACGGCCAGAATCACCATCACGGCGGTTGGCATCAGCCAGGCCAGCCCCTGCTCTGCCAGCGGCAGACGCGCGGTCCAGGACGGCATAATTTCGGCAAACGCCGACGCCTTAATGCCGTCAATGATACCAAACATCAGGCTGATAAACATTGCCGGGGCGATAACGCGGGACGAATTATGCCACCAACCGCGGGTAAAGCTTAATACCACCAGTGCGATACACGGCGGATAGATAGCCGTCAGCACCGGAATTGAAATCTGAATCAGATGGCTCAGACCGAGGTTGGAGACCGCCATCGAGAACAGGCCAAGAATAAAGACCAGCGTACGATAGGAGAACGGCAGATACTGGGCAAAGAACTCAGCGCAGGCGCAGGTTAAACCTACCGCCGTCACCAGACAGGCGATAAAGATCAGCGCCGCCAGCATAAAGCTTCCCGCACCGCCGAAAGTATGCTGGACGTAAGCGTGCAGAATCGCCGCGCCGTTAGCGGATTGCTCAACCAGCGTGCCGCTGTCCGAACCTAAACGGAACAGCGCCAGGTACAGCAGCGTCAGGCCCACGCCGGCCATCAGGCCAGCCCAGACGGTGTAGCGGGTCAGCAGACGAGCTTCAGTGACCCCGCGGGAACGCGCGGCGTTGACAATCACGATACCAAAGACCATCGCCCCAAGGGTGTCCATAGTCAGATAGCCGTTGACGAAACCGTTGGAGAACGGCGCGGTGCGGTAGGCTTCCATGGCATAGCTCAGCGGACCGGCGGGCCAGACGATCGCCGCAATGGCAAGAATAATCAGGGCGATAATTTTCAGCGGCGCGAGGAAATTCCCTACGGTGTCCAGCAGCTTACCCGGATAGAGCGAAACGAGGATCACCAGCGCAAAATAGATAACGCTGTAAATCAGCAGCGGCAGCGGACCGTCGCCGGTCAGCGGGGCAATCCCTACTTCAAAAGAGACGGTGGCGGTGCGCGGCGTGGCGAACAGAGGCCCAACGGCGAGATAGCAAACCACCGCCAGCAGGATACCGGCAACTTTACCAATCGGCGTGCTCAGGCTCTCTACGCCGCCGCCGACTTTCGCCAGCGCCACAACCGTTAGCACCGGCAGACCCACGGCGGTAATCAGAAAGCCAATAGCCGCGGTCCAGACGTGTTCGCCGGCCTGTAAGCCAACCATCGGCGGAAAGATAATATTGCCTGCACCGACGAACAGCGCGAAGGTCATAAAGCCCAACGCAATGATGTCGCGAGATTTTAACTGATGGGTCATAAATTCATTACAGCCTGTGGATGTGGTGTTGTAAAAACGGATTAATACCGCGCCTTTCCCCTGGGGATGATACAGCGGCCATTATCATTAAACTCAGCGGGATATGCTCCCAAAGCGGCGTGGAAAAGAATTGTTTTTTGAATTACCACGCAAAAACAGTCTGTCTGCGACCGTAGGCGGGCAATTTAAACGCTTATAACGTTTTAAAGCAAGGAGGGATCGCAAAAGCAGATGATTATGCTAACTCTATTTTTATAAGTAGAATTATTTACCTGATTGATGGAAAACCTCTGGCTTATCATGCGAACAAAAAAGCAGCTAACGTTCGTTAATTACGCAGCTTCGATTTAACAGCAAACGAAAATGACCAGCCGAAGCTGGTCATTGGCAAGTAAAGCTGACACCCACGTATCAGGGGTCAATTTTTGGCAATCAAACGTTCCGGTAGCAGAAAGCTAAAACGGGTACCTTTACCCGGCGTACTCGCGATCTCAAGACGGCTGTCATGGTGGCTAACGGCATGTTTGACAATCGCCAGCCCCAGCCCGCTGCCGCCGGTTTGCCTGGATCGTGCTTTATCGACCCGATAGAAACGCTCCGTCAGGCGCGGAATGTGCTCCGGCGCGATCCCCGGTCCGTTATCCTCAACGCTAAACAGCGCGCCGTGCGGCGCCCGCTGCCAGCTCACGGTAATTTCCGTTCCCGGCGGCGTATGGTTGATCGCGTTATACACCAGGTTGGAAATGGCGCTGCGCAGCTGTTCTTCATTCCCCAGCACTTTTAACGACTCATCCACCGAAAAATGCAGGACGTGCTGCTGCTGGCTCAGCGTTTGCGCTTCGCGCTCGACGACCCGCAGCATCATCGGAACATCAATTTTGTCATTCATTGCCAGAGCCGGTGCGGCTTCAATCCGCGACAGCGTCAGCAGCTGTTTCACCAGGCCTTCCATCCGCTGGGTCTGCTCGCGCATGGTGTGCAACGCTTTTTCACGCGTCGCGCCTTCCAGAACCGCCTCCTGCATCATCTCCAGGTATCCCTGCAGCACCGTCAGCGGGGTTCGCAGTTCATGGCTGACGTTGGCAAAAAAGTTGCGCCGAGCGCCCTCAAGCTGATGCATCTGGGTAACATCGCGCGCCACCATCAGCAGCTGTTTGTCGCTGTAGGGCATCACGCGAATCTCCAGATGGCGACCGTTATTGAGCACCAGATTTAGCGGTTTAGAGAAATCTTTAGCTTTGAGGTAATTAGCAAATTCCGGATAGCGTAGAAGGTTAAGGATATTCTGCCCGTTATCGTCCGGCCAGCGCAGATTAAGGATCTGCTGGGCAAGGCCATTACACCAGAACATGACGCCTTCTTCGGTGGTCAACACCACCGCATCCGGCAGAGACTCCGCCCCGCTGCGAAAGCGTTTGATCAAACTGCCCAGCTCACGACGGCGCTTTTTATTACGCATCTGCATCTGGTGCAGACCGTACAAGAGGGGTTCCCAGCTGCCGCTGCCCGGCGGCGGCGTCATACTGCGGTCAACCCACAGCCACCACGACAGGCGCATCAAATTCCAGAAATGCCAGATAAGCAGACCGGTCACCGCCGCCAGCAGAAACCACGGCAGGTGACCTAAAAACGCCCCGAGGATCAGGGCCGGGATACAACACAAGAAAAGCTCAAGCGCCAGCCTTTTCCATGACAGCCGTTCCAGCACGGTTCACACTCCTGTCAACATTCAGAAACGGGCGGAGAAACGATATCCCGTACCGCGAACCGTTTGTACCATCCGGTCATGGCCGCTATGTTCCAGCGCTTTACGCAGACGACGAATATGCACGTCCACCGTTCTGTCTTCTACATATACGTTAGTTCCCCAGACGTGATTCAGCAGCTGCTCGCGGCTATAGACTCGTTCCGGGTGCGTCATGAAGAAGTGTAATAATTTAAATTCCGTCGGCCCCATATCCAGCGGATTTTCGCCGGTCATGACGCGATGCGAAGAAGGGTCGAGGCTCAGTCCCTGCATCTCAATCACCTCTTCTACCGCCATTGGCGAAATGCGCCGCATCACGGCTTTAATTCGCGCGACCAGCTCTTTTGGCGAAAATGGCTTAGTGATGTAATCATCCGCGCCGGTCTCCAGGCCGCGAACGCGATCTTCCTCTTCACCGCGGGCGGTCAGCATCACCACCGGAATCTCGCGGGTCATCGCTTCACGCTTGAGCTGTTTAATAAACTGCAGACCCGACCCACCCGGCAGCATCCAGTCAAGGAGGATCAAATCAGGCCAGGGTTCATTGAGCTGATTGACCGCGCTGTCAAAATCTTCCGCCTCGACGGGCTGAAAGCCGTTTTGCTCCAGAACAAAGCAAACTATTTCGCGGATTGGAGCTTCATCTTCAACGACCAGAATTCTTCTCGCCATTATTTACCCTGTATTTTTTAGCCATCAGTATAGAAGTGCGCGGCCATTATGCGTCAGATTTATGACAGATTTATGAAAAACATGACCGCCAGATGAACGCGGATTTCGAATTGTGACACGGACTTAACGCATCGGAGGGCGGTGTTATGCCCGCCATACTTCAAGTTGCTTGTGCGTTGGCTGCGAATTACGCGGCCCATCCATCGGCCTCGCCCCCAAGGGGCCTGTTCAAGGCGTGTCCTGTCCTGCAACTCAAATTATTTAGGGTATATAATGCCGTTTCTGCTTTTCTCTATGGGACGATTATGCGCATCCTTCACACGTCTGACTGGCATCTTGGCCAGAATTTTTACAGCAAAAGCCGTGCCGCCGAACACCAGGCGTTTCTCGACTGGCTGCTGGCCAGCGCGCAGGAGCATGACGTTGATGCCATTATTGTCGCCGGCGATATTTTTG
Source organism: Klebsiella oxytoca (assembly GCF_009707385.1). Taxonomy (NCBI): domain Bacteria; kingdom Pseudomonadati; phylum Pseudomonadota; class Gammaproteobacteria; order Enterobacterales; family Enterobacteriaceae; genus Klebsiella; species Klebsiella oxytoca. The sequence goes on along the minus strand of NZ_CP046115.1, from coordinate 1,254,404 downwards.
ATACCGGCTCACCGCCGAGCTACGCGCGCGAGCTGTATAACCGCTTTGTCGTACAGCTACAGCAGACCGGCTGTCAGCTGGTGGTGCTGGCGGGAAATCATGATTCGGTAGCTACCCTCAATGAGTCGCGAGACATTCTGGCGTTCCTGAAAACAACGGTGGTGGCTAATGCCGGTCACGCGCCCTTTATTCTTCCGCTACGCGATGGTTCGCCCGGGGCGATTTTCTGTCCGGTACCGTTTCTGCGCCCCCGTGAGCTGGTGAGCAGCCAGGCCGGGCACTCCAGCGGCGAAAAGCAGCAGCAGCTCCTCAGCGCCATCAGCGACTATTACCAGCAGCAGTACCAGCAGGCCTGCGAGCTGCGCGGCGACCGACCGCTGCCGATTATCGCCAGCGGCCATTTGACTACCGTCGGCGCCAGTAAAAGCGACGCGGTTCGCGAAATCTATATCGGTACTCTCGACGCCTTCCCGGCTAATCGCTTTCCTCCCGCCGACTATATCGCGCTCGGCCATATCCATCGGGCGCAGATTGTGGGCGGCTGCGAGCATATTCGCTACAGCGGCTCCCCCATTCCGCTCAGTTTTGATGAAACCGGGAAAAATAAAAGCGTAAACCTGGTGACCTTCAGCGCTGGCCGCCTGACGGACGTCACGCCGCTCATCGTCCCCATTACCCAGCCGCTGGCGGTACTAAAAGGCGATTTTGCCAGCATTAGCGAGCAGTTAAACCAATGGCGTGACAATCATCAGCAACCCGCCGTCTGGGTCGATATTGAAATCACCAGCGACGAATATTTGCATGATATCCCGCGCAAAATTCAGGCGCAGACCGAAACGCTGCCGGTAGAGGTGCTGCTGGTGCGCCGCAGTCGCGCCCAGCGCGAGCGCATACTGGCGGGTGAAAAGCGGGAGACCCTCAGCGAACTGCAGGTAGAGGACGTATTCGCCCGTCGCCTGGCGCTGGAAACCCTGGAAGCGGCGCAGCAGCAGCGCCTGGAACAGCTGTTTAATGAAACGCTGCATAGTCTGAACGGTGAGGAACACCTGTGAAAATCCTGAGCTTACGCCTGAAAAACCTCAATTCATTAAAAGGCGAGTGGAAAATCGATTTCACCGCCGAGCCGTTCGCCAGCAACGGGCTGTTCGCTATCACCGGGCCAACCGGCGCCGGAAAAACCACGCTGCTGGATGCCATCTGCCTCGCGCTGTATCACGAAACGCCGCGCCTGAGCAGCGTGTCGCAATCGCAGAACGATCTGATGACCCGCGACACCGCCGAATGCCTCGCCGAAGTGGAATTTGAGGTAAAAGGCACCGCCTACCGTGCGTTCTGGAGTCAGAATCGGGCGCGGAACCAGCCGGACGGCAACCTGCAGGTACCGCGCGTCGAACTGGCGCGCTGCGAAGACGGCAAAATCCTCGCCGATAAGGTCAAAGATAAGCTGGAAATGACCGCTTCGCTCACCGGACTGGACTACGGCCGCTTCACCCGCTCTATGCTGCTGTCACAGGGGCAGTTCGCCGCCTTCCTGAATGCCAAACCGAAAGAGCGCGCCGAGCTGTTGGAAGAACTGACCGGCACCGAAATTTACGGTCAGATTTCCGCTCAGGTCTTTGAAAAACATAAGCAGGCCCGCGTCGAGCTGGAAAAAATTCAGGCGCAGGCATCCGGCGTTGTGCTACTGAGCGATGAACAGCAGCAGGCGCTCCAGCAAAGTTTGCAAGCGCTCACTAATGAAGAAAAACAGCATCTTAGCGAACAAACTCATCTGCAAATCGCCCGTCAGTGGCTGACACGCCGTGAAGAACTCACCGCTGAAGAGAGGCAGGCTCAAGCCGCGCTACGCGAGGCGCAGTCTGCGCTCGAACAGGCGCAACCGCAGCTTTCCGTACTGCTGAATGCGCAGCCCGCAGAACGCCTGCGCCCGCAGTGGCTGCGTCTTCAGGAGCAGACCACCGCTCTGGCGCAGACCCGTCGTCAGAGAGAAGAAGTAAATACTCGCTTACATGAGAGATTACGGCTGCGGGCGGGTATTCGCCTTGCCGCCCAGCGGCAGTCAGAGCAGCTGTCTAATCATCAGCGAACGCTTTCCGCGTGGCTAAAAGAGCACGACCGCTATCAGCGATGGGGCAATGCGCTGGCGGGCTGGCGGGCCGCTTTCCAGCAGCAGGCTCGCGATACGCAACAGCTATCGGTTCTGCAACAGCGTCTGACGGACACCAGCCGCAGGCTGGCCGAACTGCCTCCTGAAGCGCTGACGTTGAACGCTGACCAGGTAAGCGCCGGGCTGGCACAGCACGCTGCAGCTCGCGCTCTGCGTCAACAGCTCTCTACCCTGCATGGTCAACTGCAGCCGCTGGGCCAGCGATTATTGCAGCTTAATGCCGCCGAACAGGCCAGTAAGCTGGAGCAGGAGAAACTGGAAGCCACGCTGGCTCAGCGCCGCCAGGCCTACAAAGAGAAGAACCAGCAGTTCAGCGATGTCAGAGCCCTGTGTGAAATGGAGGCGCGCATCGCTGGCCTTGAGGCGGAACGAGCCCGCCTGCAGCCCGGCTCGCCCTGTCCGCTGTGCGGATCTGCACAACATCCGGCCGTCGCCGAGTATCAGGCTCTGGTGCCCGGCGTGAATCAGGCGCGGCGCGATAGCCTCGAGCGCGAGGTTAAACAGCTGGCGGAGGCCGGAGCGCTGGTGCGCGGCGAGCTGGACGCGCTTCTTAAGCTGCGGCAAAAAGAGGCCGCCGAGAGAGCATCTATTCTCCAGCAGGAGCAAGCACTTACATCGCGCTGGCAGGAAACGATTAACGGTTTAAATATCCGCCTTCAACCTGAAGATGATGTCCAGGGGTGGCTAAACGCGCAGCATGAACATGAACAGCAGCTCTATCAGCATCAACAGCGTTTAGCCTGGCAGGCTCAGCAACAGGAGTGCCAGCAGCAGTTTCAGCAGCTCCAGCAAGAACAAGAACAGCGCAACACCGCGCTGACCGCGGAACTGGTCGCATTTGAGCTGAACTTACCGATAGCCGATCGGGCCGCAGAGTGGCTGGCGCAGCGGGAAGATGAGACCCGCGGCTGGCAAGCTAAACAGACCGAACTGCTCGCCCTTCAGGAGCAGATTCAACAGTTAGCCCCGCTGCTGGAATCCTTACCGGAAACGAATTTGCCCGCGGAACCTGCATCGCTGGAGGGCTGGCGCCGGGTGCACGACGACTGTCTGGCGCTCGAAAGCCAGTGGCATACCCTGGGACAGCAGGAGAACCAGCAGCAGGCTCAGTTGCTCGAAACCGAAGCCCAGTTCAGCGCCGCGCTGGCAGCAAGCCCGTTCGCCGACAGGCAGGCGTTTCTCGCCGCGCTGCTTGATGAAGAGACGCGCCAGCGCCTTGAAAGCCTGAAGCAAACGCTGGAAAACACGCTACAGCAAAATCAGGCGCTGGCGCTGCGGGCCCGGGAAGCGCTGGCTAATCATAGCCATCAGCCTCCGGCAGAGACAGACATCAGCCAACCCCTTGAGCAGGTACAAGAAAAGCTACAGAAACTGGCGTCCCTGCTGCGGGAAAATAGCGCCCGTCAGGGAGAGATTCGTCAGCAGCTGAAGCAGAATGCCGAAAACCAGCAGCGCCAGCAGTCGCTACGTCAGCAGACAGAACGCGCCGCTCAGGAGGTGGAGGACTGGGGGTGGCTGAACTCGCTTATCGGCTCCAAAGAAGGCGACAAATTCCGTAAGTTTGCCCAGGGCCTGACGCTGGATAATCTGGTGTGGCTGGCCAACCATCAGCTTAACCGCCTGCACGGTCGCTACCTGTTGCAGCGTAAAGCCAGCGAAGCGCTGGAGCTGGAGGTGGTTGATACCTGGCAGGCGGATGCGGTGCGCGACACCAGAACGCTTTCCGGCGGCGAGAGCTTCCTCGTGAGTCTCGCCCTGGCGCTGGCGCTCTCCGACCTGGTCAGCCATAAAACGCGGATAGACTCTCTGTTTCTCGACGAGGGTTTCGGCACGCTGGATAGCGAAACCCTCGATACCGCGCTGGACGCGCTGGACGCGCTTAACGCCAGCGGCAAAATCATTGGCGTCATCAGTCACGTAGAGGCGATGAAAGAGCGCATTCCGGTACAAATTAAAGTCAAGAAAATCAATGGACTGGGCTATAGCCGCCTGGATAAAACCTTCGCCGTTGAGTAACTTTCTTCATCCGTTTCATCCCTGATGGCCTCCTCCCGACAGGGGGTCATCACTCTCCTCTCAGCTCTCAATTCACGATTTATCTTGATAATGCACAAATATGCATGATAGGTTAACATCACTTTCTAATTCGGTAATTAACAGGCAGTTTCATGAGCATTAAATGTCAATTCATTCTCATGAAACGCTCAATTCGTGCAAATTCGTGCAATTAGCTTTCGCACTGGCAAAGCATGTTACGGGAAAGGATGTCCGCAACTGCATTGCCCCACATTCACCTGCAACGCATCAAGAAGGTCCCGAAAAATGAAGAAGTTACTTATTTTGATCGCCGGCCCGGTACGCAGCGGTACCCAGAATCGCCCGGAATTAATCGAAGCTAACCTGAACAACATGGCCCAGGTTGCGCTAAGCGTGTACAAAAAAGGTCATATTCCGGTCGTCGGCGAATGGCTGGCTTTGCCCATAGCCAAAGCCGCGGGTTCCACGCAAATTGGCGATGAGATTAGCGAAGCGTATCTCTACCCCGTCGCCCACCGGTTAATTAGCCGCTGTGACGCTATTTTACGCCTGCCGGGCGAGTCGCGCGGCGCGGATCTGGATATTGAGGAAGGCAAAAAAATGGGGCTGTCGATTTACTATGCCCTGGAAGAGATCCCTGACTGTCAGGCACGATAACTATTATCCATCCGTGGATAAAAGATAAAATACAGGGCGCAAACGCTCAACACCTCGTGGTGATGAGACGATATCCATGCGCCCTCAGAGAAGTCGATTAGCAACGTTATCCGACCCTGTCAGGTCACTTTTCCCATCTTATTCTGCCGGACGCAGAGGAAAAAAGGTGTCGAAACGCCGCGCAAAAAGAGACCATTTTGACCTACGCGAAATATTTCCAGGTTAAATCGATGGCTATATATCTTTTCCATCAGTGACTCCGGAGCTTTATCGGTTTCCGTTTTAACGTCAACTCGTTGAATAATAATATCATACAGACTCCCGTTCAGCTCATCGCGCCAGTCAAACCAGATTTTACGATTAACCTGCCATAATTCTTTCTGGTCAGTCAGGGTACCGTAAAGATTCACGAAACCCTTGCCGTTCTCCATCATAAATAGTGATGCAATAATATCCAGCGTGAGTTTACTTTCTTGCTTTTCAACGGTATGTAACACTTCAGCCTCACAGCGAACGCCCAGTTCTGAGGAAGGTTTACCCATTACCATTAATATGCTTACCACAACCATAAACATAGCTATCAGATAATATTTCACACCCTTCTCCATGATACTTTCTTGATATTTTCACAGCGCGTATATTTCCCATTATCATCACGCTGGCACCAGGCAAAAAATGTCATAACCCGGCGTTTACCGGTCTCATCATAATGGGTGACAAAAACATCGCGCGGATAGCTATCGCAATTCAGGCTGATATCATATTTATCCATAATGGATAGCACTTCATTTTGACTCAGCGGCGTATCCTGTATCAGATAAAAGCGACATTGGGAAAGGGTAAAAAGATGGCGTTCAGACATAACGGGTAAAGATGTGGGGAAAAACGACCAGATGGCAGCAGAGAAAAGTAACCCAATGCTGGCAAAAAGAACAATTTTTGGGGTTATTTTTCGCCATTTCGGCAAAAGAGCCGCTCCAGTCTCTGGTTCTGACTCCGGTTCAGGGGTTGGCTCAGGCTCTTCATATTCAATAATCGCCGTGCTTTCAGCGGGCTCATTCTGATGTGTGTTAACTGAGCATTCTTCAATATTAGCCTGAAAAACAATACCTTTTTTAGGTAAAGTTGTTATCAATATCGTTTGTGGTAATAAAGATGTTAGGCTCCGGCGCAATATGCTCAAATAATTGTTCAGATTACTATTAGATGCCCGGTAACCATAGTCCTCCCAGACCCGTACCAATAATTCCTCTCGCGTGACCATAGTTCCGTTAGTTTTTATAAGCTCACTAAGTAATCGCGCTGAGGGGGCGGGTAATATAATGGTGTTTTCTTGCTCACCGTTAATAGAAAGCGCCATTGCTTGCTCATCAAAATAAATACAACCCTCAAGAATATATAATTTATTCATTGCTCATCACATCTACCTGCAGTGTTGGATGTATAAAAAAACAACTGCCGCAAACTTTTAGTCCCAGTTTTTTATCTTGCGGGTTAAAACCTATTTTATCGGACATAGCAGCAACAACAAAAGAATTAAACACCATAATATTAAATAAAAACCCAATAAATCAGAATAAAAAACTATGTTTTTATCTTAAATCCAATTAATAACACCACGAAAAGGCGAAACAAATAGAATATTAGTTCAAATAAAACCTGGAGATACCAAAAGAGTAATGGACGGAATAAAAAGCATTCGCCTGCAGCCAATATACGATCTACACAATGCACAACTCTATGGATATGAAGTACTGTCTGAAATTTCCCCGGCAACCGATAATGAACGGTGGTTTCACCAGCAATCCGCAAATCAGCTACTGGCTCTGCATCAATGGCAGATACAGCAGTTGCAGGCACTATCAATAAAAAACAAATTATTTTTGAATCTCCCTTTAGCCGCATTACAGCTACCAGAAATCGACAAACAACTCGTTGAAGGTACTCGCGATACAATCATCGAGCTCCAGGATCCAGAGACGCTCCTGACGATGAATGCCGTCCAGATTTTGAAATTTCGTCAACAGCTGGCAAAACTCAGCATCGCGGGGTTTACCATCTGGCTTGATGACTATCGCCCTGAATACAGCTCCATACTTAACCTGCTCAACTGGCGATTCGGCGGAGTTAAAATTGAAAGGCAAGTTTTTCAGATGCACCGAAACTCGCCGGATATGCTCATCGACCTGGTGAGTCACGCTCGCCGCTATGGCAAAAAAATAGTAATTGAAGGGATTGAAACGGAGGAGGATCTGTTCACCGTCCTACAGTCATCTGCGGATTTGGCACAGGGTTTCTTGTGGTCAGAATTACGTATTCCTGTTAGCGATTAAGAGAGCCGGCCAGCACCATGACTGGCCGGTAACAGAATCACTAATCGTAATTAAACATCAGCTGTGCTGTCCCCAGCACGCTGCCGGTTGAGAGCACGGATCTGTCGTAGACTTGATAGTAGGCAATAAGTTTTATCGAGGTACGCGGGGAAACTTCCTGCCCTTCAGAATAGCGCATCAGCTCCGTCACGCCTGGCGCAGTCCCGATCCCATTAGCCATAGCGACCTTTGCCCCTCCCGGGAGACGCAACCCAATCCCGACGCCTAAGGCATCGCTGTCATCATTCACCATCACGTAGCCGATATCACCATTATCAATTAAATCGTTGCTCGCCAGCCACGCTGAGATATTGCGAGTCACCTGGGTACCGCCTTTCAGGTTGACGCACTCCACGGGAATGCTAAACGCTCGTTCGCCGGCCGTGTTTTTTTCCTTAAGCTCATCAATCGAAATGGGATTCAGGCTGATTGTCATATCATGCGGAAGATCGCAGGTTGTGTCGTTTGGCGCAAACTGAATCGACAAATTTTCAAAAGCGATAAAGTGATCGGTATTCCATCCTGATGCCGGTGTGCCCTGTTGAACATAACCCATGACCTCATCGCCGTAGGTATATTTATTCCCGGTGATGCCGCCATATCCGTTATCCGCTCCGCCATGACCGCTCATCACCATAACCGGAAGATTGAATATACCGTTAATCACGGTAGTAAATCGCCCTTCAGCATCCTGCGGCTTTTCTTTTAATAGCTCCGCGGTCACGACATAGCTGGTTTGATAACGAGCGATACTGTAAACCCCCGGCAAACCGCGGATTTTAGTTTTCGTTGGGCCGGTAACCCTGACGCTGAATTTAATCCAGTTATAAGAGTCATCTCTGGAGCTGGTGAATAACGCATAATATGGCCCATCACCAATTGCGCTAAAAAAGAAGGCGTTATCCGATGTCCCCAGGCAGTTCATTTTCCCTGACCAGCTGGTATCCCAGGTAAATGAAACTTTATTGGTATTGAGGAAGGCCGTCGATAAGTTTATTGACTTTAAAGATTCCTGGACACGTTTCTTTTTCAGCACAAAACCGTAAGGATCGCAGGTATTCACAACGACCCCCTTATCCATATCCATATCCATATCCGCCCTGACGTTAGTCGCGAATCCGGAAATAACTAACACCAATAGCAACCATAACTTAAACATAAAACTAAACCTTTGTTGGTTTACAAATATTAATTAATTTCTCTGTTGGCTGGTTGATAACACAGCTGTTAGCGCGCGTTTTATTTCCGATCCGTAGCTGAGTGGGTAATACCTCGGCTTTAATAAACGCCTGACTCCCCTGAGCAACATAGCCTACCTGTTCTCCAGCCTCGTTATAAATTGTTGAACCAAAAGACACGGGAGAGCTGTTTTCACGGCGAACTTTGAGGACAAATAGTTTTCGGGTATCGGTTTTATACTTGATGAAAGAGATACTCCCTTCATAGGGAGCAAGGTGCGCCACATTACCAATAACGTCCACATCCGGATTTTCGCTGCTGGAAGTATCAAGCCAGAACTGATTCATGCGGTAGGCAACGGCACCGGAGACCAGCGCCTGACCGCGGCTGTTCGTCCTCTGCGCGCTATCGCTATTAATCACCGCCCCTTCAATACCCGGAGCCTCAATAATGACAAAGTTATTCCCGGCATCCGGTCCGGCCAGCACGCCACCGCTCCACGCCAGAACCCCGCCGCTGGCACCTACCGCCAGCTGCCGATAATCGCTGGAATTCGCGACACCCGCATTCAAACGCATCCACGGTGTTTTCCAGCCGGCATACAAGTCGCTGGACACGCCGCTACCTTCACGGGTGTGCGTAATATCGGCACTGTAATCAACTTCGTTGGCCGAACCGCTAAACCCAAGGCTCGTGGAATCATAGTGGCCATTATTAATGCGGGTACGTGAGTTGATGCTACCAGGCGAATCAAATATAGAGAAAGGAACCGTCAGCGAAAATGTCACATTCGTTTCACTGCTCATTTTATTCCGATCGATAACGCCGGTCGTTCGGCTATATTCACTGCGTCCCAGAGATAAGGTGTAATTCACCTTTTGAAAACGATTACTGTAGGTAAGATTATATTGCCGGGTACTATCACGATCGCCGCGATATTTTCTGAACCAGGCATCAAGCGCCAGTCTTCCCGCATCCTCTCCCAGCGGCTGGCTCAGAGAGACACTAAACGCCTGCTTACTTCCCCAGGCGGTATCCGTTTGCTGCTGGCTGCCATGATTAGCCAACTCCTGTAAAGTGGCGTAATCTCGGGTACGGTAATACCACGTCGCCAGTGCAATGTTGGTTCTGGTTGGGAGATATTTACTCCATGCCAGCGAATACTTTTCCCCACGATGACGCCGCTCATCGCTCCAGCGCGTTTGCTCCGCACTGGCGCTAACGGAACCCAGCCAGGGAAACGAGATCGCGCTGCCCAGCATAAGGGCGTGATAACGATGGCTGACGGTCAAGCCATTAAACCAGGTCAGATAATTATTCAGGCCCTGCGTATAGTCCATCTGCCCAAACCATGAACGATCGCCTTCGCCCGATGAGCGCAATTTCCCCATGTTGAAACGAAAATCCGACGTTCCCGGCCGCAGCATGGATGACATCGTGGCAAAAGGAACGGTAAATCGCTCGGTCAGTCCGCCACTATTGCGTACCTCAACCTTAAGGTCCTCTCTTGACCCCGTCGGCATCAGATCGCGAATCGCAAATGGGCCTGCCGGTACCGTCACCTGGTAAATTAATTTATTACCCTGAGAAATGCTCACCGTGGCATTCGATGTCGCATTACCGCTAATCACTGGCATATAGACCTGATCTTTATCGGGAAGCATCTGCAGGTCTTTATTCAGGGTGATCCCACGAAAAGCGAGCGTGTCGAAGTAATCAGAGGAGGTATACATATCCCCCGCGCGCATCATCATCGTTAATGGCGCGATAGGTTTTTCAAGATAGCGACTGGAAGTAAACCATCGGGAGCGATTACTGTCGTCCGTCTGCCATGAAGAGTTATCAACCAAACGCCAGCCAAACATATTCAGGCCATTGTGCAAATTCAAAAAAGCAGAGCGTGAGGTATTATTTTGGGCGCCTTTATCTCGCCCGTTATAAGCATTAAAGCTGTAGTTAGTATACAGCCCATTAATGCCTTTATCCCAGAGCGCTGGAGCAACCCAGTTCTTATCATTATAAATGACATAAGCCTGGGGAATTTCGAGATCAAGGCGCAATTCACCGGTACGTAAAATACTTTTACCGCCATGCAAAATCTCATTCAGAATAATATCATCGCTATCTTTTTTAGCTTCGAGATGCTCGATACCGCTGATGCCTAACAAAAAGACATCTTTTTTCTTCATTGTTATTTGATAACTTTCAACCCCATTTATCGTTACTGCATATTTCCCCTTCCACTCGTCATCAACAAAAACATCAAGGTCATAGCTACCCGGTGAAATAATAGGCGCACTGCCGCCCCACTCCTGCTGAGAAGAGTCGCCGACCAGCAAACTACTATTAAAGGATTTTGCATCACCGTAATATGGCCATAAGGCAAGGGTTATTGCATTCAGCAGTAATCCTTGCCTGACTTTACTGGCAATATTCATTTTCATATCAAACTCGATTTTACATATTAAAGCGTGGTGGAAATTACTGCATAGTGTTTGCTACCAAAGTCATTCATACGCGCGATTCGATATTGTGAATGACCATTCACCGCCACAGGTAGAGCATGGCAGTTAAATGGAGCAATAAATGCGGTATCGGAAAGTAGATTAGCTTTTGCGGCTTTTTTTAAGTCTCCGCCCTGCCAGGGAGAGATTTCCATCACAGTGACATAATAAGGAGAGGCATTATTTAAGCACAGTTTACCATCCTGATTACGAACAGAGAGATGCGTATCAATATCTTCTGACTTAATTTGTAGAGCTTTGGGCCGATAAAACAGCTTTATTCGACTACGCAGCGCGACCTGCAGATAATTCGCTTTATCTTCGTTAACTTCAGGTACAGGCGGCACATCCAGAACATTCAGCCAAAAAACTGACTCCCGGTCGGCCGGTAACGAATCAGCATTACGCGCCATCACTTTTAAAATTTGTCCCTCATTAATCCCTATCTGGACAACAGCAGGCGCCACGGAAAACGGCACGTCTATTTTTTCTGGTGAAACATCCGGCCTGCCGTCATCAATCCAGCTTTGAACCAAATGAGGTGTCGTACTTTTATTAACTAACTGTACATTTACAACTTTGGTATCTTGCGGATAAATCACGCGGGTGGCATTAATTACCACGCTGGCGGCGGCAGACCACGTGCAGCAGAGCATGGTCAATAGCGTAAAATAACGTAACATTATCTCACTCACTCTATTTATAAAAAAACGGGGGGAAGCCCCCCGTGAGATATTATTCGTAATTAAACGTGTAGGTCGCCGTGGTCACAATGCTACCGGTAGCAATATCGTTACCACCGTAGTTATAGTAGTTGGCGAAGAAACTCACGTCCGCGCCGGCTTCGCTGCCCGCAGCATCCGCTTTGACGCCGGTATCGATGGCTTTATCAAACTCAATGGCGTTAGAGCCATCTTTAGTCAGGGCAATACCCACGCCCTGCGCAGTACCCGTTGAGTTCTTCAGATACAGCTCATCGTCGGATACGTGCGGGCTGGAAAAGGTAATTTTAAGTGCCGATGCATTCTCTTTTGAGCTCTTACAGCCGGAGACGTGCATGGTGAATTTTTGCGCGTTGTGGGTTACCAGACCTTGCTTAACCCCAACCTGCTCGGTAGTGACCGGCGACAGATCGACGGTAAAGTCAGCGCCTTTATTGGTGGTCACATTACACGTTGTATCAGTTACCATCCCGCTAAAAGTAATCGTACCACCCGCGACGCCTGCGTCGGTCACAGCCATTGCCTGGCCTGCGGTCAGCAGCAGAGAAGCTGCAATTATGCTTTTTTTGAACATCATAATATCCTGATTAATATAAAGATAATTTTCGTTCTGCCGGCATATAACCACTCTCCGTGAACACTTTTTCAGTTCCATTCACTTTCGCCTACAGAACGTGATCATCATCACACACCAGAAAAAATGACGACAGTTAACACTGACAATTAACACGTATATAGATTTTTATTTTGAAAAATAAATTCAAATTAGTTTTAAATTTTAGTAAATAGATTCTCAGACCAAATTCTGATTTACAGAGAACCGGTAAATTAACGGGCCTGCGCATATGAAAGCGAATACAGAAGTGCTGGAGGTAAAGCGGCGGGGTTTTATTAAGAGATTCGCTGGAGGGACATTTGCTCGGAAAGCAAAAAACGAGGGATGTATAACGAGTCGTTAGCGGCCCCTTCCTGAACGGAAGGAGCCATTATTTTACAGTGGCCACAGCCAGGCGGCACCGCGCACGCCGCTGGAATCACCGTGTACCGCTTTGCGTATCGGCGTTTCGCATTCGCCGCCGAATACCCACGGTTTTAGCAAATTCGGCACCGTCTGATACAGCCGGTCAACGTTGCTCATTCCCCCGCCCAGTACAATAACGTCCGGGTCGAGAATATTCACCACATGTGCCAGAGACTTCGCCAGCCGCATCTCGTAGCGGCTCAGCGCCAGTTCTGCCACCGGATCCTGCTCGCTGACGCGCTGCATAATCTCGCTACCCTTTAACTGGTGGCCGCTCAACCGCTGGTAATCGATAGCAAAGCCGGTGCCGGATATAAAGGTTTCGATACAGCCCTGCTTGCCGCAGTAGCAAGGAACTTCAGCGCGATAGCGCAGTTCGTCTTCATCCATCCACGGTAGCGGATTGTGCCCCCACTCGCCCGCCGTGCCGTTACCGCCAATATGGGCACGACCGTTAAGCGCCACGCCGGAACCGCAGCCGGTGCCGATAATCACCGCAAATACCGTTTGCGCCCCAGCCGCCGCGCCGTCTACCGCTTCCGACACAGCCAGACAGTTGGCATCGTTGGCCAGACGCACTTCTCGCGCCAGACGCTGACTTAAGTCTTTATCAAACGGCTGGCCGTTTAGCCAGGTTGAATTGGCGTTTTTGACCACGCCGGTATAGGGCGAAATCGAACCGGGGATGCCGATGCCGACCGTGCCGTTCTGCCCGGTAGCCTGCTCGGCCATGCCGACTAGCGCGGCAATCGTCTCTATGGTCTGGTGATAATCGCCCCCGGGCGTGGGCAGACGATGGCGAAATAACTGCTCTCCCTGGTCGCTCAGCGCGATGACTTCCGTTTTAGTCCCGCCTAAATCAATCCCAATGCGCACTGTGAATTCCTCTCCCGATTAACAATGCAAGCATAGCGACAATTCGCTATCATGCCCGCTGGATTTAACGACAAAGCCGTGGAAATTATCATGCTGTGGTTCAAAAATTTAATGGTTTATCGTCTCAGCCGCGACATTTCTCTGCGCGCCGAGGAGATGGAAAAACAGCTGGCCGAGCTGACATTTACCCCTTGCGGCAGCCAGGATATGGCCAAAACCGGTTGGGTTTCGCCGATGGGATCGCACAGCGATGCGCTGACGCATACGGCAAATGGCCAGATAGTTATCTGCGCACGTAAAGAAGAGAAGATCCTACCGTCTCCGGTCATCAAACAGGCGCTGGAAGCAAAGATCTTTAAGCTGGAAGCTGAACAGGGCCGCAAGCTGAAGAAAACGGAAAAAGATTCGCTGAAAGATGAAGTCCTGCACTCGCTGCTGCCGCGCGCCTTCAGCCGTTTCAGCCAGACCATGCTGTGGATAGATACCGTCAACGGACTGATCATGGTGGACTGCGCCAGCGCTAAAAAAGCGGAAGATACCCTGGCGCTGCTGCGTAAAACCCTCGGCTCGCTGCCCGTTGTCCCGCTGGCGCTGGAGAACCCAATCGAACTGACGCTGACCGAATGGGTTCGTTCCGGTACCGTCGCCCAGGGCTTCCAGCTGCTGGACGAAGCCGAGCTGAAAGCAATGCTGGAGGATGGCGGCGTGATCCGCGCGAAGAAACAGGATCTGGTCAGCGATGAGATCGCCGTACACATTGAGGCTGGTAAGGTCGTCACCAAGCTGGCGCTCGACTGGCAGCAGCGCATTCAATTCTTAATGTGCGATGATGGTTCGATAAAGCGCCTGAAGTTCTGCGATGAACTGCGGGACCAGAATGAAGATATCGACCGGGAAGATTTCGCTCAGCGCTTTGACGCGGACTTTATTCTGATGACCGGCGAACTGGCCGCGCTGATTCAGAATCTGGTTGAAGGGCTAGGCGGCGAAGCGCAGCGCTAGTCTGATAAACTCCTTCCTGCATGCGCAGGAAGGAAACTGCCATTACAGATAGCGGCACAGATAAGACGTTGGCTCAGCCACCTGCATATGAAACTCGCTATTTCCCGGAACGTTGAATACTTCCCCGGCGGCATACACTTTCCACTCGGTTTCGCCCGGCAGAAGTACGTTCAGCGCACCGCTGATAACGGTCATCTCTTCTGGCTGCGCGGTGCCAAAGGTATATTCCCCTTCCGCCATCACGCCAACGCTCGCACGACCGGTGCTGCTGCTGGTGAAGCCGATAGATTTTACTTTTCCGTCAAAGTATTCATTGCTTTGAAGCATAAACTCGCCCTTATGATCTTGTGTTGAAGGCACAATATAGGGGGCGCTCCTTGCCCCTGTCACGTAAAATTAACCCGTTATATCAGGTTAAACTAATAGTTCTGCCGCCAGTCGCGAAACCAGCACATTTGACAACAAAACCGGGATATCCAGCGCCTTTTGTAATACATCCCGATGCTGCTGGTGGTAACAAAGACAATCCAGCATCAATACGTCCGCTCCCTGCTCAATCAACTCTCTGCCCGCGGCGAGTAGATCCTCTTTACTACCGCTAACCGGGTTTGAGATGGAATATAGAGGAGTATTTTCTAACACCCGCCATTTATCCCGCTGGAACGGTAATATCTCTTCAACCGGAACAATCACCCCCACCTGATGACCATCAACTATCGAAGCCACCAGCGGGGGAATAATTCTTTGTGGCTCAAGCAGGATCGCATTATTCGCCGTAAATCCGCTAAAAGGATGGGTACTCATCAGTAAAATAAGGTCGTAGTTTTGTTTATCGAGCATCGCAATGACGCTGCGTAAATCACGCTCCACCTTTTGCCGTGAGACCTGCGCTATTTCATTATCGTTAAGCAGAGTTAATAGCGTCTCATCGCCGGGCTCAACGCTGAAGTCCCGCATAACGTCTTCACGCGCCATTTTGCCTAACAGACTAATATGGACGATTTGTTCTTCCCTGATATGTTCAGTTAAAAGCGGTAACATCTCCGCCACCGGCACTACCCCAATGGTCAGAATTGCCATCGATGCACTACTCATATCATGTACCTTTTCACTACCGCTGTTTCAAAACAGGCTTCTATTTACGACTTCTGCCCCCCTGGTGATGAAAAATCAACCGACGAGAAGCGTAGCAGGTTACGACTGCCGTGGAATGTAAAGATTCCAGAAGCGTCAAAAACGCTCCTGAAAATCCGTAACTTAGGTAATCATTAGTACTGTCAATAGATTAAAAATGTGATACATGCCCGGTAATGAACTTTTCAGAACGAATCCCGGACATGAACAGGTCATCATGATTTATCGGGATCTTCGTAACGCCGTTTAGCATCCAATGCTTCCTGTTCAGAGGGATGCTCACTGATGAGTGAGTTCGGCGTCGGATGGTCAGCGCGCAGTTCATACCAGGTGACCGTTTGACCCTGTAGGCCTTTTTCAACAGCGACAACACGCGCTTCCCGTGGATATGGAGGTCTGGTCGGCATAGCGTTTCCTTTTTTTACCTTAAGAATTTTAAAGTATAGGCGCTGCCGATCCGTTTACCCCAGGCAAAGTCTTAACTGGTATAGGTTGCACCACAGACTGTCGTCATAATCTGTTCAACAACTTCATCCGGCGTCACGGTGGCGTTAATAATATGATGCGCGGCGGCACGATACAGCGCTTCCCTCTGCGCCAGAACCTCACCCACTTCATCGCGGATGGGCTTGCCGGTCAGCGTCGGACGCTGTTCCGCCTTCGGATAGGCTTCAAGACGGCCAATCAGGGCGGAAACGGTGGCCTCAAGATAGATCACCACGCCATTTTCCCGCATAAACTGACGATTATATTCGCTGAGAATAATGCCGCCGCCGGTAGCAATGATCGTCGCCGGCTGAGCGACTCTTTCTAACGCCTGGGTTTCCAGGGCGCGAAAGCGTTCCCAGCCTTCCTGCTGAACGATGGTCGCCACGCTCCGCTGTTCATGCTCCTGAAGCTCATGGTCGGTGTCGGCGAACTGGAAACCGCGAGCTTTAGCCAGCGCGTGACCAATCGTCGTTTTACCGCAGCCGCGAGGCCCGACAAGAAAAATTAGCTGTGTCATTACCGAAGACCCCTTGGTTCCGCGTTTTGCGGAAAAATGAAAGCGAAAAGAGAAACAATGGTACCGCAAACTTACCCAACGATAACCGTAAAATAAACGTTACACACCATCTATAAACCCTTTTACCTTAGTATTAGAAAGGACTTTAAATGTAAACTTATCATTGCATTTAGTGTTATGCCAGCTTTACTTTTGTACAAAAGTTATTTTTTGTGCGCAGTCTGGCGTAAACAGTAACACATTTCCGCACAGCTTTACGCTGCCACATATTTACAACATGAGTGGTTCGGAGCGAATCTGAAGCTCATTAATCAGTATGACAGAGGAATGTAGTATGCAATCTGAAGAGCAACGCCTAATCGATGGACTGTTTTCCCGGCTCAAAGAGGCCGAGACGCGCAGCGCATCGCGCGATGCCGGCGCCGAGGAGCGGATTGCCGGGCACATCAAAGAACAGCCTTTTGCCCCCTACTATATGGCGCAAACGATCCTGATCCAGGAAGCCGCTATCAAACAGCTTAACGACCGTATTCAGGCGCTGGAAAGCGAGGTCACCCAGCTTCAGGCCGCGAAGCCGAGCAGCGGCGGATTTCTCTCTGGCCTGTTTGGCGGCGGACAGTCCCGCGGTTCCGACCCTATTCCTGGCGCAGAGCAGTATGGCCGACCGCAGGCTAACGCCCAGCCTCAGTATGTGCCGCAGGCGCAGCAGCCGAACTATGCGCCTCAGGCCTCGCGCAGCGGCGGTAGCTTTATGGCCGGGGCGCTACAAACGGCGGCAGGGGTCGCTGGCGGCGTAGTATTGGGTAACATGTTGACCAATATGTTTAGCGGCTCGCACCCGCAGGAGATCGTTAATATTATCGAAGAAAAACCGCAGCAGGATCTTAGCCAGGCGCAGGACAATAACGTTCCCGACGACCCCCTCCGCCAGGACGATAGCCAGTTCCTGGCCGATAACAATGACTATGACTCCGACTTTAACGCCGGTTTTGGTAACGACGATTTCGGCAGCGACGACGACAGCTGGGTCTAACCCTGCTGACGCTTGACTTCCAACAGCCACTTTTCCAGCGCAGCGGCAAACAGCTGTCGATCGCGCTGGGATAAGCTATCCGGGCCGCCGGTCTGCACGCCGCTGGCCCGCATCGTTTCCATAAAATCGCGCATCGTCAGACGCTCGCGAATAGTTGCCTCGCTATAACGCTCACCGCGCGGATTCAGCGCCGCGCCGCCTTTTTCCAGCACCTCCGCCGCCAGCGGGATATCGGCGGTAATCACCAGATCTCCCGGTTCGCATAAACGGACGATTTCATTATCCGCGACGTCGAACCCCTGCGCCACGCGCAGCGTGCGAATAAAGCGCGACGGCGGCACGCGCAGCGGCTGGTTAGCGACCAGCGTCAGCGGTATTTGCGTGCGCTCGGCGGCGCGGAATAAAATATCTTTAATGACGTTCGGACACGCGTCCGCATCAACCCAAATAGCCATTGCGGCTCCTGTCGACGAAAAGAGATGCCGTATTGTCTCCTGCTTTTGCCTTCCGTGAAAGCGACAAGATGATAAGCTATACACGTCATCCTGCAAGCTGCCTCGGCGTTGGCCACGAATGACTCGGCCCATCCATGGGCCTCGCCCTTCCGGGCCGCCGTAAGCGACGTTCAAATCTGCTCCCGGCAGATTTGTCCCCCCAGTCACTTACCAGAGTAAGCTCCTGGGGATTCGCTCACTTGCCGCCTTGATGCAACTGGAATGATTTTGTGTATATGTAGCTAACGATAAAACAAACAAGGGGATTGGTGATGGAGAAGAAAATCGGCTTTATCGGCTGCGGCAACATGGGCAAGGCCATTCTCGGCGGCCTGATCGCCAGCGGACAGGTTCAGCCGGGACAAATCTGGGTCTACACGCCGTCGCCGGACAAAGTGGCGGCCCTGCACGACCAGTACGGCATTAATGCTGCGCAAAGCGCACAGGAAGTCGCCCAGATAGCGGATATCGTTTTCGGCGCCGTAAAGCCCGGAGTGATGACTAAAGTCCTCAGCGACGTCGCCTCCAGCCTGAATAAAGACTCGCTGGTTGTCTCTATTGCCGCTGGCGTGACGCTCGACCAGCTGGCGCGCGCCCTCGGTCACGATCGCAAAATCGTCCGCGCAATGCCCAACACGCCTTCTCTGGTCAACGCGGGAATGACCTCAGTCACGCCGAACGCGCTGGTTAGCGCCGAAGAAACCGCGGATATCCTGACCATTTTCCGCTGCTTTGGCCAGGCGGAACTCATTGCTGAGCCAATGATCCATCCGGTAGTCGGCGTCAGCGGCTCCGCGCCGGCCTACGTCTTTATGTTTATCGAAGCGATGGCTGACGCCGCCGTGCTTGGTGGAATGCCGCGGGCTCAGGCTTATAAATTCGCGGCTCAGGCGGTGATGGGCTCGGCTAAAATGGTGCTCGAAAGCGGCGAACATCCGGGAGCCCTGAAAGATATGGTGTGTTCACCCGGCGGCACCACAATTGAAGCCGTACGCGTACTGGAAGAAAAAGGCTTCCGCTCCGCCGTTATTGAAGCGATGGTGAAATGCATGGAGAAATCAGAGAAGCTAAGCCGCTCCTGATTAAAAAGAGTGAATTACGGGTGAGGCTACCCTCACCCGTTTATTTCTTAGACCTGTTTTTTCAGGCAGGCGCTCATAAATTTGCTGCGATCGTCCCCTTTCAGAGACTGCTGGGTCGCCTGACCGTTGCACTCGCGCATTTTCAGCTGCTGAGGCGTCAGCCCCTTGCCATCCTGCACGGCACCGTCTTTCTTAAGGCAGTTACTCATAAACGTTTTACGCTCATCTCCCTTCAGCGATTTCGATGATGCTTCTTTATTACAGACGCTCATCTTTTGCTGCTGGGGAGTTAACGTTTTTTCCGCGGCACCGACCGCTGTCATAAATACCAGGCCAAAAAGTAGGGTCACAAATAATGTTATTTTCATCGCACCATCCTTCTATGAGTGGATCTCTGTAAGTCTGGTCGCTGATTGAGAAAAAACCAGCCGCTAACGAAAATTCGTCACCGGCATCAGGTTATTTCAGATTAAGTGCAGCCTTCATGGTGTAAAACAGGTCGGTTTGATCGGTTAAACCAACCACGTTGGCCGCGTGCGGACCGTAGGCGGCAATGCGCAGCTGCGTTCCGGTATGTTCCATCGACGCTTCTTCAGAGTTACCGTAGCTTATCGCCATTACCGAACCGTCTTTGGTGTTCAGCGCCTGCGTCAAGCCCGGAGCTTTGGTATCTGCCGGGATAATCTGGCTGGCGTGCGCGTGATCGGCAGTGACGATAACCAGGGTATTGCCATCTTTTTTAGCAAACTCCAGCGCCTTCTGTACTGCCTCATCCAGATCGACGGTTTCGCCAATCTGGCCGCACGGATTCGCCGCATGATCCTGTTTATCAATAGAAGCGCCTTCCACCTGCAGGAAGAAGCCCTTCTCATGACTGCTCAGCAGGTCGATGGCTTTTTCAGTCATTTGCGCCAGCGTCGGTACCGATGCATCGCGCTCAGGGTTCGGCGTACAGGTGACGGCCGCTTTATCGATATTGCCGTGATAAGACGCCTTTGGCCCTTCCCAACGAACCGGCATATTGCCTTCCGAGAAAAGACCAAGCAGCGGTTTGTCCTGATTGGCCTGGCTGATAGCGGCAAGAGCGCTGGCGTCGGAAACAATCTGATAGCCACGGGCAACCGCCTGTTCGCGCAGCGTTTTACCCTGCCATTCGCCGGCGGTCGCGCTTTCAGCGAACGTTTTCGCCCCGCCGCCCAGCGTCACGTCGGCGCGAGCATTCAACAGCTGTTCAGTAATGGAGCCCTTACCTCCTTGTTCCAGCGCGTTGCTGGCGCATTTTTCGCTGGTCACGCTCGGGCCGTAGCATTTACGCGACGTAACATGCGCCACCAGCGCAGCGGGAGTCGCATCCTGCAGTTCCGCCGTTGAAACGTTACCGGTTGCTAAACCTGCCGCTTTCGCCAGCTCGAGGATAGTCTGATGATCTTTTTCATGGATATCTACGCCCAGCGCGCCGTTATAGCTTTTCACGCCAGTGGTCCAGGCCGTGGCTGAAGCGGCTGAGTCGGTCACATAATTCGGTTTGCCGGTTTTCTTATCCAGTGAATAATGGGTGTACTGGCCAGTCAACGGCAGCGCATCAATGCCTTTAAAGAAGCCACCCGCCCCTTCGGCATAATTTCGCGCGGCGGTAATTTCAGAATCACCCATTCCGTCGCCAATCAGCAAAATAATATTTTTAGCCGGCTTGTTGCTTAACGAAGCACGCAGCGCCTCGGTCTGGTCGCCGCTTAAACGACGAGCGCCGCCCGGCGTGGTGATATCGCCCTGAGCAGCGCGATTTTCCAGAACTGGCGCGATTGTGGTTTCTGCGTGAATAATCGGGGAGCCCAGCAGAGGTAACAGGGCAATAACCAGGGCGCTTAATTTCACTTTTATCGTCTCCGTGTAAAAAATACTTTAAAAAACAAAACGAGGAAGACTGTATAAAAGTGACGTGACAGTAAAATGACAGCATCCAGACATTGTCACACAACTAACTACGAGGATGCCGTAACAGCTTCTTTATATATTGCTGCAATAAAAGAGTATCTCGATCGTCTACTAGCGGGCCGGGGCTGGCCTCATTGATGGCTTGCTCAATATCGTTGAATAGCGCCTGCTGGACGTCTTGTGCCATATGGCGTAACAGGGCGGTTACCACCACTTCCAGCGCTTCAACCTGGGCCGTCAGTTCCTTTGATTCTTCTTCCTTTTGGGCGAGTTTAACCAGTAGCTCAGCAATGAGATTCTTCACAGCACTTTATCCTTATGCGAAGTCCGTAGTCTGCTATTTATGTCATACATTAGCCGTCGGATACCAGAATTATTTTTGAAAATAGATCCCTCCGTCAATGAATAACAAGCGAAACGTTTTGCTCCTTGCTTTTTTAGCCATCAGGATTAACTCAATAGCAGATTAATAAGCCTCATAACCAAATTTAACAATTAAGAATAAAATGGAATATTGCTATTCAATCGATAGTTATAACGTATCACCATAATATATCTGACGGGTCAGATTACCGCCGTCCAACGCGACTTTACCGGTCAGTCATCCACCTGATGCACCATACAAGCGCTGCGGATCATATTCGTATTGGCAATCAGAGTCTGGCCCTGGTGCGCAGATCTAACCGACTCGATTCCGACAACTACATCGAGCGATTTACCACAACCCAGAGTCCGCCAGCACACCGCCTACAAGCATCGTCACCTCAATCACGCCATGAGGATCGGAATATTACTGATAAACCCGGTGACCGCCGCACAGAATTTCCCTTAAATAAGGGCTGAACAAAATGATTCTCCGTACGTCGCGTTTTACCACCTATATAACACCGGGAACCTTGATGAAGAAATAACCAAGAAAATAACGCCTCAATAACTGACGCAGCGCTTTTCGTAATAGCCAACCACCTTCAATATTAATCAAAGCAGCCATCGTCCATCCTCCTTCTCGGGGCGGACCTTCATCTGTCCGACGTTCACCGCCCGAGTAACATCAACCGCATGAAAACTCTGCGTTGCCGGACCCGGTCGCTCCAGAGTGCAATCGTTAATGATTATCTCTATCCCGTCAGGCCGCAGCGCGGCGGCTACGGCGCAGCATGATAGCCAGCTGCCAGATATTAATGAGGACAATAACCGCAGTCGCCATAAACACCCAGCGGAAACCGGCCATCGCCGATACCGATGCGCCTATCAGCGGCCCGGCTACGTTGCCAAGATACATAAACGACTGGTTATAACCGAAAATACGTCCGGTGACGCTGTCGCTACAGTATTTCAGCAGCAGGGTCTGAACCGCTGGCAGCATTGCGCCATCGGCAAAACCGAGCAGGAAACGCAGTACCCCTAGCTGGAACGGTGTGGTGACGAACGACATGGCAAAGAACATCACCACCGCGCAGCACAGCGTCGCCAGCAGGATCCGCGAAGTGCCAATCCTGTCGCCCAGTTTCCCCAGCCGCGGAGCCGAAATAAGCGCCGAAACGCCAGGTACGGCGGCAATCATCCCGGCGAGAAAAGCGATGTTATTGCTATCCGGCGCCATCGACTTGATAAACAGCGCCAGAATCGGGCCGATAGAACCGTTGCACAGCTGAATAACCAGCGTGGTAAAAAACAGGCTAATAACCAGACCCGGATAGGGCAACGAGGCAAATACCGCCTTACCGCTCAGCCGCTCCGCTTTGCTGACCTGTGGACGAGCGCCCTCTTTGATCAGAAATAGCGTTACCAGAAAGCTCACTGTCAGCAAAACAGCGGTAATAATAAATACGGCCCTCAGTCCGACGTGATCGGCGAGGAAACCGCCGAGCAGCGGGCCACCGATCACGCCGCTGATTTGCGCCGTCGACAGGGTGCTAAGGGCCCAGCCGCTACGCTCGCGTGGCACCTGCGACGCCACCAGCGCCATCGCGTTGGGAATATACCCGGAAGTCAATCCCATTACCGCGCGCAGGATAAACAGCTGCCAGACGTTAGTGGCAAACGCCTGTAATAAAATAGCGATGGCCATACCCAGCGAGGCGCGTAGCAGCATCAGCTTACGCCCTTTGCGATCGGCGAGGCTCCCCCACATCGGCGAGACAATCGCCGAGACCAGGAAAGTGACGCTGAAAGTCAGCCCCGACCACATGGATAACGCTTCGTGCGAGGTCACGCCCAGTTGGGAAACGTACAGCGGTAAAAAAGGGAGAATTTGGCTGATAGCCAGTCCGGTGAAAAAACAGCCGAACCAGACGGAGATGAGATTAACCTTCCAGGATTCCATAACTACGCGTATTCATTAGTTTTTTGTTAATTATTAACTAGCTTAGCAATTTCCCCTGGACGACGTACTACCAGAGATGCGCTGGCGGCGAGTTTGGTGTTTTATGGTATCGGATCGCCCCGCTGTGAATAATTTCGTGGGGAAATGCCCTGGATACAGCGAAATATGCTCAAAAACAGAAGCGCTGGCCGCGCATCCCGAGATGAAAATGATTGGCATGGGCTGCGTTATAGTCCGGCCCCAAAGCGCTGCCGTAGTAGCTGCAGCTGCTCGCCAGCAGCCCCTGTAGCCAGGAATGATACTGCGGGTCGGGCCAGCCTTTCAGCACGCTTATACGTCGGCCATCGGATAAACGAAAGCCGCTGATATCCAGCGCTTCCGCCGTGGCGTGTTCGCTACGACGCGCGTTCTGACGATGATAAATATTACGGCAGGCAAAACTGCCAAAATGATCCACCTGAAGGAGCTCTTGCCCCAGCATCCGACGGGTCAACGGTTTTGCCTGCTGCTGCAGATACAGCGCGCTGCTCAACGCCAGCGGACAGCTGGCGAGGAAGCTGCTGCTGAGCTTTACCGTACCAAAATCGCGCACCCGAACCACGCTCTGCAGAGGGCACTCTCCCCGGCTATCGGCAACCGCCCCGCTGGTGATGAGCTTACGCCGGTTGGCCTCCTCCAGCAGGTCAGCGCACTGCGCGGGCGTTAATCGCCGCAGCTTATAGTGGCTGATAAATCCCGGCGGATCCTCCAGGCGCAGCGGCACAAACGGGTTATATTGTGCTGGAAGATAACGATATCCGTAATATCCGGCCGCCAGCAGCGCCAACAGAACAATTGAAGCTTTTCCTTTCACGCGCGGCCTCCCACTCCTTTATCTGGTGAATATTATGGCAGCCATGCGGCTGTTTCACATGCTATGTTATGCCCTTTGATGTAATCATGATGGAAGTTGAAATGGCTAAGATGAGGGTTGGGATCGTTTTCGGCGGTAAGTCGGCAGAGCATGAAGTATCGCTACAGTCAGCGAAAAATATCGTGGAAGCGATCGATAAAACGCGCTTCGACGTGGTGTTGCTGGGGATTGATAAGCAGGGGCAATGGCATATCAACGATGCCAGCAACTATCTGCTCAATCCTCAGGATCCCGCCCGTATTGCTCTGCGCCCATCCGATATTACGCTGGCGCAAATTCCCGGACGCGAGGCGCAGCAGCTGATTAACGCCGATAGCGGCCAGCCGCTGGCGGCCATCGACGTCATCTTCCCGATAGTCCACGGCACCCTGGGTGAAGATGGTTCTCTGCAGGGCATGCTGCGTATGGCCAACCTGCCCTTCGTCGGTTCCGACGTTCTCGGCTCCGCCGCCTGCATGGACAAAGACGTCACCAAGCGTCTGCTGCGCGATGCCGGACTGGCAATAGCTCCCTTTATTACCCTGACCCGCGCCAACCGTAATCAGGTGAACTTTGCCGACGTACAGGCAACGCTGGGACTGCCGCTGTTCGTTAAACCGGCGAACCAGGGCTCCTCGGTAGGCGTCAGCAAAGTCAACAACGAGCAGCAGTACCAGCAGGCCGTCGCTCTGGCCTTCGAATTTGACCATAAGGTCGTAGTAGAACAGGGAATTAAAGGGCGCGAGATCGAATGTGCGGTACTGGGCAACGATAATCCGCAGGCCAGCACCTGCGGCGAGATCGTCCTCAATAGTGAATTCTACGCCTATGACACCAAGTACATTGACGATCAGGGCGCGAAGGTGGTGGTTCCGGCGGCAATTGACAGCGATGTAAACGATAAAATTCGCGATATCGCCGTTCGTGCCTACCAGACCCTCGGCTGCAGCGGCATGGCGCGCGTGGATGTGTTCCTGACCGCCGATAACGAAGTCGTTATCAACGAAATCAACACCCTGCCGGGGTTCACCAACATCAGCATGTATCCAAAACTGTGGCAGGCCAGCGGCCTGGACTACACCAGCCTGATTAGCCGCCTGATTGAGCTGGCGCTGGAACGTCACGCCGCCGATCGCGCGCTGAAAACATCGATGAATTAATCACGGCAACGGCTTCACCGCCGTCTGCGGATCGGTAACCCGGGTAAGGCGTTTACGCCACGACCCGGGAAGTGTGCCGAAGTTGATCTATCAGCTCGGCCTCTTCCCGGCTCGCGCTGCGCTTAGCCGAGCTACCGGTTCACCGCCGTCTGCGGATCGGTAACCCGGATAAGGCGTTTACGCGCGACCCGGGGAGTGTGCCGAAGTTGATGTGTCCGCTCGGCCTCTTCCCGGCTCGCGCTGCGCTTAGCCGGCCGCCGTCGGCAGATCGGTAGCCCGGACAGGTGCGTCAGCACCGCCTCCGGGATGCAGCACCCAATACGGCTTCAGGTTATTTCTCCGCTTTACGCTTCCTCTGGCGGGCGGCGGCGAATGATAAACCCGGCGATCCAGAAGCAAATCACCCACGTCACCAGCCCAACCGCGTATGAACGCCAGCCTTCGGTTTCATACCCGAGCAGCCCGACTACGCCATTCATAATAAAAATCAACCCCAGCGCAACCGCGTAGTAGTGCCAATCGCGGCGGATTTTTTCAGTGAGTTTCATCATCGCTCCAACAACAAAAAAAGCATCTTCGCATAGCCGCCACCGCCGGTCTGCAGCCATGAGGAGAATTGTCGCACATTGCGATAGCGGTCTAAATTTCCCCTGTTTGCAGCAAACTCACATACCGGTGAAATCAGGAATATTCCTGGGCAGAAATTACCAGCAATCTGATACTGGAACCTCCTCCCCGTTGCCAGAATAACGTCTATGTAGCCGTTGCAAAACGGTAAGTTAGCGAAGTACGGAGGTCAAAATATGGCTGAGTTCACCTTTGCAAAAGCCGGCAACGGCGGCAAAAAAAGGCGCGCTATCACCAGCAGCAACATCGCTTATGCCCTGTTTGTGCTGTTTTGCTTCTGGGCCGGAGCGCAAATGCTGAGCATGCTGATCCACGCGCCGGGCGTGTTTGAGCACCTGATTCAAATGCAGGACAGCAGCCGCCCGCGTATTGAAATTGGCCTGATGGTAGGAACATTATTTGGCCTGATTCCTTTTCTGGCCGGCACGCTGTTGATTGGCGTCTTAGGACTGCTTTTTCGCTGGCGCAGCCACCGCTAGCGGCGCGCCATACAGCTGGCTCGCCTGTCGTCAACGCGTTTGGCAAACCAGGCGGTCGTCAAATTACGGGTGATTTTCGGACTCTCAAGTTGAATTCCCGGCAGCACTTCTCGCGGTAGCGTTTTGCCAACCTTCTTGTCGGCGATACGGAACACTTTTTTATACAGATCGCTCTCCTCAAACGCCAGCGTATCCCCCTTCTTCAACTGCCGGTGGATATCCTCATCGCTCATCGCCAGCTGAGAAGACAGGCGGCGCACCGCCAGTTCAGTGGTTCCGGCTTCGTCGCTGTCGTAGCGAATTAAATCACCATCCAGCGCCAGCTTGACGCCCGTCGCCTTAGAGACGGCATTCTGGAAAGCGGCATTGCGGCTGGCGTACCATCCGGCGTTGAAGTCGGCAAAACGATACAGCGGCACGCTGTAGCTAGCCGGATAGTTCAACAGATGATAGGTGCCAAACCACAGCCCGCCGCGCAGGCTGAACACCTCCTGGCGCACGGTACCGTCGATTTTCCACGGATAGCCGTCGGTATGCTGCTCGGCGAAAGCTATACTGACCTGCATCGGACCGCCGGTATGCACCGGATTTAGCGAGCCGAACAGCTTCTGCCCCATCGGCACCATACCGATAAAATCATCGAAAATTGCGCTCAGCTGCTTTTCCGTTTTCACGCTATCCAGGCGTTCGCTATAGCTCTTACCGTTGGGTGATTTGATTTTCAACGCGGTATGCACCAGAAAAACCGGAATGTGCATTTTCTCCGCCCGGCGGTCTATCTCCTGCCAGGCGATTTTATTCAGCCCCGGCACCGCAGGGTCCGCCTGATAGTTGGACTCCTGCTGTGCCACCGCCAGCACCGAACACACGTTCTCTTCCGTCGGCGCCAGCTTCTGGCTTGCAAAGGTTTTAGCGATGGCCTGCGCCCATTCTTCACGATCTTTTACGCTGGCGGGCATTTTCTGCCGCACCACGGCTGCAACATCAATCGGCTTTTCGCCTTCTTTTAACACCGGCTCCGGCTTGCTGGAACAGGCGCTGAGAACCATCCCGGCCAGTAGCGTCAGGGAGAGCGAAACAAAATGAGATGATGCTACGGCCATGGTTCTTCCTTGCGATCGTTAACTTAGCGTTTGGGTAACTTCCAGCAGCTCTTTACCGTCCAGCTCGCGTTCAAAGCTGCGCAGACGTTTGTAAATAGACATCAGCTCAACCAGTGTAGTCCACGAGCTAATCAGATACTGGAACGAGCCGCGAACCTGACCAAAGACGTTGGTTATCTGAGTCATCAGGCCCAGCGTAATCGTACCGGCAACAATCGACGGAAACAGCAGGAACAAACCGAAAACGTTATCCACCTGGAGATAAAGAATACGGGCGATGTTGAAATACATATAGTGGAAATAGAGGCGGAAATAGTTGCGGCGCACGGCGCTGAACAGCTCACGCACCGTCGGCGGCGTCGCGCGGTTAGCGTCATCCTCACCGTAAACCAGCTCTTTACGATAGGCGGCCTCAACGCGCTGGTTTTTGAACTCCAGCCCGGGCAGCTTAATCCCCACCACCGCCAGCAGGCCTGTCCCCATTAACGACCAGACGATCGCGGCGATAACCAGACCGTACGGTATATGGCCGACAAACGGTAAATCCGGTACGTGCGCGGAGAGCGTCACCAGCACTGGCAGGAAGGCGATAAGGGTCATCACCGCATTGAGAAAACTGACCCCCATGCTCTCCAGCGTAGAAGCAAAGCGCATAGTGTCTTCCTGCACACGCTGGGCGGCGCCTTCGATATGGCGCAGGTGCTGCCAGTGCGCCATATAGTGTTCGTTCATGGCGGTACGCCAGCGGAAAACGTAGTGGCTGACGAAGAAATTATTCATCACGCCGATCAGCACCGCGATAATCGCGATGCCGAGAAATACGCCAATTTCCTGATAAAACTGATTAATACTGACTTTATGCGGCGTCGCCAGCGCGGTCTGAATCAGATCGTAGAACGGCGCGTACCAGGCGTTTATCGCCACTCCCACCTCCACCAGAAACCAGGTGACGAAAAT
Organism: Klebsiella oxytoca; assembly: GCF_009707385.1. NCBI lineage: Bacteria > Pseudomonadati > Pseudomonadota > Gammaproteobacteria > Enterobacterales > Enterobacteriaceae > Klebsiella > Klebsiella oxytoca. The sequence continues at coordinate 1,225,639 of NZ_CP046115.1, read as the reverse complement.
AATCAGCGAGGTGCCAAGGATCGACCAGTACTGCCAGCGGTGCGGGCTGTAAATAAACCAAAAAAGGGCAAATACCCCCACGCAGAACATGTAGTAGGCGTAGAACACCAGATAGTTGAGCGACCAGAAGCGCGCTGCGCTAATCGCGACATCCTGGGATGCGCCGGTTACCCGCAGCAGCCAGTCGCCGCCGCCCGCCTGCCAAAAAATCACCGCCAGCAGCGACCAGATAAAGGCAGAAATAAAAAACGGCCCCGGTTTGGGGAAAAAGGATTTAAACATCATGCTCTCCTGCTAACTTCTTTTTCATTTCGCTGTGCTATGTCATACAAAACGCCCGCCGCAAAGCCGTCGCAGCGAAGCAAAGTGGGCGGATGATGAGACCGGGTATCAGTAGCTTAGTTCGGCTGCCACTCGCTAAGAATTGTTTCTGTCGGTTTCACGTGTAAAGGATTGCCCGGAACCGTCAGCGAACGCCAGACGTCGTTGTGGTGGGCTATTAACGTGGTGGCCTGAGCCGCCGGACGGTTGGCTGTAGTATGGGCATCTTCAGCGACGGTAATCGCGTAGCCACGGCTGGCGCCGTTCTTGATGGTGGTATCAACGCAGTAGTCGGTGGCGCAACCGCAAATCACAAACTGCGTAATGTGATGTTCGCGCAGCACTTCTTCGAGGGGAGTGCGGTAAAAGGCATCGCAGGCGGTCTTCGTAACGTATAGCGCGCCTGCGGGCTGCTGTATTTCGGGCAACAAGGCAAAACCTTCGCTTCCCTCTTCGAGGCCGCCCTCCTCACAGTGCTGAATGAAGATAACGGTATCCGCAGCGTTTATCAGGCGATTAATTTGCGCCGCGCAGCGCTCGCGCTCGAAACGCGGCGTCGCGAAAACGCCGTTTTGCATATCCACTACCATTACTACCCGTTGTACAGCCATCGTCTCCGCCACTCGTTATTAACCAAAACGATCATCATACGCGCCCGCGGGTAAATGCCGCTATCCGAAAGCATAAAAAAGGTTTTTTTACGCCAGGTTACGTTTTTCCGCACAGAATCGCTTCATTAGCGCTTTGCTCGGCGGCGCTTCGTAGTATAAATACGCTCTGTATTTTTTCTTCACCATGATGGATGCCCCCGTTGAAACGTAGTCTGCTCATTTTTGCTGCGCTGTGCGCGGCGTCATTGACATCGGTCCAGGCCGCACAGCCGAGCGTCGACCCGGAATTCGCCGCCGATGTTGTTGACCGTTACGCGAATCATATTTTCTACGGCAGCGGCGCGACCGGTATGGCGCTGGTGGTTATCGACGGTAACCAGCGCGTATTCCGTAGCTTTGGCGAGACCAGGCCGGGCAATAATGAGCACCCGCAGCTCGATTCGGTGATCCGCATTGCCTCTATCAGCAAATTGATGACCAGCGAAATGCTTGTCAAACTCCTCGATCAGGGCGTAGTGAAGCTTAACGATCCCCTGAGCAAATACGCGCCGCCGGGCGCGCGGGTGCCAACTTACCAGGGCGCGCCTATCACGCTGGTGAATCTGGCGACGCATACCAGCGCGCTGCCGCGCGAGCAGCCCGGCGGTGCGGCGCATCGTCCGGTTTTCGTCTGGCCGACCCGCCAGCAGCGCTGGAACTGGTTATCCACCGCAACGCTAAAAACCGCCCCCGGTTCGCAGGCCGCCTATTCCAATCTGGCCTTCGATTTGCTGGCCGATGCGCTCTCTACCGCTGCGGGCAAACCTTATCCGCAGCTGTTTGAAGAGCAAATCACCCGTCCGCTGGGGATGAAAGACACCACCTTTACGCCATCGCCGGATCAGTGCCGACGGCTGATGATCCCGGAGAAAGGGGCCAGCCCGTGTAACAATACCCTCGCGGCTATCGGCAGCGGCGGCGTGTACTCCACGCCCGGCGATATGATGCGCTGGATGCAGCAGTTCCTCTCTTCTGATTTCTTCACCCGCGGCCAGCAGGCGGACCGGATGCAGACGCTGATTTATCAACGTAGCCATCTGACAAAGGTGATCGGTATGGACGTGCCGGGCAAAGCCGATGCCCTCGGCCTCGGCTGGGTTTACATGAAGCCGAAAAACGGCCAGCCGGGCATTATTCAGAAGACCGGCGGCGGCGGCGGTTTTATCACCTATATGGCGATGAACCCGCAGGCTAACGTCGGCGCCTTCGTGGTGGTGACCCGTTCTCCGTTGACGCGTTTCAATAATATGAGCGACGGCATCAACGAGCTGGTTAGCGAACTCAGCGGCTTCCGTCCCACGATTGAGACCGTCAGTCAGTAAACTATCGGGATGTTTTGCCATCGATTGATAAGGATCATTTTGGCGAAACATCCCACCGCCAATTCAGGTAAACTAGCTTTTTTCATTTCACAAAATCAGGCAAACCATGACAGATTTAATCACTCGCCCACGCCGCCTGCGTAAGTCCGCTTCGCTACGTGCCATGTTTGAAGAGACAACACTGAGTTTGAACGACCTGGTGTTGCCGATCTTTGTTGAAGAAGAAATTGACGATTACAAAGCCATCGAAGCTATGCCCGGCGTAATGCGTATTCCGGAAAGACACCTGGCGCGCGAGATTGAGCGCATTGCCAACGCCGGCATCCGTTCGGTGATGACCTTCGGGATTTCCCATCATACCGATGCCGTTGGCAGCGATACCTGGAATGAAAACGGTCTGGTAGCGCGCATGTCCCGTATCGCCAAACAGGCGGTACCGGAGATGATCGTGATGTCCGACACCTGCTTCTGCGAATACACCTCTCACGGCCACTGCGGCGTGCTGTGCGAGCACGGCGTGGATAACGATAAAACCCTGGAGAACCTCGGCAAACAGGCAGTGGTTGCCGCTGCCGCAGGCGCGGATTTTATCGCCCCTTCCGCCGCAATGGACGGCCAGGTGCAGGCCATTCGCCAGGCGCTGGACGCCGCCGGATTTAGCGATACGGCGATCATGTCCTACTCCACGAAGTTCGCTTCATCGTTCTATGGCCCGTTCCGTGAAGCCGCGGGTACCGCGTTAAAAGGCGATCGTAAAACCTATCAAATGAGCCCAATGAATCGCCGTGAAGCGATCCGCGAGTCGCTGCTCGACGAAGCCCAGGGCGCCGATTGCCTGATGGTTAAACCGGCCGGTCCGTATCTTGATATCCTGCGCGATCTGCGCGAGCGCACCAACCTGCCGCTGGGCGCGTATCAGGTGAGCGGTGAATACGCGATGATTAAATTCGCCGCCCAGGCCGGCGCTATCGATGAAGAGAAAGTGGTGCTGGAAAGCCTCGGCGCAATTAAACGCGCCGGTGCGGATCTGATTTTTAGCTACTTCGCTCTCGACCTCGCCGAAAAGAAAATCCTGCGTTAATTCGGCTATCGCCCCTCCCCCGGTCGCGCTGCGCTTACCGGGGCTACGGCCTGCTCCGGTAGCCGGGTAAGGCGCCAGCCGCAACCCGGGGTTATCCCGGTTTTTATATTCGGCACCATGTTTTCCCCGGTCGCACTGCGCTTACCGAAGCTACGGGCCTGCTCCAGTAGCCCGGGTAAGGCGTTAGCCGCAACCCGGGGTTATCCCGGTTTTTATATTCGGCACTATGTTTTCCCCGGTCGCGCGCGCTTACCGGGGCTACGGCCTGCTCCGGTAGACGGATAAGGCGCCAGCCGCAACCCAGGGTTATCCCGGTTTTTATATTCGGCACCATTTTTTACCCGGTCGCGCTGCGCTTACCGAAGCTACGGGCCTGCTCCAGTAGCCCGGGTAAGGCGCCAGCCGCAACCCGGGATTGCCCCGGAGACGAAATTTTGCGAGCCTCTTTCCGCCGTCATTATTGAACTCTTGCCTGATTTTATCCCATCTATACCCTGATGCTTCAAAAGATGTGTTTGCAAAGGAGCGCTCCGTGGTGGCCTATCGTCGTTATTATCTGAAGGGTGGTACCTGGTTTTTTACGGTCAATTTGCGAAACCGGAAGAGCAGGCTTCTAACCGAGCATATCGGGGAATTACGTCATGCTATCTTCACCATCAAACAACGAAAACCCTTTTACATTAATGCCTGGGTTATCCTTCCTGAACATCTTCATTGCATCTGGACATTACCCGAAGAAGATAGCGATTTCTCCGCCAGATGGAGGGATATAAAAGGTTGCTTTAGCAAAGCATTAAAACAGGAAAATGTCTGGCAACCTCGCTTCTGGGAACATGCTATCCGCGATGAAGCAGACTACCGCCGACATATCGATTACACGTATATAAATCCGGTCAAGCATGGTTGGGTAAGACAGGTTTGTGATTGGCCCTTTTCAACCTTTCACCGGGATGTCCGCCACGGGTTATATCCCGATAATTGGGGCAGCGAAATTCACGATTTTTTGTGCGGCGAACGCCAGTAATTCCCCGGTCGCGCTGCGCTTACCGGGGCTACAGCCTACTCCGATAGCCCGGGTAAGGTGCCAGCCGCAAACCGGGATTACCCCATTTTTTACATTCGGCACCATGATTCCCCCCCGGTCGCGCTGCGCTTACCGGGGCTACGGCCTGCTCCGGTAGCCGGGTAAGGCGCCAGCCGCAACCCGGGGTTATCCCGGCTTTTATATTCGGCACCATGATTCCCCCCGGTCGCGCTGCGCTTACCGGGGCTACAATCAGTTCCGGTGGCCTTAAATCTTCACTCAACTGTAATCTGAGCGACATCTGCACCTTCTACTGTCGGGGCAAGACGGAGGAGGTGCCGCTATGTTTAGTCTCGACAATGTACTCGATGACCTGTGGCCTCAGGCGAAGCCAGCTCCCTGGCAGAAAAAGGTGCTGAAAAAGCTCCTGCATGAGGAAGAGTTTCAACAGTTTGCCGCGCGCCATCATCACCTGAAAGGGCTGGATACAGTCGAACAGGTGCTCGACCATCTCAATATCCGCTGCGCTATCCCGGCGCACGACCTCGAACAGATCCCCGAGTATGGCCCGCTGGTCATTTTCGCCAACCACCCTACCGGTACCCTCGACGGCCTGGCTCTGCTCTACGCGGTCTCCCGCGTGCGCCGCGACGTCAAAGTAGTCACCAACCGCATGCTGACTCACCTTGAGCCGCTGAGCTCGCTGTTTATCCCGGTCGATAATATTAATGGCCGCGCCGCCAGAACGGCGCTGCAGCAGATGGAGCAGCAGCTGCAAAACGGCGGAGTGCTGATTTTCTTTCCGGCAGGCGAGGTTTCACGCCTCACCCGGCGCGGTATCCGCGATAAAAAATGGCACTCTGGATTTATTAAGCTGGCGGCAAAATACCGCGCCCCGCTGCTCCCCGCGTGGATCCGCGCGCGCAACGGCGCGCTGTTTTACGCCAGCACGCTGGTCTCGGATAACCTTCCGCTGCTCCTGCTGATGCAGCAAATGTTCCGCCGCCGCAACAGCAGCCTGCCGGTGAATCTCGGCCAACGGATCGCCTGGTCAACCTGGTTCGATCCGCAAAGCTCTTCGCGCGAGCTGACCGAGCGCTGTTACCGCCACCTGGAACTGCTCGGCAAAGGGCTTCCGGGCGTGTTCAAAACCGAAAGCGCTATCGCCCGCCCCGAAGACCGCGCCCTGCTGAAACGTGAGCTGGCTACCGCGGAAACGCTGGGGCGTACGGCGGATGGCAAAGTCATCTATCTCTGGCAGCGCCGCGGTCAGGAGGACGCGCCGGTACTGCGCGAGCTGGGCCGCCTGCGGGAAATCGCCTTTCGCGCGGTGGGTGAAGGCAGCGGCAAACGCCGCGATGTCGATAGCTACGATGATGACTACCTGCACCTGATTTTATGGGATGAAGCAGACCTTGAGATCGTCGGCGCTTACCGTTTTATTCCGACCGCAATGCAGCTGGCAAAGCGCGGCCTGGAGGGGATCTACAGCTACAGCCTGTTCCACTATGACGCACGGATGGAGGATATTCTGCAACATGGTATCGAACTGGGGCGCAGCTTTATCCAGCCGCGCTACTGGGGTCGCCGCGGACTGGACTATCTGTGGTCCGGCATCGGCGCATATCTGGCGCGCTATCCGCACTATCGCTATCTGTTCGGTCCGGTGTCGATTTCCGGCGGGCTGCCGCCGTCAGCGCGCGATTTGCTGGTGGCGTTTTACCGGCTGTGGTTTCCGGCGACGCATCCGTTGGCGGAGTCGCGCCGGCCTTATCCGGCCTCGCTGCCGGATGTACTGGCGCAGTTTAGCGGCGAGGATTACAACGACGACCTGGCGCGGCTGAAGTCCCTGCTCGACAATCTCGGCTGTGCGATCCCGCCGCTGTATAAACAGTACTCAGAAGTGTGCGTACCAGGCGGCGTGCAGTTTATCGATTTCGGCAGCGATCCGGATTTCAACAACTGCGTGGATGGGCTGGTGCTGGTGGATTTGACCTATCTGAAGACCAACCGCTATCAGCGCTATATTGGGGTACACCTGGACGCGCAAAAATCGGCATAACTCGCTGAAAACAACCTACCCGGTGCAGAGGATTGATCCCCTCACCCCGGCCCTCTCCCACAGGGAGAGGGAGAAAACCGACCTGCCCGGCGCAGAGATTACTCCGCCCGGTAATACGGTTTATCCCCGAGAATCGTCGCCCGGTGCATAATGCGCCGCTGCGGCAGATAATCGGCGTTGGCGTAATGCTGGGTGACGCGGTTATCCCAAATCGCTACGTCGTTCGGTTGCCAGCGCCAGCGCACCTGGAAATCGGGTTTAGTGACGTGGGCAAACAGGAAGCCGAGCAGCGCCTCGCTCTCTTTCTCCGTCACGTCGACGATGCGGGTGGTAAAACCCTCATTGACAAACAGCGCCTGTTTCCCGGTCACCGGATGGGTGCGCACTACCGGATGCAGCAGCGGCGGGTTCTTCGCCACCGCCTCCAGCCAGCGTTGATGCTCCTCTTCGCTCTTACGGTATTTATACTCCGGGAACGATTTACGGAAATCGTGCTCCGCCCGCAGGCCGCTTAGCAGCTGGCGGAAAGGTTCGGAGAGCGCCTCATACGCCGCAATACCGCTGGTCCACAGGGTGTCGCCGCCGGTTGAAGGTAGCTCTTTTGCCGCGAGGATCGCCCCGGCGGGCGGCGTCTCAATAAAGGTGACGTCGGTGTGCCAGTTGTCGTTATCCGGCGGGTTATCGTCATGAGTATCAAGGACGATAATTTCATCAACGCCGGGCGCGTGCGGATAGACCGGATGAATATGCAGGTCGCCAAAGCGCAGGGCAAGATCCCGTTGCTGCTCGGGAGTGATATTCTGCTCGCGCAGGAACACCACCTGATGACGCAGCACCGCGTGATACAGCTGCTCAAACTGGTTGTCGCTTAGCGGGCGGGAAATGTCGACGCCGGATACCTGCGCGCCAATATACGGCCCCAGCGGGGTAATGCTTAAACGTTCGCTCATTGTACTTCTCCATGCCAGGGCGTCAGGCGACGCTGCAGCGCGCGCAGCCCCAGTTCCAGTAAAAAGGCGATGATGGCAATCACCGCGATACCGGCCAGCACCACATCGGTGGCGAGGAACTCACCGGCGGACTGCACCATAAAACCTAACCCGCGGGTGGCGGCAATCAGCTCCGCGGCCACCAGCGTCGACCAGCCGACGCCGAGCCCAATACGCAGGCCGGTGAGAATTTCCGGCAGCGCGCCGGGCAGGATCACCAGCCACAGCACCTGCGCCCGGCTGGCGCCTAAAGATTGCGCGGCGCGAATGCGCACCTGCTGGGCGCTCTTAACGCCCGCCAGCGCCGACATCGCCACCGGCGCGAATATCGCCAGATAGATCAGCAGGATCTTCGAGGTCTCGCCGATGCCGAACCAGATCACCATTAGCGGTAAATACGCCAGCGGCGGTACCGGGCGATACAGCTCGATCAGCGGGTCGAGGATCCCGCGCACCGTCGGGCTCAATCCCATAGCGATCCCTACCGGTACGCCGATTACCACCGCCGCCAGCAGCGCAATGACGATACGCGTCAGGCTCGCCGCCAGATGCTGCCAGAGGGTGGCATCCATAAAGCCCTGCGGGCCGGCAATGGTGATAAGTTTCTGCAATACCTGTCCCGGCGGCGGCAGAAATAGCGGGCTAATCAGCTGTAGGGCGGCAACGGCCCACCAGATAAACAACAGCACCGCCAGGGTCGCCACGCTCAGGGTAAGCTGCCGCGAAAACGGCCAGCGCCACTTCAGCGTCCGCTGACGCGGTTTATCATTGATGACCACGCTCATGAGAAAGCCTCCCGTTGTTCAAATACCCGGCTGAGGACGTATTCGCGCTGTTCGATAAACCGCGGGTCCGATTTGATGCTGCGGCAGGATTCCCCGGCGACAAAGCGGCGGCCAAAATCGAGCGGCAGCCGCTCGAGCACCCGCCCCGGCCCCGGCGAAAGCAGCACCAGCTCGGTAGCCATAAATACCGCCTCTTCAATATCGTGGGTAATCAGCAGCACCTTCTTACCGGTCTCATGCCACAGGCTGAGCAGCAAGGTTTGCATCTGCTCGCGGGTAAAGGCGTCCAGCGCGCCAAACGGCTCGTCGAGCAGCAGCAGCTGCGGATTGGCTGCCAGCGCGCGGGCAATCCCTACCCGCTGGCGCTGGCCGCCGGAGAGCTGCCAGATAAAGCGCTTTTCCGCGCCCTCAAGGCCCACTTTTTTCAGCATCTGCGCGGCAGTTGCCCGGCGCTGCGCTTTGTCGACGCCCGCCAGCTGTAGCCCGAGCGCGACGTTATCCTGCACGTTGCGCCACGGCAGCAGCCCTTCATTCTGAAAGACCACGCCGCGATCGGCGCCCGGCCCTTCAACCCGCTTGCCTTCAAGAGTGATGCTGCCGTGCTGATAAGGCACGAATCCGGCAATCAGGTTCAGCAGCGTGGTTTTACCGCAGCCGGAAGGCCCGAGAACCACCAGCAGTTCGCCGCTGTCCAGCGTCAGGTTAATATCCGTCAGCGCTGGTTTACCGCCGTAGTCGGCGGAAAGATGCGAGATTTGCAGCATCATGGCCTCCTTTACTTCACGAAACGATCGGTAACGAACTGGCTATAGTCGCTGACGGCAGCGGGAACTTTGCCCTGCTCTTTAAGGAACTTCGCGGTATCAACGATGGCTTTATTCACCGGTCCGTTTAGCTCCTGCGCCTGCTGGGCGGCGGTCAGATAGGTATTGCCTTTCACCAGACCCGGCACGTCGGCTTCCGGTACGCCGCTTAAGCGCGCCAGCTTACTGATGTTATCCGGCTGCTTCAGCCACTCGTCAGGATTAGCGATATAGGGCTGCTGCGCGTCAACGGCGCTTTTGGCAAAGGCTTTCACAATGTCAGGATGCTTTTCAGCAAAATCTTTGCGTACCACCCACACGTCCAGCGTCGGCGCGCCCCACTCGCCCACCTGCGCCGAATCGGTCAGGACCGTGCCGTCTTTTTCCAGAGCGTTGACCGCTGGCGCCCAGACGTAGGCGCCGTCAATGTCGCCGCGCTGCCAGGCAGCAATGATCGCCGGCGGCTGCAGGTTGAGGATCTGCACCTGCCCCGGTTTGATCCCCCAGTGCTTCAGCGCCGACAGCAGGCTATAGTGCGTGGTGGAAATAAAAGGTACGGCGATGCGTTTGCCGATCAGGTCTTGCGGTTTAGTGATGTTTTTCTTTACCACCAGCGCTTCGGAGTTACCGAGCTTTGAAGCCAGCAGGAACACTTCAATCGGCACCTGCTGGGTGGCGGCGACCGCCAGCGGGCTTGAGCCGAGGTTACCAATTTGTACGTCGCCGGACGCCAGCGCCCGCACGATGCTCGCGCCGCTGTCAAACTTGCGCCAGTCGACGGTGGCCCCGCTCTCTTTAGCGAAGGTGTTGTCCGCCTGGGCGACTTTCGCCGGTTCGGCGGAAGTCTGGTACGCCACGGTGACGTTCACCGCCTGGGCCTGGAATGCCGCGAGAGCGAGGGCGGCAATGAGTGTGATACGCGATTTTAGTGCCATAGTGTCTGCTTCCCGTAGTTGTTATGGGTGCAGTATTTCCGGCGCGATGGGTTTGATGAAGTAATTAAAAATTCTTGCTAATAGCCAATCGTCATTAGAAAAAAAGCGGCAATGGTTAGCTATTTCACTCATTACGGATGAACCCCGCAGGCGCTGCGCTTATCCGGCCTGGCGCACCCGGCAAATTATTAAGATTTCGTTACATTCGTTACATATCCGCACCCCGACGATTGCCAGCGCGGCGGCAGCAGGCATCATAGAACCATGATGCGCTTAGAGAGAAGAAACATGATTCGAGTGGTGCTGGTCGATGACCATGTGGTAGTACGTTCAGGCTTTGCGCAATTACTCAGCCTTGAAGAGGATCTTGAGGTTGTTGGCCAGTTCAGCAGCGCGGCGGAGGCGTGGCCGACGCTATTGCACGATGACGTCAACGTGGCGGTCATGGATATTGCCATGCCGGATGAAAACGGCCTGAGCCTGCTAAAGCGCCTGCGCGCGCAGAAACCGCAGTTTCGCGCCATTATTCTCAGCATTTACGATACCCCCACCTTCGTGCAGAGCGCGCTTGATGCCGGGGCCAGCGGCTATCTGACCAAACGCTGCGGCCCGGAAGAGTTAGTGCAGGCGGTACGTTCGGTCGGCATGGGCGGACACTACCTGTGCGCCGATGCGCTACGGGCGCTGCGCGGCGGCGGACAACCGGCGCAGGTGCTGGAGATACTCACCCCGCGCGAACGCGAAGTGTTTGATTTACTGGTCAAAGGCGATAGCGTCAAGGAAATCGCCTTTAAGCTCGATCTCAGCCACAAAACGGTGCACGTCCATCGCGCCAACGTACTGGGTAAACTGCAGTGCAGCAGCACAATTGAGCTGGTGCACTTTGCTCTCGACCACCAGCTGCTGGCGGGTCATTAATGTCGCGTAGTCTTCGCTACTGGGTCATATCATTGTTTATCGTGCTGGCCTGGGGTACCGGCAGTCTGATGTTGTGGACGCTCGGGTTTTATCTGACCCACAACGGTCAGCAGGCGGCGCTGTTCCTGCCGCACGGCGTTTATCTGGCGCTCCTGATCCTGCTATCGCGCCGCTACTGGCCCGCGCTGGTGCTGCCTCCCGTTCTGAGCGTCTTCTGGCTGCACAGCGAACAGCTGCTCAACGGTTATGTTCTGCTTGTCGCGCCGCTGATCAGTCTATTTCCCGCCGGGCTTGCGCAACTGTTCTGGCACCGCTTTCCTCTTTACTGGCAGCGGCTGACGCTGCTGCTGGCAACGGTCACCGCCAGTTCATTACTCAACACCGCGCTGCTCTCGCCGTTTGTCAAAAGTCCGGCGATGATGCTCGGCCTGGCTTCGTTTACCGGCGGCGTCCTGCTGACGCCGTTTGTCTATCTGATTTTTGAGTTTCTGCGCCAGCAGCACCGCTACCAGCTGCTGGGGCTGGATACCAATAACCCGCCGCTGCGCACGTCGTTAATTATCTGGTGCAGCCTGTTCTTTATCATCGGTATCGGCACCCAGATGGTGCTATCGCCGGAGCTCGAGCGCCTGCTGCTGATAGTGGTGTTTCTGCCCAACGTGGTGATGGCGTGGAAGTTCGGCTGGCAGGGCGGCGTGCTTTCCGGCCTGCTGGGGAGCATGATGATCACTATTGCCCGCCAGGTGGGCGTTGGTTTCAGCAATCTGGTTGAGCTGGAGATTTTTCTGGCGACCCAGGCGCTGCTCGGCATCGGTCTGGGAATTGCGATTAGCCGCCAGCAGCACCTGGCGCAAAATCTCCACCATTACCGCCAGCGGCTGGAAGCGGAGCTGGCGGCGCGGCGGGCGCTAACCGAAAAGCTAATCCATACCGAAGAGGATACGCGCAAAAACCTGGCGCGCGAGCTGCACGACGAAATCGGCCAGAATATCACCGCCATTCAGATCCAGTCACAGCTGGTGAAGCGGGCGCGCGATCCGGCGCAAACCCAGGCCGCCGCCAGCCAGATAAACGATCTCGCCAGGCGTATCCACCACTCCACCCGCCAGCTGCTACGCCAGCTGCGCCCACCAGCCCTTGATGAGCTGTCGTTCAAAGAGGCGCTGCACCACCTGCTCAACGAGTTTGCCTTTGCCGAGCGCGGTATTCGCTGCCGCTTTGACTACCAGCTCACCGCTACGCCGGAGAGCGAAACGGTGCGTTTTACCCTCTATCGGCTGCTACAGGAGCTGCTCAATAACGTCTGCAAGCACGCCGACGCCAGCGAGGTCGACATTAGCCTGTTTCAGCAGGAGGAGCGGTTGCGCCTGGAAGTGAAGGATAACGGCATCGGCATCCGCTCCGACAAAATGGCCGGATTTGGGATTCAGGGTATGCGTGAACGGGTCAGCGCCCTGGGCGGAGAGCTATCGCTGGAATCGCAGCACGGTACGCGCGTAATTGTTAACTTGCCCACAAATTTGCAACAAATAGCCCGGTAACCAGGAAAAAGTCTTAGCCACTCCGGACTTTCTCTCATCCCCTTTCGATTTCACTTTCTTATAGTCAGCAAAACGGAGACGGCCATGGACGCACGCTCAGCAACCGACATCAATCGACATTACCAAACGCTACGTCCGCAGCTGCTGATGTGCATGGTGATTGGATATGCCGCGTTTTACCTGACGCGCAAAAGCGTCAACTACGTACTGCCGGCGCTGCAAACGGATTTGGGGCTCGATAAAGGCGATATCGGCCTGCTGGGATCGCTGTTTTATCTGGCCTATGGCCTGTCGAAGTTTACCGCCGGACTGTGGCACGACAGTCACGGACAGCGCTGGTTTATGGGGGTGGGTCTGTTTGCCACCGGCCTGCTGAACGTGGTGTTCGCCTTTGGCGAATCGTTGACGCTGCTGCTGGCGGTCTGGACGCTGAACGGATTTTTTCAGGGTTGGGGATGGCCTCCTTGCGCCCGCCTGCTGACCCACTGGTACTCGCGCAACGAACGCGGTTTCTGGTGGGGCTGCTGGAATATGTCTATCAATATCGGTGGGGCAATTATCCCCCTGATTAGCGCCTTTGCCGCCCATTGGTGGGGCTGGCAGGCAGCGATGCTGACGCCAGGGATCATCAGCATGGCATTAGGCATATGGTTAACGCTACAGCTGAAAGGAACGCCCCGTGAAGAGGGATTGCCATCAGTAGGAACGTGGCGTAACGACCCGCTTGAGCTGCGTCAGGAGCAGCAAAGCCCGCCGATGGGGCTATGGCAGATGCTGCGCACCACGATGCTGAAGAATCCGATGATTTGGCTGCTGGCCGTCTCCTATGTGCTGGTCTACCTGATTCGCATCGCGCTCAACGACTGGGGCAACATCTGGCTGACGGAGAGCCACGGCGTCAATCTGCTCAGCGCCAACGCGACGGTGATGTTGTTCGAAGCGGGCGGTCTGCTCGGCGCGCTGTTCGCCGGATGGGGCTCGGACCTACTGTTCAGCGGCCAGCGCGCGCCGATGATTTTACTGTTCACCCTGGGGCTGATGGTCTCCGTCGCCGCCCTATGGCTGGCCCCGGTGCATCACTACGCGCTGCTGGCGGTCTGTTTCTTTACGGTGGGCTTCTTTGTTTTTGGCCCGCAAATGCTGATTGGCCTCGCGGCGGTAGAGTGCGGACACAAAGCGGCTGCGGGTTCAATCACCGGATTTCTCGGCCTGTTCGCCTATCTGGGGGCAGCGCTGGCGGGCTGGCCTCTGTCGCTGGTCATTGAACGCTACGGCTGGTCGGGCATGTTCAGTTTGCTTTCGGTCGCCGCGGTACTGATGGGTTTATTACTGATGCCGCTACTGATGGCGAGCATTACTACCTCTCCTGCTCAAAGGATAAAATAATGAAAAAAACTCTGGTCACTACCCTGATTGCCTCCGGCATTGCGCTGGCGACGTTAAGCGGAGCGGCGCACGCCAAAGGTCGTCTGGTGGTCTACTGCAGCACCACTAACGAAATGTGTGAAGCGGAAACCAAAGCCTTCGGCGAAAAATACGATGTCAAAACGTCGTTCATCCGCAACGGTTCCGGCAGTACGCTGGCAAAGGTTGACGCCGAGAAGAAAAACCCGCAGGCGGACGTCTGGTACGGCGGCACCCTCGATCCTCAGTCCCAGGCAGGTGAAATGGGCCTGCTGCAAGCCTATAAATCGCCGAACCTTGAGCAGGTGATGGAGCAGTTCCGCGATCCGGCGAAGCTGAAAGGCAACTACTCCTCAGCGGTCTACGTCGGTATCCTCGGCTTTGGCGTAAACACCCAGCGTCTGAAAGAGAAAAACTTACCCATACCAAAATGCTGGAAAGATCTGGTTAAACCGGAATACAAAGGCGAAATTCAGATTGCCGACCCGCAGAGCTCCGGCACCGCCTACACCGCGCTGGCGACCTTCGCCCAGCTGTGGGGAGACGATCAGGCTTTCGATTACCTGAAACAGCTTAACGCCAACATCTCCCAGTACACCAAATCCGGTATTGCCCCGGCGCGCAACGCCGCCCGCGGTGAAACCGCCATTGGCATCGGCTTCCTGCACGACTATTCGCTGGAAAAAGAACAGGGCGCGCCGCTGGAGCTGATCTCTCCGTGCGAAGGTACCGGCTATGAAATTGGCGGCGTCAGCATCCTGAAGGGCGCGCGCAACCTCGATAACGCGAAGCTTTTCGTCGACTGGGTGCTGTCGAAAGATGCTCAGGAACTGGCATGGAAGAAAGGCAAGTCGTATCAGATCCCGAGCAATACCACCGCCGAAAGCTCGCCTAACTCGCTGAAGCTTGATGACCTGAAGCTTATCAACTACGACATGGATAAATACGGCTCTACCGATGTCCGCAAGCAGCTCATCAATAAGTGGGTTAGCGAAGTGAAGATGGGTAAATAAACCCACATTTTGCGGTTAATGCCCGGTGGCGCTCACGCCTGCCGGGCCTACACACAACACCGGAAAACTTATGTCACACACACTTGCACTCCATCCCGTGAAAAAACGGGATGCGATATTCCTTTGGGTTTTGTTCGGCTGGCTGGCGTTCGCCGTGCTGCCGAGCTGGAGCCTTGATTACGGCCTGATGGAGTCCACGAGCGATGAAATTCTCGCGGCCTACGGCTGGTCACAGTTCAATATCAGCTGGCTGTGGTATCTGTTGCCGAGCCTGCTGCTGATTCGTCCACTGCAGGAAGCCAGGCTCGAACAGCGCGGCCGCCACTATCTCGATGCAGGCTGGTCGTTTTTATGTATGGCGTTTATCGTCATCAGCGCCACCGTTGAAGGCCGCGGGTTAGGCTACGCCACCATCGTGCTGTTTGTGGCGCTCGGGGCGATCATGACGCTGGCGCTGACCCGCCTGGAATGGCTGGGCGGCGACCGCTTTGTGATTGGTTCGCTGGTCACCATCGTGGCGTTAATCGGCGTATTTATCGTCTGGCCGAGCATCGCTATTTTCATCCCGATGTTCACCAACGACGCGGGCGAATTTGCTCCGCTGGCGTTTATGGCCGTGCTGTCGCAGACGCATATTGTTCAGGTCATTATTAACTCGATCGGCCTGTCGATCGCGGTAGGCATCGGCTGCACCTTCTTTGGCCTGGTGCTGGCTATCTACACCACCCGTATCGCTAAACGCAGCGCCGTCATTGGCCGCGTTTTCTCCATTCTGCCGATCGTCACTCCGCCGTTTGTCGTCGGTCTTGGCGTAACGTTAATGATGGGCCGCTCCGGCTACGTGACCGAATTAATGGTCGACTGGTTCGGGCTGACCAACACCAACTGGCTGTACGGGTTTACCGGCATCTGGCTGGCGCAGGTGCTGGCGTTCACTCCGATGGCCTTTATGATCCTCGACGGGGCAATCAAAACGATTCATCCGTCGCTGGAAGAAGCGTCCTACACCCTGCGCGCCAGCCGCTGGCAGACCTTTAACGGCGTCTTCATTCCGCTGCTGAAACCGGCGCTGGCGAACGCGTTTTTAATCGTCATCGTGCAGTCGCTGGCTGACTTCAGTAACCCGCTGGTGCTCGGCGGCAACTTCGACGTGCTGGCGACGCAGATTTACTTTTATATCACCGGTTCGCAGCTCGATTATCAGGCCGCCAGTACCCTGGGCGCGTTCCTGCTGCTGTTCTCGCTGCTGGTGTTCTGTATTCAGTATATGTGGATCGGCAAGCGCTCTTACGTCACGGTTTCCGGAAAGTCCTACCGCGGCGACGTACAGCCGCTGCCGGTGACCCTGGTGTGGAGCGTGATCGCTATTCTGGCAGTATGGATCGCCTTTAACGCCCTGCTTTACGGCAGCATTTTCTACGGCAGCTTCACCGTCAACTGGGGCGTGGACTACACCCTGACGCTGGATAACTTTATCAAGCTGTTCGGCCAGGGAATGAGCGACGGAGCATGGCCTTCTCTGCTCGATACCCTGCTGTATGCCGGGATTGCCGCGCCGATCACCGCCGCCTTCGGCCTGCTGATCGCCTGGATCGTGGTGCGCCAGCAGTTTAAAGGTAAAAAGACCATCGAGTTCACCACCATGCTGTGCTTTGCTGTACCGGGTACCGTAGCGGGCGTCTCGTATATCCTCGCCTTTAACAGCGCCCCGGTATATCTGACCGGCACCGCGGCAATTGTGATTATCTCGATGGTAATGCGTAACGTACCGGTGGGGATTCGGGCAGGTATTGCCGGTTTAGGCCAGATCGACAAATCGCTGGATGAGGCGTCGCTCAGCCTGCGTGCCGGTTCTCTGCGCACCATCACGCATATTCTGCTGCCGCTGCTGCGCCCGGCGATCCTGTCGGCGCTGATCTACAGCTTTGTGCGCGCCATTACCACCGTCAGCGCCATTGTGTTCCTCGTCACGCCGGATACCCGCGTAGCAACAGCCTATATCCTCAACCGCGTGGAAGACGGCGAATACGGCGTGGCGATCGCCTACGGTTCAATTCTGATCGTAGTCATGCTGGCGATTATTTTCATCTTTGACTGGCTGATCGGGGAAGCGCGTATCTCCCGTTCAAAAGCTAAAAACCAGGCGTAATGGAGCGCACTATGAGTCAGAAAAATTTTGTTGAGCTGCGCAACGTCACCAAGCGATTCGGCAGCAATAAGGTTATCGACAATATCAATCTCACCATCCCGCAGGGAGAAATGGTGACCCTGCTCGGCCCTTCAGGCTGCGGCAAGACCACGATCCTGCGTCTGGTGGCCGGGCTGGAAAAACCGAGCGAAGGGCAGATTTTCATTGATGGCGAAGACGTCACCCATCGTTCTATTCAGCAGCGCGATATCTGTATGGTGTTTCAGTCGTATGCTCTGTTCCCGCATATGTCGCTGGGGGATAACGTCGGCTACGGTCTGAAAATGCTTGGCGTATCGCGCAGCGACGTGAAATCGCGGGTGAAAGAGGCGCTGGCGATGGTGGATCTGGAAGGATTCGAAGACCGCTATGTCGATCAGATCTCCGGCGGACAGCAGCAGCGCGTGGCGCTGGCGCGCGCCCTGATCCTCAAGCCGAAGGTGCTGCTGTTTGACGAGCCGTTGAGTAACCTCGACGCCAACCTCAGACGCAGCATGCGCGATAAGATCCGCGAACTGCAAAAGCAGTTTGATATCACCTCTCTGTACGTAACTCACGATCAGAGCGAAGCCTTTGCAGTTTCCGATACCGTACTGGTAATGAATAAGGGACATATCATGCAGATCGGCTCGCCGCAGGATCTTTACCGTCAGCCCGCATCGCGCTTTATGGCGAGCTTTATGGGCGACGCCAACCTGTTCCCGGCGACCTTCAGCGAAGATTATGTCGATATCTATGGCTATCGACTGCCGAGACCGCTGCATTTTGCCGCCCAGGGCGAAGGCAGCGTCGGCGTACGCCCGGAGGCGATTACCCTGAGCGATCGCGGCGAAGAGAGCCAGCGCTGCGTGATCCGCCACGTAGCGTATATGGGACCGCAGTATGAGGTGACGGTGGAGTGGCACGGGCAGGAGATCCTGTTGCAGGTCAACGCCACCCGCCTGCAGCCGGATGTCGGTGAGACGTACTATCTGGAAATCCACCCGTACGGCATGTTTGTTTTAGCGGACGCCGGGTGATTGATACCGGGTGGCGCTTACGCTTACCCGGCCTACGCTTCGCGCACGTTGTAGGCCGGGTAAGGCATCAACCGCCGCCCGGCACAAACTCAACGCTGCGCGTTCAACGCGGCAATATCCTTCGGCGTAGTGCGGCAGCAGCCGCCGATCAGCTTCGCTCCCGCCGCCAGCCACTGGGGTAAATATCCCGCCAGCGTTTCGCAGGCTTCACCGTGGTGGTGCCACGTCTTGGTCACCGGGTCATAGTGCTCGCCGGAATTAGGATAAACCACCAGCGGCAGCGTCGTCAGGCTATGCAGATGCTCCAGCGCGGCGATGGTGTTTTCCAGGGCAATGCAGTTAATCCCCAGCGCCACCACCTGCGGATAGTTTGCCAGCACGGCAATCACTTCCCGCAGCGGCGTACCGTCGCTGATATGCCGGGCATCGCGCAGAGTAAACGAGAACCACGCGCGCGCGCGCGGAAACTCGGTCAACAGCTCCACCAGCGCCTTAATCTCGGCGAAATTCGGCATCGTTTCACAGGCCAGCAGATCGGCACCGGCGTCCAGCAGCGCTTCCACACGCGGACGATGGAAAGCCTGAAATTGTTCATGGCTACGGACGTAATCGCCGCGGTACTCCGAGCCGTCCGCCAGGTACGCGCCGTACGGCCCGACCGAACCGGCGACCAGCAGCGCGCCCGCCTGCGGATTCTCGGCCAGATACGCCTCCCGCGCCTTGCGGGCCAGCTCAACGCTTTTGCCAATCAGCGCTTTCGACTGCGCTTCATCCAGCCCGCGGGCGGCAAAGCCCGCCGGGGTAGCCTGATAGCTGGCGGTGATCGCCACCTGCGCGCCGGCGCGAAAATAGTCGAGGTGGACTTCGCGGATAAGTTCCGGGTTGTCGACCAGCACTTTCGCCGACCACAGGCTGTCGGCAAGATTACAGCCGCGCGCTTCCAGCTCCGTCGCCATCGCGCCGTCCAGCAGGATAAAGGGTTGTGCGTCAAGGATGGCGGTTAACGGATTATTCTGCGACATGTTGAGGCTCCTGGGTGAGTTTCCGTGAACGAGTCAGATAATACGCACCATAACACAGGGCCACGAAGGGGATCCCGCACCACAACGCAATCCTCTGACTCGGGTCAAACGCCAAACCCACGCAGGCCAACAGACAAAGCACAAATCCCAGCACCGGCACCAGCGGGTACCACGGCGCGCGGTAGTGCAGTTCGCTTAACGCCTTCCCCTCCTGCAGATGGCGACGGCGGAACATAAAGTGCGAGGCGCAGATGCTCAGCCATACCGCCACCACCGCAAAGCCGGAAATCGCCGACAGCGCGACAAACACCGTATCCGGGGCTACTACGCTGGAGAAAAGCGCCAGCACCCCGCCGAGCATGCTCACCGAAATCGCCGTCAGTGGTACGCCGTTTTTGGTCAATTTGGTAAAGCAGGCCGGCAGCGTTTTTTCATTGGAGAGCGACCACAGCATCCTCCCGGAAGCGTAGAGACCGGAGTTGGCCGCCGAGAGAATCGCCGTCAGGATCACGAAGTTAAAAATATCTGCCGCGTAAGGAATGCCGACCTTTTCAAACACCAGCACAAACGGGCTCTTCTCTACCCCCGCCTGCTGCATCGGAATCAGCGCCGCCAGCACGAACACGGTGCCGATAAAAAAGATAATCAGCCGGGCGATAGTGGTGCGAATAGCCACCGGAATGACTTTATGCGGATTTTCCGTTTCCCCGGCCGCAATGCCGATAAGCTCGGTGCCGGAGAAGGCGAAGTTGACCGCCACCATGGTCATCAGGATCGGCAGGCCGCCGTGCGGGAACCAGCCTTCGGCGGTGATATTGCGCAGCCCCGGCGCCGGCGAACCATCCTGCATCGGAATGATGCCGAAAATCGCCGCCCCGCCGAGAATAATAAAAGCAATAATAGTGACCACTTTCACCAGCGAGAACCAGAATTCCCCTTCGGCAAAAAAGCGGGTAGAGATAACGTTGAGGGCGAAAATGACCGCGCAGAACACCACGCACCAGACCCATACCGGTATCTGGGGGAACCAGTACTGCATGCAGAATCCGGCGGCGGTGAAGCTGGAGCCAAGCGCCACCGTCCAGGTCAGCCAGTAGAGCCAGGCCACGGTATAGCCCGTCGCCGGGCCGAGATAACGCGCGGCATAAACGTGAAACGCCCCGGTCTCCGGCATCGCTACCGAGAGTTCGCCCAGACACTGCATCACCAGCCAGACCACCAGCGCGCCGATCAGGTAGGCCAGCAGCGTTCCCGCCGCCCCGGTGGTGGAGATGATATAGCCGGTATTAAAAAATAACCCTGTGCCAATAACGCCCCCCAAAGACAGCATAATCAGGTGGCGAGTTTTCATGGTGCGCTTAAGCTGCCCACCTTGTTGTTGTGTTGTTTGCATTTGACCTCATGGGCGTATAGACATCTAAACATCCAGATAAGATAATCCTTATACCGCGCCGACCAGCAAATTGCAAAAAACGACGTAATCGTCTCTGCCACCTGTAAGGATTTCCCCCGGAGCACTGCACCATAACGGTCATCAATCGTCGTGCAGCTCGCCTCTTTTTTGCACATCAGGCCAGCGCAAAACGGCTAAACCGCCTCTGCAGGTGACCTGGCATTCTCCTTGCAACCCTCCCGATATCTTTATCCGGCGAGGCATCGACAATGACAGAGCAAACCACAACGCTAAAAAGAACGCTCGGCAGTTTCCGCCTATGGGGAATTGCCGTTGGATTAGTTATTTCCGGAGAGTATTTCGGCTGGAGCTACGGCTGGTCCCAGGCCGGGACGCTGGGCTTTTTGTTTGTCGCACTGGCTATCGCCGCGATGTACTGCGCTTTTATTTTTAGCTTTACCGAACTGACCACCGCGATTCCTCACGCGGGCGGGCCATTTGCCTACGCCTACCGCGCCTTTGGCCCGACCGGCGGGTTTATCGCCGGCTTCGCCACCCTGATTGAATTCGTCTTCGCCCCGCCCGCCATCGCCATGGCCATCGGCGCCTATCTTAACGTGCAGTTTCCGGCTCTCGACCCCAAATGGGTGGCCTGCGGCGCCTACGTTATCTTTATGACGCTGAATATTCTCGGCGTCGGGATCGCTGCCACCTTTGAGCTGGTGGTGACGTTATTAGCCATCTTCGAGCTGCTGGTGTTTATGGGCGTGGTCGCGCCGGGCTTCTCCTGGAGCCACTTTACCGCTAACGGCTGGGCGGGCGCCGGGAGCTTCAGCGGCCTGGCGCTGCCGGGCATGTTTGCCGCCATCCCGTTTGCGATCTGGTTCTTTCTGGCGATTGAAGGCGCATCGATGGCCGCCGAAGAGGCTAAAGATCCGCAGCGCACCATTCCCCGGGCGCTGGGCGGCGGCATTCTGACCCTGACCGTACTGGCAATTGGCGTGATGGTTTTTGCCGGGGGCGTCGGCGACTGGCGAACCCTGGCCAATATTAACGACCCGCTGCCGCAGGCGATGAAAATGGTAGTCGGCAACAGCAGCGGCTGGCTGCATATGCTGGTGTGGCTGGGGCTGTTCGGCCTGGTGGCGTCGTTCCACGGTATTATCATGGGCTACTCGCGACAGATTTACTCGCTGGCGCGCGCGGGCTATCTCCCCGCCGGGCTGGCGACGCTGAACCGCCGCACCCGCACGCCGCATCTGGCGATCCTCGCCGGAGGCGTGGTCGGCATCGCCGCCATTTTCTCTGATTCGCTGATCACCATTAGCGGGATGCCGCTGACCGCCTGTATCGTCACGATGTCGGTATTTGGCGCTATTGTTATGTATATCACCTCGATGGCGGCGCTGTTTAAGCTGCGCCGCAGCGAGCCGAATCTGATTCGACCGTTTCGCGCGCCGCTCTATCCGTGGGCGCCTGCCTTCGCGCTGGCGATGGCGGTTCTCTGCCTGGTGGCGATGGTCTGGTACAACCCGCTGCTGGCGCTGATTTTCGCCGCCATGATGCTCGGCGGCTATCTGTGGTTTCGCAAGACCGCAGGTGCCCGCCAGCGCGCGGCGGTGGATCCGCAGCTGCGTACCGTCTCCTGAGGAGCCGACATATGTATAAAACCACGCTATCGGGCCAGGTATGGCGTTTTGATAGTCTGAAGACGCTGATGGCGAAAGCCTCCCCGGCGCGTTCCGGCGACGCGCTGGCGGGCGTTATCGCGGAATCAGCCGAAGAGCGAATGGCGGCGAAAATGGCGCTGGCGGAGGTTCCGCTCACCGAGATTCTCGCTAATCCGCTGATTCCCTATGAACAGGATGAAGTGACCCGCCTGATCATTGATACCCACGACGATCGGGGCTTTGCGGCAATTCGCCATCTGACGGTCGGCGATTTTCGCGACTGGCTGCTTGATGACGCCACCGACGAGGCGGCTTTGCGCCAGGTGGCCCGCGCGATAACCCCGGAGATGGCGGCGGCGGTCAGCAAGCTAATGCGTAACCAGGATCTGATCCTCGCCGCCAGCAAATGCCGGGTGGTGACTCGTTTTCGCAACACCATCGGCCTGCCGGGACACCTCAGCGTGCGCCTGCAGCCCAATCATCCGACTGATGATATGAAGGGCATCGCCGCCAGTATGCTCGACGGCCTGCTGTACGGCGCAGGGGATGCAGTCATCGGTATTAATCCGGCCAGCGATAGCCTGCCGGTACTGGCGCAGCTTAACCATATGCTCGACGATATTATTCAGCGCTTCGCCATCCCTACTCAGTCGTGCATTCTGACCCACGTCACCAACACCTTACAGCTGATCGAACGCGGCGCGCCGGTGGATTTAGTGTTCCAGTCGGTGGCCGGTACCGAGGCCGCCAACAGCGGTTTCGGCATTAATCTGGCGCTGCTGCAGGAGGCCAGGGAGGCGGCGCTCAGCCTGAATCGCGGTACGCTCGGCAACAACGTGATGTACTTTGAAACCGGCCAGGGAAGCTGCCTTTCCGCCAACGCCCACCACGGCGTTGACCAGCAGACCTGCGAAGCCCGCGCCTACGCCGTCGCCCGCCATTTTGAACCGCTGCTGGTCAATACGGTGGTGGGCTTTATCGGCCCGGAGTATCTGTACGATGGCAAGCAGATTATCCGCGCCGGGCTGGAAGACCATTTCTGCGGCAAGCTGATGGGGCTGCCAATCGGCTGCGACGTTTGCTATACCAATCACGCCGAAGCGGATCAGGACGATATGGATACCCTGCTGACGCTGCTGTGCGCCGCCGGGCTGACCTTCCTGATCGGCGTACCGGGGGCTGACGATATTATGCTCAACTATCAAAGCACTTCATTCCACGATGCGCTGTACGCCCGCCGCCTGCTGGGTTTAAAACATGCGCCAGAGTTCGCCGACTGGCTGAGGAAGATGCAGATTATTGACCGCCACGGCGCGCTGCGTCTGACCGATGCCCGCCATCCGCTGCTTTCCGTCCTGCCGCAAGGAGAACCGGTATGAATCCTCCCGACGCCTGGAACCCGCTGCGCGAATTTACCGACGCGCGAATTGCGCTGGGGCGCAGCGGCGCCAGCCTGCCGACCCGCGAAGTGCTCAATTTTGGCCTCGCCCACGCCCGGGCGCGCGACGCCATCCACCAGCCCTTCGCCAGCGACCAGTTAGAACAGCCGCTGGCGGAGCTGGGCCTCTCTTCGCTGACCGTCCACAGCGCCGCCAGCAATCGCCATATCTATCTGAATCGTCCGGATCTGGGGCGACGTCTGAGCGAAGAGAGCCGCGCCGACCTGGCCGCCAGCGGCGTACGTCCCGCCGACCTGCTGCTGGTGATTGGCGACGGTCTTTCGTCATACGCTGTACAGCGTCAGGCGCTGCCGCTGATCCGCACCCTTCTCCCCTATCTGAACACGCTGGGGTTAAGCCTGGCCCCGGTGGTGCTGGCGCATCAGTCGCGGGTCGCGCTGGGCGATGATATTGGCGAAACGCTGAAGGCCAGAGCGGTGGCGATACTGATTGGCGAACGGCCCGGGCTCTCTTCGCCGGATAGCCTCGGAGTGTACTTAACCTGGCAGCCGCACCGTCAGCGGCTGGAGTCGGAGCGCAACTGTATTTCCAATATCCGTCCGGAAGGGCTGAGCTTTGATGCCGCCGCATTTAAGCTGGCCTGGCTGCTGGAGCAGGCCTTTTTACGGCGGCTTAGCGGAGTACGCCTGAAAGATGAAAGCGATAATCCAGCGCTGCATGGAAAAATAAAACCGTTGAGCCAGCTGAAATAATAAATCAAGCAATTTACAGAATAGATTTTTAATATTACCGGGCGCACCTGAATATTATATTCGGATGCGCGCTGGCATTGCGGATTTTGCAGGCCGGGTAAGGCGTCAGCCGCCACCCGGCAAAATGCGTTCACCGTACCAAAAACAGGGTTGTCATCAGCCTTATGTCCTTTACTGCAGGTAATAAGAATATTGCATGAGTAAAAACGAAACGGACGTTGTAAGGTAAATCTGCATACCAAATATATCTCGTTATCTATTCAATATAACAGCCAATAATTCGCCGGATATCCTGGTGAATTATTTCTCAATGTTATGCAGTCATTGATGGTTAAGCATAAATAATCGATTGACCGACGGTGAGGTAAAAATGAAAAAGTTTTCCGGGAAAGCGTCTTTAATGACCACGCTGGTTGCCGCGTGGGTCGGTGCCAGCAGCGCGCAGGCGGCTGAAATTAAAATCGGCGTGGTGTTACCGTTGAGCGGCGCGCTGAGCGGCTATGGACAGCCTTCGCAAAAAGGGCTGGATATTATCCAGAGCATTACGCCAACCTTAAAAAACGGCGACACCGTGAAGCTTATCGTGATTGACGATAAGAGCGACAAAGTCGAAGCCGCTAACGCCATGCAGCGCCTGGTCTCCAGCGATAAAGTCGATGCGGTGATCGGCGAAGTCACCTCTTCCAATACCCTGGCGATGACCAAAATCGCCGACGACAGCAAAACGCCGCTGGTCTCCTCAACCGCCACCAACGACCGCGTTACCCGCAATCACCCTTACGTCAGCCGGGTCTGCTTCTCGGACAGCTTCCAGGGCGTAGTTGGCGCTAACCTCGCCTCCCGCGATCTGAAGGCTAAAACCGCCGCCATCGTCTTCGACAGCAGCAACGACTACTCCGTCGGCCTGGCGAAGGCCTTCCGCACCCAGTTCCTGAAAAACGGCGGCACCATACCTATCGAAGTTCAGGCTCCCGGCGGCAGCAAAGACTTTAAGGCCCAGCTGGCCAGCGTGAAGGCGAAGAACGTCGACATGATTTATATGCCGATTTACTACACCGAAGGAGCGCTTATCGCCGTACAGGCGAAACAGCTGGGGCTGAGCAAGCCGGTGGTCGGCGGCGACGGTCTGGCGGCAGATCAGGTCTTTTTTGACGTCGGCAAAGATGCGGTCAACGGCTATATGACCACCGATTACTACTCGCCGAACGCCAAAGAGCAAACGCCGGCGGGCGAGGTGTTTATCAAAGCCTGGGAAGCCAAATATCAGCAGCCGACCCACACCTGGGGCGCGATGGCGGCGGACGCCTATAACGTCATTATCAACGCCATGAACCAGTGCAGCGACCCACACGACCGGGTCTGCGTTAACGAAAAAATACGCGCTACCAAGGACTTCCAGGGCGTGACCGGTACCCTGACCTTACAAAACGGCGATGCCATCCGCAGCGCGGTCATCAACGAAGTGAAGGATGGCAAGCTGGCGTTTCGTACCGTGGTCAATCCTTAACCCCGTCATACTTCAAGTTGCATGTACGTTGGCTGCACCTCGGAATTATTTTGGGTAGATAAGAGAGATATCAGATGGATGGTGCCATTTTTCTCCAGCAGGTGGTCAATGGAATGAGCCTTGGGGGCATGTACGCCCTGATTGCCATCGGTTACACGATGGTTTATGGGGTGCTGCGCCTGATCAACTTCGCCCATGCGGACGTGATGATGGTCGGGGCGTTTACCACCCTGTTTTTATTTTCTTCCATTGGGCTACCCTTCGGGGTAGCCGTTTTCCTCACCCTCGGCCTGTGCGGCCTGTTCGGGATGCTGATCGACCGGGTGGCCTATCGCCCGCTGCGTCAGGCATCAAAAATCTCCATGCTGATCACCGCCATCGGCGTCAGCTTCTTTCTCGAAAACCTGTTCAACGTGCTGTTTGGCGGCAGCTCGCGCTTCTTTTCGGCGCCGGAATTTTTCAACAACACCCGCGCCTTTGGCGACGTGATTATCACCAACGTGGCGTGGGTTGTGCCGCTGATCACCGTTCTGTTGCTGTTGGCTATCCTCTGGCTGCTGTACCGCACCCGCTACGGCATGGCGATCCGCGCGGTGGCCTTCGACGTCAACACCGTGCGCCTGATGGGCATCGACGCCAACCGCATTATCTCGCTGGTGTTCGCCCTCGGCAGCAGCCTCGCGGCGCTGGGCGGGGTGTTCTACTCGATTAGCTATCCGACCATCGACCCGCTGATGGGCGTGCTGATCGGCCTGAAGGCCTTCGCCGCTGCGGTACTTGGCGGTATTGGCAGCGTCACCGGCGCGGTGCTCGGCGGCTTTATTCTCGGCTTTACCGAAGTGGTGGCGGTCGCCCTGTTTCCCGAGCTCGGCGGCTACAAAGACGCCTTCGCCTTTATGTTCTTGATTCTGGTCCTCTTGTTCCGCCCGGTTGGCATTATGGGCGATGAACGTCTGGAAAGGAGCCGTTTCTGATGCTCAACGCTACGACTACCGCCGGGGCGCAGCTGCGCAACCTGGTTATTATTGTTATCTGTATCGCGCTGCTGGCCGGGATCAACGTCGTTTTCAACGACTACATTATTCGCGTCATCAGCACCATTTTTGTTTTTATGATCCTCGCGGTCAGCTACAACCTGATCAACGGCGTCACCGGCCAGCTGTCGCTGGAGCCCAACGGCTTTGTGGCGGTCGGCGCTTACGTCACCGCGCTGCTGATCCTCTCCAGCGACAGCAAGCTGGATATGTTTGAGATGGCCGCCCCTAGCCCGTGGATCCTCGTGATGCACGCCGGTTTCCTGCCCGCGCTGTTGATTAGCGGCCTGTGCGCGGCGGCGCTGGCGGTGTGCCTGGCCTTTCCGGTCTTCCGGGTACGCGGCGACTACCTGGCGATCGTCACCCTCGGCTTCGGCTTTATTATTAAAATCCTCGCCATTAATAATCCGCAGATCACCAACGGCGCGATTGGCCTCAACGATATCCCCCAGCAGCCGCATCTGCTGTTCTGGTGCGGACTGTTCGCCCTGCTGGCGACCGGGATGATCCTGCAGCTGGTGTGGTCGAAGTACGGGCGCATGATGAAAGCGGTGCGCGACGACGAAGACGCCGCTATCGCCATGGGGGTCAACACGTTTCGCATTAAAACCTGCGCCTTCGCCACCAGCGCCTTCTTCGAAGGGATCGGCGGCGGCCTGCTGGCCTCGCTGCTGACCACCATCTCGCCGGGCCTGTTCGACTTTATGCTTACCTTCCAGCTGCTGATTATTATCGTGCTCGGCGGCCTGGGCAGCACCACCGGCGCGCTGCTCGGCACCGTGCTGGTGGTCGGCAGCGGCGAGTGGCTGCGCTTTCTCGACCAACCGCTCCAGTTCTTCGGTCACGATCTCGGCGCGTATCCGGGCCTGCGAATGGTGGTGTTCTCGCTGCTGCTGCTGATCATCATGCTGTTCGCCCGCGAAGGTCTGTTGGGCAAAAAAGAGATTTGGCAGGTGGGCAGAAGGAGCCGCAGCTATGGTGCAAAATAAGGTCATTTTACAGGTGCAGGACGTCACCATGCAGTTCGGCGGGCTGCGGGCCATCGACAACGTCAGTTTCCACGTCGATGAGGCGGAAATTTTTGGCCTGATTGGCCCCAACGGCGCGGGGAAAACCACCATGTTCAACGTCATCACCGCCAACTATAAACCCACCAGCGGCAGCGTGACCCTGGCGGGGAAATCGCTGAAGGGGCTGAAGCCGAACCGGGTAGTCAACGCCGGGATCGCCCGCACCTTTCAGAATATCCGCCTGTTTAACTCGATGACGGTATTAGAAAACGTGATGGTCGGCCTCGACAGCGCCAGCCGCTATTCGCTGCTGGAAGCGGCGCTGCATATCGGCCGCTACTTCCCCGCCGAGCGGGCGGCGAAAGCCAAAGCGATGGCGATTCTGGACGATATCGGCATCGCCCATTTCGCCGATATGCAGGCCACCAGCCTCAGCTACGGCAACCAGCGTAAGGTGGAGATTGCCCGCGCGCTGGCGACGTCGCCAAAGCTATTGCTGCTCGACGAGCCCGCCGCCGGAATGAACCCGAAAGAGACGGAAGATCTGGCGGATCTGATCTTCCGCATGCGCAACGACTACCGGCTCAGCGTGCTGCTGATCGAGCACGATATGCCGTTCGTTAACAAGCTGTGCGAGCGGGTGATGGTACTGGAGTACGGCAAGCCGCTGTTTAGCGGCCTGATGTCCGAGGCTATCGAGGATCCGGAGGTGATTTCCGCTTACCTGGGAGACGTTCGTTATGCTTAGCGCGCGCGAGTTAAAAGTATTTTACGGCGTCATTCAGGGGCTAAAAGGCGTTGATATTGATATTTTCGACCGGGAAATCGTGACCTTAATCGGCAGTAACGGCGCGGGGAAAACCTCAACCCTTAACGGCATCGTCAACCTGGTACGCTCCACGGGGCGGGTTAATTTTCTCAACGAGGATATCTCCCGCAGCCAGACGCATCAGATTGTACGCAAGGGGCTGGCGCTGGTGCCCGAAGGACGGCGGATCTTCACCAATCTGACCATCGAAGAAAATCTGCGTATGGGAGCCTACAACAATCTCGCCGGGTTTACCCGCCTGCGCGACCGCATGTATGGCCTGTTTCCCCGGCTGAAAGAGCGGCGTTCTCAGATGGCGGGAACCATGAGCGGCGGCGAGCAGCAGATGCTGGCGATCGCCAGAGCCTTGATGAGCGAGCCGGTGCTGCTGATGCTCGATGAGCCAAGCCTCGGGCTGGCGCCGAAAATTGTCGGCGAGCTGTTCGCCACGATTAAACAGCTACGGGAGGAGAATATTACCGTGCTGCTGGTTGAGCAGAACGCCACGGCGGCGTTGACTATCGCCGATCGCGCTTATGTGCTGGAAAATGGCAAGATTATGCTTTCCGGCCCGGCGCCGGAGGTGCTGGCGAATCCGGAAATTAAGCGGATGTATCTGGGGGGATAAAGCTGTTCAGGGCTGCGGCTTCGCTTCCTGCATCGCCGCAACCGCAAACAGCCTCGCGCTACACAAAGCACACCTCATTCCAGTAGGCTTCACGCGTCCTGCGCCGCTCAGTATGTTTTATCATGGCGAAACCACCTTGCTTCTACGTTACCCAGATCGATGCCGTAGAGGCTGGCAACCGGTAATATTGCCTCCATGACGCGTTGGGTATCCTGCTGCCCGGCTTCACCGCTGGATAGAGAAGCCAGCCAGCCCGTTATGCGTTGCCACAGCGCTACTTTCATATTTCTTCTCCGTCGGGAAGCGTTTTGCTTGCGTCTATTTCAACCACAGTTGACGGCGGGCGGGAAATATCAATTCCTGATTTGTAATTCTGTGGGGTGCATATTGGGGGCTTTTCCCGGATTGCGACGTAAACGTCTTATCCGGGCTACACGACCCCAGACGGCTGAGGCCCCGTAGCCCAGCCAGGCGCAGCCCAGGCCGGGAAGGACCCGCAGCGTTTGCCGGATTGCGACGTAAACGTCTTATCCGGGCTACACGACCCCAGACAACTGAGGCCCCGTAGCCCAGCCAGGCGCAGCGCAGGCCGGGAAGGACCCGCAGCGTTTGCCGGAGCCTGATTTGTAATTCTATGCGCAAGGGTTCCGTTCACTCTCAATCTGCAGAAAATGCCTCACCGTTACACGTGAACGGGTAAAGGGGGATAAAACCGTCCCCCCTTTACAATCCCCACGGTCCCGCAAAGAAATCGGTGCTGCGCACTGCGCTCACCTCCCGGTCCTCAGCCTGCGGTCGGCTCAACTCGACATCACTGTCTCGATTCGCCTCTGTCCGCCATCCCTGGCGGCCAGCCCTTGTCTTCCGACCTCCGGTTCGCCGATTTCAGCGGGTTCCAGGGCATCGCTGCGAGTCTTATGGTTTCAGAAAGATATCAATAGCTAACGGAATATCTCCTGGAGGCGGTGCTGCGCACCTGTCCGGGCTACAACAGCACTGAACCGGGTAAACAATATCCACAACTTTGTTAAGTTCTTTTTCGTTATAGATAAGAACATTTTCTTCTTTGCCGCCGACGGGCAATTTGTGGGAGCGTGATAAACACAAAACAAAACAGGGATTCAGGGGAATAATCATGCGCATTACAAACACAAAAATCGCGCTGGCGCTGGGCATGCTGGTGCTCGCCGCGCAGGCTCAGGCCGACCAGTTAGCCGATATCAAAGCCGCCGGGGTGATCAAGGTCGCCACCTTCGACGCCAACCCACCGTTCGGTTCGGTAGATCCGAAAACGCATAAAATCGTCGGCTATGACGTGGACTTTGCCGAAGCGCTGGCAAAATCCCTCGGCGTGAAGCTGGAGCTGGTCGCCACCAACCCGGCTAACCGCATTCCGCTGCTGCAGTCCGGCAAGGCCGACCTGATCGTCGCCGATATCACTATCACTCCGGAACGTGCACAGGTGATTGATTTCTCAACGCCTTACTTCGTAACCGGCCAGCAGTTCCTGGTTCCGGCAAAATCAGCGGATAAGCTTGATGATTACAGCAAAGCGCGTATCGGCGCGGTAAAAGGCACCACCGGCGAGCAGGCGCTGCATCAGCGCTTCCCGCAGTCGCGCGTGCTCTCTTATGACGATATTCCGCTGGCGCTGACCGCCCTGCGCAACGGTAACGTACAGGCGATCACTCAGGACAGCACCATCCTGGCCGGGCTGCTGGCGGAAGCGCCGGACAAAGCTAACTTCAAAATTATCCCCGACCTGTTGAGCAAAGAAGAGATTGGCGTCGGCGTGAAGAAAGGCGAACCGGCTCTGCTGAAAGCGGTAAATGATGAGCTGGTGAATCTGGAGAAATCCGGTGAAGCGGCCAAAATTTACGACGTCTGGTTTGGCCCGAACACCAAAACCCCGCAGCCGCGCGCCTTTACTATCGAAGCTAAATAAGCAGACAAGAATTATGTTATCGGCTCTATTTTCACGCTCCGCGGCATCGTCCGCGGATTTTTCGCACCTGAAGCGCGCCAGCATTGAGTTTCGCGACGTCGCCAAAAGCTACGGCGATCACCGGGTACTGAACGGCGTTAATCTGCAGGTTGAACCCGGCGAAGTGGTAGCGATCCTTGGCCCTTCCGGTTCAGGCAAGTCCACCCTGATCCGCCTGATCAATCAGCTTGAATCCCTCAGCGGCGGCGAGATTTTAATTGACGGCAAACCGACACGCCAGCTCACCGGCAGCGCTCTGCGTCAGCTGCGCAGCCGGGTCGGTTTTGTCTTTCAGCAGTTTAATCTCTACGCCCACTTGACGGCGCAGGAGAATATTACCCTCGCGCTGGAGCGCGTTCACGGCTGGAGTAAAAGCGCCGCCCGCGAGCGCTCGCTGGAGCTGCTTGTACAGGTGGGTCTCGAAGATAAGGCGCAGCAGATGCCCGCCCAGCTCTCGGGCGGCCAGCAGCAGCGGGTAGCTATCGCCCGCGCCCTCGCCTCCTCGCCGCAGATCATTCTGTTCGATGAACCCACATCGGCGCTGGATCCGGAGATGATCGGCGAAGTGCTGCAGGTGATGAAAAATCTCGCCCACAGCGGGATCACCATGGTGGTGGTAACCCACGAGATGCAGTTCGCCCGCGAGATTGCCGACCGGGTGGTGTTTATCGACGGCGGCGATATTCTCGAAGTCGCGCCGCCGGCCGAGTTCTTCGCCCGACCGCAGCACGCCCGCACCCGCCGTTTTCTGCAAAAGGTGCTCGACCCGCTGCACCAGGAGAGTGAGGCGTGATCCCGCATCTCGACTGGCATGGCGTGCTGAGCGGGCAGCCGCTGCAGTGGATCATCTCCGGTTTTCTTACCACCGTCTGGGTCAGCGTCGCCGGGATGATTCTGGCAACCGTGCTGGCTGTCCTGCTGCTGGCTTTGCGTCTCGGGGGCGGCAGGCCCGGCCGCTGGCTGGTGGCGGCCTGGGTTTCGCTGTTCCGCAATACGCCGCTGCTGGTTCAGCTGTTGTTCTGGTATTTTGCCGCCTGGAACCTGCTGCCGCTGGGGGCGCGCGATTTTATCAATGACGACCACAGCTGGTCGATTCTGCCGGGCAACGTCTGGTGGCTGACACCGGAGTTTCTCTGTTCGATGTGGGGGCTGGGAGTCTTTACCTCGGCATTTCTGATCGAAGAGATCGCCTCCGGGCTGCGCGCCGTTGGCTACGGTCAGCGGGAGGCGGCGCTATCGCAGGGCTTTACGCCCTGGCAAGAGCTGCGCCACATTCTGCTGCCGCAGGGGCTGGCCAACGCCTGGCAGCCGATTATCGGTCAGTATCTCAATCTGATGAAGCTCTCTTCGCTGGCAAGCGGCATCGGCTTTGCCGAACTCACCTACCAGGTACGGCAAATCGAGAGCTACAACGCCCATGCGCTGGAGGCGTTTGCCGTCGGTACCGCGCTGTATCTGGCGCTTGGCGTAATAATGGGCATGGCGTTGACGCGCCTCGGTCCGGGAAGGCATCAGCACAGGAGAGCCGGGTATGAACGCTAATCTGGCGGTGATCGTTGATAACCTCGATTATCTGCTGTGGGGACGGCTGGCGGACGGTATCCCCGGCGGCGTGGTGCTGACGCTGCTGATGGCGATTGGCGCCGCCGCGCTGGCTTTGCCGGGTGGGGTTCTGCTGGCGGCTCTCGCCTGGCGCTACGGCGGGATCGTACGGCGGCTGCTATTCCTGTGGGCGGAAATTATTCGCGGCATCCCGCTGATCTTCGTGATTTTCTGGCTGTGGTATCTGCTGCCGATGCTCACCGGCAGCGACCTGCCGGGCGCAGTGACCGTCACGGTGGCGCTGGCGTGGTTTACCGCCGCCTCGGTGATGCACTCGGTGCTGGCGGGTCTGCAGTCGCTACCCCGCGGGCAATACGAAGCGGCGCTAACGCAAGGGTTTGCGCCCGGGCAGACGCTGCGTCTGATCCTGTTGCCGCAGGCCCTGCGCAACGTTCAGCCCTCGCTGGTCGGGATATTGATCGGCCTGCTGAAAGACACCTCGCTGGCCTTTATCGTCAACGTGCCGGAACTGACGACCGTCGCCGGGCAGGTCAATAACCGGGTGCAGATCTACCCGCTGGCGATTTTTATCTTTACCGGCGCGGTTTACTATCTGCTGTGCTGCGGCCTGAGCCTGCTGGCGAATCGTCGCTATGCGAGGCGCCCCGTTTAAAGGCGAAGCCCGGCTACTTCGCCGGGCAGTCTTTGGTCATCTTAATAAATTTATCGTTATAGATAATATAGTGGTTCCCAGGCTGACGCAGGGCAGCCTGGCGAACAACATCGCCGGGTCGTAAATACCACGCATCCCCTTCCTCTTCCGTCGAGTCGCAGCCGGGCTTGATCAGCAGCTTAAACCACGTATTGCCGGTATTGCTCACCGTTCCCGCCGCGCGATCGAAGGCCCATTTAAACTGCACCTGCCGCGGACGGACCACCAGAATGGTGTCCATCACGACCACGGGATCCATGCTCACTTCCGTCCCGCTTTTATTCCGCATCACATAGCTACGGGTGGGAATTTCACGAAAGGATACCCGGTAATAGCGCTCGCGATTGTCCTTCGGGCCGTGGTAGTAAAACTTAAAATATTCACTCTCTCCCGCCTGCAGGGTGAGCTGACGCGGCGCAAACAGCAGCTCGCCGTCCGCCGGACGGGTGCGAACCTCTTTCTCACCAGGGCGATCGATGCCGACGATTGAGATCCGATACAGACGGGCGCTTTTATTATTGTTAATCACCCTTTTCGAGGCGAAATTATCTTCTGCCGACAGCGAAAAGGTTAGGTTACCCACGTTGATCGCCTGCACCGCGGAAGAGAAGCCCAACGCCAGCAGCAGAAAGGCCATATGCAGCCGGTTAATCAATGTTACGCCACGTCGCCTGAACATGAATTTCTCCTGAAGCGCTCACATCACCAAACCAGCCGTTATCATCCACCGTACGCAGCGAAACCGGATCGTCCATCGGAATGGAGAACTTAACCGTTGTTTTGTCCATTTGCCCCACGGCACCGGAAATATCGGTCCACGGCGTGGTTAACCACAGAGCATCGGTCATATCGTGCCAGGTCCCTCCGCAGCCGGTCTCTATTTTTTTGGTCGTCCCTTCCCTGGTGATAAACGACACATTCGCAGGAAAAGGCACTTTCGCCGTTCCGTCCGGTGAGCTGAAAATACAGTAGGGGTAGCCGTTAATGGTCTGCGTCGGACCGGTGACGTTGATCTCCACTACATCGGCGGCGGTTTTACCGCTGGTGGTGACGATATAGCCGAAGTCCAGCGACGGCTCACCGACGCCCACATAGCCTTCACGCGTTGGCGCGCTGGTGTACTCATCGGAAATAATGCTGATGCCAAAATCACGCGGTTTAATAATCAGCGTATTGGAGGTGGAAAACTCATACCAGCCCGATTCCGATACGTCCGTGTTAAAGAAACGGAAGTTAAACAGGTCTTTGGTATTCACATCGCTGATACCGAGTTTCACCATCTGTTTAAAAAAGTTGCTTGAGAAAAACACGTAGATGGAATCCGAGCTTTTCATATCATTAAACGTGTAGTACTGAGAGATACCGCTCACCGGCTTCCAGGAATTACCGTTGAGGCTGAACTGCATATCATAAAGCCCCACGGCTGAAGCCAGCGCAGAGTTATTAATCGACGGGAAAATATGAATGTAGGTGTTGCTCAGGCCATTATGCTGCAAATTGTAGTTCACCATTTTGCAGCTCAGGCCGGAAAGCGATCCTATAGTCTGCGTGCGACAGTCGGCATTCCCTTCACCCAATGTCGGTACCCCGTCGCTGTTGATAAAGATTTCCGCCAGCGCATGGGTATTAATCAGCTTCAGACTCGCCGCTTTGGTATGGGTGACTTTACGCACGTGCCAGGTGCCTGAAGCCTGATCTTTACAGCGCGCGCCGGTGGTCGCGTCGTACTTGACCGAAGTCTGGCAGGTATTGATGGTCATCGAGAAGCTGCCGCCCACCGACATCTGCTGCAGATACTGATAGAAAGAGTCGGTCATCATGCCGTGCGACCACTTGGTTCCACTGCCGGCATTTACCCCATAAAAACCAGCAGCATCAGTGACTTGTGGCTGGATAAGACTGGTCTCCATATTACAACCTGAATACCAGTTGATACAGCGCAGACCGCTCAGCGGATAGGAGAACGGCGCGTCTTCCAGCCACATATCATACATCCAGTTGACATTCACCACCGTGTTCCAGCCATTGTCGATATAGCCCAGGCTCTGCTGGTAAATGGTGCCCGAGCCGGTATATTTCAGCCCGGTCCAGCGGTTCGCCCCGGTCATTCGCGGATCGCGCGCACCGCCGGGGGTGACAAAAAAGTTATCATCGGCATTGTTTTCAACGAACACGAACTGCATGGCTGGCGCATCGCTCCAGACGGTCTTTGTTACCGCCGCCTGGGTACACGCGCCGTACAAGCCAGCCACTGATAAAACCAAATAAATCAGCCAGTTAGATTTCATTGTTTTCTCCTGTCGGCTGCACGCTGGCCCAGGTGGAGAGGCCGCTACAGACTACATCGCCCACCCACACCGCGCCGCGCGCCTGGCTCAGCTCCAGCGCCACTTCACAGCTCTGGTTTTTACCGTAGCTAAAATCGATGGTGGGATACTTTTTATCCACGTCCATCACAAATTCACCGTTCTCATCGGTACGGGTTCGGCCGATATGGTTATTGATGCGGGCATTTGCCAGCAACGTGCCGTCTTCCGCGCGGATACGCCCGGATACCGTGACCATCTGTTTCACTTCCGGCTCAATCACCGCCACGTTGCCCGGATACAGGGTCAGCTGAGTCTTGCGCCCGGTCACGATGTCGTAGCTGTCGAGCGAGTTTTTACTGTTCTGCAGCTCCACTTCATAGCGGCTGTACGGCGACAGCGGCAGGTAGTTACGCTTGCCGGAAAGCTGGACAATACGTCCGTTGACCTTCGCGCTCAGCTTGCCGTCATCCTCAAGACCGGTGTTGAAAATCACCCCGGCATTACCGTCGGTACGGCCGCTGGCGGCGATATTTTTCCCCTGCCAGCCCACGCTGCCGTTGGCGGTCAGGTTGGTGTTCACATAGCCATCCACGCTGCTGTTCACATTCAGCGTACCGGTGGAGTAGCGGGTATCAAACTGCGCATAGGCGCCGCCGCTGAGGGTTTTGTCATCCCCGGTATCCCCGGAGATCGCCCGGGAGAGATTCGCGCCGACGGTCCGAATGCTGCCTTCATCAAACTGCTTACGCGCCGACAGGTTGGCCATGGTATAGCCGTTCTGGTGCGTCATCCCGGCGCTGAACCAGTTGCCCAGCGGCAGCGAGAAATCGAGCGCAATATATTTCCCGGTGTTCGAATTGCTGTTGGTGTTATTAAAGCGCTGGATCCCTGCGCGCAGGCCCAGCGAGCCCCAGCTCCCGGAATAAATCGTCTGGTAATAATCCGCCGTGTAATAGTGGCTGTTGTTTCGGCGATCGTCGTTATAGCTGACGCTGACTGTCCCCAGTTTTGACCACAGCGAATTGAGATTCAGCGTGCCGCCGATGGCCCGGTTATCGGCACTGCTGCGCCGTATCCTGTCGCCGATCTGCGTTTTTTCCTGATTCACCCACACCGAACTGAAGCCGCCGGGCAGCGTGGCGTTAACGCTGCCGATGCTGCTCCAGGAGCTGTCGCTGGCCAGCATATTCTGCAGGTTCACGCTGACAGATTCGGTCAGCGGCAGGGTCAGGCGCGTCTCGGCGACGGCGTTGTTATCGTAGCCGTAGCCGGTCGCCGCCCAGCTGAACACGTTGAGCGATCCGGAGGCCGACGCCCCGGCCAGCCAGCTGTCTTTTGCCGGAAGCGTCTTTTTACCGCTGTCTGACCAGCGGTCCATATGGAAACTGCCGCCCCAGAACTGCCAGGCCAGCGGGGCCCCTGCGCCGCGTCCGCGGCTGAACAGTTTATTCACCCGCTGGGTACGCTTGCTGACCACCCGGCCGTTCACAATCACTTCAACATCGACATCATAAATCCCGTACGGCAGACCGCGAGTATCCACCTCGTGGTTGCCCATGGCAAAGTTCTGCACGCTCATCAGGCGTCCGTCGCGGGTCAGATGCACTTCCCCGGCGGAAGGTAAAAAGGCCACCACCGGCGTCGCCGACTGGCTGTTATCGAACACCGTTGAGCTGGCCTGGTTGCCCCACGAGGCGCCATAGATCTTCCCCGCCGAAACGGCGGTCATCGGCCCCAGCGACTGCAGGTTCCAGGTATCCAGCATCCCGCCGGCAAAGCGATGACCGGCAAAGTCGCGCTCGTACATCGCTTTATAGACTTCACTGTCCTGTTTGCCCGAGCCAATGCCGTACAGAGAGCCATCCAGCACCACGTGGTGCTCGCGCAGCGCGGTGACGTTGTTCAGCGACAGATAGCTGGAGGTATTGTTGCCGCCATGGCGCATCTGGTTATTATAGACGCCAAGGTTATAGTTCAGGGTACTGCTGACGCTATTGACGCTGGACTGACCAATATCTTCGCTGCGGGTGCGCAGTACCGTGCCCAGCGCCTCTTTTTTCACCACCAGCTGCAGCAGCAGCTCACGCAGGCTGAGCTCGAGAGACGCATCGTCGGTCAGGCTGATTTTTAGATCTTTACTGAAAGCTTCATTGGCCAGCGCGGCCAGCTGATTGCGGGTCTTTTCGCTTACGGTGGCGTTATTATCTTTCTCTTCCAGCTGAATTTGCCGGACGCGCAGCACGCCGTTATCCAGCCAGATAAAGGCGTTGCCGATCCGCTGATCGTCCTGGGTGCCGGTGCTACTTTCGAGGTGAATAAACAGCGGGATACTCATCCCATCCTGTAAGGCCAGGCTAAAAGCCTGAGGGATAATGACGCCGCCGATCTGCTGCACTTTGTCAGCAGCGGCGGTGACGCTCAGCGGAACCAGCAAAATGGCCATGCCGGAGGCAAGAAGTATTTTTAGTCCCGGGGTGATCCTTGGTAGAGCCATAGTCTCAGTCCGTAAGCACAGATGTCTATTTCACGGGAACAAACTGCTCGCCCTGCCAGAGTGCGACCCGTCCTTTTTTGTCAGCCACGTTGACCCGCGTAAAGCGGCGCTCTTTTCCTGGCATCAGGAAGTAGTTTTCCTTGCATTCCTTACCATCAGCCGGTTTCAGACACGGACCGTAAGCGAGAATACGCAGCGTGGCGTTGCCGGTATTCACCATCTTTCCGTCAGCGTACTGATAGCGGAAATTAACCTTTCTCGGAGCCACCACCAGGATGGTGCCGATACGCGCTGAAGCCGTGGCCACCGCGCTGCGGGTAGCGCTATTGCGCTGGGCATCGCTGAGCGCCTGATCGAACCAGACAATGCGGTAATAGCGCTCTTTGTCGTCAGCCGGGCCTTTATAGAAAAAGCGAATGGCGTCGCTGGCCTTCGCGGGCAGTAATAGACTGGCGGGGGTGAGTAAGACTTCATCCGGTTTGTCCATCGGGATCACCGCGCCGCCGTCCAGCGGGGAAGAAAGGCGTTCCAGATGAATGTTAATTAAGCGACCGCTGTCGGTCGTATTTTTGATCTCTTTGCTCAGCGTGCTGCTGTCGCTGTTCATAAATGAAGAGATATCGCCCACATCCAGCGCCAGGGCTGGCGTCATTCCACTGAGCAACAGGCCGACGGCCAGAATGTGTTTTTTCATATGAATTCAGTCCATGAAATAAGGCAGGGGATATCCCCCTGCCTGGTGCTACGAGAGAATCAGCTGGTCCAGGTAGCGTCGAACTGTACGCTGACGTCGCCGCTCCAGATACCTTCCGGCAGGGCGCTGTAGTTAGTCACAGCTGTGGTGCCATCGGTGGTGCCGCTGATGATGGAGAACGTGAAACCGTCCTGTGCTGTAGTACGGCCAGTGGTTTTATAACCGTTAGACAGCGCGCTCAGGTTGCCGCCCAGGGTGCCTGCAGCGGTATCGATCATAGTGGTGTCGGCAGTTTTTCCGACTGAAACGCCGTTGTATTCAACGCCCACGCTCAGAGTAGAACCAGAGGTATCCAGCTGAGTCAGGGTGTTGGTGATCAGACGAGAAGTCAGTTTGAATGCGGTCGCGGTGGTATCACCTTCGATTGCTACATCAAACAGACCTTTCTGAGTGTTAAAGCCTTCAATCCCTTCGGCATACTGGAAAGCCAGGCTGCCAAGCGGAGTGACGACCAGCTTGCTGGAAGTATCTTTTTTAGCGGTTGCAGACCAGGTAGCGACTGCCTGAGCAGTAACGTCAGCTGCCTGAGCGACACCCATACCGGCAAACGCGGCTACCAGAGCAATTGCAATAACCTTCTTTTTCATAGCATTTTCATCCTGAGTTTATTTAGGGACTTTATGTCCCACGTTTGTGTGCATTTCCCGCCATAGTTCAGGCCGCATAGATATTAACTGCGATATGAATTATTTTGGGTATAACGACCTGGTGCACAATTTAAAAAAACATTTATTACAGTATTACAGTTAAAGCGCTAACTTATATATTTTTGAATACAGTTTTGCCTCGGCATTTCGCCGATGGGTATATACTGTTTTCACACTACAATTTTCAATTTTGGCGATAGATTTCGGATGCATTCCCTGCGCCGTCATACGGATTATTTGCATTTCCCTGTTAGTGATTTTATCTTTCTTTATATCTTTACGTAGAAAACGGCCATTAATGACATAAGCTAACTCATGGCGAATATCTTTCGCTAAGTCTACGTAGACGACGCCACGAATTGAACCGTTATAATACCAATAATTTGCCAGTGCTTCCGAACGCCGTGCAGCAATCAATACAATCTGCTTGCCCTTCATTTCAGCCAGCCACTCATTATCGCGGCGGATAAAATAATTAAGCGAACTAGAGCTCAGATTAATAAATACAAATTCCTGACGTACCCTTTCAAGTGACAGATAAATTAAGTCATCAATATCCAGAATCAGCTCAGCGAGACCTTTTTTAAAATAACTGTCATGCGCTGGCCAGATGCACTGATCTAAAGAATCTTTATAATCCATATAAATTAAACCCCATAGTCCTGGAAATCTTGAACGTATCACAACACTGCTGATAGCCCAGGCCTGCAAAGTCTAAGTCAGCAAATTCCCTCTTTTATATATCTAGTCTAAAACTCAAAATAGTATTACTTGAGGAGACAAAGAACACTAAATGACTTGCTTGTTTCTTGTGTAATCAAATTTAGGATTTTTCAGGATGTGTGTCAATAAGTGCGCTAAGGGCCAATTACCGACCAGGTCAATTTAAGCCTGAATAATAAAAATAAGGAAATTGAGTTAAGCAAAAAAACCATTGTTTTTCAGTTCGTTAATGTTGCCACATACGTAGATTCTTAAGTGAATATGATATGTTCCAGGATCTTAGCTATTAGCCGTTAAGATAATTCTTAAGGGGACTTTCGTTCGAAAAAGCAAAAAAACCGAGCAAATTCAAAAAATAAGAATATAAATCTAATAATCAATACAAAAGCAGTGGTTAATTTCATTAATTAGCAAAAATAATGGAATTATAGTCCGCACAAAAGGTATAGTCGCCGACTAAAAAATTACGGAGTAAAGCGTACTGGAACAAGAATTGGTTATCTACTCGGTTAAACCGACTCAGGCACAAGCCTGAGACGAACATCCGCAATCATTCTCCCTGCGCTAAAGGCGATGACTTTCTCCAGCAAATGTCGCATACGGCGACTCTTTTTTGTCAGAAGAAATACATATGATTATTAATCTCATGCGTTATCGCGTATTAAAGGTAGGCAGAGTATTCTCATATGCCTGCTTGTCGACATAAAAACGTGATAAAAATCACACTTTTTCAGCAAAAAAATCCTGAATTGATACATCCGTTCATTATTTGTTCGCCTGAATGTCATCTGTTAGTCACATAAAACACCATTAATAGTGCCCAGTTAACTGATGAACCTGGACACATTTTATGAACAGTTCTCTGGCAGCGGTTGCCGAAACCGATTTTCAACCGTTCAGGCCACCGCTGCTTGACCAGCAGAGGCAGGTGCTGAGCGTACGTAACCTGAGAAAAAGCTGGAACCCACAGCAGACCGTACTGGATAACATCAGTTTCGACCTCTGTAAGGGCGAACTGGTTGGCGTAATTGGCCGCTCCGGCGCCGGAAAGTCAACTCTTCTGCACGTCATTAACGGTACCCATCGCGCCAGCGGCGGCGAAATCCTGAGCTATCCGGAAAGGGGTACGCCGCAGGACGTGTCGAAGCTGTCAGGCCGCGCGCTAAACGCCTGGCGCAGCCAGTGCGGTATGATCTTTCAGGATTTCTGTCTGGTCCCGCGTCTCGACGTCCTGACTAACGTACTGCTGGGGCGCCTCAGCCAAACCTCGACCCTGAAGTCATTATTCAAAGTTTTCCCCGATGCCGACCGGGCCCGCGCCATTTCCCTGTTGGAATGGATGAACATGCTGCCGCATGCGCTACAGCGGGCGGAAAATCTCTCCGGCGGGCAGATGCAGCGCGTGGCGATTTGCCGGGCCCTGATGCAAAACCCGGGAATTTTACTGGCCGATGAACCGGTCGCCTCGCTGGACCCGAAAAATACGCAGCGGATCATGAATGTCCTGCGCGAAATTAGCGAACAGGGTATCAGCGTAATGGTAAACCTGCATTCGGTGGAACTGGTTCGAGAATATTGCACACGGGTTATCGGCGTGGCCAACGGCAAGATTATTTTTGACGACCATCCCACTAGGCTGAGTCAGGATATTCTGCATCGGCTGTATGGCGATGAAATTAGCCAATTGCATTAAATTTCACTCACACGGGAAAAATAATGAAAAAGTACACCACTGGCGCAGTTCGTTTATCCGCAGTAATTGCAGGGATTATGATGACGTGGCAGGTAAGCGCAGCCGGGCAACCTAAAGAATTAAATTTGGGTATACTCGGCGGGCAAAACGCTACGCAGCAAATTGGTGATAACCAGTGCGTTAAACAATTCCTCGATAAAGAGCTGAATGTTGATACCAAATTGCGAAACTCTTCCGATTATTCCGGGGTAATCCAGGGATTATTGGGCGGGAAAGTTGACGTGGTCTTAAGTATGTCGCCGTCATCATACGCTTCCGTTTATATTAACAATCCTAAAGCCGTCGATATTGTCGGGATTGCCGTAGATGATAAAGATCAATCCCGCGGCTATCACTCGGTGGTGATTGTCAAAGCCGACAGTCCGTATAAAAAGTTAGAAGATCTGAAAGGCAAAGCGTTTGGCTTCGCCGATCCGGACTCCACTTCCGGTTTTTTAATTCCCAACCACGCCTTTAAACAGCAGTTCGGCGGTACTTCGGATAATAAATATAATAACTTCTTCTCCAGCGTCACCTTCTCCGGCGGTCATGAGCAGGATATTCTGGGCGTGCTGAACGGTCAGTTTGCCGGCGCGGTCACCTGGACCTCCATGGTCGGTGACTATAACAGCGGCTACAGCGTTGGCGCATTCAACCGTCTGATTCGCATGGATCACCCGGATTTGATGAAGCAAATCCGCATTATCTGGCAATCGCCGCTGATCCCGAATGGCCCAATCCTGGTCAGCAATTCCCTGCCTGCTGACTTTAAGTCTAAAGTCGTCACCGCGATTAAAAAGCTGGATACCGACGATCACGCCTGCTTTATCAAAGCTATGGGCGGCACGCAGCATATCGGCCCGGGCAGCGTAGCTGATTTCCAGCAGATCATTGATATGAAACGCGAACTGGTTAGCGCGCGTTAATCCCGCCCTGACGTCGCTGCCCGGTCATTTTCGCGGGCAGCGACGACTCGTTGAAGACACTGCGACGCATGAACAACTCCCATACCGAATTTGAGCGCTATTATCAGCAGGTCCGCTCGCGACAAAAACGCGATACCTTTAGCGGCTCCCTGCTGCTACTGGTTCTCTATTTTGCCGCCGGCAGCATGGCCGAGTTTAATCTCTTTACCATCTGGCATTCGCTGCCCAATTTTCTCGATTACATGTTCGAGACGTTGCCGACTCTGCACATCGCCGATCTGTTTGCCGATTCGCATACCAAAGGCTCGCTGGCTTACTGGGGCTATCGCCTGCCGATACAGCTGCCGCTTATCTGGGAGACGCTACAGCTGGCGCTGGCCTCTACGCTGGTTGCCGTGGTTATCGCCTCCCTCCTGGCGTTCGTTGCCGCCAATAACGCCTGGTCCCCCGCCCCGCTGCGCTTTGCCGTTCGCGTGCTGGTGGCTTTTCTGCGCACCATGCCGGAGCTG
This sequence comes from Klebsiella oxytoca, assembly GCF_009707385.1. NCBI lineage: Bacteria > Pseudomonadati > Pseudomonadota > Gammaproteobacteria > Enterobacterales > Enterobacteriaceae > Klebsiella > Klebsiella oxytoca. Next base: position 1,182,028 of record NZ_CP046115.1, on the reverse strand, counting down.
GCGTGGGCGGTGATTTTCGTCATGGCTTTTGGTATCGGGGCGATACCCGGTTTTCTGGCATTAATGCTGCACACTATAGGCAGCCTGACCAAACTGTTTTATGAAGCGGTAGAGAGCGCTCAGGATAAACCGGTGCGCGGCCTGGCCGCCTGCGGCGCGTCGCCTCTGCAGCGTATCCGCTTCGCCCTGTGGCCGCAGGTAAAACCCATCTTTCTCTCATACGGCTTTATGCGTCTCGAAATTAACTTCCGCTCCTCAACCATTCTTGGGCTGGTGGGCGCAGGCGGCATCGGCCAGGAGCTGATGACCAATATCAAACTCGACCGTTACGATCAGGTCAGTATCACGCTGCTGTTGATTATTATCGTGGTCTCGCTGCTGGATATGCTGTCCGGTCGCCTGCGGCAGTGGGTTGTGGAGGGGAAAAAATGAGTCAGTGGCAAAATCAGCCGGATATCGCCGCCAGCCGTCGCCAGCATCAACATTTATATCAGGCCCAGGGCCGTTATCTGCGCTATATCGGCCTGCTGACGCTGGCCAGCGTGCTCTACTATATATGGTTCTTTATGCAGTTCGGCATCAGCGGCGAGCAGCTCGCCACCGGGCTGCAGCAAATCGGCCGCTATCTTCTGCGCATGTTCGTCTGGAACGACTTTCTCAACTGGCCGTTCGGCTACTACTTCACGCAAATCGCGATTACCCTGGCGATTGTTTTCTCCGGGACCATTACCGCGACGGTCATCGCCCTGCTGCTCTCGTTTCTGGCGGCGCGCAATATTATGCGCGGCTTCCTTCCCGGGATTATCGCCGTGCTGATGCGCCGGTTGTTCGACATTTTACGCGGCATCGATATGGCAATCTGGGGGCTGATTTTTGTCCGCGCCGTCGGACTTGGGCCGCTGGCCGGGGTACTGGCGATTATCATGCAGGATACCGGGCTTCTGGGCCGTCTTTACGCCGAGGGGCATGAGGCGGTAGACCGCTCTCCCGGACGCGGACTGACGGCGGTGGGGGCAAATAGTTTGCAGAAGCACCGTTTTAGCATTTTTACCCAGTCTTTCCCGACGTTTCTGGCGCTAAGTTTGTATCAGATTGAGTCCAATACCCGTTCCGCGGCGGTGCTCGGCTTTGTCGGCGCGGGGGGCATCGGCCTGATTTATGCCGAAAATATGCGCCTGTGGAACTGGGACGTGGTGATGTTTATTACCCTGCTGCTGGTGGCGGTGGTGATGGCGATGGATACGCTTTCCGCCTGGCTACGCCGTCGCTATATTGGCGGCAGCGTGGTGCCGCTGTTTAAGGCTGATTAGTTGCGCTGCGCTTACCCGGGCTACCCCCGGGGGGGACCTGATATCGCGACATTCCCGGAGGCGGCGCAATGCGCCTGTCCGGGCTACCCAAACAGCACGAAAAAGTAGCCCGGGTACGGCGTTTACGCCGCAACCCGGGGGAAAATCACAGCCGCCACTCCAGCACCGGCCACTGATGCTGCGCATTCGCCGCGATTAACTGCGGACAGGGATTGACCAGCCTCACGCGATCGGCGTGCAGGCACAGCGGCAGATCGTTGATCGAGTCGGTGTAGAAAGTCACCTCGCCCGAATATTCAGGATGCGCCTGTTGCCACTGCTCAAGACGCACCACTTTCCCCTGCTGGTAGCTCGGCGTACCGGCAATAACGCCACTATAGCCGCCATCAACCATCTCGACGTCAATCCCCAACGCCTGTTCGATGCCGAGCTCCGCCGCGACCGCCTGCACCAGCAGGCTTACCGACGCCGAGATAACCAGCATCTGCTCATCTTTAGCCTGTAAAGTACGAATCAGATCCCACGCCTGGGGATACACGCGCGGCATAATCTCTTCACGCACGCAGCGCGCCAGCAGCGTGTCCACTTCCTGCTTTGATACGCCAATTAGCGGCGCCTGAATCAGAGCCACATAATCGGCGATATTCATTTCGCCGCGATCGTAGTCCTCCATCTGCTGCGCTTCACGCGCCAGGTAACCCGGATCGTTTACCCAGCCCTCGCGTACCATAAAGCGGCTCCATAGCGTACTGCTATCGCCCTTAATTAACGTATTATCCAGATCGAAAATAGTCAGCGTTTTGCCCATCGTTTAATTTTCCTTATCAGCGCCAGCGTCTCGCGAGAGCATGCGCAAGAAAAATGACAGCAGGATGACCCGGGCAAACGCCCGGGTTATTGGCTATGCGGCGCTGACTTTCGGCGTGCGAAAGACCAGCATAATTCCGCCAAGGATCGCCACCATGCCGACAATCGCCGCCCAGGGCAGTCTGTTCCCCAGCAGCAGGTAATCCAGCAGCGCGGTAATCACCGGCACCAGATAAAACAGGCTGGTGACGTTAACGATATTACCGGCGCTCAGCAGCCGGTACAGCAGCAGCTGGGCCACAACCGAAATCAGCAGGCCAAGAAACAGCACCGGGATGATAAAGCCGGCGCTAAAGCGAACATCAAAACCGCTGACCGGCGTCATCAATACGCATAAAAGCAAGCTCACCAGATATTGTAGCGGCAGAACGTCCACCGGCGCCTGGCGGCTGCGCTTTTGCAAAATGGCGCCAAAGGTCATCAGCAGCAGAGCGGCAAGGGCAAAAACAATGCCACTAACCGCCATCTGCGAAGCCGATAAGCTCCGCCATACCAGCAGAACCAGTCCCGCCAGCGCCACCAGCAGGCCCAGCAGCCGGGTGCCCTGCAGGCGTCGTTCAACAACGCAGAGGGTAAGAATCGGCTGAATGCCCATGATAGTGGCAATCAGGCCCGGCGTTACGCCGTGGGCCATCGCCTCAAAGTAGCAGACGGAATAGCCGCCAATCAGCATCAGTCCGGTGGTGGCGACCTGCAGTCGCGTACCGCGCGCCGGTAGCCAGCGTTTGCGCAAAATGACGAGCGGTAGCAGCGCCAGCAGGGCTATCAGAAAACGGAAAACCAGCAGCGCCATCGGCGAAGCGTTATCCAGACCCCAGCGGGTAAAAATCGCGGCGCTGCCCCACAGCAGGACAAAGGTCGCCGTTGTCGCCTGCGAGGCGAGCAAAGCATATCGAGAATGCATAAATGTGTTCCAGATCCTGAAGTTGTAGCGAGTGGTACTCATGATTAACGAATACCCTGACGTTCGGAGATCAGACTCCGGCGACTACCATTTCAGGAGGCGGGGGACAGGCGCAGGAAAACAGGCGGCGAGGTGATAATGCCATTCGGCCCGCCGGTAAATCAGCGCAGGAGGCAAAATGTCCTGGGATTATAATCTGCGTCACGGGAAGCCCCTGTTAATAAGAGTGCATGAACATTAGCATGGTTAACGAAAAGTTTACAAGGCAGCGCGGCCTGGGGAATGTGCCAGGATTCACGCGTCAGTGCGGCTTTTTCCCGGGTCGCGCTGCGCTTACCCGGGCTACGGCCCCTTGCACCACGGGAGGTGTCCATATACGGACAGGTGCGCAGCACCGCCTCCGGGAAGCCGCTTTCCCATTATCACCACATGCTCATCACCAGCAGGACGGCTATCAGCAAGAGCGGATAAATGCGCACATGCCAGCTATCCGGCAAACGCGCCAGCCAGCGGGAGGCGATTTTTAATCCCAGCCAGCTTCCTGCCACCAGCTGCGCCGCTGCCGACAGCCAGATATTGCCGACAAACCCAGCCGGTAACGTCACCGGCGATAGCCATGCCGTCACCAGCCAGGTGAGCGTCGCCGTTGCCGCCAGCGGCAGCGTCAGCACGTTGGCCATCGCCGCCGCTTCGGACATCTGCACGCCCCGGCGGCGCATCAGCGGAACGGTCATCACGCTTCCCCCTACGCCAAGAAAAGCAGCGATCAGGCCGATGACGCCGCCTACCGCCAGCTCATGGGGTGCCGTCGGCATCACCCGGCTGACGGGAGGAGTTATAAATCCGGCGCGAAAGTAGCAATCGACAATCGTCACCAGCAGGTAAATAACGAACAGCCAGCGGATCCACTCGCCATTGACCAGAAGCGCCAACAGCACGCCAGTGATTCCGCCAACGGCAATGCCGGTGAGCATGACCCAAAGGCGACGCCAGCTCAGAGTGCCGGTGCGCGCGTGCCGCCAGGTTGCCAACAGCGCGGAACAAAGCATCACCAGCGCCGAGGTGGCGACGGCGATTTGCATCGCCTGCTGCCCGACTGCGCTTTGCGCCCCCCACGCGCCGGTCACCAGTAAATAGAGCAGCGGAACGGTAACGAAACCGCCGCCAAAGCCAAAAAGCCAGGTGGTCACGCCGGAAAGTATGCCGCACAAAAAAAGCCAGTCGCTCATTAGAACGCCTCCACAAAAGGAGGTAACGATATAGAATAAGATCGTGGCCGGCTTACGCTTTAAAGCCAATCTATTACGAATTTCAGCCAGGGCTAGTTTTTATGCGCAACGTTGCAATTAATGACGTCGACCACCTCCCTCGCCGGGTGCTGGCGCTGGGTAGCGACTATCCGCCGAATACGCTGCTGGAGCGTCATAGCCACCGGCGGGCGCAGTTTCTGTACGCGATGAACGGGTTAATGAAGGTGGAAACGGATGACGGCCAGTGGCTGGTCCCGCCCTTTAGCGGAGTGTGGATCCCGGCGACGAAACCGCACCGCGTCTGGATGCCCGGCGTCAGCACCCACAGCCTCTATATTGATGCGCAGGTCGCCCCGCGTGATAGCGAGCGCTGCGAAGTCTTACAGGTTTCTCCGCTAACCCATCAGCTCCTGCTGGCCGCCTGCCAGCTACCGCTGCTGTATGAAGAGAGCGGGCGCGACGCCGCTTTGATTGAGCTGCTGCTTTACGAACTGCGCGCCGCCGCGCCGCTGCCGATGTTTACCCCGCTCCCGCAGAATAGCCACCTCGCTGCGCTGTGCGGCGATTTTCAGCGCCAGCCGACTATCCGCAGTACGCCGCAGCAGTGGGCGCACAAAATGAGCAAAAGCGTACGCACCTTTAATCGTCTGTTTCGCCAGGAGACCGGGATGGCCTTTTGCGCCTGGCGTCAGCAGGCGTGCCTGATGTACGCCATGACTGCGCTGCGTGAAGGGCGTTCGATTACCGAAGTCGCGCTAACTCTGGGCTATGAGTATCCCGCCGCTTTTACCGCCATGTTCCGCAAAACGATAGGCTGTTCCCCCATGGTCTTTATCCGCCAGATGAACGGCGGACCGGCATAAACCAGTCCGCCTGCAAGCGGATCACAGCCCCGCGCTGCTCAACCAGTCGAACAGATTTTCCAGCGAAAGCTGCGCAGGCGCGCGCGATGCTGGCTGCCCCGGTTTTATCAGCAGCAGCGCCGGCAGGCCGCGCACGCCGAGGTCGCTCGCCAGCTCCTGATGCTGGTCGGCATCCAGATAGCGGGTATTAAGCTGAGCAATCCGCGGGCCAAGCTTTTCATGCGCCAGCAGCTGCCAGAGCTTGCGGCAGTGCACGCAGCGCTCCGCGCCAACGAACAGCAGCACCGGTCGTTCGCTCTCCAGTTCGCTCGCCGCGCTTATCGGCGTGAACGCGCTTTCCGCGACGCGGAACAGCTTCGGACTGCGGCGCAGGGTATCGTTATCGGTTGCCACGCACAGCGCATCGGCGCTTTTACTGTACGGCTGTACGCCCGCCACCCGCACTACGCTTTGCGCCGGTCCCGCTTCCGCCGCCCCCGGCTGGCGGAGGGTACGCACATCCACCTCCGCGATTGGCGTCTCCTGCGGCTGCGCCAGCTGCGGGATCCACGCGTAGGGAATACGGTAGGCGCGATAGACCATATTGTTGTTCAGCGTCTTGCCCCAGAACGGCGAAATATATTCCCAGACAATTTCGTGGTCGCGGGTCACTTCGAAAATGCGTCCGTTCGATCCTTCATTAATCAGGGTATTGCCGTTTTCCAGGCGCTGCATATTGCTGATATATGGGCTGTAGAAGCGGTATGAATCGGTGGGCTGCGGCAGATCCGCTTCATAGGGCGAGTAGCGCCATTCAATATCGAGAGTTAGCGGGTTGATCTCCAGGATCCGTGAATAATCGCGCCAGGCGTTTTTCACTCCGTCCGCCGACGCCGGGTTCGGCGCGCCGTATCCGGCCCAGCCGCCGTTATCAAAAATCAGGATATTACCCGCACCCGGCAGCCCCTGCGGGATCATATGCGCATGATGTTGGCCGATGATCCAGCCGATGTGCTTCAGCTCAGGTTTGCTGTAGTCCGGGCCGAGCTGCCAGACTATTTTGCCGCTCTGCTTATCGATAATGGCGATAATGTTGGATTCGCGGGCGTCCCAGATAATGTTGTCAGGATGGAAGCGCTCATCGCCGGCGTCATACCACTTATTCGGCCCCAGCGCCGACATCGAGTTGATATGCATCCAGTCGCCCATACCGCCGCCGCTGGCGCGCATGTTCGGGTTGTTGTACAGCGAGGTGCGCGCCGCGTCGTCGAAACCCAGTTCGTGAAAATGATCGCTGCAGCGCCACTCCCACACCACGTTGCCCTGCCAGTCGACTTCAATAATGGTGTCGTCCAGCAGCAGCTTGTCGGAGATCGCTTCATTAACCAGATTGGTGTGGGCGAGGATCAGGGTATTGCCGCCATCCACCTGCGGCTCCAGCCCCGGCGCGTAATAGCCCACCGGGTTGCCTGCGCGCTGATAGTCATGATGCGCGCGCGCCATCCAGCGCGTTTCATTGCCGGGATCGCTCACCTGCTCATAGCGATCGAATTTCCAGGTCACGTTGCCTTCCCAGTCCACCTGGATCAGATCGAGCATATCCTGCATGCCGTAGCGCGGATCGCGCTCGCCGCTATGGCCAAGGATGGCGCCGCCGGGCAGGATTTTATTAGGAAACCCGTGCAGTTCAGGCCATTCGCGCACCACGTGACCGTTCATATCCACCAGCACCGCGCCGTGTTCGGTGGCCTGGAAAAGGGTGTAGCCGCTCCAGGCGCGCTGCGGATCGTAGAGTGTGGCGCCTGTCGGGTAGACGGAAGGATGTCCCATATGTTGCTCCTTAAATTAAAGAATCAGGCAGAAGTAATCAGATTACGAATCTGGCGGCAGGCGGCGGTAAACGAAGCATCATCGCGCTGGCGCGGATGGGGCAACGCCAGGCTTACCACCTCCCGTATCCGCCCCGGACGCGGCGAGAGCACAACGATCCTGTCGGCCAGGACGACGGCCTCTTCCACATCGTGCGTCACCAGCAGTGTGGTGGTTCCTGCGCTTTGGTGGATCTGTAAAAGTTCCTGCTGCAGGGTGTGACGCGTCAGGGCATCCAGCGCGCCGAAAGGTTCATCGAGCATCAGGATCTGCGGACGGGCCACCAGACCGCGGGCGATGGCAACCCGCTGGGCCATACCGCCGGAGAGCTGCGCGGGCAGCGCATTGGCAAACTCGCTTAGCTGCACGCGCTCCAGCATTTCCAGCGACCGCTGGCGCTTCGCCGCCCGGCTGAGCTTTTCATCCGCCAGGCCGAGCATCACGTTGTCGATCACGTTAAGCCACGGGAACAGACGCGGCTCCTGAAACACGATGCCGCGCTCTTTACCCACGCCGGTAACCGGCTTACCGTTGATGCGAATTTCGCCCTGGGTCGCTGGCTCAAGGCCCACCAGCATCCGCAGCAACGTCGATTTACCGCAGCCGCTGCTGCCCACCAGCGCCACCAGTTCACCGGCGGCGATATCCAGGCTGAAATTCTGTAGCGCCGTCACCTGTTGCCAGGATTTACGCACATGGCGAAAAGAGACCAGAGTCGAAGATGTCATAGCTGCTCCTGTAGGCGCCAGCGGGTGGCGCGCATTTCCAGTAAACGTCCGGCTTTATCCAGCGCCGCGCCGGTGATACCGACCAGCACCATGCCGCAGAGAATGGTGGGCATATCCAGCAGCTGCTGGGCGTTGATCATCAGGCTGCCGATGCCGACGCCGGAGGACATGAAATATTCCGCGCCGATATTGCCAAGCCAGGCGTATATCAGCGCCAGCCGCAGACCGGCGAAGATCCCCGGCGCGGCGCCGGGAAGAATGACCCTGCGCAGGCGCGCTAATTCGCCCAGGCGCAGTACCCTGGCCACTTCATCAAGCTGCGGATTACGCTGCAGCACGGCCTGCAGGGTGCTGAAGAACATCGGAAAAAACGACGCCAGCGCGATAAAGACGATTTTGCCGCCGTTATCATTGCCCACCCATGCGGTCAGCAGCGGCAGCCAGGCAAACAGGGCGATATGGCGCAGCACGTTAAGGGTAGGCGTGAAGATTTGTCCGGCGCGCGGGCGCAGCGCCAGCAGCACTCCGCAGAGCAGGCCGCCCGTAATCCCCAGCGCGCCGCCGATAAAGGCCCGTCCGAAACTGGCCAACATCGCCGTAGTCAGCTCCCCGCTCAGGATGCCCTGAATAAAGCGCACCGCTACCGCCAGCGGCGAAGAGAACAAGGCTTCATCAATCCAGCCTGACTGGCTGGCCAGCTGCCACAGCGCCAGCAGAACCAGCGGCAGCTGCAGCGCCCGCCAGCTGGCCTGCGGTTTCCACGCCAGGCGTCCGGCGGCAGGCTGCGGCCAGAACACCAGCCGGGAACAGGCCCGATTCGCCGCCCACTCCATCAGCATGCCGCTCAGACCGACCACCGCGATGGTGACAAAGACGATATCCAGCTGAAACAGCTGGCGGCCCCAGACCATCAGGTAGCCAATGCCTTCTGAAGAAGCCAGCAGTTCCACAACGATAAGCGATACCCAGGCCTGCGAGAGCGCCAGACGCAGGCCGGTAAACCAGCCCGGCAGGCTTGCCGGGACAACCAGCCAGCGCAGCCGCTGCCAGCGGGAAAAGTTCATCACCCTTGCGGCTTCGCTCAGAGTCAGCGGCACGCTGGCCACCGCCTGCTGGGTGTTGATGGTCATCGGCACTACGGTAGTTTTGACGATAACCGCCAGCTTGAGGCCGTTATCGATCCCGAACAGCACCATAAATAGCGGGATCCAGCCCAGCGTCGGGATTTGCGCCAGCGCGTAGAACAGCGGCTCCACGCGCTGCGCGGCGGCCGGGACCAGGCCGAACAGCGCCCCGAGCAGCGTGCCGGCAATGGCCCCCAGCAGCAGGCCAAGCGCCAGATGCTGAAGGCTGAATCCCCATTGCGCCAGCAGATCCCCACTCAGCAGCGACAAGGCGGTATCGGCAACCACCGATGGCGCGGGCAAAATTTGCTCCGGCATCCATCCTTCACGGGCGGCGATGTACCACAGCAGCAGCAGTAATGCCGGCAGCAGCCACGGCCAGCCGTTAAGCCTGAAGCCCGGCCTGCCGGGAGCATCGGTTCTTAAGATCATCTGCGACATATCGGTCCACTTTTCGACGAGTTATGCCGCTATCAAAACGTGACTCACGCGGCGCCGCCATTGCGTAAGGTGAATAATCCCGATGCATCAAATGCATTTCAGCCTGGCGAGCGCGCGGCCTCTGATTTAGCTTTTTTTCACCAATGCTTGGCGAATAAAAGCATTTAACACGCTGCCAGTCGGCTCTTTAGGGTGAGAAAAAAACTCAGGGGAGCAATAAGTTATGATGAAAGCATTTTTTAGCCGTACCTTGCTGGCGCTGGTGGCGGTCATTGGCCTGGCAGCCAGCGTCCAGGCCGAAGCGCTACGCACTATCCGCATCGGCGTGCCGGATCAGAGCGCGGGCAGCAAACCGTTTATCGAAGGTCCGGTCGGCATGGCGTTTATCCGCCATCAGCTGGAAGAGGTGTTTAAACCGCAGGGCGTGGAAGTGCAGTGGCAGTTTTTCAAAGGTGCCGGTCCGGCGGTCAATGAAGCGTTAGCCAACCGCCAGCTGGATTTTGTCTACCTCGGCGATCTGGCGGCGATTATCGGTAAGGCCAATGGCCTGCCGACGCGCCTGCTGCTGGGCAGCCGGGGTTCGGAATCTTATCTGGCGGTGACCAAAGCCTCGGGAATTAAAACCCTGACCGATCTGCAAGGCAAACGGGTTGCGGTTTATCGCGGTACGGCGGACCAGCTGGCCTTTGACCGGGCGCTGCAAAGCGTTGGCCTCAATGAGCGCAGCCTGCAGGTCATCAATCTTGACTGGAATGCCGGCAAAGCGGCGCTGGCGGCCGGTCGCGTCGATGCGGTTTGGGGTGGCGTTTCGCTGCTGGCGCTACGCGGCGATAAGATAGAGGTGGTCGTAAAAAGCGGCGACTCGGGCCGCCAGAACACCACCCAGGCCGGATTTCTCGGGACCCAGGAGTTTATTGCAGCATGGCCGCAGGCTACGCAAGAGATTATTAATGTGCTGGTAAAAAATGCCGCGGAAATCAGCGATCCGGCCAATCGTGACGCCTGGTCCGCCGAGATGGCGCAGCAAAGCCAGATCCCGCAGACGCTGTTTCTGCAGGAGCTACAGCCGCAGGAGCTGAACTTTACCACCTCGCCGCGCATCGACCCGTTCCTGACCGCCAGCTTTAGCAGCAGCGTCGAGCAGGCTAAATCCGGCCGCCTGATCCGCAGCGCTTTTGACGTCAGCCAGTGGGTGGACGGCCAGTTTGTCGAGCTGGCGCTGAAAAACCAGAAGCTGGAAAACCACTGGCCGCAGTACGACGCTAAGGGAGAGGCGAAAAACCCAGGCTAGCCCTTCTCCTCTTGCGCCAGCAGCTGTAGCTGATGCTGACGATCGGTATGAAGGATAATCTCAATCAGCTTCTCAACCAGCGGCGGCTGAACCGCGTGAACCGGAGAGATAATAGCAAACCGGGTCTGCATCAGCCGCCACTCCTCAGGCAGATCGCTAAGTTCCAGCTTAACCAGCCGATGGCTATGCTGGCACAGGGCGAAGCCATCCTCACTGGCGAAGCTTATCGCGTTAGTCTGCGCCAGAGTGGAAAGCAGCGCGTAGATATGGTCACACTGGATCGTCGGTGAAAAGTCCTGCTGCTGGCTAAGGGTCGCCAGCACCTTACGTACGCCCGGCGGCAAATAGGGCGCGGCAAAAGGATAGCGCAGCATCTCCTGGATAGAGACCGCCCCCCGTTTTGCCAGCGGATGTTCGGCATGGCAGACGAAGAAACAGCGCTGAGGGCTGAGCGGCTGTACGCGCAGCTGCGGGTCGAGCTCTGCCTGCCAGCTATCGGCAACGACAAAAGGATAGTGCTGAGAGGTTAGCACCTGATGCAAAGCAAGCCAGTTATCGATTTGAAAACGCACCCTCGCCTGCGGCAATTGACGGTGAAACTCGCCGATGGCGGCAGGGATCAGCTTCGCGCCGGGTGCCGGACCGCAGCCAAAGGCGACCTCGCCGTTCTGCGCATCATCCGCTTCGCGCAGCTGGCTGCTGAGCTCGACGTTCAGCTCCTGAAAGCGGCGGGCGTAAGGCAGCAGCTTTTGCCCGTGCAGGGTTAGCGTCGGCAGCTTACTCTGCCGATCAAATAAAGGATGGCCGACGCTCTGTTCCAGCGCCTGAATGCTGCGGCTGAACGCCGACTGCGACAGGCATACCGCCTCCGCCGCACGATTAAAACTGCCTAACTCAACCAGCGCCACAAAGTTGCGCAGTTGGCGAAAATCCAGATGCATTGGTCTGCCCTATTCTCTCTGTTATGGCACAAAAGTAATGGAGGGCGGCCTGGCGGCGCAATGCCGGGATGATGAGGATCTTTCACCTTGCGCGATATCTGAGTCGTTTAGCTACCTTCATAATTTGTGAAATATTGTTTCATGAAGAAAAAATTTATTAATAAAGAACCGATCTGTTTTAGCGGTAATAAGCGCCGTTGATTCTCAAATCGCGATCGAACATATATTAGTTACGTAAGGTTTCGTAAATTTTGCGTTTGGTCATTCTGAGGATGTAACGAATCGGCTATAAAAGAACACGGCCCGTTCTCATGTGACGAAAAACAATGATATGAAGCCCAAACTCTCTCACGCGCTATTATTCGTTCCTTTTTTGTTTTTGGCAGGATGTTCGTCCTCATCTAAACCGCATAAAACCGTCGCCCAAAATAGTCATTCGACTATTGACGGCGGTTCCGATGACCTGATCCCGGTAATTGCCGCTCTGCACGACCAGATGCACACCTGGGAGGGAACGCCCTATGAATGGGGCGGGACGGAGCAAAGCGGCGTCGACTGCTCCGGCTTTGTCTGGCGAACGCTAAAAGATCGCTTCAATCTGCCGATGGAGCGTATCACCACTCGCGAACTTCTGCATATGGGAGAGCGCGTTAACCCGCGACAGCTGCGGCCGGGTGACTTAGTCTTCTTCCGTATTAAAGGCGGCATGCACGTCGGCTTCTATGATACCGAGCGTAATTTCCTTCATGCCTCTACCAGCCAGGGCGTTATGCGCTCCTCGCTGGATAATCCATACTGGCAATCGGTATTCTACCAGGCGCGACGTCTACCGAAAGAATATAACGCTCAGATAACGATGAATAACGATAATCTCCATCTGGCGAAGAATCGTTAATCACTCATAATAAAGCCGCCCTGTCACCACGGCGGCTTTATTGTTGCTTAGCGACGATGACTTAGAACTGGTAAGTCATACCAACTGCGACTATATCGTCATCGTTGATACCGAGCTTATTATTGCTTTTCAGCTGGTTGATTTTGTAATCAACAAAGGCGTTCATGTTCTTGTTGAAGTAATAGGTCACGCCAACATCAATGTAGTTAACCAGATCTTCACTGCCGATGCCCTCGATATCCTTGCCTTTTGACAGCACGTAGCCCAGGGACGGACGCAGACCGAAGTCGAACTGATATTGAGCCACGGCTTCAAAGTTTTGCGCTTTGCTGGCAAAACCGCCGCTGATTGGCGTCATTTTGCGAGTTTCTGAGTACATGGTCGCCAGGTAGATATTATTGGCGTCGTATTTCAGGCCGGTCGCCCAGGCTTCCGCTTTTTTACCCGTTCCGCGGGCCAGACGGTTCTGATCGTCAGTACGGTCGGAGCTGGTGTAAGCCGCGCTAACGGCGAAATCGCTGCCGCCGAAGTCATAGCTTAAGGCGGTACCAAAGCCGTCACCGTTCTGTTTCTTAGCTTCACGGCCTTCATTTTTGCCCTGATATTGCAGAGTCAGATCCAGACCATCAACAACGCCGAAGAAGTCAGTATTACGCCAGGTGGCCAGGCCGCTGGCGCGCTTGGTCATAAAGTTATCGGTCTGCGCGGAAGAGTCGCCGCCGAACTCCGGGAACATATCGGTCCAGGCCTCCACATCGTACAGCGCGCCGAGGTTACGACCGTAGTCGAACGAGCCGTAGTTTTTGACTTTCACACCGGCAAACGCCAGACGCGTTTTCTGCGTGGAGTCGCTTTCGGTTTTGTTGCCGGAGAATTCAGATTCCCAACGACCGTAGCCGGTCAGATCGTCGTTAATCTGCGTTTCGCCTTTAATGCCGAAACGAACGTAGGTCTGGTCGCCGTCTTTGCTGTCATAGTCGCTCATATAGTGCATCGCTTTGACTTTGCCGTAGACGTCCAGCTTATTGCCGTTTTTATTAAATACTTCTGCCGCCTGGGTAGCCGAAGAAGCAATAAGACCCATCATCATTAATGCCAGTGAGCTCTTTTTCATTATTCAGTCCTGGTGATTTATTTATACGCGCTAATCAATTCCGGGCGGAAGCCCTGTCAAAAACTGCAGGTTTTTTAACGCTCTAATATTAAAAATTTATGACAACATGGAACTTTTTATAAAAAAGGGTATTTAAATATTTCTTTCATGAATGTGTCACACTTTCCCGCCAGAATGCCCGATCCGCGCAATGAAGTGGTTGGTCCATGACGCCAGGTGTTGGCAAGCGGGCTCACTCCTGTTACAACATCAATTCGATATCGAAACTCCTTTTTGAACGGCAGAGAATCATGAGTGATAGCCAGACGCTGGTGGTAAAACTGGGCACCAGTGTTTTAACGGGCGGATCCCGCCGCCTGAACCGCGCCCATATCGTTGAATTAGTGCGCCAGTGCGCGCAGCTCCACGCAATGGGCCACCGAATTGTGATCGTTACTTCCGGGGCAATCGCCGCCGGACGTGAGCACCTCGGCTACCCGGAACTGCCCGCGACCATCGCGTCGAAACAGCTGCTGGCGGCGGTCGGCCAGAGCCGTCTTATCCAACTGTGGGAACAGCTGTTTTCTATTTATGGCATCCACGTTGGCCAGATGCTGCTGACCCGCGCCGATATGGAAGACCGCGAACGTTTCCTCAACGCCCGCGATACCCTGCGCGCGCTGCTGGATAACAACATCGTGCCGGTCATTAATGAAAATGACGCCGTGGCAACCGCCGAAATTAAAGTCGGCGATAACGATAATCTTTCGGCGCTGGCGGCTATTCTCGCGGGCGCCGATAAACTGCTGCTGCTGACCGATCAGCAGGGCCTGTTCACCGCCGACCCGCGCAACAACCCGCAGGCCGAGCTGATTAAAGACGTGTACGGTATCGATGACGCCCTGCGCGCTATCGCAGGCGATAGCGTATCGGGTTTAGGTACCGGCGGTATGGGCACTAAGCTGCAGGCCGCCGATGTCGCCTGCCGCGCGGGTATCGACACTATCATTGCAGCCGGTAGTCGTCCGGGGGTGATTGGCGACGTGATGGAGAGGATTTCCGTTGGCACCCGTTTCCATGCGCAGGAGTCGCCGCTGGAAAACCGCAAGCGCTGGATCTTCGGCGCGCCGCCGGCGGGTGAAATTACCGTTGACGCCGGCGCTACAGAGGCGATCCTCGAGCGCGGCAGCTCTCTGCTGCCAAAAGGGATTAAAACCATTACCGGCAACTTCTCGCGCGGTGAAGTGATCCGCATTCGCAGTCTCGAAGGCCGCGATATTGCGCACGGCGTCAGCCGCTATAACAGCGATGCTTTGCGCCGCATCGCCGGACATCACTCGCAGCAGATCGATGCCATTCTGGGCTATGAATATGGCCCGGTTGCCGTCCACCGTGACGATATGATTATCCGTTAAGGAGCTGAAAATGCTGGAACAAATGGGCATTGCTGCCAAAGCGGCCTCATACAAACTCGCGCAGCTCTCCAGCCGCGAAAAGAACCAGGTACTGGAAAAGATTGCCGATTATCTTGAAGCGCAGACCGAAGAGATTCTGCGCGCTAACGCTGAGGACCTGGCAGAAGCTCGCGCTAACGGTTTGAGCGAAGCGCTGCTCGATCGCCTGGCGCTCAACCCGTCGCGTCTGAGCGGGATTGCTAACGATGTTCGTCAGGTTTGCAGCCTGGCGGATCCGGTCGGTCAGGTGATCGATGGCGGCCTGCTCGACAGCGGCCTGCGCATTGAGCGTCGCCGCGTGCCGTTGGGCGTGGTTGGCGTGATTTACGAAGCGCGTCCAAACGTTACCGTCGACGTCGCCTCTTTATGCCTGAAAACCGGCAACGCGGCGATTCTACGCGGCGGTAAAGAGACCTGGCGCACCAATGCCGCCACGGTGAAAGTGATCCAGCAGGCTCTGCAGGAGTGCGGTTTACCGGCAGCCACCGTCCAGGCGATTGAAAGCCCGGATCGCGCGCTGGTGGGCGAAATGCTGAAGATGGATAAGTATATCGATATGCTGATCCCGCGCGGCGGCGCAGGTTTGCACAAGCTGTGCCGCGAGCAGTCGACAATTCCGGTGATCACCGGCGGGATTGGCGTATGCCATATTTATATCGACCACTCCGCTGACGTTACCGAAGCGCTGAAGATTATCGTTAACGCCAAAGTGCAGCGCCCGAGCGCCTGCAACTCGGTCGAAACGCTGCTGGTGCATCAGGATATTGCCGAACGCTTCCTGCCTGCGCTGAGCAAACAGATGGCGGAAAGCGGCGTCAGCCTGCACGCCGATGCGGCTTCCCTGCCCGTGCTGCAAAACGGCCCGGCAAAGGTAGAGCCGGTGAAAGCGGAACAGTATAACAATGAGTACCTGTCGCTGGATCTGAACGTTAAGGTGGTAGCCGACCAGGATGAAGCGGTAGCGCATATTCGCGAACACGGTACCCAGCATTCAGATGCCATCCTGACGCGCACGCTGGGCAACGCGAACCGCTTTATCAACGAGGTCGATTCCTCGGCGGTATACGTCAATGCTTCTACTCGCTTTACCGACGGCGGCCAGTTCGGCCTCGGCGCGGAAGTGGCGGTCAGCACTCAGAAGCTTCACGCTCGCGGCCCGATGGGTCTGGAAGCGCTGACGACCTATAAGTGGATTGGTTTCGGCGACGATACTATTCGCGCTTAACGCCAGCAGGTGATGCAAAAGTAGCCGTTTGATTCGCAAGGCCATTGACGCATCACCTGGTTAGTTTTAACCTTCTAACCCGTACTTACGCCAGTAAGCACGTCTTGCAGGGCCGATATAGCTCAGTTGGTAGAGCAGCGCATTCGTAATGCGAAGGTCGTAGGTTCGACTCCTATTATCGGCACCATCACGTAAAAATCCTTATAAATCAATAAGTTAGACTTAAAAATCTGTCTTTTATTCATCTATAAGAATCGGTAAATCATCCCTCATAACTGCCGTTATGGTTGATATGGCAATTGGGAATGTTAACTGTAACGGCCTGTAGTTGTACAGCTCGAACAGGTACAAGCTCAACTCGAAGCCTATGACGTTGCCAGCGTCTCTAATCAATCCCAACACTTTTAACCGTTCCACACTTAGCGCGGTGTCCCGTAACAGCCTGTCGTGATGACACGCCACGGATAAACGAGCAAATGATGGGAATCCTAACCAGTCCGGGAAAGGGGCTGGCTCTCTCGTGGTGTTCACCGTGCCATAAACGAACGGTACTCGATAAGAGAACGGTTAACTGAAAGATGCGCATAAGGCGCTTGTTATGGTGTCCCATCACGGCGCTAAATGGCTGCTATTGTCTTTAAATCACTCATGCCGATTCAATCAGGTGAGCCAATGCCAGCAATCTCACGCGCTGCTCTGATAATCCGCCCAATTTGTAACGTCCCGCGAGTTCATAACCTACTCTGTCCAGCTTCTGTAGCATTGGGACAGGAATATTCAGGGCGAGATTTTGAGTTAACGGAATTGCATCCCCTTGAGACTTCAGAGGATTACACGGATAAAGCGTCATTCAAGCCTCCTGAGCATCTCACCGATTGCCAGTGTTAAACGCTGGTCTTCTGATACCACACCTTGACCAATCTGTTCAGAAAGCTTTTCCAGCTTTGTGATAAGCGATGGATGCAGCGTCATCAGAAGATTACAACTTACTTTCTGACCATATTCATTGAAGAGTTGATTCATTTACAGCCCTCCCATCGACTGAGCAACTTCAGCCGCTTCTGAGGCTGCTGTTATGGCTTTGTTTCGTTTTGTCTGTGCTTCGAGGATTCGTACAGTTGCATCACGCTGCAAGCGGGTGACCTTTGAAGAAGCCGCTTTCAGAATCCCGTCACAGAACGCTTTATGCTGGTTACTCATAGCGCTGGTGGCCTTAACGTAATCAGCGGGATTGATACCTATAGCTTCACAGAAAGGCTGTACAGCGTCGATGGCAGTCACTGTATGACGTTGCATTAACTGAGCCTGTAAAGTGGCAATCTGAGCCTTGTAAGCGGCTTCAGTGACTTTGTTAGTCATTACCCACCTCATCGGCTACAATCACAGACAGATAGGATTCAAACGGTTTGATTCCCGATAACGCTTCTTCAGCCTGTTTCACCAATACATTGTGAGCATGGATGGCATTATTTACCTTATTCGCTTTCTCAGTGATTCCTGCATCAACAAATTTCTCAGCGGCTTTCTTACATGCCTTTTCAATCTCAGCAAGCGGGTTATGTTTTGGTGACTGCTGTAATGGTACAAACTTGATAAATCCAGCGCCCATTTCATACACAATATAATTCTCATTCATCATGTTCTGAATAATGGTCTGTACCATCGCTGGGTGTGTAACCTGTCGGATTCTGAATCCATAATCTTCGACTGGCTGAGACATTAGTTGCTTAGTCTTGACAGCAATAAGAGTATCTTTATTCAGGCTGTCTGCGTTGTAAATATCCTTTGCATCTTCGATATTTTCCAGTGCAGCTTTAATTTTGGGGGTGAAATGTGATTCGATTTCAATTCGTTTCTGTGTAGGACTATTCATTATTAACGCTCTCGTGAAATTCAGATGCAAAAATACACCACACAGGCCGTCTTTTACGTAACCCGTGTAGTGTCATCTGGAATGTGTAAGGGGGTTGGCTGACCTGTCCCGAGGAAGGGATGCCACAGGAAAGCCATTAATTTGTCAGGAAATCAATCCAATATACAAATGTTAACATGTTGTTAAATTCTGTCAAGGGGTTTCAGTTTCTGACAGATAGCCTTGATAACTTCGTATCTTCTGGTTTTTGTCATCATACGAGGTGGGGTGTAACCAGAGGGAGGTGTAATCCCTGTTAATTCGGAGAGGCTCTTATACTGCATGTAGAATTGATGTGTCTTTTCCGCTACGATAGTAAAGTACTTCTTCATTCATGTTAATACTCCTGAAACAGGAAAGGTCACCCCCCCCATAATAAAACCTGAGAAAGTGACCTTCCAGCTATTCTCATCTATCTAAGACCCTGTTGACCGATTTTGATAAATGAGTATTACTGTATTATTATCATACGTAACTGTGTTTTTGTCCAGTGGTATTATGTTATTACTGAAATTGATGGATGGTTATTATTGGTGGGGTGGGTGGTATGGCGAAAAAGCATATTTAGCACTTTTTGCTATTGACGGATTTTTTACGATTGATATAATGCATTAAGACCTTTATAGATTATCTTTATAGTTTTCTGATTATCACTAATTGAATACTACAATAAGAAAATGGCTTACGCCAAAAGCCATTAAAATCTTATTATCTCTTCAAAGATACTTAATCAATACCTTTAAAGATTACTGTTAAGATGTGGAATCACCAATCAAGGAATTATCCTTTCAACATTCGCATGGCTTCGCGTTGTCATGCTCTTGCTTTCGCCTTGTAATCTATTCAGATAGCCTATCAGAACCCCTGTATGCCATTCTGAAGCGTTCCTAATATCAACCTACATTCTCCCCTCAAGGCCCATCATAAGCCCTCAGAAAGCGCTAAAATAGCTCAGGTTACAATTGCATCAAACCATTGCGTTTGATATAATAATCAACCTGTTAGAGATGAGTTCTCTTTGAGTTGTGGGAATATCTGGTGTCGTTGCTTAAGCCCCCGTTGAGTCGGGGTAGCTTGAGAGTTCAACTAGTCCAGCCATATCTAAAGAGATTTATCAAATGGCAGACATTCACAATAAGAGCGAAGACTAAACACCCCCAAATTGTTGAGTCACCTCACCTACAGCAATATTGTGAATTGCAACTTTTCAGACCTTCCCATCTGTTAAGCCATAGACAATCCATCACGGTGAAAAGGGTTCCTTCCCATCAAGCGTTAATCGCTGGTGGGCTGAATGATTTTCCACACCGGAGACTGGAAGAATGAAACCTACTGTACAGACATCAAACCGATTTTTGTTTCTTACCGGAAACGAAGACTTCACCATCCGAAAAACTGCTGCTGCAAAGATTGCCAGAGCACGCGGTCAGCGTTTCTTTGTTCACATCTGCAAGAGACATGGTGCTAGTGAACATTACTCAAGCTGCATGGCTTGTGTTGAATGCCAGAAACAATGGTACAGGGATAACGGTAAGCATAAGCCGGATCCAGACATCAAACCTTTCATCTCAGTTTACCCACTGGTTAAGATGACTTTCAGAGGGTTACAATTCCCTCAGATATTCTCTTAAGGGCCTCTCAATGGATGACGAAAAATTACACACCTACCTTAAAGCTATTGGTATGGGGTGCTTTGTGACGTATTACAGCAAGTTTGCCAACACCACCATTTCACGTGCTGACCTCATTGAACTGCTGCATACTCAGGAAGGATACACAGAAAAAAGCTGTGGGAGCCGCACCAGTAAAGCGAGAGCAATCATTTCCGCAGGGGCAAGTGAAGAAGCACTAAGGCTAATTATTGCGTCTAATCGTGTTAACGATGATTTAAGGGATGAGGCCAGAAAATTACTGATGAAAATTTTTCCGTAAAATCAGGGTATCACTCGTTATTTTCGGCCTTCATTGATTGCTGGAACATATCTGTGAAGGTCTGGAAGATTTGATGAGCAGATGAATACCTGCTTAGAAGGCGAACCTGAGAAAGTAGCGTTTAACAAGCACTTTTTTGACATATCTGCAATGAAATCAATTAGAAAGCCCCACACAAAGCAGGGCGTGACTCTTAACAAGTCAAATTAAGCCATCTCTTTGAGGCTCTTACTGACCTTTGCCACCGTTGCCCTTGAGCAGCTCACCGTTTCCATTACGTCACTGTAGGACATACCAGCCTGTAACAGCCTGGCTATTCTCTCATTACGCTGTGTGTCCTCTGGACGACCTTTGTACTTACCGTCTGATTTGGCCTTTACGATGCCCTGAGCCTGTCTTCTTTTACGGTCTGTGTAATCTTTTCTGGCAATAGCAGCGAGCATGTCCAGCATCATCCCGTTTAACGCCTCAAGCATCCTGCTGGTGAACTCATCTCCTGACTGAATAAGCTGGTGGCTTGTTGGCAGGTCTAAGGCAACCACTCTAACGCCTTTCTCATTAATCAGTGACCGTAACTTGTTCCAGTCTTCACCGCTCAAACGTGACAGACGGTCTACCTGCTCGACTAACAGAACATCTCCCTTCTGTGCAATCTCAAGCAGTCTGAACAACTCAGGACGCTGTAGCGATGCACCTGATTCATTCTCTGTGAAGTAGCTTGAAATGGTCATACCGTTGGCTGTAGCGAACTCATCCAACTGACCTTTGGCGCGTGTTGCGTCTTGCTGAGTGGTGGAAGCTCTGAGGTAAGCATAGACACGTGAAGTCATGATAGTGAACCGTAGTAGTCTGTTTAAGGTGGTTCAATTATATCAGTCTGTTTTGCGTGGTTCAATAAATCATTTTTGGGGTGAACTGGTTCAGTAAATCGGTGCCTCTTGAGGTATACCTTAACCAGACTGGAAACAGTGTGTAAATTACCAGTAGTTCACTGTAATCACCACAGAACAGAAAAATGGCTTGAGGTCAGGACTGGCAAGCCATCGAAGAAGAAAATATGGGGTGTGAGAAAACTGTTAATCACTGTTAAAACAAAGAATAACCATTCAAGTTAATCAGTGTACGCGGGACATTGATGTATAACTATGCACTTTTCATGAATGAAAAAGAAAGGCCGTCAGATAATAGCGGCCTTAACTTGATGTCAGACAGGAATGTTAAAGTAATGGCAAAGCGCATTGGTAAGAACAGCAGGAGCCACTGCGCCAGCGATTTTAAGCCCTCCAGTGAAAGCCTTTCCCGTCATCTTACCAATCCAAGCCCCAAAGCCCTTTTCAACTTCACCTTTTGAAGTCGGTTTATCAGTCTGTTTAACAAGCTGCTCCAGTTCTATGACATCAGCATCATCCAGCCCATGCTCTTTTAGCTGACGCGCAAGGGAGTTAAAATCACCTGAAGTAATACTGTTCTGTTGGTGAATATCTCCTGTATTACCAGCACCAATAGCGCCAGCATTATGCACGTTGCCGTTAAAGTTATTAATATTGTTAACAGTCATTGTTGCAGCCTCTCTTTTCTCTGCTTGTGAGAATAATAAACCTTCGCCTAAAATCCCTTTACTTTCTAATAATAGGGCCCAATCAAGTATCTTTGATTTCACATTGGAAAGTATTTTTGTAATCTGTGCTGGATTTATGCTCCATGCAAGGCGAAAATCACAATCGCTCGCCTGCTGTAAAAAGTTATATTGCACAGGGGGTAAGTCACTGTATAAAGTCTGATTACTTTTAGCGAACTCTACTAACATAGAAACAGAGTTGGTGAGATGTAATGTTGTTAGAATTTCATAAACATCACGGTGATTTTCACTCATATCACCCAACTGAAATGGAATCCACCCAGCATATGGGTTATAGGCTCTAATAGGAACGTTTTTGATAACCCTGTATGCAGGGAGAGAATCAAATGAAGGATAACCATTTATCTCGTGCTCAAGCCAGTCTGAAATATCTTGTAAGCCAAGTTTTACTGATATCATTTTGGCTCGTGAAAGCAGCTCTTCAATATCTGTAGAGCTTGAGCTTGCAATGTCTTGTAATTTCAAGACGGGGGAATTGTTCATAGGCCACCACTTCTCGTGTAGTAGAGGGTTCATTTTAGCTAATGGTTCACAAAGTGTAACCAGTTTTTACGTTGATTGCCTCTATATCCACATGCTTTTTCAGTGACAAGCTTGAACCGCCAGCCAGAGAAAGCACTGACTGCTGAAGGTCAAGTTACAGGTCAAAATTGACCTTTTCCACGTACTGAGCAAGCTCTTTGAGTGAAGCCCCTTGACTGTAAGTCTTGAAAGACTCTGTACTCCCCCTCTCGTGGCCTACAAGAAGCGCTATCCGGTCTTCAGGCACTTTGAGGCGGTCAAGTTCGGTGATGAACATCCCACGCAACGAGTGAAAGACTTTCCGCTCCGTTTCCTTCTCGCCTAAAGCCTTTCTCTTTGCTCTGGTGAATTGCTGTGTATGCCATGTAGAGCGCTTACCATCAGCCCTGTCTGTTAACGCTGCATGCCTGAAAAGAAACGTATCAGTATGGTTTTGAATCAGCGTGTCAATAAGTCCGTTAATTGAAGGATGAACGGGAACTAATCGGGCTGCATTCTTTGTTTTGCCTTTTGAGATGCGTAAGCACCTTACGTTTTCCTCTGTAACAATATCATCAGTGATAAGGCTACAAATTTCATTCAATCTCATCCCTGAATAAAGGCCGATTAAGGTTACCTGTTTCATCTCATCATTGAGTAACCTAAAGACTTTGCTTAACTCAGAAATAAGGAAAGGTTCATAACTATCATGTGAACTTTTGGCCTCTAACCTGTGCCCTCTGAAAGGATTATCTTTAGGTGCATCGTGATAACGATTCTTTGCAAAATCGAATAGTTGAGCCAGTGCGCTTATATAGTTTTGTAGCGTTTGAGTTGCTTTCTCTTTTTTCAGTTGGTCAAGCCATCCGGTTACTACCGTTCTGTTAATATCCTGAAGCTGTGAATCACGTTGCTTAATGTGAGAAAGTATTAACTCAACGGCTTTAGTTATCTTTGATAGCGTTGTTAGTTTGCGTTTATCGCTATATTGCAGCAAATAAAGGTCACGTATTTGTATCAGTGTAGGACAACGCTCTATATTAGCCCCGTAATTCACTGGTGATTCCTTTGCAAAGTTGCTGATACCACGTAGTTCATTGATTATCTGCTCAACCTTTGAGCCGTTTTGTTTTGGCTTAAGCTGTTCCCTTAGCTTGATGAACTCTACCGCTACAGCATCCCTGAAAAGCCTTGCTTGCCTGATATCTTTGGTGGCTGTGGATTTCATGTAGTAGCGCTTACCGTTGAAGTAAGGCTTCATGTAGGACGGTATAACGATTCGCACCATGTAAACCCCGCAATGGTCGAGAATCAGATATCTGTCACGCTTGTAAGTCATGTAAACCCCTGATATTTTGTCGGGGCAGTTTCAGGGTTGATATATACCTTTTGTTGCTGGTGAAAAGTCTAATTAACTAAGTTTAATCAATCAGTTAGCTAGGCTTTGTAGATAATTCATTAGAGTCTGCGAAGGTCGTAGGTTCGACTCCTATTATCGGCACCATCTCAAATTCCCCAAACGTCCGTATTCATCCATAAATACCCTGATTTATAACGATTTTACCGCTTTTTAGTCCATCATCGTCCGTAACCATCCAGTAGAATCCGATACAGAATGTGTATAGGATTGTGTATATGTTCCTGTTCGGTCTTGGATTCCTATACACATGCCTTTAAACGATATGCAGATTCGCCGCGCTAAGCCTGAAGCTAAAGCCTATACACTTGGAGATGGGCAAGGGCTGTCATTGCTTATAGAACCTAATGGAAGTAAGAGCTGGCGGTTCCGTTATCGTTTTGCCGGTAAACCAAAAATGATCTCGCTGGGTGTATATCCGACGATCACACTTGCAGATGCCCGTTCTCGTCGTGATGATGCCCGAAAACTGGTAGCCGAAGGGAAGAATCCGAGTGAGGTTCGTAAAGAGCAGAAGATCGCTTTGCAAACCGAGTCTGAAAGCGCGTTCGAAAAGATAGCCACAGAGTGGCATCAGATGAAGTCAGTCAAGTGGTCGGCAGGATATGCCTCAGACATCATGGAAGCATTTCAGAACGACATCTTCCCTTATGTAGGGGCGAGACCAGTAGGTGAAATTAAACCGCTGGAATTGCTTAATGTACTGCGCAAAATTGAGAAACGTGGTGCATTAGAGAAAATGCGTAAAGTTAGGCAGCGTTGTTCAGAAGTGTTTCGCTACGCAATTGCAACGGGTCGGGCTGAGTACAATCCTGCGGCTGATCTCTCCAGTGCCCTCGAAGTACATCAATCCAATCATTTCCCGTTCCTAAAAGCTGATGAGATACCTGATTTTCTGCGTGCCTTAGAGGGTTACTCGGGGAGTAAGCTTGTCCAGGTAGCAACGAAATTACTGATGATTACGGGCGTGAGAACCATCGAATTACGCGCGGCATTATGGCAAGAATTTGATCTGGATAACGCTATTTGGGAAATTCCTGCCGAAAGGATGAAAATGCGCAGGCCGCATCTTGTTCCATTGTCGACCCAAGCGTTAGATTTACTCCATGAGCTTAAGACTATGTCAGGGAACTATCGTTATGTTTTTCCAGGACGAAATGATCCTAACAAACCTATGAGCGAGGCAAGTATCAACCAGGTTATCAAACGTATTGGTTATGCAGGTCGAGTTACAGGACATGGATTCAGGCATACATTGTCAACAATTTTACACGAAAAAGGATTTGAGAGTGCATGGATTGAAATGCAATTAGCACATGTCGATAAGAACAATATTCGTGGGACTTATAATCATGCTCAATACTTAAATCGTAGAAGGGAAATGATGGATTGGTACTCATCATATATTTTTCAATGCTAGCCGGGCTATCACCCGGCTAAAATTTAAAAAGGTAAATCTTCTTCCTGAATATTAACTTGCACATTATCGGATATTTTAACTTGGCCAGACATTCTGTCTGCAATACCCTTTAATTGTTCTACTGTAAATCTCGGCTCAGACCATCCCTTAGAAAAACTAACGTTCTCTGACCGAGGTCTTCTATCTTCCGGTAAAAAATTAATTTTAATTCTAGATGGTAATGCAGCGGCTTCGCCAACAAAAATACCTTCCTGCTGAGATAAGCTAGGTAAAGACGCTACCAAACCGGAAAGGCCATCCGGTAAAAATGTTGAGACATGCTGTTGATCCGTCGCATTTGTTAATCTTAACACAACCCATGAGCCGCATTGGGAAATGACAGTGCTTTCAATGTCAGCTGGCCTTTGACTGATTAACATTAATCCCAAACCATATTTTCTGCCCTCACGCGCAATTCGTCGGATCGCGGATTGTGCAGCTGCGTATTGGGCTTCACCATGGTTAGGAACATAGCGGTGAGCCTCTTCGCAGACTAGAAGAAATGGATCTTTATTTCTTTCAGATACTGTTTGATGTACTTTATATTGGAATAGAAGCCTGGCAAGTGTTGCTGCTAATGGACCAGCGACTTCATTGGGTAGGCCAGATATGTCAATAATTCGTATATCTTTATGTTTTTCTTCAATAATGATTTCACCAACTAGCTGATCTAATATTTGTTCAAGATTATAGTCATTCTTCTGAGACCAGTTTTCCATCATGAATTTAATTCTTGGATCTCGTCTTAATACTGATAATTTGTCTAAAATTGATTTAAACTTTTCAGCAAATGTTGATTCTGTTTCTTTTTCTATTTTTCCTGACTTTACTCTGGCTGCTTGAATGTATCTTATGTGGTTTTCAAATTCATTTAAACAAAACGGAATTGGTTTATCCGAGTCAAATGAAAGTATTTCTTCAATAGAATGACCGTCAGTCGGCCTCGGTTCATCTAGAGCTTGACCATCTGCCGGTAGAGGCCAGTTATAGTTATCTGGCGCATGATTTGTAATTCCACATGTAACCATCCTGGCATGAGATAGCGCTTTGTATATAATATTGTTTTGGGATGTGGCTTCTTTTTCAGTTTTGCCAATTATTAATGTTCTAAACTCATCACTTGACATTAGCCAGTATGGGAGTTTTATGTTTTTTTTACTTTCATCGTTTTCAAGAGCACTGTAAGCTTGATAAGTTATTCCTCTATCTTTAAAGGCTAACCCATATTCATCATGCGGGTCTATCATTACAATTCGAGGAGATAGGGTTTTGCCCTCAATGCTTGAGTGTTCTAATATGCTATGAAGGATAGTGGCGACGGCACCAGATTTTCCTGATCCTGTCGAGCCTAATACCGCACAATGAAGTCCAAATAATTTGTCAATATTCGCTCTACAAGGTATTGAGTTTGCACTTGAATAGTGAGCGAATGGCACTAAAGGGTTACACGAGTCATCTCTTGCACCTTCTGCAGCACTAAAGAGTTCTGCTGATTCAGAATGAGTTAGGAGATAAACGCCCTGCTGAGGCAATGGGTATATTTTTACACCGCGGTTGAATGTTAATTTCTGATTTGATGGCGACCAGTAACCGTGCGAGAACAACTCTACCTCCATGATACGTTGGTCTGCTTCTGGAGGGATTGGTAGAGAGTTAGGTTGTAATTCATCCGATCTCATTCTTAAAAGAGTTACAAAACCAAAAATGATATTTCTTCCGAAGTTTATCTTAACAATACTACCCAGTTGTCCTATTGCATAAACTTTACCACAATAACTTCTAGTCAGTTCTTCTACATTGTTGGACAGTTCTACTCTTATTTTTGTACCGGTCACTTCTACTACGTGTCCTATTTTTAACTCTTCTACTGGTTTGAATTTCATTATAGAACCCCTTCTTTTAGAACTTTAGTCATCCCAGAAAAAGTCCACCAATCATCATATTCCTCCTTTCTCTTAATGGGGGATTTACTTCCTACATAAAGACCATTTTGGGTTGCAACATAAACTCTTTCTCCCCAATCACTGCATCTCCAAATATCAAGAGCTTCCGGTATCTTGTTATCAACTTCCTCGCAAAATGCAAGCAAGACTGTTTTATTGTTAGGGTTTGATAGTGATAGATAAATTTCTTGATTGATATGCTCATCTCCAAAACTATAACCACAAACAATTAATACATGATAGGATAATGAGTTCAAAGATTTTCTAAGTAAATCAAATTGTGCAGAAAAGGGATCTTTCTGAGTTGCAATGTACTTTGTAGATTGAGGATAGATTAATACTCTATTGTTTTTAATAGGGTATGTATCCCGGTCTCTTACTCTCCACAAAGACCCATCATCATTTTGAAACCAATCTATGGAACCATGCATTTTAATTATGTGAGCCTTTGCATCGTTCATAGGTTCAATTTGTCCATATTGATATGATCTATACGCAACAGCACCACCACTAAACCCATCCCAATATGGTATTCTGTTTAATGCCAAAGCATCTTCAAGCAATGTGTCATAATTTGTTGTGAATAATCGTATTGGTTTTCTGCGTTCATTTATACCAGCTCTTAAACTATAAAAAATAGTATTAATGAAATTAAAATGCTCTTTTATATCGACTATGAAGTTATCTTTATCACCAATGATTTTTTCAGGCTTTTCTACATAACCGTATCGTATTGTATCAGCAATATATTTAAGTATTTTATTATGGATTTTTTCAATGCAATCTAATGTGAATTTTTCTTTGCATATTTCAATTTCTTTCTTCAATGTGCGAGAAGCAATTGCACAGTAATCACCTAAGTGACTAAGTATATGTTCTATATGGAGGTTTGGTGGAAGTTCTGATTTTATTTTTGTTATAAGATTTAAGGCCTCGGCATCCTCTTGGATCAACTCCATAATCCTCGAGGTCAGGGGGTACATTAAGGGAATTTTTGCGGAATAACTAATTCCTGCACCAAGCAACCAGTTTTGTTCAGGGCAATTCAGTAATTCCTGAAATTGCTCTAAGTCATCTTCTATATCACTGTTTTTCATGGGTAATCCTTTTTTGTCGCTCATTCCGATTTTCAGTTTTTGACGTCGGTTGACGTAAGGGATAAAGGGGAGTTGTTCAGATGTATCATACTGATGAACAGATAAAAAGTGTCAACTAGGGGCTTTGTGGGGTGGTTAAAATTAATCGATGTGAATTTAACATGCTCGGAATAATCACTGGTATTCTCATGCTTCTCGACTAAAAGAGCTTAGCGTGCGCAGCCCCGCCCGCCTGCCCGCTTCACTTAATGCATAGGTTTTCATGCATTGTCGATTTGCCCTCAATGCCCGTGAATCATGGGCGCTGGGACGTAAATTGATGCATGAGGCTCATGCGTTTTCATGCAGCATAGACATGCACTTCCAACATCAACGGGAAAGTCAGAAAGTTAGCGTAAAAAAAACCGGCATATAAGCCGGTTCTGGGATTGCTTGAGTCGTTAGACAGGAATTTGCTGGCGGTTGGATAGCCTGGACGCAGCGCCATATTTTCCTAGCGTATGAGCTGGCTTCTCTGACTGTTCGGCAGCCGCTTCATCCTTAACTTCGACCTTGTTAGGCCGGGCAATAATCGTGTCCACGCTCTCCAGCGCGGTGAATGTGCATGAGCACTCCAGGTTCTTGCACTGATAGTAAGTCCGCTTTATGGATGGGGCCTCATAAAAGCTGGAACGGGCATGTGAGATTGCGCCGCACTCAGGACACTGTAAAGCCATAGGCTTCCTCCGCAAGTTTCAGGCGCTTGAGCCTGTCCTGAAAAGTTTTATGCTTCGCCGGAGTGAATCTCCTGGATGCATCCATGCGCATTGATGCATCAGGCGACAAACCTGATTCATCTAGGATGTCACGACAGGACTCAACCAGCTCTGGAGCATTGAGTTCCGCATGGTGCGCCAGTGCAGAACGCAGCACATGGGCTGCAACATCAAGACCAAAGGGGCCGTTCAGATAAGGTGCCAGCGCTGAGGTCAGCGCCTTGCCCGAATTTGCCATAAAGTCACTCAAGGCATTATCAACACAGGCATCTACAACACTCCTCTGCGCGTAGAGGCTATCGTTTGCCGCACAGCTGATCTGCCATTCAAGCACTTCGAGCTTTTCTCTGAGAGTTTCAACCTGCCAGGCATAATTGGCAGGCTTATCTGCAGACAGCAACAATGCCTGCAGCCGTAGCTGGGCAGTGCTTTGTACATTGCGAAGGGATAGCCAGCGCTGAGAAGCTTCCCGGTAGTGCTGCAGCGCTTCCTGAGGGGTAATTGTGGTTTCCATCAGCTTTCCTCCTTCTTCGCTTTTTCACGCTGTTTTTGTATGCGGATTTGCGCCGCCGGGCTGGGGGCGTCCTGAATATCCTGATAGGCACTATTATCTGCAAGTACACCAATTTTATTTAGGAAGGGATCGCTCTGCAGAGAGGCATTCTGTTTTAACGCCGGATTAGTGATTGAAGAAGTAATGAACTCCCGCAATAACGTTTCAGGATCATTCACAGAATGGACAACCCCGATAATAGAGCTGGCACTTCTCCCTTTTGTCACTTTGAGAAGGCTTAAAAGTTGGATAAGGGTTTGACCATGCAGCTTCATAAAATCATCCCATAGCCGGGTAACATGGATCTCGATAAGGTCGTCGTGCGCCTGAATGTAACCACGGGCCAGTTTCGCCGTATTCCAAGGCAGTAATTCATTTTCTCCGGCATGGGCTGCAAGCAGATCATCAAACTCATCGAGCGTTTCGCGGCCCAGAGCAATCTCGGCCCGGAGCTTTTTCATCTTTGGCGTTACCTGTCCCTGGTTTTCATGGAACATCTGCCGCCATTTCTCATTCTGTGCCTTTGCCTCTGCTTCCGTTTCAACTCGGCGTCTACGGATTGTTGCGAGCATCGCTGCAGCGTCACCTTGCTTGCGACGGGCGTCCATCCAGGCTGATTTAGCGACATTCACTTTTTCAAGCGCCTGTTGCGTCGAGGCAGGAATAGAAATATCAGCGATCGGGTTATTGCTCTGGTCGGGGATAGTCATGTCAGCACCTTGTTGTTTGTCGTGGTGTCAATTGTGCTGTTATGCATACAAAGCTGCCATTGAACACCATTGTGCGAGCGACAAGACAAAGACCTCTTTTGGCTAGCCAGGAAAGGCCTCGTTTAACTGAGGCTGTTTCAGATTTACTTTAACTGTTCACTACTATTCACTTAGGTAAAAAAAATAGATAATACAGTAAGTTAAATGGTGAAAGGTTGGTAGGGAAGTATTCATCGACTGTTCATAGCTGTTCACGTGGAAATAAAATTACTTATGGTATTTTTTCATAATTAATGGCTGTTTTATTCCTAATGGCTATTTTATTTTTTCTCCTCACCACTATTCACCATTATTCAGTAGTATTCGACAAGCGCTGAAATAGACTGCTTTTTTTGCCGGAAAATAACATTTTCGCCTCTGATCATGGTGTTGCATTTCATTCTGTTTTTTATAAAACTAGAGCTGTCCGGTTCTTTATGGATCCATTCGGATATATTTTAAGATTTAAAATGAGGTTATTTAACATCGAGGTTTTATGCAGGCCCAATATTTATAAGTTGGATGCGATTCATAAATATGTCCGGAAATTGTGGCCTGCAATGTAAAGCCTCGTGTAGAAGTTGTTCTACCTTGCTGTATTGGCGGTGGGCCAGCACTATCAGGTGCAATGTCCCATGGGGTAGTAAACCCTGGATGAATGGTAGTTCCTATTAATGCTCCTGTATTTATAGCCCGCAGGCATGATGTTTATTATGTCGTTTTATATGGTTTGATCGGGTTTTAAGTTCCATAAAATCAATGTGTGACGCTAAATAAATAATGCGTGCGCAAGCGAGCTATATATACATAATAAGGAACTACCTGAATCCGGATGAATTCATCCGGACTGTTGTGGAAATTAAAGAGGGTAGATAAATGCGTAATATTTCAGTGTCTGCGCCAGCTCCTGCTGCGCCATTATTTCCTGTTCCGAACCAGCATGAGCGATTTTTACGCCTGCCTGAGGTGATGCACTTATGCGGGTTGTCCCGTTCGACCGTTTACGACCTGATCAGCCGTGATGCGTTTCCGAAGCAGATCCCGCTTGGTGGTAAAAATGTCGCCTGGGCACAGTCTGAGGTCAGCGCATGGATGGCGGACCGTATCAGCGCCCGTGGGCGGGGATGTGATGCATGATGATACCTGAACACATTAAATACCTTTTTTCTGGCTTGCTTACTGTCGTCATTTCCAGGTATAGTTTTTCCGCTGTCGCAAAATCGGCAGCCGGAATTGGCGTTCCGTATAACTTATTGGCGACAATTGACGCGCCTTGCGTCTTTTTTTACGTCGTAGCTCAGGCACACCCATTTTCAGGGCTGTGGTGTTTATGTGTACACCGTGGTTCTATCAAGATAATGGCAGTCCGGGCGGGGCAGCCTTCGGGCTGGCCGGTTTCCAATAAGGCCGGTTACGCCAACCCCGTTCGGGCTGCCACCAGTGAAATTGGCGTTTCCGGTGGTAGCAATAACCGCTACTTATTGGAGGCTGCCATCATGGCTACAATCCTCACCCCGTCACACCCGCAATATGTCTTTGTGTTTGCCGCAATCCGTCGAGCTGATACTCAACTCCGCATCTGTATGCTTCGCACTGTCGCCTGCGATGAGCGTTCCGCGCGCCGTTCGCTAGTCCGAGATTATGTACTTTCCCTTTCTGCACGACTGCCTGCCGGAGAGGTGACGCTATGAACCAGTTTGAGATCTCCTACGACGATGTTGTAAGGCTGAAGCATTTACGCAATGTGGGTGAATATGTAACCGGCATGGCTGCCTTGCAGGACTGTTACGAAAAGCCTGCAGGTGCTCAATGCGAACAACTGGTTTCACTCATCTATCTGATGACAGAGCAGCTGGATGGAGTGGTGCAACGTTGCCATGACGACCTGATGAATGCGGAGGTGGCCTGATGAAATCCTGTGAATCTCATCTGGCACTTCGTGCCGCTCTGTATCGACGTGCCGTAGCCTGTGCCTGGCTGACTCTCAGCAGTCAGCAGGAACGTTATTCCGGCCTGACACTCGCTGAACTTGAAGATGCAATCGCCCGCGAGCTGGAAGGGTTCTATCTGCGCCAGCATGGGCAACAAAGAGGGCTGGAAATTGCCTGCGCCCTGCTTTCGGATCTGATGGAGTCGGGGCCGCTTAAGGCCTGTCCGGTTCTCTCACTGCTCGGAGTGACGGTAATGGATGAACTTTGCTCCCGTCACCTCATTAAACCAGCGTTGCACTAAGGAGGGCCACACAATGTCAGGAATGAAAGTTAGCCAGGCTGAGAAAGCAGCTCGTGGTCACTGGTCAAGAATTTTACCTGCGCTGGGTGTAAACGTACTGAAAAATCGACACCAGCCCTGTCCGGTCTGTGCCGGGAAAGACCGCTTTCGATTTGATGACCAGGAAGGGCGGGGAACGTGGTTCTGTAACCAGTGCGGGGCAGGTGATGGCCTGGCGCTTGTAAGTAAAGTACTGGATGTGGGCATTGGTGAAGCAGCTGACAGAATAAACGGCATTACCGGCAATCTGCCACCCGTATCTCAGGAAATGCTTGAATCTGATTCTCTTGAAAAAGAGGCCGGGAAAAAAGCTGCAGCAGTTCTGGCGGCCCGTTTGTTTGAGAAATCCCGTCAGACTACTGGCAATACCTATCTGGCGGGTA
Organism: Klebsiella oxytoca; assembly: GCF_009707385.1. Lineage (NCBI taxonomy): Bacteria > Pseudomonadati > Pseudomonadota > Gammaproteobacteria > Enterobacterales > Enterobacteriaceae > Klebsiella > Klebsiella oxytoca. The sequence continues at coordinate 1,149,183 of NZ_CP046115.1, read as the reverse complement.
AAGGGCTTTCTGCACTGCCTTGCCGGGAATTAACCGCCATGCATAAAGTTGGGGGTGTGGCATTTCGCGCGGGAGATCTTATCGTTCCATTGTATGCAGATGGAGAGCTGGTAAATCTGCAATTAATTAACGCTGATGGGGGAAAATGCTTCCTTAAAGGCGGTCAGGTTAAGAATGCCTTTTACCTAGTTGAAGGTACTGCCAAAGCAGCCAAACGGCTCTGGATAGCGGAAGGCTATGCCACTGCACTCACTATCAACCATCTGACTGGCGATGCTGTCATGGTTGCGTTTTCGTCCGTCAATTTCCTTTCCCTGGCGAGCGTTGCCTTTAGCCAGTACCCAACGCACCAGATAATTATTGCTGCTGACCGCGATCTCAACGGTGCGGGGCAAACAAGGGGCGTAGCTGCTGCCAGGGCCTGCAATTGCACAATGGCGCTCCCACCTGTGTTTGGTGACTGGAACGATGCATTCACGCATAACGGCGAAGAAGCCACCCGGCAGGCAATTTATGAAGTAATAAAACCAGCGATTGCCAGCCCTTTCGACACAATGAGCGAAGCTGAATTTACCGCGCTGAGCGTCAGCGAAAAAGCGCAGAGGGTAGTGGATCACTATAAAAATGCGTTGGCAGTAGACCCAAATGGGCAGCTCCTTTCACGCTATGAGGCAGGGGCCTGGAAAGTTATCTCTTACGCAGACTTTGCCCGTGATGTGGCAGCACTGTTTCAGCGCCTTGGTGCCCCTTTTTCATCCGGGAAAATTGCCTCTCTCGTTGAAACCCTCAAACTGATCGTTTCGCAACAACAGAATCCGGCGCGGCAGTTGATCGGTTTCCGCAACGGCGTGCTCGACACCCGAACGGGATTGTTCAGCCTGCACGATAAGAAGCACTGGTTACGTACGCTGTGTGAGGTGGATTACACACAGCCCGTTGACGGTGAGGCCCTGGAAACCCATGCCCCGGCATTCTGGCGCTGGCTGGATCGTGCCGCAGGTTACAAACCTGAAAAGCGAGACATTATTCTGGCAGCATTATTTATGGTGCTGGCTAACCGCTACGACTGGCAGTTGTTTCTGGAGGTCACTGGCCCCGGTGGAAGCGGTAAGAGTATCCTGGCTGAAATCGCAACCATGCTGGCAGGTGAGGATAATGCAACTTCGGCAACGATAGAAATGCTTGAATCACCGAGAGAACGAGCCGCATTAATAGGTTTTTCACTGATTCGCCTTCCCGACCAAGAGAAGTGGAGCGGTGACGGGGCCGGACTAAAAGCCATCACTGGCGGCGATGCAGTATCGGTTGATCCCAAGTACCAGAACGCTTATTCGACCCACATTCCGGCGGTCATCCTGGCTGTGAACAATAATCCGATGCGTTTCACTGATCGTAGTGGTGGAGTTTCACGCCGAAGGGTGATCCTGCATTTCCCCGACCAGATAGCCCCGGAGGAACGCGATACCCAGCTGAAAGAAAAAATTGCCAGCGAGCTGGCTGTGATTGTTCGCCAGCTTATGCAACGTTTCAGCGACCCAATGAGCGCCAGGGCATTACTTCAGTCGCAGCAAAATTCCGATGAAGCGCTCACCATCAAACGTGATGCTGATTCTGCGTTTGATTTTTGTGGCTACCTTGAAGTCTTACCTGACACTACGGGAATGTTTATGGGGAACGCTAACATTGTCCCACGTCAGCCTCGTACATACCTTTACCATGCCTACCTGGTCTACATGGAAGCCAACGGCTATAAAAATACGCTCAGTCTGACCATGTTTGGCAAGGGGCTGCCGTTAATGCTGAAAGAGTATGGGCTGCAGTACGAGAAGCGGCGGACCAATCAGGGAATGCAGACCAATCTGGCTCTCAGAGAGGAAAGCAATGCAGATTGGTTGCCAAAGTGCAGTGTCTAAATCACAAAATAGGTTTTTAAACCGGCGGCAGCCGGTTTTTTCTTGACATCTGAATAACCTAATCTTCAAATATCTGACCGCAGAATATAATTTAAGAGGTTATGGATGAAAACTGTATTTGTGCTTGGCGCTGGGTTTTCAAAAGAAGCTGGCGCTCCTATGCAGGCAGAAATAATGGGTGAGATATTTAAAATACACCAAGAGAATCCAAACGATTTTGATGCTTCAGATTTTCTGCTTTTTGAAAGCTTACTTACTGAACAATTATATTATAAACGTGAGCAATTTAAAGATGTTCAGATTGAAGATATGTTCACTCCTTTAGACCGGTGCTTAGCGGATAATATCCAGTTTAGAGGTCTATCTATTGAGCAAATGACAAAGACAAGGGATGCTATTTTTAATATCATTGGCGTAGCCATTAGAAGGATATTAAAAAGAAAAGGGAATAGCAAGGAGTATATTGACCACTTTGCTGAGTATTTAGTGAGGAAGTGTAGTGAGAGACTGGGTGGTAATTATAGACAGCATGATCCTGTAAGCGTTATTAGTACCAACTGGGATATTCTATTGGATAATTCATTGTATGATTATATCCAGAAAAACTATCAAGGACATGCAGTTGTAGATTATTGCTGTTATATAAGCTCATTAGAGGAAAGGGACGAAACGGTAAAGCCGGGTCTAGAGATGTTAGGAGCAGGTGGTTTTAATGTGAAACTGCTGAAGATACATGGTTCGCTTAACTGGCTACAATGTTCGCGATGCATGCGTCTTTATGTCGGATTTAATGAGAAAATAGGGGTTATTAGAGGGGCAACATGCAGGCATTGCGATAAAAATCATGACGCAACAAATAAAGAAAACAGATTGATATCAAATCTTATTATGCCTACCTTTCTAAAGGATCTATCAAATCCTCAATACAAAATAATTTGGCAAAATGCTGGTATTGAATTATCTGAAGCTGACAGAATAATCTTCATAGGATATTCGTTGCCGAGTGCTGATTTTGAAATGAGACAGCTTTTATCTCGAATGATTAAACGAAGTGTTAAAATTGAAGTCGTAACATATGAAAGAGATAAAGAAAAAGAAGAGGATATAAAAAAATATTGGCAGGCGTTTTTTGGAGAGCGCGAGGTCAAAGTTCATTTATGTGGTGCCAGTCAGTTTATTGAGCGATCCTTATATCTTCAATAAATCCTATAGGTTACGGATGGGGCTAACTTCACAGTCCTGTTCTAATGGAATAGGTTAAAATTTAGGAATAGATAGCCTAAACCTATCACTAGTTTGTTAAGAGTGGACCACCAACCCGGCGAATGCCGGGTTTTTTATTGTCTAAGACCAAATGTAGAGTTTGCTGTTCACTCTTCACTTAACGGTTAACCTCTATTGAATTGATATTTAATGTAAAAAAATGACTGTGAACACTGTGTACGCTTTTCTTAAGAAAAAGTATTTTGTTGGGTGTGGAGGTGAGTGATTTTTGAACGCCCACGCCAATGTGTATAGACATGTGTATAGAATTATTTGTCGATATTAATAATTCGATTAAAAACAATCATTTGTGGTGTGTTATTTGTTCCTATTATCGCACCATTTCAACTTCCCCAAATGTCCCTGTTCATCCATAAACCTACTGATTTATAAAACATTTTCTAATTTTTTGTCCGCGCCCGTCAGCGATTAGCCTGTAAAATCAAGTTTGATATGTATATATGTTCCTGTTCGAACCTGATTCCTGGGCATATTTCTTTAAACGATATGCAGATTCGCCTCGTTAAGCCAGAAGTTAAAGCCTGTACAAGGGCTATCACTACTTGTAGAACCTGATGGAAACAAGAGCCGACGGTTGCGCTATCGATTTCCGGTAAACCCAGCATGATCTCGCCTGGAGTTTATCCGACAGTCCTCCTTGCTGATACCCGTTCCCGTCGCGGTAACACCCACAAGCTGGTCGCGGAAGGAAAGACCCCTGTGAGGTACGCCAAGAGTAAAAGCTCGCTTGATACCGGCCTCCCGACCGCTCTCCTTAACTGTTCACCCAGTTTCAATCGATTAATCACGCTAATAATCTGATAGGCAATAAAACAGGCTCTGTGAATAGCGATCTTCTTCACTGACAGAGTGAGTATGCCGAAAGCTCTCTAGATCTGAAGGTACGATGATGCGGGCTACTTGCATTTTCAATAAAGATATACTTCTGATTGTCAGGCGCTTCACTAAGTATGTCGCGGTATTCTGGAAAATAGTCATTTTCTCAACCTGTTCTGCCAGCTGGCGATTGAGACGGGTACTTACAGCGGTAAGTTCATATTCACGGTAAGAAGAGGAGTCTATTTGGTTGAAACCGACCCCGAAAGTAATAATCTCCTACAAGATACTAAATAAATCTATTTTATTAAAACCCTTACAATAAATCAGGCTATCATCCTTGCGTTAACCTTTTTATTATTCATAAAAATCAATTGATTAGCTAAATATCTTTTACATAAAATAATTATTAACCAGAGCCATCTGGATTCTTAAGGAATATTTTCTCGTTAATTAATTCAATGGGTTGTTTAATATTGTAATATAGCAAACAGGCCTGAGGGGTGGGGATTATATTTCTTCCCTGACGAGAGAATAACTCATAACCTAACACCTTTTTTAACCGAGTTAAAGCAAAGCTAACCCCTGGCTGCGATAGTTTTAGTTTTTTTGCCGCACGAGTAACATTTTTTTCCTGCATTACCATATAAAATATCACAAGCAAATTCAAATCTATTTTTCGTAAGGAATCCAGGTTTTCCATATCCGCCCCTGATAATATGATTACTTATTTACGCCGCGTTATAAAAATGAGAATAAATTTAAACAATGAACTTATTTTGCTACTTACACATTAGATTTAATTATTTTAACCATACAGAAACCAGGGCACAGCAGCCGGACACAACCTTACTTAAAAAAATATAACTGCATGATATATCAGGAATAAACACCTGAGACATTCTAATAAGCTTTAACAACTCTGGCTTCCAAAAATTAGCCGAATATATTCCTGAGCAATAATAACCCATGAATACCAGCCAATCCACCAGCCTGTTGCATCACTTTGTCTCGCAAATTACATATTGTCTTTGGTGATAAGCCAAGGTTTATTGATAACTCACCTACTGAAACACCTTCGCTCAGTTTCTTAATTATATAAATATCATTTTTACAAGGTGTTATTTTATTTACACGTTCACTGTTTTTTATATGTTTTATAAACTCATGGTTATTTAACGTGGACGGAAGAATAAAAACAGAATACTTAGAGGAACAAGCATCACCTCTGGAAAATACGTTTTTATTCGTCATCAGAAAAATTTCAGCTTCCGTTTTTTTTAAATTCTTAAGCAATGATTTTAAGCAGTTATTATTAGCAAGGCAAATGATTACATATCGCGGATTGCTATTTTTTAGTTTAAAAAAAACAATTTCACTATTCTTCTCACTCATGAAAGAAATAGACACCTTAGTTCTGAAGCCAAACTCTCTTTTTATTAACTCGGAAACACCATATAAGAAATAGTAGTTATCAGATATAATACTAAATTCCATATAATTTCATCCATTTAACGAAAGTAAGATAAAGGCTCTCAAAAGACTAAAATGAGAAACAAAAATATTTTGCTTCTCTTGCCACTTCTCCCTCACCAGTAAAACATAGTGAAATAGCACTTATATAAAACCAACCACGATAAAACATGAACTATGAAATAATAATAAAACCGGCAAACTATTTTAGATATAAAAACGGAGTAATAATTTATAAAAGCCATTACTAAACTTTTATAATAAACAATCAATAACCCATATTAGAATTAGCTAACACAGGCACAAAACCAGTTTTCAAAAAAATATTGATGTACTAACCATTCGATTTATATAAAAACAATAAAGCATTCAAAAACATTATGCAACATATTTATATTGTGAAAACGTCTTATTTTTCATTATATTAAGCACCCATTCCATTGCATTCACAGAATAAATATCCGCTCAAAATAACCTTACAACAAAAGAGGATTTAAATTATCATTACATATTGAATAGCATAGGTATTTTTTATAATTCCATTTCTGGCCATATGATAGCTGCTGCTTAACATAAATAAAAAGCATGTTTTTTTACACCGCAATACTCAGAGGCAAAATATTAAAGTGATAGAGTCATCTTGTTACTGCTGAGTTGTGAGTAAGTTGGTTCATGACTGTTATACGGCCACTAAATCGTTGGCAAAAAAAGCTTATGGAATCTGCCCGCTGGCTACCACTCTGATAATTCATATGATTTTCCTTAGAAACTATCCCTCCCCCCGGTGAGTTTTTATGGAATGCTTCACACAGAGGAATTTTCATATGATAAAAATGCAGATTAGAGCATGACCTGTATAATGCTCGGAATATTTTCTCATCATCAATGATTAAGCACTTCAACTGCTCCAGTATGCTGATAAACCTTTTCCACCACAGCCACGGCTTTACCTGATTATCTGACGGGAATAATGCCATTGATGCCCCGTATCATTTATCACGGCGTAGTCCACCCTCGGACAACGTCCGTCCGCTTGACTTAATGGCATCAGAAAGGTGCTTTCAGGCGAGACCACCACTCCGCTGGCCCGGCTGCTGCCGCAAGACAGCATGGCCAGACTCATATGCCAGGGCGTCGGATTCTGCACTTTCAGCTGCCCGTTATCCAGTGTAAAAATCAGCTTTTCTCCATCAGCCTGGGTCAGCGGCATCACGCCATCCGGCCGGATAAACAGTTTCATCCGGATGCGCAAAGGCAGTATAACCATCTGTTTACCCTCTTTTTTATCCGGCGTAGCCGCCGGAGGGATCTGATAGATATTCAGCCAGTACAGGGTCTCAAGCCTCCGCGATAAGCTGCCGCGGTCGGTTAATAAAATCCTGACTTCCCGCATTTCACCGGGCTGCATGCGAAAAACGGGAGGCAGGATAACAACCGGAGTCTGCACCCGATCCGGTGAGATAGCCGGATCGCCCGTATCCACCCATACCTGCACCAGCGCCGGCCGTTGCTCATCGTTCAGCAAAGGCAAAGAGACGCTTTTATCACCGGCGTTAAGCACGACACGGGTGGCATCCACATTCACCACCGCCTGTACCGACAGGGTATATAGTGCGAAAAACAGGCCCAGACCGCAGCCCCGTTTACTGAAAGCTGACCACCACCTGAAGCTGTGCATATACGGATCCTTGCGTTACTGTCTGTCCTGGGATCGCTTCCAGTGAAGCGACAAATTCGCCCGTGTACATCTCTGTCGTATCGGCTGAGACCTGCTCCGTCAGCGTCTGATAACCATACCATCCCCCGTTATTGCCTGTGGCGGTTATCGCAGTGCCCGCCAGCAGGTTAATCGGCTGCCCTGAAAGCTGGTTGCTGTAGAGACGAATCCCCACCCCGGAGGCAACGCCAGCGGCGCCATAGTTATTATCCAGAAGCCAGGTATAGGCTCCACCGGACGTCATCAATCCCAGTTCGCGCGCCTTGCTGGCCGCCGTGGCATTGTTAACCAGAAATCCCATTGCCACCACTGGCCCGGAGGTGGTGGAGGCTTCCGTACCGGAAATAGCCCCGGACTCACATTCGACGCTGACAGAGAACGGCATCTCGCTGGCTGCCCCCTGCAGTAGCTCAGAAGTACTTATTGCTGGCAGGTACACCTGGGCCGGGTAGTCAGAAATCCGGCAGGCCGCCCCTCTGATATAAAGCGTTCCCTGACCGGCCAGGCTCCAGGCGCCGGGCCAGTGTGATCCATAGCCCACGTTTTGCAGCGATATATCACCGCCGGGCGTGGCGTTAGGGGTCAACCCTCCCCCTTTAAACGCCACATGCCCATTTGCGGCCCACCCGGTTGCCACATTTACATTCATAAAACTGGCATCATTAAACATGCCATAACTGGCATTATCCACTCTCAGCAGTTCAACATAGACATCGCTGAATGCGCTGGCCGGGATGTAGATATACGTCCCGTCGTTGAACACATCCTCTTCGGGAATCGGACGACGCTTCCAGTAACGGGAATAATACTCCCCGGTTCTCTGATTGGTCAGCCGCACCGCCACGTTTTTTACGGCGGTATAATAGGCCTCATCGAGCCCAGGGACGACAATCCTCCCGCCCCACTGTTCCGCAGCGCTGGTTGCGTAATACTCATCAATACTGCCCAGCTCCGCTACATCACAGCGAAACAGCACCTGATTCGCCGGATAGCCGCCCAGTATGCCGGATGAGAGAAATGTTGCGCTGGCGCTTGCCAACAGCGTGCCCTCCGGCTGGAAAGTAGCGCTTCCCCCCAGGTGGATCACAGGAGGCAACCCCAGAATTCCCCGGGTATTACCGGGATTGACAGTCCAGCTCTTCGCCGTATAGCCCGCATCCAGCGCGGCCTGAGACAGCTGTGTTGTTAATGTCACTCTCTGACACTCTGCGGATGCTGACGCCGGCAACAGGCTCACCAGCAGCAGAGCGCCGCAGGTTAATCGGATAATCATAGGGTTACTCCTGACGACATGGCAGCGTTAACTGGTGGAGTCCGGTAGCAGGAGACTGCCCCGGCAGCTGATAATAGACCCGGCAGCTCTGGGCGCGGCTTTTCCCCCAGCTGACATACAGAACGCCCGATTGCGCTGGCAGGCGGGCATAAATCTGTCCACCCTGGCCCACCATACCGACCTGCGCGCCCTCGGAATCAGCCACATCGGCTCCCATGGGAGGAGTGCTACCATCCGGTAATAGGGTATTAATTAACGCGGCCTCGCCGCTAACCGTGGCAAACGAGACGCGGCTGATTGCCCCAGCATAAGGAACCACGCGTAAACTCCCCCCCTGCAGCTCAACGCTGCTGTCCATATCACGAATATCGAGACTGACCGGGTTGTAGCGGTATGGCGTCATGGAGGGCAACAGCGCGTAGCCAAAACGGTCCACGGTTGCCCCCTGACCATTACGTACTGTCGCTCCCTGTGCTCCCGGTGCTGAAATCAGGGCAAACGTATCGCTGGTATAGGGTCCTGCCGTCACGCCTCCACTGTGCAGGAGTACGGTGCCCGATGCGCCCAGTCCGAACTGACGATAATCATGTCCCCGCGATGCGGAAGCCCGAAATGTTCCTACTGAAGAGCGCTGTTCGAGGCTGCCCCCCACTGTCGTCTGGTTCCCCTCCTGCCGCAGATGGTCCATTCCAGCATAGGCTGAATAGGAGACGCGACGCTGCTCTCCCAGAGTACCGCTTATTCCGGTCAGAGCGCCGCTGCTGTTGCGGTTCTTATTCATATCAAACGTCGCCTGAGCCCGGTTCTGGCCAAAATCCAGCGGCACGGAGAAACTGAGAGAGAAGGTATTTTCGGTATAACGACGCCAGCTGCCTTGGTTATCGTCCAGTGCGTCATAATAGCCTTGCGGTGAATACACGCTACGCTGACGGGCTGCGTTCAGATTTATGTTAATGAATTTCCAGCGGGTACTGTAACCAAGCTGAAACTGCGTGTTACGGGAGGAGTCGCCGTAGTAATCTGCAGTACTGGCGTTCAGGCTCAGCTGTCCCCAGTCATTCAGACTCTGGCTGAGGGTGGCAGAAAAACTGTTACGCTGGTGCAGAGTATCTGAGTAGTAGGCCACGTTGTCCTGCTCCTGGCGGCGTACGCCAAGCACATCCTGCAGATCGCGGTAGCCTTTAGTTGAATAACGATAGGCGGCCAGCATCAGATTAGTCCCCGTGGTGAACGTTTTACTGTAGCTGGCTTCCAGACGCCACCCCTGCTCCAGTTCGCCACGCTCGGCCTCCGCGCGTGAGTACACCGCATTAAAGCCCAGCGCGCCGACGGGCGTCGAGACGACTCCGCCCAACAACCCAGCCTGATAATCATCAGCGAGACGAGCGCCCACGTTTGTGGTCAGGGAATTATTCACCCCTCTCTGCAGCACACCCTCAAAAAACTTATTTTCCTGGTTGTAGTAATGACGAACGTATCCTAGCGCCAGTTCATAGCTCCAGTTCCCCGGACGGACGGAATCCGGCACGGAAGAATAAGGAACGGTAAACGTGGAGACCTGACCATCCGCCTCGGTCACGCTCACCTGCAAATCCCCCTGGCTGTGGGTATTGTACAGGTCGTTAATGACAAAGGCCCCGGGTGAGACCGTGGTTTCATAGATAACGCGTCCCTGCTGGAATACCGTCACGCGGGCCGTGGTGTTAGCCACGCCGCGCACTTCCGGAGCATAGCCGCGTTTACCCTGTGGCCACATGCGTGGGTCGGTTCCCAGCCGAATACCGTTAAAAGACAGGCCGCCAAACAGCGTGTTATTGGTCTGATTATCACCAAGGTAGAGCATGCTTTCGATTTCCGGCACAGGACGCTGCATCCATGTTCTGACGGCACTGTAGCGGTAATGGGCACCGTTTACGTTGTTATCAGCGTATCGCAGGTTCCCCTGGTGACGGAACTGCCAGAGCCCGAGATTCAGGCCGGAATTAATATTGCTCCACAGATAATCATAACGATAGTCAGAGGAGGTGTTTTCCGTGTGATAGAGATTGGTGTTATGCCGTAGAAAAAGGGCCGTTGTCCCCCTATCCCATTCCGTAACGGGAATATACCCGCGCGGATGATGCCAGAGCCCGGCCTGGGGAACGGTCATGTCCAGGCGCAGGCCGGCAGTATTCACCTGCCAGGTTATCTGTGATGAGAGCTCGCCGATAAACCGGCACTCTGAAGCCGTGACCGACTTTTCATCATGCTGCTTTACGCGAATAGCGCTGGCCTCGATCAGCGAGGCAGACAGGCACGGCTCAGTCCGCTCCGGGTGTGTCGGTGACTCCGTGAATTTAATCTTTTCACGTCCTCTCACCAGTTGACCATTCAGGTACACATCCAGGACATACTCGCCGGCCGGCAGCATATCTTCGGCCTGGTTGAAACGGGACAGATCTACCATTTTACCGTAGCCCGTTCCCTGTAACAGAGCCGGGTCAAAGTAGTACCCGGCTGAGACCGGGAATGACAGGATAAGGGAAACGCTCAGAGCCAGCGGAGTTATCGTGCTGTTACAGTGGGTAATTTTCACTGATCCTGGCTCCCTGATCGTTAATCAGCGTAATACGGACCCCTTTATCAACAGAGCGGGCCTTGCCTGATAATAAAAAATCTTGTTGGCCAAAAGGGGGGATAATCGTATCTGTTTCCTGCGCACGAATACTGGCGTTATCGGTCAAATGCACGGCGGACACGGTGACATGATAAGGCTGGTTGTTTGTGACGGAGATGCTGGTCTTTCCCTGCCGGGGCACAGCATGAACCTGCAGATTCTGCAGCATTTTCTGCGGGTCGCCTTCTATGCCCGCCGGACGATAGAAAAACTTGATGCGGTTGCGTAACATCACCAGGATGCCGTTTTGTCGCTCCCCGGACGCGTCACCCGCCACGTTTGCAGGCGGCATTTGCATAAAATTAAAATAAAACAGCGACTCTCTGTCCTGCGGCAAAGCGCGGGCGCCGGTGTATACAACACGAACGATCTGACCACCTTCGGGCTGAATGCGAAACACCGGAGGAGTGGCAATAAAAGGTACGGAAGAGCCCTGTTCAGGCCCGTTATCGATATGACCATCATCAAACCAGGTCGAGATAACATAGGGGAAACGGTCTTTATTTTTTAACTGGATATCAGTGGATTTCGCTGCACCATTATATATGATTCGTGTACCCGTCATTGTCACACTGGCAGCCGCCGACCCGCACCAGAGCAGGCCGACAAAAAAACTGAGTAACAACACTCTACTGGGGTATTTTTTCATCCGACACTCCATGACGGTATTGGCGGGGAAATTCCCCGCCAGCGTTAACTGCTAATTACGGATACGTTACTGCGTACTGCATAGAGCCCTGGACGGTACCCACGGTCGCAACGCCAGTTGCATAATACTGAGCGGAGTAAGTCGCGGAGGCCGATGTATCACCGACTGCCAGAGTCAGGGCATTGCTGCCGGTATAGCCGCCGGTCAGGTCGATAGCGTTATCGCTTGGATCAAGCAGCTGAATCTCAACGTTCTGTGCAGTGCCGGTATTGCCGAGATGGCCAGTACCGGTGACGTTATTGCCCAGGAAACGAACGCTAATATTCGTCGCTTCTGTGGCCGCGGTGCAGCCAGACAGCCCTAAGTCAAATGTGGTGACACCAGTGGTGCTGCCATTTGTAGCCAGATCGGCGGCTGCAGCTGTAGGCATCAGAACGACCGGCGCGGCGCTAACTCCATTGATCGTCACATCGCAAGTCTGATCGGCAACCTCACCGATAAACGTCACGGTATTGTCTGAAACAGCCGACGCGCCTGCAGAAGCCAGTACAGAGGAAACGGCAGCAGCCATAAGCAGTTGATTTAATTTCATCGAAAAAACTCCATTTTTTATTTATTACAAAGAAGCCAGTCTGACTCAACCGGCAATAACATTGCCTTTTAATCAGAAGATAAAAAGCAAATGAATTTCATAGCCCACGGACACCAACATTATATTGAGAGTGACATAAATTAATTTAAAGCAACTCACCACTACTCGATAAAATAACGCTTCACCTATTTTTATTTATTAGGGTGAGCCTTGCAAAATTATCTGGCTACATTATTTTCATGGCGTCCCGGCACAGCAGCACTGAATGCGCTTTCCCGCCTTCAATACCATATTTACTCAATACCGCCCGCTTCATGGCATACAGACTCTTCTTCGGTAAGCGCATTTTCTGCTGCACCTGCTCGATACTCAGACCTGTCGCCATATAACGAAACAGACGTAGTTCGGAATGACTATGACGCCGCGATACCAGAGGAGAGCTCTGCGCCGAATGAAGTTTCCGTTTCAGCATGTCCGGACTAATATTACATGGCAGTATCCATGGAAAATGCTGCTGGCTGTTATTCTGAACAATAAAAGGAGGCTCCAGCAACATAATCACCCGGCATGCAGCGATGTCTGGACAGCTGGTAATATATCGTCGTAAACCGACATCAGCAATATTAAGTATCACCACATCACCTGGCTCAGGCATTGTGTATTTTTCAATATTACGGGTATGAAGATAAATTACGTTGATATACTCATCAGGAATAAAGCTCCGGACGCCCAGGAGGAAGTAGGAGCAATCAGATAAAAAATGCCATGCCATAACTGTATCCGTCCCTGGTGAATGAACCGTGAAAATTCGTCCTGAAAATATTATGAAAATAATTTCACCGGTATCCTGAATAATCTCATCCCGTATTACGTGATTGTTTATACCAACGAAGTGACAAATCCTCAAAATAGTTTAAAACGATCGATAACTTAAAAAATAAAAGACAAAATCTATCAATAATATTTAATCGATCGTCATTTCCGATCAAATGAATAGCGTTTTATTACCCTTAAAAACCAGAAAATATATATTAATTGATTATATATTTCATTGCGTTATTATCTAAGCCAATGAAATAAAACAATAATTAATAAAAAACCTGGCTATATCGATTATCTCTTACTAACTAAATATAAAATTTAAAATCATTTCAATGAAACTAGTTTAGTTGATTGATTAATTTGCAGTGTCGTCATTTTTTTCCAGAATGAGCGTTTTTTTAGGACTATCGGAACGACAATAGGGCTAAAATGTGAATCGCTTCACTCCAGTCATCAACAAACTTATAAGATTTTTCTTCAATAGCATTTTAGCTGTAATGATCCCATTCAGGCTGTCTACCGATCGCTTTCATTCCAGAAATCATTTTTGAACAGCCCAACTCCCCCATTCCTGCGAAAGCTCATTACCTCAGGACATCCGGAAGCAGCGCGTTGTACCGGTAAAGCTCATAGTGGGGGCAATCACGTCAGCGATCCGGTGGCTCTCATTCTCTTCCTCTAGCAAAGATATCCCCCTCCGCACCGAAATAAAAAATTATTAAAATCAAAAATATAAATAAAAAACCGAGGTTCTATATCAACGTTCAGGCAACTATCGAAATCTTGTTCGCTTGTTGATCCCAGATGATGAATCCCTTGCTGCCAGGATAATCCGCAGACCCGCTCAACTAAACAGTGACTAAACAGCGAAAGCCTCGTTTCCATTTTGTAACACGCACCGAAAAATTAGCGATACCCGCCACAAAATTCACATATCAGTCCCAATGATAAAGCAAGCGTCTTGCATTTGCAGAATGAGTCAGATAGCTTCTGTAACGTTACACTAAAACGTTACAGAAAACAGAAACAGCAAATTTTTGGTTAAACATGCTGGCTAAATCAGCCATGCCAGATGGCCTTATCGCGACCCCTACACTGTGAGAAAGGATAATCATGATGAAAACAAGACCGTTCCGTTCCGCCAGACTTTTTCTGGCTTTCGCCTGCCTCGGCACCGCGCTGATTGCAGGTAGCGCCCTCACCGCTTCAGCGCAAGCAGCGCTCAACTTTCGTGTTTACTCTTCTTTGCCGGGCGATGATTCTTCCGCGCACTATATTTGGTTCAACCGCTTCCAGGAAAATATCAATAAAAACGAGAAGTTAAAGGGTCAAATCAAGCTTAATTATTTTGCAAACGCGATGCTGGGAAAGGAAGCCGATGCCACTCAGCAGGTACGTATCGGCGCCATTAACATGATGATTTCAGGTACCTCAATCTGGGCCACGCTGGTACCGGAAATTGGCGTTCTGGATTTAGGGTACCTGTTTAAGGATTACGATCAGGTCGGTAAAGCGCTGGATGGCAAAATCGGTGACAAGCTTTCCAGCCTCATGATGGATAAAGCAAACGTGATGGTGCTGGGATATGGCTATAACCTCGGCGCGCGTAACGTCTATACCAAAAAGGCGATTGAGAAACCGGAAGATTTAAAAAACCTGAAAATCCGCGTACTGCCGGTCCCCAACTTTATCGCCACGCTGAATCATATGGGAGCCGTCGCCATTCCGATGCCGGGCGGGGAAGTATACTCCAGCCTGCAAATGGGCGTTATCGACGGCGTTGAACACGATGCCCCAACCATTTACGCCAGCAAATACTATGAAATCATCAAGAATGGCACTCTGACTCGCCATAGCTATAACCCGCTGATGATTGCCATGAACAAAAAGAGCTTCGAGCAAATTCCGCAACCATTGCGCGCCGACGTGCTGGCTGCAGCAAAAGAAGCAACGGAATATGAACGCCAGCAGGCCAGCCAAAAAGAGCTGGAAGCGATTAAAAACCTTGAGGCCAAAGGTGTGACCTTCCGGGAAACCGATCGTGCTTACTTTGCGCAGGCCGTACAGCCGGTGTGGAAAGCATTCCTTGATAAATATCCTGATTTAAAACCGATGATGAACGAGCTCAGCGCTACGGATTCGGGCGCTAAACCATAAGTCGGGAATCGTCGGCCCGCAGATTTCTGCCGGGTCGGCGATGTAGCCAAAAACCATCTAAGGAGTTCATCATGGCTGATATCGCTATGAAAACAAAGGATGAAAATACTTTGTTGTCGCTCTTGGGGCGGCTGAGCAAGTTCTTAACCAGCTTAACCTCATGGGCCGGGGCGCTCGTGTTGTTTATCAACGTGCTGGTGGTATTCGCCTCGGTTATCTGGCGCTATGCGCTGCATTCGCCGATCCACTGGGCGGAAGAGGTGGCGCGTGCGCTGATGATTGCGCTGGTCTTTTTTGGTGTCGCGACCTCAACAGGCAGAGGAGGACATATTGGCGTCGATCTGTTCCTGCGCTTTCTCCCCGATGCCGTTCGACCGTATGTCGTGCATGCCAGTCGCTGGATCCTGTTCCTGGTCTCGGTAGGTCTGGTCGTATCAAGCTACGATCTCGTCCAGGCCGCACGGCTGCAAACTACAGAAACGGGCTTACCGCAAACTATCTATGTGATCCCGGTATTGATCGGCTCCGTGGTGATGATGGTGGCGGCGCTTGAGCATGCTCTGCATGAACGTGCTAAGATCGTTTTGCTCAGCGGCGCGGGGATCCTGGTGCTGGCGGCGCTGGGCTATCTGAAACTCTCGCTAATGGCCGATCCGGCCAGCGCGGCGGCCGGATTAATGCTGATTTGCTTTGTGTTAGGCATTCTGGCCGGCGTGCCAATTGCCTTCACGCTCGGCATGTCGGCCATGGTGTTTTTTATCTGCGACCCTTCCCTGCCGTTTGTGTTCTTTTCTCAACAGGTCGCCGCAGGCGTTGACCACTTTGTTCTGCTGGCTATTCCATTCTTTTTACTTGCCGGCGCGGCGATGGAAATCAACGGCATGTCAACGCGTCTGGTTGAACTTATCGTGCGCGGCATGGGACGATTTCGCGGCGGTCTGAATATGACAACCGTACTGTCGATGGCCTTTTTCTCCGGCATTTCGGGTTCTAAACTCGCGGATGTGGCAGCGGTAGGCGGCGTCTTAATGCCGGCGGTGCGCAGGGCGAAACAGGATGGCGAAGAAGCTGCCGGAGTCTTTGCTGCCTCTGCGGTCATGGCTGAAACCATTCCTCCCTGCGTGAACCTGATTGTCATGGGTTTTGTCGCCAACATTTCTATCGGTGCGCTGTTTATCGCTGGCCTGGTGCCTGCGGCATGCCTGTTAGTGCTGTTAATGGTGGCCGCCAACCGCTTCGGCGGAAAAATCAACGTCAATGAAGCCTATCCGGTATTACGCCCGCGTACTCAGCTTTATCTCGGCGCCGCCGTTGGCCTGGTCATGATCTTTATGATCGGCCGTGGGGTGATGATGGGCATTGCCACTTCGACGGAGATTTCCGCCTTTGCCGTGATTTACGCCATCGTGGTGGGCCGTCTGGCGTTTCGTGAGCTGACCCTGAAAGCGACAATAAAAATGTTCGTTGATATTGCGGCGATGTCCGGAGTCTTGCTGTTCATCGTGGCCTGCGCAACCAGCCTGTCCTATGCCCTGACTATCCAGATGATCCCGCAGCAGATTGCGGAATTGCTGGTCGGAATCGGTGTGGAGCAAGGAGCCTGGCTATTCCTGATGCTCACCATTGTTATTTTGATCATCTTTGGTGCGGTACTGGAAGGCGCGCCGGCGCTGATTATCTTCGCCCCCATTCTGGTACCGATTGCCATTCAGCTTGGTTTTAATCCATTGCACTTTGGCATTGTGATGATCATGGCGATGGGCTTTGGTCTGTTTTCTCCGCCGATTGGCCTGGGGTTATATACCACCTGCGCCATTTGCGGCGTGGAAATGAAACACGTGATCAAACCGATGGCGAAATATCTGGCGGTGGTTTTTGTCGGCATCATTATTGTCGCCATGGCGCCTCCTTTAACAACCTGGCTGCCAGGACTCGCTGGCTATTAATTATTAAGTCCTGCTATTTGCCACATTCAGATGGCAGGGATATCCACGCGCAAAAAACGGTAACACGATGCCTGCTAAAAAGACTGGCGCCGTTTAATGCTGAATAACGGGAGTATATGATGGGGTTATTAACGGGTAAAAAAGTGTTTATTACTGGTGCCGAACAGGGTATCGGGAAAGAAAGCGCGAGAAAACTGATCGAAGCTGGATGTGATATCTATATTCATTATTTCAGCGGCGAAGAGGGGCCACGGGAATTAATGGCCTTAGCCGAACAGCGTGGCTCCCGCGCGGCCTGCGGTTTCGCTGATTTAACCAATGAAGAAGATGCCGCACGCTGCGTGGCGGATGCTGCGAAGTTTTTAGGGGGCATCGATATTCTGATCAATAACGTCGGCGGTATTATTGCCCGTAAATGGCTGGGAGATATTGACCCGCATTTCTGGCGAACGGTTATCGACGTGAATATGACGACGATGATGAATGTTACTCAACAGGCGCTCCCCTGGCTGAAAGCCTCAGCGGAAGGCGCAAGTATTGTTAACCTGGCTTCATTAGCCGGACGTTCTGGCGGACATGCTGGCTCTCTGGTGTACTCCACCACCAAAGGCGCCGTGCTCACCTGGACGCGCTCGCTGGCCGCGGAACTGGGTGAACACGGTATCCGCGTCAATGCCGTTGCGCCGGGGCTGATTCTGGGAACGCGTTTTCATAACCAGCATACTACCCAGGCTTCAGCCGATGAGACAATCCAGGCGATTCCTTTAGGCAGAGCGGGTACCCCGGAAGATGTGGCAAGGGTGATTTGTTTCCTCGCATCCGAATATGATGGTTTTGTTTCCGGCGCGACTATCGATATCAATGGCGGTATTTACCGGGCGTAAAAAACGTGGCGGGTTATTCTACCCGCCAGCTTTTAAAAGGTGTGGAATATGATTAAGTCCGATATTATTCATCCGGATTTATTACAGGCGCTGGCACAGTGTGGGCATAAGGCAAATATTTTACTTACTGATGCTAATTACTCTTTTTTAAGCAATACCTCACCGCAGGCACGTATTATCTGGCTTAATTTATCTCCGGGACTGATTGGCAGCGTGGTTATCCTCGAAAAAATACTCCGCTATATAAACGTGGAAAAGGCAACGTTGATGAATAGCCCTGCCGAGTTCGATAATACTATCGAACGTGAGTACCGGAGTCTGCTGGGAGAGACAGTCGAATTTGAACATGTTGAGCGCAACGCTTTCTATTCACTGGCGAAATCACCGGACACGATCCTGGTCATCGCTTCCGGTGAAACGCGTCGTTTCGCCAATATTCTGCTAACCGTAGCCCCAACGCTGATATGAAATAAAGAGAAGAACAGGCTGTTCTTCTCCTGCCGCGCCGGGATCAGGCGTCCGGACTACGCACCGATTGCCGGGAAACCAGCGATGGCGGGAACAGAAACTCCTCAGGAGGAATCGATGGGTTCTCTGTACGCTCAATCAGCCTGTCAACCATCACCCGTGCCATCTCTTTCAGCGGCGGCATGATTGACGTCAGGCCGGGGAATACCAGCCCGGAAAGAGAGATATTATCGATACCTACAATGGAAATACGTTGTGGCACATTGATTCCCGCCTGGTGCAGGCCGGTCATCAATCCAATGCCCAGCGCATCGTTAATCGCAACAATGCCATCCGGGAGCGTGGAGTGCTGGCTGATTTTTGACGCCAGCGCCCGTCCCAGCTCGGTCATTTCGGTGTCGCCATAGGCCGCTATCGCCTGGCCTTCAACGATCATTTCCTCCCGATAAAGCCCATGCTCCTTCACCGCACTGAGAAACCCTTCTATTTTGTGGGCACGGCTGGGCGTCATTCCTGCCACGGTGGCAAACGCCAGACGACGACAGCCCTGCGCGATTAGGTGTTCGGCAGCCATTCGGCCCGCTTCAATGTTATCCATTGAAACGCTGTCCAGCGAGAAATTATCCGACTGCGCCCGGGCGGGCATACGGCCATCATAGTTCACCATCACCATGCCCTGCTCCGCCGCACGGGCAAAATGCGGCTTTTCGATATCGCAAGCAGCCACGATAATGCCCCGCACGCCATGGGAGAACATATCATCCAGAAAGGCTTCTTCTTCTTCGATTTGCCGGTAGGTGTTGCCAATCAGCACCCGGTAATGACGCTCTTTCGCCGCAAGGTCAACTTCACGCGCCAGCGCGGCAAAGCTGGGATTGACAATTGACGGCACCAGCAGGCCAATCATTTTCGCCTGACCGGTCTTCAGCTGCTGCGCTACGCGATTCGGAAAGTAATTCAGCGTCTGCATACTCTGCTGGATGCGCGTCAGCGTTTCAGCCCGCATTTGATCGGTTCGCCCGTTAAGCACATTGGATACGGTGCTCACGGAAACCCCAGCGTGTTTTGCGACATCACGAATATTCGCCATACATCTCCTTTGCGGCAATTGATGAATGGCGTCAGGTATGGACAATCAGCATCGCCATCTTCATTAAAATAATGAACTACAACGGTTTAGTGTAACGTTACAGGCGACGCTGTCAATGCTGTTGCCGGAGCGCCCGAAAAGTTGTGTAACGCCGGGTAGCCCTGGGCTTGCCAGATATTTCACATCAGGCCGGCGGGATATAAACCCAGAAAATGTGTTCGAACATTCCTGCTTCCTGCCGCCCCCATTAATAAACTTATTCATAGCAAACGCGTATGTGCATTTTCCGTCGATTAAGACCAGGATCGATCGGTCAGTCGCGCTTCGCGCCGCAACAGAAATATTTGAAGTGAAACATATCCCTGCTTTACTCAAAGGATATTCATCCTGTGATGGGGTTCTCATATGGCATATGTCGATAAAGCACTTCGGTTTAATCCTTCTTCACCCACTTTTCAGGAAAATCTTCATAACGTTTATCACCACATGCGAAACCACCAGCCGGTGGCGCGCATCGGTAAGACATGGATACTTACCCGCTATCGCGATGTGTATCAAGCGCTAAGAGAACGCGCCTTCGTGTCTTCAGGGATCCCGGAAGATCTACATGCTGAGCTGGAAAAGCAGAGTCTCTGCCTCTCCCCGGCGCTGCGGAACCTTTTGTACGGCATCGTTCTGTTTGAAGATGGCGGCGTTCATCGGGATCACCGTCAGGCGTTACAGGCCCTGTTTACAGGCGAATCCTGGACGGCCTTAACCGACATCATTTCACGCGAGGCCGGCGAGTTGGTTACCGGGCTGACGGAAAGCCGCGCCTTTGACGGCATTAGTCAGGTCGCGGCACCGCTCTGGGGCAGGCTTTTTACCGCCTGGCTTAACCTGCCCGAAGAGCAGCAGCGGGTGGTTGAGCAGGAGAAAAATGCCATTCGGTTATTACTCGACCCCAGCGCAATTGACCGGCAAGGGCTGGAAAGACTGCTGCAAGCGCTTTCCCATCTGGATAAAAGTTTTAATCAGCTGGCGCACAGAGAGGGCTATGACTCCCTGTTTTATCGCAGCCTGTTGAAAGGCTATGGCGGTGATAAACAGGCTCTTGCAGAGCGATTCAGTACCGATTGCGTCACGATGCTGATTGGCGGCAGCGAAACCAGCGAAGCGCTGACCGGAAATATGCTGCTGATGCTTGCCCGGCATCCTGAGCTTCAGGAACGCGTTGGTAATAACTCTCTACGCATGAAAGAAATCGTTAGCGAAACCATGCGCTTTGAATCGCCTCTGCAGATGAGCCGACGGAGGGTGGTGGCCCCAGTGACGTTTCTTGGTCGCGATCTCAAAGCCGGGGATAATATTCTGCTCTGTCTTGGTTCGGCTAACAGGGATGAAACCGTTTTTGACGATGCAGAATGCTTTATTCCGGGGCGTAAGAATGCGCAAAAACAGCTGGGATTTGGTGCCGGAGCGCACCAGTGTATAGGCCAGTTACTGGCGCAGTTTCAGGCGGAAAACCTGGCCGCGGCGTTGAGTCAAAGAGGTGTTATCGCTATGGAGGGTGATGCGCAGTGGTCTAAAAGAAGCCTGATTCTGAGAACGCTGGATTCGTTGCCTTTACGAATTGATGCGCTAACAAGCTGATTTACATCACTTCATTACGTTAGGCGTGCTTGTAGAGGCAGAGGGGTACCCAGGCTGGGGCTCCTCTGCCAGATACGCTCATCCGTTTCAGGCGGTAGTAATTTGCAGATAAGTCAAAGCCTTGCCTGGCCTTAATCCGCTGCTTTCACATCCTCGTAACCCTCACCCTCTTCCTCCATTTTGTGATCGCATCCATAAAATATATAAAACAAACTATATGATCAAAAATAACGCTTTATACGCCGTTAAAAAAAGCGTTAATGTATTTTAAACCCGTTTTTAAAGCATCTTACCAATTAATTAGTTTAGTTTACAAACTAAAGGAATGGCACTTTGAAGCTGAATGTTCCCAACACCTTAAGACAGATGAACGCCTCCGTGGTCCTCAACGTTATCCGCGAGAACTCGCCTCTTTCTCGCGCCCAGATAGCCAAGGCTACCGGCATAACGAAAGCAACCATTTCAGAAATCGTGAGCGACCTGCTGGAAGAGAAAATTATCTATGAAAGCGGCGTCAGCGAAGAAGGCGGCCTCGGACGAAAAGGCATCCTGGTTAACTTCGATCCCAACCATGGGCTCGGCATCGGGATTGATTTAGGTGGAACCAAAATCACCTTCTCGCTGTTTAATCTCAATGTGGAACTGCTGGCCCAGCATCAGGAGCCGACCTATAACGTCACAACCCGGCAGGAATTTCTCGAACTGTTCAGCGCCAGCATTGAGGCATTTATCGAACAGCAGCAGATCCCTCGCGATAAGCTAAAAGTCATCGGCGTCGCTACGCCGGGTATCGTTGATTACCGCAGCGGAACGGTTCTTGAGGGCTCACCCAACCTCCCGGAGTGGGACAACATTCCGCTAGCCGACGAGCTGAATGCGCGTCTGAATATCAGAGTGGTACTGGAAAATGATATCCGTGCTGCGCTGATTGGCGAAATGTGGAAAGGAAAATGTCGGCACGTCCATAGCGCGGCGCTTATTGGAATTGGCACCGGGCTGGGCTCGGCGCTGCTGATGGATGGAAAGATCATCCGGGGGATCAATAATGCTGCCGGTGAAATCGGTTATATGCTGTTTGAACGCAACCATCTGAATCAGAACTGGAAAAATAAAGGCTGTTTCGAAAATTACTGCTCCGGCTCCGGACTGAAAGAGAGAATGTCCGCGCTGAGCAGCCAGAGTATGAACGCCCATGAAATTCTTATCGCCGCCGCCCAGGGTGAAACGCTACCCACCATGCTGCTGGAAGAGATGGCGGATTACTTAACCATCGGCATTCTCAACATGGTGACGATAGCTAACCTTGAGAAAGTCATTCTTACCGGCGGCGTCTCTCAATCCGCTGAGCTCTTTCTGCCACGAGTACAGGACAATCTCGACAGGCATCTGTTTGCCAATACCAGGGTATCCGTCGAACTTTCCGAATTAAAAGAAAAAGCGCCGCTGTATGGAATGGCGATGCTGGCGCTCCATGCGGTCTATCCATCGATTCAATTTATGCCCGACACGCAGCTTATCTAATACACACCAGCAGCCAGAACAAAAAGGAGCCCCTAATGGCCGGTATCCATATACACCCGCACGATATTCTTGATGAAGGCGTCGACTCGATACTTGAACGCATCGGTAAAATGAACGCCGTCTATAGCCTCTTTGTTGAAGTTAACACCATTTTTGAACGTAATCCCTACCCTACGGGCTGCCTGCCGCACAATCCGAAGCATGAGTTTGTGCAAGGTACCGCCACGCTGCATGTCAAACTCGATATGCCGCCCCTGCGCCTGAATCAGCGCGTCGATCCTACGATTCTTGCAGGTGCCGATCCCCTGCGCGATCTGCAGCAGGCCACCAAAAGCGGCCCGTATAAAGTGATCCCCTGGGTAAATATTCTCAACGGCGATTTTGCCGGGCAGATCGAAAACAATCAGGTGATCGATTTTCGCGGCAACCCGGTTGAACACTGGCTGTGCCCTAACGGCCCGGACGTTATTGAACTCTGGATCGCCACGTTCAGCGCGATCAAGGCCCAGTATGGTTATTCCACGTTCCTGATCGACCGCATCCGTTATCCCGACTGGGCAGGCAAGAGCGTCAGCCCCAGAGGGCTGTTTACCTGCTTCTGTCCGCACTGTCAGCGCGAAATGACCCGGACGGGCATCGACGTCGATGCGGTACGCGCGCGCCTGAAAACGCTGGCGGAGCACATGCACGCCGGCCAGTATGAGGCGACGGTCGATGCATTATTAAATGATCAGCTCCTGCAGCGCTGGATGGCGTTTCGCCAGCATAGCGTCTCCCGCTTCGTGCAGAACCTGCTGGCCGGAATCAGCAGCCAGGATGGTGGTGAGAACGAGCTATGGCTCGATCTCTGGCCACCAGCCTACGCCTGGGTTTTAGGCCAGGACTATCAGGCCCTTACCCGCTCTTCGAAAGCCCTGAAGCACTTTCCTTACCATAAGCTCGGCGGCGGTGCGGACGTGCAGGGGCTCATTGAACATTTCGCCAAAGATGACGCCCAGCGCGAAAATGCTTTCCGCGCCTTTATGCGCCTGTTCAGCCTGCCCTACGACATCAGCTATCAGCGGTTTAAAGCGGAAGGCTTCCCGATCGAATTTGTCAAACAGCAAAACAATCTGGTGCGGGAAAAATCGCAGCCAGGCACCTTTATTTACAGCGGGATCCAGATGTGGAACCTGTCTGCGGAGGCGCTGCTGGAAGCCATTAATGCAGCAGAACAGAGCGACTGCGACGACCTGCTCTATTACTGCTACGGCTGGGCGGAACAGTCGCTTTTCGATGCCGCAGGCAACCATTACCAAAAGCCCATTTGCTAACACGGGGAAATCAACAATGGCTAACCAACAAAAATGGAAAGTATTTTTCCTGCTGTTCGTCACCATGTTCCTTCTTGGCGGCATACAGAACACAAAAGGCCTGATACTCGAGCAGGTCCAGCACGATATCAATCTCAACATGGGGCAGATCGGTACGCTGATCATGTTCTTCCAGATAGGCTTTCTGGTCGCCAGCCTGCTCACCGGCTACTTTACCGATAAGAAAGGGCTGAAGATCATGATGCTGATTGGCTCGCTGATGATGGCCGTCGGTCTGGTCGGTACCAGCCTGGCGTTCAGCGTGCTGCTGTTTTTCGGCTTCTATCTGATTGTCGGTCTGGGAATCGGTTCGATGCTGGTATCGATCATTACCGTCATCCCGACCTTCTACAAAGAAAAGGCCGGCATGATGTTCAACGTGTCTAACGCCATGTTCGGCGTGGGGATGATCGCCACCCCGCTGATTTTACAGCAGCTTTTTTCAAATCACGTCTCCTGGCGCCTGTTCTACGTTGGGATTGCCATTATTGTGGCGATCATCATTCTGGTACTCAGCAGCCTGAAACTGGAAAAAGCCCAGGGTATGGACATGAAGCTCTCTGATTTTGTCCATATCCTTGGGCAAAAACGCCTGATGCTGGTGATTGGCTTTATCCTGTTCTACGTCGCTGCCGAAGCCGCGTTCCTGAACTTTTTCCCCATCTTCTACAGCTCGCTGGATGTTGCTGGCGCTTCGGCGGAAGACAAAATGGTCACGGCGGCCTACGTCATTTCCAGTTTTGCCATGCTGTTCACCGTCGGTCGGTTTATTGGCGGCTTTATCAATCTCAAGCTGGGCGATCGCAAAACCTTGATCCTGTTTTCCCTGTTCTCGCTGATTGCCATTATTGCCAGCCGCTACTTCGCCAGCCAGTTTGTCTGGCTGTTTATGGTATTTGGTTTTGCGATGTCGGTGCTGTTCCCTACAGCCTCCGCTGTGGCGACAAAACTCACCGATAAAAGCGGATCGACGATGGGGCTGATTTACGTCGCTTCTGGAATGGGCGGAGCCTTTGCAGGCTGGCTTATTGGACAGGTATCGCAGATGTACGGCGTCTCGCTGGGCTTCAATTTGATTATCGGTTTTGTGGCAATTTTCTTCGTTCTGACTTTATTTGTTAAAGAGAACCCGGAAAATTAAACCCTGTCGTTTGTCCCGGCATAGCCTGAAGGCTATGCCGGGGAGTTGCTGTTAACGTGCAATCAATGCAAATACGCCCCAGCCGAAGTATTCACGCGTATAGGTAGCATGGCGTTTGGGCGCAATCGTCAGCTCCGCCCGTACCTCTGGCGCAAAGTCATCATCAGGGTTTTCCTCTAACCAGCGGCGCATGGTCAGCCATTTTGCCGCTTCGTAGCGATCCCAGCCCTCCTGGTCCGCCAGCACCATTTCGACGAGGTCGTAGCCAGATGCATCGAAAGAGGCAACCAGTTCGGGGAGAGTCAGAAAATCCGCGAGCGAAGAGACTCCACAGGCTTGCGCCAGCTCTTCCGTTGCCGGTACCCGCCGCCAGTACGGTTCGCCGATCAGCAGCATCCCGCCGGGCTTGAGACTTTTGTTCAGCAGTTCGATAGTCCCGGCGACGCCGCCGCCGATCCAGGTCGCGCCGACGCAGGCGGCGATATCGCACTTTTCATCGGCGATATAGCCGGCAGCATCCTGATGAATAAACGCCACGCGGTCGGCAACGCCGAGCTCTTGTGCACGTTGTTCAGCCTGCTGGCTGAACAGCTCACTCATATCAACGCCGATACCGCTGACGCCGTGGTCGCGCGCCCAGGTACAGAGCATTTCCCCGGAACCGCTGCCGAGATCGAGTATCCTCGTTCCCGGCTTCATGCGTAACACGCGGCCAAGCGTGGCGTATTTTTCCGGCGTAAAGGGATTATGAATACGGTGAGCGCTTTCACTAATAGTAAAAATACGTGGGATATCCAATGCTTGAATTCCTTTTATTGGTTTGGCAGTAAGAGAATTAGGAACATTTTTTTCGGCCAGCAGCGCGTATAGCTTGCCTGCAAAGGTTTCGCTGACCGGCCATTGCGCCTCACCCGGGCGAGTAATTGTGGTTAAACCCGCCGTGCGCAGCAGATCGAGATAAGCTTCATCGTGCCACGCGGTCATTTGGCTGCCGAAGCGCGTCACCTTGCCGCTCTCTTCAATCGCCATAAACAGCGTTGAGCTGGTTTGCGCCGCCGGATCCCAGGCGTGTTCGGTCAGCAGCAGATGCGGAACGCCCAGAAACAGCCCCTGCGGGCAACGCTGCCAGCCGGGCTCGGCCATTCCCTGACGCTTAACTTCATCATAGGTATGAACTTCGATCAGCAGCTTTCCCCAGGGAACCAGCCACTGCGCGCAGCGGTTAATCAGCGAGCGTGCGTCCGTCGCGCTGAACACGTTCAGTTCACCAAAGGTCATCATGATGAAATCGAACTGTCCATCCGGTTCGTAGTGGCGAACATCATGCTGATGATAGGTAATATCAAGTCCGTCCGCCTCTGCCTGCTGGCGGGCCCAGGCGATTGAAGCCGGAGAAAAATCGACGCCCGTACAGTGAAAACCGCGCTTCGCCAACAGGCGAGTGTATAAGCCTGGACCGCAGCCAAGGTCCAGAATGCGGGCGTTATCAGGCAGTTGCCCGGTAATCCACTCGACCTGTTGTTCAATAACGGCCAGCTTGCGGCTGGCCCAGTCGTGTTCCTGCGACAAATGGTTCTCCAGCATACGCTGGCTAAAAGCCGGATCATTCCAGGGAATTTTGCGCTCCCCGGATGACAACGCGATGTGCCTGGAACCGGTAATAATCGTGCCAATAGTCATCATCATTTCCTTATTGATTACTCACGCCAATGCTCGGGCTTCATCAATGCGCGGGCGCACTGTATCTGACCCGTTCTCCCCAGCGGTTGGGCCGAAAGCGGTTGCAGCATCCAGCAGGCTTTATGTTCCTCCGGGATGGGATAAGGCGCCGGATAGCCTTTATCTCCGGCGCAAGGTTCAAAGCCATGCCGCGGATAATAAGTGGCATGCCCCAGAACGAATACCGCCAGGCTCCCCATCGCCTTCAGATGTTCAATACCGTTTTGGATAAGCCATCCGCCAACCCCCATGCCCTGGTATTCCGGGATAACCGCCAGGGGAGCAAGAATGTGCATTAGCGGGGAGTCAGACTCCCCTTTGAACGTCGCCCGGCTAAATAAAATATGCCCAACCGCCTTTCCGTTATGCCTGGCCAGCAGAGATAACATCGGGCAAGCGCTCTCATCGTTGAGCAAATCGGCCACCAGCTCAGCCTCCTTGCTAAAACCGAACGCTCGGGTTTCGACCTCGCAAATATCACCGGCGTCACATTCGGTAGTGATATGAAAAGTGAAGTTGTGGTTTGTCATCAGATGCTCCTTAGCGATTATCCAGCTGGGCGCGGACGTTGTTCAGCCCGGTAGTATTGATACGGTAGGGTTGTCCGTTGACGGACTTGATCAGCTTTTTGGTTTTGAGTTTTTTGAAAACGGCGAGCGTACAGTCGCTGAGCAGAAGCCCTTCGCGGCTGTAGCATTCAACGGAGGTAATGCGGCCTGACGCATCGCGAACGTGCGCGATCCGGCCACCTTTAGCGAGAACGTGTAAGGTACGTTGTTCCTGACGGGATAGATTCATACTGAAGAAACCTGTTAATCATCATGCGTAAAACGAGCCAACACCCGCAGGTGTTCGCGTAAAGTTTAAGCGCAGCGATAACCAGTCCGGCCTGGGAAGGTCGGGAAGCTGATTATCTAATGATTACATTCTCCAGCATCAAAGCCTCGGTGAGAGTTGAAAAGGTATTTACCAGCGAAATGATAACACGTGGTTTTTATATGGAAATAGTTATAATAAAAAAATGTGATCTGCAGCGAGTGCATCCGCTTTCTGGCGGTAATCCATCCTCCTGGTCGATATGTTGCCACCACTGGTTAACCATTTAATACACATTTCTTCCCGCTGAGCCGGACTTTTCTGGTTGTTTAAGCAGATAAAATTCCGCTTTATGACCAGCTACAGGCTTAAAACTCGCCCCATTAGCCAATCCTCATCACATTTTGGTTTACCAATTATACTTTCACGGTTGACATGTTTGACCAATTGGAGGAATTTATACGCCATATCGTCTGGTTTCACTCCGTTACGATGGTTGACCGGAACCGACGCTCCCATCAAAGCAGTGGCCTGAAGCAGGTCAATAACGTGAAAGAGGTTAAGCATGGAACAGACATGGCGCTGGTATGGCCCTAACGATCCGGTCACTTTAGCTGACGTCCGTCAGGCGGGCGCTACCGGAGTGGTTACCGCCCTGCACCATATCCCGAACGGCGAAGTGTGGACGGTTGAAGAGATCCTCAAGCGTAAAGCCATCGTGGAAGAAGCCGGGCTGGTATGGTCAGTGGTCGAAAGCGTACCGATTCACGAAGAGATTAAAACCCATACCGGCAACTACGCGCAGTGGATCGCTAACTATCAGCAAAGCCTGCGCAATCTGGCCCAGTGCGGGATTCGTACCGTGTGCTACAACTTTATGCCGGTACTCGACTGGACCCGTACCGACCTGGAATATGTCCTGCCGGATGGCTCCAAAGCCCTGCGTTTCGACCAGATTGAATTCGCCGCCTTTGAGCTGCACATCCTCAAGCGTCCGGGAGCGGAAGCAGATTACACCGCCGAAGAGATTGCCCAGGCGAACCAACGTTTTGCCTCTATGAGCGAGGAAGATAAAGCGCGCCTGACGCGTAATATCATCGCCGGTCTGCCGGGCGCGGAAGAGGGATATACTCTTGAGCAATTCCGCCAGCATCTGGCTACCTACAAAGATATCGATAAAGCCGCCCTGCGCGAGAATTTCGCCGTCTTCCTGAAAGCGATTATTCCGGTTGCCGAAGAGGCTGGCGTGCGGATGGCGGTGCACCCGGACGATCCGCCGCGCCCTATTCTCGGCCTGCCGCGCATCGTCTCTACCATTGAGGATATGCAGTGGATGGTTGATACGGTGAACAGCACGGCTAACGGCTTCACCATGTGCACCGGCTCTTACGGAGTTCGCGCCGACAACGATCTGGTTGATATGATTAAGAAGTTCGGTCCGCGCATTTACTTTACCCACCTGCGCTCGACTCTGCGGGAAGAGAATCCGAAAACGTTCCACGAAGCGGCGCACCTGTACGGCGACGTGGACATGTACGAAGTCGTGAAAGCGATAGTCGAAGAAGAACATCGTCGTAAAGCTGAAGGCAAAGAGGACCTTATCCCAATGCGTCCTGACCACGGCCACCAGATGCTCGACGATCTGAAAAAGAAAACTAACCCCGGTTATTCCGCCATTGGCCGCCTGAAAGGCCTGGCTGAAGTTCGCGGCGTCGAGCTGGCGATTCAGCGCGCTTTTTTTAGCCGCTAATTCCTGACAGGCGGGACCGTGCGTCCCGCCTTTCCCCTTTGGTCGCCTTTTGCGACCCACTCTGGAGTTTGCTATGACTGCAACCATTGCCGACAGCAACCTGCCGGTTACACGCCCCGCGTGGGATCGTTCTCGTCTGGAATCCCGTATCGTGCATCTGGGCTGCGGTGCGTTTCACCGCGCGCATCAGGCGCTTTATACTCATCATCTGCTGGAAACCAGCGACAGCGACTGGGGCATCTGCGAAGTCAACCTGATGCCGGGTAACGACCGCATCCTGATAGAAAATCTGAAAAATCAGCAGTTGCTCTATACGGTAGCGGAAAAAGGCGCAGACAGCACCGCGCTGAAAATTATCGCTGCAATGAAAGAGGCGCTGCATCCGGAAATCGACGGCTGTGACGCTATTCTGCGCGCCATGACGCGTCCGCAAACGGCGATTGTCTCCCTGACGGTGACGGAAAAAGGCTACTGCACCGATGCGGCCAGCGGACAGCTCGATCTCAATAACGCACTGATTCAGCACGATCTCGCTAATCCGGCGACGCCGAAATCCGCCATCGGCTACATTGTCGAAGCGCTGCGCCTGCGCCGCGAACAGGGGCTGCCGGCCTTTACGGTGATGTCCTGCGATAACGTCCGCGAGAATGGTCACGTGGCGAAAGTGGCGGTGCTTGGCCTCGCACAAGCGCGCGACCCGCAGCTGGCGACGTGGATTGAAGCCCATGCCACCTTCCCCTGCACCATGGTTGACCGCATCGTACCCGCGGCAACGCCTGAAACGCTGCAGGAGATTGCCGACCAGCTGGGCGTCTACGATCCATGCGCTATCGCCTGCGAACCGTTTCGTCAGTGGGTGATTGAAGATAGTTTTGTTAATGGTCGACCGGAGTGGGACAAAGTCGGCGCGCAGTTCGTTGAAGACGTGGTGCCGTTTGAAATGATGAAGCTGCGCATGCTCAACGGCAGCCACTCTTTCCTCGCCTATCTTGGCTACCTTGGCGGCTATGAAACCATCGCCGACACCATGACCAACCCGGCGTACCGCAAAGCCGCTTTCGCCCTGATGATGCAGGAACAGGCGCCTACGCTCTCCATGCCGGAAGGTACCGACTTACAGGCATACGCCACGCTGCTGATAGCCCGTTTCAGCAACCCCTCTCTGCGCCACCGCACCTGGCAAATCGCCATGGACGGCAGCCAGAAGCTGCCGCAGCGCCTGCTGGATCCAATCCGTCTGCATCTACAAAACGGCAGCAGCTGGCGTCATCTGGCGCTCGGAGTCGCAGGCTGGATGCGCTACACCCAGGGGATCGACGAACAGGGGCAGCCCATTGATGTCGTCGACCCGCTGCTGGCGGAGATCCAACAGATCAACCAGCGTTATCAGGGCGCGGAGCGCGTCGCCGCCCTACTGGCCTTAAGCGGAATTTTTGCCCACGATCTACCGGACAATAGCGATTTCGTGGCGGCAGTGACGCAGGCGTACCAACAGCTGTGCGAACGCGGCGCCCGCGAATGCGTCGCGGCGGTCAGCGCCATCCTGTAATCACCTCCCCTGACACGGGTCAACTGAATGGTAATTTGGTTGACCCGTTTTCTCTGTTTCAGCGGAGAGAGATGCTAACCCTCCGGCCAAATGCTATAGTCAGCCACCGGGCTATCGCATCTCACAACATAACATCATGAAATCACAAATATCTCAGCACAGACCCTATCAGGAAGTTGGCGCGTTGATTCGCGATCTCATCGTCCAGACGCCCTATAACCCCGGCGATCGTTTGCCACCGGAGCGCGAGATCGCCGAGATGCTGGACGTGACCCGCACCGTGGTCCGTGAAGCGCTGATCATGCTGGAGATCAAAGGGCTGGTCGAAGTGCGCCGCGGCGCCGGGATCTACGTGCTTGATAGCGCCGCTGGAGAAAGCGCGGCGGAGAACACGGATATCAATCATTGCAATGACGCCGGTCCGTTTGAACTGCTACAGGCCCGCCAGCTGCTGGAAAGCAATATTGCCGAATTTGCCGCTCTGCAGGCAACCCGGGAAGATATCATCAAAATGCGCCAGGCTTTACAGCTGGAAGAGCGAGAGCTGGCCAGTAGCGCGCCGGGTGGCACCGAAAGCGGCGATATGCAGTTTCATCTGGCTATCGCCGAAGCGACGCATAACAGTATGCTGGTGGAGCTGTTCCGTCAGTCATGGCAGTGGCGGGAAAACAATCCTATGTGGATCCAGCTACATCGTCATCTTAGTGATACCCACTACCGCCAGGAGTGGCTGGTGGATCATAAACGGATCCTCGCCGCCTTAATTAAAAAAGACGCCCGGGCGGCAAAGCTCGCCATGTGGCAGCATCTGGAGAACGTCAAACGTCGGCTCCTTGAGTTCTCCAACGTTGATGATATTTACTTCGACGGCTACCTGTTTGACTCCTGGCCGCTGGACAACGCCGACGCCTGATCCCTGATACAGCCGCGTGGACACCTCCTGTCCGCGCCACCTCCTGCAACATCGCCAACATTGATAATGATTCTCATTCTATTGTCGCCCAGCCCGCACAATGGTAAGGTTACCCCATCCGATGACGCTCCATTTCCAGCGCTGACAACCGCATGAACAATTCAACTACGCAGAACGAGCCCGCCCGCCACGCCCTGAGAAAAATCTTCTCCGTCAGCGAGTTTCTGGCGTTTGGTGAACGGTATGGTATCGACTACCGCTTTCCGCAACTGCTGCAAAAGCCATCGCACGCCAGCCCGGTACTGCGAGGAGAAGTGGAAGAGATGACGTTGCCCTGCGGAATGTGCGTGACCCATTCCGATGTTCAGGTATTACAGCCCTACGAGACAACCTCGCGGCATAGTAGCCCTCTCTATATGCTGGTAGTGCTGGAAGGCTGCGTTGCTCTGACCCTCAACGGAGAGCAGCACCTCGTGCGCTCCGGGATGGCTTTTACCTCGCGTCTTAGCGAACATCAGGTCATGTGCGCTCGCCACGATGCCGACTGCCGGCTTCGCACGCTCTCCCTCGGACTCTACCCGGACGGCGCGCGGCGCGACGGACTACTTGATTCATTAATGCGCGAATGGGAAAGGTGCCAGACGCCAACGCTTATCTGGCAGATTCCGGGTTTTCTGCTGAGCGGTCTCCAGTACGCGCAGCAGAGCGCGCTTAGTCGCGTTTCTCGTCAGCTAATGCTCGAGGGACTTATTCTGCAGCTGTTCGGCCACAGGCTGAGCGTGTGCCAGAACGAAAGCGCGCAACACTTCGCGCCAGCGGACGGCGTACAGCAGCGGCTGGAGAGGGTTCGCCGCCTGCTGGAGCAGGCTCCGGAAAAGGACTACACCCTTAACGAGCTGGCCCAGCGGGCGGCAATGAGCTCGAGCAGCTTGCGCAGTAAATTTCGTCAGGCTTACGGTTGTTCAGTTTTTGACTATCTGCGCGATTGTCGGCTGGAGCGGGCGAGAAGCTATCTGCTTGAAGGATATAGCGTACAGCAAGCGGCATGGATGTCGGGCTATCAGCACGCCACCAACTTCTCTACCGCCTTTCGTCGGCGCTACGGCATCTCACCCTGCGATGTGCAAAAGCCGGGCTAATCCATTTTTTATATTTTCGCGAAGAATACTTAGCGGCTTTGGCAGCGCGCATACGCATCCTGGCATTGCGCATAGCTATAGAAAGCGCCAAAAAGGTAATAATTCTTATTAACAATTAGAAATGCCTTTGGAGATGTTCATGTTTGCGAAAACTCGCCTGGCGCTGCTGGCAGGATGGGTGACCGGCGGCGTCGCTTTCCCGCTGCTGGCCCAGGAAACAACAAAAAACGAAACTATCGTAGTCACTTCGCAGATGCAGAGCGGCGCGACCAAAATTGCCACGCCGGATATTGAGACTCCGCAGTCGGTATCCATTATCACCCGCGAGCAGTTTGAAGAACAGGGTGCGATCAGCGTACGCCAGGCCGTGAGCTATACGCCGGGCGTTTATAGCAATCAGATTGGCGCTTCTAACCGCTTTGATTACATCGTCCTGCGCGGATTCTCGGACGGCAGCCTGGATAACGTCTATCTCGACGGTCTGAAAATGATGGGCGACACCAACTCGCACAGTTCGCTGGTGGTCGATCCGTGGTTCCTGGAGAATATCGAAGTGGTGCGCGGTCCGGCCTCGGTACTGTATGGCCGTTCTTCGCCCGGCGGCATCGTCGCTCTCACCTCGCGTAAACCCTCATTCGATCCCGGCGGAGAGATCAAGCTGTTTGCTGGTAATAACAACCAGCGCGGAGCAGCGTTTGACGTCACCGGCGCGCTGGACGATAACGACCGGGTGGCGGCGCGGTTAAGCGGCATGACCCGCTATGCGGACTCCCAGTTTGATACCTTAAAAGAGCAGCGCTACGCGATTATGCCCAGCCTGACCTGGCGCATCACCGACCAGACGCGCCTTGATTTAATGGCCTATCTGCATCGCGACCCGGAGGGCGGCAGCCACTCAGGCCTCCCCTATGAAGGTACCGTGGTTCCCCACTATGGTAAGAAAATAGCTAACACCTTCTTTGAGGGTGAAGATGATTACGACAAATATGACCGTCGCGAAAATATGGTCGGCTACAATTTCGAACACATGTTTGATAGCGGCTGGTCGGTGCGGCAGAAGCTGCGTTACCTGCATACCAAAGTTGAGCTGAACCAGGTCTATGCCGCGGGCTGGCTCAATGAAACCGAGCTAAACCGCGGTTACTCCGGCTCGGACGAAAAGATGAACGCCATCACGCTTGATAATCAGCTCGACGGTAGCGTCGATACCTGGGCCGTGAACCATCGTCTGCTGATAGGGATCGACTATCAGGACCGCAGCAACAACACCACCGGCTACTACGGCGCATTCCCGGCCATCGACGCTTTTAACCCGGTCTATGGCGCGAAGCCGGATTACATCACTATGTACAGCCGCGAAAAACACAAGCTGCGCCAGACCGGCTACTATCTGCAGGACCAGATGTCCTGGGACCGCTGGCGCTTCACTCTGGGCGGACGCTACGACCAGGTCAGCGTGTCAAATATCGATAAGCTCAACGGTTCGCGCAGCGATCTGGATAAAAACAACTTCAGCAGCCGCGCCGCGCTGCTGTATCTGTTCGATAACGGTTTAGCTCCGTATATCAGCTACTCTACCGCTTTTACGCCCACCAGCTTCGCCGATGAAAACGGCAACCTGCTCGATCCGATGAAAGGCAAGCAGTGGGAAGCCGGGCTGAAGTATGAGCCGGAAGGAATGAACAGCCAGTTCAGCGCCTCGGTATTCCGCATCAACCAGACCAATATCGCCACCAAAGAAGAGCCGACCGATCCGTACCGCTCGATTGGTGAAATTGAGTCAAAAGGGGTGGAACTGGAAGCGATCGGTCAGCTAACGGACAGCTTCCGCCTGCAGGCAGCCTATACGTACACCGACATTCGCTATAAGAAAAGCAGCCCGGAAGAGCAAGGCAAACGTGCCGTTTACGCGCCGCGCAACCAGGCCAGCGCCTGGCTGAGCTATGATGTGAAAAGCGGTCCGCTGGATGGCCTGATGCTCGGCTCCGGGGTGCGCTATGTCAACGGCATTACCAGCGATCGTCTGAATACGCATACCCTCCCATCCTATACGCTGGTGGATATGGCGATTGGCTATGACCTGTCGAAGGTAGGAATTAAAGGCCTCAGCACGCAGCTTAACGTCAATAACCTGACCGATAAGAACTATATTGCCGCCTGTAACTCGCTCTCCTACTGCTACTTTGGCGCAGAGCGCAGCATCGTCGGCAGCGTTTCCTGGAAGTTCTGATCGCATTAAAAATGCCCGGAGTTTTTGCTCCGGGCTGCAGGTTAATCTTCCGCTTTATGGGCCCACGCGGGCATTGCCGTCAAATAGCGCATCGCTCGTTTGCGCGACTCCGCGGGCCCGACCTTCTGCCAGGAATCGAGAAACTCAGCCAGGCCGGAAACGGCGTCTTCCCAGGACTTAAGCTTCCCCTCGCTATCGCAACACCAGGCGCAGTAATCGTCGCTTGCGCCTTTCGCATCTTCAGCAGACATCGGCATCCCGCAGGCCTGACAATAGCGTTCTTGCTGTGACATGGAGCACTCCTTTCTTGCGAATTGAGCAGAAAAAATACAGCATCTTTTGCCCAATAACGTCCCGTCAGTTCAAATATCCGTAAATAAATGAGGGTTAATGTTGTAACGCGCTCCTCCGCGCCCGGCTTCCTGAAGGCGTTCGTCTACACTTAACAGGGACGGGTGTTGAAAGTCACTCCGTCTACCGGAAGCAGTAATAAAGAACAGACTCAGCTCATTCAAGGCTTAAAACGGACCGAGACAGGACGCAAACATGCAACTTAACGACCCTACCCTTTTTCGCCAGCAGGCATTCATTGACGGACGCTGGCGCGACGCCAAAACCAAAGAAACCATTGCAGTAAGCAACCCCGCCAACGGCCAACAGCTGGGCAGCGTGCCCAAAATGGGTGCTGAAGAAACCCGCGAGGCTATTGATGCCGCCGCCCGCGCCCTGCCCGCCTGGCGCGCACTTACCGCCAAAGAGCGGGCCAATATCCTGCGCCGCTGGTTTGATTTGATGATGGAGCATCAGGACGATTTAGCACGACTGATGACTCTGGAACAAGGCAAGCCGCTGGCGGAAGCAAAAGGCGAAATCAGCTACGCGGCCTCCTTTATTGAGTGGTTTGCCGAAGAGGGCAAACGCATCTATGGCGACACCATTCCCGGCCATCAGGCCGATAAGCGGCTGCTGGTGATTAAACAACCGATTGGTGTGACCGCCGCTATTACCCCGTGGAATTTCCCCTCAGCGATGATCACCCGCAAGGCGGGCCCGGCGCTGGCCGCAGGCTGTACAATGGTGCTCAAACCCGCCAGCCAGACGCCGTTCTCCGCGCTGGCGCTGGCGGAGCTCGCCAACCGCGCCGGGATCCCGGAGGGGGTGTTTAACGTAGTCACCGGTTCAGCCAGCGAGGTCGGCAACGAACTCACCGGTAACCCACTGGTGCGCAAACTCTCCTTTACCGGTTCGACGGAAATAGGTCGCCAGCTGATGGAGCAGTGCGCGAAAGATATCAAGAAGGTCTCGCTGGAGCTGGGCGGCAACGCGCCGTTTATTGTTTTTGACGACGCCGATCTTGATAAAGCCGTCGAAGGCGCATTGGCTTCCAAGTTTCGCAACGCCGGGCAAACCTGCGTCTGCGCCAATCGTCTGTACGTCCAGGAAGGGGTCTACGATCGCTTCGCGGAAAAACTGCAGCAGGCAGTCAGCAAGCTGCAGATCGGCGATGGCCTGCAGCCGAACGTCACCATTGGGCCGCTGATTGACGACAAAGCTATCGCTAAAGTAGAGGAACATATCGCCGATGCGCTGGACAAAGGCGCACGGGTGGTATCTGGCGGGAAAGCCCATGAGCTGGGCGGTAATTTCTTTCAGCCAACGATTCTGGTGGACGTTCCCAGCGATGCAAAAGTGGCGAGAGAAGAAACCTTTGGCCCCCTCGCCCCGCTATTCCGCTTTAAAGATGAGGCTGATGTCATTGCTCAGGCCAACGATACCGAATTTGGCCTGGCGGCTTATTTCTACGCCCGCGATTTAGGCCGCGTCTTTCGCGTTGGCGAAGCGCTGGAATACGGAATTATCGGCATTAACACCGGCCTTATCTCCACTGAGGTTGCCCCCTTCGGCGGCGTGAAATCTTCCGGGCTTGGCCGTGAAGGCTCGAAGTACGGGATAGAAGATTATTTAGAAATCAAATACATGTGTATTGGAGTTTAGCCGCTTATATTCACAACAAGGGAATTGAGCCTTAAGTATGTTGTAACTATATACTTTATAAAAAAATCCACGCTGCCATGGCGTGGATTGTTCTGCTGCCGATGAGCTGCAGGGCAGATTAAGCCCTCAGCTTAACCGGTTCGCTAAAATCATCGGCTGGCTCCAGCTTAAGGCTGAAGGTTGCCAATAATGCTTCTGCGCGTTCGTGAAAATCACGTAGCGTCTTTTCGAGCTTTTCAGTGACTTCGGGATCGTCAATAGCGACCGGACGCCAGACCCCTTCTTTGTCGAATAATCCGAACTGATAGCTATAGGTAAAGCGCGAAGCCTGCGCTTCCATCTCCATCCACCATCCCCAGAACTCGCGTTTTTCTGGCGCGGGTTTTACGTTGACGCAAACTGCCAGGCAATCGAAAAAGAAGCGGTTGTCTTCACATTGCTCCTCACGGATATAAGGGCCAAGAGCCGTGAATTTCTTAATCAGCTTACTCTTCAGGTGTCCACTCGGTAACGTCATTGCGATCTCCTTTAGTGATGCTATGACGTTACCAAATCAATAGAATTTAGCAATATATTAACTAAATCTCTGACTAATCCAGCGGGCGATCTGCCGAAGAGCATGATCGAAGTTACGATAGACCGGGTTGAATGGAATCTCCAGCAGCTTGCCGTTAGAGGAAGACGAAGTAATCAAACGCGACTCTTCTTCCGAACTAAACGGATCGTCTTTCCAGTAGCCGGAAAGCATCGGCGTGGGGCAGCGACGTCCCAGCAGCCCCTGTACCTTCAGGGAATAACGATTAAGCTCAACGCGCAGCGCTTCATCGGAGGCATCATGCATGCCCAGACGCGAAGCCAGAACGTCGAGATACATTTCCGGCACCCGCCCCTGATGCAGAGGATCCACTAGCAGGCCGTGTACCACTGGTCCCAGACAAGCGACTGCTTTCAGGCGCTGGGATTCAAGATAGCCCAGGCGCACGGCAATGTTGGCCCCGAAACGGAAACCAAATGCGGCAACGCGGGTATGATCGACCCAGGGAACATTCGCCAGATGCTGCAGCACATACTGGTGCAGCATACTGGTAT
Source organism: Klebsiella oxytoca (assembly GCF_009707385.1). Lineage (NCBI taxonomy): Bacteria > Pseudomonadati > Pseudomonadota > Gammaproteobacteria > Enterobacterales > Enterobacteriaceae > Klebsiella > Klebsiella oxytoca. The sequence continues at coordinate 1,110,597 of NZ_CP046115.1, read as the reverse complement.
CCTGAGTCAGCTTACATTTTGATGAGAAACCAATGGAAGGCATATCCACAGTCAGCATGGCGATACCCAGTGGCGCAAAATAGTTCTCATACAGGATGTAATAATCGGTCTGTAACGCATCCAGCCCGCCGCACATCAGCACCGTCGGGAACGGACCATCGCCCGGCGGCATATGTAAGAAACCGGTGATCGGCGCTGCACCGGGGATGGAGAACTCCAGTTCGCGCAGTTTGCCTGGCAAGCGCTGAGCCGCTTCTTCGTAAGCACGGTATGCCAGCACCTGCGCCTGTTCCGCCAGCTCATCGCCCTTTATATGCGGATAAGCAGCAATGCTATATAGATTTGCAGCATGGAGCCAGTGACGACCGCTAACGAGGAGATCTTCTTCCTGACCGGCCTGCTGCTGCCAGCTCATCGCCTGTTTAGACCACTCAAAAATCCAGTTACCACCGCGATAGCCAACGACCGTATCGTAAAGCTCCGGGTCGGTGCGCTCCGCGTCGCTCATGACGATACGCGCCTGGACGTCGAGGATTTCCTGCGGCGTCACGCCACGCCAGATCCACATCAGGCGGTTAATCAATCGATACCAGTGATCAACGTGATTGCCGCTAAGCGCGGACTGGATCGGTTGTTGCGCTCCGGTATTAAACCGACGCACCAGCGTAGAGGTTTCCGGATGTTTGAATCGGGGTTTAAACAGCGTTTCGCTAAGGTTAGCCTGGGACATGTGCAGCCTCCATCATGTTGCCACTGAAACTATTGTAACCTGCACAAGGGTAAAAAAAACCACGCCCGGCAAAACCGGGCGTGGTAATTAGCATTTATGCTGAAAATTAACGACCTGCGATAGGCGGAACGAATACCACGCCCATATCCCAGGGTTGTTCAATCCAGGTATCCTGCGGAATATCAACGATATAATCGTCTACCAGCGGGCGACCAGCCGGTTTAGCGAAAATAGTGACAAAATGCGCTTTAGGATACATTTCACGGATAGCGACGGCGGTACCGCCGGTATCAACCAGGTCATCAATAACAATAAAGCCTTCGCCATCGCCTTCAGCGCGTTTAAGAACCGTTAACTCACGCTGGTTATCATGGTCATAGCTTGAGATGCAAACGGTGTCTACATGACGAATACCCAGTTCACGCGCCAGTAGGGCTCCCGGTACCAGACCGCCACGGCTGACGGCAATAATGCCTTTCCACTGCTCAACCGGCAGCAAACGGGTTGCCAGTTTGCGGGCGTGAATCTGCAACATGTCCCAGGTGACGACGTATTTTTCGCTCATGTGAAGTGTCCCAGCCTGTGTAATACGGCTTAAATAATGTTCGAGGGGGAAAATGGTTGCGCGAGATTATAGAGATCTGACGGGCTAAAAACCAGCGTTAAGCGGCCACGACGACTCTTTTTACGTGGTTTACACTACCAGAGTACACGGAAAGTGGTATTCTCAACCCCATCGCGCAAGCCCTGCTTGTAGTGTATTTGATTGCTAACCCCTCGATCTGCAAACGACTTTTGCAGGTGATTGTAAGGAGACTCATCGTGTCTGAACTGTCTCAATTATCCCCGCAGCCGCTGTGGGATATTTTTGCCAAAATCTGCTCTATCCCTCACCCCTCATACCACGAAGAACAGCTCGCTGAGCACATTATGGGCTGGGCAAAAGAAAAAGGCTTACACGCGGAACGCGACCAGGTTGGCAACATTCTGATTCGTAAAGGCGCCACTGCCGGTATGGAAAACCGCAAACCGGTGGTGCTGCAGGCGCACCTTGATATGGTGCCACAGAAAAACAACGATACCGTTCACGACTTTACTAAAGATCCGATTCAGCCGTACATCGACGGCGAGTGGGTCAAAGCGCGCGGCACTACGCTTGGCGCCGATAACGGTATCGGCATGGCTTCCGCGCTGGCGGTGCTGGCTGACGATAACGTGGTTCACGGCCCGCTTGAAGTGCTGCTGACCATGACGGAAGAAGCCGGTATGGACGGCGCGTTTGGCCTGCAGGCCAACTGGCTGCAGGCGGATATCCTGATCAACACCGACTCTGAAGAAGAAGGTGAAATTTACATGGGCTGCGCGGGTGGAATCGACTTCACCTCTGACCTGGCGCTAACTCGTGAAGCCGTTCCGGCCGGTTTCCAGAGCTTTAAGCTGACTCTGAAAGGGTTAAAAGGCGGTCACTCCGGCGGAGAAATTCACGTCGGTTTAGGCAATGCCAACAAACTGCTGGCGCGCTTCCTGGCAGGCCATGCTGAAGAGCTGGATCTACGTCTGGTCGATTTTAACGGCGGCACCCTGCGTAACGCCATCCCGCGTGAAGCGTTCGCTACCGTAGCCGTTGCCGCAGATAAAGCGGATTTGCTGAAAGCGCTGACCAATAAGTATCAGGAGATCCTGAAGAACGAACTGGCGGCCAGGGAGAAAAACCTGGCCGTTCTGCTGGAATCTGTTGAAAACGACCAGCCAGCGCTGACGGTACAGTCCCGCGATACCTTTGTACGCCTGCTTAATGCCACGCCGAACGGCGTCATTCGTAACTCTGATGTGGCAAAAGGCGTGGTGGAGACCTCTCTGAACGTTGGCGTAGTGACCATGACCAGCGATAACGTGCAGATTCACTGCCTGATTCGTTCTCTGATCGACAGTGGAAAAGATTATGTCGTGAGCATGCTGGATTCCTTAGGCAAACTGGCGGGTGCGAAAACCGAAGCTAAAGGCGCGTATCCGGGCTGGCAGCCGGACGCCAATTCGCCGGTAATGCATCTGGTGCGTGAAACCTATCAGCGTCTGTTCAACAAGACGCCAAATATCCAGATTATCCACGCGGGCCTGGAATGCGGTCTGTTCAAAAAACCGTATCCGGAAATGGACATGGTTTCTATCGGGCCAACCATCACCGGTCCTCACTCTCCGGATGAGCAGGTTCACATTGAAAGCGTTGGCCAGTACTGGACGCTGCTGACCGAACTGCTGAAAGCTATTCCGGCTAAATAAATCGCCACAGGCCCATTCCCGACGGAATGGGCCTTTTTCTTTAATAACGAATAGCCGGTTAACGCCCGCTAAACGTTCGCCGTGGATTACCGCGTTCAATCTGATGATGAAACATTCTGCGTTCAGATCTCAATGCCGTGCTATCGTCCTGCCGCTGCTGCTCCAGCTTCCACGCAATCAACAAACGGGCCAGCCGTTTATTAGCATGCTGACTCCGTTCCGACTGAACCTTCACGCTAATCCCACTTGCCAGATGAGTGGCACGTACCGCTGAGTCGGTTTTATTCACGTGCTGCCCGCCGGGACCGGAAGAGCGTAGCGTTTCAAAGCGGATCTCGCTGGACAGCTTCTGTTCGTCGCAAGAAAAGCGCCCGACGCCAACATACCAGTTTTTACGTCCATGATGCGGTCTGAACGGGCTGGGAAAAATCCATTGCAGGGTACCGCACCAGCTTTCGCTAAAGGAAAACGCATTGTCGCCATCAAGCGAAATCATGGCTGAACGCAGCGTGCCGGAACGCCAGCCCGGTTCGCTTTCCAACAGCGTAACAGCCACCCTCTGCTCTGCGGCTTCTTGTATTAAGCAATCCAATGAAAGTTTCACCGCCAGACAGCATTCATCTGGCCCCTGTGCGGAAGAGAGTTGCAGTAAAATCATGCGCCTTTCCCTCCGCTGGTTTTCAGCGTCAGCAGCGGACGCAGGCGGGCGATCGGTTCAACCAACCCGGCCTGCACCAGGCAGTCCACTACGCTCTCGACCGATTTATACGCCTGCGGCGCTTCTTCATAGATCAGCTGGCGATCCCGGCAGATCACCCTGCTTCCCAGTTCAGTGCGGGACAGCTGCGCAGGAGTGTACTTGCCTGACAATCTTCCTTTGCACTCAGTACGCATCCACTTACGCCCGGCTCCGTGAGCCAGAGAATGTAGTGCTTCCTCATTGACCACGGGCTGAACCAGCCAGCTATAATCGCCGCGAGATCCAGGGATAATCACCGGACCACGGTTGTCCGGTGTCGCCCCTTTGCGATGCAGCCAGCCCATACGTCCGTTGACAGAGCAGGGTTCAACAAAATTATGCGCAATATCCAGCACGCTATGTCCATCGGCCCGTACCTGTTGCAGGATTCGGGTGGCTATCAGCTGCCGGTTTACGCGGGCAAAAGCCAGCGCATCGTTATGCGCTGCCAGATAGTCCGCAGCTGCGGCGCTACCTTCAGCCAGACCATGGTGTGAAAAAGCCGTAATATGGCGTTGCAGAATAGATTGCCCCAGGCCACGCGAACCGCTGTGTGCCAAAAGAAGCAGATGCTGAGAATCAAGACCAGCCTGCTGGAAACGCCTGTTATCAACAATCCGATCCACCTGCTGCAGTTCAGCGAAGTGGTTGCCGCCGCCAATTGAACCCAGAGCGCTACGCCAGGAATGGGCTAACAGCGCTTCCGGCAGGTAGTCATCCAGCCAACCTTCTTGCGCAGCATCATCCATAGCGGACAATTTCTTCTCATACTTGTCGGCATTGTATTTTCGCCCGTGGATATCCGTTTGCCACAGCACCATGCCGCAGCCGATATCGTTGCCAACCAGAGCCGGATAGAGATGACCAATAGAAAAGAAAGCCGCGCCGATCGGGTAGCCGCGCCCGGGATGCAAATCTGGCATTCCCACTACACGATGCATGTGGGGTAAATTTGCCGTTGTGTGTAATTGTTGGATCGCTAAACCTTCGATCCACAGATCGTCTGACGTAATATAAGAAATAGCGTCAGACGTATAATGAACATTATTGCCCATATACCAATCCATATAAAAAATAAATCAAGGATATGGCAGACGTTACCAGGGCAAAAAAAGAGTGTTATTCCTGGGAAGGCCTGCAAAGTGCGTTCTGAGAATCTATTTTCATGATGAACCTCCTTTGCAGTTAATTTATTTGCTGAAATCGGGCGTATAATAATCAGGCAAAATCTTTATTGCAAGCCGATTCATCGCCGCATCCGATAATTAAGAAATCGCTCACCGCGCGCTTCTACTTGCTGTTGTTCAATAACATGGAAGCCATGACGTTGAAAAAAAGGCTTTGCCGTAATACTGGCTTCTACCGTAAAAACGCGTTCAGGATGCTGAAGGAGCAGCGCCTTGAGTAAGGCGCTGGCTACTCCCTGACGGCTATGGTCGGGAGAAACAAACAATAAGTCGATATAGTCATCCACGGCGGTAATAAACCCGACGAGGACTGTATCTTTTTCCGCAACTATTACCCGTGAAGCCGCTATTTTTTGTCGCCAGCGCTCCTCATCAACCTGAGCCCAGGCGGCAATTTGGCGGGCAGAATAATCGGCGCTTGCCGTCTCTTTAATAGCCCGTAAAAATATAGTGCAAAGCGTGGGAAAATCATGCTGTTCATACGCTCTTATTTTTAGCATTGTTATAATCCCAGAACTAATTGTCTTTCCAGCTGTGGGTCGAGTAGCGTCACGTGTAGGCCAACAAGCCTTACCCCCCGGCCTCCACGCCGTTCATGCCAGGCTTTATGCGCCGTGGTGATTAAATCATCTTTATTTAAACGGGGCCAGACATGCTCCTGGGTAGTAAGTTGAAAATCATTAAACTTCAGCTTGATCCCCTGACGGGCAATCAGCAAATCTGGTTTTACCTTCGCCAGGCGTCGCTCCAGTTCCGGATAGAGATTCTCTATAATTGACTCACATTCGGCCCATTCATGGATATCTTCTATCAGGGTGCGCTCAACGCCAACCGATTTGCGCAGGCGCTCACTGCTGATCTCGCGTTCATCAATCCCCTGGCTGCGCTCCCAGAGTATTCTGCCGAATTTACCAAATCGCTTGAGCAATAGCGCCAGATCGCTGTTTTGCACATCTTCACAGGTTCTCAACCCCATGCTTTCCAGCTTCGCGGCAGAAACTTTTCCGACGCCCGGGATTTTTGATAACGGCAACGTTTTGACAAACTCAGCAACCTGATGCGGCGCAATGACAAACTGGCCGTTGGGTTTATTAAGATCCGAGGCGATCTTGGCAAGAAATTTTACCGGGGCAATTCCTGCGGAGGCTGTCAGGTTTAGCTCGCGATGGATGGTTTCGCGAATTTCCTGCGCCATCAGCGTTGCCGACCCCTGGCAGTGAACGCTGTCGCTAACGTCAAGATAGGCTTCATCCAGTGATAATGGTTCAATTAAAGAGGTATAGCGGGAAAAAATCTCCCGGATATGGTTTGACGCCTCTTTGTAAGCATCAAAACGGCCGGGAAGCAGGGTTAAATGGGGGCAAAGTTTGAGGGCCGTGGCGGTAGGCATAGCGCTGCGCACGCCAAACTTACGTGCCGGATAGTTGGCCGTACTGATGACACCGCGCTCTACCCTGCTGCCGCCAATCGCAATAGGGATATCTCGTAGCGCCGGGTTGTCACGCATTTCAACCGCCGCGAAGAAGCAGTCCATATCAACATGGATGATTTTGCGCATCGTTAGCCCTCACTTACAACTGGACAAGTATACAGTATAAGTCAGGTTATTGAGAAGAGAAACGCTGTAAGAGACGATGAATATTGTGATAAAGAATAACCCGGCGTTGCTGTGCTCGGCCGGGTCAGGTGGACAGGAGAAAACTAGAGGATACGATTTTGCTGGCGCTGGGCCTCTCTGGCCATACGCTTTTTACGCGCATCGCAGGGCTCAGGACAGTCGCACACCTTTTCCATCCCCAGCGAGGAGATCCCGCCGCAGCTTCCCTGGAGACTTTTACGCTTGATCAGGTACCCCAGCGACATCCCTAAAATCACCAGCGCGAAAATAACAAAGGTCGCCACAAATACCGTCAGCATCATCAGCCTCCAAAATCGTCCAGCATGATGTTTTCATCTTCCACGCCAAGATCTTTGAGCATTTTAATAACCGCGGCGTTCATTACCGGCGGCCCGCACATGTAAAACTCGCAGTCCTCCGGCGCCGGGTGATCGCGTAGATAGTTTTCATACAGCACGTTGTGAATAAAGCCAGTATGCCCTGTCCAGTTGTCTTCCGGCTGCGGATCGGAGAGCGCCACGTGGAAAGTGAAGTTAGGGTTCTCACGGGCCAGCTGCTCGAATTCGTCATCATAGAACATTTCTCGCAAAGAACGCGCACCGTACCAGAAACTGATTTTACGTTTACTGTGTAGCCGCTTGAGCTGGTCGAAAATATGCGAACGCATCGGCGCCATTCCCGCTCCGCCGCCGATAAATACCATTTCAGCTTCCGTTTCTTTAGCGAAGAACTCCCCAAAAGGACCGGAAATCGTTACTTTATCGCCCGGCTTCAGCGACCAGATATACGAGGACATGATCCCCGGAGGCGCATCAGGCACCTGCGGTGGCGGCGTTGCTATACGCACGTTGAGCATGATGATGCCCTTCTCTTCCGGATAGTTAGCCATAGAGTAGGCGCGTAAAGTCGGCTCCTTCACGTCAGAGACATAGCGGAAAAGATTAAACTTGTCCCAGTCGCCGCGATACTCATCCGGGATGTCAAAGTCGGCATAAGCCACCTTGTGTGATGGACATTCGATCTGAATATACCCACCGGCGCGGAACGGAACCACGTCGCCATCCGGCACGCGCAGCTTCAGCTCCTTGATGAAAGTGGCTTTGTTATCGTTGGAGATAACCTCACACTCCCACTTCTTGACGCCAAAAATCTCCTCCGGCAGCTCAATTTTCATGTTCTGCTTCACCGCAACCTGGCAGGCCAGACGGCAGCCCTCTCTCGCCTCACGCTTGGTAATATGAGAAAGTTCGGTAGGCAGGATATCACCGCCGCCCTCTTTCACCGTTACCCGGCATTGACCACAGGAGCCGCCTCCGCCGCAGGCGGACGAGACGAAAATACCGTTGCTCGAGAGCGTATTCAGCAGCTTATCGCCCGCCGGAGTACGAATCTGTTTATCCGCTTCATTATTAATTTCAATGACCACGTCGCCCGCATTCACTAGTTTCGAACGCGCGGCCAGTATCAGCCCCGATAGCACCAGGACGATCAGCGTGAACATCACTACGCCAAGAATAATTTCCATACTTTCCGCCCTTATAGCTGCACACCGGAGAATGACATAAAGCCCAGCGCCATCAGCCCCGTGGTAATAAAGGTGATCCCTAGCCCGCGCAAACCTACAGGCACGTTTGCATATTTCATTTTTTCACGGATGCCTGCCAGCGCCACAATCGCCAGCAGCCAGCCAATGCCGGAGCCGAAACCGTAAACGATGGATTCAGTGAAGTTATAGTCACGCTGCACCATGAAGGAGACCCCGCCAAAAATCGCACAGTTAACGGCAATCAGCGGCAAGAAGATCCCCAGCGCGTTATAGAGCGTTGGGAAATACTTATCGAGGATCATCTCAAGGATTTGTACCAGCGCGGCAATAACGCCAATGAAGGTGATAAAGTTCAGAAAGCTTAAGTCAACGCCCTCTACCAGCGCGCTATCGCGTAGCACCAGGTTATACACCAGATTATTGATAGGTACTGCCAGCCCAAGCACGACGGTTACCGCAACGCCGAGCCCAAAAGCGGTCGAAACCTTTTTCGATACCGCCAGGAAGGTACACATCCCAAGGAAGAAGGCCAGCGCCATGTTTTCAACAAACACGGCACGGACAAACAGGCTAATGTAATGAGCCATAATCGGTTACTCCTTTTCCTGCTGTTCAGGCTTCCAGCTGCGTACGGCCCAAATCAACAAACCGATAATGAAGAACGCACTTGGCGCGAGGAGAAACAGGCCATTTGGTTGATACCAGCCGCCGTTCTGTACTGTTTCCATTACCGTGATACCAAACAGTTTGCCGCTGCCAATAAGCTCTCGCAGGAAACCAACAATCAACAGAATCGCGCCATATCCCAGACCGTTGCCGATACCGTCCATAAAGCTCGCCAGCGGCGGGGACTTCATGGCATAGGCTTCCGCCCTCCCCATCACGATACAGTTAGTGATGATCAGCCCGACAAACACCGATAGCTGTTTGGAGGTTTCATATGCAAAAGCGCGCAGCAGCTGGTCAACCACGATAACCAGCGAAGCGATAATCGCCATCTGTACGATGATACGCACGCTATTAGGAATATGATGGCGAATCATGGAGATAAACATGCTGGAGAAGGCCGTCACCAGTGTTACCGCGACGGTCATTACGAAAGCGGTCTCCAGCTTGGTCGTCACCGCCAGCGCGGAACAAACGCCCAGAACCTGCAGAGTGATAGGGTTATTAGCGATAAGCGGCCCCACCAGCACACGCTTCATTTCTTTCATGTCGCCCAAATCAGCCATTATTCAGCTCCCCTTCACGCACCTTATGCAGGAATGGACCAAAACCCAGTTCGCCCATCCAGAAATCAAAGCTATGCTGTACGCCGTTTGACGTCAGCGTTGCGCCAGATAGCCCATCAACGGCATGGAGATCGCCTGGACGCGCCCCGCCTTTAACGATTCTCAGCGCTGGCATACCTTTATCGTCGAACACCTGTTTACCGACAAACTGCTGACGCCAGTTAGGGTTTTCGATTTCGCCACCCAGCCCCGGCGTTTCGCCATGATCGTAATACGTAATCCCTTTGACCGTGCGGCCATCGGTTTCCAGGGCAACAAAAGCGTACATTACTGACCACAGGCCGTTGCCGTAAATTGGCAGCACAACTTCCTGAATCTGCTGCTTTTCATCACGCACCAGATAAATTTCGGCAATATTGCTGCGGCGTTTGATGCCAGCCGGGTCCTGACTGACTTCCAGCGGTATGCTCTGCTGGGGATCTTTCAGAGCCTGGGCCTGATTAAACTTGCCCGGGTCTTTATCCAGCAGCTCACCGCTGGCTAAATCGACCAATCGAGGAGAGATACGGGCCTTGAAGGTATCAGCCACTTCATCAGCACTCATCCCCTGCTTCATCAAACCGGCAACCGCCAGGATATTGCGCTGTTTATCCAGAGCGCGCTGCTCCTGCTGGCGCGATTTTAGCCCCACGGCAGAACCGGCGACTACAATTGAGCAGACCAGGCAAAGCACCAGCACCACCAGCAGCGTTTTGCCGATGCTATCGTTACTTTTATTCTCAGCCACGCGACTTCCTCCGCTTAATATTGGCCCGCACCACCAGGTAATCGAACAGCGGCGCGAAGAGGTTGGCGAAGAGGATCGCCAGCATCATCCCTTCCGGATAGGCCGGGTTAACCACGCGAATCAGTACGCACATCACGCCGATCAGCAGGCCATAGCTCCATTTACCTTTATCCGTAAACGACGCGGACACCGGGTCCGTCGCCATAAACATCATGCCGAAGGCAAAACCGCCGAGAACCAGATGCCAGTACCACGGCATGGCAAACATCGGGTTGGTATCAGAACCAATGAGATTAAACAGCATTGCGGTAGCAACCATACCGATAAAAACCCCGGCGACAATGCGCCACGAGGCGACTCGACCAAAGATAATGATTGCACCGCCGATCAGAATCATCAACGTCGAGACTTCACCAATCGAGCCTGGAATATTACCGAGAAAGGCATCCATCCAGCTTACCGGCAGGCCGGTAGTGACGTTAACCAGCGATTCACCGCCGCCGCTTGCCCACTGGGATAACGGGGTCGCGCCGGAGAAGCCGTCCGCCGCGGTCCATACCAGGTCGCCGGAAATTTGTGCCGGATAGGCAAAGAATAAAAACGCACGTCCTGCCAGCGCCGGGTTGAGAAAGTTACGCCCGGTACCGCCAAAAATCTCTTTAGCAATGACTACGCCAAAAGTGATCCCGAGAGCGGCCTGCCACAGCGGCAGAGTGGGCGGCACTATCAGCGCAAACAGAATCGAAGTAACGAAGAACCCTTCGTTAACTTCATGCTTACGAACGATAGAAAATAGTACTTCCCAGAACCCACCGACCAGAAATACGGTGATGTAGATAGGCAGGAAAAATACCGCCCCCAGCGTCATCATGCTTAGCCAGCCGGCATCAGCGCTGAAGTTCACCCCAAGCCACTGTGCGATACTGTAGTGCCAGTTTCCGGCAATAACCTGCTGCAGCTGTTCAGCAGCGTATAATTTATGCAGTGCCGGAATAGTCTGCAGGCCGACGTTATACATTCCCCAGAACATCGCCGGAAAAACCGCGAACCACACCAGAATCATCATTCGCTTAAGGTCGATAGCATCTCTGACATGCGCCGCCCCGCGCGTCACCTGGCCGGGAGTATAGAACAGCGTCGCCGTCGCCTCGAACAACGGGTAGTATTTTTCCAGCTTGCCGCCGTGCGTAAAGTGCGGCTCAAGTTTTTCAAACAGTTGCTTTAAGCCCATCACTTATCCTTCCTGCTCTATCTGGGTTAACACGCTGCGCAGTGCCGGGCCGTATTCATACTTGCCGGGACATACGTAGGTGCAAAGCGCCAGGTCTTCTTCATCCAGTTCCAGACAGCCCAGCGCCTGCGCGCTGTCGGTATCGCCCGCCAGTAAATCCCGCAGCAGCATCGTGGGCAAAATATCCAGCGGCATGACTCGCTCATAGTTGCCAATTGGCACCATAGCCCGCTCGCCGCCATTGGTATCCGTCGAGAAATTGAAAAGCTTACGCTTCATAAAGTGACCGAGCGTGGTACGGGTAATAGAGTATTTATCTTTCCCCGGCATGACCCAGCCGAACAGCTCTTTTTCACGCCCCTCTTTCACGACGCTTACCTGTAAATGAAAGCGTCCAAGGAATGCATGAGGGCCACTGGCGCGCGTCCCGCTGAGGACCGAACCGGAAATAATACGATTTTCACCATCAAGCAGTTCATCTATCAGTAGTTCATCAAGACTGGCGCCCAGGCAAGTCTTTAGCAGACGCGGCTCTTTCACCTGCGGACCGCCAAGAGCAATGATGCGTTCGCTATACAATTCTCCTTCAAGGAATAATTTGCCAACGGCAATAACATCCTGATAGTTAAGATGCCAGACCTGCTTTTTCAGACTAACCGGCTCAAGAAAATGGATATGGGTCCCTGGCAGCCCGGCCGGATGCGGCCCGGTAAACTGATTGAAAGTAACCTGTCCAATGGGATGCCCGCCAAGCTTACCGCCGCTGGCCTGGCAAACGTGGACTTTACCGTCGGTTAAGCGCGTCAGCAGCGTCAAACCGGCGTCAAAGGCATCGCGCTGTGCCAGTATGAGTGGCTGCGGATCGGCCGCCAGCGGATTAGTATCTATCGCGGTCACGAAAATGGCCGCAGGAACGCTGCCCGGCGCAGGTATTTTGCTGAAAGGGCGGGTGCGAAAGGCCGTCCACATCCCAGACTCCAGCAGCTGTTGCTGCACAGCCTCACGCGGCAACCCGGCAAGATCGGCTAATTCATAGCGGGAAAAATGAACGGCATCTTCGCCATCCACATCAATCACCACCGATTGCAGAACACGACGCTCACCGCGATGAATGGCGCTGATGGTTCCACTCGCAGAGGCAGTAAAACGCACGCCTGGATTTTTTTTATCTTCAAACAGAAGTTGACCTTTTTGCACCCGGTCACCTTCACGTACCGCCATCGAAGGGCGCATACCAATATACTCTTCACCCAACAGCGCAACGCGCTTGACCGCAGTCTTCGAAAAAATCTGCTGTGATGGCATGCCAGCTATGGGCAAATTCAGCCCTTTCGTGATTTTAATCATATCGTTAGCAGGTATCCGTTACTTAAACCCCGGTATCAGGCCGAGGCCAGCATAATTGATGGAAAATAAGAAGAAGAAAGGAACATCATAGCCCTGATGGTTCGCAAGACGGGAGAGAAGCATCCTTTCTTACCCTGATCATTAAGCAGACCAAGTGTAACATTTCGTGAGCTACGCCTGTAGACAAACTGCCATTAAGTCGTTCTAAAATGCGAGCTATTACGCAAAGTTCTGACTGTATTTTGCTGAAAGGTTCGCTATAACGGAAAACTAAGACTAAAACGTGGCACGTCGTGCTTGCGAAAAACTGCCGTGATGCTAATGTGAGCGCTCTAAATCCAGAAAACTCTGATTTTGGGTCTCTCTTGCCGTCCTGGCAATGTGGTTATTTGTTTTATCAAGGAACAAGTAGTATGCGCAAAATCGCATTATTTATTGCGATGCTTCTGTTGCCGTGCGTTTCATTCGCAGGGCTACTTAGCAGTAATAGCTCGACAACGCCGATGAGCAAAGAGTTTAAGCAGCAGTTAATGGGCTCACCGGTCTACATTGAGATCTTTAAAGAAGAGCGCATGCTCGATCTTTACGTCAAGATGGGCGAAACCTACCAGCTTCTCGACAGCTACCGGATCTGTAACTACTCCGGCGGGCTCGGTCCCAAGCAGCGCCAGGGCGATTTCAAAAGCCCGGAAGGTTTCTATAACGTTTCCCGCAATCAGCTTAAACCTGACAGCCGTTTCTATAAGGCTATCAATATCGGCTTCCCTAATGCTTACGATCGCGCGCACGGCTATGAAGGCAAGTATCTGATGATTCACGGCGCCTGCGTATCGGTTGGCTGTTACGCTATGACCGATACCGGCATTGATGAAATCTTCCAGTTCGTCACCGGCGCATTAGTCTTTGGTCAGCCCAGCGTTCAGGTGAGCATTTACCCCTTCCGCATGACCGATGCCAACATGGCGCGTCATAAATATTCCTATTTCTCTGATTTCTGGAAACAGCTCAAACCTGGGTACGACTATTTCCAGCAGACGCGTAAGCCGCCGGTAGTTTCAGTGGCGGATGGCCGCTACGTGGTCAGCAAACCGCTCAGCCACGAAGTTGTTCAGCCGCAGCTCGCCTCAAACTACACGGTCCCCGAGGCAAAATAGCGCCCACTCCCCTGGCATAATTTTATTCCAGGTTTCGTTGCCGGTAAGCGGCTGAGTAGCGATAACGGAGACCACATCATTCGGTGTGGTCTCGCGTTGAAAATCAATTTCTACATCCTGATCCAGCAGCGTCGCTACGCCAAACGGTGCTCGTCGCGTAATCCAGTACAAATTAGTCGAGCAAAAGGCCATCACATAGCGCCCGTCGGAGAGCAGCATGTTGAATACGCCTTTCTCACGTAGCTCACCGGCAAGCGTGGCGATGAATCGGAATACCTCAACCATATCGCCCGGCATTTCCGGATAGCGATCGGTGATGCGGTGCAGAAGCCAGCAGAACGCTTTTTCGCTATCCGTTTCCCCAACAGGATGCAGAGTTCCCGTCTCGAGGGACTCATAGCCCTCCAGTTGACCGTTATGCGCATAGGTCCAGTTGCGCCCCCACAGTTCTCGGGTGAAAGGGTGCGTGTTTTCCAGCGCTACGATACCCCGGTTGGCCTGACGAATATGAGCAATGACCGAGCAGGACTTAATAGGATATTCCTGCACCAGCTTAGCGATCGGCGACTGAAAGCTGGGTTGCGGATCTTTAAATGTGCGACAGCCCTTACCTTCATAGAAAGTAATGCCCCAGCCGTCTTTATGTGGCCCGGTTCCGCCACCGCGCTGAACCAGCCCGGTGAAGCTGAAGCAAATATCTGTGGGCACATTCGCGCTCATCCCGAGCAATTCGCACATAGATCACCTCATACCACTCACTGAAACATAAAAGGCGTTATTGGTGCAGTCAGTTTGGACACGGCCAGCGCGCAGAAACCGAAACGTACTTCATGTACGTGAGGATGATTCGCTACGCTTACCCTTCGGGCCGCCCTAAAGGGCGTTCAAAACTCGGTGAGTTTTGTCTGGGCACTGTCCGGATTCCAATGGCTTACAAACCTGGCCTGTTAAGCTTTAACCATCTCTTTTTCGATCAGCATAATCAGGATATGAATCACTTTAATATGGATTTCCTGAATACGGTCAGCGTAGCCAAAATGCGGTACGCGAATTTCTACATCCGCCGACCCCGCCATTTTACCGCCATCTTTACCGGTCAGAGTAATGACTTTCATCCCCTGAGCCCGGGCGGCTTCAATCGCTTTGATAACGTTACCGGAGTTACCAGAAGTAGAGATCCCCAGTAATACGTCGCCCGTACGGCCCACCGACTCAACATAGCGAGAGAAAACATATTCATAGCCAAAATCATTGCTGACGCAAGAGAGATGGCTCACGTCTGAAATCGCAATTGCCGGATAGCCAGGGCGATTCTCACGATAACGCCCGGTCAGCTCTTCCGCAAAATGCATCGCATCGCAATGCGAACCGCCATTACCGCAGGAAAGCACTTTGCCGCCAGCTTTAAAGCTATCCGCCAGCAGCACCGCGGCACGCTGAATCGCATGAATATTGGCTTCGTCCTGCAGAAAATTCGCCAGAGTTTCGGCGGCTTCATTCAGTTCGTTACGAATAAGATCCTGGTACATGAGGAAAATCCTTCAGTATTTGTGGGATAACCCAGGCAGTTTACCGGATAGCCGCCGCAGCGAGAAGCAGCACACGATGTAAACCCCGGTGCTTTTGATTTTATGTGCCGCATTTCCGTACAACAATGTGAGCAAGGTTGTAATTATTTTGTAAACACATTGATAAAACAAATTACATCCACTACAACCATATCATCACAAGTGGTCAGACCTCCTACAAGACAGGGAGCATTTCTCTATGATGATTTTGAGTATTGTTGCAACCGTTGTTTTACTCGGTGCGCTCTTCTATCACCGAATCAATCTGCTGCTTAGCAGCGCGATTTTGCTTGTCTGGACCGCCGCCCTCGGCGCTGCGGGACTGTGGAATATCTGGCTGCTGGTTCCGCTGGCGATCATTTTGCTGCCGTTCAACTTTGCGCCGATGCGTAAATCTATGATTTCAGTTCCGGCATTCCGTGCTTTCCGTAAGGTCATGCCGCCGATGTCGCGCACCGAGAAAGAGGCGATTGACGCTGGTACGACGTGGTGGGAAGGCGACCTGTTCCGCGGTAATCCGGACTGGCAGAAACTGCACAACTATCCGCAGCCGCGCCTGACCGCGGAAGAACAAGCCTTTATTGATGGCCCGGTCGAAGAAGCCTGCCGCATGGCAAATGATTTCGAAATTACCCACGAAATGGCCGATCTACCGCCAGAGCTGTGGGCTTATCTGAAAGAACATCGTTTCTTCGCGATGATCATTAAAAAAGAGTAC
Source organism: Klebsiella oxytoca (assembly GCF_009707385.1). NCBI lineage: Bacteria > Pseudomonadati > Pseudomonadota > Gammaproteobacteria > Enterobacterales > Enterobacteriaceae > Klebsiella > Klebsiella oxytoca. The sequence goes on along the minus strand of NZ_CP046115.1, from coordinate 1,094,460 downwards.
GGCGGTCTGGAGTTCTCCGCTTACGCTCAGGCACGGGTACTGCAAAAACTGTCGGGCGTCTCAGGTATCCTGGCGATTACCGTCGGCGTACCTAACTCATTAGGCCCGGGCGAGCTGTTGCAACATTACGGTACCGAAGAACAAAAAAACCACTATTTGCCACGTCTGGCTCGCGGTCAGGAAATTCCTTGCTTCGCGTTGACCAGTCCGGAGGCGGGTTCCGATGCCGGCGCGATTCCGGATACCGGCGTAGTCTGCATGGGCGAGTGGCAGGGCCAGCAGGTGCTGGGCATGCGCCTGACCTGGAACAAGCGCTATATCACGCTTGCGCCTATCGCCACCGTGCTGGGACTGGCGTTCAAACTCTCTGACCCCGATCGTCTGCTGGGCGGCGAAGAAGAGCTGGGCATTACCTGCGCGCTTATCCCAACCACCACACCAGGCGTGGAAATCGGTCGCCGCCATTTCCCGCTGAACGTTCCGTTCCAGAACGGCCCGACACAGGGCAAAGATATTTTCGTTCCTATTGACTACATTATTGGCGGCCCGTCAATGGCCGGTCAGGGGTGGCGGATGCTCGTCGAGTGTTTATCCGTTGGTCGCGGCATCACCCTGCCCTCAAACGCCACCGGCGGCCTGAAATCTGTCGCCATGGCCACCGGCGCATACGCGCACATCCGCCGCCAGTTCAAAATCTCTATCGGTAAAATGGAAGGGATTGAAGAACCGCTGGCGCGTATTGCAGGCAACGCCTACGTGATGGATGCCGCCGCTTCGCTGATCACCTACGGCATTATGCTCGGCGAAAAACCGGCGGTGCTGTCGGCGATTGTGAAATATCACTGTACCCACCGCGGCCAGCGCTCCATCATTGACGCGATGGACATTACCGGCGGTAAAGGGATTATGCTCGGTACCGGCAACTTCCTGGCGCGAGCCTATCAAGGGGCGCCGATCGCCATCACCGTTGAAGGCGCGAATATCCTTACCCGCAGCATGATGATCTTCGGCCAGGGAGCGATTCGTTGCCATCCGTACGTGCTGGATGAAATGGCTGCAGCGCAGAATAACGACGTTGATGCTTTCGATAAACTGTTGTTTAAGCACATTGGCCACGTGGGAAGCAACAAAGTACGCAGTTTCTGGCTGGGCCTGACTCGCGGCCTCACCAGCAGCTCGCCGACCCGCGATGCCACTCGTCGCTACTATCAGCATATGAATCGCCTGAGCGCCAACCTGGCCCTGCTGTCAGACGTCTCGATGGCGGTACTGGGCGGAAGCCTGAAGCGTCGCGAGCGGATTTCAGCTCGACTTGGCGATGTGCTGAGCCAGCTCTATCTGGCTTCGGCAGTACTGAAACGCTATGACGATGAAGGACGTAACGAAGCAGATTTACCGCTGGTTCACTGGGGCGTGCAGGATGCTTTGTATCAGGCTGAACAGGCGATTGACGATCTGCTGGCCAACTTCCCGAATCGGCTGGTCGCAGGAGCGCTTCGCGTGGCTATCTTCCCGACCGGACGTCACTATCTGGCGCCTTCAGACAAACTGGATCATAAGGTAGCGAAAATCCTGCAGATCCCGAGCGCCACTCGTTCACGCATTGGCCGTGGTCAATATCTGACGCCAGGCGAACATAACCCGGTCGGCCTGCTGGAAGAGGCGCTGCTTGATGTCATGGCTGCAGACCCTATCCACCAGCGCATCTGTAAAGAACTGGGAAAAAACCTGTCGTTTACTCGTCTTGATGAACTGGCCAGTAACGCGCTGGCAAAAGGGTTAATTAATCAGGACGAGGCGGATATCCTGGTCCGAGCGGAAACCAGCCGCCTGCGCAGTATTAACGTCGACGATTTCGCTGCGGATGAACTGGCGACCCGCCCGGTAAAGCTGCCGGAGAAAGTCCGTAAAATTGAAGCGGCTTAAAAACAAACAATAACCATATCACGACCGAGGCGGGGAATTCCCCGCCTCTCTTTTTTCCGGCAATTTGTCGTAAGGCATTTCCAGGCCGGTCATTTCTTTTACAAAATATTCCGCGAACCATACGTCGGCTGATATGGTGTTAAAGTAACTATAATTACTTTTATCACGCAGGAGTTCACCACTGTGTCCGGATTAAAAATTACCCTTTTACAACAACCGCTGGTGTGGATGGACGGTCCCGCCAACCTGCGCCATTTCGATCGTCAACTGGAAGGGATTACCGGACGTGACCTCATTGTTTTGCCCGAAATGTTCACAACAGGTTTCGCTATGGAGGCCGCCAAAAAATCGCTATCCCAGCAGGAGGTTGTCGCCTGGATGGCAGCCAAAGCCGCGCAGACCAGCGCACTGATTGCCGGTAGCGCGGCGTTGCAAACGGAACGCGGGCCCGTAAACCGTTTTTTGCTGGTAGAGCCTGACGGCAAAACGCATTTTTATGATAAACGACATCTGTTTCGTATGGCGGATGAACACCATCATTACGAGGCGGGTAAAGAGCGGGTGATTTTTGAATGGCGCGGCTGGAAAATTCTGCCGCTGGTGTGCTATGACCTGCGCTTCCCGGTTTGGTCACGCAACCATAACGACTACGATTTAGCGCTCTATGTTGCCAACTGGCCCGCGCCACGCTCAACGCACTGGCAGTCGCTACTGGTGGCCAGGGCTATCGAAAATCAGGCCTATGTAGCCGGATGCAATCGCGTCGGTACCGACGGCAATGGCCATCACTACAGGGGCGACAGCCGGATAATAACGCCGCAGGGCGAGATCATCGCCACCGCTGAACCACATCAGGCCACTCGCCTTGACGCAGAGCTTTCATTGACGGCGCTGAACGAGTATCGCGAGAAGTTTCCAGCCTGGCAGGATGCCGACCCCTTCACGCTCAATTAAAGCCCGCATATCAGGGAGCCTACGCTCCCTTTCTTTATGCCTTAAATCACCGCGATAACGCGCCCCTGAGACCCCAGAGAAAACTCAAGCTGCTCAGAGCAAAAGCGTTAATGCGGCGACGAAAAGAGGGAAGAGTAATGATTCAGCAGGCTAAAACGACGAAAGCCTGAATCATTGCTGATTCAGGCTTTCTGAATAGTGGCGGAACGGACGGGACTCGAACCCGCGACCCCCTGCGTGACAGGCAGGTATTCTAACCGACTGAACTACCGCTCCACTTACTGTTCCGTTGGGAACGAGGCGAATATTACGGTTTCCCCTCTACTCCGTCAACGGTTTTTCTTCATTTTTGAATCGCTTGCTGCAAAAATCGCCCATCAGACTATTTTTAGTGCATCTCATGGCAACTCAGGCACGCCAGAGGCAGCTTCCACCTTTCTTTTGTACCAAATCAAGGCGTGACTCATGGTTCATCAGCTCTTCGTCAGAGGCATAAATCACGCGTAATTTGCTTGCGGCACGAACAACGCGCTGTATTCCCATTTCTCCGGCCTGCTGCTGCCCTTCACCTTCCATTGAGAAGGCCATCGTAGTCTGGCCACCGGTCATCATCAGATAAACGTCGGCCAGAATCTGGGCATCAAGCAACGCCCCGTGCAGCGTTCGCTTACTGTTGTCTATTTCATAACGCGAGCAAAGCGCATCAAGACTGTTACGTTTGCCCGGGAACATTTTACGCGCCAGGGCCAGGCTATCGGTCACCTTACAAAAGGTATCGGTCTTCGGAATTCCGCGATTCAGCTTGGCAAATTCGTAATCCATAAAGCCGATATCGAACGATGCGTTATGGATGACCAGCTCCGCACCGCGGATATAGTCGAGAAACTCATCGACAACATCGCCAAATACGGGCTTATCCATCAGGAATTCGTCCGCAATACCGTGGACGCCAAAAGCTTCAGGATCCACCAGCCGGTCCGGCTTTAAGTAGACGTGGAAGTTATTCCCGGTCAGGCGGCGGTTGATCACTTCTACCGCACCGATTTCGATTATCTTGTGCCCTTCGTAGTGCGCGCCAATCTGATTCATACCGGTGGTTTCGGTATCAAGAACGATCTGTCGCGTAATTGCAGTGCTCATAGCGGTCATTTATGTCAGACTTACCGTTTTACGTATCGATTTCAATTACAGGAAGTCTACCAGAGATGCTCAAACAGGTAGAAATTTTCACCGATGGTTCTTGCCTTGGTAATCCAGGCCCAGGCGGTTACGGTGCAATTTTACGCTATCGCGGGAAAGAAAAAACCTTTAGCGAAGGCTTTACCCTTACGACGAACAACCGTATGGAGATGATGGCGGCGATCGTCGCCCTTGAGGCGCTGAAAGAGCATTGTGAAGTGATCCTCAGCACCGACAGCCAGTATGTTCGTCAGGGAATTACGCAGTGGATCCACAACTGGAAAAAACGCGGCTGGAAAACGGCGGACAAAAAACCGGTGAAAAATGTCGATCTCTGGCAGCGGCTTGACGCCGCGCTGGGTCAACACAAAATCAAGTGGGAATGGGTCAAAGGCCATGCCGGACACCCGGAAAACGAACGCTGCGATGAACTGGCGCGCGCGGCAGCCTCAAACCCAACCCGGGACGATACCGGTTATCAGGCAGAAAGCTAATTCTGCTCTTTGCGCCACTGACGCGTGGCGCCAACCGCCTGCGGTATACGTTTTTTTGCTTTACCAGACTTCATTGGATTCAGCGTCAGGGGGATAGTGCGCTTACGAGCAATAATCAGCTGCAGGCATCCCAAAGCAGGTAGATGCGTACTGAGCATTTTACCTCCGTGACGAGACCAGGGCAGTACCTGATAACCCCCATAGTGCATAACCTCAAAATTAAGCAATGCCAGCCAGTCAAGCTGGCGCGTTAAGGTAAACATGCGGCTGTTATACGGGGGCTTATTGCGTAACACCGGTACCAGCTTACGTAACCCCATCAGACTCACGGGGTTAAAACTGGTTAAAATTATCCAGCCATCATCAATCAGCACACGATCGGCTTCCCGCAGTAGTCGATGCGGATCGCTACACCACGGTAAAGTATGTGCCAGCAGGCAGGCATCTACCGATTTTTCGGCAAAAGGTAAATGCAGCGGATCTGCCTTCACCTGTACTGGATTCCCCTGTAACGAGACGTTCACCTGATGGGAAATCGCACAGGACTCGGTATTGATTTCCGCGCTCAGATTGCCAATCTTAAGTAAATGAAAGCCATATAATTTAGCCAGCCACGGTTTCATCTGCCGTTCCAGCGTCTCACGGTAGTATTCGCCCCACGGCATGCTGGACCAGTGCTCTGGCGCTGTAACTGTATGAGGTATCCTTGCCGGCTTCATCGCAACCTTCCGCTACGCTTTAGAGGTAATTTATGAATCTTATCAGTATTCCCGCATTTCAGGACAACTACATCTGGGTTCTTAGTGAAGATAGCGGACGCTGTCTGATAGTCGACCCGGGGGAGGCTGCTCCGGTACTGGCCGCAATAGCAGAAAATCACTGGCAGCCAGAAGCTATCTTTTTGACGCATCATCACCATGACCACGTTGGCGGCGTAAAAGAACTCTGTGCAAAATTTCCAACTCTTGTGGTTTACGGACCGGCAGAAACCCAGGATAAGGGCGCAACCCATATCGTAAGGGACGGAGAAACCCTTTCCGTTTTGGGGCGCGAATTTTCTATTTTTGCCACTCCAGGTCACACTTTAGGACATATCTGTTTCTACAGCGAACCTTATCTATTTTGTGGCGATACAATGTTTTCCGGCGGCTGCGGCAGACTATTCGAAGGTACTGCAGACCAAATGTATCAATCATTTAAGAAAATTAACGCCCTTCCTGATGAAACATTAATATGTTGCGCACATGAGTACACTTTAGCAAACATGAAGTTTGCAATGAGCATCCTACCGCATGATAGGGATATAAATGATTACTATCGCAAAGTTAATGAGTTACGCGCAAAAAAACAAAAAACACTCCCCGTAATTCTGAAAAATGAACGGCGTATAAATTTATTTTTACGTACAGATGATGATGATTTAATTGAAGAAATAAACAAAGAAACAAATTTGCAACACTCTGCTCAGCGATTTGCCTGGTTAAGGTCAAAGAAAGACGACTTCTGATATTTAATTCTTGTCTTCAGACGACTTCACCGTTATCCTTGCTCGTCTTTTAAGCAACTATTGACACACACATGAAGGCACGAGCGATTTTACTCGCCTCTGTCCTGCTGGTGGGGTGCCAGGCGTCTAAGAACGATGGCACCGTACAGCAGCACGCACAGAGCCTTTCTGCAGCGAGTCAAGGGGAAGCAAGTAAGTTCGCAAGTCGAGCGCGCTGGTTAGATGATGGAACCTTCTACGCGCAAGACCAGGATCTGTGGACTTCGATAGGCGACGAGCTAAAGATGGGAATTCCGGAAAACGTCCGGATTCGCGAACAAAAACAGAAGTACTTAAGAAATAAGAGCTATCTCCACGATGTAACTTTACGGGCAGAGCCGTATATGTACTGGATAGCCGGGCAAGTTAAGAAACGTAACATGCCTATGGAGCTGGTATTACTACCCATAGTGGAGAGCGCTTTTGACCCGCACGCAACGTCTGGCGCCAATGCCGCAGGCATCTGGCAGATCATTCCGAGCACAGGGCGCAATTATGGTTTGAAGCAGACCCGCAGTTACGACGCGCGTCGTGATATCGTTGCCTCAACGACGGCAGCGTTAAACATGATGCAGCGTCTGAACAAAATGTTTGACGGCGACTGGTTGTTAACCGTCGCAGCGTACAACAGCGGTGAAGGCCGGGTAATGAAGGCTATTAAAGCGAACAAATCGAGTGGTAAACCCACAGATTTCTGGTCGCTGTCATTACCACAGGAAACCAAAGTATACGTTCCGAAAATGCTGGCTCTGAGCGATATTCTCAAGAACAGCAAGCGTTATGGCGTGAAGCTGCCAACAGCAGACGAAAGCCGTGCTCTGGCGCGTGTACGCCTAGACAGTCCAGTTGAGATTTCACAGCTAGCCGATATGGCAGGAATGCCTGTAAGCAAGCTGAAGACTTTCAATGCGGGCGTTAAGGGGTCGACTCTGGGTGCTAATGGGCCAAATTATGTCCTGGTACCGCAGAAACACGCGGCGCAGTTACGTGAGTCCCTGGCGTCCGGTGATATTGCAGCCGTACAGCCGACTCAGCTTGCGGATAACAGACCGTTGACCAGCCGCAGCTACCAGGTGCGTTCCGGTGATACTCTCTCCGGCATTGCATCGCGTCTCGGCGTATCGACGAAAGATCTGCAGCAATGGAACGGTATTCGCGGTTCTAACCTGAAAATAGGTCAGAATCTGGTGATTGGCGCAGGCTCCAGCGCTGAGCGTCTCGCAAACAATAGCGACAGCATTACCTATCGCGTGCGTAAAGGCGACTCGCTGTCGAGCATTGCGAAACGCCATGGCGTGAACATTCGTGATGTGATGCGCTGGAACAGCGATACTGGCAACCTGAAGCCTGGCGATCAGCTGACGCTTTTTGTAAAAAACAGCGACAGACCAGAATCCTGATAATTCAGCAGGCATTAAAAAGGCACCCATGTGGTGCCTTTTGTTTTATCTGTACGTTAAATTGCCTTGTGGGCCTCGAACATAATCGTATCGCTGGTGAATGAACCATCCTGTTGCAAGGCAAAATAGGACTTCACCTCCGCCGATGCGCTCTCCTGATATAAACGAATGGCTTCCGCCAGCGCTGCGGGCGTTCGCATACGTGCTATCCATGAGCCAAATTCCAGAGGCAAGCGATCGGTCAGCAGGTGGTTAACCACCAAACCGGCTTCGCTGGCCATTGCCAGCCATTCGCCGCTGGAATAATTGCGGACATGGGATGTATCGCGCAGCGCTTCAACGGTCTGCAGCCAGATATCGCGAATCGGATGACCAGGTGACATCACATCCATAATAATCATCACTCCGCCAGGCTTCAGTACCCGCTTAACTTCGCGTAATGCCTGACCGACGTCGTGCCAGTGGTGTGCGGAATAACGACTTATCACCACATCAAAGCTGGCATCAGCGAACGGCAAAGATTCGGCATAGCCCTGCTGTGTTGCAATATTAGCGAAACCTTTATCCACTGCGGCCTGCGCTACAACGTCCAGCATCTGGCTGGATAAATCATACGCCGTCACCTGTGCCACCTGCCCTGCCGCCGCGAAACTGGCGTGTCCTGCGCCGCATCCCATATCCAGCACCTGCGCCTGGGGGAAGTCAGCCAGCCTTTCGGCCAGACGCTGCAGATCGCGCCCGGAGGCATGTACGGCGCTGGTCAGGTAGGCGCTGGCCTGTGAGCCAAACTGTTTTTCGACGTTGTCATGATGAGAGCGTGTTGTCATTGCATTGTCCTTCGGTTGTTTGAGTAATAAAGGCAGCACCATGCATACGCAGGCCTGCCCCATGGCAGGCCTGACATACCTTAATTAATCAGGCTTGCCGGGACTGAATTCAACTAGTAGAGGGTTGTGGTCGGAGGCGCGCGTCACCAGCACGGAAGCGTCATGTACGCTTAACCCCCGATAGAACACAAAATCAAGCGGACGGCCAAAAGTGCGGCGACGCTTATCGTCAGAGAAGCGAACTTCGCGCAGCGACATTTCACGCGCAAAGCGATACAAAGCATTCATTCGCGGACGGCTCCAGGCGTTAAAGTCACCCGCCATAATCACCGGCCCGCTGTGATGGGCAATCTGGTCGCCAATGGGCAGCAGCTGCTTGCTGTAAACATCAACGCCAAGGCTGAAGTTAACCGCATGGATATTCACCACCATCAGCAGACGGGAATCCGGTAATGGGTAAACGGTGACTAACGCCGACTTTGCCAGCCGCAGGATAGGTTCACGTTCGCGCAGCGGGCAGCAGTAAACAGGATGCGCTGAGGCTAACGTCATCACACCGGAAGGATGCTGCGGAAGCACCAGAGCGGGAACCTGGTCAGCGGCCAGATAATTGGACGTGGCGAATTTAACTAATTCTGGCGTGGTTTGTGCTTCCTGCAGTAACACCAGATGAGCATCTTTACCGAAATTGTTAAGGACGGATTTCCATTCGGCGCGCTGCTGTTTAAAAATGTTCCACACCAGCACGCGGATTTTCTCATCCGAACTTAATGGAACCCCGGCCGGAAAAGCCGGAGTTATGCCAGCAAACGACCCCGGAGGTAAAATTCTCTCCGCTGGTTGTCCGGCGACATAGCGCATGGCATAGGTATTCTTTCGCAATTTAGGCATCAAACCTCGATAACATGAAACCAGCCCGACTACAGCTGGTTCTTCTGTTATAGGGATTTTCGTATACACTTTCAATGCAATTTGCCAGAAACCTTTATCCTTCTACGGAAAGAGTGGTAGCACAGCGCTGAGGCTTATCAAGCCGACCGCAGAGAACGACCAGTAATAGCGCGATAAGGACAATCAGCGCGCCAATCCAGGGCGTCTGGGCCAGCCCATAATGCGCTACCGTCTGTCCGCCGATGACCGAGCCTAATGCAATACCAACATTAAATGCCGCGATATTCAGCCCAGAAGCCACGTCTACCGCGTCCGGGGTATATTGTTCAGCTTTCTGAACAACGTACACCTGCAGACCCGGAACGTTACCAAAAGCAAAGACCCCCATCACCAGCACCGTCGCCAGCGCGGCATACTGGATACTGGCCGTAAACTGAAAAAGCAAAAGTAGCACAACTAGCGCGGCAAAAATCAGCTTCAGGGCGGGCACGGCTCCATGTTTATCCGCCAGCTTTCCGCCCCATACGTTACCCACCGCGACAGAAACACCGTAGCCAAGAAGAATCCAGCTGACGGCTGACGGGCTAAACCCGGCAAGATCCTGCATCATCGGCGTCAGGAAGGTAAAAGCGGTAAAAACGCCGCCATATCCCAATGCGGTGATAGCGTAGATAATCAGTAAACGCGGGTGATTTAGCACTTTAAGCTGAGCGCGCAGACCCGTACTAATGCGACCAGGAATATTATTCGGAACCAGGATAAGGCTGCTTATTAACGCCAGTACGCCAAGGATCGAGACGGCCAGGAACGTTTCACGCCAGCCAAAGTGCTGGCCGATAAAAGTACCCAATGGCACACCGGTCACCAGCGCAACGGTCAGGCCGCCAAACATAATCGCAATCGCCGAAGCCGCTTTCTCTTTAGGTACCAGGCTGGTCGCAATTGTCGAACCGATCGAAAAAAATACTCCGTGCGCCAGCCCCGTGAGTAAGCGGGCCAGGATCAGCGTTTCATAGCCCGGTGCCTGCCAGGCCAGCAGATTGCCAGCGGTAAACAGCGCCATTAACGCCAGCAACAGCTGCTTGCGCGGTATACGTCCGGTCAGAGCAGTTAACACCGGCGCGCCTATCGCTACGCCCAGGGCATATATCGAAACCAGCAGCCCGGCAGAAGGCAGAGAAATAGCAAGCTGTTCAGCAATAGTGGGTACCAGTCCCACAATGACAAATTCAGTGGTGCCAATAGCAAAGGCACCGATAGTTAAGGCAAGTAGCGCCAGCGGCATAATGTACTCCGTATCATCAGGATTAAGATGACACGTAGTATGAAGAGATGTTTTAATAACAAAAATAGCCAAAATATCAATATAATTTTGCCATAGGTGCAATAATGAGAGCCACCTCAGAAGAAATCGCCATTTTTGTCGCCGTGGTAGAGAGCGGCAGCTTTAGTCGTGCAGCTGAACAGCTTGGTCAGGCTAACTCCGCCGTTAGCCGGGCGGTGAAAAAACTGGAGTCCAAACTCGGCGTAAGCCTGCTTAACCGAACGACCCGTCAGTTAAGCCTGACCGAAGAAGGGGAGCGTTACTTCCGTCGAATGCAGGTTGTACTTCAGGAGATGGCCGCTGCTGAAAATGAGCTTCTGGAGAGCCGTACGACGCCAAGGGGATTATTACGCGTTGATGCGGCGACGCCGGTAATACTGCATTTCCTGTTGCCTTTGATAAAGCCTTTCCGGGAACGCTATCCGGAAATGAACCTTACCCTGGTCTCTTCAGAAACCTTTATCAACCTGATTGAACGTAAAGTTGACGTTGCTATCCGCGCCGGCACGCTGACCGATTCCAGCCTGCGTGCCAGACCATTGTTCAATAGCTACCGCAAAATAATCGCTTCACCAGAATATCTTGCTCGTCACGGGACGCCGCAAAGCATCGCTGAGCTAAAACACCATCAGTGCCTCGGTTTCAGCGAACCCGCGTCATTGAATACATGGCCTGTCTCCTGCTGCGATGGCCAGCTGCTGGAAATCGACAGCGAGATCTCATCAAATAGCGGAGAAACGCTCAAACAGCTATGCCTGGCCGGTAACGGTATCGCCTGTTTGTCAGACTATATGGTGGATAAGGAAATTGCTGAAGGGGAATTCGTCGAGCTGCTGGCTGACAAAAGGCTGCCGATTGAAATGCCGTTCAGCGCGGTTTACTACAGCGACAGAGCCGTAAGTACAAGGATCAGAGCCTTTATCGACTTTCTTAGCGAGCATGTAAAACAGCTCCCGAAGGAGCTGTAAGAGGGTTATAAAGTACAGAATGGATTAGATTAGTCCCAGTCTGGAGCTAACTCTTCCGGGCTAACTAACCGATCGTTGCGATCCAGAGCGGCAATCGCCTGGCGATCGTCTTTATCCAACCGTAGCGCCTGGGCTTTAAGGTTGCTTGCCAGGTTTTCACGCTTAGTCGAAGACGGTATTACTGCATAACCTTCGCCCATTGCCCACGCCAGGATAACCTGTGCCGAAGTTGCGTCGTGTTTAGCCGCAATGCGGGCAATAACCTCATCTTTTAACGCCTTACCATAAGCCAGTGTCATATAAGAGGTAATGTGGATACCGTGCTCAGATGCCCAGTCAACGACTTTACGATTCTGCAAATAAGGCGACAGCTCAATTTGGTTGGTGGCAATATTCTCTGTACCAACGGCGGAAATTGCTCTTTCCATTAGCGGAATAGTGAAATTAGAGATACCAATCTGGCGGGTCAGCCCCTGCTTTTTCGCTTCCAGCAGAGCTGTCATAAACTCTTCGACTGCAACGGCATTATTTGGTGATGGCCAGTGGATCAGCGTGAGATCGACATAATCAGTACGCAGCTTCTGCAGACTCTCTTTCAGGCTGGCAATAAGCTTATCTTTGCTTAAATTTTCAATCCAGATCTTGGTGGTGATGAACAGCTCTTCGCGCGCAACGCCGCTTTCTGCGATAGCCTGGCCGACGGCCGCTTCATTATCATAAATTTGCGCGGTATCGATAGCGCGGTAGCCCAGCTCAAGCGCCGTTTTTACCGATGCGATCACCACGTCATCTTTCAGACGGAAAGTCCCGAGACCAAATGCAGGGATTGTCATGATTTTCCTCTTTATTTATAAATATTGGTTAACGGGGATAATTATGACGGACCAAAGGAGCGAGAAAAAGATCGATAAATGCAGAGGATTTTTGCCAGAACAGCAATAATTAAATGACAGGCAAAGAAAAAGCCCTGAGCAAATGCTCAGGGCTTCTAATAAGTGGCGGAACGGACGGGACTCGAACCCGCGACCCCCTGCGTGACAGGCAGGTATTCTAACCGACTGAACTACCGCTCCACCGAATACTTCTGTAACCACCGGATTTACGCACCGGCTTACTACTTAATTTGATGCCTGGCAGTTCCCTACTCTCACATGGGGAGACCCCACACTACCATCGGCGCTACGGCGTTTCACTTCTGAGTTCGGCATGGGGTCAGGTGGGACCACCGCGCTGTTGCCGCCAGGCAAATTCTTTGTGCTCGTCCTGTGTCTTTTACGCTCATACTGCGTTGGCTGCTCTCGCGAATGTCAGTCACATACTTCAGTATGCTCCTTCCATCGCTTCGCTTGCCGCCTTGTCTCAGCGTAAAATCCTTCGGACTCTGAATCAGAGCTGAAAATCGTCTCAAATCCGCCAAAACATCTTCGGCGTTGTAAGGTTAAGCCTCACGGTTCATTAGTACCGGTTAGCTCAACGCATCGCTGCGCTTACACACCCGGCCTATCAACGTCGTCGTCTTCAACGTTCCTTCAGGACTCTCAAGGAGTCAGGGAGAACTCATCTCGGGGCAAGTTTCGTGCTTAGATGCTTTCAGCACTTATCTCTTCCGCATTTAGCTACCGGGCAATGCCATTGGCATGACAACCCGAACACCAGTGATGCGTCCACTCCGGTCCTCTCGTACTAGGAGCAGCCCCCCTCAATTCTCCAGCGCCCACGGCAGATAGGGACCGAACTGTCTCACGACGTTCTAAACCCAGCTCGCGTACCACTTTAAATGGCGAACAGCCATACCCTTGGGACCTACTTCAGCCCCAGGATGTGATGAGCCGACATCGAGGTGCCAAACACCGCCGTCGATATGAACTCTTGGGCGGTATCAGCCTGTTATCCCCGGAGTACCTTTTATCCGTTGAGCGATGGCCCTTCCATTCAGAACCACCGGATCACTATGACCTGCTTTCGCACCTGCTCGCGCCGTCACGCTCGCAGTCAAGCCAGCTTATGCCATTGCACTAACCTCCTGATGTCCGACCAGGATTAGCTGACCTTCGTGCTCCTCCGTTACGCTTTGGGAGGAGACCGCCCCAGTCAAACTACCCAACCAGACACTGTCCGCAACCCGGATTACGGGCCCACGTTAGAAACACCAGCCATTAAAGGGTGGTATTTCAAGGATGGCTCCATGCAGACTGGCGTCCACACTTCAAAGCCTCCCACCTATCCTACACATCAAGGACCAGTGTTCAGTGTCAAGCTATAGTAAAGGTTCACGGGTCTTCCGTCTTGCCGCGGGTACACTGCATCTTCACAGCGAGTTCAATTTCAACTGAGTCTCGGGTGGAGACAGCCTGGCCATCATTACGCCATTCGTGCAGGTCGGAACTTACCCGACAAGGAATTTCGCTACCTTAGGACCGTTATAGTTACGGCCGCCGTTTTACCGGGGCTTCGATCAAGAGCTTCTCCGCGCAGGATAACCCCATCAATTAACCTTCCGGCACCGGGCAGGCGTCACACCGTATACGTCCACTTTCGTGTTTGCACAGTGCTGTGTTTTTAATAAACAGTTGCAGCCAGCTGGTATCTTCGACTGAGTTCAGCTCCATGAGCAAGTCACTTCACCTACCATCAGCGTGCCTTCTCCCGAAGTTACGGCACCATTTTGCCTAGTTCCTTCACCCGAGTTCTCTCAAGCGCCTGGGTATTCTCTACCTGACCACCTGTGTCGGTTTGGGGTACGATTTGATGTTACCTGATGCTTAGAGGCTTTTCCTGGAAGCAGGGCATTTGTCACTTCAGCACCGTAGTGCCTCGTCATCACACCTCAGCGTTAATAAGGTTCCGGATTTACCTGGAGCCTCCGCCTACATGCTTAAACCGGGACAACCGTCGCCCGGCCAACATAGCCTTCTCCGTCCCCCCTTCGCAGTAACACCAAAGTACAGGAATATTAACCTGTTTCCCATCGACTACGCCTTTCGGCCTCGCCTTAGGGGTCGACTCACCCTGCCCCGATTAACGTTGGACAGGAACCCTTGGTCTTCCGGCGTGCGGGTTTTTCACCCGCATTATCGTTACTTATGTCAGCATTCGCACTTCTGATACCTCCAGCAGCCCTCACAGGCCACCTTCAACGGCTTACAGAACGCTCCCCTACCCAACAACACATCGTGTCGCTGCCGCAGCTTCGGTGCATGGTTTAGCCCCGTTACATCTTCCGCGCAGGCCGACTCGACCAGTGAGCTATTACGCTTTCTTTAAATGATGGCTGCTTCTAAGCCAACATCCTGGCTGTCTGGGCCTTCCCACATCGTTTCCCACTTAACCATGACTTTGGGACCTTAGCTGGCGGTCTGGGTTGTTTCCCTCTTCACGACGGACGTTAGCACCCGCCGTTGTGTCCCCGTGATAACATTCTTCGGTATTCGTAGTTTGCATCGGGTTGTAAGTCGGGATGACCCCCTAGCCGAAACAGTGCTCTACCCCGAAGATAGTTCACGAGGCGCTACCTAAATAGCTTCGGGGAGAACCAGCTATCTCCCGGTTTGATTGGCCTTTCACCCCCAGCCACAAGTCATCCGCTAATTTTTCAACATTAGTCGGTTCGGTCCTCCAGTTAGTGTTACCAACTTCAACCTGCCCATGGTAGATCACCGGGTTTCGGTCTCATACCCTGCAACTTAACGCCCAGTTAGACTCGGTTTCCCTGCGGCTCCCCCTATACGGTTAACCTTGCTACAGATATATAGTCGCTGACCATTATACAAAAGGACGCAGTCACCCCAACATGGAGGCTCCTACTGCTTGTACGTACACGGTTTCAGGTTCTTTTTCACTCCCCTCGCCGGGGTTCTTTTCGCTTCCCTCACGGTACTGGTTCACTATCGGTCAGTCAGGAGTATTTAGCCTTGGAGGATGGTCCCCCCATATTCAGACAGGATACCACGTGTCCCGCCCTACTCTTCGAGTTCACAGCATGTGCATTTTGGTGTACGGGACTATCACCCTGTACCGTCGGACTTTCCAGACCGTTCCACTAACACACACGCTGATTCAGACTCCGGGCTGCTCCCCGTTCGCTCGCCGCTACTGGGGGAATCTCGGTTGATTTCTTTTCCTCGGGGTACTTAGATGTTTCAGTTCCCCCGGTTCGCCTCGTTTGACTATGTATTCATCAAACGATAGTGCAACGAATTGCACTGGGTTTCCCCATTCGGACATCGCCGGCTATAACGGTTCATATCACCTTACCGACGCTTTTCGCAGATTAGCACGTCCTTCATCGCCTCTGACTGCCAGGGCATCCACCGTGTACGCTTAGTCGCTTAACCTCACAACCCGAAGATGTTTCGTGAAACACCCTCGTGTCGCGAAAATTTGAGAGACTCGAACACACATCAACAGTGTGTCGTTTCAATTTTCAGCTTGATCCAGATTTTTAAAGAGCAAAACTTCGCAGTGAACCTTTTCAGGTACACTCTGAAGTTTTCTTGTTTTTTGCAGTAAGGATGGTGGAGCTATGCGGGATCGAACCGCAGACCTCCTGCGTGCAAAGCAGGCGCTCTCCCAGCTGAGCTATAGCCCCATCGATTAAATCTCTTTTAACCTTAATTCGTTTTCGGGCGCGGCGTGGTGAAGCGAAGCATACTGAAGTATGCGAGCTTTGCCACAACAAAGCACGGAGACGAATTTGGTAGGCCTGAGTGGACTTGAACCACCGACCTCACCCTTATCAGGGGTGCGCTCTAACCACCTGAGCTACAAGCCTGCAGAGATTTTCTTACTGCTTATTTTTCATCAGACAATCTGTGTGGACACTACAAAGGCAGGTTCTTTCAGGTAAGGAGGTGATCCAACCGCAGGTTCCCCTACGGTTACCTTGTTACGACTTCACCCCAGTCATGAATCACAAAGTGGTAAGCGCCCTCCCGAAGGTTAAGCTACCTACTTCTTTTGCAACCCACTCCCATGGTGTGACGGGCGGTGTGTACAAGGCCCGGGAACGTATTCACCGTGGCATTCTGATCCACGATTACTAGCGATTCCGACTTCATGGAGTCGAGTTGCAGACTCCAATCCGGACTACGACATACTTTATGAGGTCCGCTTGCTCTCGCGAGGTCGCTTCTCTTTGTATATGCCATTGTAGCACGTGTGTAGCCCTGGTCGTAAGGGCCATGATGACTTGACGTCATCCCCACCTTCCTCCAGTTTATCACTGGCAGTCTCCTTTGAGTTCCCGGCCGGACCGCTGGCAACAAAGGATAAGGGTTGCGCTCGTTGCGGGACTTAACCCAACATTTCACAACACGAGCTGACGACAGCCATGCAGCACCTGTCTCACAGTTCCCGAAGGCACGTTCTCATCTCTGAAAACTTCTGTGGATGTCAAGACCAGGTAAGGTTCTTCGCGTTGCATCGAATTAAACCACATGCTCCACCGCTTGTGCGGGCCCCCGTCAATTCATTTGAGTTTTAACCTTGCGGCCGTACTCCCCAGGCGGTCGACTTAACGCGTTAGCTCCGGAAGCCACTCCTCAAGGGAACAACCTCCAAGTCGACATCGTTTACAGCGTGGACTACCAGGGTATCTAATCCTGTTTGCTCCCCACGCTTTCGCACCTGAGCGTCAGTCTTTGTCCAGGGGGCCGCCTTCGCCACCGGTATTCCTCCAGATCTCTACGCATTTCACCGCTACACCTGGAATTCTACCCCCCTCTACAAGACTCCAGCCTGCCAGTTTCGAATGCAGTTCCCAGGTTGAGCCCGGGGATTTCACATCCGACTTGACAGACCGCCTGCGTGCGCTTTACGCCCAGTAATTCCGATTAACGCTTGCACCCTCCGTATTACCGCGGCTGCTGGCACGGAGTTAGCCGGTGCTTCTTCTGCGGGTAACGTCAATTGCTGCGGTTATTAACCACAACACCTTCCTCCCCGCTGAAAGTACTTTACAACCCGAAGGCCTTCTTCATACACGCGGCATGGCTGCATCAGGCTTGCGCCCATTGTGCAATATTCCCCACTGCTGCCTCCCGTAGGAGTCTGGACCGTGTCTCAGTTCCAGTGTGGCTGGTCATCCTCTCAGACCAGCTAGGGATCGTCGCCTAGGTGAGCCGTTACCTCACCTACTAGCTAATCCCATCTGGGCACATCTGATGGCAAGAGGCCCGAAGGTCCCCCTCTTTGGTCTTGCGACGTTATGCGGTATTAGCTACCGTTTCCAGTAGTTATCCCCCTCCATCAGGCAGTTTCCCAGACATTACTCACCCGTCCGCCACTCGTCACCCGAGAGCAAGCTCTCTGTGCTACCGTTCGACTTGCATGTGTTAGGCCTGCCGCCAGCGTTCAATCTGAGCCATGATCAAACTCTTCAATTTAAGTTTGATGCTCACAGAATTAAACTTCGTAATGAATTACGTGTTCACTCTTTGAGACTTGGTATTCATTTTTCGTCCGAAGACGTTAAGAATCCATGTCACTTTGAGTGCCCACACAGATTGTCTGATAAATTGTTAAAGAGCAGTTGCGACGCGCTTCAGCGCTCTGTCGCGAGGTGGCGTATATTACGCTTTCCTCTTTCAGAGTCAACCCTGAATGTCAGGATTTTTTCTCTTCAACCGACCGGCTGTTTGTGTGAAGTGATTCACATCTGCCGGGTCAGTGGGAGCGCATTATAGGGAGTTATTCGGCGCTGACAAGCGGTAAAATACAATTTTATTTCAACCGCTCATCTTTTATACATAACGCTTATTTTTGCTGCTTTTTGATAGCATCCGGTAGGTCTGCCAGGCTATTAAGGACCCAATCAGCGGCATTTTCCGCTTCTGGAGTCACGGGCTTGCCGGTGCGTACTAATACTTTTGTGCCAACATCAGCAGCTAAAGCCGCCTGCATATCTTCTATTTTATCGCCCACCATATAGGAAGCAGCCATATCAATATGCAGATAGTCGCGAGCGGAGATCAGCATACCCGGATGCGGCTTACGGCAGTCACAGGTCTGGCGAAACTCTTCGACGGTTCCCTGCGGGTGGTGCGGACAATAATAGATGCCATCCAGGTCAACGCCGCGATCGGCCAGCGACCAGTCCATCCACTCGGTGAGCGTTTCAAACTGCTCTTCAGTAAACTTACCGCGAGCGATGCCTGACTGGTTGGTCACCAGCACCAGCGCATAGCCCATCTCCTTTAATTGACGCATCGCGTCAATGACGCCATCGATAAATTCAAAGTTGTCGATTTCATGGACGTAGCCGTGATCGACATTAATCGTGCCATCACGGTCAAGAAAAATTGCGGGTACTGACATTGCCACCGGTTTGCTCCTGATAAAGGCTAATGCGTGTAGTATCGCATGTTTCCGGGCGCAAGAAAGTGCTCATTATACAGAGTCAGATTGATTTAGACGTCTGGATGCCTTAACATCCATTTCATTGACAGGCTTCGCCTGGACACGGCAGAAGAAAATGCCACGGCAAACGGCTAAACGATAATAAATAACTGATGATTAAACTTTCGAATATCACCAAAGTGTTCCAGCAGGGGAACCGCAGCATACAGGCGCTAAACGATGTCAGCCTGCATGTCCCTGCCGGGCAAATTTATGGCGTCATCGGCGCTTCCGGCGCGGGTAAGAGTACGTTAATCCGCTGCGTTAACCTGCTTGAACGTCCAACCCAGGGCAGCGTACAGGTTGATGGCCAGGAACTGACAGCGCTTTCAGAGAAAGAGCTGACCCGCGCGCGCCGCCAGATCGGCATGATCTTCCAGCACTTTAACCTGCTTGCCTCGCGCACCGTGTTCGGTAATGTGGCTTTGCCTCTGGAACTCGATAATACGTCTAAAGATGAAATCAAGCGTCGGGTGACCGAACTGCTGGATCTCGTCGGCCTGGGAGATAAACACGATAGCTATCCGGCAAATCTCTCTGGCGGCCAAAAACAGCGCGTAGCCATCGCCCGTGCGCTGGCGAGCAACCCAAAGGTCCTGCTATGCGACGAAGCCACCAGCGCCCTGGACCCGGCTACCACGCGTTCGATTCTGGAATTGCTCAAGGACATCAACCGTCGTCTGGGCCTGACGATTCTGCTTATTACCCATGAAATGGATGTCGTCAAACGCATCTGTGACTGCGTTGCCGTTATCAGCAATGGTCAGTTGATTGAACAGGACACGGTGAGCGAAGTCTTCTCTCATCCCAAGACCCCGCTGGCACAGCAGTTTATTCAATCAACGCTGCACCTTGATATCCCGGATGATTATCAGGCACGTCTGAAACCTGAAGCTCTTCCCGATAGCGTACCCATGCTGCGCATGGAGTTCACCGGCCACTCGGTTGATGCGCCGCTGCTTTCTGAGACTGCCCGTCGTTTTAATGTGAATAACAACATTATTAGCGCGCAGATGGATTACGCGGGCGGCGTGAAGTTCGGCATTATGCTGACCGAGATGCACGGTTCGCAGGAAGATACCCAGGCCGCCATCGCCTGGCTACAGGAACACCATGTAAAAGTAGAGGTACTGGGATATGTCTGAACCAATGATCTGGCTGCTGGTTCGCGGCGTATGGGAAACGCTGGCCATGACGTTTGTCTCCGGCTTCTTCGGTTTTGTTCTCGGCCTGCCTGTGGGCGTACTGCTGTACGTTACCCGACCGGGGCAAATTGTCGCTAACGCCAAACTCTACCGCACGCTTTCGGCAGTGGTGAACATTTTCCGCTCGATTCCTTTTATCATCCTGCTGGTGTGGATGATCCCTTTCACTCGCGTGATTGTAGGAACCTCAATCGGCCTGCAGGCGGCCATTGTTCCGCTGACGGTCGGCGCTGCGCCATTTATCGCCCGTATGGTTGAAAACGCCCTGCTGGAGATCCCTACCGGGCTTATCGAAGCATCCCGCGCCATGGGAGCAACGCCGATGCAGATCGTCCGTAAGGTTCTGCTGCCGGAAGCGCTGCCGGGTCTGGTGAATGCGGCAACCATTACCCTTATCACGCTGGTTGGCTATTCCGCGATGGGCGGCGCCGTTGGTGCCGGCGGTCTGGGACAGATTGGCTATCAGTACGGCTATATCGGCTACAATGCAACGGTGATGAATACCGTACTGGTATTACTGGTTATTCTGGTTTATTTAATTCAATTCTCTGGCGATCGTATCGTCCGGGCTGTAACTCACAAATAACATCACACACAATACAGAATCTTACAGGAAGGAAATAACATGGCCTTTAATTTCAAAACCTTTGCGGCAGTCGGCGCGTTAATCGGTTCTCTGGCTCTGGTGGGTTGCGGTCAGGACGAGAAAGACCCTAACCATATTAAAGTCGGCGTTATCGTCGGTGCGGAACAGCAGGTAGCTGAAGTCGCGCAGAAAGTAGCAAAAGACAAATACGGCCTCGATGTTGAACTGGTCACCTTCAACGACTACGTTCTGCCGAACGAAGCGCTGAGCAAAGGCGATATCGACGTTAACGCCTTCCAGCATAAACCGTATCTCGATCAGCAGATCAAAGACCGCGGCTACAAGCTGGTTTCCGTAGGTAACTCTTTTGTTTACCCCATTGCCGGCTATTCGAAAAAAATCAAATCGCTGGACGAGCTGCAGCCGGGTTCTCAGGTCGCTATTCCTAACGATCCAACCAACCTTGGCCGCTCTCTGCTGCTGCTGCAGCAGGTTGGCCTGATCAAACTGAAAGAAGGCGTTGGTCTGCTGCCAACCTCTCTGGATATTATTGAAAACCCGAAAAACCTGAAAATTGTTGAGCTGGAAGCCCCGCAGCTGCCGCGTTCTCTGGATGATGCGCAGATCGCTCTGGCGGTTATTAATACCACCTATGCCAGCCAGATTGGCTTAACGCCTTCAAAAGATGGTATTTTTGTTGAAGGTAAAGAGTCTCCGTACGTCAACCTGATTGTCGCTCGTGAAGACAACAAAGATGCGGAAAATGTTAAGAAATTTGTTCAGGCTTACCAGAGTGACGAAGTTTACGAAGCGGCCAACAAAATCTTTAACGGCGGCGCGGTTAAAGGCTGGTAATCTTTTTTCAGCGTAATATCATTCAGGACGGGCTATATGCCCGTCTTGTCATTTATGCAAGCACCTGATTCAATAGCGCCCTGTTTTACTATTTATTGAGGAAATACTATGCGTGCTTTACCGATCTGTTTGTTAGCACTCATGTTAAGCGGTTGTTCTATGCTAAGCAGATCTCCCGTCGAACCAGTACAAAGCACCGTAACTCCGCCCGCCAAATCGGAACCGGCAAAGCCGAAAGCGACGCGCCCGGCTCCGGTAAGAATCTATACCGATGCGACTGAGTTGGTGGGTAAACCTTTCCGTGAACTGGGCGAAGTCACGGGTGAATCATGCCAGGCCTCTAATCAAGACTCTCCGCCAAATATCCCTACCGCTCGCAAGCGTATGCAGATTAACGCGGCAAAAATGAAAGCCAACGCCGTTTTGTTGCACCGCTGCGAAGTCACCAGCGGAACCCCGGGTTGCTACCGTCAGGCCGTCTGCCTTGGTTCAGCGCTTAACGTTACGGCGCAATGAGTGATTTTCAGTTTGCGCAGATAGGCGTTATTCGCTCGCCTTATAGAGAAAAATTTGCCGTTCCCCGCCAGCCAGGATTAGTAAAAAACGGCGGCGGTGAATTACATCTGCTGCCGCCTTATAACCAGGCCGATGCCGTACGCGGTCTGGAAAACTTCAGCCATCTTTGGGTGCTGTTTATTTTCCATCAAACGATGGAAGGCGGCTGGCGCCCCACCGTACGCCCTCCTCGCCTTGGCGGTAATGCGCGAATGGGCGTTTTCGCTACCCGTTCGACCTTTCGTCCCAACCCAATCGGTATGTCGCTGGTCGAGCTAAAAGGTATTCGCTGCCAGAAAGAGCATGTCGTTCTTGAACTAGGCAGTCTGGACCTTGTAGATGGCACGCCGGTGGTGGATATCAAACCCTATCTGCCATTTGCCGAAGCGCTGCCGGAAGCCAACGCAAGCTACGCTCAGCAGGCGCCACTGGCCGAAATCACGGTTAGCTTCACGCCAGAAACAGAATCCCAGCTTTTAACCCTGGAAAGGCGCTATCCACGACTTAAGCTGTTTATTCGCGAGGTTCTGGCACAGGATCCGCGGCCGGCATATCGTAAAGAAGAGGAGCCGGGGAAAACCTACGCCGTCTGGCTACTGGATTTTAACGTACGCTGGCGAGTGATTTCGTCCGGTTTTGAAGTCTTTTCTCTCGAACCACGCTAATTTTATTTTCCTCTCTTTTGGCATCTTTGCCACACTGGTAAACTAAACCACTTTTTTGTGTCAGGCTGGCTTCCAGCCTGTATCGATCGTCCAAATGGAACCGTAACAACATGCGTACTAGCCAATACCTGCTCTCCACTCTGAAGGAGACACCTGCCGACGCCGAAGTTATCAGCCATCAGCTGATGCTGCGCGCCGGGATGATCCGCAAGCTGGCCTCCGGGTTATATACCTGGCTGCCGACCGGCGTGCGCGTCCTGAAAAAAGTCGAAAACATCGTGCGTGAAGAGATGAACAACGCCGGTGCGATCGAGGTGTTAATGCCGGTAGTTCAGCCCTCTGAGCTGTGGCAAGAGAGCGGCCGTTGGGAACAGTACGGCCCGGAACTGCTGCGTATTGCTGACCGTGGCGATCGTCCGTTCGTACTTGGCCCGACCCATGAAGAAGTGATCACCGACCTGATCCGTAACGAGCTAAGCTCTTACAAACAGCTGCCGCTGAACTTCTATCAGATCCAGACCAAATTCCGTGATGAAGTACGTCCACGTTTCGGCGTGATGCGTTCCCGTGAGTTCCTGATGAAAGATGCTTACTCTTTCCATACCTCGCAGGAGTCTCTGCAGGAGACCTACGACGCAATGTACGCCGCGTACAGCAAAATCTTCAGCCGTATGGGGCTGGATTTCCGCGCGGTCCAGGCTGACACCGGTTCTATCGGCGGTAGCGCCTCCCACGAATTCCAGGTACTGGCGCAGAGCGGTGAAGACGATGTGATCTTCTCTGATTCTTCCGACTACGCGGCCAATATCGAGTTCGCCGAAGCCGTAGCACCGAAAGAGCCGCGCGCCGCAGCCACCCAGGAAATGACTCTGGTCGATACGCCGAACGCCAAAACCATCGCCGAGCTGGTTGAGCAGTTCAGTCTGCCCATTGAGAAAACCGTGAAAACCCTGCTGGTAAAAGCGGTAGAAGACAGCAAGTCTCCGCTGATTGCCCTGCTGGTTCGCGGCGATCACGAGCTGAACGAAGTCAAAGCGGAAAAACTGCCGCAGGTCGCCAGCCCGCTGACCTTCGCAACCGAAGAAGAGATTCGCGCGCTGGTGAAAGCAGGTCCCGGTTCTCTTGGCCCGGTTAATATGCCTGTTCCGGTGATTATTGACCGTACCGTTGCCGCCATGAGCGATTTCGCCGCCGGCGCAAACATCGATGGTAAACACTACTTCGGTATCAACTGGGATCGCGACGTCGCCACCCCGGAAGTCGCCGACATCCGCAACGTGGTAGCGGGCGACCCGAGCCCGGACGGTAAAGGCACGCTGCTGATTAAACGCGGTATTGAAGTAGGCCACATCTTCCAGCTGGGTACCAAATACTCAGAAGCGATGAAAGCCTCAGTCCAGGGCGAAGATGGCCGTAACCAGATCCTGACCATGGGTTGCTACGGTATCGGGGTGACTCGCGTGGTGGCGGCAGCCATTGAGCAGAACTTTGACGAGCGCGGGATCCTGTGGCCGGAAGCTATCGCGCCGTTCCAGGTTGCGATTCTGCCGATGAACATGCACAAATCCTACCGCGTGCAGGAGCTGGCCGAGAAGCTGTACGCTGAGCTGACAGCCAGGGGCATCGAAGTGCTGATGGACGATCGTAAAGAGCGTCCGGGCGTCATGTTCGCCGATATGGAGCTTATCGGTATTCCACACACTATCGTGTTAGGGGACCGTAACCTCGATAACGACGATATCGAATACAAGTATCGTCGTAGCGGTGAGAAGCAGTTGATTAAAACCGGCGATATCGTAGATTATCTGGTCACCCAAATTAAAGGTTAATACCAGCAAAGAGGCTCTGTTTTTCAGAGCCTCTTTTTTACAAGGATGGTAATCATGGCTAAAGGAATGGCGCATTACTGCCTGCTTCTTCCCGCATTAATATTGCTTTCTGCCTGCACGATGGACGTCGGCCAGACGGCATCTTCAGCCTCAGCGATTAATCAGCAGTCACAGCAATGGGCGATCAAATTTCAGCGCCAGAGCTCAGTAACCAATAAAACGCTAATTGAGATTAACGAACAAGACCTGCGTCCCGGCGATCTGCTTTTCTCTTCAAGCATTGGCATGACATCGCTGGGGATCCGTGCTTTTAGCAACTCTTCCGTTAGCCATGTCGCTATCTATATCGGTGATAACCAGGTTGCAGAAGCCACCGGTGCCGGAGTGCAGATTGTTCCTCTCCAGCAGGCCATGCAGCACAGCGATAAACTGTTTGCGCTAAGAGCGCCAGCCCTTACGCCGCAACAGGCCACAGAGATTAAAAACTTCGCTTATAAAAACAAAGACAGCCGTTACAACTATCGCGGGATCATTGAATTTATGCCTTTTATGGTGACAAAACAGCTGTGCTCACTGAATCCCTTCTCCAGAGATTTTCGCCAGCAGTGCGTTAATGGTCTGGCCAAAGCGCAGCTAAGCGATGCAGGGAGTGGGGAGAAAAAGGCGTGGTTTTGTTCTGAGTTTGTCAGCGATGCCTTTGCGAAGGCTGGACACCCGCTGACCATGGCCCAGCCGGGCTGGATTAGCCCATCTGACCTGCTGCATATGCGTGAGGGCGATATTGCAAACTTTAAGCCCGAAACACAATTGCAGTATATCGGGCATCTGAAGTTAGGAATTTATATTAAAGCAAGCCGCTTAGTAGGACTTAATTAACGGGAATTACAGTCTTCTTTTTGGTAAAACTTCCCGCTCGAATCCACCGCCAGTACTTTCACCGGCGCTCCCGAATCCGGATTCGCTTCAAGAGTGAAATGCCCTTCCACCACCAGCAGTACCGGTCGAGTATCCGTCCCGCGCGCAGCGGCATAATCACGTTCGAGCTGAGCGTTGTTAGCGACCGCTACGCGCTTGCCGGTGGCGCAGTCGGTAAAGGTCGCGGCATCTGCCATATAGAAATACATTCCGCGCATTGCCATCGGCGTAATCGGCAAACTGGCTTTGACTGACTCAAGGGTATAGTTCAGCGTTGACTCAATCGGATTCCCATTGCGATCGAGCATCTCCAGCTTGTCGCCTTTTGCCCGATAGTAAGACTTCTCGCCTTTGCTGTCGGTTAGCACCAGCTTATCGGCCGTACGCGCCCAGGTACCGTATGAAGCAAAAGAGGAAGGCTCACGGCTGACGCCCTGATAGCGTTGATTCATCACCCAGGTACCGTCTTTCTCAAGAAAGAGAGATGTTTCGATACCTTCACAGTCGGCACAAGGCAGCACGCCGCGCCAGCTCTGCTGCATCGGCTTTAGCTCTTCCATCGGCGCCGGTTGTAACGTTTCCACATCCGAGCGATGGTTACAGCCGAATAAGGCAAAAAGCGAACACGCCGCCACGACTGAAAATACGATTTTCTTCACTATAAATTCCTTATTAATCCATTCCACCGGTCCACCATGCTCTTAATGGCGAACTTTTCCCCGCAGCGCTTTAACCGAGGATTTCTGCGCCTTCGAGGCAAGCCGGCGCTCTTTGGAAGCCCGGGTTGGTCGCGTTTCCCGGCGACTCTTCTGCACTGTGGTTAATTCTTGTATTAAAGCAACCAGACGCGCAATCGCCGCTTCGCGATTCATTTCCTGGCTGCGATATTCCTGGGCCTTAATGATAACCACACCATCGGCAGAAATTAAGTGATGACTGGCCGTCAGCAAACGTTCCTTATAATGATCTGGCAGACTCGATGCTTTAATATCAAAGCGCAAATGAATAGCCGTCGATGCCTTATTGACGTGCTGACCGCCCGCGCCCTGCGCGCGTATCCCGGAAAGTGAAATCTCATCATCCGCAATCGCTACGCTGCGGCTAATCGTAATCATGCCGATGTTTGCCAGGCCGTTAAATAAATTTCCAGATTATTCTTAGCATCAGACAACCAGATACCGCCATCCTGGATGGTCGCCTGCAGCGACATAGTCCGATCGGCAAAGGCGCTGAGCTGCGCCAGCTGAGTATCATCTAAATACCATACCGTTAGCTTTGAAAACTGTGCCATTTTGCTCTGGTTCTGCTGCCACCAGATTTCAGCCGCCCGACTATTATAGGCAAACAGCGCTACCTCTTGTGCCCGCGAACAGGCTTTTTTAATTCGCCGCTCGTCCGGCAGCCCCAGCTCTATCCACAGATCAACGCCCAGATGATCGTTAAGCAGCCAGAGTTCGGCTTCATCATCGGAAGAGAGACCACGGGTAAACTGCAGACGCTCGTCGGCGTATTTAATCCACGCCAGCAGGCGCAGCATCATGCGTTCCTGGGTTTCTGACGGATGCTGAGCAAGCGTCAAACTGGCATCCAGAAACTGGTTGCGGTCCAGGTCGGCCACATTCACCGTCGCTTTATAAATCGTCGCTTTCAGCGCCATGAGTAAACTCCTGATAAAAATGGCGTTCATTGTAGCGAAACTGACGACAAAAGGCTGTCAGCAATCGAAGGATTGCCTTTCATCCTGCTGATATTGCTTAAATGACTATGGTATAGTCACCTTGCTAAACAGAGTTTATCTTCGTAGGCTTAAACTTACATCCCACGGTTAAGTCAGAACGCTGACAGGAGGGCATGTGGAAAAATATTGTGAGTTAATACGCAAGCGGTATGCGGAAATAGCCAGCGGGGACCTGGGGTATATCCCGGATGCGCTAGGTTGCGTGTTGAAAGTATTGAATGAGGTTGCGGCGGATCAAGCCCTTGCTGAGTCAGTCAGGGAAAAGGCCGCATATGCGGCGGCAAACTTACTGGTGAGCGATTATGTCAATGAATGATACTTATCAACCCATCAATTGCGATGATTATGACAACCTCGAGCTTGCCTGTCAGCACCATCTGGTCCTGGCGCTGGAGCTAAAAGATGGCGAACAGCTGCAAGCGAAGGCCAGCGATCTTATCTCGCGCAAAAATATCGAGTATCTGGTCGTGGAGCTCGCCGGTGACGTCCGCGAGCTGCGCCTCGATAAAATCGCCAGCTTCAGCCATCCGCAAATCGGTACGGTAGTCGTCAGCGAGTCCTGAAGCAAAACGGGTGGCCTAGCCACCCGTTTTCCTCCATACCATCTGCAAGCCTTCACCTTCCTGAACTTTCCCCTCCTCGGCGATCAGCAGGCCATCGGCAGCGGCGATAAGCGTTTCGCCATAAAACAGCAGCGGAGTGGTATCGCGCCGCCAGGGAGCCACGCCCAGCTCCTGCCAGATTTTCTTTAGCTTGCGGCCTCCGTGCCGACCCACGATATGCAGATTACCGCTGGCGCGAAAGCGAATCGTTACCGCTTCCTCTTCGCGCGGCCTGCGTAATGGCCCACCGGAGAGTAATTTCAGCTCACCGAGGCCGTCGGG
This sequence comes from Klebsiella oxytoca, assembly GCF_009707385.1. Taxonomy (NCBI): domain Bacteria; kingdom Pseudomonadati; phylum Pseudomonadota; class Gammaproteobacteria; order Enterobacterales; family Enterobacteriaceae; genus Klebsiella; species Klebsiella oxytoca. Next base: position 1,066,324 of record NZ_CP046115.1, on the reverse strand, counting down.
TAAGGACAGCGGGTGAACAATGTCGTGCCACTCCAGCATCGTCTCACTCTGGCCAGGAATGAACTTCACCCAGTACAGCCGCTGCTGATAGCGACGGACGGTAAATTGACCAAGACGCAGGCAGGGAAACGCGTCCTCACGCGCTTGCGCCACTTCACGCCAGATACGCTCCGGAACCTCGCGCGAAGGCATCGGCGCGTTGAGCCCCGCCAGCCAGCGGCGCAGCAGCGCAGCCCGGCGCGGCGCGCTCATGGTCGTTAACGGTGCGATAGTTAACGAACCGTCTTCTGCCACCAGCGTTGCCAGCTCCGCGGCCAGCATTTCATCCAGCAGCTGTTCCTGCTCGCCGCACAGGCTGGCGCTGCGCGCGACGGCCTCGGCAAAGTGCGGCCAGCGAGCGCTGAGCTGCGGGACGATGCGTAGACGAAGAAAATTACGGTCGTAGGCGTCATCCTGGTTACTTTCGTCTTCAATCCAGGTGAGTTGATGGTCCATCGCCCACTGATGCAGAGAATCACGGCTTTCGTTCAGTAGCGGACGCAAGAGCTTCGTTCCGGCAAAATCAGACTCTCCGGCCATCGCCGAGAGCCCGGTTGGGCCGCTCCCCCGCTTAAGCGCCAGCAGAAAGGTTTCACACTGGTCGTCAAGATGCTGTGCGGTTACCAGTACTTCTCCGGGCGTCAGCGCAGCACGAAACGCCCGGTAGCGCGCCTGACGCGCGTGGGCCTCAATTCCCAGTCCCTCATCGGCGAGTACCACCCGTTCCACCAACAGCGGCACCTGCCACTGCTGACAGATTCGTCGGCAATGCGCGACCCAATCGTCGGCGTTAGCGCTAAGCCCATGGTGAATATGAATCGCCCGCAGCTGAATGGAAGTATCCTGTTCGCGCCAGCGGACCAGGCGATACAGGAGCACGCTCGAATCCAGCCCACCGCTGAAGGCCACCAAAAAATGGCGGTACGGTTGAAGCGTTTGCGCAATATCTGGGATCATCATCATGAGAGTACTAACTGAGGAAAGCGTGTCCGGCACGTTACCCGCCAGGACACGCTCTGACAAGCACTACTGCTGATAAATCTCCAGCGGTAGTCCGTCCGGATCGTTAAAAAAGGTAAAGCGCTTACCGGTGAACGGGTCGATACGAACGCCTTCACAGGCCACGCCGTGTGCTTCAAGATGGGCTACGGCGGCATCAACATCATCAACGCTGAACGCCAGATGGCGTAACCCGCAGGCTTCAGGACGGCTCGGACGCGCAGGAGGGAACGGGAAAGAAAACAGTTCAATGACATATTCGCCATTCAGCGCCAGATCGCCCTTCCATGAATCACGCTCTGCGCGGTAAAACTCTCCCTGCAGGGTAAACCCGAGAATGTCGCAGTAGAATGCTTTACTCTTCGCATAATCCGTCGCAATGATGGCGATATGGTGAACCCGTTTTAAACCCAGCATAGTAAAACTCCTCCAGTTGAAGCCAACAACGTTACCCGCTCAGTTCGTTATTGCACAAGCGCTTAGTCATTTTTTAAGACACGAACCCAGTAGACGCCATCTTCATCGCGCTTCGCACCGTGAATATCGGTTTCAAAACCCGGATAGTGTCGGCCAATTGAGCACAGCATCAGCAGGAAATTGAGCACCGCGCGGCTCTCCTCGGCGATCATCTCACCGGGCATCAGCAGCGGCACCCCCGGCGGGTACGGGAGGATCATATTCGCCGAAACACGCCCGACCAGATTCTCCAGCTCAATGGTTTCCACTTCGCCTTTTATCTGTCGTTGCCACGCCTGATGCGGCGTCATTTTCATCTCCGGCAGAACGTCAAAAGCGCTAAGCATCAACTGTGAAAGCTGGTGCTGGCGAATCAGGCGATGAATCCCCTGCGCCAGATCCTGAATGCGCATGTTGCGATAAAAATCCGGATCTTCAGCGTACAGATCCGGCAGCATATTTTTCACCCGCAGGTTGAGATCGTAGGAGCGTTTGAACTCGGTCAAGCCGCGCAGCAGCCCCATCGCCCGGGTTTTATCAATGCCGATACTGAAAAGAAACAGCAGGTTGTACGGCCCGGTTTTCTCTACAACAACCCCGCGTTCATCAAGGAATTTCGCCACCAGCGCAGCCGGAATGCCTTCGTTATCCATGTTGCCCTGTTCATCCATACCGGGCGTCAGAATAGTCACTTTCACCGGGTCGAGAAACATATGCTCATCATCGGCATCCTGAAAGCCGTGCCACTGTTCTCCGGGCGAAACCGGCCAGCACTGCGCTTCACCAATCTCTTCCGGCTGCCAGATATCAAAGAACCAACCGTCGGACTCTTCGCGTAAACGCTGCACCTCTTTACGAAAATCCAGCGCCCGCTCAATCGAATGCTCAATCAGGCGCCTGCCCGAATTGCCGCGCAGCATTGCGGCCGCCGTTTCAATGGAGGCGACGATCGGATAACTTGGCGAAGTCGAGGTATGCATCATAAAGGCTTCATTGAAGGTGTCTTCATCGTAGCTGCCTTTAATATGGATCAGCGAAGCCTGCGATAGTGCCGCCAGCATTTTATGCGTCGACTGCGTTTCAAAGATCACTTTTCCCGGAATGCGATCGCCGCTCATCCCACTTTTGCCCTGATAGATCGGATGAAAATGGGTATAAGGTACCCAGGCAGAATCAAAGTGGATTGACGGTACGTCTAGCGTCTCTTTGATCCAGGTGGTGTTATACAGCAGTCCATCATAGGTGGAGTTAGTGATCACCGCATGCACCGGCCACCCGGCCCCGCCCGTCGCATCAACCTTTTGCTGAATACTATCGCGGGTAAATTCGCGCCTGGGTATGCCGCCAAGGATCCCCAATGCATTGCGCGTTGGCTTTAACCACAGCGGTACTACGTCGCTCATCATCAACAAATGGGCCAGCGACTTATGGCAGTTACGATCGATAAGCAGGGTGCTGCCCGCCGGGGCGGAATACATGCCGACAATCTTATTCGACGTTGAGGTACCGTTGGTCACCATGTAGCTCTGCTCCGCGCCGAATGCGCGGGCAATATACTCTTCAGCTTCCAGATGCGGGCCGCTGTGATCGAGCAGGGATCCCAGCTCCGTCACGGAGATAGAAACGTCTGCTTTTAAGGTATTACCGCCAAAGAAATCATAAAACAGACAGCCCACCGGACTTTTTTGATAGGCCGAACCGCCCATATGCCCTGGGGTACAAAAGGTGTATTTTCCTTCCTGCACGTAGTTGAACAAGGCTTTGGTGAAAGGCGGAGTGATATTGTCGAGGTATTCGCGAGTATATTGATCAATCCGGGTGGCGATCTCTTCCGCCAGCCCTAGCGCGTATTCAAAGAACCAGAGCGTCATGCGCAGATCCTGACTGCTGACGTCCATCGTCGAATGCGCGTTGATAAACGCGTATAGCGGCAGGTATTCATTCAGGCGATTAATATCGCTGCACAGGTCAACGCTATATTCATCCCAGTCGAAAATAACTCCGCAGATCCGCGGATTATGTTCAATAAACTGTAAAAGGTCGGCGCTATTTTGCGGCCAGATGGTCTGAAAGCCTTGTCGCTGCAGGGCGGCTTCCAGTTCTTTGATCGGTTCGTCTTTATAATAGACGCCGTGGGGGCCCATGATCGCAATGATATTCACGCTTTCCTCCAGGAATTTACCTAAGGAAAGCATAATAACATCCGCCAGCGCTGAGCACTGGCGGATTTATCTATATTACAGCGCTTTCCACGCATCGCCCCAGGCAACACCCGCACCTGGCTCGTAGTAGGTCGGCGCGCTATTACACCACGCGCCTTCGGGTAACGGTTTGCACTGGTACAGCGCACCGTGGTTATTGACGATATCGCCCGCTTTCCAGGTCTGGGAGCTGCTCCAGGAAGGATAGCTAATGGTGCCGCCATCGGCTTCATCTGCTGAAGTTTTGGCTTTCACGTTCAGGGTATATGTCGCCATACTGAAGAGCGTACCATCACTCACTTTCAGGCTAATTACATACTGGGCATCCTGATCTTTTTCCGGCGCAGTAAAAGTGACTACGGCTTTATCCTGACCGCTGACAGTCTGGCCATCCTGCGATATCCAGGTATAGATCAGCTTATCGCCGTTGGCATCGGTAGAGCCCTCTGCGCTCAGAGAAACCTGAGCCCCGGCCTCAATAGCGCCAATCGGACCAGCGATACGCGCCACCGGCGCAACGTTAGTGTCCGACGCTGGCGTAGTATTGTCAGGCGTAGCCGGAGTGGTATCCTCGGGCTGACCGGTATCATCTACGATGTTGACGTTGAAGTGGCTCTGGACGCACTTCGCATAGTCGCCTTGTTTAAAGGCGGTATACGGCGTCTGGTAGCCCACCAGCTGGCAGGCGTTGGTTTTGCCGTCAGCAGTATCCGCGCTCCATCCCCAATCCTCTTCCCAGTAGATGGGTAACGCGCCCGCCCCACCTTCATCAAACTGCTTCATATTCTTACAGCCGAGAACTTCGTCGTCGGCAATCGGCACTTTCAGGTAGTTCGCAAACTCTTTGTAGTAGGCGATACGGTTCAGAGACTGCGCGTTCTCTTCCGCTCCGCCGCACTCGACGCCGCCGTTGATAATCTGAATGGTTACGCCAAAGCCTTCAACCAGACCGTTCGCTTTATCACGATCGTTTGGTACCCAGGTACCGTCGATCACGTGCAGCATGGAAGGTTTCGGCGGCTGCGGATAAACGAAGAAGAAGATGGCGCTCGCCAGGTTCATCCAGGTATCGGCAACCAGCTCAGGTTTATCCAGCAGCGGACGAACGTCGCCGTTGTACATTGCATCGGAGAACGGGCCGTAGTTGTAGTTATAGGAGAGCTGTTTCGCACCGCGACCAAAGTAGCTCAGGTAGTCGCCGTCTTTATCTTTGCCGCAGGGCCAGGTCTGCCCCTGCCAGATATCCGGGTTACATTCACCGTTGTAGCCGCCTTTCTGTCCCTCAACCCAGCCTACTTCACGCAAATATACCAGCGCCTGACGCCATTCAGGAATATCGCGCCAGCTTTCATGACCGCCGGTTTCCTGGGCAAAATGGGCAAACATGGTTGCTAAAGATTTTCGGCAGATGGCATTGCTGTCACGCCCATCGGTATAGGTACCGCAAACCGCAGGAAATTTACCTATAGCTTTCAGAAAGTTAGAGTAAGTATATTCTGGTGCGCGCAGCGGGAACAGATATTCCCAGTCCTGTTCAGACAGGATACCTTCCACTCGCTTCACGTTTGCCGGGTTGGAGGCCAGTCCCGGTTCGATTTTTTCAACTTCACTGTTAGGCAATGTTTGAATTGATGATTTCACCGATGCCATCAGCGGAAAGTCGGTTAACGCTTTTTCTTTAGCGGCCAGGTCGCTCGCCTTGATGGTGGTCGCCTCCGTAGCGGCCAGCAGCGGTGCGGCCTGTGCGGCCCCCAGGCTTAACATGATCCCTGCGGCCACGGCGCTTAACGCGATGGTTTTATGCAATGCCATAGTATTTCTCCTTTATCCTTGTTAACTGCCTGCCGGATCGCAATACCCGGCAGTTGCTGCAGTTTTAGGGGAGACCGGCATCATCGGCTAATCACTTCACCTCTTATTCGCCTCATCTAATATCAATAAACAACATATAAAAAAAGGGCCGGAAAATCCGACCCTTAGAGATGAAAAATGAGATCAATTATCAGGCGTAGCCGTAGCTCATCAGACGTTGATAGCGACGGTTCAGCAGCTCTTCCTCACCCAGAACATCGAGGTCGGCCAGATCGGCCAGCAGCTGTTCTTTCAAAGAGGCAGCCATCGCTTCCGGATTACGATGCGCGCCGCCCAGCGGCTCTGGAATAATGGAATCAATCAGCTTCAGCTCTTTCAGACGCGGGGCAACAATCCCCATCGCTTCAGCGGCCAGCGGCGCTTTGTCGGCGCTTTTCCACAGAATGGACGCACAGCCTTCCGGGGAGATTACGGAATAGGTGCTGTACTGCAGCATATTCACTTTATCCCCCACGCCGATTGCCAGCGCGCCGCCGGATCCACCTTCACCGATCACGGTGCAGATAACCGGTACGCTCAGACGCGACATTTCACGCAGGTTGCGGGCGATCGCTTCAGACTGGCCGCGCTCTTCCGCCCCGACGCCCGGATAAGCCCCCGGAGTGTCGATGAAGGTGATAATCGGCATTTTGAAGCGCTCGGCCATCTCCATCAGGCGCAGCGCCTTTCGATAGCCTTCCGGCGCCGGCATACCGAAGTTGCGGCGAATTTTCTCTTTAGTTTCACGACCTTTCTGGTGGCCGATAATCATCACCGGACGCCCGTCCAGACGCGCAATCCCGCCAACGATCGCTTTATCGTCGGCGTAGGCGCGGTCACCAGCCAGTTCGTCGAATTCGTCGAAAGCCAGGCGGACATAATCCAGGGTGTATGGGCGACGTGGATGGCGAGCCAGCTGCGCAACCTGCCATGCACCAAGATCGGCGAAGATCTTGCGCGTCAGCTCTACGCTTTTTTCACGCAGGCGATGCACTTCTTCATCGATGTTAATATCCAGTTTCTCATCCTGGCGGCTTACCGCAGTCAGAGAATCGATTTTCGCTTCCAGCTCTGCAATCGGCTGTTCAAAATCAAGGAAATTCAGACTCATAGTATTCCTGTATTAGTCAAACTCCAGTTCCACCTGCTCCGAGCCGATAAGGCCACGCAGATCGTTAAGTAAACGATCGCTCGGAGAGACGCGCCATGTTGCGCCAAAACGCAACCGCGCGCGTGCATCCGCCCTCTGATAATAGAGGTGTACTGGAATAGTTCCCGAACGGTGGGGTTCCAGAGACTGACGGAGTCGGTTTAAAAGCTGGTCATCAATTTGCCTGTCCGTCAGCGAGATAGCAAGCCCGCGAGCATATTTTTCCCGGGCTTCGTCAATGTCCATGACTTCACGAGCGGTCATTTTAAGCCCCCCGCTAAAGTCATCAAAGCTGACCTGTCCGCTGACGATAAGTATGCGGTCTTTTTCCAGCAATTGCTGGTATTTATCCAGGGCATCGGTGAATAGCATCACCTCCAGACGCCCGGAACGGTCATCCAGCGTACAGATGCCGATACGATTACCGCGCTTGGTGACCATGACCCGCGCGGCAATAACGAGCCCCGCCGCCGTGGTCACTTTACCACGATCGGTCGGATGCATGTCTTTGAGCCGTACGCCGCCAACGTAGCGTTCGATCTCTTTTAAATACTGGTTAATCGGGTGCCCGGTCAGGTACAGCCCCAGGGTCTCCCTTTCACCATCCAGCACCACCTGCTCAGGCCACGGCTGGCAGCTGGCGTAGGACTGCTCGATTTGCTCCGGCTCTTCCGCCAGCACGCCGAACATATCGGCCTGGCCGATCGCTTCGGCTTTAGCATGCTGATCGGCAGCTTTCAGCGCATCGCTAAGCGAGTTCATTAACGCCGCGCGATGCGGTCCAAGGCGGTCAAATGCCCCGGACATAATCAGTTTTTCCAGCACCCGGCGGTTGAGCTTTTTGATATCGGTACGGGCGCAGAGGTCAAATAGTTCGCGGAAATAGCCGCCCTGATTACGGGCTTCAATGATCGCTTCAATCGGACCTTCACCAACGCCTTTAATCGCGCCGATACCATAAACGATTTCGCCATCGTCGTTAACGTGGAAATGGTACAGGCCGGAGTTAATATCCGGCGGCAGGATTTTCAGCCCCATCCGCCAGCACTCATCCACCAGACCGACGACTTTCTCAGTGTTATCCATATCGGCGGTCATCACCGCCGCCATAAACTCGGCCGGATAGTGCGCCTTCAGCCACAGCGTCTGATAGGACACTAAAGCATAAGCGGCAGAGTGCGATTTGTTAAATCCATAACCAGCGAATTTCTCCACCAGGTCAAAGATTTTGATCGCCAGTTCACCGTCTACACCGCGCTTCCTCGCCCCTTCTTCAAAGGTGCCGCGCTGCTTAGCCATCTCCTCCGGCTTTTTCTTACCCATCGCACGACGCAGCATATCCGCGCCGCCGAGGGTGTAGCCGGAAAGCTCCTGGGCAATCTGCATGACCTGTTCCTGGTACAGGATGATGCCGTAAGTCGGCTCCAGTACCGGTTTCAGACATTCGTGCTGCCACTGCACGTCCGGGTAGGATATCTCTTCGCGGCCGTGCTTACGGTCAATAAAGTTATCCACCATCCCGGACTGCAGCGGGCCCGGACGGAACAGGGCCACCAGGGCTATCATATCTTCGAAGCAGTCGGGCTGCAGACGCTTGATCAGATCCTTCATACCGCGCGATTCAAGCTGGAAAACGGCAGTGGTTTCCGAACGCTGCAGCATATCGAAGCTTTTTTTATCGTCGAGCGGAATAGCGGCGATATCCAGCGGCCCTTCGCCGTTTTTCTCACGGCGGGCGTTGATCATCTCCAGCGCCCAGTTAATGATGGTGAGCGTACGCAGGCCGAGGAAGTCGAACTTCACCAGCCCGGCGTATTCAACGTCGTTTTTATCAAACTGGGTAACCGGATGCTGGCCCGCTTCATCGCAGTACAGCGGGGCAAAATCGGTAATTTTGGTTGGTGCAATCACCACCCCGCCCGCATGTTTACCGGCGTTACGGGTGACCCCTTCAAGCTTCCGCGCCATGTCGATCAGCGCTTTAACCTCTTCGTCTGCCTCATAAATTTCCGGCAGCTGCGGCTCAGCTTCAAACGCTTTCGCCAGCGTCATTCCCGGATCGGGCGGCACCAGCTTAGAAATGCGATCCACAAAACCGTACGGGTGTCCCAGTACGCGGCCCACGTCGCGAATAACCGCTTTCGCCGCCATGGTACCGAAGGTGATGATCTGCGATACCGCATCACGGCCGTACATGTCCGCCACGTGTTCTATCACCTGGTCGCGTTTCTCCATACAGAAGTCAACGTCGAAGTCGGGCATCGAGACACGTTCCGGGTTAAGGAATCGTTCAAAAAGCAGATCGAACTCAAGCGGGTCGAGGTCGGTAATTTTCAGCGCATAGGCCACCAGCGATCCGGCTCCGGAGCCGCGCCCCGGCCCTACCGGCACGCCGTTGTCCTTCGACCACTGGATAAACTCCATGACGATCAGGAAGTAGCCCGGAAAGCCCATCTGGTTAATTACCTGCAGCTCAATGTCCAGGCGTTCATCATATTCAGGGCGACGTTTAGCCCGCTCTTGCGGATCCGGGAACAGGAATTCCAGACGCTCTTCCAGACCCTCTTTAGATTTCTTAATCAGAAAATCTTCGGTGGTCATATCCCCGGTCGGGAACTGCGGCAGGAAGTACTCACCGAGGCGCACGGTTACGTTACAGCGTTTGGCAATCTCAACGCTGTTTTCCAGCGCTTCGGGAATATCAGAAAAGAGCTCGCACATCTCCTCTTCGCTGCGCATATACTGCTGCGGCGAATAGTTTCGCGGACGCTTAGGATCGTCGAGAGTAAAGCCGTCGTGGATAGCCACGCGAATTTCATGGGCATCAAAGTCGCCCGGCTCCAGGAAGCGAACGTCGTTAGTGGCCACCACCGGTAAACCGCGGCTTTCCGCCAGCTCCACCGCCGCATGCAGATAGGATTCTTCATCCTGACGGCCGGTACGAATCAGCTCGAGGAAATAGCAGTCTGGGAAATGCTGCTGGTAAAAATCAACGCACTGATCCACCAAAGCCATATTGCCGCGCAGCAGACTGCGGCCCACATCGCCCATACGCGCGCCGGAGAGCAAAATCAGCCCTTCTTTTAGCTCCACCAGCCAGTCGCGGTCAATAATCGGGCCCGCGGCGCCGTAGCCGCGCTGATAAGCTTTAGAGATCAGCAGCGTCAGATTCTGATAACCAACGTTGTTCGCAGCGAGCACCGTCAGCTGGCTCAGTTCATCGCCGAGCAGCTCGCTCTGGACGAGGAAATCAGCCCCCACGATGGGTTTAATACCGGCGCCGTGCCCCGCTCCGTAGAACTTCACCAGCCCGCAAAGGTTGGTAAAATCAGTGATCGCCAGCGCAGGCATGCCGAGCGCGGCCGCCTTTTTTACTAACGGCCCGGTTTTCGCCAGACCATCGATCATGGAATAGTCGCTGTGCACCCGCAGGTGTACGAAACGTGGTTCAGCCATTTTCAGATTCCGCGTTACTTTATTGCTTGCGTGTCACTTCAGGACGCCAGGCCCAGCGCGCGTTTCACCGGGCCAAAGCTGCGCCGGTATTGCTCGATTACGCCATGTTCCAGCAGCTTTTGCAGATGAAAAGCGGTGGGATAACCTTTATGTTGCGCAAAACCGTACTGCGGGAATTCCAGGTCCAGTGCGGCCATTTCCGCATCGCGCGTCACTTTAGCCAGAATAGACGCGGCGCTGATTTCCGCCACCCGGCTGTCGCCTTTGACGACCGCCAGCGAAGGTACGGGCAGCGACGGACAGCGGTTACCATCAATAAGAACAAACTCAGGGGAAATGCTCAACCCCGCAACGGCGCGCTGCATGGCCAGCATGGTCGCGTGCAGAATATTCAGCTCATCGATTTCGTTGGGTTCCGCGCGGCCAAGACTCCAGCACAACGCTTTTTCTTTGATCTCGTCAAATAGCGCAAGACGCCGCTTTTCGCTTAGCTTTTTCGAGTCGGCAAGGCCCAAAATCGGCTTTGCCGGGTCAAGAATGACCGCAGCGGTCACCACCGCGCCGACCAGCGGACCGCGCCCGACTTCATCGACTCCCGCCACCAGATGGGTGTGCGGATAAACAAACTCCATCATTTTGCTAACTCCAGTACTGCATCCGCCGCCTGTTCATCAGCGTTACAGCGGATCTGCTGATGCAGCGCACGGAAGGTTTCATGCATATCGTGGCTGGTTTTACCATCAGCCAGCAGCGGCTTCAGCGCCTCGGCCAGCGCCTGCGGCTGGCATTCATCCTGCAGCAGCTCTTTAACCAGCTCGCGTCCGGCCAGCAGATTCGGCAGCGACACATAGTCGGTCTTGACCAGCCTTTTCGCCAGCCAGAAGGTAAATGGCTTCATGCGATAGCCCACAACCATCGGACACTTAGCCAGCATACATTCCAGCGCGGCCGTGCCGGAAGCCAGCAGCGCAGCATCGCTGGCGATCATCGCATCGCGCGCCTGGCCGTCCAGCAGATGCACGGCAAGGTCCGGTGCCGCTTCCGCTTTGATACGTTCAAACTGCTCCCGCCGCTTCGCATTGACTAGCGGGACAACCACTTCCAGATCGGGATAATACTCCCGCAGGATTTGCGCCGTTTTCAGGAAGTCGGCGCTGAGCATCTCGACTTCTGCCCCACGGCTACCCGGCAGCAGCGCCAGGCAGTGTACGTCACGCGCTATTCCCAGACGATCGCGCGCCGCGCCTTTATCCGGATCAAGCGGCATCGCATCCGCCATCGTGTGGCCGATAAACCGGCAAGGAACGTTGAATTTGTCGTAAAACGCTTTTTCGAAAGGCAGAAATGCCAGTACCAGGTCGGTGGATCTGCCAATTTTGAAAACGCGTTTTTGCCGCCAGGCCCAAACGGACGGGCTGACGTAGTGAATGGTTTTGATGCCCTGCTTCTTAAGATTGCCTTCAAGGGTAATATTGAAATCAGGCGCATCAATACCAACGAAGACGTCTGGTTTAAGCTCGGTAAATCGCCGGGTGAGATCGGCGCGAATATGCAACAGTCGACGCAGGCGACCAAGCACTTCGACAATGCCCATCACCGCCAGCTCTTCCATCTCATACCAGGCTTCACAGCCTTCAGCCTGCATCAACGGCCCGGCGACGCCGACAAAACGAGCGTCTGGTATGCGGGCTTTGAGCGCGCGGATAAGACCAGCGCCAAGAATATCGCCGGAGGTTTCTCCGGCGACCAGGGCAATCGTCAGGGGACGCGATGCAGCCATTAACGAATCAGGCCGCGCGTGGAGCGGGCAAAGAAGTCGGTAAATGCCTGCACTTCAGGATACTGCGCCACCAGTTCAGCGATCTCAGCTTTCGCTTCGTCCAGCGTTTTACCGCTACGATACAGCAGCTTATAGGCGTTACGAATCGCCGTAATCGCCTCACGGCTGAAGCCGCGGCGTTTCAGCCCTTCGATGTTGACGCCAAACGGCGTCGCATGGTTGCCCTGAGCAATAACAAACGGCGGAACGTCCTGCGCTACGCCGGAGCAGCCGCCAACCATCACGTGGGCACCAATAATGCAGAACTGATGCACAGCGGTCATCCCGCCGATGATCACAAAATCGTCCAGCGAAACATGGCCAGCGAGCGTTGCGTTATTAGCCAGAATACAGCGGTCGCCTAACGTACAATCGTGCGCCACGTGGGCGTTGATCATCAGCAGGTTATCGCTGCCCACCTTCGTTAATCCACCGCCCTGTACTGTCCCACGATGAATGGTGACGCTTTCGCGGATGCGGTTGCGATCGCCAATTTCCACGCGAGTCGGTTCGCCAGCATATTTCAGATCCTGGTTAACTTCACCGATGGAAGCGAACTGATAGATCTCGTTGTCGCGGCCAATTTTGGTATGGCCGTTGATGACAACGTGAGATTTCAGTACGGTGCCTTCGCCGATTTCGACGTTAGCGCCAACAATACAAAACGGACCAACGTGGACGTTAGCGCCAATAACGGCGCCTTCTTCTACAATGGCGGTAGGATGAATAAAGGCGGTTTTATCAATCACGTATCAGGCCTCCCGGCTACGGGCACACATCATCGTTGCTTCGCAAACCACTTTTCCGTCTACCGTCGCTACGCCTTTGAAACGAGTCAGGCCGCGACGAGTTTTCTCAAAAGTGACTTCCATAATCATCTGATCGCCAGGCACAACCGGACGCTTGAAACGCGCTTCGTCAATGCCGGCAAAATAATACAGTTCGCCCGGCTCAAGTTTGCCAACGCTTTTGAATGCCAGAATACCGGTAGCCTGTGCCATCGCTTCCAGAATCAGTACGCCCGGGAAAATCGGCTTACCAGGGAAGTGCCCCTGGAAAAACGGCTCATTTACGGAAACATTTTTTACTGCGCGCAGAAAACGACCTTCTTCAAAATCCAGCACGCGGTCTACCAGCAGGAACGGGTAACGGTGAGGCAGAAGTTCCAGAATCTCTTCAATGTGCAGAGTATGAGTGTCAGTAGTCAAAATACTCTTCCTGTCTAAATATACTAAAAGGCAATAATAACACGGCCTGCGGCAATCCTATGAATGCAACAGGCCGAAAATTTAATGTAGCTGAATGAAGTACTAATCTTGCTGATTAACCTTGCGTTCAATAGCTTTAAGACGCTTGCTCATATCATCAATATTCAGAACCAGCGCAGCAGTCTTACGCCAGACCTTATTCGGCTGCAGCGGGATACCTGAAGAGTAAACCCCGGGCTCGGTGATAGGACGCATAACCATCCCCATCCCCGTGACGGTGACTTTATCGCAGATTTCCATATGGCCGTTGATCACGCTGGCTCCGCCAATCATGCAGTAGCGGCCGATCTTCAGGCTGCCCGCCATGATCACGCCGCCAGCAACCGCAGTGTTGTCGCCAATCACCACGTTGTGCGCAATTTGACACTGATTATCAATGATCACACCGTTACCGATAACGGTGTCGTCCAGCGCGCCGCGATCGATGGTCGTACAGGCGCCGATTTCCACGCGATCGCCGATAATCACCCGACCCAGCTGCGGGATCTTAACCCAGTTGCCGCGATCGTTCGCGTAGCCGAAGCCATCCGCGCCAATCACCGTGCTGGATTGGATCAGACAATTCTCGCCGATCTCGATGTCGTGGTAAACGGTGACGTTGGCCCACAGGCGGGAACCCGTACCTATTTTCGTATTTTTCCCAACGAAACAACCGGCGCCGATAACCACGTTATCACCGAGAATTACGCCCGATTCGATAACGGCGTTCGGGCCAATAGCTACGTGATTACCCAGCTTTGCCGTAGCGTCGATGACTGCGCTGGGCGCAACATCCTGCGCCGGCTGTGGCGTGGTATCAAGAATTTGTGCCATGCGCGCGTAGGTCAGGTAGGGATTACGCACTACCAGCGCGGCGCTATGGGCAAAAGGTAAATCATCCTGCGTCATAACAACCGCAGATGCCTGGCAAGCGGCCAGGTGTTCACGGTATTTAGGATTTACCATGAAAGTAATATCGCCCGCTTTTGCGGACTGCATGGACGCAACGCCGGTGATGACGATATCGCCATCACCGTGTAATTCTGCATCCAACTGCTGGGCTAAATCAGCCAGTCGAATTGAAGGCATTACTTATTTGACCTGTTTCAGCACATCTGCGGTGATGTCTTTTACATCGCTGCTGTTGTAGGCAACGGCGTTAGAGTCAACAACCAGATCGATGCTCTGATCTTTAGCGACGCTCTGCACGGCGCTCTGAATACGAGTCACCAGCTTACCGCGCTCTTCGTTAGAACGACGTGCACGATCCTGTTCGAAAGACTGTGCTTTCTGAGAGAAAGTCTGGCGCTGAGCCATCACGTCTTTTTCCAGTTTGGTACGGTCAGAGCCCGCTTTCATGGACTGCAGACGCTGCATTTTAGACTGCAGATCGCCTTCCATACGCTGTAGCTCGCTCGCGCGGCCTTTAAACTCGTTTTCCAGCGTGTTAGAAACGCCTGTTTTCTGGGCAACCTGTTGGAACAGGCTGTTCATGTTAACCATTGCAATTTTATCTGCCGCCTGAGCGGAAGTTACCATTGCTAAACCCAGACCTGCAGCTAATAACCACTTTTTCACAATTAACTCCTTACCATCCCATGAGTACCCAGGGGTACCGTTATTTGCGTGGCCAGGCGACAACCTCAGTTATCGCCAATAGTCAGCGCTATACTGCAACTGCACTTACATTCCATTGTAACCAACACAATTACCAGGTTTTACCGATGTTAAACTGGAACTGTTCGGCTTTGTCTCCATCGTACTTTTTAAACGGCTGAGCGTAGGAGAATACCAACGGCCCTAACGGCGACATCCACTGCACTGCGATACCCGCAGACATACGAATGTTGTTCGGATCGCTGTAGTCCGGAACACCAGCGGCTCTCGTAGACGCTGTATTCTGCCAGTTTGTATCCCACACGGTGCCCATGTCCCAGAAGAAGGACGTACGGACCGAGTTCGCATACTTATCGCTAATAAACGGCGTAGGAGTAATCAGCTCAAGGCTAGCTACCGCCATGGCATTACCGCCTACCGCATCATTAGACTTACATAGACCTGCAGAATTAGAATCGCATTCGTTATCGTAGCCATCATCACCATCATGGCGGTTGCTGGCTGGCTTATAAACAGCCTTCGGACCGATAGTATTAGACTGGAAGCCACGCACAGTGCTTGAACCACCGGCATAAAAGTTCTCATAGAACGGCATTTCTTTACTACCAATACCGTCACCATAACCCCATCTGGTTCGACCTAATACCACCCACTTATGATCGTCGTCGATAGGTACATAGGTCGCCGTATCCAGCGTCGCTTTGTAGTATTCGTTATCCGAGCCCGGAATCGTCACTTTACCGTTCAGGTTGACGCGTGAACCTTCAGTCGGGAAGAAGCCACGGTCGAGCTTGTTATACGTCCAGCCGTAGTTGAAGGTGAAGTCGTCAGCTTTGAACGAGTTTCTGTCGTTGGTATCGTCCGGATTTTGCCCCATCGAATTCAGATAACGCCACATCGCGACCTGCGGCTGCATATTGGACAAGGAGTTATGTACATAGCCCAGTCCCGTACGCAGCGAGTTGTACTCGTTAATCGGGAAGCCCAGCGTAATGTCTGTACCATAACTTTTGTTGGTATAGTCAGACAGGTCCGCATCGTTAGCATCGAAGTCGTTGTAGAACACACGACCACCGAGGCTGACGCCATCCACGGTAAAGTACGGGTTGGTCACCGACAGTTCAGTATAGGTCTGGTAATCGTTTTTGGTGCCGTTAATTCCAACAGAATAGCCGGTACCGAGCCAGTTATCCTGCTGAACGCCGGCCTGGAAACTCACGCCGCTTTCCGTACCGTAACCGACGCCGAAGTTAAAGCTACCGGTATTACGCTCTTTAACTTTATAGACCACATCAACCTGGTCCGGGCTGCCCGGAACGCGCTGGGTATCGGTATCGACCGTTTCAAAGTAGCCTAAACGGTTCAGACGATCTTTGCCCTGGTCGACCAGGTCGCTACCCAGCCAGGCGCCTTCCATCTGACGCATTTCGCGACGCAGGACGGCATCCTTCGAGGTATCGTTGCCTTCGAAGCGAATTTTACGCACGTAGTAACGGTTGCCCGCATCGACGTTGACGTGCAGCTTCACGGTTTTATCGGTATCGCTGATTTCCGGCTGCGACTGAACGCGCGGATAGGCATAGCCGTAGCGACCAAGGAGTTTCTTAATGTCATTCTCCATTTTGGTCACTTTGGTGCCGTTATACAGCTCGCCCGGCTCCACTTTGGTCAGCGATTCAATTTCCGCCGAATGCCCCGCCAGGTCGCCCGTCACCTGCACCCCAGAAAGCTTGTACTGATCGCCCTCGGTGATGTTGATGGTGATGTAGATACCTTTTTTGTCCGGCGTCAGGCTAACCTGCGTGGAGTCAATGTTGAAACGGGCATAGCCGCGATCCAGATAGTAGCTGCGCAGCGTTTCGAGATCCCCTGCCAGCTTCTGTTTCTGATATTTACGATCGCCAACCACGTTCCACCACGGCACTTCATCGCGCAGCTGGAAGGTGGAAATCAATTCATCGGTGCTGAATGCATGGTTGCCGACGATATTAATCTGCTGGATTTTCGCCGAAACGCCTTCCTGGAATACCAGTTTCAGGTCGACACGGTTACGCGGCAGCGGCGTTACGACAGCTTTGACGCTGGCGCTGTACTTACCGACGCTGTAGTAGAAATCCTCCAGCCCTTTTTCGATATCAGCAAGCGTGGTGCGATCGAGAGATTCCCCTACGCGTACGCCGGATGCCTCAAGGTTTTGCTTGAGCATGTCATCCTTCACCGACTTGTTGCCGGAGAAAGTGATGCTGGCAATCGTTGGACGCTCTTTCACCTGCACCAGCAGGGTATCACCATCGCGCAGGACGCGGACGTCCTCAAAGTTGCCGGTGGCAAACAGAGCACGGATGGTGTTACTGATATCATCATCGGTTACGGTATCGCCAGGACGCACTGGCATACTGAGGAGGGCCGCACCAACAGCGACACGCTGAAGGCCTTCGAAATGAATGTCCTTCACCACGAACCCGTCAGCACCGTATACGGTTGCGCTGCTAAACAGCAGCGACGCTATGAGCAACTTTTTCATCGCCATCGTTATTATGCGTTCTTCCTAACAAACTCTCTTACAACCGAGAGAAATCATTGAAAAGTGCAAGCCCCATTAACAGCACCAGCAGTATTGAGCCAATGCGATAACTAAAGTCTTGAACTCGCTCGGATACCGGTCCGCCTTTCAGCTTTTCAATCGCCAAAAACAGCAGATGTCCCCCGTCCAGAACGGGAAGCGGGAACAGGTTGATTATTCCGAGGTTCACGCTGATAAGCGCAAGGAACATCAGATAATAAATCAGCCCGAACTCCGCTGACATCCCAGCCCCCTGGGCGATAGAAATCGGCCCGCTGAGGTTGTTCAGTTTGACATCACCGGTTATCAATTTGCCCAGCATCCTGACCGTTAACGACATCAGCTGCCAGGTTTTATCCGTGGCTTCAGCGATGGCGGCAAACGGCCCGTACTGACGCACTGTCTTATATTCATCAGGCAGCGGGATGACCTTAGGCACGACCCCTGCAAACCCCTCAACTTTACCCCTGGTCGACTTCGTATCCGGTATCAAAGTCACCGACAAAGGACTCCCCTGCCGTTCGATGTCCAGAACTAATGACCTACCCGGATTATCGCGCACCAGATTAACAAACGTCATCCACTGCGTTAACGGTTGACCATCGACTTTAACGATCCTGTCGCCCGCTTGCAAACCCGCCTTTTGTGCCGCCGAGTCAGATTGAACTTCAGCCAGGACGGTATCAATCTGCGCAGTGCGAGGCTGAATGCCCAGCGAAGTAACCGGATCTTGTTTATCCGGCTCAAACGCCCATTGCTGCAGATCGAGGATTTTATCCTGGCGTTGATTGGTCCCGAAAGGGGCAACGGTAACTATTGTTTGCCGATCGCCGATTCTGGCCACCAGCGCCATACGCACAGCATCCCAATCAGGCGTTTCGATGCCATCTATCGCTTTAAGTTCCATTCCTTTTGCAATTTGTGCCTGGGCAGCGATGGAGTCGGGCGATATATCAGCAACGACCGGACGAACGCCGGGAACACCGATAATAAAGACCAGCCAGTAGGCAAAAATGGCGAAAAGGAAGTTGGCAATTGGCCCTGCGGCAATAACGGCAGCGCGCTGACCAACGGTTTTGTTGTTAAAAGCAAAGTGACGCATCTCCGGCGCCACGGGCTCAACGCGCTCGTCAAGCATCTTGACATACCCGCCGAGAGGGATAAGAGCGATAATAAACTCGGTTCCCTGCTTATCAAAACGGCGCCAAAGCGCTTTGCCGAAACCGATAGAAAAACGCTCAACGCGGATACCGCAGCGACGAGCAACCCAGAAATGGCCAAACTCGTGGACGGTGATCAGCACGCCCAGCGCAATAATAAATGCAGCCAAATTCCAGAGAACGCTCAGCATAAAACCTTCCGTCAAATCGTCCTGAAAACCAACAAGAGTAAACAAGCAAACACGGGTACCGCAGCCGTCAGGCTATCGATACGATCGAGGATACCGCCGTGTCCGGGAATCAGATGTCCACTATCTTTGATGCCCGCTTCTCGTTTAAACATGCTTTCGGTCAGATCGCCAAGTACAGAAGCCAGCGCAGCGATAACTGAACATACCAGCAGTACCGTCGGCGTCACATCCAGATGAGCCCACCAGCCATAGGCCCAGGAGATAACCGCAGCCGTCAACAGACCACCGAAAAAACCCTGCCAGGTTTTACCCGGCGAGACCTTCGGCGCCAGCTTATGCTTGCCGAACATTTTACCGAACATATAAGCGCCGGAGTCAGCCCCCCAGACCAAAATCATCACGTAGAGTAACCACAGCGCACCGCTATAATGGTCATCGGCGTAATGCCAGGCCCGCAGCGCCAGCATGCCCCAAAAAAATGGGACGATGGTCAGGATGCCGAATATCAGACGTAGCGTTTTTGAATTCCGCCAGAAGGCAGCAGAGGTGGGATAGGTCAGAACCAGACCAAGCGCGACTATCCACCAGCCGAATGATGCCCACAGAGACCCCTCAACCAGCGGTTGATGAACATCATAGTGGTATTCAGGCATCAGGAAGAGCATCAGCGCCAGCAGCAGACCACAAAGCACCGATAGCCAGACTCTCTGCGTGGTTGAAGTGAAACCGCTAAGTTGCCCCCACTCCCACGCGGCGAGCATACAGACAACCAGCGTAACGATGGCAAAACCCGCGGGCGGCAATAAAAAAAGAGCCGCGATAACAACGGGAATTAAAACCAATGCGGAAATCAGGCGATACTTCAGCAAAAGTGACCTCCATCAGGCATTGTTGCCGCCCGGCTCAGTGCCGCCGAAGCGACGCTCTCGATTAACAAAGGCATGGAGTGCACCTTCAAAGTCCTGTTCAGAGAAATCGGGCCAAAGAATATCTGTAAAGTAAAGTTCGGCGTAGGCAATTTGCCAAATCAAAAAGTTACTAATACGGTGCTCTCCCCCGGTCCTGATAACTAAATCAACGGGAGCCAGCTCATGCATACACACCTGCTGGCTCAGCATCTCTTCCGTGATTTCCTCGGGCTGGAGCACACCATCCTGAACCTGTTTGGCCAGATGACGAACGCCCTGAACGATATCCCAGCGGCCGCCGTAGTTTGCCGCAATATTCAGGGTCAAACCGGTGTTATTCTCAGTCAGCGCTTCCGCCTTACGAATACGCTCCTGGAGACGCGCATTAAAGCGCGTAGTTTCACCGATAATACGCAAACGCACATTATGTCTGTGCAAACTTTTTACTTCGCTATCCAGCGCCCAGACAAACAGCTCCATCAGCGCGCTGACTTCCTGCGCCGGACGATTCCAGTTTTCACTGCTGAACGCGTATAACGTTAACGCTTCAATGCCATTATTGGCCGCGAAAGAGACGGCGCGACGAACAGACTTCGCGCCGGCTTTATGGCCGAAGGCGCGAATTTTTCCTTGCCGTTTTGCCCAGCGACCGTTGCCGTCCATAATAATGGCGACATGGCGACAGCCATGTGCAGGCATTTCGCTGACAGTTTGATTAGCAGACAACATAACGCGTTTTAAGTCCATAATAAGGATTAGCTAAGCTTCTAAACACAGGCAACCAGTCAGCGCTGGATACGCATTTTTATCCGGTCCCGGAGCTACGGCCAATCGCAGAGAACAACCAAAAGCTTTACGCAAAAAAGCCGTGTCTTGCCACGGCCACCGTAATCTTTCACAACAAAATGCAACGATCGGATGGCGCAGACTATATCACTGAAGCCCAGCGCCCACAAATATCACAACGAGTATCAGAATTTGCGCCGCGCTGCCAGCAGCTGGCCTGCGTTCGCCCGAGCCATAGCGTCAATAGACAGCACTTCATCAATGCTTTGCGGCTCATTTAACGCCAGCTGATCCAGTACCGCCTGATTGATAGCCGCAATATCGGTAAAGCGAATATCACCGTTCAGAAACGCGGCTACAGAGACTTCATTTGCCGCGTTCAGCGCCGTGGTCGCCGCCTGGCCGACGTCGAAAGCCTCTATTGCCAGCTTCAGACAGGGGTAACGTCCATAATCCGGCGCGGAGAAGCTCAGGTTACTTAACTGACAAAAATCCAGCGGCTTCACCCCGGAGTTAAGACGCTTTGGCCAGCCCATGGTATGGGCTATCGGCGTACGCATATCCGGCTCACCAAGCTGCGCCAGAACGCTGCCATCCTGATAACGCACCATTGAATGAATCACCGATTGCGGATGGATCAGGACTTCCATTTGCTGCGCTGAAGCATTAAATAGCCAGCGGGCTTCGATATACTCAAGCCCCTTGTTCATCATGGTGGCTGAGTCGACAGAAATCTTGCGTCCCATTGACCAGTTTGGATGCTTACATGCCCGATCCGGAGTCATCGCCGACAATTCAGCAATCGCCGTTTCGCGGAACGGGCCACCGGAGCCGGTGAGCAGAATTGACGACACGCCGTTTTGGGTTAAATCAGCGTACCCCAGATTATGTTGAATTGTTTCCGGCATACTCTGAAAAATCGCATTATGTTCGCTATCGACCGGTAACAGGCGCGCGCCATATTTTTGCACAGCGTCCATAAACAGCCGGCCGCAGGTCACCAGCGACTCTTTATTCGCCAGCAGCACCGTTTTACCCGCGCGAATAGCTGAAAGCGTGGGAACCAGACCCGCGGCACCGACGATTGCCGCCATCACCTGATCGACGTCGTCAAGCGCGGAAACCTCAGCGGCGGCCTGCTGGCCGCTCATGACTTCAGTGCGGCTGCCCTGCTCGCGCAGTTTTATCCGCAGCAGCTCAGCGCTGTGCGCATCGTCCATTACCGCATAGCGAGGGGAGAATTCCAGACATTGTTCAACCATACGGTCGACATTTTTCCCGGCAACCAGCGCGGTGACAGAAAAGCTATCAGGATTATGGCGCACCACATCCAGCGTGCTGCAGCCGATAGAACCGGTCGAACCGAGAACGGTTAATTGCTTCATGAGGCGTCCAGAAAAATGAAGACAGGATAAAAAGCAAAACGCCGCCAGCAAACCCTTGAGCATCAATTATCGGATGACAGAGCGGAGGCGCAGAACCTTTGACATGGTGCTAAAGGCTACAAGGCCAGCCGTCTGAACGCAATCCCGAAAATTGAGCGTACGGTCTCCTGTACGGCGTTTCAGATTTTACGCAGGCCGATAGTCAGACCCGCGTGTCGGCAGAGAATCAGAACTGCATCAGTTCCGCTTCTTTATCCGCCAGCGCCGCATCAACTTTCTTGATGGCGGCATCGGTCATCTTCTGCACATCTTCCTGAGAACGGCGATCGTCGTCTTCGCTGATCTCTTTCTCTTTAAGAAGCGCTTTCACTTTGTCGTTAGCATCGCGACGAACGTTACGTACGGCAACGCGCGCCTGTTCTGCTTCACCACGGACGATTTTGGTCAGATCCTTACGACGTTCTTCGGTCAGCGGAGGCAGTGGAACGCGGATGTCGCTGCCCGCAGAACTTGGGTTCAGACCCAGGTCGGAAGCCATAATCGCTTTTTCAACGGCCGGGCTCATGGAGCGATCGAAGACGTTGATCTTCAGAGTACGGGAGTCTTCTACCGTTACGCTGGCCAGCTGACGCAGCGGAGTCGGCGTGCCGTAGTATTCCACGATAATGCCATCCAGCAGGCTGGGAGAAGCACGACCCGTGCGTATTTTGCTGATTTGGGTTTTGAACGCTTCTACGCATTTGTCCATGCGTACTTCAGCATCTTTTCTGATATCGCTAATCACGTTACGAATCCTTGAAAACTTGTCTCAGACAGACCAGACGGTCGCCCACTGCAAAAGTGAGCTAAGTATAGTCATGTTTATGCTCAGCGTCTTTCAGGCTGCGAACCAGCCGCAGCGCTCCGTCCACAGAGCATGTTGAAAACCATCGGGCCAAAAACCCGTAAAAGTAAGGCCGAATATTACCCGTATTTGACGCCGACGGGAATTACTCAGTAATTAATGTGCCTTCTTTTTCACCCATCACCACGCGACGCAGTGCGCCAGGCTTGTTCATATTGAAGACGCGAATCGGCAGTTTGTGATCGCGCGCCAGGGTAAACGCCGCCAGATCCATCACTTTCAGCTCTTTCTCCAGCACTTCGCCGTAGGTCAGCTGATCGTACATAGTGGCAGAAGGATCTTTGGCCGGATCGGCGGTGAACACACCGTCGACTTTGGTTGCTTTCAGAACCACATCGGCTTCAATTTCAATACCACGCAGGCAAGCAGCAGAATCGGTGGTAAAGAATGGGTTACCGGTACCCGCGGAAAGAATCACCACGCGGTTGTTACGCAGCAGGCTGATAGCCTCTGCCCAGCTGTAGTTATCACACACGCCGTTCAGCGGAATCGCTGACATCAGGCGGGCGTTCACATAGGCGCGATGGAGCGCATCACGCATTGCAAGGCCGTTCATGACCGTTGCCAGCATGCCCATGTGGTCGCCCACAACGCGGTTCATACCCGCTTTCGCCAGACCAGCACCACGGAACAGGTTACCACCACCAATCACTACGCCGACCTGAATACCCAGCTCAACCAGTTCCTTGATTTCCTGAGCCATGCGGTCAAGTATGCTCGCATCAATACCGAAGCCTTCTGAACCTTGCAGAGCTTCGCCACTTAACTTAAGCAGAATACGTTTGTAGACGGGTTTTGCATTGGTAGCCATGTTTCTTTCCTGAGACTGTCAACGAATGAGATGAGTTAATTCCGGCGACATTGTACGTCGCTTTTCAGCGTAGCCACTATAGCGACCAGCTGAATTTACACATTAGGCACAAAAAGAAGCCGCCCTCAGGCGGCTCCTTTTGAAAATTAAGACTGCTTGGACATCGCAGCAACTTCTGCTGCAAAGTCAGTCTCAACTTTCTCAATGCCTTCACCCACTTCAAAGCGGATGAAGCCAGTCACGTCAGCGTTGTGCTCTTTCAGCAGCTGAGCAACAGATTTGCTCGGGTCCATAACGAACGGCTGACCGGTCAGAGAAACTTCGCCGGTGAATTTCTTCATGCGGCCTTCAACCATTTTCTCTGCGATTTCTTTCGGCTTGCCAGACTGCATGGCGATGTCCAGCTGAACCTGGTACTCTTTTTCTACCACTTCAGCGGAAACGTCTTCCGGCTTAACGAATTCCGGCTTGCTTGCAGCGATGTGCATAGCCAGCTGTTTAACCAGCTCTTCGCTCGCGCCTTTAGCAGCAACCAGAACACCGATACGCGCGCCGTGCTGGTAAGAACCCAGAACTTCGCCTTCCAGGGAAGATACGCGACGGATGTTGATGTTCTCACCGATTTTAGCAACCAGCGCAACGCGCTCTTCTTCGAACTGCGCTTTCAGTACTTCAACGTCAGTGATTTTGCCAGCAACAGCGGCGTCCAGAACCTTGTTAGCAAATGCCTGGAAACCACCATCTTTAGCAACGAAGTCAGTCTGGCAGTTAACTTCCAGAATGATACCGTAGGTGCCATCGATTTTAGTGATGATCACGCCGTCAGCAGCAACGTTACCTGCTTTTTTCGCTGCTTTAATAGCACCGGATTTACGCATGTTTTCGATTGCCAGCTCAATGTCGCCGTTCGCTTCAGTCAGCGCTTTTTTGCAATCCATCATGCCTGCGCCAGTACGCTCGCGCAGCTCTTTTACCAGGGATGCGGTAATTTCAGCCATTCTTTAATCCTCGGGAGATATGATCTGCCCGGTTCCAGGAACCAGACAAATTTGAAAGTGAAAAAGGGGCCACTAAGAGGCCCCTATTTATACACGGTACTAAATAAGGGTGTGCCTTATTATTCAGCTTCTACGAAGCTTTCTTCCGCCTGAGAAGCCAGATCCTGAGAACGGCCTTCACGAACGGTAGCAGCAACAGCGCTCAGGTACAGGCTAACTGCACGGATTGCGTCGTCGTTACCCGGGATAACGAAATCAACGCCGTCCGGATCGGAGTTAGTATCAACGATAGCAAATACCGGGATACCCAGGTTGTTTGCTTCTTTGATAGCGATGTGCTCGTGGTCAGCGTCGATAACGAACAGTGCGTCCGGCAGGCCGCCCATGTCTTTGATACCGCCCAGGCTGTTTTCCAGCTTGTCCAGCTCACGAGTGCGCATCAGCGCTTCTTTCTTGGTCAGCTTCTCGAAAGTACCATCCTGGGACTGAGTTTCCAGGTCTTTCAGACGTTTGATGGACTGACGAACGGTTTTCCAGTTAGTCAGCATACCGCCCAGCCAGCGATGGTTCACGAAGAACTGGTCGCAGCTGTTAGCAGCTTCTTTTACCGCTTCGCTTGCAGCGCGCTTAGTACCAACGAAAAGGATTTTACCTTTGCGAGAAGAGATCTTGTTCAGTTCAGCCAGAGCTTCGTTGAACATCGGTACAGTTTTCTCAAGGTTGATGATGTGAACTTTGTTACGCGCGCCGAAGATGAAAGGCTTCATTTTCGGGTTCCAGTAACGGGTCTGGTGACCAAAGTGAACACCAGCCTTGAGCATGTCGCGCATGGAAACAGTTGCCATGTTTAAAACCTCTATAGATAAAAGTTGGGGTTATGCCTCCACGTATCCCATATTACCGACCCCAAAGGGCACCCCGGAATATGTGCCGATACGTGTGTGTTGTTACACAAAGTGAGATTTGTCGCTTCAGTCCATCTTGTGTATCTGAGAATGGAACAGAAGTCCGGCGCGCTTTATACCACAAAACAGGAGCGGAAACCAACTGTTGTTGACGTCGCGTGCTGTTAATGATTCTCAATTTGGCAGCAGGACGCCCGGACTGTTAACATTGTTCAGACATAATCTATTATTGTCGAAAAAATCGACACTGCTGGACACAATCCATGGCTATCTCTATCAAGACATCTGAAGACATCGAAAAAATGCGCGTAGCCGGCCGTCTGGCCGCTGAAGTGCTGGAAATGATCGCACCTTACGTTAAACCTGGCGTCAGTACCGGCGAACTGGACCGCATCTGCAACGATTATATCGTTAATGAGCAAAAAGCCGTTTCCGCCTGCCTCGGCTATCACGGTTTTCCCAAATCCGTCTGTATCTCTATTAATGAAGTGGTGTGCCACGGCATTCCGGACGATGAGAAATTGTTGAAAGATGGTGATATCGTCAACATCGACGTCACCGTCATTAAGGATGATTTCCACGGCGATACCTCAAAGATGTTTATCGTCGGCAAACCGACGATTCTCGGCGAGCGCCTGTGCCGTATCACCCAGGAAAGCCTGTATCTGGCCCTTAAAATGGTCAAGCCGGGCGTTAACCTGCGCACCATCGGCGCGGCAATCCAGAAGTTCGTTGAAGCAGAAGGTTTTTCCGTGGTGCGCGAGTACTGCGGTCACGGCATCGGCCGTGGTTTTCACGAAGAACCACAGGTTCTGCATTACGACTCTCCGGAAACCAACGTGGTGCTCAAACCGGGCATGACCTTTACCATTGAGCCGATGGTCAACGCGGGTAAGAAAGAGATCCGCACCATGAAAGACGGCTGGACGGTAAAAACTAAAGACCGGAGCTTGTCTGCGCAGTATGAGCATACTATTGTGGTGACAGACAACGGCTGCGAAATACTGACGTTACGCAAGGATGACGCTATCCCGGCGATGATCTCGCACAACGACTGATGAGAAGCCGGCGCCAGCCGGCTTTTTTATGACGGGCGTCCTTGCCCGTCACCCTTTGGGCCGCCGCAAGCGACGTTAAAAATCGCTCCCGGCGATTTTTTATGACGGGCATCCATGCACGTTACTCTTCGGGCCGCCGCAAGCGACGTTAAAAACCGCTCCCGGCGATTTTTTATGACGGGCATCCATGCCCGTTACCCTTCGGGCCGCCGCAAGCGACGTTAAAAACCGCTCCCGGCGATTTTTATGGGCGATAGTTTTTTCTTACGGTGGCGCAATGAGCAACTCTTTATCCAGTACTGTTCCCCCTGACCTGTCTGCTCAACCAGAAAATCCGGGCGATTGGCCAAAAAGCGATCTTAATTGCGCAACAATTAAAGCGCTTATCGACGTTTTTCAGCGCTGGCTGGGCGAAGCTTTTGATAACGGCATCGCTGCGGAAAAATTAATCGAAGCGCGCACCGAATTTATCGACCAGCTGCTGCAGCGGCTGTGGGTAGAGTACGGCTTCGGTTCGCTAAACGACGTCGCGTTGGTCGCCGTCGGCGGCTATGGTCGTGGCGAACTCCACCCTCTTTCTGATATCGACCTGCTGATTTTAAGCCGTAAAAAGCTGTCCGATGAACAAGCGCAAAAGGTTGGCGAACTGCTGACGCTACTGTGGGATATCAAGCTGGAGGTCGGCCACAGCGTTCGCACTCTCGAAGAGTGTCTGCTGGAGGGGCTATCGGATCTTAGCGTCGCCACCAACCTGATCGAGTCGCGCCTGCTTATTGGCGATGTCGCCCTATTCCTTGAGCTGCAAAAACATATTTTCAGCGACGGCTTCTGGCCATCGGAGAAATTTTTTGCGGCTAAAGTTGAAGAGCAAAATATACGCCATCAGCGCTATCACGGTACCAGCTATAACCTGGAACCGGACGTTAAAAGCAGCCCAGGCGGGCTGCGGGATATTCATACCCTGCAGTGGATCGCCCGCCGTCATTTTGGCGCCACCTCGCTGGATGAAATGGTTGGTTTCGGCTTCCTGACCGAAGCCGAGCGCAACGAGCTGAACGAATGCCTGCATCAACTCTGGCGCATTCGCTTTGCGCTGCATCTTGAGCTAAACCGCTACGATAATCGCCTGTTATTCGACAGGCAGTTCAGCGTCGCCCGCCGTTTGCGCTACGAAGGCGAAGGCAACCAGCCAATCGAACATATGATGAAGGATTTCTTCCGCGTCACGCGTCGGGTGAGCGAGCTGAACCAAATGCTGATTCAGCTGTTTGAAGAAGCGATCCTCGCGCTTACCGAGGATGAGAAACCGCGACCGATTGACGATGATTTTCAGCTACGCGGCACGCTTATCGATCTGCGCGATGACACGCTGTTTATCCGCGAACCACAGGCCATTCTGCGTATGTTTTATATGATGGTGCGCAACAGCAGCATCACCGGTATCTACTCCACCACGCTTCGCCACCTGCGCCATGCCCGTCGCCATCTGACGCAGCCGCTTTGCTATATTCCGGAAGCGCGGACTCTGTTCCTCAGTATGCTGCGCCACCAGGGGGCGGTAAGCCGCGGACTCCTGCCAATGCATCGCCATAGCGTTCTGTGGGCCTATATGCCGCAGTGGTCGCATATTGTCGGCCAGATGCAGTTTGACCTGTTCCACGCCTATACCGTTGATGAACACACTATCCGCGTTCTGCTTAAGCTTGAGAGTTTCGCCAAAGAAGAAACGCGCAGCCGTCATCCGCTGTGCGTTGAACTATGGCCGCGCCTGACGCATCCGGAGCTGATCCTGATCGCTGCCCTCTTCCACGACATTGCCAAAGGGCGCGGCGGCGACCATTCGATTCTCGGCGCGCAGGACATTCTCAAGTTTGCCGAACTTCATGGCCTGAATTCCCGCGAAACCCAGCTAGTCGCCTGGCTGGTACGCCATCATCTCCTGATGTCGGTCACCGCCCAGCGTCGCGATATTCAGGATCCGGAAGTGATTAAGCAGTTTGCCGAAGAAGTTCAAACGGAGAACCGTCTGCACTATCTGGTCTGTCTGACCGTCGCCGATATCTGCGCCACCAACGAAAACCTGTGGAACAGCTGGAAGCAAAGCCTGCTGCGCGAACTCTATTTCGCGACCGAAAAACAGCTGCGCCGGGGGATGCAAAATACGCCGGATATGCGCGAACGAGTGCGTCACCACCAATTGCAGGCGCTGGCGCTGCTGCGTATGGAAAACATAAATGAACAGGCGCTGCACCAAATCTGGAACCGCTGTCGCGCCAACTACTTCGTGCGCCATACGCCAAATCAGCTCGCCTGGCATGCGCGTAACCTGCTGCAGCACGATCTCAGCAAGCCAATGATTCTGCTCAGTTCCCACGCCACGCGCGGCGGCACCGAAATTTTTATCTGGAGTCCGGATCGCCCTTATCTCTTCGCTGCGGTTTGCGGCGAGCTGGATCGACGAAATCTTAGCGTTCACGATGCGCAGATCTTTACCACCCGCGACGGTATGGCGATGGATACCTTCATTGTTCTTGAGCCGGACGGCAGCCCGCTTTCCGCCGACAGGCACGAGATGATCCGCATGGGGCTGGAGCAGACCATTACCCAACGCAGCTGGCAGCCGCCGGCGCCCCGTCGTCAGGCGGCAAAGCTAAGGCACTTTTCCGTCCCGACTGAAGTTAATTTCCTGCCGACGCATACCGACCGGAAATCGTTTCTGGAGCTGATTGCTCTCGATCAGCCCGGTCTGTTAGCTCGCGTCGGACAGGTGTTTGCCGACCTCGGTATTTCGCTCCACGGAGCGCGAATTACGACAATTGGTGAGCGAGTAGAAGATTTATTTATAATCGCCACGGCAGACCGGCGTGCCCTTAATAATGAGCTACAGCAAGAAGTGCAACAACGGTTGACAGAGGCCCTCAATCCAAACGATAAAGGGTAGCGAATTTAAATGTACATACACAAAGTCATTCAAACTGCATCAAGACGGCCAGGGAGAGAGCCCCGGGAGCTTACGCTAGCAAGTGACCAGGACGAACAAGCGCAGCCAACGCAGAGGCAGCTTGAAGGATGAAGTGTATAAATGGAAAGAGAAACAATGCAGCAATTACAGAATATTATTGAGTCCGCCTTTGAGCGTCGCGCCGACATCACCCCGGCAAACGTCGATACCGTAACCCGCGAAGCGGTCAACCAGGTGATTTCTCTGCTTGATTCCGGCGCGCTGCGCGTCGCTGAAAAAGTTGATGGCCAGTGGATCACCCATCAGTGGCTGAAGAAAGCGGTTCTGCTCTCTTTCCGTATTAACGATAACCAGGTTATCGATGGTGCGGAAAGCCGCTACTTCGATAAAGTCCCAATGAAGTTCGCAGATTACGATGAAGCGCGTTTCCAGAAAGAAGGTTTCCGCGTGGTTCCGCCAGCGGCCGTTCGACAGGGTGCATTTATCGCGCGCAATACGGTTCTGATGCCGTCCTACGTAAACATCGGTGCCTACGTTGATGAAGGCACCATGGTTGATACCTGGGCCACCGTCGGTTCCTGCGCGCAGATCGGCAAAAACGTCCACCTGTCCGGCGGCGTCGGTATCGGTGGCGTTCTGGAGCCGCTGCAGGCTAACCCGACCATTATCGAAGATAACTGCTTTATCGGCGCGCGTTCGGAAGTGGTCGAAGGCGTCATCGTCGAAGAGGGTTCCGTTATCTCTATGGGCGTATACCTTGGCCAGAGCACCAAAATCTACGATCGCGAAACCGGTGAAGTGTTCTACGGCCGCGTTCCTGCCGGCTCAGTCGTGGTATCCGGCAACCTGCCGTCGAAAGATGGTAAATACAGCCTGTACTGCGCGGTCATCGTGAAGAAAGTCGACGCTAAAACCCGCGGTAAGGTCGGTATTAACGAACTTCT
This sequence comes from Klebsiella oxytoca, assembly GCF_009707385.1. NCBI lineage: Bacteria > Pseudomonadati > Pseudomonadota > Gammaproteobacteria > Enterobacterales > Enterobacteriaceae > Klebsiella > Klebsiella oxytoca. The sequence goes on along the minus strand of NZ_CP046115.1, from coordinate 1,035,914 downwards.
GCGTACCATCGACTAAGCAGTGTAGAAAGCGGGAGGAATCCCGCTTTTTTTATATATTAAGCTGGCGAAGATAGATTTTTTCGTTAATTATTCAAAGATTACGATGATATCAAAGGTACCGTTATGTACGATAATCTGAAAAGTCTTGGTATTACCAATCCTGATGAAATCGATCGCTACAGCCTGCGGCAGGAAGCCAACAACGATATTCTGAAAATCTATTTTCAGAAGGATAAAGGCGAGTTCTTCGCTAAAAGCGTTAAGTTTAAGTATCCGCGCCAGCGCAAAACCGTTGTCGCTGACGGCGTGGGCCAGGGGTATAAAGAAGTCCAGGAAATTAGCCCTAACCTACGCTATATCATCGACGAGCTGGATCAAATCTGTCAGCGCGATCGTACCGAAATCGATCTGAAACGTAAGATCCTCGACGATCTGCGTCATCTGGAAAGCGTCGTCACCAATAAGATCAGCGAGATTGAATCCGATCTGGAAAAACTGACGCGCAATAAATAAAATTTCCCACCGCTCCCGGCGGCGCTTCGCTCAGCCGGGAACGGTATCCTATCTCTGTTCATCCAGCTGTAGCGCGATATACAACAGCAGACGATCGTCAAAACTCCCCAAATCCAGCCCCGTCAGCTCAGAAATACGATTCAAGCGATATTCCAGAGTATTACGATGAATAAACAGCGCCTTAGAAGTCGCCAGCGGCTGAACGTTATGACGAAACCATGCCTGGAGGGTACGACGCAGCAGCCCGTTATTATCCATCGCTTTCAGGCGAACCAGCGGGCGCGCCAGCTCGTTGGCCTGCCAGCCGCCGCGCAGGCTATCAAGCAGCACCGGTAGCATCAAATCCTGGTAGAAATAGCTCCGGCTCTCCGGCATTCGCTGCTTGCCGACCATCATCGTCGTTCTGGCGGTACGGTAAGAACGGGCAATACTGCCAGGCCCGGTGAAGAAATTACCCAGCGCCACGCGAAAGCGCAGCTGACCGTTCTCTTTCATCCGGCTTATTAGCTGCTCAACGCGTTTGCAGTGATCTTCTGCATCCCAGCGGCCAAAGGCATTCAGCGCGGGTTTCAACACCACCATCTCGGTCAGCGAGACAATGGCCACCAGATTATTGCGGTCCGGCGTGGTCAGCGCGGTTTGCAGCTGCTGCAGCTCCGCCATCGCGCTATCGACGCCCAGCTGGCCGCTATCCACTTCAATCATCGCCACGACGCGCGGCTGGTTAAGATCGATCCCCAGACGCTGCGCCCACTCGGTCAGCGCCGGGGTATTCTCTTCCGCCTGAATCAGGTTCATGACCAGCTCTTCGCGCAGGCGGCTATCCTGGGCCAGAAGATGCATCAGCCGCGACTGTTCCAGCATCATCTCGGCAGTCATACAAACCAGTTCACCGTATTTACGTAGCGACTCCGGTTCACCGGTCAGCCCGATGACGCCAACAATCTCCCCTTCCAGACGCAGCGGCAGGTTTATCCCCTGACGCACGCCGTGCAGGTGCCTGGCCACGGCATCATCAATATCGACAACGCGCCCCTGCGAGAGCACCAGCAGCGCCCCTTCGTGCAATTCACCAATTCGCTCGCGGTCTCCGCTGCCGATAATGCGTCCGCGGGCATCCATCACGTTGATATTGGTATCAATGATGCGCATCGTACGCGCTACGATATCCTGCGCCATTTTGGTATCGAGATGCCAGCCAGCCATGTAATCCTCCCGTGAGCAGACGACCAGAATAAAAGAGTTAACAGCACGCTGCATTGTGCGTTTGCACAAAGGAGAAGGCAGAAGTATGGAGTTGTGGAAGGGGTCACAGTTCGAAAAACAGAATGCTCAGCAGAAACTAAAAGCCCCTTCCCTCCGTAAGGAGAAAAGGGGCTTAACGAACAGATAAAAATTACTGCATCAGCAGGTAGATAGAAGCATCGCCGCGCTGAATATTCAGAGCCAGAACCGAAGGCTTGGCATCAAAGATCTTGCGCAGGTCGGCAATATTTTTCACCGGCTGCTGGTTAGCGCCAACGATAATATCGCCTTTCTTCAGGCCAATCTGCGCCGCCGGAGTGCCCGCCTTCACGTTGCTCACCACGACGCCTTTATCCTGACCTTTGTTGCTCATTTCCGCACCTTCAATACCGTTGAAGATGGTGCTGGAATCGACCTGATTCTGGTTGCTCTGCTGCAGCTCGACGGTCACCGTCACCGGCTTACCGTCACGCAGCAGGCCAAGCTCGACTTTACTACCGATCGGCATAGTACCGACCTGAGCACGCAGTGCGGCAAAGCTGCTGATCGACTTGCCGTTCAGAGTCGTGATCACGTCACCGGCCTTGATGCCCGCCTTAGCGGCCGCCGAGTTCGGCATAACCTGGCTGACGAACGCGCCGCGCTGAGCATCAACTTTCATCGCTTTCGCCAGTTCGGAGTTCAGCTCGGTACCCATGATGCCCAGTTCACCGCGTTTAACCTGGCCAAACTTAACCATCTGATCGGTAAGGTTTTTCACCATGTTGCTCGGAATAGCGAAGCCGATACCAATGTTACCGCCGTCCGGCGCCAGAATCGCAGTGTTGATACCGATCAGCTCACCGTTGAGGTTAACCAGCGCACCGCCGGAGTTACCGCGGTTAATCGCCGCATCGGTCTGGATAAAGTTTTCATAATTTTCAACGTTAAGGCCGCTACGGCCCAACGCGGAAACAATCCCTGAGGTTACAGTTTCACCCAGGCCAAACGGGTTACCGATCGCTACGGTGTAATCGCCGACGCGCAAAGAGTCAGAGTCTGCCAGCTTAATCGCGCTCAGGTTTTTCGGATCCTGGATTTGAATCAGCGCAATATCGGAACGCGGGTCTTTACCGACCACTTTCGCCTCGAACTTACGCCCATCGCTCAGCTGAACTTTGATGGTTGTGGCATTGTCCACAACGTGGTTGTTGGTAACAACATAGCCTTTTGCAGCATCAATGATAACTCCGGAACCGAGGGCCATAAATTTCTGCTGCTGGCCGCCGCTACCCGGCGCGCCGCCCTGTCCACCGCCCTGACAGAACGGAGAGCTCTGGAACGGTGAACCATCCTGGCAGAACGGTGAGTTGTCGCCAAAGAACTGCTGGAAGTTACGCGGCATCCGCGGCGTATTAACGGTGGTGCTCCCCTCAACGTTAATACTTACGACCGACGGCATCACTTTTTCCAGCATCGGGGCCAGGCTCGGCATCTGCTGCGCATTTGTAGCCGAAGAAGCTGTTTCTGCCGCGCTCGCAGAGAGAGGGGACAACGCCAGACCTAAACTCAGAGCCAGGGCACTCATTGCTAACGTGGTTTTTTTCATATGTTTCAATCTCGATTTCAGATAACGAATAGTTGCTGTGTACGTCACTATCAGAGTCATTTTATAGCGCGAAGTTCCGGAATGAAGTTTTGGCAAAAGTAAAAATTTATTGTTCGTCTTTACAAAACTCCGGCTTATTCCACGGCCATTAGTCGCCGATATTCATCCCATGCATACAAGTCGGTCATACCGCTGATATAGTCCTGAATGAGACGACAGCGATAATAATATTCCATCACCGGGAATTCCGGATTATTGCGTGAAATCTTATTTACCGCCTCTACGTAGGCCAACCGATGACGAGTCGAAAGCTTCTGGAACAGACGCGAGGCAATCGGTAAACTTCTCACCCGCTCTTTTTCCACCAGCAGATTAAACTCATCCAGCGATAATTTTAGCAACGGCTGATAAATATCGAGTAAACCGCTAATAACACGATAGCCCTGTAGTTCCAGCTGTTCGACATCAGGATGGCTAAACACATGTTTTACCGCAACATTTTTATAAAGCTCAAGCAATTGACTGCAATCACTATCATCTTCAAGCAGCGCGTGATTAAAATCGCCGCTAAAAATCTTCGGCAGATTATCGATAAATCGCCGCGCCGCATACGGCACCAGTCTGTTAAGCGTATTAACCCGTAAATACATAAAAAACTGATCTTCAGTGCTGCGGCTAAGAGAATTCGCACGTGATTTCTCCCAGGCATTTTCGACAACTTGATTAAACAAGGAACCTTTTTCGTGGACGCCCCAGGCCTCATAAAGATGCTGATAAAGCTGCTCTACGCTGAAGATGCGTTTTTCCACCGCATCTTCAAGATCGGCGACACAATATGAGATGTCGTCCGCGGCTTCCATAATCCACGTTAATGGGAAACGATTGTAAGGCGCCAGATCCAGTTCTTTACGCAGCCTCGCGACATAGCCTTCTTCGGCTAAATAATAACCAGGTTTCTTCATTAAATAATTGTGGCTGGCGGGTGTCTCTCCTCGCCACCAGGCCGGACGGGTATATTTTAGAATACAGCCCACCTGCGCCCAGGTGAGGTTCATTCGCATCAGCGTATGCACTAAACGAATGCCCTGTGCGTTGCCTTCAAACCAGCATAAATCCTGGCGAACCTTACGCCGAAGCTCATTTAACTGGCTATCGCCCTCCTGCAGGCGCAGCGCCGCAACCACGCAGCGATCGTCGGTTAACGGCTGACTGGCCGCATCGCCGGGAAATAGCCGCTGGCTGAACCAATCGTTAATTGCCGCCTCGCCAAAATGGCCGAAAGGAGGATTGCCGATATCGTGCATCAGGCAGGCCATTTCAACGATGCTTTCAAACGGCCCGGTGAGCTCATCCAGCCCGTAGCTCTCCAGCAGCTTCTGCTCTTTCAGGCGACTTAACACCTCTTTAGCGATATAGCGGCCAACCTGCTGAACTTCCAGGGAGTGGGTGAGACGGGTACGCACCGCAGCGTTGCGCTCCAGCGGGAAAACCTGGGTTTTCTGCTGCAACCGGCGGATCGCCGGAGAGTTAATGATGCGCCCGCGATCGCTTTCGAAAATTCGCAGAATTTCATGCTCCGTCTCAACGCCCTGCGGCGAACGGTAGCGACGACGCCAGTTAATCTTGTTGCGAAAATCGATCTTAGCCATGATCTCCCCCGAGCGAGCAATAACGTTTCCTTCTAAGCGCATGATAGACTATGCCGCTAAAACCCACACATCGCGAGTAAATCTATGAAAATCGGCATTATTGGCGCTATGGAAGAAGAAGTTACCCTTCTGCGCGACAAAATCGACAACCGCCAGACCATTACTATCGGCGGTAGCGAAATCTACACCGGCCAGCTGCAGGGCGTTGACGTCGCTCTGTTGAAATCGGGTATTGGTAAAGTTGCCGCCGCTATGGGTGCTACCCTGCTGATGGAACACTGTAAGCCGGATGTGATTATTAACACCGGTTCTGCGGGCGGTCTTGCATCAACCCTGAAGGTCGGCGATATCGTCGTCTCCGATGAAACTCGCTACCACGATGCTGACGTTACCGCGTTTGGTTATGAATATGGTCAACTGCCGGGCTGCCCTGCCGGTTTTAAAGCTGACGAAAAGCTGATTGCCGCCGCAGAGACCTGCATCAAGGCGCTGAACCTTAATGCGGTACGCGGGCTGATCGTCAGCGGCGATGCCTTTATTAACGGGTCCATTGGCCTGGCAAAAATTCGCCACAACTTTCCCCAGGCCGTAGCCGTAGAAATGGAAGCCACGGCTATCGCGCACGTCTGCCACAACTATGGCGTGCCGTTTGTTGTCGTTCGCGCCATCTCCGATGTAGCCGATCAGCAGTCGCATCTGAGCTTCGACGAGTTTCTCGCCGTCGCCGCGAAACAATCCACCCTGATGGTGGAAAACCTGGTGCAGCACCTGGCCCGTGGCTAAGTCGATCAAAACGGCGCTTACCGCCCTGCTGCTGGTCCCGGCGTGGCTTTTCGCCGCGCCGCGGGTGATTACGCTCTCTCCCGCCAACACCGAGCTGGCGTTTGCCGCCGGTATTACGCCGGTTGGTGTCAGCAGCTATTCCGATTATCCCCCTGAAGCCGCGAAGATAGAGCAGGTCTCCAGCTGGCAGGGGATGAATCTGGAACGTATCGTCGCCCTCAAACCGGATCTGGTGCTGGCATGGCGCGGCGGTAATGCGGAACGTCAGGTGAATCAGCTAAGTTCGCTCGGCATTAAAGTTATCTGGGTCGAAACCTCGACTATTGAAGATATTATCGCGACGCTTCGCCAGCTGGCGCAGTGGAGTCCGCAGCCGGAAAAGGCGAAACTGGCGGCGCAGGATATGCACGATGAGTACCAGTCGCTAAAAGCCCGCTACGCTGCCGCGCCGAAAAAACGGGTTTTTCTTCAGTTCGGCGCTAACCCACTCTTTACTACCAGCAAAGGGTCGATTCAGGATCAGGTTCTGACCCTGTGCGGAGGAGAGAACATTTTTGCCGCCAGCCGGGTTCCCTGGCCGCAGGTCAGCCGCGAACAGGTGCTGGCAAGGCAGCCGCAGGCCATTGTTATTGCCGGCGACGCCAGTGAACTTCCCGCCGTTGAGCGCTACTGGCAGAATCAGTTAAAAATTTCGTTTATTGCGCTACATGGCGACTGGTTTGAACGCGCGAGCCCACGTATTATCCTCGCCGCAAAACAGCTCTGTACTGCGCTCGAGCAGATAAAATAATCACCCGATAATCCGGGTGCGAAGAACCTATCCTACCGGGCGCAATTATTGCAGCCACTCTGGACACGGACAGCGCGGAACAGCCGGAGCGTACGCGCAGTACGTGAGGGTTGTGAGCACTGCCCAGGGCCAGAATGGCAAATAAAATGGCCTGATGGGATAGGCTATAAGTGGGAACTGACGATGCTTGTCTATTGGCTGGATATTATTGGCACCGCCGTGTTTGCCATCTCTGGCGTCCTGCTGGCTGGAAAGCTGCGTATGGACCCTTTCGGCGTGCTGGTACTGGGCGTGGTGACCGCAGTGGGCGGCGGAACCATTCGCGATATGGCCCTTGCTAACGGCCCGGTATTTTGGGTTAAAGATCCTACCGATCTGGTGGTAGCGATGGTCACCAGCATGCTCACTATTCTGCTGGTACGCCAGCCGCGTCGGTTACCCAAATGGGTGCTGCCGGTGCTGGACGCCGTCGGTCTGGCGGTGTTTGTCGGTATCGGTGTCAACAAAGCCTTTATCGCCCATAGCGGGCCGCTGGTGGCCGTCTGTATGGGCGTCGTCACCGGCGTCGGCGGGGGGATTATCCGCGACGTGCTGGCGCGCGAAATCCCGATGATTCTGCGCACGGAAATCTACGCCACGGCCTGTATCGCTGGCGGCATCGTGCATGCGACGGCGTACTACACTTTTCAGGTTCCGTTAGAAAACGCGGCGATGATAGGTATGGTGGTCACGCTGGTCATCAGGCTGGCTGCAATCCGCTGGCACCTGAAGCTGCCAACTTTTGCGCTTGATGAGAACGGGAGTTAAAAAATCTTCCCGGCAGAGCGATATCTGCCGGGGCAGGCGTCAGACGCTGAACGAGGAGCCGCAGCCGCAGGTGCTTTTCGCATTCGGGTTAGTCACGATAAAACGCGAGCCTTCCAGACCTTCGGTATAATCGACGGAACCGCCGACCAGATACTGCAGACTCATGGGGTCAACCACCAGACCAACGCCCTGCTTCTCAATGGTCATATCGCCATCGTTAACCTGATCGTCGAAGGTGAAACCATACTGGAAACCGCTGCAGCCACCGCCGGTGATATACACGCGCAGTTTCAGGTTCGGATTGTCTTCATCTGCAATCAGGTCTTTTACTTTACTCGCTGCGGCTTCGGTAAACTCCAGCGGCAACGCTACGTCATCACTCATTTTATGCTCCCATTGATACTTCTGACCGGTTAAAGAATAACCCGACCTTTTGAGCCATTATCTAATACCCGAGTAAATCGTTCAAGTATTCTCCCCGCCGGCCGGCTGCGCCTTTGCTTCCTGTTCCGCTTTTTGTTTTGCCAGGGTACGCTGCAGAATGGTCGAGTATAAAGGCTTACCGCCGAGGAATTGTGCCAATAGTGTTGCGCCGAGACAGGTAATAATCATTGGCAAAATGAGCTGATAGTTATCGGTCATCTCCAGCACCAGCACGATACCGGTCAACGGCGCGCGCACCGAGGCGGCGAGTAGCGCCCCCATGCCGGCAATGGCAAAAGTTCCCGCATCCAGATGATACGCCGGAAACAGCGGCGTCGCCGCCATACCAAACGCCGTACCCAGTAGCGTACCCAGCGCCAGCATCGGCGCAAAAATACCGCCGGGCGCGCCGGAAGAGAAGCAGAGCAGCGTGGTGATCACCCTGGCGATAAAAATAAATAGCAGCAGGCCGACGGAAAAATTGCCCTCCGCAGCGATGGGGATCAGGTTAAACCCGCCGCCGGACGCCGCTGGCTGAATCAGCCCAAGCACACCGCAGCTGCCGCCGATTAATCCGCCAATCAACACCCACTTTTTGATATTTCCGCCGTGAATGCGCTGGAACATATCCTGGGTACGCAGCACTAAGGTATTAAACAAAGGGCCGATGCAGCCAAAAATCATCCCGAGGATCAAATACAGCCACAGCGTGTTGACCGGCGCATTGCTGAGCTTGCCGACCTCAATAACCGCTTTATCGCCGTTAAAAATGCGAAAAACGATGGTTGCCATAATCACGCCGGTAAACACGGCTTTAATGGAGATCAGGTTGTAGCGAAACTGCGGGCGCATCTCTTCAATAATAAACAGAATCCCGGCCAGCGGCGCGTTAAACGCAGCGGAGAGTCCTGCTGCGGCACCGGTCGCCAGCAGCGTATGGCGAGCTTCCGGACTGCGCATGCGGAACACATCGACCACCATACGTCCAAGGTTGCCCCCAAGCTGCACCATCGGCCCTTCGCGTCCAAGCACCATTCCCGCGCCCAGCGTCCCCATCCCACCGATAAACTTAACCGGCAGCACGCGCCACCAGCGAACGGGGCGCAGCTCTTCCAGCGCGCCTTCAATTTCCGGGATCCCGGAGCCGCCCGCTTCCGGGGCAAAACGACGTACGAGAAAATATCCCACCATTGCCAGCAAAGCGGAGAGGATAAAGGCCAGCGGCCAGACCAGAAACCAGTGGTCCGCCACCTCTACCAGCGCGCTAATACGCACGTTTTGTACCCAATTAACGCTTTTCTCAAACGCGACGCCAACCAGCCCCGCCAGCGTTCCGACGACGGCAGCCATCAATAACACCGCCAGCGGCGTTTTATCACGCTGAATCAACCGACGCACGGCATCGCTACGGCGAACGCGGACGAACTGATGTGCTGAAGAAGAGGGATTTTCTGCTTTCATGCCATTATCAATGATTAGTAATACAAATAGAAAGAAGGGCATTCTAGCCAACCGGGATGGCTCCGTCGTCAAAAAAATGCGCCGCGACCCCATTGTTTCAATTGGGCAAAACTTTCATAACCTTCCTGGAATAACTTAGAATAGTCGACAAAACATTTTTCACGAACCAGGACCCTGGCAATGAGCAAATCTGAAAATCTGTATAACGCTGCGCGTGAACTTATTCCCGGCGGCGTGAACTCCCCGGTACGCGCCTTTACCGGCGTTGGCGGTACGCCGCTGTTTATCGAGCGCGCAGACGGCGCCTACCTCTACGATGTCGATGGCAAAGCGTATATCGATTATGTTGGTTCCTGGGGCCCCATGGTGCTCGGTCACAATCATCCGGCAATCCGCAACGCGGTTATTCAAGCCGCCGAGCGCGGGCTGAGCTTTGGCGCGCCGACGGAGATGGAAGTTAAAATGGCGGCGCTGGTCACCGAACTGGTCCCGACCATGGATATGGTGCGCATGGTGAACTCCGGCACCGAAGCCACCATGAGCGCCATCCGCCTGGCGCGCGGCTTTACCGGTCGCGACAAAATTATCAAGTTTGAAGGCTGCTACCACGGCCACGCCGACTGCCTGCTGGTGAAAGCCGGTTCGGGCGCGCTGACGCTCGGCCAACCGAACTCACCGGGCGTGCCGGCGGATTTCGCCAAACACACCCTGACCTGCACCTATAACGATCTGGCATCGGTTCGCGCCGCGTTCGAACAGTACCCGCAGGATATCGCCTGCATCATCGTCGAGCCGGTGGCCGGTAATATGAACTGCATTCCGCCGCAGCCGGAGTTTCTGCCGGGCCTGCGCGCGCTGTGCGACGAATTCGGCGCGCTGCTGATTATTGATGAAGTGATGACCGGCTTCCGCGTAGCGCTGGCAGGCGCGCAGGATTACTACGGCGTAGTGCCGGATTTGACCTGCCTTGGCAAAATCATCGGCGGCGGTATGCCGGTTGGCGCCTTCGGCGGTCGCCGTGAGGTGATGGATGCCCTGGCTCCGACTGGCCCGGTTTACCAGGCAGGCACCCTCTCCGGCAACCCAATTGCGATGGCGGCAGGTTTCGCCTGCTTAACCGAAGTGGCGCAGCCGGGCGTGCATGAAACCTTAACCGACCTGACCAACCAGCTGGCACAGGGTCTGCTGGACGCCGCTCGCGATGCCGGTATTCCGCTGGTGGTCAATAATGTTGGCGGCATGTTCGGCATTTTCTTTACCGATGCGCCAACCGTAACCTGCTATCAGGATGTGGTGAAGTGCGATGTAGAGCGCTTCAAGCGCTTCTTCCATCTGATGCTGGAAGAAGGTATCTATCTGGCGCCATCGGCGTTTGAAGCGGGCTTTATGTCCATCGCCCATAGCGAAGAAGATATCGATAATACCGTCGCCGCCGCGCGTAACGCCTTCGCGAAGCTGTAACCTGATTGCCGGGGCAACCCTGCCCCGGCAATACGTATATTGTTCAAAAGCATCATTTTGCGTTGGCCCACGCATAGCAGGATGCAAACGCGATCGCTTCGAAAGATTGTCATCATCCCGCCTCGTAGAACCCAAAATCGTCGGCAGACAATGGGCAGGCAAAAGCAGATTCTCAGCGGAAACTCAGCCGCAAGGATCGCTCAGGATGACAACGCCATCTTCTCCCACCCCGCATGATGCTATCTTCAAACAGCTACTGGCGCATACCGATACCGCCAGAGACTTTATCGATATCCATCTTCCGGCAGACCTGCGCTCGCTATGCGATCTCAACACGCTACAGCTGGAATCAGGTAATTTTATTGAGGAAGACCTGCGCGCCTATTATTCCGACGTGCTGTACTCTTTGAAAATCAATAATAAGACGGGCTATATCCACGTGCTTATTGAGCATCAAAGCTCGCCGGACAAACAGATGGCGTTTCGCCTGATGCGCTATGCCGTCGCCGCCATGCAGCGCCACCTGGAAGCGGGAAATACGCATCTCCCGCTGGTCGTTCCCATTCTATTTTATCAGGGCAAAACCTCGCCCTACCCCTTCCCGATGAACTGGTACAACATGTTCGACTCGCCGGAGTGGGCAAAAATAATCTACAACCGCCCTTTTCCGCTGGTCGATATCACGGTGATCCCTGACGACGCGATTATGCAGCACCGGCGTATTGCGATCCTGGAGCTCCTGCAAAAGCATATTCGCCAGCGGGATCTCATGCTGCTGCTGGAGCAATTGGGGATTCTGCTGAACGCGGGATACACTACCGCCGAGCAGCTAAAAGTGTTATTTAGCTATATGGGGCAGCGCGGTCACACCGAAAACCCTAAGGCTTTTTTCAATGGACTGGTAAGTCATATACCGCAGGAGGAGTCAATGGAAACGCTGAACGAATGGCTGGAAAAAAACGGCAAAGAGCTTTTTATTGAATGGGGCCAGGAAAAGGCCCGACTAAAAATTGCCAACCGGATGCTGGAAAACGGCATGGAGCGATCGCTGATTATCCAGCTTACGGAAGTGACAGAAAACGAGTTAGAGCAGTTGCAGAATTCCGCAGTTAGTCCGATCTGAATCCGGGCAAAACAGCTATGACATCGCGACGCCCGCCGGGCATCGCGATGCTGAAAAGCTACCGGCTCTGCTTTCTTAACAGATAGATAAAGTACGGCGCGCCGATAAAGGTCGACAGCAATCCGGCCGGGACCTGGTACGGAAACATCATCATTCTGCCGCACCAGTCGGCGAATACCAGCAGCACCCCACCAATCAGCCCGGAGATCACCATATGCGGCATGGTCCGCCGGAACCCCATCATACGGGCAATATGCGGCGCCATCAGGCCTACAAAGCTCAGCGGTCCAATCGTTAGCGTCGCGGCCGCGGTCAGACATGCCGCCAGCAGCAGTAGCCCAATGCGTGACGGCGTCAGCGCCATCCCGACCGCCCTCGCCGCCTCGCCGCCCAGCGGTAGAATCGTCAGCCAGCGGCGACAAAGCGGGGCCAACGCCAGCAGGATCAGCATTACCACGCCGCTGCGCACCACCAGCTCCGGCGTCGCGCTATAGGTGGAGCCGGAGATCCACGTCAGGATCTGCGCCATTCGCGGATCGCCGCTGGCCTGCAGCATCATCAGCAGCATGGTAAACGCCGTGCTCAGCGCCATTCCCGCCAGCAGCATGCGATGCGGTGAGAACCCGCCGCGTCCGGCGGCAATCAGGATGATCAGCAGCGTCGCCGCGGCCCCAAGGCTGCCGGCTGGCAGCAGCCAGCCAAAGGCATTTCCCGGCACAAAGAACAGCATCACCACCACACCAAACGCCGCACCTGAGCTGATGCCGAGCACTTCCGGGCTGGCCATCGGGTTGCCGGTTAACCGTTGAATAATGCAGCCTGCCACCGCCAGCATCATACCGGCGAACAGCGCCGCCAGAATGCGCGGCCAGCGCCAGGGCATCAGTTGCTCAAGTAGCGTACCGCTGGCCCAGTGCCAACCCTGCGCATCGCGGCCGAAAGCCAGCGCAGCGACAATAGCCAGCAGCAGCATCGCCAGCCCGCCCAGCGCGAACCACAGCACATGTTGCCGTTCCGCCAGAATCTTATCGCCGCCGTGCATCACCGGCGCGCTAATACTGCGCAGACGCGGCAGCAGCCAGAGCAGCAGCGGCGCGCCAATCAGCGCGGTCACCGAACCGGTGGAGATTTCCATCCACACCCGGGCCAGCCAGAGGATAACCTGATCGGAGAGCCACAGCAGCAGCGCGCCAATCAGCGACGCCAGCAGCAGGCGCGATAACAAGCGGCGAGCGCCCAGCATCTTCGCCAGCAGCGGCGCGAACAGGCCGATAAAACCAATAATCCCCACCGCATTCACCAGCAAGGCGCTAATGACAATCGCCAGGGTCAACGCGCCCAGCCGCGCCAGCGAGAGCGCCAGCCCGAGGTTGCGCGCCACGCCGTCGTCCAGCCCCATCAGGGTCAGCGGACGCAGCAGCAGCAGCGTTAAAATGGCTCCGCCCAGCAGCTGCGGCCACAGTCGCTGCGCCACGCTCCAGTCGGTCTGGGTCAGGGTTCCGGTACTCCACAGGAACATACTTTGCAGCTGATCGTGATGGAAGATCGCCATCAGTTGATTAAGCGCCCCGCAGTACAGGCTTACCACCAGCCCAGCCAGAATCAACGTCACCGGCGAGAGGCGTTTACCCCAGGAGACGCCAAATACCAGCGCGCCGACAAGACAGGCCCCGGCCAGCGCGGCGAACTGCGACGCCAGCACGCCAGGGATCGCCCACAGCGTGGTGACCGTCATGCCTAACTGCGCTCCAGTCGCCACGCCTAGCGTCGTCGGCTCCGCCAGCGGGTTACGCAGCACCTGCTGGAACAGCACGCCCACCAGCCCCAATCCGGCGCCGACCAGCAGCGATATCGCCAGCCGCGGTAACAGACTGTAGTGGAACAGCATCTGGGCGATATTATCGATATTCGGCTGCCACAGCGCCTGCCCCCACTCGCTGCGCGGCAGCGCCACGTTGAGGTTGATAAGCGTCAGCGCAAAAGCGGCGAAAAAGAGAATCAGCAGCAATGAGGCCGCCAAAGGAGATATTCGCGATCTCACGCCGTACCTCCCTGAGCGTCGGCCAGCACGCGGGCAAAATGCATCGCCGATAGCGTCGCGCCATAGAACCACACCGCCGGCACGCGCTGAAAACGCCCCTCGCGAACAAACGGCATCGCTTGCCACAGCGGCGTCGCCATGAGCTGAGCCATCTCCCGCGCATTGCCGTGGTCGAAGCAGATCACGTCGGCGTCTTTATATGCCGCCAGTCGGTCGATGCCAACGGTGACGCTGCCCCAGAAGGTAGTTTCCCCCTGCCAGGCATTGTTGATGGTAAAGCGGTCGAGTACTTCCTGGAACAGGCTGTTTTGCGCAAAAACCAGCACGTGGCGGGTATCAAGCAGAGTAATCATCAGCAGCGGTCGATCGCCGCGGTGGGCAAAACGCGGGCGCAGGATCTCCATCAGCGCGTCAAACTCCGTCAGATGGCGCTTCGCTTCCTGCTGCCTGCCGATCAGCTCAGCCATTTCGTTAAGCGACTGCTGGGCCATCATCAGCGGACGCTTACCGTCGCTAAAAGTGAATCCTCGCCCGGGCGCAATGCGCGCCAGCTTTTCAGCCGACGGGCCGTATCCCGCCGACCAGACAAGAAATGACGGCTTCATCTGCGTCAGCAGCTCCAGATTGGGCTCGGTGCGCAGACCGACATCAATCACCGAATCAGGTAGCGCCGGTTCATTAACCCACAGCCTGTAGTTAGGAATATCGGCCACGCCGTAGGGCGTGACGCCCAGCGCCAGCAGCAGCTCTACCGGCAGCCATTCGAGAGCGACAATACGCTGCGGATCAACTTCCGCCGCCCGCACGCCGCGCGTATGCCACAGCAGCGGCGACAGCGCCATCGCGGCCAGCAGGCGCCGCCGCGTGATTAACGTGAGGTTTTCCATCAATAGACAAAACTTACCGGCGCTGCGCCAGCCGGATGCGGCAGGATCCCCATCGGGATGCCGTAAATTTGTTCCAGGGTTTCGCTGCGCATCAGCTCCGCGGGCGTTCCCTGAGCGATCATTTCACCGCCGCGCAACGCAACCAGATAGTCGCAGTAGCGGGCAGCCATATTAATATCGTGCAGGACGGCAATTACCGTCAGCCCACGCTGCTGGCTGAGGCGATGCACCAGCGCCAGCACATCCACCTGGTGGGCGATATCCAGCGCCGAGGTCGGTTCATCAAGCAGCAGGCAGCGGCTATCCTGGGCTACCAGCATGGCAATCCACGCGCGCTGGCGTTCACCGCCGGAGAGGCTGTCCACCAGCCGGTGGGCCAGCGGTTTTAGCCCGACCAGCGCAATTGCCTCTTCCACTTTCTCCCGATCCGCCGCGCCAAAACGCCCCAGCGCCCCGTGCCACGGGTAGCGGCCGATAGCCACCAGTTCGCGCACCGTCATGCCCTCTGCCGGCGGCAGCTGCTGCGGCAGGTAGGCGACTTTGCGGGCAAACGCTTTGCTGCCCCAGCTGTCGAGCGGCTGACCGTCGAGTAACACATCCCCTTCCGAGGGCGGCTGATGGCGGCCCAGCATTTTCAGCAGCGTTGATTTACCAGAGCCGTTATGGCCAATCAGGCCAGTCACTTTTCCCGCCGGGAAGGTTAATGAGAGAGGATGCAGCAGCGTACGGCCGGGCACGCGAAAGGTCACGCGGTCCAGCGAAAACGTCGTGTCGGAGTGCGGAGTGTTTTCCTGCATAACGGAACCCGGTCAGAGGCGCGGCGAACCGCGCCCGTTAAGTGGTTAGAAACGGAAAGTCGCGGTCGCCACAACCTGGCGCTCAGCGCCCCAGTAGCATGCGTATTCGCTGTAGCAGCTGGAAACGTATTCGCGATCGAACAGATTGTTGACGTTGACCCCGATCGACGATCCAGGCAGCCCAAAGCGCGCTAAATCATATTTCACGGTAGCATCCATTAACGCATAGCCTGCGACGTTGAAGGAGTCGTCTTTTTTCCCCGTCGAAGTATCGTTTTTGTAATAGCTGACCGTTGAACCAACATAGCGCGCACCGGCCCCCACCGTCAGGCCGCTAAGCGCGGTTTCGTGGAAGGTGTAATCTGCCCACAGCGAGGCCATATTGCGCGGGACTTCCGCCGGACGCTTACCGTTAAAGGTGGTGTCGTGCTGGTACTCAGCATCGGTGTAGGTATAAGAAGCCGTCACGTTGATATTGGCGTTAACCGCCGCTTTCGCCTCCAGCTCAATACCGCGAGAGCGGATCTCGCCGGTCTGGATACTGAATGAGGAATTATTAGGATCCGCCGTCAGATTTTTATCTTTAGTCAGCTGGTATACCGCAGCAGTCAGCACCACCGGCATATCCTTCGGTACGTACTTCACGCCGGCTTCATACTGCTCGCCGTGGGAAGCATCGAAGGGTTTTCCGTCCAGCGACGATCCGGAAACCGGCTCAAAAGACTGGCTATAGCTGAAGTATGGCGAGATACCGTTATCAAACAGATAGTTAATGCCGCCGCGCCAGGTGAACTGCTGATCGTGATTTTTGGCGAGAGTATTCGCAGGGCGCGTCAGGGTTGAAGCCATCGCATAATCATAGCGGCCTCCCAGCGTCATCACCCACTTATCCCACTCCATCTGATCCTGCGCATACAGGCCGGTCTGCTCCATACGGTTCAGCACTGAATAGGGGAAGTAAACGCTCACGTTTGGATTGCCATACTGCGGGTTCTGCATGTCAATCGCGGAAGCCGTCCCATAATCCGCGTTAACATCGTTGCGCATGCGCGAATAATCGACGCCGGTTAACAGGGTATGCCCTACCGCGCCGGTAGCGAAATCAGACTGCAGCTGGGTATCAACGGTAAACGTATTGAGGTTCTCATCAGAGCGAACATAGGCACGGTTGATTTTTCCCGGGGCAGAATAACCGTTGCCGTAGACCGAGCGATACAGGGTATGAACGTCGGCGTAACGCAGGTTCTGACGCACGGTAAAAGTGTCATCAAACTGATGCGAGAAGCTGTAGCCAACCATCTGCTGACGGCGGGCCATCTTGTTATTCGATTCACCCTCGTTGAAGTCAGTCGGCAGCTTATGCGCCTTGCCGTTGGCGTCGTAATACGGCACCACCGTCCCTTCACGCGGCAGCCAGCCGTAATATCCGGCATTCGGATCGCTCTGGAAATTGCTCAGGAAAGTGAAGTCCGTTTTGTCATCCGGACGCCAGCTGAAGGATGGTGCGACCGCGTAACGGGTAGACTTCGCCATTTGCTGCTGGGAGTCCTGGCTGCGGCCTAAACCGGTGAGGCGATAGGACCACACGCCGTCATCATCAATGGCATCGCTGAAATCAAATCCCGTCTGCCACAGGTTATCTGTACCCATTTTAAACTGAATTTCTTTCAGCGGTTCAGCGGTCGGACGCTTGCTGACCATACTGACGATACCGCCAGGGTTGCTGTTGCCGTACAGCACCGACGTTGGCCCGCGCATCACTTCCACACGTTCGAGGAAATAAGGGTCCATCGATACTTCGGAATAGTTGTTGCCCTGCAGCTTCATCCCATCCAGATACTGGTTGGTATTCACCGTCGTTGACGTGGTGAAACCACGAATAGTCACTACATCATAGGTGGTTGAGCTGCCGCGGGTAGAGAAGACGCCTGGCGTATAGGACAACGCTTCTTTGACCGTCGTCGGCTGCTTCATCTCCATTTCCTGGCGGGTTACCACGGAAATAGACTGCGGCGTTTTTTCGATGGGTGTATCAGTTTTTGTGGCAGTAGCCGAATGCTTCGCCGCAACGGTCGCCGCCGGTCCCCACGCGCTTTCCTGCGGTGCCGGAGCGGCGGTTACGGTGATGGTTTCTTCTTTCGGTTCAACTGCCGCCTGTGCATAAACAGACATGCCGCTAACCGCCGTGGCTACTACCGCTGCGATTTTACGCAGCGAGTGATTTGGCTGAGCAGTTTTTGGACGCGCCATGGGTATATCTCTGATAGAAGTGAATGATAACGTAAACGAGAATTATTATTATAACGGTCGACATAATAGGCGAAACGCGGAATATATGGCAAGAAATATGCCCCTGATTACGTGTCAAAGGCTGAATAAATAACCAGACGGTAATTGTGGAGTTAAACTGCTGTTAAGTTTTTTACAGATATAAATAAGCCCTCTAATACTGAGGTATTAGAGGGCTTATTTATAATCCGCAAAATCATTCAAGCCGCATCGAGGCGGCAAGAGAAGAAATCCCCAGGAACATAGATAACTATGTGACTGGGGTTTCTGAACGCAGCCAACAAAGAGGCGGCTTAAAGGATGAAGCGGAGAATTAGTTACCGCCGAACATATCCTTAATCCAGCCCGCTACGCCATCGCTCTTCTCCTGCTTCGGCGGTTGCTGCTGCTGATTCTGCTGCGGCTGCTGCTGCCCGGATTGATTGAACGGATTATTCGCCTGCTGCTGCTGAAGCTGCTGCTGTTGAATTTGCTCGCCCTGACGACACAGCGCGTCCGGCGAGGTCGTCCATACCGGAAGCGAGCGCATTCCGCCGCTGCAGACAAAGTTACCGCTGCCATCGACGCCCATATCCACCACATCTTCCGGTGCGGTCAGCACCAACGGCGTTGGCGTCTGGTTAGCCAGGTAGCGCTGATAGATCGACATCGCTCCGCTGGCGCCGTACAGCTTAGTCGGCTGGTTATTATCACGGCCCACCCAGGTAATAGTCACCTGACCGCCGTCAATGCCGGCAAACCAGGTATCAACGTTGTTGTTGGTAGTCCCGGTTTTACCCGCCAGATGCAGACCCGGATACTTCGCGCCCAGCTGACGGCCGGTACCGCGCTGTACCACCTGCTGCATGGTCCATAGCGTCATATAAGCCGCCTGGGCCGGAACCGCGCGTTCCGCCTGCGGATAGCTCTGATACAGCACCGTACCATCTTCAGCAATAACGGAACGCAGCGCTGACAGCGGCGCGCGGTTCCCTCCGCTGGCAATGGTCTGGAACGCCTGCGCCACTTCAATCGGCGTCAGGTTCAGCGCACCCAGCAGCATAGACGGAACCGCATTTAGCTGATTCTTCGGCGCGCCCAGCTTCGTCCAGGTATCGACTACCGCCGGCAGGCCCAGCGCCATTCCGAGGTTCACCGTCGGCACGTTCATTGAACGCGTCAGCGCGTCAACCAGCATCACCTTTCCGCTCTCGCTATAGCGACGATCGTCGTTCTGCGGCGACCAGGTCTGGCCGTTGGACAGGCGAATCGAAATTGGCGCATCGGCAATCCAGGTATTGAGTCGATACAGATTCGGCTGACTGAGCGCGGTCAGATAGGTCGCCGGTTTTGCCAGTGAACCAATCGAGCGGCGCGCCTGCATCGCACGGTTATAGCCGGCAAACTGCGGCTCCGCCCCGCCGACCATCGCCCGCACCTCGCCGGTAAAGCGGTCGACCACCACCATTGCGGTTTCCAGATCCGGCAGCTTACGCTGTTTCTTCAGCGCCGGAATACCCTCTATCGCCGCTTTTTCCGCCGCGTCCTGCGCGACAGAGTCGAAGGTGGTAAAGATCTTCACGCCGGAGAGATCTTTCACTTTGTCGCCCATCTTCGCCTGCAGCTCCTGGCGCACCATCTGCATAAACGCAGGCTGCGGAGAGATGACCCCGCCGCGCGGCTGTACGCCCAGCGGACGGGCGCTCAGCATGTCATACAGCTCCTGATCGATAACCTGCTGCTGCTGCAGAAGACGCAGCACGAGGTTGCGTCGCTCCAGCGCCAGCTTCGGGTTACGCCACGGGTTGTAAACCGACGCGCCTTTTACCATCCCCACCAGCAGCGCCTGTTGATCGAGGCTCAGCTCTTCTACCGGGCGACCAAAGTAATAGAGGCTCGCCAGCGGGAAGCCGCGGATCTCGTTATCGCCGCTCTGACCGAGGTACACTTCGTTCATATACAGCTCAAGGATACGATCCTTGCTGTAGCGGGCATCAACGATTAGCGCCATATAGGCTTCATTAATCTTACGCCAGTACGAACGTTCGCTGGAGAGGAACAGGTTCTTCACCAGCTGCTGGGTCAACGTACTCGCCCCCTGCACCGTCCGACCGGCGGTCAGGTTAGCCAGCACCGCGCGACCAATCGAGTAAAGGCTGATCCCGTCATGCTCGTAGAAATGACGGTCTTCGGTCGCCAGCAGCGTATCGACCAGCAGATCCGGGAAGCCGTTGCGCTTAACAAACAGACGCTGTTCGCCGTTGGCCGATTGCAGCATGGTGATCAGGCGCGGATCGAGGCGGAAGAAACCGAACTGGCGGTTGTTATCCATATTCTCGATAGTGTCCAGACGGTCGCCATCAAAGCTCAGGCGCGCGCGCACCTGCCCTTCTTTACTGTCCGGGAAATCGAACGGTCGGCGGATCATCTCGATACTGTTAGCCTGTACCGTGTATTCACCCGGGCGCGTCATCGCGCTCACCTGGCGATACTGGGTTGCATTAAGCAGGCGCACCATTTCGTTTTTGCTGATCTGCATATCCGGCTCAAGGTTGACCATCCGGCCATATACCGCGGCGGGCAGATCCCAGACTTTACCGTCAATGCGGCTGCGGATTTTCTGATCGAGGTAGACGCCGTAGGCGGCAATCAGTACCGCGCAGACGATGCCAATTTTAATCAGCAGCCACAGCCAGGTGCGTTTACGACGAGGGGGCTTACCGCCTTTGCCTTTTCCTTTCCTCGGCATCGGTCTTTCATCCTCATAGTCATCATCATCGTAATCGTCGTCGTAGTCCTCTTCCCGAACCCGACGGCGAGTTACCTTTTGTTTTGCCGGGCGTGAGGGTCTCCCCTTACGTCCGATCGGCTCGCGGTCATCTCCCGCCATGCTTTTTCTCCGCAACTTACAGGCGTAATAGCCTGATTCTCAATGTTTCCCCGCGCTGGGGAAAGAAGAAATCTCTCAAACTGGCGCTGGAAGGAGTGGATTTCCAGACGACCAGCGATAAATCGTGCGACGCGCTACTATGTCGCTCGCAAGATTGTCACTTTAAAAATTCGCTTTTAAAATCATATCATTACGCATTTCATTAACCGAACTGTTCGGAACATAGCACTTTATGTTCAGGCGATACAGGATAGCACTAAACCGCGACATTCTTAACCAGCATTTTACATGCGCCGGAGGTAACAAATGGGAATTTATTATGTTTTTTAATAACATAAAAATGTACATCTCAATCAGCCGTCACGGCTACGCGCCGCCGTCAGAAACCAAAATATTAACAACAGGGAATATTATTTTGTCCATGAGACAGAAATTTCTCAAATGAAAGAAAAAGGAATTTAAAAGACTGTAATGATAAAAACGCGAGCCGCTTAACATTTATAATCTGACAGATTTTATGATGACTGCAGAAAAATATTTGTTAAACTATCGGCCAATTAATTTTTCAGATTAATATATTATGCGCAACTTTATTATATTTCCGCTTATAGCCGTCGCCCTGCTCTCCGGCTGCCAGCAAAATCGTTCCACAACGCTAAGTCCCGCCGTTAGCGGTCAGGCCCAGCTTGAGCAGCTCGCCTCCGTTGCCGCCGGAGCGCGCTATCTGAAGAATAAATGCAACCGCAGCGATCTTCCCGCCGATGATGTCATTAACCGCGCGGTAATAAATGTAGGTAAAAAACGTGGATGGGAAAATATTGATGGAAATATGCTAAGCCAGCGCAGCACCCAGCTATATCAACAGCTCCAGCAGGATAGTACGCCGGAAGCGACAAAATGCAGTCAGTTTAATCGCCAGCTGGCGCCATTTATTGATAGTCTGCGCGGCAATAAATAGCGATTATTTTAATCGCGGTTGCGCTATTTTTATTCTCCCTGTGGACTCTCCTCAATGGTCCCGCCCGGCCAGTCATCCAGCGCCGCGAGGGTAAACGTTTTACCGTTAAAACTAAATACGGTGAGGTCCTGTTGAATCTGCTCGATAACCAGGTTCGGCAACGGCGAATCGCCCTCCTTCCATGATTGTCCGTTCAATACAATGCTGCGCTTCTCCGCCAGCGAAGCGTAGACATGCGCGCTGTAGCGCAGAGGCGGCAGCTTATCCTCATCGACCTCAATTGC
The DNA here is from genome assembly GCF_009707385.1 of Klebsiella oxytoca. Lineage (NCBI taxonomy): Bacteria > Pseudomonadati > Pseudomonadota > Gammaproteobacteria > Enterobacterales > Enterobacteriaceae > Klebsiella > Klebsiella oxytoca. The sequence goes on along the minus strand of NZ_CP046115.1, from coordinate 1,013,946 downwards.
CGCTTCAGCCAGAGTTTCTGGCTCGGCTTTAACCGGCTTGACGGCAGTTTTGACCGCCGGTTGATTTAGCGGTACTAGCACCGCCTGGGCTACCGGCGGCAAATTCGGCTGAGGTTTATTCCGCCACTGCTCGCCACTAAACCAGCCGAGCGCAATCAGCAGCGCGGCGTACAGCGGTACGGCCACATAGGGGATCTGTACCACTTTCCCGGAAATAGCCGGTACTTCAGGTTGAGGAAACGGCTCCTGCTGGCGAACAAGCACTGGCTTTCTCCTTAATAAAGAAAGGTAATCCCGGCCTGCGGTTTACACACCGCCGGCCGGGAGGTACAGGTCTTACTTACTGCTTACCGGCAGGCCAGCGCCCTGGGCTTCGCCCTGCGGCACTTCCAGCACCGCAACGGACCAGGCCGGCAGCGTGACGGTACCGTCGGCGGCAATCTGTACGCCGTTTGCCAGCGAGTTTTCGCCCGCCGCCTGCTGGATAGCGCTCAGCTGCAGCGTTTCACCGGCAAAGTCACTCAGCGTACGGCTTTCCGGCGCGGCGTTGATCGCCACCACCAGGCCGTCAAGGCGGCTATCCAGGCTAGCGCCCGCTTTCACCCCGTCATCGACGGTCATAATCAGCAGACCTGCCTGCTGATCTGCGCCAGTATTGCGGAAATCCACGCGCTTCATTACCGCGCTACCGTCGCCTAAGGTGAACAGCGGAGAAGATTTCCGCAGTTCGGTCAGCTCCTGATAGAACGCGGTCATCTGCTTCAGTTCAGCTTCACCCGGCGTGGCAACCATATCTTTAACGCGGGAAATCACCTCATAGTTGCTGCCGTCATCGCTGATGCGCGGCATCCCGACGTTGTAGTTGTTATCCTGCAGGGAGTAATCAACGCGGTTGAACCAGTCGCCGGAGTCGTAGGAGTCGCGGGTAAAGGATTTCGAACGCAGCAGCTCAGAGCCCTGCTGGTCAAAAGCGATACCTTGTCCCAGCATCACCGTCGCCAGCGACACCGCCTGCATGCGGACGCGGGTCGCCAGGTCGGCCTCCTGGGACGCTTTATAGCTGATCATGTCCCACAGGGTCTGGTTGTCGTGCTTCGAAACATAGTTGACGACTTCCGTCGGGTCTGCGGCATAGCCGCCAGGCGCGCCGTTATAGTCAATCTCGCTGCCTTTCTTCACCGCGCCGTCCTTGTCGATCATCACAAAGTCGGCAAGGTTACCGGCCATCCCCAGGCGGGTCAGGTCGGCCAGGTGGCGGACCTGGTCATCACTCAGGCTGGTAATTTCGTTTGCTAATACGCCTGCGCCGCTGCCGACGCCCTGGTTCTGCCGCAGCGCATCGCCGGAGTCGAACGGCCCGCCGCCGCGCACCGAATCGCGCAGACGATCGGAAAACGTCCCGATACCGGTGCCTTTCAGGTTGAGCTGCGAAGCGATTTCAAAGCGATCGCTCTGATTAGAATCCCAGCCTTCACCGAAGAAGTAGATATCCGGATTCAGGGCCTTAATGCGATCCCACGCAGAGAGAATTTGCGCCTTCGGATGGTAGCCCATCAGATCGAAGCGGAAGCCATCGATCTTATAATCGGTGGTCCACACCGCCAGCGAGTCGGCGATAAGCCTGGCGAACATCCGATGCTCCGGCGCGGAGTCGGAACAGCAGGTAGCGGATTCAACGCTGCCGGTGGTTTCATTCAAGCGCTGATAGTACCAGGGCACTATCTTATCCAGCACCGAGGTGCGGTCGGTTGGCCCGGCGGCGTTGGTGTGGTTGTACACCACGTCCATAATAACGTTCATCCCCAGATCCTGCTTGATCGTCTGAATCATGGTGCGGAACTCTTTGATACGTGTCGTTCCTTCCGGATCGGTCGCGTAGGAACCTTCCGGAACCGTATAGTGGAACGGATCGTAACCCCAGTTGTAGGAGTCGGTCTGCGCCACCAGCGTATTCAGCGCCTGAACCTGCGGGTTATCCTGGCTATCGCTCTGCTTAAGCTGATTTAACACCTCTTCCACCGTGGAACCGCTGTCGCAGTATCCGGCGAACTCGCTGCTTTTCACCGCGCTGTTTACTTCACATAAGCGGCTGAACGGTTGCTGAATATCGGCGACTTTATCGGTGAACTCGTTCACCGTCGCCAGATCGAACACCGGCAGCAGTTCAATATGCGTCACGCCTGAAGCCGAGAGCTTCTTCAGATGCTGCACCATATTGCTGTCACCGGCGGTCAGCGCAAGGTATTTACCGCGCAGTTCGGCCGGAACGGTCTGGTCCCAGGCGGAGAGATCGCGAATATGCGATTCATGAATCGTCATCTTCGCTAAATCCGCTTTCGTCTTCTGGGCATGCGGCATCGTCAGGCTATCCCAGCCGTCAGGCTTGAGCGCGCTGTCGTTGAGATCGACGACCTGGCTGTATTCCGAGTTGGTCGACAGGCTATGCGCATACGGGTCGGTGACTTCATACTGTTCCACCTTGCGCGACTGCGGATGATAAACCGTCATCGCATAGCGGTAGAATGCGCCTTTCAGATCGCTGCCGCCCTGCCAGGACCACGCGCCGGATGCGCTATCGCGGGTCATCGGATGGCTGCCTATCACTTTCTTGTCCGCGCTGTACAGCACCACATCCACCTGCTGAGCGGTCGGTGCCCAGACGCGGAAGGTGACGCCGCCGTCGATCGGCTGCGCGCCGTAATTCAGGGCTTCCGCCGCTTCGGCATAGGTGTCGTCGAGTACGCCAGCCGTCTGCACCTGAGTGGCGGAGATCAGGATCCCGTCCTCTTCGGCGGCAATGGTGACCGTTTCGCCCTGCAGCAGTTCATCAACGTTAGCGTTGTCCGGCAGCTTAAAGGCAGCATAGCTGGAAAGGTGCGGAAAGCGCATGCTGACCTGCTGGCTAACGGTGGTCGGCGTGAGCTTCAGATAGCGGTCGGTGAATTTACCTTCGCTGTCGGCCGCCACTTTACTGCTGTGGCTATAGTAGAGGCGGACGATGGGTTTATCCTGCCCGCCCGGCCACAGCAGCGTGTTTTTATCGACCCAGTGGGCTTCGGCCAGCGCCACGCCGAAAGCGGCGCGGAAAGCATCGGCGCGGGAGTCATAGACCGCGCTGTTACCGGCGATAACCGATACTGTCCTGTCGCTAAAATCGCTAAACGATACCTTCAGGTCGCTGTCGATCAGCTTATCAGTGCCGTCGCGGACAATGACGTTGATACAACCGTTTTCTTTGTTGAGTGGAACCACCCAGTACGGGCCATATTTATCGCTGCCCGTCGGCGTAGTGCTGACATCGCTCCAGTCAGCTACCGGCGAGCTCAGCGCGTCGCAGGTTTCGTTATTCCACAGATAGAGGTTTTTGCTGCTGTAGTCCGCCGCATCGCTACTGGTGATTCCGGCAATATCCACCAGATGGATAACCGCCTGGTTTGCTACCGCCGTGACCGCTTCGCCGGGCACCGCAACGTCAGGTAAACGTACAACGACATCCTGGTTATCAGGCGTGTCGGGATTTCCAGAGGAAGAAGAAGAGGATCCGTTATCGCAGCCGCTAAGCAAAACCAGCGATCCCAGAACCAGGGCATTACGGGTATATCTGAGCATTCGATAGTCCCTTTAATACCCGTCATACTTCAAGTTGCTACCTTCCTGCAACTCGAATTATTTAGGGTATATGCTGATTAATTATATGAAGTGATCTATGCACGAAATTATTCAGAGCGCCTTACAGCACCATGAAAAAAATAACAGGCATATCTTTAAAGCGTCGATAATTAGATATTCTTGCTCTCTTCGGTTCAATCATCCATTCACTCATCCTCTGGGGGCGTAGGCGGCCGGGGGAGAAAAAAGAAAAAGGGAATGACGACCGCAATAGCGAAACTCATTATGATTCGCAGCGACCTACACAGATCCCCACAATAAGCACGCTCAAAATAAAAAAAGCCCTACCAATATCGGCAGGGCAGTACCTTTTGCTGAGGGAAAATAGAATGAGCAAAGGAATGAAAATGCATAATTCCGTGATGAGATTAACAATATCAAATAAAAAAATAATTAATTACGCGCCGCATATTGTGACCTCCATCATATTATTTTTTATCTGCCAGCAGCTTGCGCAATTAACGTGGAAAATAATTCTCCCGGTAAACTTTACGGACACCGCATCGACCAATATCACTCTGACAACATCTCCAGACATTCCATCTAAAGCGGAGCTTCCGCGCTTTACCTTGTTTGGCATCGCAGAGAAAACCGCCGCGCCCGTCAGCGCCAATAACCTTCAGCAGGCCCCCATTTCAGCCCTGAAGCTACGCATTACCGGCCTGCTTGCCAGCACCGACCCATCCCGCGCTATTGCCATCATGGTAAAAGGTAATCAACAAGTTAGCCTGGGAATTGGCGATAGCACGCCGGGGGGAGAAGCTAAAATCGTCGCTATTTTCCCCGACCGTCTGATAGTCAATTATCGCGGCAGAAATGAGGCTATCCCGCTGTTTAACGATGAGCCCGGCGCCGTAAAAAATAGCGCAACGCCGCCAACCCGCCAGCTGGCGCATGAGTTACGCCGGCAACCGCAAAATATTCTTCACTACCTCAATATTTCGCCGGTCATGGACAATAACAAACTCAGCGGATATCGCCTGAATCCCGGCAAAGATCCGGCGTTATTTCGCCAGGCGGGGCTTCAGGAAAACGATCTGGCGACTGCCCTCAACGGTCTGGATTTACGCGATCAGGAACAAGCCCGGCAGGCATTAGAACAGCTTCAGGAATTAACTGAAATAACCCTTACCGTTGAACGCGACGGCCAGAAACACGATATTTATCTAGCCCTGAGGGATGAATAATTGATCATCACCACCGTTATCCGCTCATTTTCCCTGACGCTGCTGATATTCGCCACGCTGTTATTCCAACCAGCCTCGGCGGAAGAGTTCTCCGCCAGCTTCAAGGGAACCGATATTCAGGAATTTATCAATACGGTCAGTAAAAACCTGAATAAAACGGTCATTATCGATCCCAGCGTGCGCGGTACAATTACCGTGCGCAGCTACGATATGCTCAATGAAGAGCAATATTATCAATTCTTCCTCAGCGTCCTCGATGTCTACGGTTTCGCCGTAATTAATATGAATAACGGCGTGCTGAAAGTGGTGCGTTCAAAGGATGCAAAAACCGCCGCGGTGCCGGTAGCGAGCGATGCCGCGCCGGGTATCGGCGATGAAGTGGTCACCCGGGTAGTGCCGCTGACCAACGTCGCCGCCCGCGATCTGGCGCCGCTGCTGCGCCAGCTCAACGATAACGCCGGCGCGGGCAGCGTGGTGCACTATGAGCCTTCCAACGTTCTGCTGATGACCGGTCGCGCGGCGGTGATTAAACGCCTGCTGACCATTGTTGAGCGCGTCGATAACGCCGGAGACCGCAGCGTGGTGACCGTTCCGCTGTCCTGGGCCTCCGCCGCCGATGTCGTCAAGCTGGTGACCGAACTCAACAAAGACACCAGTAAATCGGCGCTGCCCGGCTCAATGGTGGCCAACGTAGTGGCCGATGAGCGCACCAACGCGGTGCTGGTCAGCGGCGAGCCCAACTCTCGCCAGCGGATCATCGCCATGATCAAGCAGCTCGACCGCCAGCAGGCAACGCAGGGCAATACCAAGGTTATCTACCTGAAATACGCCAAAGCTTCCGATCTGGTGGAGGTACTGACCGGAATCAGCAGCACGATTCAGAGCGAAAAGCAGGCCGCGAAGCCGGTGGCGGCGCTGGATAAAAATATCATTATCAAAGCCCACGGCCAGACCAACGCCCTGATTGTCACCGCTGCCCCGGACGTGATGAACGATCTTGAACGGGTAATCGAGCAGCTGGATATCCGCCGCCCGCAGGTGCTGGTGGAGGCGATCATCGCCGAAGTACAGGACGCTGACGGCCTTAACCTCGGCATCCAGTGGGCCAATAAAAACGCCGGCATGACCCAGTTCACCAATAGCGGCCTGCCGATCTCCACGGCCATCGCCGGAGCCAACCAGTACAACAAAGACGGTACCGTCAGCAGCTCGCTGGCCAGCGCCTTAAGCTCCTTTAACGGCATTGCCGCCGGGTTCTATCAGGGTAACTGGGCGATGCTTTTAACCGCTCTCTCCAGCAGCACCAAGAACGACATTTTGGCCACCCCGAGCATCGTTACTCTCGACAACATGGAAGCCACCTTTAACGTCGGCCAGGAAGTCCCGGTACTCACCGGTTCGCAAACCACCTCCGGCGATAACATCTTCAATACCGTCGAACGCAAAACCGTCGGCATCAAGCTGAAAGTAAAGCCGCAAATCAACGAAGGCGATTCGGTGCTGCTGGAGATAGAGCAAGAAGTATCGAGCGTAGCGGACGCCGCCTCCAGCACCAGTTCGGATCTCGGCGCGACCTTCAACACCCGCACGGTCAATAACGCGGTGCTGGTCGGCAGCGGCGAAACGGTGGTCGTCGGCGGCCTGCTGGATAAAAGCGTTTCCGACACCGCCGATAAAGTGCCGCTGCTCGGCGATATTCCGGTAATCGGCGCGCTATTCCGCTCCACCAGCAAAAAGGTTTCCAAACGTAATCTGATGCTGTTTATCCGCCCGACGGTGATCCGCGACCGCGACGAATACCGTCAGGCCTCATCCGGTCAGTACACCGCCTTTAACGACGCCCAGAGCAAACAGCGCGGTAAAGAGAGCAACGACGCGATGCTGAGCAACGATCTGCTGGAGATCTATCCGCGCCAGGATACCGCCGCGTTCCGCCAGGTGAGCGCCGCTATCGACGCGTTCAACCTGGGAGGGAATCTATGACGCCCGCCGCTGAACGACGCCCGCTGCTCCCCTTTAGCTACGCCCGCGCGCACAACGTGATGTTGCTGAGCAACGGCGCAAGCTGCGAGGTTTTCTGCCTCGCCGCCACCGCGCCGCAGGTGCTGCTGGAAGCCCGCCGGGTAGCCGCGATGCCGTTCAGCCTCGAAAGGCTGGAAGAAGAGGCGTTCGAAAAGCTGCTGGTGCTGAGCTATCAGCGCGACTCCGTCGAAGCCCGGCGCATGATGGCCGATATCGGCAACGAGCTGGACTTATATACCCTTGCCGAAGAGCTGCCGGACACCGACGACCTGCTGGATAGCGAAGACGACGCGCCGATTATTCGCCTGATAAACGCCATGCTCACCGAAGCGATCAAAGAAAAAGCGTCGGATATTCATATCGAAACCTATGAACGCCACCTGCAAATTCGCTTTCGCGTCGACGGCGTACTGCGCGAAATCCTGCGTCCCCAGCGTCGCCTCGCCGCGCTGCTGATCTCGCGCATTAAGGTAATGGCAAGCCTCGACATCGCCGAAAAGCGCATTCCTCAGGACGGGCGTATGGCGCTGCGCATTGGCGGACGCGCCGTCGATGTACGCGTCTCCACCCTGCCGTCGAGCTACGGCGAACGCGTGGTGCTGCGTCTGCTCGATAAAAACAGCGTTAATCTCGACCTGCTGACCCTCGGGATGTCGCCCGCCCTGCTTCAGCAGGTGGATGGGCTAATCGCCCGCCCGCACGGCATTGTGCTGGTCACCGGGCCGACCGGCTCGGGAAAAAGCACTACCCTCTACGCCGCGCTGAGCCGCCTCGACGCCCGCGAACGCAACATTATGACCATTGAGGACCCAATCGAATACGAGCTGGAGGGCATCGGTCAAACCCAGGTGAACGCCAAAGTCGATATGACCTTTGCCCGCGGGCTGCGCGCCATTTTGCGCCAGGACCCTGACGTGGTGCTGGTGGGAGAAATCCGCGACGGTGAGACGGCGCAGATCGCCGTTCAGGCCTCGCTAACCGGCCACCTGGTGCTCTCAACGCTGCATACCAACAGCGCGCTGGGCGCTATCTCGCGCCTGCAGGATATGGGCGTCGAGCCTTTTCTGCTCTCCACCTCGCTACTGGCGGTGATGTCGCAGCGGCTGGTACGCCAGCTCTGCCCGCACTGCCGCCAGCAGGAACCGGCCAATGCTGACACCGCCCGTCAAATGAATATCGCCCCCGGCACGGCGCTCTGGCAGCCCCGGGGCTGCGCCGAATGCGGCTTTACCGGCTATCGCGGACGCACCGGCATTCACGAACTGCTGCTGGTGGACGACCGCGTGCGCATGGCTATCCACCGCGGCGAAAACGAGGTGACGCTGATCCAACAGCTGGGAGCGGACTATATGACCCTGCGCCACGCCGGACGCGAGAAGGTACTGGCGGGGATCACCAGCTGGCAAGAGGTGCTGCGGGTCACCGAACAGCAGATCGCGGAGGCCTCCTGAGATGGCGCAGTTTCGCTTTCAGGCCCTCGACGAAAACGGTAAACCCCGGCGCGGCGTCCAGCAGGCGGACTCCGCCCGTCACGCGCGCCAGCTGCTGCGAGAAAAGGGCTGGCTGGCGCTGGAAATCGATCCGGCGGACAACGGCGGCGGCGGACGACGGCGCTTTACCCGCCGCACTAACGCCCGCGATCTCGCCCTCATTACCCGCCAGCTGGCGACGCTGGTCGCCGCCGCCATCCCGCTGGAAAAAGCGCTCGACGCGGTGGCCCAGCAGTGTGAGAAACCACAGCTGAAAACCCTGATTGCCGGCGTGCGCGGCAAAGTGCTGGAAGGCCATTCGCTGGCGGAAGCGATGCGCGGCTACCCGGGCTGCTTCGACGAGCTCTACTGCGCGATGGTCGCCGCCGGAGAAGCTTCCGGCCACCTCGATGGCGTACTGAACCGGCTGGCGGACTACACCGAGCAGCGCCAGCAGCTTCGCGCCCGGCTGCTGCAGGCGATGATTTACCCCATCGTGCTGACTTTTGTTGCCGTCAGCGTGATTGTGATTCTGCTCTCAACGGTAGTGCCGAAGGTCGTCGATCAGTTTATTCACCTCAAGCAGGCGCTGCCGTTTTCCACCCGTCTGCTGATGGCGATGAGCGATCTGCTGCGCGCCGCCGGCCCGTTGCTGCTGCTGACAACCCTGCTCGTCGTCCTGCTACTGCGCTACCTCCTGCGACAACCGGCAAAGCGGCTGGCCTGGCACAGGCTGCTGCTGCGCCTGCCGCTGATTGGCCGGGTCGCGCGCAGCGTTAACAGCGCCCGCTACGCCCGCACCCTGAGCATTCTCAACGCCAGCGCCGTTCCGCTGCTGCTGGCGATGCGCATCAGCGCGGAAGTATTAAGCAACGCCTGGGCGAAGCGCCAGCTGGAAGCCGCCAGCGACGCGGTACGCGAAGGCGTCAGCCTGCATCGCGCCCTTGAAATGACCCAGCTTTTCCCGCCGATGATGCGCTACATGGTCGCCAGCGGCGAGCAGAGCGGCGAGCTCAACGGCATGCTGGAGCGCGCGGCGGATAACCAGGACCGGGATCTCAGCGCGCAAATTCAGCTGGCCCTCAGCCTGTTTGAACCCCTGCTGGTGGTGGCGATGGCCGGCATGGTGCTGTTTATCGTCCTCGCCATCCTGCAACCGATACTGCAGCTCAATACCCTGATGAGTATGTAATTGTTCTAATGGAGAAAAATATGCAACGACAGCGCGGATTCACCTTACTGGAAATCATGGTGGTGATTGTTATCCTCGGCGTGCTCGCCAGCCTGGTGGTGCCCAACCTGATGGGCAACAAAGAAAAGGCCGACCGGCAAAAAGTGGTCAGCGACCTTGTGGCGCTTGAAGGGGCGCTGGACATGTACAAACTGGACAACAGCCGCTATCCCACCACCGAACAAGGGCTGCAGGCGCTGGTCAGCGCGCCATCGGCCGAGCCGCACCCGCGCAACTATCCTGAAGGCGGCTATATTCGCCGTCTGCCGCAGGATCCCTGGGGCAACGATTATCAGTTACTGAGCCCCGGCCAGCACGGACAGGTGGATATTTTCAGCCTCGGGCCGGACGGCGTGCCGGAGAGCAATGACGATATCGGCAACTGGACTCTCGGGAAGAAATAGTGCGCCAGCGCGGCTTTACGCTACTGGAGATGATGCTCATTTTGCTGCTGATGGGCGTCAGCGCGGGCATGGTGATGCTGGCTTTCCCGGCTTCGCGTGACGATAGCGCGGCGCAAACGCTGGCGCGCTTTGAGGCACAGCTGCGCTTTATCCAGCAGCGAGGGCTGCAAACCGGCCAGTTTTTTGGCGTCTCGGTACATCCCGACGGCTGGCAGTTTATGGTATTACAGGCCCGAGAAAGCAGCGATCCGCCCCCCGCCAGCAACGACTGGAACGGCTATCGCTGGCTGCCGCTGCGCGCCGGACGCGTCGCCTCCTCTGGCCAGGTTGTCGGTGACCAGCTGCGTCTTACTTTTCCGCAGGGCGAGGTCTGGACGCCTGGCAACAATCCCGATGTGCTGATTTTCCCCGGCGGCGAAATGACGCCGTTCCAGCTCAGTATCGGCGATAAGCCGGGTATCGCTTTTGATGCGCGCGGCGAAAGCCTGGCTGCAACGCAGGAGGCGCCATGAAAAAGCAGTCCGGTATGACGCTGATTGAAGTGATGGTGGCGCTGGTGGTATTCGCCCTCGCCGGGCTGGCGATAATGCAGGCCACGCTCCAGCAAACCCGCCAGCTGGGACGAATGGAGGAAAAAACCCTGGCCAGTTGGCTGGCGGATAATCAGCTGGTACAGCTTAAGCTGGAAAACCGCTGGCCCGCGCTGGGCTGGTCGGAAACCACGGTGCAGGCGGCGGGCGTCAGCTGGCATATTCGCTGGCATGGCGTGGAGACCGACCTGCCGCAGCTGCGGGCGCTGGACGTCGAAGTCCGCCATGCCAAAAGCGACAAGATGCCGGTCTCTTCGCTACGCACCTACGTGACGCAGCCATGAATCAGCGCTCGCGTGGCTTCACCCTTATCGAAATGCTGCTGGCGCTGGCGATCCTCGCGGCGCTTAGCGTCGCTGCCATAACGGTACTGCAAAACGTCATGCGCACCGATACGCTCACCCGTGATAAAAGCGAGCGCATGCAGGCGCTACAGCAAACGTTCAGCCAAATGGCGGCGGACTTTAGCCAAATCATTCCCCGCCGCAGCCGCGACAGCACGAGCCTGTTTTTTGCCGGGCGCTTCCAGCTCGGCAGCGACGACGGGGCGATCGCCTTTAGCCGTAACGGCTGGCCCAATCCTTTGGGGCTCCTGCCGCGTTCGGAAATTCAGAACGTTAGCTACCGTCTACGCGGCAACCAGCTGGAACGCCTGAGCTACGACCAGCAGGACCCACTGCCCGGCAGCCAGCCCACGGTAAACGTGGTGCTGCGCGGCGTTCATGCGTTCCGCCTGCGCTTTTACGCCAGCGGCCGCTGGCAGGACGAATGGCAGCAGCCGCAGACGCTGCCGCAGGGGCTGGAAGTGACCCTGACGCTGGAACAGATCGGCGAGATCCGTCGGCTGTTTCTGCTGACGCCGGGAGGCAGCCAATGAACACCCGCCAGCGCGGCGTCGCCCTGCTGATGGTGCTGCTGATCCTCGCTCTGATGATGGTGCTGGCGAGCGCCATGACCGAGCGCAGCGCGCGGATGTACCAGCAAACCGCCACCACCCTCGATAATCTGCAGGCCAAATGGTACGCGCTGGGGGCGGAAACTATGGCAGCGGCGCTGCTGCAACGCGATGCGCTCGACTCGCCGAACAAGACCCATCTGGCGCAGAACTGGGCCCAGCAGGGACGCCGCTTTACGGTTAATGACGGCGAGATTTACGCCACCATTAGCGATGCCCAGGCCTGCTTCAACCTCAACGCGATTAACCAGCGCAACGGCGATGAAAGCGCCGAAATGCCTTATCCCGCGCAGGTGTTTACCCGGCTGCTGGAAAATCTCGGCAGCGAGCCGCTGCGTGCTTTACAGCTGACCGCCGCCCTGCGCGACTGGGTCGACAGCGATCGCCAGCCGCTGCTGAACGGCGCGGAGGACGAAGTCTATATGGCGCAATCACCCGGCTATCTGACCGGTAATCAGCCGCTGCAGGACGTCAGCGAACTGCGCCTGCTGGCCGGGATGGACGCTGCGCTCTATCAGCGCCTGCTGCCGTTTGTCTGCGCGCTTCCGGACGATGCGCTGCAGGTGAACGTCAATACCCTACAGCCCGCTCAGGCCGCGCTGCTGGCGGCGCTGTTCCCGACAGAACTCACCGTCTCTGAAGCCCGGCAGCTAGTACAAACCCGCGCGGCTACCGGCTGGAGCAGCGTCGCCGCCTTCCTGTCGCAGCCGATATTACAAAAAACCGATACCGCCGCCGCACGCCCGGGGCTGGCGGTTCACAGCGAGCGTTTTATCGCCACGTTCAGCGTGGTGATGGGCAACGCCCGCTATCAGCAACGTAGCCTCCTGCAAAAGCAGGGGCGAACCTTCAGCGTCGTCCAGCGGCGCTACGGAATCTACTGGGTAGCCGATGAATAACCACCATACCTCTTCCGCCGCCGTGCTGATTATTCGCCTCAACTCCGACGCCGACACGGCGGTATGGCGGCTGGTCGCGCCGGGCGAGGCGGCGCAGGCCGGAGAATGGCATCCTGATGATGGCGAGCAGACGCTCAGCCTGCTGGCGCAGCGCTATCCGGCATGGGTGCTGGTGCCCGCCAGCGACTGCGCATTTCATCACGCCACTCTGCCCGCCGGAGCGCGCAGAAAACCGCAGCAGGCGCTGGCATTTTTACTCGAAGAACAGCTGGCGACGGAGGTGGAAGAGTGCCACTTTGCCCTGCTCCATCAGGAAAAAACCAACTGCGCCGTGGCGGTGGTCGGGCGGCAAAAAATGCGTGCCTGGCAGGCCTGGTGCGAGAGGCTTGGGCTCAACGTGCTGGCTCTGACGCCGGATGTTCTTGCGCTGCCGCCGAATCCCACCGGCTGGAGCGCCGTACGCTGCGGCGAGCAGTGGCTGTTTCGCTGCGCTACCTGGAACGGAATGGCGGTGGAAAGCGCATGGCTCGACGAACTGCTGGCCCACTGGCCCAACGTTGCGCCCATCGCCTGCTACTCGCCGCCGCCGGATATTGCCGCGCCGTGGCAGCCTCTCCCGGAGCAGGATCTGCTGGCGCTGGCGGCGGCCAATCCCGATGCGCGCAGAATCTGCTTACGCCAGGGCGATTTTGCCGCTAAACGCCGCCGGCAGCCGACGCCACGACGCTGGCGCCCGGCAATCGCCGGGGCGCTGGCGCTGATGCTGCTGTGGAGCGGTAATCGCCTCCACGATCATCTCATGCTGGAACAGCAGGCCGACGCCGCCGTGCAGGCCAGCCGTGACTTTTATCGCCAGTGGTTCAAAAGCGAAAAAAACATCGTCAACCCGCGCCTGCAGATGCAGCAGCATCTGCGCAAGCTGGAAAGCTCGGGGAGGCAACCGGCGCTAATCTCTCGGCTCGGCGCCGTGCAGCAAATCATCACCGAAACGCCGGGAATCCGCCTGCGCTCCCTGAGTTTTGACGGCGCACGCAACACGCTGCAGCTGGAGATATCCGCCGTTTCAACACAGGCTCTGGAGCAGTTCAGCAATCGCGCACGAGCGGGGTTTCGCGTGCAGACCGGCGAGATGAAGCCGCGCGCCGACGGTATTGAGGGTCGTCTGACGCTGGAGGGCAACGATGCATAATCTGCTCGCCTTATGGCAACAGCGTACGCGCCGCGAACGGCGTCTGCTGCTGGTAATGGGTGCGATGTTGCTTATCGGCCTGTCCTGGTACGCGCTCTGGCAGCCCTGGCAAAATCGCGAAGCGCAGTGGCGGCAAACGCTGGCCAGAGAGCAGGCCAGCCTGCAGTGGATGCGCCAGCAGACTCCCCTTCTGCGGCAGCTTCATAATCAGCGGCCACCTGCCGCGCCGGGGGAACCATCCACACTCATTATGCGCGAGGCCGCACGCCACGGTATCACTATCGTTCGCCTGCAGGCGCAGGGTTCCCGCCTGAGCCTCAGCGTGCAGCCCGCCGATTTCCAGGCGCTGATGGCATGGCTGGACGCGCTGGGCCAGGCGAGGATGACTACCGCTACGCTGGCGGTGGCCGCCGTTACGCAGCAGCCCGGCTGGGTCACCATCAATACGCTGGTGCTGGAGCGTAGCGATGAAAAATAAGCTCACTATTGGCCTGCTGCTTGTGACGGTCTATCTCTTCTGGCTACTGCTTAGCGCTCCGGCGCGACTGCTAACCCTGGCGCTGCCGGAAGGCGTACGGCTGGCGCAAACGTCGGGTACGCTGTGGCAAGGGGGAGCCCGGCATGCCAGCTGGCGTGGCGTTGAGATAGACCATTTACGCTGGGAGTTTGGTTTCTCGTCCTGGCTTCCCGGCTGGCATATCCGTTTTAACGACCCGTCCGGGCTGCGCGGCCAGGCCTGGCTGCACGGTCTGAACGAATTTGTGGTACGCGAGGGGCGCCTGACGGTTCCGGCCCGTTTTATCAGCCAGCGGTTAGCGCTCGGAGTACCCCTGGAAGCCAGCGGTCAGGTGGTGCTGACGCTACCGGAGGCCAGCTTTAACGCCAACGGCTGCCAGCAGTTAGCCGGGAGCAATGTGCTATGGCAGGATGCGGCGCTCAGCTCCCCGGCAGGTACGCTTGAACTGGCGCAGGTAAAAGGCAAATTAAGCTGTACCCCGCCGGGCGCGCTGGCTATCGCCCTGACCCAGGACTCTCATCAGCTTAGCCTCGTCGGACAGGGGTCTATCGCACCCGATGGCCGCTACAGGTTCAACGGCACGCTGCAAGCCCGTCAGGCGACTCCAGCGCTGCTCACGCTGCTGGTCGCGCAAAACGCCCGTCAAGATGAGCAGGGGCGTACGCCGTGGCAGTGGCAAGGACAGTGGCTATCCGGGGGGAGAGAATAATGATAGAAAACATCGCGCTGTTGCCGGAGTTCGCCGCGCAATATCCGCTTATCTGGAGCGGATTTTTACTCCTTTTTGGCCTGGCGTTCGGCAGCTTTTTTAACGTCGTTATCCACCGTTTACCGCTGATGATGGAACAAACGGAGGCAATGAATCTCTGTTTTCCCGCTTCGTTCTGTCCGCAGTGCCACCAGCCTATCGCCTGGCGGGACAATATTCCGCTGCTGAGCTTCCTGTGGCTGAAGGGGCGTTCACGCTGTTGTGGGCTACCGATTCCCCATCGTTATCCGCTTATCGAGCTGGCGAGCGGCGCGCTGTTTATGCTGATCGGATACCTGTTCCCACCGGGCATACCGCTGCTGGGCGGCTTACTTCTGCTGTCGGTTCTACTGATTCTTGCAGCCATCGACGCGCAAACGCAGCTGCTGCCCGATCGGCTGACACTCCCGCTGCTGTGGGCCGGGCTGCTGTTCAACCTTAGCGATACCTTTGTACCGCTGGCAGAATCGGTCATCGGCGCAATGGCCGGGTATTTGTCGCTGTGGTCGGTGTACTGGATATTTCGTCTGCTGACAGCTACAGAGGCGCTGGGGTACGGCGATTTTAAACTGCTGGCGGCGCTCGGCGCGTGGCTCGGCTGGCAGGCGCTGCCGCAGACGCTGCTGCTGGCTTCCGCCAGCGGCCTGATGTGGACGCTGCTGCAGCGGCTGGTAACCCGTCGTTCGCTCGAACAACCTCTGGCCTTCGGCCCCTGGCTGGCGCTGGCGGGCGGCGGGATATTTTTGTGGGGCCAGGTTTAAAACATCCCCTGCTCGCGCTGCGCTTAGCAGGGCTACGGACCGTGCTGGTCTGGTAGACCGGATAAGGCGGTAAGCCGCAACCCGGGAACTCTCCGGTTACGAATATTTTTTGGTGCGTCGGGTTGGGGCTGTGTTTGCCGGATCGTCCGGCCAAACGTGCTTGGGATAGCGCCCTTTCATCTCTTTTTGTACCTCGCGATAGCTCCCCTGCCAGAACGCGCCTAAATCGCGGGTGATCTGCAGCGGGCGCTGCGCCGGCGACAGCAGCTCCAGCACCAGCGGCACCCGCCCCTGGGCAATAGTCGGGGTCGTCGCCTCGCCAAACATCTCCTGCATCCGTACCGCCAGCGCCGGAGGGTTATCAGCGTGATAACGAATCGCGATGCGGCTACCGGTCGGTACCGTATAGTGGGTGGGCAGTTCGCTATCCAGCTTCTGGCGAAGCTGCCACGGCAGCCAGTTTTGCAGCGCCTGACGCACATCCAGCGCCTTCAGCGCGCGCAGCGAATGCACGCCCGTCATCTGCGGTAACAGCCACTGCTCAAGCGAAGCCAGCAGCGATGCCTCATCAACGGCTGGCCACGCCTCCTCCGGCAGCCACTGGGCCGCACAGTGCAGGCGCAGGCGCAGCTGCTCCGCCTCCGGCGTCCAGTTAAGCACGCCCAGCCCCTTCTCGCGGATGCCGTTGAGCATCGCCTGATGCAGCTCCTCTTCCGACGGCTTCGCCAGCGGTTGAGTTTTAATCACCAGCCGTCCGATACAGGTGCGCCGCCAGGCCTTCAGCGTCCCTAATGCCTCATCCCACTCGACGATATCGGAACGCTGCGCCAGCATCGGACAGCGCTCAATCAGCGCATTAATATCCACCGGTAAAGCCAGCAGGATCCGCGCATCCGGCGACGCACTCCCCTGCAACAGTAGCGGCGCGATCAGCCACTCGTGGCGGCCCAGCGCATCGTCGGCGTCGAGCATCGCCCCCATTCCATTAGCCAGCTGATAGCGCCCCTCCTGGCCGCGACGATGGGCGATACGGTCGGCAAAAGCGGAAGCCAGCAGCGCCGCGATTCTGTTGGCGTCAGGCTGACCGCCGCGGACCGCCAGCCTTTTCATGAGCTGCTGCGCCCGCTGCTGCCAGTTAGTCTGCTGTCGGGCAAACGCCGCGCCGAGATCGCTATTGCCGCCGCGCGGCGGCTCTTCCAGGATCGCCGCCAGCTTAGCCGCCGTTGCGGCGTCATCGGCATCATCCGTCGCGGTCAGCATCGCCGCCAGCCGCGGATCGTTGCCCAGAGCCGCCATTTTGCGCCCGTGCGCCGAAAGCCGCTCTCCCTCCAGTGCAGAGAGTTCGCTGAGCAGACGACGAGCCGCCGCCAGGTTGGCCGCAGGCGGCAGATCCAGCCAGCTAAGCTGAGCCGGGTCCTGGCATCCCCACTGCAAAAGCTCCAGCAGCAGCGCCGACAGATCGCTTTGCAGGATTTCCGGATCGCCCTGCGCCGCCGCGCGTTCGGCCTGCTCTTTCGCCAGCAGATGCAGGCAGATACCCGGCTCCAGACGCCCGGCGCGTCCGGCACGCTGGGTCATTGAGGCCTGGCTGATACGTTGCGTCACCAGACGGGTTAGCCCGGTGCGCGCATCAAAACGCGCGACCCGCTCCTGAGCGCTATCCACCACCAGACGGATCCCCTCTATGGTCAAACTGGTTTCGGCGATATTGGTTGCCAGCACCACTTTGCGCATCCCGTCAGGCGCCGGCAATATCGCCTTACGCTGCTCGCTTAGCGGCAGAGCGCCGTACAGCGGGCAAAGAACTACATCGTTCGCTACCCGCTCTGCCAGCCGCTCCTGCACCCGCTGAATCTCGCCAACGCCGGGCAGAAACAGCAGCATTGAGCCGGTTTCGCTGCGCAGCAGTTCCGCGGCGGCAATGGCTACCGCCTCGTCGAAGCGCTGATGGGTCGGCAACGGCAGAAAACGCCGCTCAACCGGAAACGCTCGCCCTTCGGAAACCACCACCGGCGCTTCCGGCAGCAGCCGCTGCAGGCGTTCATTGTCCAGGGTTGCCGACATAATCAGCAGCTTGAGATCGTCGCGCAGCCCCTGCTGTACGTCGAGCAGCAGCGCCAGCGCCAGATCCGCCTGCAGGCTGCGCTCGTGGAATTCATCGAGGATCACCAGGCCTACTCCTCCCAGCTCCGGATCGCGCTGGATCATCCGCGTCAAAATGCCTTCCGTCACCACTTCGAGACGCGTATTCGGCCCGACGCAGGTATCGGCGCGCATACGGTAGCCTATGGTCTCGCCGGGCTTCTCTCCCAGCTGTTCCGCCAGCCGTTGCGCGACGTTGCGCGCCGCCAGCCGCCGCGGCTCCAGCAGAATAATGCGCCCATTATTTTCACCGTGAGCAAGAATTTGCAGCGGCAGCCAGGTAGATTTCCCGGCGCCGGTTGGCGCGTTAAGCAGAACCTGCGGCGCATGCTGCAGGGCAGAGAGAAGTTCAGGGAGGACGGCGGCAACCGGCAATAAGGACACAAAACGCTCCGGAGGTTAACATTTGCGGGCAAGCATTGTAGCATCCCGATAATTCATTACCGAGTCTCTATCATGTCCGAGCCGAAAAGGCTGTTTTTCGCCATTGCACTTCCAGGAGAGGTTCAGCGGCAGATCGTTCACTGGCGCGCCGCCAGCTTCCCCGACGATGCGGGTCGGCCGGTGGCGGCAGATAATCTCCATCTGACGCTGGCGTTTCTTGGCGACGTGAGCGCGGACAAACAGCAGGCGCTGTCGACAATGGCGGGACGTATTCGCCAGCCGGGCTTTACCCTGACCCTTGATGATGCCGGACAGTGGCTGCGTTCGCGAGTGGTGTGGCTGGGCACCCGTCAGCCGCCGCGCGGGGTTCTGCAACTGGCAAATATGCTGCGCGCTCAGGCTGCCCGCAGCGGCTGCTACCAGAACCCGCAGCCTTTTCATCCGCATATCACTCTGCTGCGCGATGCCCGCCACGCGGTGCCAATTCCAGCGCCCGGATTCAGCTGGGCGTTCGCGGTCAATGAGTTTGTACTCTACGAGTCCAGTTTTAGCCGCGGACGTACCCGCTATAAGGCGCTGGAACGTTACCCCTTTGACAAGGAAAGCTGATGCTGTTTACTCCTCCGCTACAGTCCGCCACCCTAATTAAACGTTACAAACGGTTTCTCGCCGATGTGATCACCCCCGATGGTCGTGAGCTGACCCTGCACTGCCCCAACACCGGCGCGATGACCGGCTGCGCCGCGCCGGGCGATACCGTCTGGTACTCCACCTCAGATAATCCCAAGCGCAAATATGCCCATACCTGGGAATTAACTGAAACCGTACAGGGCGCGATAATTTGTGTTAATACTTTACGGGCCAATACGTTGGCGAAAGAAGCGATTCTGCAAGGAAATATTCCCGAACTTTTAGGCTATAACACGCTGAAAAGCGAAGTGAAATACGGAGATGAAAGCAGCCGTATTGATATTCTGTTACAGGCGGATGACCGACAGAACTGCTATATTGAAGTGAAATCGGTTACGTTGGCGGAAAAAGAGTACGGTTACTTCCCCGATGCGGTTACCGAACGCGGTCAGAAGCACCTGCGGGAGCTGATGAGCGTGGCGGCAGCGGGCGACCGGGCGGTAATCATGTTCGCCGTACTACACTCGGCGATCGACCGTTTCTCACCCGCGCATCATATTGATGCCAGATACGCACAGTTATTGATTGAGGCACAAAACAAGGGGGTGGAAATTCTCGCGTACAAGGCGGAACTTTCTACCGAGAAAATAACTCTGAATAAGCCAATTACCGTGGTGTTAACCCCCGGTAAATGAACGGCTAAATAGTATTCGGGTCGCGAGCGCAAATACGCTTTTCCTCACAGGGTTGTCAAGTGTAACGTTTAGATAATTGCTATCCGGAAAAGCATCTGCTATTTATAGCGGCCTGATTTTTCCCCCAACACGGGGATCGATAGTGCGTGTTAAGGAGAAGCAACATGCAAGAAGGGCAAAACCGTAAAACATCGTCCCTGAGTATTCTCTCCATCGCTGGGGTGGAGCCGTACCAAGTGAAGCCGGGCGAAGAGTATATGAACGAAGCCCAGCTGGCGCACTTCAAGCGCATTCTTGAAGCATGGCGTAATCAACTTAGGGATGAAGTGGATCGCACCGTAACGCATATGCAGGATGAAGCAGCTAACTTCCCGGATCCGGTAGACCGTGCCGCTCAGGAAGAAGAGTTCAGCCTGGAACTGCGTAACCGCGACCGCGAACGTAAACTGATCAAAAAGATCGAGAAAACCCTGAAAAAAGTCGAAGACGAAGATTTCGGCTTCTGTGAATCCTGTGGCGTCGAGATTGGTATCCGTCGTCTGGAAGCGCGTCCGACCGCTGACCTGTGCATTGATTGCAAAACGCTGGCGGAAATTCGCGAAAAACAGATGGCAGGCTAATTCACTTCGCTGGCACATCTCTGGCGGGAGCTTTCTCCCGCCCTGATGCTTTATATCATGAAAGATTCACGCTACATCGGGCGCTTTGCCCCCTCTCCTTCCGGTGAACTCCACTTCGGCTCATTGATTGCCGCGCTTGGCAGCTATCTGCAGGCTCGGGCGCAGAAGGGTATCTGGCGCGTGCGCATTGAAGATATCGATCCGCCGCGCGAAGTTCCCGGCGCCGCTGAGACCATTCTTCGTCAGTTAGAACACTACGGCCTGCACTGGGACGGAGAGGTGCTGTGGCAGTCTCAGCGCCACGAAGCCTATCGCGAGCGCCTGGCCTGGCTGCACGAACAGGGTCTCTGCTACTACTGCACCTGCCCCCGCGCGCGTATTCACAGCATTGGCGGAATTTATGATGGCCACTGCCGGGATTTACATCTCGGTGCGGAAAACGCCGCTCTGCGCCTGCGGCAAACGCGTCCAGTCCTCGAATTTTACGACCAGCTGCGCGGCACTATCGTTGCCGACGAGCCGCTGGCGCGTGAAGACTTTATTATCCACCGCCGCGATGGGCTGTTCGCCTATAATCTGGCGGTAGTCGTGGACGATCACTTTCAGGGGGTCAGCGAAATCGTCCGCGGCGCCGATCTGATCGAACCGACGGTACGGCAGATTTCGCTGTATCAACATTTTGGCTGGCAGGCGCCGGACTATATCCATTTGCCGCTGGCCCTCAACGCGCAGGGCAATAAACTGTCGAAACAAAACCACGCTCCGGCCCTATCGGAAGGCGATCCGCGCCCGGAAATTGTGCGGGCGCTAACGTTTCTTAATCAGGATGTCATTCAGGAATGGCGGACGCTGAGCATTGAGGATTTACTCAAGTACGCGATAGCGAACTGGCGGCCGGAGCAAATCCAGCATTCTCAAATGCGTTCTGCTGAGCTATGATTAGCCGCTATTTTTCGCAGTATATTTTGATCTGAAGTCCGTCTGACACTAAGAGGTGTACCATTTTTACCCGAGTCGCTAATTTTTGCCGTAAGGTGCTAAGCCGTGAAGAGCGCGAGGCAGAAGCCGCCGTCGAACAACTACATATGACGGTTATCCCGCGCGAGCAGCATGCAATTTCCCGCAAAGATATCAGTGAAAATGCCCTCAAGGTCATGTACAGACTCAACAAAGCGGGCTACGAATCGTGGCTGGTCGGCGGTGGCGTGCGCGATCTGCTGCTGGGCAAAAAACCCAAAGATTTTGACGTCACCACCAATGCGACCCCAGAGCAGGTGCGCAAGCTGTTCCGTAACTGCCGCCTGGTCGGCCGTCGCTTCCGCCTGGCGCACGTAATGTTCGGGCCGGAAATTATTGAAGTCGCTACCTTCCGCGGCCATCACGAAGGCCATACCACCGATCGTATCACCTCCCAGCGCGGCCAGAACGGCATGCTGCTGCGCGATAACATCTTTGGTTCGATTGAAGAAGACGCCCAGCGTCGCGACTTCACCATCAACAGCCTTTATTACAGCGTGGCGGATTTCACCGTCCGCGATTATGTCGGCGGCATGAAAGATTTGCAGGACGGCGTCATCCGCCTGATCGGCGATCCGGAAACCCGCTATCGTGAAGATCCGGTGCGCATGCTGCGCGCGGTGCGTTTTGCGGCCAAGCTCAGCATGAGCATCAGCGAAGAGACCGCCGAGCCGATTCCGCGCCTGGCGGCGCTGCTGCACGATGTGCCTCCGGCGCGTCTGTTTGAAGAAGTATTGAAACTGCTGCAGGCCGGTGACGGTTATCAAACCTATATACTGCTGCGCGAATATAACCTGTTCCAGCCGCTGTTCCCGACCATCACCCGCTACTTTACCGAGCGCGGCGATAGCCCGATGGAGCGCATCATCAGCCAGGTGCTGAAGAATACCGACAACCGCATTCGCAACGACATGCGCGTTAACCCGGCGTTCCTGTTCGCGGTAATGTTCTGGTACCCGCTGCTGGAGACCGCGCAAAAAATCGCTCAGGAGAGCGGGCTGGCCTACTACGATGCCTTCGCGCTGGCGATGAACGACGTGCTGGATGAAGCCTGCCGTACGCTGGCAATACCGAAGCGTATTACCACCCTGGTACGCGATATCTGGCAGCTTCAGCTGCGGATGTCCCGCCGTCAGGGTAAACGCGCGTGGAAGCTGATGGAGCATCCCAAATTCCGCGCCGCCTACGATTTGCTGGAGCTGCGCGCCGGTGCCGAGAATAACGGTGAGCTGCAGCGTCTGACTAAATGGTGGGGAGAATTCCAGGTCGCCACCCCGCCAGATCAGAAAGATAT
The DNA here is from genome assembly GCF_009707385.1 of Klebsiella oxytoca. Taxonomy (NCBI): domain Bacteria; kingdom Pseudomonadati; phylum Pseudomonadota; class Gammaproteobacteria; order Enterobacterales; family Enterobacteriaceae; genus Klebsiella; species Klebsiella oxytoca. The sequence continues at coordinate 991,523 of NZ_CP046115.1, read as the reverse complement.
GCTTGATGATTTGGGTGACGATCCGGCTCCGCGACGTCGCCATCGCCGTCCGCGCAAACGTGCGCCGCGCCGTGAAGGTAGCGCATGACCCTCGTCTACATTGCCATCGGCAGCAATCTGGCCTCTCCGCTTGAACAGGTCAACGCTGCCGTAAACGCGCTGGCGGAAATTCCTGACAGCCGGCTGATTCGCGTTTCTTCTTTTTACCGCACGCCGCCGCTGGGGCCGCAGGATCAGCCTGACTACCTCAACGCCGCCGTGGCGCTGGAAACCACCCTGACTGCGGAAAACCTGCTCGACCACACTCAGCGTATCGAACTGCAGCAGGGCCGCACGCGTAAAGCCGAGCGCTGGGGGCCGCGCACGCTGGATCTCGACATCATGCTGTTCGGCGATGAAGAGATAGCGACTCCGCGCCTGACCGTGCCGCACTACGATATGAAAAACCGCGGTTTTATGCTGTGGCCGCTGTTTGAGATTGCTCCGGAGCTGCATTTTCCTGACGGTCTGTCATTACGCGCCGCTCTGGCAAATATCGAAGCAGATAAACCCGCCTTCTGGTAATCCCCCCTTCATTTTGCGCAATAACGGCGATCGCGGTAATCGGTTGCCTAAAACCATTGCCCCCCTGAATGCTGCTGTTAGAATGCCGGTTAAAATGACTTTCATCATCAGGAAACGTTATGAAACCGACCACGATCGCCCTGCTGCAGAAATGTAAACAGGAGAAGAAACGCTTTGCCACTATCACCGCCTATGACTACAGCTTTGCTAAGCTGTTTGCCGATGAAGGAATCAATGTGATGCTGGTTGGCGACTCGCTGGGCATGACGGTACAGGGACACGACTCTACCCTGCCGGTGACCGTAGAAGACATCGCCTATCACACTCGCGCCGTGCGCCGTGGCGCACCCAACTGCCTGCTGCTCGCCGATTTACCGTTTATGGCTTACGCCACCCCGGAACAAACCTTCGAGAACGCCGCCATCGTCATGCGCGCGGGAGCCAATATGGTGAAAATCGAAGGCGGCGCCTGGCTGGCGGATACCGTGAAAATGCTTGCCGAGCGCGCGGTTCCGGTATGTGGACATCTGGGGCTGACCCCTCAGTCAGTGAACGTCTTCGGCGGGTACAAAATTCAGGGCCGCGGCGACGCCGGGCAGGTTTTGCTTGATGATGCGCTGGCGTTAGAAGCGGCTGGCGCACAGCTGCTGGTACTGGAGTGCGTGCCGGTTGAGCTGGCGAAACGCGTCACCGAAGCATTAACTATCCCGGTGATCGGCATCGGCGCGGGCAACGTCACCGATGGACAAATCCTTGTCATGCACGACGCCTTCGGGATTACCGGCGGCCATATTCCAAAATTTGCCAAAAATTTCCTTAGCGCAGCGGGCGACATGCGCGCCGCGGTACGGCAATATGTTGCCGAAGTGGAGTCCGGCGTTTATCCGGGCGAAGAACACAGTTTCCATTAAGGAGTGTTGTTGTGCTGATTATCGAAACCATGCCGCTGCTGCGCCAGCATATCCGCCGTTTACGCCAGGAAGGCAAGCGTATTGCGCTGGTTCCCACCATGGGCAACCTGCACGATGGTCATATGAAGCTGGTTGATGCCGCGAAAGCCAGCGCGGATGTTGTGGTAGCAAGTATCTTCGTCAATCCGATGCAGTTTGACCGCGCAGACGATCTGGCGCGCTATCCGCGCACCCTGCAGGACGATTGTGAAAAGCTGAACAAGAGAAAAGTCGATTTGGTCTTTGCTCCTGCCGCGGAGGAAATTTATCCGCAGGGCACCGAAAGCCAGACCTACGTTGATGTTCCGGGACTCTCGACGATGCTCGAAGGCGCCAGCCGCCCGGGCCACTTCCGCGGCGTCTCCACTATTGTCAGCAAGCTGTTTAATCTGGTCCAGCCGGACGTCGCCTGCTTCGGCGAAAAAGACTTCCAGCAGCTGGCGCTGATTCGCAAAATGGTAGCCGATATGGGCTACGACATTGAGATTATCGGCGTACCGATTATGCGCGCTAAAGACGGGCTGGCGCTGAGCTCGCGCAACGGCTATCTCACCGCAGACCAGCGCAAAATTGCGCCGGGACTGTATAAAGTGATGAATAGCGTGGCGGAGAAACTGGCGGCCGGCGAGCGTAACCTCGATGAGATCATCGCGCTTGCCGCCCAGGATCTGAACGAAAAAGGTTTCCGCGCCGATGATATACAGATCCGCGATGCCGACACGCTGCTCGATTTAACACAAAACAGTCAGCGTGCGGTGATCCTGATGGCGGCGTGGCTCGGCCAGGCGCGTTTGATCGACAACCAGATAGTCGCGCTCGCTCAGTAGACACGGGTTAAAAATCAGGCAATACTGCCAGGAATTTCCTCAAGGCGGACGTCATGTCCGCTTTGTTATCGTTAAGCTTTAAAGGTAGACGTTATGATTCGTAATATGCTGCAGGGCAAACTCCACCGCGTAAAAGTCACGCAGGCCGACCTGCACTATGAAGGCTCCTGCGCTATTGATCAGGATTTCCTGGATGCGTCCGGCATCCTCGAAAACGAGGCTATTCATATCTGGAACGTGACCAACGGTAATCGTTTCTCCACCTACGCCATCGCCGCAGAACGCGGTTCGCGAATTATCTCCGTTAACGGCGCGGCGGCACACTGCGCGAACGTCGGCGATATTCTGATCATCGCCAGCTTCGTTACCATGCCTGACGAAGAAGCTCGTACCTGGCAGCCGAAAGTGGCCTATTTTGAAGGCGACAACGAAATGAAGCGCCAGGCAAAAGCAATTCCGGTTCAGGTTGCCTGATCTATCCCTGCGGCTGATTGCTTATCAGCCGCGACATCGTCTCCAGCGAATCAGTTCTCAGAATATACAGCCTTTTTAATAAGAACGGATTATCCCCCGGTTTGACCTTCCCTCGAACCGTCGTTACCGCCAGATGAAAACCAGCGTCATTCGCCGCCTTAACCGCCGTAGCGTTATAGCCGCCGAACGGATAAGAGAGATACAGTACGTGCGGGTTAAACTGCGCCAGCGCCCGCCGCGAATGCTCAAAATCAAACAGAATGTTGTGATAGCTGCGGCTGAGCAGAATCGGATGGCGGTTAGCGTCAACCCGATGCAGGAAGTGGGTATGCGACTGTAGGTCAAAAACGTCCTGAATCTGCTTTAACTCGGAAATACTCATAAACTGCAGCGATTGCGGCGCCCATTTCTGCGGATGGCGCTTAATGCGCGACGAGATGATAAAAGCCGTGGCGTGAAAGCCATACTGCTTGAGAATCGGGTAGGCATAGCGGTTGACCGACTTCAGCCCGTCGTCAAAAGTGATCGCTACCGAACGTGCCGGAAGGTTAATTTTATTACGCAGATAACCTTCCAGCTGATACAGACTCAGGGTGGTATAGCCCTGATCGCGTAGCCAGGTCATCTGATTGTTGAAGGCGCGAACGGAAGTCGTCGTTGAAGTATGGCGAAAGCGGGTATTCTCTTCGTCACGCAGAATATGGTGATAAGTAAGTATGGGTATGCCGTTATCTTCCTGCGCATCAAGGCTACTTACCCACGCCAGCCGGTTACCGATGCGAATCTGAAACCAGGTTTGATTAAGCCGGTCTTTAAGTTTACTGATGATAGGGTAACGCAAATTATTCGCCAGCGTGCCAAACGGCGCGCTACCAACGGAAGGGGCATCATAGACTGGGGTATCTTTCCAGGTAATAAGATTCTGGTTGCTCAGAGGTTTATGCAGATCGCCCAGATTATCTTCTACCCGCTGCTTCCCCTGCACCGGCTCAAGATGGCCTTTATCAATAAAACCGGTCGCAAACCCAAAATTGAACTCGTAGTAATCCGCCGCCGTCGGCACTACCGCCAGAATTTGCCCAGCCCGTACGTTACCGACGCTCACAACCTGATTGCCCACCTGCGCCCAGATATCCGCATCTTCCGTGGTTTGCATATAGCGCGCGGGAATGCCCTGCTGGCTTAACAGACTGGCGGAAGCGCCGATCGATGTCAGAAGGAGGAGGAGTAAAACAAGAATTCGGGCAAACATGCGCATCGAACCGGTAGACAAAAACTGCGGTCATTGTAACAAAAGCATCATCAATACCAATGCTTAATTCCCGTACGGCTCATGCAGCAAGCGGAATGGCGGATTTTTTTGCTGCTGATGCCAAAGGCTGCTTACTGTCGGGCCTCCGGCGTTAACGATAGCGTGACGAAAGGCTTCACTACTCAGACTCTGGCGTAGCTGATACATACTTTCCAGCAATGGATAGCCGATCCCGGAAATCACTTCGCAGTGGGTATGTTTATGACTCATCAGCGCGGCCACGCGATAAGGCGCGGCGCCGCTTCTGTCGGTCAGAAAAATGACCCCTTCTCCGCTGTCCGTCTCATGCAGCGCATCGCACATCATGCGGCTCAGCATATTGCTGCTGAGATTACGCCAATAGTTTACCGCCCGGCACTGGGTCAACGGCCCAAACTTTTTCTCCAGACGATCCAGCATATCCTGCGCCAGTTCATCATGACAGGTAATCACCCAACCTAACATCGCCTACCTCCTTAGCAGGCAAACAATTTAGCAGGGGAAATGATGAATATCGGTGATGGCAATCAAACTTGTTGGCTGGCGCTTCGCTTAACTGAACAGCAAAGCGCCATAAGTGGTTAAATTAGCTACGAAGTCCACGTCCGCGCTGGATCAGATACCAACACAGGATATAAAACGCGACGATAAACACGACCAGTACGCCGAAGGTCGTGACCAGCGGAACATCATTAATACCGAGGAAACCGTAGCGAAAACCGCTGATCATGTAGACAATCGGATTCAGATGCGACAAACCTTGCCAGAATGGCGGCAGCAGGGTCAGAGAATAAAATACCCCGCCGAGGTAGGTCAGCGGTGTCAGCACGAAGGTCGGAATGAGGCTGATATCGTCAAAGGTTTTAGCAAATACCGCATTGAGCAGGCCCGCCAGCGAAAACAGCACTGCGGTCAACAGCAGAGTAAGAGCGACATAGACCCACGAGTGAACCTGGAACGGTACGAAAAACAGCGAAATCGCCGTCACCAGAATTCCGACGCACAGACCTCGGGCAACGCCACCGCCCACATAACCGGCGATCACCACATGTGTGGGAACCGGCGCGACCAGCAGCTCTTCGATATTGCGTTGAAATTTGGCGCTGAAGAAAGAGGAAGCCACGTTAGCATAGGCGTTTGTGATCACCGCCATCATAATCAGGCCCGGCACGATAAACTGCATATAGGTAAAACCGTGCATTTCCCCAATGCGCGAGCCAATCAGATTGCCGAAAATAACAAAATAGAGGGTCATCGTAATGACCGGCGGCACCAGCGTCTGGATCCAGATACGCATAAAGCGATGGATCTCTTTAGTCCAGATGCTTTTCAGCGCGACCCAATATAGCTGCATCATGCTGACTCTCCTTTCCTGTCGTGTACCAGCGTGACAAACAGCTCTTCAAGACGGTTGGCCTTGTTACGCATACTTAATACCTGTATTCCCTGCGCGCTCAACTGAGTAAATACGCTATTTATTCCCTGCTCACGCAGCACCTCTACCTCCAGGGTCGACGTATCGACCAAACGATACTGATAGCCCTCCAGTACCGGTAATGGGCTTTTAGGCGCCAGATCGAGAATAAAGGTTTCTGATTTCAGCTTGGAAAGCAGCTCTTTCATTGAGGTGTTTTCCACCAGCTCACCGCGCTGGATAATGCCGATATTACGACACAGCATTTCGGCCTCTTCCAGATAGTGGGTGGTGAGGATAATCGTCGTGCCCTTATCGTTTAAATCTTTCAGGAATCCCCACATCGAACGGCGAAGCTCAATATCCACGCCCGCCGTCGGTTCATCGAGGATCAGCAGCTTCGGCTCGTGCATCAGCGCGCGAGCAATCATCAGGCGGCGCTTCATGCCGCCGGAGAGCATCCGCGCGCGTTCGTTGCGTTTTTCCCACAGATCGAGCTGTTTCAGGTACTTTTCGCTGCGGACGATCGCTTCTTTGCGCTCAACGCCGTAGTAGCCCGCCTGGTTAACCACGATCTGCTGCACGGTTTCAAACGGGTTAAAGTTAAACTCCTGCGGCACCAGTCCGAGCTGGCGCTTAGCGTTTACCACGTCCTTTTGCAGATCGTAGCCAAACACGTTGACCTCGCCGGAGGTTTTATTCACCAGCGAACTGATGATGCCGATAGTCGTGGATTTTCCCGCGCCGTTTGGCCCCAGGAGCGCGTAAAAATCACCCGCCTCAACCTGCAGATCGATTCCGCGCAGCGCCTGAACCCCGCCGGGATAGGTTTTTTTGAGCTGTTTTAGTTCCAGAGCAATGGTCATTAAATGTCTCTTCTCGTGTCGTGACACGCGATGGGTTGTTTTAAAAAATGTGAGGTTAACCTATATTAGCGCAATGCACTTACTTGGTTACAGGCCCGTAAACATCCATGAACGATATAGATACACTCATCAGCAACAATGCACTATGGTCAAAAATGCTGGTGGAGGAAGACCCCGGTTTCTTTGAGAAACTGGCACAGGCGCAGAAGCCGCGCTTCCTGTGGATTGGATGTTCCGATAGTCGCGTCCCCGCTGAACGTTTAACCGGGCTGGAACCAGGCGAGCTGTTTGTTCACCGTAACGTCGCTAACCTGGTGATTCATACCGACCTCAACTGCCTTTCCGTCGTCCAGTATGCCGTCGACGTGCTGGAAGTCGAACACATCATCATCTGCGGCCACTACGGCTGCGGCGGCGTACAGTCGGCGATTGATAATACCGAGCTTGGCCTTATCGACAACTGGCTGCTGCATATCCGCGATATCTGGTTTAAACACAGCTCGCTGCTGGGAGAGATGCCCGAGGCGCGTCGCCTTGATACGCTATGTGAATTGAATGTGATGGAGCAGGTATACAACCTTGGCCATTCAACGATTATGCAGTCAGCGTGGAAACGCGGACAGAAAGTGACAATCCACGGCTGGGCCTACGGCATTCATGACGGTATGCTACGCGATCTTGAGGTGACCGCCGTTAGCCGCGAAACGCTGGAACAGCGCTATCGCCAGGGAATTTCCAATCTTAAAAGCAAGCACGTCAATCACAAGTAATTCACGCGCTCCTCTTATATATCCCGGATAGCCGGGATATAAGCCGCATTACTCGTCCAGCAGAGTCACTTTGCCGATATACGGCAGGTGGCGGTAGCGCTGAGCATAGTCAATACCGTACCCCACTACGAACTCATCGGGGATAGCGAAACCCACAAACTCAACCGGCACGTTAACTTCCCGGCGGCTTGGCTTATCGAGCAGCGTACAAATCGCCAGGGATTTTGGTTCACGCAGGCTAAGAATTTCGCGCACTTTTGACAGCGTATTGCCGGAGTCAATGATGTCTTCCACGATCAGCACGTCTTTACCGCGGATATCTTCATCCAGGTCTTTGAGAATTTTGACGTCACGGGTGGTAGACATGCCGCTACCGTAGCTAGACGCAGTCATAAAATCGACTTCATGGGGAACCTGAACTTCACGGCACAGGTCGGCCATAAACATAAATGAGCCACGCAGCAGCCCCACCAGCACCATTTCGCTGCCGCTATCTTTGTAGTGCTCGTTGATTTGGCGACCGAGTTCAGCAATACGGGCTTTGATCTCGGTTTCCGGGATCATCACTTCTACAGTATGTTTCATAAAACTAACCATTTGATTCTTAATGTAAAACATCAAAGCCGCTGCGATTGCACCGACGTTGACCGGCAAGCCACGCAGTATACCAGCAAAAAGAAATCCGCGATGCAGTGATTAATAAAGCCCATTTTGTGATACCGATCACACTTGTTAAATCCTATAATTAATTGCATTTAAAAAATTAACAAACAAACGAGTGTCCTTCTATGGCAGAAACAAAATCTCAACAATCACGGCTACTCGTGACGCTGACTGCTCTTTTTGCAGCGTTCTGTGGTCTGTATCTTTTAGTGGGTGGGGCCTGGCTGGTCACCATTGGCGGCTCGTGGTATTACCCTATCGCAGGCCTGGCGATGCTGGGCGTCACCATCATGCTGTTCCGCGGCAAACGCTCCGCGCTTTGGCTTTACGCCGCGCTGCTGCTCGCCACTATGATTTGGGGTGTATGGGAAGTTGGCTTCGATTTCTGGGCGCTGACCCCGCGCAGCGATATTCTCGTCTTCTTCGGTATCTGGCTTATCCTGCCGTTTGTCTGGCGTCGTCTGCCAAACCCATCGACAGGTGCCGTTGGCGGACTGGTTGTCGCCCTGCTTATTAGCGGCGGCATCCTCACCTGGGCCGGCTTCAACGATCCGCAGGAAATCAACGGCACGCTGAGCGCTGATGCTACGCCAGCGGCGCCAATTTCTGAAGTCGCCGATGGTGACTGGTCGGCGTATGGCCGTAATCAGGAAGGCCAGCGTTATTCGCCGCTTAAGCAGATCAACGCCGATAACGTGAAGAACCTGAAAGAAGCCTGGGTGTTCCGTACCGGGGATCTCAAGCAACCTAACGATCCGGGTGAAATCACCAATGAAGTGACGCCAATTAAAGTTGGCGATACGCTCTACCTGTGTACCGCCCACCAGCGTCTGTTCGCGCTTGACGCGGCCACCGGTAAAGAAAAATGGCATTTCGATCCTCAGCTCAACGCTGACCCTTCTTTCCAGCACGTGACCTGCCGCGGCGTTTCATATCATGAAGCCAAAGCAGATAACGCGCCGGCTGATGCGGTTGCGGACTGTCCGCGCCGGATCATTCTGCCGGTCAACGATGGTCGCCTGTTCGCCATCAACGCTGAGACCGGAAAGCTGTGCGAATCCTTTGCTAATAAAGGCATTCTCAACCTGCAAACCAATATGCCGGTCACCACGCCGGGCATGTATGAACCCACTTCACCGCCGATTATTACCGACAAGACTATTGTCATCGCCGGTGCCGTGACCGATAACTTCTCTACCCGCGAACCGTCAGGCGTTATTCGCGGCTTTGATGTGAATACCGGTAAACTGCTGTGGGCATTTGACCCAGGCGCGAAAGATCCGAATGCAATTCCGCAAGATGAACATCATTTCACACTGAATTCACCTAACTCCTGGGCGCCTGCGGCCTACGACGCGAAGCTGGATCTGGTCTACCTGCCTATGGGCGTAACCACCCCGGATATCTGGGGCGGCAACCGTACGCCTGAGCAGGAACGCTATGCCAGCTCAATCGTGGCGCTGAACGCCACTACCGGCAAGCTGGCGTGGAGCTACCAGACCGTTCACCACGATCTGTGGGATATGGATATGCCGTCGCAGCCGACGCTGGCGGATATCGATGTGAACGGCAAAACCGTTCCGGTGATTTACGCTCCGGCAAAAACCGGCAACATTTTTGTCCTCGATCGCCGCAACGGCGAACTGGTTGTTCCGGCGCCGGAAAAACCGGTTCCGCAGGGAGCGGCTAAGGGTGACTATGTGTCGAAAACTCAGCCGTTCTCTGACCTGAGTTTCCGCCCGAAAAAAGACCTGACCGGCGCAGATATGTGGGGCGCCACGATGTTTGACCAGCTGGTATGCCGGGTTATTTTCCATCAGCTGCGCTATGAAGGCATCTTTACCCCGCCGTCAGAGCAGGGAACGCTGGTATTCCCGGGTAACCTGGGGATGTTCGAATGGGGCGGCATCTCCGTCGATCCGAATCGCCAGGTAGCGATTGCTAACCCGATGGCCCTGCCGTTTGTATCAAAACTGATCCCTCGCGGCCCTGGCAACCCGATGGAACAGCCGAAGGATGCTAAAGGCTCCGGTACTGAAGCCGGGATTCAGCCACAGTACGGCGTTCCATACGGCGTAACGCTGAACCCGTTCCTGTCACCGTTTGGTCTGCCTTGCAAACAGCCTGCCTGGGGATACATCTCTGCGCTGGATCTGAAAACCAACGAAGTGGTATGGAAAAAACGTATCGGTACGCCACAGGATAGCCTGCCGTTCCCGATGCCGATTAAACTCCCGTTCACTATGGGAATGCCGATGCTGGGCGGTCCTATTTCAACAGCCGGTAATGTGTTGTTTATCGGCGCAACCGCAGATAACTATCTGCGCGCGTATAATATGAGCAACGGTGAGAAATTATGGCAGGCGCGTCTACCGGCGGGTGGACAGGCAACGCCAATGACCTATGAAGTCAATGGCAAGCAGTACGTTGTCATCTCTGCCGGCGGTCACGGTTCGTTTGGCACCAGGATGGGCGACTATATCGTCGCGTATGCTTTGCCAGACGACGCGAAGTAAACCGCAAGTAAAAACAGAAGGCCCGGTTTCCGGGCCTTTCTTTATGCTCAATATCTTTTAAAGCATTTTCCTGTCAGGAAATGCCGCCCTCGACCGTAAACCCGAGCATCATTCCCGTATCCTCATGCTCCAGCAGATGGCAGTGCGCCATATAGGCAAATTCTTTCGGCGCATCGTGGTCAAATTTCACCAGCACCTCACTAACATCACCATCTACCCGCACTGTGTCTTTCCAGCCGCTACGATGCGCGGCGGGCGCCTTGCCGTTTTCCGACAAAATACGGAACTGAGTACCGTGGATATGGAACGGATGTAGCATCATGTCGCCTTTACCGGAAATCACCCACCGCTCATACTGCCCTTTCGCCGCGCTAAACATGGGAACATTCATATCAAACGCTTTGCCGTTGATGCGATTAGCGTTGTGGAAATCAAAACCTTTATTACTCTGCTTCATCTGCCCCATGTCGCCATGATTCATATGCGCCATGTCGCCGTGGTTCATATTGTTCATATTCCCCATGTCCGCATGGTTCATCATCGCGCCATGGTCCATTCCGGACATCGCCTGGTCGCCGTATTTTTGCATTAGCGCCTGCATGCCCATCATATCAAGCATCGGATCCATAGAGAGCTGTAGCGTACGTTGAGTGAGACCTTGCAGAAAAGGCAGAGCCGGCATAGCGACAAGAACATCTGGCAGTTTACCGGAAGCCTGGATCGTCAGAGGCTGAATGCGCAATACCGGCTGCGGCTTATCGAATGGCGTGATAGCCATCCCCATCTGGCTTACCGGCAGCGTGATCAGGTCGAAAGGTTTACCGTCACTCGTATCCACCAGTACTTCAAACCGTTCTCCCATTAATACCGGCAGCTCGTTAACTTTCACTGGTTCAGCCAGGAAACCGCCGTCGCTTGCCACGACGTACATTGGCCGCCGATCGCTGGTTGAGAAATTCAAAGAACGAGCATTACAGCCGTTCAGCAGACGCAAACGCAGCCAGCCCCGGGGTGCAGCATGCTCCGGGTAAAGCGTCCCGTTAGTCAGCAGCGTATCGCCAAACCAGCCAACGGCTGCGCTCATGATATCGAGCTGATAATCAATCTCTCCTTGAGCGGTGAATTTCTTATCCTGCACGATTACCGGAATATCATCGATTCCCCACTGCTTTGGCAAGAGCAGCCTCTCACTTTCCGCATCGGCAATCAGCACCAGCCCGGCCAGGCCCATCGCCACCTGTCTGCCTGTTTTTCCATGTTGATGGGGATGGAACCAGCAGGTCGCCGCTCGCTGCGTTGGGGTAAACGTCACCGTACGGGAACCACCGGCGGCAATTACGCCTTGCGGACCGCCATCCACCTCACCGGCCACCTCCAGACCGTGCCAGTGTACGGTGGTCTCCTCCGCGAGGCGGTTATGAATATCAATGGTTGCTGCCTCACCTTGCTTAAGCTGCAGGGCTGGGCCAAGAAGGCTACCGTTATATCCCCATGTAGTCGCCAGATGAGAGCCAAACTGGGTTTTCCCAGCCTGGATAGTCAGCGAGATGCGATTGCGCGCGTCAGCGGTCAGTAGCTCCGGAACCGGCAAAGAGGGGCGACTGGCGGCAAAAACCGTGCGGCTCCATAGCGGTAATGCGCTGGTCACGCCTAGCGCAGCGGTTAATTTGAGAAATTCACGACGTTGCATTTTCCACATCCTTTTATTCCGCAGGTGAATAAATGAGCTTAAACCCTCCAGCAACGGGAAGGTCAAGCAGAAGAGTAAGAATAAAGCTCAGCGTGGTGTAAAGAAGTATGCTAACTTTGTTTGTCCGTGATTCAATGGTAGAAAAAATGAAGACGCTTTTCAGAACAATAGTACTTGGCAGCCTGCTCACTCTCTCCGCCAATAGCTATGCATTAAGCGAGTCCGAAGCGGAAGATATGGCTGATTTGACGGCTGTATTTGTCTTTCTGAAGAACGATTGCGGTTATCAAAACCTGCCTAACACGCAGATTCGCCGCGCCCTGGTCTTCTTTGCTCAGCAGAATCAGTGGGATTTAAGCAATTACGATAGCTTCAATATGAAAGCCCTGGGTGAAGATAGCTATCGGGATCTGAGCGGCATCAAGATCTCCACCACCAAAAAATGCAAGGCGCTGGCTCGCGACTCACTTAGCCTGCTCGCTTACGTGAAATAAGCACCATGGTATTTATACAACATTAATAGCCGTTCAAATACGGCTATTACGTTTATCAATGTTAGAATTTCATTTAACAGCTTTCTCTAATTCACATCTCAATTCAAAATAAATTCATTAAGTGTTTAGCTAATTAATAAAACCAGCCCTCTCAATACCTTTAAAAAAACAAAAACTCTATTATTGCATTCTCATTTTCTGCACATTATTATCGCTCGATAACGACTCTTTTTATCAATGGAATGAAACCTTGAACATATCATTATTTGCACGTATAGCGCCTCTGGCCGTCATTTTATTGGTTGGCTGTAACTCAACGCAATCCAGACAATCCGCCAGATTAATAAAACCATTACCTGACGCAACATTAAGCCAACAAACCGAACAGCAGAGAATTGCTGAAGAGCAAGCGCGAATAGACGCTTGCCGTAAAGCTCTGGAGTCGCTGAAAGAAGTGAATCCTAAGCAGGCTGCTAAACTCGGTAATGATTTCACCTCGCTCCTCAGCGCCGCGTCCCAGTATAACTCAGTGCGCAGTAAAGTTGCTGAACCAACGAAACAAGGCATAGATTCAATGTATCAGTTCAAGTCAATTAAGCTATGTGCTGACATTGAAAAAGAGCTGATAGATAGCCTTGTTAAACGCGGTGAAAATGTTCAGCCATGAACAGAAAAATAGTCTTAAACATCAAATTGATATCGCTGGCGGCGCTGTTTTCGCTAGCGTTATCGCTATCACCTCATGTCCGTGCAGAAAAAGATGCGCTGGTAAACATCACGTCTGGCTCAAGCAATGACTCCGCAGGTCCAGCATTTTTGAATTATGCTAAAGAACAACAGACTCAAAAAAGTAATGAGTCAGCAAAACCCATTGAGGATAAGGATAAAAATAATAGTACAAAAACAACGAATAAAAAAAGCATACAAAAAACTAATGAAGCTTCACGTCAGGCTGCAATAATTTCTCAAAAAGATAAAACCATCCGCCAGCTTCGGCAGCAGCTTGAAGCGAAAGAAAGTAAGGCTAATACCGCTCCGGATAATCAAAAACAGTTGACTGATAAAATTCAGCAGCTTGAGAAACAGTTAGCGGAGGTAGTAGCCGAAAAACAAAAATTAATAAATAAAGAGCTATCTTCCACAGCAGAAATAAAAAAGAGCATAAAGCAGCTTAACAGCACGGAAAATAACGTGCTTCAGCAAGAGAAAAAACGGGTTGCGGCAGAATCGGCAAAACAAAAGCTGGAGCTTCAGTTAGCAGAAATTACGACTGAAAAACAATCTCTGATAAAAAAACTCGCCGCTGCGGAAACAGCAAAGCAAGATACGGCTTCTAAGCTCACAATCGCTGTGTCAGAGAAACAAACGCTCATGACGAAGCTCCAGGCTGAAGAGAAACAAAGACAAGCGCTCACAGAAAAATTAGCAATTTCTGCCCCGTATAAAAACAAGCTTGCCGCAGCGGAAAAATCGCAGCAGGAACTGACAACAAAGCTCGCCGCCGCTGACGCCGCACAGCGGGCGCTGAAAACGAAGCTGGATGCATCCGAAACAGCCCAAAAAGCGCTGGTAGCGAAACTCACCGCCTATGAAACTGAAAAACAAGATTTGACCGTTAAACTGACGGCTGCGGCGGAAGAAAAAAAGGCGCTCACGGCAAAACTTGATTCATTTACCGCCAGCAAACAGCAGTCGGCGCTTCAGGAGAGCGCTGTTCGCTTACAGGCAGAAAAAGACAAAGCCCTGCTGCAAGCCAACGCGAATGAGATTAACCAGCTAAAAACCAGGCTTGCTGATGCCGAGTCTAAATCAGGTAAAAAAGCGACGGCTCTCGATCTTGCAAAAGAGCCTCAACAGCAGGCTTATTCTATCGGCGTATCAATGGGTGAAGAGGCGCTAAAAGTCCTGTCCACCCGCAGCTCGCAGGGCGTGACAATCAGTAAAGATACCGTTCTGCAGGGGATCCTCGATGCTTTTGCAGGAAAAATCGCCCTCGATGAGAAAGTGCGCAATAAAGCCTTATTCGATGTCTCTAAAAAAGTCTTTAAGAATCTGAATAAGATAGAACAGCAAACGATTAGCGAAGGGAAGAAGTATCAACAAAATTTCGCGAAACAGAAAGGCGTGGTGTTTAAAGATGGTGTTTACAGTCGTATAGATTATGCCGGTGAAGGCAGGATCCTCGACACCGATACCGTAACCGTCACCATCAAGGAAACGCTTATCGACGGAACCGTCATTAACGACATGGAAGCCGAAGGCAAAGTCTGGACTCAGACCCTAAAATCCTATCCTCCCCTGTTTCTCGGGCCAATAAAACGCCTGGGGAATCATGGTTCTATTACCATAGTGATCCCGCCGGAGCTCGCCTATGGTAGCGAAGGGCGGCCTCCTAAAATTCCCCCCGGAGCGACCATGGTTTATTCAGTCAGAATCGTGGACGCCACTGCGGCAAAACCTCAGGATAAAAAACCCTGATCCTCACGCCTCCTGTAAAGGGGGCGTTTCGTCATTTTTCTTAATGGATTATGCTCCACGCTTCATTTGCTGAAATATCCACCGTGCATCATCTTCTATAGTTGGCTATGATGTTGCGCTCATTTTTAGTGGGTGTAACAGATGTTAACAAAGGAGGATCTGCCCGTGGCTGATAGCAATCTGTGGCATGAAACGCTGCACGACCATTTTGGTCAGTATTTCAGCGTTGATAACGTTCTGTATCACGAGAAAACCGATCATCAGGACCTGATCATTTTCGAAAACGCCGCCTTCGGTCGCGTGATGGCGCTGGACGGCGTGGTGCAAACCACCGAACGCGATGAGTTTATCTACCATGAAATGATGACCCATGTTCCTTTGATGGCCCATGGCCAGGCGAAACATGTGTTAATTATCGGCGGCGGCGACGGCGCCATGCTGCGCGAAGTCTCTCGTCATCGCAACGTGGAAACCATTACCATGGTTGAAATTGACGCCGGCGTGGTTTCATTCTGTCGCCAGTATCTCCCTAATCATAACGCGGGAGCCTACGACGATCCGCGCTTTACGCTGGTTATTGATGACGGTGTTAATTTCGTTAACCAGACAACGCAAACGTTTGATGTCATTATCTCCGATTGCACCGATCCTATCGGGCCTGGCGAGAGCCTGTTCACATCCGCCTTTTATGAAGGCTGCAAACGTTGCCTTAACCCCGGCGGAATCTTCGTCGCTCAGAACGGCGTCTGCTTCCTGCAGCAGGATGAAGCTATTGATAGCCATCGTAAGCTCAGCCATTACTTTCGCGATGTGAGCTTTTATCAGGCCGCGATTCCAACCTATTACGGCGGCATAATGACCTTTGCCTGGGCCACCGATAACGAAGCCCTGCGCCACCTTTCCAGTGAAATTATTCAGGCCCGTTTTCATAAGGCAAACCTGACGTGCCGTTATTACAATCCGGCAATCCACGCGGCGGCATTTGCTTTACCACAATATTTACTGGATGCGCTATCCACCGTTAAGTAAGGGGGTGATCTAAATTGAAAAAATTGAAGCTGCACGGCTTTAACAATCTGACTAAAAGCCTGAGTTTTTGCATTTATGATATTTGCTATGCAAAAACGGCAGAGGAACGCGATGGCTACATCGCCTATATTGACGAACTCTACAATGCCAACCGCCTGACCGAAATTCTGTCAGAAACCTGTTCCATTATTGGCGCCAATATTCTCAACATCGCGCGCCAGGATTATGAACCGCAGGGTGCCAGCGTGACGATCCTGGTCAGCGAAGAGCCTATCGACCCGCAGCTTATCGACCAGACAGAACATCCGGGCCCGCTGCCAGAAACCGTTGTGGCGCATCTCGATAAAAGCCATATATGCGTTCACACCTATCCAGAAAGCCATCCAGAAGGTGGGCTGTGCACCTTCCGCGCCGATATTGAAGTCTCAACTTGTGGCGTAATCTCCCCTCTGAAGGCGCTTAATTACCTGATTCACCAGCTGGAATCCGATATCGTCACTATTGATTATCGCGTGCGCGGTTTTACCCGCGATGTGAACGGTATGAAGCACTTCATCGATCATGAAATCAACTCCATTCAGAATTTCATGTCAGAGGATATGAAATCGCTTTATGACATGGTGGACGTTAATGTCTATCAGGAGAATATTTTCCATACCAAAATGATGCTGAAGGAATTCGACCTTAAGCACTATATGTTTCACACCAGGCCGGAAGATTTAACGGAAGAAGAGCGCAGGGTGATCACCGACCTGCTCTGGAAAGAGATGCGCGAAATCTACTACGGACGTAATATCCCGAGCGTATAACAACGTCGCGGATGGCGGTATCCTTAAAGTTCGGGCTGTACCAGCGTAAGGGCAATGGATTGCGCTTTCAGTTCAGCCTGAACGGGAAGGGGCAAACTCACATCGGTAATAATGTCGGTGAAACGGCTTAACGGAGCGACGTTGAACAACGAGTGGGCACCATATTTGCTGCTGTCCGCCAGTAAGATCTTGCGCTGGGCGTTGGCAATAATCTCCTGTTTCAGCCCCGCCTTTTCTTCCGTCGGCGTCGTCACGCCCTTTTCCACGCTCCAGCTGTTACAGCTCATGAAAGCGATATCAGGATAGACGCTACGTAGCATCTTACGGCCAAACTCGCCGATACATGACTGACTGCTGTCATCAATGCGGCCACCAACTATAGTCACTTCTATCTGGCGGAACTCGGATAAAAACAGAGCGATATGCAGATCGACTGTGATCACCCTGAGCGGAAGATGGGTCAGGCATTTTGCCAATTCCAGCATAGTGGTACCGGCATCCAACACCACCGCGTCGCCCGCCTGCACCATCGAGGCGGCAAAACGTGCAATCGCCCGCTTTTCCGCAGGCGATCGTAACTGCTTTTCATTGGTTGTAGGCTGAGAAGGCTCAAAGCGCCGCAGAGCAACACCGCCGTGGCTGCGGCTGATCACGCCCTGCTCATCCAGCTTGATCAGATCGCGTCGTATCGTCGCCGGTGATGCTTCTACCGCATCCACCAGCTGTTCCACGGTCACCAGCGTATGATTTTTCAAATACGCCACAATCTTATCCAGACGGTGTTGTCCTTTCATAACAGGAAATTACGCCAGTTGCATTGCCAGTTTAATCGATACGGCCATGCTCTCAGATTTTGCTTTTCCCGTCCAGGCTATATCAAACGCGGTCCCGTGATCGGCAGAAGTGCGAATAAACGGCAAACCAGCGGTAATATTCACCCCATCGTAGAAGCCGAGCAGTTTGAGCGGAATATGCCCCTGATCGTGGTACATCGCTACCACTATGTCATATTGCCCCTCATACGCCTGTAAAAACACGGTATCCGGCGGACAGGGCCCGTAAACATCGATTCCCTTCGCTTTCATATTTTCTATAGCTGGCGACACTATGCGTATTTCTTCATCACCAAACAGACCGTTTTCGCCCGCATGGGGATTGACCCCGGCAACGGCAATGCGCGGCTCGGCGAAACCGACGCGTTTCAGGAAGCGATCCGCGATGCCGATAACCGTCTCCACGCGTTGACCATTAAGAGTATCAAGGAACTTGCGCAACGCAATGTGGGTCGAGACATGAATGACCTTCAGCTTGTCGGTGTACAGCACCATGGCGTAATCGCGGCTTTCTGTCAGCGTCGCCAGCAGTTCGGTATGACCTGGGTAATTATGTCCGGCCAGATGAAGCGCTTCTTTATTCAGCGGTGCGGTCGCGATGGCGTGCACGTCGCCTTTCATCGCCAGCTCAGTCGCCCGCTTCACGCAGCGGTAGGCCAGATCGCCCGCCTGGGCCTGCACTTTACCCGGCTCCAGCGCCTCCGGCTGGGCCAACGGCTCGTCAATGACATGAATCACGCCGGGCGCAAATCGCGCCTCTGCGACCTCGGTAATCGCGCGAAAAGTCACGCCTTCCGCCAGCCCTTTATCCTGCAGACGTTTCAGTGTTTGCAGACACCCTATCACCACCAGCGGCGCGCCATTCAGCTCGTCTTCACAAAGCGCCTTAACAATGATTTCCGGACCAATGCCCGCCGGGTCGCCCATCGTAATCGCAATTGTTTTAGTTACCACGGTACATCTCCTCAATAAAATAAAGCGCATCACAAAGGGTGCTGTCTGAACCGAATCCGCCAGCTTTAGTGATAACCGGCAGATCGTCGATTTCACTGTTTACGAACGTTCCACAGGGAATACAGGGCGCCACCTCACTCTGAATGCGATAGCCTTCCGCCCCGAGCGCGGCGGCGACCGCGGTGGCGATATCACCTCCGGTCAGGAACAGCCCGCCAATACGAGCCTGTTCGATAATGCGCAGAGTAATCACGCCAAGACGTTGGCTAAGCATTTCACCGAGCTGTTGACGGCTCACGCCTGCCTGAGCGCACAGGCTGTCGATCATCTGCCGATCGTCCGCGCTCCGACTGGTACGTAAAATGGTGTGCTGCTGCCGACTGAGCAGCGCACAGGCCTGTTCAACTGCCGCGGCCATTTCTTGTTCAGCCTGCGCCGATGCCAGCCGCGATGCATCAATATCCACGACGCTGGCGCGTGCCTGGCAGAGCGCTTTTTCAACCTGCCGCCGCGTGGCTTCGCTCATCGACCCAGCCACCACCAGTACCGGTAGCTCCTGCCTTTCCTGCATAAACGTTCTGACCGGTAGCGCATTCGCCAGCCCGGCTGCGCCAACCAACAGCGGCATCTCCTTTTGTTCACAGATAGCCTGTGCAATCAGCAGCAGATCGCGATCTTCCACTGCATCGGCTACCACCATGCATTCCCCCTCGGCTGAAAAAGCCGTCAACAGCGCGCTTAATTGCCCCCGACGCACGTCTTCGAGCGACACTTCATGTACCGGAACGTCGCTTTGCAGGGCGATCAACGCCGCAATGCGCGAGGAGATAATGGGGGTTTTCGGATCGCTGGCGAATTCGGTTTCCAGCAGCGGCGTACCGTTGACGAGGCATAATCCGTTGCGGGTGGTGCGCCCGGCCGCGGGGATAGCCGCCGCGATCACTGCCAGCCTTCGGTTTGTAGCACGCATTGCCGCCGTCACTTCAGCACCAACGTTACCGCGAAAAGTGGAGTCGATTTTCTTATAAACCAGCGGTAGCGCATCACCATCGCACCATGGCGCTAATGCCTGCGCTACCGCTTTTCCGGCCTTCTCTGCGGGCATAGCGCGGCTTTCTGTGTTGATCACCAGCACATCAGCGCGACGCGAAGGTTTTTGATCCGGCGTGAGCATCACTTCCGTGCGCGCCCCCTTCTTTGCCAGCTGCACGCCGGTATCGTTAGAACCCGTAAAGTCGTCGGCGATAACGATCATTTTCATGCTTTTTTCTCCTCAGCAATCTGACGCGCTTGCTTCTTAGCCACCCACGAGGTCAGAACAGGGGTCAAAATCGCGGTGGTGATCACCGACGCGGCAATCAGCGGCGCGGCCGCTGCGGCAACCTCTGCCAGAGAGGGATCGGCCTGGGCAATCGCCAGCGGCGTCGCCACGGCGTTTCCAGCGGTACTGGAGGCCGCCGCGCCAGCAATCCCGCTTCCGCCTACCAGACGATCGGCACGAATGTTAAAGAAACCGCCGATGAAGGTGGTCAGCACGCCGAGCAGAATACCCGCCAGACCGCCCTGCAGTAGCATTTCAAGGTTGATCCCTGCGCCCAGCGCAAAAGCGAAGAACGGAATCAACAGCGGGCCGCCTTTGGTCAGGAAGTCGCGCATGTTAGGGTCGAGATTACCCAGGATCATTCCCACCACCAGCGGGACCAGTACTGCGACCAGCGCCATGATCGGAATGTTCGCCATCCCCGCAGCGCCCAGCGCGATCATCGTAAAGAATGGACCGTCATTCAGGGACAGGATGGAGATCGCTCCCACATCACGCTCGTTACCAAACTCCCCCACCAGCGCGGCGTAAAGCCCGCCATTCGAGTTACTCATCGCAGCGATGATCGCCAGGCCGCTTAAGCCGAAGATCCCTTCAGTACCGAAGAGTTGTTCTACGCCAAGGCCAATCGCGATGGCGATCAGGAGCTTGGTCAGCGTAATCGTACCGCCCTGCAGCAGCGCCTGGGGTGCTGCCTTAACGCTAATTCCCGCCCCCATGCAGAGCAGGAAGGCGCCAATCAGTGGCGCTGCGCCGTTTTTAAACAGCGCGGTGGTGAACCCGCCAATCTCAAGCGCTTGCGGGGCAAAGGTATTGATAATGGCGCCGATCACCAGTGGCACAACCATCATGCCGCCAGGTACACGTTCTATAGCCTTCTTGATGTTCATGGTCTTCCCGCCTGTTGTTATATTATGATTAAATAAAATCATAAAGATTATATTTAATCAAACAAACTTCACAAACGCGCCAGATCACAGTTTTAAAATGATTAATAAAAATCAAAAGAGGGATCGCAGGCGAAAAAAAAGCCGGACATCAATGCCCGGCCATGGAAATGATTAAAGTTGCTCAAGATTGACCGACAAATTTTCGATAGGCTTTCACTACCTGAAGAAAGTCTTCCACACCGCATAGCGAGAGGCTTTCTTCGTCATAGTAGCTCATCCCCTCTTCTATCTCATCGCCGGAAAAATCCAGCTGATTGGCGCGGATCATCACTTCTTCACCGTCCAGCCATAGCGTGTATTCATGGCCGACACGTTGCCAGGAACGTTCACTGCCTTTGACGGTGCGCGCGGCCTGCTCGACTTCATCCAGCAGGGCAAGGTTATCTTTAACCTCTTCGTTGAACCAGTGGCCGATCGCCTCATGATCCATCGACATTCGCACCTTTACCACTCCGGTAATATCGCGCAGAAATTCGTAATCCATAGTTTATTCCTCTGCAAGGGCAGTGCGTCACCGCTGCACTGTACCCATAACGTCATTATCGCAGCAGTAAAGGAGAAAAAAAGCGTAGCCGGCAGAGGGAATAGAAATAAAAATGCCCGGTGACGCAAAGTTCACCGGGCATTGAAGGGATTATGTACGACGCTAACCTATCGGCTTACACCGCAGTCTGGAAAATAACCCCGTCCGCCTTTTCGGTATACTGACCCAGCTGGTCGAAGTTCAGATAGCGGTAGGTATCCGCCGCTGTCTTATCCACCTGCGCAACATAGGTCTGATACTCTTCCGGCGTTGGCAATTTACCGATAAGCGCCGCAACTGCCGCCAGCTCCGCAGAGGCCAGGTAAACGTTAGCACCGGTGCCTAAACGGTTCGGGAAGTTACGGGTTGAGGTCGAAACCACCGTCGCACCGTCGGCAACGCGCGCCTGGTTACCCATACACAGGGAACAGCCAGGAATTTCGATGCGCGCACCGCTCTTACCGAACACGCTGTAGTAGCCTTCTTCAGTCAGCTGCGCCGCATCCATACGGGTTGGCGGCGCCACCCACAGACGAGTCGGCAGCTGGCCTTTATGATTGTCCAGAAGCTTACCCGCCGCGCGGAAGTGACCGATATTGGTCATGCAGGAACCGATAAACACCTCATCGATCTTCTCACCCTGCACGTCGGACAGCAGGCGAGCATCGTCAGGATCGTTCGGAGCACAGAGAATTGGCTCTTTAATATCGGCCAGATCGATCTCGATCACCGCTGCATACTCTGCATCCGCATCGCCTTCCAGCAGCTGCGGATCCGCCAGCCATTTTTCCATGCCCTGGATACGACGTTCCAGCGTACGGCGATCGCCGTAGCCTTCAGCGATCATCCACTTCAGCAGGACAATGTTGGAGGTCAGGTATTCAACAATCGGCTCTTTGTTCAGCTTGATGGTACAGCCGGCAGCCGAACGCTCGGCAGAAGCATCGGTAAGCTCAAACGCCTGCTCGACCTTCAGATCCGGCAGACCTTCAATCTCCAGAATACGACCGGAGAAGATGTTTTTCTTACCTTTCTTCTCAACGGTCAACAGACCCTGTTTGATGGCATACAGCGGAATCGCATGAACCAGATCGCGCAGAGTAATGCCCGGCTGCATTTTGCCTTTGAAACGCACAAGCACTGATTCCGGCATATCCAGCGGCATAACGCCGGTTGCTGCGGCAAACGCTACCAGACCAGAACCCGCCGGGAAAGAGATACCGATCGGGAAACGCGTGTGCGAGTCACCGCCGGTCCCTACGGTATCCGGCAGCAGCATACGGTTCAACCATGAGTGAATAACGCCGTCACCCGGACGCAGCGATACACCGCCACGGTTCATGATAAAGTCCGGCAGCGTATGGTGGGTGGTAACATCAACCGGCTTCGGATAAGCGGCGGTGTGGCAGAAGGACTGCATCACCAGGTCGGAAGAGAAGCCCAGGCACGCCAGGTCTTTCAACTCATCGCGGGTCATTGGACCGGTCGTGTCCTGAGAGCCCACGGACGTCATCTTCGGTTCGCAGTACGCGCCTGGGCGAATCCCGGCTACGCCGCATGCGCGACCTACCATTTTCTGCGCCAGAGAGAAGCCGCGATTGCTTTCCGCCACATCTTTTGCCTGACGGAACACGTCGCTGTGCGGCAGACCCAGCGCTTCACGCGCTTTGGTCGTCAGGCCGCGGCCGATAATCAGCGGAATACGGCCACCGGCGCGCACTTCGTCGATCAGCACATCGGTTTTCAGTTCGAAGGTCGCCAGCAGTTCGTTGGTTTCGTGGTTACGCACTTCGCCTTTGAACGGATAAACGTCAATCACGTCACCCATATTGAGGTTGTTTACATCAACCTCAATCGGCAGCGCGCCCGCATCTTCCATGGTGTTGAAGAAGATCGGTGCAATTTTGCCGCCGAGAACCAGGCCACCGCCGCGTTTGTTCGGCACGTGCGGAATATCGTCGCCCATAAACCACAGTACCGAGTTGGTGGCGGATTTACGCGAAGAACCGGTACCAACAACGTCGCCAACGTATGCCAGCGGGAAGCCTTTTTGCTGCAGGGCTTCAATTTGCTTAATCGGGCCAACGGCGCCAGGCTGATCCGGATCGATACCTTCACGAGCGTTTTTCAGCATCGCCAGAGCGTGCAGCGGAATATCCGGGCGGGACCAGGCATCAGGTGCCGGAGACAGATCGTCGGTGTTGGTTTCACCGGTCACTTTAAACACGGTGACGGTGATTTTGTCAGCCAGCTGAGGACGGCTCAGGAACCACTCAGCGTCAGCCCAGGACTGCATCACCTGTTTGGCATATTCATTGCCCGCTTTGGCTTTCTCTTCTACATCATAGAAGTTGTCGAACATCAGCAGGGTATGAGACAGCGCTTTCGCGGCGATCGGTGCCAGCTTTGCATTGTCCAGCGCGTCAATCAGAGGATGGATGTTGTATCCGCCCTGCATGGTTCCCAGCAGTTCGATAGCTTTTTCAGGGGTAACCAGTGGGGAGGTCGCTTCGCCTTTGGCGATCGCGGCAAGGAATCCGGCTTTAACATAGGCGGCTTCGTCGACGCCCGGCGGTACGCGGTTAATTAACAGGTCTAACAGGAATTCTTCTTCACCCGCAGGCGGGTTTTTCAGCAGTTCTACCAGCGCGGCCATTTGGGTTGCATCTAAGGGCTTTGCAACAATCCCCTCGGCGGCACGCTCAGCTACGTGCTTACGGTATTCTTCTAGCACGACGGTTCTCCTCGCTCTCATTGTAAAATGCGGTAGGCGATTCTCTTCACGCTCCTGTGAGACAGCAGTTTGTAGGGTAAATGCCCGATACCGCGTCGGCAGCATAGCAGGATTTTGGCGGGGTGTTAATCTGTTTACAAAAAAGCAACATTAAAAATTAGCTGAATCGTTAAGGGCAGAATATTGCAGGTTTTCTGGCCGTTTAGCGGTATATAAAATTAATTCTGTTACATCTTGCTGGCCCAAATCCCAACATTAATCAAAAACCCAAATTCGCTCTCTTTATACTTTGCCAATCCCCCATTTTTCGATAAAACGCTGTCGAAATGGGCCAATCTCTGTGCCGGGAGTTATTATGACGCTGCCTTTGAAACCCCACGTGCTCGCACTGCTTTGCAGCGTCGGGTTATTAGCTGCCTCAGGTACGCTGTATGTTAAAAGCCGGGAACCACAAACCGCTGTCGAGCCCCCTACCGTTGCGCAGGCCGCCCCGGCATCCATCGCCGTTCAGCCAGTCCCGGCGTCCTATTCTCACGCGCAGATTGACCAATGGGTCGCGCCGGTTGCGCTTTACCCGGACAATCTATTGTCGCAGGTGCTGATGGCCTCCACCTACCCGAGCAACGTCATCCAGGCGGTGCAGTGGTCACAGGACCATCCCACCATGAAAGGGGACGCTGCGGTACAGGCGGTAGCAAATCAGCCCTGGGATCCCAGCGTGAAATCGCTGGTCGCCTTCCCTCCGCTGCTCGCCTTAATGGGTGAAAATCCCCCATGGGTGGAAAATCTGGGTGATGCGTTTCTTGCGCAGCCGCAGGACGTGATGGACTCGGTGCAGCGCCTGCGCGCCATCGCCCAGCAAACCGGAACGCTAAAATCCACGCCGCAGCAGAAAGTCATTACGTCCAGGCACTCTGCGGCCTCTGCGCAGCCAACTGCCACCGTTTCCGCTAACAGCAGTACCGATGCCTCCCGCTCTTCCGCCCAGGTGATTCGCATCGAATCCACCGATCCGAACGTTGTCTATGTACCAGCCTACAATCCCACGGTGGTTTACGGCTCCTGGCCCAATACCGCCTATCCACCGGTCTACTTACCACCACCTCCCGGTGAGCAGTTTGCCGATAGCTTTGTAAAAGGTTTTGGTTTTAGCCTCGGTGTCGCCACCACCTACGCCTTATTCAGCAATATCGACTGGGATGACAATGACCATCATGATGATCATCACGGCGACTACGTGCACAATGGCGATAACATCAATATCAACGTCAATAATTTTAACCATCTCACCGGGCAGAACCTGCCGGGAAATTATGCCAGCTGGCACCATAACCCAGCCTGGCGCGGTAATATTGCCTATCCGAATGACAACGTTACCCAGCGTTTCCATCAGACCAGTGTACCCGGCGGGCTTAGCGCAACTCAGCATCAGCCTGCCGATCGCAACGCCCAGCGTCAGGCGGCGATGACCCAGCTCCAGCGACGAACCGGACATTCTCCGGATGCCCAGTCACAACAGCTACACCAGGTGGCTCAGCGCAATAATTCTCGCGGCTACGACACAACACCATCGCTTAAAAACGGCGCCGCACGACCACCGCTCCTGGAAACGGGAAACAATCAGCGTTCAGTACCAGAGCACCCGCAACGCCGCGAGGCTTTTCAGACCACAGCGCCCGAACAACGTCAGCCGAAGCTGGTTGGCCTGCAGGCCAATACCCTGAGCGGAAACGATATTCACTCTACCTCATGGCTGTCTCAACGGGAACGCGGCCTGCAGAGCGCGCGTCTATCCGGTGTAAGCAGCGAGCCCGGAGAACATCTTTCCGAACGTCGTGAACTGCGCCGGGAGAAGCTCCCGACCCGTTAGGGCCTGGCCTTTAGCCCACTATCAGGATGGTGATAGTCAGAGAGTGACCTGAACCATCAGCTTTCTGACCAACCAGACTGATAAGGTTTGAAGGAAAATGTCCGGGGCGCGATTACGCCGCCGGACCGCCGGGATAAATTAGCCCTGGTGGGGCATCAAAGAGGGGTCGCCCGCGAAAGCCGGTTTAGTGCTGCTCAGCGCCGCTTCGTCAGCGCTGATGCTACCGGAGTTCGCCGCCCATACGCCTTCGCGAGTCTTCGTGATCTGCTGATGCTGCATATTCAAATCCTGCCCCATCGCCGCAATATGAGCGCTTTCGGTACCGCCGCTGTTATCAGCCCAGGGGATAACGGCATCCGCCGCGCAGGCCATACCAGAAACCAAAGTGGCCGCCAGCAGCGCCGTCGTTAAAAATCTTTTCATTGCATACCTCACACATAGTTAACTTGCTATAAGTTTATAGGGTTACTATTTTCAAGGTATTAATGAGTTATGCAGTTTTATTAACAGCGACACAGTTCTAAACATCAGACATAAAAAAAGCGGCTCAGTGAGCCGCTTTTTCATTTTGCCTGAAAGAAAAACTTACTTTTTCTTCGCTTTCGCGTTCGGCAGGTCGGTAATGCTACCTTCGAAGACTTCTGCCGCCAGGCCAACGGACTCGTGCAGAGTCGGGTGAGCGTGGATGGTCAGCGCAATATCTTCTGCGTCACAGCCCATTTCGATCGCCAGACCGATTTCACCCAGCAGCTCGCCGCCGTTGGTGCCGACAATCGCTCCGCCGATAACGCGGTGGGATTCTTTGTCGAAAATCAGTTTGGTCATACCGTCAGCGCAGTCGGAAGCGATAGCACGGCCAGAAGCAGCCCACGGGAAGGTGGCGGTTTCATAGCTGATGCCTTTCTCTTTCGCTTCTTTTTCAGTCAGACCAACCCATGCAACTTCTGGTTCGGTATAAGCGATGGACGGAATCACTTTCGGGTCAAAGTAGTGCTTCATGCCGGCAATAACTTCGGCGGCAACGTGACCTTCATGCACGCCTTTATGCGCCAGCATTGGCTGACCGACGATATCGCCGATAGCAAAGATGTGCGGTACGTTAGTACGCAGCTGTTTGTCAACGCGGATGAAGCCACGCTCGTCAACTTCAACGCCTGCTTTACCGGCATCAAGGTTTTTACCGTTCGGCACGCGGCCGATAGCCACCAGAACGGCATCGTAGCGCTGCGCTTCAGCCGGCGCTTTTTTGCCTTCCATGGAAACGTAGATACCGTCTTCTTTCGCTTCAACGGCGGTAACTTTAGTTTCCAGCATCAGGTTGAATTTCTTGCTGATGCGCTTAGTGAAGACTTTTACGACGTCTTTATCAGCCGCCGGGATCACCTGGTCGAACATCTCAACCACGTCAATCTCTGAACCCAGCGCATGGTATACGGTACCCATTTCCAGACCGATGATACCGCCACCCATAACCAGAAGGCGTTTTGGTACGGTTTTCAGCTCCAGCGCATCGGTGGAGTCCCATACGCGCGGATCTTCATGCGGAATGAACGGCAGTTCGATCGGACGGGAACCCGCCGCGATGATAGCGTTGTCGAAGTTGATCACGGTTTTGCCGTTTTCGCCTTCAACTTCAAGGGTGTTAGCGCCGGTAAATTTACCCAGACCATTAACAACCTTCACCTTACGCCCTTTGGCCATGCCAGCCAGACCGCCGGTCAGCTGAGTGATGACTTTTTCTTTCCAGGTGCGAATCTTGTCAATGTCGGTTTTCGGCTCACCGAAAACGATGCCGTGTTCGGCCAGCGCTTTCGCTTCTTCGATAACTTTCGCTACGTGCAGCAGTGCTTTAGAAGGGATACAGCCGACGTTCAGGCAAACACCGCCCAGAGTGCTGTAACGTTCTACGATGACGGTTTCCAGACCTAAATCAGCGCAACGGAAGGCAGCAGAATAACCTGCGGGACCAGCCCCAAGTACCACGACCTGAGTTTTGATTTCAGTACTCATCATGACCTCTGTAATTTGTATCCGGCGGGTCTGACGCTATTGTTTTTACGCCCATGTCCACCGGGACGTTCTATCCGCCTGCATTTTACAAAATTGTTAACAATTTTGAAACAACAAACGGCAAACGATTTTGTCCTTTATTGCTGGTAACGTCAAAACGGATAAGAGATTACCAGAAAAAAGCCGGCCGTCAGGCCGGCTTTTCGCTTACATCACCAGGCGGCGAATATCGCTCAGCATGTTGTTGATGATGGTGATAAAGCGCGCACCATCAGCACCGTCGATCACGCGGTGGTCGAAGGACAGAGAGATCGGCATCATCAGACGCGGAACAAACTCTTTACCATTCCACACCGGCTCCATCGCAGACTTGGACACCCCGAGGATAGCCACTTCCGGCGCGTTAACAATCGGCGCGAAGTGGGTGGTACCCAGGCCGCCGATGCTGGAGATAGTGAAGCAACCGCCCTGCATTTCGCCAGCGGTCAGCTTACCATCACGCGCTTTCTTAGAAATCACGGTCAGTTCACGAGACAGCTCGGTTACGCTCTTCTTGTTCACATCTTTAAAGACCGGAACCACCAGGCCATTCGGGGTATCAACCGCTACGCCGATGTTGATGTATTTCTTCAGCGTCAGACGCTGACCATCTTCAGACAGCGAGCTGTTGAAGCGCGGCATCTGCTCAAGCGCAGCGGCAACGGCTTTCATGATGAAGACAACCGGGGTGAACTTCACGTCCAGCTTACGCTTCTCAGCTTCGGCGTTCTGCTGTTTACGGAACGCTTCCAGATCGGTGATATCGGTTTTGTCGAAGTGGGTAACGTGCGGGATCATCACCCAGTTACGGCTCAGGTTAGCACCAGAGATTTTCTGAATGCGGCCCAGTTCAACTTCTTCCACTTCACCAAACTTGCTGAAGTCCACTTTCGGCCACGGCAGCATGCCCGGGATACCGCCACCGGTTGCCGCAGGCGCAGCTTCAGCGCGTTTCACCGCGTCTTTCACGTAAGCCTGAACGTCTTCGCGCAGGATACGGCCTTTACGCCCCGTACCTTTCACTTTCGCCAGGTTGACGCCGAATTCGCGCGCCAGGCGACGAATCAGCGGAGTCGCGTGAACGTAAGCGTCGTTTTCAGCAAACTCAGATTTGCCTTCTGCTTTCGCAGCAGGAGCCGCGGCAGGTTTAGCAGCCTGAGCCGGTGCTGCAGCAGGAGCCGGAGCAGCGGCGGCCGGGGCCGCAGCAGGCGCAGCGCCTTCCACTTCGAAGACCATAATCAGAGAGCCGGTGGAAACTTTGTCACCGGTGTTGATTTTGATCTCTTTCACGGTACCCGCGAACGGCGCCGGCACTTCCATTGAAGCTTTATCGCCTTCAACGGTAATCAGTGACTGTTCAGCGGCAATTTTATCGCCCACTTTCACCATCACTTCAGTAACTTCAACTTCATCACCACCGATATCCGGGACGTGAACTTCTTTAGATCCCGAAGCGGCCGGTGCAGCAGCAGCCGGAGCGGCTTCCGCTTTTGCCGGAGCCGCTGCAGGCGCAGCGCCCGCCACTTCGAAGATCATGATCAGGGAACCAGTGGACACTTTGTCGCCGGTGTTGATTTTGATCTCTTTCACGGTGCCCGCGAACGGCGCCGGCACTTCCATAGAAGCTTTATCGCCTTCTACGGTGATCAGCGACTGCTCAGCGGCGATGGTGTCGCCCACTTTAACCATGATCTCAGTGACTTCAACTTCGTCACCGCCGATATCCGGTACGTGAACTTCTTTCACGCTCGCGGCTGCCGGTGCAGCAGCGGCCGGAGCGGCTTCTTTCTTCTCTTCCTGCGCAGGTGCAGCGGCTGCTGCACCATCGGCGGAATCGAAAATCATGATCAGTTTACCGGTCTCGGTTTTGTCGCCGACGGAGACCTTGATCTCTTTAACGATGCCAGCCTGCGGAGACGGAACTTCCATAGAGGCTTTGTCGCCCTCTACGGTGATCAGCGACTGTTCAGCTTCAACCTTGTCGCCCACTTTGACCAGAATCTCGGTGATTTCAACTTCATCAGCCCCGATGTCCGGTACTTTGATTTCGATAGCCATTATTCTTTTACCTCTTACGCCAGACGCGGGTTAACTTTATCTGCATCGATATTGAATTTAGTGATGGCTTCCGCAACCACTTTCTTATCGATTTCGCCACGTTTAGCCAGTTCGCCGAGCGCTGCTACCACTACATAGGAAGCGTCAACTTCGAAGTGGTGACGCAGGTTTTCACGGCTGTCAGAGCGACCGAAGCCGTCGGTACCCAGTACGCGGTAATCATCAGCCGGTACGTAAGTACGAACCTGCTCAGCGAACAGTTTCATATAGTCAGTAGATGCTACTGCCGGAGCGTCGTTCATCACCTGAGCAATGTACGGAACGCGCGGAGTTTCCAGCGGGTGCAGCATGTTCCAGCGTTCACAATCCTGGCCATCGCGCGCCAGTTCAGTGAAGGAGGTGACGCTGTAAACGTCAGAACCTACGCCGTAGTCTTTAGCCAGGATCTGTGCCGCTTCACGAACGTGACGCAGGATAGAACCGGAGCCCAGCAGCTGAACTTTACCTTTGCTACCTTCAACGGTTTCGAGTTTGTAGATACCTTTACGGATACCTTCCTCGGCGCCTGCTGGCATTGCCGGCATGTGGTAGTTTTCGTTCAGGGTGGTGATGTAGTAGTAAACGTTCTCTTGTTTCTCACCATACATACGCTCCAGACCATCATGCATGATGACCGCAACTTCGTACGCGTAAGACGGATCGTAAGAGATACAGTTCGGGATAGTCAGAGACTGAATATGGCTGTGGCCATCTTCGTGCTGCAGACCTTCACCGTTCAGCGTCGTACGGCCGGAAGTACCACCGATCAGGAAGCCACGAGCCTGCTGGTCGCCTGCCTGCCAGCACAGGTCGCCGATACGCTGGAACCCGAACATGGAGTAGTAGATGTAGAACGGGATCATCGGCAGATTGTTGGTGCTGTAGGAGGTCGCAGCAGCCAGCCAGGATGCGCCTGCGCCCAGCTCGTTGATACCTTCCTGCAGAATCTGACCTTTCTCGTCTTCTTTGTAGTAAGCAACCTGCTCACGGTCCTGCGGAGTGTACTGCTGGCCGTTCGGGCTGTAGATACCGATCTGACGGAACAGACCTTCCATACCAAAGGTACGCGCTTCATCGGCAATAATAGGCACGAGGCGGTCTTTGATGGATTTGTTCTTCAGCATCACGTTCAGGGCACGAACGAACGCGATAGTGGTAGAGATCTCTTTATTCTGCTCTTCCAGCAGCGGGCCGAAATCTTCCAGCGTCGGCAGCTCAAGCTTCTCGGTGAAGTTCGGCTGACGGCTCGGCAGATAGCCGTGCAGTTTCTGACGCTGAGCGTGCAGATAGGTATGCTCTTCGGAACCTTCCGGGAAGGTTACGTACGGCAGTTTTTCAATATCAGCGTCGGCAACCGGCACGTTGAAACGATCGCGGACGTAACGAACGCCGTCCATGTTCATTTTCTTAACCTGGTGGGCGATGTTCTTACCTTCGGCGGTGTCACCCATGCCGTAACCTTTAATGGTATGGGCGAGGATTACGGTAGCTTTGCCTTTAGTTTCCTGCGCTTTTTTCAGTGCAGCGTAAACTTTCTTCGGATCGTGACCGCCGCGGTTCAGGGCCCAGATCTGCTCGTCAGTCCAGTCGGCAACCAGCGCTGCGGTCTCCGGATATTTACCGAAGAAGTGCTCACGCACGTAAGCGCCGTCTTTGGATTTGAAGGTCTGGTAGTCGCCATCAACGGTTTCTTCCATCAGCTGGATCAGCTTACCGCTGGTATCTTTACGCAGCAGCTCATCCCAACGACCGCCCCAGATAACCTTGATAACATTCCAGCCAGCACCGCCGAAGATGCCTTCCAGTTCGTTAATGATTTTGCCGTTACCAGTAACCGGGCCGTCAAGACGCTGCAGGTTACAGTTGATAACGAAGACCAGGTTGTCGAGCTTCTCACGGGTAGCGATGGTGATCGCGCCTTTGGATTCCGGCTCGTCCATCTCGCCGTCGCCGAGGAAAGCGTAAACGGTTTGTTTAGAGGTGTCTTTCAGGCCACGGTGTTCCAGATACTTCAGGAATTTAGCCTGATAAATCGCCCCGATTGGGCCCAGACCCATAGAGACGGTCGGGAACTGCCAGAATTCCGGCATCAGTTTCGGGTGCGGATAAGAGGACAGACCTTTACCGTGAACTTCCTGACGGAAGTTGTTCATCTGCTCTTCAGTCAGACGACCTTCCAGGAAAGCACGCGCATAGACGCCCGGAGAGATGTGACCCTGGAAGTAAACCAGGTCGCCGCCATCCTGCTCGTTGCGTGCGCGGAAGAAGTGGTTGAAACACACTTCGTAAAAGGTTGCAGAAGACTGGAAGGAAGCCATGTGGCCGCCCAGTTCGAGATCTTTTTTCGATGCGCGCAGAACGGTCATGATGGCGTTCCAGCGGATCGCAGAACGGATACGACGTTCCAGATCCAGATTACCCGGGTATTCCGGCTCATCTTCAACGGCAATAGTGTTTACGTAACCGCCGGTCGATGCGCCAGCAGCCACTTTCACCCCGCCTTTGCGGGCTTCAGAAAGGAGTTGGTCAATAAGATACTGAGCACGCTCAACACCTTCTTCACGGATGACCGATTCGATCGCCTGTAGCCAGTCGCGAGTTTCGATCGGATCCACGTCATTTGGTAAACGTTCTGACATGGGGGGTATTCCTTATCTATCTAATCGTTGATTAATCTGGAACCTGTCCCATTGCGCTCTTTGTTCTTCATACTTCTGGCTGTCTCTTCGTTGGCTACGCTTCCTCACCCCAGTCACATAGTTCACTATGCTCCCGGAGATTCGCGCGCTTGCCGCCGCGATACACCCAAAATTATTTTGAACAACTAAAAGTGCAATAAGACAGGTTCTGCGTTTAGTTGCCGCGCTCTAAAAATGGCGCTTAAGAACCGGAGTTCTCATCCTTTCGTTGCTGTAGACGACGCAATGAGCGTTCCCGACGGCTCTGCTCACGGCTACGATCCAGCAAAATTTCCTCAATGAACGCCAGGTGACGATGCGAGGCTTCACGCGCCTGCTCCGGCTGCCCGGCGATTATCGCCTCGAAAATTCGAGTACGATGATTGCTGACCTGCGGGAGCATCTCCCGACGGGCATACAACAATTCAAAATTTTGGCGAACGTTCTGGGCCAGCATCGGCTCCATACAGCGTAGTAGATGAAGCAGCACCACATTGTGCGCCGCTTCGGTGACGGCTATTTGATACTGAACGACGGCATCAGATTCGGCATCAAGGTCGCCGGACTGCTGAGCCCGTTCAATAGCCTGATGCAGTTCGCGAATGCGCTCGCGATCTTCATCGTTGCTGCGCAGCGCTGCGTAATAAGCCGCAATACCTTCAAGCGCGTGACGGGTTTCCAGCAGATCAAATTGGGATTCAGGGTGGTCGGACAGTAGCTCTACCAGCGGGTCGCTGAAGCTCTGCCACAGGCGGCTTTGTACAAAAGTTCCTCCCCCCTGGCGACGAAGCAACAACCCCTTAGCTTCGAGGCGTTGAATAGCCTCACGCAGCGAGGGACGGGAAACGTCGAACTGTTTTGCCAGTTCACGTTCAGGCGGAAGTTTTTCACCGGGGCGCAACGTCCCCTCAAGAATCAAAAACTCCAGCTGCTGCTCTATCACATCGGATAATTTTGGTTGGCGGATCTTGCTGTAGGCCATATTCCCTGTCTCTGCCATTAGCCCGGAGTCAATTGGTCTTACCAATTCATAGTTCGTATCGCTAAAGTAACAAAGTATTCACCTTCTGTCCATACAGGTTTTGATTGAAATCATTAAAGCAGGCACGTTTTAACAACCTTACAGAAATAACATTTCATAAATGTAACTTTGCACAAATGTTGTGTTTACCAATAAAGAGGTAGCGTTAACTTAATCGAAACGAAAAAATACGCTATTTGAACCGATTCAACTCGGTAATGTGCGAATATAAATTCAACAAATATGAATAAATGACAGGAAAAAGGTCGGTCGCAATTATTGAGACAGGATTTACAAATGGTTTCTTTTTGTTCGCTTCGTCATCATCCCTTCATAAAGCAGGTGCATTCATTGCCGCTTATCACTATTCTCCATGATGCGAAAGGCCTTTTCATGAATTACCACCCTGCCTTGCGTAAAGAAATTAGTACACAAACGGAATTTGATAAGTACACAAACACAACAATATGTGCGTTGCATCACCAGGGGCAGAACGGACCGCAGGCTCACTGAAATTTCGCTGACTATGCTATCAGGCAGGGACGGACAGCGAAGAAGTCACCCGAAGGATGACGCGTACAAACATAATAAACATAACCACACACGAGGTTTCATGATGGAAGGTCAACAGCATGGCGATCGGCTAAAGCGCGGCCTGAAAAACCGCCATATTCAGCTTATTGCCCTGGGAGGTGCTATCGGTACCGGGTTATTCCTGGGTAGCGCATCCGTCATCCAGAATGCTGGTCCCGGTATTATTCTGGGCTACGCGATTGCCGGTTTCATCGCTTTCCTGATCATGCGTCAGCTGGGCGAGATGGTCGTTGAAGAGCCGGTGGCTGGTTCATTTAGCCACTTCGCTTACAAATACTGGGGCGGCTTTGCGGGTTTCGCTTCCGGCTGGAACTACTGGGTTCTTTACGTGCTGGTAGCCATGGCCGAACTGACCGCCGTCGGAAAATACGTGCAGTTCTGGTGGCCGGAAATCCCTACCTGGGTTTCGGCGGCGGTGTTCTTTATCGCTATCAACGCTATCAACCTGACTAACGTTAAAGTGTTCGGCGAGATGGAGTTCTGGTTCGCCATCATCAAAGTTGTCGCCGTAGTGGCGATGATCCTGTTCGGCGGCTGGCTGCTGTTCAGCGGCAACGGCGGCCCGCAGGCCACGGTGCGCAACCTGTGGGAGCAAGGCGGATTCTTACCGCACGGCTTCAGCGGGCTGGTGATGATGATGGCGATTATTATGTTCTCGTTTGGCGGCCTGGAGCTGGTGGGCATCACCGCGGCCGAAGCGGACAATCCGGAGCAAAGCATCCCGAAAGCGACCAACCAGGTTATCTACCGGATCCTGATTTTCTATGTGGGTTCGCTGGCCGTTCTGCTCTCTCTGCTGCCGTGGAGCCGCGTGACCGCCGATACCAGCCCGTTCGTCCTGATTTTCCATGAGCTGGGCGATACCTTTGTCGCTAATGCCCTGAACATTGTGGTTCTGACCGCAGCGCTTTCCGTTTATAACAGCTGCGTTTACTGCAACAGCCGTATGCTGTTCGGTCTGGCTCAGCAGGGGAATGCGCCAAAAGCGCTGATGAGCGTTGATAAACGCGGCGTGCCGGTCAATACCATTCTGGTATCAGCGGTCGTGACCGCCCTGTGCGTACTGATCAACTACCTCGCACCAGAATCCGCATTTGGCCTGCTGATGGCACTGGTGGTTTCTGCTCTGGTGATCAACTGGGCAATGATTAGCCTGGCGCATATCAAATTCCGTCGCGCTAAGCAGCAGCAGGGCGTAGTCACCCGCTTCCCGGCGCTGTTTTATCCGCTAGGTAACTGGCTGTGCCTGCTGTTTATGGCCGGAGTACTGGTTATTATGCTGATGACCCCGGGGATGGCAATTTCCGTCTATCTGATCCCGGTATGGATTGCCGTTCTCGGCGTCGGTTATCTGTTTAAGCAAAAAACCGCCAGCGCCGTTAAAGCATAATCATACATCTCCTGAATCTGTGCCCGCCCACCGCCGGCGGGCACAGCGCATTGTTACCTGCTTCACACTTTCCCCGCGACAACCGATTTATCCATATCGTTGCCCCTATCCTGCAACGCATTTATCCATTACCCGGCCAATAATCTTCCCATACCGCAACGGGAGATCGCCGCTATGAATGGCAATAAGCTTTCAGTGAAAGAAAAAATAGGCTACGGAATGGGGGATGCCGGATGTAATATTATCTTTGGCGCCATCATGTTGTTTGTTAACTATTTTTATACGGATATTTTTGGTCTGGCACCGGCGCTGGTTGGCGTCTTGCTGCTGTCAGTACGCGTAATCGATGCCGTTACCGACCCAATCATGGGTGCGATGGCCGACCGTACCCGCAGTAAATATGGCCGCTTCCGCCCCTGGCTACTGTGGATTGCTTTTCCCTACGCGCTGTTCAGCGTCCTGATGTTTACCACCCCGGAGTGGACGTACAATAGCAAGGTTATCTATGCTTTCGTCACCTACTTTCTGCTCTCATTGACCTATACCGCGATCAACATTCCCTACTGCTCATTGGGTAGCGTGATCACCAACGACCCGCAGGAACGCGTGGCCTGTCAATCTTATCGCTTCGTATTGGTTGGCATCGCTACCCTGTTGCTCTCCCTGACGCTGCTGCCGATGGCGGACTGGTTCGGCGGTGAAGACAAAGCCAAAGGCTACCAGATGGCGATGACCGTGCTGGCGATTATCGGTATGTGCATGTTCCTGTTTTGCTTCGCCACCGTTCGTGAACGCGTAAAACCCGCTGTCCAGACCAACGACGAGCTGAAAAAAGATCTAAAAGACGTGTGGAAAAACGACCAGTGGGTGCGCATCCTGCTGCTCACCCTATGCAACGTCTGCCCTGGTTTTATTCGCATGGCCGCCACCATGTACTACGTTACCTGGGTCATGCAGCAAAGTACCCACTTTGCGACGCTGTTTATCAGCCTTGGAGTAGTCGGGATGATGATCGGCAGTATGCTGGCTAAAGTCCTGACCGACCGCTGGTGCAAACTGCAGGTCTTTTTCTGGACTAATATCGTCCTGGCTATTTTCTCCTGCGCCTTCTACTTTTTCGACCCGCACGCCACGATGATGATTATGGCGCTCTACTTCCTGCTGAACATTCTGCACCAGATCCCGTCGCCGCTGCACTGGTCGTTGATGGCCGATGTTGACGACTACGGTGAATGGAAAACCGGCAAACGCATCACCGGCATCAGCTTCTCCGGCAACCTGTTCTTTCTGAAAGTTGGTCTGGCCATCGCCGGGGCGATGGTTGGCTTTCTGCTCTCCTGGTACGGTTACGATGCCGGCGCAAAGCAGCAAAGCGCTTCCGCGATTAACGGTATCGTATTGTTGTTCAGCGTTATCCCCGGCATCGGCTACCTGATTACCGCTGGCGTGGTGCGGATGCTGAAGGTAAATCGCGAATTTATGCGACAAATTCAGTCCGACCTCGAAAAACGTCGGGTTAACTACAGCGAGCTCAATGACTATCAGGAACTGAAAACCGGCGAACATGTAAGGAAAGCATAATGAACAACTGGCCGAACCCGTTTATTGAACAACGCGCAGACCCGTATATTCTGCGCCATCAGGAATGCTACTACTTTATTGCCTCGGTGCCGGAGTATGACCGTCTGGAAATCCGCCGCTCCGCAACCCTTGAAGGCTTGCGCGATGCGCAGCCGGTGGTGGTCTGGCGTAAACCGGACCGCGGCCCGATGAGCCTGCTCATCTGGGCTCCCGAGCTGCATGAAATTAACGGCAAATGGTATATCTATTTTGCCGCCAGCCACACGCACGATCTGGATGCGCTGGGCATGTTTCAGCACCGCATGTTCGCCCTGGAATGCACGGACGACGACCCGTTAACCGGCGAATGGCAGGAAAAAGGCCAGATTAAAACGCCGTTTGACACCTTCGCGCTTGATGCCACAACCTTTCACCATCAGGGCAAACAATGGTACCTGTGGGCGCAAAAAGACCCGGATATTAAGGGTAATACCAACCTCTATCTGGCTGAGCTGGAAAACCCGTGGACGCTAAAAGGCAAGCCGGTGATGTTGAGTAAACCCGAGTTCGACTGGGAGTGCCGCGGTTTCCTGGTGAATGAAGGCCCGGCGGTGCTTTTCCACGACAACAAGCTGTTCGTCAGCTATTCCGCCAGCGCCACCGATGAAAACTACTGTATGGGTTTACTGTGGATAGACGCTAACGCCGACCCGCTCCGCCCGGAAAACTGGCATAAAGCCCCGCAGCCGGTATTCCGTACCAGTTACGAAAATCGCCAATATGGGCCTGGACATAATAGTTTTACGCAAACGCCGGAGGGAGAAGATGTTCTCGTGTACCACGCGCGCAACTACACCGAAATCGAAGGCGATCCGCTGTACGACCCAAATCGCCATACGCGCCTGAAGCTGATTCGCTGGCAAGAAAACGGGATGCCTGACTTTGGCATCCCGGAAGCAGATACGTATTAAGAACCCGGCCTGCCCGCCTGCGGGCAGGCGATTAAATCAGCGTCCCGTAAATCGTCAGCAACGCCATAATCACGACCACCACCAGCGAAGTCTTCTTCGCCATTGAGACCGCCGCCTTCGGCGTAGCGACTTTATCGACGTGCGGCTCACGCGCCAGCGAATACTGCGCCAGCCGCGTCAGCACCTGATACTGTGAAGAGTGGCGGTCACCCAGCGACGCAAACCAGGCCGGTAACGCTTTTTCTCCATGCCCAACCAGCGCGTAGACCACGCCAACCAGGCGAACCGGAACCCAGTCGACCACGTGCAAAATACCGTCAATACCCGACTGTAAACGGTGGCGCGGCGTCTGATAACGCGCCAGCCACGTTTGCCATGCCCGCAAAGTACAGTAGGCAATCAGAGTTAACGGCCCCCACGGACCGCCGACAACGAACCAGAACAGCGGAGCAAGATAGTAGCGGTAGTTAATCCATAACAGCGCGTTTTGCAGCTCGCTCAGATATTCACGCTGGTCGCAGCCGGGCGGCACGCCGTGGATCAGGGTGAGCTCACTGGCCATCGCATCGCTGGCACGGCTGTCATCACGCGCCGCTGCCTTAAGGTAGGCATGATAGTGTAAACGGACTTTACCTGCGCCGATGCACAGCAGGCCAAGCAGGATCCAGAAAACCAGCAGAGGAACGTTAAACAGCAGCCCTTGCAGCAGTCGCTGAAAAATAAAAACCACCGCCGCCGCCGCGGCCGACATCAATATGGTGGTCAAAAAAGAGTAATGCTTTACCCGCCGGAACAGCACCTCCAGCCGGTGATCGAGCTGCCAGTGCTCGCCCAGCTTAAACAAACGCTCGGCAATAAGAACTAACAACGTAGTAAACAACGTCATGGCATCTCCTTATTCTGACGACGAGGTCAACAAACTGCGAAATTTGTCCCAGTCAAAAGCCGGGCCGGGATCCGTTTTACGCACTGGCGCAATATCGCTGTGACCGGTGATACTGTCGGCAATCGCCGGATAAAACGAGATAAGCTCACGGGTAACCGCGACCAGCTGCTGATACTGCGCGTCGGTATAGGCCAGTTCGTCGGTCCCTTCCAGCTCAATGCCTATCGAAAAATCATTACAGCACTCACGCCCGTGATAGTTTGAAACGCCAGCGTGCCACGCTCGTTTATCAAATGGCACATACTGCACCACTTCACCATCGCGGCGAATCAGACAATGTGCCGAAACGCGAAGATGAGCAATCCCGGCAAAGAAAGGATGGGCATCAGGATCGAGCGTACCGCTGAACAGGGCATCAATCCACGGCCCGCCAAATTCGCCGGGCGGCAGGCTGATATTATGCACCACCAGCAAAGAGGGGGTTTCATTATCCGGGCGGCTGTCCTGGTGCGGCGAAGGAACCCGACGCGCCTCTTCCAGCCATCCCCCGTTCAACTGCATGTTGAGTCTCCTTTTGCTAACGCCTGCGTGGCTAAAGAATGCCAGCAGCCCTCATCATACCTACAGGAAAAGCGTATCCAGAACTAATCCTTAGCCGCCTGTGGGATGAAGTGAATGTGGTACAGAAACGTTGTTCAGGTTAGCATGTTTCCCACTTCTGAATCTTATCTATCTGGAGCTTTATCATGACGCCTCGTCGTTACAATCCCGACCACCGCCGTGATGCGCTGCTGGAGCGTATTAATACTGATATAACCGATGCCGTCGCCCAATCCCTGCGGGAAGACTTAGGCGGTAAAGTGGATGCAAATAACGACATCAGCGCCCAATTATTGCCGCAAGAGGCGCACTCGCATGCGGTGGTGATCACCCGTGAAGATGGCGTATTTTGCGGTAAACGCTGGGTAGAAGAGGTTTTTATTCAGCTTGCAGGCGATGACGTCAGCTTCACATGGCATGTTGAGGATGGCGACGCGGTAAAAGCAAATCAGCCGCTGTTCGAGCTGGAAGGCCCCTCGCGCATTCTGCTCACCGGCGAGCGCACCGCGCTCAATTTCGTGCAGACGCTATCCGGGGTGGCAAGCGAAGTCCGTCGCTATGTTGACCTGCTGGCGGGGACCAAAACCCAGCTGCTTGATACGCGCAAAACGCTGCCGGGCCTGCGCACGGCGCTAAAGTATGCGGTTCTTTGCGGCGGCGGCGCGAACCATCGCCTGGGTCTCTCTGATGCCTTTCTGATTAAAGAGAACCACATTATCGCTTCCGGCTCGGTACGCCAGGCGGTAGAAAAAGCCTTCTGGCTGCACCCGGATGTACCGGTAGAAGTCGAAGTCGAAACCCTTGAAGAGCTGAGCGAAGCGCTGAAAGCCGGTGCTGACATTATTATGCTCGACAACTTCACCACCGACCAGATGCGCGAAGCGGTCAAGCTCACCAATGGCCAGGCGGCGCTGGAAGTCTCCGGCAACGTCACCTTTGATACTATTCGTGAATTTGCCGAAACCGGCGTCGACTACATCTCCGTTGGCGCGTTGACCAAACACGTCCGCGCTCTCGACCTTTCTATGCGTTTTCGCTAATCCCCTTGCCCCGGCCTGAAGTACATACCGGGGCAGCTTTTGCGAGCCGACTCGCACGCCAATAATTTCTCGCTGCAACCCGCAAAAAAAGCCTGGAAGCCTGCTTCCTTAGGCGCGATCTGCTGCTCGTATCGCTGAATAAACCCCGGCAAAGTGCTCCCGAAGACAACAAGGAGCAACTTATGGACAAACAACGTGGTTTTACTTTAATCGAACTGATGGTAGTCATCGGAATCATTGCCATACTCAGCGCAATCGGCATTCCGGCTTATCAAAACTACCTGCGAAAAGCGGCGCTTACCGACATGCTGCAAACCTTCGTCCCCTTCCGTACCGCTATTGAACTTTGCGCGCTCGAGCACGGCGGCCTGCCAACCTGCGATGGCGGCAGCAACGGGATCCCATCCCCCGCCACCTCCCGCTATGTTTCAGCAATGACCGTAACCGCTGGCGTTGTCACGCTCACCGGGCAGGAAAGCCTCAATGGTTTAAGCGTCACCATGACGCCGACCTGGGATAACGCTAACGGCATCACTGGCTGGCAGCGCGTCTGCAGCATTACCGGTGATAGCGCACTTAAGCAGGCCTGTGAAGATGTGTTCCGATTTAATTGAGGGTGATGCAATGAACACTGAACAATTGCTCCCCCTTTGCCAGCGCCATCAGGCATTACTGCTCAGCAGCGATGAACATACCATCGCGATTGCCGTAGTTGATTCACCAGCACCAGAACTCATGGAGGCGCTACGTTTCGCCACTCAGAAAAGAATTGATATCGAATGCTGGAGCCAGGACCAGATGGACAAGCGGCTACAGACGCCGGGCGTATCAATGCTTCCTCCCCCGGGTGAAGCTTCGGCCAGCATCGTTGAACAGGTTAATCATCTACTGGAACAGGCCCTGCGCCAGCGCGCATCGGATATTCATCTTGAGCCCGGTGATAATCATTTCAGAATTCGCCTGCGGGTAGATGGCGTACTTCATTCTCTTGCGCCGCTTGCCCTGGAACTCGCGGCGCCAATTACCGCCCGGCTAAAAGTACTCGGTAATCTGGATATTGCCGAACACCGGATCCCGCAGGACGGTCAGTTTACCCTCACGCTCTCAGGGCGCCCGATCTCTTTTCGCATCGCCACGCTTCCCTGCCGTGGCGGAGAAAAAATTGTTCTGCGTTTATTGCACCAGGTCGAACAGGCGTTAGACCTGGAAGCTCTGGGCCTGTCATCTCAGCAGCTTGCCGTTTTCCGCTCGGCGCTCAATCAACCTCAGGGCCTGCTGCTGGTTACCGGTCCAACGGGAAGCGGAAAAACCGTCACTTTATATAGCGCGCTGCAGGCGCGAAATCGCGACGAGGTCAATATTTGCAGCGTAGAAGATCCGCTGGAGATCCCTATTGTGGGGATGAATCAAACGCAGATTAACCCTCGGGCTGGCTTAACCTTCCACAGCGTACTGCGCGCCCTGCTACGTCAGGATCCTGATATCGTAATGGTTGGAGAGATTCGCGACGCAGAAACCGCGGAAATTGCGATCAAAGCAGCGCAAACCGGACATCTGGTACTTTCAACGCTGCATACCAATTCGACCAGTGAAACCCTGGTTCGCCTGCAGCAGATGGGCGTCGCACGCTGGATGATCTCCTCTGCGCTTTCGCTGGTCGTTGCCCAGCGTCTGGTACGTAAACTGTGCCCGCACTGCCGCCGGGAAACCGGTAGCTCGACGGATGTTCCACACAGCCTGTGGCCGCGAGCGCTTCCTCGCTGGCAGGCCCCTGGCTGTCAGCGCTGCTATCACGGCTATTACGGTCGTTTAGCCCTATTTGAACTGCTGCCAGTTAATACCGCGCTACGTCAGGCTATCACCCAGGGTCTCAGCGCCGCAGAAGTCGAATCGTTAGCGCGAGAGTCCGGCATGATGACCCTGTTTGAAAGCGGCTGCCTGGCCGTGGAGCGGGGAATGACCAGCCTGGAAGAAGTGGTTCGCGTTTTGGGGATCCCGCATGGCGACTAAGCGGCTCTGGCGCTGGCAAGGTATTGATATTCAGGGTCTCCCCTGCCAGGGAATGCTGTGGCAGGATAACCGCGCTGGGGCATTACAGATGCTGCAGCGGGAACGAATCATCCCGCTTACGCTACGCCGCCTTAGCGTACAAAATACCCTGTGGCATCCGCGCCACAGCGGTGAA
This sequence comes from Klebsiella oxytoca, assembly GCF_009707385.1. Taxonomy (NCBI): domain Bacteria; kingdom Pseudomonadati; phylum Pseudomonadota; class Gammaproteobacteria; order Enterobacterales; family Enterobacteriaceae; genus Klebsiella; species Klebsiella oxytoca. Next base: position 948,432 of record NZ_CP046115.1, on the reverse strand, counting down.
ATCATCCGCCAGCTCGCCGCCCTTCTGCAGGCGGGCCTCCCTCTGGCTGAAGGACTGGAACTGCTGGCACAGCAGCAAACCAGTCCACAATGGCAGGCGTTGCTGCAAGCGCTGGCAAAGGATCTGGCACAAGGTATTTCTCTTTCAGATGCCCTGCAAAAGTGGCCGGAAGTATTCCCTCCACTGTATCTGGCAATGATCCGCACCGGTGAACTTACCGGTAAGCTGGAATTTTGCTGCGCTCAGCTGGCCCACCAGCAGCGAGAACAGCAGCGCCTTACTGAGAAAGTGAAAAAAGCGCTGCGCTATCCGGTGATTATCCTCTCTCTGGCGCTGCTGGTGGTTATGGGGATGCTGTGCTTCGTCTTACCGGAGTTCGCCGCAATTTATCAAACGTTCAACACCCCGTTGCCCTGGCTGACTCGTGCGGTTATGGGCACGGGGATAGGGTTCACTCGCTATTGGCCATGGCTTGCAGTTCTGGCTGTTTTACCGGTAATAATCAATCGGCTAATTTGCCAGAGGCCGAGCTGGCTGCTGCAACGACAAAAGCTGCTCCACGTCCTGCCGGTGTTTGGCAAGCTGCTGTGCGGCCAGCGGCTTAGCCAGATTTTTACCGTCCTTGCCTTAACGCAAAGCGCCGGCATAAGTTTCCTGCAAGGACTGCAAAGCGTGGAGGAAACCGTGAGCTGTCCGCTGTGGCGTCAAAGGCTGCAGCAGGTTTGCCTGCGAATTACCCAGGGGGAGCCTATCTGGCAAGCGCTGACTCATAGCGGCGGATTTACCCCGCTCTGCCTGCAGCTGATTCGTACCGGTGAAGCCTCGGGTTCGCTGGATACCATGCTGGAAAATCTGGCTCGTCACCATAGTGAGCAGACGCATCAGCAGGCAGATAATCTGGCGACCTTACTGGAGCCGATGATGTTAGCTATAACTGGAACCATTGTCGGCGTGCTGGTGGTGGCGATGTATTTACCCATTTTTCATCTGGGCGACGCCATAAGCGGGATGGGAGGATAAAGCTGGCGCAAACGCGCCAGCGGGCTGCATTACAGGCTGTTGAACACGCGGTTCTCTTGTTCCTGCACGCGAATAAAAGTCGTACGTTTAGTTAATTCTTTCAGGCGTGAAGCGCCAACGTAGGTACATGCAGAACGCAGGCCGCCAAGGATATCGCGTGCGGTATTTTCAACCGGACCGCGCAAAGGCAGCTTAACGGTTTTACCTTCAGCCGCACGATACTGGGCTACACCACCAACGTGACGGGTCATCGCCGACTCGGAGCTCATACCGTAGAACAGCATGAATTTTTCGCCATTCTCTTCAACTACAGTACCACCGCTCTCTTCGTGACCGGCCAGCATACCGCCAAGCATAACGAAATCAGCGCCGCCGCCAAATGCTTTAGCCACATCGCCCGGCATGGTGCAACCGCCGTCGCTGATAATCTGCCCGCCCAGGCCGTGCGCCGCATCGGCACATTCAATAACCGCCGAAAGCTGCGGATAGCCAACGCCGGTTTTTACACGCGTAGTACACACAGAGCCCGGACCGATACCAACCTTCACAATATCGGCACCAGACAGAACCAGCTCTTCGCACATTTCACCGGTAACAACATTACCCGCAATAATAGTTTTCTGCGGCCAGGCTTCGCGAGCTTTCGCCACGAACTGCACAAAATGTTCGGAATAACCATTCGCCACATCAATGCACACAAAGCTTAGCTGCGGGTTCTGGCTCAGAATTTGTTTCGTTTTTTCAAAATCCGCATCGGAGGTGCCAGTCGAGACCATCACATGCTGCAGTACGTCCGCAGAGACGCTCTGAACAAACGCCTGCCACTGCTCAACGCTGTAGTGTTTATGTACCGCGGTCAGAACGCCAAAAGAAGCCAGCACTTTAGCCATGGCAAACGTGCCGACGGTATCCATGTTAGCTGCAATAATCGGTACACCGGACCAGGTCTGGCCTGAATGTTTGAAAGTGAATTCACGTTCCAGCTGTACATCAGAACGGCTTTTGAGGGTAGAGCGTTTCGGGCGGATAAGAACGTCTTTAAAACCAAGCTTCAAATCTTCTTCAATACGCATGTGCGAATTCCTGGGGTTAATGGCATTAGTGTGAGAGCACAACTCCAGTGACGTTATCATACGCACGAATCATGGCCGCGCAAGACTGCGATTTTCACTTTTTTTACGCTACAATCGTATAAATTTACCTGGTGAATACTCAAAAATGACCTTGTCATGTTCAATCGCCAGCGTATGGTTTTTAACCACTTGATTTACATGCCTAAAAAGCATCAGAATGCGTAGCGGCGGCGGTTTATCGGTCTGACAGAACATTGATAAACAGTAGCCTCAGCGTAGTAGCAGTGCCGTGAATAACGGCTCTTTTATTGAAATGTGCATGTAGTCAGTTTCAGGATTGAGGTGTATGGCATACACGGTAGCGTTAACAGGCGGCATCGGCAGTGGTAAAAGTACCGTAGCCGACGCATTTGCACAGCTCGGGGTTAACGTTATTGATGCTGATATTATTGCGCGCCAGGTGGTGGAGCCCGGCACTCCTGCGCTGGGCGCAATTGCCGAACGTTTCGGTCCGCAGATGCTCAATAAAGACGGCACCCTGAACCGCCGGGCTTTGCGTGAGCATATTTTTGCTCATGCGGAGGATAAGAGCTGGCTGAACGCGCTGCTGCATCCACAAATTCAGCAGGAAACCCGTCGTCAGATTCAGCTTGCCACCTCATCTTATATTCTCTGGGTTGTCCCACTACTGGTCGAAAATAATCTGTCGGCTAAAGCCGACCGCGTACTGGTTATCGATGTGCCGAAAGAGACGCAGATCGAGCGTACCATGCTTCGCGATCGCGTCAGCCGGCAACATGCGGAACATATTCTTGCCGCTCAGGCAACGCGCGAGCAGCGCCTTGCCGTTGCGGATGATGTTATTGAAAATATGGGTTCACCTGATGCAATCGCTTCAGATGTCGCCCGCCTGCATGCAAAGTATCAACTGTTGGCATCGCAGGCCGCCTCACAGGAAAAACCGTAATGCATACCCCTGTTCTATTTGAACATCCGCTAAATGAAAAAATGCGCACCTGGCTGCGGATTGAGTTTTTGCTACAGCAGCTGTCGGTACATCCTGCGATTACCAGCCATGCGGATGCGCTGCATTTTTTCCGCAATGTTGGCGATCTCCTGGATGTTTTAGAGCGCGGTGAAGTGCGAACCGACCTGATGAAAGAGTTGGATCGCCAGCAGCGCAAGCTGCAGTCCTGGGCGGAAGTCCCTGGGGTCGATCAGGATCGAATCAACGAATTACGTCAGCGGCTAAAACAGTCAGGCAGTACATTGATGTCCGCCCCGCGGATCGGTCAGTACCTGCGCGAGGATCGTTTAATCGCGCTGGTTCGCCAGCGCTTAAGCATCCCCGGCGGCTGCTGCAGCTTCGATCTCCCGACGCTGCACATCTGGCTGCATATGCCACAGGAATATCGCGATGAACAGGTCGCTAAGTGGCTGGCCAGCCTTGAGCCATTAACGCAATCGCTGGTGCTGATCCTCGATCTCATCCGCAATTCGGCCCCCTTCCGCAAACAAACCAGCCTGAACGGCTTTTATCAGGATAACGGCGAGGATGCCGATCTGCTGCGCCTGCGCCTGAGTCTCGCCAGTCAGCTCTATCCACAAATATCAGGCCATAAGAGCCGCTTTGCCATCCGCTTTATGCCGCTGGACAGCGAGCATGGTATCGTGCCGGAGCGTTTTGATTTTGAACTGGCCTGCTGTTAAGGAACAAATATGTCAGAAGAGATAACCGTCAATTGCCCAACCTGCGGCAAAATCGTGGTCTGGAATGAACAGAGTCCGTATCGCCCGTTCTGCTCCAAGCGCTGTCAGCTTATTGATTTAGGCGAATGGGCGGCAGAAGAGAAGCGCATCCCGAGCAGCAGCGATCTGTCTGATAGCGATGGCTGGAGCGAAGAGAAAGAGTAAAATCGGGCAAGCCCCAGCATTTTTGCCGGATGGTGGCTTTGCCCGGTCCGGCCTATTGGCCCCGCGCTAATTTTGTAATCACGGGCTCATTTGCCGGGGGAAAATCTTCCGCAACTAGCGCTCTCTGTGCAATCCAGCGGCCTGGCTGCCCCTCTTTTCCCCACGGCTCGCCATCCCAGCTTTCCACCAGCCAGAACCAGAGGGTGATATGGCGGTCGGGAAACTGGTACTCCAGCTTATCAAACAGGCTGGAAGCCTTTACCGTAATGCCGACCTCCTCCTGCAATTCGCGCACTAATGCCTGCTCGGATGACTCACCCTCTTCAATTTTTCCGCCTGGAAATTCAAGCTTATTTGCCATATGCGCGTCGGCTGAGCGCTGGGTGATGAAAATTTCGCCCTGCGCATTACGGATAATGCCCACCGAAATTTGGAGCTTTTTCATTATGCTTCTTCCATAAAAAAGGCGCAGATATCTGCGCCCTTGTGTTCAACGTTCCAGAGCTTAGCTCAGACGACCGTGGCACTGCTTATATTTTTTACCAGAACCACACGGGCAAGGATCGTTGCGCCCTACTTTACGCTCACCGGTTTGTTCCGCCAGCGCGGCGGCCGCAGCGGTATCATCATCCTGGTGGCTCAGCTGTTGCATCTGCGCCAGACGCTCAGCTTCTTCACGACGCTGCTGCTCCATCGCTTCAACCTCTTCCGGCATCCGCACCTGAACCTTGCTCAGCGTACTGATCACTTCGTATTTCAGTGATTCCAGCATTGAAGCGAACATGGAGAAGGATTCACGCTTATATTCCTGCTTCGGATCTTTCTGCGCATAACCACGCAGGTGGATACCCTGACGCAGATAATCCATTGCTGCCAGGTGCTCTTTCCACAGGGAGTCCAGCGTTTGCAGCATGACGCCTTTTTCAAAGTGACGCATCATCTCAGCGCCAACCACTTCTTCTTTACGCTGATAGGTTTCAATAGCGCTCTGCAGAATACGCTCGCGCAGAGTTTCTTCATGCAGCTCCGGCTCTTTATCCAGCCACTCTTTGAGCGGCAGATCGAGATCAAAGTCATTTTTCAGACGTTCCTGCAGACCTTCGACATCCCACATTTCTTCCAGCGACTGCGGAGGAATATGCGCATCAATGGTGGCTTTAAACACGTCTTCACGAATGCTATTAATCGTCTCGCTAACGTCAGTCACGTCGAGCAGCTCATTACGCTGGGTGTAAATAGCGCGGCGCTGGTCGTTGGCCACGTCATCATATTCCAGCAGCTGCTTACGGATATCGAAGTTGCGGCTCTCGACTTTACGCTGCGCGTTGGCAATCGCTTTGGTTACCCACGGATGCTCGATAGCCTCGCCCGGTTTCATACCCAGTTTACGCATCATGCCGGACACGCGGTCAGACGCGAAGATACGCATCAGGGCATCTTCCATCGACAGGTAGAAACGGGAAGAACCCGCATCCCCCTGACGACCGGAACGGCCGCGCAGCTGGTTATCAATACGGCGAGATTCATGACGCTCGGTACCGATAATATGCAGACCGCCCGCAGCCAGCACCGCATCGTGACGAACCTGCCAGTCGGCTTTGATCTGAGCAATCTGTTCCGGAGTCGGATCTTCCAGCTGGGCGACTTCAGCCTGCCAGCTACCGCCGAGCATAATGTCGGTACCGCGACCGGCCATGTTGGTCGCAATGGTCACCGCTGACGGATAGCCCGCCTGCGCGACGATATCCGCTTCGCTGGCGTGGAATTTCGCGTTCAGCACGTTGTGCTTGATGCCTGCTTTTGTCAATTCATTAGAGACCACTTCTGATTTTTCGATAGAAATGGTACCCACCAGAACCGGCTGGCCCGCAGCGGTACGCTGTTTGATATCTTCGATAATAGCCTGAATTTTTTCCGCTTCGGTCATGTAAACCAGGTCCGCCATATCCTTACGAATCATTGGGCGGTTGGTCGGAACCACAACGGTATCCAGTTTGTAGATCGAGCTAAATTCAAACGCTTCGGTATCTGCGGTACCGGTCATCCCTGCCAGCTTCTCGTACAGACGGAAGTAGTTCTGGAAGGTAATTGAAGCCAGCGTCTGGTTCTCGTTCTGAATATCAACGCCTTCTTTTGCTTCAACGGCCTGGTGCAGGCCGTCAGACCAGCGACGCCCCTGCATCGTACGGCCGGTATGTTCGTCAACGATGATAACTTCGCCATCTTTAACGATATAATCAACATCGCGAGTGAACAGCGCGTGCGCGCGCAGCGCGGCGGTCACGTGGTGCATCAGCATGATATTGGTCGGTGAGTACAGCGACTCGCCTTCGTCCATAATACCTTCATTCACCAGCAGCTCTTCAATCAGCACCAGGCCGCGTTCGGTCAGGTTTACCTGGCGCGCTTTCTCATCAACGGAGAAGTGTCCCTCGCCGGTAAAGGTCTCGGAGTCTTCTTTTTCCTGACGAATCAGATGCGGAATGATTTTGTTCACTTTCTTATACATTTCCGAACTGTCTTCAGCCGGGCCGGAAATGATAAGCGGAGTACGGGCTTCATCGATCAGAATGGAGTCGACCTCATCCACCAGCGCGTAGTGCAGTTTGCGCTGTACGCGCTCTTCAGGGCTGAACGCCATGTTATCGCGCAGATAGTCAAAGCCGTATTCGTTGTTGGTACCGTAAGTGATGTCGGCGGCGTAGGCTTCCCGCTTGGCCGGCGCAGGCAGGCCAGACATGTTAATCCCAACGGACATACCGAGGAATTCAAACAGTGGGCGGTTGTTCTCAGCATCACGTTGCGCCAGGTAGTCGTTGACGGTAACCACGTGAACACCTTTGCCGGTCAACGCATTAAGATAGGCTGGCAGGGTTGCGGTCAGGGTTTTACCTTCACCGGTACGCATCTCCGCAATACAGCGATCGTTAAGAACCATGCCGCCCAACAGCTGAACGTCAAAGTGACGCATGCCGAAGACGCGTTTACTGGCTTCACGCACGACAGCGAAGGCTTCAGGGATCAGGCTCTCCAGGCTTTCACCTTTTTCCAGACGCGCGCGGAATTCAACGGTTTTCGCTTTCAGCTCATCATCAGACAGCTTTTCCATGGCTGGTTCCATGGCATTGATAACGTTGACGGCTTTGCGCATACGACGCAGCGTACGGTCGTTACGGCTACCGAATACTTTTGTTAATAATTTGATTAGCATAATAAAATCTCAAACGCCCCGCGATGCGGAGTCACAAAAAAATAGAATATTCCGTTTCTGGTTTAGCTGAGGCGTTGAGGCCCGGCGCGTATGCCCGTTACCTGGCTAATCCAGGTACAGATGCGAAACGCACTATCGGGAAAGGTGGGGTTGTATGCCGCCAGGTGAACAATGGTTAGCGGTTTACTCTCCTGCGTTAAGAGCGCGCTAAGCGTGTCGAGGAGAGCCAGGTGCTGCGCCTGGAGCGGTGAAGACTCTTCCGCTACCGGCAGCGCCTGCGGCGCCATCGCAAAGGACAGGTGGCGAATAACGGTACGAATGGCGTGCTGGTGCCAGTAATCAACGGTAAAATTTGGCCGACGACTGGAGGATTCCAGCAGCGCGAGCTGCGAAAAATTAACTTTAGCAGGATTATGGTTGCTGGATGACGTCTTTGCAGGCGATGCGGCCTCATGTTCATGACCGTTGCTAAGCGCGGGCAGGCCGAGGCTAGCCGCGACCATCCCCAACAGGAGATGCGGCCAAAAATACCGTCTGCCAAACTGTCGCCAGCGCGTCAGCAATCCACTCACTTACGTTACCTTTTGTTGATAGCAACCCTGAGAAATATTTTGCGTCCAAATACTAACATTAATACGTCGCCGCGGCAGCAGGAATGAAGGCTTACGCAGGTTAAAAACGTTTAAAAAAGGAACGAACGCGCAATAAATGAAGATGAAAAATAAAAGCAGCATGATGCGGAAGTGAAAAAAGAAAACGACTGGTTCCCTGGCCGGAGAGAGTACCAGGTTACCAGTCGAATTTACTGTCTGGTCTGACTTATGCCAGAACCAGAGTCGGCGCGCGGAACGCCAGCGGCATTTCTGCGTCGTCCTCGAAGGTCACATACTCCCAGGCTTCCTGTTTTGCCAGAACAGCCTGCAGCAGTTTGTTATTCAACGCGTGACCAGATTTGTACGCCGTAAACGCACCGATAATATTGTGACCACACATAAAGAGGTCGCCAATCGCATCAAGCATTTTATGACGGACAAACTCATCTTCAAAACGCAGACCGTCTTCGTTCAGTACGCGATAATCGTCAACAACGATGGCACAATCGAAGCTGCCGCCCAGGCACAGGCCACGGGACTGCAGATATTCGATATCACGCATGAAACCGAAGGTACGCGCACGGCTAATCTGGCGCATAAATGCATCAGCCGAGAAGTTCATCGCATAGCGCTGGCTGCTGGAATCAATTGCCGGATGGTTAAAATCAATGGTGAAGTCCAGTGAAAAACCATTATACGGATTGAATTCAGCCCATTTATCGCCATCTTCGACGCGAACGGTCTCTTTGATACGCACAAATTTCTTAGCGCTGTTCAGTTCATCGATGCCGGCATCCAGCAACAGATAAACGAACGGAGCCGCACTGCCGTCCATAATTGGGACTTCCGGCGCATCGACTTCAATAATAATGTTGTCGATACCTAAGCCAGCCAGGGCGGCATTGAGGTGTTCAACCGTCGATATCCGCACGTCATGCTCGTTGACCAGGCAAGTACAGAGCATGGTATCACGCACAGATTTGGCATCAGCCGGAAAATCAACCGGTGGATTCAAGTCGGTGCGACGATAGATGACCCCGGTATTTGCCGGCGCAGGGCGTAACGTCAGGGTGACTTTCTTGCCGGTATGCAAACCGACGCCAGTCGCCTGAACGATACGTTTAAGAGTCCTTTGTTTGATCATCGTATAATCTCGCCAAGTTACCTATCCAACCGAAGTGTACTATACATTCGGCAGGCCAGTTTAGCACAAAGAGCGCAGATGCCCAACTTCCAGCCAATTCTTAATCGGCTTGCTTACGCAGGAAGGCAGGAATGTCCAGATAATCCGGCTCTTTCGCTGCTTGCGGCGTATTGTCGTTGACCACTTTCGCGGCCGGCTTCTGCTCTTGAGTTAATGGAGACATACCGTGCTGCTGGTAACGATCCATTACCGGTTGCTGAACCTGTTTGTTAGTGACCAGGGTAATTTCCGGACGTTTGTCCATACCGATACCGGTGGCAACAACGGTTACGCGCAGCTCGTCGTTCATATCCGGATCCAGAGAAGTACCGATAACCACGGTCGCGTTATCCGAAGCAAATGCGCGGATAGTATTACCTACGGTTTCGAACTCATCGAGACGCAGATCGAAGCCTGCAGTAATGTTGACCAGTACGCCGCGCGCGCCGGACAGATCGATATCTTCCAGCAGCGGAGAAGAGATCGCCATTTCAGCAGCTTCTTCCGCACGGTCTTCACCGCTCGCCACGCCGGAGCCCATCATCGCATAGCCCATTTCAGACATGACGGTACGCACATCCGCAAAGTCGACGTTCATCAGGCCAGGACGAGTAATCAGTTCAGCGATACCCTGCACCGCGCCTTTTAGCACGTCGTTTGCTGCGCCAAAAGCGTCAAGCAGCGAAATACCGCGGCCCAGAACTTTCAGCAGTTTGTCATTCGGGATAGTGATCAGCGAGTCCACATGCTTGGACAGCTCGGTGATACCCTGCTCAGCGAATGCCATACGCTTCTTGCCTTCAAAATTGAAAGGCTTGGTAACGACGGCAACCGTCAGGATACCTAAATCTTTTGCGACTTCTGCAACCACTGGCGCAGCACCGGTTCCGGTACCGCCGCCCATGCCTGCTGCGATAAACACCATATCGGCGCCATCAAGGGCGGCACGCAGTGCTTCACGGTCTTCATCCGCCGCGTTACGGCCGACTTCCGGGTTAGCGCCAGCACCCAGCCCCTTGGTAATACCGCTACCAATCTGGATAGTCTGGCCAACAGCCGTTTTGCGCAGCGCCTGCGCATCGGTGTTCACCGCAAAAAATTCAACACCCTCAATGCGCTCGCGCACCATGTGTTCAACGGCGTTACCGCCGCCGCCACCGACGCCGATGACTTTAATCACCGCGTCGTTGGTCAGTTCCATAGGTTCAAACATAATTTCTCTCTCCGTTTTTACACTTCATCCTTCAAGCCGCCTCTTTGTTGGCTGTCTTCGTTCACTCCCCTCACTTACTTGAGTAAGCTCAGGGTAATTCACTCAGTTGCCGCCGCGATGCAACCCGAAGGATTCTGTGTATGTGCCTGTCGCCTGAGAACGCTAATTTTCTGCGTTCTCTTAAAAAATTAAAACTCTTTTCGCAACCAACTGTTGAGTCGTTTGATCCACGACCCGACCGTTACGCGTTTTTCCACTTCTGCTTCACCACTGAGATGAGATTCCTTCCCGTAGTGCAGCAGCCCAACCGCCGTCGAGTAATACGGCTCCTGGGCATAATCCGTTAATCCGGTAATGTTCAACGGCGCGCCAATCCTCACCTGCGTATGAAATACGCGTTGCGCACAGGCGGCAAGCCCTTCAATTTGCGCCGCGCCGCCGGTTAATACAATCCCTGCCGCAAGATGGTGCTTCACACCTTGCTGGCGGAGCTGCTCCTGCAGTTGCAGGATCTCTTCATTAACGAGATTGAGCAATTCGGTATAACGCGGCTCAATAACCTCTGCCAGCGTCTGACGCTGCAGGCTGCGGGGCGGACGACCGCCCACGCTCGGGACTTCGACGTTTTCGTCTTTACCAACGATGGAGCCCAGCGCACAGCCGTGACGCACTTTTATGGCTTCCGCGTCGCTTGGCGGTGTACCGAAAGCGTATGCGATATCGCTGGTCACCACATTGCCCGCATACGGGATCACTTTGGTATGACGCAGCGCCCCGCCGGTATATACCGCAATATCCATTGTACCACCGCCGATATCCACAACGCAGACGCCCAGTTCACGTTCGTCTTCAGTTAATACGGAATAGCTGGCGGCTAAACCGGCGAAAATGAGCTGGTCGACTTTAAGACCGCAACGCTCCACCGCTTTGACAATATTTTTCGCCATATCGTTATGGCAGGTAATTAAATGCACTTTCGCCTGCATGCGGACGCCAGACAGACCCACAGGGTTTTTAATCCCTTCCTGGTAGTCAATGGCGTACTCTTGCGGGATAACGTGCAGTACGCGATGTTCGTCGCGCACGCGAACCGATTTCGCGGTATGAACCACGTTTTCTACATCATCCTGCGTCACTTCTTCTTCTGAAATCGGCACCATGCCAATTTCATTTTGACAGCTGATATGTTTACCCGAAAGCGCCAGATAAACTGATGAAATCTGGCAGTCAGCCATCAGTTCGGCCTGGTCAATGGCGCGCTGGACGCATTTCACCACGGATTCCAGGTCGTTCACTCCGCCTTTATCCATACCACGCGATGGGCAACTGCCCACGCCAATGATATTAATCATACCGTCGGGCAGAACTTCCCCTACTAAAGCGGCAACCTTAGCGGTGCCGATCTCCAGTCCAACTACCAGTTTTCTGTCCGTCGCCTTGATCATTGTTGTTCTGCCTGTGCCTGATTCTGTTGTTGATTAGTATCCTCTACGGGAACCGGTACCCAACCGACTGCCGCTCCCGAGTCATAACGCAAATCAACGTAGCTTATCCGTTTGCCGTCGGTCTGCGCCTGCTGCTGAAGAACCGGATAAAGTTCCATAAAGCGCTGAAGCCGTTTCATGGTGTCACCCCGGCCAAGGTTGAGCTTAATATCGTTATTAAGCGTCAACTGCCAGGAGCGACGCGCGGTCATGGCCGCCACTTTCAACGTGAATTTATCCCTGGCCAGCACCTGACCCATGTCGCGGTATCCCTGGAGAACTTCATTCTCACTGCCTTCCGGACCGTATAACATTGGTAAATTCTGTTTACTGGTGCGATCTGACGGCACGCTGAAAGAATTTCCTTCCATGTCGACCATATGCTGATCATTCCAGCGCGCAATCGGCACATATTCAACCAGATGAATCTTCAATTCGTCCGGCCACTGCTTTCTGACGCTCGCCTGCTTAATCCACGGCAGACGTTCAATCTGGCTTTGAATAATATTAACGTCCTGAGTCATGAAGGTGCCTGGTGATCCTAATGCCAGTATCGCCTGACGGATATCATCGTTGCGCGTGTAGTGCCGCTCACCGGTGACGACCATCTTTGACAGCGGTAAACGCTGTGCATCTTCCATCCAGCCCAGAACCATCCATCCGCTGACCAGCACGGTACAGAGCACCGCCAGCAGGAAGAAAATTCCTGCCAGACGAGAGCCATTACTTCGACGCGAAGAAGATTCTTCTTCCTCTTCGTGGTTCCGCGTATTCAGCGCAGCCTGCGACATATCACCCCGCCAGGTCCAGAATTCGTACAACAAGCTGTGAGAAGCTCATCCCGGCCTGACGCGCCGCCATGGGCACCAGGCTATGGCTGGTCATGCCAGGAGATGTGTTTGCTTCCAGCAAATAAAACTGGCCATCGCTGTCCAGCATGACATCAATTCGTCCCCACCCATCACAGCCAAGACTCTCCCAGGCTTTTTGTACCAAAGCCTGGATTTCTGACTCGCGCGCGGGATCTTCAAAACCTGGGCAGAAATATTGCGTTTCATCAGAGAGATACTTTGCTTCATAATCATAGAAGGTTCCAGCCGCCTGGATACGTATTGACGGTAAAATTTCTTCTCCAACGATAGCAACGGTAAATTCCGGCCCACTGAGCCATTTTTCCAGCAAAACTTCGTCATCATGCTGAAAAGCCAGCGCCAGCGCATTTTGTAATGCACAACTTTCGCTGACGATCGACATGCCGACGCTTGAGCCTTCGCGGCTGGGTTTAACCACCAGCGGCAGACCGAGAAGCGAAATCTGCTGTTGGACTTCAGTCGTAAGCCCGGCGTTAAACTGTTTGCGGGTTAACGCCACCCACGGCGCAACGGGTAACCCCGCGCCCTGCCACAGCAATTTGCTCCGCAGCTTATCCATTGAAATAGCCGAGGCCATTACGCCGCTGCCGGTATAAGGTAGTTGGATCAGCTCCAGCAGCCCTTGCAGGGTACCATCTTCGCCGCCGCGTCCGTGCAACGCAATAAACGCTTTCTGAAAACCCATATTTTTCAATTGGGTAATATCGGTATCGCGCGGGTCGACAGGCTGTGCATCTATGCCGGCTTCACGCAGACCGGCAAGCACCGCCGAACCTGAATTGAGAGAGACTTCACGTTCAGCGGAAGTTCCGCCTAAGAGGACCGCGATTTTATCAGCCATGGCGCTCCTCCTGCGTATTTTGCGGTTGCAATTTGATTTCAGCCAGGTGACGGGCAATTTTACCGATATTTCCAGCCCCCTGAACCAGAATCAGATCGTTGCCGGTCAATACCGACGCCAGCATGTCCGCCGCCTGCGCGGGATCAGAAACCAGGATCGGGTCAACTTTGCCGCGCCCGCGAATCGTCCGACACAGCGAGCGGCTATCGGCGCCCGGTATGGCAGCTTCACCAGCGGAGTAAACATCCAGCATCAGCAGTGCGTCAACCTGGGTCAGAACGTTGGCGAAATCATCGTACAGATCGCGCGTACGCGTAAAACGGTGTGGCTGAAACAGCATAACCAGATTTTTATCCGGCCAGCCCGCCCGCGCGGCTTTGATAGTGGCATCCACTTCCGTCGGATGATGACCGTAGTCATCAATCAGCATCGCGGTCCCCTCTTTACCGTTCACTTCAGCCAACGGGTATTCACCAAGGAAATCAAAACGACGCCCGGTGCCCTGGAAGCTTTCCAGCGCACGCAGGATAGCTTCATCGGCAATGCCTTCTTCCGTCGCAACGGCCACCGCCGCCGCCGCGTTCAGCGCGTTGTGGCGGCCGGGCGCGTTTAGCGTCACCTGAATGACATCTTTATCCTGACGAACCAGGCGGAAATGGCCCTGAGCGCCGACCTGGCGATAATCTTCAACGCGAACGTCGGCGTCGTCGCTAAACCCGTAGGTCGTTATCTGGCGGCCAACGCGCGGCAGCAGCTCGCGAATAACCGGATCGTCTACGCACATTACCGCTCGCCCGTAGAAGGGCAGGTTGTGCAGGAAATTAATAAACGTCTGCTTCAGGTTTTCGAAGTCGCCATGATAGGTATCCATATGATCGGCTTCGATATTAGTTACGATAGCGACCATCGGCTGCAGATGCAGGAAAGAAGCGTCGCTTTCATCCGCTTCGGCAATCAGGTAACGGCTGTGACCGAGGCGGGCGTGCACGCCCGCAGCTTTCACCAGACCGCCGTTAACGAAGGTAGGATCAAGTCCAGCCTCAGCATAAATGCTCGATACCATCGCCGTGGTCGTCGTTTTACCGTGCGTACCGGCGATGGCGATGCCGTGGCGAAAACGCATCAGTTCCGCCAGCATCTCGGCGCGTCGAATAACCGGGATACGCGCTTCATGAGCGGCAACAATTTCCGGGTTCTCCGCGGAAATTGCGCTGGACACCACCACAACGCTCGCATCACGCACGTTCTCAGGGCGATGGTTGAAATAAATAGTGGCGCCAAGCTGGGTCAACTGCTGGGTCACCGGATTCGGCGCCAGGTCGGAGCCGCTAATCTGATAACCTTCGTTGGCCAGAACTTCGGCAATACCGCCCATGCCGGCACCGCCAATGCCAACAAAGTGAATGTGCCGGACGCGACGCATCTCGGGCACTATGGAACGCAGTTTTGCCAGATCTTGTGTATTCATTCTTTACGCCATCAACTTCTTTATTCGGACGGTGATAATCACCGCGATTAACGCGCCAGTGCTGCGGCGCTCACTTCTTCTGCTACTCGTTCGGTAGCATCCGGAATCGAGGCTCTGCGCGCTCGCTCCGCCATATCCAGCAGCGTTTCGCGATCCCAACCCGCCAGGGTTTGCGCGACGGCATCCACGGTAAACTGCGGCTGTTCGAGGATCTTCGCTGCTCCCGCCTTCTCTAACGGCAGGGCATTCCAGTACTGCTGACGATCTTTGTGCTGAAAAGGCACAAACAGCGCCGGTAAACCAGCGGCGGCGATTTCGCTCACCGTCAGCGCCCCGGAACGACACACGACAACATCGGCCCAGGCATAAGCCGCCGCCATGTCGTCAATAAACTCAGTGACTCTATGCTGCGGCTGCCCGGCATCGGTATAGGCCTGCTGGACGCTTTCCTGCCCACCTTTCCCGCTCTGATGCCAGATAGTGACAGCCGAGCCCAGCTTTGCCGCCACCTGCGGCATAGTCTGATTGAGCACGCGCGCGCCCTGCGAACCGCCGACAACCAAAATGCGAATTGGTCCCTTACGTCCGGCTAAGCGCTGCTGCGGCAGCGGCAGCGCCAGAACGTCATTCCGTACCGGGTTGCCCACAACATCAGCATGCGGGAAAGCCCCAGGAAACGCCTGCATTACCTTTTTGGCAATTTTCGCCAGCCATTTATTCGTCAGACCAGCAATACCGTTCTGTTCATGCAGGACGACCGGGATGCCAAGCGACCACGCGGCCAGACCGCCAGGCCCGGAAACATATCCGCCCATGCCCAGCACCACGTCCGGCTGAAAACGTTGCATAATCGCCCGCGCCTGGCGCCAGGCGTTGAAAATCCGCACCGGTGCCAGCAGTTGTGCTTTGAGGCCTTTACCACGCAGGCCGGAAATTTGAATAAAATCAATATCAATGCCGTTCTTAGGCACTAAATCCGCTTCCATTCGATCCGCGGTGCCCAGCCAGCGAACCTGCCAGCCCTGGTCCATTAAATGGTGCGCAACCGCCAGCCCCGGGAACACGTGTCCGCCGGTACCGCCCGCCATCACCATTAACCGCTTTTCCTGACCGCTCATCGAACACCCCGTGTAAACGCCTGGGCTTTTTCCAGACGCGTTTCATAATCAATTCGTAACAGCAACATGATAGCCGTCGACATAATCAGCAGGCTCGAGCCGCCGTAGCTGATCAGCGGCAGCGTCAGACCTTTAGTTGGCAGCATACCCGCCGCCGCACCGACGTTAACCAGAGCCTGAAAGCTGAACCAGATACCAATAGCGCAGGCCAAAAATCCGGAAAAACGATGGTCAATCTCCAGCGCTTTACGCCCGATGGACATGGCGCGAAAAGCGACGAAGAATACCATTAAAAGTGCGAGTACCACACCGATATAACCGAGCTCTTCACCGATAATGGCGAAGATGAAATCGGTGTGCGCCTCGGGCAAATATTCAAGCTTCTGGACTGAATTACCCAGACCCTGTCCCCACATTTCTCCGCGGCCAAAGGCCATAAGCGACTGAGTCAGCTGGTAGCCGCTACCGAAAGGATCTTCCCATGGGTTCCAGAAAGAGGTTACGCGGCGGATACGATACGGTTCGGCAAGAATCAGCAGCACGACAGCCGAAAGCCCCATCCCAATTATCGCGATGAACTGCCACAGCTTGGCTCCCGCGAGAAACAGCATGGCCAGAGTCGTAACAAACAGCACCACGACCGTTCCGAGGTCAGGCTGCGCCAGCAGCAAAATCGCCAGCACGAAAATCACGCCCATCGGCTTTAAGAAGCCACGCAGGTTATTACGTACTTCATCGCCTTTACGTACCAGGTAATTGGCGATATAGCAGAACAGCGACAGCTTGGTGAACTCCGCAGGCTGAATACGCAGCGGCCCCAGCGCAATCCAGCGCGACGCCCCGTTGACCGAGCTGCCGACCACCAGAACAATCAACAGCATGACGATAGAAGCGATCAGCATTGCGGTACTATGGCGCTGCCAGAACTCCATCGGCAGGCGCAGCGTCACCATTGCCAGCCCTAACGCCAGCAGAATGTACAGGCCATCGCGTTTGGCAAACAGAAACGGATCGTTAGCCAGGCGCTGTCCTACCGGCATTGATGCCGATGTCACCATAATGAAGCCGATAGCGGCCAGGCCAAAGGTCAGCCACAGCAGCATCCGGTCATACATCACCAGGCTATCGGTATCTTTTTGCCGCGAGCCCATCACCCAGCCTTTCAGCGCGGCAAACAGCCATGCGAAGATAAACATTCCCGGCAGACGCGGCAGTCTCAGCCGTGGCATTTTCAGGCGCGGGAGTGATAAACGCATTAGCCTAACTCCTTCGCCAGGCGAGCAAAGATATCGCCGCGTTGTTCAAAGTTTTTAAACTGATCGAGGCTGGCGCACGCCGGAGACAGCAGCACCATATCGCCCGCTTTTAGCTGTGGCGCTATCTGGCGCATCGCCTGTTCCATGGTTTCCGTTTGCACTGCGCTATCCGGACGAAGCGCCGCCAGCTGGGCGCCATCGCGGCCAAAGCAGTACAGACGAATGTTATCGCCGGTCAGGTAGCGACTGAGCGGGGTAAAATCAGCCGATTTCCCATCGCCGCCCAACAGGAGATACAGCGTTCCATCCAGGTGAAGTCCATTGAGCGCGGCTTCAGTGCTGCCGACGTTGGTAGCTTTAGAATCGTTGATCCAGCGCACGCCGTTGTGCTCCAGCACCTGCTGGAAACGATGCGCCAGGCCGGTAAATGTGGTCAGCGCTTTCAGGCTGCTGGCGCGCGGCAGGCCTGCGGCATCCGCCAGCGCCAGCGCCGCCAGGGCGTTACTGTAGTTGTGCTGGCCGCTAATCTTCATCTCTTTGACGTTGAGCACCTTCTCGCCTTTGACGCGCAGCCAGGTTTCCCCCTGCTGGCGGTTCAGGTGATAGTCGCCAACGTCCACGCCGAAGCTAATACAGCGATCGTCAGCGCCGCGTACCGGCATGGTCAGCGCATCGTCAGCATTAACAATGCAGGCCTGCGCATTCTCGTAAATCCGCAGTTTGGCGGCACGATACTGCTGCAGCCCCAGCGGATACCGGTCCATATGATCTTCGGTGACGTTAAGGATCGTCGCCGCTACCGCCTGCAGGCTGGAAGTCGTTTCCAGCTGGAAACTGGAAAGCTCCAGAACATAGAGTTCACGTTCAGGATCCAGCAGCATTAGCGCCGGCAGGCCAATATTGCCCCCAACGCCAACGTTCAGACCCGCCGTTTTCGCCATTTCACCCACCAGCGAAGTGACGGTGCTCTTACCGTTTGAACCGGTGATGGCAATAATCGGCGCCTGCGCCTCGCGGCAGAACAGTTCAATATCGCCAACAATTTCTACGCCAGCATCTGCTGCAGCGCTCAGGGAAGGATGCGCCAGCGCGATGCCCGGGCTGGCGATAATCAGATCCGCCGTTAACAGCCAGTCGTCATTAAGACCACCGACATAACGCTCAACGGCTTCCGGCAGCTTATCCAGTCCGGCAGGCGCAACGCGGGTATCCATCACCCGCGGCGTTACGCCGCGAGCCATGAAAAAGTCCACGCATGACAGGCCGGTCATGCCCAGCCCAATAATGACGACTTTTTTACCCTGATAATCTGCCATGATTAACGTACCTTCAGCGTCGCCAGGCCAATCAGCACCAGCATCAGCGAAATAATCCAGAAGCGCACGATAACGCGCGGTTCCGGCCAGCCTTTCAGTTCATAGTGATGGTGAATCGGCGCCATGCGGAAGATGCGCTGACCGCGCAGCTTAAATGAGCCAACCTGCAGAATCACCGACAGCGTTTCGACCACGAATACGCCGCCCATAATCACCAGCAGGAACTCCTGGCGCAGCAGCACGGCAATAATGCCCAGCGCGCCGCCGAGGGCCAGCGAGCCCACATCCCCCATAAAGACCTGCGCCGGATAGGTGTTAAACCACAGGAAGCCTAAACCCGCGCCAACAATCGCCGTACAGACGATCACCAGCTCACCGGCATGACGTAAATAAGGAATATGCAGATAGTTGGCGAAGTTCATGTTGCCGGTCGCCCACGCAACCAGCGCAAACCCGGCGGCAACGAATACGGTCGGCATAATCGCCAGCCCGTCAAGGCCGTCGGTGAGGTTGACCGCATTACCGGTACCAACGATGACAAAATAGGCCAGCAGGATATAGAACAGGCCCAGCTGTGGCATCACGTCTTTGAAGAACGGCACCACCAGCTGAGTTGCTGGAGTATCTTTACCCGCCATATACAGCGCAAAGGCAACACCCAGCGCAATCACCGACATCCAGAAGTACTTCCAGCGGGCAATCAGGCCTTTAGTGTCTTTACGTACCACTTTGCGGTAGTCATCAACAAAGCCGATGATGCCGTAGCCGACGAGAACCGTCAGTACGCACCAGACGTAAGGGTTGGATGGGTAGGCCCACAGCAGCACGGAGACAACAATGGCGGTCAGGATCATGATCCCGCCCATGGTTGGCGTACCGCGCTTGCTAAAGTGAGATTCCGGGCCGTCGTTGCGCACAACCTGGCCAAAAGAGAGTTTTTGCAGACGGGCGATCATACGCGGGCCCATCCACAGTGAGATGAACAACGCGGTCAGCAGGCTGACAATGGCGCGAAACGTCAGATAGGAAAAGACGTTAAAGCCTGAATAATATTTGACCAAATGCTCGGCCAGCCATACTAACATGTTCCGTTCTCCTGTAATGCGCGTACTACCACTTCCATGGCGGCACTACGTGAACCCTTCACTAAAATGGTCATAATTTTGTGTTCTGACATCAGCTCTTGCAGCCGTGTTACCAGCAGCGCTTTATCGTTAAAGTGTTCACCGACGCCGCTGGCGCCGCTGATATCTGAGCTCAGCGAGCCCACGCTCAGTACGCGATCGATTCCGGCGGCTTTTGCCGCTTCGCCTACCTGACGATGGCAAGCCTGGCTTTCTGCGCCCAGTTCGGCCATATCACCGACAACCAGCACCCGGTAGCCCGGCATCTCAGAAAGCACCTGTACCGCTGCGGTCATTGAGCCAACGTTGGCGTTATAGGAGTCATCCAGCAGAAGCTGGGTTTCATTTAGCGCAATCGGGAACTGCCTTCCCGGCACCGCCTTCAAATCTCTTAATCCGGCTTTAATTGCCTCAAGGGTCGCGCCAACCGCCATTGACAGCGCCGCTGCGGCCAGCGCGTTAGCGATGTTATGGCGCCCCGGGAGCGGTAGCAGGACATCAACGCTGCCCGCCGGGGTTTGCAGGGTAAATTCCGTACCGTGCGATGTCACATGCACGTTAGTCGCCGTAAAATCGCTATTAGCGGCATTCGGCGAAAAGCGCCACGTTTTACGCTCGCCAATCACCTTTTGCCAGTTCAGCCAGTCATTATTGTCGGCGTTCATAATGGCAATGCCGTTTGCTGGCAGACCGGTATAGATTTCACCCTTGGCTTTCGCCACGCCTTCCAGAGAGCCAAAGCCTTCCAGGTGGGCGGCGGCCAGGTTATTAACCAACGCCGCTTCGGGGCGCGTCAGGCTGACGGTCCAGGCGATTTCGCCCTGATGGTTGGCGCCTAATTCGATAACCGCATATTCATGCTCTTTCGTCAGACGCAGCAGCGTCATCGGCACGCCGATATCGTTGTTCAGGTTCCCTGCGGTATACAGCGTATTTCCGCACTGGCTTAAAATCGCCGCGGTCATCTCTTTGACCGAGGTTTTTCCGGAAGAGCCGGTCAGCGCGACGACTCGCGCCGGAACCTGCTGGCGCACCCAGGCGGCCAGTTCACCGAAGGCCAGGCGCGTATCTTTCACCACCACCTGCGGCAAATCGCACGCCAGCTGACGGCTGACCAACAGCGCGCCGGCACCGGCGGCTTTCGCCTGTTCTGCAAAGTCATGAGCATCAAAGCGCTCACCTTTTAGCGCCACAAACAGACAGCCTGTCGTGACCTTACGGGTATCAGACGTGACAGCGTCAATCGCCACATCGCTGCCGTGCAGCTGGCCGCGCGTAATGGCGGCAAGCTGGCTGAGAGTCAAGCGAATCATGCTACTGCCCCCAGCAGACGCGCCACGGTGAGGCGGTCAGAGTAATCAAGTCGGCGATTGCCGACGATTTGATAGTCCTCGTGGCCTTTACCCGCCACCAGCACCACATCGTTTTCTTGCGCCTGCATCACCGCGTTAGTCACCGCTTCCGCACGACCTTCCACCGCTCTGGCATGACCCGCGTCAAGCATACCGGCCAGGATGTCGTTAATAATCGCCCGCGGCTCTTCAGTGCGTGGGTTGTCATCGGTGACAACCACGATATCAGCAAACTCTTCGGCGATGGCCCCCATCAGCGGACGCTTACCTTTGTCGCGGTCACCGCCGCAGCCAAACACGCACCACAGTTTACCGCTGCAGTGCAGACGAGCCGCCTGCAGCGCTTTTTCCAGCGCGTCAGGCGTGTGGGCATAATCAACCACAACGGTTGGTTTACCCGGCGCACTGAACACTTCCATACGTCCGCAAACCGGCTGCAGGCGAGAGGCTGTTTTCAGCAGTTCGGCCAGCGGGTACCCCAGCGCCAGCAGAGTGGCTAACGCCAGCAGCAGATTGCTGACGTTGAACGCCCCCATCAGGCGGCTTTCGATTTCGCCGTTTCCCCAGCTGGAGGCAAACTGAACGGTTGCGCCGCTGTCGTGATAGTTCACGGCGGTGGCTTTCAGCCAGCGCCCCCGGCAGTTCGGGTTAATGTGGTCTTCCATCGATACGGCCACCGCATCCGGCAGCTTCGTCAGCCAGCGGCGTCCGACTTCATCATCAGCGTTGACGATGGCCTGACCGCAATGATGGGTTGAATAGAGTAACCATTTCGCCGCTTCGTAATGCTCCATATCACCATGATAATCAAGGTGATCGCGGCTCAGGTTAGTGAAGACCGACGCGGCAAACTGTAGGGCGGCTACGCGATGCTGCACCAGGCCGTGAGAAGAAACTTCCATTGCGGCGAAGGTCGCCTCCTGCCCTGCCAGGCCAGAGAGTACGTGTTGAACATCAACGGCTGAACCGGTGGTGTTTTCCGTGGGGATAACTTTATCCAGCAGACCATTACCCACGGTTCCCATAACCGCACTGGTTTCACCGAGCAGTTGCGCCCATTGCGCCAGCAGCTGAGTCGTGGTGGTCTTGCCGTTAGTTCCGGTTACGCCAACCAGACGCAGTTGTTCCGAAGGCTGGTGGTAAAAACGCCCGGCCAGCGCGGATAAGCGCTCGTTGAGTTGGCTCAGATAGATAACCGGCACGCCGTGCATTTCACGGATTTCACCGTCATGAGCCTCATCTTTGGCCTCAGCAATAATGGCAGCAACACCTTGCGCTATCGCCTGCGGGATATAACGACGCCCGTCCGCCTGATGACCTAAAACCGCGATAAAAAGATCACCAGAAGCAGCCACCCGGCTGTCCAGCGTCATTTCTCGCAGAATTCGCTCCGGCGCATTTGGCACCCACGGAGCGAGAAGGTCGCGCAAATTACGATCTGCCACCTGTTCCCTCGCCTTGATTAATCACTAATTCACTTTTTTCAGCCGTTGCCAGCGCATCCGGTTCAATGTTCATGGTACGCAGCACGCCGCCCATGATGGCACCGAAGACCGGAGCGGAAACGGCACCGCCGTAGTATTTACCTGCCTGCGGGTCGTTGATCACCACCACCAGCGCGAAGCGTGGATGGCTGGCGGGCGCAACGCCTGCGGTGTAAGCAATATATTTGTTGATGTAGCGGCCGTCTGGCCCTACTTTCTTCGCCGTACCGGTTTTAATGGCGATACGATAGCCTTTAATCGCCGCCTTCACGCCGCCGCCGCCCGGCAGCGCCACGCTTTCCATCATGTGAACAACGGTACGAACGAGCGATTCCGGGAAGACGCGCTCGCCCGGAACCGGTGGATCAACTTTGGTAATCGACAGCGGGCGATAAATGCCGTAGCTGCCGATCGTTGCGTAGACTCGCGCTAACTGTAACGGCGTTACCATTAGCCCATAGCCGAAAGAAAAGGTGGCCCTCTCTATGTCAGACCACCGTTGTTTTTGAGGATATAAGCCACTGCGTTCTCCGACCAACCCCAAATTGGTCGCTTTTCCGAGTCCAAAACGTGAGTAAGTATCTACTAACGCTGAGGACGGCATCGCTAACGCCAGCTTAGAAACACCGACGTTACTCGACTTCTGTAGTACCCCGGTCAGGGTCAATTCGCTATAGCGCGCCACGTCTTTGATTTCGTGGCCGTTAATTCGATAAGGGATGGTATTCAGCACGGTATTTTCGTTAACAATGCCGCGCTGAAGCGCCGTCATCACCACCATCGGTTTCACCGTTGACCCCGGCTCAAACACGTCGGTAATGGCGCGGTTACGCATGGTATCTTTGGAAGTACCTGCAAAATTGTTTGGGTTATAGGACGGGCTGTTAGCCATCGCCAGCACTTCGCCGGTACTCACATCAACCAGAACCGCAGTCCCTGACTCCGCTTTGTTAAAGGCCACGGCATTATTCAGCTCGCGATAAACCAGCGCCTGCAGGCGTTCGTCAATGCTCAGCGCCAGGTTATGCGCCGCCTGGCTATCGGTAGACGAGATATCTTCAATCACCCGACCATAGCGGTCTTTACGGACGATTCGCTCGCCGGGCTGGCCGGTGAGCCACTTATCGAAACTCTTCTCAACGCCCTCAATCCCCTGGCTATCCACGTTGGTGAAGCCAATGAGGTGAGCGGTTACTTCGCCCGACGGATAGTAACGGCGAGACTCTTCCCGCAGATGAATCCCCGGCAGCTTTAGTTTGCGGATGTAATCGGCCATATCCGGGTTAACCTGGCGAGCCAGATAGATAAAACGCATCCGTGGGTTGGTATTAATGCGCGATGCCAGCTGATCCAGCGGCATATTCAGCGCATCGGCCAGCGCCTTCCAGCGGTTATCCAGGGTCACGCCACCCGCTTCATGCAGCTCTTTTGGGTCAGCCCAGATGGCTTTTACCGGCACGCTTACCGCCAGCGGACGGCCGGAACGATCGGTTATCATTCCGCGCGCGGTAGAGACTTCCTGCACGCGCAGAGAGCGCATATCGCCCTGGCGAACCAGCATGTCCGGACTAATCACCTGTAGCCAGGCCACGCGGCCCAGCAGGAAGCCCAGCGCCAGCAAAATACAGCCGCACAGCAACGCAAAACGCCAACTGATAAAGTTGGCCTGTTCTTCCTGACGTTTTGCTTTTGGCGTTTTCGGCGCTGCTTTCATGCGTCGCAATAATCCTTATTTCTGTACAACGATATTTTCTTGTGATGGATCGACGTGCTGCATCTGCAGCTTCTCGGTCGCGATCCGCTCAACCCGACTGTGATCGCCGAGAGCATTCTCTTCAAGGATCAGGTTGCGCCATTCGATATCCAGCGCGTCGCGTTCCAGAACCAGCTGTTCACGCTGCGCGGTTAACAGACGAGTATGGTGCGCCGTTGTCACCACCGTAATCGCCGTGATAATGATGCAAATGAACAGGCAGAGTGGCAGCTTCCCAAACCGCAGGAGGTCGTCTCCGATCACGCCAGGCAAAGCATGGCGCTCGTTGCTTCCAATCGACCCTTTAACTTTGCTCAGGGCTTCTGTCACTCTGCCGATCATGCGTTCGTCCTCTCTGCAATACGCAGAACTGAACTACGGGCCCGAGGATTTTCAGCTACCTCTTTTTCGCCCGGCATCAACTTGCCTAGTGCTCTTAACTCACGGCCGCCCAGTTTTTTAAGCTGCTCTTCAGTCATCGGTAGCCCTGCCGGAACCTGCGGACCGCGGCTTTGTTCACGCATAAAGCGCTTCACAATACGGTCTTCCAGCGAGTGGAAACTAATGATTGAGAGCCGCCCGCCCGGGGCCAGCACGCTGAGCGAGCTTTTTAGCGCCTGCTCTATCTCCTCCAGTTCACTGTTCACCCAGATGCGCACCGCCTGGAAGGTACGGGTCGCGGGATGTTTGAATTTGTCCTTCACCGGGGTCGCCGCCGCGACAACCTCCGCCAGCTCTTTGGTTCGCGTCATCGGTTCGATGCGGTTACGTTCGACGATGGCGCGGGCAATGCGTTTACCAAAGCGCTCTTCGCCAAAGGTCTTAATTACCCATGCGATATCAGCCTCGTCGGCGGTTTGTAGCCACTCTGCGGCGGATTGGCCGCGGGTAGGATCCATGCGCATATCCAGCGGGCCATCGCGCATAAACGAAAAACCGCGTTCAGCGTCGTCCAGCTGCGGTGAAGAAACGCCAAGGTCGAGCAAAATACCGTCGATCTTGCCGGTAAGATTACGCTCGCCAACATAGTCAGCCAGCTGAGAAAAGGGACCATGAACGATGGAAAAGCGGGGATCATCGATAGTTTTCGCAACTTCGATAGCCTGGGGGTCGCGATCGATAGCCAACAGGCGTCCCTCCGCTCCCAGCCGGGAGAGAATCAGACGCGAGTGACCGCCGCGGCCAAAGGTACCATCAATGTAGATACCATTCGGACGAATGTTCAGGCCGTTAACGGCTTCATCCAGAAGAACCGTTGTGTGTTTAAAATTTTCCATCATTTTACAAAGACAAATCCTGCAGGCGCTCCGACAGTTCCCCGGAAGCGGACTGCTCAGCGTCGATATCTTCCTTGACCCGTTGATACCAGGTCGTTTCGTCCCACAGCTCAAACTTATTGAACTGCCCGACCAGCATCACTTCTTTTGTCAGCCCGGCATGTTGCCGCAGCACCGGGGCTATTAATAGCCGCCCGGCGCTATCCATCTGACATTCGCTGGCATGCCCCAAAAGCAAACGCTGTACGCGCCGCTCGCTGGGATTCATGCTCGATAAACGCGACAATTTTTGCTCGATGATTTCCCATTCAGGCAAGGGATAAAGCAGCAGGCACGGGTGATGGATGTCAATGGTGCACACCAATTGACCGGAAGCGTCTTCGATCAGCCCGTCGCGGTAGCGCGTCGGCACGGCCAAACGGCCTTTACTGTCGAGATTGACTAACGTTGCCCCACGGAACATGCCAGCCTCACCCCTTTTCGCCACTTTACCCCACAAATTCCCACAAGAAGGAGTTTACGGAGCGGAGGAAAAGCTTGTCAAGCCAGCACGGATGCCAACAGAGCTCAAAAACCCATTATTTACAGCCGATATTCGCCCTGAGGAAAAATCAACCAACAAACGAGGCAAATTAACGTTATGAATATCGGTAAGAAAACAACCAACAAACTTGTAACAGTTAAAAGCAGCAAAATATCTTCTAAGGGAAAATATAAAGTGTCAGTTTGCGACGCGAGCGGCATTTTAGGCCATTCTGATGACCGTTAACAGCATCAGTTTGCATTGGAGAGGCACTCTTACTGCGGGGTACAGCGCCGACGGCAGGTATAGTTATGAGGAAATGATTGTTAATTCAGCAAATCACCTGATGAATGTAACAAAATAATACAAATAAAATCGTCAATTCTTTTATAGACTAATAAAAACGCAAATTTAAGGTCGGAAAGAATAGAATTAAAAAAGATGTCAGAAAGATTAAGGATTTGTCTGAAAGATCTTTAGCCCTGAAATTTTTACGTCATTTATACAGATTATCGCCAGACCAGGATTCGGTCTGGCGAATTTCCTGCGAATAGTTCTGAAAATCTGCTCAGCGGCGGTTCAGACTGCCGCGGCGATAAAGATTGCGACGAATACGGCTTAAACCAGGTTTAGGCTTACGCGGTTCATCCAGACTCGCGAGTACGATCTCCAGCACGCGTTCCGCCACATCGCGGTGGCGCTGAGCAACGGCTAATACCGGGCACTGAAGGAAATCCAGCAGTTCGTTATCGCCAAAAGTCGCAATAGCCAGCTCAGAAGGCAGTTTGCCCTCCCGGCGCAGCGTCACGTCCATCACGCCCTGCAGCAACGGAAACGAGGTTGTGAACAGCGCCTGCGGCATTGGATGGGTTTCCAGCCACTTTTCAAACAGCTGCGCCGCGGCTTCACGCTCGTAGCTGTTGGCATAGAGGAAATGGACTTCTCGCGGATCGTCCTTCCACGCGGTCCGGAACCCCTGCTCACGCAGAAAACTGACCGAAAGCTCCGGCAAAGCCCCCAGGTAAAGCACCGTTTCAGCCGGGAATTTACGTAATTCCGCCCCGAGCATTTCGGCATCATCCTGATCGGCACCCACCACGCTGGTGAAATGTTCTCTGTCGAGCGCGCGGTCAAGGGCGACAATCGGGAAAGGGTCGTTGGCCCAACGTTGATAGAACGGATGCTCAGGAGGTAATGAGGTTGAAACAATAATCGCATCGACCTGACGCTGCAGCAGATGCTCAATACAGCGCATTTCGTTATCCGGCTGATCTTCGGAGCAGGCGATCAAGAGCTGATAGCCACGCTGGCGCGCCTGGCGCTCCAGGTAATTAGCGATACGCGTATAGCTGGTGTTTTCCAGGTCAGGAATAACCAGACCAATAGAACGCGTACGTCCTGCACGCAAGCCCGCAGCAACCGCGTTCGGGTGATAGTTATGCTCACGAACAACCGCCATCACCTTTTCAACAGTTTTATCGCTAACGCGATATTGCTTCGCTTTACCATTAATCACATAGCTAGCGGTCGTTCGCGAGACACCGGCCAGCCGGGCGATTTCATCCAGTTTCACAATTGCCCCTTGGGTAATAAGTACAGAACATAACCATTCTTCAGGTATGGATTCGTTTTTATAACATCTAAGCGCAGAAAAGTAAGCGCAGCAACCGCTTTAGTCTACACTTCCCACCGATTTCGCAAAAAAATAGCCCGGCAGGTGGTGTCGGGCTATTTTTACGTCAATTTCAGCAGCTCAGCGCATGATTTTGTCGCCACGCGACAATCCGACAACGCCTGAACGAGCGACTTCAACAATTCGTGCAACATCGCGCAGCGAAGCTAAAAACGCATCCAGCTTGTCGCTGGTACCCGCCAGCTGGACGGTATAGATAGACGGCGTGACATCGATAATCTGTCCGCGGAAAATCTCCGTATTGCGCTTTACCTCTTCGCGTCCATAGCCGCTGGCCTGAACTTTCACCAGCATAATTTCACGCTCCACGTGCGCGCCTTGCCCAAGCTCGTTAACGCGCAGGACGTCTACCAGCTTGTGCAGCTGCTTCTCTATCTGCTCAATCGCTTTTTCATCACCAACGGTTTGAATCGTCATTCTGGATAGCGTCGGATCGTCCGTCGGCGCTACCGTCAGGCTTTCAATATTATAACCACGCTGCGAAAAGAGGCCGATCACGCGGGATAATGCACCCGACTCGTTCTCCAGTAATACAGATAATATCCGGCGCATAATCAGGTCCTCTCCGTTTTGCTCAGCCACATCTCGTCCATACCGCCGCCGCGAATCTGCATGGGGTATACATGCTCACTGCCGTCGACCGTTACGTCGACAAATACCAGCCGATTATTACGCACCTGTTCCAGCGCCTCGGCCAGCTTCGCTTCCAGCTCCTGCGGGTCGCTGATACGAATTCCGACATGGCCGTAGGCTTCCGCTACGCGGGCAAAATCGGGTAATGACTCCATATAGGATTGCGAATGACGACCGGAATAGAGCATATCCTGCCACTGCTTAACCATCCCCAGATAGCGGTTATTCAGGTTAAGCACCAGCACCGGCAGCTCATATTGCAGCGCGGTGGAGAGCTCCTGAATATTCATCTGGATGCTGCCATCGCCGGTCACGCAAATGACCGTTTCTTCCGGCAGCGCCATCTTCACGCCAAGCGCTGCGGGAAGGCCGAATCCCATGGTTCCCAGACCACCGGAGTTAATCCAGCGCCGAGGTTTATTAAAAGGATAATAAAGCGCGGCAAACATCTGATGCTGACCAACATCGGACGTCACGTACGCATCGCCGTTAGTTAACCGCCAGATAGTCTCAATCACCGCCTGCGGTTTAATCTTGCCGCTTTGCGTATCGTATTGCAGGCAATGCCGCGCGCGCCACTGCTCAATCTGCTGCCACCAGTCGCGGATGTCATCGAGCGGCTGCTGAGCCTCCTCGTGTTCGAGCAGCTCCAGCATCTGTTCCAGCACCAGACGGGCATCGCCAACGATAGGCACGTCAGCAGCAACGGTTTTAGATATAGAAGTAGGATCGATATCGATATGCAGCACAGTCGCGTCAGGGCAGTACTTGGCCAGATTGTTCGTGGTACGATCGTCAAAACGCACGCCGACGGCGAAAATTACGTCGGAATTATGCATGGTCATGTTAGCTTCATAAGTCCCATGCATGCCCAGCATCCCTAATGCCTGCTGGTGCGAAGCCGGAAAAGCCCCCAGCCCCATCAGTGAAGAAACCACCGGCAGCTTCAGTTTCTCTACCAGCGCGTACAGCTGTCCTTCACATTTTGCGTTAATCGCCCCGCCGCCGACATAAACCACCGGCTTTTTAGCGGTCAGTAACGTTTGTAGAGCACGTTTAATCTGCCCTTTATGGCCCGTCGTAGTTGGGTTATATGAGCGCATGCTCACCGTATCCGGCCAAACGTATGGCAGCTTTTTCGCCGGATTCAAAATATCTTTTGGTAAATCCACTACTACCGGACCGGGACGTCCGCTGGACGCCAGCCAAAACGCTTTTTTCAGCACGCCGGGAATATCTTCAGTTTGCTTGACCAGAAAGCTGTGTTTCACCACCGGTCGGGAGATCCCAACCATGTCGCATTCCTGAAACGCATCATAACCGATTAAGGACGTTGCGACCTGGCCGGAAAGAATCACCAGCGGAATAGAATCCATATAAGCCGTCGCAATACCGGTAATCGCGTTGGTGGCTCCCGGCCCCGAAGTTACCAGCACCACCCCGACTTCGCCGGTTGCGCGAGCAAGACCGTCCGCCATGTGCACGGCAGCCTGCTCATGACGGACCAGAACGTGATCGATCCCGCCAAGAGTATGTAACGCATCATAGATATCGAGGACTGCGCCCCCTGGATAACCGAACACTTGCTTGACGCCCTGATCGACCAGCGACTGGACGACCATTTCGGCTCCTGACAACATCTCCATGGTTTGCCTCCCGGCTTATTGTTTTTAACGACAGCGGAATCCGATTTCCGCGCGCTCGCACAAGACAAAGCGCAATAGCTTCGCATTGAGGTGAATAGACTGCATGTTGTTACCATAACTGCTCGCTAACGGGCAGGCAATTAGCGACCGTCAGCGCCTGAACGGCATTAAAAGAATAAAAAAGAGATTCGATGATGAAATGCGGTGAATAACTTCAGAGATAAGAAAATAAGATTGGCAATATTCGGTGAAAACTAGAAACCGCAGTAAATCATCCATTTTTTATCTGCCTGCACGGGTAACCGATAAACCCAAACAGAATAAAATTCTGCATTTGGTGATTTTTGTCACACAAGCAGGAGCCGAAGCTCCTGTTTGTATTGCGGCAGTTTAACGTTGGCAAATACTCGCCAGTAATTCCTCCATCCACTGATGGCCTTTATCGCGGCCCGCAGCTTCATGCCAGGAAAGATAACAGGTACGACTATTTACCTTCAGAGGCAAAGGTAATATTTGCAGATCCAGTTTATCGGCAAACTCACTGGCTAACCAACGCGGTGCGATAGCAACCATGTTGGTCTGGGAAACGACATTTAATACGCTAATCATCGCGTTCCCTTGATAGGCAATCCGCGATTGTTTATCCGCGCTGTCATACCATGGCTGGCTAAATGATGCATAACGGTCGAGTGCGACAACGGCGTGCTCTTCCTGATAAATATCATTTTCCATCAGCGGCCCGGAAATACGCGGGTGTTTTCGGCTAGTGACCAGAACCATTTCATCTTTGAATAACGGTACGCAGGCAAACTCCGGACGACGGAACTCTTCATAACCGATCACGAACTCAATTTCCTGATAACGTAATTGATGTTCAGTATTTTTATTCAGCGCCGATTTAAAGACTAAATGAATGTTCGGCGCAATCTCACTCACTTTATTAAAAATGACCGAAGTTAAAGCGTTATCCAGCGGGCTGCAAACGCATAAATTAAAGATTCGCTCGCTGCTGAGCGGCTCAAATCCCGAGCCCGGCAGTTCGTTCTGTACTAATTGCAATGCCTGGCGTACAGAACCAAATAGCTGATAAGCGCGCGCAGTTGGCTGGATACCGCGGCCATAACGAACAAACAACTCATCATTGAACATCACCTTCAGGCGCGATACGGCATTGCTGACCGCTGGCTGCGACATTCCCAGGGAGTGGGCCGCGCGGGTGATATTTTGCTCCTGCATTACCGCATCAAATACGGTTAACAGATTGAGATCGACCATCCGTAGCTGAGGTTTAGTATTTTCGACCTCAGTGGTCGACTTATATTCAATACCTTCATTTAACATATTTAACTCCACTGTCACGCTAAATTCCCTTTGCCAAAGTGCAGTAATTAATTCTGGGAATATCATTTATCATGCATATGACATTTACAGAAGAGCAAAGATGAATTTTAGGAATATATCAAGGTTATGAGTGATGACGAAAATCTGCTGGTCTTAAACCACTCGTATTCACTTAAACCATATCGTTTACTTGATAGAATTAAGTGTACCCATAAATATTAAAAATAAACAATAACAGCAGCAGTTAACTATCATTTAAGCATCATTACATCATTAGATTAAGCCTCACTTAAAATTCACAATTCATTATCATTGATAATTTACTTTTATAATTGTGAATATATTCACTAGAAAAATAATACTATATTTTTCATTTAGATATCATGTTGACCGGGGGCGGCATCAATAAATACGGAACTGAAAAGAAAAATGATCAAATGGTGAAAATACCTCAACATGCAGCGATGTCCTAAAAAGGATCATCGGTAAAAAAGCGCGATCGTCAGCACAATTAGCTAATTCCCCCCTTAGATAAAAAGACGTTTTCCCCCCCCAGGGGTTGACATCAAAACCCATATCCAGTAACTCTAAGTGCATAACGAATTCATCTGGAGCATGACGTAATGATTCGCAGCATTCGCTTTCTCAGCCTACTACTACTAAACGCATCCATTTTGCGCGGTAGGCTGTTGGGCGACGTTCATCGTTAAGTCATCTTCCAGCAAGACTATAAAACCCGCGCCAATGCGCGGGTTTTTTTATGCTCGCTAGCAAGGCGCCAGGACACAGACGAAGGATCTAAACCATGAGCCAGCAAGTCATTATTTTCGATACAACCTTACGCGACGGTGAACAAGCGTTACAAGCCAGCCTGAGTGTGAAAGAGAAACTGCAGATTGCCATGGCCCTGGAAAGAATGGGCGTTGACGTAATGGAAGTGGGCTTTCCAGTCTCATCGCCGGGCGACTTTGAGTCAGTTCAAACCATTGCGCGCACTATCAAAAACAGCCGCGTTTGCGCACTGGCTCGCTGCGTAGAAAAAGATATCGACGTGGCGGCAGAGTCACTGAAGGTCGCTGAAGCGTTCCGTATCCACACCTTTATCGCCACCTCGCCGATGCATATCGCCACCAAACTGCGCAGTAACCTGGATGAAGTTATTGAACGTGCCATCTATATGGTGAAACGCGCACGTAATTATACTGACGATGTCGAGTTTTCCTGTGAAGACGCTGGCCGTACGCCGATTGCCGATCTGGCTCGCGTCGTTGAAGCTGCGATTAATGCTGGCGCCAGAACCATCAATATTCCGGATACCGTCGGCTACACCATGCCGTTCGAGTTCGCCAACATTATCACCGGCCTCTACGAACACGTACCTAATATCGACAAAGCCATTATCTCCGTCCATACCCATGACGATTTGGGTATCGCGGTGGGTAACGCCCTTGCCGCGGTCCACGCCGGCGCTCGCCAGGTTGAAGGCGCAATGAACGGCATCGGCGAGCGCGCGGGCAACTGCTCGCTGGAAGAAGTCATTATGGCGATTAAAGTGCGCAAAGACATTATGAATGTGCACACCCGCATTAATCACCAGGAAATCTGGCGCACCAGCCAGACCGTCAGCCAGATCTGTAATATGCCGATTCCTGCCAACAAAGCGATCGTCGGTACCGGCGCCTTCGCCCACTCTTCCGGTATTCACCAGGACGGCGTGCTGAAGAATCGCGAAAACTACGAAATCATGACGCCAGAATCTATCGGGCTGAACCAGGTACAGCTGAACCTGACTTCCCGCTCCGGCCGCGCAGCGGTGAAACACCGTATGGAAGAGATGGGCTATAAAGACACCGACTACAACATGGATCATCTGTATGAAGCGTTCCTGAAGCTGGCGGATAAAAAAGGCCAGGTATTCGACTATGACCTGGAAGCTTTAGCCTTTATTAACAAACAGCAGGAAGAGCCGGAGCATTTCCGTCTGGATTACTTCAGCGTGCAGTCTGGTTCCAGCGATATCGCTACCGCCTCGGTAAAACTGGCCTGCGGTGAAGAAACAAAAGCAGAAGCCGCCAACGGCAACGGCCCGGTTGACGCAGTTTATCAGGCCATTAACCGTATCACTGGCTATGACATCGAGCTGGTTAAATATGACCTGAACGCGAAAGGCCAGGGTAAAGATGCGCTGGGTCAGGTTGACATCGTGGTTAACTATAACGGTCGCCGCTTCCACGGCGTTGGTCTGGCGACAGATATCGTGGAATCTTCCGCAAAAGCTATGGTTCACGTCCTGAACAATATCTGGCGCGCCGCTGAAGTCGAAAAAGAATTGCAACGCAAAGCTCAGAATAAAGAGAACAATAAGGAAACCGTGTAATGTCGAAGAATTACCATATTGCTGTTTTACCAGGTGATGGTATTGGCCCGGAAGTCATGAACCAGGCGCTGAAAGTACTGGAAGCCGTTCGCAACCGTTTTGATATGCGTATTACCACCAGCCAGCATGACGTAGGCGGCATCGCCATTGACCGTCAGGGCACTCCGCTGCCTCAGAGCACCGTTGAAGGCTGTGAGCAGGCCGACGCAATCCTCTTCGGCTCCGTCGGTGGACCGAAATGGGAGCATCTGCCTCCTGCGGAACAGCCAGAACGCGGAGCGCTGCTTCCTCTGCGTAAACACTTCAAATTATTCAGCAACCTGCGTCCGGCTAAGCTGTACCAGGGGCTGGAAGAGTTTTGTCCGCTGCGTGCAGATATCGCCGCCAACGGTTTCGACATTTTATGCGTACGTGAGCTGACCGGCGGCATTTATTTCGGCCAGCCGAAGGGGCGTGAAGGCAGCGGTCAGCACGAGAAAGCCTTTGATACCGAGGTGTATCACCGCTTCGAAATCGAGCGTATCGCTCATATCGCTTTCGAGTCCGCCCGTAAGCGTCGCCACAAAGTGACCTCGATTGATAAAGCCAACGTGCTGCAGTCTTCAATTTTGTGGCGTGAAATCGTGGGCGAAATCAGCAAACAGTATCCTGACGTTGAGCTGTCGCACATGTACATCGACAACGCGACCATGCAGCTGATTAAAGATCCGTCCCAGTTCGACGTTCTGCTGTGTTCCAACCTTTTCGGCGACATTCTGTCTGACGAATGCGCCATGATTACTGGTTCAATGGGCATGCTGCCGTCCGCCAGTCTCAACGAGCAGGGCTTTGGTTTATATGAACCTGCAGGCGGCTCCGCACCGGATATCGCCGGTAAAAACATCGCTAACCCGATCGCGCAGATCCTCTCCCTGGCGCTGCTGCTGCGCTACAGCCTGGATGCCGATAACGCGGCAACAGCGATTGAGAATGCGATCAACCGCGCTTTAGAAGAAGGCGTTCGTACCGGCGATTTAGCGCGCGGTGCGGCGGCGGTGAGTACCGATGAAATGGGCGACATCATTGCCCGCTATGTCGCTGAAGGGGTGTAATCATGGCGAAGACGTTATACGAAAAATTGTTTGATGCTCACGTGGTATATGAAGCGCAAAACGAAACCCCGCTGCTGTATATCGATCGTCATCTGGTTCATGAGGTGACCTCGCCGCAGGCGTTTGACGGCCTGCGCGCTCATAAACGCCCGGTACGCCAGCCGGGTAAAACCTTCGCCACGATGGATCACAACGTTTCAACGCAGACGAAAGACATTAACGCGTCCGGCGAAATGGCGCGTATCCAGATGCAGGAATTGATTAAAAACTGCAAAGAGTTCGGCGTCGAACTGTATGACCTGAACCACCCTTATCAGGGCATCGTCCACGTCATGGGGCCGGAACAGGGAGTGACCTTACCGGGCATGACCATCGTCTGCGGCGATTCCCATACGGCAACCCATGGCGCATTCGGCGCGCTGGCTTTTGGTATCGGTACTTCCGAGGTTGAGCACGTTCTGGCAACGCAGACGCTGAAGCAGGGTCGGGCCAAAACCATGAAGATCGAAGTCAAAGGTAAAGCTGCCCCGGGCATCACCGCCAAAGACATTGTTCTGGCTATCATCGGCAAAACCGGCAGCGCTGGCGGTACCGGTCACGTAGTAGAATTCTGCGGCGAAGCCATCCGTGATTTAAGCATGGAAGGACGTATGACTCTGTGCAATATGGCTATCGAAATGGGCGCAAAAGCGGGCCTGGTGGCCCCAGACCAAACCACATTTGATTACGTTAAGGGCCGCCTGCACGCGCCGAAAGGCCAGGATTTTGACGATGCAGTTGCCTGGTGGAAGACGCTGACCACCGACGAGGGTGCGACTTTTGACAGCGTTGTCACCCTGCAGGCAGAAGATATTGCCCCGCAGGTCACCTGGGGTACTAATCCAGGTCAGGTGATTTCCGTTACCGATATCATCCCGGACCCGGCATCATTCGCTGACCCGGTAGAACGCGCAAGCGCGGAAAAAGCGCTGGCCTATATGGGCCTCAAATCCGGCGTGCCGTTAACCGAAGTGGCGATTGATAAAGTCTTTATCGGTTCCTGTACCAACTCACGTATCGAAGACTTACGCGCGGCGGCAGAGATCGCTAAAGGCCGCAAAGTGGCGCCCGGCGTTCAGGCGCTGGTGGTGCCCGGCTCAGGTCCGGTGAAAGCGCAGGCCGAAGCGGAAGGCCTGGATAAAATCTTTATTGAAGCCGGCTTTGAGTGGCGTTTACCCGGCTGCTCTATGTGCCTGGCGATGAACAATGACCGCCTGAATCCGGGCGAGCGCTGCGCTTCCACCAGCAACCGTAACTTTGAAGGCCGTCAGGGCCGCGGCGGGCGCACTCATCTGGTCAGCCCGGCAATGGCAGCAGCGGCGGCCGTTACCGGTCATTTCGCCGATATCCGTAGCTTGAAATAAGGAAACCATCATGGCAGAGAAATTTACCCAACATACCGGCCTGGTGGTTCCGCTGGACGCCGCGAACGTCGATACCGATGCAATCATTCCAAAGCAGTTTCTGCAGAAAGTCACGCGTACCGGTTTCGGCGCGCATCTGTTTAATGACTGGCGCTTTCTGGACGACAAAGGCGAACAGCCTAACCCGGAATTCGTGCTGAACTTCCCGGAATATAAAGGCGCCTCTATCCTGCTGGCGCGGGAAAACTTCGGCTGCGGCTCCTCTCGCGAGCACGCGCCGTGGGCGCTGACCGATTACGGTTTTAAAGTTGTTATCGCACCCAGCTTCGCCGATATCTTCTATGGCAACAGCTTTAACAATCAGCTGCTGCCGGTCACGCTGAGCGAAGAGCAGGTTGATGAGCTGTTTAAGCTGGTCCAGTCTCAGCCTGGCATTAAGTTTGAAGTCGATCTGGAAGCCGAAGTCGTTAAAGCTGGCGATAAATCCTATCGATTTAAAATTGACGCTTTCCGCCGTCACTGCATGCTTAACGGCCTGGACAGCATCGGCCTGACTCTGCAGCACGAAGATGCAATCTCGGCCTACGAGAAAAAACAGCCGGCATTTATGCATTAAGTCGGCAAGTAGTTTATATCTCAGCCCGGACCGCGTTCCGGGCTTTTTTTCCTCGCGACAAAATGAGATCCAGCGCACAAATTATTAATATTGGTCGATTCAATAGATAGAATTTTTGGCAGTTAAAAAAATAAATCTTTCCCGATTGGGCATCTATTCAATCATTCCCACGCTTATTTTGTGTCATTCCACAAGTACAAGTAAAAAATCGATTGAAATATTTAAGATAAAAACATGAACATGTAAAACGATTGTTAATCCCATAGAATCCCGCTATAGCTCCACGCAAAAAAAAGCATTATTTTTCTATTTGACGCCTCGTTATCTTTCCCCACAGAGAAATATTAACTTTGGACAGGCTAGGATCGCCGTATCGCGGCCATCGGGCATCCAGTGGAGAGAGCATATGAGCCACTACCCCCATCTTTTTTCCCCGTTGACCATTAACGGAATGACCCTAAAAAACCGCATCATCATGCCGCCAATGGGGACTAACCTGGCGAGTCTGAACGGTGAGGTCACGCAGGAACAGATTGACTACTATGAGCTACGCGCGCGGGGCGGCACAGGTCTCATCACCATCGAGAATATTTGTATCGATTTTCCTTTCGCTTCTAACGGCACAACGCAGCTGCGGATCGATAACGATCAATATATTCCACGCCTGTTCAAATTAACCGAAACCTTACATAAACACGGTGCCTGCGTCGGTATTCAATTAAACCACGCCGGGGCTTCAGCTTATGCATATCGCCTGAATGGTGAAATGCCGCTTTCTTCTTCAAGCACGCCATCGAAAAAGAACGGTAATATTCCGCGCCCGATGACGCACGACGAAATTTATCATGCCGTCGATAAATTTGGTGATGCTGCGGAACGCGTGCGCCGCGCAGGATTCGACTGCGTGGAAATTCATGCTGGCCACTCTTATTTAATTAGCCAGTTTTTATCACCGCTGTTTAATAAACGTACCGATGAATTTGGCGGCTGCGTTGAGAATCGCGCCAGAATATTAACCTTAATTGTCGATAAGGTTCGCGCCTGCGTAGGCCCGCGTTTCCCGGTCAGCCTGCGTATCAGTGCCGATGATTTTCTGGAGGGCGGTAACACCCTGGAAGACTCGCTGCGGATCCTCGAACTGTGCCAGGAGAAAGTGGATATTATCAACGTCTCCGCCGCACAGAACGACAACCTGAATTTCCAGATTGACCAGATGTCTCTGGAAGATGGCTGGAAGCGCTACCTCTCCCGCGCAGTGCGCGATAAATTCCACAAGCCAACGGTTATCGCCGGCAACATTCGTTCGCCAAAAGTCGCTGAAGACATCATCGCCAGCGGCGATGCCGACCTGATCGCTATTGGTCGTGGTCTCATCGCCGAGCCTGAGTGGGTACATAAAGTCCAGAGCGGTAACGAACGTATGATGCGTAAATGCATCTCCTGCAATATTGGCTGTGCGGATCACCGTATTGCCCGCTCCCGCCCTCTGCGCTGCTCGATCAACCCGGATATCATCCACGGCGATGCTTACAAACAGCAGCGCGTTATCCGTGATACCAACGTCGTGGTTATCGGCGCGGGTACGGCGGGAATGGAAGCGGCCTGCACCGCGGCTGAAGTCGGCTGCCATACCTGGCTACTGGAAGAGAAACACAGCCTCGGCGGACTGGCCAGCGAGATCTCGCTGCTGCCGGAGAAAAAGCGTATCGCCGATTTCCCTCTGTTTATGAAAAATCGTATCGCCTCGCTCGATAATCTGATGCTGCAGGTGGGTAAGCGTGCCACCGTCGACGCCGTTTCCGCTCTGCGCCCGGATTTAATCGTCAACGCCACCGGCTCAGTTCCCCTGTTGCCGCCCATTGAAGGGCTACGCGAGAATATTGATGTCGAAGGCGGCAACGTCTTCTCAATTACCAATATGATTCATCATCTGGATCGGTTTGCCGACGCAACGGGTAAACGCATCGCCGTCGTCGGCGCGGGCGCCGTGGGTCTGGACGTCATTGAATACTTCTCCGCGCGCGGTGCCAGCGCCGTACTTATCGAGATGCAGGACGCGCCGGGACGCGACCTCGACATCATTACCAAAAACGCCATGTTGACCATGCTTGATGAACATCACGTGGAGCAGCACATGCGCACACAGCTGGTTGCCGTCACCCCAACGCATTTCACCGTTAAAAACGCCGACGGCACCTTCGACATTCCTTTCGATTACGGCTTCGTCTGCCTGGGAATGCGCGCCAACACCGCCGGTCTCAATGAGATTGAACAATGGGCCAGAGCCAATAACGTAAAAATAATGAACATCGGCGACAGCCTGATGGCCCGGCGAATCATTGATGGCGTGCGCGAAGGGCGCAACGTGCTGGACACCCTCGAAGATATGGGCGCTCTCGGCAACCGCGAATCGACAAAAATTCCATTTCTAACATATTGAGGACTTTATCATGGCAGAACGTATTACCGGACACACCGAGCTGATCGGCCTGATTGCGACGCCGATTCGTCACAGCATGTCGCCGACCATGCACAACGAAGCTTTTGCCCACCTTGGCCTGGACTATGTTTATCTGGCGTTCGAAGTCGGTAATGAAGAGCTGAAAGATGTCGTACAGGGCTTTCGTGCGTTAAAGCTGCGCGGCTGCAACGTCTCCATGCCGAACAAAACGGAGATTTGCCAGTACCTTGACAAACTCTCTCCGGCTGCAGAGCTGGTTGGCGCGGTGAATACCGTGGTAAACGACAATGGCGTACTGACCGGCCACATTACTGACGGCACTGGATATATGCGCGCGCTCAAAGAAGCGGGCATCGACATCATCGGTAAAAAAATGACCGTTCTGGGCGCCGGCGGCGCGGCTACCGCAATCTGCGTACAGGCCGCTCTGGATGGCGTCAAAGAGATCTCTATCTTCAACCAGAAAGATAAGTTCTTCCCTAACGCCGAGCAGACCGTCGCCAAGATCCGCAACAATACCAACTGCGAAATCCACCTGTTCGACATTGCCGATCACGATAAGCTGCGTGCCGAGATCGACAGCAGCGTCATTCTCACTAACGCTACCGGCGTTGGCATGAAACCGTTTGAAGGCCAGATGCTGCTGCCTGACGACAGCTTCCTGCGTGCGGATCTTATCGTGTCCGACGTGGTCTATAACCCGCGTAAAACCTATCTGCTGGAAGTGGCCGAGAAAAAAGGCTGCCGCACCATCAACGGTCTGGGAATGATGCTCTGGCAGGGAGCGCGCGCTTTTGAAATCTGGACAGGCAAAGAAATGCCGGTTGAACACGTCAAAAGTATCCTGTTCTAAGGATGGGCGCGATGAAAAATCAATATGTCCCAACGGCAGCTGGGCTATATCTTAACTATCTGATCCACGGCATGGGGGTATTGCTGATTACCCTCAACATGGCGAATTTACAGGAACAATGGGGAACCGACGCTGCCGGCGTCTCCATCGTTATTTCGTCGCTCGGGATTGGTAAGCTTGCCACGCTGGTGACGGGGTTCCTGTCCGATCGCTTTGGCCGTAAGCCTTTTATCTATCTCGGGATTGCCAGCTATATCGTGTTCTTCCTCGGCATTTTGCTGACGAAAAACATCTACCTGGCTTACTGCTGCGGCATTATGGCGGGCCTGGCGAACAGCTTCCTCGACTCCGGTACCTATCCGGCGCTGATGGAATCTTTCCCTAACTCAGCCAGCCGCGCAAACGTGCTGATCAAAGCGTTTGTCTCAGCCGGTCAGTTCCTGCTGCCGTTCATCATCGGTGCGCTGATCTGGGCGAATATGTGGTACGGCTGGTCGTTTATCATCGCCGCTGTCTTGATGATCCTGAGCTCCATCTATCTGATAAAAATGCCTTTCCCGGACCATCGGGCGAAAAAGGAAAGCGCAGAAAAATCAGCGACTGCCGCCGCCGCTCCGCAAGCGGACTCCGGCAAACTGGATATGGTCATCTTCACCCTGTACGGCTACATCGGTATGGCGACCTTTTATCTGG
The DNA here is from genome assembly GCF_009707385.1 of Klebsiella oxytoca. Taxonomy (NCBI): domain Bacteria; kingdom Pseudomonadati; phylum Pseudomonadota; class Gammaproteobacteria; order Enterobacterales; family Enterobacteriaceae; genus Klebsiella; species Klebsiella oxytoca. The sequence continues at coordinate 907,550 of NZ_CP046115.1, read as the reverse complement.
TCAGCCAGTGGTTAGCGCAGTACGGCGAATTCACTGCCGGGCTCCCTCATGAGTCGGCGATTAAGCTGTTAAGCGTCTATACTGCGGGTTCCCTGACATGCGTATTCGTCACTGCGGCCTTTGTGAAAGAGGTATTTAGTTCAGCCGTCGCCATGATCGTTTACACCTTTCTGTCGATGATCTCCCTGCTGATCGTTTGCCTGTTCCCGACGCCAATGGTGGTTACCGGCTTCGCCTTTATCATTGGCTTCTCCGCCGCGGGCGGCGTGCTGCAGATAGGCGCGACGATTATGGCAATGAGCTTCCCGAACGGCAAAGGTAAAGCCACCGGGATCTTTTATACCGCAGGGAGTCTGGCCAGCTTTACGATCCCGCTAATCACGGCAAAGCTGTCGAAAATTAGCATCGCCAGCATAATGTGGTTCGATCTTCTGATCGCTATCGTCGGCTTTGTGATCGCCCTGTACATCGGTTATCGTCAGCTTCAGGTTCGCGCCGCTGCTAAAACATCTCATGTTGCAGCAACCGCCTGATGGTCAATGACAAAAAGAATAATGGATACCAACATGACTAAAGCAGTAACAGTAAAAAACATCACCTTCCAGGAAGGGGAAACGTTGATTTGCGTGCCGCTGATCGGCAAAACGCTTGCCGAGCTACAGACTAACGCGCGTGCGCTGGCCACCGCCGGAGCTGATATTATCGAATGGCGCGTGGATCACTTCACCCAGGTCAGAGAGATCGAGCAGGTTCTGCTGGCGCTGGCTGAAATTCGTCAGCTGCTGAAAGATATCCCGCTGCTGTTCACCTTCCGCAGCAAAAAAGAGGGTGGCGAAACGGAAATCAGCGATGAAGCTTACTTTGAGCTGAATCGCCAGGCGGCCGTTAGCGGTCTCGCGGATGTGATTGATATCGAGCTGTTCAACGATGAAGCGCAGATCCGTTCGCTGGTGAACGATGCCCACGCTGCGGGCGTCAAAGTTATCATGAGCAATCACGATTTCCATAAAACCCCGGCTCAGGAAGATATCATCTACCGTCTGCGCCGCATGCAGGATCTTGGCGCTGACTTGCCGAAGATCGCGGTTATGCCGCAGTCGCCGCAGGATGTACTGACTCTGCTCTCGGCAACCCTGACCATGAAAGAGAAGTACGCCACTCGCCCATTAATTACCATGTCGATGGGTAAATCCGGCGGAGTTAGCCGGGTCACCGGCCGTTTGTTCGGTTCAGCAATGACCTTCGGTACCGTGGGACAGGCTTCAGCGCCAGGACAAATTGCTATTACCCAACTGCGTGAGCTAATGGATATTCTTTCCTGATGAAACCGACGCCCGGAGGTCACCCTCCGGGCATCTTGTTACCTGATTTTTTGGCTGTCATTAATAATGACATCTTTAAACGACTGAATAGCTGGAGAAAGCACCCGCTCTTTCATTGTTGCCAGATAGATATAACGCGGAGGAATTGCATTTTTTATCGTCATAATATGCACGTTGTAATACGAGAGTGCGGAAATTCGCGGCATGATCGCAATCCCATAATCAATACTGACCAGCCCCGCCATCGCCGTATCCTCATCAACGTAGCAGGCTATATCCGGCACCAGCTTTTGCTGCATAAATACGTTATCAATAAAAGGGCGAAGTCCGCTATTTTCTGAAAAATAGATATAGGGGTAGTGAATAGTCTCCACCAGGTCGACTTCATTTTCATAAAGCCGGGCCAGGGGATGATCTTTCGCCGTCACTACTACCAGTTCTTGCTGAATAATAGGAATGAAGTCGATATCTGATTCATCTGCAATGTAGGAACAAATAGCCAGATCGCTTTTCCCGGCCTTCAGCTCCTGCAAAAGCGTTAACGATGTTCCCTGAGTAAAAGAGAATGTCACATTGTGACGAGAAGGTGAAAGCGAATATTTATTAATTAACTGCGGTACAACATACTCGCCCATAGTATAAATAAACGCAATGCGAATATTCTCCTTATTCTCTGCGCTATTCTTTTGCAACGTCATGCGGCCGTTTTCTAATGAGGCCAGCGCATCTTCCACATAGGGCAGGAAGCGCTTACCGTTCTGCGTAATCTTAACGTTGCGACCTTTCCTGGCAAACAGTGCCACGCCGAGCTCTTTCTCCAGCTCAGATATAGCATGGCTCAGGGAGGGCTGGGTGATAAAAAGGCTGGAGGCTGCTTCAGTGTAATGCTCAGTTTCTGCCAGTCGCTTAAAATAATAAAGTTGCTTTAGGTTCATTATTTTTGCTCGTATAATATAAGAATAAAACTAATGAAGCTAATATACCATACAAGCTATCTATGATGAGCCGGAAAGGAGAAATATTCGAGTCAAATCAAATATTGTTTTTACCCGTTTATACCGTACGTAAAAAAGCATTACTAATCATCAATAGAGTCAATACCTGGATAGAGTATTTCTGCATGCATAAATACATGCAAAAATATTTTAAACTTTAAAGGAAATCATTATGAGGACGATTGATGCTCAGGAAAGGACGATTTTGCCGTCGGCCACGCAAAAACGGACCAGAACGCGAATTGTAATTTTAATGTTACTATCGATAGGTACGATGATAAATTATCTCGATCGTACCATTTTAGGCGTTGTGGCTCCCAAATTAACGAGTGAAATACATATTGACCCTGCCATGATGGGGATCGTGTTTTCTGCTTTTGCCTGGACCTATGCGCTGGCACAAATTCCCGGAGGGATGTTTTTAGATCGCTTCGGTAATAAAATCACCTACGCTCTATCTATTTTCTTCTGGTCAACCTTTACATTATTACAAAGCTTTTCCGTGGGCTTAAAATCTTTGCTGCTTCTTCGATTAGGCTTAGGGATCAGCGAAGCCCCCTGCTTCCCGGTGAATAGCCGGGTAGTCAGTAAATGGTTTCCCCAGCATGAACGAGCCAGAGCCACGGCAACTTATACCGTTGGCGAATATATCGGGCTGGCCGCTTTTTCTCCTCTTCTTTTTTTAATCCTGGAGCATCATGGCTGGAGAACGCTATTTTTCCTCACCGGAGGATTAGGTATTGCGTTTACTTTTGTGTGGTGGAAGTTTTATCATGAACCACACGAATCAAAAACAGCAAATAAAGCAGAGCTGGAATATATCGGCGTAGAAAATACGGCTAAAGCAGATGAAAACATCCCATTTAACTGGCCCGATGCAAAACGTTTATTGTGCTGCAGACAAATTATTGGCGCCAGTCTTGGGCAGTTTGCCGGTAATACAACGCTGGTTTTCTTTCTGACATGGTTCCCTACTTACCTGGCCAACGAGCGCCATTTACCGTGGCTACACGTGGGATTCTTCGCATCCTGGCCCTTCCTGGCCGCGGCTATCGGTATTTTTTTCGGCGGCTGGGCTTCTGATAAAATATTAAAGAAAACCAGTTCCGTTAATATCAGCAGAAAGCTCCCGATTATTTCCGGGTTACTGCTTTCAAGCTGCATCATTATTGCTAACTGGGTGGATAGCAACACTGCGGTGATTATTATCATGTCGATTGCATTTTTTGGCCAGGGTATGGTTGGTCTCGGCTGGACGCTTATTTCAGACATTGCACCTAAAAACATGGGCGGACTCACCGGGGGGATTTTCAACTTCTGCGCCAATATGGCGTCAATCATTACCCCGTTAATTATTGGGGTCATCATATCCATGACCGGTAATTTTTTCTACGCGCTGATTTATATCGGTTTAACCGCTCTGATTGGCGTCATCGCCTACATCTTTATTATCGGCGATATTAAAAGGATTGAATTGAAATAACCCGCAACTAACGCTGCCCCAACGAAACGTCGGGGCAGTAAAAACATTTAGATATCTTTAACTCTGCTGGTCATAAACAGCGTCACCAGGGAAATCCCGGCAATTGTCCAGTAGACGCTGGCATGCCCATAGCTTTGCGACAGCGCGCCCTGAATAACCCCAGCCAGAATCACCCCAGTGGAAATACTATTGGTAAACAGCGTGGTTGCGGCTCCCGCTCGCCCGGGCATCAGATCCTGAAACCACAGCATACCTATGCCGGCAACAATCCCGATAAATACGGCGTTAAACAGCTGTAACACCAGCAGCGCGATACGGTCGTGAAACAGAATCAGGCCAATATAAAACAGCACGCCAGCCGCCACTGCCGTCACCATCATATTACGCTTACCCCAGCGCTTAACGTAGTAGCCAGCCAGAATCATGGCCGGAATCTCCAGCCCGGCAGCGGTGCCCATTAATATCCCCGCGAGGCTATCGGGCAGACCAAGATCGCTACTGATCCACAAAGGCATATCAATAATATACATAGTGTTACAGGTCCACATCAGGGTGGAGGCGATAAACAGCGTCCGTACGTTTTTATCGTGCCATCCCCCGGCCTGTACCAGAACGTCATCTCCTTCCGAAGGCTGCTCCACGCGGGCGACAGAAGGTAGCTTAAAAGCGATCAGCACCAGACTAATCACAAAGATCCCGGCAGCAATCGAAAACATCGTGGTGAAGCCGTAGTTCAGCGCCAGCATAAAAGCCAGCGGCGGGCCAATCACCCACGCCAGAGAAAGCTGCGCACGCATTATCGAACTGAACATCACTACTTCACGCGCCGAGCTATCGGCATATTCCCGCGCCAGGGCAAATAGCTGCGGCATCGCGGCATTCGCTACGGAAGCCAGCATCACTCCGCAGGTAATCAGCGTCAGGTAGTGACGATTAAAAGCAAACAGCAGCGCATTTCCCACCGCCATCAGGCAGCAAAACATAATCAGCCGACGACGATCGCCCCGGCTATCGGAGCGTTTAGCCAGCGCCAGGCTGACCAGGATACCGGCAATCGCGTTAACCGTATAAAACAGGCCCACCCAGAACGGCTGCGCCCCTACTTCGCGGCTGAGAAATAAGCTGAGCGTTGGCGCCTGCAGCGCGCCAGCGATTCCCATCATGAAAGCGACCAGCATAAAAGCGGCGTAAACGCCGTTGAGACGACGCCCCATCGTCATTAACCACAGCATGAAATATCCTTAAGCACGCGAAGCAAACGAAAAAAGCCAGCAGAAGTATTCTGCTGGCGGGTGATTCTATACTCAATAGGTTTCGAGTTGCGGGCAGGCGGCCAGGACGTAGGTCCCTGGGAACATAGATAGCTATGTGACCTGGGCGAGCGGGCGCAGCCAACGCACCTGCAGCTTGAAAGACGACGAGTATAACACCAATACTCAGTCACACATGATGTCTGCAAGTCAATGATCAGAGGTCTGCGACGTAACTCCCCACTGCATCAGCTCTCCGAGAATTTCCTGCCGTCTTCCTGCCATCAGGCGGGCCAGCCAGGACGCATCCTGCGTCGCAGAAAAGTAGCCTTGATAGAACTGTTTAATGGTTGACCTCATCATATTCACCTCCTCGCTTCATCGACGTTGATTATTGACTTAATATAGGGAGTAATAAATTGCTGAGTTTTTATCAGGAGTTCCCCTTTTATGCCTTCCGGTCGTTTACAACAGCAGTTCATTCGCCTGTGGCAGTGCTGCGACGGCAAGTCTCAGGAGACAACGCTTAACGAGCTGGCACATATGCTGAGCTGTTCGCGCCGCCATATGCGTACCTTATTGAACATGATGGAAGAACGCGGCTGGCTCACCTGGGAGGCGGAGGCGGGACGTGGCAAACGCTCACGCCTCTCTTTTCTCTATACCGGTCTCGCGCTGCAACAGCAGCGAGCGGAAGATTTGCTGGAACAGGACCGAATCGATCAGCTGGTACAGCTGGTTGGCGATAAAGCCGCCGTCAGGCAAATGCTGGTTTCCCATTTAGGCCGCAGCTTTCGTCAGGGGCGGCATATCCTGCGCGTGCTCTACTATCGGCCAATGAAAAATCTGCTGCCCGGCAGCGCGCTTCGCCGCTCGGAAACGCATATCGCCCGACAGATTTTTAGCGCGTTGACGCGGGTAAATGAGGAAAATGGGGAACTGGAAGCCGATATTGCTCACCATTGGCAGCAGATCACCCCAACCCACTGGCGTTTTTTTCTGCGTCCAGGTATTCATTTTCATCATGGCCGGGAGCTGGAAATGGCGGATGTCATCAGCTCCCTGCAGCGCAGCAACGCGCTGCCGCTGTTTTCCCATATTGAGCGTATCGACTCCCCTACCGCGTGGACCCTCGATATCCATCTCAGTCAACCCGACCGCTGGCTGCCCTGGCTATTAAGCCAGGTCCCGGCCATGATCCTGCCGCACGAATGGCGGTCGATGGAGAACTACTCCAGTATCCCCGTTGGCACGGGCCCCTATTCGGTTGTGCGCAATAACCAGAATCAGCTCAAAATTCGTGCTTTCGACGACTATTTCGGCTATCGGGCGCTGATCGATGAAGTAAACGTCTGGGTGCTGCCGGAAATCAGCGAAGAACCTAACGGCGGCTTAACGTTACAGGGCACCACGCAAAGCGAGAAAGCGGTGGAAAGCCGCCTGGAAGAGGGTTGTTATTATCTGCTGTTCGACGCCCGCAGCCCGCTCGGCGCGAACGCGGCGGTACGCCAGTGGTTAAGCTATCTGTTCCAGCCCGCCAGACTGCTCTATCACGCAGGCGATCACTATCAGGACAACTGGTTCCCGGCCTATGGCCTGCTACCCCGCTGGCACCATGCACGCAGCCACGCTTGTGAAAAACCGCCGGGTCTGGAGACGGTCACGCTGACCTACTATCAGGACCACGTTGAGCACCGCGTGCTCGGCGGGATCATGGCGAAGCTGCTTGCCGAGCATCAGGTCAAACTGGAAATACAGGAGCTGGAGTATCAGGAGTGGCACCGCGGCGAAGCGGTCAGCGACGTCTGGCTCAACAGCGCTAACTTTACGCTGCCGATCGATTTCTCCCTGTTTGCCTGGCTATATGAAGTCCCGCTGGTTCGCAACTGTATTCCCATCGACTGGGAACAGGATGCCAGCCGGTGGCGTGCGGGAGAGCTTAATCCAGCGACATGGAGCCAACAGCTGCTGACCAATCAAACGATTGTTCCACTGATTCACCACTGGCTAATGATCCAGGGACAGCGCAGCATGCGCGGCGTACGCATGAACACTCTTGGCTGGTTTGACTTTAAATCCGCGTGGTTCGCGCCGCCAGAGCCGTAATGCTTTCAGTCAGCTGACAAAATCATTACACTAACTGCCGTTCTCAACGGGGTGCTAATAAACATACGTACCATCATTCAAGAAGCATCACAAAACGCTATGGCGTTTTGAAGATGCGGCTTGAAGGATGAAACGTATGGGCTGAGAAAATACCCGTCGAACCTGATCCGGATAACGCCGGCGAAGGGATTTGGGGCCCACTCAAAATCCTTTGCCACCCCTTTTTTCTGAGGTGCAAAGTGTTGAAAAAATTACTCCCGCTGCTGGCGCTGGCCGCCGCGCCCGTTTTTGCCAAACCGCTGCTCACCGTTTATACCTACGACTCGTTCTCCGCCGACTGGGGCCCTGGTCCCGCGGTTAAAAAAGCCTTTGAAGCTGACTGCGGCTGCGAACTGAAGTTCGTGGCGCTCGAAGATGGCGTCTCGCTGCTCAACCGGCTGCGGATGGAGGGCAAAAACAGCAAAGCGGATGTGGTGCTTGGCCTGGATAACAACCTGCTGGAAGCCGCCTCGCAAAGCAAACTGTTCGCCAAAAGCGGCGTTCCGGCCAGCGCGGTCAGCGTGCCCGGCGGCTGGGACAACGATACCTTCGTCCCGTTTGATTACGGCTATTTCGCTTTCGTTTACGATAAAAACAAGCTGAAGAATCCGCCGAAAAGCCTGAAAGAGCTGGTTGAAAGCGAGGAAAAATGGCGGGTGATCTATGAAGATCCGCGCACCAGCACGCCGGGTCTGGGCCTGCTGCTATGGATGCAAAAGGTGTACGGCGATAAGGCGCCGGATGCCTGGCAGAAGCTGGCGGCAAAAACCGTCACCGTCACCAAAGGCTGGAGCGAAGCCTATGGCCTGTTCCTGAAAGGCGAAAGCGATCTGGTGCTGAGCTATACCACTTCTCCGGCTTACCACATCATTGAAGAGAAGAAAGATAACTACGCTGCGGCAAACTTCGCTGAAGGCCACTATCTACAGGTTGAAGTTGCCGCCCGTACCGCAGCCAGCAAACAGCCGGAGCTGGCGGAAAAATTCCTCAAATTTATGGTTTCTCCAGGCTTCCAGAACGCGATCCCGACCGGCAACTGGATGTATCCGGTTACCCAGGTTGCGCTTCCGGCGGGCTTTGATGCGCTTGTGAAACCGCAAACGACGCTCGAATTTACCCCGCAGCAGGTCGCGACCGACCGCCAGAATTGGATTAGCGCATGGCAACGCGCCGTCAGCCGCTAACTTTCGGCTGGCTCCTTCCGGGACTGACGGCGGCCATCGTCCTGGTCGCCGTAGCGCTGGCCGCTTTCCTGGCGCTGTGGTTTAGCGCCCCGCAAGCGGCCTGGGGCGTGCTGGTCAGCGACAGCTATCTCTGGCACGTCGTGCGCTTCTCTTTCTGGCAGGCCTTCCTTTCCGCGCTTTTTTCGGTGATCCCGGCAATCTTCCTCGCCCGCGCCCTTTACCGGCGCCGATTCCCCGGGCGCACGCTGCTGTTGCGTCTTTGCGCGATGACCTTAATTCTGCCGGTACTGGTGGCGGTGTTCGGTATTCTGAGCGTCTACGGTCGTCAGGGATGGTTGGCTGAATTATGCAACGCGTTCGGCTGGCAGTGGGAATTCTCACCCTACGGGCTACAGGGGATCCTGCTGGCGCACGTGTTCTTTAATATGCCGATGGCTACGCGCCTGCTGCTGCAGACGCTGGAGAATATCCCCGGCGAGCAGCGGCAAATCGCCGCCCAGCTTGGGATGCGCGGCTACGTCTTTTTCCGGCTGGTTGAGTGGCCGTGGCTGCGGCGGCAAATTCTCCCGGTTGCGGCGCTGATCTTTATGCTCTGTTTCGCCAGCTTTGCGACCGTGCTGTCGCTGGGCGGCGGCCCGCGGGCAACGACGATCGAACTGGCAATTTACCAGGCGCTTAATTTCGACTACGACCCGGCGCGCGCGGCGATGCTGGCGCTTATCCAGATGATCTGCTGTCTCGGGCTGGTGTTGCTTAGCCAACGCCTGAGTAAAGCTCTCGCCATCGGCGCCAGCCATATCCGCGGCTGGCGCGATCCCGACGACCGGCTATCGAGCCGGCTGTGTGACATAACGTTGATTGGCGTGGCGCTTTTACTGCTGTTACCGCCGCTGCTGGCGGTGATAGTCGATGGTCTGAACAGCAATCTGTTTCACGTGCTGCATCAGCCTGCGCTGTGGCAGGCGCTGTGGACATCGCTGCGTATCGCTCTTGCCGCCGGGCTCTTAAGCGTCATTCTGACCATGATGCTGCTGTGGAGCAGCCGTGAACTGCGCGCTCGCAACCGCCCGCTGGCCGGACAGGCCCTTGAGCTGAGCGGCATGCTGATCCTCGCCATGCCGGGCATCGTGCTGGCCACCGGTTTCTTCCTGCTGCTCAATAATAGCGTGGGCCTGCCGGAGTCCGCCGACGGTATCGTCATTTTTACTAATGCGCTGATGGCAATTCCCTACGCGCTCAAGGTGCTGGAAAACCCGATGCGCGATATCGCCGCCCGCTACGGCCCCCTCTGCCAGTCGCTGGGGATGCAGGGCTTTACGCGCCTTCGGGTGGTTGAGCTTCGCGCTTTAAAACGCCCGCTTGCCCAGGCGCTGGCCTTTGCCTGTGTACTATCGATTGGCGATTTCGGCGTCGTGGCGCTATTCGGTAACGAAGATTTTCGTACTCTGCCGTTTTACCTGTATCAGCAAATTGGCTCTTATCGAAGCCAGGACGGGGCCGTGACCGCCCTTTTGCTCCTGCTGCTGTGCTTTTTACTCTTTAGCGTTATTGAAAAACTTCCGGGGCGCGATGCTAAAACTGAATGATGTAACCTGGCTTTATCAGCATCTGCCCATGCGTTTTACGCTTGCCGCCGAACGCGGGGAGCGCATTGCGGTTCTTGGCCCCAGCGGGGCCGGGAAAAGCACGCTGTTGAACCTGATTGCCGGTTTTTTACCGCCCGCCAGCGGTAGCATTGAGATCGACGGCCAGCGTCATACCCACACGCCTCCGTCGCGCCGTCCGGTATCGATGCTGTTTCAGGAAAATAACCTGTTTAACCATCTCACCATCCGCCAGAACATTGCCCTGGGCATGCATCCCGGGCTGCGGCTGAACGCGGAACAGAGCGCCCGATTGCAAACCATTGCCGGACAAATGGGAATTGACGCGATGTTAGAGCGTCTGCCGGAAGAGCTTTCCGGCGGGCAGCGTCAGCGTGCGGCGCTGGCGCGCTGTCTGGTACGCAAACAGCCGGTGCTGCTGCTGGACGAGCCCTTCTCGGCGCTCGATCCCGCGCTGCGTCAGGAGATGCTGACGCTGGTTGCCGATGTCTGCCAGCAGCAGCGCCTGACGCTCTTGATGGTCTCGCATAGCGTCGAAGATGCGGCGCGCATCGCGCCGCGGTCGGTGGTGGTAGCCGAGGGGCGAATTGCCTGGGACGGCGAGACCACCGCGCTGCTCAGCGGCAACAGCAGCGCCTCAGCGCTACTGGGAATTAGCGCAAAATAACCTTATGCAGGATGTCGAGATAGATAGGCATCAGAGGATGGCGGAAGGCGAAAACCAGCGCAACCCCGGCGGCGCAGACCATTAGCGGTGCCAGCCACAAGAGGCGCGAGCGCGGCAGGAAGCGGGTTAGACGATCGCCGGAACTTTTAGCGCTGCGCCATAGTCGCCAGCACAGCCACGCCGCCAGCCACGCCAGCAGCGCCGCCCCCAGCAGCAGCCACTTAAAGCTGGCGCTATTGTCATCTGCCGGAATATCAATTGCCGCCCCGGCAAGGATCCCCGGTAAGAAGTAGAGCGGCGGCCATAGCAGGCAGCCTATGATATTGGGCGGAATAAATTTCGCGACCGGCAGGTCAAGCATTCCCGCGACCATCGGCACCAGCGGGCGCGTAGGCCCGACAAATCGGCCAACCAAAATGGTAAACATGCTGTGCTGATGCAGAGCATGTTCGGTTTTATCCAGCAGCGCTTTGTTTTTCTTCAAAAAAGACCAACGATGCAGCGGTTTTTTAAACCGCCAGCCAAGCCAGAATGAAATCCAGTCGCCGAGCAAACAGCCGATAATTCCCGCCAGCCACGCTTGCCAGAAGCTAACCTCGCCGCTGCCGATCAGCGCGCCCAATCCGGCCATCATCACCGTTCCCGGTAAGATAAGCCCCACCAGCGCCAGCGATTCAAGGAAGGCAACCAGCAGAACGGCTATCAGGGAATAGACCGTCGATTGAGTAATAAAGTGTTCCAGCAATGCTTGCATAATGTACCCGGATTAAAAACGAAGCACGGATTCTCTGGAGCCGCGAGTACTTCGTCAAGCCATCAATTGTTTCTACCCGTCATACTTCGGGCTGCAGATGCGTTGGCTGCGGATGACTCGCCCTGGCGGGTAGCCGCAAGCGCGATGCACAACGACCAACCGCTTTGCTCTGCAACTCGAGTTAATTAGGGTATATCTAGTTTACTGGCTGTGTTAACAATCTGGGCCATCATTTCACTTTCTTTACTTTTTATTCACACCCAGCGCGAAACTCGCTCGGACTGGCGCCGGTGCATTTCTTAAACACGCGCGAAAAGTAGAGCTGATCTTCAAAACCGACGTTACGGCCCACGCTGGCGATCGGCATTCGCGTGGTGCTCAGCAGCAGTTTGGCCTGGCTAATTCGCTGATCCTCCCGCCATCCCAGCACACTGATCCCCAGCTGTTGGCGGAACAGATGCGACAGGCGCGACGGCGACAGGCATACGTGCTGAGCAACGCTGGCAATATCGAAATGGCTGTCCGCCAGATGATCGCTGATGTACTGGCAGGCATCGCGCACCCGGTTATCCAGCGGCGGATGCAGCGATTCATTGATGGCTTCCATACGCCTAAGCAGCAGCTGCTCCATCAGGTTTATTGCCAGCAGCTCGGAATAACGCCCCGCGCCCTGTCCGGCCTCCACAATCTGCCCGAACAGTTCGCCAAAGCGCGCCTGCCACTGCTCATCCGGACGGAAAAAACCGGTCTGGGCGAAAATGGTCGGCCAGTTCAGCCACTCATGCCAGTAGGCGCGCGGACGGAAATAGACCCACTGGTGATACCATTCGCGAGCATCGGGGTGGCGGCCATAATGGTGAATCTCTCCCGGCGGGAACAGCAGCATGTCGCCGGGGCGGCAGATAAACTGCTCTCCGTGATTGTTGATCACCCCTTCGCCGCGAATCGTCAGGTTAAGGATATAGCCCTTCATGCCCAGCGGACGGTCAATAAAGAAATCCAGATAGCCATCGGCCTCAATTGGCGTCAGGCCCGTCACCAGGTGGGCGTTAAAAGAGTAACCCGGCAACAAAGGATCGTTTTGTGTTTCGGCCATAAACGCTGCTCTCCCGGAGACATTAAGGACACCAATTGTCCATACCTTGCATTTTATCTTCTGACTGACGGCCCGTACTGCGACGCGGGTTAGAAATCGAATTAAAACCCGCCTTATCTCGGTAAAAACTGAGCATAGCGCACAGTTCAGGCGCTTTTCGCGCATAACTGAAGTGTCTATAAAGATGGCAGGAAAGTCCACATTGAATATTTGCACGGCGTCACACTTTGCGGCGTAACAGCAATATAGTCCATAAGATTAGCGAATACGGCCTGACGGTTTTCAGCCCAGATATCTACTGTTGCACCATGAATGATTTTTAGCATGGAGTAACAGTATGGCAATTGCGATTGGCCTCGATTTTGGCAGTGATTCAGTACGCGCCCTGGCGGTAGAGTGCGCGACCGGCGAAGAGCTCGCCACAAGCGTCGAGTGGTATCCGCGCTGGCAGGAGGGGCTATTCTGCGATGGCCCAAACAACCGGTTCCGCCATCATCCACGCGACTATATCGAGTCGATGGAAGCCGCGCTAAAAAGCGTTCTTGCCGCACTTAGCGCCGAACAACGCGCGACCGTCGTCGGCATCGGCGTTGATAGCACCGGCTCAACTCCAGCCCCCATCGACGCCGACGGTAATGTCCTGGCGCTGCGCGAAGAGTTCGCCGACAACCCTAACGCCATGTTTGTACTGTGGAAAGACCACACTTCCGTGGAGGAAGCAGAGGAGATCACCCGCCTGTGCCACCAGCCGGATAAAGAAGATTACTCTCGCTATATCGGCGGTATCTACTCCAGCGAATGGTTCTGGGCCAAGATCCTCCACGTCACCCGCCAGGACCGCGCCGTCGCCGAGGCCGCCGCGTCGTGGATTGAGCTCTGCGACTGGGTGCCGGCCCTGCTTTCCGGTACAACTCGCCCGCAGGATATTCGCCGCGGACGCTGTAGCGCCGGACATAAATCGCTGTGGCACGAAAGCTGGGGCGGTCTGCCGCCAGCCGCTTTCTTCGATGAACTCGACCCGATTATCAACCAGAGCCTGACGTACCCAATGTTCAGCGAGACCTGGACGGCGGACCTGCCGGTCGGCACGCTGACCCGCGAATGGGCCGAGCGCCTGGGCCTGCCGCAAACCGTCGCTATATCCGGCGGCGCTTTCGACTGCCATATGGGCGCGGTCGGCGCCGGGGCGCAGCCAAACGCGCTGGTCAAAGTTATCGGCACCTCCACCTGCGATATCCTGATCGCTGATAAACAAAGCGTTGGCGAACGCACGGTGAAGGGGATTTGCGGCCAGGTCGACGGCAGCGTCGTGCCTGACTTTATCGGGATGGAAGCCGGTCAATCCGCTTTTGGCGATATCTATGCCTGGTTTGGCCGTATTCTCGGCTGGCCGCTGGAGCAGCTGGCGCAGGCCCATCCGGAACTTAAAGAGCAGATCAAAGCCAGTCAGAAGCAGCTACTGCCCGCGCTCACTGAAGCCTGGGCAAAAAATCCGTCTCTCGATCACCTGCCGGTGGTGCTGGACTGGTTTAACGGTCGCCGCACGCCGAATGCAAACCAGCGCCTGAAAGGGGTGATCACCGATCTTAACCTTGCCACCGACGCTCCCGCGCTGTTCGGCGGGCTGATTGCCGCGACCGCTTTCGGCGCCCGCGCCATTATGGAGTGCTTCACCGAGCAGGGGATTCCGGTCAACAACGTGATGGCGCTTGGCGGTATCGCGCGGAAAAACCCGGTGATCATGCAGGCCTGCTGCGATGTGCTGAATCGCCCGTTGCAGATCGTCGCTTCCGATCAGTGCTGCGCGCTGGGTGCGGCTATCTTCGCCGCCGTTGCCGCCGGCGTGTACCGCGATATTCCTGCCGCGCAGGAAAATATGGCCAGTCAGGTGGAAAGCACCCTGCATCCGCGTCCTCAGCAGGCGCAGCGTTTCGAACAACTCTATCAGCGCTACCAGCAGTGGTCGGTCAGCGCGGAACAACGTTATCTCCCTTCGACTGCACAGGCGGAAACCGCACCGCAATCCCAGGCAGCCCTCACCCATTAAGGACATGAAAATGACTATTTTTAATAATTATGAAGTGTGGTTCGTCATCGGTAGCCAGCATCTGTATGGCCCTGAAGCGCTACGTCAGGTTACGCAGCATGCAGAACATGTGGTGAACAGCCTCAATGCGGAAGCCAAACTGCCGTGCAAACTGGTGCTTAAACCGCTGGGCACCACGCCGGATGAGATAACCCATATCTGCCGCGACGCAAACTACGATGACAAGTGCGCCGGGATGGTGGTGTGGCTGCACACCTTCTCACCGGCGAAAATGTGGATTAACGGCCTCACGATCCTCAATAAGCCGCTGATGCAGTTCCATACCCAGTTCAACGCGGCGCTGCCGTGGGACAGCATTGATATGGACTTTATGAACCTGAACCAGACCGCGCACGGCGGCCGCGAGTTCGGCTTCATCGGCGCGCGGATGCGTCAGCAGCACAGCGTGGTAACCGGCCACTGGCAGGATAAAGAAGCCCATCAGCGCATCGGCGCGTGGATGCGTCAGGCGGTATCAAAACAGGATACCCGCCATCTGAAAGTGTGCCGTTTCGGCGATAACATGCGCGAAGTGGCGGTCACCGACGGGGATAAAGTCGCCGCGCAGATTAAGTTTGGCTTCTCGGTTAACACCTGGGCGGTGGGCGATCTGGTACAGGTGGTCAACGCGGTCACCGACGGAGAAATCAGCGCGCTGGTTGATGAGTACGAAAGCAGCTATCGTCTGACGCCCGCGGTGCAAATCCACGGCGATAAGCGGCAGAACATCCTTGATGCGGCGCGCATTGAGCTGGGGATGAAACGCTTCCTGGAACAGGGCGGCTTCCACGCCTTCACCACCACCTTTGAAGATTTGCACGGCCTGAAACAGCTTCCGGGTCTGGCCGTACAGCGTCTGATGCAGCAGGGCTACGGCTTTGCGGGCGAGGGCGACTGGAAAACCGCCGCCCTGCTTCGCATCATGAAGGTGATGGCAACCGGTCTGCAGGGCGGCACCTCCTTTATGGAGGATTACACCTACCACTTCGAGAAAGGCAACGATCTGGCGCTGGGCTCGCACATGCTGGAAGTCTGTCCGACCATCGCCACCGCGGAGAAACCGATTCTCGACGTGCAGCCGCTGGGCATCGGTGGTAAAGCCGATCCGGCGCGCATCATCTTCAACACCCGGACCGGCCCGGCGATCGTTGCCAGCCTGATAGATCTCGGCGATCGCTATCGTCTGCTGGTTAACACCATTGAAACGGTGAAAACGCCGCACGACCTGCCGAAATTACCGGTGGCTAACGCCCTGTGGAAAGCCCATCCGGACCTGCGCACCGCGTCCGAGGCCTGGATTATCGCCGGTGGCGCACACCATACCGTCTTCAGCCATGCGCTGACTCTCGACGATATGCGCCAGTTTGCCGAGCTGCAGGATATCGAGCTGACCGTAATTGATAACGAAACCTGCCTGCCGTCCTTCAAGGATGCCCTGCGCTGGAACGAAGTTTATTACGGTTCAAAACGCTAAACGGTTGTCCCCTCACCCTCTCCCCTGAGGAGGAGGTGAGGGGAACTGGCTCGCCAGCTATTCGGAGCACACTATGTTAGAAGATCTCAAACGCCAGGTCCTTGAAGCCAACCTGGCCCTGCCAAAGCACAATCTGGTCACCCTCACCTGGGGCAACGTCAGCGCCGTTGACCGAGAGCGCGGTGTACTGGTGATCAAACCCTCCGGCGTCGACTACAGCGTGATGAGCGCCGAGGATATGGTAGTGGTCAGCCTGGAGACCGGCGAAGTGGTTGAAGGCCAGAAAAAACCTTCTTCAGATACGCCAACCCACCGCCTGCTGTATCAGGCTTTCCCGACGCTGGGCGGCATTGTTCATACCCATTCGCGTCACGCCACCATCTGGGCGCAGGCAGGACAGTCAATTCCAGCCACCGGCACCACTCACGCCGACTATTTCTACGGCGCGGTTCCCTGCACCCGACTGATGACCGACGACGAGATCAACGGCGAGTACGAGTGGCAAACCGGCGAAGTGATCGTCGAAACCTTTCGTGAAAAAGGCATCGATCCGGCGCAAATGCCCGGCGTGCTGGTGCACTCCCACGGCCCGTTTGCCTGGGGTAAAGACGCCGAAGACGCGGTACATAACGCCATTGTGCTTGAGGAGATCGCCTATATGGGCATCTTCTGCCGCCAGCTGGCGCCGCAGCTGCCGGATATGCAGCAGACGCTGCTGGATAAACACTATCTGCGCAAGCACGGCGCGAAAGCCTATTACGGGCAATAAACCCGCGCTCTCCCCGGCTCGCGCTGCGCTTAGCCGGGCTACAGGTGCACAGCCTCCGGGAGATAGCGCACACCACACCTGTATAAAATCCCAGCATCATTCAGTGAACCAGGCTATAATCAGGCCTGGTTTTTACTAATTGAGAACACGGCGTGACGCAGCCACGAGAAGGTTTTTTACTCACCCGTCACTGGCGGGATACCCCGCAGGGCACCGAACTGACTTTCTGGCTGGCAACCAATGACGGCCCGCTTGAGATCACGCTGCCGCCGCAGGAGTCCGTGGCTTTCATCCCCGAGTCCCAGCGCCCGCAGGTTGAACGCCTGCTGCAGGGAGAAAACGGCCATCGCCTTGCTACGCTAAAGCTGCAAGATTTTCATCGCCAGCCGGTGTTTGGCCTCTACTGTCGCGCTCACCGCCAGCTGATGCGGCTGGAAAAAAAGCTGCGCGAAAACGGCGTCACGGTTTATGAAGGCGACGTTCGTCCGCCGGAACGCTATTTGATGGAGCGCTTTATCACCGCCCCGGTGTGGGTTGAAGGCGAGACGCGCGGCCAGCGGTTGGTTAACGCGCGCCTGAAGCCCAATCCCCACTATCGCCCGCCGCTGAAATGGGTTTCTCTGGATATCGAAACCAGCCGCCACGGCGAGCTCTACTGCATCGGTCTCGAAGGCTGCGGCCAGCGCGTCGTCTATATGCTCGGCCCGGCGCCCGCTTCCCCGCCCGCCGTCGACTTCGAACTGGAGTACGTCGCCAGCCGCCCGCTGCTGCTGGAAAAGCTTAACGCCTGGTTTGCCGACCACGATCCGGACGTACTGATCGGCTGGAACGTGGTGCAGTTTGATTTGCGCGTTCTGCAAAAGCACGCCGAGCGCTATCGTATCCCGCTGATGCTCGGGCGCGGCCACAGCGAGCTGGAGTGGCGCGAGCACGGTTTTAAAAATGGCGTTTTCTTTGCTCAGGCCAACGGCCGCCTGATTATCGACGGCATTGAGGCGCTGAAATCCGCCTTCTGGAATTTCTCCTCTTTTGCCCTGGAATCGGTCGCCCGCGAGCTGCTCGGCGAGGGCAAAGCTATTGATAACCCGTGGGATCGAATGGATGAAATCGACCGCCGCTTTCACCACGATAAACCGGCGCTGGCCACCTATAACCTGCAGGACTGCGAGCTGGTCACGCGCATCTTTCATAAAACCGAGATCATGCCGTTTTTGCTGGAGCGCGCGACGGTCAACGGTCTGCCTGCGGATCGTCACGGCGGTTCGGTAGCCGCCTTTAGCCATCTCTATTTCCCACGGATGCACCGTCTCGGCTACGTCGCGCCAAACCTCGGCGAAGTGCCGCCGCAGGCCAGCCCCGGCGGCTACGTGATGGACTCACGCCCCGGTCTGTACGACTCGGTACTGGTGCTGGACTATAAAAGCCTGTACCCGTCGATTATCCGTACCTTTCTGATCGACCCGGTGGGGCTGGTCGAAGGTCTGGCGCAGCCCGATGACGCTCACAGTACCGAAGGCTTTCTCGGCGCGCGTTTCTCGCGAGAAAAGCACTGCCTGCCGGGAATTGTCGGGCAGATCTGGCACGGGCGCGACGAAGCAAAACTGCATAAAAACAAACCGCTGTCGCAGGCGCTGAAGATCATTATGAACGCCTTTTACGGCGTGCTCGGCACCAGCGCCTGCCGCTTTTTCGATCCGCGTCTGGCCTCATCCATTACCATGCGCGGCCACGCAATAATGCGCCAGACTAAAGCGCTGATTGAGTCCCGGGGCTATGACGTTATCTACGGCGATACCGATTCCACCTTCGTGTGGCTCAAACAGGCCCACAGCGAAGAGGAAGCAGCTAAAATTGGCCGTTCGCTGGTGACCTTTGTTAACGAGTGGTGGGCGACGGAGCTTGCTAAAGACGGGCTCGTCAGCACCCTGGAGCTGGAGTTCGAAACCCACTTCTGCCGCTTTTTAATGCCGACTATTCGCGGCGCGGATACCGGCAGTAAAAAGCGCTACGCCGGGATGATTCAGGAAGCTGACGAGCAGCGCATGGTGTTTAAAGGGCTGGAGACGGTACGCACCGACTGGACGCCGCTGGCCCAGCAGTTTCAGCAGGAGCTCTATCTGCTTATCTTCCGCAATCAGCCCTATCGCGAGTACGTGCGCGAAACCATTGATAAGCTGATGAACGGCGAGCTCGACGATCGGCTGGTCTACCGTAAACGCCTGCGTCGTCCGCTGGCGGAGTATCAACGTAACGTGCCGCCGCACGTGCGCGCGGCAAGGCTCGCTGACGAACAAAACGTCAGGCTGGGCAGGCCGCAGCAGTATCAACAGCGCGGCAGCATTAAATATGTCTGGACCACTGGCGGACCGGAGCCGGTGGACTATCAGCAATCGCCGCTGGACTATGAGCACTATCTCTCTAAGCAATTAGAGCCGGTCGCCGAAGGAATTCTTCCCTTTGTCGATGACGATTTTGCTACAATAGCGACGGGGCAACTGGGGCTATTTTGAGCTTTTCTTATCCCTTCTTTTGGCACAAAAGCCGCAAAATGAAGGGTGAGGAGGACGTGACGAATGTTCCGCCATCCAGTAATATAGCGCCCTTTCCATTCCTGGACCCAATTTTGACGTATCTCCGATTCTCCCTGGAGATGCTCAACTATTGCCTGCAATCAAAGAACTAAAGAGCCGAACATATATGCCTTTTACACTTGGTCAACGCTGGATTAGCGACACAGAGAGCGAACTGGGATTAGGGACGGTCGTTGCGCTGGACGCACGCATGGTTACCCTGCTTTTCCCCGCCATCGGCGAAAACCGTCTGTACGCACGCAACGACTCCCCTATCACCCGCGTGATGTTTAACCCGGGCGATACCATCACCAGCCATGAAGGCTGGCAACTCCAGGTTGACGAAGTTAAAGAAGAGAACGGCCTGCTGGCCTACGTTGGCACCCGCCTTGATACCCAGGAAGCTAACGTCATCCTGCGTGAAGTGCTGCTAGACAGCAAGCTGGTGTTCAGCAAACCGCAGGACCGCCTGTTCGCCGGGCAGATCGATCGCATGGACCGTTTCGCCCTGCGCTATCGCGCGCGCAAATTTCAGAGCGAACAGTACCGCATGCCCTGGAGCGGTCTGCGCGGCCAGCGCACCAGCCTGATCCCGCATCAGCTGAATATCGCTCACGATGTTGGTCGTCGCCACGCGCCGCGCGTCCTGCTGGCTGACGAAGTCGGTTTAGGTAAAACCATTGAAGCCGGGATGATCCTGCATCAGCAGCTGCTCTCCGGCGCTGCCGAACGCGTCCTGATTGTCGTCCCGGAAACCCTGCAGCACCAGTGGCTGGTGGAAATGCTGCGCCGCTTTAACCTGCGCTTCTCGCTGTTTGACGACGAGCGCTACGCCGAAGCGCAGCACGATGCCGTTAACCCCTTCGAAACCGAACAGCTGGTTATCTGCTCGCTGGATTTCGTCCGCCGCAGCAAACAGCGTCTGGAACATCTGTGCGATGCCGAGTGGGACCTGATGGTCGTCGATGAAGCGCATCATCTGGTGTGGAGCGAAGATGCCCCAAGCCGCGAATACCAGGCTATTGAGCAGCTTGCCGAACGCGTGCCGGGTATTCTGCTGCTCACCGCAACGCCGGAACAGCTGGGCATGGAGAGCCACTTCGCTCGTCTGCGCCTGCTCGATCCTAACCGTTTCCACGATTTCGCCCAGTTTGTTGCAGAGCAGCAGAACTACCGGCCGGTCGCTGATGCCGTCGCCCTGCTGCTCGCCGGTAATAAGCTAAACGATACCGAGCTGAACGCGCTTAGCGATCTGATCGGCGAACAGGATATTGAACCGTTATTGCAGGCCGCCAACAGCGATCGCGATGATGCCCAGGTTGCTCGTCAGGAGCTGGTATCGATGCTGATGGACCGCCACGGCACCAGCCGCGTGCTGTTCCGTAACACCCGTAACGGCGTAAAAGGCTTCCCGAAACGCGAGCTGCACACGATTCGTCTGCCGCTGCCGACCCAGTACCAGACGGCCATTAAGGTTTCCGGGATTATGGGCACGCGTAAAAACGCCGAAGAGCGCGCCCGCGATATGCTCTATCCGGAACAGATTTATCAGGAGTTTGAAGGCGATACCGGTACCTGGTGGAACTTCGACCCGCGTGTCGAATGGTTGATGGGCTATCTTACCAGCCATCGCTCGCAGAAAGTGCTGGTGATCTGCGCCAAAGCGACCACTGCGCTGCAGCTTGAACAGGTCCTGCGCGAGCGCGAGGGCATTCGTGCGGCAGTATTCCATGAAGGCATGTCGATTATTGAACGCGACCGCGCCGCCGCCTGGTTTGCCGAAGAAGACACCGGCGCTCAGGTACTGCTGTGTTCTGAAATCGGCTCCGAAGGCCGCAACTTTCAGTTCGCCAGCAACCTGGTAATGTTCGACCTGCCGTTTAACCCGGATCTGCTGGAGCAGCGCATCGGCCGTCTCGACCGTATCGGTCAGGCCCACGATATTCAGATCCACGTGCCGTATCTGGAAAAAACCGCTCAGTCGGTGCTGGTGCGCTGGTATCACGAAGGTCTCGACGCGTTCGAGCATACCTGCCCGACCGGCCGTACCGTCTACGATAGCGTGCATGATGAACTGATTAACTATCTCGCGACGCCGGAAAACACCGACGGCTTCGACGATCTGATCAAAGCCTGCCGCCAGCAGCACGAAGCGCTGAAGACGCAGCTGGAACAGGGTCGCGACCGTCTGCTGGAGATCCACTCCAACGGCGGAGAAAAAGCCCAGCAGCTGGCGGAAAGCATTGAAGAACAGGATGACGACACCAGCCTGATCGCTTTCTCGATGAACCTGTTTGATATCGTCGGCATCAACCAGGACGATCGCGGAGAGAATCTGATTGTCCTGACCCCGTCTGACCATATGCTGGTCCCGGATTTCCCGGGCCTGCCGGAAGATGGCTGTACCATCACCTTCGAACGCGATGTCGCCCTGTCCCGCGAAGATGCCCAGTTCATCACCTGGGAGCACCCGCTGATCATCAACGGTCTGGATCTGATCCTTTCCGGCGATACCGGCAGCAGCACCATCTCGCTGTTGAAGAACAAGGCCCTGCCGGTGGGAACCCTGCTGCTGGAGCTGATTTACGTCGTTGAAGCGCAGGCGCCGAAGCAATTGCAGCTCAACCGCTTCCTGCCGCCGACGCCGGTGCGCATGCTGCTCGATAAAAACGGTAACAACCTCGCCGGTCAGGTAGAGTTCGAAAGCTTTAACCGCCAGCTGAGCGCGGTTAACCGCCACACCGGCAGCAAGCTGGTCAACGCCGTCCAGCAGGACGTGCACGCCATACTGCAACAGGGTGAAGGCCAGGCGGCAAAAGCGGCCCAGGCGCTGATCGACGCCGCGCGTCAAGAAGCCGATGATAAGCTGACCGCCGAGCTGTCGCGCCTTGAAGCGCTGCGCGCCGTGAACCCGAACATCCGCGACGATGAACTGGCGGCTATCGAGAGTAACCGTCAGCAGGTTATGGACGCTCTGGCGCAGGCGGGCTGGCGCCTGGATGCGCTGCGCTTAATCGTGGTCACTCACCAGTAACGGAACGCGAATATGGCGATGGAAAACTACAATCCGCCGCAGGATCCCTGGCTGATTATTCTCTACCAGGACGAGCACATTATGGTGGTCAACAAGCCGAGCGGCCTGTTGTCCGTGCCAGGCCGGCTTGCTGAGCACAAAGACAGCGTGATGACGCGCATTCAGCGCGACTTCCCGCAGGCAGAATCAGTGCACCGGCTGGATATGGCGACCAGCGGCGTGATTGTGGTGGCCCTGACCAAAGCGGCAGAGCGCGAGCTAAAACGTCAGTTCCGCGAACGTGAGCCGAAAAAGCAGTACGTCGCCCGCGTCTGGGGGCATCCGGAAAAAGCCGAAGGTCTGGTGGATTTACCGCTGATTTGCGACTGGCCGAACCGGCCAAAGCAGAAAGTCTGTTACGAAACCGGCAAAGCGGCGCAAACCGAGTATGAAGTGCTGGAGTTTGCGGAAGATAATACCGCCCGCGTGCGCCTGAAGCCGATTACCGGGCGCTCGCATCAGCTGCGCGTGCATATGCTGGCCCTGGGCCATCCGATTCTTGGCGATCGCTTTTATGCATCGCCAGAAGCGCTGGCCATGGCCCCGCGTCTGCTGCTGCACGCCGAAACCCTGACCATCACTCACCCCGCTTTCGGCAATACGATGACGTTCCGCGCGCCGATTGACTTCTGAACCTTCTGACCCGTGTCCCGGGTCATGCCGCCAGCGGCTCATCCGGGCTATTTTTCGCTGGTCATACCCGCGAGGAAACAGGGCGTTAGTCGCGGGCAAACCACGTATCAATCATCTGCTCAACGCGGGCCACCACCTGCCCGGTGTCATGGCGGCGGCTGCGGGCGCAGGCGTGCGCGGGTTCGTCACACAGCAGACAACGGCGCTGGTTTTCCCCCATTGACTGACGGCCCACCTGGCCATTTTGCGGGCAAATCACGTCGATATCCCACAGGCGGCCCAGCGGATGTGTATGCTCGAGGTCGGTACAGAAGGCTTTGATTTCGCTGGCCGCGTGATCGACGCACCACAGCGCCTCCGGCCCGGTTGGTAGCCACAGCACCTGGCGATCCAGGGTCTGCCAGCGGTGTTTCCACAGCATCTGATCGCAGGCCTGCAGCGCCACGCCCATCATATTACGGTAGCGAATACTGTCTTTCACCGCGCCCGGCGTCACCAGGGTCAGCGAAATTACCGGGCGTTGATAATGGGCCAGCCAGTCGGCCTGGCGAGCCGCACGCTGCTCTTTCGCCGCCAGCAGGGCTTCCATGCTTACGCCCTCACGGGCGAGAGTATCCACTGACATTTGTTTCTCTCCTCACTTAATAACAGGCGGCGGACAAGCTGCCGTCACAGTCGCGAATAATGGCGCTGATTGTATCGCTAAACGATCCCTGTTTTGGAGATGGGGCGCAGAAATTTTCTGCGCCATTTAAGCGGAAAGAGCAGACTTAACTGTTATAAAAAAGTTAAATTATGCCAAAAAGTGACTGAGGAACAGCAATCCCAGCGAAACATTAATTGCACCGCCGATTCTGGTTGCGATCTGCGCGAACGGCATCAGGTTCATGCGGTTTCCGGAAGTCAGGATTGCCACGTCGCCAGTGCCGCCCTGGCCGCTCTGACAGCAGGAGACAATCGCCACGTCGATAGGGTACATACCAATCTTTTTGCCCACCAGGAAACCGGTCGCCACCAGCGCCGATACGGTGCTGATAATCACCAGCAGATTGCTCACGGTAAACGCGTTGACCAGCTCCTGCCACGGGGTAATCGCCACGCCGACGGCAAACAGAATCGGATAGGTCACCGCCGTGCGGAAGAACTTATACACCATCTGTGAGCCTTCCTGCAGACGTGGAGAGACGCCGTTTACCAGTTTGAGCAGCACCGCAAGGAACAGCATTCCTACCGGCGCAGGCAGGCCGATGGTCTTCTGGCCCAGCATGCCCAGCATATAGAGCAGCACCGCCAGCAGCGCGCCGGAGGCCAGCGTCGTGACATCCATTTTGCCCTCGACGGGCGTTTCAGCGTGCGTCTCGTTGCGACGGTTCGGCATCAGCTGACCCTCGCCGGTCAAATGCGGAAATCGCTTGCCAAGCTGATTCAAACAGCCGGAGATAACAATCGCCGTCAGGCTACCCAGCATCACCATCGGCAGCACGCGCCCAAGCGCAACGCCCTGATCCATATGCATCAACGCAGCGTAGCCAATCGACAGCGGAATGGCCCCCTCACCTACGCCACCGGCCATGATCGGCAGGACAATAAAGAAGAACACCTGAAACGGCTCCAGTCCCAGAGCGGTACCAACGCCGACGCCAACCACCATACCGACGATTTCTCCGCACAGCATCGGGAAGAAAATCCGCAGAAAGCCCTGAATCAGCGTAGTGCGGTTCATGCTCATAATGCTGCCGACGATAATACAGCAGATATACAAATAAAGAATGTTGGTCGATTTATAGAATTTGGTGGTCGACTCCACCACCACATCCGGCAGCAGGCCGTAATGCACCAGTGCAGAAGGTATAAATGTCGCACAAATAGCCGCGGCGCCAAGCTTGCCCAGTACCGGCAGACGTTTACCGAATTCGCCGCAGGCAAAGCCAAAAAAGGCCAGCGTCGCCACCATAACGACGATATCGCTCGGCAGCTTGCCGCCCAGGCAGTCCAGGGCTATCAGGCCGCCAGCCAGCAGAAAGAGCGGCAGCGGGATAATACCCACTTTCCAGTTGTCGAGAATATGCCACCAGCGCTGCTTCAACGGCGCTTTCGGGGTATTAATAGGGTCGATGGATACAGAGAATGCATTGTCTGTGGTGCTCATGTTTAAGCCCTCTGGTTATTATTACTTTTCAGGTTAGAGGGCCTGGCGCAGACTTAATGTGAGATTCACCAGATTAAAAACGAAGTTTTAATGGTCACTATGGTTTTTATGGTTTCTATTATTTATGTGATATTTATCTGATTTATTACCGTGGTTTTTAAGGTTTTTAAATTCATTGGCTAATTGGCCTTGATAAATTCATCGCCAGCGGATAATTGTGGTTTCCTGACGCCCGCGTGGGCGCTCACAGGTTTCCCTCCGCCACGATGCCGGCGTCGTAAAAGATGATACAGTGCCGCATCACTGATACTGTGCATCATACTTATGAAGGTTTCATTTCAATTTAAGCTGTTTATTGCGCTGGTTGCCTTTTTCTCAGTTCTGTTCTCATTACTGGGCGTTTATTACTATTTTGACGCCAGCCATCAGCTTTATCAGGAAATGAGCGCCCGGGCGAAAATACAGGCGGAAGAAATCGCCCTGATGCCGGACTTACGTCAGCAGGTCGCACGGGAAGATGCGTCGGCGATAAAACCGTTTATGCAAAATATTGCCGCCCACAGCGACGCCAGCTTTATTGTCATTGGCGACAAGCATGGCGTACACCTGTTTCATTCGGTCCATCCGCAGTGGGTTGGCACGCGGCTGGTTGGCGGCGATAACCAGCCGGTGCTGGAGGGGAAAAGCACCACCACCATCCGTCAGGGAGGGCTCGGTATTTCCCTGCGCAGCAAAGCGCCGATTTTCGATGACGAGGGCCGGGTGGTTGGCATTGTCTCCGTCGGCTACCTCACCAGCTACCTCGATAGCATTACGCTGGAAAAAGTGGTCAATATATTCGTCGCCGCGGTGCTGCTGCTTATCGCGCTGTTTATCTTCTCCTGGTATTTTACCCGCAGCATTAAGAAACAAATTTTCTCGCTGGAGCCGCGCGAAATTGGCCTGCTGGTGCGTCAGCAAAAAGCAATGATGGAGTCGATATACGAAGGGGTGATCGTAATTGACCATAACCGACGTATTGAAGTGATAAATCACGCCGCCCGCCGCCTGCTCGGACTGAGCCAGCCTGCGCACCAGCTACGGGGCCAGTCAATCGATAGCGTCATTACGCCGCAGCCGTTTTTCGCCAGCGGAGAGATGCTCGAAAACGATACCCACGATGAGCTGTGCCGTTTTAACCAGTTAACCGTACTCGCCAGCCGGGTGCGTATCATGCTGGAGAATTCGCTCCAGGGCTGGGTAATTACCTTTCGCGATCGCGACGAAATAAACTCCCTTGGCGCCCAGCTCAGCCAGGTGAAACGCTACGTAGATAATCTGCGCATTATGCGTCACGAGCAGCTCAATCGTATGACCACTCTTTCCGGCCTGCTGCATATGGGGCACTACGATGAGGCGATTCGCTATATTCAGGCGCAGTCGGAACATGCCCAGGAGCTGCTGGACTTTATTTCATCGCACTTTAATTCACCAACGCTGTGCGGCCTGCTGCTGGGTAAAGCCGCCCGCGCGCGGGAAAAAGGGGTTGAGCTGAGCTTTGACCCGGCCTGTCGTATCGATCGCCCGCTGCCGTCGTTAATGGAATCGGAACTTATCTCTATCATCGGTAATCTGCTGGATAACGCCATCGAAGCCACCCAGCGTGCCGAACTGCCGCACGAGCCGGTCGAGATCCTGATTCAGCTCAATGCCCGGGAATTGATGATTGAAGTCGCCGACCGCGGCGTAGGTATTCGCCCGGAGATCCGCGAACATATTTTTGAACGCGGCGTCACCACCAAAACCCGTGGCGATCACGGTATTGGCCTGTACCTTATCGAGCGTTATGTCACCCAGGCCGGTGGTACGATAGAAGTAGCCGACAACGCGCCGCGCGGCGCGATTTTTACGCTGTTTATTCCCGCCAACGGGCCAGCTCAACCGCAAGAAGAGACGCAACATGCATCATGACCTGATCGATGTTCTGATCATCGAAGATGAAAGCGAACTGGCGCGGCTGCACGCCGAGCTAATCCAGAAACACCCGCGCATGCGGCTGGCCGGCATGGCGGCATCGCTCGGCCAGGCGCGGCATATGCTCAACGCCAGACCGCCGCAGCTGGTTTTGCTTGATAACTATCTGCCGGACGGCAAAGGGGTGACGCTGATGAATGACCCCATTATGGCCCACGCGAACTGCTCGGTAATATTTATCACCGCTGCCAGCGACATGGAAACCTGTAGCCAGGCTATCCGTAACGGCGCTTTCGACTACATTCTCAAGCCGGTCTCGTGGAAGCGCCTGAGCCAGTCTCTTGAACGGTTTGTGCAGTTTTACGATCAGCAGCGTGAATGGAAGATCGTCGACCAGCAGAACGTCGATTCGCTGTATCAACTACAGGCCAAAAACTATCGTGCCGACAGCGGCAGTAAAGGCATTGAGGAAAAAACGCTGGCGCTGGTGCAAAATCTGTTTACCGGCGAAGAAGAACGCTGCTTTTCGGTTGATGACGTGGTGAGCGAAGCGGGTTTGAGCAAAACCACCGCCCGGCGCTATCTGGAGCACTGCGTGGAAATCGGTTTTCTGGAAGTGGAAATGCTGTACGGCAAGATAGGCCATCCGCGCCGCGAACGTATCGTGACGCCTCTCCCATCGGCCGGGAGAGGCCGGAGGTTTAGAAACCGCGCTGCTCTTTAATCAGCTCCCAGGCTTTCTGGATCTCCTGCGCTTTCTGCTTAGCCATCTCCATCATCTCCGGCGGTAAACCTTTCGCCACCAGTTTATCCGGGTGATGTTCGCTCATCAGCTTACGGTAAGCGCGCTTGACGGTGGCGGCATCGTCGGTCGGTTTTACCCCCAGTACGTTGCAGGCATCTTCGAGGGTTGGCCCGCGCTGCGCCTGCTGCCAGCCTGCGTTACCACCGCGCTGGCCGTAAGATTGCTGCTGGGACCCGCCGCCAAACTGCGCCCCTCCCTGCATCATGCGCAAGAATTGCTCGAACTGAGCGCGGGAAATACCCAGCTCATCGGCAATCACAAACAGCACGTCACGCTCGTTAGGATGCAGGTCGCCATCGGCGAAAGCCGCCTGCAGCTGAATTTCCAGAAACATCCGAATTAAATCAAACCGTCCGAAACAGACGCTGCGCAGCTGGCGCATTTTTTCGCGCAGAGGATAATTGTCTGATTTTCCGACCCGAAACGCATGCTGTGCGGCGGTACGCGCTTCACCGTGAAGATTCATCCGATCCATCAGCAAATTGGCGACATGAATATCGGCCTCGGTGACGCGCCCTTTAGATTTGGTCAGATGCCCCATCACTTCAAAAGTGGTGGAGAAAAACAGCGATTGACGCTCCTGCTGGTTGGCAAAAACATTCAGCCGGCGACTACGTGCGCGGTCAAACATATGCCCGACTAAGAAGCCCAGCACCACGCCCCAGAAGCCTCCCCCCATCATCAACGCAACCGCAACGCCAATTATTTTACCCAAATACTGCATAGACTCCCCAATCTCTCTGCCGCCAGTTAAGCTATATCTGACCGCACGTTACAAAGCGTTTACGCCTCGGTCAATTGTGGGACATAGCCTATAATTTGCTTTATCATACTCGTCATTCTACACGGTGCCTAACGCTCGGGATCGAAACGGGCAGGATTAACACTAGCGCGATTAAGATGAGTAAGTTAGGCTCTGACCGTTTGCAAGCCGCTGCCACACGATGACGGAACAACAAATACAACGTATGAAAAAACGTATTCCCAGCCTCCTGGCCACCATGATTGCCAGCGCCTTGTATAGCCAGCAAGGCCTTGCTGCCGATCTCGCCACTCAGTGTATGCTTGGCGTCCCAAGCTACAATCGTCCTTTGGTTGAGGGGAAACCCAACGACCTGCCGGTGACGATCGATGCCGATCATGCAAAAGGCAACTACCCTGACAACGCCGTCTTTACCGGCAACGTTGATATCAATCAGGGGAACAGCCGACTGCAGGCCGACGAGGTGCAGCTTCACCAGCAGCAGGCCGCAGGCCAGCCGCAGCCGGTGCGCACGGTTGATGCCCTCGGCAACGTGCACTATGACGACAATCAGGTGATCCTCAAAGGGCCAAAAGCCTGGACCAATCTGAACACCAAAGACACCAACGTCTGGCAGGGCGATTATCAAATGGTTGGCCGTCAGGGACGCGGTACCGCGGATCTGATGAAACAGCGCGGCGAAAATCGCTATACCATTCTGGAAAACGGTACCTTTACCTCCTGTCTGCCTGGCTCTGATACCTGGAGCGTGGTCGGCAGCGAAGTTATCCACGACCGCGAAGAACAGGTCGCCGAAATCTGGAACGCGCGCTTCAAGCTCGGCTCCGTACCGATTTTTTATAGTCCCTACCTGCAACTGCCGGTGGGCGACAAGCGTCGTTCAGGCTTCCTGATCCCGAATGCGAAGTACAGCACCAAAAACGGCGCAGAATTCTATCTTCCTTATTACTGGAATATCGCGCCTAACTTTGATGCCACTATCACCCCGCACTATATGAGCAAGCGCGGCGGCGTGATGTGGGAAAATGAATTCCGCTATCTGACCCGAGCCGGAGCCGGCTTATTCGAGTTCGATTACCTGCCGTCGGATAAAATTTATCAGGACGATCACTCCGGCGACAGCAACAGCCGCCGCTGGCTGTTCTACTGGAACCATTCCGGCGTCATCGATCAGGTATGGCGCCTGAGCGCCGACTACACCAAAGTCAGCGACCCGGATTACTTTAACGATTTCAGTTCCAAATACGGTTCCAGTACCGACGGCTACGCCACGCAGAAACTCAGCGCGGGCTATGCGAATCAGAACTTTGACGCCACCGTATCGACTAAGCAGTTCCAGGTCTTTAACCGCGACTCAAGCAACGCCTATTCCGCCGAGCCGCAGCTGGACGTGAACTACTACCAGAACGATGTCGGCCCGTTCGATACCCATTTTTATGGCCAGGCGGTGCATTTTGTTAACTCGAACAGCAGAATGCCGGAAGCGACCCGTCTTCATTTCGAGCCGACTATCAACCTGCCGCTGTCTAACGGCTGGGGAAGCATCAATACCGAGGCAAAACTGCTGGCAACCCATTACCAGCAAAGCAACCTTGATAACTACAACGCGGCTAACAGTACCGACTATAAAGACTCGGTTAACCGCGTAATGCCGCAGTTTAAAGTCGATGGCAAAATGGTTTTCGAGCGCGATATGCAGGAGAACTTTACCCAGACGCTTGAACCGCGTATGCAGTATCTGTATATCCCGTATCGTGACCAGAGCAAAATCGGCAGCTACGACTCAACGCTGCTGCAGTCGGACTACAGCGGCCTGTTCCGCGATCGTGCCTACAGCGGCCTCGACCGCATTGCCTCTGCCAACCAGGTATCTACCGGCGTCACATCTCGTGTTTATGATGCCGCCGCCGTTGAACGTTTTAATATTTCCGTTGGTCAAATCTACTATTTCACCGAGTCGCGTACCGGTGACGACAACATCAACTGGGAGAACAACGACACGCGGGGCTCGCTGGTATGGGCTGGCGATACCTACTGGCGAATCACCGATAACTGGGGTTTACGCGGGGGAATTCAGTACGATACGCGTCTGGATAACGTTGCAACCAGCAGCGGAACCGTGGAATATCGTCGCGATGAAAACCGTTTAGTACAGCTTAACTACCGCTATGCGAGCCCGGAATACATTCAGGCAACTCTGCCGTCTTATTCCAACGCTAAGCAGTATAAAGATGGTATTTCGCAGGTAGGGATGACTGCCAGCTGGCCAATCGTCGATCGTTGGGCAGTCGTCGGGGCATATTACTACGACACGAATACCAGAAAGTCAGCGAACCAGATGTTAGGGGTGCAGTATAGCTCCTGCTGTTACGCCATCCGCGTCGGCTATGAACGTAAGATCAACGGCTGGGATAACGGCAACAGCGAAAGCAAATACGACAACACCTTCGGCTTTAACATTGAGCTGCGCGGCCTGAGCTCCAATTACGGTCTCGGCACCCAGCAGATGCTGCGTTCGAACATTTTACCGTACCAGAGCTCCCTGTGATGTGGCTGGTTTAAAACGTAATCCGCAATTGCGGTTAATTGAAATGGAAAAAGTATGAAGAACTGGAAAACGCTGCTTCTCGGTATCGCCATGATCGCGAATACCAGTTTCGCTGCCCCACAGGTTGTCGATAAAGTAGCGGCTGTCGTCAATAATGGCGTTGTTCTGGAAAGCGACGTCAATGGCTTGATGCAATCGGTAAAACTTAACGCCGGCCAGGCCGGGCAGCAGCTGCCGGATGACGCAACTCTGCGTCATCAGATCCTTGAGCGTCTGATCATGGATCAGATAGTCCTGCAGATGGGCCAGAAAATGGGCGTGAAGATCTCCGACGATCAGCTCGACCAGGCTATTGCCAATATCGCCAGACAAAACAACATGACCATGGATCAGATGCGCAGCCGTCTGGCCTATGACGGTATTAACTACAACACCTACCGCAATCAGATCCGCAAAGAGATGCTGATTTCGGAAGTGCGTAATAATGAAGTTCGTCGCCGTATCACCGTTCTGCCGCAGGAAGTTGAAACGCTGGCAAAACAGATTGGCGATCAGAACGACGCCAGCACCGAGCTAAACCTCAGCCATATTCTGATCCCGCTGCCGGAAAACCCAACTTCAGAGCAAGTTGCCGAAGCTCAGGACCAGGCGAACTCTGTGGTTGAGCAGGCGCGCAGCGGCGCGGACTTCGGCAAACTGGCGATTACCTACTCTGCCGACCAGCAGGCGCTGAAAGGCGGCCAGATGGGCTGGGGCCGAATTCAGGAACTGCCGGGTATTTTCGCCCAGGCGCTGAGCACGGCGAAAAAAGGCGATGTGGTGGGACCGATTCGTTCCGGCGTTGGCTTCCATATCCTGAAAATTAACGATATGCGCGGCGGCAGTCAGAATATCTCCGTAACCGAAGTTCACGCTCGCCACATCCTGCTGAAACCGTCGCCGATTATGAACGACGCGCAGGCTCGGGCGAAGCTGGAGCAGATCGCGGCTGACATTAAGAGCGGCAAAACCACCTTCGCTAAAGCGGCGAAAGAGTTCTCTGAAGATCCGGGCTCTGCTAACCAGGGCGGCGATTTAGGCTGGGCGACGCCGGATATCTTCGATCCGGCATTCCGCGACGCGATCCTGCGCCTTAACAAAGGCCAGACCAGCGCCCCGGTTCACTCATCCTTCGGCTGGCACCTGATTGAACTGCTGGATACCCGCAACGTCGACAGAACCGACGCGGCGCAGAAAGATCGCGCTTACCGCATGCTGATGAACCGTAAATTCTCTGAAGAAACGGCGGTCTGGATGCAGGAGCAGCGCGCCAGCGCCTACGTTAAGGTGCTGAGCAACTAATCGCATAAGCCTCATACACAACATCACTCAGGGTGTATCGAGGCGGCTTAGCGAATCGCCCCGGTCTGTGACTGGGGCGACGAAGCGCAGCCAGTAAGAGAGCGCCTGAAGGATGAAGTGTATGAATCGCGTTGTTATCACTCCCGGTGAACCCGCCGGGATTGGCCCCGACCTCGTGGTGCAGCTTGCGCAGCGCGACTGGCCGGTAGAGCTGGTCATTTGCGCCGATGGCGCTCTGTTAACCGACCGGGCAAAGCTGCTCGGTCTTCCTTTATCGCTTCTGCCTTACGATCCTACCGGTCCCGCTACCCCGCAGCGCGCAGGCACCCTGACGCTTCTTCCCGTCGCTCTCAATGCGCCGGTTGAGCCAGGCGTGCTCAACGTCAGCAACGGCGGCTACGTGGTGGAGACGCTGGCCCGCGCCTGCGATGGCTGTCTGAACGGCGAATTCGCCGCCCTCATTACCGGGCCGGTGCACAAGGGTATTATCAACGACGCCGGGATTGCCTTTACCGGCCATACCGAGTTTTTCGAAGAGCGTTCGCAGGCCAGTAAAGTCGTTATGATGCTGGCGACTGAAGAGCTGCGCGTGGCGCTGGTAACGACCCACCTGCCATTAAAAGCGATAAGCGATGCGATTACGCCCGAGCTGCTGCGGGAAATCATCACCATCCTGCACCATGACCTTCGCACCAAATTTGGTATCAATGACCCGCACGTACTGGTTTGCGGCCTGAATCCGCACGCGGGTGAAGGCGGCCATATGGGTACCGAAGAGATCGATACCATTATTCCGGTACTGGAAGAGATGCGCGCAAAGGGCATGAATCTTAGCGGCCCGCTTCCGGCAGACACCCTGTTTCAGCCAAAATATCTCGACCATGCCGACGCCGTGCTCGCGATGTATCACGATCAGGGCCTGCCCGTGCTAAAATACCAGGGCTTTGGCCGCGGCGTGAATATTACGCTCGGTTTACCATTTATTCGCACTTCCGTTGACCACGGTACCGCGCTTGAACTTGCGGGCCAGGGGAAAGCGGAAGTCGGCAGTTTTATCACGGCGCTTAATCTCGCCATCAAAATGATTGTTAATACTCAATGAATAATAGAGTCCATCAGGGCCACTTAGCCCGTAAACGTTTCGGGCAAAACTTTCTTAACGATCGGTTTGTGATCGACAGCATTGTCTCGGCCATCAATCCACAAAAAGGCCAGGCGATGGTTGAAATCGGCCCGGGCCTCGCCGCGCTGACCGAACCGGTTGGTGAACGCCTCGACCAGCTGACGGTTATCGAGCTGGATCGTGACCTGGCCGCCCGTCTGCAAACGCATCCGTTCCTCGGACCTAAGCTGACGATTTATCAGCAGGATGCGATGACCATGAATTTCGGCGAGCTGTCGCAGAATCTGGGTCAGCCGCTGCGCGTGTTCGGCAACCTGCCGTACAACATCTCGACCCCGCTGATGTTCCATCTGTTCAGCTATACTGATGCCATTGCCGACATGCACTTCATGCTGCAGAAAGAGGTGGTCAATCGTCTGGTTGCCGGGCCGAACAGTAAGGCGTATGGTCGACTAAGCGTAATGGCGCAGTACTACTGCCAGATTATCCCGGTACTTGAAGTCCCGCCGAGCGCCTTTACGCCACCACCTAAAGTTGATTCCGCCGTCGTGCGCCTGGTGCCTCACCGCACGCTGCCGCATCCGGTAAAAGAAGTGCGCGTACTGAGCCGGATCACCACCGAAGCGTTTAACCAGCGTCGGAAAACAATCCGCAATAGTCTCGGCAATCTGTTCAGCGTTGAGGTGTTGACCGAACTGGGTATCGACCCGGCAAAACGCGCAGAGAATATTTCCGTGGCGCAATACTGTCAGCTAGCTAACTGGTTATCTGAGAACGCGCCCACCAAGGAGAGCTAACCATGATTAATTCGCCCCGAGTTTGTGTACAGGTGCAAAGCGTCTATATCGAATCGCAATCTTCTCCGGAAGAGGAGCGCTACGTCTTCGCTTATACCGTCACTATTCGCAATCTGGGGCGGATTCAGGTTCAGCTTCTTGGTCGCTACTGGCTTATCACCAACGGTCACGGTCGTGAGACCGAAGTTCAGGGTGAAGGCGTGGTCGGCGAGCAGCCGCATATTCCAGCCGGCGGCGAATATCAATATACCAGCGGCGCGGTGATTGAAACGCCGCTGGGCACCATGCAGGGTCATTATGAAATGATCGATGTGAACGGCGTGCCGTTCTCCATCGAAATCCCTGTTTTCCGTCTCGCAGTACCAACTCTCATCCATTAAAACAATGTCTACATACCTTATTGGCGATGTTCACGGTTGCTACGATGAACTGATCGCATTATTAGAACAGGTGGAGTTTAACCCTGAGGTTGATACGCTGTGGTTAACGGGCGATCTGGTCGCACGCGGGCCCGGTTCGCTCGAAGTACTGCGTTTCGTGAAACAGCTTGGCGATAGCGTACGTATCGTGCTGGGCAATCACGACTTACACCTGCTGGCGGTGTTTGCGGGCATTAGCCGCAACAAACCAAAAGATCGTCTGAAATCGCTGCTTGAAGCGTCGGATGCCGACGATCTGCTCAACTGGCTGCGTCGTCAGCCCTTGATGCAAGTTGATGAAGAGAAGAAGCTGGTCATGGCCCATGCCGGGATTACCCCGCAGTGGGATCTGGAAACCGCTAAACAGTGCGCCCGCGACGTTGAAGCCGTACTCGCCAGCGATTCCTACCCGTTCTTCCTCGACGCAATGTATGGCGATATGCCGAACAACTGGAGCAATGAGCTCAGCGGCCTGGCGCGCCTGCGCTTTATCTCCAACGCCTTTACCCGCATGCGCTACTGTTTCCCGAACGGGCAGCTGGATATGTATGCCAAAGAGTCGCCGGAAAACGCGCCCGCGCCGCTCAAGCCGTGGTTCGCCATTCCCGGCCCGGTGGCCAGCGAGTACAGTATTGCCTTTGGTCATTGGGCTTCACTGGAAGGAAAAGGTACGCCAGAAGGCATTTACGCGCTGGATACCGGCTGCTG
This sequence comes from Klebsiella oxytoca, assembly GCF_009707385.1. Classification (NCBI taxonomy): domain Bacteria; kingdom Pseudomonadati; phylum Pseudomonadota; class Gammaproteobacteria; order Enterobacterales; family Enterobacteriaceae; genus Klebsiella; species Klebsiella oxytoca. The sequence continues at coordinate 871,839 of NZ_CP046115.1, read as the reverse complement.
CTGGGGCGGCGATCTCACCTGTCTGCGCTGGGAAGATAAAACCTGGTTTACGCAGCCGTCAAACCGGCAGGCAAATCTTGATGAAGGCGAGGCGACCGCCTCCTGAGAAAAGTAGCCCCGGTGAGTATCAGCCACCGGGGAATATCTTAGCGGCGCTCCAGAATCTCAAAGCAGTAGCTATGGGAATTCTGCGCATCGGCGTCGTGAAACTCGCTGAATACCGACTCCCACTCATCCGGATCGTAATCCGGGAAATGAGTATCGCCCTCCACTTCCGCATCAATATGCGTCAGATAGAGCTTATGCGCTTTCGGCAGGAACTGTTCATATACGCGACCGCCGCCGATCACCATCATCTCTTCCACGTCGCCGCAGGCGGCAATGGCTTCATCGACGGATTTGACCCACTGCACGCGATCGTCAGTCCCGGGCTGGCTGCTAATAACGATATTTTTACGTCCCGGTAACGGACGACCGATGGACTCCCAGGTAAGGCGGCCCATCACTACCGGTTTGTTTAAGGTATTGCGCTTAAACCAGGCGAGATCGGCAGGCAGGCTCCATGGCATGGCGTTTTCCATACCAATGACGCGATCTACCGCTAACGCCGCAATCAGACTGATCATTGAATAATTCCCAAATGCAAAAATTGCCGCCACTATACGGAAAGCGTAATACTTCGTCGACTGGGCGAAGAGTAAAGAATCGGAAAATTTTAAGATCTGCTGACGGGCCCACGTAAGCTCCGTGAGCCGCCAGCAGAGGATTTAAATTGAAAACAAAATGTTACTTGTAAACCTAACTTAACACTCTGAGTTTACCTCATGCCGAGGGTTTATTTTGCGGCTCATCGGCCAGGTCGCCGGTATGCCTTCCCTCTTCCGTTCCTTGCCAGCCGTGACGCTGAACCAACGACAGATGATTGCGGTCTTCATTGATAATGCCGGTCAGCATATCGCTGGTGCGTTTGAATACCGCCACCCGGGAAGCCGCGTCGTTTTCCACCATCGCCACCATCTCTTCGACCATTTGCAGGTTGAAGCGACGGAACAGATCAGCACGCTCGCGCGCTTCGTACGCTCCCAGCCCCAGCGCCTCCAGCGTCATACGCCCGGACTTCAGCGCCGCTTCAAAGGTTTCACGCTCCGGCGCGTCTACCCCGGCCTGGCGCAGCTTGATGTAATGATCGACATCGCGAGCGCGGGAGATGATCTGCAGATGCGGGAAATGCTCTTTCGCCAGTTCCGCCAGCTGCAGGTTAGTCTGCGGATCGTCGATAGCGTTAATCAACACTTCCGCTTTTTCCGCCCCCGCCGACTCAAGCAGGTCCACCCGCGTCGCATCGCCGTAGAACACCTTCATATCAAACTTACGCAGGGTATCGACGTGGTCCGGATCGTGATCGAGAATCACCATCTTCACGCCGCTGGAGAGCAGTACGCGGCCGGCAATCTGCCCATAACGACCGAAGCCGGCGATAATCACCCGCGGCTGCTCTTCATCAATTTCATCCGCTTCGCGTTCCTGACCGCTGGCGGATTTCTCCAGGCGGGTCAGCAGCACCAGCAGGATTGGCGTTGCCGCCATCGATAGGGCCACCGCCAGGGTCAACGCCTTCGCCCACTCGCTATCCAGGACATCGGCCATCTGTGCCGCGCCGAAGACCACAAAGGCAAATTCACTCCCCTGCCCCAGCAGCACCGCAAACCAGCGGCGCTGGGCGCGCGGCACGCCCAAAGGTCTGGCGATCAGCCACAGCATCAGGGATTTAATCACCAGGAATCCCACCAGCAAAATCAGGATCCGCAGCGGATGGGTCACCAGGGTACCGAAGTCGATAGACATCCCGACGCCGATAAAAAACAGCCCCAACAACAACCCCTTAAACGGTTCAATATCGCTTTCCAGCGCGTGACGGTACTCCGAGCTCGCCAGCAGCACCCCGGCCAGGAATGCTCCCATCGCCATCGATAGCCCCACCTCTTCCAGCAGCAGTCCGAAGCCAAATACCAGGAACAGGGCCACGGCGCTGAACACTTCGCGCAGGCCAGAGCGCGCGACAAAACGCAGCATTGGTCGGGTCAGATAGCGTCCGAGAGCCACCACCAGCGCCAGCGCGCCGGCGACTTTCAGCGCCGAGAGCGCAAACGCCCCCAGCGTCGTCGATCCGCCGCTCGCCGCCAGCAGCGGGATCATCGCCACCAGTGGAATCGCCGCGATATCCTGAAACAGCAGCACCGCAAAGGCGCTTCGGCCCAACTGGGTTACCGTCAGGTTACGCTCGTTCATCGCCTGCATGGCAATCGCCGTTGAGGAGAGCGCCAGCGTCATGCCAATTAACTCAGCAACCTGCCAGCGCAGGCCAAGCAACATGCAGAACAGGCCGATCAGCACGCCGCAGACCACCATCTGCAGCGCTCCGCCGCCGAACACCGAGGCGCGCAGTTTCCACAGACGCTGGGGATCCAGCTCGAGGCCGATAACAAAAAGCATCAGCACCACGCCAATTTCCGCAAAGTGCAAAATTGCTTCGGCGTCGGTGACCAACCTCAGCCCCCACGGGCCAATAATACAGCCGGCAATTAAATAGCCGAGCACCGACCCCAGGCCAAGACGCACGGCAATCGGCACGATCAGCGCGGCTGATCCTAAATAAATGAGCGCCTGTATCAGCGTATGACTATCCATTATTGTGCGCCTCCTGCCATTCAATTAAGCGTTGCCGGTAGCGGCGCGCCTGCGCCTGAAGGGTTTCGTCATCGCAAATAAAGGTGCAATGCATCGCGAACGGCGGCAGCCATTTCATGCCGCAGTACAGGCCGGTCGCCTGCAGCGGCTGTGCCAGAACGTCAAAGCCGGGGAAAGAACCAATATCAAAGTGGCTTTCTCCACCGCCGGTGGTCACCGCCCACATCAGCGATTTACCGCGTAGCGCGATACCGTTATGCCCGTACGCCCAACCGTGCGAAAGCACCTTATCCATCCATAGCTTCAGCAACGGCGGCACGCTGTACCACTGCATCGGATGCTGCCAGATAACCAGATCGGCACGGGCCAGCGCAGCCTGCTCGGCGGCGATATCAATATTAAAATCGGGGTAAAGTTGATAGAGGGAGCGTATCTCTACGCCATCAAGCGTCCCTGCCTGCTCAAGCATCCGCTTATTCGCATGCGAGTGCTGCGGATAAGGGTGCGCATAAATTATGAGGATCATTGATTAGCCTGCGTTAGCTCTTGTTGTAATCAGCAAGAGTGTAGACAGTTAATTGAATCGCTTACAATGATATGTGTGATTTATCTCTCATTCAGGGTGTGGATCGGCAAGACAGGCGTGACCCCGCGGTACGGGGCCATGAATAACGCTTAGTTATCCAGCTCGTCCATAGACTTCACCTGATCACGATTGATCTGCTCGGTACGGCCGGTTTCCGCGTTTTTGTAGGACACCAGACCGGTGTCGTCATCCACCTGCGGTTTGCCATCGGTGACAATAGTTTTGCCGTCGGTCGTTTTTAGCGACTGATTAGATGAACAGCCGGCCACGGTGAAAAGTGCGGCAGCGGCAAAAATAGCAGCGGTGAGTGGCTTATAGTGCATGATGTTTCTCTCCCGTTATTCAGTCATATTCATTATCACCCTAACCACTTTAGGCTAGCTGACTGACTGGGGAGAGAAAACCAGAACTCTCTGAAGTGGTCTGTTAGCGCCGAGCCCCCTGTTTTTGTTCGAAGTTCACCGCCGCGCCGATCAGGTTAGCCTCGTTGCGGTACTGGCAGAACACCACGTGCGGTAGAAATTCCGTTAACGCTTTTTCATTTGCCAGTTCAGCCAGGCGTTGCTTAATGCCGCTTAAAATCTTATCGCTGGCGGAGATGCCGCCGCCGATAATCAGACAGTCAGGGTCGTAGCACACCTGCAAATTGAGTAAGCCTACCGCCATCCAGTGATAAAACAGCGCCACTTCCTGACGGGCAATATCGTCGCCTTCCTCCGCCAGGCGAAAAACGTCCGCGCCCGAGACCGAATCTGCTGCCAGAGACATTCGCCGCGCATAGCGTCGCGCCATCGCCACGGCGGTCGCCAGCTCGCTAAAGGTTTGTCCGTCGTGAAGCGTCATCAGACCAAACTCCCCGGCATAGCGGTGGCTGCCACGTCGCAGGACTTTGTTTTCAACAATGGCGCCACCCACGCCGGAACCAACGATCACAAACAGCACATGTTGATAGTCGCGGCCTGCGCCCAGCGCCGCTTCAGCGATGCCGGCGGAATTGGCGTCGTTCTCAATGCATACCGGGAGCGCGAACAATGCCGTCAGCTCATCGACAATGGCAAAGTGATGGATATAAGGAATAGCGCTCAGTCCGCCAATAATCCCGCGCCGATCATCAACGCTTCCCGGCGCGCTGACGGAGACCCCCTCAATATCATAGCGCTGCTGAAACTGCTGGCAGATGTTCAGCAGCAACGTCTTCATTTCGGGCCAGCTGGCTGGCGTCTTGATGGCCGCAGTATCGGTTAACGCGCCCTGCTGCCAGATACCGTACTTAATCGCGCTGCCGCCCCAGTCAAATAACAGAATTGCCATACATCCATCCCTGATTGCATTTGTGAAAGTGAGAGATTAATGCCAGCAAGCATAGTCACTTTTATTCAGCCAAAAATTATCGCAACGCAAAAAAAAGCGCCGCCGGTGCTGAACACCGGAGGCGCTTTATCCGCAGATGAAATTACTTTTTAATCTGCGCGTGCATTTCCTGCACCGACGTCACTTTCTCCATCGCGTTGGCATTCAGCGCCATTGCGGTAGCGAAACCGCCGTTCAGCGTGGTGTCGTAGTGCACCTTATACTGCAGGGCGCTACGGCGAATCAGCTTGGAGTCTTCAATCGCCTGACGGCCTGCGGTAGTGTTGATGATGTAGGTATATTCACCATTCTTGATACGATCCTGAATGTGCGGACGGCCTTCATGCACTTTGTTCACCAGACGCGGATTGATACCGGCTTCGCCCAGCACAATCGCGGTACCGTGGGTGGCATCCAGCTCGAAGCCGAACTTCAGCAGTTTTGCCGCCAGATCCACCACGCGCTCTTTGTCGCCTTCGCGTACGGAGAGCAGCGCGCGTCCCTGTTTCTTCATCGTCGAGTTGCTGCCCAGCTGCGCCTTGGCGAACGCCTCCGCGAAGGTGCGGCCCACGCCCATGACTTCACCGGTAGAGCGCATTTCTGGCCCTAACAGCGGGTCAACGCCCGGGAATTTGTTAAACGGCAGCACCACCTCTTTCACCGAGTAGTACGGCGGGATGATCTCTTTAGTGACGCCCTGCTGAGCCAGCGTTTTGCCTGCCATCACGCGCGCCGCGACTTTCGCCAGCGGTACGCCGGTGGCTTTCGACACGAACGGTACGGTACGCGCCGCGCGCGGGTTAACTTCAATCAGGTAGACTTCGTTGTTTTTGACCGCGAACTGCACGTTCATCAGGCCGCGTACCTGCAGCTCAAAGGCCAGCTTCTGCACCTGCTCACGCATCACATCCTGAATTTCCTGGCTCAGGGTGTAGGCCGGCAGCGAACACGCGGAGTCACCTGAGTGCACGCCCGCCTGCTCAATGTGCTCCATAATGCCGCCAATCAGCACCATTTCACCGTCGCAGATGGCATCGACGTCGACTTCAACCGCATCGTCAAGGAAGCGGTCCAGCAGCACCGGCGCATCGTTGGAGACGCTGACAGCGGTCTGGAAGTAGCGACGCAGGTCGATTTCGTCGTAGACGATTTCCATCGCCCGGCCGCCGAGAACGTAGGACGGGCGCACCACCAGCGGGTAGCCAATCTCTTTCGCCTTCTCCACCGCTTGTTCAATGGCGGTGACGGTGGCGTTTGCAGGCTGCTTCAGCTTCAGGCGGTCAACCGCGTGCTGGAAGCGCTCACGGTCTTCCGCGCGGTCGATAGCGTCCGGGCTGGTACCGATAACCGGTACGCCTGCCGCTTCCAGCGCGCGCGCCAGCTTCAGCGGCGTCTGGCCGCCGTACTGCACGATAACGCCTTTCGGCTTCTCGATGCGCACGATTTCCAGCACGTCTTCCAGGGTCACCGGCTCGAAATAGAGACGGTCGGAGGTGTCGTAGTCAGTAGAGACGGTTTCCGGGTTACAGTTGACCATAATGGTCTCGTAGCCGTCTTCGCGCAGCGCCAGGGAGGCGTGTACGCAGCAGTAGTCGAATTCGATGCCCTGGCCGATACGGTTCGGGCCGCCGCCGAGCACCATGATTTTGTCGCGGTCAACGGACGGATTGGCTTCGCACTCATCTTCATATGTGGAGTACATATAGGCGGTGTCGGTAGCAAATTCCGCCGCGCAGGTATCCACGCGCTTGTAGACCGGGTGCAGGTCATACTGGTCGCGCAGCTTGCGGATTTCCGCTTCGCGGACGCCCGCCAGCTTCGCCAGACGCGCATCGGCAAAGCCTTTACGCTTGAGCTGACGCAGGAAGTCGGCATCGAGGCCGGTAATTCCCACTTCGGTCACTTTCTCTTCCAGACGCACCAGCTCTTCAATCTGTACCAGGAACCAGCGGTCGATATTGGTCAGGTTGAAGACGCCGTCAACGGACAGACCGGCGCGGAAAGCGTCAGCGATGTACCAGATACGCTCCGCGCCAGCGTCTTTAAGCTCGCGGCGGATTTTAGTCAGCGCTTCCGGGTCATCCAGGCTCACTTTCGGGTCGAAACCGGTGGCGCCCACTTCCAGGCCGCGCAGGGCTTTCTGCAGGGACTCCTGCTGGGTACGACCAATCGCCATCACTTCACCCACTGATTTCATCTGGGTGGTCAGGCGGTCGTTAGCGCCAACGAATTTCTCGAAGTTAAAGCGTGGAATTTTGGTGACTACGTAGTCGATGGACGGCTCGAACGACGCCGGAGTACGGCCGCCGGTGATATCGTTCATCAGCTCGTCGAGGGTGTAGCCTACCGCCAGCTTGGCGGCAACTTTGGCGATCGGGAAGCCGGTGGCTTTCGAGGCCAGCGCCGATGAACGCGATACGCGTGGGTTCATTTCGATAACGATCAGGCGACCATCTTTCGGGTTCACCGAGAACTGGACGTTGGAACCGCCGGTTTCCACACCGATTTCACGCAGTACCGCCATCGAGGCGTTACGCATGATTTGGTACTCTTTATCGGTCAGGGTCTGCGCCGGCGCGACGGTGATAGAGTCGCCGGTATGAATGCCCATGGCGTCGAAGTTTTCGATAGAGCAGACGATGATGCAGTTGTCGTTTTTATCACGCACCACTTCCATCTCGTACTCTTTCCAGCCGATCAGTGATTCATCAATCAGCAGTTCGTTGGTTGGCGACAGATCCAGGCCGCGCTCGCAGATTTCTTCAAACTCTTCGCGGTTGTAGGCGATACCGCCGCCGGTGCCGCCCATGGTAAAGGATGGACGGATGATGCACGGGAAGCCAACTTCAGCGGCAACCGCCAGCGCTTCTTCCATGGTATGTGCGATCCCGGAGCGCGCGGTATCGAGGCCGATTTTCTTCATCGCCACATCGAAGCGACGACGGTCTTCCGCTTTATCAATCGCATCGGCGGTGGCGCCAATCATGGTCACGCCGAATTCGGCCAGCACGCCCTGACGCTCCAGCTCCAGCGCGCAGTTCAGCGCCGTCTGGCCGCCCATGGTCGGCAGAACCGCATCCGGGCGCTCTTTCTCAATGATCTTGCGCACCACTTCCCAGTGAATCGGCTCGATGTAGGTGGCATCGGCCATTTCCGGGTCGGTCATGATAGTGGCCGGGTTGGAGTTCACCAGAATGACGCGGTAGCCCTCTTCACGCAGCGCTTTACACGCCTGAGCGCCAGAGTAGTCAAACTCGCACGCCTGACCGATAACAATCGGGCCCGCGCCCAGAATCAGGATACTTTTTATATCTGTACGTTTTGGCATTGCTCTTTTACTCCTGATTATTTCGCGGACTGACGGTAGAACTCAATTAACTCGATAAAATGATCGAACAGCGGCGCGGCATCGTGCGGGCCGGGGCTCGCCTCCGGGTGTCCCTGGAAGCTGAATGCCGGTTTGTCGGTACGATGAATCCCCTGCAGGGTGCCGTCGAACAGCGACTTGTGGGTCACGCGCAGGTTGGCTGGCATAGAGGCTTCATCAACTGCAAAACCGTGGTTCTGCGCGGTGATCATCACCACGTTATTATCAATATCTTTTACCGGATGGTTGCCGCCGTGGTGGCCAAACTTCATCTTCACGGTTTTCGCGCCGCTCGCCAGCGCCAGCAGCTGATGGCCGAGGCAGATGCCGAATACCGGAATATCGGTTTGCAGAAACTTCGTAATCGCATCGATAGCGTAATCACAAGGCGCCGGATCGCCTGGGCCGTTGGACAGGAAGATACCGTCCGGATTCATTTTCAGCACATCTTCGGCAGAGGTCTGCGCCGGCACCACCGTCAAACGGCAGCCGCGGTCCACCAGCATGCGCAGAATGTTGCGCTTGGCGCCGAAATCGTATGCCACCACGTGGAACGGCAGCTCGCTTTCCGCTTTCGCTTCCGGCAGGTCGCCCGCCAGAGTCCAGCTACCCTGCGTCCAGCTGTAGGTTTCTGCGGTAGTCACTTCCTTCGCCAGATCCATACCGTTGAGGCCCGGGAACGCTTTCGCTTTTTCCAGCGCCAGCTGCGCGTCCGGGCTGTCGCCGGCAATGATGCAGCCGTTCTGCGCGCCTTTTTCACGCAGCAGACGGGTCAGCTTACGGGTATCGATATCAGCAATTGCCACGATGTTATGGCGCTTCAGATAAGAAGAGAGGTCTTCAGTATTGCGGAAGTTGCTGGCAATCAGCGGCAGATCGCGAATAACCAGACCCTGTGCATGTACCTGAGAAGACTCTTCATCGGCGGCATTGGTGCCGACGTTGCCGATATGGGGATAAGTTAAAGTGACGATTTGGCGGGAATAGGAAGGATCAGTGAGGATTTCTTGATAACCGGTCATTGAAGTATTGAAAACGACTTCCCCAACCGCCGTGCCGGTAGCCCCTATGGCCCGACCGTGAAACTGGGTTCCGTCTTCCAGAACCAATAGCGCTGACTTAATCAAAACACCCTCCAGAGAATATCCACTCACTTTATTTGCATATTAATTCATAATATAGATCTGAATCAATGCAAATCTGTTGCCCGCAGAATTTTGGCAAACGGCGGCATTCTGGAGAGATGGTCGGTAAAAGTCAACTTAAAGCGGATATTTTTAATCATCTTTCAGGCGACTATTCAGTAATACCCGTCTTAATGGGCAAAAAGATCAACTAACTAGCCTGGGAAAACGCTTGCGGAGGCGGATGATTGTAAAATCAGCGCACCGGGAAGAAGAAAGTAGACCGGATGGTCAAAATTTACAATAAAACAACAAAAACCAGGTAGATAACATATAATTTTGATGACTTAACAATAAAAATGACATCAAAATGGAAAAATAAAAAAGGGCAATAAATCATTGCCCCTTGCAATCAATTACTTATTGAATGCAATAACCACATCACGATGGGTAATAATCATTATAAAGAGTTCAGTTCAAGCACATCACGCATATCAAAAAGACCACTTTTCTTGCCTTTCAGCCATAAAGCTGAGCGAACAGCGCCGTTAGCAAAAGTCATCCGGCTGGAAGCCTTGTGGGTGATTTCCACGCGCTCTCCGATATCAGCAAACATCGCCGTATGTTCACCGACGATATCCCCGGCGCGCACGGTCGCAAAACCAATAGTGCCGGGTACGCGTTCTCCGGTATGGCCTTCACGACTGTAGACCGCGCACTCCTTCAAATCTTTATCCAGCGCGCCGGCAATCGCCTCGCCCATCGCCAGCGCCGTACCTGATGGCGCATCCACTTTGTGACGATGATGCGCTTCGATAATTTCAATATCGGTATAGTCGCCCATCACCTTTGCCGCCTTCTCCAGCAGCTTAAGCATCACGTTAACGCCAACGCTGAAGTTAGCGGCAAACACGATAGCGATATCCTGCGAAGCGTCGCGAATCGCCTGTTTTCCGGCGTCATCAAAACCGGTGGTGCCAATCACCATTCCTTTACCGTGTTGACGGCAAAATGCGAGATGGTTGAGCGTGCCTTCCGGGCGGGTGAAATCGATGAACACGTCAAAATCGTCTTTTACCGCTTCAAGGCTGCTTTGCACCACGACGCCTGACTTGCCTGTACCCGCCAGCTCGCCCGCATCGCTACCGAGCAGTGAGGAGCCTTCTCGCTCCAGGGCCGCGCCAAGGGCCGCGCCTTCCATTTGCTGTACCGCCTGAATTAACTGTCGTCCCATCCGACCGCCCGCGCCCGCGATGGCCACGCGGATTAGTGCATCATGCATAGCTATTCTCTTTTGTTAACACTACGTAAATTGTTTTCAGAGTAACCAGCCCGTCGATGAGCCGCTACTCAAAAACACCGATAATTAGAAATTTATGACAAACGGCCGCCGATATCAGTAAAAACTATAAGATTGTGCCGGGAATTTGCCGTTGAGTAGCGAGAAGAGAGAGTTGAAAGCCCGGAGCAGCCATTTACGGCCAATCCGGGACGATTCATTGAGGTCAAACGGGTGATTAATGCAGAAATAGCTCCCCGGCCGGGAAACCACACAGGAACCAGGTGACCGCCAGCAGATCGGCGCTGCCGCCGGGACTAAGATGGCGAATAATCAATTCATCATCCAGCCGACGCAGCGCTTCCAGCCCGCCGTCGACCAGAACTCCCCCTTCCCACAGCAGCTTCTGCGCCTGCTGCTGAACAAAGTTCAGTCCTTCCAGCCCACCGCGTGAAACCAGATTGGTATCGTCATTCCAGGCCATCAGGTGCAGCAGGGTCTGTAATAACGCCAGGTTGGTATCACCGGTATCCTCCATCACCCGGTTGAATACCGGCATCGCCTGAGTGCGCACGGTGCGAAAACCGCTTTCAGCTTCACCTCTGGCGCCGGAGAGCCCGTAGAGCAGGAAATGCGCTTCCCCTTTACTCACCTTGTTTCCCTGGGAGACGGAAAGCTCTCGCCCGACCAGACCACGGCAGAAACGGGCCACCTGATCGCATACCCGATGCTGTTCAACCGGTTCTCCGCGCGCAACCAGCCTTCCCGCCGCCGCGCTAAGCAGGCCAAAAGCGAAGATCGCGCCGCGGTGCGTATTCACTCCTCCGGTCACCTCCAGCATATCCGTCTCGCAGGCCATACCCACCGGACGCAGCATGGACAGTACCTGCTCCGGCGTAAAGTTGGCCGTGTCGTGACCCATAATGAAAAACTTCTCCATCCACGGGGCGACAACCGCCGTACTGGCCTCGAAGGCAGCCAGATCCATATCCTGATGCGCGCCGGTATTACGGATATCCACCAGGCCCGGCTTTGGCGTTAAGCGGACCTCCGTCAGCAACGCCCTCTCCACGCGAGAAACAATATCCTCCGCCGCAACCGTTTGACGACTCAACTGGCGACGCTGGCTTACGATCGCTTCGCTCATGCCTTCCTCCTCAACGCGTTTAGCCGGTGGTTTTAACCTGATGAATAACATCGATAACCGAACCGTCGCGATAGCGCACCACGGCCACAACCCGATCGGTAAATTCGATCGGTTCGGGTTTCCCGGTTAAAAGCTCGGCGCGCTGCTGTAGCGCTTCAATAGTCATCAATGGGATACCGGCATTACGCAGGTTATCTATCAGGTCCTGGCGCGCCGGGTTGACGGCGATACCGTGGTCGGTCACCAGCACGTCCACGCTGGCGCCAGGCGTCACGCGAGTCAGCACCTTCTCCACCACGCACGGAATGCGCCCACGCACCAGCGGCGCAGTGATAATGGTTAAATCAGCCCCCGCCGCCGTATCGCTGTGGCCGCCGGACGCCCCGCGCAGCACGCCGTTAGAGCCGGTCATCACGTTAACGTTGTATTCGGTGTCGATTTCCAGCGCGCTGAGCATCACCACGTTCAGGCGTTCACAGGAGATACCTTTGGAGCCTGGATTGGCGTACTGATTTGCGGAAATTTCTATATGGTTGGGGTTAGTGGCCAGCGAACGCGCGGCATCGCCGTCGAAGGACTGAGTATCCAGCAGCGCTTTAATCAGCCCTTTTTCGTGCAGATCGACCATCGTGCCGGTGATCCCGCCGAGACCAAAGCTGGCGATAATATTGTTACGCCGCATTTTATCTTCAAGGAAACGAGTCACCGCCAGCGATGCGCCGCCGGTACCGGTTTGCAAAGAGAAACCGTCTTTGAAGTAGCCGGAGTGTTCGATCACTTTGGCTGCCTGGCGGGCGATCAGCAGCTCGCGCGGGTTGCTGGTCAGACGGATCGCGCCGGCGGTAATTTTCGCCGGATCGCCGACCTCATCGACCTGTACGATCAGATCGACCTGATCCTGAGCGATACTGGCCGGATAGTTCGGATAATCCACCCACTCTTCGGTCAGCAGCACCACGCACCTGGCGGCTTCTGCATCGACTTTGGCGTAGCCCAGCGAGCCGCAGCGGGATTTACCGCTAAAACCGTTGGCGTTACCGTATTCATCGCAGCACGGCACGCCAAGGAACGCCACATCAATATTTAACTCGCCGCTTTGTACTAAATATGCCCGACCGCCGTGGGAGTGGATTTGTACCGGATTTTCCATCAGGCCGGCGGAGATCTCTTCTCCAAGCTTACCGCGCAGGCCGGAGGTATAAATCTGCCGGATCACACCATTTTTAATATGCTCAATCAGCGGCCAGTGGGCGTCGATGAGCGAACTTGAGGCCAGCGTCAGATCGCGAAAACCCATTTCAGCCAGCTTCGCCACCACCATATTGACTACCTTGTCGCCGCCGCGAAACGCGTGGTGAAAAGAGATGGTCATACCGTTTTGCAGCCCGGAGCGGCGAATCGCTTCCTCCAGCGAAGCGCAGATTTTACGTTGGCGCTTTTCGCTTTCGCTGGCCAGCCACGGGCTCTTCGCGGTCACGCCCGCATAGGGCTCCAGTCCTTCCGGCATGACGTACTGTTGATTAAGCATTGCCACGGTCTCTTTCATTATTTTCCCCTTAATCACGAATGCCGGAAGCCGAGAGCGCCACAACTTTGCGCGCATATTCGATAATCGGTCCATCTATCATCTTGCCGTTCAGCGATACCACGCCCAGACCGCGCTCCTCCGCCTCTTCCGCCGCCGCAATCACCTCCCGCGCGTGCTCGACCTCTTTTAGCGTGGGGGCATAGACCTGATGCAGCAGCTCAATCTGCCGCGGGTTGACCAGCGATTTACCGTTAAAGCCAAGATTTTTCGCCAGATTCGCTTCCGCGAGGAACCCCTCTTCATTGTTAATATCCGACCACACCACGTCATAGGCCGCGATCCCGGCGACGCGGGCCGCGTGCAGCACCGCACAGCGGGCATAAAACAGCTCGGTACCGTCGCCGCGGCAGGTGCCCATATCCATGACGTAGTCGAAGGCCGCCAGCGCAATGGCCGACAGACGCGGGCTGGAGCGGGCAATCTCAACGGCGTTCACCACGCCAAGCGCTGACTCTATCGCCGCCATTAACTTCGTGCTGCCCACTTCCCGCCCGCACTCACGTTCAATCCGCTCGACGTGAGCTTCCAGCTCATGAATATCTTCTTTGCTATCGGTTTTCGGCAGACGCACCATATCCACGCCCGCACGCACCACCGCTTCAAGGTCGGCAAGGCCAAACGGCGTGCTGAGCGGGTTAATACGCACCACGGTTTCCACATCCCGGTACAGCGGATGCTGTAGCGCATGGTGCACCAGCAGGCGGGCGGTATCTTTTTCACGCAGCGAGACGGCATCTTCGAGGTCAAACATCACCGCGTCGGCGCCGTAAACAAAAGAAGTGCTTAACATTGCGGCGTTGGCGCCGGGGATAAACAGCATACTGCGACGAGGTTTCATAGCTGGCTCCATTGCAGTTGAGATTGTTTGGCCGCGCGCAGCGCCGCAGCCTGAACGCGAGCCTTCAGCACGCATTCCAGCGCGCCTTTATCATCGACGACGACATTCGCACGGGTAACACCAAGCTGCGTCAGCGTCTCTCTGACCACCCGCTCAATCGCTGCGCCAAACTGCTGCTTCACAATACTGTCGATTTCAAGCTGAATACCAGGCTCATTCGCAGGCCCGATCCTGACCATCACATCGCTGGATTCCAGCGTGCCGGCCAGGGCGTCAATCATCATTTCCATAGAGGCTGATCCTTAGTTATGGAGGTAAAATCAGGCGGTTTGATGTTCGCTTTCCGCCAGATGCATCAGAAAAGAGAGCGTGCCCGGCGGTACCAGCGGCTCAATCGCTGCCCACTGACGCTGCTGATAGAGCCTGCGCACGCGGGAAGCGGAAACAGGGCCGCCGTCTTTCTCAACCCGCACCAGCTCAACCACCTGAATCGTCGGCGCGTCCCCGGGCGCCTCCAGCAGCTGGTGCATGCGCAGGTTGTAATGACGGGTTAATTCACACAGCGGTTCGCTACCGACAAAACGGTGAGTAATCCGTAACGCCGGCGCTAAATGTTCGCGGAAAAGCTGGAGATCGATCTGACAGTGGCAATCGTCCACCACGCCTTTATCTTTTAGAAAATAACCGGGAAAAGTCGCTCTGGAGATCAGATAAGCCGATCCTGGGTGCAGGGTTACGTTGTCGATCCCGGCAATGCCCTGTTCGATCAGGGCTACGCGATCCTGATAGCTGAAAAATGAAGCGTCTTCCTTTACTACAAACAGATGCAGCCAGTCGCACTGGCGCGCGGCCTGCTCCACCAGCCAACGGTGTCCCAGCGTAAAGGGGTTGGCGTTCATGACGATGGCGCCGATTTTTTCCCCTGGCTGACGGTACATCGTGAGCTGGCGGCAATAGCGGGCCAGACGCTCGCGGCTATTTTCCATTAATACGGCCTGGTCACCCGCGCGGGCGATTGGCCAGAATCCGGCACAGGAAAATAGTGCTGCGTTATAAGGTTTGGTGAACAGAAACAGCTCGCTGCGGCCCAGTTCATACGCCTGGGTCATCAGTTCCGTCAGCAGCTTCAGGCTGAGTCCTTCTCCCTGTAGCGACGGGTCCACGGCAATACACTTCAGTACGCATCCGGCAATCCCGCCGCAGCCAACAATGCGCTGCTGGTGCTCGGCGACAATGACGATTTCGCAATCTGCCTCCAGCGAGAGCTGATGCTGGTGAAGAAAGAGATCGACGGCCTCTCGCCGCCGGGGATCTTTTTGCACGGCGACGCGTTTTAATATCAGATTCATTTTTTAGCGCTTCATTGACCAAAAACGGACTGTATTTCGCCACCGTTCCCGTAGCGGTTCTTTTATTTCAATCACACTTTTCCTTGTACCTTAATTTGCTTTATGGTTTTTATGTTGTTAATTAATTCAGAAAAATAAAAACAATTAAATTAATTAAAAACACGACCAATCAGTGAAGATAATCACATATCGTTGTGGAGCAATTTTATTATTATGCCGCCGTCTTATTATTGCTTTTCCAACGGAATTACAGCCTGAATAACTCAAGTTTCAGGACAAACGGCTGGCTGTGTTGAACAATGCTTGCGCTGCCCCGAAGGGGTGAGCCGGAATCACGCGCCAGGAGAGTGGGTCCCTAATCGCTGCTCTGGTAAGTGATGCGGATAAACAAGCGTAGCTAACGTCCATGCAGCTTGAAGTATGACAGGCATATTCCTTTTTTTAACAGGGTGACGTCTTATGACTAATATGAGCCAGGCTCCGTCCGCGGAGAAAAAAGGCGTTAGCGATATTCTGGGGTTTAAAATCTTCGGCATGCCGCTACCGCTTTACACCTTTGCGTTAATCACTTTACTACTTTCACATTTCTATGATGCCCTGCCGACCGACATTGTTGGCGGCTTCGCGATCATGTTTATAATTGGCGCTATTTTTGGCGAAATCGGTAAACGCTTGCCGCTTTTCAATAAATATATCGGCGGCGCACCGGTGATGATCTTCCTGGTCGCTGCATATTTTGTATATGCCGGTATTTTTACCCAGAAAGAAATTGATGCTATCACCAATGTGATGGATAAAAGTAATTTCCTGAACTTATTCATCGCCGTGTTGATTACCGGTGCAATTCTGTCAGTTAACCGTAAACTGCTGCTGAAATCCCTGCTTGGCTATATTCCAACCATCTTAATGGGGATTCTCGGCGCCTCCGTCTTTGGAATTTTCATCGGCCTGTGCTTCGGTATTTCCGTAGACCGCATCATGATGCTGTACGTGCTGCCGATTATGGGCGGC
Source organism: Klebsiella oxytoca (assembly GCF_009707385.1). Taxonomy (NCBI): domain Bacteria; kingdom Pseudomonadati; phylum Pseudomonadota; class Gammaproteobacteria; order Enterobacterales; family Enterobacteriaceae; genus Klebsiella; species Klebsiella oxytoca. Next base: position 855,512 of record NZ_CP046115.1, on the reverse strand, counting down.
GGCAACGGCGCAGGCGCGGTTCCGCTGTCTGAAATTTACCACTCCGTTACCGGGCGCTCCCGCGAAGAGTACTACTCAACGGCGATTGCTATTCTGACTATCGCCAACATCTTTGCCATCGTTTTTGCCGCGCTGCTCGATATCATCGGCAAAAAACACACATGGCTGAGCGGTGAAGGCGAACTGGTACGTAAAGCCTCCTTTAAAGTAGAAGATGATGAAAAAGCAGGGCAGATCACTCACCGTGAAACCGCCGTCGGCCTGGTGCTCTCCACCACCTGTTTTCTGCTGGCCTACGTTATCGCTAAGAAAATTCTGCCAAGCATTGGCGGCGTCTCTATCCACTATTTCGCCTGGATGGTGCTGATTGTCGCGGCGCTAAACGCTTCCGGCCTCTGTTCACCGGAAATCAAAGCCGGCGCTAAACGCCTGTCCGACTTCTTCTCTAAGCAGCTGCTGTGGGTGCTGATGGTTGGCGTCGGCGTGTGCTACACCGACCTGCAAGAGATCATCGACGCGATTACTTTCGCTAACGTGGTGATTGCCGCCGTGATCGTCGTGGGTGCCGTGGTCGGTGCCGCTATCGGCGGCTGGTTGATTGGCTTCTTCCCGATTGAATCTGCGATTACCGCTGGACTGTGCATGGCTAACCGCGGCGGCTCCGGTGACCTGGAAGTACTCTCAGCCTGTAATCGTATGAATCTTATCTCTTACGCACAAATCTCCTCCCGTTTAGGCGGCGGAATTGTGCTGGTCATCGCCAGCATTGTGTTCGGCATGATGATGTAACCAACACGCACGATGGCGATGTTTGAGCGTAAACCACAACGGTACAACTTAGGGTCCAGAGCCGGGGGCGGCTTCGGGAAATCCACCCTACTCCTTAGCCGGAAGCATCGGAAGGTTAACCTTCAAACACGCCATCGTGCCCTTACTTTTGGGTCTTTTCATGAGTGATGCAGTACTGCTGGGTGAAGGCTTCACCCTGATGTTTCTCGGCATGGGATTCGTGCTGGCGTTTCTGCTCCTGCTGATTTTCGCCATCCGCGGCATGTCCGCCGCTGTTAACCGCTTCTTCCCCGAACCGGCCCCGACGCCAAAACCGGCTTCCGCACCTGTCGCGCCCGCCGACGACTTCGCCCGCTTAAAGCCGGTGATTGTCGCCGCCATTCATCACCATCGCCGCCTTAACCCTTAATTCACGGAGGAATCCATGACCGTTGCCATTACCGATGTCGTCCTGCGCGACGCCCACCAGTCCCTGTTCGCCACCCGCCTGCGCCTCGACGATATGCTCCCCGTTGCGGCCGCCCTCGATGACGCGGGCTACTGGTCCCTTGAATGCTGGGGCGGCGCCACCTTTGACGCCTGCATCCGCTTCCTCGGCGAAGACCCCTGGGTCCGCCTGCGCGAGCTGAAAAAGGCCATGCCGAAGACCCCGCTGCAGATGCTGCTCCGCGGCCAGAATCTGCTGGGCTACCGCCACTACGCCGATGACGTGGTGGAGCGCTTCGTTGAGCGCGCCGTCAAAAACGGCATGGACGTGTTTCGCGTCTTCGACGCCATGAATGACCCGCGCAATATGAAAGCGGCGCTTCAGGCGGTGCGCAGCCACGGCGCCCACGCTCAGGGAACCCTCTCCTACACCACCAGTCCGGCCCACAGCCTGCAGACCTGGCTGGATTTAACCGAACAGCTGCTGGAGACCGGGGTGGATTCCATCGCCATCAAGGATATGTCCGGCATTCTCACCCCGATGGCCGCCTGTGAGCTGGTCAGCGAAATCAAGAAGCGCTACGACGTCCGGCTGCACCTGCACTGTCACGCCACCACCGGCATGGCGGAGATGGCCCTGCTGAAAGCCATCGAGGCGGGCGTCGACGGCGTCGATACCGCGATTTCCTCCATGAGCGCCACCTACGGCCATCCGGCCACCGAGGCGCTGGTCGCCACCCTGGCAGGTACAAAATATGACACCGGGCTGGATATCCTGAAGCTGGAGAGCATCGCGGCGTACTTCCGCGAGGTGCGCAAAAAATATCATCAGTTTGAAGGCCAGCTGAAGGGCACCGACAGCCGTATTCTCGTGGCCCAGGTGCCGGGCGGCATGCTCACCAACCTTGAGGGCCAGCTGAAGCAGCAGAACGCCGCCCACCGTCTGGATGAGGTGCTGGCGGAAATCCCCCGGGTGCGCGAGGACCTCGGTTTTATCCCGCTGGTGACGCCGACCTCGCAGATTGTCGGCACCCAGGCGGTGCTCAATGTCCTCACCGGCGAGCGCTATAAAACCATTGCCAGGGAAACGGCGGGCATTCTGAAGGGGGAATACGGCCACACGCCGGTGCCGGTCAACGCGGCGTTACAGGCGAGAGTGCTGGAAGGCGCCGCCCCGGTAACCTGCCGCCCGGCGGACCTGCTGAAACCGGAGCTTTCTGTGCTGGAAACCGATGTGAAGCGCCAGGCGCAGGAAAAGGGCATCACCCTTGCCGAAAACGCCATCGACGACGTGCTCACCGTGGCCCTGTTCCCGCAGGTCGGCCTGACGTTCCTTGAGAATCGCCATAATCCGGCGGCGTTCGAACCGGCACCGCAGGTGGAAGAAATGAAACCCGCCGCACAGGCAGATAAACCGGCGGCCTCCGGCGTCTACACCGTGGAAGTGGAAGGCAAAGCCTTTGTGGTGAAGGTCAGCGACGGCGGCGATATCAGCCAGCTGACGGCGGCCGCTCCGACCGCTGCACCAGCCGCTGCTGCGGCTCCGGCAGGCGCAGGTACCCCGGTAACCGCCCCGCTGGCGGGCACTATCTGGAAGGTGATTGCCACTGAGGGCCAGAGCGTGGCCGAAGGCGAGGTGCTGCTGATTCTGGAAGCCATGAAGATGGAAACCGAAATCCGCGCCGCGCAGGCCGGGACCGTGCGCGGTATCACGGTGAAATCCGGCGATGCGGTCTCGGTGGGCGACGCCCTGATGACCCTGGCGTAAGGACAAGGAGCGGAAATGGAAAGTCTGAACGCCCTGATTCAGGGGATGGGGCTGATGCACCTCGGCGCCGGCCAGGCCATCATGCTGCTGGTGAGCCTGCTGCTGCTGTGGCTGGCCATCGCGAAGAAGTTCGAGCCGCTGCTGCTGCTGCCGATTGGCTTCGGCGGTCTGCTGTCAAATATTCCGGAGGCCGGGCTGGCATTGACCGCGCTGGAGAGCCTGCTGGCCCACCACGACGCCGGACAGCTGGCGGTGATTGCCGCGAAGCTCAACTGCGCGCCGGACGTTCATGCCATCAAAGAGGCATTAGCCCTGGCCCTGCCGTCGGTGCAGGGGCAGATGGAGGACCTGGCGGTGGATATGGGCTACTCCGCCGGGGTGCTGGCGATTTTTTATAAGGTTGCCATCGGCTCAGGCATCGCCCCGCTGGTGATATTTATGGGCGTGGGGGCGATGACCGACTTCGGCCCTCTGCTGGCCAACCCCCGCACCCTGCTGCTGGGGGCGGCGGCGCAGTTCGGCATCTTCGCCACGGTGCTCGGGGCGCTGACGCTGAACTACTTCGGCATTATCAGCTTCACCCTGCCGCAGGCGGCGGCCATCGGCATCATCGGTGGGGCAGACGGTCCGACGGCGATTTACCTGTCGGGCAAGCTGGCGCCGGAGCTGCTGGGGGCCATCGCGGTGGCGGCGTACTCGTATATGGCGCTGGTACCGTTGATTCAGCCGCCAATTATGAAAGCGCTGACCACGGAGAAGGAGCGAAAAATCCGCATGGTGCAGCTGCGCACGGTGAGTAAGCGGGAAAAAATCCTCTTCCCGGCGGTGCTGTTGCTGCTGGTGGCGCTGCTGCTGCCGGACGCGGCGCCGCTGCTGGGGATGTTCTGCTTCGGTAACCTGATGCGCGAGAGCGGGGTGGTGGAGCGCCTGAGCGACACGGTGCAGAACGGGCTGATAAATATCGTGACCATTTTCCTGGGGCTGTCGGTGGGGGCGAAGCTGGTGGCGGACAAGTTCCTGCAGCCGCAGACGCTGGGCATTCTGGTGCTGGGGGTGATTGCGTTCTGCGTGGGTACGGCGGCGGGGGTGCTGATGGCGAAGCTGCTGAACCTGTGTAGCCGGAACAAAATCAACCCGCTGATTGGCTCTGCCGGGGTGTCGGCGGTGCCGATGGCGGCGCGGGTGTCGAACAAGGTGGGGCTGGAGTCGGACGCGCAAAACTTCCTGCTGATGCACGCAATGGGCCCGAACGTGGCCGGGGTGATTGGCTCGGCGATCGCCGCCGGAGTGATGCTCAAGTACGTGCTGGCGATGTAAAAGCGCATTATTCCCGGCTTGCGCTGCGCTTAGCCGGGCTACCCAGACCCCCAGACCGCGTGGGCCTGTAGCCCGGATAAGGCGTCAGCCGCAACCCGGGGATTCTCCCGGAGGCGGCGCTTAACGCGCCTTGTCCGGGCTACCAAACCTCAGGCAGCGCCGGTCCGTAGCCCAATAAGGCGTCAGCCGCGCCCCTGGGATACGTAAAACTTCGTATTCCATCAGGATGTGTTCTGAAATCAATAAAACTGTGGGCCGATTCAGCGCGGTCGGCCGTCAGAAAAGAGAAAATGACCTTTTAATGTCAATTCACCCAATGTTTACCCGAAAAATCACGCACTGGTTTGCCCGGCGTTCGTTCCAGAACCGCATCTTCCTGTTGATCCTGTTTACGTCAACAATCGTGATGCTCGCCATGTCATGGTATATCACCAGCATCACGGAAGAACGACTGCATTACCAGGTCGGCCAGCGCGCGCTAATTCAGGCCATGCAGATCTCCGCCATGCCTGAGCTGGTTGAGGCGGTAGAAAAGCACGATTTACTGCGGATAAAAGCGCTTATCGACCCAATGCGCTCGTTTTCCGATGCCACCTATATCACCGTCGGCGACGCGAAAGGTCAGCGTCTCTATCACGTGAATCCTGACGAGATCGGTAAATATATGGAGGGAGGAGACAGCGATGAGGCGCTGTACAACGCCAAAAGCTATGTGTCGGTACGTAAGGGATCGCTCGGCTCTTCATTACGCGGCAAGTCGCCGATCCAGGACAGCAGCGGGAAAGTGCTCGGTATCGTCTCTGTGGGATATACCATTGAACAGTTAGAGAACTGGCTGAGTTTACAGATCGGATCGCTGATGATCCCGATGGTAATTATGTTGCTCCTGCTCCTCTACTGCGCGCGTCGCTTCTCGCTGCATATTAAAAAACAGATGCTGAATATGGAACCACAGCAGCTATCGCAGCTGCTTATTCAGCAAAGCGTCCTGTTTGAATCGGTCTTTGAGGGACTGATAGCCATCGACTCTCATTACAGAATTACCGCCATCAACCAGACCGCAAGGAGATTATTAAACCTGAGCCAGCCGGAAACTTTCCTGATTGGCAAAAGCATCAGCAGCGTGATCTCTCAGGAAGCATTCTTCTACGATGCGCCGCAGACCAATAAAAAAGACGAAATCGTCACTTTTAACCAGATAAAAGTGATTGCCAGCCGCATGGCCGTAACGCTTAATAGCGAGCCTCAGGGCTGGGTCATTAGCTTTCGCAGTAAAGATGATATCAACACTCTGAGTCTGCAGCTCAGCCAGGTTCAGCAATACGCGGATAATCTTCGCGCCGTACAGCACGAGCATCGTAATCTGATCTCCACTATCGCCGGACTGCTGTTTTTAAAACGCTACGATAACGCGTTGGATCTCATTCAACAGCAGTCAGAAAGCCACCAAAAAGTGCTCGATTTTATTGCCCGTAATTTTAAAGTAAATCATCTTGCCGGGCTGCTGATTGGTAAATACTACCGCGCCAAGGAGCTTGGCTTAGAACTGATATTCGATCCCGGATGTTATGTCGATACGTTACCCTCCTCCCTTTCGCACAATGAATGGATCTCGATCGTCGGAAACCTTCTGGATAACGCCTACAATGCCACCCTACGCCAGACGCAAGGTTCAAGACAGATCGAATGCCTGATCAACAGTGAAGGCGACGAAGTGATAGTCGAGATCGCCGATCAGGGCTGCGGGATAGATGAGTCGATGCGCGATCGTATCTTTGAACGCGGCGTCACCAGCAGCGGCAGCGGCGATCATGGCATCGGACTATGGCTGGTACGCAGCTACGTTGAGCAGGCGGGCGGCAATATTGTCATCGATGACAACATCCCTTTTGGCACTATTTTTACCCTTTATATCCCCCTGACCCGAGATGAACATCATGGATAGCATCACAACCCTGATCGTTGAAGACGAACCTATGCTGGCGGAAATCCTGGTGGATACCATCAAACAATTTCCCCAGTTCGCAGTCATTGGTATTGCGGATAAACTGGAAAGCGCGAAAAAGATGCTTCGCCTCTATCAGCCCCAGCTGATTCTTCTGGATAACTTCTTACCCGATGGCAAAGGCCTCGATTTGATTCGTCATGCCGTGAACACTAACTATAAAGGACGCATCATCTTCATCACCGCTGATAACCATATGGATACCATCAGCGAAGCACTGCGGATGGGCGTTTTTGATTACCTGATTAAACCGGTTCACTATCAACGATTGCAGCACACGCTTGAGCGTTTTGCCCGCTACCGCAGCTCCCTGCGCTCAAGCGAGCAGGCCAGCCAAACGCACGTTGACGCTCTTTTCAATATTCAGGCCAAAGAACATACGGAATCCGCCGGTTCATCGCTGCGTGGAATTGATGAAAGCACCTTTAACCGGGTGTTACAGCTCTTTTCCGACCCGGAGATAGTCCATACCGCAGACTCCCTTGCGCGCATTCTCGGCAGCAGTAAAACCACCGCCCGCCGCTACTTAGAACAAGGAGTAAAAAAAGACTTGCTGGAGGCTGAAATCAGCTATGGCAAGGTCGGCAGGCCGGAACGGATTTACCACGGTAAACATTCTGAGCATATTTAGGCCCCTGGAGATGCTCTGTAAACTGTGGCATCTCCTGTGACTAGCCTATTCGACGATGTAACTCACAATCATCTGGCCTTTTTTCATCTTCACTTGGGTAATGACGACCTTTCCCAGTTCGGACAGGCTGGTCACGTGCGTGCCGCCGCAGGCATAGCCCGGCATATCGCCAAACCCGACCTTACGTCGCCTCCCGGCAAAAGAAACCTGACGCCTTAAATTCTCTGCCTGCCAGACTTCTACCTGCCTTAACAGCGCGCTGGCTTCTGGAAGCGAAGCATTCGCCCCGGCGGCAAAAGTAATGCGCCCCTCTCCCGGCCAATGATGAGCCTTGACCGGCTGCCAACCGGAACGTTCACCGGCCTGGCCAAGCAGGTGTCCGGCGGTGTGTAGCCGGGCGTGCAGCTGTCTTGCGTCAGCATCCACCCGGATCGCCACCTCGCCGGGCGGTAGCGGCTGCGAAACTATATGCATAATACTCTCGCCGCGTGCGACAACGCTCTCGACGGTCAGTTCGTCGATCCAGCCGCGATCCGCAGGCTGCCCTCCGCCCTGCGGATGGAATAGCGTACGATCCAGTTCAATGGCATAGCGGCCATCCGCTTCGCCTGAGCAATTGACGACTCGCGCCAGGCATTCAGTCGCATCGCTGGTGTAATAAAGTCGTTCAGTCATGGTTGCTCTCCTCTTTGTCAGGACAGTATATTGATATTCCTGAAAGGGATAATCCCGCATAACATCAATGCAGTTTTGCTCTGGAAGCACAAATGAATCTGAGCCTGCTACCCGACCTCGCTCTGTTTGTACAGATTGTTGAACAGGGCAGCTTTTCCGCCGTCGCGCGGCAGACAGGCGCCACGCCCTCCGCCATCAGCCGCAGCGTCTCGCGCCTGGAACAGGAGATGGGCTGCAAACTGCTGCACCGAACTACGCGTAAGCTGCGCCTTAGCGACGCCGGGAAGACGGTATATGAGCATGCGCAGGGGATGGTGGAGTCGGCGCGCCTGGCTATGGATTCCGCCAGCAGTACCCAGGCAATAGCGCAGGGAAAGCTCACGCTAAGCGTGCCGAAAGCTGTGGGGCGGTTTGTCATTCACCCGCTTATGCTGGAGTTTTTTACCCGCTATCCGCAGATCGACGTCTGCCTGCGGCTTGAAGACCGGGTTCTCGATTTTATTGATGATGGCATCGATCTGGCGCTGCGTATCACCCATACGCCATCGCCAGGACTGCACGGGAAGCCGCTGATGCCAATCAGCCACGTGGTGTGCGCGACGCCAGGCTACCTTGAACAATATGGAAAGCCGCGCACGCCGCAGGATCTGCGTGAACATAGCTGTATCAGCCTTGGCGAAACGCCCGCTGATTCGCGCTGGAAGTTTCGTCGCGAGGGTACGACAGAAACTATCCAGACCCATGGCCGTTACGCCGCCAACCACACCGCCGTGCGCCTTGATGCCGTGAAGCAGAATCTGGGCATCGGTAGCCTGCCGTTGTTTACCGCACGTGAGGCGCTGGCCCGCGGCGAGATTGTGCAGGTCTTAGAGGAATGGGAGTTTATCAGCAGCTATTCCGGCCAGCTGTGGTTACTGTGGTCGGGCAGCAAGCATATGCCCGCCAGAATGCGGGCGATGATTGATTATCTTAGCGAGAAGATGGGGCCGACCTCAGGCAGCACAGCCACAGCGCGACGATCAAAAACCAGGGAATAATCAGGCACAGGGCAAACCACCAGCCGGAACGACCGATATCGTGCATCCTGCGGCAGCCAACGGCCAGCACGGGGACGATCATCACCAACAGCAGGATAAAACTGAGCGGCACGGCGTAAAAAAGCAAAACCCCGTACTGATAACGGTACTGCATCGCCAGTAGACAGGCCGCAAGCGGTAGAGCCAGAACCAGCAGATTGGTGATAAAAAAAGACCAAAACTCCAGCCTGCTGGCCACGCCGGAAAAATTAAACGCGTTTTTCCAGCCTTTTAGATAAGCTTCTCCATAAGCCATGATGTACATCTCCCTGATGTTTATCCTATTTTTAAGGCGCCAGCGCAATTACCTCGGCCGCCCAGCGCTGGAATCCTTCGACATCCAGCCCCAAAGCCACCCGGGCGTTTGCCGGTTGGCCCAGTTTACCTTCGATATCGACCACCGTCGTCCCGGAGGTCCACGTTCCCTGGGTTTCTACCGTCACAAAGCATGGTTCCAGGGTGAAAAGTTGAGGACGAACCAGCCAGGCGATCGCGCACAGATCATGCATGCGCAAACCGCTGCTCATACTGCCGCTACGATAGTGGCTAAACAGCGCGTGGAGCATTTTACCGGTCTGATTAAGCGTTGGTAGCGTGGAGAGATACTCCGGGGACAGCATCGCCTGGTTGGTCACGTCCAACCCGCACATGACGATTTCCAGCCCGCTGTTGAACACCTTAGCCGCCGCTTCCGGATCGATGGCGATGTTAAATTCCGCATTCGGGGTAAAGTTACCGCGCCCGGCGGAGCCGCCCATAATCACCAGGCGACGGATGTTAAAGCGGCATTCGGGATACTGGGTCAGCAGTAGCGCGATGTTGGTCAACGGGCCAATCGCCACCAGAGTCAGCGGTTCCGATGCATGCATCAACGCATCGCGGATCGCCTGGAAAGCGGGCTTTGCCAGCGGCTGGCGGTTATGTTCAACGAAATCATACCCCTCCATCCCTGACTCACCGTGTACGGAGGCTGCGTCGCGCAGCGGACGCACCAGCGGCATCGATGCGCCCTGGGCTAACGGGATATCGGCGTTCCAGAAATGCAGAAGCTGCAGGGCATTACGGGTGGTTTTCTCCACCGACACATTGCCCGCCACCGTGGTGATCAGCTGTAGATCCAGCTCGGGGGCGAACAGCGCGGCGGCAATCGCCGCGGCATCATCAATGCCGGGATCGGTATCCAGAATGATGGGTAAGCGCATAGTTTCTCCATAAAAAATGCCAGACGTCAGGTCTGGCATCTTCTCACACTCCGGCGGGAAAGAACTTACTCTACTTCACGGACGTCTACGCGCAGCTCTTTCGGCACTTCAAAAACAATATTCTCTTCGCGGCCTTCCAGCGGCACCGCTTCGCCGCCGCCCAGCTCCTGCAGACGCGAAATCACGTTCTGCACCAGAATATCCGGAGCCGATGCGCCTGCGGTCACGCCGACGCACTGTGCTTCTTTCACCCATACTTCCTGGATATCGGTCGCATCGTCGATCAGATACGCCGCTTTCCCCATTCGCTGGGCCAGCTCGGCCAGGCGGTTTGAGTTCGAGGAGTTTTTCGAACCTACCACCAGCACTACGTCGGCCTGCCCGGCCAGAGCGCGGACGGCTTCCTGTCGGTTGGTCGTCGCATAACAGATATCATCTTTGCGCGGCCCGACGATTTTCGGAAAGCGTTCGCGCAGAGCGTCAATCACGTCAGAGGTATCGTCGACCGAGAGCGTCGTCTGGGTCATAAACGATAGCTTAGCGTCGTTTTTCACATTCAGCGTCCAGACATCATCCGGTGATTCCACCAGGTACATCCCCCCCTGCGGGTTGCTGTACTGGCCCATGGTGCCTTCGACTTCCGGATGACCGGCGTGACCAATCAAAATGGATTCTTCACCCCGACGGCTGGCGCGGGCAACTTCCATATGCACCTTGGTCACCAGCGGACAGGTAGCATCAAAAACCGTCAGATCGCGGCCTTTCGCCTCGTTGCGCACGGCCTGAGAGACGCCGTGAGCGGAAAAAATAAGGATTGCACCGTCCGGCACTTCGCTAATCTGCTCGATAAAAATAGCGCCGCGCTGCCGCAGGCTATCGACAACATAGCGGTTGTGCACAACCTCATGACGCACGTAGATCGGCGCGCCGTATAGCGTCAGCGCGTTTTCAACAATGCTGATAGCGCGGTCAACGCCTGCGCAGAAGCCGCGCGGGTTAGCCAACAGAATCTGCATCTTACCCCTCCAGCGCCGGATCGATCTCCAGCACTTCAACATCAAAATGAACGGTACGCCCGGCCAGCGGATGGTTGAAATCAACGGTGATCGAATCACCGTTCACTTCGCGGATCACGCCGGGCATTTCGCTGCCATCCATTGCGGTAAAGAGCATAATCGCGCCGACTTCCGGCTCGCCCGCGTCGATAAATTCCCGGCGCGAGAAATATTGGATCAGGTCCGGGCTTGGTACGCCAAAGGCAGCGTCCGGCTCCAGCGAAAAGGTGGTTTTATCCCCTTCTTTCAGCCCCAGCAGGTGCTGTTCCAGGCCTTCCGAAAGTGAAGTATCGCCCAGGCGAAACAGCGCCGGCTTACCGTTACTGCGGGTTGACTCTGCGGTGGAGCCATCGTCGAGCTTTAAGGTGAAGTGCACCAGCACCGCACTGTTGCTCTGTACTGATTTAGACATGCAGGTTGCTCACTTGTTTTGCCCGATGGCGCGAGGGCCAACGGGCGAGTTTTGTTACGCCTGTTTCTTCGCAGCCGCGTTCGGTAAGAAGCCTTCCAGCACAATCAGAGCTGCGCCGATACAAATGGCGGTATCGGCCAGGTTGAAGGTGGCGAAATGCCAGTCCCCGACGTAGAAATCGATCATGTCGACGACAAAACCATGCCAGAGCCTGTCGAATAAATTGCCCAGCGCGCCGCCAATGATCAGCGCATAGGCAATGTTATTCAGCTTTTGCGTCGCCTTAGAACGATACATCAGCACCGCGAGGATCACGCAGATACCAATAGCGATACCGGCGAAGAACCAGCGCTGCCAGCCGCCGCTGTCGGCGAGGAAGCTAAAGGCCGCGCCATAGTTACGCGCATAGTGCAGATTAAGCGATGGGAACAGCGAAACCGTATCCCCCAGAGCAAAGTTCTGGAGGATCAGGAATTTACTGCCTAAATCGATAATCAGCACGGCTACGACGACCCACAGCCAGCGTAGCCCCGTTGAACAAATCGGTTTACTCATCAGGCAAACTTACGTTTTTCGCCGTCACCGGCGATGTTGCTGACACAGCGTCCGCAGATATCCGCGTGTTCCGCCACCTTGCCGATATCCGTAGTGTAATGCCAGCAGCGCGGGCACTTATCACCTTCGGCTTTGCTCAGCACGACTTTCAGGCCTTTCAGCAGCTCGCTTTGCCAGGCGTCGGCTGGAGCCTGCGCATAATCGGCAACTTTCGCCCCTGAGGTCAACAGGACAAATCGTAATTCATCGCCCAGCGCGTTCAGCTTCGCCGCGAGATCGGCATCGGCATACAGCGTCACCGCCGCTTCCAGGGAGCCGCCCACCTGCTTGTCAGCGCGCGCCTGTTCGATAACCTTGTTGACTTCGCCGCGCACTTTCAGCAGCTCGTCCCAGAAGCCGTCGTTCATCGCTTCGTCAGCATCCAGGCCGAACAGACCGGTGTACCATTCGCCGGTAAAGACGTATTTCTCGCGATCGCCCGGCAGGTAACCCCAAATTTCGTCAGCGGTGAAGGACATGATCGGCGCCATCCAGCGCACCAGCGCTTCGGCAATGTGGTACAGCGCGGTCTGGCAGCTACGACGCGCAATGCTGTCCGCCTTGGTGGTGTACTGACGGTCTTTGATGATATCAAGCCAGAACGAACCCATTTCGATGGAGCAGAAGCGCATCAGGCGCTGCACCACTTCGTGGAAATCGTAAGATTCATAGGCTTTAACGATATCGTCCTGCGCCGCTTGCGCGCAGCCAACCGCCCAACGGTCCAGCACGACCATTTCTTCCGGTTTCACCATGTCTTTTGCCGGATCGAAACCGTTGAGGTTCGCCAGCAGGAAGCGCGCGGTGTTACGGATACGACGATAGCTGTCGGCGGCACGTTTGAGGATTTCGTCGGAGACCGCCATTTCGCCGGTGTAGTCGGTGGAGGCCACCCACAGGCGCAGAATATCCGCACCCAGCTTGTTCATGACATCCTGTGGAGAGACGGTGTTGCCGATAGACTTGGACATCTTGCGGCCCTGACCATCCACGGTAAAGCCGTGGGTCAGTACCTGGCGGTAAGGCGCTTTGCCCTTCATCGCGGTAGAAATCATCAGGGATGACATAAACCAGCCGCGGTGCTGGTCGGAACCTTCCAGATACATATCGGCGGCGTGGCCGGCGAATTCCGGACGCACGTCAACGACGGAGGAGTGGGTCGACCCGGAGTCAAACCAGACGTCCAGCGTATCCGGCACCTTCTCATAGCTATCGGCGTCGGCGCCGAGGATGTCGCGGGAATCGAGATCCCACCACGCCTGAATGCCGTCAACTTCGACGCGTTTCGCCACTTCTTCCATCAGTTCGAGAGTCCGCGGGTGCAGCTCTTGCGTCTCTTTGTGGACGAACAGCGACATCGGAACGCCCCAGGTACGCTGACGAGAGATACACCAGTCAGGACGGTTGGCGACCATCGATTCGATACGCGCCTGGCCCCAGTCCGGGATCCACTGCACGCCTTTGATTTCGGAAAGCGACTGCGCGCGCAGGCCTTTCTGGTCCATGCTCACGAACCACTGCGGCGTGGCGCGGAAGATGATTGGCGACTTGTGGCGCCAGCAGCATGGGTAGCTGTGCTGCATTTTCTCAACGTGCAGCAGCGCGCCGCTGTCGCGCAGCATCTCAACGATGATGTCGTTGGCTTTAAAGACGTTAATGCCGTCCAGAGACGGATAGGTCCCCGGCAGATAGGAACCATCCGGGCCAACCGGGTTAGCGATTTCAAGGCCGTATTTTTGGCTGATGGTGTAGTCATCCGGGCCGTGGCCACCGGCGGTATGCACCGCTCCGGTACCTGCGTCCAGCGTAACGTGATCGCCAAGGATCGCCGGTACGTCAAAATCCAGGAACGGGTGCTTAAAGCGCATCAGCTCCAGCTCGGCGCCATTGGTCGCCGCCAGAATGCGGTAATCAGCGATGCCTGCGCGCTTCATCACGCTTTCAACCAGATCTTTCGCCAGGATCAGCGCCTGACCGTCGACCTGCACCAGCGCATAGTCAAACTCCGGCGACAGGGAGATGGCGCGGTTTGCCGGCAGAGTCCACGGGGTGGTGGTCCAGATAACCAGAGAAACCGGGCCGGTAACGTCGGTCACGCCAAACTTCGCCAGCACCGCCGCTTTATCGATCGCGTGAAACGCCACGTCGATGGACGGAGAGGTTTTGTCGTAATACTCAACTTCCGCTTCCGCCAGCGCAGAACGGCAGTCTACGCACCAGTGCACCGGCTTCGCGCCTTTGTGCAGGTGGCCGTTGCCGATGATTTTACCCAGCGCACGAATGATATTGGCTTCAGTTTTGAAGTCCATGGTCAGGTACGGATGCGACCAGTCGCCGAGCACGCCAAGGCGGATAAAGTCTTTACGCTGCCCGTCAATCTGCAGAGCGGCATATTCGCGGCACTTGGCGCGGAACTCGGCGGCGGTGAATTTCTCACCCGGCTTACCGTATTCCTGCTCCACTTTCAGCTCGATCGGCAGACCATGGCAGTCCCAGCCCGGTACGTACGGAGAGTCATAGCCCGCCAGCCCTTTGGACTTAACGATAATGTCTTTCAGAATCTTGTTAACCGAGTGACCAATATGAATGCTGCCATTCGCATATGGAGGGCCATCATGCAGAATGAAGGTTTTTTTGCCTTTTTTGGCTGCACGAATGACGCCGTACAGGTCATCATCGGTCCAACGCGCCAGCATTCCCGGTTCGCGTTTGGCGAGATCGCCACGCATCGGGAACCCTGTTTCAGGCAAATTCAGGGTCGATTTATAGTCACTCATCAGATTCTCGGTTCCGTATTTCGGTTTGATAAACACCGTCAGGCTTAAACCTGCCCGGTTAGCCCAAAGAAGTCGCGGGCCGTTAACTCATCACGTGCGATTTGCGCTTTCAGCTCATCAAGCGACGCAAATCGCTGCTCGTTACGTATTTTTTTACGCAGTATTACATCTATATGGCGACCATAGAGGTCCATTACAACATCCAGCAGATGGACTTCCAGCTGCTGACGCACGCCGGATACCGTTGGACGAGTACCAATGTTGGCGACGCCCATAAACGTTTTGTCGCCAAGCCCTTTTACTTCTACCGCATAGACCCCTTTTACCGGGGAAACCTGACGACGCAGCGGTAAATTCGCCGTCGGGAAACCTATTGTGCGACCGAGTTCATCGCCGTGCACCACGCGACCAGAGATGGTAAACGGATGCCCCAGCAGCGTCTCCGCCAGCGCCAGATCGTCATCAGCCAGCGCCTGACGTACCGCCGTGCTGCTAATGCGCACGCCCCCTTCGCAGAAGGTTTGGGTGCTGGTGACGTCAAAGCCGTATTCCACACCGGCCTTTTGTAATAACAAGAAATCACCCTGACGACCAGCGCCAAAGCGGAAATCATCGCCGACCGCGAGAAACTGGACACCTAACTGACGGACCAGCAGTTCGCTGATAAAGTCCTGGGCGGTCAACGCCGCAAAGCGCCGATCGAAGCGCACGCACAGAACGTAATCGACGCCGCTTTCGGCCAGATAGTTCAGCTTCTCACGCAGACGCGTTAAACGCGCCGGCGCTTTATCGGCGGCAAAAAGCTCAAGCGGCTGTGGCTCAAAAATCATCACGACTACCGGTAAGCCAAGCTGGCGACCTTCCGCGCGCAAACGCTGCAATAATGCCTGGTGCCCGCGATGCACGCCGTCAAAATTTCCAATGGTCAGCACGCACCCGTGCGGGGCCTGACTGAGATTATGTATGCCGCGTATCAGCTTCATGTCTGGCTCAAAACAGTGAAAATCGTCCGAGTATACCTTGTACAACTGGCGACGTTAACCAGCGATTGCACCTCTTCACCGAAAGATCCCGGTAATTCATTCACTCAGCGTGAGATTGCAGGAAAAACTCTCCGGCATCGTCGATTTTTATGGTCGAAAGGCTGTATTCGCCCGCAACAAGCTGGTAGAATCTTGCGCCATCACTACGTAATGAAGCGTTGTTGGTTTAAGCGACGTTTATTTGCACAAATCCATTGACAAAAGAAGGCTAAACGGGCATTCTCCTCGGCCTTTGAATTGTCCATATAGAACACATTTGGGAGTTGGACCTTGGCTAATATCAAATCAGCTAAGAAGCGCGCCGTTCAGTCTGAAAAGGCCCGCAAGCACAACGCTAGCCGTCGCTCTATGATGCGTACTTTCATCAAGAAAGTATACGCAGCTATCGAAGCTGGCGACAAAGCTACTGCACTGAAAGCATTTAACGAAATGCAACCAATCGTGGACCGTCAGGCTGCTAAAGGTCTGATCCACAAAAACAAAGCAGCGCGTCATAAAGCAAACCTGACCGCTCAGATCAACAAACTGGCTTAATCTCCGGCTTGTTGTCGCTTTGTAAAAAAACCCGCGAAAGCGGGTTTTTTTATGCCTGTCGATTCAACCCGGTTACGGCATGTCCCCGTAACCAGAAGCCGTCTTTGCTTATGCCTGCGGCGACATAAAAAGCGACGAATAGTCGCGATTACAAATACGCTGAACCGCCGGATGCTGAATCATTCGTTCGGCGAAGATAGCGTGATACTCTTCCATGACGCTATCCATCCGCCCGATCTCCACTATGGACTCATCGCTATAGAAATCATGTGCATACAGCGTCGGTGCAACGAATATCGCATTGTGCGCCGCGCCAAAAGCCTTCATCAACGCCGCGTCATCAAACTCGCCGAGAATCTCCACCTGCAACCCCTGCGAGTTAAACCAGTTAAGCAGCTTGCGCCCTAACATGGAACGACGTCCGGGAACCAGTAAACGGCGCTCTTCCAGACAGGCCGGGAACGGCTTTTTCGGCGGCGGATTCATACACCAGAAGCTGACGCTGCATTCACCTATTTTCACCGAAAACAGTCCTTCCTGCTGGGTGGAATCAATGGGGCAGTCGGAGATAATCATATCGAGTTTATGCTGGCTTAGCTGCTCCAGCAGCATTTCGTGGGTCGACTCAAAACAGCGCAAATGGATCTGTTCGTTATCAACAACGGCGGCATCCAGTACCCCGCTCACTAACCTTTTCGATAGCGCGTCCGCGACGCCAACATCAAATAACAAATTCGATTCTTTACGGTAGTTAACAATATCGAGCATTTCCTGGCTCAGGGTAAACATCCGGTCCGCATAGCGGAATACGAGTTCCCCCAGTTCGCTGGGCTCGAGCCCTCTTCCTTTGCGCTTAAATAATTTTCCCTGCAGGCGCTCTTCCAGCGCTTTAATCTGCCCGGTAATCGTTTGCGGCGTCAGAAACAACGCTTCCGCCGCGCCAACGACGGAACCTTCTTTATAGACATGCCAGAAGTAGTAAAGATGGTTGTAGTTGATATGAGACATGCTTCTCTCCCTGCTAATGTCCGGGAGAGCCTTAACGGCTCTCCGCGAGATGTTAAGCCGCGTAGTCCGAATCCGTTACGCGCTTACGCAAGATGATGTATCCCGTTACCGCCGATAATATCGAACCGATCAGGATGCCCAGTTTGGCCCAGTTGATTAATCCAGGATCAACGCTGCTGAACGCCAGAGTGGCGATAAAAATCGACATGGTAAAACCAATGCCACACAAAATGCCGACGGCCATAATCTGCTTACAGGTAGTGCCTTCCGGCAGCGAGGCCCATTTCAGCTTCAGCGCCAGCCAGCAAAATGCGCTAATCCCCAGCGGCTTACCGATAAACAGCCCGGCGATAATACCTAACGGCAGCAACGAGGTTAGTCCTTCTACCGTCACGCCCTGTAAAGAAACGCCGGCATTAGCAAAGGCGAACAGCGGTAGGATCAGGAATGCCACCCACGGGTGCAGGACATGTTCAAGCTGCTTCGCCGGGGATTTACCGTTTTGCTCTTTAAGCGGGATCATAAAGCCGACAATAACGCCGGCCAGCGTCGCGTGAACTCCCGACTTCAGAACCGCGGTCCACAGCACAGCACCGACCAGAATATAGATACCAGTACGCCGTACGCCGCACAGATTTAACGCCGCCAGAACCAGGATCGCCCCCGCAGCAACCACCAACGACAGCACGGAAAGATCGTTGGTATAGAATAAGGCAATAATAATAATCGCCCCCAGATCGTCGATAATAGCCAGCGCCATCAGGAAAATCTTCAACGCGGCGGGAACCCGATTGCCCAGCAAGGCCAGTACTCCCAGCGCAAAGGCAATATCGGTTGCAGCCGGAATCGCCCAGCCCTCTCTGGCAACAGCATCCTGACCGTTAAACGCCAGGTAGACCAGCGCCGGAACCACCATTCCGCCCAGCGCGGCGATGACAGGAAACACCGCCTGACGGCGGCTGGCCAGCGCTCCCTGCTTCATTTCGCGCTTCACTTCCAGGCCTATAAGCAGGAAAAAGACCGCCATCAGCGCGTCGTTAATCCACAACAACATATTTTTGTTGATCTCTAACGCACCGACGCGCAGTTGAACGGGCGTTTCCAGAAAAGAGCGATAAAGTTCACTGGCTACGCCGGTATTGGCGAGTAACATAGCCAGCGCGGCGGCAAAGATTAAGATAATGCCTCCGGAAGCATCGCTATGAAAAAAACGCTGCAGATGTTTCACTTTTACTCTCACTTTTTCGGCAAATAACTCGATAAAAGTATAATACAGACGCTGAAACATCGAAAAAATCAGTTTTAAATTGCCATTAAGCTCGGCTTTACCGATCAATAGATCCGTTTTATCAAAGCCGTTTATATGAGGAAAAAACGCTGACTAACGCCAGAGTCATCAGTACCGGTTTCTTACAGACGCTGACATCGCATGCTATGAATGGTTCGGACAGGGTTGTTCAGGCGTTGTCGCGCTGACAGCTATAACATTTCCTCCACGCGATCTGCGATAGGCGCAGCGGGAGACAATCATCAGTACACCATGCTAACAGCACGTGACCATCACAACGGCGCCAGTCGCAGCTCAGAAGCACCACAGTTTCACTGCCAATATGCCGTAAGTATTATTGTTATGATAACTAACGTATGCAGCATTAATTTATAGAATTAAATTGAGCATATTATTAAAAGAGTGTTTAGTTAATGTGAAAAAGCCTTCAGTTAAGTGAAGCTAATAAGCCATTGGCAACTTTTTCATATCTAACAGCCGCCCACCATCAATACTGATATAGCCGCCTTTCTTGAGTTCGGACAGAAGCTGCATCGTACGGCTACGGGATATTCCCGTTCTGCGTTGAATAAAATTAAGCACGTTAATGCTTAGCCGATATTCACTGGCATAGGCCCACAGCTCTATTAACAATGACCTCACCTTCAGATAAGAGTCCACCCCCACCAGCTCGCGATCGCGGACGCACATTACCATTAAGCGATAGGCAAGTATGCGCGCGACATCGTGCCACAGATCGCACTCATCCGCCGTCTTGATAAAGTCGGGCATAGAGACGGCGCGCCCGCGGCACTCCGTTTCTGCTATCAGAAAATGCTCCGGGCGGGTAGAAACATCGTAGGTCATCCCGTAGCTATCGACTAACCCGATAATTGAGGGAGCAAAAGCAGAAGTAACATGAAGCCCGCTGCCACAACGGCAAAAGGAAAAAATCCCGGACTCAAGAAGGACTATTTTATTCTCTTCAGCAGAATTAAGGTAAAACTCATCTCCGGGCTGTAAATTAAAAGGCTTACCAAAGGACCATAATGCAGAGAAGAGTGCATCAAGCGCTGCATACGGTTTAGCCTGTTGGGAAAATAGATATGAGTGCAATGCATTCTCATTATCGTTTTCAGCAACTTCCGAATTCATTTTTATTAAAAGCCATAATCATAAGTCAAACCAAGATATACGCATAAATGCCCCACTTCAATTAATAATAAATTAAAAGTACTGGTAGAATATCTGTATTACATTAGCACAAAAAAGCAATACTTAGCACAATGGGTAAATTTTATATAAAAACACCAACATGGATATATAAAACATCACACAGAGCATTAACAGGAAAATAAAATCACCAAGAAAACTATTCCCTTATGAATTAAAACAGCAGAAAAAAAGTCATTCACAATAATAAACTGGCTGAATTACCGTGAGTAAGCTGCTGCTGTTCGGGTTATCTGAAAAGAAAAATCTGGATGTTAGCTAAAATATGCTGGCGCGGCATACTACTCGCTCATGTCGTCGGCCAGCCAGCCGCCATCTTCACTATTAGAATGGATGTGGTAATACTTACCGTTGAACCTCTGCCGCAAAGTATCGAAAAAACAGTAGAGTCAGGTTTCACCCGGCAGTGGTAAAAACGCGTTCCTATTATTAATAATGATTTCATTAACTTCGAGCCCCTTCAGCCTTACCAGGCAACGTTAGCGGCATATCGCCTTTAAGCATGCCGCCGAATCTCCCGATGGGTCCCATGGCCCAATCAGGTAAAAGCAATTACCGCATGCTTTATATCTACGGTGTGACACTTCTCATTGGTGATGATTAACCTGACTTTTTGATACCAACGATTAACCTCGGTCTGGCTATTTTTAATCGAGACAGTTGTTAATAAAGTTCCTCATTCCCTGATGCAAAAAGCCCCGAATTTCCGGGGCTTGCATTGTTGAATCGACTAATTTCGTTTAACGAAAAGTATTAGTAGGCCCCAAGGTCAGTCCATGCCTGGCCTGCGGCGCAGTTCAGGTCAGGCTGGTCCCCCATAGACCACCATTTCACCTGGTAGTTATGGCCTTTCCAGCTCACCGTTTCGAAAGTCCCCCAGATCCCGCCATAAACGGTATTTGCATCCCACAGTGGATAAGGCGTAGTCGCGTCATCTGCTGCAGTTTCGTCTTCAGCCGGGACGGTATCGTCATTTGGCTCTACCGGTTCTACAGGAACAACGGTATCTTCTTCATCCGGTTCAGGTTGAACCTGAGACGCAGCCGGAACAACAACCAACACGAAACGCTGCTGTGTAGAAGGCTCACCCCAGCTATCGCGGACAAAGAGTGTGAACTGGAAGTTGGTTTTTACGGAAACTTCCGGAACGACAAACTCAATTATGGCAACAGTTTTATCAACTACGGAGATTTCAGAAGGAACGCCCCAGCTATAGGTAATTTCGTCTTTATCTTCGTCAGAAGAGTCTTCGCCAGATAGCTGTACGGTAGAGCCGCCGACAACGCGCAGCTCAATCGCGGCTTTCGGTGCATGGTTCACATCCGTTGCGGGTTCTTCTTTTTCATCCGCCGGTTCGACGTTGATACCTTCAAAATAGAACGGATCCATATCGACCACTTCAGAAGCGATTTCATAACCCAGGCCTTCACGCGCGGCGTTAACCAGCACTCCGTTGTCCTGATCGATAGTCCAGGTGAAAAGGCCGCCCAGGCCCAGCTTCGCTGCGTATTCGCCTTTTGCTTTTACGGAACGCGGGGTATCAAGGGACATGAACAGTTTGGTTTCCGGGTTGTACAAATAGTCTGCGTCAGCAACCTGGTCGGTATAAACGTTAAAACCGTTACGACCTTTCTGATTTTCCAGATCCAGATAGTTGTAAATCACGTCATACCATTCGTTGGTGCCGGATTCAAAGGTACCGGTAGTATCGCCGATCCCGGCGCTGTATGAACCTTTTAGCGGAGACAGCGATTCGAGCTCCGCGTTACGGCCGTTACGGGTATAACCTGCGTAACCAATATTAATGCGGTCCGCCGGGAAACCTTCTGACAGCAGGTGTTCAACAATCGTGTTGACCGCCCAACCGCCCTCTTCCACGGCGTTGAGATTGCTATGATGCGCAATGCTTTCGGCCCACGGGGTGCCAAAGAAGTCATAAGTCATGACGTTAATGGCATACAGACCCGCGTTCAGCAGCGCTTTCACATTGGAGTAACCGATCGTAGCCACCACCGCAGAGCTGGCAATAGAGATTTTGACATTGCTCAGACCCGCAGAATCCAGCTGTTTACGTAGTTCAGCAATCAGCAGCGCATAATTTTCGCCATCCTCCGGACCGCAAGGGTTACCCGCGCCTTCATTGTTTGGATATTCCCAGTCAATATCGACTTCGCTGAACATCGGGAACTGCTTGAATAGCTTCACAACGCCTTTAGCAAAAGTTTTACGCGCAGATTCAGAAGCCGCCGTTTCGTGGAAACCATTACTCATGGTCCAGCCGCCAATGCTCATGGAAAGCACCAGGTCGTGGCCCTGCTGTTTCGCTTTTGCCTGCAAATCGCGCAGACCGCCGAGCAGCCCCTTTGTATTTTCCTGGGTAACGGTTTTCGGATCGACATCCCAGCCGCTGACTGAGTGGCCAACGTTAACGTAAGACTGGAAGTCACCCCACACATCGAGGAAGGTTGGCTCGTATTTCACTTTCCCACACTGCTCGGCTCCTTCGGCAACCACATCGCGGTACTGACCGTCAATTTTGTGGAAACCGGTCACCCCAACGAAACCAACAATGATTTTGTCATAGGCTGTAGGTGCCACATTGGTTAAATCATAGCCACGACCGCGGTTATCTTTTGAATCATCCCCCTGCAGACGGCCATCGTACTGTGACCAGTCGGTGTAGTAACCGAATACCTTGGGTTTAGTTGTGGAAGACTTGTACTGGTTATAAACCGGCTTTGCGACACGAGCAGAAGTATAGCTATATGCGCTCACTTCTTTCGCTGGGTTAAAACCGTCTGCCGCGTTGCTGGTTTCAGTAAGGGTATCGCCTTGAATCAATTTGCTAGTAGCCATCTTTAATTTCCT
This sequence comes from Klebsiella oxytoca, assembly GCF_009707385.1. Classification (NCBI taxonomy): domain Bacteria; kingdom Pseudomonadati; phylum Pseudomonadota; class Gammaproteobacteria; order Enterobacterales; family Enterobacteriaceae; genus Klebsiella; species Klebsiella oxytoca. The sequence goes on along the minus strand of NZ_CP046115.1, from coordinate 832,832 downwards.
TTTAAGTTTGAAAAATTGTCGCAGTTCGTTCTGCCGGACCAATAATCCAATGCTCATCGGGCGCTGGCTAATCACATAACATCACGTTTTCAACACTCGTATCGGGCTATTTTTATGAGAGATAAATGATGTTAATAATCGCGAACTCATCTCTATGGCGACTAAACTATCGACAGCATATTAAATATCATTTACTAGTCAGTTAAATATCATTTAATTTACATGAGATTATGTGATTAAACTCTCACCATCGGATGATATTACAATAATACAGATGACTAATAATAGATTAAGCCATTTCTCGTACAATATATTTAGCGCAAGCAAACAGGATCTATATATCTAAAGGATAACGGTATGAAAACTTATCTCATCAATGGTAATTGCGTTTATAACGAAGGAAAGTATGAACTGAGAACGACATCAAACTCACAGGTCATCAAGATGACTGCGATGAGGGCGAAGTGTCTCAGCTTCATCATCGAAAACGCGAATATAGATATTATTGAACGGCAAAAAATAACCGCTGAGCTATGGGGAAGTCGTAGTCACTTTGTTAATGATGCAAACTTAACGCAAATACTCTACCTAATCAGACGAGACCTGAAGTCTCTTGGAGTCAACGAACTGTTCATTACCATTCCCAGACAAGGCATTCAGTTTAATAAAGAAATTTCTGTGAAAGCAATAGAGAGCAAAAACAAAGAAACCAAAAGACAGGTTATCAGAAAGACTCTGGCGGCATTAACCACCGTATTTTCTGTTACCTTAGGGACAGTAATGTACCTACATATTCATTAATTCAAGGAAATGAAAAATGAACCCTATCATTGATGGCATTTTAGTAATGGAAGGCGGCTACACTCTGAATCCTAAAGATAAAGGTGGCGAAACTAACTGGGGAATTACTGAGGCAACGGCCCGCGCCCATGGTTATACCGGAGAGATGATTAACCTGACTCGCTCAGAAGCATTTTCTATCCTCGAGGAAGACTACTGGATTAAGCCCGGATTTGATAAGATATCCACACTATCTTATCCCATCGCCTTCGAACTCTGCGATGCCGCGGTTAATATTGGTCCTCATTATCCTTGCATGTGGCTACAGCGCTGGCTAAATGCGCTAAACCGCGAAGAGAAAAGCTATCAGGATATCAAAACTGATGGCAAGATTGGCCCGCAAACGCTCGCAGCGCTCAATCATTTCCTGACCTTAAGAGGTAATCAGGGCGAGGCAGTGCTGGTGAGAGCGCTCAACTGCAGCCAGGGGGCCTATTACCTGGATATCACTGAAAAGAATAAACAAAATGAAGAGTTTATTTATGGCTGGATGAACGCCAGAGTTACATAACATCATCAATTAATAACAGCTAATAAAAGACTCAAGGATGAGCCTTTTATCAGGATAAATATTCATTAGATATTAATTAATGAATTGTTGTATTTTGCAGCGCCTTTTTAATCTTCTCACCAAGAATTTTCAAAATTGGCCCAGCGAAAACGCCACCAAGACCGGCCGCAAGCAACACCATATTAAAGCTAAACTCTTTTTCAATAGCAACAGCGCTGAGCAAAAAGCTGGTAAAACAGGAAATCACTACCTGAGTTAAACAATGCATAATTCCCTTATGGGAATTGTCATCCCCCTCTTGCTTATCACGGCGGACAAGATAGCTGACAAATCCGCCCCAGGCACCGGTAGCAATAATGGTGATAAGAATTTCAACTTCCAGTAAAACGACTTCCGTTGTCGCCAGATGGTTTGGAATAGACATAAAACACTCCTTGGTTAATTCATATGAACAAGCACCTCAAGAGTGTAAATTGGTTGACGATTTAAAAATAATCAAAGAGCATCAAATCAAACCATATTTTATCTATCATTTGGTATGATACTCTTTAACGACGAAATGATGACAGAGTATGTAACAGAGAAACCACTTCATTAATAACGGGTAGATTTTTACTATTCCTGTCCCAGGAGGCATAAACCTGAATAGACTTAAACGTGAGTTCAGGTGGCGGTTGTACAAACTTCACATCATATTTACGCTGATTTTTATAAAAAAGTGCCAATTTTAAAGGCATTAGGGCAATTAATGAGGTACGCTCAATCATGCTCATGATGCCATTAAGTGAGTCGCTACGATAGCCAATAATGCGGGAGCCTTTATAGTAAAGTTCATCTTTAAAGAGCCCCCTCTCATTAATAATCATAGGTGAATACATACCCGGTTGATACATCGCATGGCGAGAGGAATAAAAATGATGTAAAGAAATATCGGGTAAGGTGCTCAAAATATGATTACTGGCGAAAATGCACACGAAACTTTTGAAGCTGTCGATAAGCTGATTATCAATCCCCGGCATGTTCAATGGCTCTGAACTAATCAGCACATCACATTCGGCAGTAAGCAGTAACTCAGCCATCATCTCACGGGTGAGATTTCTTGATGAATAATGATTGAGTAATACTCTGTCAAATATATCTCCCGAATAAAGCTGGGAGAGATAGTACGCTTCAACAATATCTCCCCCCAAAATAGTCATTCTGGCATCATCATTCGCTTTATTTTCTGCAACAAAGGTACTGTTTATCAACTCCATAACCTGGCGAAAATTTTGATGAATCTCTATCGCCCTGGCCGTGGGTAACAGCCCATCCCTTCCGCGGATAAACAACTCTTCCTGGTAATACCCCTGTAAACGTCGTAGCGCTAATGAAACAGCGGCGGGAGTAATTCCGAGTTTCCTGGCTGCCTTAGCAGCATTTCCAGCCGAAACAACAGCATCAAGGGTCTTGATTAAGTTATAATCAAAATCCTTGTTGGCACCTTTCGATCCCATCCGCTGTCAGCCTCTAAAAACGAAAAAAGCAATATAGATAATACTCAAGATAAATCAATTCTTAGCCCCTTTAAATAATAGGTCAATTCAAAGAGATGTGGGGCCAGGATACAAAAAAGCCTGAGCATGAAGGCCCAGGCTTGCGGAAAGTCAGGAAATGAATAGTCGTTAACGCGTCAAATCATCGAAAAACTTCTTCACGCCATCGAAGAAACTTTTAGAGCGCGGACTATTTTTCTCACCCGTTGGTCCACCGAAGCTCTCCTGAAGATCTTTCAGCAGCTGCTTTTGTTTATCGTTAAGACCAACCGGTGTTTCAACCACCACGCGGCACAGCAGATCGCCCTGCGCGCCGCCGCGTACCGACTTCACGCCTTTGCCGCGCATGCGGAACAGCTTACCTGTCTGCGTCTCGCCCGGGATCTTCAGATTGACGCGACCGTCCAGCGTCGGAACTTCAATCTCGCCGCCAAGCGCAGCCATAGTGAAATTAATCGGTACTTCGCAGTACAGGTTATTCCCTTCACGTTCGAAAATTGCGTGCTGTTTAACCTGAACCTGAACATACAGATCGCCTGCCGGTGCGCCATGCTCGCCGGCTTCACCTTCGCCTGCCAGGCGAATACGGTCACCGGTATCAACGCCCGCCGGGATTTTGACCGACAGCGTTTTAGTTTTCTCAACGCGACCATGGCCGTGGCATTTATTGCACGGATCCTTAATCAGCGTACCGCGTCCCTGACAATGCGGACAGGTCTGCTGAACGGCGAAGAAGCCCTGACGCATCTGTACCTGACCCGCACCGTGACAGGTTGGACAGGTCTGCGGCTGGCTACCTGCTTTCGCACCGCTACCGTGACAAACGTCGCACTCTTCCAGCGTCGGGATGCGGATCTCTTTCGTTACACCACGGACGGCTTCTTCTAACGTAAGATCCATGTTGTAGCGCAGATCCGAGCCGCGCGCGGCGCGCTGGCGACCGCGTCCGCCGCCAAAAATATCGCCAAATACATCACCAAAGATATCGCTGAAATCAGCGCCGCCGCCAAAACCGCCGCCGCCGCCCATGCCGCCCTGCTCAAATGCGGCGTGACCGTACTGATCGTAGGCAGCACGCTTCTGGGCATCGGTCAGGACTTCATACGCTTCTTTGATTTCCTTGAATTTTGCTTCAGCCTCTTTATCGCCCTGGTTACGGTCCGGGTGATACTTCATGGCCAGGCGTTTATACGCCTTTTTGATTTCACGCTCTTCCGCTGTTCTGGAAACGCCTAAAATCTCGTAATAGTCTTGCTTTGCCATTGGTGTTTTTCAGCCCCTTAACATGCGTGCACGGGCGGAGAGGAAACCTCTTCGCCCGTGCCAGTGTTTTACCCGTTCAAAGGGCGATTATTTTTTGTCTTTCACTTCTTCGAACTCAGCGTCAACAACGTCGTCGTCCTTCGCGTTGCTCTCTTGAGCGTCAGCGCCGCCGGCCTGCTGCTGAGCGTGCTGCTGCTGAGCGATTTCCATCAGCTTCTGGGAAGCCTGGGCCAGCGCCTGCATTTTCGCTTCAATATCGGCTTTATCTTCACCTTTCAGCGAAGTTTCCAGCGCGGTCAGCGCGGACTCGATAGCGGTTTTATCATCAGCCGGCAGTTTGTCGCCTGCTTCTTCAACCTGCTTACGCGTGCTGTGCAGCAGATGGTCGCCCTGGTTGCGGGTCTGAACCAGCTCTTCAAACTTACGGTCTGATTCGGCGTTAGCTTCTGCTTCGCGAACCATTTTCTGGATCTCTTCTTCGTTCAGACCAGAAGAGGCCTTGATAGTGATCTTCTGCTCTTTACCGCTGTTTTTGTCTTTCGCGGAAACGTGCAGGATACCGTCGGCGTCAATGTCGAAAGTGACTTCGATCTGCGGCATGCCGCGCGGCGCCGGGTTAATCCCATCCAGGTTGAACTGACCCAGAGATTTGTTATCAGATGCGCGTTTACGCTCACCCTGCAGCACATGGATAGTTACCGCAGACTGGTTGTCTTCCGCAGTAGAGAACACCTGGCTGTGCTTAGTCGGGATAGTGGTGTTCTTGTTGATCAGCGCAGTCATCACGCCGCCCATGGTTTCGATACCCAGAGAAAGCGGGGTAACGTCCAGCAGCAGTACGTCTTTTACTTCACCGGTCAGAACACCGCCCTGAACAGCTGCGCCAATGGCCACGGCTTCGTCAGGGTTAACGTCTTTACGCGGCTCTTTACCAAAGAACTCAGCCACTTTCTTCTGCACCATTGGCATACGAGTCTGGCCGCCAACGAGAATAACGTCGTTGATGTCAGACACGGACAGGCCAGCATCCTGCAGAGCAACTTTCAGCGGCTCGATGGAACGGTTAACCAGGTCTTCGACCAGGCTTTCCAGTTTCGCACGAGTCACTTTGATGTTCATGTGTTTCGGACCGGTGGCATCTGCGGTGATGTACGGCAGATTCACGTCGGTCTGCTGAGCGGAAGACAGTTCGATCTTCGCTTTCTCAGCGGCTTCTTTCAGACGCTGCATCGCCAGCGGGTCGTTACGCAGGTCGATGCCCTGATCTTTCTTAAACTCGTCAACGAGATAGTTGATCAGACGAGTATCGAAGTCTTCACCGCCCAGGTGGGTGTCACCGTTGGTCGCCAGAACTTCAAAGGTTTTTTCGCCATCAACTTCGTCGATTTCGATAATAGAGATATCGAAGGTACCACCACCGAGGTCGTATACCGCGATAGTACGGTTGCCAACTTCTTTATCCAGACCGTAAGCCAGCGCAGCGGCGGTCGGTTCGTTGATGATACGTTTAACTTCCAGACCTGCGATACGGCCGGCGTCTTTCGTTGCCTGACGCTGAGCATCGTTGAAGTAAGCAGGAACGGTGATAACCGCTTCAGTTACCGGCTCACCCAGGTAATCTTCAGCCGTTTTCTTCATTTTTTTCAGCACTTCGGCAGAGATCTGCGGCGGTGCGGTTTTGGTGCCTTTCACATCAAGCCATGCGTCGCCATTGTCTGCGGCAACGATTTTGTAAGGCATGATAGAAACATCACGCTGGACTTCTTCGTCCTGGAAGCGGCGGCCAATCAGGCGTTTAATCGCAAACAGGGTGTTTTGCGGGTTTGTCACTGCCTGACGTTTAGCCGGCTGACCAACCAGAGTTTCACCATCCTGGGTATAGGCAATGATAGAAGGCGTGGTGCGATCGCCTTCGGCGTTCTCCAGCACGCGTGCAGTAGTGCCATCCATAATCGCTACACAAGAGTTGGTAGTACCCAGGTCGATACCAATAATTTTACCCATCTAAACGTCTCCACTAAAAATTCAGTCAACATGTGGTTGTGAACCTGTAATAAGGGCGAAACGTGCGGTTTCAACTGCCCAGACATCTTTTTTTTCAGGTTCATTCACTGCGGTTGACTACAAGATGGGGTCACCCATCGCTTCCTCAAGGGGGGGTGACAAAAAAATTTTGCCTTACCCGCGCCCTCGGAGGGGGTCAGACCTCCCCGGAAGCAGAGCAAAGAGGAATTAAAAACGCACAAAACATAAAAAATAAGAATGATTAAATAAAATATATCCACTATACAATTGGCATAGCCCACAATAATTTCGCGATAAGGTACCACCTACCGCCGAATGAATTTAATAGTCAGAAAATGCTCATACCGCCATTAATCTATATATGAGCAGCATTTTTTTAAACACAACGCTAATAATATTCACATCGGCTAACAATCATAAAAATTTAGCCGTTCCCGGGATGCGGTGTTATCAAGCATCCAGCTCTGCGCCAATCGCAGCGCTGCTCTGCTCGCTGGCGCAACGGTGCGCTTTAAAGCCAGCATTCCGTCAGCGATAAAGTAAGGGACAACCAGCATATGGATTTATAGCGACAATGAAAACAAACGCAGTGTTAAAAAAATCGCTTTTTCTGACAATATCATTAACTCTTCTCACATCGCCTCGCGAAAAATATCGGGGATGATTAATTCAACTAATTATAATTTCTGAACGCCGATAAGAATTAATTCCCTGAATGCTAAAGCCCCCTCTTTTTGTCATTGCTGTCACAAATCTCCCATCGAAACATTCACCCAAATAATGTCTTGCGAAGAGATAGACGCTGGCGTGACAACAGGCAGTAAATCGCCGGAGCTAAACTGCCTCCGCATTCATGCCGTAGCCCACGTCACGGCGGCTTCTCTCATGTCACAACGTTTACGGATATCGCAACGTTTAGCGAGAGGTTTTTTCGGCGATATTCATAGCGTGTTTAGGGCAAATCACCATACTTCATCGGCTAAAAAATGAAATTGCTGAAAAATACCCCGCCAGATCATAGACAGCATCGCAGCGCCTAATTATTATGCCGCGCCCCGTCGCTGAGTGACGGGGAAATGCTTCCCTTTCTAATCATTATTTTGAGGAATTATGGGCAACACTAAGTTGGCTAATCCGGCACCGCTGGGCCTAATGGGCTTCGGCATGACCACTATTCTGCTTAACCTGGCGAATAGCGGCCTGTTCGCGTTTGATGTAGCTATCCTGGCGATGGGCATTTTTTACGGCGGCATTGCGCAGATTTTTGCCGGCCTGTTGGAATTTAAAAAAGGTAACACCTTTGGTTTAACCGCATTTACGTCTTACGGCGCGTTTTGGCTGACGCTGGTTGCTATTCTCCTGATGCCGAAAATGGGCCTTGCTGAAGCATCTGATGCGCACTTCCTCGGTATGTACCTTGGTCTATGGGGTATTTTTACCCTGTTTATGTTCTTTGGTACCCTGAAGGCCGCGCGCATGCTGCAGTTTGTGTTTCTCAGTCTGACCGTGCTGTTCGCGCTGCTGGCGATTGGTCACCTGGCCGATAACGAAGGCATCGTTAAGATTGCTGGCTGGATAGGTCTGATCTGCGGCGGTAGCGCCATCTATCTGGCGATGGGTGAAGTGCTGAATGAGCAGTTTGGCCGCACCGTTCTGCCAATCGGCGAAAAGCATTAATCAACTTCGCCGCCCGTTCGCGAGCGGCAAAGTCAGCTATATCGATTTAAGGCAGGCGCTGCAGTTCACCTTTCGGTGCAGCGACCTGTTGATCCAGCCCCTGGCGCAGCCAAATCCCCAGCCCTAATCCCATAAATGACAGAGCCAGTACGTACCACGCAGGCGCCATCGGCGAAACACCCATCAGCATAGTCACCGCTATCGGCGTCAGGCCGCCAAAAATCGCGTAAGAGAGGTTATAAGAGAATGAAATACCGGTAAAACGGACTTCCGCCGGGAACGCGCGCACCATCACATAAGGGACCGCGCCTACCACACCAACGCACAGCCCCACCGTACCGTAAAGCAGGAAAAGGCGCTGCGGGCTATCACCGGAAAGATGATAGAAAGCCCAGCTTGCCGCAGCGAGGAATAAGCTGCCGACAATAAACGTGCGGCTGGCGCCAAAGCGGTCGGCGGCCAGACCTGCCAGCAGGCAGCCGATACACAGCATAATGGTGGCAATACTGTTTGCCTGCAGAGTAATGGCGGGAGCGAAGCCGTAGTGTTTTTGTAGCCAGACCGGCGACATCAGGATTACCACCACCACGCCAGCGGATAAAAGCCAGGTCAGCAGCATTGAGACCACCACGGCTTTCTGATGCTTCAGCGCGACGGCCTTCACCGGCAGCTCCTGCGCTAATGCCTTACGCTGCTGCATTTCGAGGAAAATGGGCGTCTCCTGCAGCCAACGGCGCAAATACATAGCGACGAGGCCAAACGCGCCGCCTAACAGAAACGGAATGCGCCAGCCGCCATCATGGATACCCTGCGGTGTCAGATGAGTGTTAATCAGCGTCGCGACTACCGACCCCAGTAAAATTCCCACCGTCAGGCCAGCGGTCAACGTACCGCAGGCAATACCGATTCTTTTTTCCGGGACATGCTCAGCAACAAAGACCCAGGCTCCGGGAACTTCACCGCCAATAGCCGCCCCCTGAAGAATACGCATCAACAACAGCAAAAGCGGCGCCACGATGCCCATCGACTCATAGGTCGGCAGCAGGCCAATCGCCAGCGTCGGCAGCGCCATCAGTAAAATGCTTAGGGTAAACATTTTCTTACGCCCGACCAGATCGCCGAAGTGGGCCATAATGATGCCGCCAAGAGGACGAGCCAGGTAGCCCGCAGCAAAAATGCCGAAGGTTTGTACCTGGCGCAGCCACTCCGGAATATCGGCCGGGAAAAACAGCTCACCGACAACGGCGGCGAAGAAGACAAAGATGATGAAATCATAAAACTCCAGCGCCCCGCCCAGCGCGGCCAGCGTCAGAGTTTTATAGTCCTGTCGATTCAGAGGTCGAGTGTGTTGTGACATAACGGGCAATCATCCAGAGGTATGAAGATGTTCTACGTATTGTGTAAAGTAAAAAACACTATATCGTAAATAAAACACCACACCACAGGTGATGCAGGTTATATCATGAATGCACTAAATTCAGGATAAAGTTTCACGCCTGGCGCTTTTAGGGCGAAAAGCTGCTACAACATTGGGGTTGGTTTCAACGTATGGCCCCTCAAGCAACTGTACACAATACGGTACACTTGCAAATACCCCATGCACCAGCACCTTCCCTTCTGCGTCTTTGACCCCTTCCAGCGTTTCTTCAATCGCTTTTGGCTGGCCAGGGAGGTTCAGGATTAGCGCCTGCTTGCGAATAACGCCAACCTGACGAGAAAGAATGGCCGTAGGCACAAAGTGCAGGCTCACCTGGCGCATTTGCTCGCCAAAACCAGGCATAACCCGATCGGCAATCGCCAGCGTCGCATCCGGGGTAACGTCACGGCGGGCCGGGCCGGTACCCCCGGTGGTGAGAACCAGATGACAGCCCATTTCATCAACCAGTTCACACAGCGTTTGCTCAATAATAACCTGTTCATCCGGGATCAAGCGGGTTTGCAGTTCGAAAGGCGTGGAAAGCGCGCGAGCCAGCCACTCTTCAAGCGCCGGGATGCCTTTATCCTGATAGACGCCGCTGGAGGCGCGATCGGAAATGGAAACTAAGCCGATTCGTAAGGTGTTCATGATTATTCCGTTCAAACAGTATTAATAGCCAGAATAATACACCGAGGGGAGCAAGGCAGACAGTTTAATGTGGCCGACGGGCGTCGGCCACATGCGGGATTACAGCAGATCGCCGATCATTTTTTCCAGTTTTTCCTGGTCGATAGCAAACTTACGGATACCTTCCGCCAGTTTGTCTACCGCCATCGGATCCTGGTTGTGCTGCCACAGGAACTCGGATTCAGTGATACGAGCCGGACGCGCTTTAACTTCACCGCTGAACGCCAGTTTACGTTCAACAGCGCCTTCGCTTTCAGCCAGCTCTTTCAGCAGAGCCGGAGCGATGGTCAGGCGGTCACAGCCAGCCAGTTCCAGAATCTCGCCGAGGTTACGGAAGCTCGCGCCCATAACCACAGTCTCGTAACCGTGCTGTTTGTAGTATTCGTAGATTTCGCTCACAGAAACCACGCCCGGATCTTCTGCCGGTGCATATTCTTTCTTATCGGTATTGGCTTTGTACCAGTCGAGGATACGGCCAACGAACGGGGAAATCAGGAATACGCCTGCTTCTGCGCAAGCACGAGCCTGAGCGAAGGAGAACAGCAGAGTCAGGTTACAGTTGATGCCTTCTTTTTCCAGCTGCTCTGCGGCACGGATACCCTGCCAGGTAGAGGCCAGTTTGATCAGAATGCGATCGTTGCTGATGCCCGCATCGTTGTACAGCTTGATGATGCGCTTAGCTTTGGTAATAGATGCATCGGTGTCATAAGACAGACGAGCATCAACTTCGGTGGAAATACGGCCAGGGATCAGCTTAAGGATTTCGAGACCAATGTTCACCGCCAGCTTATCGGAAGCATCGATAATCTGCTGCGCGCGATCGCTGCTCTGGCTGCGAGCCCAGGCAACGGCGTCATCAATTAGCTTGCGGTACTCAGGGATCTGAGCCGCGCCGAGAATCAAAGAAGGGTTAGTCGTGGCATCCTGAGGCTGATACAGCTTCATTGCCGCGATATCTCCGGTATCAGCTACGACAGTGGTGTACTGACGCAGAGAGGTCAATTTATCCGTCATGATAGTGTTTCTCTTAAACAGCAGTTAAGGGGATGTAACCGGTCTGCCAAGATGATAACACGCTGCCGGGTCAGCGCAACCGCCTACAATGCGAGAGCGCAGAGTGTGATAAACTGGGCTAATTAATTACCTGAACACTAAAGGATTGTCACTGAATTGGTAGCGTTTACACTTGCGCGCCGGCATGGGCAAGAGGATGTTTAATGCCTGATTTTCTTTCTTTTATCAATGAAGTACTCTGGGGCTCAGTAATGATTTATCTGCTGCTGGGCGCTGGCGTATGGTTTACCTGGCGAACAAAATATATTCAGTTCCGCTATATCCGTCAGTTTAGTAAAAATCTGAAAAAGAGCCTTCAGCCGGAGCCTGGCGGGTTAACGACTTTGCAGGCGCTGTGCCTGAGCCTCGCGGCGCGCGTTGGCAGCGGTAACATGGCTGGGGTGGCGCTGGCTATCTCCGCCGGTGGCCCTGGCGCCGTTTTTTGGATGTGGGTTTCGGCGCTACTCGGCATGGCCAGCAGCTTCGCCGAGTGTTCTCTCGCTCAGCTCTATAAAGAGCGCGACTGCCGCGGTCAGTTTCGCGGTGGCCCTGCCTGGTATATGGCCCGGGGATTAGGCATGCGCTGGATGGGCGTACTGTTCTCCGTTTTTCTCCTGCTGGCCTACGGCGTCATTTTTAATACCGTCCAGGCTAATTCCGTTGCTCATGCCATGGAGTACGTATTCCATTTACCGGAAATTATCACCGGCGGCGCAATGGCGGTCCTCACCCTGCTGGTTATCGTTCGCGGCATTCGCGGCGTAGCGCAATTGATGCAATGGTTTGTACCAGTCATGGCCCTGCTTTGGGTAATGATGAGCCTGGCTATCGGTCTCTGGAATGTCACCTCCCTGCCGGCGATTTTTGAAACCATTTTCCGCTGCGCTTTCGGCTGGCAAGAGGCTGCTGCGGGCGCAGTCGGGTATACCATCAGCCAGGCGCTCACCAGCGGCTTTCAGCGCGGAATGTTCTCCAATGAAGCGGGAATGGGCTCAACGCCTAATTCCGCCGCTGCCGCTGCTTCCTGGCCGCCTCATCCGGCAGCGCAGGGGATCGTCCAGATGATTGGCGTCTTCATCGATACCATCGTAATCTGTACCGCCAGCGCAGTCATCGTCATGCTGGCGCCAAGAGACACTACGGGGCGAGCGGCAAATGGCATTCAGGCTATCCAGCACTCTATGAATAATCTCGTCGGCGACTGGGGCTCCAGCTTTGTCGCTTTTATCGTGCTGCTTTTCGCTTTCACCTCGATCGTCGCAAACTATATCTATGCCGAAAATAACCTTATTTTTCTCCGCATGGACAGCGCTCGTAATATCTGGCTGCTACGTCTACTCACGCTGTGCATGGTAGTTACCGGCGCGATGGTCAGCCTTCCGGTTGTCTGGCAGATGGCGGATATCATCATGGCGCTAATGGCGATAACTAACCTGACGGCTATCCTGCTGCTCTCGCCAACGGTGCGTATCATTGCCAGTGACTATCTGCGGCAGCGGCGACTGGGCCAGCGACCGGAATTTGACGTCACCCGCTACCCTGAGATTCATCAGCAGCTTACTCCTGGAATCTGGGACAATCTGCCGCGCGAATAGCGCGGCAATCGCAGCTATCGATCCTCTGATGGCTTTTTTTTGATAGAGTCATCAAAAATTTCCTGCAAGGACTGGATATGCTCATTCTGATTTCACCTGCAAAAACGCTCGATTACCAAAGCCCGCTGGCAACAACTCGTTTTACCCAACCTGAACTGCTGGAATACTCTCAGGAGCTTATCGGTATCGCCCGCCAGCTGTCAGCACCGCAGATTGGTAAACTGATGGGCATCAGCGACAAGCTGGCCGATCTGAACGCCACCCGCTTCCACGACTGGCAACCGGACTTCACTCCGGAAAACGCTCGCCAGGCGATCCTGGCTTTTAAGGGCGATGTCTATACCGGGCTTCAGGCAGAGACCTTTAGCGAAGCCGATTTCGATTTTGCCCAGCAGCATCTGCGGATGCTTTCCGGCCTTTATGGCGTTCTGCGCCCGCTGGATCTGATGCAGCCGTATCGGCTGGAGATGGGAATTAAGCTCGAGAACGCGAAAGGCAAAGACCTGTATCACTATTGGGGAGACGTGATTACCGATAAGCTAAATCAGGCGCTGAAAGCCCAGGGCGACGATATTGTGGTTAATCTGGCCTCAGATGAATACTTCAAATCGGTCAAGCCCAAACGGCTTGAGGGGCAGCTGATTAAGCCGGTGTTCCTTGATGAGAAAAACGGTAAGTTTAAAGTGATCAGCTTCTACGCTAAAAAAGCCCGCGGCTTAATGAGCCGTTACATCATTGAAAATCGACTGACCAGACCAGAGCAGCTGACCCGCTTTGATAGTGAAGGTTATTTCTTTGACGCAGATGCTTCGGACAAAGGTGAACTGGTCTTTAAACGCCACGAGCAGTAAAAGATCCACTCCCCTGCTGCGAACAACGTAACAGGGGAGTAATGAGCAAAACTTAACCCATCATCAGCTTACGCAGCGCGGCAAAATCCGCCGGCAGGTTATGCGACAGCAGCGGCAGATCTGCGCGATCGGCCAGCTCTTTCGGCAGCGGCAGCGTCTCCTGCAGTATATCTTCCACGCTCTCTTTAAATTTCGCCGGATGCGCCGTACCAAGGAACAAACCGTACTCACCCGGCTGTAGCTGGTCGCGCAGCGCGCGATAAGCAATCGCCGCATGCGGCTCTGAGGTATAGCCAATGGCTTTCAGCTCACGCATGGTCTCTTTGGTGGTTTCATCATCCACCGCCGCATAGCCGAGCTCGCTCAGACGCCAGATTTTACGACGGAACAGCTCTTCCACGCGCGGCCAGTTGTTCGGCTGGCTGACGTCCATGGCGTTGGACAGCGTGGCCTGAGTCGCTTTCGGAGACCAGTTGCCGTCCTGCAGGAACCGCGGCACGGTATCATTGGCGTTAGTCGCCGCGATAAAGCGTTTGATTGGCAGACCCAGAGATTTCGCCAGCAGACCAGCCGTCAGATCGCCAAAGTTACCGCTTGGTACAGATACCACCAGCTGATTACGGGCTTCCTGAGGCAGCTGCGCGACGGCTTCAAAGTAGTAGCAAATCTGCGCCAGCAAACGACTAATATTGATTGAGTTAGCGGAGTTTAGACCCAGAGCAGTTTTCAGCTCCTGGTCATCAAAGGCCTGTTTAACCAGCGCCTGGCAGGCATCAAAATCACCGTCGATAGCAACGGTTTCAATATTGCCGCCAAGGGTACAGAAAAGCTTTTCCTGCAGCGGGCTGATTTTCCCACGCGGATAGAGAATGACGACTTTAACGTTAGGCAGGCCATAGAACGCATGCGCAACCGCCGCGCCGGTATCGCCAGAGGTCGCCGTCAGAATCGTCACCGGTTTGTCGCCCGCAATATGGGTCAGCATCTGCGCCATAAAGCGGCCGCCGAAATCTTTAAACGCCAGCGTCGGGCCATGGAACAGCTCCAGGCAGCCGATATCGTCCTGCACTTTGCTAACCGGAGCCGGGAAGGTAAATGCGTTGCCGATGCGCTCCTGCAGTTTATCCTGCGGGATCTCGTCGCCGATAAATGCGGAGAGGATTTTGGCGCTACGCGACACAAAATCCTGCTGCAGCATTTCGTCGATTTCAGTCAGGCTGAATTCAGGCAGATCGTGCGGAAAGAACAGCCCCTGATGCTTGCCAAGCCCCTGCGTGACGGCCTGCGCAAAGCTGACCTGTTCGTTATGATCTTTTAAGTTATAGAGTTTCATTGGTTATCCCACTACTCGAGCGCCCGCCGTGTCCAGCCGGCAAATATGAACGAAGCCTTCCTGATTTTGCAGATAGTGCGTAGCCAGCCAGTCGGCGACGCGCTGCGCGGTTTCCGGTTTATCGCATAGTGCGAACAGCGTTGGACCGGAACCGGAAATGCCGCACGCCTGCGCGCCAATTTCCATTGCTGCCTGACGCGCTTCGCTGAAGCCCGGCAGTAGTTTGGTACGATACGGTTCGGCAATCACATCTTTCATCAATTTCGCCGCCAGCTGAGGCTGACGGGAATAGCAGGCATGAATGAAGCCCGCCAGATGGCGACCGTGGGCAATACAATCCTGACGACGATACTGCGCCGGGAGGATTGCCCGCGCTTCCGCTGTTGAGACTTTAATCCCCGGATAGGCCAGCACCCACAACCACTCGTCGAAGGCCGGAATCTGCTGGCTAATGATGCCATTTTCCTCAAGCATCAGCTGTATGCCGCCCAGATAGCACGGAGCGACGTTATCGTAATGGATACTGCCGGAAATTCGCCCTTCCATCTCGCCCATCAGCGCCAGCATGCGGCCCTCATTGAGCGGCTTACCGCAGAACTCGTTCATCGCCACCAGCGCGGCGACCACGGAACAGGCGCTGGAGCCGAGGCCTGAGCCAATCGGCATGTTTTTTTCCAGCGTCATCGCCACCGGGACTTTTTTGCCAATTTCCTGGCAAAAACGCTCCCAGCATTGGTAGACGATATTTTCCTGTGGAGCCGTCGGCAGCTTGCTGGCGAAACGCCCCACGTTTTGCAGACTAAAGCTCTCCGCCGCTTCAACGGAGACGTTGTCCCCCAGCAATGTGCCGTCAACCGGCGTTACCGCTGCGCCCAGCACATCAAACCCGACGCTCATATTGGCACTGGAAGCCGGGGCATATACTTTGACCATCTTAAACTCCTAACTTCCATGACAGGGTACGCAGCAGGTCGGCGAAAACGCCGGCCGCCGTCACATCGTTCCCTGCGCCATAACCGCGCAGCACCAGCGGCAGCGGCTGATAATAGTGGCTGTAGAAAGCCAGCGCATTCTCGCCATTTTTCACTTTGAACAGCGGATCGTTTCCATCAACCGCAGCAATTTTTACGCGGCAGGTGCCATCCTCATCGATGTTACCAACATAACGCAACACTTTACCTTCATCGCGCGCTTTAGCGACCCGCGAGGCGAACTCATTATCCAGCGCAGGCAGGCGCGCCATGAAGCTGTCGACATCGCCGCTGGCATCAAAACCCGCCGGCAGCACCGGTTCGACGATGATGTCAGAAAGCTCCAGTTCACTTCCGGTTTCACGAGCCAGTATCAGCAGTTTACGGGCGACATCAACACCAGAAAGATCGTCGCGCGGATCCGGTTCGGTATAACCCATCTCTCGCGCCAGCTTCGTGGCGTCGGAGAAGCTCATCCCCTCATCAAGCTTGCCGAAAATAAAGGACAGCGAGCCGGAAAGAATTCCGGAGAAGTGCAGCAGTTCATCGCCCGCGTTCAGCAGATTTTGCAGGTTTTCGATAACCGGCAAGCCTGCGCCAACGTTGGTATCGTATAAAAACTTACGCCGTGAGCTGCTCGCGGCATGACGCAGCTGATGATAGTAATCCAGCGATGAGGTGTTAGCCTTTTTGTTCGGCGTCACCACGTGGAAGCCTTCGCGCAGGAAATCAGCATACTGATCGGCCACCGCCTGACTGGAAGTACAGTCGACAATCACCGGGTTCAGCAAATGGTACTCTTTCACCAGACGAATGAGTCTTCCCAGATTAAACGCCTCTTTGGCCTCAGCCAGCTCGTCGCGCCAGTTTTCGAGGTTCAGACCGTGTACGTTAGTAAGCAAAGCGCGAGAGTTAGCTACGCCGCAGACGCGCAGATCGATATGTTTACTCTTCAGCCAGCTCTGCTGGCGCTTGATCTGCTCAATCAGTGCGCCACCGACGCCACCGATGCCGATGACGAACACTTCAATTACCTGATCGGTATTAAACAGCATCTGGTGAGTCACGCGAACGCCAGTGGTTGCATCATCGTTGCTAACGACAACGGAGATAGAGCGCTCGGAAGAGCCCTGAGCAATAGCGACAATGTTAATATTGGCGCGCGCCAGCGCAGCGAAGAACTTGGCGGAAATCCCGCGCAGAGTCCGCATACCATCGCCGACGACGGAAATTATCGCCAGACGTTCCATTATCGACAGCGGCTCAAGCAGCCCCTCTTTCAGCTCCAGATAGAATTCATCTTCCATCACCCGCTTCGCCCGCGCGCAGTCGCTCTGCGGAACGCAGAAGCTGATGCTATATTCGGAAGAGGACTGGGTGATCAGCACTACAGAAATTCCCGCGCGCGACATGGTGGCAAATACGCGCGCCGCCATGCCAACCATCCCCTTCATCCCCGGCCCGGAGACGTTGAACATCGCCATATTATTAAGGTTAGAGATCCCCTTAACCGGCAGGTCGTCTTCATCGCGACTGGCGCCGATAAGCGTACCCGGAGCCTGCGGATTACCGGTATTCTTAATTAAACAGGGGATCTGGAACTGGGCGATTGGGGCGATAGTGCGCGGATGTAAAACTTTGGCGCCAAAGTAGGAAAGCTCCATTGCTTCCTGATAGGACATCGACTTCAACAGGCGGGCATCCGGCACCTGACGCGGATCGCAGGTGTAAACACCGTCAACGTCGGTCCAGATCTCACAGCAGTCGGCGCGCAGGCAGGCGGCCAGCACCGCTGCGGAGTAATCAGAACCGTTACGGCCCAGTACCACCAGTTCACCTTTTTCGTTACCGGCAGTGAAGCCCGCCATCAGCACCATATGATCGGCCGGGATCTGGCTGGCGGCGATGCGACGAGTCGATTCAGCGATATCCACGGTGGATTCAAGGTAATGGCCTACAGCGAGCAGCTTTTCCACCGGATTAATGACCGTAACGTTATGACCGCGCGCTTCCAGTAATCCAGCCATGATGGCGATAGAGAGTTTTTCTCCCCGGCAAATAAGCGAAGCGTTAACGCTATCCGGACACTGTCCAAGCAGGCTAATGCCGTGCAGGACGTGTTTAATTTGGGCAAATTCCTGCTCAACAAAAACTTTCAGCTGAGCGTGCGGAAAGCCCGGCTGTGCATCGGCGAGGCCTTGCAGAAGTTCGGCAAAAATGCGTTCAGCGTCGGTGATATTAGTCAGCGCATCCTGCCCGCCAATGGTTTTTTCGATCATGGCAACCAGGTGGTTAGTGATCTTCGCTGGGGCAGACAGTACGGTCGCTACCTGCCCCTGCCTGGCATTACTCTCCAGAATATCGGCAACTCGCAGAAAACGTTCTGCATTTGCCACTGATGTACCGCCGAACTTCAACACACGCATGGTTATGACCCCTTGATTTTTTATCGAAAAAAAAGCCCGCACTGTTCAGGTGCGGGCTTTTTTCTGTGTTTCCTGTACGCGTCAGCCCGCACCGTTACCTGTGGTAATAGTGGTGGTGGTGATAATCGTGGTGATCATGCCGATGCGATTCATGGATGTTGTGTACTCTGTAATTTTTATCTGTCTGTGTCCTGTGCCTATATTGGTTAAAGTATCTGTCGACTTAAGTCAACGAATTTCTACTTTTAGCCCGTATTTACGCACCTGGCTAATACGCCGTAGCAACCTGACAATCCATCGCCAACTTCGCAATTTAGCGCTATTTTTCAGTACATAAATCTATCTGATAAAAATATGCCAGGATTTTAATCTGGAAGGTTTTTTTCAATATCGTGCAGTAAACGATGCAGCATCGCAGTGTCCCGCTGCTGTAATAACCCAATTCTTTGCTGGAGCCAGTCGGTTAGTTTGCTATCGTCACCAACGCCAAGATGGTTAAGTAGAGCGACGGTTCGCTGGCGTAACGCCTGCAGCTGATTGTCATCCACCCCGGCGGATATTGCCGAAGTTTGCTGTAGCAGCGCTGACAGCTGATAACAGTACACCATCACCGACTGTCCCAGGTTCAGGGAGGGATAGTCAGCGACCATTTGCACGCCGCTCAGCACATCGGCAAGAGCCAGTTCTTCATTAGTCAGACCAGAATCCTCACGGCCAAACACCAGCGCGGCATGATTCATCCACTGCGCTTTTTCCTCCAGCAGCGGCAAAAGCTGCTGCGGCGTTGCGTAGTAGTGGAAACGCGCCCGGCTGCGGGCGGTTGTGGCAACGGTAAAATCTACGTCGTGCAGCGCCTGTTCTAACGTGGCATAGGTCTTAATATTATCGAGAATATCTCCAGAACCGTGCGCTACCCAGCGCGCAGCAGGCTGCAAATGAGCATCGCTATCGACGATACGCATATCGCTAAACCCCATGGTTTTCATGGCCCTGGCTGCCGCACCAACGTTTTCTGCCCGCGCAGGTGACACTAATACAATTGATAAACGCATTCGGCTTCTCTTCACTTTTCAGGCGGCGAAAATGACAACTGCCGCCATCATTTTACGCGTCGTAAATTTACAAATTTGCAACAAAAATCACTAAATTTGAGCTTTATCACCCATAAAAAAAACTAAACTATTCCCAAGGCACCATGACACAGAGTATGTTAACAGAACAGCTTTATCCGTATGTTTGGCAATGAGATTTAGGCTAGAGTCCGTTTTAAAGCTTTGGATTCACCAAATTTATTATTTTCTCAGTGCAACTAATTGAGCGATGTATGAATTGTGACGATGAATCCCGTGTAGATGCAATGATTTCACATGACTGTTAACGTGCTACAATTGAACTTGATATATGTCAACGAAGCGTAGTTTTATTGGGTGTCATGCCTCACTTAGCCTGTTATGTTGCTGTTAAAATGGTTAGGATGACAACCGTTTTTGACACCGTCGGGTCCAGAGGGAAAGTACCCACGACCAAGCTAATGATGTTGTTGACGTTGATGGAAAGTGCATCAAGAACGCAATTACGTACTTTAGTCATGTTACGCCGGGCATGTTAATTTGCGACATGCATCAGGCAGGTCAGGGACTTTGGTACTTCCTGTTTCGATTTAGTTGGCAATTTAGGTAGCAAACATGCAGACCCCGCACATTCTTATCGTTGAAGACGAGTTGGTAACACGCAACACGTTAAAAAGTATTTTCGAAGCAGAAGGTTATGATGTATTCGAAGCGACCGATGGCGCGGAAATGCATCAGATCCTGTCTGAAAATGATATCAACCTGGTAATCATGGATATCAACCTGCCAGGTAAAAATGGTCTCCTGCTGGCACGCGAACTGCGTGAGCAGGCGGACGTCGCGCTAATGTTCCTCACCGGCCGCGATAACGAAGTGGATAAGATCCTCGGCCTCGAAATCGGCGCCGATGACTATATCACTAAACCGTTCAACCCACGTGAACTGACGATTCGCGCACGCAACCTGCTCTCTCGTACCATGAATTTGGGTACCCCGAGTGAAGAGCGCCGCAGCGTAGAAAGCTATAAGTTCAACGGCTGGGAGCTGGATATCAATAGCCGTTCGCTGGTAAGCCCAAATGGTGAGCAGTACAAGCTGCCGCGCAGTGAATTTCGCGCCATGCTGCACTTCTGCGAAAACCCGGGCAAAATCCAGTCACGTGCAGAATTGCTGAAGAAAATGACCGGCCGTGAGCTTAAGCCGCACGACCGTACCGTGGACGTAACCATTCGTCGCATTCGTAAGCATTTTGAGTCCACGCCGGATACCCCGGAAATTATCGCCACTATCCATGGCGAGGGGTACCGCTTCTGTGGCGATCTGCAGGAATAACCCCGTTTTTCCTGTAGTCATAACGTAAAAACGGCGCTATACGCGCCGTTTTTTTATTTCCAGATTCGCAGCTTATCGCCATCATCGTCGCCATCGGGCTGCTTCTCTTTTGGCTTCGGGAGAGATATCGCGTACCAGTCAACGCGACGCGTCAGGAACATCAGCGCGCTGAGCGCCAACAGCAGCACTCCGGTTCCCAGGAGCAGCGCGCTATCTTCCGAACGTAATAGCATCCACATAACGCCATCCAGCAGCAGCAATGCGCAGACAAAAAGGAAACTGTTACGCCATCCCTTCAGCACCGCGTGCAGATAAACGCCGTTGATCAGCGCTCCTATCAGGCTGGCAACAATCCAGGATGGCGTAAAGCCAATATGCTCGGACAGGGCCAGTAATATCAGATAGAACATCACCAGCGATAAACCAACCAGCAGATACTGCATCGGGTGTAAACGGCATTGAGTCAGACTTTCGAAAACGAAAAATGCCATAAACGTAAGAGAGATCAATAGAATGGCATACTTTGTCGCACGATCGGTCAACTGATACTGATCGGCAGGAGTCGTGACGTTAACGTTGAAAGCAGGCAGCTGACGCCACTCAATTTCGCGAGCGTCCATAAAAAACCGGGCCATATTGTTCGCAAACCAGCTACTCTGCCAGTGGGCACTATAACCTGATGGGGAAACTTCACGCTTAACCGGAAGAAAATCCCCCAGAAAACCAGGATGCGCCCAGTTGCTTACCAGCTGTAATTCACTATTGCGTCCGAGCGGCACAACTGAGAAGCTCCCGGTTCCGTTCAGGTTGAGTGTGAATTCAACATCCAGCGTCTTTTGTTGAGGCGTTAACAACGGCATTGGCATATGAATTCCCTCTCCGCTGCCGCTGATACCGATCCCGGGCTCCACTGGCAGTGACTCACCGGCAATTTTAGGTGCAATAATAGTACCAATCCCTCGTGCATCGCTAACGCCGACCACCATAACCGGCTTACCTAACGTAATATTATTTTTTTTGAGATCAGCCAGACGGGAAACATCAAATTGCGCCTTAATCTCAAGATCGTTGTGCCAGATTTGGCCTTCATAAATGCCTATTTTTCTGGATTCAACGTTCTGTTTTCCGGTTACCACCAGCGATTCAGGTAACCAGTAATGCAACCAGTGACGTTCATATGTCACCTCTTTTTTATCCTCAATGCGGGTCAATACCTCGGTCACCGGAATCGCAATCAGCGGTCCGGTCAATTTCTGCGATCCGCTGGTGCTGCTCTCCAGCGCATCAACAACATCGCTGCGATAATCAGCGCGTTCAACGATCAGCTGGCGAACAATCATCAGCGGGATAGACAACAATAAAATGCATCCCAGCAGGGTGAACATTTTCCAGAATAGTGGTGATTTCAACATAGCCCTCTCCTTAGTGATGCGTTCACCTTAGAGAGGCTATGTGGGGAGAGTTTGAAGCTATGTGAAGTGAGCGTGAAGTATCAGCAAAGCGCTGGCACCCCCTGCTGAACGATTAATCAGCTGGATATCCCCCTGATGCAGGCGCGCAACTTCACGTACAAAAGCCAGCCCGAGACCGCTGCTTTTATGGCCATTTTCACGCGGCAGAGAATAGAAACGCTCGAAAATACGCCCCAGAGCATAATCGGGAATCCCGCTTCCCGTATCGCTGACGGTTAACAGCACGCCACCATTGTGTTCTTCCGCTGCAAGCTGGATCTCTCCTCCTGAAGGAGTGAAATCGATAGCATTATCCAGAAGATTACCCAGCGCCTGCGCCAGAAGTTCACGATCGCCCTCCACCTTCAGAGACGTTTCTTGATAACGCAGAGTGAGAGCTTTTGCCGCCAGAGCTATCTCACGCTCTTCGGCCAGACGGTGAAAAAGTTCAGCGACAGAAACCGGATGCCAGGCGATCTCCAGCCGATTCTCCAGGCGGGCCTGCTGAAGTAAATTTTCCACCACTGACTGCATCCGCGCGTTCTGCGCCAGAATATTCCGGGTAAAACGCGCAGCAACCTCAGGCGGAGGAGATTCCTGAAGAATTTCTGCCGCGCCGCGAACCGCCGCCAGCGGACTTTTTAGTTCATGGGTCAGCGCATAAACATAGTTTTCAATCGCATTTTTACCTTCGAGCTTGAGACGCATGCTCTCCAGCGCTAACGCCAGCTTGCTCAGTTCGCTGCTGCCAACACTCGGCAACGGGACCGGGCGGTCTGCGGTCACGGAGTCGGCGTAGCGAACCAGCTTGCCGATAGAGAAATTAATCCACCACACCATTCCAGCGCCGATCAAGAGCGCGATTCCCAGCAGCGCCCCGCCAGCCCACAGGATACGCCGCTCGCTGCGCTTGATTACCGGCGCCATGGCCAGATTGGGTTTTCCAACGCTTAACACGCCAATAATCCGACCGTTGTCGGTCACCGGCGCGGCTATATACATAACCGAGCTATTATCGTCGTTCGGATCGCTACGCGTACTGCGCGCCCCGTATTGCCCGCGCAGAGTAAGCCAGACATCATTCCAGCGCGAGTAGTCCTTGCCCAGCGCTTTGCCGGAAGAATCAAACACCACCCTGCCCTGCGCATCGGTCATGTAGACGTGATATTCATTGCGCACTTTATTAATTCCGGCAATGTTGGCGTTGATCGGCTGATGATGCAGCGTTTGAAAGGCCTGGGCCAGGCGTCCATGCTGCGGGTCGACGGAAAGCAAATCCTCGCGGGCCAGTTCGGCAAGCAGGGTGGCGGTATCAATCAGCGTACCTTCCGTCGCGCGCCGCACGCCGGGTTTGATCTCCTGAACGAAGATAGAAAGCACAAACCAGGCGGCTATTGCCACAATCAAAAAGTAGCCCAGCAGCAGCCGCATACCGATGCGCATCAGAAGCCTCCGAGGCTGTATCCCATTCCGCGATGCGTATTGATGGGAGAGATGTCAGGATTCACCTCTCGCAGCTTGGCGCGCAGGGTTTTGATATGAGTATCGACGGTGCGATCGTAACTCTCGTTCGCGTCGCCCCATACCTGCTCCATAAGCTGCTGACGGGAAAAAATGCGGCCGGGTGAGTGAATGAGCGTTTTTAATAATAAAAACTCATAGCGGGTCAGATTCAGGGGCTGGCCGCACCACGTTACCTGAGCCGCAGCATCATTCAACGTAAACTCCCCCACGCGCAGCAGCGTTGAAGGAGCGGCAAATTTCTGCAGCCGTCGCAGAACGGTACGAACCCTGGCGCAGACTTCCCGGGGAGAAAATGGCTTGGCAATATAATCATCAGCGCCGATTTCCAGGCCCAGCAGCTTGTCCACCTCTTCGCTGCGGGCCGTCAGGAACAGCACCGGCAGTGCCGGATAGCGCGCCAGCAGCCGACGACATAGCTCAAAACCGCTGATATCCGGCAACCCGACGTCGAGAATCGCCAGGTCGGGGACCTGATGATGGGCGGCGTCCAGCGCGGGAAGCCCACGCTCAAACGCCGTAACGATAAATCCTTCCTGTTGCAGCATATAGACGAGCGTGTCCGCAATGCTCAACTCATCTTCCACCAACCAGATCCGCGGTTGTTGCATCGGCGTTCCCTGTTATTTATTCCATGGCATAATCGGCACGGCGCTAATCGCATTTTTCGGCGAACCATCGACGATTTTATCCGAATAGGTGAGATAGACCAGAGCATTACGTTTTGCATCATAGAAACGCACGACCTGCAGCTTTTTAAATACCAGAGAGGTACGCTTCTGGAATACTACATCGCCCTGAGCTTTACCCTTTTTAATTTTGTCCGACAGCTCAATAGGCCCCACCTGCTGGCAGGAAATAGCGGCATCGGAGGTGTCTTCCGCCAGACCCAGGCCGCCTTTAATTCCCCCGGTTTTCGCCCGACTGATGTAGCAGGTGACGTTCTGGACATCCGGATCGTCAAAAGCCTCTACGACGATTTTATGATCCGGCCCAAGAAACTTGAACACGGTATCCACCGAGCCGATTTGTTCCGCCTGGGCCATCTGACAGCCGGCCATTAACAGTACTCCTGCCACTAACTTCTTGTATTTCATATTGTTACCATTATTAAAAATTTAGCTGAGTGATTATCACTTATTAAGAAGAAAAGTTTTATAGATCACCGATTTACAAAATTTCCACTGATATCTCCGGATATAATCGCATTTAAAGGCAAAAAAAACACTGAATGCTAAAACATCAAAAAATGCTATTATCCGCTACCTTTAGTATCAGGCACCTGAGTTTAAGGATGGGGATATTTTATGGATCAAGCAGGGATTATTCGCGATCTCCTTAGCTGGCTGGAAGGTCACCTGGATCAACCACTCTCACTGGATAATGTGGCCGCGAAGGCTGGCTATTCCAAGTGGCATCTGCAAAGAATGTTTAAGGACGTGACCGGCCATGCTATTGGTGCTTATATTCGCGCCCGTCGCTTGTCTAAGTCGGCAGTCGCCCTTCGCCTGACCGCACGTCCAATTCTCGATATTGCGCTGCAGTATCGCTTTGACTCTCAGCAGACTTTTACTCGCGCATTTAAAAAGCAGTTCTCGCTGACGCCGGCCCTTTACCGACGCTCTCCCGACTGGAGCTCTTACGGTATGCGCCCTCCGCTGCGTCTGGGCGAGTTCACCATGCCGCAGTATGAATTTGTCACCCTGGAGACCACTCAGCTGGTCGGCGTAACCCAGAGCTACAGCTGTAAGCTGGAGGAGATCTCCGATTTCCGTACTCAGATGCGTATGCAGTTCTGGCGTGACTTCCTCGCCAATACGCCATCGCTTCCTCCGACGCTGTACGGGCTGCATGAGCCGCGTCCAAGCCAGGATAAAGACGATGAGCAAGAAGTGTTCTACACCACTGCGCTGACGCCTGAGCTGGCTAACGGTCACCTGCACAACTCCCATCCAGTTATTCTGGAAGGCGGCGAGTACGTGATGTTTACCTACGAAGGTTTAGGTACGGGTTTACAGGAATTTATCCTGACGGTTTACGGCACCTGCATGCCGATGCTCAACCTCACCCGCCGTAAGGGTCTGGATATTGAGCGTTTCTTTCCGGAAGATGAAAGCCGGAATCAGGAACCGCCAATTCAGCTACGCTGTGAGTACCTGATCCCGATTCGTCGTTAACGCTGTAGTTCATCCATCGCGGGGGCATCAAGATGCGACACATCCCCCGCGGTTTCTACGACCCAACCTGATGCCAGCCACGGGCTTTGCTGATAATCAACGCGGGAAATGGAACAGTTGCGCAGACGCAAGCGGCGCTCCGCCCAGGCTGGCAAACCAAGAATCGTGCTCACCAGACATCCCAGCGCCATCCCGTGGCTTACCAGCAGCGGTCGGCTCCCTGCGGGCAGCTCAAGACAGGACGTCAGCGCCGCGTGCATCCGCTCGCTCAGCTCCTGCATTGACTCCCCCTGCGGGATGCGCCCATCGGGCGTGCCGTTAACCAGCTGCCGACGCCAGCCCTCTTCTTCTTCGCTCAGCGAATCGATATGGCGCTTCTCCAGCACGCCCATATCCAGCTCACGCAAGCGTGAATCGGTCTGAACGCTGCACCCGCAGGCTTCAGCGATGATTTCCGCGGTACGGCGCGTGCGGCCTAAATCGCTGGAGATAATATGCGTAATCCCCAACGTTCTCGCGCGCTCGCCAACCTGCCAGGCCTGGCGCTCACCGTGAGCGGTAAGCGGGCTATCGGACTGGCCCTGAATACGTCGCTCGGCGTTCCACTGCGTTTCACCGTGGCGAACAAGGTATACCTGTAACATGCTTTATTATCCGTTCTGAGCTCTTAACCATCCGGTTACAAGCATAGCAGCCTGCAACCACAATGATTTGGAGTATACTGCGATGATGTTTAGTAATTCTGAGTTGTTTTGATTATGCACCATGTTGTCTCAGCTACCACTAATCCCGCTAAAATTCAGGCAATTCTGCAGGCTTTTAACGAGATCTTCGGCGAAGGATCCTGCCACATTGAGTCCGTCGCCGTCGAGAGCGGCGTACCAGAACAGCCTTTCGGCAGCGACGAAACGCGCGCTGGCGCACGAAATCGCGTCGCAAACGCACGCCTCGCGCAGCCAAATGCGGACTTCTGGGTCGCTATTGAGGCCGGTATTGACGAAGGCAGCACTTTTAGCTGGGTAGTGATTGACGACGGTAGCCTGCGCGGCGAAGCGCGCTCGGCGACCCTGCCGCTACCGCCGGTTATTCTGGAAAAAGTCCAGGCTGGCGAAGCGCTGGGACCGGTGATGTCTCAGCATACCGGCATCGATGAAATTGGCCGCAAAGAGGGCGCCATCGGCGTATTCACCGGCGGAAAACTCACGCGCAGCAGCGTTTACCATCAGGCGGTTGTGCTGGCGCTAAGCCCGTTTCACAACGCTATTTATCGCCAGCGTTAAATAACGCCTGCTCCAGCCATAAACGCAGCTCCGGCGGCGCTGACTTCAGGCTATTCGAGCCGCGCGTAATCGTAGCAATTCCGGCGCCGAGTTCATTTTTCAGCTCGCGCTGGCTCATCTCACCGCGCAGCAGCTCTTCAATAATACGCACCCGCGTACCCAACGCCTCGCGCTCATCGGGCGTTAGCATCAGTTGTAAAAGCGGCAGATGTAAATCGTCGGCGTACGCCTGCTGCAAGAGCGCGACAAAACGCAGCCACTCCTGATGACGCTGTTCGGCTACCGCCGCTGAATAGGGGGATTGTTGGGTCATGTTACGCCACCTGTCGAATGTACTCACTAACGAGTACAAAGCATAACATACTTCTGTGCGGACTCTATGCATTTCGGGCAGCCTGGCGAAACGCCATGCTGCCCAATGACTAACGTATCAGTAGCGCAGCTTCCACTCCGCATCGCTGAGCAGCGTATCTTTCTGGCCCATAAAATAGCGATAGTAGGCATCATAGGATAAAACGTTTTTCACGTAGCCGCGCGTTTCAGAGAACGGAATGCTCTCGACGAACGCCACCGCGTCAATACGGCCGCCGCTGTTACCCCGCCAGGTACGCACTCGTCCGGGACCGGCGTTGTAGGCCGCTGAAGCGAAGATACGATTATTGCCGAACTGCTGGTAAACATATTGCAGATAGCTGGTACCAATATTGATGTTCATTTCCGGGTCCAGCAGCTGCGACGGGCCGCTATAGCCGGGGATACTGAACATGCTCACCGTATGCGTGGCGGTACCCGGCATAATTTGCATCAGGCCGCGGGCGCCTACCGGCGAACCGGCTTTCGGGTTCCAGGCGCTCTCTTGGCGTGCAATAGCCATCGCATAGCTTTGCGGAATATCTTTCCCGCTGATGTAGCGGGTAAAGAGGTCGTTATAGGCCAGCGGGAAGCGCTCTTCCAGCTGATCCCACAGCTTCCCGGCGATGGTGGCCTGAACGCTAAGATCCCACCAGTTCTGATTAAACGCGTAACGCGCCAGCTGCGCCTGCTGAGCTTTAGTCTTGCTGGTCACCAGGTTAGCCCACTCGCTGCGGGCGGTATTATCCATATTCCAGTACATCAGTTCGCGGACCCGCGCCATTTCTGGTCCGGAGGTCAGCGCCGGATCGAGATTAGCGGGCGCTTTATCAATGCGGAAAGTGTACTCCTCGCCCAGGCGCTGGGCTGCGACCATCGGGTAGAAACCGCGCTGCTGCATCAGCGAGCGCAGAATATCTTTCGCTTCATCATCACGCCCGCGCTCCAGCAGCAAATCGGCCTGCCAGTAGCGCCATTCATCCTTCTCTTTTGCTTCCATCGGCAAACGCGCCAGCCAGGTATTCAGGCCTCGACGATCTCCAAGCCCAAGCGCCATACGTACCCGACGCTCGACCAGTGGGGTGGATTGCGAACGCATAATGGCATCATCGCGCCAGATAGCCTGCTCTTCGGTAACGTCGCTGCCCATCAGGCGCCAGGCGACGATGTCCCGCAGCTCCTGGGTCTGATCTTCATTTAGCTGCTGCGCCTGCACTAACGAGGGGATCATCAGGCGCGCGTTTTCTACATCCTGGCGCGCAACGCTGGCAAAAGCGACCGCCGCCATCTGGCGAGTGAAATCCGTCGCGCCGGTTGTACGGGCGAAAGACATCACGCTATTGGGATCGTTAGCCAGCGCGATTACCGCCGTGGCAATGGTTTGATAATCAGACGGCATCTGCTGGGCGAGAACCCGCACCAGGCTGGTATTCCCCGCTTTCATCGCCAGACGGATCCGCTCGAGATAGGCCAGAGGATCCTGCTGTCCGGAGGCGCGCCAGGCGCTAAACAGGCGATCGCAGGCGTTTGGCTGGCTTTTGCCACTCAGCCACAGCTCTTTCGCTCCTTCCCAGGCCTCCTGAGTCTGGCCAACATTCCATTTTGCATAGTAGTAATTACACTGCGCTTCCGTACTGGTCGGTTTATCCGGGCTAAACGCCAGCAGACCGCGCCAGTCATCACGACGCGCCAGTTCGTTGACGAACCGTGACTTCAGCGAACGCGCAGGAGGCAGCGTAGGGTTGGCGGCGATAAAATTAGTCACCACCAGCGATGGCTGGTTCATCAGGTCGTCGCTTATCTGCCGGTACTGAAGATAAGGATAGAGCGGATAGGTCGTTAGCGTGGGCATCAGCTGATTGACGACATCCATTTGTCGGCTATCCCAGGCTTGTTTAATTTGAGCATAGCGGCTGCGCTGTTCATCCAGTGAATCCGCATGCGCCAGTTGGCTTAACGTCAGCAGACTCACGCCGGCAGCCAGAAGACGCCACGTCACAGTTTTGGCTTTTTCCACAAGCTCTTCCTCTCTATCAAGTGCATCACGGCAGCATCATGCCGCCCGCAAAAATTTTAGTTATTACGTAGATATGCTAATCAGACAACGCGATTCGCGCCATGTCGCGGACATTTTTTTACTCTTTTGTTAATCCCATCGCCTCGCTGGGATTAAGGCGCGAAAAAGGCTACACTTCGCCTTTGAAAACTATTCACTACCCTACTCAAAATCATTCTGGCTGCATCAAGCTAGCCTGAGGGATAAAGAGTATATAAAAGAGGCGAAGTCCAACGTGGCTCAATTCGTTTATACCATGCATCGTGTCGGCAAAGTGGTCCCGCCGAAACGTCATATTCTGAAAAATATCTCCCTGAGCTTCTTCCCTGGCGCAAAAATCGGTGTTCTCGGTCTGAACGGCGCCGGTAAGTCTACCCTTCTACGCATCATGGCCGGCATCGATACCGATATCGAAGGCGAAGCTCGTCCGCAGCCGGGCCTGAAAATCGGCTATCTGCCGCAGGAACCGCAGCTCAATCCTGAGCAGACCGTACGTGAGTCGGTTGAAGAGGCAGTGGCCGAAGTCGTTAACGCGCTGAAAGGTCTGGATGAAGTGTATGCCAAATACGCTGAGCCGGATGCCGATTTTGACAAGCTCGCCGCTCAGCAGGGCAAGTTTGAAGAAATCATTCAGGCGCACGATGGCCACAACCTGAACGTGCAGCTTGAGCGCGCGGCTGATGCCCTGCGCCTGCCGGACTGGGACGCGAAAATCGCCAATCTCTCCGGTGGTGAACGTCGCCGCGTCGCGCTATGCCGCCTGCTGCTGGAAAAACCAGACATGCTGCTGCTCGACGAACCGACCAACCACCTGGACGCCGAGTCCGTGGCATGGCTGGAACGCTTCCTGCACGACTTCGAAGGCACCGTGGTGGCGATCACCCACGACCGTTACTTCCTTGATAACGTAGCCGGATGGATCCTTGAGCTTGACCGCGGCGAAGGTATTCCGTGGGAAGGCAACTACTCCTCCTGGCTGGAGCAGAAAGATCAGCGTCTGGCGCAGGAAGCTTCTCAGGAAGCGGCTCGTCGTAAGTCGATCGAGAAAGAGCTGGAGTGGGTTCGTCAGGGTGCGAAAGGCCGTCAGTCCAAGGGTAAAGCCCGTCTGGCGCGCTTTGAAGAACTTAACAACGTCGAATACCAGAAACGCAACGAGACTAACGAACTGTTTATTCCGCCGGGAGCGCGTCTGGGGGATAAAGTGGTCGAAGTCAGCAATCTGCGTAAATCCTACGGCGACCGTCTGCTGATTGACGACCTGAGCTTCTCGGTACCGAAAGGCGCTATCGTCGGTATCATTGGTCCTAACGGCGCGGGTAAATCGACCCTGTTCCGCATGATGTCCGGCCAGGAACAGCCTGACGCGGGTTCTATTACCCTGGGCGAAACCGTTAAGCTGGCCTCCGTCGATCAGTTCCGCGACGCGATGGATAACAGCAAAACCGTGTGGGAAGAAGTTTCCGGCGGGCTGGATATCATGAAGATCGGCAATACCGAGATGCCGAGCCGCGCCTACGTTGGCCGCTTTAACTTTAAAGGCGTTGACCAGGGCAAGCGCGTAGGCGAGCTGTCCGGCGGTGAACGCGGTCGTCTGCATCTGGCGAAGCTGCTGCAGGTTGGCGGTAACGTCCTGCTGCTCGATGAACCGACCAACGACCTGGATATCGAAACCCTGCGCGCGCTGGAAAACGCCCTGCTGGAGTTCCCGGGCTGCGCGATGGTTATCTCGCACGACCGCTGGTTCCTTGACCGTATCGCGACCCACATTCTGGATTACCAGGATGAAGGAAAAGTGGAGTTCTTCGAAGGTAACTTTACCGAATACGAAGAGTACAAGAAACGCACTCTCGGCGCTGATGCGCTGGAGCCAAAGCGTATCAAGTACAAGCGCATTTCGAAATAAAAGCACAAGGGCAACGCAAGTTGCCCTTTTTAGTGTCTGCCCCTCTCCCGCCAGGAGAGTTTTGTAGCCTGGCTAAGGCGTTCACGCCGCCAGCCGGGAAACCAACCACATACCGCTTCAGCCGTTTCCCCGGCTCGCCCTGCACTTAGCCGGGCTACGGATTCGTGCGGCATCAGGGCACAGAAGACCCACCCTGCTCGCCCATCATTTCTTTCACCAGCTCAACGCAGCGCAGGAAACGAGCCTCATAATCGGCTTCTTGCACATGCACAAAGTCGATCTCGTTTTCGTTAAGTAGCGAAACCAGCAGCGACTGGAACTCTTTGCGATCCACCGAGCTGCCGAGACTACGCAGACCGTCGGCCACCCATGGAGTATTGTTCTCCAGCAGAATCACCAGGTCGAAGCGATACTCATCGATCAGCGCCTGAACAAAAGGATGTTCCCTCCCTTCATACTTCAGGCAAAAGGCCTGCGTGCTGACAAAATCGGTATCAATAAACGCGACCTTATTGGCGTACTTCACGGCGAAATCAATGTACTGCGCGTGCCCAAGCGCTATCTTGTCGTAGTCAGAATATTGCAGAGCAATTTCATCGCCACCGAGATGCGAAAAAACATAGTCACGGCCATATTCCCAGGCGCTGGTGGTATTAAAGATATTGGATAGTTTATTCACCAGCGTCGACTTACCGCTCGACTCGCCGCCGAGGATTGCCACCGTGCGCACGAAAAACGGCTTTACTTCGGTAGGAATATATTCCCAATAGCGGAACGGATTTTCACGAATCTGCCCGCCGCTGATGTTCATAAAGGTGCGTTTAGGGTCGATAAGTACGGTTTCAATCCCCAGATGCTCGAGATACTGCGGCGCATCGCTCTCTTCTGAGGTGTAGATCCAGTTAGGTTCAATCCCCTTCTCGCTCATAAAGGCGCGGATCCCGCGACTCCAGACGTCCCAGCCGTGAGGATAGGGTTCCATCCCCTCTTCATTGAAGGAGTGGATGCGGATATTCTTCTGATATTTAAAAGTTTGCAGCAGCCAGCGCAGACGGTCGGGAACGGTCGGCTGCTGCGACATAGCGCTCTGTTCAAACAGTTCGCGATCGCGGGGATCGTCATAGCCCATGATGATATGCAGCTCATCGACCTGGCTACAGGCGCGCTGAATCAAGTAAATATGCCCGGTATGCAGCGGGTAAAACTTACCAAAAACCACTCCCACGGTTTTTTGCTGGCGCGGAAACGCCAGCCCCAGGAAGCGGTGCAGAGCTTCCAGCTTCTGCGCGCTGGGGCTTTTAATTTTGGCGTTAAGCAGCTGGCTCAAATAGCCTTTTGTCATCCCGCTGGCGTCAGCTACCTGCTGTAGCGTGCAGCCCTTCTGCTTAATTGCGGTTTTGATATAGTCGAATGATGACACAAGAGCCTCCTGCTTTAGCAATACTGAAAAAATATCCTGCGGATTTCCGGTAGCAGGAGGGCGGCTTCCCGATGGGCTTAGTGAACTAAGTAATTCGGGTCAGCGAACGACACCAGCAGACCTGCCGCCGGAAAGCGACGGATATTTAATTATAAGTCGTCAAAGACGCTTAGTGCGTCCGCAAGCTTCTTCACGCCAAAGATCTGCATTCCTTCCGGCACTTTTTTCGGCACATTAGCCGCCGGAACGATAGCGCGACGAAAGCCATGCTTAGCCGCTTCAGATATACGCTCCTGGCCGCTCGGCACCGGACGGATTTCGCCGGCCAGCCCCACCTCGCCAAAAACCACCAGATCCTGCGGCAGCGGACGGTCGCGCAGGCTGGAAACCATTGCCAGCAGCAGCGCCAGGTCGGCGCTGGTCTCGGTGACCTTCACCCCGCCAACAACGTTAACGAACACGTCCTGGTCAGCCATCTGCAGGCCACCGTGACGGTGTAGCACCGCCAGCAGAATCGCCAGACGGTTTTGCTCCAGCCCTACCGCCACGCGGCGCGGGTTGGACATCATCGAATGATCGACCAGCGCCTGGATCTCCACCAGCAGCGGGCGAGTACCTTCCCAGACCACCATCACCGAGCTGCCGGAAGTGACTTCATCGCCACGGCTGAGGAAGATGGCGGACGGGTTGCTGACTTCGCGCAGACCCTGCTCGGTCATGGCGAATACGCCCAGCTCATTAACGGCGCCGAAGCGGTTTTTATGGCTGCGCAAAGTACGGAAACGCGAATCGGCATCGCCGTCGAGCAGAACGGAGCAGTCGATACAGTGCTCCAGCACCTTTGGCCCGGCCAGCGAGCCGTCTTTGGTGACGTGGCCGACCATGACGATAGCCACGCCTCGGGTCTTGGCAAAGCGCGTTAAATAAGCCGCCGTTTCGCGCACCTGGGCCACGCTGCCAGGCGACGACTGCACGTCGGCCATATGCATGACCTGAATAGAGTCGATAACCATCAGCTGCGGCTTTTCTTCGTCAGCAATCTGGCAAATCTGCTCAATACTGGTTTCTGACAGCATATTGAGGTTGGCCGTCGGCAGCCCTAAACGGTGGGCGCGCATCGCCACCTGCTGAAGCGACTCTTCTCCGGTGACGTACAGCGTCTTCATGCCTTCAGACAGCTTACACAGGGTCTGCAGCAGCAGCGTCGACTTACCGGCTCCGGGGTTACCGCCGATCAGGATCGCGCTCCCCGGCACCACGCCGCCGCCGAGCACGCGGTCAAACTCTTTAAATCCGGTAGAAAAGCGCGGCAGCGCTTCCAGGCTGATATCCGAGAGCTTTTGTACTTTCGATACGCCGGCATTCCCGGCGTAGCCTGACAGACGCTCGTTTCTTGCCACCTGCGGCGAAGCGGCTATGCGCATCTCGGTGATGGTATTCCAGGCATGACAGGCGCTGCACTGCCCCTGCCAGCGCGGATAATCCGCACCGCATTCATTACAGACAAATGCGCGTTTTGGAGCTTTCGCCACGTTAACCTCTTACTTTTGATTCATGCTGCCGGAGAGAATACAGAATACTCCCATCAGGTCAGCATGACGGATTGTTACTTCCGCCAGTTCATTGACTTTCGGCTTAGCATGGTAGGCGATGCCGAGCCCTGCCGCTTTGATCATCGGCAGATCGTTCGCGCCATCGCCAATGGCGACGGTTTGCGCCGGCGGGATTTCATACTTTTCCGCCAGTTTGCGCAGCACATTGGCTTTGTATTTCGCATCGACGATATCGCCGATAACGTTGCCAGTCAGCTTACCGTCCATAATCTCCAGTTCGTTGGCAAACACCGCGTCCAGATGCAGCTTGTCGCGCAGATACTCGGCAAAGAAGGTAAAGCCGCCGGAGGCGATCGCCACTTTCCAGCCAAGCGTTTCCAGCTTCAGCACCAGCTGGGTCAGGCCCGGCATCAGCGGCAGCGTTTCGCGTACCTGCAGCAAAATATTTGCATCGGCATCTTTTAGTGTTGCCACCCGCTGACGCAGGCTGGCGGTGAAATCAAGCTCGCCGCGCATCGCGCGCTCGGTCACTTCCGAGACCAGCTCGCCGGTACCGGCCAGTTTGGCGATTTCATCAATGCACTCAATCTGGATCGCCGTCGAGTCCATATCCATGACCAGCAGGCCCGGCGTACGCAAATGGGGGATTTTACCCAGCGGCGCGACGTCAAACCCGGCCTCATGGGCCAGACGGGTCGCTCGCAGCGTTAAAGAGCCAGCCAGTCGAATCACCTGATAGTCGTCAACAGCCCAGGAGGCAACAATCACCAGAGCTGCGCCCAGTTCGCGCTGCCACTCGGTCAGACGACGCTTGTTAAGACCGCGACCATACAGCAGCCAGCCGCTGCGTCCGGCATGATAATCCAACGGCATGACCTCATCACCGCTCAGGGAAAGCGGCAATCCAGGCCACAGGGAAACATCTTCAGGCAGGTCGCACCAGGTCAAACTGTTTGGCATCACGGCTCCACATCACTTCATTCAGGCGAGGAAAATAACGCATGAGGCTACCTTGTAACCAGCGCTTCTGGCAACATTAAGCTGCAAATTTTCAAAGGTGGAATATGGTACGCGCAAAACTTAAATTCCGGCTGCACCGCGCGGTGATAGTTCTGATCTGTCTCGCGCTCCTCGTCGCCCTGATGCAGGGCGCCTCGTGGTTCAGCCAGAACAGCCAGAAGCAGCGCAATCCGCAGCTGGAAGAACTGGCCCGCACGCTTGCCCAGCAGGTCACGCTCAACCTGGCGCCGCTGCTGCGCAGCGAGACGCCTGATGAAAAGCGGATTAGCCAGCTGCTGGAACAGCTTACCCACAAAAGCCGGATCCTCGACGCTGGCGTGTACGACGAACAGGGCGATCTGGTAGCGCGCTCAGGCGAAAGCGTCGAAGTACGCGATCGGCTGGCGCTGGACGGAAAAAAAGCGGGCGGCTACTTCAATCAGCAAATCGTCGAGCCTATTCAGGGTAAAAACGGCCCGCTCGGCTATCTGCGCCTGACGCTGGATACTCATACCTTAGCTACCGAAGCTAAGCAGGTGGATAATACCACCAACATATTGCGCCTGATGCTGCTGCTATCGCTGGCCATCGGGGTGGTCCTGACGCGCACTCTGCTGCAGGGTAAACGTACCCACTGGCAGCAATCGCCTTTCCTGCTTACCGCCAATAAGCCTGTAAAGGATGAAGATAAAGATGAATCAGAATAAGGAAATCGCTATGTCCACGCTGCGCCTGCTGCTCTCCGACTCTTACGATCCGTGGTTCAACCTGGCGGTTGAGGAGTCTATTTTTCGCCAGATGCCCGCGACGCAGCGGGTACTGTTTCTGTGGCGCAATGCCGATACGGTGGTGATTGGCCGCGCGCAAAATCCCTGGAAAGAGTGTAATACCCGACGTATGGAAGAGGATAACGTTCGTCTGGCGCGGCGCAGCAGCGGCGGCGGCGCGGTATTCCACGATCTGGGCAATACCTGCTTTACCTTTATGGCCGGTAAACCGGAATACGATAAAACCGTCTCCACCAATATCGTCCTGACGGCGCTGAATTCATTAGGCGTCACGGCGGAGGCCTCGGGCCGTAACGATCTGGTGGTAAAAACCGCCGAAGGCGATCGCAAAGTCTCCGGCTCCGCCTATCGCGAAACGATGGATCGCGGCTTTCACCACGGTACGCTGCTGCTGAACGCCGATTTAAGCCGTCTGGCCAACTACCTCAATCCCGATAAGAAAAAGCTGCAGGCAAAAGGGATTACCTCCGTGCGCGGGCGGGTGGCGAATCTGGTCGACCTGCTGCCGGGTATTACCCATCAGCAGGTCTGCGAGGCGATTCAGGAGGCGTTCTTCGCCCATTACGGTGAACGCGTTGCGGCCGAAGTGATCTCTCCGGAGAGAATACCGGACCTGCCGAATTTTGCCGCGACCTTTGCCCGCCAGAGCAGCTGGGAGTGGAACTTTGGCCAGGCTCCCGCGTTTAGCCATCTGCTGGATGAGCGTTTTACCTGGGGCGGCGTAGAGCTCCATTTCGACGTTGAGAAGGGCCATATCACGCGCGCTCAGGTCTTTACCGACAGCCTCAACCCGGCTCCGCTGGAGGCGCTGGCCGCCAGGCTGCAGGGCTGCCTGTACCGCGCTGATATGCTGCAGCAGGAATGCGATGCGTTATTAGTGGATTTCCCGGAGCAAGAAAAAGAGCTGCGGGAGCTGTCGGCGTGGATTGCCGGCGCGGTACGCTAATAAAAAAGCCGGATGGCGGCAACGCCTTATCCGGCCTGGAGTTTTTACGCTGTTTTATCCCCCCGGTAAACCGGGGCTAAAGCGCTTACTCTTTATCGCCCAGCAGAACGGACTCCAGCGCGATTTTGATCATATCGTTGAAGGTCGTCTGACGTTCAGCAGCCGTGGTCTGCTCGTGGGTACGGATATGGTCAGAGACGGTGCAGATGGTCAGCGCTTTCGCACCAAACTCCGCCGCAACGCCGTAGATACCGGCCGCTTCCATTTCCACGCCCAGAATGCCGTATTTTTCCATTACGTCGAACATCTCACCGCCGTCCGGCGCATAGAACAGGTCAGCAGAGAAGATGTTGCCTACGCGAGCGTCAACGCCCAGCGCTTTTGCCGCGTCAACCGCGTTACGCACCATGCCAAAGTCGGCAATCGCCGCAAAGTCGTGGTCTTTGAAACGCATACGGTTAACTTTAGAGTCGGTGCATGCGCCCATACCGATAACCACGTCGCGCAGCTTAACGTCCATACGCACCGCGCCGCAGGAGCCAACGCGAATGATTTTTTTGACGCCGAAGTCGGTGATCAGCTCTTTAGTGTAGATGGAGCAGGACGGGATACCCATGCCGTGGCCCATAACGGAGATTTTGCGGCCCTTATAGGTACCGGTGAAGCCCAGCATACCGCGCACGTTGTTCACTTCACGCACGTCTTCAAGGAAAGTTTCTGCAATGTGCTTCGCGCGCAGCGGATCGCCAGGCATCAGCACAACGTCAGCGAAATCGCCCATTTCTGCATTAATGTGTGGAGTAGCCATCGTTAAATCCTTCTTAATGTTGTTGCCTGATGGCGGCTACGCCTGATCAGGCCTACAAAAAAGGCCCGGTGAGGTGACTCACCGGGCAAATAATCACAGCATGTTTTTGCCGTAGGCCATCGGAGAGGTACCGAAGTACGTTGCCAGGGTCTGACCGATATCGGCGAAGGTTTCGCGGTGACCCAGCGAACCCGGCTTCACTTTCGGACCATAAACCAGTACCGGAATATGCTCACGAGTATGGTCGGTACCGGTCCAGGTCGGGTCGCAGCCGTGGTCAGCGGTGAGGATCAGAATGTCATCTTCCCCTACCAGTTCCATCAGCTCCGGCAGACGGCGGTCAAACAGCTCCAGACCTGCGGCATAGCCTGCGACGTCGCGACGGTGGCCCCATGAAGAGTCGAAGTCCACGAAGTTGGTAAAGACGATGGTCTCATCACCAGCTTCTTTCATCTCTTTAATGGTGGCGTCAAACAGCGCATCCAGACCGGTCGCCTTCACTTTTTTAGTGATCCCGCAGTTGGCGTAGATATCGGCGATTTTACCCACCGAAACGACCTGGCCATTTTTCTCGTCAACCAGCTTCTGCAGCACCGTGGGTGCCGGAGGCTCAACGGCCAGGTCATGACGGTTACCGGTACGCTGGAAGTTACCGGCTTTATCGCCGATAAACGGACGCGCGATAACGCGGCCGATGTTGTAGCCGCCTTCGGTCAGCTCTTCACGCGCGATTTCACACAGCTCGTACAGCTTATCAAGACCAAAAGTCTCTTCGTGGCACGCAATCTGGAACACCGAGTCAGCAGAGGTGTAGAAAATCGGCTTACCGGTTTTCATATGCTCTTCACCGAGCTGGTCGAGGATAACGGTACCGGAAGAGTGGCAGTTGCCGAGGTAGCCCGGCAGATTAGCGCGCTCAACCAGTTTATCCAGCAGCTCCTGCGGGAAGCTGTTTTCATGCTCAGGGAAATAGCCCCAGTCAAACAGAACCGGCACGCCGGCGATTTCCCAGTGTCCCGACGGGGTGTCTTTACCGGAAGAGAGTTCATGCGCCCATGCGTAAGCGCCGATAACTTCCGCGTTACCATCCATCCCGGCGGCAACTTTACCGGTAGAACCTTCATGGGCTTTAACCAGCCCCAGACGGGTCAGATTAGGCAAATTCAGCGGCCCTTTGCGGCCATTGTCAGCCTCGCCTTTAGCACAGGCTTCCGCAATATGGCCCATAGTGTCTGAACCGACGTCGCCAAAGCGGTCAGCGTCTTCAGTCGCACCGATGCCGAATGAGTCCAGCACCATAATAAATGCACGTTTCATATTATTCTCCGTACCTTTTGCGCTGCAAAAAAGCGATCAGATCAGTATATAACTATTCGGTGATACGACGATAGACCGTTGGCGTAATTTCAGGCGCTTTATCGTCAAGTTTAATGGCCGCTTTAACGGCCCTGGCGGCTTCCTGCCAGCTGTTTTCATCTTTAGCATGGATAACCGCCAGCGGCTGCTGTGTATCAATGCGCGCGCCGAGAGGAACCATGTCGGTAAAGCCGACGCTGTAATCAATCAGATCCGATGCCTGGCGGCGTCCGCCGCCCATGGAGACCACCGCCATGCCCAGCGCGCGAGTGTCCATTTCGGCAACAAATCCTTCGCCTTCGGCGTAGACCGCTTTGCTCAGCATCGCGCCCGGCAGGTATTTATCGTAGTTTTCCACGAAATCGCCTGGGCCTTTTTGCGCTGCCACCATACGGCCAAAGACTTCTGCGGCTTTGCCGTTATCCAGCACCGCCTGAAGCTTAGCCCGCGCGTCGGCGTCGTTCTCCGCCAGCCTGCCGGAAATGAGCATCTCGACGCACAGCGCCATCGTCACCTCCAACAGCCGCGGATTGCGGTACTCGCCGGTGAGGAACTGCACGGCTTCCCGCACTTCCACCGCATTACCGGCGCTGGAGGCCAGCACCTGATTCATATCGGTCAGCAGTGCGGTCGTCCGCACGCCTGCGCCGTTAGCGACGCCAACGATCGCTTCCGCCAGCGCGGCGGAAAGCTCATAAGTCGGCATAAAAGCGCCGCTGCCGACTTTGACATCCATCACCAGCGCATCCAGCCCTTCCGCCAGTTTTTTCGCCAGGATCGAGGCGGTGATCAGCGGGATGGAATCCACCGTCGCGGTAATATCGCGGGTCGCATAAAAACGTTTGTCCGCTGGTGCCAGAGAGCTGGTCTGCCCGATAATCGCGACGCCAACATCTTTAATGATTTCACGGAAGCGGCTATCGTCCGGGAAGATATCGAAACCGGGAATCGCTTCCAGCTTGTCGAGCGTACCGCCAGTATGACCGAGGCCGCGCCCGGAGATCATCGGCACATAGCCGCCACAGGCTGCGACCATTGGTCCCAGCATCAGCGAGGTCACATCGCCTACGCCGCCGGTCGAGTGCTTATCGACGATCGGTCCGTTGAGGTTAAGGCTCTTCCAGTCCAGAACGGTACCTGAATCCCGCATCGCCATGGTCAGCGAAACGCGTTCCGGCATAGACATATCGTGGAAAAAAATGGTCATCGCCAGAGCAGCTATCTGCCCTTCTGAAATAGTGTTATCGCGGATACCGTTGATGAAAAAACGAATTTCTTCATCACTCAGCGCATGACCATCGCGTTTTTTACGAATAATTTCTTGTGCGAGAAACAAGATAACCTCCCGGGGAAAGAGTCAAAGACCAACCACAGGCCGGACGACATCCGGCCTTACGGTCAGGCAAATTACGTTTTAGTAGCTGCTGGCGCTCTTACCATCGCCGTGTCCCAGCGCTTTAAGCAGGCTTGCCAGCAGGCTGGAAGCGCCAAAGCGGTAGTGGCGAGAGTCTGCCCATTCGGCACCGAACAGTTCATCGGCAATGGCGAGGAATTTTTGCGCGTCTTCTGCGCTACGCACGCCGCCTGCCGGTTTGAAGCCCACGCTCTGCTGAACGCCCATATCACGAATAACTTCCAGCATGATGCGCGCGCTTTCCGGCGTTGCGTTCACCGGAACTTTGCCGGTAGACGTTTTGATGAAATCGGCACCGGCTTTGATGGAGATTTCAGACGCTTTACGAATCAGCGCCTCTTCTTTCAGCTCTCCGGTTTCGATAATCACTTTTAGCAAAACGTTTGCCGCCGCACAGGCTTCCTTACAGGCTTTCACCAGGTCAAAACCCACCTGTTCGTTACCCGCAATCAGCGCACGGTAAGGGAACACGACGTCAACTTCATCGGCACCGTAAGCAATCGCCGCGCGGGTTTCCGCCAGGGCGATATCAATATCATCGTTGCCGTGCGGGAAGTTGGTCACCGTCGCGATGCGGATATCCGGGGTTCCCTGCTCGTTCAGCGTCTTACGAGCGATCGGGATAAAGCGCGGATAGATACACACTGCGGCAGTGTTACCTACCGGTGTTTTGGCCTGACGACACAGCGCGATCACTTTTTCATTGGTGTCATCATCGTTCAGGGTTGTCAGGTCCATCAGTTTCAACGCGCGCAGGCTGCTTGCAGTTAAATCAGTCATTTCATACTCCGACGGCGTATTGCCGCTTTAAAGTTTGTTCACCTTGCGAGTCTGTTACTATTGTAACATTCCCTCGCCGCTACACTTCGATATACATCACAGTTAATGAAAACTAATCACCAATTTGCATTGCTGTAACGTGATATTAATCACATAAATTATCTTATGGCTGGCGCTCAACGAGTAAAACGCTCGGTAAGCATAATCAGCAATCTCAGCGCCGACCTAATGTTATTATTATAACATAACCACTCGTAACAACTCGACGTCAGTGCGCACATTTTGTGCGAGAAAATGCAAAAAAGCTCGCTAGCCATTGATAAACAGAGCGTTGAAGCATGATGGGATTTTAACACTAAGAAGCGAGTCGCCGGCGGCTGAAGAACCGCCGGGATTTTAGCAGTCAATAACTACGGTTATAGCGCGAGGAAAACGCCTGCAATGGTGGCGCTCATCAGGTTAGAAAGCGTACCCGCCGCCACGGCCCGCATACCCAGTTGCGCAATCTCCTGTCGGCGAGTTGGCGCCATCCCGCCCAATCCACCAATCAAAATAGCAATGGACGACAGGTTGGCAAAACCGCACAGGGCAAAGGAGATAATGGCTTTGGTGTGGGTGGAAATCACCTGTAAACCTGCGGCAGCCACTTCGACGTCGGCTTTCAGATATTCGCCGAAATTCATATAAGCCACAAACTCGTTGATAATCAGCTTCTGGCCGATAAATGAACCCGCAACGGTAGCCTCATTCCACGGAACGCCAATCACCCACGCCAGCGGCGAAAAGACCCAGCCGAGAATCATTTGTAGCGACAGCTCCGGATAGTTAAACCAGCCGCCGACGCCGGA
Source organism: Klebsiella oxytoca (assembly GCF_009707385.1). Taxonomy (NCBI): domain Bacteria; kingdom Pseudomonadati; phylum Pseudomonadota; class Gammaproteobacteria; order Enterobacterales; family Enterobacteriaceae; genus Klebsiella; species Klebsiella oxytoca. The sequence continues at coordinate 790,595 of NZ_CP046115.1, read as the reverse complement.
AAGAATACCGTTAACCAGGGCAATCAGCGCGATAAACGCCAGCAGCATCGCCCCGACGTTGAGCGCCAGCTGCATCCCCGAAGCTGCCCCGGATGCGGCAGCATCCAGTACGTTTGCCGGAGCCTCAGGATCGGCGTCATTTTTTTCCAGCGCCGGGCTATCTTGCGGCTGCTCAGTTTCCGGCACGATAATCTTCGCAAACAGCAGACCGCCCGGCGCTGCCATAAACGAAGCGGCAATCAGATATTCCAGCGGTACGCCCATCTGGGCATAGCCGGCGAGAACGGAGCCCGCGACCGAAGCCAGGCCCCCACACATCACCGCAAATAGCTCAGAGCGGGTCATGGTGGCGATGTAAGGACGCACGACCAGCGGCGCTTCGGTCTGACCAACAAAGATATTCGCCGTGGCAGAAAGCGATTCCGTGCGCGAGGTTTTCAGTACCGCCCGCAGCGCTCCGCCAAGAATGCGGATAACAAACTGCATGATGCCGAGATAATAAAGGACGGCGATAAGCGATGAGAAGAAGACAATCACCGGAAGGACGCGCAGAGCAAAAACAAACCCGCCGCCGCCGAAAACTTCAAACATCTTATCGGAAACCAGTCCGCCAAAAATAAAGCCGATCCCTTCATTGCCATAAGCGATAACGTTGGCAACGCCGTTTGACATAGCCAGCAGCGCCGTGCGCCCGGCCGGTACGTAGAGAATTAACGCGCCGATCCCCACCTGGATAATCCAGGCGCCGAGGACGGTACGCATATTGATGGCTTTTTGATTGCTTGAGAGGAGCACAGCGATGGCTAACAACACCACCATGCCGATAAGTCCCATGATAATTTGCATACAGAGTCCCTGTGTATTGATAGTTCAGCCTTAAAACCTCCGCGATTATAACGGTATGAAACCATCAAGCCCGCCGTAGCTCACACATTTTAAGCAAAACAATGAGATAAAAAGGCAGGAATGAGACACAGATCACTCCATAAAATATTATGGAAGAGAAAAAACCTCTTTTGTATTACAAATCATAGCATTAGCAATTTCTTCCGCAGGCTCAGGGCGAAGCTCGCATAAGGCGGAGAACACGCGAGCGACCTGTTCAGGCCTGTTCGGCTGTCCCTGGAAACCGTTCAACGGCATATCCGGCGCGTCGGTCTCCAGCAGCAGCGCCGTCAACGGCAGCTGCGCCATTACATCCCGCGTCTTGCTGGCGCGCGGATAGGTAATCGTACCGCCAACGCCAATTTTGTAGCCCAGCTGCACAAAACGCTCCGCCTGCTGTAGGCTGCCGGCAAAACCGTGTACCACGCCGGTTCTCGGCAGAGCGTGCTTTTTTAGCAGCATAGCCAGCTTATCGTGGGTACGTCTGGAGTGGAGGATCACCGGGAGATCGTAGCGCTTCGCCAGCCTCAGCTGCGCCTCAAATACAGCAACCTGACGATCAAACTGCGGATCCTCACGATAGAGATCGAGACCGATTTCCCCTACGGCGATCAGCTTATCGTGACCCTGAGCCAAACAGGCGTCGAGTCGTTCCAGGCTACCCTCATCATGCCGCTCAATAACGATCGGATGTAAACCTAATGCGGCATAGAGCTCGCTATACTTCTCTGCCAGCGCGAGGATGCGGGCAAAATTATCCGCTTCTGTTGCGGGTACCACAATCTGCGTCACGCCAGCCTGCGCCGCCCGGGCAACGCTGGCGGTTTCGTCGCCGGTGAAAGGAGGAAAGTCAAAGTGGCAGTGGGTATCAATAAATCGCCGCGTCACGCCAGATCCTCATTATCGAAGCTGGCATCATTAGCCTGCAGGGCCGCGATAACCGGGGTCTGAGGGATTTCATTGGCCACGGGTGCTGGCGGGATAACCACCGCTTTCGGCACGGCAATGCGCGGCGAATGGCGCAATAACGGCGGTTTATCGGCCAGCAGTTTACCGACGGTGGCCAGGAAATAACGCCCGCACTGGCGACCGGTCTTGTAGTCTTCCAACAAAGCGGGAAGGCGGCTGCCTAATGCCATACTTTTCAATGGCCTCTGCGGGTATATTTCCAGAATTCGCAGCTTACCCGGCGGTTTTTCAATAAATTCCTGCGTGGTGCGATAGGTGGTTTCATGGTGCTGCACCAGATTCACAAACGGCTGCAGGCTACTTTCGCCGAGCCAGCGCTCCATTCGTTTAAACCACTGCGGAGTGTAATACATCTGCGAAGGCACGGTGCGGATCACCACGATGGTTTGCGCTCCCCGACGGGCGGCCTCCTGCACGGGTATCGCATCGCTGACGCCGCCGTCAAGATAGCTCACTCCTTCCAGCAGCACGCCGCTGCGGTAAAACCCGGGAATGGCGCTGGAGGCGCGAATCAGGTCAAGCCAGGTTTGCCGGGTAGGGGAAAAATAGTTTGGCGTATAATCATCGCCGCGGCAGGCGCACATCCAGAACTCTTTTCCCTGAGCAAAACGATCTTCAGCATAAGCCATTGCCAGCGGCATTTTTTTGGCGGTACTGTCGACCAGCCAGTCGAGGTCGATGAGGTTGCCTCCGCGGACAAAACGCATCGGGTCGAAAAATTCGCGGGCGGTAGTGTAGCGGGTGATTACTTTACGGGCATAGCCCGGCTGGTTGCACAGATAGGCCGATAAATTTTGCGCCCCGGCGGAGGTGCCAAACATCATATCGAACGGGTTAAATCCCGCGCGCATAAATTCGTCCAGTACCCCGGCGGTAAAAATCCCTCGCTGTCCCCCTCCCTCGCACACCAGCGCAAGCCTGCCCGGCTGGAAGGGTTTTACCGATAACGGCGTAATGTTGCCTAACGTAACGGGAATTCGCTGCCCCACCCTGCTTTCCTGTCTTGCTTATAATAGAAACAAAGGTAACGCAATTTTTAACGTCCTGAAACTGAGAAAGCCAGTCACATTGACTGGCTTTATGTAAGACGGTATTTCACTGGTTAACGTCTAGGGACGCCGACGGCCGGTGAACAGGCTGACCAGGAACAGAATAATACCGACAACAAAGACAATTTTAGCAGCCCAGGCAGCGGTACCTGCGAGGCCACCAAAGCCCAGAGCGGCAGCAATTAAGGCGATCACCAGAAAAATAATGCCCCATCTAAACATACGTCTCTCCTTACCATAGTTAATGACGGTCGATTTTCTGCGCACTCAGGCCGCGCATACACAACCCTGTGGTGCTACACATCCTGCGGAAAGGCCGCAGAATAAATTCTTTTAATGAATGGATTTATTTAACGCTAATATCGTTCTTCACGCTTTTAACGCCGGAAACGGCTTTAGCAATGCCTTCGGCACGCTCGGACTGCTTGCTGGATTCGACCGTGCCGGATAGGTGCACGACGCCATCAGTGGTCTCTACCTTCACGTTACGCGACGGAACGATATCGTCAGCCAGCAATTTAGCTTTGATCTCGCTGGTTACCGCCGTGTCGCCTGCATAACCTTTCAGCGAAGCGGATTTTTCATTATGCACGCTCAGCTTGTCATTAACGGAGGCCACACCTTCAACGGCCTTCGCTACGCTAAGGGCTTGCTTATGCTGTTCTGCACTGTCAACCGTACCGCTTAAAGTGACGACTTTATCTTCAGTTTTCACAGAGATATCGGTGCTACGAATGTCTTTATGATCGATCAGCGCCGCCTTCACCCTCGCGGTGATAGTGCTGTCGTCCATAAAATTCCCGACTTTGTTCATCGAATTATCGACGGCTTGCCCGGCATTGCTTGCTGCAGATTTAGCACTGTCAACGGCCGAGTTTTCTGCATACGCTGAAGCGCTGATTATTGCTGAGCCCAGGAAGAGGGCCACGAGTGTCTTGCCGCTCTTAAGTCTTGTCATCGCCGTTCCTCGTTATATCTAAGCAGGTATAGCAAAATAAGTAGTCTATTAAGCCAGATTTCCAAAAATTACTTATTAAATGTAGTAGATACCCGGAAGACTGCGGCATGAACGAGTAAAAAAGCGGACAAAACGGTAAGAATTAAGAACTTTCCAGAAAGGGAAATCGACGGGAAAACCGGCGTGGAGCGCGGCGAAAACCGCGCTCCGGAGAGGATTAATGCTCGCGAGTTTTACGGAACTGCACGTCAGGATAGCGTTCCTGCGTCAGGTTCAGGTTCACCATGGTCGGAGCGATATAAGTGAGGTTATCGCCGCCATCCAGCGCCAGCTGAATTTCGTTTTTGCGCTTAAACTCTTCGAATTTCTTCGCATCGCTACTTTCAACCCAGCGCGCGGTAGCAACGTTGACGGATTCATAAATCGCCTCAACGTTGTACTCGCTCTTCAGACGAGCAACGACCACGTCAAACTGCAGAACCCCTACCGCGCCGACGATAAGGTCGTTATTAGCGATCGGACGGAACACCTGTACCGCGCCCTCTTCAGAGAGCTGAACCAGGCCTTTCAGCAGCTGTTTCTGCTTGAGCGGATCTTTCAGGCGAATACGACGGAACAGCTCCGGCGCGAAGTTCGGGATACCGGTGAACTTCATCATTTCGCCCTGGGTGAAGGTATCGCCAATCTGGATGGTCCCGTGGTTATGCAGACCAAGAATATCGCCAGGATAGGCTTCCTCCACGTGCGAGCGGTCGCCTGCCATAAAGGTCAGCGCATCGGAGATCACCACATCTTTACCGATACGGACCTGGCGCATCTTCATGCCCTTCTCGTACTTACCGGAAACCACGCGCATAAAGGCCACGCGGTCACGGTGTTTCGGATCCATGTTGGCCTGAATTTTAAAGACGAAGCCGGTAAACTTATCTTCCGAGGCTTCTACCGTGCGGGTGTCGGTTTTACGCGGCATCGGCGCAGGCGCCCACTCCACTAAGCCGTCCAGCATATGATCAACGCCAAAGTTACCCAGCGCGGTTCCGAAGAATACCGGCGTAATTTCGCCTGCCAGGAACAGCTCTTTATCGAACTCGTTAGAGGCGCCTTGCACCAGCTCCAGCTCATCGCGCAGCTGCTGCGCCAGGTCTTCACCCACCGCCGCATCAAGCTCCGGGTTGTTTAACCCTTTAACAATTCGCACTTCCTGGATGGTATGGCCTTTACCCGTCTGATACAGGTAGGTTTCATCTTTATAGAGGTGGTAAACGCCTTTGAACAGCTTACCGCAGCCGATAGGCCAGGTAATCGGCGCACAGCCGATTTTCAGCTCGTTTTCCACTTCATCCAGCAGCTCCATCGGGTCGCGGATGTCACGGTCAAGTTTGTTCATAAAAGTCAGGATCGGCGTATCGCGCAGACGGGTGACTTCCATCAGCTTACGGGTACGATCCTCGACGCCTTTGGCGGCATCGATAACCATCAGGCAGCAGTCCACCGCCGTCAGGGTACGGTAGGTATCTTCGGAGAAGTCTTCGTGTCCTGGGGTATCCAGCAGGTTAACCAGGCAGTCGTGATACGGGAACTGCATGACGGAAGTGGTAATAGAAATACCACGCTGCTTTTCCATTTCCATCCAGTCAGATTTCGCATGCTGGCTGGAGCCACGGCCTTTTACCGTTCCGGCAGTCTGGATAGCCTGTCCGAATAGCAGAACCTTTTCAGTAATGGTCGTTTTACCGGCATCCGGGTGAGAAATAATGGCAAAAGTGCGGCGCTTGGCCACCTCCTGCAAATAAGGAGACAACGTCATAATTCAATCTTCTTGAGTAAGCGGCAACGCGCCGCGCATGTTGAATATGGAAAAATTGCGGCTATTTTACCCATCAATGGGGGGGAGGCAATCAGTGTTTACACAGGAGTTGCTCCAGTTCGCTTAAAGAAGCCACCGTCCAGTCAGCACGGAGGTCAGCCGGCAGCTCGCGTTGATGAGGGTTGAACCAGCAGGTCGCCAGACCGGCATTTACCCCGCCGCGAATATCAGACTCGGCCGTATCGCCGACCATCAGCACCCGCGAACGCTCAGGATTGCCCGCCTGCGCCAGCGCATAGTCAAAAATTCGCGCATCCGGCTTAGCGACGCCAACCTCTTCAGAAATGATCAGCAAATCAAAGTGATCGCGTAACCCGGTCCGTTCAAGACGCGTCTGCTGCAGCGAGGTAAAACCGTTAGTGATGATGCCCATTTTCACTTTACCCTGCAGCGCGTTCAGCAGCGATACCGCCCCCGGCAGCGGCGAACAGATCTCCGCCATCGCGTTCATAAACGCGTCATTCAGTACTCCGGGAGGGACGTTCAGACGCTCCGACCAGCCGTCAAAACGCTGATGCTGTAGCTGCAAAGAGGTGATGGCGCCGTTCTGATAATCAACCCATAGCGGCTTATTCACGGCCTGGTAGTCCTGAAAATCCTCGGCGGAAAACGTCACGCTATAGTCGAGAAACATCCGCTGTAGGCCGCTAAATGAATCAAACGTAAATAACGTTTCATCGGCATCAAAGAAAATCCAGTCCCACTTCATCGTATCACCTTGTCTTACATACTGATTGGTAGTGCCATAATTATTGCGTCCTCACGTCCGTCGACCGTGGGGTAATAGTTGCGGCGAATCGTCGCCTCGTTAAAGCCTAAGCTTTCATAGAGCGCGATGGCGGCGACGTTAGATGCGCGCACCTCCAGCCACAGCGTAACGACGCCGCGTTTTTCAACTTCATCAATAACATGTTCCAGCAGTTCTCTGCCCAGCCCACGACGCTGAAAAGCTGGATCGACGGCGATATTGAACAGCGTCGCCTCGTCGACCACAATTTGCGTAATCGCAAAAGCCGCCATCACGCCGTCCACTGACAGTTGAAGATTCAGGTAGCGTTCACCCTGATTACTGGCAAACGTCTGCTCGCTCCAGGGGAAAGCATGGGCGCGGGTTTCAATTTGCCAGGCGTGGGGCAAATCAGCCGCGTTGAGGGTAGAAATCGTGTTCATGTGCGCAGATCTGTTGCCAGAGCGCCATGCGAGCAGGCGTGCTGGTCTGAAGTTCATCGAAAGCGGGCGTGGATAGCTGTGCACCCGCCAGCGGCAGAGGCTCGTCGGTACCCAGCCGCCAGCTATTGCAGCGGCCCTCCTGGGGCAGCATCGCAACGCGCTCAGGCGTTAGCTGCATCACCTGCTCCGGCGTCAGAGCCAGCGCGCGCAGAATATCGCCGATAAGCGGCTCGGTCAGCGACGGCAGCTCTTCCGCTACCATCACCAGACGAATGTGTCCAGGAAGTGAGATAGCGATTTCACCCTGTAACGCCCCAGGACGACGTAGCGACCACTGGGTGATGCCCAGCTGCTGTAATTGCCAGTCTCGTCGGGATGCCATAGCGAAACACTCCTGTTAATTAAGCGCGCAATATAGCAAATCCGTCGTATCCGCGCCAACAAACTACGCGGCCGGAGAAGCGCATCGCCAACAAAGAGGCAGCCTGAAAGATAACGTGTATAATCGGCGCCAGTCTCAATGAAGGAGTGTTTCATGTCCGCTTTTACCCCGGCAAGTGAAGTCTTGCTGCGCCACAGTGATGATTTCGAGTCCGCCCGCGTTCTGTTTGCCGGTGACATGCAGGATGACCTGCCCGCGCGTCTGGATACGGCGGCCAGCCGCGCCCATACCCAGCAGTTTCACCACTGGCAGGTGCTGAGCCGCCAGATGGGTGAAAACGCCCGCTTTAGCCTGGTCGCTGAAGCCAGCGATATTGCCGATTGCGATACGCTGATCTATTACTGGCCTAAAAACAAACCCGAAGCACAGTTTCAGCTGATGAACCTGCTTTCACTGCTGCCGGTCGGTATTGATATTTTTGTGGTTGGCGAAAACCGTAGCGGCGTGCGCAGCGCCGAGCAGATGCTGGCGGAATATGCGCCTCTGAATAAAATCGACAGCGCGCGCCGCTGTGGTTTGTATCACGGTCGCCTGGAAAAACAGCCCGTATTCAATCCAGAACAGTACTGGGGCGAGTATCCGCTGGAAAACCTGACGATTAAAACGCTGCCGGGCGTCTTCAGCCGTGACGGCCTGGATACCGGTAGCCAACTGCTGCTTTCCACGCTAACGCCGCATACCAAAGGTAAAGTGCTCGACGTCGGCTGCGGCGCCGGCGTGCTGGCAACCGTGCTGGCAAGCCACTCGCCTAAAGTTCGCTTAACATTATGCGACGTCAGCGCCCCGGCAGTAGAAGCCAGCCGCGCCACGCTCGCCGCTAACGGCATTGAAGGAGACGTGTTCGCCAGCAACGTGTTCTCCGAAGTGAACGGCCGCTTTGACATGATCATCTCCAACCCGCCTTTCCACGATGGTCTGCAGACTAGCCTGGAGGCCGCGCAAACTCTGATACGCGGCGCCGTGCACCACCTCAACAGCGGCGGAGAGCTGCGCATTGTCGCCAACGCCTTCCTGCCCTATCCGAACGTACTGGATGAGATCTTTGGCTTCCATGAGGTGATCGCCCAAACCGGCCGCTTTAAGGTCTACCGTACGGTGATGACCCGTCAGGCGAAGAAATAACCCCGCGTTTTTTCGGCGACAGCAGTCGTTTGTCGCCGATGCTTCCCTCCTTTACCCGTCCATTTTTGCAACAATCAATGCAACTGATACAATTAACTATTGACGAATATCTGAAAACCACTAGAATGCGCCTCCGTGGTAACGATACTTTCATAGTGTCGATGGTATGCGAAGGTGGCGGAATTGGTAGACGCGCTAGCTTCAGGTGTTAGTGTCCTTACGGACGTGGGGGTTCAAGTCCCCCCCCTCGCACCATAATCCACGTTGATATTGCTCGCACTGGGCGAAGGTGGCGGAATTGGTAGACGCGCTAGCTTCAGGTGTTAGTGTTCTTACGGACGTGGGGGTTCAAGTCCCCCCCCTCGCACCAACGAGGCGATATCAAAAATTAAGAATACTGTGCGAAGGTGGCGGAATTGGTAGACGCGCTAGCTTCAGGTGTTAGTGTCCTTACGGACGTGGGGGTTCAAGTCCCCCCCCTCGCACCAATATTCTTACCCTTCTGCTTCATCCCATCAGCTTCAAATTCATCATTATCAGCATAATTCCACTGACTAACGCGACGCACGACGGTAGTAACACGAAGTGTCTTAGCTGGCGGTGCCAAATCATCATCGCTGACATCAGCATTCCCAAAGCTACCAGTCCGCGCCAGATATCCAGCGACAAATCGGCAAAACCAAGGGCGGCAATCAATACGCCGGGGATCAGTATTCCCCAACCACTCCCTAAAGTTCGCTGCAACATGTTTACGCCTCTCACAACGATAATGATAACCAATATCATATGATAATTTTTATCATTTGTCATGTAAAAGGAATAACAAGACCTTCTTCTTTACGTTTGTGGTAATGACATACATTCATGAAGGTGATAAATTAAGCAAAACGAATTATATATTAAACTTCCTGATTATTTCGTAAAAAACTTATTTTGCGCACTATTTTTTATTATTCACGTCAAGCCAACATCATATTGAATTTTAACGATTAATAATGATAATCCCAACATGACTGCTCAATCCTGGCGTTCGCATTACGAACAAAAATATCAGTATTCCTTACGGCTATTTTTACTGCTTAATTTAGTTTCATCCTTCCTATCCCTTATCAACCCTCTTTTTACCGTTATTGCTTTTACCCTCCCCTGTTTTCTGATAGTTGCCTGCAGCACCGCCCTGCTGTTATGGCACTGGAAATTCTCGCAGCAAAAAATAAGTATTCCGTTTATTTCTCTGATATTTGGCCTGCTTTGGGCGTGGCACGTAGCGCAAAAAGCAATGGTGATGGACCCTCCACATTTTAACTATCTGGTTATCGCCTTATTAAGCGTATTATTTATTGGTGCTATTGCTTTTTCCAGTAATATCATTGCCTTTACTTTGCACTCTTTGCCAACATACATCACCTGCCTGGTACTTGATGGGGGGGAACAATGGTTGCGCATGTCCTGGTGCTTCGTATTGCCTATCGCAGGCATCACCCTTCAAAGCGTCATTCAGAAACGCAGCGATCTATTCACTCAGGGGCTAATGGATAAGCTTCTGAAAGAGCGAAATACCCTGAACGATCTCAGTATGCTGGATCCCCTTACCGGCTTGTATAACCGTCGAGGTCTACAAAATCGTCTGGATACCATACTTTCGCTCGACAGCAGCGGACATTATGTTTTGTTGTTGGATATTGATCATTTCAAAGCCTACAACGACCACTATGGGCATATGATGGGCGACCAGGCATTGATTCAGGTTTCAGCCGCCATTCGTAACGCCGTGCGCTCACGCGATATTGTTGCCCGCTTTGGTGGAGAAGAATTTATGGTGCTGCTGACCAGCAGCAGCGCAGAGAACGCGCTGCTGGCCGCAGAGCGAATTCGCCAACGGGTCTACGATCTGAAAATCCCGCATATGTTTAATGAAAGCGTCGCGACCAATGTCACCATTAGTATCGGTATGACCCCGCTAGTGGATGCTGATATCGATAGCGCATTAAAGCGAGCGGATAATGCGCTCTACGAAGCTAAAAATATGGGTCGAAACATTATTCTCGCTAGTTAGTCATCTACCGCGCAGCAGGGAGTCGCCGCGCGGAAAAATCTCTTGCCAGGCCGGCGTCATGGCATTAGTATCAAAAATCATTATCATTTAGATTTGTATCTGGCGCTCGATGGCTTATCGTTCACTCGCATTTAGCAATGACATCATCTGGCGGGCTCCGCTGCCTTCGGCCGAGCGTGAACTGGCGCATTCTATACGTGACAAAATTACCGCGCTGCGTCCTCATCTGCTGGATTTTATCCGTCTTAATGAAGAAGCGCCTCATCATGCGCTAACCCTGGCGGAGTGGTCGCAACCAATGGCGCTGAGCTCACTGATGGCGACCTGGTCCGATCATATTTATCGTCACCAGCCAGGACAAGCCCGTGAGCGAAAACCGCTCCTCTCCCTTTGGGCACAATGGTATATCGGTTTACTGGTCCCCCCTTTAATGTTGGCCCTGTTAAGCGAAGAACGCACCATTAGCCTGGCGCCGGAACATTTTCACGTCGAGTTTCATGAAACCGGCCGTGCTGCCTGTTTCTGGATTGATGTCCATTCAGCAGATACTTCCGCGAACCAGTCCGCTCAGCTCCGAATGGAAAGGCTAATCACCACGGCTTTACAACCCGTGGTACAGGCCCTGGAAGATACCGGCGATATCAATGGCAAACTCATCTGGAGTAATACGGGTTATCTAATCAACTGGTATCTCGGGGAGATGAAAACGCTGCTTGGGGACGAAGAAGTTGCCGCTCTGCGCCGGCACTGCTTCTTCGAAAAACATCTATCAGACGGCCAGGATAACCCGCTCTGGCGGACGGTGGTTTTACGAGAAGGACAGCTCGTACGCCGCACCTGCTGCCAGCGCTATCGCCTGCCGGACGTTCAGCAGTGCGGTGACTGCACGCTGAAATAATCTATTGATAAGTAAAAGGGCGGCTATTCCAGCCGCCCTTTTGTTTTTATGCCGTCTGCTGGCTCTCTTCCACCATGCGCTGCGCCTCTTCGGCCTCCTGCGCCAGCAGCTGTTTCTCGTACACCTTAAAGAACGGGAAATAGATAATCGCGGAAACGCAGGCAAGGACAAGCACCAGAATCGCCGCCCGGAAATCCCAGCCCAACGCCCATGCGCCGCCAATCGGTGCCGGAGCCGTCCACGGAACAACCGAAATCACCCGACCAATAAGATCAAGCTTCATCGCGGCCCAGGCCAGTACGGCGTTAACCATCGGCGCCAGCAGGAAGGGAATGAAAAATACCGGGTTCATTACGATAGGCGTACCAAAAATAACCGGCTCGTTAATGTTAAAAAGGCTTGGCACCACGCTCAGACGACCAATCGAACGCAAATGTGCAGAGCGGCTGCGCAGATAGCAGAATACCAGCCCCATCGTCGCCCCAGAACCGCCAACCACGATAAAGAATGTCCAGAACGCTTCCATAAAGATATGCGGCAGCGGGGCTCCCTGAGCCAGAGCCTGCTGGTTCATGCCAAGATTAGTTAGCCAGAACATCTGCAGCATACCGGAAACAATAGCCGCGCCGTGAATACCCGCAAACCACAGCAGATGCCCCACCAGAACCGCCAGCAAAATTGCCGGAAGTGAATCTGCCGCGGAAACCAGGGGCTTAAAAATAGCCATGATGGCCTGAGGGATCAGCATATCAAAATGATGCTGGATAAAGAGGCTCAGGGGGTAAAGCGTCAGGACGACAACCAGTACCGGGATCAACAGATCAAACGAGTTTTTGATCATTGGCGGTACCTGATCCGGCAGGCGAATACCAATATTACGCACCTTAAGGAAACGCATCATTTCAACACAGTAGACGGCCACCAGAATCGCGGTAAAAATCCCCGTTCCTCCCAGGCTATCTACCGGCAGGTTACCGTTAGTTTTTGGCGCCGCCACCAGCAGGAAGGCCATAATCGACAGCATGGCGCACATGAAAGGATCGAGCTGATTCGTTTTTTCGTAATGCTTACCGAGGTTATAGGCGATCGCAGCGCAGATATAGATAGACATTATGCCCATAGTCATATCAAACGGCGTCAAAATACGCCCTTCAAACTCTTTTGCCAGATCCAGCCAGGCACGGGCAAATCCCCAGGTGGTATCCGGCGAAAACGGCGGATAGGCAAATACCAGAAGAAAAGAGCCTACAATCATAAACGGCATCGCGGAGATAAAACCATCACGGATAGCCATAACGTGGCGCTGAGACGATATGCGCCCGGCGACAGGGCTGATGTAATTTTCTACAAAGCGAAATATCAGATTAAATGCAGCATGGTTAGCAGACATAGCAGCCCTCCTGACAGGCTAGATGAACAGGCCCAACAACGATTTTTTTGCCGTTATGATGAACACTATTCGGCGAGTGGATTACCTGATCGGATAACCCACTAGCGATACAGCTCAAGAAAGTTCTGTTCATCCTCGGCTCTTTTGTTATAGGTGACGCAGGGAAGTTACCTTGTCAGTATTCATGTCTATATGAATAACCGCAACCGGTTACAGTAACCGGTTGCGGTGAATGTGAAGGAGATCCAGAAATTGGAAAGAATCTTGATTATCTACCAGCTATATTTACACTTTGCGATGCTTGTGACAGATTTTTAACAAGCCTTAATCAGGAGATTCCAATGAGTCTGCAGTCCGTGCGGCAGTTTTTTACTGACCACGCCCCCGATATCGAAATCATCGAACTAAATCAGAGTACGGCCACGGTAGCATTAGCCGCAGCGGCGCATAACGTTGAACCCGGGCAAATAGCAAAGACCCTCTCTTTAAAAATAAAAGACAGAGTTGTGCTCGTTGTCGCAAAAGGCGATGCACGGCTGGACAATAAAAAACTAAAGGAGACATTCGGCGCCAAAGCGCGGATGTTAAGTAGTGACGAAGTTATTACGCTAACCGGCCATCCCATTGGCGGCGTCTGCCCATTTGGCCTGGAAATTCCGCTGGCCGTCTACTGTGATATCTCTCTAAAGCAGTATCCTGAAGTGCTGCCAGCAGCAGGTTCAATCCATAGCGCCGTTCGCATTTCGCCCGAGCGAATGGCGCAGCTGACTGATGCTACCTGGATTGATGTCTGTCTTTAATAGATCGGGCACTACTGAGCAAGGCATATGCTTCTGGCATCATCATTATTCGCCGATAAGCGCATTAATATATCCGCCGCGCTCAGTAGTCCCATATCAGAACTCACGCCAAGTTTGGTCATAGCGTTGAATTTATGGGCACGAATCGTTTTGATATTTCGTTCCAGCTGTGTCGCAATTTCAGGCAATGAGTAACCATAGGACATATAGCGCAGGATCGTATGTTCCGTTGGGCTCAGAATTTGACTATACATGCCCTGTTTCTGGCTTAGGGAACACTCATTAGCCTGATAGCTGTTATCAAGAAGCTGGAGCAGGTGTTCCTGCAACACTAGCCGACAGGCTGATTTATTCAGAATGCCGTGTAAGCGATAAGGCGTAAGATGGTTAACCAAACGCATTTCCGCTTCATCATTTGCTAAGATAATTCTCTGTATTTCAGGGTAATAACGCGCGATGTCATGGAGGAAAAGTAAGCTTTCAAGGCGAGAGCGGCGATTACCTGAAAGAGAGAAAATAACCGCTGAAAAATGGGCGGACTTAAATTCTCGCTTTAATTCCTGAGTATTCTTAAAGAACTGAATACAATAATTCTTACCGCTTTCATTAAGTAACACATGACGGAGAGCCACTTCCGTCATCGCGCATTTCTCTACGATAGCGATGTATCGTGCTGGGTGATTTTTTTCCATTCCGCTTGGTCTCCATAGGCTGAATAAATATTCAGTTCCTTCATTCCTTGTGCACTGTTAATCCAGGCATACATCTCTGCGTTACTGCGCAAAGATAAGCGGCGCATCGCACTATTTTTCTGCGCACTTATGGTTTTATTACTTTTCTTTAATAAAGCGGCTATTTGATTAATGCCCCATCCTTTTGCGATAAGTCTTAATACTTTACGCTCTGAAAGGGTCAAGATAACTATATTTGACTGTTCTTCACCAATGGCAGGCATTGCAGGCGAGAATAATGTCTGGCTGATTCGCTCGGCGGCAAGACCTCCAGCGCGAATCACTTCGATCAGGCGCTTTACCGGTTCACTATCTGAAATTAATGAACTTTCAGGCCGCATTAATAATTCAACCGCTAATGGATAACAGGCGTTTCCTACCATAAAGACCCAATGTATATCCCTGTATTGGGTCATTAAAGAGTAGTAGTGCTCGCAGACCTGTCCTGGCTGCTCAATTTCACCAGATAAATCAGCAATAACCAGCACCGCACGACGCAATTGCAGCAGAGTGAGTTCCTCCTGAGAACGGCAAAAACTCAACTCATAATCAGGAAGATGCTCCCCAACGATTGCCTTCAATCCGGACTGCATAACCGGTATTCTGCTGATAATAATGCCGAACTTACCCTGTCCTGGTAACATAAACCCTCCGCTTCCTGTCGAAGATTCACAACCGGCAAAAAACAATCAGATAAATAATTTAGCAATTATCATATTGTTTTGCCAAAATGAATCTTTATCGTCCCTGGCGAGTACGCTATATCGTACCCTAAAGCCAACTTATATATATGAGGAGTAACATATTATTGTTATCCATGCCAATGATTAACATTAACACAGGTAGTTGTCAGCAATAAATTAGAAATGGTTAATATCATCGTTAGATACGCTAACTTAAGATATATTAAATAAAGATTTTTTATTTTATTTTTTTCCTAAATACTTTAGGTGATTCTCCACTATAACGACGAAAGAAACGAGAAAAATAAGCCGCATCAGTAAATCCTAAATAATCAGAAAGTTGTGCGATAGTCATGCTGGTATATTGCAGGTTGCGACGAGCCTCAAGCATTAATCTTTGATGCAAAACACCTAGCGCACTGCAGCCATAGAATTCATGGCACAAATAATTCAGGTGAGTCGCAGACACGCCAACCAGTCGGGCATACCCGGCGAGAGGCATATGTTCACGATAGTGGCTTTCAATGAGGCGGGAGAAATGACGCATAACGCTACGCCTGCGTTCAGCTTTGTCCTCCGCTATCGGCAGCGGGCGATACTGTCTGTTTAGCCAGACCAATAACGCCCCTAACAGGGAGTGCAGCATCATTTCTCGCGCATCGTAATCCTCACCGTACTCTTCACGCAAAGCGGTAAACAGCGCCCGAATATGACCCCGGGACGCTTTCACCGGTACGCACTGCGGCTGGTTCAGTACGTCCAGCTGGCGGCCAAACTGGTTTTCAAAACGCCTGAGCAGCGGCAGGGCCAGCGATAACACATACCCTTCCGTTCCGGGCGAAAAGTGAAATCCATGAATGCACAACGCCGGAACCACCTGGATACAGGATTCCATCATCACGGTCGTCGTCCCTTCGATTTCAATTTCCGCTCGTCCTTTATGCAGATATAAAAGCTGCACGAGCTCAGCGTGCTGATGCACGCGGATGTGCCATTCATAAAGATGACTACGCTGGAGTATCGACTCGCAGTGCAGAAGATCGGGCGTTGGCCAGCCCTGTTCTTCGCCATACAGTTTGAAAACGGGAATGGTACTAACTGTCTGCATCGCGGCTCCTGAGCTTTTTAGTTTTACACCACGCGCTCCATCGGCAGACCGACATAGTTTTCCGCGATGGTGGTTAATCCGGCGCGTGATTCAAGATAATAACGACGATCCGCCGCCTGCATTTTTCTGTCGAACTCGCTTTGTTGCGGGAAATCATGCAGCAAACGAGTCATAAACCAGCTGAACCGTTCACCTTTCCACACTCGGTCCAGGGCAAAGCGTGAGTAGGTTGCCAGCAGATCGCTACGACCATGGTGATAATATTCCCGCAGGATCCGCCACAGATAGTTCACATCGGACGCCGCGAGGTTCAGTCCCTTAGCTCCGGTAGGCGGTACGATATGCGCCGCATCCCCGACCAGGAATAACCTTCCATACTGCATCGGCTCCACCACATAGCTGCGCAGCGGTGCGATGCTCTTCTCAAGTGAGTGACCAGTCACTAACTTTCCGGACAGCTCATCGGGCAGGCGCTGTTTGAGCTCATCCCAGAAGCGCTCATCGGTCCATGCCTCAACCTTTTCACTGAGCGGTACCTGCAGGTAATAGCGGCTTCGTGTAAGTGAGCGCTGACTACAGAGCACAAACCCACGTTCATGATGCGCATAAATAAGTTCCGGGTTAACCGGTGGCGTATCGGCCAACAACCCAAGCCAGCCAAACGGCCAGACGCTCTCGTACTCTTTGAGGATCCCCGCAGGAATACTCTGCCGGGAAACACCATGAAATCCGTCACAACCGGCGATAAAATCGCACTCTAAACGGCAGTTTTCGCCATTGCTGACAAAAGAGACCCACGGACGGTCACTTTTCGCATCATTAATGACGACATCGCTGACCCCATAAATCGTCGTTGCCCCGCTTTCAGTTCGCGCAGCCATTAAATCTCGCGTCACTTCAGTCTGGCCGTATACCATCACGCTTTTGCCTTCAGTCAGTTCCGTCAGCGCAACCGGTACCCGCTTACCTTCAAACAAAAACTCGACCCCATGATGGACCAGGCCTTCAGCATCCATCCGCCGGGCCGCCCCGGCTTCGCGCAGCAGCTCAACCGTACCGCTTTCCAGAATCCCCGCACGAATCCTCCCCAGCACATACTCTGGCGTCTGTCGTTCAAGGATAACGGTCTGAATCCCGGCTTTGTGTAGTAGCTGCCCCAGCAACAGTCCGGATGGACCCGCTCCGATAATCGCCACCTGTGTTTTCATAGCATCGCCTCACCACGGTTAATTATTTGTTATTTTTTTGTATATCAAAAGTTCGAATTTGCATTTTTGATAAGTCTGATGGGAAAAAGAAGGGAGAAATTGGTGCAAAGATTGTACTTTTCACCAATTTTGCGGAAGTGTGGCAGAGTTCAAATTTCAGGGAGTCAACAGAACGGGTGATTTTTTACACATTGTTTGATCCGGAACGCTCAGATAAAACAAGACTTCAGGTAAAAGTATCGCCAGACACTACGGCACAGGGCATTACGGACAGCAGGTATTTATGCAAGCAGAACGGGCAAGCCAGCGCACAATCACGCGATTGTGCATTCAATGTGGTCTTTTCTTATTACAGCACGGTGCGGAAAGCGCGCTGGTTGAGGAGCTTTCGACCCGTCTGGGTCTGGCATTGGGGATGGATAGCGTTGAAAGTGCAATCTCTTCCAATGCGATTGTGCTCACAACCATCAAAGATGGCGAATGCCTGACTTCAACGCGAAAAAACACCGATCGCGGTATCAATATGCACGTCGTCACAGAAGTACAGCATATTGTGATTATGGCGGAGCATAAGCTACTGGATTATAAAGATGTCGAAAAACGTTTCGCGCAAATTAAACCTCTGCGCTATCCGCGCTGGCTGCTGGTTTTAATGGTTGGCCTTTCCTGCGCCTGCTTTTGCAAGCTCAACAACGGCGGCTGGGACGGCGCGCTGGTCACGTTGTGCGCCAGTACGGTAGCCATGTATATTCGCCAGGTATTGACTCATCGCTCCATGCATCCACAAATCAACTTCTGCATCACCGCCTTTGTCGCAACCACTATCTCAGGGTTGATGCTGCGGCTTCCGGCTTTTGCCAGTACGCCGACGATAGCGATGGCCGCCAGCGTTCTGCTGCTGGTACCCGGTTTTCCGCTGATCAACTCCGTTGCTGACATGTTTAAAGGACATATCAATACCGGCCTGGCGCGCTGGGCAATTGCCAGTCTGCTAACGCTCGCCACCTGTATTGGCGTCGTGATGGCGATGACGATGTGGGGGCTGCGCGGATGGGTATAATTATGTTTCTCTACGACCTGGCGCAGGATATGGTGCTGGCCGCTATCCCCGCAGTTGGCTTTGCCATGGTATTCAACGTCCCACAGCGTGCGCTGCGCTGGTGCGCGCTGCTGGGGGCTATCGGCCACGGTTCGCGCATGGTCATGATGACCGCAGGTTTTAATATTGAATGGGCGACGTTTATGGCTGCCCTGCTGGTTAGCTGCATCGGTATCCAATGGTCCCGATGGTATCTGGCACATCCTAAGATTTTCACCGTTGCGGCGGTGATCCCGATGTTCCCAGGAATCTCCGCCTATACTGCGATGATTTCTGCGGTCAAAATCAGCCACTTCGGCTACTCGGAAGAGATGATGATTATGCTGTTGAGCAATTTCCTTAAGGCGTCTTCCATTGTTGGGGCATTATCTATCGGTCTTTCCATTCCTGGCCTTTGGCTCTACCGTAAACGTCCGCGCGTATAGCAGGCCGCGCCGCGGGTCATCTGCGGCGCTCCTTCCTGAGCGACCTCTATGCTACTATACCCGTCATACTTCAAGTTGCATGTGCGTTGGCCGCATTCGTTCACCCCAGTCAGTTGCCGCCTTCCTGCAACTCGAATTATTTAGGGTAAATGTGTGCAATTGCCCCCCTTTCTTTTAGTTGTTCAGAGTTGAGATTGATTTATGTCTTCACGAATATTAACTACCGATTTTAGCGGTCTGGATGACTTCATGCAGGATCACGCGGCGGTACTGGCAAAATCGACCAGCGGCACAGTCGCCGTATTTGCCAACAACGCCCCCGCATTCTATGCGCTGACGCCGGAGCGTCTTGCTCAGCTGCTGGAACTGGAAGCGAAACTCTCGCGTCCCAATAGCGATATCGCGCTGGACGCGCAGTTTTTTGACGAGCCTGCGGCAGCCCCTGTTGCGGTGCCGATGGGTAAATTCCCGATGTATGCGGACTGGCAGCCGGACGCAGATTTTCAGCGCCTGGCCGCGCTTTGGGGCATTGCCCTGAGCCAGCCCGTTACGCCAGAAGAGCTGGCCGCCTTTGTCGCTTACTGGCAGGCGGAAGGCAAAGTCTTTCATCATGTCCAGTGGCAGCAGAAGCTGGCGCGTAGCGTACAGATAGGTCGGGCAAGCAACGGCGGCCAGCCCCGCCGCGATGTTAACGCGATTAGCGAACCTGAAAATCATATTCCACGAGGATTCCGAGGATGAGCATGAAAAATGTCGGCGACCTGATGAAGCGCCTGCAAAAGATGATGCCAGCCCATGTCGAACCCGCGTTTAAGACAGGTGAAGAGCTGCTGGCATGGCAAAAAGAACAGGGCAAACTACGTTCTGAAGCCCTGGAACGCGAAAATCGCGCCATGAAAATGCAGCGCACATTTAATCGCTCCGGCATCCGTCCCCTGCATCAAAACTGCTCGCTGGACAACTATCGGGTTGAGTGCGAAGGCCAGATGATTGCGTTATCCAGGGCGCGGCAGTACGTCGAGGAGTTCGACGGCAATATCGCCAGCTTTATCTTCTCCGGTAAACCGGGTACCGGGAAAAATCATCTCGCCGCTGCCATCTGTAATGAGCTGCTGCTGCGGGGTAAGTCGGTGTTGATTATTACCGTCGCCGATATCATGTCAGCGATGAAAGATACTTTTGGCAACCGGGAAACCAGCGAAGAGCAGCTTCTTACCGACCTGAGTAAGGTCGATCTACTAGTGATTGACGAAATCGGCATGCAGACGGAATCGCGCTACGAGAAGGTTATCATTAACCAGATCGTCGATCGCCGCTCCTCATCGAAGCGCCCTACCGGTATGCTGACTAACAGCACGATGGACGAAATGAACAAGCTGCTTGGCGAGCGCGTCATGGACCGCATGCGTCTTGGCAATAGTCTGTGGGTTAATTTCAATTGGGAAAGCTACCGCGATCGCGTGACCGGAAAAGAGTATTAAGATTATTCTGAACACGGCCAGCGTTATACTTATAAGATTATTCAGTCACGGCGAAGAGTACGTCTATGAAATCTGCAAAAACGATGTTCCGCACGGCAATAGTAGTCAGTGCTTTATTGACCTTCGGCGCCCACGCCACCAGCTGGCAGGATTCCCTGTCCAGCGCTGCTAATCAGCTCAGCAACCAAAGCAGCAGCCAGCAAAGCGGCGGAATGTCGCTCTCTTCGCTGACAGGATTGCTTAACGGCGGGAGCCAGTCGTTAACCTCCAGCAGCATGAATAATGCCGCCGGAATTATGTCTTACTGCGCGAAACAGAAACTGGCTTCGGTAACCAATACCGAAAACATCAAAAATCAGGTTCTGGATAAGCTCGGCCTCAGCACGCCGGAAAAACAAAAAGAGGACACCAGCTACCTCAATGGTCTACAGGGGCTGCTGAGTAGCAAAGATGGTCAGCAGCTTAATCTGAATAACCTTGGCAGCAGTCCGCTGGCGGAGAAAGTGAAAACCAAAGCCTGCGACCTGGTACTGAAACAGGGCGTTAGCTTCCTCTCCTGATCCTACACGCTTAATGCCGCGTTTGGCGCTTTAGTCCCGCCAGCGCGGCCGCAACGCCGATTTCTTCACATCGTTCCCCTTTCAGCCCCAGACAGGCAAGATGTGAGCCCGTTCAAAAACGGCGATTTATAAACCAATTCTGAACCACAGCACAATTTCATGACGATACAATTGCGGCAATATTACGCTGCAATTACAGTGTAGAGTGGAAAAGGATCTATCTGGCCAGCCGACAGCTGGCGTGAATGAGGATGAGCTGTGTCAGAGTTGTTATCCATCGCCCTGTTTCTTGCTTCGGTGATGATTTACGCATTAAAAGCCGGTCGTAATACCTGGTGGTTCGCCGCCACGCTCACGGTGCTGGGCCTGTTTGTTATTTTGAATATTACCCTCTACGCCAGCGACTACTTCACCGGCGACGGTATCAATGACGCGGTGCTCTATACGTTAACCAACAGCCTGACGGGCGCGGGCGTGAGCAAATATATTCTGCCTGGCCTCGGGCTGGTTGTGGCGCTAGTCGCGGTATTTGGCGCGCTCGGCTGGGTGCTCCGCCGCCGCCGTCATCATCCTCATCATTTTGGCTACAGCCTGGTCGCGCTGGTCCTGGCGCTGGCGTCAGTGGATGCCAGCCCGGCCTTCCGTCAGATTAGCGAGCTGGTCAAATCCCAGTCCCGCGACGGCGATCCAGATTTTGTGGCCTACTATAAAGAGCCTTCAAAGAGCATCGCTAACCCAAAGCTGAACCTGGTGTATATCTATGGTGAAAGCCTTGAGCGCACCTACTTTGATAACGAGGTGTTCCCGGAGCTTACTCCTGAGCTCGGAAAGCTAAAAAGCGAGGGGCTGGACTTCAGCAATACCACCCAGCTGCCGGGCACTGACTACACGATTGCCGGGATGGTCGCCTCCCAGTGCGGAATCCCACTCTTTGCGCCGTTCGAAGGCAACGCTTCGGCCTCGGTTTCCAGCTTTTTCCCGCAGAATGTCTGTCTGGGAGACATCCTGAAAAACTCTGGTTACGAGAATTACTTCGTTCAGGGAGCGAACCTGCGCTTCGCCGGAAAAGATGTTTTCCTGAAATCACACGGTTTCGATCATCTGTATGGCGCCGAGGAGCTAAAAACCACGGTCGCCGACCCGGCCTACCGTAACGATTGGGGCTTCTACGACGACACGGTTCTTGATGAGACCTGGAAAAAATTCGAAGAACTTTCGCAATCCGGAAAACGTTTTTCGCTGTTCGCTTTGACGGTCGATACCCATCATCCGGATGGTTTTATTTCCCGAACCTGCCAGCGTAAAAGCTACGATATGGACGGTAAAAAGAACCTCTCCTTCAGCGCCGTCTCCTGTAGCCAGGAGCATATCGCGGCGTTAATTGAGAAGATTAAAGCTTCGCCGTGGTTTAAAAACACGGTCATCGTGGTGTCATCGGATCACCTGGCGATGAAAAACAGCGCCTGGGATTATCTGAACAAACAGGATCGCAGTAATCTGTTTTTTATTCTGCGCGGCGATGAACCGCAGCAGGATGTCCTCGCTATCAAACGTAACACCATGGATAACGGTGCCACCGTGCTGGATATTCTCGGCGGCGATAATTTTATTGGCCTTGGTCGCAGCAGCCTTTCCGGAGAATCGCTTTCAACCGTTTTCCTCAATATGAAAGAGAAGGTGCTGGCGTGGAAGCCGGATATTATCCGCCTGTGGAATTTCCCTAAAGAGATGAAGAACTTCACCGTTGATTCGCAGAAAAACATGATCTCCTTCTCCGGCAGTCATTTCCGCCTGCCGCTGCTGCTGCGCATCTCCGATAAACGCGTTGAGCCGCTGCCGGAAAGCGAATACTCCGCGCCGCTGCGCTTCCAGCTGGCCAGTTTCGCGCCGCGCGATAACTTCGTCTGGGTAGACCGTTGCTATAAAATGGGCCAGCTCTGGTCGTCGGAGCTGGCGCTCTCTACCGACTGGTGCGTGTCGCAAGGCCAGTTGGGCGGTGAACAGCAGGTCCAGCGCGTCGACAAAGCCCAGTGGCAGGGTAAAACCGCGTTCAAAGATACGCTTATTGATATGGAGCGCTATAAGAACAACGTTGATACCCTGAAAATCGTTGATAACGATATTCGTTATAAAGCCGACAGTTTCGTCTTTAACGTGGCCGGCGCACCGGAGGAAGTAAAGCAATTCAGCGGTATTTCACGTCCGGAATTATGGGGACGCTGGTCCAATGCGCAGCTCGGAAATGAAGTAAAAATTGAATATAAAGAGCCGCTGCCGGAAAAATTCGATCTGGTGATTACGGCTAAGGCCTACGGGCCGAACGCCAATAAACCGATTCCGGTGCGCGTGGGCGACAGTGAACAAACGCTCACTTTGCTTAACGATGTGACCACCACTACCCTGCACTTCGATAACCCGTCGCACAGCAGTACGTTAACTATTGCGCCGCCGGACCCGCAGTCGACTAATGAGGGTAATATTCTCGGCCATGCCCCAAGACAACTGGGCATCGGCATGGTTGAAATCAAAGTGGTCAAACGCGAAGGCTAAAGCAATTCTGCCCGGTAGATTTTTGCGCCGGGCAGCAGTTTCCAGGGCCGGGTGTTAACAATAAAGCGGCTTTAATTCATCTGCCGAAAGCCCGGTAATCCTTTGTACCGTCTCTTTGTCCAGACCGTTCTGCAGCATACTGCTGGCAATGCGCAGCGCCTCGCGTCGGCTTCCTTCCTGTAAGCCTTCCAGGTGCCCTTCTTGCCGGCCTTCTAGTCGGCCTTCTTGCCGACCTTCCCGTCTCCCCTCCAGACGACCTTCCTGCTTGAGCTTTTGAGCGATAGACATCAACCTCTCCTCATATTGTGGCAGACGGCGGGCCAACCGGCGGAGAAACACGCTCGGTTCGGCGGTATTGCCGTACTGCAGCATATAATGAAACAGCACTCTCAACTGCCTGCGGTTAGTGTATCCCAGCATCACAAGGGTCGCCAACGACTCCGTAATCCCGCTGAGATCGCGCTGGCGAATATGCTTTTGCATCAGCTCCAGCAGAGCGACCCGCCGGTGCTGAACGATTTCATCGTCCGGCATCACCGTAACGTCGATCAACGGAAACGGACAACCATACAGCTTCTTCGCCATCTGCGGATCGGTAAATTCATCCAGCCAGTTCAGGGAAAAGGGATAAGGGCTGGTCGCACCGTGATAAAAAAGCATCGGCACCACCAGCGGCAGCGTTTTGTGCCCGGCGTCGAGGTGCCGCTGCATCGCGGCGATCGCATAGCGCATCAGGCGAAAAGCCATATGGTTATCCGGCGAGCTCTGATGTTCAATCACCACGTAAACATACCCCTGGCCGGAGGTGGTTTGCACCGATCACAGCACGTCCGAATACCAGGCGCGCAGATCCTCATCGATAAAGCTCGCCGATTGCAGCTTCAGCGTGGAAAAATCGCACCGCTGGCGAACTTCCTCGGGAAGGTAGAGCATGAGAAAATCATTCGCCGTCTCCGGATGGCGAAGAAATCGTTTAAAGACCGCATCATGCGGCGTTGAGGTCATCCGTTTTTTCATGGCCGTCCGCTTGCCTGAAAGAGAAGGAAAGCCGGACTCTACCACCGGTTTTTACCCGGCTGGATTTGACGATGATTTTCTGGGAAGCGCCTCGGAGAATAGCGCGGCGGCCAGCCTTGCTGACCGCCACAGGAGGGTTTAGTAATCAAACTGCCGATAATAACGGCGTATATTAAGGTCGTGCCCGGTATGGTGTTCAAAGTGGGCCGCCAGCCGGTCCACCAGCAGGGTGGAAACCACGCACGGCGCCATAATCCAGCGGAAAGCGTCATCAATACCGTTCAACGGATAGTCGCGCGGGTCGATAACCACCAGGTGGTCGGTGATCTTCTCAGCGAAGCGTTCAACACGCTCATCCAGCGCCCGGCATTTACCCTCACCTTTCACCAGGAACAGGGGGACCTCTTTTTCCAGCAGCTCCAGGGTGCCGTGAAAAAACTCAGCCGAGCTCACCGACTTGGTTCGCTTCCACTGCATCTCTTCGAGAATACACATCGAGAACAGGTAGACTTCCCCCCACATTTCCGCCCCGCCAATCCACATCATGTAGTCGCTATTATGGTATTGCCCGGCAATTTTATCCGCCTGCGGATCGAACTGGCGCTTGGCCTCTAGCAGATTTTCCGGCAGCAATTCCAGCTGGCTGGCAAAACGCTCATATTCAGCAAACTCGCCGTGACGATAAATCACGCGGAAGAATAACCAGTACAGCAGCATATACTCATATTCCACACCGTTCTTGTGGCACATCGGAATATGCCAGCTCGCCGCCTCGGCTAATGGCGAATCGGCGTTACGGGTAATGGCCACCACGCGAATCCCTTGGGCTTTACACCATTCGGCAATGGCCACCGACTCTTTAGTATCACCGGATTTGGATAACGTAACGACTACCGCATCTTTATTTAATTTTTTATGCCCGCGATGGATTAATTCCGCCGCCTGCTCAAGATAAACCGGCACGCTGGTTAATTCTTTGGCAAACTCATTAATTGCCATCATTGGGGCTAAAGAACCGCCTACCGATGCAAAAAATAAGGCGCTACATCCGCTGTGATAAATAGCGTCGGCAACGTTTTCAGCCTGTTTGCGCGCAGCAATGATCTCGCGAGCACTGGTCAGGTACTCGTCCTGATTAAAACCCAACATAGTTTTCTCCTGAATAATCAGATTTTACTTTTTAATACGCGGTCAAAATCGTCGAAAATACGTATGGCCAGATCGATACCTTTCAGTCCGGCGGTATGCCAGGCGAGCATCTGGACAGGGACAATCAGCAGCAGCGGCGCCAGGTGATGCTCGCACGGGCAGTTTAGCGCCAGCGTTTCTTCACCCTCTTCGTTGCCCAGCTTCAGGGTAAAGGCCCGGGCCACGGACGGCGCCATATAGTCGCGCAGCGCCCGGGTTCGCTCGTCCGGCGTATCTTCAATAAACAGCATCACATGGCGGGCATTGGCCTCCAGATAGGGGCCGTGCATATACGCTTCCAGCTCAAAGCCGCTGGAAGGCACGCGTACCGTCTCGGTAAATTTGGTTTCGAACTCCTTCGCCACGCCAACCAGCGCGCCGTAGCCGGTAGCGACAAAGCGCTCGCCGCCCCGCAGCGTTTCGCCATGCCTGTCGATAAACCGCGAGGTGCGGGCAATGACATCCGGGATCGCCGCCGCCAGCCTCTGTAATTCAGCAAGATAGTGCTGCTCCTCGACCTCTCTGGCTTTTCCCTGGCTACGGGCAATCATCAGCGCCATCAGCAACAGATTCAGCACCGTGGCGCTAAACCCGCGGGTGACAAACCCCACGCTCTCAATCCCGGTGTTAATATCCAGTATCCCGTCGCAGGCGCGGGCTATCGGGCTTTGCGGGTCAGAGGTCAGGGCAAAAACCGGCAGGTTCAATGCCTGCACCTTACGCATCGCCTCCAGCGTCGACGCGCTTTTTCCGCTTTGTGAAATCGCCACTACCAGATCGGTATGCGGGTCGATAGCTTCGTAATGGGTAAAGTTGTACGGCTCTTTAATTTCAACCAGCAGGCCAAAGCGTTGTTCAAAGAAATAACGTGCACAAAGAGCGGCGTTCAGCGACGATCCGGTCGCCAGCAGCAAAATTCGGCGTACCGGATGCTGGCTGGCAAAGGTCTCAATCGCCGCCAGCTTTTGCCGGTAGTCACGCAGGATCTGCGTCAGACAGGCCGGCTCTTCGCTGATATAAGTCATCATCGTTGGTATCATTTTCGACTCCTGTTAAAACAAGCCAATCCACGAACCCAGAATGCCCACCAGCGCCATTCCGCCGATAATAGAGAGCGGTTTAACTTTGCGCCCCAGCAGCCAGTAAACGATGCCGAAACTCACCAGCGGCAGCATGCAGGGCAGAATGTCGTTGATGATGTCCTGCACCTGGGTTTTTGCCTCCCCGGCGCCAAATGAAACAGGGATAGTGATATCGATCATTGAGGCTGTCATCGCCCCCACCACCATTAACCCGATAATCGACGCCCCGTAGGTCAGGCTCTCCATCATTCCGCTCTTCTGGATCCGCTGCAGTACCCCGGTGCCCAGAACGTAGCCCCAGCGGGTAAAGAACCAGCGCACCAGGATGTGCGGCACGTTAAACACCAGCAGAAACAGGATCGGCCCGAGAATATTGCCCTTTAACGCCAGGCTGGTGCCGATACCAGTGGCGATCAGGCGCAGCGTGCCCCAGAAGAAGGAATCTCCCAGCCCGGCCAGCGGCCCCATTAGCGATGCTTTGACGTTATCAATCGCGTTGGCATCCATGTTTTTCTGCTGGCTATTTTTCTCCTCCATCGCGGCAGTGATCCCCAGCAGCAGGGTGACGATATGCGGCGTGGTATTGAAGAACACCAGATGACGTTTCAACGCTCCGGCCAGCTCCTCTTTGCGCGGATAGAGCTTTTTCAGCACCGGAATCAGCGCGTAGACAAAGGCGAGATTCATCTGCCGCTCATAGTTCCACGAGAACTCCATCTGGAAAGAACGCCAGAAGACCCGGCGTAAATCGCGCGGCGTAATGCCCGTTTCTTCCTGCTCCTGCGGCTGCAGGGTCTCCTCAGAAATCATCTTCGTCGTCATCACTGACTCCTTGTTCTGTCGTCGTACGAGGTGCGCTCAGCGCGGTGACGTTAACCATCACCACCGCCACGATAGCGCCGAGAATGGCGATACCGGTCACCGGGATTTTCAAATAGGCCATCAGCACGAAGCCGAGGAAAAAGTACGGCGCAACTTTCTTGTTAATCAGTAATCTGGCAAGCATCGCGAAGCCAAGAGCCGGGATAATTCCGGTGGCGACGCTCAGGCCATGTTTGATAAATTCCGGGATCGTATCGAGCAGGGATTTCACCGCATTGCTGCCAACCAGGAATGAAACGGTGACCACCGTGGCCAGCATCAGCGACAGCCCGAATCCGGCAATCAGGTGCATCCGTTCAATGCCGCGCGTATCCGCCCGTTCCGCGTAGCCGTCCGCCTTCTGGCTGAGCAGCGGAATGAACATCCCCAGATAGACGTTTTTCAGGATCAGCGTCAGGGTGGCGATAGGCAGGCCAAGCAGCAGCGCCGTTTCCGTGCCTGCGCCGGAAGTAATGGCGAACGCCACGCCGAGAATACCGCCGGTTACCACGTCGGGTGGGATCGATGCGCCGACGGAGAAAGAGCCGATAAACGCCAGCTCAAGCGTCGCGCCCATAATGACGCCGGTCTGGACATCCCCCAGCACCAGTCCGGTCAGCAGTCCGGTGACGATGGGACGTGAGATCAGCGACGTCCCTAAGGCATATTCTGATTGCGCGATAAACGCCACCAGACCCAGTAAGAGAGCCTCTACCATAATCTGTCCTCCGGCATTAAACGCATTCCGCAAAAAGCTGTTTGCGATCGTTAGGGACCTGGCGAATCTCCACCTCGACGCCTTTCCCCACCAGTTGTTGCAGCTGTTCTATTTCTTCCGGCAGTAAATTAATCGCCTTAGAGATATTTTTACTGCCCTCTTTGGCCTTAATTCCACCGAGATTAATACTTTTTATGTCCTCAACGGCGCTGGCAATACGCCAGGCGTCATTTACCGATTCCACGACAATAAATAAATTATACTTATCGGTAACCCCGCTTTTTATCGCTTCAACAGAGTCGTTTATATTTTTAATTACCAGTTTAACCGCGGGCGGTTTAGCAAGCTTAATCGTGGTTTTCCGCAGTTCATCCTCGGGAACACTATCGTTGGCGATTAAAATGCAATCGGCGCCGACGTATTGGGTCCAGGAAAAGGCAACCTGGCCGTGAAGTAATCGATGGTCTACCCTTAATAGCGTAATCATAATTGCTTCCTCATTTCAGAAGTCTTTATCAATAGTCATCGCACTGGCAATCGTCTGATTGCAGTACTGAATGCTCTCTTTAGCGCTTATTAATGCTTCAGAAATTAATTTCTCGGTATTCTCTTCCCCTGCGGAAATAAGCAGGTCAATAATTAACGGCAGATTTAAACCAGATAATAAATGGAAGCGCGGGCGCGATAAAAAACGCACAAACTCATTATTAACGCTACCAGCGAAAATATCCGTAATGACAATTAACTCATCCTCGGCGGGAAAACGCGTCAGCAGCGTCTCCACCTGCTGCGTCAGATCGGCCTCCTCTTCCGTATAGGCGCACAGAGTATGAATATTCGGCTGTTTACCGAGGATCAGCTCCACGGAGTTCAGCAATCCGTTAGCAAAGGTGCCATGGCTGGCAAAAATATAGTGTCGTTTCATCCTTACCTCGAAAGCGCATTCCACTGCTTTCTTGATTGCAACCGGCGTGCCAGAAACAGTGGCGCGTCGGTTAGCGCAAGGACAAAAAGATGAGAAACGTTAAAACTCTTGATCTTCCTGAATAAATTCCGTTTCCCGCGTCAGGATATCGTGAATGTAATAGAGCTCTACTGCGGGAATTTTGACACTATATCCGCTCTCGATGACACTAAAGGCCTCACGTAGCGTAGCCAGCTCGCTCTCCGGACACTGCTTTCCCGAGTAATGAGTGGGTGAAGCGTTGCGAATTAAACGCTCTATCAGACAGCTAATATGCACATACAGCGCCACCTTACGATCGTTGGGCACATCGCACCCGGCCAAATGCTCATAGCGCAGCAAAAACTGCTCGACCTGGTTGATGACCTTACCGGTATCAAGGATCGTCACCGACTCGATCACCCGACGTAGCGAGAAGTTTTTCAGGAGCAGGTTATTGATCTCGCCGATCTGTTCAGAGGAGGCCAGTTCGCCGAAGATACGCATCAACGGGCGGCTCCCTTCGCCAGAAATCAGCGAATCCAGCGAGATCCACGGCAGATCGGCAAGATGCGGATCGAGAGTACCGACGATCGCCAGCACCTCGTAGCGGCTTAGCATCGGCTCCCGCCGCGACGGATCGGCGAGGGTTTCCACATCGCATGCCACAATATCAATGCCGAGCGCTTCAGGAATGCTGGCCTTTAACAGCGCCGACAGGTTCGCCGCCGCCCCCAGACCGGTGGCGCAGGTGGTAAGAATCGCCCGCGGTTTGTCGTTTTGCGGGTAATAGAGCTGGTGCTCAACCGCCAGATCGTCGCCAATCTCACGGACAATATCTTCCAGCATATCGCCCTGTAAAATCCGTTCGCCGACGTACATCGCCATTCCGGTAGAGACGTTATTCACAATCGCCACCGGCGTGTGCAGGCGACGATTAAAATGGCTGTGAATGGCGTTCAGCGACCCCATATCGACCAGAATGATCAGCCCTGACGCCAGCGCGTGGCTCTCAATATAGGCCATCACCTGATTAGCGATAGCCTCCGGCGTTACATCCAGCGGCATATCGAATGACTCAAACAGCTGATTTTTCAGCAACCGGTTCGCGACGTTGGCGATGCTGCTGGCGGTGGCGTAACCGTGGGCGAGGATAATTGCCCGGGTCATCTGCTGCTGGCTGATGGCACCGTTTTTCTGTAACCACAGTACCAGCAGCAGCAGGTCAATACGCCGGGGTTCAATGTCCAACTTCAGCGCCAGCGCGCTAAGGATCTCCTGACAAAAGCGATACATCAGCGGGTATTTCTGCGCCAGGAAATCCTCCAGCTGGCGGCTTTTCTCGTTGCTCATCGTCGACTGCGCCTGGCGAGAACGATGAATCAGATAGTGGCTTAAAGCGTAAATACAGTTGCCGTTAAACTGGATATTGAAGCGCTTTTCAAGGCGATAAAACTCCTCCCGCACCTGATGAGCGATCAGCAGCAGCATATGTGAGCTATGGGTATCGTGATTATCAAATATCAGCCGATCGAAGAGGGTTTCAATCTCCTCGCCCATGCTTTTTTGCGCCTCTTCCCAGAGCGCTTTTTTACTCAGCACCGCCTCATACAGCGCGAGAACCCGGCACTGAGTATCGTAAATCAGCCCCTGAACCGGGTCGCGCGCGCGCAGCAGCCAGAGCAGGCTGGTCTGCGGTTCAATAAGCAGCGGCTCCTGCTGGCCCAGCGGTTCACCGAGCGCCGGCGTCGCGGCCACGATATTTTCCGGCAGATCGTGCAGCGTGACGTTAAGCCTTTCGCTGCCCGGAGACCTGGCCCAGGCCGACGCAACGGCGTACTTAATCACGTTTTTTAGCTCACCGACGTTGCCGCGATAAACATAGTGCGTCAGCACCTGCAAAAGCCGCGGCGTCAGCTGCAGCCGGGCGGCCAACGTGCGCGCCTCCTGCCAGAAAAACTGCAGCGTTAACGCCTCTTTCTCTTCCCGGCTGCGATTTTGTAAATCAGGTAAGCTGACAAGAATCGGAATACGGCGAATAAAGGTGGTCAGAAAAGTGCTGTGAATATCTTCGGTGGTGGCAAACACCAGCCGCAGCGAAATCGGCATCCCCTGCGCCGTTTCTCCCACCCGATAGATCTCTTTACGGTCCAGCCAGGTGAAGAGCTTCTCCTGCCCCTGCGCATCCAGGCGGTGGACTTCATCGAGAAACAGCACACCGCCGTTTGCCGCCTCAAACGCCCCGGCTTTATCGCTCTGCGCGCCGGTAAATGCACCTTTGACGTAACCAAACAGGTTGGCGGCCAGCAGCTCCGGGTTACTGGCATACTGGGCGCAGTTGAAGCTGACAAAGGGCGCCTCGGGAGACAGCAGTCCCTGGGCGATGGCAAACTCATGCATCAGCTCCGCCATATAGCTTTTGCCGGTACCGCTGTCGCCAGTGATAAGCAGCGGTAGCCCGCCGTTGGGATAAAACAGCGCGGTTTTCATCTGCTCAATCGGTTTACGCAGGCTGCCGTCATGGCCGGTCAGCAACGAAAAATGATCCGCCTGCTGCGGCTGGCGGTCGCTCTCCGCCAGCAGCTCCGCCATGCTGGCGTACTCGCTGCGGGAAAGGGGGAAGAACTGCTGGCAAAAGGCTTTTTTATGCAGAAAATAGACCGGTCGGGTGTTGATCTTCACCAGCACGTTCTCGGCGACCAGCTGATTGAGATAGTGGCTGGCGGTGTTTCTTTGCATGGCAAAACGCTGGGCCAGATAGCTGGCGGTAAAGACCTCGCTCAGGTTATCCGGATCAAAAAAATCCGTCTGATTGTGCAGAAAAGCCAACAGTTCCGTTTTACGCATCGCATCCCCCATCATTGCCATCGCAGGCGCTTAGAGCCTATCCCATCAGGCGTTATTGGCGCAGCCAGTTTGAACACGACCAGCGCGGAAGAACCGGAGCGTACACGTAGTACGTGAGGATAATTCGCTACGCTCCCCCTTCGGGCCGCCCTGAAGGGCGTTCAAAACTCTGTGAGTTTTGTCTGAGCACTGCCCAGGTTCAAAAAGGCAAGCAAAATAGCCTAATGGGAAAGGTTCTTATGATGAGGGAAATCTACCAACCGTTGGCGCTTAATTTATTTTTTGCGGTTCAGAGCACAAAAAAAACGGCGCCCAAATCCGCGGACGCCGCACAACAAACCTGTTACAGCCGCGTCAGGGCCTCCCGCATCCCCGCGCTCAAAATCATTTCCAGATACCGCGTGACCTGGTCGGCAAGCCCCGGAACGGTCGTCAGATCTTCACCCCAGTGTGTTGCATCCTGCAGGACTTCCGTGACCAGTTCATGCAGCGGGCGGCCGCGCGCCACCTGCGCCCATCCATCGGCAAAACGGGTTAACCAGACGTCATCATCCTGCAGCGGATACATCTGCCCATCACGCTGACCGCGGTAGAAGGCGATGAGCGCCGCCAGGGCAAACGTTAGCCGCGGCGGGATCGCGCCGTGCTGGCGGATATTGGTCAGCAGCTGCGGCAGGATCCGGGTGCGGAACTTGGTCATCCCGTTCAGGGCGATGGAGAGCAGCTGATGGCGAATAAAGGGATTGAGAAAACGCCCGGTGACCGCATCGGCAAACTGCCGTAGCTCATCGGCAGGTAAGTCCAGCGCCGGAATAATCTCCTCGTCGATAGTTTGCTGCACATAATGGCGAATGGCCAGGTCCTGCATCGCTTCGCCAACGGTATCGACGCCGCACAGCCACGCAACGGGGACCAGCGCGGTGTGCGCACCATTGAGAATGGCGACTTTGCGCTCTTTATAGGGCCGAATATCCTCTACGATATGAATATTGAGCGGGCAGCGGTCAAGCCGCAGTTGCCCCGCCAGCGCCTGCGGCCCCTGAATAACGAACAGCCAGAAGTGTTCGGCGGTGTCCAGGAAAGCATCGTGGTAGCCCAGCTCAGCCTCCAGCTTTTGCGCTTCATCGCGCGGATAGCCGGTCACGATGCGGTCAACCAGCGTTGAACAAAAGGTGTTGGCCGTTTCAATCCAGTCGCTAAATGCCGCAGGCAGCTGCCACTCTTTGGCATAGCGCAGCACCAGCGCCTTCAGCGCCTCGCCGTTATAGTCAATCAGCTCGCAGGGGATAATCGTCCACCCCTTATCCTCTGCGCCGTTGAAATGGCGGAATCGTTCGAGCAGCAGCTGGGCCAGCTTTGCCGGGAAGCTTACCGGCGGCATGTCGTCAGGCCGGTCCCCGGCATGATAGCTGATGCCCGCTTCGGTGGTGTTTGAAAATACGAGTGCAATATCCGGGTTACGGGCCAGCGCCAGATAGCCGGCAAAATCCTGCCAGGGGTTAATCTCATTGTTTACGGAGCGAATAATCCGCGCTTCGCTCACCGCCTCGCCGCGTTCGTCCAGACCGCGGATCACCGTGGTGTAAAGCCCGTCCTGGGTATTTAACGACGGCGGAAACTCGGTGTTGATTGGGCGAACAATGGTAACTCCCGCCGCCAGATCGGTTTTCTCATTCAACAGATCCAGCTGCCAGTCAATAAACGCTCGCAGGAAGTTGCCTTCGCCGAACTGGATCGCACGGGTCGGATACTGCGCTCCCGGGAAATCTTTTCTGTTTAACGTTTTCATGGTCTTCCCTGCTAAAAATGAATGACGCCTTTGATCAGCTGGCGATTGTTAATCACTTCACTTTCATAGACTTCAGCCAAAGATTTGAAATCGTAGCGATGGGTCAGCATCATCCTGGCGGCCACTTTCCCTTCGGTCATCAGTCTCCCGACTTTGGCAAAATCCTCTTCCGTCGCATTACGGCTGCCCATCATGGTTGTCTCTTTCTTATGAAACTCCGGGTCCGAAAACTGCAGTTCGCCCTTAAACAGGCCGACGAAAATAATGCTGCCGCCGTGGCGGATTAAATTAACCGTGTTGTTCATCGCATGCTGATTCCCCGTCGCGTCGATCACTTTCTGCGCCAGAGAGCCACCAAACGTGGCGCACAGCTGTTCGGTAAACAGCGGGTCGGAAGGGTCGAGCGTTGTCAGGCCAAGGTGCTGCGCCACATGATCGCGCCGCGCCGGGCTGGTATCCGCCACCACCACCTGGGCCCCGTCCGCTTTGGCAATAGCCGCTGCCCCGAGGCCAATGGGACCCGCACCGACTACCAGCACCTGTTCTCCCGGCTGGATAGCGGCGCGACGCACCGCGTGGGCGCTAATGGCGAATGGCTCAATCAGCGCTACGGCCTCAGGGTCAACATCATCCACCACCAGCAGATTTTTTACCGGGACGCTGAGGTATTCGCTAAATCCGCCGTCGCGATGCACGCCGATCACCGAAATCTTCTCGCAGCAGTTTGTCCGCCCGCTCAGACACGCCGGACACTGGCGGCAGGCAACGTAAGGAATAACCGCAACCTGTTGGCCGCTCTTCAAATTAAGAATATTTTTACCCAGGCCAATTATCTCACCACATATTTCATGACCAAGAACGCGCGGATAGCTAAAAAATGGCTGATTCCCCCCCCATGCATGAATATCTGTACCGCAAATTCCCACGGCTTTTATTTTAATAAGGACTTCATCATCGCCGGGGATGGGAATCTGGCGTTTTTCCCAAATAAATTTTTTGGCTTCCTGACACACTAAAGTATTCATCGACGTCATAATTATTGCCTCCGTATTCGTTGGCTTAGATATCGATGAAAAACAGAGACGGGAATAAAGTCATTGCGAAATTTGTGAAATCTCGCGCACAAAACTGTTTTAAATCCGGTTTTAATGGCTAAAAAACAGGAAACCCATATATGAGCCGTTCCCAAAACCTTCGTCACAATGCCATTAACCAGGTCATTAATGATATGGCGCGCGGCTTTCTCCCCTCCCCGCTGCCCTCACAAAGCGCGCTGGCAGAGATGTACAACATCAGCCGTACCACCGTGCGCCACATCCTTAGCCACTTATGCGAGCGCGGCGTGCTGTGCCAGGTCAATCACGATTACAAAATTCTCCGCCATCCGGAGCTTCACGACGGCTTCGATAGCTCCAGCGCCTCGCTGGCCGAACAGAACCGTATCTTCGAACAGGCGTTTTTTACCATGATTAACCAAAGACAGCTGCGCGCCGGAGAGATGTTTTCCGAACTACAGCTGGCGCGGGCGGCGGGCGTCAGCCCGGTGGTGGTCAGAGAGTTTTTGTTAAAATTCAGCCGCTACAACCTGATTGAAAGCGAAAAACGCGGCCAGTGGAACATGAAAAAGTTCGAGCTCTCCTGGGCGGAGCAGCTCTTTGAACTGCGGGAAATGCTGGAAACCCACGCGCTCCAGCACTTCCTCAATCTGCCGGACAACGACGCCCGCTGGCTGCAGGCGAAAACCCTCCTCGAACGCCATCGCGCCCTGCGCGATAGCATCGGCGACAGCTTTCGGATGTTTTCTCAGCTCGATCGTGACTTTCATACGCTACTGCTGTCAGCTGCTGAAAATATATTTTTTAATCAATCACTTGAGATTATTTCCGTTATCTTTCACTTTCACTATCAATGGGATGAGAGCGATCTTAAACAGCGCAATATCATCGCCATTGATGAACATATGACTATCCTGAGCGCACTCATCTGTCGTAGCGATCTCGACGCCAACCTGGCGCTGCGCAACCACCTGAACTCAGCGAAACAATCGATGATTAACTCTCTCAGGCAGAGTGAATCCCTCGCTCATTAAGTACCGATTAAAAACAGAAAATGATTATCGGCAGCACAAATCTCAAAACATAACTCAATGCGGGTAAAAAGGTTATTTATGCTGAAAACAAGTCGACTTAATTTACTGTGAAACAGGTGGGTGGGATTTAAACCATTCAATGTCACTTGTCGTTCAAAACGAATAGTCAGGAGTCAGGCGTGGAGCAACGAAATATAACTATCGACCCGCAGACAACCTTTAATAAGGGTAAAGAAGAGCCGATTTCGGTTCCGTTAGATAATTCCTTAAAGCGTAGCGCTCGGATTAAAAAAATTCAGACAACGGCTATGATCCTGTTATTTCTGGCGGCGGTGATTAACTACCTCGACAGAAGTTCATTATCCGTCGCTAACTTAACTATCCGCGAAGAGTTAGGGCTCAGCGCCACCGAAATCGGCGTACTGCTATCCGTTTTCTCGCTAGCCTATGGCATCGCACAGCTCCCCTGCGGGCCGCTGCTGGACCGCAAAGGCCCACGCATCATGCTGGGGCTGGGCATGTTTTTCTGGTCGCTGTTTCAGGCGGTATCCGGAATGGTACACAGCTTTACCCAGTTCGTGCTGGTGCGTATCGGCATGGGGATCGGCGAAGCGCCGATGAATCCCTGCGGCGTCAAGGTGATCAACGACTGGTTTAATATCAAAGAGCGCGGTCGGCCAATGGGCTTCTTTAATGCCGCCTCGACCATTGGCGTCGCGATTAGCCCGCCAATCCTTGCCGCCATGATGCTAATGATGGGCTGGCGCTGGATGTTTATCACCATCGGCGTTCTGGGGATCTTCGTCGCCATCGGCTGGTATATGCTCTATCGCAACCGGGAGGATATTAACCTCACCGCCGACGAGCAGACCTACCTTAACGCCGGAAGCGTCAACGTGCGCCGCGACCCGCTGAGCTTTGCCGAATGGCGCAGCCTGTTTAAAAACAAAACCATGTGGGGCATGATGCTCGGCTTCAGCGGCATCAACTATACCGCGTGGCTGTATCTGGCCTGGCTGCCGGGCTATCTGCAAACGGCGTATAACCTCGACCTGAAAAGCACCGGTTTTATGGCCGCTATTCCTTTCTTGTTCGGCGCCGCCGGTATGCTCATCAACGGCTACGTGACCGACTGGCTGGTTAAAAGCGGTATGGCGCCGATTAAAAGCCGCAAAATTTGCATTATTGCCGGGATGTTCTGCTCCGCCGCGTTTACGCTCATCGTTCCGCATGCCACCACCTCCATCGCCGCGGTGCTGTTAATCGGTATGGCCTTGTTCTGCATCCACTTTGCCGGTACCTCCTGCTGGGGATTGATTCACGTCGCGGTGGCGTCAAGAATGACCGCTTCCGTCGGCAGTATCCAGAACTTCGCCAGCTTTATCTGCGCCTCCTTCGCGCCGGTAGTCACCGGATTTATCGTCGATACCACCCACTCATTTCAGCTGGCGCTGGTTATCTGCGGCTGCGTGACCGCCCTCGGCGCGCTGGCCTATATTTTCCTGGTTCGTCAGCCGATTAGCGACCCGCGTAACGGCTGATCCTTAACGCTCTGCTGACGGCAGGGTGCTCAACGTTGCGCTCATCTCATACTGTTTTAATGCCAATGGCGTATAGCCGGCGGCATTAAACAGCGGCGTAAAGCTCTCCGGGATAGTCACTGAAGTGCCGAGTCCCGGAAACCGTTGGGCCAACGCCATCAGCATTTCCCGCCCCAGCCCGCGGCCGCGAGCGGCGGGTTCAACCCATAAAAACTGCAGCTGCGGCCTGCCGGTTAGTGTCGCCAGCACGGCAAAGGCCTGCCGATCGAGGCTCAACGCCTGACACGGTAGAGTACTGAAGGTTAGCGGGTCCATCAGCCACGGCAGCTGGCCGTTAACCTCTGCGCCGGCCCTGCGAATCAGCGCCAGCACCTCATCATCCTGCAATCCAGATACCCCGCCGTTCCCGGTCTGTGTACTGACATAACCGCACAGCCCGTGCCGCACCTCAAAGCCCAGCGATCGATATAGCGCCACCGCGGCCTGGTTATCACGAATGACCTCCAGCCACATCCGCCGTACGCCCTGACCGCGCAGAGCAGCAAGCAACGAGGTCATTAACTGACGTCCTACGCCCTTACCGCGATAGGCGGGCCGTAGCGCAAACGCCGCCAGCCGGGCTTCATCACCGCGCCGGGCGACGACGGCCACGGCAGCGGGCGTATCACCTTCCAGCCAGATGCAGGAATCCAGCAGGCTCAGCCCTTCGGCGCTGAAACGTTGAACGAACACCTCCACCGACAGCGTGACGGGAACCAGGTAATCTTCGAAACAGTCGCAGAGGATAGCAGTCAGCTGCGCGACGCTAAACTGAGTGGCAGAAACGGCGGTGAGCGCCATACATTTCTCCTTGAGGCTGCTATGCTGAGATGATGAAAACTAACACTATAACCCCCACCGTGACATTACGCCTGACCCAGGAGAGCGATATTCCCCTCCTGCCCGCTATTGAGCGCTCAGCGGCCCGGGCGTTTCGCCAAATCCCGGCGCTGGCCTGGCTTGCAGACAGCGAAGTAATAAGCCCCGAACGTCACCGGCTGTTCCTTGAGGCGGACCACAGCCTGCTGGCCGTGGCCGACGCCCAACCGATAGGTTTTCTGCTAACCGAACCGCTTGATGATGCGCTGTTTATCGTTGAGATCGCCGTCCATCAGTCATGGCAGGGTCGCGGGGTTGGCCGCAGGATGCTGGAGCAGGTGATAGAGGAAGCCCGCCTGGCGAAGTATCCGGCAGTCACGCTCACAACCTTCCGCGAAGTACCGTGGAACGCGCCGTTTTACACGCGCCTCGGATTTTCGATGCTGAACGAACTCACGCTACCAGCAGGGCTGGCGGCGAAAAGAGAGCTGGAAACGGAACACGGCCTGGCGCCGGAAACGCGCTGTACTATGCGGTTAGCGCTATAGCCGACAGCGCTGATTTTATCAGCGATATATGGTACAAAGTATCATTCAAAACTTACCGTTGATACCCGTATGTCCTGGTCAATCGATATCATTTCCTGCATTACCGATCGCTTTGTTGAACTGACGGCGACCGAAAAGCGTATCGCGCAGTTTATTCTCGATGATGTCGCGGCGGCAGCGGAGCTACCCATCGCAGAGATGGCGCGTCTGACCAACACCAGCCAGGCTTCGGTTACCCGCTTTGCCCGCGCGCTGGGCTGCAAAGATGTCCGCGAGCTGAAGATGAAGCTCGCGCAATCCCTGGCGGTCGGGCAGCGATTTATCCTCGATGTGCCGGACCTTGAAGGCGTGCAGGGGATCTATGAGTCAATCATCAACGTACTGGAGACTAACCGCCGGGCGCTGGATATTGAAGCGCTGAAGCGCGCGGTCAGCTGGCTGAGCGACGCGCGGCAGATTCTGGCCCTCGGCATGGGCGGCGGTTCTACCATCTGCGCGCAGGAGATTCAGTATCGCCTGTTTCGCCTCGGCCTGCCGGTCGTCAGCCAGAGCGATGGCCTGCTGGTGCGAATGATGAGCTCGGCGGTAACGCCGAAGGATGTGGTTATCGTGCTATCTCTGGGCGGATATACCCAGGAAATCATCGAAAGCGCGGCCATTGCCATGCAGTACGGCGCGAAGGTGATTGCGATTACTCCTCCCGGGACGCCGCTGGCGGAGCAGGCGGACCTGGTCCTGCCGCTGCTGGTGCGGGAAAACGACTATATCTTTAAGCCAAGCACTTCACGCTATGCGATGCTGGCGATGGTTGACGTGTTGGCCACCGAGCTGGCGATGGCCAACAAAACCGAGGCAAAAGGCAAACTACGCCGTATTAAGCTGGCGCTCGACAGCCACCGCGGCGGCGTCGATCGGCAGCCGCTGGGAGATTAACCCCGACGGGCGGCAGCGATAAACCGCTCTGCCTGCTGGCGGGTACGCTCCACCGGCTGCCCGGCACGATAAAGATCGCTACCCAGACCGGCTCCGGCACACCCCGCCTGCACCCAGCTCACCAGATTATCCGGCGTCACGCCGCCAACCGCCAGTACCGGCACCTCCGGCGGCAGTACCGCTTTCAGCGCCCGAATGTAGTCAGGGCCGAAAGCGGAAGACGGAAAAATCTTCAGCCACTGCGCCCCGGCATCCAGCGCGCTAAACGCCTCAGTGGCCGTGGCGCATCCGGCACAGACCCGCATGCCGCGCGCCACAGCCCGGCTAATGACCGCTGGCTGAGTATTCGGCGTCACGATAAGCTGCGCTCCGGCATCGGCGAGAAAATCGACCTGTTCCACCTTAAGTACCGTTCCCGCGCCAATTGCCGCCCGCTTGCCAAAGCGGGCGACCATCTGCGGAATACTCTGCTGCCAGTCCGGCGAATTGAGCGGAATTTCAATATAACGAAATCCCGCGCTAATCAGCGTTTCAATATGCTCCGCCGCCTCAGCGGGGCGAATGCCGCGTAAGATCGCTACCAGTTTAATGTTGTCCATACATAATCCTCGCCATGCCGCTCAGTAACGCTTCATCGCCGCTGCAGCTGTTAACCGTCATGCCATGCGCCATCATGGCCCGGCGATAGCGGGCGTTCAGCGCCCGGTCGCCAACCAGCGTGACCGCCGATGTGCGGTACCGCTGGCCCATAGCCGCCACCTCCGCGCCAATCAGCAGCCCGGAGAGATAGTCGCTGACCGAGGTCGCCGCCAGCGCCCCCAGCACTCGGGCGGCCCTGGCGACAAACAACTCACTCGTTAACGACGGATGCGCCAGCCCTTTTTCCAGCCCCAGCGCAAAAGCCGCGTCGTCCGGCTGCTGGGCCGGCAGGCCCTTGCCAAGCAGCGATTGCGTCATCAGCAAATTGTGCAGTTCACCGGTCATTGTCGTAGCAAAATGACGTACCGTACCGTCCTCGATCCGCACCCATTTGCAGTGGGTGCCCGG
Source organism: Klebsiella oxytoca (assembly GCF_009707385.1). Classification (NCBI taxonomy): domain Bacteria; kingdom Pseudomonadati; phylum Pseudomonadota; class Gammaproteobacteria; order Enterobacterales; family Enterobacteriaceae; genus Klebsiella; species Klebsiella oxytoca. The sequence goes on along the minus strand of NZ_CP046115.1, from coordinate 749,683 downwards.
CAGCACGTAACACTCCGTCGGCGCCAGCTGCCAGGCCCCCAGCAGCTGCGTCTCTTCGCCGCGCATCACGTTGAAATCTCCGCCCTGCTCAACCTTGAGGCCGGGAATGATCCACACGCCTTCAGCCACGGCGCATAGCTGCTGCCCCGGCGCGTCAATCGCCGCCGGACAGGCAAGATAAGGCACCGATTGCCAGCCCGCATCGCTGCCGATCATGCCGGCCATCAGCACCGGCAGCTTCTCCTCGCCGCGCCAGGGTGCCAGATGTTCCTGAAATACGTCGGCGGGCGCACGTCCGTTCAGGCGAGTGATACCCAGCGGCAGCTGCTTCGTTTCGACGCAATGACCGTTGCGAATCAGCCAGCCGCGCAGCTGGCTAGAGCCCCAGTCGACGGCGATATAGTCCTTCATTGTGCCTCCCCTGAAGTCTGCACCGCCGCCGTTTTGACCGGACTCTCCTGCCCTTCCCGCTCCTGGGTAATCATTTCCAGCGCCTGCTGACGGCTGATTTTACTGGCTGGCGTCATCACGGTGACAAAAACAGCGGAAACGAAGCTACCCACTACCGACGGAATACACGGGTTCCCCCAATAAGCCAGCCAGTCGGCCTTAACCAGAACCACAATAGACACCAGCATGCCGCTCAGCAGGGCGGTTAACGCGCCCTGCCAGTTAAAGCGCAGCCAGAAGCGGCCCAGAATCGAACAGACGAACAGGCCGGACATCAGCATGGAGATCATTTTGGTGATATAGCTGATGATATCGTTCGAGGTCAGGGCGAAGATCATCGCCAGACCGATAACGAACGCCAGCATCCAGCGGGAGAGCGTTATCGCCTTATGCGCCGGCGGCATTTTTCCGGTAACAAGGGTGTAGACATCCCGCATCATAATAGCCACGGCGGCGATCGCATCGGAGCTGGCGGAAGACATGGTGGCGGAAAGTCCGGCAATCAGCACCACCAGCCCCAGTATCGCCGGCAGGAAACTGGTCGCGAACAGGAAGGCGTAGTTACTGTTCTCCAGATTAGGGTTCATGGTCCATGCCGCCATACCGATAATCGCCGGTAGCACCGAGAAAAACAGATACAGCACGCCGGTATAAACAAACGAGCGACGTACCGAAGAGACATCTTTCCCCGAGTAAATACGCTGGCGATAGGAAGGAGTCGCCAGCACGCCGACGCCGATGACCATTGCCAGCGATAGCGCCGGTATTACCCCTAGCTTGTCGACGGCGAACAGGCTCATCGCTTTAGGATCCATCGCCTGTACGATGGCATCCCATCCCCCCACGTGAATCACCGCCAGTATGGCCATCAGAATAAAACCGAAAAACAGAATTAATGCCTGAATGGTATCCGTCCACACCACCGCGGCGTAACCGCCGATAATCACGTAAATAGCGAACGCCAGAGCGATAATTATCTTTGCCAGCGTCAAATTGATCCCCGTGGCCCAGGATAAATACATACTACCGCCAAGAATATGCGCGCCCAGCCAGCCAATAGAGGCAATAAATATCATTATTCCGACGATATTTTTAATTAAATGACTACCGCCAGTATAATAAGAAAGCTCTTCGCTCATGGTCATAAAGCGGAGCTTACGCACCGGCGCGAAAAGCCATGCCACCAGCAAAATACCGATTGCGCCACCCACGCCGTAGAGCATTCCTGCCCAGCCGTTGCTGTAGCCGAAGCCTACAGCGCCCATGCTCGAACCGGTTCCTACCATGGTCGCGACGGTGGAGCCCAGCGTCAGAAATAGCGGTAAGGAACGTCCGCCAAGTAAAAAATCTTCACCGCTTTTTTGATTACGCGAAACGTACCAGCCAAGCCAAATCATTGCCAACGCGTAAATAATAAAGCCGACTAAAAAGATATGACTATTCATCGTTCACATCCTGCCAGTTAGGGTTATAAAAGGTAAGAGGTTACGGAGCGCTGAATTATTTCAGCGCTCAAAAATCCTGTTTATATTTCTGATTAATAAGTTTTTATACGCGAGCCGCGTTATAACAGGTCACATCCACTTCAACTTTGCAATCCACCACCAGGTCCGCCACACAGCAAATACGGGCTGGCGGATGGTCGCCAAAGAACTCGCGGAACACTTTGTTGAAAGACTGAAAATAACGTGAATCGGTAAGGATGACTTTGACATGCACCACGTCGGCCAGGGTGTAACCCGCTTCGGTCATAATATCCACACAGTTCTGAATCGCCAGACGCGACTGCTCGACGATGCCGCCTTCCACCACTTCGCCATCCTTCATCGGCGTCTGGCCGGAAACATACAGCCAGCCGCCCGCCTCTACCGCCCGGGCGAACGGCAGATGCTGCCCGCCGGTGCCGGTGCCGCCTTCAACGCCATAACGTTTAATGCTCATTTTTCACTCCTTAGTTCATTCGACGGCGCAGGAAACGCCCCGCACGCCCGATAATCTTTTTATCGCTGCCGTAGCTCATCACGCCGTTAACCATCACCGCCTCGATACCGTCCGCCGGTTGTTTCGGGTCGGAGAAGCTGGCAACATCGCGCACCGTTTGTCGATCAAACAGCACCAGATCGGCGAAGTAGCCTACTTTTACCAGCCCACGATCCGCCAGCTGGAAGCGCGCCGCCGACAGCCCGGTCATTTTGTGGATCGCGGTAGTCAGTGGAAACAGCTGCTCATCGCGGCTGTAGTGGCCCAACACCCGCGGAAAGGCGCCCCACAGCCGCGGATGCGGCATCGGGTCGTTCGGCAGACCGTCGGAGCCGATCATGGTCACCGGATAACCCAGTACCCGCCGCACGTCCTGCTCATCCATGTTGTAGTAGATGGCGCCTGCGGGCATCAGCCGCGCCGCCGCCTCGTGCAGGCTAACCTGCCACGCTTCGGCAATCTGTTTCAGGGTTTTCCCTGCCTGCTCCGGCTGCGCTTCCGACCAGGTGATGACGATATCGAACTCATCGGTGACCTGCTTCATATCCAGCGTCGAGGAGCTGGCGGAATAGGGATAGCAGTCGCAGGCAATCTCCTGGCGCTGGCGCATCTTATCGATAAAAGCCAGCGTCTCGCTGGTGCGGCCCCAGTTTTTCGCTCCGGCGCACTTATGGTGCGAAACCACCACCGGAACCTTGCCGTGACGACCAATGCGGAACGCCTCATCCAGCGCCTCCAGAATCGGCTCAAACTCCGAGCGCAGATGGGTGGTGTAAACTCCCTGCTCCGCTGTTAACTCTTCGGCCAGCGCCATCACCTCTTCGGTGGTGGACTGAAACGCGCTGGCGTAGGCCAGCCCGCTGCTCAGGCCGAGCGCCCCCTGACGCAGCGCGTCGCGCAGCTGTATCCGCATCCCGGCGATCTCGGTTTCCGTCGCCGGGCGGAACAGATCGTCCATATGATTATTGCGCAGCGCGGTATGGCCAATCAGCGTGCCGACGTTTAATGACGGCTTCGCCGCCTCCACCGCATGGGCGTACGCTTCAACGGTGGGGTAAACAAAGTGCTCCGCCTCGCCCAGCAGGTTCATCGGGTCCGGCACCTCGCCGCGCATTGTCGCCGTCGCCGCGCTGATCCCGCAGTTGCCGACAATCACCGTTGTCACCCCCTGGCTCAGCTTGGGCAAATATTCCGGCATGCGAATGACGTTAATATCGTCATGGGTATGCACATCGATAAATCCGGGGGCCAGCACGCGCCCCTGCCCGTCAATCACCTGTTCTGCCTCCAGGTTCAACGCCGGGGCTATATCAACAATCCGATCGCCTTTCACCGCCACGTCGCCGCGAAACTGCGGTCCTCCGCTGCCGTCAATGACCGTGACGTTTTTGAAAAGCCAGTTAACTTTCATCGCATTTACTCCCTTTCAACTCTGCCGACAAGTTAACCATTTACAAGGCATAAAAACAGTGGAAAACTACGCAAAAACCAGATCTATTTTTGATACTTTTATTCAAAAAATACATGAATAACATATAAAAATTATATTTTTCAAAATATTAAAATTGATACCAGCTTAAATTCGATCATAAAAACCCAAAAGGATTATGTTATGAAATACCATTCATCTACGCTTATTCCTCATAAAGCCGCCGTCATGTCGGCACCGGCAAATCTGCTGGCGGAGGACGTCTGCCTCCCCGCCGCGCTGCTGAAAAAAACGGCGCTGGAAAATAACATCGCCTGGATGCAGCGCTATGCCGACGCGCACGGCGTGTCGCTGGCGCCGCACGGTAAAACAACGATGACGCCGTGGATTTTTCAGGCGCAGATACGGGAGGGCGCATGGGGGATCGGCGTGGGCAGCGCCTGGCAGGCCAGCGCGGCGATGGCCAGCGGCGTTGAACGGGTGTTAATGGTTAATCAGCTGGTCGGCAGGGCCAATATGCAGGCAATATCGCGCCTGAAAGCGCACTATCGCAAAGCCGATTTTATCTGCTGCATCGATAGCCTCGCCAATGCACGCGCGCTGTCAGCCTTTTTCAGCGAAAGGCAGCAAACGCTGGACGTGCTGATTGAGCTGGGTGTCAGCGGCGGACGCTGCGGCTGCCGCAGCGTGGATGATGCCCTGACCCTGGCCCATACCGTCGCGGAACTTCCGGGCCTGAAACTGCGCGGCCTTGAGCTGTATGAGGGAGTTTTGCACGGCGACGATCCGCAGCCGCAGGTGGAGGCTCTGCTGCGCCAGGCCGCCGATTTGGCCTGCCGGATGGAGCCGCTGGTTGAGGGCGAGTTTATCCTCACCGGCGCGGGTACCGTCTGGTATGACGTGGTATGCAATATCTGGCTGGCGGCACAGAAACCGGCGCGCTGCCGAATCGTTATCCGCCCCGGCTGCTATATTACCCACGATCGGGGCATATACGATATCGCGCAAAAAGCGCTGGTGGCCCGCGATCCGATCGCCTGCGATCTAGGCGGTGATTTAACCTCGGCGCTGGAGCTGATGGCGATGGTCCAGTCGGTGCCGGAAGAAGATCGCGCGGTGGTTAACTTCGGCAAGCGCGACTGCGCCTTCGATGCCGGGTTGCCGCAGCCCATCGCCCGGTATCGCCACGGCGCGCAGCTCTCCGCAGAGGGGATCGAGAGCGTGGGGATTATGGATCAGCACTGTATGCTGCGCCTCGAACCTGGCAGCGACGTGCAGGTCGGCGATATTCTGGTGTTTGGCACCTCGCACCCGTGCCTGACGTTTGATAAATGGAAAACGCTGCTGCTGGTAGATGACCAGTATAACGTGCTGGAAGAGCTGGATACTCTGTTCTGAAGAACTGCCCCCGGATTGCGGCTGGCGCCTTATCCGGGCTACGGGATGGCACCGACCCGTAGCCCCGGTAAGCGCAGCGCGACCGGGGGGACAGCCCGTAGCCCCGGTAAGCGCAGCGCGACCGGGGGGACAGCCCGTAGCCCCGGTAAGCACAGCGCGACCGGGGGGACAGCCCGTAGCCCCGGTAAGCACAGCGCGACCGGGGGGGGCCCAGCCCGAACAGGTGCGCCAGCACCGCCTCCGGGATATTTTTCGCGCGGATAACGTACTACTCCTCTTCCTCGCCCCGCGTTCCATTGCCCAGGGCGATAAACTCCTCCAGCAGCGCGGTAAGCTGGCGCATTTTTTCAACGGTAAATTGGGCTTCGATCTGACGATAGGCCTCTTCCACCTGGGCCTGGGCGCTTTCATACAGCTTCGAACCCGCTGGCGTCAGCGAAACGTACAGCTTGCGCTGATCGTTAACCGGCTTTAAACGCAGAACCAGGCCATCACGTTCCATACGGGTCAAAATACCGGTCAGGCTCGGGCGTAAAATACAGGCGCGAAAAGCCAGATCGTGAAAATCCATCGACGGATTTTCGGCAAGGATACGCACGATACGCCACTGTTGCTCGGTAAGATTATGGCGTTTAACGATGGGCCGAAAATGGGCCATCGCCGCTTCCCGCGCCTGCAGCAGCGCGATAGTTAACGAATCATGCATGACATACCTCGAAATTAAATCCTCACTCTATTAATAAGTTAATAATTAGCGTTAATTGCGTCTGAAGGCAACCGGTTTCTGTCTCTGAAAAGTACCAGATGGTACAACAAAAAACGATTACCAATTGATTTATAACAAATAAAAACAAATTCTGTAAATTTATTGTTAAACCGATCACAAAACATTCACTTCTGTTTGCCAAACCTTCCAGCAAAGAATAAAAGATGATCATTAACATATTAATGAAATTTGTTGTTTCCCAAATCCGTACCAGAGGAGTGGTAAATGAAAGGTACCATCTTCGCCGTGGCGCTAAACCACCGCAGCCAGCTCGACGCCTGGCGCGAAGCGTTCCAGCAGGCCCCCTATAAAACGCCGCCGAAAACCGCGGTCTGGTTTATCAAACCGCGCAACACCGTTATTGGTAACGGCGCGAGCATCCCTTATCCGGAAGGCGAAACCGTGCAGAGCGGCGCGACCGTGGCGCTGATCGTTGGCAAAACCGCGCGCAAAGTGGTCGCTGAGGAAGCGGCTGAATATATTGCCGGTTACGCGCTGGCAAACGACATCAGCCTGCCGGAAGAGAGCTTCTATCGTCCGGCAATCAAAGCCAAATGCCGCGATGGCTTTTGTCCGATTGGCGAACTCGCGCCGGTCAGCAATGTTGATAATCTGAACATCATCACCGAAATCAACGGTCGCGAAGCGGACAGCTGGAACACCACCGATCTCCAGCGCTCCGCCGCTGAACTGCTGAGCGCCCTGAGCGAGTTCGCTACCCTCAATCCCGGCGATGCGATCTTGATCGGAACGCCCCACTCCCGCGTTACGCTGCGCCCTGGCGATCGGGTACGTATCCTCGCCAACGGTTTCCCGGTACTCGAAAACCCGGTTGTCGCAGAAGGAGAAACGGCATGAGACAGGCTCGTATTGAATGGCAGGGACAGCAGCACGATGTGCAGGTTGATGAACGCGGTCGGGTGCAGCTGGCCGACGGCAGGCTGCTAAGCCAGGGCGAATTTCAGTGGCTGCCGCCCGCTAACGGCACCCTTTTCGCACTAGGCCTGAACTATGCCGATCACGCCAGCGAGCTGGAGTTTAAGCCGCCAACCGAGCCTTTGGTATTTATCAAAGCGCCAAATACCTTTATCGGCCACCAGCAGGAATCGGTACGTCCGGATAACGTCGAGTACATGCACTACGAGGCTGAACTGGTTGTGGTGATTGGCAAAACCGCGCGTAAGGTCGCCGAAGCCGACGCCATGGCGTACGTAGCCGGTTATACCGTTTGCAACGACTACGCTATCCGCGACTATCTGGAAAACTACTATCGCCCCAATCTGCGGGTCAAAAGCCGCGATACCCTGACGCCGATCGGACCGTGGATCGTCACGAAAGAGTCGATCCCGGATCCGCATAATCTGGCGCTGTGTACCTGGGTCAACGGTGAACTGCGCCAGCAGGGCACCACCGCCGATCTGATCTTCAGCATCCCCTTCCTGATCGCCTATCTGAGCGAATTTATGACCCTGCAACCGGGCGACATGATCGCCACCGGCACGCCGAAGGGGCTGTCGGACGTGGTACCAGGCGATGAAGTGATCGTCGAAGTGGAAGGCGTTGGCCGCCTGATCAACCGCATCATCAGCGAGCAGGAATATGAGGAGAAGCTGTCATGAAAAAAATTAACCACTGGATCAACGGTAAAAACGTCGCGGCCACGGAGTATTTTCATACCACTAATCCGGCGACCGGCGAAGTGCTGGCGGAAGTGGCCTCCGGCGGCTCAGACGAGGTAAATCAGGCGGTGGCGGCGGCGAAAGAAGCCTTTCCGAAATGGGCTAATCTGCCGATGAAGGAGCGCGCGCGCCTGATGCGTCGCCTGGGCGATCTGATCGATCAAAACGTCCCCGAGATCGCCGCTATGGAGACTGCTGATACCGGTCTGCCGATCCATCAAACCAAAAACGTACTGATTCCACGCGCTTCGCATAACTTTGAGTTCTTCGCCGAAGTATGCCAACAGATGAACGGCAAAACCTATCCGGTTGACGACAAGATGCTCAACTACACCCTCGTACAGCCGGTCGGCGTGTGCGCGCTGGTGTCGCCGTGGAACGTGCCGTTTATGACCGCCACCTGGAAGGTGGCGCCGTGCCTGGCGCTGGGCAATACCGCGGTCCTGAAGATGTCAGAATTATCGCCGCTCACCGCCGACCGTCTGGGAGAGCTGGCGCTGGAAGCGGGTATTCCGGCGGGAGTACTGAACGTGGTTCAGGGCTACGGCGCGACGGCGGGCGATGCGCTGGTACGCCACCACGACGTGCGGGCGGTGTCTTTTACCGGCGGTACCGCGACCGGACGCAACATCATGAAAAACGCCGGATTGAAAAAGTACTCCATGGAGCTGGGCGGCAAATCGCCGGTGCTGATTTTTGAAGACGCCGATATTGAGCGCGCCCTCGACGCTGCGCTCTTCACTATCTTCTCGATCAACGGCGAACGCTGCACCGCCGGCTCGCGCATCTTCATTCAGCAGAGCATCTATCCTGAGTTCGTAAAACGCTTCGCCGAGCGCGCCAACCGACTGCGCGTAGGCGACCCGGCCGACCCGAATACCCAGGTCGGCGCGCTGATTAGCCAGCAGCACTGGGAGAAAGTCTCCGGCTATATCCGCCTTGGCATTGAGGAAGGGGCGACCCTGCTGGCGGGCGGCGCGGATAAACCCACCGATCTGCCGGCCCACTTGAGAAACGGTAACTTCCTGCGGCCAACGGTGCTGGCGGACGTCGACAACCGTATGCGCGTGGCGCAGGAAGAAATTTTTGGCCCGGTAGCCTGTCTGCTGCCGTTTAAAGACGAGGCGGAAGGTCTGCGCCTGGCCAACGATGTGGAGTACGGCCTCGCCTCTTATATCTGGACCCAGGACGTCAGCAAAGTGCTGCGTCTGGCACGCGGCATCGAAGCCGGAATGGTGTTCGTCAACACCCAGAACGTCCGCGACCTGCGTCAGCCGTTCGGCGGCGTGAAGGCCTCCGGCACCGGCCGCGAAGGCGGCGAATACAGCTTTGAAGTGTTCGCTGAAATGAAAAACGTCTGCATCTCGATGGGCGACCATCCGATCCCAAAATGGGGAGTCTGATATGGGAAAGTTAGCGTTAGCAGCAAAAACCACTCACGTACCGTCGATGTATCTTTCTGAACTGCCTGGCAAAAACCACGGCTGCCGTCAGGGAGCCATCGACGGGCATAAGGAAATCGGCAAGCGGTGCCGCGAACTCGGCGTCGATACCTTCATCGTCTTTGATACCCACTGGCTGGTGAATAGCGCCTACCACATTAACTGCGCCGACCATTTTCAGGGCGTTTATACCAGCAACGAGCTGCCGCATTTTATCCGCGACATGACCTACGACTACGACGGTAACCCGGAGCTCGGCCACCTGATCGCCGACGAAGCGGTCAAGCTCGGCGTGCGCGCCAAAGCGCACAACATCCCGAGCCTGAAGCTGGAGTACGGCACGCTGGTGCCGATGCGCTACATGAACGCCGATAAGCACTTCAAAGTGGTGTCGATCTCCGCCTTCTGTACCGTTCACGACTTCGCCGACAGCCGCAAGCTGGGCGAGGCCATTCGTAAGGCTATCGAGAAATATGACGGTACCGTAGCGGTGCTGGCCAGCGGTTCGCTGTCGCATCGTTTTATCGACGATCAGCGCGCCGAAGAGGGGATGAATAGCTATACCCGCGAGTTCGATCATCAGATGGATGAGCGGGTAGTGAAGCTATGGCGCGAGGGTAAATTCAAAGAGTTCTGCACCATGCTGCCGGAGTACGCCGACTACTGCTACGGCGAAGGCAATATGCACGACACGGTGATGCTGCTGGGCCTGCTGGGCTGGGATAAATACGACGGAAAAGTTGAATTTATTACCGAACTGTTCGCCAGCTCAGGTACCGGTCAGGTCAATGCGGTCTTCCCGCTGCCTGAATCGGCTTAAGGAGAGGTCAGAATGCCGCATTTTATCGCCGAATGTACCGATAACATCCGCCAGCAGGCCGACTTGCCTGGCCTGTTTAGCAAAGTGAATGAAGCGCTGGCGGCGACCGGCATCTTTCCCATCGGCGGCATTCGCAGTCGCGCCATCTGGCTGGATACCTGGCAGATGGCCGACGGCCAGCATGATTACGCCTTTGTGCATATGACGCTGAAGATTGGCTCCGGGCGCAGCCTGGAAAGCCGTCAGGAGGTGGGTGACATGCTGTTCACGCTGATCAAAGCCCATTTTGCCGCATTGATGGAAAGCCGCTACCTGGCGCTGTCTTTTGAAATAACCGAGCTACACCCGACATTGAATTACAAACAGAACAACGTGCACGCCTTGTTTAAATAATGCGCGCTCGGTCCGTTCCCTCGCCCCTTTGGGGAGAGGGTTAGGGTGAGGGGAATCTCTGCGGCCTGATGCCCTCACCCCGGCCCTCTCCCACAGGGAGAGGGGGAAAACAATGCCACAGGAAGCAACTATGCTCGATAAACATACCCATACCCTGATCGCCCAGCGGCTTAACCAGGCGGAAAAACAGCGTGAGCAGATCCGCGCCATCTCGCTGGATCATCCGACGATCACCATTGAAGACGCCTACGCCGTACAGCGCGAATGGGTAAATCTGAAAATCGCCGAAGGCCGCGTGTTGAAAGGGCATAAAATCGGCCTGACGTCAAAAGCGATGCAGGCCAGCTCGCAAATCAGCGAGCCGGACTACGGCGCGCTGCTGGACGATATGTTTTTCCACGACGGCGGCGATATTCCCACCGATCGCTTTATCGTCCCACGCATCGAAGTCGAACTGGCCTTTGTACTGGCAAAACCGCTGCGTGGACCAAACTGCACCCTGTTCGACGTCTATAACGCCACCGACTATGTGATCCCGGCGCTGGAGCTGATCGACGCCCGCTGCCACAACATTGATCCGGAAACCCAGCGTCCGCGTAAAGTTTTCGACACCATTTCCGATAACGCCGCCAACGCCGGAGTGATCCTCGGCGGTCGACCGATTAAACCCGACGAGCTGGACCTGCGCTGGATCTCCGCTCTGCTCTATCGCAACGGCGTTATTGAAGAGACCGGCGTCGCCGCAGGAGTACTGAATCATCCGGCTAACGGCGTAGTCTGGCTGGCGAATAAGCTGGCGCCGTACGACGTTCAGCTGGAAGCCGGGCAGATTATTCTCGGCGGTTCCTTTACCCGTCCGGTACCGGCGCGCAAGGGCGACACCTTCCACGTCGACTACGGCAACATGGGCGCGATTAGCTGCCGCTTTGTTTAAGGGGAATATGATGAACAACGCCTTTAAAGACGCCTTAAAAGCAGGCCGTCCGCAGATTGGCCTGTGGCTTGGGCTCACCAGCAGCTACAGCGCCGAGCTGCTGGCCGGGGCCGGTTTCGACTGGCTGCTGATCGACGGCGAACATGCGCCAAACAACGTACAAACGATCCTGACCCAACTGCAGGCTATCGCCCCGTATCCCAGCCAGCCGGTAGTGCGGCCGTCGTGGAATGACCCGGTGCAGATTAAACAGCTGCTGGATATCGGCGCGCAGACGCTGCTGGTACCGATGGTGCAGAACGCCGACGAAGCGCGGCTGGCGGTGAAAGCCACCCGCTATCCGCCCGCCGGCATTCGCGGCGTCGGCAGCGCCCTTGCCCGCGCCTCGCGCTGGAATCGCGTCGCGGATTATCTCCATCAGGCCAACGATGCGATGTGCGTGCTGGTACAGATCGAAACTCGCGAAGCGCTCAAAAATCTGCCGCAGATCCTGGACGTCGAAGGAGTGGACGGCGTGTTTATCGGCCCGGCGGATCTGAGCGCCGATATGGGCTTCGGCGGTAACCCGCAGCACCCTCAGGTGCAGGAGGCGATTGAACACGCTATCGCGCAAATTCGCGCGGCGGGCAAAGCGCCGGGGATCCTGATGGCCAACGAGCAGCTGGCAAAGCGCTATCTGGAGCTTGGCGCGCTATTTGTCGCCGTCGGCGTTGATACCACCCTGCTGGCCCGCGGCGCGGAAGCGCTGGCGGCACGCTTTGGCACAGAAAAAACCGCCCACGGTTCGTCAGGCGTCTACTAATACCCGCAGTACCCTACAAAATTCCCATTAGAGGAAAACAATAATGAGCGATACATCATCTGCCATTCCGGAAAAGTTCGATCCGGCTAATCAGCACAAGCAGCTGACGGCCCAGCAGCAGTCGGTTATCAACAAGCTCTTCCGCCGCCTGATCGTGTTTTTGTTCGTACTGTTTATCTTTTCGTTTTTAGATCGCATCAATATCGGCTTCGCCGGGCTAACCATGGGGCAGGATCTGGGCCTTAACGCCACCATGTTCGGCCTCGCCACCACTCTGTTTTACGCCACCTACGTCATTTTCGGCATTCCCAGCAACGTGATGCTCAGCATCGTCGGCGCTCGCCGCTGGATCGCCACCATTATGGTGCTATGGGGCATCGCTTCCACCGCCACTATGTTCGCCACCGGGCCGAACAGCCTCTATATCCTGCGGATGCTGGTAGGGATCACCGAGGCCGGTTTCCTGCCCGGCATTCTGCTGTACCTGACCTACTGGTTTCCGGCCTTTTTCCGCGCCCGCGCCAACGCGCTGTTTATGATTGCGATGCCGGTGACCACCGCGCTGGGGTCGATCGTCTCAGGCTATATTCTGGCGATGGACGGTCTGCTGAACCTGCACGGCTGGCAGTGGCTCTTCCTGCTGGAAGGCTTCCCGTCGGTACTGCTCGGCATTATGGTCTGGTTCTGGCTCGATGATTCGCCGTCGAAGGCCAAATGGCTGACGGCGGAGGACAAAAAATGCCTGCAGGAGATGATGGATAACGACCATCTGACGCTGGTGCAGCCGGAAGGGGCTATCAGTCATCACGCGATGCAACAGCGCAGCCTGTGGCGGGAAGTCTTCACCCCGATCGTGCTGATGTACACCCTGGCCTATTTCTGCCTGACCAATACGCTTAGCGCGATCAGCATCTGGACACCGCAGATCCTTAAAAGCTTTAACGAAAGCAGCAGCAACATCACCATCGGCCTGCTGGCGGCGATCCCGCAGATTTGTACCATTCTGGGGATGATCTACTGGAGCCGCCATTCCGATAAACACCAGGAGCGTAAGCATCACACCGCCCTGCCGTTCCTGTTTGCCGCCGCGGGCTGGCTGCTGGCGTCGGCCACCGATCACAATCTGATCCAGCTGCTCGGGATCGTGATGGCTTCCACCGGATCGTTTAGCGCAATGGCCATTTTCTGGACCACGCCGGATCAGTCAATCAGCCTGCGGGCCAGAGCGATCGGCATCGCGGTGATCAACGCTACCGGCAATATCGGATCGGCGCTCAGCCCGTTTATGATCGGCTGGCTGAAGGATATTACCGGCAGCTTCAGCAGCGGCCTGTGGTTCGTTGCCGTTCTGCTGGTCATTGGCGCGCTGATTATCTGGGCTATTCCAATGAAAGGATCGCGTCCTCGCGCGACGCCGTAAGGAGCCGCTATGTGTCAGAGCCCTATCGCCAATATCGATATTAACAAAGAGTACGATGAGAGTCTGGGAACGGAAGATGTGCACTATCAGTCGTTTGCCCGCATGGCGGAGTTCTTTGGCCGCGATATGCAGGCGCACCGCCACGACCAGTATTTTCAGATGCACTTTCTCGATACCGGGCAGATTGAGCTGCAGCTCGACGATCATCGCTACTCGGTGCAGGCGCCGCTGTTTGTTCTGACGCCTCCCTCGGTGCCGCACGCCTTTATCACCGAGTCCGATAGCGATGGTCACGTGCTAACGGTAAGGGAGGAGCTGGTCTGGCCGCTGCTGGAGGTGCTCTACCCCGGCACGCGGGAGGCTTTCGGCCTGCCGGGCATCTGCCTGTCGCTGGCCGATAAGCCCGAGGAGCTGGCGGCGCTGGCGCACTACTGGCGGCTGATTGAACGTGAATCGACCTCGCAGCTGCCGGGGCGTGAGCATACCCTGACGCTGCTGGCGCAGTCGGTGTTCACCCTGCTGCTGCGCAACGCGAAGCTTGACGACCACGCGGCCAGCGGGATACGCGGCGAGCTCAAGCTATTCCAGCGGTTTAACCAGCTGATCGACAGCCACTACCATCAGCACTGGACGGTACCGGACTACGCCTGCGAGCTGCATCTGACCGAATCCAGGCTGACCGATATTTGTCGCCGCTTCGCTAACCGGCCGCCCAAGCGGTTGATATTCGACAGACAGCTGCGCGAGGCCAGGCGATTGTTGCTCTTTTCCGACAGTCCGGTCAGCGAAATAGCCTGGCAGCTAGGGTTCAAAGATCCGGCCTATTTTGCCCGATTTTTTAACCGCCTGACGGGCTGTTCGCCAAGCGCGTACCGGGCGCAGAAAGTACCGGTGTCTTAGGATCTTTCAGGGGCGACGCGGCGAGTTCGCAGCCGTCTGAGAGACAGTAGCCCGGGCAAGGCGCGTTAAGCGCCGCCTCCGGGTGCAGAGTGCAGAGTCGCTGAATTTCCCGGAGGCGATGCTGCGCATCTGTCCGGGCTACAAATTCAAAATCCGCACTGGCTTGTCGCCCAGCCCACCGGAGAGCCTGGCCGGAAAAGAGAAAAACCAACCCCGATCACATAACTTAACCCCGCCCGAAAAGTACCCGCCGTTGACCTAAAAGTCTCTTCACCAAAACCGCGTTAACCGCTTCAATTAAACAACAAAAACAAAACATAAATTTAACATCGCATTCCGATTAATACTGAAGAGGTCACCTATGAAACCTGAAAATTTCCGTGCAGACGCTAAACGCCCGTTAACCGGTGAAGAGTACCTGAAGAGCCTGCAGGACGGCCGCGAAATCTATATCTATGGTGAACGCGTGAAGGACGTGACCACCCACCCGGCGTTTCGCAACGCCGCCGCCTCCGTTGCGCAAATGTACGATGCGCTGCATAAACCCGAGCTGCAGGACACCCTGTGCTGGGGTACCGATACCGGCAGCGGCGGCTATACCCACAAGTTCTTCCGCGTCGCGAAAAGCGCCGATGACCTGCGCCAGCAGCGCGACGCCATCGCCGAATGGTCACGCCTGAGCTACGGCTGGATGGGTCGCACCCCGGACTACAAAGCCGCCTTCGGCTGCGCGCTGGGCGCAAATCCGGGCTTTTACGGTCAGTTTGAGCAGAACGCCCGTAACTGGTATACCCGTATTCAGGAAAGCGGCCTGTACTTTAACCACGCTATCGTCAACCCGCCGATCGATCGTCACAAGCCGGCCGACGAAGTGAAAGACGTTTATATCAAGCTGGAAAAAGAGACCGACGCCGGGATCATCGTCAGCGGAGCGAAAGTGGTGGCAACCAACTCAGCGCTGACCCACTACAACATGATTGGCTTCGGCTCCGCGCAGGTGATGGGCGAAAACCCGGACTTCGCGCTGATGTTCGTCGCGCCGATGGACGCCGAAGGGGTCAAGCTTATCTCCCGCGCCTCCTATGAACTGGTGGCCGGCGCAACCGGATCGCCGTACGATTATCCGCTCTCCAGCCGCTTCGATGAAAACGATGCGATCCTGGTGATGGATAACGTGCTGATCCCGTGGGAAAACGTACTGATCTATCGTGACTTCGATCGCTGCCGTCGTTGGACGATGGAAGGCGGCTTCGCCCGCATGTATCCGCTGCAGGCCTGCGTACGTCTGGCGGTAAAACTCGACTTTATCACCGCCCTGCTGAAACGCTCGCTGGAGTGCACCGGTACCCTCGAGTTCCGCGGCGTCCAGGCCGAGCTTGGCGAAGTGGTGGCATGGCGCAATATGTTCTGGGCGCTGAGCGATTCGATGTGCGCCGAAGCGACGCCGTGGGTCAACGGCGCATATCTGCCGGATCACGCCGCGCTGCAAACCTATCGCGTGATGGCGCCGATGGCCTACGCCAAAATCAAAAACATTATCGAGCGCAGCGTCACCAGCGGCCTGATCTATCTGCCGTCCAGCGCCCGCGATCTCAATAACCCGCAAATCAATGAATACCTGGCGAAATACGTGCGCGGATCGAACGGTATGGATCACGTCGAGCGTATCAAGATCCTCAAACTGATGTGGGATGCAATCGGCAGCGAATTCGGCGGCCGTCACGAGCTGTATGAAATCAACTACTCCGGTAGCCAGGATGAAATTCGTCTGCAGTGCCTGCGCCAGGCGCAAAGCTCCGGCAACATGGACAAAATGATGGCGATGGTCGATCGCTGCCTGTCCGAGTACGACCAGAACGGCTGGACGGTGCCGCATCTGCACAACAATACCGATATCAACATGCTGGATAAGCTGCTGAAGTAACGGGCAGCGGGAGGTCACAATGCAATTAGATGAACAACGTTTGCGTTTTCGCGATGCCATGGCCAGTCTGTCGGCCGCCGTTAACGTCATCACAACCGAAGGCGAGGAAGGCCGCTGCGGTATCACCGCCACTGCGGTCTGTTCGGTGACCGATACGCCGCCGTCAGTGATGGTCTGCCTCAACGCCAATAGCGCGATGAATCCGGTTTTTCAGGGCAACGGCAAGCTGTGCATCAATGTGCTCAACCACGAACAAGAGGAAATGGCCCGCCACTTCGCCGGAATGACTGGAATGTCGATGGATGACCGATTCGGCCTCAACTGCTGGCAAAAAGGCGCGCTGGGGCAGCCGGTTCTGAAAGGCGCGCTGGCGAGCCTCGAAGGTGAGATTAGTCAGGTGCAGACCATTGGTAGCCACCTGGTCTATCTGGTGGAAATCAGGAACATTACCCTAAGCCAGCAGGGCCACGGGCTGATTTACTTTAAGCGCCGTTTCCACCCGGTGATGATGGAAATGGAAGTGCTCGCGTAGTTTGCTCTTCCCCCTCTCTCTCGGGAGAGGGGTTTTCATGCCTGTTACCCCTCCCTTTTCTTCACGCTAATACTCCTGTGATCTCAATCACATATTTCCCTCCTGCTCACTTCATAGCCAACCGCTTACCCCGGCTAGCGACCGCTTAACCCCGCATATAACCACTCACAGATTTACCCAACTTTACGCGCGCGAAGTTCTGGCAAGATCGTCCCCAGCATAGCTAATCAATACCTCCAACAACCCTGACTCAAAACTAAAACGGCTTCGGCCCATTATTCATCTCATTAACGCCAGGTTTTACTATGGATACCAAAAAACTACTCAAGCACATACCCTGGGTGATTCTTGGAATCATCGGGGCATTTTGCCTCTCAGTCGTCGCTCTGCGCCGCGGTGAGCACGTCAGTGCGCTGTGGATCGTGGTGGCGGCGGTTTCCGTCTACCTTGTCGCCTATCGCTATTACAGCCTGTATATCGCGCAAAAGGTGATGAAGCTTGACCCGACGCGCTCTACGCCTGCGGTGATTAACAACGATGGCCTGAACTACGTCCCGACCAACCGCTACGTGCTGTTCGGCCACCACTTTGCCGCTATCGCCGGCGCAGGTCCGCTGGTGGGCCCGGTGCTTGCCGCGCAGATGGGCTACCTGCCGGGTACCCTGTGGCTGCTGGCGGGCGTGGTGCTGGCAGGGGCGGTGCAGGACTTTATGGTGCTGTTTATCTCCTCACGCCGTAACGGCGCCTCGCTGGGTGAGATGATCAAACAAGAGATGGGACCCGTTCCGGGCTCTATCGCGCTGTTCGGCTGCTTCCTGATTATGATCATCATCCTCGCGGTACTGGCGCTAATCGTGGTGAAAGCGCTGGCGGAAAGCCCGTGGGGCGTCTTTACCGTCTGCTCGACGGTGCCTATCGCGCTGTTCATGGGTATCTACATGCGCTTCCTGCGCCCTGGCCGCGTGGGTGAAGTCTCGGTGATCGGTATCGTTCTGCTGGTAGCGTCTATCTGGTTCGGCGGCATCATTGCCCACGACCCGTACTGGGGCCCGGCGCTGACCTTTAAAGACACCACTATCACCTTTACCCTGATTGGCTACGCGTTTATCTCCGCGCTGCTGCCGGTATGGCTGATTCTGGCACCGCGTGACTATCTGGCCACCTTCCTGAAAATCGGCGTAATCGTCGGCCTGGCGCTGGGGATCGTTATCCTCAACCCGGACCTGAAAATGCCGGCGGTAACCCAGTACATTGATGGTACCGGTCCGCTGTGGAAAGGCGCGCTGTTCCCGTTCCTGTTTATCACCATTGCCTGCGGCGCGGTCTCCGGCTTCCACGCCCTTATCGCTTCCGGCACCACGCCGAAGCTGCTGGCGAATGAAACCGACGCCCGCTTTATCGGCTACGGCGCGATGCTGATGGAATCTTTCGTTGCCATCATGGCGCTGGTTGCGGCATCGATTATCGAACCGGGTCTCTACTTCGCAATGAACACCCCGCCGGCAGGCCTTGGCATCGTCATGCCGAACCTGCATGAAATGGGCGGCGAAAATGCGGCAATGATCGCTGCACAGCTGAAAGAAGTGACCGTTCACGCGGCGGCGACCGTAAGTTCCTGGGGCTTCGTGATTTCACCTGAGCAGATCCTGCAGACGGCGAAAGACATCGGCGAACCTTCAGTACTGAACCGCGCCGGCGGCGCGCCGACGCTGGCCGTTGGTATCGCCCACGTGTTCCATAAAATCATCCCGATGGCGGATATGGGCTTCTGGTACCACTTCGGTATCCTGTTTGAAGCACTGTTTATCCTCACCGCGCTGGATGCCGGTACCCGCGCAGGCCGCTTTATGCTGCAGGATCTGCTGGGCAACTTCGTGCCGTTCCTGAAAAAAACCGACTCGCTGATCGCCGGTATTATCGGTACTGCGGGCTGCGTTGGCCTGTGGGGCTACCTGCTGTATCAGGGCGTGGTCGACCCGCTGGGCGGCGTGAAGAGCCTGTGGCCGCTGTTCGGTATCTCTAACCAGATGCTGGCCGCGGTGGCGCTGGTGCTGGGCACCGTGGTGCTGGTCAAAATGCAGCGCACCAAATATATCTGGGTTACCGTTATCCCGGCCGCGTGGCTGCTGCTGTGCACCACCTGGGCGCTGGGCCTGAAACTGTTCAGCACCAACCCACAGATGGAAGGCTTCTTCTTTATGGCTCAGCAGTATAAAGAGAAGATTGCCGCCGGTGGCGAACTGACCGCACAGCAGGTCGCCAACATGAACCATATCGTGGTCAACAACTACACCAACGCTGGCCTGAGCATTCTGTTCCTGGTGGTGGTCTACAGCATCATCTTCTACGGCATCAAAACCTGGCTCAACGTGCGCAACAACAAAGTGCGCACCGACAAAGAGACTCCGTACGTGCCGGTACCGGAAGGCGGCGTGAAGACCTCTTCGCACCATTAAACCTTAATGCCGGATAGCGCCAGGCTTATCCGGCCTACAAAGGTGAATTATCATAGGCCGGATAAGGCGCTAGCCGCCATCCGGCTTTATTCGTTATCGGGATTTCACAATGTTTGGTAACTTAGGTCAGGCAAAAAAATATCTCGGTCAGGCGGCGAAAATGCTGATTGGCATTCCGGATTACGACAACTACGTCACGCATATGCAAACCAACCATCCGGATCTGCCGTACATGACTTATGAAGAATTCTTCCGCGAACGCCAGCAGGCCCGCTACGGCGGCGATGGCAAAGGCGGCGTACGCTGCTGCTAATGGAGGCAAACATGGCACCGATTGCAGTCACCCTATTAACCGGTTTTCTCGGCGCGGGGAAAACCACCCTGCTGCGCCACATCCTTAATGAGCAGCACGGTTTCAAAATTGCCGTTATCGAAAATGAATTTGGCGAAGTTTCCGTTGACGATCAACTCATTGGCGACCGCGCCACGCAGATTAAAACCCTGACCAACGGCTGTATTTGCTGTACGCGCTCCAACGAACTGGAAGATGCCCTGCTCGATCTGCTCGACAGCCGCGATCGCGGCGAGATTGCCTTCGACCGGCTGGTGATTGAGTGCACCGGCATGGCCGACCCGGGGCCGATTATTCAGACCTTTTTCTCTCACGATGTGCTGTGCGAACGCTACCTACTGGATGGGGTGATCGCGCTGGTTGACGCCGTACATGCCGACCAGCAGATGAATCAGTTCACTATTGCCCAGTCGCAGGTGGGCTATGCGGATCGGATTTTGTTAACCAAAACCGACGTCGCCGGCGACTGCGACAAGCTGCGCGAGCGGCTGGCGCGCATCAACGCCCGTGCGCCGATTTATACCGTCATCCACGGCGATGTTGATTTAAGCCTGCTATTTAATACCAGCGGCTTTATGCTGGAAGAGAAAGTCGTTAACAGCAAACCGCGTTTCCACTTTATGGCCGAGAAGCAAAACGACGTGTCATCAATCGTGGTTGAGATGGATTACCCGGTGGATATCAGCGAAGTCTCACGGGTAATGGAAAACCTGCTGCTCTCCTTCGCCGAGCAATTGATGCGCTATAAAGGGATGCTGTGGATCGATGGCGAGCCAAATCGCCTGCTGTTCCAGGGCGTGCAGCGCCTGTACAGCGCCGACTGGGATCGCCCGTGGGGCGATGAAACGCCGCACAGCACGCTGGTATTTATCGGCATTCAGTTGCCGGAAGAGGAAATCCGCGCGGCGTTCGCCGGTTTACGCAAATAGCCGCCGCAAAGATGTCTCCCTCTCCCGGTGGGAGAGGGTATCAGCACGCTGGGTGGCTTAGCGGCGAACGACCACCAGC
Source organism: Klebsiella oxytoca (assembly GCF_009707385.1). Taxonomy (NCBI): domain Bacteria; kingdom Pseudomonadati; phylum Pseudomonadota; class Gammaproteobacteria; order Enterobacterales; family Enterobacteriaceae; genus Klebsiella; species Klebsiella oxytoca. The sequence goes on along the minus strand of NZ_CP046115.1, from coordinate 728,998 downwards.
TTCTGGTTAACAAACTCTTTAATACCGAGGTCGGAGAGTTCGCGACCAAACCCGGAGCGTTTCACGCCGCCAAACGGCAGCTCCGGCGCGGTATCAGTCAACCAGTTGATATAAACCATCCCGGTTTCAATCCGCGACGCCATACGTTTCGCCCGTTCAATATTCTGGCTGAACACCGCCCCGCCAAGGCCATAGTGCGAATCGTTAGCGAGCTTCACCGCCTCATCATCGTCTTTCACGACGTAAATCTGCGCGACCGGGCCAAAGAACTCTTCAAAGTACGCCGGGTTATCACGGGTAATGCCGGTCAGGATAGTCGGCTCGAAAAAGCTGCCTTCCCGCTGCGCGGGTTTACCACCCAGGTGCAGCTTCGCGCCGTTTTTCACCGCCTCATTTACCTGTTTAGTCAGCGTTTCCAGCGCATCTTTCGAGGAGAGAGGACCCAGCGTCGTACTCTCATCCAGCGGATCGCCGATCTTCACCTCGCGGAAGGCTTGCGTAAATTGGCTCAGGAACTGGTCGGCGATTTTTTCATGCAGAATAAAGCGTTTTGCGGCGGTACATACCTGGCCTGCATTGTTAAGGCGCGCCTGCACGCCGATCTTCACCGCCTTCTCCAGACTGGCGTCATCCAGCACGACAAACACATCGTTACCGCCCAGCTCAAGCGTGGCTTTCTTGATGTGTTTCGCCGCCTGCGCCGCGACTACGCCACCGGCTTTTTCCGAACCGGTCAGCGCCGCCCCCTGAACGCGGTCATCGGCGATAATCTTCGCTACCTGATCCTGAGAAATAAACAGGTTAGTCCACGCCCCTTCAGGCGCACCGGCTTCACGTACCAGGTGGGCGAAGGTTTCTGCGCAGTGCGGAACGATACTGGCATGCTTGGCAATAACCGGATTTCCTGCCGCCAGATTCGGCGCCAGCACGCGCATTAGCTGGTAATAAGGGAAGTTCCACGGTTCCACCGCCATCAGCACGCCAATGGGATGATGTTCAACCCAGGCTTCGCCCAGCTCTGACTGGTACTTCACCGGGGCCAAAAACTGTTTAGCATTGTCAGCGTAGTAGCGGGCAATTTGCGCGCACAGCTTAACTTCTCCACGGCTTTGCTCAATAAGTTTGCCCATTTCCTGGCTGGCGATTTTAGCGAGCTCTTCAACCCGGCTGTCGATCAGGTCTGCCAGCTTGTGCAGCACCGGTAGCCGCTGGTCAATATTGCCTTTCGACCACTCCGAATGATACAGCGCATCCGCCTTTTGCAGGGCCGCTTCCACGTCCGCATCGCTGTGCGCCGGGTACTCTTTGATCAGCTGATTATTCGCAGGATTCACCGTCTGATAAGCCATATCGTATGTCTCCTTATTATCGCTATTAATACAGTCAAAAATACCGTACAGGATATTAAGAGTAGTCGAGATAGCTAACGATAGCGCTGAACTCGGGTAGATACGGAATTTTCCAGGAATGGAACAGAAAGAGCTACCGGGGTAAGACGCTCAGACCGAACGCCAGCCTGTCCGGAAGTTAATGATGAACGGCCGCGAGCTCCGCTTCCGGCAAGCCGGTAATTCTTAACACCGTTTCCAGCGCCATCCCTTCGGCCAGCATCGTTCGGGCAATACGTAGCGCTTCGGCGCGCTGGCCTTCCTCAACGCCTTCCTGACGGCCTTCAAGGCGCCCTTCCCGCTTACCCTGTCGGCGCCCTACTTCACGTAATCTTTCGGCGATAGTCATTAGCTTCTCCTTATGCTGCGGTACCCGCCGGGCCACTTCGCGGATAAACTTACCCAACCGAAGCGCTTTACCCGAGTGAATCAGGTAATTAAACAGCGTTTTCAACTGCCTGTCATTAGCGTATCCACTAAGCAAAATGGCGGTCAGATGCTCCACAATGCCCAGCAGATCGCGCTGACGAATATGCTTTTGCATCAGCTCCAGCAAAGCCACTCTTCGATGCTGCACAATTTCATCATCAGGCACGACGGTAATGTCCACCAGCGGAAACGGCACGGTATAAAGCTGTTTAGCCAGAACCGGGTCAGCAAACTTATCCAGCCAGGATAACGAATACGGATAAGGGGTGACGACGCCATGATAAAACAGAATCGGCACAACCAACGGCAGCGTTTTATGTCCGTTATCCAGATGGCGCTGCATGGCGGCAACGGCGTAACGCATCAGCCTGAAAGCCATATGCGCATCAGGGGAACTTTGATGCTCAATGACAACATAAATATATCCTTCTCCGGCCGCGGTTTTCAGCGCCCACAGAACATCGGAATAATATGCCCGCAGGTTCTCCTCAATAAAACTACCGGACTCAAGCGTTAACGAATCCAGATCGCAATGTTTTCTTAGCGCTGGCGGAAGATGGATATCCAGGAAGTCCCGCGCGGTGTCAGCATGCCGTAAAAACTGTTTGAAGACCGCATCATGCGGCGTCGACGTGGTACCCTTTTCCATGGTTGTCCGCCCGGCTAAGAAATCGTGCCGCCACTCTACTGCGCGTTTTTTACCACGACACGCCCTGCTGTCGCCTTTTACGAGCCGCCACCAAAGATATCTTCCCTCAGCTGCAAGCAGGACATTTTTGTCGGACGCGCCTCGCAGTTCTCCCGTAGCCTGCTGGCATGTTATAAATATCTCTTCCCTCAGTTAAGGAGCCTGCCGTGAGCCATACGCGCGATATTCTGCAAACCTTCTGGCGCGACGAACAGTTGCCCTGGCTGGAGCTGCGCAGCACCTGGCGCAGCCGCCAGGCCTATAAACGTCACCGCCATCCGCAGCTCTCCGTGGGGGCGATTATCGAAGGGGAAACGCGCTGCATCTGCAACGGGCAAGAGTATCTGCTGCGCCCCGGCGATCTGATCATTATCCCGGCGCAGGCGCCTCATAGCTGTAATCCGCGCGACGGCCAGCCGCGCAGCTACCATATGCTCTATCTCGATCTCAACTGGTGTCGGCAGCAGCTGATCGACGCCCCCTCTCAGCTGCAGATAACGGCATCGCAGCTGGTATTACGCGATGCCGGGTTATTCGCCCACTATCAGCACATTGTCGAATTGATGAGCCAGCAGAATACCGCTGCGTTACCCGCAAGCGTCGCCCGATTGCTGAATAATTTGCCCCTGAGCCCGCTCGCGCCTCAGGCGCTAAGCACAACCAGTTATCGTCTGTTCAGCCGCCTGGCCACTAATCTACAAGAACCGCCAACGCTGGATAGCCTCGCCGACGAGTTTGCCCTGCGTAAAGAGACGCTGATTCGCCTCTTCAAGCAGGATACGGGCCTGACGCCCGCCAGTTTTATCAATATCGCACGTATTGAGTTCGCTAAAACGCGCCTGCGCGCCGGGGATAATATTGCCGACGTAGGATACCAGGCCGGGTTTGCCGATCAGAGCCACTTTCATAAGACCTTTGTCAGCTATACCGCCGCCACGCCGCGCCAGTATGCTCAGAGCCGATCAATATCAGACAATAATTAGCGCATACGCTGGCGTAGGGTGACTTCAGGTTATTACTGAGGTTGCTATGAACATACTCACTACGCTCTTTCCCTCCGCCTTCCCCGCGCTGGCGCTCTCCCATTTTGTCGCCCTGCTGAGCCCCGGGCCGGATTTTTTCCTGCTGGTAGGCTACGCCATCCGCTACCGCCTGCGCGGCAGCGTCGGGCTGTGCATCGGTATCGCCGCAGGCAACGGCCTGTATATCATACTGGCGATTATCGGCTGGGGGATCCTGCGCCACGCGCCGCTACTGTTTACGATTATTGAACTGCTGGGCGCTGCATATTTGTTGTGGATAGGCAGCCTGCTGCTCAGAAGCCGTCCGGCCACGCTGGAGCTGCGCAGCGCTTCGGCTTCACGCCCGTCGCTGATAAAACAGCTTTTGCTGGGTCTGGGCTCTTCGCTGCTGAATCCGAAAAATGCGCTGTTCTATCTCGCGCTGATGACCTCCCTGCTGGGGCCGAACGTCACCCTGGTACAGCAGGCCGTCAGCGGAGTCTGGATGACCAGCGTGGTGCTGATATGGGATTTGTTATTGGTATCGCTGATTGCGTTACCGTCGGTGCAGCGCCGTCTTTCCGCCGTCGTCTGGCGAGTGGAGCGGGTGGCAGGTGGGGTGTTGATGGCTTTTGGCGGCTGGATTGTGTGGCAGTTTTTGCACGAGTTCGCCGTCAGGCTATATGCTTAAGCATATGGAAAAACTCGCTGAACTGAAACGCGCCAAACTGCTGGCGCTCTCGCTGCTGCTAATTGCAGTCGCTATTTTTATCACTACCCTCTTGCTGCCGCCAACGCCCTGGGTCGGTGCGCTGAAGGCTATCTCCGAAGCGGCGATGGTCGGCGCGCTGGCGGACTGGTTCGCGGTGGTAGCGCTGTTCCGCCGCATTCCGCTGCCGTTTGTTTCGCAGCATACGGCGATTATTCCGCGTAATAAGGACCGGATCGCCGACAATCTTGGCTATTTCGTCCAGGAGAAATTTCTTGATACGCCGTCGCTGGTGGCGCTGATCCGCCGCTATGAACCGGCGCTGATGCTTGGCAACTGGTTCAGCCAGCCGGACAATGCCCGTCGCGTCGGCCAGCATCTGCTGAAGGTGATGAGCGGTTTTCTGGAGCTGACCGACGATGCGCGGATCCAGCGCCTGCTGCGCCGGGCGGTACACAAAGCAATTGATAAGGCCGATTTAACTCAGACCAGCGCCATGATGCTGGAGGGGCTGACTCGCGATAACCGTCACCAGAAGCTGCTGGATTCGCTGATTAGCCAGCTGATCGCCCTGCTACAGCGCGACAGCTCGCGGGCATTTATTGCCCGCGGCATCGTGCACTGGCTGGAGACCGAGCACCCGCTCAAAGCTAAGCTGCTTCCTACCGAATGGCTCGGCGAACACAGCGCAGAAATGGTCACCGATGCTGTCAATACGCTGCTCGACGAAGTCAGCCAGGATCGGGCCCATCAGATCCGTCAGGCTTTCGATCGCGCGGCGATGAAGCTGATCGATAGCCTTAAATCCGATCCGCAGATGGCGGAAAAAGCGGATAATATCAAAGCGTACCTGAAGAATGATGAAACCTTTAACCGCTATCTTGGCGAGGTGTGGGCCGACCTGCGCGGCTGGATCAAAAACGACGTCAATAACGAAGATTCACGCATTAAGCAGCGCATTGCCGAAGCCGGGCAGTGGTTTGGCGAAACGCTGCTCCATGATGAGGCGCTGCGCGAGTCGCTGAACGAGCACCTTGAACAAGCGGCGCATCGGGTGGCACCGGAGTTTGCCGCCTTCCTTACCCGCCATATCAGCGACACGGTTAAAAGCTGGGACTCGCGCGATATGTCGCGGCAAATCGAACTGAACATCGGCAAAGACCTGCAGTTTATCCGCATCAACGGTACGCTGGTTGGCGGTACTATCGGCCTGGTGCTGTGGCTGTTTTCACAAATTCCGTCGCTGCTGAATTTACATATATAATTTAAATAACTGTTTTTAATTGATTTTCAAAACAAATAAAATTAACCATCAAAAATGAATGGATATATATGTTGACCCTGAATTTATTGCAGTGTGAAGTGCTGAAGCTGTTTATAACGCAAAACTCAGGATAGCTACCGATCGTCATTGCGTAGAGACTCAACAAGGAGCCCACCGATGTTGCAATGGATGACCCGCTTTTTTGCCCGCCATTCCGCCACGCTGTTCTTTCCGGCAGCGCTGATCCTGTATGACTTTGCCGCCTATCTGACTACCGACCTTATCCAGCCGGGCATTATCCACGTGGTGCGCGATTTTGACGCCGACGTGGCGCTGGCTCCCGCGTCGGTCAGCCTGTATATGGCCGGCGGCATGGCGCTCCAGTGGCTGCTTGGCCCGCTCTCCGATCGTATTGGCCGCCGTCCGGTTTTGCTGACCGGCGCGCTGATTTTTACCCTTGCCTGCTTAGCGACCATGTTCACGACCTCGATGGAGCAATTCCTCGCGGCGCGCTTTATTCAGGGTACCAGCATCTGTTTCATCGCCACGGTTGGCTACGTCACCGTACAGGAAGCATTCGGCCAGACAAAGGCCATTAAGCTGATGGCGATTATTACCTCGATCGTGCTGATTGCGCCGATTATTGGTCCGCTTTCCGGCGCGGCGTTAATGCACTTCGTCCACTGGAAGGTGCTGTTCGGAATTATTGCGGCGATGGGGTTTATCGCCTGGATGGGGCTGCTGCTTAACATGCCGGAAACCGTCCGGCGCGGCGACGTTCCCTTTAGCGCCATCGGCGTACTGCGCGATTTCCGCGATGTGTTCCGCAACCGTATTTTTCTGTTCGGTGCCGCAACCCTCTCACTCAGCTATATCCCTCTGATGAGCTGGGTGGCGGTCTCGCCGGTTATCCTGATTGACGATGGCGGGATGACGACCACAGAGTTCGCCTGGACCCAGGTACCGGTTTTCAGTGCGGTGATCGTTGCCAATCTGTCGGTAGCGCGCTGGGTAAAAGACCCGACGCGTCCGCGCTTTATCTGGCGCGCGGTGCCTATCCAGATGACCGGGCTGGCGCTCCTGATCCTTGGTAATTTACTGTGGCCACACGTCTGGCTATGGTCGGTACTTGGTACCTGTTTCTATGCCTTCGGCATTGGGCTTATTTTCCCGACGCTGTTCCGTTTTACGCTATTTTCTAACGAGTTACCTAAAGGTACCGTTTCCGCCTCTCTGAACATCGTACTCCTCAGCGTCAGCGCGCTCTCTATCGAGCTGGCGCGCTGGCTGTGGTTTAGCGGCGGCAGACTGCCGTTCCATCTGCTGGCGGTAGCCGCGGGGATCGCGGCCGCATGCTGTCTGGCGGGGTTGTTAAGCCGGATGCGCCAGCACGAACCTTCGTCACTGGCGACCGAGAAATAAACTACCGCCCCACAGCGCCGTGGGGCCTTTTTTATTAAGCAATACGGGTAAATCCGGCCTCCAGATCGGCAATCAAATCCTCCACATCCTCCAGCCCGATATGCACCCTCACCAGCGTCCCGTTGAAGTCAACATCCCCCGCCGGACGAATGCTGTTCAGTTCCTCCGGCTGGTTTGCCAAAATTAATGACTCAAACCCGCCCCAGGAATAGGCCATATGAAACAGAGAGAAATTATCGAGGAAATTCGCCATCTGCTCGTCGGTTAATCTGTTTTTTAGCACAAAAGAAAACAGACCAGAGCTTCCGGCAAAATCACGTTGAAAATATTCATGGCCTGGACATTCCGGTAACGCCGGATGGTTGACTCGCGCGACTTCCGGTCTTGCCGACAGCCAGCGCGCAATATAAATACTGCTCTCCTGGTGCTGTTTGAGGCGAACGGCCAGCGTACGCAATCCGCGGCTACCGTTGTAGGCGGTATCGGCGTCCAAAGTTTGCCCCATCAGGTATGAGTTCTCACGCAGACGATCCCAGCAGCGAGCATTGGAGACTGCGGTGCCCAGCATCCCATCGGAGTGGCCAATGGTGTACTTTGTTCCAGCCTGTATGGAAATGTCGACGCCATAATCCAGAGCCTTAAACAGCACGCCCGCCGCCCAGGTATTATCGATCATGATAATAATTTCGGGGTTTACCGCGCGGAGCGCTTTCACCATCCCTGGAACATCCTGTACTTCCATAGTGATGGAACTGGGAGATTCAAGAAACACCACTCGGGTTTCGGGGCGCAAAAGGTCCACGATACCCGCGCCAATCATCGGATCGTAATACGTGGTTTCAACATTGAATTTACTCAGGATCTTATTGCAAAAATCCTGAGTCGGCTCATAGGCTGCTCCCGTCATCAGGATATGATCGCCGCTCTCGACGAATGCCAGAATCGCGTTAGTCACCGCAGCAGCACCGCAAGGATAAAGCGCACAGCCCGCCCCGCCTTCTAACTCACTCATCGCCTTCTGAAACGCAAAGTGGGTATACGTCCCGCGGCGACCGTAAAACAGTTCGCCATTCGCACGATTAGCAGTGGCAAATTTTTTGTCCTTCACGGTATCAAATACCAGCGAAGAAGCACGCTGAATGACCGGGTTTACCGCCCCCTGGGTGTAGCGTTTATCACGTCCAGCGACGACCAGTTGCGTTTCGAGTTTGATAGAATCGTTCATAATATCTCCTGTTTCATGCTTAATCCGTGTTGAAAACCTACACCGCCGCGACCGTTGAGCTCGCCTCAGCGCTCACCGGCTTTTTTCCGGCAAACCGCTCTACTATCTGCGCCGCGTTCAAATCGTGGATTACGTTGATAAGCGTTGCCGGAGCGTCCGTTATCGCCCCCAGTACCACCAGCATTGGGATGGCTTCCATTGGCAGCCCCAGCGTAGTGACAATAAAGATCTCCCCGAGAAATGCGCCGCCCGGTACGCCGCCGACGATGATGGCGGAAAGTACGGCGATCAACATCGTCAGGAAGAACGTCTCGGCGGTGAAATCCATTCCCAGCACCGAGTAAATAAAGACAATTTTCAACGCCGCGATCATCGCCACGCCGCCTTTATTCAGGTTGACCAGCAGCGGAATAGAGACGTCCACGATTTCCGGGTTAATCCCCATCGCTTTACCGGCGCGTAGCGTGACGGGTAAGGTTCCTAAGGAGGAGCAGGTTCCCAGTGCGGTAGCCGATGGTTCGATGGCGTTACGCCAGAAAGCCTTCACCGCCGGAATACCGCCGCCAATGTACGAATAAAAAATCGAGCCAAAGATGTAGTAGACCAGCGTCGCCGCCATAAACAGGCCGATTGCGTGGGCAAAGGTCAACAACAGCGCGGAATCCTGGCTAGCCATGGTCGCCGCGAAATAACAGCCGAGCCCCACCGGAGCGACCTTCATGATGATGGAAACAATCTTCATAATGACGGTGTTGGTATCTTCCAACAGCGACGCGATACGTTTACCCGCCTGCTCCGATTGCCCAATGGCAATACCGGCGATAATCGCCATCACGATCAGCGCAAGAATATTGGACTTAGAGAACAGCCCGATAAAATCGCTAGTCGTAATCATGCTGACAAAGTCCATCTTTCCGCTCCCTGCCTGTACTGACTGAGAGAGATCGATAGTGACGCCCTGCGCTGGGTTGTACCAAAGTGCAAGCGCGACAATCCCGGCGGCAGGAATAAACGCCATCGCGATAGAAACAATAAAGATAATTGCCATAATGCGCCCCAGCCTTCTCAGGTCGGTCATACTGGCAATAGACGACATCACGCTGATACCCACCAGCGGAACAATAATCATAAATAACAGGTTTAGAAATATCTGACCGACTGGCTGCAATTTACTTGCCACTGACGGAGCGTAAATACCTAACAGCCCACCAGCTACCAGAGCGGATAAAAGAATAATAGAAGATTTGTAGGGTTCAAGTCGTGTCCACATAACCGGCACCTTTTAATTTAAATTGTATTAAATGAGATTTAATTCACAATTTGATGATTAATTTTCTCGCCTCCCGTCATTTTGTGATGCAACTCACTTAAGTTGTCATTTATTCACTTTAAAAACTCTTTATTTCCTATTAATCAATAATTACATGTTTAAATCGCCAATGTAATGGCCTATTCGTACCGTTTTAGCAAATCACTTGTGAATAAAAGGCAACAATGAGCATGCAGATATCGCTAAAGAATTTAGAATTTTTTATCAAAATCGTAGATTGTGGAGGATTATCTGAAGCCGCAGCGCAGCTCAACGTGTCGCCCTCTGCAGTCAGTAAAAGCCTGGCCGCAATGGAAAATTCACTGGGCACCACCTTAATTAAACGCACCACTCGCAGTATTACCCTGACCGATGCAGGACAATATTTTTTTAACCGTGCTAATAAATTACTGAAGGAATTTGATGAAACACTCAATACGACCTCAAGCTATGACCAAAATCCTCAGGGTGAATTACGTGTAACCTGTTCAATTGCTTTCGGTTATTCCCACCTGATCAATCTGGTAGGCAAATACCGCCTGAAATTCCCGGATGTGAATCTTTATATCGACCTGAATGATAATTTCATCAATCTGAATGAAACTGATTTTGATATCGCCCTGCGCATCTCTACTGCGCCACCGCAAAACTATGCCATGCGCAAGCTGGTACCGATCCGCTGGGCATACTGCGCTTCGCCTGATTACCTTGCTAAAAAAGGGATCCCCCAACGCCGGATTGATTTGGCAGGCCATGACTGTCTGGTTTATCCAGGCCTCACGCCAGTACTGAAAATAGCTGACGATCAGGATCGCTTGCATCAATTGAAACTTCACATGCCGATTCAAGCTAATAGTAGCCTGGTGCTACTAAAGTCAGTCTTAGAGGGACAAGGGGTCGCATACCTGCCAACTTATTTGATTGGCGGGCATATTCAAAAAGAGGAGATCACGCCGCTGCTGCTCAATGGCACCATTACGTGCGAAACGCACGCCCTGTATGCACTCTATTTCCCCAGCAAATACAGCAATCCAAAAGTTCGCTCCTTTATCGATTTCCTGGTCGATGAGCTCGGGACATTACCAGCATGGGATAGCTGGATACCGAACTGAGTCGATTGTTTTGCAGGGATTTATCCATTTATCCCTAAAATAATCCGGGTTGCAGGACAAAAAGGTTAATCGTTTTGAACAGCGCTTGCGCTGGCCCCGCAAGGGGCGAGGCCACAGGCCGAGTAACAAAACCAACGCACATGCCACTTGAAGTATGAAGGGGATATTTACGTCTGGTAGACGTTTGATATATCAGATGATATCTCTATCACGACAAATAATATCATTGCTTTCACAGCCCAGTTATCAGGAGAAAAAATGACTGAAATCACCTTATCATCCGCCGAGCGCGATCTGCTACGCGAGAAGCTATGTAAATACTGTGAAGAGAATTTTGAACTGGAGCTGGAGCAATTTGACGCTGAATTCTTCGTCGACTTTATCGCTAAAGAGCTGGGTCCGATGTTTTATAACGCCGGAATTGATACGGCAATCGCCACTCAGCTTGCCTGGAGCGACCGGATTCAGGAAGAGATGGATCTGAAAAAAGTCTTTTAGCAACTTCCGTTCGAGAGTCCGACATGCGTGGGCGATCAACAAATACATACTATTAATAGGGTTATAATGCGCGTTCTTTCATCATCTCCCGTGTACGGGGAAGGAAAACCATGTCGCTTATCACCGATCTACCCGCCATTTTTGACCAGTTCTCTGAAGCCCGTCAGCAGGGCTTTCTCACGGTAATGGAACTCAAAGAGCAAAACATTCCGCTGATCGGCACCTATTGCACCTTTATGCCACAGGAGATCGCCATGGCCGCAGGCGCGGTTGTGGTGTCGCTGTGCTCAACCTCCGACGAAACCATTGAAGAGGCGGAAAAGGACCTGCCGCGCAATCTCTGCCCGCTGATCAAAAGCAGCTACGGCTTTGGCAAAACCGACAAATGCCCCTACTTCTATTTTTCCGATCTCGTGGTAGGCGAAACCACCTGCGACGGTAAAAAGAAAATGTACGAGTACATGGCCGAATTCAAAGCCGTACACGTGATGCAGCTGCCAAACAGCGCCGGTGATGATGCCTCACGGGCGCTGTGGAAAGCCGAAATCCTGCGCCTGCAGAAGGCGATAGAAGATCGCTTTGGCACGCCGATCAGCGAAGCCGCCCTGCGCGAGGCGATTATCCTGAAGAACCGCGAACGTCGGGCGCTGGCGAACTTTTATCGCGTCGGGCAGCTCAACCCGCCTGCGCTTAGCGGCAGCGATATCTTAAAAGTGGTCTACGGTGCGACCTTCCGCTTCGACAAAGAGGCGCTGATTGATGAGCTCAACGGCATGGCCGAGCGGGTTCGCCAACAGTGGCAGGAGGGCAAACGGCTGGACGCGCGGCCGCGAATTCTCATCACCGGCTGCCCGATTGGCGGCGCGGCGGAAAAAGTGGTGAAAGCCATTGAGGATAACGGCGGCTGGGTGGTTGGCTTTGAAAACTGTACCGGAGCCAAAGCTACCGAGCGCTGCGTCGGGGAAACCGGCGACGTTTACGACGCCCTGACCGACAAATACCTCGCTATCGGCTGTTCCTGCATCTCGCCGAACGACCAGCGCTTAACCCTGCTCAGCCAAATGGTAGAAGAGTACCAGGCCGACGGCGTCGTGGACGTTATTCTGCAGGCCTGCCATACCTACGCGGTGGAGTCGCTGGCGATTAAACGCCACGTGCGTCAGCAGCACGACATCCCCTATATCGCCATTGAAACCGACTATTCAACGGCGGATATCGGCCAGCTCAGCACCCGCGTGGCGGCCTTTATTGAAATGCTGTAGGGAGCGCGCGTGACTGTTACCGTAGGGATTGATTCCGGCTCTACCGCCACCAAAGGCATCCTGCTCGCAGACGGCGTGATCCTGCGCCGTTTTCTCAGCCCGACGCCGTTTCGCCCCGCCGACGCCATCGTTGAGGCGTGGGAAACGCTCAGCGCTGGCCTGAACGAGCGCCCGTTTTTAACCTTAACCGGCTATGGCCGCCAGCTGGTGGATTTCGCCGATAAGCAGGTCACCGAGATCTCCTGCCACGGACTCGGCGCGCGCCTGCTGGCCCCGCAGACCCGCACGGTCATTGATATCGGTGGCCAGGACAGCAAGGTTATCCAGCTGGACGAAGAGGGTAACCTCACCGATTTTCTGATGAACGATAAATGCGCTGCGGGCACCGGGCGCTTTCTGGAGGTGATATCGCGCACGCTGGGGGCCAGCGTCGAGCAGCTCGATAGCATTACCGAGGGCGTTGAACCGCATGCGATTACCAGTATGTGCACGGTGTTCGCCGAATCCGAGGTCATCAGCCTGCGTTCGGCCGGAGTGCCGCCGGAGGCGATCCTCGCCGGCGTCATCAACGCCATGGCCCGACGCAGCGCCAATTTTATTGGCCGCCTGTCGGCGCAGGGGCCGCTTCTGTTCACCGGCGGCGTCAGCCACTGCGCGGCCTTCGCGCGGATGCTGGAGGGGCACGTGGGAATGGCGGTGCAGACGCATCCCGACGCGCAGTTTGCCGGAGCGATCGGCGCCGCGCTAATTGGCCTACGTCAGAGGAGCCGCCGGTGACGGAATATCTGTTTTTGTTTCACTCAACGGTGGGCGTGGTGCGAATGCGCAAAGCCCTGCAGGCGGCGGGAATGACTTTCCGGGTGAAGGACATTCCGCGCCAGCTGCGCGGCGGCTGCGGGCTGTGCATTTATCTCAGCTGTGAAGAGGGAGAGGAACAACGGTGGGTTATCCCCGGTGCAACGGAAGCCCTGTTTCGCGTCACCGGGGATAACTACCAGCTGCTGGCTCAGTTTCCACAGCAGGCGTAACCCAAGCGCCAATCATATTTTGGCAGGCCGGGTAAGGCGCCAGCCGCCACCCGGCATGAAGCGAGCGCAATATCCGGGTTTAGCCCCTCACCCCAGCAGCTGGCGCACGCAGGATTTAAACACCCGCACGCCATCCGCCAGCGCGGCGCGGTCGAAATGCATCTCCGGATGGTGCAGCCCCGGCAGCAGGTCGCAGCCCAGCCCCCAGAATCCACCTTTAACCTCTGGACGCAGGCGCAGGTAGTGGAAAAAGTCTTCACTGCCCGGCGTGCTTTTCGCGTCGGTTAATCCGGCATCGCCAAAGACCTCGCGAATCGCCTGGCTGACGATGGCCGTAGCCTGTTCATCAATAATAGCGGCGGGCATCTCTTTGACGATCTGGATATTAACGGTGGCGCCGTAAGCCACCGCGCTGCTCTCTATCGCCCGCACCACGCGCTCTTTCAGCATCGCCATGCCGTCGTTTTCCGCGCTGCGCAGATCCCAACACACGTGCGCTTTCGCCGGCACCGAGTTGGTGACCCCCGCATCGCAAAGAAAGCGCGTCGCTTTTGCGCTCCAGGTCAGCGAAGGCGCCAGATGAATCCCGTTCACCGCCTGTACCGCGTGCGAGGCAGCGTCCAGCGCGTTAATGCCCAGATGAGGGCGCGCGGCGTGGGCGGCTTTGCCGTGGAAATCAACCATCACCGTCGCGGAGGCGGAGTAGTACATTGCCGGTACCGCTTTCCCTTTCGGACACTCTTCCAGCGGCCTGAGATGGAAACCGAACAGCATATCCACGTCGTCCAGTACGCCCGCTTCAGTCAGCGCTATCGCTCCCGTGCCCAGCTCCTCGGCGGGCTGAAAGAGTATTTTCAGCTTCCCGCGCTTTACCAGCCCTTCGGCGAGGATCTCTTCCGCGGCGGTCAACACCACCGAAGAGTGACCGTCATGGCCGCAGGTATGGCGAGCTTCTAAACGACCATCGATAATATGGCCCAGCGCATCCATATCTGCCCGCAGCGCCACGACCGGCCCCGGCCTGCCGCTATCCAGCAGCGCCACAATGCCGGTGGTGCCGCCGACGTTGCGCTGCACCTGAAACCCCGCGGCTTCTAATGCATCGCCTATATATGCCGACGTTTTGTACTCCTCAAAGCCCAGTTCAGGGATTTGATGCAGATAATTGAAATGCTCTAAAGTTCGCGACACGTCTTACTCCTTGCCTTTTCTTAAGCAATCACGCGCATGATTAGCATGGCGATGACGGCATTGATAATGCTCACCGCCATCAGCAGCGGCCAATATTTTTTCGGGACATCCGCCACGCCGAGCAGCCGCCCCATATACTGAAGCTGCGAACCCATCAGGAAAATCGCCGGGATAAGAATAGTGATATCCGCCACGTTGAGCGTACCTTTGCTCAACAGGCTCACCGCCACGCCGGTTCCCGCAGAAGCGGAAAGCCAGGAGGTCAGCAATACGGTAATCGCTTCACCCGGCAGACCAAAAAGCCCCATCAGCGGCGCACAAACGTGTCCGATAATCTGCATGACGCCGAGTAAATTAAGCATTTCGGCGATCACGTAGGCCATTAATACATTCGGCATCAGGTTGTTGATGGCAATATTAAATCCTTTACGTGCACCAATAACAAAAATATCGAACGGGTTACTAGAGACTTTTGCCGAATTATTCATTTTCAAAATCTCCTTTATAAGCAGTATTGAGAACCAGACGCGTGATTGCCGCACCGACAAATTTCAGCGCAAACATTAAAAGCAGCGGGATAATAATAGGAATAGTCAGCGAAGCGAAAAGCGCCGAACCAATCGAGAAATAGTTATTAATCAGACCGGCGCCAGAATATTGCCATGCCCCCATAATGACCAGGTCCTTACGGTTTATTCTGTTGCTGTCATACAGCTCTTTCGTCAGCGCCGCACCGGCATCGGTACTCTGTAAATCAGTAATTAACGCCAGGCCGGTATAGCCCGGGATCCCAAGCAGCGGCCGTAACAGCGGCGTCAGCAGCTTATGCGCCGCGCGAATCGCGCCATAGTGGGTGAAGATTTCCAGCAGGCCCAGCGCCAGCATCACCGTTGGCACCAGCGACAGAGCAAACAGGAAACCAGCCTTGGCGCTGATGCCGCCGCTGCCAATAAAGGTGTTGGTTTCCGGCGTTTTCATGGTGCCGAAGGCGCCGCCGAGCGTGGTGAAGTCAAACGCCCCCAGCCAGGCCATGCCTTCCACCTTAAACAGTAACCCGGAGAAAACTAATAATACGATGACCAGTGAAATCCAGGCCCCGGGCCCGACTTTCCACTCATTTGCCGTTTCGTCGGAGGAACATTCCAACGTTTTATTTTCACTCATACCCTGTCCTCACATCATGAAATGTTAGTGCGATTGTTTGCAATTTGAGATTTTGTCAATTTATTGTTATTCGATCTTATTATTTTTTACTGATAAGCTTTTTCCGAGAAATAATTCTTACCCGCAGGCTCATTGGTATACCTCTCCCGTATTCACTTTATCAGCATCATCACAAATTCTTATTCTTTGACTGTCTGAGTCTTTCGGCCTTAATAGCGTGCCGAAAATGCCCGATGAAAATTATCCCCTATTCCAGTTTTTGTCCGAATTACGATTATCTATAACTCGTCGGGATGATAAATACCTGTGAAAGGGTGTTATTGTTGACCACAGGTCAACAAAGGAGTGAAAAACGATGTTGCATGAGAGGCCTATGAGCTATCTGTATGAAGTCGGGATTCAGGGAGGCATTCGCCGGGCCGCCGATATTCTGGGGATCAATCCGTCAGCTATCAGCCGCCAGATAGCACAGCTGGAACGGGCGCTGGAGCTGCCTCTGCTTGAAAGGCAGGGAAGAAACGTGGTGCTTACTGAAGCAGGGCGCCTGCTGGCAGAGGATTACTACGAAAGCCGCCAGCGGCGGGAAAAACTGGAAAGCCATCTGAAAGATTTACGCCACATGCGCGGCGGGACCATCTCGGTGAGGATTGGCGGCGGGCTGGTCACCACCTTTATTGAATCGGTGATGAGTACATTTTCTCAATCCTGGCCAAACGTGTTCGTGGATATTATTGTCGGCAGCATGCAGGAGATGCTCAACGACATCGCCAACGGCGAAGCGGATATGGCGGTCGCTTTCGGCCCCATCGGCAACCCGGAGCTTAAACGCCACAGCTTCCAGTGGGGTCCCATCTGCGCGGTGGTCTCTCCGCATCACCCTATTGCTACCCGGCCCGCCGTCACTATCGATGAACTCACGCAATACCGCCTGATCGCGCTCACTGAAAGCTATGGCCTGCAGCGCCATATGAACGCTATGTTCAAAACCGCAGGACGGCAATTTCACCCGGCCTATCGCTGCAACCTCTTTTCGACCGCCATGAGCCTGAGCCAGGCAGGATTGGGGATCTCTTTTATGACCGCATACGCCGCCCGGGAAGCGATCGCCCACGGCATTCTGCGGGCGGTTCCTATCGATCATCCTATCTCCAGCAGCGCCCAGTGCCATCTGTTACGCAACTCCGACCGTCGTTTTTCTCCGGCGGCGCATCATATGTGGCGGCTGCTGCACAACGCTTTTCGCGACGCGCAGCGGGCGCTGGCGGCCTGAGCTTATTCGGTCACCACAAACCGGGTTGGCGCAAAGCAGTTCAGCAGCCGATGCACCAGGAAGACCATGGTCAGCGTGACGATCAGCGCCACGGTCACCGAGGTAATGCGGTACAGATCGCTGAACACCAGGTCCTGATCCGGATGCAGGTTCTGGCCGAACATGATGCCGATGGTGGTGATGCTGGCGAAACCAACGCCGGCGCCCACTTTCTCCATCACGTGCAGGCGAGCGCTAAACGCCAGGCCGAGGCCAATCAGCTGCATCATCAGCAGCATATGGTTGCTGAAGTCGTAGATAATCAGCTGCACCACCAGAATATAAAGGCAGGCCAGCACCACCCCCACCACGCGCCAGATCGAACTGAGCACCGCGCCGCGATAGTGCATCGGGAACAGGATTAAAATGCCCGCCATCAGCGCCGACAGCGAGTCGCTCAGATCGCAGACCTGGAAGATCACAAAGATCATCGTCGCCACGCTGCCGGAAAGCAGATATTCGTGGCGAATACGGGCGGCATCTTTTTCAATGCGCGGCGGCGGCTTGCGCGGTTCGACATCCGGGATGAAGTAGTTGAGCAGCGCGCTCAGCGCCACCGCCATCACGCAGGCCTCCATATTGGAGAACATCAGCGTGTGCCAGTTGCTGGTGGGATAGCTCATAAAGTTGAGCATCGTGCTTTGACATACCACGCCCATCGAACCCAGCAGAAACAACGGCCCCTGGCTCATAAAGCGAAAGCGCATCACGTACAGACCAAACACCACCAGCGTCATAATGACCGGCCACTGTGAAAGATAGCCGACGATCAATACCATTTCGACGCAGTTTACCGCCGCGCTGAACACAAACTGCCGCGCCACATGGCGGTTAAATACCGGCACCAGCGACAGCAGCATCAGCGGATATACCACGAAGAAAACGCCGTACTGTACGTCGTAGAAGGTTGAAATGCTCAGTGCGATAGTGCCGGCCACGGCGATACGCAGCGTCTGACGAAAATCGTTCGCCGTGTAGACGATGTTGCCGTGCGGGGTGAAGACCCGAGCCAGGGTATTAATAGACATAGTGCAGGAAGCTCACCAGATGAATCTGCGCCCCGGCGAAGGTGCGGGCGAACGGGCCATCGCTATTGTAGAGCTGCACCGTGGCGCGCGCGCCGGTCGGCAGCGGCTTATCCAGCGGCTCGTCCAGGGCGACGTGAATACGCATGCGCTGCGCGTCGCGCACCCAGCGGGTGGACTGTTCCGGCTGCGACAGCTGGCCGTTAACTTCTTCCTGTCCGGCAAGAATACCGGCATCGCTGCTGGTGACGTGCGCCCGATATACTTTGCCCGGCAGCGCATCAAACACCACCGCGGCATCGGTATTGACGCCGGTGTGGCGCAGGCTCTTCTCGCGGAAGTCGGCGACAATATCGGTCTGGTTGCTGACCAGCGCCAGCAGCGGTGTGGCGGCGGTAGCGTACAGTCCGGGGTTAAGCTGCAGGTTACTTACCATGCCGTCAGTCTCCGCGCGGACCTTCGTCCAGCCGAGATTAAGCTGCGCTTCCTCCAGCGCGTTGCGGTATTTTTGCAGCGTGACGTTGCGCCCATCGTCGCGCTCGCCGCGCTGGATCAGCAGATTCTGGATACTGGCGTTGAGCGCGCTGACCGACTGCTCGCTGGTCTGCCAGGTGGTACGCACTTTATCCAGATCCGACTGAGAGACGTTTTGCATGGTGCTCAGGCGCTGGTAGCGATCGAAGGTCACCTTATCGTTGCGCGCGGTGTACTGGGCGGTGCGCAGGTTGGCGCGGGCAGAGGCGATCTGCGCGTCCAGCTGCTGGTTGCTCAGCTTCGCCTGTTCAAGGGCGATTTGCGCCGCTTCAACTTTATTAATGAATGGCGTGGGATCGAGCTCATACAGCAGGTCACCCTTTTTCACCTGGCTGTTGTTGTGCACGTAGACATGGGAGACGTAGCCGGAGACGCGCGACGAGACCGGCGTGACCACGCGCATCACGGTGGAGTCCGGCGTGAGCGGGATCCAGATATCGGCAACGATAAACCAGGCGAATATGGCAAGGAAGGCGGCAATACTCACCCTTACCCAGCGGGCAAATTTCTGTTCAGGGG
Organism: Klebsiella oxytoca; assembly: GCF_009707385.1. Lineage (NCBI taxonomy): Bacteria > Pseudomonadati > Pseudomonadota > Gammaproteobacteria > Enterobacterales > Enterobacteriaceae > Klebsiella > Klebsiella oxytoca. Next base: position 709,921 of record NZ_CP046115.1, on the reverse strand, counting down.
TCATCATAGTTTTTTAGATCTTATTATCTTCTTCGCGGATTATCCGCAAGTTGCAGGCGATTTGATTTAACGTGGCGCTAAAGGCGGCGAGCTGCGCTTCAGGGATGGTTTCAGTGACGCTCTGTTGATAGCTCTCAATCACGCGGTTCAGCTCTTCCAGCCTCGAACGCCCTTCCGCCGTCAACGTCAGCAGGCGTATGCGTTTGTCATATGGCGATGTAGAACGCAGCAGATAACCCTGCTTTTCCAGCTGCGTAAGGGTGCGCATCAGCGGCGGCAGTTCAATGCCCTGCACCTCCGCCAGCTCGCTGACCGAGACGTTATCTCCCAGCTGATGCAGCTGCATCAGCACCGTCCAGCTTGACTGGGTCAGGCCGGTGTCGGTAATGGCAGAATCAATAATCGCGCGCCACTGGCGCACCACCATCGCCATGCGCATGCCCATCGGGCGGCGGGCAAACAGGTCGTCTTCGGTCATATCATTTTCCTCACTTAGCTGTGGGGAAAATAATACTTATCATGGTAAGTATCAAGAAACGAAAAGTGGATAAGCATGAATTGATAAATTATATGAATGTATCATCCCCGGTCGCGCTAGCGCTTACCGGGGCTACGGCTTTGCGCGGTCTGGTAGCCCGGACAAGGCGCGTCAGGCGCCGCATCCGGGGAAATCCACCATCCGCGCTGACGCTTACCGGGGCTACAGCTCTGCGCAGTCTGGTAGCCCAGACAAGGCGTGCCAGGTGCCGCCTCCGGGGAAATCCACCATCCGCACTCACGCTCCCGGGGCTACAGCTCTGCGCAGTCTGGTAGCCCGGACAAGGCGCGTCAAGCGCCGCCTCCGGGGAAATCCACCATCCGCGCTTACGCTCCCGGGGCTACAGCTCTGCGCAGTCTGGTAGCCCGGACAAGGTGCGCCAGGTGCCGCCTCCGGGGAAAATCCCCGGTCGCGCTGACGCTTACCGGAGCTACGGCTTTGCGCGGTCTGGTAGCCCGGACAAGGCGCGTCAGGCACCGCCTCCGGGGGAAATCCCCGGTCACGCTCACGCTTACCGGGGCTACAGCTTCGCGCGGTCTGGTAGCCCGGACGAGGCGCGTCAAGCGCCGCCTCCGGGGAAATCCACCATCCGCGCTTACGCTTAGCGGGGTGATGGATAGGCACCGGATGATAGATCGCATTTTTTAATTGATCTGATCCCGACGCAGCCCGACGTCTTTCAGCTGTTCATCGCTCATACGCTGCAATGTTCTGCGTGTTTGTTCACGAAGCCACCATTTTTTGATCGCCCGCGCCAGAAATACGAAGCCGATAAACGGCTGTTTTGCCCGATTCTCGTGAAATTCCATCCTCTACCTCCTCACCTTGCCAGAGGCTTTATCTTCACGGATCCGGGGCCAAACAATACAGATTCACAAAATACTTTTCTTTAACATACAGATTCGCTAAAACGTACAGCAGACCTCATTTTTACCGCCAATCTGTACTGGTTTATTGATCTGTATGGCGACGATCAAGGATACAGCATGACCCGCTATCAACATCTGGCCAGCCTGCTGGCAGAACGCATCGAACAGGGGCTGTATCGCCCCGGCGAAAAGCTGCCTTCGGTACGCAGCCTGAGCCAGGAACACGGCGTCAGCATCAGCACCGTTCAGCAGGCCTACCAGACGCTGGAACAGCAACAGCTGATCGTGCCGCAGCCGCGCTCCGGATATTTCGTGGCCCCGCGTAAAGCCCAGCCGCCGGTGCCGCCGATGTCGCGTCCGGTCCAGCGTCCCGTCGAGATCACCCAGTGGGATCAGGTGCTGACCATGCTCGACGCCCGCCACGATAAATCGATTATCCCCTTCGGCGGCGGCTCGCCGGACGTCACCCAGCCGAGCCTGAAGCCTATCTGGCGCGAGCTGAGCCGGGCAATTCAGCACAACCTTAGCGAAGTGCTGAACTACGACGAGCTGGCCGGGCGTCGCGAGCTGCGCGAACAGATCGCCCGCCTGATGCTCGACGGCGGATCGGTGGTCACCGCCAACGATCTGGTGCTCACCAGCGGCTGCCACAGCGCGCTGTCGCTGGCGCTGCTGTCGGTATGCCAACCTGGCGATATCGTCGCCGTCGAATCCCCTTGCTACTACGGCACCATGCAGATGCTGCGCGGATTAGGGCTAAAAACTATCGAGATCCCCACCGATCCGGAAACCGGGATCAGCATCGAGGCTTTGGAACTGGCGCTGGAGCAGTGGCCGATCAAAGGGGTAATCCTGGTCCCTAACTGCAACAACCCGCTGGGATTTATCATGCCGGATGCCCGCAAGCGGGCAGCGCTGTGCCTCGCCCAGCGCCACGATATCGTTATCTTTGAGGATGATATCTACGGCGAGCTGGCAACCGAATACCCGCGCCCGCGCACGATCCATTCCTGGGATATCGACGGCCGGGTGATGCTCTGCAGTTCGTTTACCAAAACCATCGCTCCCGGGCTGCGCATCGGCTGGATTGCCCCCGGCCGTTATTACGATCGTCTGCTGCAGATGAAATATGCCGCCAGCGGTACCAACGTTCCCTCCACCCAAATGGCGGCCTGTAATTTTATTCGCGAAGGCCACTACCACCGCCATGTGCGGCGGATGCGGCAGATCTATCAGCGTAATATGGAAATTTACACCTGCTGGCTGCGGGAGTTTTTCCCCTGCGGGATCTGCGTTACCCGCCCGAAAGGCGGCTTTATGCTGTGGGTCGAGCTGCCGGAGCAGGTGGATATGGTCTGCGTCGCGAAGCAACTATGTCGGCTGAAGATCCAGGTAGCGCCGGGCTCGTTGTTTTCAGCATCCGGGAAATATCGCAACTGCTTAAGGATCAACTGCGCCCTGCCGCCGATCGAGAAGCATAAAGAGGTGATGGTGCAGCTAGGAATGGCGGTGAAGGTAGCGATGGAGCCGGATCTATAGCGTGTAGCACTCTGCCAGAAACGCCATCATCTCATTCGCATCTTTGCTGTGATAGAAACGGACCATTTTGCTGTTGAAATCCAGCGCCCGCGCGGCGGGGATACTGATCGGATTATAACCATGACGCATCAGCCAGCCGTTCATCATATGGCGACTGGTGTGTTTATTTCCGTCAAAGAAAAACTGGAAATATGCGCCGATCAGAAACATCGCCAGCCCACCTTCAAACGGCGGCAATGTTTTAATCTGGCTAACGCCTTCGGCAACAATACGGTTTAATTCCGGCGCACCTGCTTCGGTTGCGGGCGGGAAATGCGTCCCCAGTTCGCCGAGATGTACGCGCGCATGTAATGCAACTCCTTACCTTCGCCACGAAAGATGCCCCACTCCAGCGCCTCATTGCGGGCAATAATGGCGTGCAGCAAGGTAAGCCAAAGGATAAGAAAGAAGTGTTTCTTTCACATATCCTTGCACGCCTGAACGAACTCTTTATAACTGATAACCTCACGGACAAGGACATGATTAATTATGCCTCAACCGTGCGCGATAAATTATCGGAAAACTAAGCCATGATGACGTACATCTCCAATAACACTCGCGAGCAGGCGATGCTCGGCGATTTCTCAAAAACCATTGATGATGCAGTAATGGATAGCAACGAAGCGCAGCAGGAGATGCTGTTGCAATATCTGTCAAATCCAGCGCTAGCAAAAGGCTTTGCGCGCGTGGTGTTTGATTTACTGAAAGGGGTGTAACCTTAAGTTAAAAAGGCTGCGATAACGTTCACAGCCTCATTCATTTAACTGGTTTATTGCGCTTCCTGTCTCTTAATTTCTTCCAGTAATCTGATATCCAATCGAGAGGGAAATTGCTTTGAAATAATGACACATAACCATAATATGCCCATCGCCATAAGATAAAGAATGCCATGTTTCCAAAAAGACAATTCTTTGTTTCCCAAAGCAGAAAGGAAGATAAACAAACCAGCAATCAAAATTAAGTGAATAGAATATATAACCCCAAGAAACCATTCAATCCGCAAATATACACCAGTCTTAATAGATGGCGTAAAACTATTGCATATCACGATGGAAGATTGAAACTTCTTGAAAAATGATATAGTCACCAAATTATGATATTTACTTGCTAAATCGACACAATAGCATTGCCTTAATACATCATCAAATCCGCAAAGCTCTTTGTTTTGCAATCGACTCAACTCGATCTCTGCACTACGTCTCTGCTCCGCAGAAGTATAATTATTACTTAGTATTTTTAAGAGTTCATTTTTTCGACGATTTTTTATCGTATCAATCATATTGCTAATGAATTCGATTTTTAAAAGAGATAAACAAAATACAATCATGCACATGACAATGAATAATGCAGTCCCGGCTTCAATTACACCGTTATCCATACAGTATTGAATAAATTTAAAAAATTGTTCCAAAATTTCCTTCATGATATTAGTCCATTAGTGAATTTCATTGTTTCATTAAATTTACTGTTTGAAGTAAGTTCAGTATATGTTTAGATTTACAGGTGTTATTTAACGCGAGCTGGTCGTGCGGCAACACGGCCAGCCCGCTAATCACAATCCCTATTAACAAGGAATAGAGACCATGACTACCCCGCATTCTATTGCAGAATTCACCGATCCAGAAGTCTCCCCGGAAAATAACCGTAAAGGCACCGTCAGTTACGCGAGCCGCTTTGAAGATCGCCAGCGTATCCCGGCGATTATCATGAAAGGCCAGTGGCTGGAAGCTGCCGGTTTTGCCACCGGCGCCAAAATCGATATCAAAGTAATGGAAGGCTGTATCGTGATTACCGCGAAGCAGCCGGAGCCGGAACTGGTAGAGTCTCTGCGCCAGCTGCATAAGCTGTCGGCACGCAAGCAGAAGCAGGTGCGGGCGTTAATCGGCGCGATCGCCGGGCAGAAACGTAAGCTGGCCTAAGCTAAATTCCCCGGCGGCGCTGCGCTGACCGGGGCTACCGGTTCCCCGCCGTCTGCGGGCCGGTAGCCCGGACAGGCGCGCCAAGCGCCGCCTCCGGGATTTCTCTTCTCCAGGCACCTAAGACCTTACAATGCGCTCATATTATCCCATATATAAATAATCTTACTGCCGCATCCAACAGCGTAATATGCTGGAGAATAAACCTATAGCAGTAAAAAATTAGCAAATGAAAACCAAAGACAATATAACAAAAAAGTTTTTTGCTAAATAACCAGCATATAAGAAAACCCCACCAATATATCTAACCGCATGACTCACCAGCAAATATATATCATTTATTTTTGATAAAGCTGCCCCGATTGCCTTCCCATAATAATCCCGATACATTCACTCATTCCCTATACGGGAAATTCTAAATATAAAAAAACGCAACAATATAACCGGGATGAATGTCATGAAAATAACCAAAGACCGAGTGGTTTACGCCATGTCGCGAGATAACGCTCCTGTCGCTACCGTCAGCAGCGGCAGTGAAGTGCTGTTTGAAACCTGCGACTGCTTCTCCGATCAAATCACCTCCGCCGATGCCGTATTTAACGAGCTGGACTGGCAACGCGTTAATCCGGCGACGGGGCCGGTCTACATTGAGGGCGCCGAGCCGGGCGACGCGCTCAAGGTCACCATCAAGCGTATTTCCCTGACCAGCCAACAGGCGGTGATGGTCACCGCGCCGCAGCTGGGGGTGATTGGCGACGAGCTTGATGCCCCGAAGGTCACTATCGTGCCCATTGAAAACGACCATGCCGTGCTGCCCGGCAACGTGCGCGTGCCGCTCAATCCGATGGTCGGCGTAATTGGCGTCGCGCCTGCCGGGGAAGCTATCTCCTGCGGCACGCCGGACAGCCACGGCGGCAATATGGACTGCAAAATGATTACCGCCGGCAGCACCCTGTGGCTGCCAGTCAACGTGCCCGGCGCGCTGTTCGGATTGGGAGATTTACACGCCGCAATGGGCGATGGTGAAGTTTCGGTTTGCGGTCTGGAAATTCCCGGCGAAGTACTGGTCGAGCTGACGGTGGTCAAAAACCGCAAGCTGCCGCTGCCGATGCTCGAAAACAGTGAGACCCTGTTTACCCTCGCTTCAGCCCAGACGCTTGATGATGCCGCCGCCATGGCTACCCGCAATATGGCACATTTTATCGCCGACAATACGTCCCTGACGCTGGCTGAAGCGATCAGTATTCTGAGCATCGCCGGCGACCTGCAAATCTGTCAGGTAGTCGACCCGCTAAAAACCTGCCGCTATGCGTTACCTAAATCGGTAGCTGAACAGCTCTCCCTGAGCATCGCTGGAGTACAGGGATGAGCGTTGAACAATTTGGCTATAAGCAGGAGCTGCACCGGGCGCTGACGTTCCGCGACCTGCTGGTCTACGGCATGATTTTTATGGTGCCCATCGCCCCGTTTGGCGTCTTTGGCTACGTCTGGGACGGCGCGCAGGGCATGGTGGCGCTGGCCTATCTCATCGGTATGGTGGCGATGTTCTTTACCGCCATGAGCTACTGGTCGATGTCGCGCGCCTTCCCTGTTTCTGGTTCGGTATACGCATATGCCCAACGCGGTATTCATCCCATTGTTGGCTTTTTTGCCGGATGGCTGATCCTGCTGGACTATATTCTGGTGCCGTCGCTGCTCTATATCGTCAGCGCGGCGGCGTTAGCGCCCATGCTGCCGGGCGTGCCGGGATGGCTGTGGATTGTCGGCTTTATTACCATCAACAGCCTGATTAACCTGCGCGGCATTACCTTTACCGCACGCGCCAATAACACGATACTGATCGCGGAGATCGTGGTGCTGTCGGTGTTCGTCGTGCTGGGGCTGATTGCGCTCTACTCCGGCGCCGGGGCGGGCCATCTGACCCTCGACCCGCTCTATAACGCCGATAAGTTCAGCCTGCCGCTGGTGATGGGCGCGGTCTCCATCGCCGTGCTCTCGTTCCTCGGCTTCGACGGGATCTCCACGCTTTCGGAAGAAACGAAAGGCGGGGTGGATACCGTGGGTAAGGCATCGCTGGGCGCGCTGATGCTGGTGGGGTCGCTGTTTATCCTGCAGACCTGGATTGCCGCCGACCTGGCACAGGGCATGACGTTCAGCAGCCTCGATACTGCCTTCTACGATACCGCTAATCTGGCGGGCGGCGGCTGGCTGAAGTATGTCACCATGTGGTCGACGGTGATCTCCTGGGGCATTGCCAACGCGCTGGTGGCGCAGGCCGCCGTGTCGCGCATTCTGTTTGCGATGGCGCGCGATAAGCAGCTGCCGCAGCTGCTGGCGAAAGTGCATCCGCGGCTGAAAACGCCTTACGTCAGCACCCTGTTTGTGGCGCTGATTTCGCTGGCTTCCGGCCTCCGGTTCTATGGCGATATCGATAACCTCAGCCGTCTGGTGAACTTCGGCGCGCTGATGGGCTTCCTGGTGCTGCATATCGCCGTGATAAACCATTACATCATTCGCCAGAAATCACGCAATCTGGTGGTACACCTGCTGTTCCCGGTGGTAGGTCTGTGCATTATCGGCTTTGTTATTTATGAAATGGACGTGCAGGCCAAAGTGCTTGGGCTGAGCTGGCTGGCGGTTGGCGTGGTCTATTACCTGCTAATGCGCCTGGTGCTCAAGCGCGATGTGGAACTGAAGCTGGAAGGCTAGCGCGATTTATCTCCCCGGCTCGCACTGCGCTTAGCCGGGCTACCCAAGCGCACGGGCCGGTAGCCCGGGCAAGGCGCGTCGAGTGACGCCTCCGGGAAACAGTACGCAATGCCGCTTCAGATGTTCTTCCCGGCTCGCGCTGCGCTTAGCCGGGCTACCCAAGCGCACGGGCCGGTAGCCCGGACAAGGCGCGTTAAGCGCCGCCTCCGGGAACAGCGCGCAATGCCGCTTCAGATTATCTTCCCGGCTCGCGCTGCGCTTAGCCGGGCTACCCAAGCGCACGGGCCGATAGCCCGGACAAGGCGCGTTAAGCGCCGCCTCCGGGAAACAATGCGCAATGCCGCTTCAGATGTTCTTCCCGGCTCGCGCTGCGCTTAGCCGGGCTACCCAAGCGCACGGGCCGGTAGCCCGGACAAGGCGCGTTAAGCGCCGCCTCCGGGGAAATATGGCCGCTCACTTGCCAAAAAACACCATACCTTTATAGGGCTGCTTCCGGCACGCCGCCAGACGCTGAGCGAGGCTACCGACGTGCAGCTCCAGCTTGTGGCCGTCCGGATCGAGGAAGTAGTGCGACGCGCCTTCGCTTTTGTTGGTTTTCCAAACCGGCACGCCAGCCGCATTCAGCCGCCCGGCAAAAAGCGCGAAATCCTCCTCCGCAATGCTGAACGCGTAGTGGGTGTAGTCGCTCTCCTCCGGCGGGGTAACGCGCCGCTGCGGGTCCAGCGACAGGCACAGCCAGAGGTCGCCGCAGGAAAAATACGCACCGTTATCCCAGCAGGCGTGCAGCGTCATCCCCGGCAGCTGCTGATAAAACGCCACGCTCGGCGCCAGCTGGCTGACCGCCAGGGTCAGGTGATTTAATCCGCTTAACATGGCTTCTCCTCTAATGACCTTACGATTTGCTGGCGCAGCCACCGGTGCGCCGGATCGCGGTGCCAGCGCTCGTGCCACAGCATCAGCATCTCAAACCCGGCGACCGCCAGCGGCGGTTCGACCACCGTCAGCCCCTCTGCTCCGCGCACCAGCCGCTCCGGCAGCACCGCCACCAGCTCGCTATTGCGCAGCGTCTCCAGCATAAACAGGAAATGTGGCACGGAAAGGACAACCCGCCGCGTCAGCCCGAGATTCGCCAGCGCGCTATCGGTCGCGGCGCTGAATCCCCCGCCGTCCGGCGAGACAATCACCTGCTCCAGCTGGCAGAACTGCGCCAGAGTTAACGCCGACCGCAGCGCCGGGTGCCCTGCTCTGCCCGCCAGCACGTAGCGTTCGCGAAACAGCAAACGCTGATGCAGCCCGGGCGGGGCGCCGTCGCGCGTGTGAAAAAACAGATCCACTTCGTCGCGATCCGCCTGCTGAACCAGCCGCGCGGGCTGCAGCTCAAACAGCGCCAGACGGCTGGCCGGCGAGGCAATACGCAGCGCATTGAGCGCCGGCAGCAAAATCGCCGACGCCATATAGTCGGTCGCCGCCACCCGCCAGGTCTGCGCCGCCGTGGCCGGGTCGAAAGGCTGAACCGGCGCTACCGCCAGCTCCAGCGCCAGCAGCGCATCGCGCAGCGGCCCGCGCAGTTCATCGGCGCGGGCAGTGGGCTGCATTCCGCGCGGCCCCGGCAGCAGCAGCGGGTCGGCGAAAATCTCGCGCAACCTTGCCAGCTGGACGCTGACCGACGGCTGCGACAAATTGAGGCGCTGCGCCGCGCGGGTGACGTTATTTTCGCTGAGCAGGACGTTCAGCGTGCGCAGCAAATTGAGATCCAGCCCCTGGAGATTAATCATCACTATACCTGCCATTGAAGCAATTCATTTCTACTATAGCGTCGTCGACTCTACTCTGCAGCTCTCCATTGCTCAGAGGTAATTTCAATGAAAATATTACTGGTTTACGCCCATCCCGAACCGCGTTCGCTTAACGGCGCGCTGAAAGATTTTACCGTGCAGCATCTGCAAAACGCCGGTCACGAGGTACAAGTGTCCGATCTCTACGCCATGCGCTGGAAGGCGGGATTTGATTCCGACGACAGCAGCGCCCCGCCGGTGGGTGAAAGCTGGCGGGCAACGCGGGATTCGCAGTACGCCTTCGCTCACGGCACGCAGAGCGCGAATATCATAGGCGAACAGGAGAAGCTGCTGTGGGCCGATACGGTGATTTTTCAGTTCCCGCTGTGGTGGTTTTCGCTGCCCGCCATCATGAAGGGATGGATTGACCGGGTCTACGCTTACGGCTTTGCCTACGGCGTCGGCGAGCACAGCGAAACGCACTGGGGCGATCGCTACGGCGAAGGCACGTTCGCGGGGAAACGGGCGATGCTGGTCGTTACCGCCGGCGGATGGGCGGAGCACTATGCGCCGCGCGGAATTAACGGGTCTATCGACGACATCTTGTTCCCCATTCAGCACGGGATGCTGTTCTATCCCGGCTTTGACGTCCTGCCGCCGGTGGTGTTCTACCACACCGACAAACTCGATGCACAGCGCTTCGCCGCGCTGCGCGAGGAGCTGGCCCGGCGACTGGATACTCTCTCTGAAACGCCGCCCATTTCCTTCCGTCGGCAGAACCACGGCGACTATCTGATCCCCTCTCTGAACCTGCGTCCGGATCTGGCGCCGGGCGAAAACGGCCTTGCTATCCACGTGAAGCCTGTGTGAATCTCTGTGGGTGATATTCGCGGCACGGCGAATATCACCACAATTCATAAGGTGAACTGTGAGCCTCCACGCAATAACGTCATCCCGTCCCGCTACGCCCCTTCGCATATTGATAGCGATCAAGAATAATCATACCGTCTGGTCGGTATGATTCGGGCCATGAACATGGAAGCCCAACATCGAAAAAAAGATCCCGTCCGTCTGCATAAACAGCTGCTGGAGTCAGCGGCCACCATCGCCGGTCGGGACGGCATCGCCTCGCTGTCGCTGAACGCCGTCGTGCGCGAAGCGGGCGTCAGCAAAGGCGGTTTACTGCACCACTTCCCTAGCAAGCAGGCGCTGATTTTCGCCCTCTTTGCCCGCCTGCTGGCGATTATGGAAGAAGCGATTTCAGAGCTTATGGCCGCGGATAACGTCTCTTATGGCCGCTTTACCCGCGCCTATCTGCGCTATCTGTCGGCGCCGGAACTCACGGATACCCAAGAGAGCCGACAGCTGATGGTGCTGTCGCTGGCCATGCCGGATGAACCGGTGCTGCGAAAATGCTGGCGCGACTGGATGCTGGACCATCTGGCGAAAGGGGATGAACTGGACAATAGCCATACTGGTACGCTAGTGCGCTATGCGGCGGACGGCATCTGGCTATCGGAGTTAACCGAGGGGCGCACCATGAGCGCCGGGCACCGGCAGTCGCTGCTCAGCGATCTGACGAAGATGACGCTTCCTGCGTGAAGCATATATACACTAAATCATTCGCGTTGCAGGACAAAACGGTTAACCGTTTTGAACAGCGCTTGCGCTGGCCCCGTAAGGGGCGAGGCCGCAGGCCGAGTAACGCGGCAAGGGAGCGACAAATTCGTCGGGAACGAATTTGACCAGCCGAAGGCTGGCCTCCGGTGAGAGGCAGGAGCCTCTCATTAATCCCTGGGAGCATAGACAACTATGTGACCAAGGTGAGCGAGCGCAGCCAACGCACCTGCAACGTGAAGTATGACGTGATAGATTGAGGCCACGATGCGCTATAACATCCATGGCCGTCTTATTTATGATGCAACGGACGGCACGCTAACATTACCGGGAAACGATGAGGCGGACAGCCAGCTGTCGATTACTGCCAACGCGCTGCTGTGGTTCTTCCTGCGCCATACCGAGGTGGTCAGCCGCGATGAGGTGCTCAGAAAAGTATGGGATGACAATGGGTTAACCTCATCCAACAGCAATCTCAACCAGTATCTGAGCATGCTGCGCAAAACCTTCCGCCACTACGAAGTCGACAACATTATCGTTACCGTGTCGCGCGGGCTGCTGCAGCTCAATCCGGATCTCACTATCGAGATGCTCGACGCTAGCCCGGAGCCGCAGACGACGCAGGAGCCCGAGCCGAACGAAACCGCCGTCCCGGAAGAACATAAGCCCGTCACCAGCCGCCACGCACGCGGCACCTGCTGGTATCTGGCCGGCGGCTGCCTGTTCACCATCGCCCTGCTGCTGGTGGTCTGCAGTTTTCTCGGCAGCAGCGAATCGCGCCCTATCACCCTGACGCAAATGCGCCACAGCCAGTGCGAGCTGCTGGCCAGCGATGAGATGCTGCGATCCGTTGCCAGCCCCGCCTATGGCAAGAATTTCGATGCCGTCCGCCAGCGCCTGAAGCTGGAGTGCAAACCCGGCGAACGCTTCGTCTTCTTCTATGGCGACCGGCTGGAAACCAACGGTCTGGGCCGGGTGTTCCTCGCCCACTGCGCGATGCATGAAGATAACCCGTTCAGCTACTGCGATAACTATTTTTATTATTCATGGAAGCCGCAATGAGAATCGCCCCGCGCCCCTTTTTCGCCCTCTCCAGCCTGGTGTTTATTGCCGCCGCCGGGTTCTGCGCCTGGAAGCTGCTGCCGGTCGAAAACGGCGGGGTAATGAGCTGTTCGACAAAAGCGATTATGCGCTTTGAGAACATGGAGAAGGAGAACGTTAACGGCAATATCCATTTCAACTTTGCCGCCAACGGCAAAGGGTCGATGGTCGTTGAAGGCTACACCGATTCCGCCGCCGGCTGGCTTTACCTCCAGCGCTACGTCAAATTCAGCTACAGCAGCAAGCGCATCTCCACCACCGAGCGCCACTATCGCATCAGCAAGTGGGAATCCAGCGCCTCGTCCATCGATGAGTCGCCGGACGTGATCTTCGACTACTTTATGCGCGAGATATCGGACAGCCACGATGGCCTGTTCCTCAACGCGCAGAAGCTCAATGAGAAAGCCATTCTTCTCAGCTCTATCAACTCACCGCTCTACGTCTGCACCCTTAAGTCCGGCAGCAAGCTTGACTAAGCTCACCCCCCACTTTTCCTTCATCGCTTTAGTAAAACCGCACGTTTTGTATTTAGCCTGCCGAATAAAACACGATCCTCTCCACACTTCATACATCGTCAAATTACCCTTTATCTGCAATAAATTAGCAACTTGTTAACATCAGTTCGTCTCCGGCTAAATGGTGAAAAAAGCGCCGCAATCGTCACTCAATCCGTCCCGCCATTACAGCACAAATGCATAAATCAGCGCCTTAACCAATCTAAATCACAGAGTAAAAGACTAAAAATACCCATCAAGCAGATTTAAATTTCACTTCATTCGCCATTCCCTATAGTGAACCTCGAACGCCGCTTCCGCGTCCTGACGCCGTTACGCGGACGGTTTTCCTGAATCACAAAACCTGTTCTGAAGGAGAAACCATGGGTGATGCATTAGGGCTTATCGAAACCAAAGGTCTGGTGGCCTGCATTGAAGCAGCGGATGCGATGTGTAAAGCCGCCAACGTCGAGCTGATTAGCTATGAAAACATCGGCTCGGGGCTGGTGACCGTCATGGTGAAGGGCGACGTCGGCGCGGTGAAAGCAGCGGTCGATTCCGGCGTCGAATCCGCGCAGCGCATCGGTGAAGTGGTGACCTCGCTGGTTATCGCTCGTCCGCATAACGACATCAACAAAATCGTCATTAAACACAAGGCCTGATGGCCAGGAGAACGCAAATGGGTGATGCATTAGGTCTGATCGAAACCAAAGGTCTGGTGGCCTGTATCGAAGCGGCGGATGCCATGTGTAAAGCCGCCAACGTTGAACTGATTGGCTATGAAAACGTCGGCTCCGGCCTCGTCACCGCGATGGTGAAGGGCGACGTCGGCGCGGTGAAAGCGGCGGTGGATTCCGGCGTCGAATCCGCGCAGCGCATCGGCGAAGTGGTGACTTCTCTGGTTATCGCCCGCCCGCATAACGACATCAACAAAATCGTCTCGCATTACAAAATCATAGATTAACCGGAGAAAAACCTGATGAAAGAAGCGCTAGGGCTTATCGAAACCAAAGGTCTGGTGGCCTGTATTGAAGCGGCGGATGCGATGTGCAAAGCCGCTAACGTTGAGCTGATTGGCTATGAAAACGTCGGCTCCGGCCTGGTCACCGCGATGGTGAAGGGCGACGTCGGCGCGGTGAATGCCGCGGTGGATTCCGGCGTAGAAGCGGCAAAACGCATCGGCGAAGTCGTCACCTCTCGCGTCATCGCGCGTCCGCATAACGACATCGAAAAAATCGCGGCGCAGCACAAAGCATGACCTGACAGGGCGCGCCCCGTCTCCACTCTTTTAGTCTGATGAAGGATAGACTCATGATTGAACTGGATAACGATTTGCAGTCCCGGCAGAACGCCCGGGAGCTGGTGCGCAATGCCAAAAAGGCGCAGGCGATTCTGGCCACCTTTTCGCAGCAGCAAATCGACGCCATCGTGAAGAACGTGGCCCAGGAAGCGGCGCATCATGCCGAAGCGCTGGCGAAAATGGCCGCGGAAGAAACCGGTTTTGGCAACTGGCAGGACAAAGTGCTGAAGAACCGCTTCGCCTCGCTGCGCGTCTACGACGCCATCAAAAATATGAAGACCGTCGGCATCATTCATGACGATCCGCTACAAAAAGTGATGGACGTGGGCGTGCCGCTGGGGGTGATTTGTGCGCTGGTGCCGTCGACCAACCCGACCTCCACCGTCATCTATAAAACGCTGATCGCTCTGAAGGCCGGCAACGCGATTATCTTCTCCCCGCATCCCGGCGCCCGCCAGTGCAGCTGGAAAGCGATTGAAATCGTGAAGCGCGCGGCGGAAGCGGCAGGGGCGCCTGCCGGTAGCGTCGACGCCATTAGCCAGCTGACCCTCGAAGCCACCTCAGAGCTGATGCACAGCAAAGACGTGTCGCTGATCCTGGCGACCGGCGGCGAAGGCATGGTGCGCGCCGCCTACGCGTCCGGCACGCCGACCATCAGCGGTGGCCCGGGTAACGGCCCGGCGTTTATCGAGCGCAGCGCCGATATCCCCCACGCGGTGAAAGATATCATCACCAGTAAAACCTTCGATAACGGCGTGATCTGTGCCTCCGAGCAGTCGATTATCGTCGAACGCTGCATCTACGACGAAGTGCATCGCGAGCTGGAAGCTCAGGGCGCGTACTTCATGAACGAAAACGAAGCGGCGAAAATGGCGGCCCTGCTGCTGCGTCCCAACGGCACCATCAACCCCAAAGTGGTGGGTAAAACCGCGCTCTATCTGAGCCAGATGGCCGGCTTCTGCGTTCCGGCCAGCACCCGGGTGCTGATTGCTGAGCAGACCACGGTATCGCATACCAACCCCTACTCGCGGGAAAAACTGTGCCCGGTACTCGGCCTGTACGTCGAAGAGGACTGGAAAGCCGCCTGCCACCGCGTCGTGGAGCTGCTGACCAACGAAGGCCTCGGCCACACGCTGGTGATCCACACCCGCAACCAGGACGTCATCCGCCAGTTCTGCCTGGAAAAACCGGTTAACCGCATTCTGATCAACACCCCGGCGGCGCTGGGCGGCATCGGCGCGACCACCAATATCACTCCGGCCCTGACCCTCGGCTGCGGCGCGGTCGGCGGCGGCTCCAGCTCGGACAACGTCGGGCCGATGAACCTGCTCAACATCCGCAAAGTGGGCTACGGCGTTCGCTCCATCGATGAACTGCGCGCGCCGGGCAGCCGCCCGGAACCGCAGCCGACCATCATCAGCCCGGCGTCCGGCCCGAACCGCAGCATCTTCGACGATGAACGTTTTAACGCCCCGGCGACCGCAGCCCATCCGGCCAGCGCCGACGATCGCTTTGCGACTGCCGCCGCCGTCGGCGCGGACAGCGAGATTAATGAGCAAAACGTGGAACGCGTCATCCGCCAGGTGCTGGAACGCCTTGGTAAGTAGCACATTGATATAAGGCGATAAAAACAATGATTCTCGCAAAGGTAGTCGGACATGTCGTCGCCACGCAGAAG
Organism: Klebsiella oxytoca; assembly: GCF_009707385.1. Lineage (NCBI taxonomy): Bacteria > Pseudomonadati > Pseudomonadota > Gammaproteobacteria > Enterobacterales > Enterobacteriaceae > Klebsiella > Klebsiella oxytoca. Next base: position 694,346 of record NZ_CP046115.1, on the reverse strand, counting down.
TGCGATGAGCTACGGGGCAGCAACCTGCTGCTGATCGTCAAATTAGATGATGACCAGCAGCCGATGAAAGACCAGACCTGGGTTGCCGTTGATAGCGTCGGCGCCGGTATGCACGACATCGTGCTGGCCGAAGAGTACCTGGCGCTCAACAAAGAGCGCTACAAGGCCATGTCGGTGGTCGCCATTGTCGAGAACGTGTTTCGGGACGCTTAAGGAGTCAATAACCCCATGAGTGAATTTTTGCTGAAACCCCGGATTCGCTTTGGTCAGGATGCGCTTGCCATCCTGAACGAGCTGCCCGCCCGCAACGTGCTGCTGGTCACCGACCAGGCGATGGTTAAATTTGGCCTCGCCGATCGCGTCACGCAGATCCTCCATGCTCGCGGCATCGCTTTCCAGGTCTGGGACGACGTGGTGGCCGACCCGGATATCGCCACCGTGGTGCGCGGTATGAAGCGGATGGATTCCAGCTATCCGGATCTGGTTATTGCGCTGGGCGGCGGTTCGGTGATTGATGCAGCCAAAGCGGTTATTTTCGCCCTGGCGCAAACCCGTCCGGACGCTCACCGCGAGCCGCCCTGCTTTGTGGCGATCCCCACCACCAGCGGCACCGGCTCTGAAGTCACCGCCTTTTCAGTGGTAAAAGCCCACGCCGAGAAGCTGGTGCTGGTGGACCCGTCGCTGCTGCCGGATATCGCCATTCTTGACCCGGCGCTGGTGGCCTCGGTGCCGCCGGCGATCACCGCCGATACCGGGATGGACGTGCTGTGTCACGCGCTGGAAGCCTATGTCTCCCGCGCCGCCAGCGACTTTTCCGATGCGCTGGCGGAGAAAGTGGTTCAGCAGGTATTTCGCTTTCTGCCGACCTGCTGGCGCAACGGTGGCGACCTGCTGGCACGGGAAAAGATGCACAACGCTTCCTGCATGGCGGGCATGGCCTTCACCAACGCCTCGCTGGGCATTACCCACAGCCTTGCCCACGCGCTCGGCGGCGTGTTTCGCGTCCCCCACGGCCGCGCCAACGCCCTGCTGATGGCGGACGTGGTGGCCTGGAACGCCGATTATCACGGGCTGTGCGCTACCGATGCCGCCCACAAATATGCCCGATTAGCCCATCTGCTGGATCTGCCTGCGGCCACTACCCGCCAGGGCGTCGCCAGCCTGCTGGTCGCCATTCAGGCGCTTAAAGACGAAATGAGCATGCCGGCCGGCATCCGCGATACCGGCGTCCTTGCAGACGAGTTTGAACAGCGGCTGGCGGAGATGGTCGGCCAGGCGTTACGCGACAGCTGTACCCCGACGAACCCACGCGCGCCGGACGCTCACGCACTGACCGAACTCTATCGCCGGGCATGGACCGGCAACGCCGTTCAGGGCCACTGATAACAAGATTTGGAGAACCTTACCCATGGCACACTACAGCTTAACGCCGCGCGTCAAAGTGTTGGCAGAACGTTTACTCTCACAAAAAAGCACCCTGTGCACCGAACATGCCGCCACGCTCAACGCCCTTGATGGCGATATCGCCGGGGTTCCCGCCGCCGTCAAACCGGCGCGCCGCTTCTATGAACTGATGCGCCAGCTGCCGCTGTGCATCAGCGCCGACGAGCTGATCGTCGGCAACCAGACCCGCAAACCGCACGGGGCGATTTTCCACGACGAGAGCGCCGCCCGTCGCCCATCCGCGTTCCAGTTCCTCAACCTGAATAGCGATCTCGACTCCCCGGATTACAAGCTGGTGATAGAAAAAGGCGTGCTGGCGATAAAACATCAGCTGGAAGAGAAAACCCGCGCGCTGGGCAGCGCCGTCAGCCGCAGCGGCATGGACGAAGTCAACGGCTGCCGCGCGGCCATCTACGCCTGCGATGCCCTGCTGGCGCTGGCGCAAAACCTGGCCAACAGCGCGGAACAGCTGGCTGCCGCGGAAACCAACGCTTACCGTCGGGCGGAACTGCTGGACAGCGCCGCCATTCTGCACCACGTTCCGGCGCATCCGGCGCGCAGCTTCAAAGAGGCGTGCCAGGCATTTTATCTGTTCCAGCTGGCGCTTCAGCTGGACAACGGCAGCTACGCCGTCAACCCGGAAGGCGCGGATAAAGCCCTGCTGCCTTACTATCAGCACGACATCAACAACGGCGCGCTGTCTCAGCAGCAGGCCTATGAAATCGTCGAATCGCTGTGGTTTAAACTGGCAGAACTGAGTGAAGTCCGCGCCGCCTGCACTATCGACGGTTATCCGATGTTTGACGCCATGCTGCACGGCGCAAGCCTTGAGAACGCGCGCATCAACGAGCTCTCCGACATGTTTCTCAGCGCGCAGCAAAACCTGAGAGCCCTGCATCTGCCGGTGCGTCTGTTCAAGGGCGTACAGCACGTTTCCGCCGCCCCGTTTGCCGCCACCGGCGAGACGCCAGCGGCGGAAGGCCTGACTCCGCGCATGCATCGCCTGCGCAACCACTATCTGACCGTGCGCCCGAGCGTCTCTATCTACCGCGCGCTGGCCTTTACCGAAGTGGTGAAAGCCAACCCCGGCATGCCGACAATTCTGCTGCGCGCCAAAGCCTTCCGTCACGCCTGCGAAACCGCGCCGATTCTGATTCAGGACGATGAGCTGATCGTCGGTCATCCATGCGGCAAGCCGCGCGCGGGGGCGTTTTCGCCGGATATCGCCTGGCGCTGGGTGCGCGACGAACTCGATACCATGAGCACCCGTCCGCAGGATCCGTTTGAGATCAGCGAAGCAGATAAGAAAACCATCCGCGAAGAGATCGTACCGTTCTGGGAAGGCCGCTCGCTGGACGAAATCTGCGAAGCCCAGTACCGCGAAGCGGGCGTGTGGGCATTCAGCGGCGAAACCTTCGTCAGCGACCTCTCCTACCACCAGATCAACGGCGGCGGCGACACCTGCCCGGGCTACGACGTGCTGCTGTTTACCAAAGGGATGAACGGCATTAAAGCCGACGCCGAGGCGCATCTCGCCAGCCTGAGCATGGAAAACCCGGAAGATATCGACCGTATTTACTACTACAAGGCGGCCATTGAAACCTGCGAAGGGGTGATTAACTACGCGCAGCGCATCGCCGCCCGCGCCCGCGAACTGGCCGCCGTTGAACAGAACGCCCAGCGCCGCGCCGAGCTGCTGACCATCGCCGAAGTGAACCAGAACGTCCCGGCGAATCCGCCGAAAACCCTGCAGGAAGCGCTGCAAAGCATCTGGACCGTGGAATCGCTGTTTGAAATCGAAGAGAACCAGACCGGGCTGTCGCTGGGCCGCGTTGACCAGTACTGCTACCCGATGTTCGAAGCCGATATCCGCGAAGGCCGCCTGACGCACGACGCCGCGCTGGAGCTGCTGCAGGCGTTTATCATCAAATGCGCCGAGCTGATGTGGATGTCCAGCGAGCTGGGGGCGAAATATTTCGCCGGCTATCAGCCGTTTATCAACCTGACCGTCGGCGGTCAGAAGCGCTCCGGCGGCGATGCCTGTAACGATCTGACCTACCTGATCATGGACGCCGTGCGCTTCGTGAAGGTTTACCAGCCGTCGCTGGCCTGCCGTATTCACAACCAGTCGCCGCAGAAGTATATGGAAAAAATCGTCGACGTCGTCAAAGCGGGGATGGGCTTCCCCGCCTGCCACTTCGACGACTCCCATATCAAGATGATGCTGCGAAAAGGCTTCGATTTCGAAGACGCCCGCGACTACTGCCTGATGGGCTGCGTTGAGCCGCAGAAATCCGGGCGTATCTACCAGTGGACCTCCACCGGCTACACCCAGTGGCCCATCGCCATTGAGTTCGTTTTAAACCGCGGCCGGATGGTGCTGTTTGACAGCTATCAGGGGCTGGATACCGGCGACCTGCGCGACCTGCACACCTTCGAGGATTTCGACGCGGCGGTGAAAAAACAGATTGCCCATATCGTACGCCTGTCGGCGATCGGCACGGTCATCAGCCAGCGCGTGCACCGCGACGTGGCGCCGAAGCCCCTGATGTCGCTGCTGGTGGAAGGCTGCATGGAAAAAGGCAAAGACGTTGCCGCCGGCGGCGCGATGATCAACCACGGCCCGGGGCTGATCTTCTCCGGTCTGGCGACCTACGTCGACTCCATGGCGGCGATTCGTAAGCTGGTGTTTGAAGATAAGAAATACACCCTCGAGCAGATGCGCGACGCGCTGCTGGCGAACTTCGAAGGCTTTGAAGGCCTGCGCCGCGACTGCCTCAACGCGCCGAAATACGGCAACGATGATAACTACGTCGATCAGTATGCGCTGGATATCACCGAGTGGACCGAGCGCGAGTGCCGTAAGTACAAGATGCTCTACTCCACCCTGAGCCACGGCACCCTGTCCATCTCCAACAACACGCCGATCGGCGAGCTGACCAACGCCACGCCGAACGGCCGCCTGGCGTGGATGCCGCTCTCCGACGGTATCAGCCCGACCCAGGGCGCGGATAAGCAGGGCCCAACGGCGATCATCAAGTCGGTGAGCAAGATGAACGTCGAAACCATGAACATCGGCATGGTGCACAACTTCAAGTTCCTCAAAGGGCTGCTGGATACCCCGGAAGGCCGCCACGGCCTGATTACCCTGCTGCGCACCGCGTCGATTCTCGGCAACGGCCAGATGCAGTTCAGCTATGTCGATAACGACGTGCTGAAAAAAGCCCAGCAGGAGCCGGAAAAATACCGCGATCTGATCGTCCGCGTCGCGGGCTACAGCGCCTACTTCGTTGAGCTGTGCAAAGAAGTTCAGGACGAGATTATCAGCCGTACGGTCATCGAGAAGTTCTGATAAAGACACGGACGTTTTTGGACAGGGAAGTCCCGATCGTTTTTCTGGAGGTATGTGTGAGCGCAAAACAAGAATTAACCGGGCGAATATTCAATATTCAGAAATATTCGATCTATGACGGCGATGGGATCCGCACGCTGGTTTTTTTCAAAGGCTGCAATATTCGCTGCCCGTGGTGCGCTAACCCGGAAGGGCTGAATAGCCAGTTTCAGGTAATGTTCTCCCAGGATAAATGCATTAACTGCGGCGACTGCGTCAGCGTCTGCCCGGCGGGAATTCATTATCGGGCGGAAGAAAACGGCGAAATGAAGCATTTCGTCAACCGCAATAAAGACTGTATCGGCTGCCGCAAGTGCGAAGAGATCTGCACCCAGAACGCGCTGGATATTATGGGCAAAGATGTCACCGTCAGCGAACTGATGGAGATCATCATGCAGGACTACGACTTTTATATCTCCTCCGGCGGCGGCGTCACCATCGGCGGCGGTGAAATGAGTCTGCAAACCGATTTTGCCGTCGCGCTCTTTAGCGAATGCAAAAAGATGATGCTCAATACCGCCGTGGAAACCCAGGGCACTACGCCGCTGGCTAATTATCAAAAGCTGGCGCCGGTGACCGACACCTTCTTATTCGATATTAAGCAAATTAACAGCGAGCAGCATAAAGCGTTATTTGGCATCGGTAACGAAGGCATTCGCCGCAACCTGGAGTGGCTGGTGGACTCCGGCGCTAACGTCATTATCCGCATGCCGCTGGTTCGCGGCTATAACGACTCGTTCGATGCCATTACCGGGGCCATTGATTATGTACAAAAGCTGGCGAAGCGCGGAAATATCCGCCGCATCGATATGCTGCCGTACCACCAGCTCGGGCGCAAAAAATATGAGCGCCTCGATATGCCCTATCCCATTACCCAGGACCCGACTTATTCCGCCGCAGAGTTAGACCGGCTGGAAACGTTCTTCACGCAGTTTGATTTTGATATTCGCTTAGTCCGCCATTAACAGGAGCCGACAATGAAAAGTTTAGGCGTAATTGAAACGCGAGGGTTAGTTGCCGCCGTTCAGGCCGTAGATGCCGCCTGTAAAAGCGCAGGGGTGACCTGCATTGGCTACCGCAAGGTCGGTTCGGGGCTGGTGAGCGTCTGTTTTGAAGGTGAGATCAGCGCTATCCACACCGCCATCGAACGCGGCGTGACCGTCGCTGAGCTTATCGACCCGCAGGTCAAATCCCTGACGATCGCCCGTCCGGAGCGCAGCGTCGTGGACGCCCTCAGCACCCTGAAAGGCCGTCCGCCGCGCGCGGAAGCTGCCGCGCCGCTTGAGGCTGAAGCCGTCGCGCCCGCCGCTGTGGAAACAAGGGAACCCACTGAACCCGCCGCCGCGCCTGCGCCGACGGAAGATAAAAACGCGGCGATAAGGAAAGGGAAGAAGGCATGATCGACACCCTGCTCCATGAAAAAATCGCCGCCCGCCTGAGCCACGTTGCGCCGGCTATCCCGGTCGGCATCTCTAACCGCCACGTCCATCTGGCGCAGCAGGATGTCGAAGCGCTGTTTGGCAAGGGCTACGTCCTGACGCCATTTAAGCCGCTGCGTCAGCCGGGACAGTTCGCCGCCCAGGAGTGCGTCACCGTGGTCGGTCCTAAAGGCTCGCTCACCCAGGTACGCGTCCTCGGGCCAACCCGTCCGGTATCGCAGCTGGAAATCTCCCGCGCCGACTGCTTTACCCTCGGCATCAAAGCGCCGGTTCGCGAATCCGGCCAGCTGGAGAACGCGGGCAGCGCGCTGCTGATCGGCCCGGCAGGCCACGTTGAACTGCGGTCTCAGGTGATCTGCGCCTGGCGGCATATCCATATGTCGCCGCAGGATGCCCGCCAGCTGAACGTCACCAACGGCCAGAAGGTTAGCGTCCGCAGCAGCGGCGAACGCCAGCTGACCTTCGATGAAGTGGTGGTGCGGGTACGCGAAGACTTCGCGCTGGAGTTTCATATTGATATCGAAGAGGCCAACGCCGCCGGCTTGAAAAACGGCGCGCAGGTCACGCTCATCGGCTAACGGAGGCTCGCCATGACCAACCAACAAATGGAAGACCTGGTTGAACGCATTATCCAGCGTCTACGGCCGCCGGTACTGGTGATGGTGACCGCCGCGGCGGGCTACCGGCACGCTATTCGCCAGCGGCTGGCCGGCTGCGGCGAGAGCCTGCACCTGGCGCTGGATAGCGGCCTTGACGACGGCGAGCAGTGGCGGGCTATCGGTAAAACGCTGGCGGCGGCCGACTGGCAACAGGGGCTGCCTTCTGCCTCGTATAAGGCGCTGCTGCTGCCGTTTCTCGACTACCCGCTGGCGGCGGATCTGCTAAACGGTTCCCTGCACAGTCCCGTTGCCCGCCGCGCGCACGATGCCCTGCTGAGCGGCCTGCCGGTGCTGGCGCTGCGCTATCACTGCGATCCCGCCAGCGAGCTTAACCAGCTGCGCGGGGCGCAGCCTGATAGCGCTTACGCCGGGCATATGCAGGCCACGCTGGCCCGCCTGGCCGAATGTGGCATCGCGCTGTGCACCATGAACGAATTGCTGGAGAAGCTGGCATCGGGTCGCGGAGCGACAGCGCCGTCGGCGAGCGGCCCGCGGCGTTATCTCACTGTCACAGACGTGGTGAATAATCCGGCGCTGGCCTGTGCTCCTGAAGCGCAGTTGACCGATGCCGCTAGCGATTTTTTAAAAAACAGAAAAAAAGAACCTTACCTTAAACAGTAAACCCGGAGTTTAACTTATGTCTTCAAAAACAAAGTGTTGGCTATGGATGCTGCTGGTTATCGTTTCCGAAACCTCAGCCACCTCCACCCTCAAAATGTTCGGCAGCAGTGAAGGGATCACCAAAATGCTGCTGCTCGGTCTGCTGGTGCTGCTGTACTGCACCTGCTACTACTCGCTGTCCCGCGCGGTGAAAGATATTCCCGTCGGTCTGGCCTACGCCACCTGGTCCGGTACCGGCATCCTCGTGGTGTCGACCCTGGGAATGGCGTTTTACGGCCAGCACCCGGACACCGCTGCCATTATCGGCATGGCGGTTATCGCCAGCGGTATCGTAATCATGAACCTGTTTTCCAAAATGGGTAGCGAAGAGAGCGAAGAAACGCCCGCAGAGCCGGTGGCAGCAGCTTCATCCCTGGATAATAAAGTCGCCAACTAACAGAAAAGGAATCACCAATGTTTAACCTCGGATTTTTATGGCTGGCGCTGTCTATCGGTTCCGAAATCACCGGCACGTCGATGATCAAAAAGACCAACGGCTTTAGCAAACTGGCGCCATCGGTGCTGGTGGTCTGCGCCTACGGCCTGTGCTACTTCGCCCTCACCCGCGCGATGAGCACCATTCCGGTCGGCGTCGCCTACTCGTTATGGTGCGGCTTTGGTATCGTCGGCGTCACGATTTGCTCGATGATTCTCTATAAACAAAAACCCGATATCCCGGCCATCCTCGCCATGGTGCTGATTATCTCCGGCGGCATCATCATGAACGTCTTCTCCAGCATGTAAGCCACCTGCGCCTTCGTGTATTCTCATGAAGGCGCCAAAACTTCCTGAACAAAGCGTTATTGTCGAAATAAAGAAACAAAAAACCATCGCCAGCTAATCATATAATCAAAAAACCTAAAATTACGACGAACATCAAATTTTTATCCACCGCTTATCGATAAATAATTTTTTGTGATTTTAATCGTGGTTATTTTTTCGTTTTACTTTATTTTTATCACACCCCTTCAACCACAGAGGACGATGTAATGACGCAAAAATCGATTTATCGCCTCATAGCCCAGGGCGGCCTGGACGACTGGTATAATTTGGATCATCGTATCTCCAACGATTTCCCTCGTTAATTCTCCGCTGCTGTTCATTCCCTAAAATTTTTTATTTAGAACTGCGTTTAGTCGTTATTTGTCGCGTCTTTTATTTGTCGCCAAATAGCCAAACGCGGCACAGCATCCCTATGGAGAAAATAAATGAAACGTATCCCTGAGCCGTTCCGCATTAAAATGGTCGAAAACATTCGCATGACCACCTTTGACGATCGTGTTAAAGCCCTGGAAGAAGCGGGCTACAACCCGTTTTTGCTCAATAGCCAGGACGTATATATCGACCTGCTGACCGACTCCGGCACCGGCGCGATGAGCGACCATCAGTGGGCCGGGCTGATGATGGGCGACGAGGCTTATGCCGGGTCGCGTAACTATCAGCACCTGTGTGAAAAAGTCAAAGAGATCATCGGCTATCCGTATACCATTCCGACCCACCAGGGACGCGGCGCGGAGCAGATTCTGTTCCCGAGCCTGATTGCCCGCCGCAAGTCGGCACATCCGGTGTTTATCTCCAACTTCCACTTTGATACCACCGCCGCGCACGTTGAACTCAACGGCGCGAAAGCCATCAACGTGGTGACGCCGAAGGCCTTCGACACCACCTCGTGGTACGACTGGAAAGGCAACTTTGATATTGATTTACTCAAAGCGACCATCGCCGAGCACGGCGCGGAAAACGTGGCGGCAATTATTACCACCGTCACCTGTAACAGCTCCGGCGGTCAGCCGGTATCGCTGGCGAATATGCGCGAGGTGTATCAAATTGCGCGCCAGAACAATATTCCGGTGGTCATCGACTCCGCCCGTTTCTGCGAAAATGCCTGGTTTATTAAACAGCGCGAAGAGGGCTACGCCGATAAATCGGTGAAAGAGATTATTCTTGAGATGTACCAGTACGGCGATATGCTGACCATGTCCGCCAAGAAAGACCCGATGGTAAACATCGGCGGCCTGTGCTGCTTCCGCGATGACGAAGAGCTGTTCAACGAAGTGCGCATTCGCTGCGTGCCGATGGAGGGCTTTGTCACCTACGGCGGCCTGGCGGGGCGCGATATGGAGGCGCTGGCTATCGGTCTGGAAGAAGGAACCAACGAGGATTACCTCGCTTATCGTATCAATCAGGTGGAATATCTTGGCGAACGTCTGCGCGAAGGCGGCATCCCGATCCAGTATCCAACCGGCGGCCATGCGGTATTCGTCGATGCCAAACTGCTGCTGCCGCATATTCCGGCGGAACAGTTCCCGGCTCATGCGCTAAATAACGAGCTGTATCTGGAGGCAGGTATCCGTAGCGTGGAAATTGGCTCCCTGCTGCTGGGCCGCGATCCGCAAACGGGTAAGCAGAAAGCATCGCCGATGGAGCTGCTGCGCCTGACCATTCCGCGCCGCGTTTATACCAACGATCATATGGACTATATCGCTAATGCGCTGATCGCCGTTAAGGCGCGCGCATCCACGATTAAGGGTCTGACCTTTACCTATGAGCCGCCGGTACTGCGCCACTTTGTCGCCAGACTGAAGCCGGTGAAATAACCCGGGCAGGGCGCTCTCGCAACGGGGGCGCCCTTAATTGCCAGACCATATCAATAAGCTCAATCATTCGGGTTGCGCCAGGGTAGCCGTTTGCCTGCAGCTCGTTATCTGTATCCTGAATAATTCGAGTTGCAGCCAATATATCTGCGCTTGAAGTATGACGGATATAATGATTATAGCCACGTGAGGAATACACCTTATGGCTACATTATCGGTATCCAAAGCGGTCTCAAAAAATACGCCATCGCTGATTGGCGGAGCAATGATCATCGGCGGCACAATTATTGGCGCCGGCATGTTCTCTTTACCAGTGGTCATGTCCGGCGCCTGGTTTTTCTGGTCGCTGCTGGCGTTAATATTTACCTGGTTTTGTATGCTGCACTCCGGGTTAATGATCCTTGAAGCAAACCTCAATTATCATATTGGCGCCAGCTTCGACACGATTACAAAAGATCTACTGGGTAACGGCTGGAATATTATTAATGGCCTGACCGTCGCCTTTGTATTATATATTTTGACCTACGCCTATATATCCGCCAGCGGTTCGGTTATTCAGCATACTTTTGCGCAAATAGACATCGCAGTACCGGCTCGTTTAGGCGGTCTGGCGTTCGCGCTGGTCGTTGCCTTTATTGTCTGGTTGAGTACCAAAGCGGTAAGCCGGATGACAACTATCGTGCTGGGCGCCAAAATTCTCACCTTCTTTATGACCTTTGGCGGCCTGATGTGGCACGTGGAACCTGCGATTCTGTTTAACCGCACGGAAACAAACGCGTCCTATCTGCCCTATGTTCTGATGACGCTGCCGTTCTGTCTGGCCTCCTTTGGCTATCACGGCAACGTACCCAGCCTGATGAAGTACTACGGCAAAGACCCGTTGATTATTCGCCGCTGCCTGCTGCTCGGTACGCTGATGGCGCTGGTGCTGTATATCATCTGGCTGGTCGGCACCATGGGCAATATTCCGCGCCCGGCGTTTATCGCTATCGCCGAAAAAGGCGGCAATATCGACGTGCTGGTGCAGACCTTAAGCGGCCTGTTGAACAGTTCGACCCTCGATTTATTGTTGACCGTCTTTTCCAACTTCGCCGTCGCCAGCTCGTTCCTGGGCGTAACACTTGGCCTGTTCGATTACCTGGCGGATCTGTTTAAGTTCGACGACAGCCGGCTGGGGCGTTTCAAAACCGCACTGGTGACCTTTCTGCCGCCGATTATCGGCGGGCTGCTGTGGCCCAACGGATTTATCTACGCCATTGGCTTCGCCGGTCTCGCCGCTACGGTATGGGCTGCTATCGTCCCCGCCCTGCTGGCGCGCGCTTCGCGCCGGCGTTTTGGTAGCCCTAACTATCGAGTCTGGGGAGGCAATGCCATGATTATCCTGATTTTATGCTTCGGCGGTGCTAACGCAATTATTCATATTTTATCCAGCTTTAACCTGATGCCGGTGTATCGCTAAATGAAAAAGGGCTTTCGCTACCGCGACTTTTCGTGGCAGGATAACAGGATGAACAGAAACGTTGTCATATCTCACCCCTGCCGTTGGTGGCTGCCTGCATAACAGGCGGCATGATTTAACGTTTCCACTATTCAAAGCCGCCGGAAGGCGGCTTTGTTGTTTCTGCGTGTCGCCCTTCGGCCTGATAGCATCCAAAGGAGTCACTCATGAACACCAGCCACACTATTCTGACCGGCGACCGCCCCACCGGCCAGCTGCATCTCGGCCACTATGTCGGGTCTCTGCGCCAGCGCGTACAGCTTCAGCACGACCACCAGCAGTTTATCCTGATCGCCGACCTGCAGGGATTAACCGATAACGGCAGCAACCCGCAAAAAATCAGCCACAACATTCTTGAGGTGATGGCCGATTATCTCGCCGTCGGCATCGATCCGCAGAAGACCACTATTTGCCTGCAATCTGCTCTGCCGGCGCTGGCCGAACTCAGCGCGCTGTATATGAATATCGTCACCGTCGCCCGGGTTGAACGCAACCCAACGGTGAAAAATGAAATCGCGCAGAAGGGATTTTCGCGATCGCTGCCGGTAGGGTTCTTAGCCTATCCCATTAGCCAGGCCGCCGATATCACCGCCTTCAAAGCCGGTCTGGTGCCGGTTGGCGACGATCAGCTCCCGATGATTGAACAAACCAACGAGATCGTGCACAAGATGAATAGCCTGACGACGACGCCGATCTTGCGGCACTGTAAAGCGCTACTCAGCGACGTAAGCCGCCTGCCGGGCGTCGACGGCAATGCTAAAATGTCGAAATCGCTGGGCAATACGCTCACGCTTTCGGCCAGCGAAGACGAGATCCATCGTGCGGTCAGCGCGATGTATACCGATCCGAATCACCTGCGAGTTACCGATCCGGGCCAGATCGAAGGTAACGTGGTCTTTACCTATCTCGATGCCTTCCATACCGATAAAACAATCGTTGCCGATATGAAAGCCCACTATCAGCGCGGAGGGCTGGGCGACAGACAGTGCAAAAACGAGCTGGAAGCCTGCCTGCAGGAGCTGCTGGCGCCGATACGCGAACGCCGGGCGACCTGTATTCAGGATAAAGGCATGCTGCTGGAGCTGCTGCGCCGGGGAAGCGAGCGGGCGCACCAGCTGACCCAACGGACGTTACATGAGGTGAAACGCGGCCTGGGGCTACCGGTGTTGTTCTGAGGCGCGGAGATCTCGCCGCATTGAAATCCGTTGCCGCATCTCTCTCGGGGGCGGCGCTTGCAGCGCCTTTCCCGGGCTACGGGTTTACTGCCGTCTGCGATCCGGTAGCCCGGACAGGCGCAGCGCGCCGCCTCCGGGAACGCCCTCCACATTGAAAGCCGTTGCCACATCTCTCCCGGGGGCGGCGCCTGAAGCGCCTTGCCAGGGCTACAGGTGCACTGCCGCCTGCGATCAGGTAGCCCGGACAGGCGCAGCGCGCCGCCTCCGGGAAGGGCTCGGCAGATTAATTCCCTTCGCCCTCATACTTCTTCACGCAGTTGCGCCCGGCGCGCTTAGCGACGTAAAGCGCGCTGTCGGCGTCGCGCAGCAACAGGTTGTAATCCGGATGACCGCTATGCACGGCGTAGCCGATGCTGGCGGTGATCGAAATCTCATTGTCAGCGCCAACGCTGAACGCCAGCTGGCTGATTTTTTTGCGCAGCCGCTCAAGGATAGTAAAGGCCTCTGCCGCGCCGGTTTCCACCAGCACCAGCAAAAACTCCTCACCGCCGTAGCGGAAGATATAGTCACTGGAGCGGATATTATCGCTGAGCAGTTCCGCGACGTGCTTAATCGCCCGATCGCCAACCATATGACCCCAGCTGTCATTGATGTCTTTAAAGTGGTCGATATCAATAATCGCTACCGTCATCGGCAGTTCATATTCCATCGCCAGCGTCACTTCATGCTTAAGAACAACCGGCAGATAACGGCGGTTCAACAGGCTGGTCAACGTATCCTTACCGCTTTGCATCTGCGACAGGCTGCTAAAAAGAACCCCCAGCTGGCTGCCGATCTGCTGGCAATGAATGTGGATCCCCTGCAGCAGAGCCTGGGTATTTTTATACTCTGAATTGTCAGTCGATGATTTCCAGGCGGATAACAGGGCATCGACCTTACTAATTAAGTCGGTGATTTCCTGCATTTGCGGATTTTTGTTAAAATAACGCACGCATTTATGGCGGAACCACAAACCAAATTCCGAATCAGATAATAACGCTCCGTTAATATCGGTCTTATTATCGCTAACGATATTAAAAATAGCGGTATTTTCCCATCCGGAGAGAGCAGCCTGCTGTTTACCATATTCCAGCGGCACGTTATCCATCAGGCTATACAGACGGTAAGCCTCTTCATTTTTTGTCGCCCGATAGTGGGATAAGGTGTAGGCATGGCACATCATTTCTACCGCCATATTAATAGCCATGATGGCGTAGTAGATGGCGGCAACGCTGGTCTCGCGATCGAGGTTACTATCGCGGATATTTTCAATCAGCCCGGCTTTCAGCTGGCGCGCACCGCGAAGAACCGCTTCTGCCGGAATACCGATGCGCGAATGAATGCTGCCGATCTGGTACTGCCGCTCCGCCAGCGCCGGCAAATTTTCCTTCTCACTCATCAGGATATCTTTCACCCAAAGAGCCAGCGAACTGCTGAGCCGCTCCTGGACTAAATCATAGGTAAGGTGCCTGGCGATGTCCGGATCCTGGAAAATAAAGTCATAAAAACGGGCTGCTAACGCCTCCGCCTGCTGCCCGGCAATATTTTTAAGCACCGCCTTCACTTCCGGTGTCAGGCTGTCGTACAGCGGCAACCATTCCTTAAAAATAATCGAGATATATTTTTGGCTTTCATCTTTCATTGAATAAAGCACTCGCCCGGCGTTAGTGTATTTTCAGGGCCGCAGATCATACAACAGTTCTTCAGGTGCAACCAGATTAAAAATGCGCCAGTTGCCTGGTAATAATATCCTCAGGTTATTAGCGTTGAGAAACAGCTAATAAGTATGATGATTTAATCAAGTGAACTGAAGATTGGGCGATCCCTATTTGTAGCATTAAAATCAGGCAGCCGTAAGGATAATATTGTCTTATTGGTGTCTTCACTTTTTTTATGTTAACCCTACGACAAGTCCATATGATGTATATGGACACACTTAGTGCGGGTGTTAGTATCACATAGACGGTAGCAATAGATATGCGTGTTTCATTAAGGCGAGGATGGCTGATGATGACCACATTAATCGCACCTCATTCTGACCGGTTAGCAGCGCAGCATAAATCACGCTCCGGTTGCCTTACCCCCTTCCTTCTTTTCCTGGAAACGAGACTTCGCCACGCGGAGCAGAAACGCGCACCACTTAGCCAATGAAACAAAGCGAGTCGCGTATGGACAAAATCAAACGACGTTGGGTCGGGTACGTTATTGGTTTACTGGTGGTGATTGCAGCAGCAGCCTGGTGGATGATGCGCCCGCCAGGACTTCCGGCAGGCTTCGCCAGCAGCAACGGTAGAATTGAAGCCACAGAAGTTGATATTGCCACCAAAACCGCCGGACGTATCGACACGATACTGGTCAAAGAGGGGCAGTTTGTTCGTCAGGGAGAAGTCTTAGCCCGGATGGATACTCGGGTACTCAACGAACAAAGACTGGAAGCCGCCGCGCAAATCAAAGAAGCAGAAAGCTCAATTGCCGCCGCGAAAGCGCTACTCGATCAGCGTCAAGGCGAAATGCGCGCCGCCGAGGCGGTCGTGAAGCAGCGGCAGGCGGAACTGAACTCAGCTTCCAGGCGTCACGTCCGTTCCAACACGCTCTCTCAACGCGGCGCCGTTTCTGCTCAGCAGCTTGATGACGACCAGGCCGCAGCTGAAAGCGCCAGAGCGGCGCTGGAATCAGCAAAAGCACAGGTTTCAGCCGCCAGAGCGGCTATCGAAGCGGCGCGAACCAGCATTATTCAGGCACAAACCCGGGTTGAGGCCGCTCAGGCTACCGAGCGCAGGATTATCGCCGATATCGATGATAGCGAGCTCAAAGCCCCACGGGATGGTCGTATTCAGTACCGCGTTTCAGAACCGGGAGAAGTCCTGGCCGCTGGAGGGCGGGTACTGAATATGGTCGACTTATCCGACGTCTATATGACCTTCTTCCTGCCTACCGAGCAGGCAGGTCTGCTGGCGCTGGGCAGCGAAGCACGCATTATCCTCGACGCAGCGCCGAATCTGATTATTCCTGCGAATATCAGTTTTGTCGCCAGCGTAGCGCAGTTTACCCCCAAAACGGTGGAGACCAGCGATGAAAGGCTGAAGCTGATGTTCCGCGTCAAAGCCCGCATTCCGCCGGAGCTGCTGGAACAGCATCTTGAGTATGTCAAAACCGGGCTGCCCGGCATGGCCTGGGTGCGCCTGGATAACCAGCTGGCGTGGCCTGAAACGCTGACGGTGAGGCTGCCACAATGAAAACTATCGCTCGCCTGGAAAACGTCAGTCAGCACTTTGGCGCGACCACCGCACTGAAGGATATTACGCTGAGCATTCCCGCCCGCTGTATGGTTGGCCTGATCGGACCAGACGGCGTGGGCAAGTCCAGCCTGCTATCGCTGATTTCCGGCGCGCGAGTGATTGAGCACGGCAACGTCATGGTGCTCGGCGGCGATATGAGCGATGTGCGCCACCGTCAGGATGTCTGCCCGAAAATTGCCTGGATGCCCCAGGGCCTTGGGAAGAACCTCTACCATACCCTGTCGGTCTATGAAAATGTCGATTTCTTTGCTCGTCTGTTCGGCCATGATAAAGCCGAACGCGACATCCGCATCAATGAGTTGCTCCAGAGTACCGGCCTGGCGCCGTTTCGCGACCGTCCGGCGGGAAAACTCTCCGGCGGGATGAAGCAAAAGCTCGGCCTGTGCTGCGCGCTCATTCACGATCCGCAGCTGCTGATCCTCGATGAACCGACAACTGGCGTCGATCCCCTCTCCCGGGCGCAATTTTGGGATCTTATCGACAGTATTCGCCAGCGTCAGCCGGAAATGAGTGTTCTGGTCGCCACGGCCTATATGGAAGAGGCGGAGCGCTTTGACTGGCTGGTCGCGATGAATGCGGGGGAGGTTCTGGCGACCGGCAGCGCGAACGAACTTAAAGCGCACACGGGAAGCCAGACCCTGGAACAGGCCTTTATCGCCCTGCTTCCCGAAGCCCAACGTCTGGCGCATAAAGAGGTGGTTATCCCGCCGCGCAACGTAGAGGAGAACGAAATTGCCATTGAAGCCCGCGGGCTGACGATGCGCTTCGGTAATTTTGTCGCCGTTGGCCACGTGAATTTTCGTATCGCCCGCGGCGAGATTTTTGGTTTTCTCGGTTCTAACGGCTGCGGTAAATCGACCACCATGAAAATGCTGACCGGGCTGCTACCGGCCAGCGAAGGCGAAGCGTGGCTGTTTGGTCAACCGGTAGACCCCAGGGATATCGAGACTCGCCGCCGTGTTGGCTATATGTCACAGGCTTTTTCCCTCTATAGCGAACTCACCGTGCGGCAAAACCTCGAGCTGCACGCCCGCCTGTTCCATATTCCCGATGCTGAGATCCCCGGGCGGATCGCCGAAATGAGCCAGCGCTTTATGCTGGAAGAGGTGGAAGACATTCTGCCCGCTTCCCTACCGTTAGGTATTCGCCAGCGGCTATCGCTGGCGGTAGCGGTGATTCATCGCCCGGAAATGTTAATTCTTGATGAACCCACTTCCGGTGTCGACCCGGTGGCCAGGGATATGTTCTGGCAGCTGATGGTCGATCTTGCCCGTCAGGATCGCGTAACGATTTTTATCTCCACGCACTTTATGAACGAGGCGGAGCGCTGCGATCGCATTTCGCTGATGCATGCCGGAAAAGTGCTGGCCAGCGATACGCCGCAGGCGCTGGTCGAACAGCGCGGCTCGGCCAGCCTTGAAGAGGCGTTTATCGCCTGGCTGCAGGAAGCGGCAGATGCGGCGCAGCCACCTGATACAGAAGCGACAACGGTTCCTGCGATTGAACACAAAACCGAAACCGCTGCGCCGCGTCAGGCGTTTAGCCTGCGCCGTCTGTTTAGCTACAGCCGCCGTGAAGCGCTTGAGCTGCGCCGGGATCCGGTACGATCGACTCTGGCCTTACTCGGCACCGTGATCCTGATGTTTATCATGGGTTACGGGATCAGTATGGACGTCGAGGATCTGCGGTTTGCGGTACTCGACCGCGACCAGACCGTCAGCAGTCAGGGCTGGTCGCAAAATATCGCCGGTTCCCGCTACTTCATTGAACAGCCTCCGCTGCAAAACTATGGCGAACTGGACAGAAGAATGCGCAACGGCGAACTAGCGGTGGCTATCGAAATCCCACCTGACTTTGGCCGCGATATCGCCCGGGGAACGCCGGTGCAAATCGGCGTGTGGGTGGACGGCGCGATGCCCAACCGTGCGGAAACGGTACGCGGATACGTGCAGGCAATGCATCTGGCCTGGCTACAGGAAATGGCCGGTCGTCAGGCTAGCCCTAATCGTGATACGTCACTGATTTCTATCGAAACTCGTTACCGCTATAACCCGGATGTGAAGAGCCTGCCGGCGATTGTTCCGGCGGTTATTCCGCTGTTGTTGATGATGATCCCAGCGATGCTCAGCGCGCTCAGCGTAGTTCGTGAGAAAGAACTCGGCTCCATTATCAATTTGTACGTCACTCCGACCACCCGCAGTGAGTTTCTGCTGGGCAAACAGGTGCCGTATATCGTGCTGGGAATGTTCAACTTTTTCCTGCTCTGCGCGCTGTCGGTATTTGTCTTTGGCGTGCCGCATAAGGGCAGTTTTCTGACGCTTACGCTGGCCGCTCTGCTCTATGTCACTATCGCCACCGGGCTTGGTCTGCTGATCTCAACCTTTATGAAAAGCCAGATTGCGGCGATTTTCGGCACCGCGATCATTACGCTTATCCCGGCAACGCAGTTTTCCGGGATGATCGACCCCGTCGCCTCGCTGGAAGGTCCAGGTCGCTGGATTGGTCAGATTTATCCAACCAGCCACTTTCTGACGATTGCGCGCGGCACGTTTTCCAAAGCGTTAAATCTGACGGATTTGTGGGCATCCTTTATTCCGCTGCTTATCGCGGTTCCGCTGGTACTCGGCCTGAGCGTATGGCTGCTGAAGAAACAGGAGGGATAATGCGCGGATTACGTAATATTTATAATTTGGGTATGAAAGAGCTACGCAGCCTGCTGGGCGACAAAGCGATGCTGACGCTAATTGTCTTTGCTTTTACCATCTCGGTTTACTCCTCCGCTACCGTGATGCCCGGTTCGCTACATCTGGCGCCTATCGCTATTGCTGATATGGATAAATCGCAGCTCTCATCGCGTCTTATCAATAGTTTTTATCGGCCCTGGTTTTTACCTCCGGAGCTCATTACCGCCGATGAGATGGACGCCGGGCTGGATGCGGGAAATTACACTTTCGCCCTCAATATTCCGCCTGATTTCCAGCGCGATGTTCTGGCCGGACGCCAGCCGGAGCTGCAGGTCAACGTTGACGCCACCCGTATGAGCCAGGCGTTTACCGGCAATAGCTATATTCAGAATATCATTACCGGGGAGGTAAACAGCTTTGTCGCGCGCTACCGGGATAACAGTGCTTTACCGGTTGAGCTGGCCGTCAGGATGCGTTTTAACCCGAATCTCGAGCAGGCGCGTTTTGGCGCCGTTATGGCGATTATCAACAATATTACCATGCTGGCGATCGTGCTTACCGGCTCGGCGCTGATACGCGAGCGGGAACATGGCACCGTGGAGCATCTGCTGGTTATGCCGGTCACACCGTTTGAGATCATGATGGCGAAGATATGGTCAATGGGGCTGGTGGTACTGGTGGTTTCCGGACTCTCCCTCGTCCTGATGGTTCAGGGTGTCCTGCAGGTACCAATTGAAGGCTCTATTCCGCTCTTTATGCTTGGGGTAGCGCTGAGCCTGTTTGCCACGACTTCAATTGGTATCTTTATGGGGACGGTGGCGCGTTCGATGCCGCAGCTGGGTCTGTTAATGATCCTGGTGCTGTTACCGCTGCAGATGCTATCAGGCGGTTCGACGCCCCGGGAGAGTATGCCGCAGGCGGTGCAGGACATCATGCTCACCATGCCGACAACCCACTTTGTCAGTCTGGCACAGGCTATTCTGTATCGAGGCGCTGATTTCTCAATCGTCTGGCCGCAGTTTCTGACGCTGCTGGCTATCGGTGGAGTGTTTTTTACTATCGCGCTACTGCGTTTTCGCAAGACCATCGGGGAGATGGCCTGAAACCAATACCGGTGTCGCAACTCCAGGTCGCGGCGCCGCTTCTATTTATTATGATTCATAAACCGGCGCAGAACCCAGGTGAAACCCATCGCCATGCTAAACAGGATGAATAGTAGCAGTATCCAACTAACGGATATTCTCAGCAGCGCACTTAACGTCATAAGAGGCTGAAGATACACGGTAAATGAATCATCGATAGATTTACCCAGCAATACCATTAGCCCATCAGTTAACCAAACAAGCGCCCGACAAACCAGCCAGATGATCGCCGGCCAGCAGAGCAATACCAGAAAGGTAAAACGCTCCCGGATATAATTTATCAGTTGGCGCAGAGGAGGCCAGTTAATCAGAATTTTCATTTCTATTCTCATATTGCCAGCCGGTAACATGCACTATTCGTCAAAAGACGTTACCGGGTTAGCTTCCATACAGGCAATGCACCCTATGTTTTTATCAAATTTGAATTAACTTAAACCAGATCGAGTTAACAAAGTGTTAAGGACACTAAGTCATTTCACTGAAAAAGTCCAGCTGTTGTGCCCGCGAATCGGCATGATGAGAGGGTTTCCTATCCATTTGTTAAGATAATTACATTAGAATAACTTCAGCATTCTGGCGGAATCGCTCTTAATAGAGTTGTTCCTGCATATTAAGCAGCAAGTATGTATATATTCTTATTTCTATGGCCAAAAAAAACCATACTAAATATGGCGAAATAAATCACTCTATTCAGATAATTAACTCATGGATAGTTATTTTCTATAGATGATAGCCTTAACATAAACATATTTTCCTTAATCGAAACTATCAACAATACGTTCAGGTAATAGCTAATCGCAATATCAGCAGTTCTCATGACGGCTGCTGTTTTACTTTTTGTATCAACAAGATGCCGCTTGATGACACATGTTTTATCGCAATAACAGTGCTGCAGGATGGGCAAGACGCTTTTTCATTAATAACAGGCGCAGTGGTAGCCACTGCTTAAATGACTGAAGCCCATGTGGGAAGGTAAGTGCAGAAACAGCCCGTCGCATTTTCGCCGTAACTCGTCCCCTTGTAGGACATGTCAGGTTTAGGCAAAAGCTATGGATATCTGTGTCAGGATATGGAATGTTACCCATATAGGTACGGGGAGTTTATCGATATGTTTGCGGAAGACAAAAACGCAAAAAGCCCATCCGTCAGGATGGGCTCTTCACTGATTTGATGCCTGGCAGTTCCCTACTCTCACATGGGGAGACCCCACACTACCATCGGCGCTACGGCGTTTCACTTCTGAGTTCGGCATGGGGTCAGGTGGGACCACCGCGCTGTTGCCGCCAGGCAAATTCTTTGTGCTCAGTACGCAATTCTTTATCGCATCAGCTGCGTTGCCCGCGCTCGCAAAGCCAGTCACATACGCCAGTATGCTCCTGCCTTTCCTTCGCCTGTCGCCTTGCTGCTGCGCAAATTATTGCGTACTCAACTCTGAATCATTGCTGAAAATCGTCTCTCAAATCCGCCAAAACATCTTCGGCGTTGTAAGGTTAAGCCTCACGGTTCATTAGTACCGGTTAGCTCAACGCATCGCTGCGCTTACACACCCGGCCTATCAACGTCGTCGTCTTCAACGTTCCTTCAGGACTCTCAAGGAGTCAGGGAGAACTCATCTCGGGGCAAGTTTCGTGCTTAGATGCTTTCAGCACTTATCTCTTCCGCATTTAGCTACCGGGCAATGCCATTGGCATGACAACCCGAACACCAGTGATGCGTCCACTCCGGTCCTCTCGTACTAGGAGCAGCCCCCCTCAATTCTCCAGCGCCCACGGCAGATAGGGACCGAACTGTCTCACGACGTTCTAAACCCAGCTCGCGTACCACTTTAAATGGCGAACAGCCATACCCTTGGGACCTACTTCAGCCCCAGGATGTGATGAGCCGACATCGAGGTGCCAAACACCGCCGTCGATATGAACTCTTGGGCGGTATCAGCCTGTTATCCCCGGAGTACCTTTTATCCGTTGAGCGATGGCCCTTCCATTCAGAACCACCGGATCACTATGACCTGCTTTCGCACCTGCTCGCGCCGTCACGCTCGCAGTCAAGCCAGCTTATGCCATTGCACTAACCTCCTGATGTCCGACCAGGATTAGCTGACCTTCGTGCTCCTCCGTTACGCTTTGGGAGGAGACCGCCCCAGTCAAACTACCCACCAGACACTGTCCGCAACCCGGATTACGGGCCCACGTTAGAACACCAGCCATTAAAGGGTGGTATTTCAAGGATGGCTCCATGCAGACTGGCGTCCACACTTCAAAGCCTCCCACCTATCCTACACATCAAGGACCAGTGTTCAGTGTCAAGCTATAGTAAAGGTTCACGGGGTCTTTCCGTCTTGCCGCGGGTACACTGCATCTTCACAGCGAGTTCAATTTCACTGAGTCTCGGGTGGAGACAGCCTGGCCATCATTACGCCATTCGTGCAGGTCGGAACTTACCCGACAAGGAATTTCGCTACCTTAGGACCGTTATAGTTACGGCCGCCGTTTACCGGGGCTTCGATCAAGAGCTTCTCCGCGAGGATAACCCCATCAATTAACCTTCCGGCACCGGGCAGGCGTCACACCGTATACGTCCACTTTCGTGTTTGCACAGTGCTGTGTTTTTAATAAACAGTTGCAGCCAGCTGGTATCTTCGACTGAGTTCAGCTCCATGAGCAAGTCACTTCACCTACCATCAGCGTGCCTTCTCCCGAAGTTACGGCACCATTTTGCCTAGTTCCTTCACCCGAGTTCTCTCAAGCGCCTGGGTATTCTCTACCTGACCACCTGTGTCGGTTTGGGGTACGATTTGATGTTACCTGATGCTTAGAGGCTTTTCCTGGAAGCAGGGCATTTGTCACTTCAGCACCGTAGTGCCTCGTCATCACACCTCAGCGTTAATAAGGTTCCGGATTTACCTGGAGCCTCCGCCTACATGCTTAAACCGGGACAACCGTCGCCCGGCCAACATAGCCTTCTCCGTCCCCCCTTCGCAGTAACACCAAGTACAGGAATATTAACCTGTTTCCCATCGACTACGCCTTTCGGCCTCGCCTTAGGGGTCGACTCACCCTGCCCCGATTAACGTTGGACAGGAACCCTTGGTCTTCCGGCGTGCGGGTTTTTCACCCGCATTATCGTTACTTATGTCAGCATTCGCACTTCTGATACCTCCAGCAGCCCTCACAGGCCACCTTCAACGGCTTACAGAACGCTCCCCTACCCAACAACACATCGTGTCGCTGCCGCAGCTTCGGTGCATGGTTTAGCCCCGTTACATCTTCCGCGCAGGCCGACTCGACCAGTGAGCTATTACGCTTTCTTTAAATGATGGCTGCTTCTAAGCCAACATCCTGGCTGTCTGGGCCTTCCCACATCGTTTCCCACTTAACCATGACTTTGGGACCTTAGCTGGCGGTCTGGGTTGTTTCCCTCTTCACGACGGACGTTAGCACCCGCCGTGTGTCTCCCGTGATAACATTCTTCGGTATTCGTAGTTTGCATCGGGTTGGTAAGTCGGGATGACCCCCTAGCCGAAACAGTGCTCTACCCCCGAAGATGAGTTCACGAGGCGCTACCTAAATAGCTTTCGGGGAGAACCAGCTATCTCCCGGTTTGATTGGCCTTTCACCCCCAGCCACAAGTCATCCGCTAATTTTTCAACATTAGTCGGTTCGGTCCTCCAGTTAGTGTTACCCAACCTTCAACCTGCCCATGGCTAGATCACCGGGTTTCGGGTCTATACCCTGCAACTTAACGCCCAGTTAAGACTCGGTTTCCCTGCGGCTCCCCTATACGGTTAACCTTGCTACAGAATATAAGTCGCTGACCCATTATACAAAAGGTACGCAGTCACCCCACATGGAGGCTCCTACTGCTTGTACGTACACGGTTTCAGGTTCTTTTTCACTCCCCTCGCCGGGGTTCTTTTCGCCTTTCCCTCACGGTACTGGTTCACTATCGGTCAGTCAGGAGTATTTAGCCTTGGAGGATGGTCCCCCCATATTCAGACAGGATACCACGTGTCCCGCCCTACTCTTCGAGTTCACAGCATGTGCATTTTGGTGTACGGGACTATCACCCTGTACCGTCGGACTTTCCAGACCGTTCCACTAACACACACGCTGATTCAGACTCCGGGCTGCTCCCCGTTCGCTCGCCGCTACTGGGGGAATCTCGGTTGATTTCTTTTCCTCGGGGTACTTAGATGTTTCAGTTCCCCCGGTTCGCCTCGTTTGACTATGTATTCATCAAACGATAGTGCAACGAATTGCACTGGGTTTCCCCATTCGGACATCGCCGGTTATAACGGTTCATATCACCTTACCGACGCTTTTCGCAGATTAGCACGTCCTTCATCGCCTCTGACTGCCAGGGCATCCACCGTGTACGCTTAGTCGCTTAACCTCACAACCCGAAGATGTTTCACTTCTGATTGCGAAAATTTGAGAGACTCGAACACACTTCAACAGTGTGTCGTTTCAATTTTCAGCTTGATCCAGATTTTTAAAGAGCAAATATCTCAAACATAACTCACTGAGTTAGTTTTGAGATATAAAGGCAGGTGACTTTCACTCACAAACCAGCAAGTGGCGTCCCCTAGGGGATTCGAACCCCTGTTACCGCCGTGAAAGGGCGGTGTCCTGGGCCTCTAGACGAAGGGGACACTGAAGTCTCAATCGCAAGGACGCCTGCTATTTACTTTTCATCAGACAATCTGTGTGAGCACTACAAAGGCAGGTTCTTTCAGGTAAGGAGGTGATCCAACCGCAGGTTCCCCTACGGTTACCTTGTTACGACTCACCCCAGTCATGAATCACAAAGTGGTAAGCGCCCTCCCGAAGGTTAAGCTACCTACTTCTTTTGCAACCCACTCCCATGGTGTGACGGGCGGTGTGTACAAGGCCCGGGAACGTATTCACCGTGGCATTCTGATCCACGATTACTAGCGATTCCGACTTCATGGAGTCGAGTTGCAGACTCCAATCCGGACTACGACATACTTTATGAGGTCCGCTTGCTCTCGCGAGGTCGCTTCTCTTTGTATATGCCATTGTAGCACGTGTGTAGCCCTGGTCGTAAGGGCCATGATGACTTGACGTCATCCCCACCTTCCTCCAGTTTATCACTGGCAGTCTCCTTTGAGTTCCCGGCCGGACCGCTGGCAACAAAGGATAAGGGTTGCGCTCGTTGCGGGACTTAACCCAACATTTCACAACACGAGCTGACGACAGCCATGCAGCACCTGTCTCACAGTTCCCGAAGGCACGTTCTCATCTCTGAAAACTTCTGTGGATGTCAAGACCAGGTAAGGTTCTTCGCGTTGCATCGAATTAAACCACATGCTCCACCGCTTGTGCGGGCCCCCGTCAATTCATTTGAGTTTTAACCTTGCGGCCGTACTCCCCAGGCGGTCGACTTAACGCGTTAGCTCCGGAAGCCACTCCTCAAGGGAACAACCTCCAAGTCGACATCGTTTACAGCGTGGACTACCAGGGTATCTAATCCTGTTTGCTCCCCACGCTTTCGCACCTGAGCGTCAGTCTTTGTCCAGGGGGCCGCCTTCGCCACCGGTATTCCTCCAGATCTCTACGCATTTCACCGCTACACCTGGAATTCTACCCCCCTCTACAAGACTCCAGCCTGCCAGTTTCGAATGCAGTTCCCAGGTTGAGCCCGGGGATTTCACATCCGACTTGACAGACCGCCTGCGTGCGCTTTACGCCCAGTAATTCCGATTAACGCTTGCACCCTCCGTATTACCGCGGCTGCTGGCACGGAGTTAGCCGGTGCTTCTTCTGCGGGTAACGTCAATTGCTGCGGTTATTAACCACAACACCTTCCTCCCCGCTGAAAGTACTTTACAACCCGAAGGCCTTCTTCATACACGCGGCATGGCTGCATCAGGCTTGCGCCCATTGTGCAATATTCCCCACTGCTGCCTCCCGTAGGAGTCTGGACCGTGTCTCAGTTCCAGTGTGGCTGGTCATCCTCTCAGACCAGCTAGGGATCGTCGCCTAGGTGAGCCGTTACCTCACCTACAAGCTAATCCCATCTGGGCACATCTGATGGCAAGAGGCCCGAAGGTCCCCCTCTTTGGTCTTGCGACGTTATGCGGTATTAGCTACCGTTTCCAGTAGTTATCCCCCTCCATCAGGCAGTTTCCCAGACATTACTCACCCGTCCGCCACTCGTCACCCGAGAGCAAGCTCTCTGTGCTACCGTTCGACTTGCATGTGTTAGGCCTGCCGCCAGCGTTCAATCTGAGCCATGATCAAACTCTTCAATTTAAGTTTGATGCTCACAGAATTAAACTTCGTAATGAATTACGTGTTCACTCTTTGAGACTTGGTATTCATTTTTCGTCCGAGGACGTTAAGAATCCATGTCACTTTGAGTGCCCACACAGATTGTCTGATAAATTGTTAAAGAGCAGTGCAACGCGGCTTTCGCTCACCGTTGCGAGGTGGCGTATATTACGCTTTCCTCTTTCAGAGTCAACCCTGAATCTCAGGATTTTTTCTCTTCAACCGACCGGCTGTTTGTGTGAAGTGATTCACATCTGCCGTGTCAGTGGGAGCGCATTATAGGGAGCTCCTGAGATATAGCAACCCTTAAAATACAAAAAACTTATCAAGCGCTCATAATTTAAACTTCCCGAGACGAATTCATACTACGTAAAACAGTAAGAACCCAGCTACCGCAAGGGTTGTAGCCATCCTCGGTTAGAAGTGAGATTTTGCGGAATTCATTTTTTAGCTACTTCAGCGCCCCCTTCATCTTCTTATGACATAACTTCAGATGATGAATTAAGCATCAGCCTTGACCCATGACAAAGCGGTATAAGGAGGCATATTTCTATAATCAGGCCCGTTTCTTCTTATTGGTATAAACCCATGGCTTATCAACTCAACATTAACTGGCCCGAATTTTTGGAAAAGTACTGGCAAAAGCAGCCGGTAATAATAAAGAAGGCTTTCGCAAATTTCGTCGATCCGATTACGCCGGATGAGCTGGCCGGGCTGGCAATGGAACCGGAAGTCGATAGTCGGCTGGTAAGCCTCAAGAATGGACAATGGCAGGCCAGCAACGGGCCGTTTGAACATTTTGACGACCTGGGTGAAACCGGCTGGTCATTACTGGCTCAGGCGGTAAACCACTGGCACATGCCCGCTGCGGAGCTGGTGCGCCCCTTTCGCGTGCTGCCTGACTGGCGTTTAGACGATCTGATGATCTCTTTTTCCGTACCTGGAGGCGGCGTTGGTCCACATATCGATCAGTACGATGTTTTTATTATTCAGGGGATGGGGAGCCGCCGCTGGCGCGTAGGCGACAAGCTGCCGATGCGTCAGTTCTGCCCGCATCCAGCTCTGCTACACGTCGATCCGTTCCCACCGATTATTGATGAGGATCTGGAACCTGGCGATATTTTATATATTCCACCGGGATTCCCGCACGACGGGATAACCCATGAAACGGCGCTTAACTACTCCGTCGGCTTCCGTGGACCTAATGGTCGTGATTTGATCAGCAGCTTTGCCGATTACGCGCTGGAAAACGATCTCGGCGGCGAGCATTACAGCGATGCGGATTTAACCTGCCGCGAACATCCGGGCCGGGTAGAAGAATATGAACTGGATCGCCTGCGCAGCATGATGCTTGAGATGATTAACCAGCCGGAAGATTTCCGCCAGTGGTTTGGGCGTTTTGCTACCACGCCACGTCATGAACTGGACATTGCGCCAGCAGAACCGCCTTATGAAGAAGAAGAGATCCGCGATGCGCTGATGGGTGGTGAGAAACTGACTCGCCTGAGCGGCCTGCGCGTACTGAATATTGGCGAGAGCTTCTTTGTGAATAGCGAACAATTAGATCCGACAGAACCTCAGGCTCTGGATGCGCTTTGCCGCTATACCCTGCTAGGCAAGGATGAGCTAGATGAAGCCGCGCTGAACAATCCGCGCTTTATCGCCGAGCTGACCCGTTTGATTAACCAGGGCTACTGGTTCTTCGACGAATAATATTTCATAAATCTGTTCATATAAAGAGGACGCGGTTAACGCGCCCTCTTTTTTATATCGCTGTAGCATCTGTACTGCTACTACCTCACTTCCCGAGTAAAGCCTCATACTGAGCCTGATACTGCGGCGCATTCCATGAACCATCAAACAGGGTGTAAGTAATATACCCTTTGTTCAGCCAGCCTGAATCATCATCGCCTTCCGCTGGTTTCAGCGCCTCCGGATTCATCGTTTGTTTCGCGGTTCCGTCCGGCAGGAGTTCATAACCAATCTGTGGGGTTGGGAACTGTTCATTCTCAATATAATGAACGCCCTTAATTTCAGCCGACGGCAGCGGCGGATAGTTGATGCTCAACCCAGAGCCCTGCGGCAAAATCGGGCTTCCCGGTTTATGAGCAGAATTAAGTTTATCCACCAGAGAGACAACATAATCTACCGAGTCAGGCCAATATTTATGCGTACTCGGCCATTTATTTTTCATCTCTTCTTCTGTGAATCGATAGCCAATGCTGGCGGCGATCGCCGGGAAACCGTAGCGCAAGGCTCGCGCCGCAGCGCTGACGGTACCGGAGTTAACCTGAGCCATCCCGGTATTAGGACCATCATTAACGCCAGAAATCACCAGATCCGGCGGAGCGTCTTTCAGAACTCCCCAAAGGCCGAAATCAAGCGCATCCGCGGGCGTTCCAGGGAAGCAGTAGCGCTTATCGGCCACTTTTTTAACATCAAAAACTTTACCCGTTTTAAAGGTGATGGCCGATCCGATACCGCTCTGATTGGTTGCCGGAGCCACCAACCAGACGTCATACCCTTTTGCCGCCAGTTTTTCCTGCAGCGAGGTGGTACCAACAGACTCGCAGCCATCGTCATTAACCAGCAATATTTTTAGCGGTTTTTCAGCAGCCTGTACGCCAGCTGATGATAACGCCAGAATGGCGGCAGTCAGAATTTTCGTTCTCATCTTCACTCCTTGTTGGATAGCAGAGGTATTTCTTAGGCGCAAAAAAAAACCTAAGACCCCTGCTGCAAGCCGAGTCGGCGAACAAGGGTCTTAGGTTTTGCCTGTGGTCAGTAACAATCCCAGAGTGGAGCGAAAATAACGCCAGGCCGGGAAAGAGTCCAGAGGTAAGGGATGTATTTTGTGACAGAGATCAACCCTCTTTAACTATTTCATCAAGAAATTGCCAATTAATCCGAAAATTAAACTTAAGATACAACTCAACTAGCCTAAATTAGCTTCATGAAGATGATCACATTTATTGATATTAATAAAAAATAGAGGATGTTTTTTCTCATACTTAGTGATAACGTCGCCACAGTTGGATTGTTACTGTTAACAACAGGCGAAACCTACGTCAGATAGTTCGAGCGAGCATAGTATTATTTATGCCCCGTGTCGGATATCTGACGTAGGTTTTTTTTTGCTTATAAAAAGACCATTCAGGTGGAGTGTAATATGAAGAAGTGGCTAATAGCATTAATGATGGCGGCAGGAGCAGCAACTTGTTCCGCAGCAGAAGTTAAAAATGACGACGGTGTAAATATCTATTTCGCCCGTCATGGAAAAACCCTGCTGAATACTTTTGATCGCGTACAGGGCTGGGTGGACTCTCCGCTCACCGAAGACGGTATTCGCGTTGCCCGCTACCTTGGCGAGGGGTTAAAAGATATTCCCTTTGATAGCTTTTATTCCAGCGACGCCGGCCGTCAGCGCGAAACTATGCAGGTCATCCTCAAGCAAGCTGGAATAAGTAACTACCACCTTACTGAGCTAAGCGGCCTGCGAGAAGCCTTCTTCGGCGGTTTCGAAGGTGGCTATAACAAAGATATGGCCGACGCAGGGGCAAAACAGCTTGGCCTGAAAGATGGCGCCGCGCTTTTCAGCCAAATGAAAGCGGGAACGCTGACCGTTGATACAAACCAGAATGCGCTGGCAGCCGCTGACCCTAAAGGCATGGCGGAAAACTATCAACAGGTAAAAACCCGTACCCAAGCGGCACTGCGTACTATTGTTGAAAACGCACTGGCCCGGGGCGATAAAAATGTACTGGCAATTTCATCCGGTACCTCAATGCAAATCATGATCTCTGATTTAACGGACGATAACGCGAAAAACAAACCGCTTTCTAATGCTGCCGTCGTCAAGATTGTTTATAAAGACGGGAAATACACCGTCCCTGAAATCGGCACAATGAAATATGTCGAAGCCGGAAAAAAATCGCTCGATAAAAAATAAAACCAATACTTAATTATTTATTATGACAGGCTTCAGGCGAAAAGATCGCGCCTGGATCGCTGCGTCCCTACTCTGGGGTTTATTATGAAAATCAATACTATCACAGTCGCCATGATGATGCTGGCTCTTCCCGCCAGCGCCTGGTCCGCTACAGCAGCAAACAATATACACGAACGCGATATGGTTGATACGGTTCTCGACGATCCGTTATTTAGCCAGTCGCATATGAATTTATCTTTTAAGAACTACTGGAAATATCTTAAGGAAGAAGAAACCGAGCCAAAGAAAGTCCATAACGCATGGGGCCAGGGCGTTGCCGTCGATTATCAATCCGGCTATTTTGCCGATATTATTGGCTTTGATGCAACCTACTATGGTGCAGTAAAACTTGGCGCCAGCGATTACTTTAACTCTCGTGGCGTGCTCTACAATAATGGCAGCGGTAATAAAAAAGGCAACGCCGAAGGATTTTCTAAATTTGGTCAACGCAACGTTAAGCTGCAATATCAGCTGGCAGACGTCAATCTGAACGCCCGCTGGGGCTGGCAGACTATGAAAAACTTTGGCGTTATCTCCAACTCTACCAGACTCTCTCCGACCACCTATTTAGGCTGGACCGGCGCGGTGAACTACGGCCCGATAACGTTACGGGGTGCATACATTGAAAGCTCGATGGACCGTAACTCGCCGGATAAGAAACGTTTTCAGACCAACAGCGGGCAATATATTAATCACCTCGCCAGCGGCGATATTGTATGGCAAAGCGAGCACCTGAACATGCAGTACGGCTATGGTGAAAGCGACAACTATCTGCGCCGTCATATTCTTTTTACTAACCTTAAGCCCACAAAAGCGCTAAATATTGGTACTCAGGTCTATGCCACCCACGCGCTGGACGAGTATAAATCTATGCCGGCGAATAAGCGTGACTTTGACGACGACGCCTGGCACATCGCTATGGATGTTAAGTGGCAGGCCGATAACTGGAGCACTAAATGGGGCCTGGGCTATACCGATGCCAATAAGGCCAATGAAGTGGGCTTCTATCCGCGCCATATGAGTAAAAACTCGCGCGGGACCTTTACTTCCATGGCCTATGCCGGTAATGACTACATGCGCGACGGTGAGCTGGTCCTTTCCAATATGTCGGACTATAACCTGACGCCAGAGCTGGCTATCGGCCTGGCCGGCAATATCGCCCAGTTTAATTACCGCGGCAACCATGTCCGCACGGGGGAAATTAACGCCTTCAGCCGCTGGGAACCCACGCACCCAAGACTGAAAAATCTCACCGTTTGGGCGATGTTCGGACCTGGGTGGTCCTATCGAATGAATGGCAAAACGCCAGTGCTGACCGACGGCCATTACAGCCGGGCCAACTCGCTCTCGTCGGAAGTGATCATCGAATATAAATTTAACCTGTTCTGATACGTCCGCCCCGCCGTTAATGGCGGGGCACACTTCCATAAGTTCTTCAGCTCATCGCTATAGCTTTCATACGTTACGCCACGCACAGGCTAGTATTCAGCCTTGAAAAATCAGATAAAGCAGCGTTGCTGGCGCTCTAAAATCGACGTAAATCAATCATCTTTTCATTGAATCTTCGTGACCCATGTTGGCATATCCCAGGTACCGCCCAAACGCAGATAGCGGCACATTCCAGTCGTCGCTTCGCGACTTTTACGAAACGTAGCGCCATCCCAAATCCAGCTCGCCGTCCCCCAACAATCACCGAGCCCTCGCCCTTTCTGGCTCATAAAGATCTCGCCGTCGCCATACTCAGAACCGGAAACCGTGATAAGCACCGGCTCGCCCGCAAGCTGGCTGTCGATAACCCAGTAACCTTCGCCAGTGTTATACGCAGCCCGCCAGCAGGAGGCTGAAATCAGGGAATGGGCGTTATCAAGCGGCGTCAGGCTGATGGTTTCAGGCTCCTCCCCCTCCCCAGGCTGGATGCGTTCGCACCCGTCATCGTTCTTTAGCGTGGCCAGAAACTTCGGCTTGAGCACGGCCAGCTCAGGCGCGGTGAGGACTCTTTGCTGTGCTTGCACAGGCATGACCCGGTGAATCACCGGAGCGGGAATCGCTGCCCGGACGCTGCTTTCCGGCCTGTCGCCTTTTTTGGTCAACGCGCCCGGCGTACCGATTCGCCCCTGAACATCGTCCATTTTCAGCAGTACCGCATAAGCACCCTCGCCGGAGAGTACAAATGGCTCTTCCCCGCCTGTCAATTCGACATTCCCGCTGCCTTTGATGGCGTTAGCAATCTCCCGGGTCTGTTTATCC
Source organism: Klebsiella oxytoca (assembly GCF_009707385.1). Lineage (NCBI taxonomy): Bacteria > Pseudomonadati > Pseudomonadota > Gammaproteobacteria > Enterobacterales > Enterobacteriaceae > Klebsiella > Klebsiella oxytoca. The sequence goes on along the minus strand of NZ_CP046115.1, from coordinate 661,795 downwards.
GACAGCGCCCAGCTCTCTTTTCCGGGCTTCACATCGCCTGCCGAGTGGCCGTTGATCCAGAGCGTTAATTTGTCAGGCACAACTTCACTATCCTCAATCTCCGCCAGCATCAGCTCTCCCGAGACGGCAGTGCCTGCTCCGGCCTGACGGGTCAGCAATACCGAGCCACCCTTTCCTTCTTCGTGGCTGTACCCCGCCGCCCGGCAGGTCAGCGTGTTATCACACACCACTTCCCAGTCTTTGTGACTGAATGAAATGCCTGTTTCCGCGAGCGCGGGGGCGCTGAGTACGGCCAATGTCATCAGCCCTCCCCAGACTTCCTTTTTCATATATTCTCTCCTTAATCTGTCATCTGTGTAGTCTGAGTAATCCCCCACTCAGAGAGAAGCGTTTTCCCCTGTCGTGACATGTTTTCAGACAACGACCTGAATGCATCGCTGCTTTACGCTTTATTGGGCATATTCCCGCCGGCTCAGCCTGGCCAGCGGGCGTTCGCGTGGCTGGAGGCGCGATCCATATTTACCCACTGCGGATACCCTTGCACTCACGGCATATAGAGGGGCCAGCGCAGACTGGCAGGCGTTAAACTATCTTTCCAATATCACCCCGCAGGCCGCCAACCTGAATCAGTAGGAGTGGGCGAGGCTGGAGGATAAGGAGCGCGCCCTCGCCCTGCGCAGCGACGTGGCGGCGGTGTGGGCCGTTACCGGGCCGCTGTTCGAACGGCATATCGCCACCCTGTCCGCCGCGCCCGAGGTGGGGCTTCCCAGCGGCTACTGGAAGATTATTTTTATCGGCTCCAGTCCGGATAAGGGCGAATACGCGGCGTTTTTGCTGGATCAGGCGACGCCCAAAAGCGCCAGTTTTTGTGATTATCAGATCACGGTGGACGAGATTGAGCGGCGAACTCATCCGGGGCTCTCGTTCTGGTCCGCCCTGCCGGCAGGTATCGCCCGCCGCCTGAAGTCCAGGAAGGGGACGCTGGCAAAAGAGATGGGGTGCCCGTAATTGGGCATGGGCATCCTGCTGCGGGCATTATCTCGCTTTTATTTTTTGAATCTGCTTTGCGGTTATTTCAGCAATATCAGGAAAGACATTTTCCGCAGGCGCTAATTAATAGCATCACGTATTCTGTTAATTCTTAATTCGTGGTTAAAGGCGTTTATTATGTCCGATTAAATTCTGGACTTTATTTTTATTACTGGTTAGGTTTACAGGTGTTATTTAGCGCGGTGCGAATGTGCGCCAACACACCCGCACCGCTGATCACAATTACTATTTATAGGGAATAGCAACCATGACTAATGCTGATTGTATTGTAGATTCGTTTGATCCAGAAGTGTCGCCGAAAAATAAGCGTCAGTTGACGGTGAGTTATGTGAGGCGTTTGCCAGATCGTCGTCTTGTTCCGGCGCTGATCATGAAGGGCGAGTGGCTGGCGGCGGCAGGGTTTTCGACCGGCACCCGGGTTGAGGTGCGGGTGATGAATGGCTGTATTGTGCTGACGGCGGTTGAGCCGGAACCGGAGCTGGAAGCTGCGATGCGCAGGGTGGAGAAGCTGTCGGCCAGGAAGCAGAAGCAGGTCAGAGAGTTTATCGGGGTGATTGGGGGACGGGGTTGAGGGGCCAGGATTGCGGTGACAGGCAGGATTTTAATGTCATGCTCTATTGACTGAGGTTCATCGCCATCCCGGGCCTGTACTCATCCATCAAATCCGTACAACGTTCGTTTTAGATAACGGATAAGTACCTGTTAATACGACTGCATGAGGAAACCATCATGGAGACTTACCGATTACATCGCGGCAGGCTTATCGACCATATCCAGCTTGTGGTAAATGATTTCGAGGCCAGCAAAGCGTTTTATACAGCCGTGCTGGCGGTCCTTGAGATCCCTGTCGTGAATACCTACGACGATTATTTTTGGGCTGATGAGCTTGTTGTTTCATCCATTAATAGCCCCGGTTCCGCAGGTAAGCCGACAGGACGCCATCACCTGGCTTTCCAGGCCAGGGATCGTGAGACGGTGGATGCTTTTTACCAGGCGGCGCTGGCACACGGCGGCAGTGATAACGGAGCACCCGGTGAGCGAACTTATCAACCGGGATACTATGCGGCCTTTGTACTCGATCCCGATGGTAACAACATAGAAGCGGTTTACCATGGCGAGGGGGAACGCAGTGCGGCATCGGTGGAGATTGGCTTCAGTCTTTAAGCATAACGGTCTCCGGGCAGGGGCCGTTTTGGGCGAATGGCGTTAAGTCAGAGCAGGAGCTAGCCCAGGTATTCGCCATATCGAAGCCCTCATAATAATGAGGGCTACATAAAATAAATTCAGTATTGCAAATTCATTACGTATTCATTTTGTAAAGGAATAAATATGGGCGCCATTAACGAGATAGATATTGCAAAGCTTGTATTGCTACCCGCTATTTTATATGTGGCTAAAAAGATCATCTATCTGGGCTGGAAAGATGATGTCCAGCCCGCCAGCAAAGCGAAAAATTCGCTTTGAAAAGGTAGCTATTGAAACAAAAATAGAGGTGCTGAATAAAATCGCTGAGATAGCGAACGCTGAAATACCCGACACTAAACTCTCGAGGACGCATCAGACGGTACAAATGAAATTTTAGTATAAGCAGATCGGGATTACTCTTCCTGTCTGGCACGCCCATAAGCTGATCGCGTTTATCGCTGATAAAAATATCGACTCATATGATGTACGATTAATGAGTTTGCTTAAAAACCCATTCTTATATCATTGTGAAGAAAATCATTTTTCTGTAGATACTGAAAAAATAAAAAACTTCACATCGTTAGCGGGGTTTTCTGGCTATTTTCAATAGCCATTTTTGCTTGCGCCTGGTAGACAACAATACAATTGTTACTGGCCAGCGGAGGCGTAAATTCGATTATCGCATTTTCACTGTTTTACTTTATTTCCGCTATTGTGGGTAGTCACTGGCTTATTGTAAGTATCCCGCATCATCGTGCTATTAACATTTAGAGCAGTCGATATGCCAAAGAAGGTGAACGCGATACGTAAAGCTTGTTTTACTGACTGAAGAGGAAGGCATAAATTATCGTTATTCATTTACTACACGCATTATACCTTCCTACTCTGGATAACCTCTCTACGTTTGCTTAAGTTTGACCATGAATATGGAGAGAAAATTTAGGTTAATCTGATAATAACCCCACCAATTTTAATCACATTTCTTTAACAGAATGTTATTTTTTTCTTTTTATCCCTCCACCTCATACCAAGTGGTTCCAATAATAGTGATTACCTTCTGAAAACCTTCTCTGTATATCTCAATGAAATCCCAATAAATTAAGATTCTTCCTTTTGCATAATCCTAATTTATTTTCACAGGAGATAAGAGCTGATGGTGACAAAATGTAAACACTTCATCATGACAATTGGATAAATTAAGGCGATATTTTATATAACTAGTTAATTTATATAAAAAAATATTAAATTTATTTCCAAGGTACTTTGTTAAAAACCATAGGATTTAACGATCGATTAATGCTTATTGATAGACATCGCCTTTTGATTTTTTGTTATCGATCGATACAAACGATTAACACCGACCCAGCCGGGTGTTATATAAAATAAAATATCCCCGTTACTTTAAAATATTAATTGGGATGTTAATGATATTCTTCATGGATTAAATCAGACGGACATGGTGATACAAATGAATTTGAAGGTGAAGGTCTCTCTATGGCCCGTATTACTTTTTTTTATAACTTCTTCCGTATATGCTGCATTATCGGTAGAACGCTCTCGTGTCATTTTTAATGAAGGAGATAAGACTGTCGGACTGAGTGTAAAAAATAATAATGCTCAGGATCCTTATCTTGCTCAGGGCTGGATGGAGAATGAGAAAGAAGAAAAAATAAATAGTCCGCTGATGGTTTTACCCCCCTTACAGCGTATTGAACCCGATGGTAGAACAATGATCAGAATTAGGCAGGTCTCCGACACTACCTTGCTTCCTAAAGATAGAGAAAGTGTTTTCTGGCTTAACTTACGAGAGATCCCGCCCAAATCTGATAAGCCTAACGTTTTAATGTTAGCCATGCAGACGCGAATGAAAGTTTTCTGGCGCCCAAAGGGAATTAAAGTGGAACCAATTCTTGATGTGGTACCTGGTACTGAAACGCTGACGCTCATCCGTAAGGGGGAACACTATGAGATTAATAATCCAACTCCATACCATTTTTCATTCGTAGAAGTTCGAAGTGGCCTGCACAACAAAGCACTGGACGACTTCGAGCCAACTATGGTTTCTCCAAAAGATTCTAAGACGTTGGAACTACCAGCTATTCGGATTGGAAATAATCCGACATTGATGTTCATAAATGACTATGGAAGTGCACGCCTGTTGCCGTTTCTTTGCACCGGTACTCTCTGCCGGGCGGGAAAAGTGGAATTACCAAAGGAAGGCTGATATGACACGCCAACTCTCAACAACATCCTGGATATATCCGATGATCGTCGGAGCCATATTACTACTTTCTGGTGGGCAAGTGACTGCGGCCGAAGGGGACACTACTACCATCAACATCACTGGTACTCTGATTGATGGCCCTCAATGCGTTATTGATGGCAATGACACTATAGACGTGAAATTTGGCGATGACCTGATTACTCGCAAGGTGGACGGTACGACATATAAAAAAGAGATCCAGTATGGACTTTCCTGTACCGGTCTGACCAGCAATGCACTGAAGCTGACTATTCGTGGCTCGTTGTCTAGTTTTGGCTCCGGATTACTGCTCACAACTAAAGGAGGGCTCGGTATCCGCTTATTCAGTGGTGCTGATGGCAATACTGTTTTAACGCCTGGAAATTATGTCAATTTCAATGGGGAAACCAATAAACCAAAACTGTGGGCTGTACCTGTGGCTCAGGATAATACGACATTAACGGCTGGTTCGTTTTCCGGCACTGGCACTATGGTCATTGAGTACCAGTGATGTACAGGAGATACATATAATGAACCCAATTAAAATTCCTAATGCATTGCTTATATTGGCATTTCTCGTTAGTTCGAATGTACTTGCCGATGCCACTGTTAACTTCAGTGGCACTCTGATAGAGGCACCCCCGTGTGTGGTAAATAACAACAAGGTCATCACTGTCGACTTTGGTAACGAGGTTATGACTACGCGTCTGGACGGGACGCAATATCGAAAACTTATCGACTTCGATTTAGATTGCAGTATGGCGGCGTCGTCGAAACAGAAGATAAGGATAACGGGTGCCTCGGCAAATTTTGACAGTACAGTACTCGCTGGAGGCAAAACCGGTCTGGGAATAGCTTTGTATAACGGTAACACACGTCTGAACGTCGGTACCTGGGTAGATTTCACCGACCCAAATATACCGTTGTTGTACGCAGCGCCAGTTAAGCAAAATGGTGTGACACTGAGCGGAGGCCCCTTCAGAGTAATGGCGTCTTTGGTTGTGGAGTATCAGTAAATGACGTGGGAACTGAACCGATGATGCACAATAAATCAAAATATACTGCATGTTTACTGGCTGGTTTCGTGATGACTTTCCTGTCGTCTGCTCAGGCTGCTGATCCTGAAAACCTTGAGTTTGTCGGAACCCTCGTAACTCCGCCATCTTGTTCAATAAGTGAAGACGGTCCTGTATATGTTTCGTTCGGTGATGTTCGGATAAAGAAAGTGGAGGAAGGGAATTACCGCAAAACCGTACCGTTATCTCTGAAATGTGAAGAAAACACTCTTTCGTGGCAGTTACGACTAAGTGTGCGCGGTAATGCTGCTGGGTTTGATGCTGATAATGCCACCGTAGTGACGCCTGAACAGGCAAATCTGGGCGTGAAAATTTATCAAAATGGTCAGCCTTTTAAACTGGATGAGGCAATCAATGTCAACAGCACCACATTGCCAAATATTGAAGCCGTTCTTGTTCAGCGCAACGGAGTGGAATTAACGGAGGGGGCGTTCAGTGCCACCGCTACTCTTCGCGCGGAATATCAGTAACACTTATAAAAAACACCGTGATACCAGCCGGTGGCTTAATGAGTGGCCTGGAGGCCATGGGCCGGGTGTGGACATATATGCAGCGGTGGAAAAACTGGGCACAGATGCCCGTCGAATCAAAACAACCATTAAGGACGCGTATGAACCTCCGCATTCGCACAACTATAACCGTGTGCTTATTTCTGTTCGTTAACGAAAGCATTGCAGATACATCGGGATATATGTATCCATTGCGATATGTTCCCAGTAATATTCAAAATAACCCGGACGGAACATCCACGTTTGAACTGGGTTCAGTCGAAGGGGCTATATATACGACCTTGGGTGACGTATCGTCAAATGTATCGATTCCTAGTGGGCGGCTGGAATTCTATCTGACCGTAAAACGGAACGGGACATGGCGGTACGAATTGTTGCCGACTTCCCAGGGGATTTCAGCGAATAACTGGGGACAAGCGCTCCTGACGACAGCCCCGCAGAGGCCTCCGGGGCGCTTCACTGTGAGTGGTGAGTTTGAATCGTACTCATGTACCCGGTTCGGATATCTGGTTAACGAAAGAAGTCTCAGGGTTGTGCCCAACGCTTCAGTAGTAACGATTCAAGCGGCGGCGTGTAGTGGAGGGACCGATTCAGTGAAGCCACCACCTCCAGGATATTGTTACATGTCTGAGCCATCGATTACGTTCGCATTTGGAACAATCAAAAAGGAAGACGCATCGGGAGCCTCAGAGACGCGGGATGTAGGGGTTATGTGTGTAGGGAAGAATATAAATTACACGCTGTCGACAACACCAGTTAAAATCATCCTGTCCAACAATCTCGAAGCGAAAATTACAGTAGACGGGGCTGAACTTGGAAAAACGTTTACGGGGTCTGACGGTGTAAACAAACATAGCATGACCGTCACGTTGTCCGGGACGCCAGACAGCGCTGGAGCATTTAGCGGAACTGCTGTGATGCGGGTTACTTATATCTGACAGGACAAATCTGACCCACTGAGACTTTGTGGGTCGGAGCAAAATGTGAATTAGGTGTAGCCATTGGTACGGGCTATTATCAGAACCCTTCAATAGTAAATCTACGGGACTGTATAATTTAACTACTACAGTTTTAAAACCATGGTAAATATAGAAATCTTCAGCTTATTAAGTAAGTGCATGAACCATGATTGCACGAATGCTGATATTCTTAGCAACTCGATAACAACGAAGTGCTGCATCATGTAGTACTTCGGTTCTAAGCCTTTTCTATAGAATGGAATATGGACAGCGAGGTTGACCTGCACCCCGTTGATTAATACACCGCGATGTTAGTAATGTCTTCATAAGCCACATGAGGACATGCCCATGATGAAGCGTTTTTCCGACGAACAGATTGTAAGTATCCCTGCAAAACGGCCCATTCACTTTTAGAGATCTTCCGACATACTGATTATGTCCCCTGAGGAGATCGCTATGCGTAAGATCCGATTCACCGAGCACCAGATCATCGCCGTCCTGAAGTCCCTCGAAGCGGGCAGGACCGTCAAAGATGTGTGTCGTGAGGCCGCTATTTCCGAAGCCAGCTACTACAACTGGAAGGCAAAGTATGGCGGGATGGAAGCGGCCGATATTAAAAAAATCAAAGATCTTGAAGACGAGAATAGGAGGCTTAAACAGATGTTTGCTGATCTCAGCCTTGAGTGCAGGGCACTTAAAGACGTCATCGAAAAAAAGCTTTAAAACCAGCGATAAAGCGTGAACTCGTCGGCTATCTGACGACGCAATTTGCCATGAGTTTACGCCAGGCCTGCAGGACGTTATCGCTGAGCAGGACGGTGTATTTTTATCAGCCTGATACCCGGCGTGATGAACCGGTGATCCATACGCTGACTGAGCTGGCAGAACGCTATCCGCGCTACGGTTTTAAGAAGCTGTTCCAGCTGCTGCGCAGGCAGGGCAACACCTGGAACCATAAACGTGTTCACCGGATTTACTGCCTGCTGAAACTGAATTTTCGTCGCAAGGTAAAACAGCGGCTGCCAGTACGTAATCCAGAACCACTGGCGACGCCGCAAGCGTTAAACCAGAGCTGGTCCATCGATTTTATGCATGACGCGCTGGTCTGCGGCAGGCGCTTCCGGACCTTCAATGTGGTGGATGATTTTAACCGTGAAGCACTGGCGATAGAAATCGACCTGAATATCCCGGCTCAGCGTGTCGTCCGGGTACTGGACAGGATAGTGGCAAACCGCGGATATCCGCTGAAAATGCGGATGGACAATGGGCCAGAACTGGTCTCGGTGGCGCTGGCACAATGGGCCGAAGAACATGGCGTGCAGCTCGAATTTATCAAGCCGGGTAAGCCTACACAAAATGCTTTTATCGAACGGTTCAACCGGACATACCGGACAGAAATTCTGGATTTTTATCTGTTCAGAACACTAAATGAAGCACGGGAAATTACCGGGCGCTGGCTGATGGAATATAACAACGAGCGGCCTCATGAATCCCTGAATAACCTGACGCCGGAAGAGTACCGGCTGATGGCTGAAAACCCGGAACTCTCAAAAAGTGCGTGGAACTAAAGCTGGGATACTTACACGATGATTTACGTTTGTGCCAATGAATCGCAGAAAGAACATTTCGTACATTACTTGGCGGCATTAACTTATCAGGCAGCAGATACCGGACTGCGACGTATTGGCGGCATCCGGACGAGGAGCTCCAATTCCCAGTGAGTACGCGATGATGCTGCATCCAGACCGCTTTGTCATGCACCGTGTTCCTGGGAAAAAATCTAGCCTAACGTCTTCATTCAGGAGAAGAGCAACAGACTTAAGCGATATGGTTCGTGACCGAAATCACAGTCATGTTGTCGGGATTAATACGGAGACCTTTTAACAGGCTCGTTGTAAGGACAGAAAATGTCTATGGTTGTAGAATCAATCCATCACAACCTGATAGCTACTATTAAATCAATGCCTTTAACTTCTTCTGGATATCGTCATAGGGGACTTGTTGTGTGCAAGCACCAAAGGATACTCGGATTGAGCCATTGATCCGTTCTGCATCCATTCCCATAGCGACTAGCACATGGGATGGGAGATAACTGCTGGAAGTACAAGCTGAACCATTTGAAACTGCAATAACTCCTTTCAGCTGCACCATAGCCGCCTCAGAATTAATTCCAGGTATAGAAAAATTTAAAACGTAGGGTGAAGTATTCACCCCATTAATCACCCCCCCAATTTTAGTGATAGTGGAAATAAATTCGTTTTTCAATGCAGAAACATGTTCGAACCATTTATCTGCATTTTTCATAGCCACCTCACAAGCCAATCCTAATCCTGCTATTAGCGGTGTAGCCAAAGTACCAGGCCGTAATCCTTTTTCCTGACCACCACCGAAACATATTGGTTTTAGCGGCGATTTAAGATAGCCACGACGTCGTATGACAAGAGCACCGATGCCTTTTGGTGCGTAAAGCTTATGCCCGCTAACACTAATGAAATCAATACGTGTATTTTCAAGATTGAATGGGTACTTACCGAAACTTTGTGCCGCATCGACATGCAAATATGCATGATGCTCACTCAACAATTGACACACTTCATCAATAGGCTGAATAACGCCAGTCTCGTTGTTAATATGCATAATCGATACGAGCACTGTATCTTCTCGCAATGATCTTTTTAACTGTGCAGTATCAATCTGCCCATCTGATGTAACATCAAGATAAGTCACATTAAAACCTTGCGCTTCTAAATGCGCAATAGGCTCCAATACAGCTTTATGCTCTATCTTACTGGTGATTATATGTTTTTTGCCTGTGTTCTCAGCAAAATCACGCAAACCTAAAATGGCTATATTGTTGCTTTCAGTCGCACCGCTAGTGAAAATGACCTCAGTTTTATCAGCCTTTACTACCGCTGCAACTTGATGGCGAGCCAACTCTACGGCTCTTTTTGCATTAACCCCATACTCGTGTGTGCGGCTTCCAGCATTACCATACTCTTCAACCATCATGCTATAGACAAGATCGGCCACCTCAGGAAGGACAGGAGTAGTTGCACTGTAATCAAGGTAAACAGTCATTTGCTTGTTCCTAAAAATCTAAAGACTTCATCCAACGGTTTTGCTACCATGCTAGCTCATGTTCGTACGAACAATCCAATTTTTTCGTTCGAACACAATCTGCGCAATGAAACGTTGAGGACTATCAATAGTGAACCATATAGTATCTGGAATCAGTTTCCCCGCGATTCGAGGGATTCAAGCTGGGCACGAATACTATATTGTGATGTGTCCCCTCAAAAGACTTAAAAAAATTTTTACATTAGATGAGTCTATGCTGGCAGAAAGTGACAAAGCACAACGAGTGTTAAATCATAGCCGCATCCCGCAGATTGCACATTACATCCATAGCAACAGGCTAGACTACACGTTTTCAGCCATTACAGCTTGCATTGAAGGACAAACATACTTTGAACCAATAGCCGCTGAAGGGCATGGTAACAAGATTGGTAACCTTGTCGTTGATGAAGATGCAGAGTTTTACCTGACTGATGGTCAACATCGCAGTGCAGCTATTCAACAAGCGTTAGAAGAAGATCCCGCACTGGGAGACGAAACCATATCTGTCGTTTTCTTCGTGGATAAAAATCTTAAACAACGCCAAAAAATCTTCCGCGATTTGAACTTGTATCCTATACCGGCCAATAGGTCCATCGCAGTGTTGTATGGCTCTACACCTGAAGAAAATCTGACTAACCATGTAGTAGAAAGTAGCGAGTTTTTTAATGGTGTTGTTGAGTTTTCAAGCCGTATAAGTAAGCGTTCAGCTAAATTTTTCATGCATAGTTCAGTGCATGCTGCATGCATGGAACTTTGTCCTAATGTCACTGAAAAAAATTGGCTGCAACAAGCAGAAAAAGCTGTGGAATATTGGGATGAGCTCGCAAGAAACTTACCTCTCTGGCAGCAAGCAAAAAACCATCAGATCAAGCCAGCAGATAGGGCAAATTATGTGCTATTCAGTGCAATTCTTCTGAAAAGTTTTGCTATGTTCGGCAATGAACTGCTTGCAGATCACACAAACTGGAAGCCTTTGCTGAAAAAATTCCAAGGCTTAAATTGGGCGAGAACAAACAGATTATGGATGGAACGCTGCTTTAATAAAGGTCGAATGGACCATAGCGTACATTCCGCTTTACTGACATTGAACGCTCTAAAACAACATTTACAGTTACCATTAAATATTGAGCAACAAAAAGTCGAAGATAAATTTCTAGGAATCAAAAAATGAGTTTTACAGTAAACAGTCCTCCTTACTCTGCATTTAACAAACAAGGTCTAAAAGCGACTGTTGCTACCACCATTGCCCATATAAAGAGATTATATTTATCAGATCAAATTCCTTGGGTTATCGGGTACAGTGGAGGTAAAGACTCAACTGCAGTTTTGCAGCTGGTATGGTCTGCGCTACAAGAACTAAAAAAAGAAGGCCGGTGCCATAAAGATGTGCATGTCATAAGCACAGATACACTTGTGGAAAATCCTATTGTTGCTATGTGGGTAGAAAAATCATTAGAACGAATGATTGAAGCAAAACAGCAACAAGATCTTCCTATTCACCCACACCGCCTGACACCTGATGTCAAAGATAGGTTTTGGGTCAATCTTATTGGTAAAGGCTACCCTGCTCCACGCTACAAATTTCGCTGGTGTACTGATCGTCTAAAAATCTCTCCTTCCAATAATTTTATCAATAACTTGGTAGATAAAAAAGGCGAGGCAATTTTAGTCCTAGGTACACGCAAAGCAGAAAGTACAACCCGAGCGGCAACAATGGAGCACTATGAAAATACTGAAACCAACACCCGTCGAGCAGATGGGCTAACGGCAAATGGTACCTTAGATAGAGTTTGGGTATATCCCCCAATTGCCGACTGGACCAATGATGATGTATGGATATATCTGAACTCAGTATCCAACCCCTGGAATTTCCCCAACCAGGAGCTAATGGGTATGTACCAAGGAGCTACGGAAGGTGGTGAGTGCCCACTCGTTGTCGATAAAAGTACCCAAAGTTGTGGTGATAGCCGGTTCGGTTGTTATGTTTGTACTATGGTCTCTGAAGATAAATCCATGTCAGCGATGATTGCTAATGACGAAGAAAAAGAATGGATGTATCCATTATTAGCACTGCGTAATGAAATTGACGTAAACGACGTAGATCATGATAAGAAACTAGGTAAACTACGCAGAGACAAATCTCGTCGTGATTTTCGCCGTATGAATGGCTCTCTAACTGTGCACATAACAAAAAATGGGGCTGATATTGTTCCAGGGCCATATATACAAAACTTTCGTGAAGAATTGCTTGAAAAAGTATTATCAGCGCAAGTAGCCGTGCAAAAAATGGGGCCTGTAGAAGTAAAAAATCTTGAACTATTGCCTTTGGAAGAACTGGAGGAAATACGTCGTATATGGATAGAAGAAAAACTAGAAGTAGAAGATAATCTTCCTGCAATTTACCAAAAAGTAATTGGAAAACCTTACCCTGGCCCACGTCGTGCTCACCACCCTATCCTGAACAAAACAGTATTGGACAAACTCAAAGATTTTTGCTCTGAAAATAACGATGATGAAGGCCTCATGTATCAACAGATACGTGCTGCTATGGTTATTGCCAATAGACATAAAAGTCAGTTGCGGAGAGCAAATTTAGCTACAGAGTTAGCAGATAGTTTAGAAAAAGGGGCATTTTCATCTTTAGATGAGGCTAAAACTTTTGCTCTAGAACGCAAAAGGCTAGAGCTACAAATACAATATGACAACTCACCAAATTTGTCAGAAAGAGAAAAGGAATCTATTAATGAGCAGATTGCAATTATTACTCGTTCAGTCAAAGAACGAGGATATAGCTCATTACTGATTGAAACAGAGGTTGTCAACGATGATATTTAACAAACTGCGAATCATGAATTTCGGTATTTATCAAGGTGAGCACTTGATTGACCTCGAAGTAGAAAGAGATAAACCGATAATCTTATTAGGAGCACTAAATGGTGGAGGTAAAACAACTTTTCTTGATGCTATACAGTTAGTTTTGTACGGTAAACATGCGAGATGCTCTAACCGTGTAGGTACGGCCTATGGTGCATTTTTATCCAGTTGTAAAAATCGTTTTTCATCTCCAGAAGCCGAGGTAAAGTTAAGCTTAACCTTTACACATCGAACAGAAGATAGAGTTAATCGCTACGATATTGAACGCAGCTGGTATGTAAAAGGATCAGATACAAAAGATAAAATTAAAGTGTACGTTGATCTTCAACCAAACGAGCATCTAAGCCAGCATTGGGATGAATTTGTTAACGAATTTATCCCACTCAGTTTATCTGATTTATTCTTCTTTGATGGCGAGAAAATTGAAAACTTGGCACACCCACAACGCTCATCGGAACTAGTCAGAACCGGTATTGAGAGCCTGTTAGGACTTGATTTGCTATCGCAACTGCAAATTGACCTTGCTCAAGTGGATAAAAAACGCAGTGCATCTAATGTTGATCAAAACATTATTGCGAAAGTAGAGGCTTGCGAAAATGAAATGGGTCAGTGTAATGCTGCAATTTCAGATTTGAAAAAAGAAATAGTTGAAATAGAACATGGCATCAGTAATATCACTATTGCTGTGAACAAAGCTCGTCAAGCTGTACGTAATGCTGGTGCCCATCTGATTGAAAAGCGTGATGAACTTAAGTTCGAGTTAGGCACTATTGAAACTAAATTAAACCTAAACAAAGCCGAACTAATTAAATTAGCAGCTGGTGTAGGTCCACTCGGATTAGTGAAAGACCTAATCAATGAAACTAAAATGCAAATTCATCTGGAAACTAAAGCAACCCAAGCAAAAATACTAGATGAAGCAATTAATATTTATAACGAAAAAATCCTAAATGTACTTAAAACCACTTCAGCATCTGAAAAAACCATTAATCACGTTAATAATATTATAATTGAACAAGCGCAAGAGCAACAGGCTCTGGCTAATGTTGAGTGTTTTTTGAAAACGGAAGTGGGTATTTTTAATGGCTTAGAAGAGAGAATTTCTCAAGAAGACAAACAACGACAGAAATTAAAGAAAGAACAACAACTACTACTTGAACAACAAGCCTTACTACAACAACAACTAGATACTGTTCCTGATTATGAATCAGTACAGCATTTAATTACTGAATTAGCTGAACGCGAGGCAAATCTTAAATCCCTCACTGCACAGTACAAACATAAAAAGCAATTACTGGAACAAACAGCTGCAAAAAATAATATTTTGTCACAGCGCTACACTAACTTATTGGCACAACAGAATAAAGATACTTTCGAACAAAAAAGAACTATCCAAGTAAGCAGTCATATTAAAAAATTGAAAATAACTTTGCAAAATTTTGCGGAAATATTAATACGTGAAAATATCGATCGGTTACAGACATTAGTTAAGCAAAAATTTGATATTTTAGGTCGTAAATCACAGCTCATTCGTCAGTTAGAAATTTGCCCTGAAAGCTTTGCTATCACACTTTATGATACAGCAGGCAATATACTTGAAGCAGCCAAACTTTCAGCAGGAGAACGACAGCTTTTAGCAATTGCCATTTTGTGGGGTTTAGCTGAAGCATCAGGTAAGGAACTACCGACTGTTATTGATACCCCGCTTAGTAGATTAGACGGTAAACATCGTAGTAAGTTAGTAAATTACTATTTCCCCAAAGCAGGCCCGCAAGTTGTCCTGCTATCGACTGATGAAGAAATTATTGGTGAGTATTATCAACAGTTAAAACCTTACATAAGCCGTGAACTCCATATTAGTCACGACGAGAAAAGCAAGACCTCTAGCTTTAAAGAAGGATACTTCTGATCATGCAACACATTGATATTATTCGTTTATCTGAAAAACAAAAACAACAACTGATCACTCTTAAACGAAAAACTGGTATCGAAAACTGGAATGTACTATGTCGCTGGGCTCTTTGTAAATCATTAGCTGATCCATCCGTACCACCAAAGGAAAATATTCCCTCAGATAGTAATGTTGAAATGACATGGAGAACATTTGCAGGTAGTGAATACAAGATTTATGAATCAATCGTATTACTTAGAAGCAAAAAAGATTTAATGGGCGAAAATATTCATGATTTCATCAAAATTCATATATCACGTGGGTTGAATATGCTTTTAAAAACATCGTTCATATAGAAATCATTGTTAATAAATAATGTTTCAAAATTAACAAATAAACACAATAAGGGAAATTTATTACAGGGAAACTTAATAAATTTCCTTTAGCATCAGGAAATTACTAACTAATGTTTATATATATAAATTCGCAAAAATAATAATAGCTAGCATCTTTATAATCTTCCTATAGACTCGAAAATGATAATGAGCAAATATTCATGATGCTAGTAATATAATTTTCGAATTTAATTATTTACTAATTACCTATGTCAATACAGCAAAGCTTCGAATCACTATTCATATCAATCTATTTTTTTTGCTAAAGATACAGTCAGCATAGTTGATCGCTGGTACTAAACGGTGATGATAATCATTAACATGAGTCTTACATACAACCTTTAGATTTATCGGATTTGCAGCTCCTCGCGGGTTAATCAAATCTATATACAAATTATTTTTTCGTTTAGATGTACAGCCAGGATGAGAACATCGCTCTGATAAAGCCATTTTCCTAATGATCCAATAAGGCTCTGGTATACTAAATCCGACAAAATTATCATTTTTGTAATTTTTTAAATTTCGCCCAACATCATATATAGAAATTAAATTAGATTTATATCGATTACACCATCCACAGCTCAACGCAATATTACTGAGATCATCAATATCTCCTCCTCCTTTAGAAAAGGGTAATTTGTGTTCTACTTCAATTTTAAGATCTCTTTCAATTAACCCTCTAGGCATCATATAATCTACAAACTCAGGTAGAATTATGTTCCCAGGTCTTCCTAAAAAAATATCAATAGCATCCATACTAAATTTTGAATTGCATATCCAACATCTTGGTTCACCTTGTGAAGACTCAATAAGATCTAATTTATTTTGTTTAGTAACACGCTGTCTTAGTCTTCCAGAGACACTTTCTATCCTTTTGAACATGAAGCCTGATATTATGCTACATAGCTTCAAAAACATTGGATTGTCCGGATCGATATTGACATGAATTAATCCTCTTCTTACAAGGGAAAATATTTTATACTGATCTACCTCACCTAAACACTCATCTAAATTACAGAGTGACTCGCAAAACCATGCCAACCATTGCAGGTTAATATCATTTTTTAATAATGATGTGCCGCCTAAAAAGACATCATCGGGGACTTCTATAATTGATTGTTTCGCAATTCCTGCGGCATTCCAAACGTTACCAAATCCGCTTAATGATTGCTCGATATATTGATGTAATCTTTCCATTTTTATATCTTTTTATAATTAGCTGTCTGTGGTAACTGTCTAGGATCCTGTCGATATGTCAACCAAAGTCTTGACCATTGTTTTCTGGTTCCTGGCGCATCTTTTTTGACATTGGCTAATTTCCAATCTCTATTAAAATAGTTAAGATCTACATCAGTTAGCCACTCGTTAACCAACTGCGAAATTGAATCCGCCGAATTCAAATTAGTCCTAGATTCACATAAGTATTTAAAAAAATCCGCTGCTAATATTGTTAACGATATCTTATTAAAGAGATTAGAGCTCGTATGCCCCCAATAATTATGGCTGCTAGGGTCATTAGTATTACCAAATTTGTCTCTCACACAAGTCCAAAAGTTTACAAATACATCTCTCCACACTCCATCCTCAGAACTCCATACTTTATATTTATCATTTTCAGTGATTATTTCTGAAGCCTCTAGGTAGCGTCTTCTCCAGAGATCTGCATAATCAATGCGGTTCTCATCACTAAAAAATTTACCTCCCTTAAGATCTTTAAAAATAGTAATCAAAGATCGCATAACGGTCCAAGGTAATTTCCCAGATTGTTCTCCACTTATCCCCGTTTGTACTAGCCCAAAAAAAGGACTATTGCAATTTCTAGTTGCGAAGGAAACGGCTTGTGATGCTTCTAGTTCGATATCAGCATTTTTTAACCTATCCGCTACACGTTCTAATTCGTTTGTTGCAAGAGTGGTAGATACAATTGTCCCTAATAAAGCATTATTAATAGGGGTAGCTTTCTGGTTAACAACTACAAATTGGAAAACATGCTCTGCAGGATCATCAGACAAAACTAAAGAAATCGGCAAGTGCCTACATACTTCATTTTGGACTTTTAACTTTGCTTCTTGTTCTGTCAATCCGTCGTTTGTCATAAACCCAAAATATTTAGCCATCGCATCATCAGTTTTTGATTCTCGATTTGAATGCTCTATGGCACCAATAAGTCTATGTTGTCCATCAACAATAATAACTGGTTTTAGATAAGAAATAATAGAGTCTTTTGTAAACCCTAAAATTTCTGAAGAGTCATAGTCCTGTCCATATTCTTTTAAGATAGAAATTCGACAGGCAACTTCCTGCCATAAATCACTTATATGTGATGATTCGATAATGGTAAGATCTTCATCGTGAAGTTCTCCTCCATCATTAACATCAATAATTGTTGGAGTGATTTCCGGGTGTTCATCATAATCTAATGATAGCCGTTCTTTCAATTTAGCTAAAAGACTAACATCCAACTCTTGTTTATCAATATCTTCTACCCTATTACTGAGGTAGCTACTAAATAGCTGAAGTAGCTCAATAAGTTTAAGGGAATGAAAATCCTCATAATTTATAACAAGTGTACCCTTCTGAATATAGTCATTAGAATTCACATCTTCATCAGGAATAAAGTGAACTGCACTATCAAAATCCCCTATTTTTCTGGGAGCACAAAGAAGAGGATTCTGTAAAATGTTGTCATTATTTGAATAAAAATTTATTAAACTATCAAGTCGCTCTGCCTTAAAAGAGCGTTGAAACCCTGTTGATTCGACTGAATCAAAATTCTTTTTCTCAGGAATACCAGCCCAAACATCGATCTCATGAGCTGATGCAGAGAAGAAAACTAACCAGTTCCCATCGCTGGTCTGTTTACACCGTATGGCTTGGTATTTGTTCTGCACGTTACATAATCTCCAATAAAATCAAAGAATTTAATAGTATACAGAATACTATTTTTTCCAAAAAAGAAAAGACACAAATCATGTGTATGGATATCCATTACTATGATAACTAGTCAATAATGGTATTGAGGCACAGATGAGACCTTGTTAAGAAATCTAGCTCAGTTCATGAATACACTTTCGAATCACAAAAAAAATATTAACATGCTGATATTTAATAAAAAAATCACAAAATAGTATATTCCTTCACTATGAAAAAGAAGAACTGTACTCGCCGGTGCTTAAAGCTTGAAATATCCCTCTTCCAACACTCGACGAAAAAAATACGGATATAATCCTCTTAACGTGAAAACGGACTTAAGCCATTAAAATCAAATGGGCTAACGCCTCCCTCTCGATTCGCATCCAGATAATCTGCCCACCACTGCAACATCAATCTACGCTCCCCGAGATGTTCCGCCTTATGGATGTAAGCTGCCCGTACAGAACTACGCTCCTGGTGACTCATCTGCCGTTCTACCGCATCCCTCAACCACAAACCCGATTCTATCAGTGAACTACACTCCATGGTCCTGAAACCATGTCCACATACTTCAGTTTTCGTATCATAACCCATCACTCGCAGAGCCTTATTCACTGTGTTCTCACTCATCGGTTTCCGTGGGTCATGATCGCCGACGAAAATCAGCTCTCTGTTTCCACTCATGGTTTTGATCTTTTCCAAAATTGCTAGAGCTTGTCGCGACAAGGGAACAAGATGCGGCGTCTTCATCTTTGAGCCACGCTGAGAGTGTTTAACGCCTTCCAACGGTTCACGCTCATCCGGAATCGTCCACATAGCCGTTTCAAAATCTACTTCTGACCAACGAGCAAAACGCAGTTCACTTGAACGGATGAAGACCAACAATATGAGTTCAACCGCAAGTCGAGTTAACGGCCTGCCAGAATAGTGATCAATGCGATGGAGTAATTCAGGAATGCGATTTAGTTCTAACGCAGCACGATGCTGCCGTTTAGCTGTGGCGACCGCTCCAGCGATTTCTTGTGCGGGGTTGTAATCGATTAAACCGCTTTGCACTGCAAAGCGCATAATAGCGGTAGTTCGCTGTTGCAAACGAGCCGCAACTTCGAGACGCCCGGATGACTCCACAGCTTTGATGGGTACGAGCAGATCCTACGTCTTCAATTCAGCAATGTTACGCTTACCGATAGCAGCAAAGAGATTATCTTCCAGACTTTTCAATACACGAGCGCTATGCGATGCAGACCACTTTTGATTGCTGGCGTGCCAGTCTCTGGCAACCACTTCAAAAGTTATCGCCTCTTGCTCCTGCTCTACCTTAACGGCTTTCTTGTTTTCACTGGGATCGACGCCATTAGCTATTAGCTTACGGGCCTCATCCCTGCGAGCCCTGGCATCCGCCAGCGAGACTTCAGGGTATTTTCCCAGCGCCAGCATCTTCTCCTTACCACCAAAACGATAACGAAGCCGCCAGTATTTGGAACCGTTAGGGTGAACCAGCAAAACCATGCCTTCACCGTCAGTTAGTTTATAGGCTTTTGCTTCAGGCTTAGCCGAACGAACCTTCACATCACTCAGAGCCATGATGAGTATCCTTTCAGAGGTTCTGTGTGGGTACAAACATTATCGAACCGGGATATACCCGCAGTTGTACCCGCATCAGTAAGTTGATGTAGATTGAATCAGGTTGACTTAGGTTGAGTGAAAAAGCGAGGAAAGCCTTGCGGATACTGGATTTCAGGCACAAAAAAAGACGTCCGTTGACGTCTATTGATGTTCCGATGGTGCGAAGGCCGCACCGTGATTTACGCCATAATCAATTGAAATAAATGAATTTATAAAAATAAGGGGTCACGATGTATACTCACATGTATACTCAACGCGACTCCCTGTGACTACAGCTAGCTAAAAACTACTCTTCATCTTCTTCCACAGGCTCCAGCGCGTCAAGTACGACTCGCACCATAGCAATAGAACCAATACGGATAAAAGCATCTTCTCCATCTTCGTCGGTTAGCATATAACGATCTGTCGTTTCAGGCTCGCAGTCCAGCTTTTCAAAGAACCCATTCAACTGACCGATATCATCCGTCTCTTCGTTTTGCGGCGCATCAGGCTCAACACTCAGTGGAATCACTGGTCCGCCGTTTACCAGCGTGATATGGACATTAAAATAATCGTCTTCGTAGGCATCATCCTCTTCGTCAACGATTGGCCGCAGACCATCAGACAGGAACTGATGAAATACCACTTCACGCATATTTAACGCATAGCGATACTCAGAAGAATCAAAAACGAAGAAGCGTTCTAAGTTTGGGGTGTTTTTTTCCTGAAAATAATAATAAAACCTCCGCTTATCCGCTGCTGAAATGGGCAACAGCAAATAGTCCTGCTGCCCCTGTAGCCAAAGTTTTACAGTCCAGAGACCGCTATCCATTTCAATGCCGCTTGTGGCTATCGCCTCAAGGTCTTCATCGGTTTTACGACGCTTCTTGCGGAAATCGTTTATCAATCGATCACTTTCCGGGAATACGACATTTAGAGGCTTATCCAGAGCATTGCATATTGCCTGTGCGAGACTCAGCTTTGCAGCAACCTTGCCGGTTTCGATACGCTGAATTTGCTGCTGGCTGGTGCCAATCATAAACGCCAGCTCGCGTTGGGTGATCGATAGCTGGGTACGAAACTGTTTGATGTTGTTCTGTAACATGGCATCCATCCTTCAGACAGGGGAAGAAAATGCCATTAAAACACATTTAAGAGTAAAAAACACAAAAACGAGTTTCAATTTGACGGGTAATCACTAATGAACAGATGTCATTGTCACGAAGTTCTTAGTGAACCGCGTAATCATCGAGTACCACTTTTCGGACTTCCCAAGGTTCATACCGAGTCAGCTGTACATCGGTGGCCGGATACGTGGTCAATCAGGCGAACTAAAACATTATCGGCGTGTTGGTGACTGTACCGAAGGGCGAAACGGTAGGTATCTGGTTAAGGTTTAATTATTAATGTGATTATTGTTGGCGTAACCTCTGACTGGTTATGTATCATGTTTTTCGGTGCAATGAGCGCTACAGATTATGAAAATAGGGAGAAGGGAAAGATGAGGTATTATGATTCTGGACTGCGCCAGCGCGAGAATACTCTCGCTTATTGGCTGGAAACAGCGATAAGTGGGCCTGTAGCTGAGCTTCGTTTTCAGACGGGTTTTTTTTCACTGGACGGTCTAGGATTACTTCTTCCTGCCCTCACTCATTGCAAAGTTAACAATCTTCCAACAAATATTCTCCTTGGTTCGAATGATTCAAGCACCCTTAAAAGTGATGTTGAAAGATTAATTGAAATCATGGGCATACCACGAGGTGGAGCTCAGTTGGGAATTGTCAGTTTCAAAGGGGGCTACTTTCACCCTAAAACTTATCATATTCGCCGAGAAGATGGTTCACAGGCCGCCTTTGTGGGATCAGCAAACCTTACTGCATCAGGTCTTGCTCTGCATGTTGAGGCAGGGATTTCTCTTGATACAAACGAAGGAGATGATCCCCAAATTCTAGAGGAAATTGCTACCGCGATTGACCGCTGGTTTGTTCAAGAAACAGATGGTCTTACTATAGTATCAGATGTTTCAGTTCTAAACAGTTTAGTTGAAAATGATGTCCTTGCACTTGCACCGCCACCTCGACCCCTTGCCCAAGGAAGTGCTGATATACACCAATCCAGTGTTAAGAAACGCCTACGGCCCATAATTGAGATCCCGAAAGTTGCTGGTTCAGTAACAACAGGCGAGGATAAAGTAACCAAATCTAATACGCCGTCAATTATTACTCAGTCCCGTCAGGATGCAACGTTATCGACAGGGCCATCATTTACCCAGCGTGAAGGATTTCCTCCATATATTCTATTTGCAACAGATGCTATTCAGGCTACTACTGACTATGGAGCCATAACCGGAATACCACTACCAAAGGGGGCCGCAGGGCTTATTATTCAATTAAATCGCGACAGCGCACGTCATTTTGCTGGCGGGACAGGAACAGCAAATATAAGCATACCCGTTGTATCTGTCCAGACTTTGAAATTTGGCCCTTTTGGTAAACATAATAGACCTCGTGCTCAATTTAACCTTAGGTTACGTTTTTTAAGCGACAATATGACCATTGATGGCGGAACTGTTAGTACGAACGTTATGGGGTATGGGTTTACTCCAAGCGAAACAGGTCATAGTGATATTCGTATGCTTGTGCCTGCTTCAGTAAATGCCTTAAGCAGTTTGATAATTGCTGAGGGGCTGAGTGTACCTGTGGATGGCGATATGGCACTTCTAGAATGGCCGACCTCGACAGAGCCTTCTTTTCGTCTCAGTTTCCTTGATAGCAATTCAGGGATTTCACAACAGGCAGCCGCCTTGTTCAGGGACGCGGCGGAACAGGGCGAGCTTGCCGGGAATGGAGCCTGCTGGCTACCTCCAGACTACTCGCCAGCATGGTGAGAAAGTCAGTAACAACGTGTGAGCTGAGTCTAGTTACTAGCTGCTGCTTTAAGGACTATAAGTGCTTCTGTTGTGGTTGCATTGTTTTGATGTAAACCGTAACGCTTGTAGGTCTGAAGTGGTATGGTTTCCACATGCTGCCATCCACGTGATACTGCAAGATTTGCCAGATGTTGTGGGGTATTGATGTCAAAACGTGTACCACCAAGCACTGTATGATTACCACCAACGATAAGACCAAAAGGTGCATCTTCTTTTACAACACCTCTGACAGAGGCAAATACATCCGACATGGCTGAAAAGTATCGATAAAGCAGACGGGGAACCGCTTGTCTTCTAAAACCATCGGTTTCAGATAAGGCTTGCTGTAATTGAAGGCAAAAATGGGCTTCCGTTTCCGGCAGTCCATCTTCATTCTTTTCCAGATGTGCCAGCAGGTTCTTTTTTCCCGCTCCGCGAATCTCACGACTACCAACAAGCTCGGCTTCTAATAACTTCACCTCTGAAGGCGTTAATAATCCAAGCCATACAAGACTAAGCCTTTGAGTATCAATATAAGGTAAAGCTGTTGCATATGGCGGACTGGTTAGAGCTAAGTCAAAAGTATTGGCACCAAGGCCATCATGCCCCATTGCATTTTTGCAGTCGATATTGATTGCCCTTTGCTTTATTTCAACAACTCCCACATTACGTTGAAAATCTGACAGTTTTTTGTAAAACGCCTCTAGAGCCTCCCTGTAAGCTTGAAAAAAACTCTTTTCAGGAAAAGGGGACTTTCTACGTCTGATGCGCAAATCATGAGGTTCCTGTAATGAATAATCACGCAGTAGGTTTGATGCAATTACCAGCATGGTATTAGTACTGGCACTACCTGACTGTTCAATGGCTCTTCTCAGCTTTTCAATTTGCTGTAAATAATCCATAGGGAACCACGACTGCAAGTAAATATCTCGTTCATCACCAACAAAATGGATGCAAGAATATTTTTCTGCCTCAATGAGGCATGATATTCCATCCCTGAGAAGCCTCTCAGCAGGGATTTGCAGGGAACGTAATTTGGCATTAGCAATAAATACTGCCAATGGATTAATATCTGTCCCAATAGCATCAATACCCAGATGGGCGCATTCTACTAAAGAAGTTCCACTTCCACAAAAAGGATCAAGTACAATTTGTCCAGGTTTTGCTGCAAAGATGTTCAATATTGCTTTTGCAACTTGAGGATTAAACTTGCCTTTGTACTCGTGCAATCCATGTGCTGAGTAGCGGGTAGCCTGCCGACTCGTATTGCTGCCATTCACTTGTTCCAGAATACGTTGCATCGTATTTACTGGTGGTAATCCAAGTTCAGTAGTATAACCTGCAAAATAGACTAGCCGTTGAGCCATTTCAGGTGTTACAGGATGCTTTACATTTACCCCTTTTTCACTAACCTCGATTAAATCAGGTGTCAGAAGACTTTGTATCTCACGCAGTGCGAGATCTTTTTCATATGGGTAGTATTTATAGTTGTGCCATGTTAATTGCATATCTAAATTATCTTTTCTGAAACACAAGTACGGTTTCCGTCTTTATGTTTGCATGTGAGAGATTGAAAGATTTTCTGTTTGCGTTTATAACGCGATCAAAACGAGATACATGCTCCAACCCTATTTCAGAAGCAACCAGATCAATGATGTCCCCATTATTGATAATCTTTCCGTGAATCTTTGACCGCCCCACAACGAAGCAGACAAACCCCTTTTCGACTAATACATTATCAATGAGAGAAAATACTCCTCGCATTTGATCAATAAATAGCTCAGCCGTGTGATGATTTTTTTTGAAAAAGTGTGCGCGCGCTCCGATCTCCTTTTCCTTCACTGAAAGGGGATCAAAGCCAAGCCACCACATCCGATATTTATGATAAAGCCAGTATTCATAGGCATTAGGATAAGGAGGAGAAGTAACGACCAACCCAATCGGGATATTGATATCTTCTGGCTGAACCTCAAGCGTATTTGCTTCTATAATTTGTGCTGTAGGTAAATCTTCTTTTCGCGTCGTCAACGCCTTCATAATTTTTGCTGCTGAGGCACGGAATAATTTAAAAACATCCTCATAGGAAATATTTTTATCGATAGCAGCGTACCGGGTATCGCTATCTTGATTTGAAACACGAACCAGTATTCCTGAAAGTGCCAAACGAAGCTGATCCAGCCAAGGAAGATAAACCTCGTCCGCAATCGTTGCAGCGAGAGCTCCGACGGCTAACTGGATATCAGCTTTAAACCAGTGGTCCACGTTTGGTATGTCGGGCGTTGCCAGCGATGTAATATTGCCTGAACGTCTGATAACGTCTTCAACAGCATCAATAAAGCCATCCGATAAAGGACTGGTTTTGACCCGAGATATCAGGCACGCAATTGGATTGAGATCGATACCAACAGAAGGGATACCTGCCTGTTGAGCTTCAACTAGTGTTGTTCCTGAGCCTGAAAATGGATCGAGTACACCGGTTCCCGCTGGAAGAGGTAGAGCGTTCATGAGTGCGCGGGGAATGTCACCAATAAATTTTGCGGGATATGGGTGAATCGTTTCGATTGTGGGAGTTTTTCCTCGATTCTGGAACCCCCAATCCACCTCAGCAAGTTTTTGCTGAATAGCATTGCTTCCGGTCTCAAGCTCTTGTGCTGCTACACGTGTTGAACGTTCTAAAATGGATCCCATTACTTTCTCATTTTTCAAGTTACAAAGTTTTTATTCTCGATTGATAAACTTAAATTTTATCAATTTTCTCCAAAAGTGTGGGAGGTTTATAATTGCCTTCCAGATATTGCTCTGCATTTCTCAGGAACCATTCTTTAAGTGATATGCCTTCGCTTGCCAATGCAGAGTAAAGTCTGCGCTTTACCTCTGGTTTTACTTCTATAACAATACGACCGCTGTTACCTATACTCATGTAATAACCCGCGATAATTTATGTGATATATGTGACATTACATATGTACTTATCCTACGCCAGACAACCAGATTCGTACAGTTTTTTCTTGACTAGCATCGCTTTCTCTACAAGTTGCACCAGCCGGTAGCCGAAAGCATGGCCCTGCCGCATCGCCCAATGACTCGCTATGTCGTCGCCAATTTCTGAAGTGGGCCGGGAAACGTCATTGAGCCGACAATCAACGTCTCAATCTGTTTCAGCGCAGCATCACGTCCTGTAACGATACGCTCAGCACTGGTCGAGCAAATCAGCTCATTATGATCGGTTAAAATTTCAGCTTCTGTTTGCATGGTATTTTGTCCGTAAAAAGCAAACACGCCCGCCGGGAATGGCAGGCGCATTATGCAATGAGTTAATAAGGAAAAAAGATTGGTGATGTAAATCGGGAAGACGGCTCGCAAGATTCAGCGTATCGAAGGAAGATGGCTTTGCCGTAACAGGCCGGTTGCCTGTCGCGCCCGTAAAATATCTACCGCCCGTAGATAAGGTGACTGCTCCTGACAGTTAAACCCTCTGCGATCGATACGGACCAGTTCGTACTTTTCCACCAGAAAGTTAACGGCATCAGCCAGCGTGATACCGGCGTTGATATGCTCCTGAATAACGGTTTCATCACTGAAAGGCGTGTCATTCAGGGTAAGGCCATAATGTTGCTCCAGCAGACGGGTAAGCAGCATCTGCCAGACAGCCACGGGCGACGGGCACGACTTCGCCGCCCGCTGATTTGCAGGAAGGGTTTTCATAAGGTTTCTCGTTGGGAAATTGACTTAACGTTGAGTGGGATAAATCGCGATATAAACGTAGCCGTGCGAACCAAGCGTATCGGCCTCGCAGGTCAGTCCTCTGGCATACAGCGTGACGCAGTGCTGATGGTGGATATTCAGTTCACCGCTGGTGAGCATTAACTCCAACTGTTTCATCAATACCGGGAAAGCCTGGTCAAGATGGCGTAAATCTGCATCGCAGAACTGTCCGCTAAAATTCGCACGGTCAGCCAGGTAATGCAGGCGGTTATCTTCCTGTACCAGACGGGCACCAAAACACGGGGAGATGTTGCGTCTGAGTCCCCACCAGGGTTCACTGATATCAGGCGTTGTTATCGTGTTTTTCTTCGACAAAATGTAGTCCTCCTTAATCGTGAATTAATTCAGGCTTACGTTGCGTAATACGACATACGGGCCGTTGCGGTCCTGACGGCGCTCCGCGAATACGGCGAGCACTCCGCTGATATCCTGTACTTCCCGACCATGGTAGTGGCAGATGCTGCCTGACCATTTGTATTTACCCGTGCAGAAGCGAAACAGCCGGGACACCGGGGATGCTGGCGGTATATCGCCATTGTCTGACGTTTGCTGATAATCTTCATGGCACTGTTCTCCCTTAAAGCCAGCCGCGTTCGGCAAACGAGATGACATCCATGCCGCCGACCACCAGGTGGTCCAGCAGACGGATATCCACCATGCCCAGTGCATGCTTTAGCTGCTCAGTCATCTTCCGGTCAGCATGACTGGGTTCGGCAAGCCCTGACGGGTGATTATGCGCAAGTACGGCAGCCGCAGCATTGTGCTTCAGCCCTGCCTTAACGATTTCACGCGGATGCACGGTAACAGTGCTGATGGTGCCCAGAAACAGCGTGTCGTAAGCAATAAGCCGGTGCTGGTTGTCGAGCCACAGTACGGCGAATTCCTCACGTTGCTCCTGCGTCAGTTGCAGACGAAGCCAGTCGCGTACCGAACTGCTGGTGGTGAAGGCCGCACCGGGTTCGCGTAGCTGGCGTTCCAGAATGTTCAGCGCCCGCCGGATGGTACGCTGCGCATACGGCGTCATGGCGGGGCGCGGGTGAGGATGTACTGAGGTGGGGAACATATCGGGTTGTAATGGTGCGGGTAATGTTGTCGTGTCCTGCATAGCCTGAAAGCTCCTAATCAATGAGACGCATAATGGCCTGGCATTCCGGGTGATTCAGCGCATAGTCCCGCAGACGGTAATAGTGCTCTGTCATGGCATCACATTCAGTGCGGCAGGCATGGTGGCTGTAAGCCATGAGACAGACCGCTATCCCGGCGGCTTCAGGACTAAGTTCACCGCCGTTGCCATTCATGACGTTAAACAGCGTCCAGGGCTCATTGTTATCCGCTTCCGGCACCATAAACACGCCACCGTTGCTCAGCGTATAAAAGTTCCAGATACCGCCGTGGTAGTCCGCGCAGAAGCGGTCCATCCAAGCAAAAACGGTGGGTTCAAGGATTATCCACTCCGGTATGTTGCCGAAGTGCTGCGGCCAGAAACCGATGCGGTCCTCATCAGCGACCAGTGTTGAGGTCATCAGCTGTTGAGCTGCAACAGGAACGGTTTCTTCTGGAGTGAACAGCAGCAGTGTGTTCTCAGTCATTTACGTTCTCCTTGTTCATTAATGGGTTAAATCTGTAGGGGTAATAAAAGTGTGTGGGGAGCAGTGAAGGTGCGCTGGTGGTTATTTGCTGAGGAGGGTCATCATGTTCTCTGTCATTACCCATAAAGCGCGGTTAAGTTTAACGTCACCATCGATGCCATTAATGGCACGAGTTCTGGCGCGTTTACCCTGTGCAGAACGACCGGATAAGCCACCTTTAATCAGGTTCTCCTGAATACGCTGATAGGTTGTCCAGAGATCCCCGGATTCGTCCTGCCAGCGTCGGGGAGCCAGCAACTGTAATTCGGTAACAGGTTGATGATCTCCACCAAAACGGTACGTCAGTGCTGCTTTAGCCAGTGCCTGTTGTGCTGGTGGAGGCAGCATCAGCGACTGCATGGCATCGCGTTTTTCTTCAACCTTATCGAAAATACCGAGCACCTCGTAAGCACCTTCAATTACCCTTTCAACAACGTTGCCTTTATGCGGTACGCGAACTTCACCAAAAGACTCGCCGCAAACAAGCCCGTTGCAACAAATAGCTCTGAACAAGCCCGGCAGCATCTGATAGCTACTGGAACCATCATGGCTGTTCAGCAGGATAATTTCCGGCACCTGCTTACCCGTAATTTGCCCCTCCCGGCGTAAACGCAGCATATGTTTCGTATGTTCGCGTTTTGATGCGTCGCGAACGCGGGTCTGGCAGGCAAAGAACGGTCGGAAGCCTTCCCGCTGAAGATTATCCAGCAGAGTAATTGTTGGGATATAGGTGTACCTGTCACTTCGGGATTCGTGTTTATTTTCACTGAAAACGCTGGGCACATGGCGCATCAGCTCTTCATGGGTTAATGGACGGTCGCGACGAATCTGGTTCACGCGACCAAAGCGACTGGCTAATCTCATGGATAATTCCTTATTAAAAGACATAAAAAAAGACCATGCCCCGGTGAAGGAGTATGGTCTGTCTGTAATTGATGTAGGATGTTAAGCTTGACGTTGAATTAGATAAATAAAGATCGTTCCTGATTATTCACCTTAATAATATTCAGCTGTATTTTTATGTGTGTTAAAGAACGCTAATCTACATAAAAGTTCATTAATTAACTTCAGACTTAATATTATGTGTAATTGCGCAATGAATTAATTGTTTTAGACGCTTCTTTCTTCTATTGCATTTTTTATTTTTACCGCTGACTCCATGTCGGGTTGGTAATATAATAATATAGTATAACCAATAATTAGTGCTTAATAAGTATGGATAAATAATACCTATGCAATATCTTAAATGTTATTACCAGTTGCTTGCAATAAAACATTACTCAATTCCTAATAATATTGACACGTAACAACAGAAGGGAAAGAGCATGATTAATTTAAGCAGTAATGGTCCATTAAATATAAAACACATGAAAAGAATCAAAGATACTTTAAACAAGTCACTTAGAGAATATCACCGAACAATGATACTTAGAATTGACCTGAGAATGCCAGAAAATAGCCCGTATGAAAATGACTCTACATTAATAACGCGTTTTATGGAATCACTGAAATCCCAGAAGAATGCAGACAGGTTAAATAAAATATCTCTCAGGAAAAGAACTCATCACTGTCGGATAAGATATGTGTGGGTAAGGGAGTTTAACAAAAATGGCAAGAAACATTATCATCTGGCTTTATTTTTCAATCAAGAAGCTTATGCCTATCCCGGAACATATAAACCTGACCATGAAGGTTTATATCATCACAACCTTGCATATATGATTATGGAGGCCTGGGTAAGGGCATTACATCTCGATCAAGAGGAGAGCTATCAACAGTATTATCGGCTTATCCAGTTTCCTGATAACTGTCATGCTCGTCTGAACATGTATGGCTTATCTTACCAGAATGATTATGCAGTCATCATGAACAGGCTAAGTTATCTGGCTAAAGAGTACAGTAAAGATTATTCGGACGGTAAACGTAACTTTGGTTGTTCTATAGGATAACGGGAATAAATTATTTTATTACTGACATGTGGATATTGAGAAGGAGAATACGTCAACGGTTAATCATTACAACCAACGCTTCTCCATACCTCTCAATATTTCATATGGAGACAGCCTCATGGACACCCGGAATAACAGCACTAGTCTGCTTAACGATAAAATGGTTAATATGGCTTTCATTACCAGTTTTACCGGATTGACGGATAAGTGGTTTTACAAGCTGATAAGCGAAGGAAAATTCCCTGAGCCAATTAAATTAGGCCGTAGTTCTCGCTGGTTACAAAGCGAAGTAGAAAAATGGGTTCAGGAACGAATTAATGCCTCACGGCAGTAATACTTTCTATAATGATATATACGCCCATAAAGAACACAAAAATAATAAACACCCTGTAATCATTTCAGATGCTTTAAATGTATAGGGAAGGCAAGGTTATCACCTTTCTATTAAAAACGTCTCAGGGTGGCGTACCGCTCGTTTAAAAGGCATTAATAAATGAAGTCCGTTTATTCAGAAAAATGTAATATAGAAATCAGTCTATCTGAGGAGCAGCATCATCCATTGATTGATTGAAATTTGCTCAAAAATAAATGTTTATTTAATGTTGCTAATATTTTTATATTATGTTTTAAAATGATTTTAAATGCATTATTTTCATCATAATGAAATTGCTACTCATGCTACGTAGCATGAGTAGCAAGTATAAACATACTGAATTTATTGTTTTAAATAGATCTTTTCAGTTACACTACCATTGGTGTTTCGTTGTCGATCTATCCATATCCTATCCTCTTCTTCAAGGAATTTTAGAGCTGCATTTAAGCGCCCATTATTCCTCAGATGGGAGTTGCTAATGCTTCTTCGCATATGTGATTTTATAACGAAGTGAATCTCAGGTATTTCTTTCTGATTACTTTCGGCAGCATGATCTAAATCATCAGGCATATTGGCAAAGATTCCTCCAATATTTTTTATGTTTGATAACTCTCGCTTCAGCCAGTTGTAAACATATTCAGCATCCTGTTCTGGTGTTGCCAGTTCAGTTGAAAATAAAATCATTGCCTGATTACCATAAATTCCTGCAAAATATATAGCACAGAGAAGTGTATCGCGTGATATTTCATCTTCATCACGATAATGAAAATAATGTAACAGACCTGCAAGGCGTAAGGCATTCTCTGCCAGCTTCATGAGCAATGCTTTAATAGCATTATTTTTAGGATGCGTAGAAATTTCATCCTCAATTTTTCGATAAAATGCCTCAAGTTCTGTTTGAGCATTAGCGGTAAGTTTGAGCGTCTTTGGTTTGTTGCCTTTTTGAAGTTGTTCCTTTAAATTTAATAATAAAATGTTTATTTGCTCATGAAAGCAGACTAGTTCTTTACTGTTAGCGATATTACTAGACGACAACCGTGGTGTTACTGATGACGGTATGAATGAAATTAAAAATCTTGATAAGAAACCAGAACCAGCCGCTTTTCTTCCGTGTTTTTTAAAATACTGGATAAATACATCGTATTGAACCATAAGCAACATGGTAAAATGGGCGTCATCAATTGAAAAACTCTTTTGGCTACGACGCTCAATATCAACAGGAGCACCATCCCATAACTCATTAAGAAATCCAAGATTATTTTTAGCCCGGCCTTCAAAAAACACACTTGCTTCATCTGACATTAGCCCCGCAGTAGGAATATTATCATGTAGACCTCGTTGCATCGCTTCAGGTGTTGTGTCTGTATATATCAGCTTGATTTTTTTTGGTGGCGGAGGTTGGTTAAGCGCAAGTTTTTTCAACTCATCCTGTTCAGACTGACAGTCTTCACCGTCTCCAATTTTTTGTGTTAGTCTTCTTAAAACAGATTTATTTGTGGCGTTCCACATCAGCATTTGTGCATTATGTATCAGGAGCGCATCGCTATAATTTTTCTTCTCCGTTTTTTCAAACTCAAGAAAAGGTTTCATGACCAGTGAATAAATCGTTGATTTTCTCTCACCTGAGTCGGCAATAACAAGATTATACAGGCTACATGGCTTAATTCTGCCATCAGGAAACTGAATTTCGATAAAGGCCTGACACGCCAGAGATACAGCGGAGAGTACCGTTCCTGTAATTAGCTCAATGGGAGCGCTAATGTCCCTGCATAATGCAGTAATCACATCACGCAGTACCGGAGGGAGTGAGTCAACAGGATAACCGGTGTTCTTTGCCAGTTCCCTGGAAAGGCTCATTTTCTCAGCCTCTTCGAGTGGTTCTCCCCAGGGTCTGAATGGGTACGACATCTTGTCATTAAACATAGCTTTTTGCTTGCCTCAATTTGCCAATATCTTCCGGGCAGGATAACAAAAAGAAAGAGAGAAACCATGCTTTAACGATGAAAACCTGCCCGTTGTAGGCAGTCTAAACAGCAAACATAGCCACTAATGATTCATTACCGAAATGGATGTATTGAACCAATGTGCTCATGATTACCTTTTATCAAAGGACATGACCAAAATCATTGTGTTATGGTAGTGACCGAAGACAATAATGAAACATCCTCATCTAAAACAAGAAGTAAGATATCTCAAAAGGCAGGAAAGCGGATGGCAACAATAAAAAGGTTGGTTCTAAAAAACTTCAAACGATTCAGAAATCTTGAGCTTGAGTTCGATCCCGAGCTGAATATCTTGGTTGGAGGGAATGAAGCGGGAAAAAGTTCAGTTCTCCAGGCAATTGACATAGTGCTAAACGCCAGCCGAAGTAAGGTTGAGTCACTTGGGCTTGAAACCCTCTTCAACACAGAATGCATCAAGGACTTTCTGCACAGTGAGAGAAGAATCGTCGATCTCCCTGAGCTTTTCATAGAAATATACCTCGAAGGACTTGAAGGCCATCACGAACTCGATGGCCGGAATAATAGCAAGGGAATAGATCATCTTGGTATCAAGATGGTGTGCAAACCGGTCGACGAATACACTAAAGAGATCCAGGCACTACTTGCTGACAAACATGAAAATTTCCCTTTCGAGTACTATGGCGTCCGCTTTCTAACTTTCACGGATGAAACTATCTATCCATACAAAAAACCGCTTAGGCACTTACTCATTGATAGCTCTCAGATAAATAATGAATATGCCACACGCGAATATACCCGCACTATGTACACCAGCCATGCATCTGTAGTTCAGCGTAATCTTCACAATTTTGAGTATCGCAAGGCCAAATCGGAATTTAAGAAAAGCGCCTTCAAGGCAATGAATGAAGCACTGGATAACTACAAATTTGATGTTCGCACAAGCCCGAAAGCCAATGTCGAAACGGATATCATCATTACAGAAGGTGAGATCCCAATCGACAGTAAGGGTAAAGGCCGACAGTGCTTCATAAAGACGGAGTTTGCGTTACTAAATCGCGAACACGCGCTTGATATTCTTTTGCTTGAAGAACCAGAAAACCATCTCAGCCATGTCCATATGCACAAGCTTATTGAACGCATCCGTGGTTCTGTCAAAAAGCAGCTTTTTATTGCGACGCATAGTAGCCTGATTGCGACACGCTTAAATCTTAAAAAAGTGCTGATAATGAATGAAGAAAACCCATCTCAGCCAGCTACCCTCAAAAACCTTAGTAAAGAGACAGCTGACTTTTTTATGAAGGCTCCTGACAATAATGTACTGGAACTTGCATTGTGTAAGAAGGCAATACTTTTGGAAGGTGACGCTGAATTTATCCTTATGGATAGCCTCTATAGAAACAGCACAATGGGTGTAAGCGTTGATACTGATGGTATTTATATAATCTCGGTAGACGGAACAAGCTTCAAGCGGTACCTTGAACTCGCTAAACTACTTAGCATTAAAATTGCAGTGATTCGTGATAATGACGGCGATTACGAGGGGAATTGTGTCACTAACTATGTGGAATTCACTTCTGATTCTATAAGAATTTTTGCCGATCCTGATAACGCCCGTACTACTTTTGAGATTTGTATGTATCAGGATAATAAGGGAATTTGTGACAGTCTTTTTGCTGTTGGTCGCAAAACGCTTACTGTTGAAAATTTTATGTTAAAAAATAAAACAGATGCAGCATTCCAATTGCTTGAGAAAAAGAGTGCTGACATTATCGCTCCAAACTATATTCAGCAGGCAATCTCATGGATAAGAGCGTAATATTTGCTGTTGCAGGTTCTGGCAAGACTTACCATCTTGTTGAAAGTCTTAATGAAGAAAAACGTTTCCTGATCATCACATATACGGAGTCTAATTACAGTAATTTGCGTGAAAGAATTATAAATCGATTTGGTTATTTCCCAGCTAACATTACGCTCTATACTTATTTTAAATTTCTACATGGTTTTTGCTACCGACCATTCCTTCGGTCAAACAAGAACACTATTGGCATGACATTTAAACGTCCTAAAACATATCCCCGATATAAGTTGACAGACGATCGATACTATGTGACCCCCCACCGCCAGGTTTATGCAAATCGTCTTGCTAAATTTATTGAACAATCTAATCTAATGGGAGCTGTTATTGCACGGATGGAGAAATATTTTGATACTTTCTTTGTAGATGAGGTTCAGGACTTCGCTGGTCACGATTTTAACTTTCTTAAAACTATAAGTTCTGCAAATATAAATATCACGTTTGTTGGGGACTTTTTTCAACACACATTTGATACAAGCAGAGATGGAAATGTAAACGCCAGTCTTCATAATGATTATGCCTCCTATAAAGCGGCTTTTAAAAAGGCTAACCTTAGGGTTGATACAGACAGCCTAAAAAAAAGCCGCAGATGCAGTAGGAGCGTTTGCAATTTTATTACCGAAAAGATTGGTATAGAAATTGAAGCTTACGATGACAGAGAAAGTATTATCAGGTTTGAAGATGAACCAAAGGCTGTTGCTGCTCTCTATGAAGATTCTACAAAGGTAAAACTATTCTATAAAGCACATTATAAATACTCCTGTTATTCTCAAAATTGGGGGGCATCAAAGGGAGTTGACAGTTATAATGATGTTTGTGTTGTTCTCAATCCTGCAAATGTGAAAGCCTGGAAAAATGGAAGCTTCCGAGATATCAACTCAGAAACACGTAATAAGCTATATGTTGCCTGCTCAAGGGCTAGAGGGGATATTATTTTTATTCCTGAGTCATTACTGAAAACTTATAAAATCACCTAATGCTTTTCGATAATTAATTAGTGGGAGTTATAAAATATATTACTCAGACCTGTATTGATAATAATGATTGCTATTGTCAGTACAGATCTGAGCATCAATGACTTAAACCATTAATGGAAATATTCATACGTTTTATTGACGTAGGTTTTATCTCCACTATCAAGTTCAATCTCAGCCAGAACTTTACTATAATCAGATTTCTGCACGATGAGAGCAGAATTACCAAATTTATCTTCCATTACTCCATAGATGATATTACCATTTTTGACATCAAATCCTCCAGCCATGCCTCCTCCGCGAGTAACATCGCCACTCTCTTTTTCTAAAGTAATTTCTGGTTTTCCAACAGGTCCATAAGTATATCTATAACCTTCCTCTGTTTGGCAGAGTTCTACAGCTTTAGTATGTTTCATATTATAAGCAAAGAACACAAGATTTTGCGTTTGACATCCATGCCATTTGGCAAAGGAAGAAGCGGAAAACAAAGCAACCAGAGTCAGTATTGCAACGTTGATTAATTTTTTCATGATATATATCCCTCTTAACATGTTAATTAGTCTTCAAGTAATTTAACTTGATACTGACCTTCTTTCTCATTAGTCCATGCAATCTGATAAGTAAAATCATCGGTGTGGACATTCCCGTTGTAACGCATTGTCACCCCGGCAGTACACTGCCTTAACCCAGCTTTTTTATCATATAAAGTCTCCTTGGTATCAGACACTGTAATTTTGAGATGAAGGGCATTTGAGTTATATTGCCTTAGCTTATTAATAATCATGTTTGGTATCTTTTTATCAATAAGGTTAGAATCACTACAATAAGGAAGCTCAGGGCCACGCATAAAACCGGTTATAAAATTATAAATACAGAATAAAACAAAAGCTCCGATGATAATTTTTTTGTACTTAACAAAGAAGGCCTTAACAGAGGTTGAGTTTGTTGCTTGTGTATTCATTTTATTACCCTTGAAATTATTTTCGCACTCTAACGCCAGAAATACCTTCTTCAAGAAGATTATTCCTTGTCTTAATTGTGTCTACAATACAGTTACCTGTTTGAGTAATCCTCCCTTTATCATTGCTTAATGAGAAATCAGCAACAGGGATTCCATCCAGATTTTTAGGGATATAGGAGACATACACCATTGTATTTTGATCAGTTATTCCAGATAACGAAAACTCAGCAAATTGCGTAGCAGGTATAACCACTTGCTCAACATTTTCCGAGAATTTACCAAGAATAATAACATTATCATCTGGTGAAAATTTAGGGGCACTGTATGCGATATAGATATTGTCATCATCATGAGTAATAAGCATATTGCCTCCATTTTTGAAATCACATGACAGATCTGTTACGTTTGCGAATGAAGAGCTTGCGAATAAAAAAACAGAGATAAACAGAAAACCAATATTTAGTTTCTTCATTTCTACTACCCTTTAAATAATTAAAGCCCACTGAATTTAGGAGGCGAATAAAACTACTAATACAATTGTTCTGAAACTGCCAATGCCCCAAGTAGCCAACCAATAGATTGAGGACCAATAGCCCAAAATATTTTGGCTTTGAATATTCCAATGGTACCTTCACGGGTATATATTGCATCAGGTATCAACCACTGACGAATAAAGGCACCAATTAGCATTCCAACACCTGGTCCAACCGTCAGCCAGAACAAAATTTTCACCCCATGCCAAAAACCATAAATTTTCCCTGTTGGTGTAAATAGATTAAATAATACAATAATCAGTGACAATACGAACGCGAGAATAAAATACTTTATTGCGGTATGATGCATATGGTTAGCCTCATTTTTATAAATAAAATGTCTCTACTCACGACAATCATAGTTATTCTTCACGTATACATTGCTGTAAAGAATTTCTCATATTTTGCTGAAAGTCAGAGGGTGGGGCTGTTCGTTGATCGCCAATCGCTTTCAGTAATTTTGGCGGATAAATATTACTCATCTTCTCCCAGGTGCAAGCACATACAGAACCGTTACGGGTTGCAATTTTACACCCCGTCATAAATTGTCTTTTCTCTGGCGAATCGCAACCAGTGAGCATTGCTGTGATAAGTGCAATAGAGGCGATAAGCCCCCTTCTGGAGTAAATACTTTCTGCAAAATTAATGTTCATTTGTAATCCCTTAAAAAATTGAATTTTTCCGAATTCTGTTTGTGTCCTAACAGAAGAACTCATAAGCCTTCCGATAGGTTTTTTCTAATCCCCAGGGTAAAACTCTATGGGGCTGCACCTGCTTTTGCTTCGTCTTCCATTTACTCCTTCTCTTTACTAACGAGTCCAGACGGAAATGTTGCTACGAAAGTCACTGAACGATTTTCAAAATTTCCAACAGGTAACTGCGCGATTGAATGCAAGATTTTGTGATCTTTTCAGGAAGATGAAGATGTGTAAAATTGTTAATACCGATCGAAATTTCGAAATCGATCGACACCATCTATCGGTAAAATCGATCAGTTAATAACAATCGATCGTCATAAGCTATTAAAAAACATAAACCGATCGGTGGAGTAGATCAATCAATGAGAAGAATTTGAAGGGAACAGGAACGTGATAGATATGCTATCTGAGAGATGGAAAGATAAATACATCAATATAATCAGTCAAATGTATGTTCACATTCCCGGCATACATACCTGTCAAACACTACGCCATCCATAGCCGAACCTGTAACAGCCCCGGCCGTTGCCCCAGCGACAAACCTTCCCAGTACTGCGCCAATAACCGCCCCTGTTGCCGTCCCCACAACCGGCACAACTGAACCAATCGCTGCCCCCGTCCCTGCGCCACTGAGAGCGCCAGCCGCTCCGCCGATAATACCTCCCGTCTTCCTGCCAATATGACGCTCACTTACACGATCAGAACCGCATTGCGGGCATATTGTAGTCATTTTAGCATTCTCCTTAATTTCAGTTCGTTAGAAAGCAAAAAGGCACCTGAACATTAAAGTAAAGATGCCTTCTGTGTGTAATTCGTGTACTACACGAACTATCTGGTCTGCATTGGGTTATTGAGTTTTGCATAATCAAACGGACTAATTGTTTCCTCCCGGTTAGCATCAAGAAAGTCGG
The DNA here is from genome assembly GCF_009707385.1 of Klebsiella oxytoca. Lineage (NCBI taxonomy): Bacteria > Pseudomonadati > Pseudomonadota > Gammaproteobacteria > Enterobacterales > Enterobacteriaceae > Klebsiella > Klebsiella oxytoca. The sequence continues at coordinate 623,460 of NZ_CP046115.1, read as the reverse complement.
CCCACCATTGCAGCATCAACTTACGCTCATCCAGATGTTCCGCTTTATGGATATATGCCGCCCGCACTGAGTTACGTTCCATATGACTCATTTGCCGTTCTACCGCATCCTTCGACCATAGACCTGACTCAATCAACGAACTACAGGCCATTGTGCGGAAACCGTGACCGCAAACCTCAACTTTGGTGTCATAGCCCATCACCCGCAATGCACTGTTCACAGTGTTCTCACTCATGGGTTTACGCGGATCGTGATCGCCAATGAAAATCAACTCGTGTTCCCCGCAAAACTGTTTTATCTGCTTCAGGATTGCCAACGCCTGCTTTGAAAGCGGCACCAGATGAGGTGTACGCATCTTTGCTCCTCGCTGAGAATGTTTCACGCCGGGAATAGGCTCTCGCTCAGGCGGGATGGTCCACATTGACGTTTCAAAATCGATCTCTGACCAGCGAGCAAAACGCAGCTCACTGGATCGAATAAAGATAAGCAAAGTGAGTTCCGTTGCCCAACGAGTTAGCGGCCTGCCGGTATAGCCGTCTATTTTCTCGAGTAACTCTGGGATGCGCTTTAATTCCAGCGCTGGGCGATGTTGTCGATTGCCAGATGCGACGGCCCCAGCCATCTCCTGCGCCGGGTTGTAATCAACCAACCCGCTTTGCACCGCATAACGCATGATGGCCGTGGTGCGCTGTTGAAGACGGGAGGCCACTTCAAGACGGCCTGATGTCTCGACGGCTTTAATGGGAATTAACAGATCGCGGGTACCCAGTTCAGCAATATTGCGAGCACCAATTGCCGGGAAGATATTGTCCTCCAGGCTCTTTTTTACGCGATTAGCATGATCTTCCGACCATTTTTGGTTGGTCACGAGCCACTCTCTGGCAACCTTCTCGAAAGTAATAACCTCTTTCGCCTGCTCTTCTTTCGCAGCACGTTTATGCTCACGAGGATCGATACCAGCAGCTACCAGCTTTCTGGCTTCTTCCCTTTTCTTCCTGGCATCCGCCAGTGAAATTTCAGGATAGACACCGAACGCCATTAAATGCTGTTTACCGCCAAAACGGAAACGAAATCGCCAATACTTGGAACCGTTAGGTTTTACAAGTAAAAACATGCCGTCACCGTCAACAAGTGAATACTCTTTCTCCTCAGGTTTCGTAGAACGAACTTTAGTATCCGTTAGGGCCATAATGGTCCTCCTTCCATTGGTATTTCGTGAGTATACAAGCAATATCGAATCGGCAAATATACTCATTAGTATACTCACAAGCTTGTTGATGTGGGTTGAGTTAGGTTGACTTCAGTTGAGGAGAAAATCGTGGGAAGCCTTGTGTGGCGCGGATTTCAGACATAAAAAAAGACCTCAATTGAGGTCCATTTACATGCTTTTGGTGCCGAAGGCCGGACTCGAACCGGCACGTATTTCTACGGTTGATTTTGAATCAACTGCGTCTACCGATTTCGCCACTCCGGCACGGAAAGGATACGGAAAACGTTCTGGATTATACCTGTCATACGCTGCCATGCAAGCAACGTTGCATTCACCTGCCACCAAGTGATGAATTTTTCATCGGCTCAGTGTGTTAGCCTCTTCAGGGCACATTTTCCCTCCTCTTATACCCCCCTTCCCCCCTCCTTCTGCCAAGCGTCCCCTCGCCCCATGCTCTACACTTCCTTCTTAACTACGCCAAACCCAAGGAAACTATCATGAGCACTATTAAAAGTTACGCCGCCAAAGAAGCGGGCGCCGATCTGTCGCTGTGGGAGTACGATGCCGGCGACCTTAAGCCGGAAGATGTCGAAGTGCAGGTAGAGTACTGCGGGATCTGCCACTCCGACCTGTCGATGATCGACAACGAATGGGGCATGTCGAGCTATCCACTGGTGGCCGGTCACGAGGTGATTGGCCGGGTAGCAGCGCTGGGCAGCGCGGCGCAGGATAAAGGGCTGAAGATTGGTCAGAAGGTTGGGATTGGCTGGACGGCGCGCAGCTGCGGCCACTGCGACGCCTGTATCAGCGGCAACCACGTGAACTGTCTGGAAGGCTCGGTGCCCACCATCATCAACCGCGGCGGCTTCGCCGATAAGCTGCGCGCCGATTGGCAATGGGTGATCCCGCTGCCGGAGAGCATCGAGCTGGCTTCCGCTGGCCCGATGCTGTGCGGCGGCATCACCGTCTTCAAACCGCTGCTGACCCACCACGTTACCGCCACCAGCCGCGTCGGCGTGATTGGTATCGGCGGCCTCGGTCATATCGCGATTAAACTGCTGCGGGCGATGGGGGCGGAAGTGACCGCTTTCAGTTCCAACCCGGCTAAAGAGCAGGAAGTGCTGGCAATGGGCGCCGATCGCGTAGTGAACAGCCGCGATCCGGAAGCCTTAAAGGCGCTGGCCGGCCAGTTCGACCTGATTATCAACACCGTCGCCGTCGACCTCGACTGGCAGCCGTACTTTGAAGCGCTGGCGTACGGCGGCAACTTCCATACCGTCGGGGCAGTGATGAAGCCGTTCCCGGTCCCCGCCTTCACCCTGATTGGCGGCGACCGCAGCATCTCCGGTTCAGCCACCGGCAACCCGTCCGAGCTGCGCAAGCTGATGAAATTTGCCGGACGCAGCAAAGTCGCGCCGACCACCGAGCTGTTTCCGATGTCGCAGATCAACGAGGCGCTGAAACACGTTCGCGAGGGCAAGGCCCGCTACCGCGTGGTGCTGAAAGCCGACTTCTGATCAACCCTCGTCATGCTTCAGGCCGCAGCCGCGCGGCCTGAACGCCACTGGCCGGGGTGATGCCGGGCGGCCCGTCTGCCCGGCGCTTGTTTCTCTGGTCATTAAACCGTCATCTCCCCGCCATACTTTTGCAGTCAATCCTTCCCACAATCCGGGCTTCTACAAACGCCTGAATGAGACGTCCGCCACCATGAGAAAAACCTGGCTTCCCTGGCTGATACTGTCGCCTTCCCTGCTGTTTTTATTACTGTTTACCTGGTTCCCGCTCGGGCGATCGATTTATGACAGCCTGTTCGATACCCGCATGGCCAGCGACGGCGGCCAGTATGTCGGGCTGGAGAACTTTAGGCGTCTGTTCGCCGACAGCGTCTTCTGGCAGTCGCTGGTGAATAACCTGCTTTATATCCTGCTGACGGTGGTACCGGGCGTGGCCCTCGCCCTGCTGCTGGCGGTCGCCCTGACCGAGAATCACCGCATCAACCGCTGGCTACGCACCGCCTTCTTCTTCCCGATGATTATCCCGATGGTCAGCGCCGCCGCGCTGTGGCTGTTTATCTTTATGCCCGGCCTTGGCCTGCTCGACCACTATCTGGCGAAGCTGTTCGGCCCGATGAACAACAACTGGCTGGGGCGCAGCAATAGCGCGCTGCTGGCGCTGGCGCTGATTGGCGTGTGGAAGTTCGCCGGTTACTACATGCTGTTTTTCCTCGCCGGGCTGCAAAGCATCCCGGCCTCCACGCGCGAAGCGGCGATCGTGGAAGGTGCCACCCGCACACAGGTGTTCTTTAAGGTCACGCTGCCACTGCTGCGCCCGACCCTGAGCTTCGTCATAACCACGGCGCTGATCTACTCCATCACCCAGATCGACCACGTGGCGGTGATGACCCGCGGCGGGCCGGATAACGCCACGACCGTGCTGCTCTAATACATCCAGAACCTCGCCTGGGACACCCATGATTTAGGTAAAGCTTCCGCCGCCACCTTCCTAACGCTGGCCGGGCTGTTTGCCTTCTCGCTGATTAACCTCAAACTGCTGGAGAAAGGAGCGCACTATGAGCGCTGAAATCTCGCCGCTGGCGCTGCGATCGCACAGCGCATCGCGCCCGCTCTGGCTGCGCCTGCGCCGCTCGCAGCCCTTTACGCTCACGGTATTAATGTGCTGCCTGGCGCTGCTGTGGATGAGTCCGTTTTTATGGATGCTGGCGACCTCGTTCAGCGCCACGACCTTCGGCGAGGATATGGCCTCGCTGCTGCCCCGTATGCAGCTGACGCTGGATAACTTCCGCGATGCCTGGGCCAGCGCTGACTGGCTGAGCCTCTACACCAACACCCTTATCTTCACCTTAGGTACCTTCTTCGTGCAGCTGTTGACCATCACCACCGCCGGCTACGTCTTCGCCTGCCACGAGTTTCGCGGCAAAAAGACGCTGTTCCTGATGTTCCTCGTCCAGCTGATGATCATGCCGGTGGTGATGATGGTGCCGAACATGCTGACCCTGAAAACCTTCGGCCTGCTCAACACCCTCACCGGGGTGATGATGCCCTACTTCACCTCGGCGTTCGGCGTGTTCCTGATGCGTCAGGCGTTTCTGGCCATACCCAAAGAGCTGGAAGAGGCGGCGCTGATGGAGGGCTGTCGCTGGTGGCAGGTGCTGTTCCGCGTGCTGCTGCCGATGTCCTGGCCGTCGGTGCTGGCCTTCGCCACCGTCAGCATTACCTACCACTGGAACGAGTATCTGTGGCCGCTGATGATGCTGAACGACCCGGACAAACAGGTGCTGACCGTGGGGCTGGTCTCGTTCGCCATGGGCGCAGAATCCGGCGGCCAGTGGGGCATCATCGGCGCCGGCACGCTGATGGTCTGCCTGCCGCTGATGCTGGCCTTCATCTTCTTCCAGAAACAGTTCCTGCGAAGCTTCGGCTTCTCCGGGATAAAATAAGGAGCTCTTCATGCTGTTAGCGCAAATTTCCGATACCCATTTCCGCAGCCGCGGCCAGAAGCTGTACGGCTTTATTGACGTCAACGCCGCCAATGCCGACGTCGTCTCCCAGCTGAATGCCCTGCAGGAGCGTCCGGACGCGGTGGTGGTGAGCGGCGATATCGTCAACTGCGGCCGCCCGGAAGAGTATGAGGTCGCCCGTCAGATCCTCGGCAGCCTGAACTATCCGCTGTATCTCATTCCCGGCAACCACGACGATAAAGCGCTGTTTCTGGAATATCTGCATCCGCTGTGTCCGCAGCTCGGCCGCGACGCGCAAAATATGCACTACGCGGTAGACGATTTTGCCACTCGCCTGCTGTTTATCGACTCCAGCCGGGCAGGTACGTCGAAAGGCTGGCTGACCGATGAAACTATTAACTGGCTGGAAGCCCAGCTGTTCGACGGCGGCGATAAACCGGCGACGGTGTTTATGCATCATACGCCGCTGCCGCTGGGCAACGCGCAGATGGACCCTATCGCCTGCGAAAACGGCCATCGTCTGCTGGCGCTGATTGAGCGTTTCCCGTCGCTGACGCGCATTTTCTGCGGCCATAACCACAGCCTGACCATGACCCAGTATCGCCAGGCCATCATCGCCACCGTCCCGGGAACCGTCCACCAGGTGCCCTACTTCCATGAAGATACCCGTCCGTATTACGACCTCTCTCCGGCGTCGTGCCTGATGCATCGCCAGGTCAACGAACAGTGGGTGAGCTATCAGCATCCGCTGACCCACTACGCCGGACCGTGGATGTACGACGAAAATATCAGCTGCCCAACGGAAGATTGCTAAACGCCATGCTTAGTCTACAAAACATCAGTAAACAGTTTGACGGTAAACCGGCCCTCAGCGCCCTGTCGCTGGATATTCGCGAAGGGGAATTTGTGGTGCTGGTGGGCCCGTCCGGCTGCGGTAAAAGCACCCTGCTGCGCCTGCTCGCCGGGCTGGAGCCGGTCAGCGAGGGGGAGATCTGGCTGCACGATGAGAACATCACCGATATGTCGCCCAGAGAGCGTAATTTCGCGATGATCTTCCAGAACTATGCGCTGTTTCCGCACCTGTCGGTGCGCGACAACATCACCTTCGGCATGAAGGTGCGCAAAGAGGAGAAGTCCAGCTGGCAGCCGCGGGTGGATAAAGTCGCGCAGATGCTGCAGCTGGATACCCTGCTCGACCGCAAACCGGCGAAACTCTCCGGCGGCCAGCGGCAGCGGGTGGCGATGGCGCGAGCAATTGTGCGCAATCCGCGCCTGTTCCTGATGGATGAGCCGCTCTCCAACCTCGACGCCCGCCTGCGTAGCGAAGTGCGCGACAGTATTATGGACCTCCACCAGCAGCTCAGAACCAGCACCGTCTACGTCACCCATGACCAGACGGAAGCGATGTCGATGGCCGACCGCATCGTGGTAATGAACGGCGGCCACGTACAGCAGGTCGGGCGACCGGAGTATCTGTACGCCAACCCGGCCAACCTGTTTGTCGCCGGGTTTATCGGATCTCCGGCGATGAATCTGCTCTCGCTGCCCTGCGCTGATGGTGAGGTATTACTGGGTGAGCTGCGCTATCCGCTGCCGCCGCGCTACCGTGAAGAATCCCGGGTGTGGTTAGGCATTCGCCCGGAACATATCAGCGACCGCCTGGAGGAGAGCCATCTGCGCTTGCCCGCCACCGTGCTGCAACGAGAACTGATGGGAGCCGATTATCTGCTCCACGTCAGCACCCCCATCGGCACCCTACGCTTTTGCCGTCGCCATCGCGGCGCGGTGCCGGAGAAAGGCGATTCGCTGATACTCGGCTTTTCACCTGCCGATGTGCATCTTTTTCATGCTGAGAAACAGCATAATTTAGCGCCGGTACATCAGGCGTAATTGTTGCAGTCAGTTTGGACACGGACAGCGCGGAAGAACCGGAGCATACGTGTAGTACGTGAGGATGATTCGCTACGCTCCCCCTTCGGGCCACCCTGAAGGGTGTTCAAAACTCTACGAGTTTTGTCTGAGCACTGCCCTGGGCCAAACTGGCAAATAAAATAGCCTGTGGACAGGTGCTTACTGATGGAGACAAACTATGTTTAAACCTCTCACCGCTCTCGCGGTTGGGCTCAGCCTTGCCCTGAGCGGCGTGGCGCTGGCGAAAGAGAAGATCGACTTCATGTTTCCGGCGCCGGTAGATGGCAAGCTGACCATGGAGATGACCCGCGTCATTAAGCAATTCAACGAGTCGCAGCAGGATGTCGAAGTGCGCGGGATCTTTACCGGCAACTACGACACCACCAGGATCAAAGCCGAATCGGCGCAGAAGGCCGGGCAGCCGCCCGCGCTGGTGATTATGTCCGCCAACTTCACCACCGATCTGGCGCTGAAGGATGAGATCCTGCCGATGGACGAGCTGTTCCGGTATGGCGATCAAAAAGCGGGGGATTTTCTGGTGAAGGCATTCTGGCCCGCAATGCATAAAAACGCCCAGGTGATGGGCACCACCTATGCGATCCCGTTCCATAACTCGACACCGATCCTCTACTACAACAAAACGCTTTTCGATCGGGCCGGGATCAAACAGCCGCCGCAAACCTGGGCCGAGCTGCTGGCGGATGCCAGAAAGCTAACCGACGAAAGCAAAGGCCAGTGGGGGATCATGCTGCCGTCAACTAATGATGATTACGGCGGCTGGATCTTCTCGGCGCTGGTGCGCGCCAACGGCGGGAAATACTTTAACGAGGACTATCCGGGCGAAGTCTATTACAACACGCCAACCACCATCGGCGCCCTGCGCTTCTGGCAGAACCTGGTCTATAAAGACAAAGTGATGCCTTCCGGCGTGCTGAATTCGAAACAAATCAGCGCCAGCTTCTTCTCCGGCAAAGTTGGGATGGCGATGCTGAGCACCGGCGCGCTGGGCTTTATGCGCGAGAACAGCAAAGATTTTGAGCTGGGCGTGGCGATGCTACCGGCCAAAGAGCAGCGGGCGGTACCGATCGGCGGCGCCAGCCTGGTCAGTTTCAAGGGCATCAACGACGCGCAGAAAAAAGCGGCGTATCAGTTCCTGACGTATCTGGTGAGCCCTCAGGTCAACGGCGCCTGGAGCCGCTTTACCGGCTACTTCTCCCCGCGTAAGGCCGCCTACGATACGCCGGAAATGAAGGCGTATCTGCAGCAGGATCCGCGCGCGGCTATCGCCCTCGAACAGCTGAAGTATGCCCACCCGTGGTACTCCACCTGGGGGACCGTTGCCGTGCGTAAAGCGATGGAAAACCAGCTGGCCGCGGTGGTCAATGATGCCAACGTTACCCCGGAAGCCGCGGTGCAGGCGGCGCAGAAAGAGGCGGATGCACTGATGAAGCCGTATGTGGATAAAACCGTGTTGGCTGAAGTAAAGTAGGTTCCCCCTCCCCCTGACCCTCTCCCAAAAGGAGAGGGGATTGCTCGACGCGAGCTTCTGGCTCACAACCCGCACAGACTTGTAGCCCCGATAAGCGTAGTGCAATCGGGGGTTACCGATGACTAACTTGTTTGGAACATGGTGCTTTAATTTCTACCGGGCGATCTCAGAGGGGATTCGGGATGTAGAGCAGGAAAAAAAGCAGGCCATACGACGTATGGCCTGAAAATGAAACAACGATTAGATTCCTGCCGTCTCGCGGATATATTTACGCGCTTTTACGGCGTATTCGAATGGGTTGGCCAGCGCCGGATCCTGCTCGGCCTCAACCACCATCCAGCCTTTATAGCCATGCTCGTCCAGCAGCTTGAACACCGGACGGAAATCAATGACGCCGTCGCCCGGCACGGTGAAGGTCCCCTTCTTCACGCCGTCAAGGAAGGAGAGTCCTTCACGACGCACCTGCTCGATCACCGGCGGACGTACGTCTTTCAGGTGCACATGGTTAATGCGCGGCAGATATTTTTTCAGAATCGCCAGCATCGGCTCTTCGCCGCCTTCGGAATACCAGGCGTGTCCGGTGTCGTAGAGCAGGAAGACTTTGTCATCCACCAGTGACATAAACTTGTCGATCTCTGCCGTCGTCTGGATACCGGTGCCCATATGGTGGTGCAGACAGACCTGCATGCCCTTTTCCGCCGCCAGACGGCCGAGGGTGTTATAGCCTTCCGCCACCCGCTGCCACTCTTCTTCGCTAAAGCACGGTTTCGCATTCTCCAGGATGGGCTTTTCCAGCCCCTGGATGCTGCCGCTCTGCTCGGAGCAGCCGATGACTTTCGCGCCCATAGCATGTAGGAAATTCATATGATTAACGAATTCATCAATGGTTTTTTCCCGCTGGCCGTTAGCAAAAAAGGTGCTGAACCAGGCGTTGCAAATCTGAATGCCGCGGATATCCAGCATCGGCTTGAGAACCGCCGGATCGCGCGGATATTTGCTGCCGACTTCGCTGCCGGTAAAGCCCGCCAGCGCCATTTCGCTGACGATTTGCTGGAATGTATTTTCGCTGCCCAGCTCCGGCATATCGTCGTTAGTCCAGCCAATCGGCGCGATGGCCAGTTTTACGTTATCTTTGTTCATAGTAGAGGCTCCTGCCGCTGCGCCTTAGCGGCGCAGCAATTCACGTTCGATGAGTTCACGGGTTTCTACTGCCTGGTATTTCATTTTTTCCGGGTAGCCGAACAGCGAGGTGGCCACGATAGGCTCACCGCCGACCTTGAAGGTCTGCTCGGCAAACTTCATATCGCGCAGGGTGCGGAACAGCGCGTCGAAATCAACATCCCCTTCCCCGACGCCCACGTGCTGGTGAACGACGGCATCTACGCCCGGCGGGTTAACGATATAGCGGCAGTGTTTTGTATGGTTGCGGGTATCCGCTATCAGCACGTGGGAGAGATCGCTTCCCGCGTAGCGCAGCATCTTCTCAACGTCGCCCACGCCTTTGTCATAGAAGAAGGTGTGCGGGACGCTGTAAACGTACTTCACGTTATCGCTGCGGAACGACTTCACGATATCGACGGTTTCATTGTTCTCTTCGCAGAAGTCCCACGGATGCGCCTGAATTTCAACGCGGATGCCTTCGCGCTCAAAAATCGGCAGCAGCTCTTCCATGGAACGATAGAACATTTCATCGCAAATCTCCGGCTGGTTAGGATCGCCGGAAAACTCGGTGTTGATCACCTGCACGCCCATTTCAACCGCGATTTCGATAAGCCGTTTCCAGTTTTTCACTGCCGCCTGGCGGCGCAGCTCATCCGGACCGGACCAGCGATAGACGCAGATAAACGAAGAAAGCTCTACGCCGGTTTCGCGCAGCGCCTGCTTGTACTCAGCCATAATTTCCCGGCTGGCGCGCGGGTGTTTGTAGAACGGGTTGATCTGCGGGTGCGGCGACTGCTCAATGTATTTGTAACCCCAATCCGCCACCTGGTGGACCATTCGGGTAACCCCGAGGTCTTTAATGACATCAACATCAAAGGCAATTTTCATCGTCGTTACCTGTGCAAAGAAGTTCCGTCAGCAAAGCGGGATTAGCGTTTGTAGAATGCCGGGCATTCAGGCAGCGTCACCTCAACCGGCTCGCTGATTCCCTGCGCTTTGATACAGGCGTCGGCAGCAACGGATGCCGCATAGCCATCCCAGGCCGATGGGCCGTGCAGCTGGCCGGCCTGAACATCATTAATAAAGGCCTGAAGTTCAACGTCATACGCTTTGATAAAGCGATCTTTCCAGTCGGTCAGAATAGCGGTCGACAGGTTAGCGGCTTTGCGCATCTGCACAGCCGACGGCTCTGGCAGGCGGGCAATCCCGGTTTCCCCCACCACTTCACACTGGATGTCATAGCCGTACTGGCAGTTCACAAAGACTTCCACGTCAATCAGGGTGCCTTTTTTGGTTTCAAACGATACGATCTGCGGGTCTTTCAGACGCGCATGAGTGTGGGAAGTGGAGCGCGGGAAACGTACCTGCACGGAGCGATAGTCGTCATTCAGCAGCCAGCGCAGAACGTCCAGCTCGTGAATCAGGGTGTTGGTGATCGCCATATCGGTGGTGTAATTCTCGCCCACCGACTGGTTGCGGTGCGCGCAGCGCAGCATCAACGGCGCGCCGATGTCGCCGTCATCGATCACTTTTTTCAGCGCCAGATAGCCTTCGTCGTAAGGACGCATAAATCCAACCTGCACCAGGCGGCGACCAGCTTTCATTTCCGCATCAACGATGCGGCGGCAGCCTTCCGCGCTCATCGCCAGCGGCTTTTCGCAGAACACCGGCTTCCCGGCGGCGATGGCGGCCAGCGTGTACTCTTCGTGGGTGGGGTCCCATGAGGTGACCAGAATGGCGTCCACATCGCTGGCTTTAATCACGTCATGACCGTCGGCATACACTTCGGCATGCACGCCCGGCAGCGCAACCGCGGCGCGAGCATTCTCTTCGTTGATGTCCGAAACCGCCACTACCGTGGCTCCCTGCAGTACCTGAGTGCAACGACGGATATGCTCTTTACCGATAGCGCCGGCACCGATGACACCTAATTTGAGTGACATAGTTGGTTTTCTCCCGAGATGTGTAGGGTTCAGGGTTTGTATTCTGTTTTAGTAATCCCGCGCCTGAGCGCGTTTTTCATTGATCATTTGCGCCACCTTGCGGATCCGCTCGGAGAGCGCAGACTGCGCGACGCCGACGTTCCACCAGCTGCCGTATTTGTGCACCATGGTTTTCGGCAGCACTTTAATGTCTATCAGGGTGCTGACGGTTTCGCGGCGCGCGGCGTCCAGCGCATGGCGTAGTTCATCTAACGTTGTGACGCGCCATGTTTTGCAGCCGTAGCCGGCAGCGACGGTAGCGAAATCTACCGGCACCAGGCCGCCCTGCAGCTGGCCCGATTCGGCGCAACGGAAGCGGAACTCGGTGCCGAAGCTGTCCATACCGTGCTCCATTTGCAGGTTGTTGATACAGCCGTTGGCCATGTTGTCGAGCAGCACGATGTTGATCTTCGCGCGCTCCTGCAGAGAGGTCACCAGCTCGGAGTGCAGCATCATGAACGAGCCGTCGCCAACCAGTGAGTAAACCTCGCTTTGCGGTTGGGCTAACTTCACGCCCAGCGCGGCGCTGACTTCATATCCCATGCAGGAGTAGCCGTATTCCACGTGATAGGTGTTAGTAGCCCGGTTACGCCAGACGCGCTGCAGGTCTCCCGGCAGGCTTCCCGCCGCCGCCACAATCACCGCATCCGCCGGCAGCGTTTCGTTGAGTACGCCAAGGACGCTGCTTTGCGTCAGGGTAGAGTCAGTTATCTGACGGAATTCGCGATACACCGATTCCCGATCCAGATGGTCGTCGATTTCCGGGACGAAAGCGCTATCCTGCCACACCGCCTGATAAACGCGCTGAGTCTCTTTCAGCTGGCGGCTCTGTACGCTTTCAATCTGCTCGCCCCAGCCAGCCTGCCAGGATTCGCCGGACAGGGCGTCATCGAGGGCGGTGAGGGCTTCGCGGGCATCCGCCAGCATCGGAATACCGTCGAGCTTCCAGGCATCGAAGTTGCTGACGTTAATATTGAGGAAGCGCACGCCAGGGTGCTGAAAAATCCATTTTGACGAGGTGGTGAAATCGCTGAAACGCGTCCCCAGGCCGATGACTAAATCCGCCTCTTTCGCCAGCAGATTCGCCGCCAGACAGCCGGTTTCACCAACGCCGCCAACGTTGAACGGATGCGAAGAGACAACGCTGCCTTTACCGGCCTGGGTTTCGGCAAACGGCACGCCGTAGCGCTCGGCAAAACGGGTGAGCGCCTCGCCAGCCCCGGAGTATTTCACCCCACCACCGCAAACAATCAGCGGCTTACGGCTGGCTTTAATCGCCGCCACGGCATCCGCCAGCTGCGCGGCGCTGGCCGGGCGCCGGTCAAGACGGTGTACCCGGCGGGTAAAGAAGGACTCTGGATAATCCCAGGCTTCGCCCTGAACGTCCTGCGGCAGACACAGAGTAACCGCACCGGTTTCCGCCGGGTCGGTCAGCACGCGCATAGCGTTAATGCAGGCGCTCATCAGCTGCTCCGGACGGGTGATGCGATCCCAGTATTTACTCACCGCGCGAAACGCGTCGTTGGTGGTAATGCTCAGGTCGTGGCTCTGTTCAATTTGTTGTAAAACCGGGTCAGGCTGGCGGGTGGCGAATACATCGCCCGGCAGCAACAGGAGAGGGATACGGTTGGCGGTGGCAGTGGCGGCAGCGGTAATCATGTTCGCGGCGCCGGGGCCAATGGAAGAGGTACAGGCAATAATCTGACGGCGCAGAGATTGTCTGGCGAAACCGGTGGCGACATGCGCCATCCCCTGCTCATTACGCCCCTGATAGACCCGCATTTCACCGCTATCTTGTTCAAGGGCCTGGCCCATCCCCAGCACGTTGCCGTGGCCAAAGATCGCAAAGATGCCTTTGACGAACTTATGTTTTTCGCCATCGACTTCCAGGTACTGATTATCCAGGAACTTCACCAGCGCCTGCGCCATTGTCAGTCTTAGTTTGCCCATGTGCCCAATCCTTATTGTTCAGTATTTGCATGTGGGTTAGCGTTTTCCCTGACAGCGATAATTCAGGGTGATCGTTAACGTCACTGGAATACTTTTGGATTATAGGCAAACATTTTTTTCATTAAATAGAAATACAGAAGAAATATTTCATTTTGCGAGAAGGATCAAACTCTCTTTGCATTTCACCCGTTTCATTCGCTTCCTGCATACGAGGTGGCACGCAGTTTACGCGGCGCATCACTTAATATCCTTTTAAAAATCATAGGTAAAGATGGATGTTAAACTCACTCTCGTTCTATTTTCCGCTGTCGCTCAGGATCTGAGGCAGAATGAGGCTCAGCGCGGCATAGTGGTATATCCCTCACATTTTTGGTTTTTTAATTTCGATCTAGTTTGCAAATGAAATATTTATTTCTCAAACTAAAGATAATCAATAACCCTCAGGCTGTTTTCGGAGACACTGTCGGCATCCCGACTCTTCCGTACAGCAGAAATGCAAAAGGAAACCCTAGCTATGAATGCAGCAGTAAAGCGACTCGATGTCATCTGTATTGGCCGGGTGGCAGTCGATCTCTATGCCCAGCAGATTGGCGCGAGGCTGGAAGATGTTGCCAGTTTTTCTAAATACCTGGGTGGCTCTTCCGGCAACGTCGCCTTCGGCACCGCGATTCAGGGATTAAAATCGGCGATGCTGGCTCGGGTAGGCGATGAGCATAATGGTCGTTTTTTACGTGAAACGCTTAGCCGCGCCGGCGTTGATACCGAATACTTGATCACGGATAAACAGCGCCTGACGGCATTAGTGATGCTGGGGATTAAAGATCAGGAGACGTTCCCGCTGATTTTTTATCGTGATAACTGCGCCGATATGGCCCTTTCACCAGAAGATATTAAGGAAGAGTATATTGCTTCTTCACGGGCTCTGGCGGTGACCGGAACCCACCTTTCCCACGCCAATACGCGTGAAGCGGTGCTGAAAGCGCTGAAATATGCCCGCCGCCACGGCCTGCGCACCGCACTGGATATTGACTATCGTCCGGTGCTTTGGGGGTTAACTTCTTTAGGCGATGGCGAAACACGTTTCATTGAATCCGGCCAGGTGACGAGCCAGCTACAGGAAGTTCTGCATCTGTTCGATTTAGTGGTGGGTACAGAAGAAGAGTTTCATATTGCCGGCGGCAGCACCGATACCCTGACTGCGCTGAAAAACGTGCGTAATGCTACCAAAGCGACGCTGGTTTGCAAACGCGGCCCGATGGGCTGCGTGGTGCTGGAAGATGCTATTCCCGACAGCTGGGATAGCGTACCGCTGCAGCAGGGCGTGCGCGTTGACGTGCTGAACGTCCTGGGCGCTGGCGATGCCTTTATGTCCGGCCTGCTGCGCGGCTGGCTTAACGATGAAGGCTGGGAGCAGGCCTGCCGCTACGCTAACGCCTGCGGCGCGCTGGTAGTTTCACGCCACGGCTGCGCACCCGCGATGCCGACCAAAGTCGAGCTTGACGACTATCTGTCACGGGCGGAATCGGTCCCGCGTCCGGATATTGATGACCGCCTTAACCATCTCCATCGTGTCACCAGCCGTCGTCAGCAGTGGCCGGAGCTATGCATCTTCGCCTTCGATCATCGTAAGCAGCTGGCAGACCTGGCGCAGGAAACCGGGCGCGATGAATCCTGTATTCCCCAGCTCAAGCTCCTGCTGCTGGCAGCCGCAGAAGCCGCTGCGCAAGAAGCGGGTCTTGACTGCCGTAGCGGCATTCTCGCCGATAGCACCTACGGTCAACGTTCGCTCAATGCCATTACCGGCAAAGGCTGGTGGATTGGCCGGCCGATTGAAATGCCAAGCTCGCGCCCGCTGCGCCTGGAACACGGTAATATTGGTTCCCAATTGATCGACTGGCCGCTGGAACACGTGGTGAAATGCCTGGTTTTCTATCATCCGGCCGATCCCGCCGAACTACGCGCCGAACAGGATGCGCTGCTGCTGGAAGTCTGGCAGGCATGCAACAAGTCAGGGCATGAGCTGCTGCTGGAAATCATCCTGCCGGAAAACGGTCCGGATAAAGATGAACGCCATTACCACGATATGCTGGAGCACTTTTATCAGCTGGGAATCCAGCCGGACTGGTGGAAGCTACCTCCGCTATCGAGCGCTCAGTGGGAGAAGATTAGTAAGTTGATCGAACGTGAAGATAGCTGGTGCCGCGGGATCCTCATCCTCGGTCTGGACGCATCTTCGGATCGTCTGCGTGCTGGTTTTGCCGAGGCGGCGAAGCATCCGATGATCAAAGGTTTTGCCGTTGGGCGCACTATTTTTGGTCAGCCTTCACGCCGCTGGATGCAGGGTGAGCTTAGCGACCAGGCGCTGATTGACGAAGTGAAACGCAACTACCTCACGCTCATCGGCTACTGGCGCGAAGCCCGCGGCTGATTCTGGCCTGGCCCGCATTCTCTCACGAAGATGCGGGCTTTTTTCTGGATCTTCGTGAAATGAATCGCGTATTTCATCGTAGTAAATGAAAAATTCGCTTCATTTGGTACACTGGAAATCATATTTCTTTCATTTTCTCAGAGCGCAATCTATGGCCAATAATCCGACCCAACTTACCATCTTGCAGGATGAAATCAGGCGTCGCTACGACACGTTAAGCAAACGCCTGAAACAGGTAGCTCGCTATATTCTTGATAACAGCAATAGCGTGGCTTTCGATACCGTGGCCTCTATCGCGCAGCAAGCTGACGTTCCTCCTTCAACGCTGATCCGTTTCGCTAACGCTTTTGGTTTTAGCGGCTTCAACGAAATGAAGCAGATGTTCAAGCAACACCTGATGGAAGAGACCGCGAACTATACCGAACGTGCGCGTCTGTTCCGCCAGACCACGACGGATGATACAACGCCACCGGAAACGCCGACTGAAATCCTTAATATGTTCACCATGGTCAATACGCAGGCGCTGCAGCAATTGGCTATGCAGACCTCAGGAGACGATCTACAGCGCGCGGTAGCGCTGCTGGCGGAAGCGGAAAATATCTACGTTATCGGCCTGCGCCGTTCATTCAGCGTCGCCTCTTACCTGACCTACGCTCTACGCCATCTTGACCGAAAAGCGTTCCTGATTGACGGGCTGGGCGGCATGTTTACCGAGCAGCTTAGCCTAGTCGGGCCGAAGGATGTCGTTGTGGCGGTGAGCTTCTCCCCTTATGCGCGTGAAGTGGTTGAGCTCGTTGAGCTGGGCGCGCAGCGTAAAGCTCGGCAGATAGCGATTACCGACAGCCAGGTTAGCCCGCTGGCGGCCTTCAGCGACGTCTGCTTTGTGGTGCGCGAGGCGCAGGTTGATGGTTTCCGTTCGCAGGTGGCCTCGCTGTGTCTGGCCCAGACGCTGGCGGTCTCCCTGGCGCTGAACAGCAGCAAAGATGCAGAGACGAAGCAGCTGGCTTAACCTTTCCATTATTCCCGGATTGCGACGTAAACGTCTTATCCGGGCTACAACGACAAACTCGCCCGGCGAAATGCGCTTGTATGCTCCGGTAGCCCGGCTAAGCACAGCGCGAGCCGGGGACCTTCCCGGATTGCGGCTAACGCCTTATCCGGGCTACGGGACCTAAGATCTTATTCGGGTAACAGAATCAAAAAGACCGGCTAGCGTTGTTAACCGGTCTTTTTATCATCAACTGATGTTAATCGTGGCGGGGATAGTCCGGGCTGTTGATCCACGCGTGATCATCTTCCCAGGTAAACATCCATTTACGATCCGGGCCGGCCATCACGTTCAGATAGTAGCTGTCATACCCGGCAATCGCCGCTACCGGATGGTAGCCTCGCGGCACCATCACCACATCGTGGTTATAAGGAGCCATACAAGCATCAAGGCTACGGTCATCGGTGTAGACGCGCTGGAAGGCAAAACCCTGCGGCGGATCGAAACGATGATAGTAGGTCTCTTCCAGCTGGGTTTCCTGGCCCGGCAGCGCCGTATCGTGCTTATGCGACGGCCATGAGCTGGTGGCCCCCTCTTCGGTATACACCTCCACCACCAGCAGACAATCCGCCAGCTCATTATCCGGCAGAATATTGTGCACCAGACGCTGGTTACGCCCTTTCCCCCGATGCTCCACGCCAACATCCTGCGGAGAGATAACCCGTGCAGGGAGCGTACCTTTTCCCGGCGCACTGCATACCGCCAGCTCAAGATCAGAATCTGCCGTTACTTCAACTTTGTCCGCAGGCGGCACGTAGACTGACCATGGCGGCGTCCGCTCAAACGGTGACATACGCTGGCCCAGATTAGGGAAATCGGCCTTCATGGTTTTGACCGAAGCCAGCCCGGCAACCAGCACCAGACACAGTTCACGATCGCCGCTTTCCAGGGTAACGGTTTGCCCTTTCTTTAACATCCAGACATCAAAACCAATATATTTCCACCCCGCGCTCTGCGGGGTGATGTGCTGTATTTGCCCTTCTTTGTTTGCTTTAGCCAGTAAAGACATGGCGTTCTCCTTCGCCGATTAGCCTAACGTCGGCATGCTGAATTCAGATACGGTTTGCTGACCCTGCGGCCAACGGACGGTGGCGGTTTTCATACGAGTATAGAAACGTACCCCATCCGGGCCGTGCACGTTCAGTGCGCCAAATACGGAGCGTTTCCAGCCGCCAAAGCTATGGAAGGCCATTGGAACGGGTACCGGTACGTTCACCCCGACCATTCCGGCCTGAACATCATGTACAAATTCACGCGCGGCGTGGCCGTTGCTGGTAAAGATGGCGCTGCCGTTGCCGAACTCATGACTGTTAACCAGTTCCAGCGCGCTGTGGTAATCCGCCACGCGGACAATCCCCAGAACCGGGCCAAAAATCTCTTCCCGCCAGATAGTCATCTCCGGCGTCACGTTATCGAACAGCGTTCCGCCGACGTAGTAACCCTCTTCAAACCCGGGTACCCGCAGCTTACGTCCATCAACCACCAACGTAGCTCCTTCGCCAGCGCCTTTATCAATGTAACCCAGCACTTTTTTCTGATGAGTGTCGGAGACGACCGGCCCCATTTCATTCTCTTCTTTTCCACGCATACAGCCCGGCCCGACTTTCAGGGATTCTACCAGCGGCTTCAGACGCGCAATCAGTTTATCGGCAGTTTCATCACCCACGGCGACCACCACCGGCAGCGCCATGCAGCGCTCTCCCGCGGAGCCGAACGCGCCGCCCATAATGGCATTTACGGTGGCGTCCAGATCGGCATCCGGCATCACAATAGCGTGGTTTTTTGCCGCGCCAAATGCCTGAACCCGCTTGCCATAAGCGCTGGCGGTTTTATAAATATGTTCCGCCACGCCGGAAGAACCCACAAAGCTTACCGCTGCAATACGCGGGTCTCTGTAGAGCTGCTCAGCTTCTTCATTGCTGCAATGCACTACGTTAAAGACACCATCCGGCAGCCCCGCTTCTTTCAGTAGTTCGGCCATACGTACCGCAGCTGTAGGGGCCAACGCTGGCGGTTTGAGAACAAAGCTATTGCCGCAGGCCAGCGCCAGAGGGAACATCCACATGGGAACCATTGCCGGGAAATTGAACGGCGTAATTCCCGCCACCACTCCCAGAGGCTGCATCAATGAATAGCTGTCAACGCCGGTACCGACATCCGATGAGAATTCTCCTTTAATAAGATGCGGAATACCGCAGGCAAACTCCACTACCTCCATGCCGCGCGTTAGTTCACCCATCGCGTCGGAGAATACTTTACCGTGCTCACTAACGATAATTCCCGCCAGTTCTTCCGCATGCTGCTCAAGTAGCATTTTAAAATTGAACAGCACCCGGGCCCGGCGCAGCGGCGTGGTACGAGACCAGCTCTCGAAAGCATCGCGAGCAACCTGAATCGCATCAGATACTTCCTGCGCGGTCGATAACGTGACTTCGCGGACCACTTTGCCCGTCGCGGGGTCGAAAACCGGCATTGAATTATTGCTGCAGCTGGTAACGGTTTGCCCGCCAATAAAGTTTCCTGTGATAGTCATGCTCTCGCCTCATATGTATGGGGTTTCGGGGGCCAACGCAGTACGGCCCATTACTGGATCTGCTGTGCTGTAACCGTAGTAAGATGAAATTAATATTTCAATATTGATGGTTAATGAAATTCAATTTTGGTGACAATGCTCGCAATTCCTTGTAAGAAAATGTCGTACTACAATTAAAACGCCTGAAACTGAGAACAGTTGTAGCGGCTCATGAAGCTAAAGGTAATAAAAGTACATCAGAAAATATTTTGCGATTAAGCTCAAAAATCCGCCATTTCATACATTGCCAATTTTGGAATAAATGTTTTGACTATTAAGCATTCGAACAAACCCGTTCTATACGTTTCAGGAGAGTCAAAATGGCTATTGCATCGCAACGTTTTTGCATCAACCGCAAGATCGCTCCATCACTCGGCATTGAGCCCTTCTTTCGGCTGGTAAACAGCCTTGGGCTTAACAAAGTTGAGCTACGTAACGACCTCCCCAGCGGAAAAGTAACCGATGACCTGAGTCACCAGCAGGTTCGTGAACTTGCTGACCGCTACCATATTGAGATTCTTACTATTAACGCGGTCTATCCTTTCAACCGCCGCACCGCTGAGGTGCGCAGCCTGACGGAGTCATTGCTAAAAGAAGCACAAGCCATTGGCGCGAAATCGCTGGTACTGTGTCCGCTAAACGATGGTACCGAGGTTCCGGCGAGCGAAACCCTCAACGCCCTGCGCGATCTGGCGCCGTTATTTGCCTTCTACGGCATCCAGGGACTGGTGGAACCACTAGGCTTCCCACAAAGCTCGCTGCGTTCCTCGGCGCAGGCGCAAACGCTAATTCACGACGCGCGGGTGCCGTTTAAGCTGCTGATTGATACCTTCCATCACTATCTTTATCCACAGGCGGAACAGGAATTTACTCAAGTAGATGTCGGCGAAATCGGTCTGGTGCACCTTTCCGGCGTAGAGGATCCTCGTCCGCGCGATACCCTTACCGACAACGAGCGCATCATGCTGACCGCGAAAGACCGACTACAAAGCTGCGAGCAGGTCAAAAACCTGGAGGCGCGCGGCTTTCAGGGCGCGTATGCCTTTGAGCCCTTCTCACCGGAGCTGGCAAACTGGAGCGAAGACGATATCCGCCGCGAAATCGAGCAGAGCATCGCTTTAATTCAGCGCCGCTGCGCCTGAAGTGAAAAAGCAACGGCGTGCGTGATTTCCCTCCTTATTGCCATCAGGTTGCCTATACTCGCAGCAGGATAAACGGAGAAATCGATTATGAGTTCACCTCTGCTGATTGCACGCACGCTGGAGAAACAGCTGTATTTACTGCCCGCCATGGCCAACCGTCATGGATTAATTACCGGTGCTACGGGGACCGGTAAAACCGTCACCCTGCAGAAGCTGGCGGAGTCTTTCTCGGAAATCGGCGTTCCGGTATTTATGGCCGATGTGAAAGGCGACCTTACCGGTATCGCTGAATCGGGCCAAAGCTCGGAAAAACTGCAGGCGCGGCTGGAGAAAATCGGCGTCACGGACTGGCTCCCGCACGCTAATCCGGTGGTGCTATGGGATATTTTTGGTGAAAAGGGCCACCCGGTTCGCGCCACGGTTTCCGATCTTGGGCCACTGCTGCTGGCTCGCCTGCTCAACCTCAACGAGGTACAGTCCGGGGTGCTGAATATCATCTTCCGCATCGCCGACGACCGCGGGCTACTGCTGCTCGACTTTAAGGACCTGCGCGCCATTACCCAATATATTGGCGACAACGCCAAAGCGTTTCAGAACCAGTACGGCAATATCAGCAGCGCCTCCGTTGGGGCAATTCAGCGCGGATTGCTCACCCTGGAACAGCAGGGAGCAGAGCACTTTTTTGGCGAACCCATGCTCGATATTCAGGACTGGATGCGCGTCGACGCTGAGGGTAAAGGCGTGATTAATATCCTTAGCGCCGAGAAGCTCTACCAGATGCCGAAGCTGTATGCCGCCAGCCTGCTGTGGATGCTCTCGGAGCTTTACGAACGTCTGCCCGAATCCGGCGATCGGGAAAAACCAAAACTGGTGTTTTTCTTTGACGAGGCACATCTGCTGTTTAACGATGCTCCGCAGGTGCTGCTGGATAAAATCGAGCAGGTCATCCGACTGATTCGCTCGAAGGCCGTCGGCGTTTATTTTGTTTCGCAAAACCCATCAGACATCCCCGATGCGGTACTCGGCCAGCTGGGTAATCGCGTACAGCACGCCCTGCGCGCCTTCACGCCGAAAGATCAGAAAGCGGTAAAAACTGCCGCGCAGACCATGCGTGCGAATCCAGCATTCAATACCGAACAGGCAATCCAGGAGCTGGGAACCGGAGAAGCGCTTATCTCTTTTCTCGATGAAAAAGGCAGCCCATCAGTCGTAGAACGAGCCATGGTTATTGCCCCCTGCTCACGCATGGGACCGGTCACCGACGACGAACGCAACGGGCTGATCAACCACTCGGCGCTGTACGGTAAATATGAAGAGGCCATCGACCGCGAATCAGCTTTTGAAATGCTGCAACGAGGCGTCCAGGCCACCACTGATAAGCAGGAATCACCGCCAGCGCAAGGCCAGCAAAATAGCGATGACGACGGTTTACTCGGTGGGTTAAAAGATATTCTGTTTGGTACCACAGGACCGCGCGGCGGTAAGCGCGACGGCATTGTGCAAACGGCAGCAAAAAGCGCAGTACGTCAGGTCACCAATCAGATAGTCAGAGGAATGCTGGGAAGCTTACTTGGCGGGCGGAAACGCTAAAAAAACGCCCCCTTTCTTACTTCAGGAAGGGGGCGCGTTGCGTCAGGATTTGCGCATCATCAGCCAGAGGCTCAGCAAGAAGAAGCTGGCGCTCGGCAACAGCGCGCCGATGATCGGCGGGATGCCGTACACCAGGGTGAGCGGGCCGAAAATCTGGTCCAGCACGTAGAAGATGAAGCCGAAGCTTATCCCGGTAACCACTCGGACGCCCATCGGTACGCTGCGCAGCGGGCCAAAGATAAACGACAGCGCCATCAGCATCATCACCGCCACAGACAGCGGCTGGAAAATTTTGCTCCACATGTTGAGCTGATAGCGGCCCGGATCCTGGCCGCTGGACTTCAGATAGGTCACATAATTATGCAGACCGCTGATCGACAATGCGTCCGGGTCGAGGGCCACCACGCCAAGCTTATCCGGAGTCAGGTTGGTCTTCCAGGTCCCGCTAACCGTCTGCGTACCGGTTACCTGTTTCGGGTCGGTAAGATCAGATTCATCCACCTGCGACAGCCGCCAGAGCTTATTCTCGGTATCGAATTTAGCCGAGGCGGCATAGCGCACCGACTGCAGGCGGCGCTGGTCATTAAACGCGTAGATGCTCACGCCGCCCAGCTCATCGCTGCCTTTTACCCGCTCGATATAAACAAAGCTATGGCCGTCTTTCGCCCATAACCCCTGCTGTGTTGACAACAGCGAACCGCCGTACATCTGCTGAGCACGATAGTTACGCGCCATCTGCTCGCCCTGCGGGGCGACCCATTCGCCTATCGCCATCGTCAGCAGTACCAGGGGAATGGCGGTTTTCATCACCGACAGCGCCACCTGCAGGCGGGTAAAACCGGAAGCCTGCATCACCACCAGCTCGCTACGCTGCGCCAGCATCCCCAGCCCCAGCAGCGCGCCGAGCAGCGCCGCCATCGGGAAGAAGATCTGGATATCTTTCGGCACGCTGAGAATGGTGTAGATTCCAGCGCCCAGCGCATCATAATTGCCCTGTCCGGCTTTTTTCAGCTGGTCGACAAACTTAATGATGCCCGAGAGAGAAACCAGCATGAACAGCGTCATCATGATGGTGTTGAAAATCGTCTTACCGATATAACGATCAAGTACGCCAAACGCCTGCATTACACCGCTCCTTTAGTAAAACGAGCACGGAAGCGGCGCATTGGCACCGTATCCCACAGGTTCAACAGCACGGCCAACGCGAAATAGAGCAGGTTCACCGCCCACATCCAGATCATCGGATCCATTTTGCCTTTACCGCCGCTCGATTTAATCGACGTTTGCAGCAGGAAGAACACCAGATAGAGCAGCATCGCCGGTAACATCGACAGCACGCGGCCCTGACGCGGGTTAACCACGCTAAGCGGCACCACCATCAGCGCCATAATGAACACCGTTGCTACCAGCGTGAAGCGCCAGTGCAGCTCCGCCCGGGCGCGATCGGTATCGGTACGCCACAGGGTACGCATATCCATCTGCTCGGTATCGTTTGGATCGGATGCCACAGCCTGATGGCCCACTATCGCCTGATAGTTTTTAAAATCGGTAATGCGGAAATCGCGCAGCATCGCGGTGCCTTCAAAGCGAGTGCCCTGATTCATGGTCACCACCTGCGAACCGTCTTTACGCAGCGAGAGCTCGCCGGTATCGGCTACCACGACCGAAGGACGCGCGTTGCCTCTTGGCCGAAGTTGAGCAAGAAAGACATCGCTGAAACGGTTTCCGTTGACGTTCTCAATAAACAACACCGCGCTGCCATCGCTGGCCTGCTGGAACTGCCCCTGGGCCAGAGCGGCCATACCGGGGTTCGCTTTCGCCTCCGCCAGCACTTCATCCTGGTGACGGGACGACCAGGGTCCGGCCCACATCACGTTGACCGCCGCGACAATGCCGGTAAATAGCGCGAGGATCATGGCGGCTTTCACCAGTACGGCCTTGCTCAGGCCGCAGGCGTGCATCACCGTGATTTCACTTTCGGTATACAGTTTGCCCAACGTCATCAGCAGCCCGAGGAATAAACTCAGGGGCAGAATAAGCTGCGCCATTTCCGGTACGCCCAGCCCTAACAGCGAGAGCACCAGATTCGTCGGGATATCGCCATCTACCGCGGCGCCGAGGATCCTGACCAGTTTCTGACAAAAGAAAATGAGTAACAGGATGAATAGGATCGCCAACTGGCTTTTCAGCGTCTCACGAACCAGATATCTTATGATTATCACTATAAATACGCCCGTAAAAACCCGTTTTATTGCAGGAAAATTGCTTGTTTCATGGCTTAAACGTCATTTATTCTCTTTGGTCGTCGAAAACATCGCTAAGATTAAATGACTCGCTGGTTCCGCGTATCAGGATCTTTTCTGACGAACCAAGGCCGTAATAACGTTAAGATTAACACGAAGTCACCGCAACAGCGGACATGAGTTACGAAAGCTTGCAATTATATACTTAATGGATTTCGAGTTGTAGAAAGGCGGCAGGACTGTGAAGCCCCGGAGCGGCATCGGCCAGCATCAGGGATAAGCAGGCGTAGCCAACGCATCTGCAACTGGAAAGGCGACGAGTATAGCCGTAGCCCCCACTGTTGTCTTTAAGATTCAGGAGCATAGTGCATGGAGTTCAGTGTAAAAAGCGGTAGCCCGGAGAAGCAGCGGAGCGCCTGTATCGTGGTCGGCGTCTTTGAACCACGTCGTCTCTCCCCCATCGCCGAACAGCTTGATAAAATTAGCGACGGTTACATCAGCGCCCTGCTGCGTCGCGGTGAGCTGGAAGGCAAACCTGGCCAGACTTTATTGCTGCACCATGTGCCGAACATTCTGTCGGAGCGCATTCTGCTAATTGGCTGCGGTAAAGAACGCGAGCTGGATGAACGTCAGTACAAGCAGGTGATTCAGAAAACTATCAACACGCTGAATGATACCGGCTCCATGGAAGCCGTTTGCTTCTTGACCGAACTGCACGTCAAAGGCCGCAATAACTACTGGAAAGTGCGTCAGGCAGTCGAGACCGCCAAAGAGACGCTGTACAGCTTTGACCAGTTGAAAACTAACAAAAGCGAGCCGCGTCGTCCGCTGCGTAAAATGGTCTTCAACGTTCCAACCCGTCGTGAGCTGACCAGCGGTGAACGCGCTATTCAGCATGGTCTGGCGATTGCTGCCGGCATCAAAGCGGCGAAAGATCTCGGCAATATGCCGCCAAACATCTGTAACGCTGCCTATCTGGCCTCTCAGGCTCGCCAGCTGGCCGATACTTACAGCAAGAACGTCATTACCCGCGTTATCGGCGAACAGCAGATGAAAGAGCTGGGAATGAACTCTTATCTGGCGGTGGGCAACGGCTCGCAGAACGAATCGCTGATGTCGGTTATCGAATACAAAGGCAACCCGGCGGAAGACGCGCGTCCTATCGTGCTGGTCGGAAAAGGCCTGACCTTTGACTCCGGCGGTATTTCCATCAAGCCAGCCGAAGGCATGGACGAGATGAAATACGATATGTGCGGCGCGGCGGCGGTTTACGGCGTGATGCGCATGGTTGCCGAACTTCAGTTACCGCTGAACGTTGTCGGCGTGCTGGCCGGGTGTGAAAACATGCCGGGCGGTCGCGCCTATCGTCCAGGCGACGTGCTGACCACGATGTCCGGGCAAACGGTTGAAGTATTAAACACCGACGCCGAAGGGCGCCTGGTACTGTGCGATGTGCTGGCCTACGTTGAACGTTTCGAGCCGGAAACGGTTATTGATGTGGCAACGCTGACCGGCGCCTGCGTGATTGCGTTGGGCCACCACATTACGGGCCTGATGTCGAACCACAATCCGCTGGCCCATGAGCTGATTGGCGCCTCCGAACTGGCGGGCGATCGCGCATGGCGTCTGCCGCTCGGCGACGAGTTCCAGGAACAGCTGGAGTCTAACTTCGCGGATATGGCTAACATCGGTGGCCGTCCTGGTGGGGCGATTACCGCCGGCTGCTTCCTGTCGCGCTTTACCCGCAAGTACAACTGGGCGCACCTGGATATCGCCGGTACTGCCTGGCGTTCCGGCAAGGCTAAAGGCGCGACCGGTCGCCCGGTAGCGATGCTGTCGCAGTTCCTGCTCAACCGCGCCGGGTTTACCGGCGAAGAGTAAGTTTGTTTACCGAATGGCGACGAAAACGCCGGGTCTGGCCTGCAAGCTCGGGCAATAAGAATTCTATACCCTATGGATTTCGAGTTGCATCGCGGCGGCAACTGAGCAAATCCCCAGGAGCATAGTTTACTATGTGACTGGGGTGCGCGAAGGCAGCCAACAAAGAGGCAACTTGAAAGACGACGGGTGTAGATATGAAAAATGCGACCTTTTATCTTCTGGACAATGATACGCAACAAGACGGCTTAAGCGCCGTTGAACAGCTGGTGTGTGACATTGCCGCAGAACGTTGGCGCAGCGGCAAGCGAGTGCTCATCGCCTGCGAAGATGAGCAGCAGGCGATTCGTCTGGACGAAGCGCTGTGGGCAAGGCCAGCGGAAAGTTTCGTCCCGCATAATCTGGCGGGGGAAGGCCCACGCGGCGGCGCGCCGGTGGAAGTTGCCTGGCCGCAGAAGCGCAACAGCAGCCCGCGGGATATTCTGATTAGCCTGCGGCTAAACTTTGCAGATTTTGCCACCGCTTTCACAGAAGTGATAGACTTCGTCCCTTATGAAGATTCTTTGAAACAACTGGCGCGCGAACGCTATAAAGCGTACCGCATGGCTGGTTTCAACCTGAACACGGCAACCTGGAAATAATGGAAAAGACATACAACCCCCAAGATATCGAACAGCCGCTTTACGAGCACTGGGAAAAGCAGGGCTATTTCAAGCCTAACGGCGACGAAAGCAAAGAGTCCTTCTGCATCATGATCCCGCCGCCGAACGTCACCGGCAGTTTGCATATGGGTCATGCCTTCCAGCAAACCATCATGGATACCATGATTCGTTACCAGCGCATGCAGGGTAAAAACACCCTGTGGCAGGCCGGTACCGACCACGCGGGTATTGCTACCCAGATGGTGGTTGAGCGTAAGATTGCCGCCGAAGAAGGTAAAACCCGCCACGACTACGGTCGCGACGCCTTTATCGATAAAATCTGGCAGTGGAAGGCGGAATCCGGCGGCACCATTACCCGTCAGATGCGCCGCCTGGGCAACTCCGTGGACTGGGAGCGCGAGCGCTTCACCATGGATGAAGGCCTGTCCAACGCCGTAAAAGAAGTCTTTGTCCGCCTGTACAAAGAAGATCTGATCTACCGCGGCAAGCGCCTGGTCAACTGGGACCCGAAACTGCGCACCGCCATCTCGGATCTGGAAGTGGAAAACCGCGAGTCGAAAGGCTCCATGTGGCATATCCGCTATCCGCTGGCCGACGGCGCGAAAACCGCTGACGGCAAAGACTATCTGGTGGTCGCCACCACCCGTCCGGAAACCGTGCTGGGCGATACCGGCGTGGCCGTTAACCCGGAAGATCCGCGCTATAAAGACCTTATCGGCAAATTTGTGATTCTGCCGCTGGTTGACCGCCGTATTCCAATCGTTGGCGATGAACACGCCGATATGGAGAAGGGCACCGGCTGCGTGAAGATCACCCCGGCGCACGACTTCAACGACTATGAAGTCGGTAAGCGTCATGCTCTGCCGATGATCAATATCCTGACCTTTGACGGCGATATCCGCGAAACCGCGGAAGTTTATGACACCAAAGGCAACGAGTCCGACGTCTACTCAAACGTTATTCCAGCTGAGTTCCAGAATCTGGAACGCTTTGCCGCGCGTAAAGCGGTAGTTGCCGCTATCGACGCGCTGGGCCTGCTGGATGAGATTAAACCGCACGATCTGACCGTTCCTTACGGCGACCGCGGCGGCGTGGTTATTGAACCGATGCTGACCGATCAGTGGTACGTTCGTGCCGACGTGCTGGCTAAACCGGCGGTTGAAGCGGTTGAAAACGGCGACATTCAGTTCGTGCCGAAGCAGTACGAAAACATGTACTTCTCCTGGATGCGCGATATTCAGGACTGGTGTATTTCCCGTCAGCTGTGGTGGGGTCACCGTATCCCGGCATGGTACGACAACGAAGGTAACGTCTATGTAGGCCGCACCGAAGACGAAGTGCGTCAGGAAAACAACCTCGGTGCCGACGTGGCGCTGCGCCAGGACGAAGACGTGCTGGATACCTGGTTCTCCTCGGCGCTGTGGACGTTCTCCACACTCGGCTGGCCGGAAAACACCGATGCCCTGCGCCAGTTCCACCCGACCAGCGTGATGGTTTCCGGTTTCGACATCATCTTCTTCTGGATTGCCCGCATGATCATGATGACCATGCACTTCATCAAAGATGAAAACGGCAAACCGCAGGTGCCGTTTAAAACCGTCTATATGACCGGTCTGATCCGCGATGACGAAGGCCAGAAGATGTCCAAATCGAAGGGCAACGTTATCGACCCGCTGGATATGGTTGACGGCATCTCCCTGCCGGAGCTGCTGGAGAAACGTACCGGCAACATGATGCAGCCGCAGCTGGCGGAGAAAATCGCCAAACGCACCGAGAAACAGTTCCCGAACGGTATTGAACCGCACGGTACCGATGCCCTGCGCTTCACCCTGGCGGCGCTGGCCTCCACCGGCCGCGATATCAACTGGGACATGAAACGCCTGGAAGGCTACCGTAACTTCTGTAACAAGCTGTGGAACGCCAGCCGCTTTGTGCTGATGAATACCGAAGATCAGGATTGCGGCTTTAACGGCGGCGAAATGACCCTGTCGCTGGCGGACCGCTGGATCCTGGCGGAATTCAACCAGACCATCAAAGCCTACCGCGAAGCGCTGGACGGTTTCCGCTTCGATATCGCCGCAGGCATTCTGTATGAGTTTACCTGGAACCAGTTCTGCGACTGGTACCTCGAACTGACCAAGCCGGTAATGAACGGCGGTTCCGAGTCTGAACTGCGCGGCACCCGCCATACTCTGGTGACCGTGCTGGAAGGTCTGCTGCGCCTGGCGCATCCGATCATCCCGTTCATCACCGAGACCATCTGGCAGCGCGTGAAGGTCATTTGCGGTATCACTGCCGATACCATCATGCTGCAGCCGTTCCCGCAGTACGATGCGTCTCAGGTTGATGAAGCGGCGCTGGCCGATACCGAATGGCTGAAGCAGGCGATCGTCGCCGTACGTAACATCCGTGCGGAAATGAACATCGCTCCGGGCAAACCGCTGGAACTGCTGCTGCGCGGCTGCAGTAAAGATGCCGAGCGTCGTGTTAACGACAACCGCAGCTTCCTGCTCAATCTGGCGCGCCTGGAAAGCATCACCGTGCTGCCTGTCGATGATAAAGGTCCGGTCTCGGTAACCAAAATTATCGACGGCGCTGAGCTGCTGATCCCGATGGCTGGCCTCATTAACAAAGAAGATGAGCTGGCGCGTCTGGCAAAAGAAGTGACAAAAATCGAAGGCGAGATTGACCGCATTGAAAGCAAACTCTCCAACGAAGGTTTTGTGGCCCGCGCGCCGGAAGCGGTGATCGCCAAAGAGCGTGAAAAGCTGGACGGTTACGCGGAAGCAAAAGCGAAACTGATTGAGCAGCAGGCGATTATCGCCGCGCTGTAATTCCCCTGAACGAAAAATTAAGGCCGGAGCTTGCTCCGGCCTTTTGCATTACAGGAACGGCAGCATGGGGAAAAACCCGCTGCACAGTTTGCCTGATGCCGCAGGCTGAGGCGCGGTTTCCGGCTCCAGATCGAGAGAATCCAGCTCGCCGACCACCGCGGTGTTGGCGGCAATATAGCGCAGTAAATTAATTTTTAACCAGGGATAAGCCAGCCCCAGAGTGAGGGGAGAGAGGAAAGTCAGGCCTAATAAACGCGGAGCAAGAGCGGAAAACGTCAGAGTCGAACGAAAATGAACGCGGTCTCCCAGCTGCAGATTATTCAACGCATGATTACGCAGCGCCGCCCAGACATACGCCATAGATATCACGATACCAATAGCGAGGAAAATATATCCGCCCACTACCGAGCCAAGGTGCTGCAATGCCATCAGCAGCGCCGTGCTTTCATTACACATGCCGAACATACAGCCGGTAATCATCTGCGTGAATACTGAAAGTAAGAAAACGATAAAAAGAATAATAAACGGCAATAAAATAGCTGTGGCCCATAAAAATATAATCACGCAACGTTTAGTACTGATATGGATATTAAATTTATTTTTGCCAAAAGTGGCACCCTTTCCGATAAGTTCGAGCCAATGGCTGTAAACGACCCCGTTGGTAATACCAATAATCAGCAGCATCAGTAAAGTCAGAAAAACGACACTCAGTATCATACTGGTTATTCCATAGTAGAAACCAAGATATCTTCCTGACATGGATAACAAGACCGCCATTAACACGTATATCAGCACCGGCATACCGAGCATCACCCACCATGCGCGAAGCGGGTGACACTGAAAGCCAAAACGAATTTTACCAAAAGAGGTCATCACCGCATGATAGCTTAACCCCTTTGTTATCATTACAGGTAGCAGGATGAGGAAAAGTAGCATCTCCAGCCCCTCGCTTCCGGGATAAAATATAGCTAACGCTAAGCTGAGCAAAACCAATACAACAAATATCAGCACCCAGCTGAGTAAAATCGTAATACCGCGACCATGGTAGCCAAAACGGATGCCATTTAACTCCATATTTTCACAAAGATAGCGGCGACTGCGCACCCAGGCCCAGGGAATAAATATTCCAAGAGTAATAATAGATAAAATGACATTAACCAAACAAATAGTAAAGAAGGGCCAGACCTGGCCATGAAAAACTAAATGTCGGCTATAACTTTGTTGCTGACCGGAAATCACGCTCATAAATACGTCGTCCTTGTACTTTAAATCATATATAAAAATAATAAATCAAGATAACCCGTTTTAAAGCAACAGAATATATTATCCTTCCATTATTCGGCAATGCATTTAACGCGCTCCTTGCGCCGGTAAAAAAATAATGGTATTAAAACAGCGTATGGTATTTTAAGTTAAAATTGAGTGATTCCATGAATCTTGCCGCGCCACAGACCTTCACTTTACGTCGCATCACTGCACAAGATAACGCCGCGATAGCCGCCGTTATCCGCCAGGTCTCAGCTGAATATGGCCTGACCGCCGATAAAGGCTATACGGTCGCCGACCCTAACCTGGACGAGCTGTTCCAGCTTTATAGCCAGCCGGGTTCTGCCTATTGGGTGGTTGAGCAAAATGGTCAGGTTGTTGGCGGCGGCGGGGTTGCGCCTCTGAGCTGTAGCGAGCCCGATATTTGCGAATTGCAAAAAATGTATTTTATGACCTCCGCTCGCGGCCAGGGGCTGGCGAAAAGGCTGGCGCTGATGGCTCTGGATTACGCCCGTGAACAGGGGTTTAAACGCTGCTATCTGGAAACCACCGCCTTCCTTAAAGAAGCTGTCGGTTTATATGAACATCTCGGTTTCGAGCATATTGACGGACCGCTGGGCTGCACGGGTCATGTTGACTGTGAAGTCAGGATGTTGAAAGCGCTGTAGCCCTGCGAGACTGCTACAGCGGCCCGGATATCGACTGGGCGCTCAAATCGGTACGCCGCTATGAAAGCGAAATTCCGCCTCCGGTGCGTTAATTAACGCCGCTTCCGCCTCGCCAAGCTGGCGCACGCGTTCGCTGATATCTTCCCCGGCAATCTTCCGCGCTAAATCCAGATAGTCCTGATAGTGACGCGCCTCGGACCGCAGCAGGGACAAATAGAACTTTTGCAGATCGTCGTCCAGCCATGGCGCCAGTGCGGCAAAACGCTCGCAGCTGCGGGCTTCAATATAGGCTCCGCAGATAAGTTTATCGATCAACATCACCGGTTCGTGTGAACGCACTTCCCGGCGCAGCCCGCGGGCGTAGTTGCTGGCGGCGATCTTAACGTAAGGTATATCCCGGGAAATCATGATTTCCCGTACCTGCCAGAAGTGATGCAGCTCCTCTTTGATCAGCAAAATCATGCTATCGAGCAGCTGACGCCCCCAGGGATCGTCGGTCTGCGGCATCGCGCTTTTATTTATCTGCTTATGCAGCGCGACAAAATCCGGCTCCGGCCCCCGGCGATAGGTGAAGTCCTCATAGGGTTTCAGACAGGCCAGCAGTTCATCCGCACCTTCTTTATCCGCGACGTAACGTCGCACCAGCAGCATGGCGTTTTGCGCCGCTTTCAGCTCGCACACCATATGGTCGGTCAACAGCAGCGGGAGGTTTTCCGGTTTACGGGCTTCATCAATCCATGCCTGAGGAGTTGGGCAATGCAGAAAGCTTAAAATCGGAGCGAGTATTTGCGGGTAATCCATTAAAGTTCCTTGCTATACCCAGGATAATTCGAGTTTCAGGGCAAAACGGTTAACCGTTTTGCCCGGCGCTTGCGCTGGCTCCAAAGAGGCGAACTACGCGGTAAGCAAGCAAGTCCCCAGCAGCTTGCACAATTAAGCGACCGGGGCGAGCGAACGCAGCCAACGCACATGCAACTTGAAGAATGACGGGTATATACGGCGGCGCGGTATGCCGCCGTATACCTCTGCTACTTAGTGGCGAACGCCGTCATCGTCTTCATCAACGAGATCGTCGTCATCGCCCTCTTCGTCTTCACCGTTAGGATCTTCGTAGTAGGTGCCCCAGCCGTCGTACTCAACTTCGTATTTTTCCGCCAGCGTCATCAGCTGCTCAACCTGAGCATCGATCAGCTCAGCATTCAACGCGGATTCGCTGAGGATATCGCAGCAGATAACGGTATCGCCCTCTTCCACTTCCAGCTCTTCCGGCTCAGTCACTTCGTAGCCCAGCTTGAAAGCTTCTACCGCCACTTTCTCCAGCGTTTCTAAATCATCGGCAGAGAGATGATGCTCAATGGTGTACAGCGCATCAGGATCGCTGCCGTCTTCGAGCAGCTCTTCAATAATCAGACGCGTTTCTTCACGCTGTTCTTCCAGTAATTCCGGGTTAGCCATGGCTCGTTCCTCATAATGTGTCGCGGATGCTTCTATTGTCACATACCGCCGTGATTGCCTCCACCTTCTGAGAGAAAGATTTATGACACGGGGTTGCAAATGAATATTCATACATATAAAGTGAATTTTAATTCAACAAATGGCCTGAGCCATGTGAGGGAACCATGTCCGCGTTTTATCAGAAGCATTTTTTAAAGTTGCTTGATTTTACCCCTGCCGAAATCACCGCCCTGCTTGACCTGGCCGCCAGGCTCAAAGCTGATAAGAAAAACAACATCGAAATTCAGCACCTTACCGGCAAAAACATCGCGCTCATCTTCGAAAAAGACTCAACCCGTACCCGATGCTCTTTCGAAGTTGCCGCTTTTGACCAGGGCGCTCGCGTCACCTATCTCGGGCCGAGCGGCAGCCAGATTGGTCACAAAGAGTCGATTAAAGATACCGCCCGCGTGTTAGGGCGCATGTACGACGGTATTCAGTACCGTGGTCATGGCCAGGAAGTGGTCGAGACGCTCGCACAATATGCCGGTGTTCCGGTCTGGAACGGCCTGACTAATGAATTTCATCCCACCCAGCTGCTGGCGGATCTGTTGACCATGCAGGAGCATCTACCGGGTAAAGCCTTTAACGAGATGACTCTGGTCTACGCCGGCGACGCGCGGAATAATATGGGGAACTCGATGCTGGAAGCCGCCGCGCTGACCGGTCTGGATCTGCGTCTGGTGGCGCCAACGGCCTGCTGGCCGGAAGAGAAGCTGGTTGCACAGTGCCGGACGCTGGCGCAACAAAACGGCGGCAATATTACCCTGACCGAAGATATTGCGGCGGGCGTGAAGGGAGCGGACTTTAT
This sequence comes from Klebsiella oxytoca, assembly GCF_009707385.1. NCBI lineage: Bacteria > Pseudomonadati > Pseudomonadota > Gammaproteobacteria > Enterobacterales > Enterobacteriaceae > Klebsiella > Klebsiella oxytoca. The sequence goes on along the minus strand of NZ_CP046115.1, from coordinate 589,643 downwards.
CTACACCGACGTCTGGGTATCGATGGGCGAAGCCAAAGAGAAATGGGCTGAGCGCATTGCGCTGCTGCGGGATTATCAGGTGAATAGTCAGATGATGGCGCTGACCGGCAATCCGCAGGTGAAATTCCTCCACTGCCTGCCCGCATTCCACGACGACCAGACCACGCTAGGTAAGCAGATGGCCGCGGATTACGGCCTGCACGGCGGGATGGAAGTGACCGATGAGGTATTTGAATCCGCAGCGAGCATCGTTTTCGACCAGGCGGAAAACCGTATGCACACCATCAAAGCGGTGATGGTCGCGACGCTGGGTAAATAGTCACCTTTACGCAATATTTTCCCGGATTGCGCCGCGCTTATCCGGGCTACCCGTCCCTAACCACACCGATCTGTAGCCCGGGCAAGGCGTCTGCCGCAGCCCGGGGTATTTTTACGCCATCAGCATCTTCACAACCGCTTTGCGCACCTTCGCCGGCGCGCCGACGGCGCACAGCGGTTTATGCACTTCGCCTGGGTAAAACACCACAAAATCGCCTTCGTTGAGGATCACGGTTTTCTCCTGCCCGCCCGCCGCCAGGAAGGCGATATCTTTATCCGCCAGCCAGTCGATATCCGGCGTACCGGCAGGGAGAACGCTAAAGGTCATTCCCTCCTGACCTTTTAACACTATCTGGATATCCAGGTAGCGGGCGTGATACTCAGCGCGGCGGTCCGTTAACGGCTCAGTCGAATCTTCAGAAATAAGGTAAAACAGGTTGTTGCCGTCAATATCATGTTTACCCAGCGGCGTCGCCTCGGTGACATGAGCCTTAACGTATTCAATAGCCTCACGCAAAGACTCCGGCAGCCAGCTTTGCAGATGGTGAATGTTTCCAACGATCATAATATCCCTCAAATATAAAACATCTTTTCATTTTCCGTTTTATACCTCCCTCAGGACTGCCATACCACATCTTTTTAAGGGTTTTTTGCGTTGACGCACTATTATCCAGGCAAACGTTTACCTGTTTGTGGATTAATCGCTTGATCCGAAGACAGAGCTGCGTATAATGCCACCCGTTTTGCCGGGAGGAATTATGGTTCAGTGTGTACGACATCGTGTCTTACCGCGTCTGAAAACAGGCGCTGGCCTGCCGTTTTTCCTTTCCGTTGCATCCGTATTCGTAAAGCCCCTTATTTAAGGGGCTTTTTTTTTGCCCAGGCGTCAGGAGATAAACATGGCTAATCCGCTGTATCAAAAACATATCATTTCTATAAACGATCTCAGCCGCGAAGACCTTGAACTGGTACTGGCGACCGCAGCAAAGCTCAAAGCCCATCCGCAGCCGGAGCTGCTGAAGCATAAAGTTATCGCCAGCTGCTTTTTTGAAGCGTCGACCCGCACCCGCCTGTCGTTTGAAACCTCAATGCACCGCCTGGGCGCCAGCGTGGTTGGTTTCTCAGACAGCAGTAACACCTCTCTGGGCAAAAAGGGCGAAACCCTGGCTGACACCATCTCGGTGATCGGTACCTACGTCGATGCCATCGTCATGCGCCATCCGCAGGAAGGCGCGGCGCGTCTGGCGACTGAGTTTTCCGGCGGTATTCCGATACTCAACGCCGGCGACGGCGCAAACCAGCATCCGACGCAAACCCTGCTGGATCTGTTCACCATTCAGGAAACCCAGGGTCGTCTGGAAAACCTCCACGTGGCCATGGTCGGCGATCTGAAATATGGCCGCACCGTCCACTCTCTGACCCAGGCGCTGGCGAAATTTAACGGCAACCGCTTTTACTTTATCGCTCCTGACGCGCTGGCCATGCCGCAGTACATTCTCGATATGCTCGACGAAAAAGGCATTGCCTGGAGCCTGCATAGCGCCATTGAAGAGGTGATGGCTGAAGTGGACATTCTGTACATGACCCGCGTGCAGAAAGAGCGCCTCGACCCATCGGAATATGCCAACGTGAAGGCGCAGTTTGTTCTGCGCGCCGCCGATCTGGAAGGCGCCCGCGCCAACATGAAGGTGCTGCACCCGCTGCCGCGCATTGATGAAATCACCACCGATGTTGATAAAACGCCGCATGCCTGGTATTTCCAGCAGGCAGGCAACGGCATCTTCGCGCGCCAGGCGTTACTGGCGCTGGTACTGAATAGCGATCTTGCACTGTAAGGGGATAAAAGAGATGACACACGACAATAAATTACAGGTAGAAGCCATCAAACGTGGCACCGTTATCGACCATATCCCGGCGCAGGTCGGCTTTAAGCTACTGACCCTGTTCAAATTGACCGAGACGGATCAGCGCATCACCATCGGCCTGAACCTGCCATCGGGCGAAATGGGCCGCAAGGATTTGATCAAAATCGAGAACACCTTTCTGACCGACGAGCAGGTCAACCAGCTCTCACTGTACGCGCCTCAGGCTACGGTGAATCGCATCGATGATTACGAAGTCGTCGGTAAGTCGCGCCCGAATCTGCCGGAGCGTATTAACAACGTGCTGGTATGTCCGAACAGCAACTGCATCAGCCACGCCGAGCCGGTGTCCTCCAGCTTTGCGGTGAAAAAACGTGAAAACGATATCGCGCTGAAGTGCAAATACTGTGAAAAAGAGTTCTCGCACAATGTGGTTCTGGCTAACTAATTGAGGTTGGTATTGCGTACCCGGCTCCCTATAATGGCCGGGTCTCTTACCTAACATCTTTCAGATCGTTGCGCAGTTGGCAACGCGAAAGATAACTACTTCATTAAGCTGTTATTCAGGAGAACTCATGTCTAAAACTATCGCGACGGAAAATGCACCCGCAGCTATCGGCCCGTACGTTCAGGGTGTTGATCTGGGTAACATGATCATCACTTCCGGCCAGATCCCGGTAGACCCGAAAACCGGCAGCGTGCCGGAAGATGTCGCCGCTCAGGCGCGTCAGTCGCTGGACAACGTGAAGGCCATCGTTGAAGCCGCGGGTCTGAAAGTGGGCGATATCGTTAAAACTACCGTTTTCGTGAAAGATCTGAACGACTTCGCTATCGTGAACGCCGCCTATGAAGCCTTCTTCACCGAACATAACGCCATCTTCCCGGCGCGCTCCTGCGTAGAAGTGGCGCGTCTGCCGAAAGACGTGAAGATTGAGATTGAAGCGATCGCCATTCGCCGCTAATCAGCTGCGCGATGAAACAAAGGCAGCCAATGGCTGCCTTTGTTGTTTTTGCGCGCCAGACGGCGTAATCCCCACTTACTGCCAGCCGTAGCGGCGGCTGTAAAAACCTTTAACCATCTGCGTCAGCGTCATATAGCCCGCCAGGATAGCAATCAGCCACGGGAAGTAGCTTAGCGGCAGCGCCTGAAGCTGCAAATAGCCCGCCAGCGGCGAGAACGGCAGCGCAATTCCTACCACCATCACCAGCAGCGTCATCACGATCAGCGGCCAGGCCGCACGGCTCTGGATAAACGGGATCCGCCGCGTACGGATCATATGCACAATCAACGTTTGCGACAGCAGTCCCACCACGAACCAACCGGACTGGAACAGGGTTTGATGTTCCGGCGTATTGGCGTGGAACACCCACCACATCAGGCAGAACGTCAGAATATCGAAGATAGAACTGATCGGCCCAAAGAAGACCATAAAGCGACCGAGATCCGCTGGGTTCCAGCGCTGCGGTTTACGGATCTGCTCCTCGTCCACGTTATCAAACGGTATCGCGACCTGGGATACATCGTACAGCAGGTTCTGGATCAACAGGTGCAGCGGCAGCATCGGCAGGAACGGCAGGAAGGCGCTGGCCACCAGCACGCTGAAGACATTACCGAAGTTGGAGCTGGCGGTCATTTTAATGTACTTGAGCATATTGGCGAAGGTGCGGCGGCCTTCAATAACCCCCTCTTCCAGCACCATCAGGCTCTTCTCAAGCAGGATGATATCTGCCGCCTCGCGGGCAATATCCACCGCGCCGTCGACGGAAATACCGATATCCGCTGCGCGCAGCGCCGGGGCGTCGTTAATGCCGTCGCCCATAAAACCCACCACGTGTCCTTCGCGTTTGAGCAGCGTGACGATACGCTCCTTGTGCAGCGGCGCCAGGCGAGCAAACAGGGTGGTACGTTTTGCCAGTTCGGCCAGCTCATCATCATTCAGCGCTTCAACCTGGCTGCCGATGACCACTTCGCCCGCATCCAGCCCCACTTCATGGCAAACTTTAGCCGCCACCAGCTCGCTGTCGCCGGTGAGGATTTTGACCGTAATGCCGCTGGCCTTTAGCGCTTTCAGCGCCGGGGCGGTGGTCTCTTTCGGCGGATCCAGGAAGGCAATATAGCCCTCGAGGATCAGGTCGGATTCATCCGCGCGATGGTAGTCGCCCTCGCGTGCGGGCAGGTACTTCGTCGCTACCGCCACCACTCGCAATCCCTGACGGTTGAGGGTATCGGTAACGCGACGGATGCGCCGCAGCATGGTGTCGTCCAGCGGTACAATTTCGCCGTTATAGCGAACCTGGGTCGAGACGTTGAGGATCTCCTGCAAAGCGCCTTTGCAGATCAGCTGATGGACGTTGGCCTGTTCCTGCACCACCACCGACATACGGCGGCGTTCAAAATCGAACGGGATCTCATCCACTTTCTGCCAGCGCTCCGCCAGCGCGCGCGCCGACTCCAGCTCGACGCCCTCCAGCACTGCGGTATCAAGGAGATTCTTCAATCCGGTCTGATAGTGGCTGTTCAGCCAGGCGGTATGCAGTACGCGTTCGCTCACCTTTCCGGAGACATCGGTATGATTCTCCAGCACGATTTTATCCTGAGTCAGGGTGCCGGTTTTATCGGTACACAGAATGTCCATCGCGCCAAAGTTCTGGATAGCGTCGAGATGCTTGACGATAACTTTCTGTTTCGACAACTTCACCGCCCCGCGCGCCAGCGTCGAGGTAACGATCATCGGCAGCATTTCCGGCGTCAGGCCAACGGCAACAGAGAGCGCGAACAGCGCCGCTTCCCACCAGTCGCCTTTGGTATAACCGTTAATCAGCAGCACGATCGGCGTCATCACCAGCATAAAGCGGATCAGCAGCATGCTGACCCGGCTGATGCCTTTCTGGAAGGCGTTCGGTTCGCTTTCCTGCTCGCTGACGCGTCCGGCCAGTTGACCAAACCAGGTGCCGCCGCCGGTGGCAAAAACAATCGCCTGGGCCGAGCCGCTTACCACGTTGGTGCCCATAAAGCACAGCGTGTCGCACTCCAGCGGGTTCGTCTGCAGCGGGTCGCGGGTGCGGGCGACTTTTTCGACCGGCAGCGATTCACCGGTCAGCGAGGCCTGAGCGACGAACAGGTCGCGCGCCTGAATAATACGCAGGTCCGCAGGGATCATATCGCCCGCCGACAGCTTAACGATATCCCCCGGCACCAGCTGGTCGATAGGCAGCTCGCACCAGCGGCTTTCGCCCTGCTCATTGACCACCCGCAGTACCGTGGCAGTATTGCTGACCATCGCTTTCAGGGCGTCCGCCGCTTTGGTTGAGCGCGCTTCCTGGATAAAGTTCAGCAGGGTGGAGATCCCCACCATCAGAGCGATAACCGCCGCGGCAAACAGATCTTCCGTTGAGTAGGAGACGATACCCAGGACGGTCAGCAGCAGGTTGAAGGGATTGCGATAGCAGCTCCACAAATGTACCCACCACGGCGACGGTTTCTGCGCCGGGATCTGGTTTTCGCCGTACTGCGTGATTTTTTGCGCTACTTCGCCTTCGTTTAGCCCTTCTGGATGGCTGGCGAAGGCGCGCCAGATTTCATTTTCATCCATTGCCGCCACGTTCAGGCACTGCTTGCCAAGAGAGTCCGGGATCGGCGCGCTCGCCAGATTGCGGGCGTCAGGTAACGGGTCGCGCTGTACTAAACGATGCGGTAAATGGCGGCCAAGCTGGGCAAACAGCTGGCGGGTAAAATTTTTCAACATAAACAGTCCCTCCGCGCTCGCGTGAGCGAACGCAGCGCTACCGACAGGCGTAAGTAAACCTTACCTGTCAGGCATGTTATTTTTATGGCAGGGATATCAAAGACATCGCTGCTTTACGCTTCCGGTAAAGCAGCGCTAAGCAGGTTTACCGGAAAAAAAGATGGCTCCATCGAGGATGAGGAGTGGGATCGGGGTCCATAAAATCTCCGGCAAGTGAAAACAAACGGCGCAAATTATAATGCTGCCAATAATATATTTGTGGCTATTATGGCAATGATACCGCCGGGCAACTAAACCAGAAGTAAACCAGACTTTGCTCATTGCGGTTTCGTTGAGTAGCATTAGGCTCACTTTAAGCAGACCACAACGAGAACCCCGCATGCAAAACCGGCTGACCATCAAAGATATCGCGCGCTTAAGCGGCGTCGGGAAATCGACGGTATCACGCGTGCTGAATAACGAAAGCGGCGTGAGCGAACGCACTCGCGAGCGGGTAGAAGCAGTGATGCAGCAGCACGGATTTTCGCCGTCGCGTTCCGCCAGGGCGATGCGCGGTCAGAGCGACAAAGTGGTGGCGATTATCGTCACCCGTCTGGATTCGCTCTCGGAAAATCTCGCCGTACAGACCATGCTTCCGGCTTTTTACGAGCAGGGTTACGATCCGATTATGATGGAAAGTCAGTTCTCTCCAGCGCTGGTTCAAGAGCATCTTGGCATACTTGCCCGCCGCAACATCGACGGTGTGGTGCTGTTTGGTTTTACCGGCATCCAGGACGAGATGCTCGCTCCGTGGCGCGAGACGCTGGTGCTGATGGCCCGCGATGCGCCGGGAATCGCCTCCGTGTGCTATGACGATGAAGGGTCGATTAAGATGCTGATGCAGCGCCTGTACGATCGCGGTCATCGCCATATCAGTTTTCTCGGCGTGCCGCATAGCGACGTGACCACCGGGCAACGCCGCCACCAGGCTTATCTTGATTTCTGTAAGAAAAAACACCTCACCCCCTGCGCCGCTTTACCCGGGCTGGGAATGAAACAGGGCTACGAAAACGTCGCCAGAGTGCTCTCCGCTGAGACCAGCGCGCTGGTCTGCGCCACCGATACCCTCGCCCTCGGAGCCTGTAAATTTCTCCAGCAGCAGGGAATCGAGAATCTTCAGCTTGCCAGCGTCGGCAGCACGCCGCTGATGAAGTTTCTTCATCCGGAGATCCTGACCGTCGATCCCGGCTATCCCGAGTCCGGACGCCAGGCGGCACAGCAGCTGATCGAGCAGATCGCCGGCAACCGGGAACCCCGCCAAATCATCATTCCCGCCGTATTAAATTAGCCCTGCCGGGACGATTTATGTGATCTTCGCTGCGTTTCGGGAACGTTCCCATTTTGCAATTCAAACGGAGCGGTTAGGATCCGTCGCAAGTTAAATACAACCTCTCCCCTCGGTCATGAGGCCTCATCATGAGTAAAGTGAATCAGCAGGACATCGATAAACTTATCGAACTGGTGGGCGGACGCGACAATATCGCCACCGTCAGCCACTGTATTACCCGTCTGCGCTTTGTGCTGAATAATCCAGCCGTTGCCAGACCTAAAGAAATCGAACAGCTACGCATGGTGAAGGGCTGCTTTACCAACGCCGGACAGTTCCAGGTAGTGATCGGCACCGAAGTGGGCGACTACTACAAGGCGCTGCTGGCAACCACCGGGCAGGCCAGCGCGGATAAAGAGCAGGCCAAAAAAGCCGCCCGGCAGAATATGAAGTGGCATGAACAGCTCATTTCACACTTCGCGGAGATCTTCTTTCCGCTGCTGCCTGCATTGATCAGCGGCGGCCTGATCTTAGGCTTCCGCAACGTGATCGGCGATCTGCCGATGAGCAACGGCCAGACGCTGGCGCAGATGCACCCGTCGCTGAAAACGCTTTATGACTTCCTGTGGCTGATTGGTGAGGCGATCTTCTTCTACCTGCCGGTAGGGATCTGCTGGTCAGCGGTGAAGAAAATAGGCGGTACGCCGATCCTCGGCATCGTGCTGGGCGTCACGCTCGTTTCTCCGCAGCTGATGAATGCCTATCTATTGGGTCAACAGATGCCGGAAGTGTGGAACTTCGGCCTGTTCACCATTGAGAAGGTCGGCTACCAGGCGCAGGTTATTCCGGCCCTGCTGGCGGGGCTGGCGCTCGGCTTTATCGAAACGCGTCTGAAACGCATCGTGCCTGACTACCTCTATCTGGTGATAGTACCGGTCTGTTCGCTGATCCTGGCGGTATTCCTCGCCCACGCTTTTATCGGCCCGTTTGGCCGCATGATTGGCGACGGCGTAGCCTGGGCCGTTCGCCACCTGTTAACCGGCAGCTTCGCCCCGATTGGCGCCGCGCTGTTCGGCTTCCTGTACGCGCCGCTGGTGATTACCGGAGTCCATCAGACCACGCTCGCCATCGACATGCAGATGATTCAAAGCATGGGCGGTACGCCGGTATGGCCGCTGATCGCGCTGTCCAACATCGCCCAGGCATCGGCGGTCGTGGGGATAATTATCGCCAGCCGCAAAAAGAATGAACGCGAAATCTCCGTCCCGGCGGCCATTTCCGCCTACCTCGGCGTAACGGAACCGGCGATGTACGGTATCAACCTGAAATACCGCTTTCCGATGCTGTGCGCGATGGTTGGCTCCGGTCTTGCCGGGCTGCTGTGCGGACTGAACGGCGTGATGGCCAACGGTATCGGCGTCGGTGGCCTGCCGGGCATCCTCTCCATTCAGCCCACCTACTGGCAGGTTTACGCCCTGGCGATGGTCATCGCCGTGGTGGTGCCGATTGTGCTGACGACGATTGTCTACCAGCGCAAATTCCGCCAGGGCACCTTACAGATTGTCTGACTTCTTATTTTCGGGGCGCGCTGTCGCCCCCTTTTTTGTAGCAGGAACGCAATATGAATACCCTTCCCCTCTGGTGGCAAAACGGCGTTATTTATCAAATCTATCCGAAGAGTTTCCAGGACACGACCGGCAACGGCACCGGCGATCTGCGCGGCGTCACCGCCCGTCTCGACTATCTGCAGAAGCTCGGCGTTGACGCCATCTGGCTGACGCCGTTCTACATCTCGCCGCAGGTGGATAACGGCTATGACGTGGCCAACTATACCGCTATCGACCCCGCCTACGGCACGCTGGACGATTTCGATGAACTGGTGGCTCAGGCGAAGGCGCGAGGCATTCGTATCGTGCTGGATATGGTACTGAACCACACGTCTACTGAACACGCCTGGTTCCGCGAAGCGCTCAATAAAGAGAGCCCGTATCGCCAGTTCTATATCTGGCGCGACGGCGAACCGACCACCCCGCCGAACAACTGGCAGTCCAAATTTGGCGGCAACGCCTGGCAGTGGCACGCCGAAAGCGAGCAATACTATCTGCATCTGTACGCCGTTGAGCAGGCGGACCTGAACTGGGAAAACCCGGCGGTACGCGCGGAGCTGAAAAAAGTCTGCGAATTCTGGGCCGACCGCGGCGTTGACGGCCTGCGTCTGGACGTGATCAATGTCATTTCCAAAGACCAGACCTTCCCGTCCGATACCGCTGGCGATGGCCGCCGCTTCTATACCGACGGCCCGCGGGCGCACGAATTTTTGCAGGAGATGAGCCGCGATGTCTTCACTCCACGTAACCTGATGACGGTGGGCGAAATGTCCTCCACCACCCTTGAGCATTGCCAGCAGTATGCGGCGCTCGACGGCAGCGAAATATCGATGACCTTTAACTTCCACCATCTGAAGGTGGACTATCCCGGCGGTAAAAAGTGGGAGCTGGCGCGCCCGGATTTTGTGGCGTTGAAATCGTTGTTCAGCCACTGGCAGCAGGGGATGCACAACCGTGCGTGGAACGCGCTGTTCTGGTGTAACCACGACCAGCCGCGCATCGTCTCCCGCTTCGGTGACGAAGGCGAATACCGTGTCCCGGCGGCGAAAATGCTGGCGATGGTGCTGCACGGTATGCAGGGCACGCCCTATATCTATCAGGGCGAAGAGATAGGTATGACCAACCCGCACTTTACACGTATTACCGATTATCGCGACGTAGAGAGCCACAATATGTTTATTGAACGCGCCGCGCAGGGGCAGGATCACGATGAACTGCTGGCGATTCTGGCCAGTAAATCGCGCGATAACAGTCGTACGCCAATGCAGTGGAGCGGCAGTGAACACGGTGGGTTTAGCGCTGGTGAACCGTGGATTGCGCTGTGCGATAACTATCATGAGATTAACGTTGAAGCGGCGCTGGCGGACCCGGAATCGGTGTTTTATACCTATCAGCGGTTGATTACGCTACGCAAAAACACGCCGGTGCTGACCTGGGGCGACTATCAGGATCTGTTGCCGGACCATCCGTCGCTGTGGTGCTATCGCCGCCAGTGGCAGGGGCAAACGCTGGTTGTCGTCGCTAACCTGAGTCGCGAGTTCCAGCGCTGGCAGCCGGAAGCGATGAGCGGGGACTGGCAGGTGCTGATGAGCAACTACGCGGAAGCGGCGAACCGCCCTGCCGATATGACCCTGCGCCCGTTTGAAGCGGTATGGTGGCTACAGAAGTAAAACCCCTTCCCGGCTTGCGCTACGCTTAGCCGGGCTACCAGGGCAGTGGAATCGTGTAGTTAGGTAGCCCGGGTCAGGCGTTTACGCCGCGACCCGGCAGACGCCGGGATTAATGTATCGGTGTGGCTTCTTCCCGGTGGCGCTGCGCTGACCGGGCTACAGGTTCACCATCTTCTGCGGGCCGGTAGCCCGGACAGGCGCGTCAAGCGCCGCCTCCGGGAACAAGACCGCAGAGGCATCAGATACGGTCAGCCACAGACAGCGTCGCGCTGGCTTCCGGCTGCGCTGAAGCCTGCTCTTCTTTCGCTTTCAGGCGATCCCAGGCGCGGAAGAACGGATAATAGATCACCAGCGAGATCGCCAGGTTCACCACCTGCAGCACCGCCCCGGAAATATGTCCCCCCGTCGCCAGATAGCCGCTCATAAAAATAGGCGTGGTAAACGGCAGCGCAATCCCCGCAGGCTTCATCACCAGTCCGGTAGCCATCGCGGTATAAGAGACAATCACCAACAGCACCGGCGTCAAAATAAACGGCAGGAAGAAGTACGGGTTCATCACCAGCGGAATGCCGAATACCATCGGTTCGCTGATATTAAACAGCGCCCCCGGCGCGGCGATTTTCCCCAGCTGTTTCATCTGCTGGCTACGGCTGCGCAGCAGCATAAAAATCACCAGCCCCAGCAGCGCTCCGGTACCGCCGGGCGCGATCCACAGGTCATAAAACTGCTGGGTGATGATGTGCGGGATCGGCAGCCCATTCTGGAACGCTTCGAGGTTCTCCGACATATTCGACAGCCAGACCGGGCGAATAAATACCAGCACGATAGTGTCGCCATGCAGCCCCAGAGTCCACAGAATGCCAATCAGGATCACCGAGATAATCATTCCCGGCAGGGATCCGCCCACGTGCGACATGGGAATACCGATAAGCGTAGTGATCATGCTATTTATATCGCCGAACGGCGAGGCTTCGACGATCAGGCGCAGGGCCAGCACAACGGCCAGTACGCAGAAACCGGGGATCAGGGCGAGAAAGGACTTCGCCACCGCCGGTGGGACGCCGTCCGGCATGCGGATCACCAGATTACGGCTGGCGACCAGACGGTAGATCTCCGTCGAGAGCAGCGAAATCACAATCGCCACAAACAGCCCCTGGCTGCCAATCATCCCCACCGGCAGCACGCCTTTTACGATTTGCGCCGCCGAACCATCTGCGGGGGTAAAAAGCGTCACCTGCGGAATGGTCATCACAAACGCCACAAGCGACATCGCCCCGGCGCTTAGCGGGTCCAGAGTGCGATACTTCTCCGCCAGCCGGTAGGCAATGCCGAACGCGGAGATCAGCGCCATGATGTCGTAGGTTGCTTTGACCGGGTACAGCATCTTGTCGCGCCAGGCATCGCCAAACACGCTGGCCATCATCTCACCGTAGCCGGGGATCGGCAGGTAAGCGAATATCAGGAAAAATGACCCAATCAGCATAAACGGCATATTGAGAATAATGCCGTCGCGTACCGACAGGACATGCTTCTGACCGCCGATTTTCAGCGCGGCGGGCATGACATAGCGTTCAATAAATGAAGTACGAGACATAGTGGTATCCCCGAAGGCGGAAAAGTTTAGTTAAACTGCGTTAACCAGGGGCGGTTGATGGTTAACACCTCATCAAGCAGCGCCTGAGCGTCGGTGACATTACCGACCAGCGGGTTACTGACCAGCGCCAGCAGCGCGCTATCGCGACAGCCGTGGACCGCGGCCTCAATCGTCAAGCGCTCGAAGGCTTTCACCTGTTGCGTCAGACCGTTCATGATCGGCGGCAGCGCGCCAAAAGCCAGCGGTCGTGCGCCCTGCGCGTCGATGATGCTGTTAATTTCCACCACCGCATCATCATCGAAGCCGTGAATCGCGCCGTTGTTACGGGTATTCACCACCATTTCCTGACCGAGATTGTTGTAGATGGCGTTAATCAGTTCGACCGCCACTTCGGAGTAGTATGCCCCGCCGCGGAAGCTCAGCTGTTCGGGCTTTTCATCCAGTTCGGGCCGGGCGTAAATCTCAAACAGCTCCTGTTCCACCTTCATCACCTGCTCAGCGCGGGTGCCTTTGGTTTTTGCCGCTGCAATCTCCTCCGCCAGCATTGCCGGAGTCAGCCAGAAATAACGGTGATAGGGACAGGGGATCGCCTTCAGGGCGCGAAGAAATTCCGCCGGCCACGGCAGCGATTTAATGTTGTTCATCGACAGCGATTTACCATCGCACAGCATATCAAGAACCTTACTGGTCACATCTTCCCGCCCCTGCATCACCTTATGTACCCAGACCATGTGATTCAGCCCGGCGAAGCTCAGCCTGACCTCCTCTTCTTTTGCCTCCAGCATTCCGGCGATCATGTGGTGCATATTGATGGGCACGTTGCACAGGCCGATGATTTTGGCGCTGCTGTAGCGACTCACGGCTTCCGTCACGATCCCTGCCGGATTAGTGAAATTGAGGATAAAGGCGTCGGGCGCCAGCGCTTCGACCTTACGGGCGACCTGCAAAATCACCGGGATAGTGCGCAGCGCTTTGGCAAATCCGCCGACGCCGGTCGTTTCCTGGCCCAGCAAATTGTACTTCAGCCCTAAACGCTCATCCGCCGCCCTGGCCGCCAGTTGCCCAACCCGTAGCTGAGTCAGCACGAATTTAGCGCCGCGAATGGCCTCATCCAGGCCGAAATGCACGCTGACCTTTACCTGTTCGAGGCCCTGACGCTTTAGCATGCGCCGGGTCAGCGCGGCGATTATCGTCACTTTCTCGCGCCCGGCCTCAACATCGACCAGCGCCAGCTCCGTCACCGGGATCTGCTGATGGCGAAGGATAATTCCTTCAATAAGCTCCGGCGTATAGCTGCTGCCGCCGCCGATTACGGCAATTTTCAATGCGTGCATAGTGGCCTCATTTTTGGCGTACAGATCTCCGCGCCAAGCCGCATGGGCTTCGCGAAAAAAACGCGTGAATGGGAAAGAGTTAGTGGTTCAGCAGAGCGAGCGCTTTATCCAGGACCGCAGCGCCGCGCATCATGCCGTAATCTGCCATATCGATCACCGCGACCGCTTTTCCATGGGGTGCAGCGAGCTCCGTCAACCGCGCCGCTTCATACTTCACCTGCGGCCCAAGTAAAATCACATCGGCATTCGGCAATTCGCGCTCAAATTCTGCGACGGGTACAGCGTAAATCTCCAGCGCCAGCGCGCGCTGCTGCGCCTCGGCTTTCATTTTGTTGACCAGCATGCTGGTGGACATTCCGGCGGCGCAGCACAGTACAATACGTTGCATAAATCCTCCCAATGGGTTTTGCTTGAGCGAGCGCTAAATAAACATCATCGACTATAGGACGATGGGTTGGCATGGGTGAAGGCTATATGAAAATTTTTTTCACGTACGTGATCGGGACGTTGTTTTTCACCCTTTGACTCATCCATAAACGCAAAAAAGGCAATAATTCCAGGCGTTACGGGTGATTAAATGGTATAAAAGGCATCATTATTTGAAAAATATTTTCAAAATACGATGCGGAAACAGGGGCTGAAAGCATGGATATCGTAGGACAGTTACAGGAAGGCATGACCCGCTTTAGCACTCAGGAATCAAAAGTCGCGGCATTTATTCTGGAAAACTTAAGCTTTACCGCCAGCGCTTCGATTGATGAACTGGCGATGCGCGCCGGCGTGAGCGCGGCCACTATTACCCGCTTTGCCCGCTCGGTAGGCTGCGATGATATTCGTGATTTGCGTAAACAGCTGGCGCAGGCTTGTGAACGTCGCACCAGCTGGCTGAACGAGGATAGCTCCGCCCTGCCCGCAGCCTGGCGCGACACCTTAAGCCTGGTTAACAGCAATCTCGAGCATCAGCTGGTGAGCACGTCAGAAGCCACGCTGCAAAAACTGCGTACGCGTCTGCGAAACGCCCGTGCCGTCCACTGTTTCGCCCTTGGCGCCGAGGATATCGCGCTGGCGACGCTGCTTCAGCACCAGCTGCTCTCAATAGGCATCGTCATTAATCTATGCCAGGACAGCGCCCTGATGCGGATGATAGCCAGCACCCTCAGCGACGATCATCTCTTACTGGTACTGGCAACCGGCGAGGCCGATGCGATTTTGCAGGGCGCGACTCTGCTGGCCCGGGTCCAGGAAGCGACGATTTTCGCTCTCACTCCCGCCAACCATTCATTGAGCAATATGGCCTCCGCCCTGCTGCCGCTGCCTGCGAACGCGCAAGCCGCACGCTACGCCCTGCTGCTGCTGGTCGATCTACTTAACGATTCGCTGCTCGCCTGAGCTCCCCTCTCCCGGGCCTGGATAATCGCCGTTCAGGCCAATTTTTGCTTATTTTATAATCAGATAAATTTACATTTAGCGCTAATGCCCATCATTCCTGCTCTCCTCTTTTTACTTTGTTCTGCATCAATAAAATTGCAAACATCTTTGATGCAAAGCACTACATATAGAACTTAAAATGCGTCCCGGCCCCACATATTGTATTAATAGTCTATTATGTCACCACAACCTATCGTAGTCTGGCGGTGATGGGATGTGGATAAAAAGGGCCAGGATCGGAGGTAAGCGGCGGCAGCTATGGGCTTCGTGACTTCGATTGACCTTCCGCCTCTGTGGATAACCTGTTCTATAAAAAGTATGGAGTGATCATGACACCGCATGTGATGAAACGCGATGGCTGTAAAGTGCCGTTCAAGTCAGAGCGCATTAATGAAGCAATTCTACGTGCAGCTAAAGCAGCGGGAGTCGATGACGCAGACTATTGCGCCACCGTCGCAGAAGTCGTTAGCCAGCAAATGCAGGGCCGCGCCCAGGTTGATATCAACGAGATCCAGACCGCCGTTGAGAATCAGCTGATGTCAGGCCCGTACAAGCAGCTTGCGCGCGCCTACATTGAATATCGCCATGACCGCGATAGCCAACGTGAAAAGCGCGGCCGTTTGAACCAGGAGATTCGCGGCCTGGTTGAGCAAACCAACCCGGCGTTACTCAACGAAAACGCCAATAAAGACAGTAAAGTCATCCCCACCCAGCGCGATCTGCTGGCGGGTATCGTCGCCAAGCACTACGCGCGTCAGCACCTGCTGCCGCATGACGTGGTGATGGCCCACGAGCGCGGCGTGATCCACTATCACGATCTCGACTACTCCCCGTTCTTCCCGATGTTCAACTGTATGCTGATCGATCTAAAAGGCATGCTGACTCACGGTTTTAAAATGGGCAACGCCGAGATTGAGCCGCCGAAATCCATCTCTACCGCGACCGCGGTAACGGCGCAGATTATCGCTCAGGTCGCCAGCCATATTTATGGCGGCACGACCATCAACCGTATTGACGAAGTGCTGGCGCCGTTCGTTGCTGAAAGCTTCAAAAAACATCGTAAAATTGCCGAAGAGTGGCAGATCCCGGATGCAGAAGGCTACGCCCGCTCGCGCACCGAGAAAGAGTGCTACGACGCCTTCCAGTCGCTGGAATATGAAGTCAACACTCTGCATACCGCTAACGGCCAGACGCCGTTCGTCACCTTCGGTTTTGGCCTTGGCACCAGCTGGGAATCGCGCCTGATTCAGCAGTCTATTCTGCGCAATCGCATCGCGGGCCTCGGTAAAAACCGTAAAACAGCGGTGTTCCCGAAGCTGGTTTTCGCTATTCGCGACGGCCTGAATCATAAGTTCGGCGACGCGAACTACGATATTAAACAGCTGGCGCTGGAGTGCGCGAGCAAGCGCATGTATCCGGATATCCTCAACTACGATCAGGTTGTGAAAGTGACCGGTTCGTTCAAAACCCCGATGGGCTGCCGCAGCTTCCTCGGCGTGTGGGAAAACGAGGACGGCGAACAGATCCACGATGGCCGCAATAACCTTGGCGTTATCAGCCTCAATCTGCCGCGCATCGCGCTGGAAGCCAGGGGCGACGAGACCGAATTCTGGAAACTTCTCGATGAACGTCTGCAGCTGGCGCGTAAAGCGCTGATGACGCGCATCGCCCGTCTGGAAGGGGTGAAGGCTCGCGTTGCGCCGATTCTGTATATGGAAGGGGCCTGCGGCGTGCGTCTGAAAGCGGACGACGACGTTTCGGAGATTTTCAAAAATGGTCGCGCGTCTATTTCTCTGGGCTATATCGGTATCCATGAAACCATCAACGCGCTGTTCGGCAACAAGCACATGTACGACAGCGAGGCGCTGCGTGAGAAAGGCGTCGCCATCGTTCAGCGCCTGCGCGAAGCGGTAGACCAGTGGAAAGAAGAGACGGGCTACGGCTTTAGCCTGTACAGCACGCCGAGCGAAAACCTCTGCGACCGTTTCTGTCGTCTGGATACCGCAGAGTTCGGCGTGATCGAAGGCGTAACCGATAAGGGTTATTACACCAACAGCTTCCACCTCGACGTGGAGAAGAAGGTGAATCCGTACGACAAAATTGATTTCGAAGCGCCTTACCCGCCGCTGGCCAATGGGGGGTTCATTTGCTACGGCGAGTATCCGAATATTCAGCACAACCTGAGAGCGCTGGAGGACGTGTGGGACTACAGCTATCAGCACGTACCGTATTACGGAACCAACACGCCAATCGATGAGTGCTACGAGTGCGGCTATACCGGTGAGTTCGAGTGCACCAGCAAGGGCTTCACCTGCCCGAAATGCGGCAACCACGACGCTTCTCGGGTGTCGGTGACCCGCCGCGTATGCGGCTATCTGGGCAGCCCGGACGCTCGTCCGTTCAACGCCGGCAAGCAGGAAGAAGTTAAGCGCCGCGTGAAGCATCTGGGCAACGGGCAGATCGGTTAATCCCGAGCGGTTTAGCCCCTCGCCCTGGTCCTCTCCCCTGAGGAGAGAAGGGACTGACCGGTGGCCGTTTGGCCACTCGGGAGCCGCTCCCGGATCGCGGCACGAAGCGCCTTATCCGGGCTACAACTACAACCGCGTATGCGGCTCTTCGTAGCCCGGCCGGGCGCAGCGACGCCGGGAGCCGTTCCCTTTACAAATGCAAAGCCCCCTCCGTTTTCGCAAAGCAATTAGCGTCATAGCAAGGCGGCAACCGAGGTTATCCCCGGGAGCGTACATTAAGTACGTGACTGGGGGAGTGAGCGCAGCCAACGCCGCTACAGCGTCAAATGGGAAGAGGAAACAATGAATTACCATCAATACTATCCGGTTGATATTGTGAATGGTCCGGGAACCCGCTGCACCCTGTTCGTTTCCGGCTGCGTCCATGAGTGCCCCGGCTGTTATAACAAAAGCACCTGGCGACTGAACTCCGGTATGCCGTTCACCGCCGGAATGGCCGAGCGCATTATTGCTGACCTCAACGATACGCGCGTCAGGCGCCAGGGGCTCTCGCTTTCCGGCGGCGACCCGCTGCACCCGCAGAACGTGCCGGAGATCCTTAAGCTGGTGCAGCGCGTTCGCGCCGAGTGCCCCGGCAAAGATATCTGGGTATGGACCGGCTACAAGCTGGACGAACTCAACGACGCGCAATTGGAAGTGGTGGAGTTAATCAACGTGCTGGTCGATGGCAAATTTGTGCAGGACCTCAAAGACCCGGCGCTGATCTGGCGTGGCAGCAGCAACCAGGTCGTGCACCACCTGAGATAGCTATCCGCTACAGTCGTTTATGAGCTTTCCTGTAGATGGCAAATTCTTCACGTTTACCCACGGCAACAACGCACACAACCACGGCTTCATCCCGCACCTGATACCCCAGACGATGTTCTGACGCTTTTAGCTTAATTTTATAACAGTCAGGGAAGTCGTGAAGATTCGATGTGAGGATTTTTCAGCACTAACACCTGCTTACTTTTAAACTGCTTTTTACCGCATCACCCAGCTTATGCCATTCCCTTAACGCTCGAGGATCGGGTTCCAGCTCATAAGGCGAACAGTAAGTGTGGCCGTTATGCCTCCACAAAGAATGAATTTGTAATGCATTCCAGCATTACATTTGAATTACATTCAGTTCCGCATAACGCCTCTCAAAACCGGCTGACGCACTCCATGGCCACCATTTTAAATTCATCAAAGCTGCGGGTGGCGGCCAGGCGGGCCATTGCGCGTTCACGCAGGAAGGTAACAAAAATATCGTAGATTGCCATCGCCTCTTCATACTCGCTTTTGCTGATGGCGAGCAGAAAGATGATATGCGCGGTCTCATCGCCCCAGGCGATACCGTGCGGGGCAATCACCGTGTAAACCACGGTCTTTTTCGCCAGCAGACCAAGGGCGTGGGGTAGCGCGATACCGTCACCGAGCATGGTACTGACGATAGCCTCACGCTCCACTACCGAATCATGAAACTCCTCCCCGACAAACCCCTCCTGCTGCAGCTGCTGGCACAGCGTGGCAAACAGCGCCTGCTGGTCCATCGGAGTATCAATCACCTGAAAATGAACCTCATCAAAATACTTATTCAGCATCCAGGGGCGGGTGCGGTCCACCAGCACCAGCTTGCCGATTTGGTCGAGCTGATAATCGGTAGGAAACGGCGCAATGGTGACCACCGGCTTATCTTTCTCGCTGATGCGCACGGTGGAGATGACAAAATCTTCGGCTATTTCTCCCCGCTGTTCATACTCGCGCTGCGAGATGGTCGCGGCAATTTCCAGCTGCGGATACTTACGTTGCAGAATGGCTTCTATCATCCGCACCATCGCGTTACTGGTATCGCATACCAGCAGTACCTGCGGCTGGCGCTGGTAACCAATGTTGTAGTGGCGTTCCAGCCCAACGCCGATATGCAGCACCAGGAAGCCAATTTCATTTTCGCTGATGGCGTAAGGCGTATATTTCCCCCAGCTGGATACCGCCGCCAGCGTCATATCCCACGCCATGGGATAGTGCTGTTTGATATTTTCGAGAAGCGGATTAGGGATCATTATCTGGTAGCGCACGCGGGTAATCATGGTCTTAATATGGGTCAGTAAATCCGCATGCAGCTGGGCGTCGTCCAGCAGATTGTAGTTATATTGCTGATTGATATAGCTCAGGATGTAGTTGACCAGCGCTTCGTCATCATCGGCGCTGATGGTGCCCGGATCGATATCCTGCACCTGGCGGGCGGCCAGATGTACGCACAGCCACTCTTCTTCCGCCGGGGCAAGCGGTTTGCCTGCCAGCTGCTGCATGGTATTTACCAGTTCGCGGGCGGCGTCGCGCACATTTTGCGCGACATCTTCGGCGCTAAAATCCGCCAGCGGATAGCCTTCGCTCACGCGACGCACGGCTACCGCACCATATAAACAGATAAAACGCTCGCCCACGTCAGTCAGGCGCACGTGGTGGCGGGTTAATGTCTCCTGCAGCACGCCTTCCAGCAGCGTCGGTACGCTGGCGTCAAACGCCTCTTCACAGATAAGCGGGTTCAGCGGCCCCTGCTGGCTCAGCTCCCACAGCAGATCGGTGAGACAGGCGCGAATGGAAACCTCGCTACCAAACAGCTTCATGCCGTGGCGCGGTCGAGTTTCGAGGGTAAGCTGATAACGTTGGAAACGCTCGCGCACGTCGACCATATCACCCTGCAGGGTAGCGCGGCTGACAAACCAGCTGTCGGCCAGGTCTTCCAGTTTGAGTGAGAAAGCGGATGTTAAAAAGCGCACCAGCAAAAAGTGGACGCGATCCGCCGCGGTACGCGGGATGTGCTGCGCTTTTGGCGCGTTCTCTTCCAGCGTCTGATAGCGCGACGGATCGTTAATAACCAGCTGATAACCGCTGCCGCGGGTGAGAATAAACTGCGCGCCGTAGTGCAGCAATAGCGCGTTCAGCGCGGAGATATCCGCGCGTACGGTACGAGTAGAAACCGACAGCCGCTGCGCCAGCTCCTCCTGCGGCAGCGTTTCGTTTTGCAACAGAGTAAACAGCTGCGCTAAACGTTGATTGGGAAATCGCATGTCAGTTCCTTTTTCTTACGGCTCAGGGTTGAGCGGTTATCACCATCAGCGACGGGCTGCCGACCGGAGTATAGTCCGGGGAGAAGGTCAGCCTGCCATCCTTCGGCGCGACGCTAAAGCGGGTAATGTTGTCGCTACGCTGGTTCATGACGTATAGCCACTGCCCTTGATTATCCAGAGTCAGGGTGCGCGGGTAGTCGCCGCGGGTCCAGACATCCTCCTGATGGCTCAGGCTGCCGTCGGCCATCACCGTAAAGTGGGCGATGCTGTTATGCAGCCGGTTGGCAACGTACAGCTGCTTACCGTCGCGGCTCAGGACCAGGCCTGCGGCAAAACTGGTGCCCTTATACTCTTTGGGCAGCGCCGAGATGGTTTTCCCCTCACGTAGCAGACCGCTTTGCTTATCAAGATGATAGAAGGTAAGCGTCGATGCCTCTTCGTTAATCAACCATAGACCATCACCCTGCTGCGTAAAGACAAAATGACGCGGCCCGGCGCCAGGAGATGAAGCATTAATAAACGGCGGCTCGTTCGGCGTTAGCTTGCCGGTGGCGCTATCCAGACGGTATTGGTAGATCCTGTCGAGACCCAAATCGGTCGAAAAAACGAATTTACCGCTGGGATCGGCGGCGATCATATGGGCATGTGGCCCATTATGATCGCTAATGGCAAAACTGCCTTCGACGGCTGCCGCCGGGCGTTCTGCGCCCGCAGGACCTTGATCCTGATGCACATCCACGGCTTCACCCAGGGTACCATCTTCTTTCACCGGCAGCACGGCGATGCTGCCGCTGACGTAATTCGCCACCAGCAGATGGCGGCCATCAGGAGTCAGGGAGAGATAAACCGGCCCGGCGCCGCCGGAAGCGACCTGATTCAGCTCGCTCAGTTCACCATTACTGCCGATGCGCCAGGCCTGTACCACGCCTTTTTCCACTTCACTGGCGGCATACAGCGATTTGCCATCCGCCGAGACGGTGAGCTGGGCGAGGTTAGGTAGTTTACCCACCAGCGCCTTATCACGCAGCGCACCGGTCTGGCTATCGACGGTAAAACGGTACAGGCCTTCCCCATTGGGGTTGTACGTGCCGACCCATGCATACTGGGTCTGCGCAGCAACGCTGGCGGCAAGCAGAGAAAGTGAAGCAACAAGCAGGTGACGAGCGATGGGCATGGTGACTCCTTGATGGTTCGTTGGGGGCTCCCCTCACCCTGACCCTCTCCCCAAAGGGTGAGGGAACCGCTCAGCGCAAAAGCGTGGGCAAGTTTTCTCCCTCTCCCTGCGGGGAGAGGGCCGGTATGAGGGGCAATAGGTACTACTTAACTAACTGTTTAGTCATCGAAAGCAGCTGGCGCACGTCTTCTGGACGGGTATTACCGCTGGCTTTATCAATGATGGAACTGTAGATATGCGGGATAATTTTACTCACGCCCGCATCCAGCGCGATCTGCAGGATCTCGCCGTAGTTTTCCAGATCGATACCACCGGTTGGCTCCAGCCAGAAATCATGGCGGGCGCAGGCCTCGGCTACCGCAATAAACTCGTCGCGATGCTTTAATCCGCCCATCGGGAAGTATTTAATCGAGCTGCCGCCCATATCTTTCAGCAGAGCAATCGCGGTTTCCAGCGGCACGATACCGTCCGGCGCGTTGCTGCTGAGCGGGCCGGTGGAGATCTTCACCATGCCCGGCGTACCGGTTGGCGAGACCAGGCCGTTGACCACGGTTTCGTTCTGCCCAAGCAGCGCGCGGCTGGTCGCTACGCCGGTAAACACCTGGTTGACGTGCTGCGGCTGAACCTGACGCGAAATTTCACTGACCATCGCCGACTGGTTCGGATCGCCCGCCCCCAGTCCTACGGAAAGCGCGTTATCAATCCGCTGCGCGTATTCACGCATATCGGCTACCGCGCTGGCGACGTCCGGATAATTTTTGGAGAGTACGCCCACCAGTACATGACCTTCCGCCGCCTCATAAATTTCGCTGGCGTTATCTTTGCTGCCCGCCAGTACGTTCAGGCAGACGCGGTCACGGTAAAAATTAGGGGTCAGTTTCATGCGTTATTTTCCTTGTTCAGAACCTCAGCGATGCGGCGGGAGACTATCTCCAGCTGCTGCGCGTTCACGCTGCGGACATCGGCTTCAATAATGCCTTCGTTGGCTTTATAACCGCGGAAGTAGATGGCATATTCACCCTGCTTCAGCGCGTTCACCAGATCGCCGGTGTTGACGCCGGTCACCGCTTCATCAAATTTAATTTCCGCCCGCGCGATATCGCGACCGGCGCTGTCCCAGACGACTCGTGCGGTCACGCCGCTAAGAGTATTAAGTTGGTTAATAAACGGCGTCATCTTCGCGACCATCTCTTCACCGGTCTCTTTCGCCGCCGTCAGGTAGTGTTCGATGGCGCAGGTCAGGCCGAGAATCCCCTCTTTGCCAACCTTCATCGCCCGGCCAATGCCGTTCGACTGGCGTTTGACCCACTCAACATATTGGGTTTTGCCGATGACCAGCCCGCTGGTCGGCCCTTCTATCGCCTTCGCGCCGCTGTAAATCACCAGATCCGCCCCCGCGCGATAATAGGCCTGGAGATCTTCTTCCGCCGCCGCATCGACAATCAGCGGTAAATTGTGGATCCGGGCAACCGCTGCCGCCTGCGCCACATTGAGCATGCTTTTCTGCACGCAGTGGTGGGATTTAATGTACAGAATGGCCGCGGTGC
Organism: Klebsiella oxytoca; assembly: GCF_009707385.1. NCBI lineage: Bacteria > Pseudomonadati > Pseudomonadota > Gammaproteobacteria > Enterobacterales > Enterobacteriaceae > Klebsiella > Klebsiella oxytoca. The sequence goes on along the minus strand of NZ_CP046115.1, from coordinate 566,494 downwards.
GCGGCGTAATCGCCGCCGCCAGCTGCTCTGCGGAACATTCGTTGGCGTAACCCGCTTCCACCAGCCTGCCGCCGCCCAGCGCTACCATGGTGCCGACCGGCGCGCCAAAGTTGACGTTATGACCCTTTGGCAAGACGATTTCGTTGTTTTCAATCGGCGTTACGTGCAGATTTTCCAGCAACCAGTCGCTGTCTTTCACCAGCACCGCCGCCACCGACTGGGCGATGCCCGCTGAAGCGCAGGAGACGACGGTCGCCCCTTCCACGTCGAGTAGCTTCGCGATATAGGCACCGGTTTTATTCACCAGGTCTTTCATTTCGAAATACTGGTTCATGCCCGCCATCGCGGCCTCAACCACTTCAGGTCGCGGCGTGGAGACGCCGAGAATGGTCATACGACCAGAAGTGTTAATGACCTGTTTTAAATCGTATTTCTCAAAAATCGAAGGCATTTTCCGCGCTCCCTTGTTCGGTCAGATAGCCCTTGCCCGCGCGAATGGCGGCAAGCGGCTGCAGAATCTTATCGGCCTGAAGGCTCTCTTTTTCAGCATCTACCAGCACCGTTGGCGTCCGCTCGAGGGTAAACAGCGTGAGATCGGCGTCATAGCCCACTTCCAGCCGCCCTTTATGCGTCAGATGCAGGCCGTCTGCGGCGTTAACGGTTACGCAGTCAATGACCTGCGGCAATGACATACCGATGGCGAGGAATTTTGACATCACCAGCGCCAGCGAACGTACCGGACCGTCAATACGGTTACGGCAGTAAATATCAGAACTAATGGTGTGCGGCAGAATGCCCATGGCAATCGCCCGACGCGCTACCTCAAAGCTAAAGCTGGCGGTGCCGTGACCGATATCAAGACGCACGCCGCGCTGTAGGGCTCGGCTAATCGAGCTCTTCAGTTCACCGGACGGCGTCAGGATGCGATTGGGCTTGCCGTTGTAGCAGTGGGTAATAATGTCGCCGGAGGTCAGCAGGTCGGCAATTTCATCAAGGTTCGGCGGATTGTTGCCAATGTGCACCATCAGCGGCAGATCGCCGTTTTCCTGCTGGATCGCCTTCGCGCGCGCCAGCGGCGTAATACCGTTTTCACCCACCACGCTGCTGCTCATCCGCGCCTTCAGGCCGACGATAAAGTTCGGGTAGCGGTTAACCGCCTGCTTCACCGCGTCCGCATCGATATTGGCCATATTGGCCAGTTCGTTCTGGGCAATCAGCCCAACGCGGGAGATATTAAGCAGGGCATAAACCTCGGTCGCGGCCTTGCGGGTCAGTTGGTAGAAGTCATCAACGTCGTCCGCACCGGTGCTTCCTGCGTCAATCACGGTGGTCACGCCGGTAGCAATCCCTACGCTGTCCGGTTCATCATGGTAAATCGGCGAGTTCGGATAACAGTGAACGTGGGAATCAATCCAGCCTGCGCTGACGTAGTAGCGGCCGTCCAGCTCAATAGTTTTACGCGCGGGAGCGCTAATCTCGCCAAGCGCCGCGATTTTACCGTCCCGGATGGCGATATCGGTGAGGGTATCGTCGACGAGGCGCGCACGGCGCAGGAGTAAATCAAACATATCTCTCTCCTGTTAACGCGGGCGCCGATGCGCCCGCAGGACTTAACTAATCGCTACCGGGAAGATGGAGCCAAGGAGCATTGCGCCGAGGATCGCGCCGCCGGTGATAGGTTTCTGCCAGATGTAGAACAGCAGTGCCCCCACCAGAGAACCAATGCCGATTGGAATAGAGGCGGTCATGGCGCTGAGGATAATCAACGGCCCGAGGAAGCGGCCGGAGGCGTTACCGGCCCCCATCATGACGTCAGCGCCGTAGGTGGAATCGCTCTGGTTGATGGTGAATTTACGCGCCAGGATGATGATGTAGCCTATCGCGAGGCCAATCACCAGACCGGTGACCAGAGAGGCGGCAAAGTTGGCGACCGGGAAAATAAAGCCCGCGCCGAGCAGCAGTGCCGGAACGCCCAGGCCAACGCCGGTCTGAATCGCTCCGCCGATATCCAGAATCCCCACCAGCGAGCCTTCGATAATACGAGCGAACAGGAAGCTGGCGCCGAACGCCGCTACCGCGCCGTAGGCTCCGGTATCAATTCCCGCTTTCAGCATCGCCACGAAGGCCACTTCGTTAAACGCACCGATGCCGTAGAGGTAGTACATATGCGTCCCGGCAAAGACGCCGGAAGAGAGCAGGCCAACAAAGATCGGGAACGACCAGTCGGCATACCAAAAACCTTTATTTTGTTCCATGAGAGGCTCCTGTTATTTACCGCTGAGCGAGTTGTGGATCAGTTCGAGCCAGTTCGGTACGGTCAGATTGAAGGATTCAATCATCTTCATATCGAAACCGCGGAAGAAGCCGCTCAGAACGAACAGCGCGACGATTGCCACCATCATCACTTTAGTGACGCGGTTCCAGCCGCTCTCTTCTACGCCTTTACCAATCAGGATACCCAGCACCAGGCCCGGAACGGCGTTACCCATAATCAGCTGCGCTGCACCGCCGAAAATCGTCGCCCAGAAGCCCGACTTTTTACCGGCATCAATCGCCGCCAGCCAGAAAATGACCGGCATCACGGTGTTAACCAACAGGTTTGCCGCCGGAACCAGCACTTTTACCGCCGTCACCTGCAACGCTTCCGGTACTGAAGAGGCGGTCAGGTTAAGGAAGGCCACAACAAGCATGCCGATAACGCCGCAGGCGATGGCCATCTTTTTCGGATCGTGCAGCGTCTCGCCGACGTTGCGGTTTTTGATCATCAGCGCTGCTGCGCCCCAGTTGGGGATGATGCGGTGGTCAACGTCCTGAGTGAAGGAACCCGCCGCGACGGAAGAGGCCCAGGCGTTGAAGAAGAAGCCCAGACCAAAAGAGAAGTGGGAAGCCGGATCGCCTTCACATGAATTCAGCTCACCCAACGTACGAAATGCGCCCATCCCTTGCGTGGTGGGCGCATGAAACATGCGTGCCGCTCCGGCGCCTACGCCGACGCCAACCAGGCCGCCGATGATGAGCGATTTTATTAATATTATCAGGAACATATTCTGACCCTTTGGTGAAAATCAGGTTTGCGTGACGAAATCCACTTTATCGAGATTAATGGCGGTCACGGTGACGGTGACGTTCAGCTCCACGCTGTAGGTCCGTCGTTCACGGCGCAGGAAGAAGAATAAAAAGGCTTCTTTCCGTACCGCTTCACGCGCATGAACAACCTCCACATCCTGTGGTTCAATACGCAGTAAGATGTGCGGCGACGTTTTCATAACCGCCGCCTGTACATGGTTCAGAGCATCGGCGAAAGCGCGTGATTTGCTCTCGCCTTTGCCGGCAACGCTCACCGTAGTGGTGAATTGCTCTTTCATACTCACACGCCGTACTTCTTCTTCCAGGCTTCAACCAGGCGTTCGCCCAGCTCTTCTTTATCCATAAAACCGAAGCCCAGTACGTTGTAACCTTCGTTGATCGCAGTAACGCCCTCATCAACGGAACGCATGCCATATTTGGCTTTGTAACCATGTTTATTCTGCGCGGTGATAGCGCCTGCGCCGCCGCTACCGCAGAAAGAGATACCGAAGGTGGCGTTTTCCGCTTTCATCATGTCGCCCAGCTTCATATCCGCGGCAACGCCCGGTACGACAACGGCGCGAGCGCCAGCTTTTTCAGCACCTGCGGCAACTTTCTGACCTTTACCCAGGCGATCGCCAATAACAACGGTGATTTGTTCCATTTGTTTGCTCCTTACAGGTTATCTTTAGCGACTTCGAAGTGGACGGACAGCAGCCAGGCTTCTTCATCTGGCAGATTGCCGAACTGCGCGACCACTTCGCGGGCCAGCATCATTGAATCTTCTGAGATCTCTTCGAACAGGCTGGCATCCACTTCCGGCAGCGGCTCGCCGCTGATTGAGCGATGGGCCATCGCCCGAACGTGGGAAGTCAGCATTTGCTCCTGAACGTCGTTAGGAACGATGTTGCGGCGGCTTAATAGTGCAAAAACCTGCTGCAGCATCTTGTCAGCCAGCCGTTCGGTTAGCCTGGCCTGCTCCTCTGTGACGTGTGTTACCGCTCCGTTATTCACTTGAATTACCCCGTTGATGTCTCTGGGGATAACCTTAGTGCGGATGAGGATGAGTTTGTAGCGAGGGGTTTTCCACTTCGAAGTGGAAAGAAGGACGGCAGGCGTGACTTATTTCACATAACCACAAAGAATATGTTCATATTGATAAATTCTCGTGATGAATATCACAACTTCTTCAGTATCACCGGGCGGTGAACAGTAGGGAAAAAAAGAGGAAAACTGTGATGATGATAAGATTTTGGTGGCGGCCTGGCCGTTTGCACGGAGCAGTGCGTCGGGGTTTGGCAGCGAGATTAGCGTGTTTCGAGAGAAATTAGCCACGATTGGGGAATTTGGCTAAAGAGATCAAGATGATGGGTAGACCGGGCAGGGCATCAGCCGCCGCCCGGCAAAAGACCAAAATAGCTAAAAGCGATTAGCGATACTTCTTATGGTAGGTATTACGAGTCGTTTTAAACTCTTCCGCTGCGGCCTGAGCTTCTTTGACTTTACCCTCGTCCGCCAGCTTCAGCGCGCCGTCAATCTGGCCGATCAGCACATCAAAACCGTGACGATAGTCTTTCATTTCTGCGCTGTCCTCCGCTTTGCCTTCCAGCTTAGGCGGCGTTTCTTTCTGGGCATCAACCGCCGCAGTACGCATCTTATTCAGCGCCGCTTTCAGCTCACCGGCATCTGAGGTTTTTTGCACCACTTGCAGGTTCTCGGCAAGGGTATCCATGTCTTCGCCCAGATCGGCGAAGGCTGATGCCGAACCCAGCGCAAAAGCAGATACGGCTAACATCGCTAACAGTTTTTTACGCATTGCTTACTTCCTTTTTTATTATACAGGTATTATTGCCCGGCGATCTTCATCTCCGGCAGCAGCACGGAACCACACTGAATGTTGCTGCGCGTTTCGATATCGTCGCCGATAGTCACGATATTACGCCACATATCTTTCAGATTTCCTGCAATGGTGATCTCACTGACGGGATACTGAATTTCGCCGTTTTCTACCCAGAAGCCGGATGCGCCGCGTGAGTAGTCGCCGGTGACGCCGCTTACACCCTGCCCCATCAATTCCGTTACGACAAGACCGGTGCCCATCTCTTTAAGCAACTTTGCAAAACCCAGGCCACGGCCTTTGATACGCCAGTTGTGAATGCCGCCCGCGTGGCCGGTGCTCTTAAGCCCTAGCTTGCGCGCCGAGTAGTTAGTCAGTAGCCACTGGGTCAGCACGCCGTCTTTAATAATATCGCGACGTTCCGTGCGTACGCCTTCACTATCAAACGGGGTAGAGGCCAGCCCTTTAAGCAGATGCGGATGCTCTTCAATGGTCAGCCACTCCGGCAGTATTTGGCTACCCAGAGCATCGAGCAGGAAAGTGGATTTACGATAAACCGAGCCCCCGGCAATGGCCCCGACGAGATGACCAAACAGACCGGTCGCGACTTCGTTAGCGAAAATCACCGGCGCTTTCATCGTCGAGAGCTTACGCGGGGCCAGGCGGGACAACGTGCGGCGGGCGCACTCTTCGCCAACCCACTCCGGTGATTGCAGATCTTCAAGCGCGCGTCCAATGGTGTAGGCATAATCGCGCTCCATATCGCCATTCTCTTCGGCGATCACGCAGCTGGAGAGCGAATGGCGGGTTGAGCAGTAGCTCTGCAGCATACCGTGGCTATTGCCAAATACTTTAATGCCGTAGTGGCTGTTAAAGCTGCCGCCTTCGGTATTGCTGATGCGTTTATCCGCTTTCAGCGCCACCTGTTCAGCGCGGGAGGCGAGCTCGATGGCTTCATCCGGAGAGACTTCCGCCGGATGGAACAGGTCAAGATCCGGGGCCTCAAAGGCCAGCAGATCTTTATCCGCCACGCCCGCGCACGGATCCGGCGAGGTGTAGCGGGCAATGTCCAGCGCCGCCTGCACCGTGCGGGCGATGGCCTGCGGGCTAAGGTCGGTCGAAGACGCGCTGCCTTTACGGTTCTGGTGATAAACGGTGATGCCGAGAGCACCATCGCTATTGAATTCTACGTTCTCCACTTCACCGTAGCGGGTGCTCACACCGATCCCGGTGGTTTTGCTGACGGAGACTTCCGCACCGTCGGATTTGCCTGCCGCCAGTTCCAGCGCCGTGGTCACGGCCTCTTCCAGCGTCTTGCGCTGTTGTGCAACTTGAGAGATGACTTTCATCGCTAATGCCATAATGTAAGAAGGAGTTAACTGAAGTCTAACAGAGAACCGTTTTTCAGTGCGCCCCTTAACTGGTAACATTAGTCTCTTTTTTAAGGAGCCTGAGATGACAAAGCAGCCCGAAGACTGGCTCGACGACGTCCCTGGTGATGACGTCGAAGATGAAGACGATGAAATTATCTGGGTCAGTAAAAGTGAAATTAAGCGCGACGCCGAAGAACTGAAGCGTCTTGGCGCGGAAATGGTAGAGCTGGGAAAAAACGCGCTGGATAAAATCCCTCTGGATACCGATCTGCGCGACGCTATTGAGCTCGCCCAGCGTATCAAGAAAGAAGGCCGCCGCCGCCAGCTGCAGCTGATTGGTAAAATGCTGCGCAACCGCGACGTCGAGCCGATCCGTCAGGCGCTGGACAAGCTGAAGAACCGCCACAACCAGCAGGTTGCGCTGTTCCACAAGCTTGAGCAGATCCGCGATCGTCTGATTGATAATGGTGATGAAGCCGTTGCTGAAGTGCTGAATCTGTGGCCAGACGCCGACCGTCAGCAGCTGCGTTCGCTTATCCGCAACGCCAAAAAAGAGAAAGAAGGCAACAAGCCGCCGAAGTCCGCGCGTCTTATCTTCCAGTACCTGCGTGAACTGGCCGAAAGCGAAGGCTAACCCTCAATGACTCCCCGGATGACGGCTTTCGCCCGATCCGGGCGACCAAACTTCTCTTACAAAGCGGCATAGCCGCTGATAAATTTGCACTTTCCATCTCTTTTTGAACTTTTAATTTCATAGTTAATTTTTAGTTAACTTTTATTTCACATAAAAGCTCATCTCTCCTGAACAATCTTTCACTCCCCCGTTGCAGGACCTGAATAAAACAACAAGCATCCATTTGTTTTTATTTGCTTAAATAAAAAGACGCTGCATTAAAGCATCGATACCAACAGCAGTTTCCTTATCTTTGATCCATCTCTCAAAACGGTTTTTGTATTTCATACATTATGATAATGAAAAATAAATTTCATTAATAACCAAAATCACATCGTGATGAGCACATTCACGCCCGCCGGGTCCGTCAATGAAACCAGGCGTCTGCAGTGGCGGAAGGGTTGGCGTCATTACCGTTTAGGCACATGTTTTACTTAATAAAATTCAATCTCTCATGGAGAAAAATATGACTACTGTACCAAGATTGAAATATTTCGTTGATGGTCAATGGCGCGTTTCGCAGACCGAACGCTATATGGACGTCTATAACCCAAGTACCGGGGAAGTCATGGCTCAGGCTCCCTGCTGCACCGAGCAAGAAGTACTGGATGCCGTTGCTGCAGCGCGCAAAGCCTTTCCAGCATGGGCAGATACTCCAGCGATTAAACGCTCGCAAATCATGTTCCGCGTTCGCGAATTATTGATTCAGCATCAGGAACGCTTAACCGAACTGGTGGCAAAGGAAAACGGCAAAGCCTGGGGCGACGCTCAGGGCGATGTATTAAAAGCGAAAGAAGGCACCGAACTTGCCTGCTCGATTCCCACTTTGATGGCCGGAGAAAACCTGATGGACGCCTCTGCCGGGATCGACACCAATCTTTACCGTGAACCCATTGGCGTGTTCGCTGGTATTGTGCCGTTCAACTTCCCTGCCATGATCCCCATGGGTTGGATGGCGCCACTCTGCGTCGCCTCCGGTAATACGATGGTGATTAAAGCGGCCAGCATGACGCCGATGACCTGTATGGAAATCACCAAACTCTATCAGGAAGCAGGCGTACCGGACGGCGTTATTAACGTGGTGACCTGTTCACGTAACGAAGCCGACATCTTGCTGACCCATCCGGACGTCAACGGCGTCTCCTTCGTCGGCTCCACTTCCGTCGGCCTGCACGTTTACTCCAAAGCCGCCGCTCACGGTAAACGCGTTCAGGCGCTGTGCGAAGCGAAAAACCATGCTCTGGTGCTGGCCGATGCGCCAATTAATCGTACCGCCGCGGGGATTATCAACGCCGCGTTCGGCTGCGCGGGCGAACGCTGCATGGCGCTGCCGGTAGTGGTGGTGCAGGAAGAGATCGCCGATAAGCTGATTGCCGCCGTCGTTGAAAAAGCCAGGCAGCTGAAAATCGGCCCCGGCTATCTGCGCGATACCGATATGGGGCCGGTGATTTCTAAAGACCATAAGCAGTCGGTGATCAACTGGATTAATAAAGGCGTCGAAGAAGGCGCGAAGCTGGTGCTGGATGGCCGCAATATTAAGGTGCCGGGCCAGGAGAACGGCTTCTACGTCGGGCCTACCGTGCTGGATGACGTAACTGAAGAGATGAGCGTCGGAACCCTGGAAATTTTCGGACCGGTACTCTGCTTTAAGCGGGTAAAAACCTTCGAGGAAGGTCTGCAGCTAATGAACAATAACCCGTTTGCCAACGGCTCGGTTATTTTCACCCAAAGCGGTTATTACGCCCGCGAATTCCAGAAACGCACCCACGGCGGCATGGTCGGTATTAACGTTGGTATCCCGGTGCCGGTTGGCGTCTTCCCTTTCTCTGGCCATAAGCAGTCTTTCTTCGGCGACCTGCACTGCCTGGGTAAAGACGGCGTACGTTTCTATACGGAATCAAAATGCGTGACCTCGCGCTGGTTTGATGAAGAAGAAGCAAAACGCGAAAAAGTCGATTCCTGGGACGGTACGATTTAATAGCTGCCTAATCCCAGAATGATTCGGGCTGGAGCCAACGCCCAGGCCACTTAAAAGATGGTGGTATAAAAGAAACAACTCCCTCCAGATATTGCTCCGGCAATATCTGGAGCATTAATTCGATTTTTTTACTCTGCACGCATCGCTGAATTGTAAATGACGAATGCACACTAAAAAAATCCTTAATATTAAATGGAGTTACCTATGACTCAGGCCTTTTCAATTCCTCGCAGTATTATTTATGGCGAAAACGCTTTAGAACATCTTGCTACGCTGAGCGGAAAAAAAGCCGCATTAGTCACCGGCGGAAGTTCAATGAAGCGTTTTGGCTTTCTGGATAAAGCCGTCAATGAACTCAATAAAGCGGGTATGGAATGCATTGTTATCGATAATGTTGAACCTAACCCGTCAATTAAAACCGTCTGGCGCGGAGCCAAAGAGATGCAGGCCTTTGCGCCGGACTGGATCGTCGCGATTGGCGGCGGTTCTGCGCTTGATGCCGCGAAGGTCATGTGGTGTTTCTATGAACATCCGCAGCTGAAGTTTGAAGATATTATTCCCGTCGGTTCAATGCCGCCGCTGCGTAATAAAGCCCGGTTTGTGGCGATTCCCTCCACTAGCGGTAGCGCCTCTGAAATCACCGCATTTTCGGTGATTACCGATACGGCCAATCATATTAAATACCCGATTGTTGCTGCCGATCTGGTGCCGGATATCGCCATTCTCGACCCAACCATTCCGGCAAAAATGCCGGCGCACGTTACCGTTCACACCGGTATGGACGTTCTCACCCATGCGATTGAAGCCTACGTCTCCACCGCAGCCAACTCTTTTACCGACCCCTATGCGCTGGAAGCGATTCGGCTGGTGTTTAAGTATCTGGAAACCGCCCGGCGGTCGCCTGATAATTTAAACGCCCGTATGCATATGCACAATGCGTCCGCGCTGGCGGGAATCGCCTTTACCAATGCTTCCCTGGGATTAGTCCATTCGATGGCGCATAAAATTGGCGGTGAGTTTGGTATTACCCATGGCCTGGCAAATGCGATTATGTTGCCTTATATCATTCAATATAATGCGAGATTCACCAAAAAATACCGTCAGTTGGAAGCGGCATTAGGTATTAATAACCTGATTGAAGAAATCAACGCGCTGAATCAACGTCTGGGCGTGCCGAAAACGCTCAGCCAGTGTGACGAAGTTGAAATTAATGAAGTAACCTTTGTTAATGTCCTCGACAGAATGAGTAGCCATGCCGTCGACGATCCCTGTACGTTAACTAACCCTAACTATCCGTCCGTTCAGGATGTAAAAGGACTTTATACCAAAGCGTTCTACGGCGCCTGAGCGCTACGCCGCAGCGTTTTTGGTCAACGGTAAGCCACGCCAAATGGGGCTGTATGGTTAGCCAAATCCTACAGCCTTATCTTTTTACCGCCGCCAGTTCTCTGACTTTATTCAAAGCCGAATTGATAAAACCATATCTAATAAAATCGTCTACGTTCAGCAAATCAATTTAATTGTATGGTGAAAAGAGGTTCAAATCTCATTTAAAAGACGCATTCATCTATTGAGGGAGGTCCATGACCACCTGACTCAGGTCCTGCGCAAAACGCTGATACTGCGCTTGATTAATCGGCTGCGGGTAGCTCAACACGATCAATTCATGATCGGCGATTCCTTGATGATAGGTCGGATGGCAATGAGCCCAGGGATTCGCGTGAAAGCCCATCGTTTCATAAAAGCGCAGGCGTTTATGAGCAATGTCGCTGATGAGAGGGTCAATTTCCAGAATGGTCAGCGGCGCACGCTGAAGTATTTCAGCCAGGAGCTGCTTACCGTAGCCGCGCGAGCGTAACGTCACGTCGATGGCCAGATGCTCTATGTAGCTACAGCCAGCGAACCGCCAGCAGCCGCTCAGGCCGATAAACAGGCCATCATCAAACCAGGCTTCCAGAATATACTGCGGGTTATCAAGCGCCTGCCGTTTGGCAGCGGCTTCACGCTGCTCGTGCCACGGGAAAGCCCTGCAGTAGAGGGCGTCCAGCGCGGGGAAACAGATGGATTCGGTAGAGGTGACTCTTTGTGAAATCAACATGAACAATCCTGGTCACAACAATATCCGCCCTCATGCGCAGGGCGGATAAACGAGGGGGATGGCCTACTCGGCCGCCTCGGCTTTTTTCGCCAGCTTATCGAGTAGCTTCTGATGAATACCGCCAAATCCGCCGTTGCTCATCACCAGAATATGGTCGCCAGGATGCGCGGTTTTAACAATCATATCCACCAGCGTATCGACATCTGCGCTCCAGTGCGCGGGCTGTACGCAGGCGTCAGCCACTTCAGCAACCTGCCACGGAATATGCTGCGGCTGCAGCAGAAAGACTTCATCCGCACGCCCGAGAGAAGGCGCCAGATCGTCTTTGCAAATGCCCATTTTCATGGTGTTGGAACGAGGTTCAAGCACGGCAAGAATACGCGCGGTACCGCCGACTTTACCGCGCAGCGCCTGCAGGGTCGCCAGAATCGCCGTCGGGTGGTGGGCAAAATCGTCGTACACGGTTATGCCGTTGACTTCGCCACGAAGCTCCAGACGACGGCGGGCGTTGATAAAACTCCCCAGCGCGTTGGCGGCATCAGCAGGCTGAACGCCGACATGGCGGGCGGCGGCAATCGCCATCAGGCCGTTATGCATATTATGCTCGCCGACCAGATCCCACTTCACTTCGCCAACTTTCTCGCCGTCCAGCCACACTTCCCAGGAGGAAGCATCGGTAGTCAGCTTTTTCGCCTGCCAGTGCCCCTGCTCGCCGACCAGCTCCTGCTCGCTCCAGCAGCCCATCGCCATGGTCTGTTTCAGGTTGATATCGTTCTCCGGCAGGATAATTTTGCCTTTGCCCGGGACGATACGCACCAGGTGATGGAACTGCTTCTGGATGGCTTTCAGATCGTCAAAGATATCCGCGTGGTCGAACTCAAGATTATTAAGAATCAAGGTACGCGGGCAGTAATGAACAAACTTGGAGCGCTTATCGAAGAAGGCGCAGTCGTATTCATCCGCTTCAATCACGAAGAACGGGCTGTCGCCAAGGCGCGCGGAAACATCAAAGTTGCCGGAAACGCCGCCGATAACAAAGCCCGGCTTGTAGCCGCAGGCTTCGAGGATCCAGGTCGCCATTCCGGCGGTGGTGGTTTTCCCGTGCGTTCCGGCAACCGCCAGCACCCAGCGATCGCGCAGGACAAAGTCGTGTAGCCACTGCGGACCTGACATGTACGGGATGTTATTTTCCAGCACCGCTTCCACGCACGGGTTACCGCGCGTCATCGCGTTGCCGATAATCACCAGGTCCGGCTGCGGATCCAGCTGACTGGCATCATATCCTTGAATTAACTCAATTCCCTGGGTTTCCAGCAGGGTACTCATCGGCGGATAGACGTTCGCATCCGACCCCGTTACCTCATGACCGAGGGAACGCGCCAGCATCGCCAGCCCCCCCATAAAAGTGCCACAGATTCCTAAAATATGAATGCGCATTCGTCATTTCCTTCTCTTATCTGGAGCACAGTTTACCGGGATGTTGGGCGGGAAAGAAATGCATTTAAGGCGAATCCGTATTTTGCTGGCGCGATTCACCTGTGCGAGTTTTTTTTATTCTTTGTTAAGATTGTTATGTTCGTTTTACTTCACATAAACATGCAGGGAACGGGTTATGAAAACGTTAGGTGAATTTATTGTCGAAAAGCAGCATGAGTTCTCTCACGCAACTGGCGAACTTACTGCTTTATTATCGGCGATAAAGTTAGGCGCCAAGATCATCCACCGCGATATCAATAAGGCCGGTCTGGTCGATATCCTGGGTGCCAGCGGTGCTGAAAACGTTCAGGGCGAGGTGCAGCAAAAACTCGACCTGTTTGCCAATGAAAAGTTGAAAGCCGCACTGCGAGCACGCGATATTGTTGCCGGGATCGCCTCTGAAGAAGAAGATGAAATCGTCGTCTTTGAAGGATGTGAACATGCCAAATACGTTGTGCTGATGGACCCGCTGGATGGATCCTCTAACATCGACGTTAACGTCTCCGTCGGGACAATTTTCTCTGTCTACCGCCGCATTACGCCGGTGGGCACCCCTGTAACCGAAGAAGATTTCCTGCAGCCGGGTAACCGGCAGGTCGCCGCGGGCTATGTGGTTTATGGTTCCTCGACGATGCTGGTTTATACCACCGGCTGCGGCGTCCACGCCTTTACCTATGACCCCTCTCTTGGCGTCTTCTGCCTGTGCCAGGAGCGCATGCGCTTCCCGGAAAAAGGCAATACCTACTCGATTAACGAAGGCAACTACATCAAGTTCCCGATGGGTGTGAAGAAGTACATCAAGTACTGTCAGGAAGAAGATAAAGAGACCCAGCGCCCGTATACCTCGCGCTATATCGGCTCTCTGGTGGCGGATTTCCACCGCAACCTGCTAAAAGGCGGGATCTATCTCTACCCGAGCACCGCCAGCCACCCGGACGGAAAACTGCGTCTGCTGTACGAGTGCAATCCGATGGCGTTTCTTGCGGAACAGGCTGGCGGCAAAGCCAGCGACGGAAAAGAACGCATTCTGGATATCGTGCCGCATAGTCTGCACCAGCGCCGCTCTTTCTTCGTCGGCAACAACCATATGGTTGAAGACGTCGAGAACTTTATTAAAGAGTTCCCGGACGCGTAAAGCTTCTCTCCCCTCCCGCCAGACGGGAGGGGAAATTTCCCTGTCAATGACCCACTCGTGTTACCGGCGAACTCTGCCGATTCTCCCACAGCACCGTCAGGCCGCGCTGCAGCGCGATAAAGATAAACAGCAGGATCCCGATGGCTATCTTGGTCCACCATGAACTAAGGGTCCCGTCGAAGTTGATGTAGGTTTGAATCAGCCCCTGGATAGCGACGCCGAACAGCGTGCCCAGCACCGTCCCTACACCGCCGCTCAATAGTGTACCGCCGATGACCACCGAGGCTATCGCGTCCAGCTCAACGCCGACGCCCGCCAGCGCATAGCCCGCCTGGGTATAAATGGAGAAAACGATCCCCGCCAGCGTCGCCAGACCAGTAGACAGCATATAGATGCGGATTGTGGTGCTACGCGTGGAGATCCCCATCAGGTTCGCTGACGTTGCGTTACCGCCGATGGCGTAGACCTGGTTACCAAAACGGGTGCGGTGGGCCATAAAAATTCCGGCCACCACTACCAGCAGCATCAACAGCCCCATGGCGCTCAGACGACCACCGCCGGGGATGGTCCAGGCCAGCCCTGAAAGCGCGTCATACACCGGATGATTAATAGGGATCGATTCTTCCGAAACCAGATAGCTCACGCCGCGCAGGAAGAACATCCCGGCGAGAGTAATAATAAACGCCGGGATCTTCAGCGCATCGATCAGCAATCCCATAAACGCGCCAAAAGCGCAGCCCATCGCCAGCACCAGCGGAAATGCGATCAGCGGCGAAATCCCCCAGAAACCGATCGCTTTAGCGAGAAACACGCCGGTGAAAGCGATCACCGACCCGACCGACAGATCGATCCCGCCGGAGAGGATCACGAAAGTCATGCCAACGGCGATGATCCCGAGGAATGCGTTGTCGGTCAGGATATTGCAGATAACCCGCGTCGAGGCAAAGCCGGGGAACTGGGTCAGGCAATAAAGGTACCCCAGCACGAATACCGCCAGGGTAATCATTAACGGTAAGTTACGTTTTATCATGGCCGCGCATCCCCTTCAGTATGCTGATAAAGCGCGGCGACTGGACGATCAGTACGCACAGCACCACCACCGCTTTGACTACCTGATTAAGCTCCGGCGGGAATCCCGACAGCAGGATCCCGGTATTCATTCCCTGGATTATCAGCGCCCCCACTACCGAGAGCAGCAGGTTAAAGCGCCCGCCCATCAACGAACCGCCGCCGATCACCACCGCCAGGATGGCGTCAAGCTCCAGCCATAGTCCGGCGTTGTTCGCGTCCGCGCCGCGGATATCCGCCGCGACGATGATCCCGGCAATGGCCGCGCAAACCCCGCTCAAAACGTAGGCCAGCATCACAACGATACGAGTATTCACCCCGGCGTTTTTCGCCGCGCGAATGTTAATACCTACCGCTTCGATAAACATCCCCAGCGCGGTTTTACGGGTAAACAGCCAGAACAGCACCAGCGTGACAACGGCGATAATCACCGGCGTCGGGAACAGCAGCAGCGAACCGCTACCAAGCCAGGCCAGATGCGGAGAATCAAAGGTCACAATCTGCCCGGAGGTAATCAGCTGGGCCACGCCGCGTCCGGCAACCATCAGGATCAGCGTGGCGACGAACGGCTGGATCTTCAGTACCGCCACCAGAATCCCGTTCCACAGGCCGGCCAGCGCACCGGCTCCCAGCGATGCCAGCAGCACGACCGGCAGGCTATGTCCCGCGACGGTCAGCGACGCTGCCGTTGCCCCGGCAATCGCCATCACCGCCCCGACCGAGAGGTCAATTCCGCCGGTGGCGATAACCAGCGTCATGCCAATCGCCAGCAGCGCCACCGGCGCGGCGCGATTCAAAATATCAATCGGGCTGCCGAACAGCCGCCCCTCCTGGAGCATTATCTGGTAGAAATGCGGAGCGACCAGGCTGTCAACGACCAACACCAGCAGCAGCGCAATAATTTGCGGCATCCCTTTTGGCCAGTTAAAGCGCCGTTTCGGCTGGCCGGTTTTCGGAACAGATTGAGGCATCATCGGTTACTCCTTATGCCGCAATAGCGTTCATGATCGCCGGTACGGAAAGCTCGCTCAGAGCCAGTTCCGCCACCTGCTGGCGATCGCGCATGATAATCACCCGATCGGCGTAGCCCACCAGCTCTTCCAGCTCTGAAGAAATGACCAGCAGCGCCAGGCCGTCGGCGCACAGGGTTTCGATAAGGCGGATAATCTCGGCGTGAGCGCCAACGTCTATACCGCGAGTCGGTTCATCGAGGATCAGAAACTGCGGTTTGGTCAGCAGCCAACGGGAGAGCAGTACCTTCTGCTGATTACCGCCGGAGAGGTATTCGATCGGCTGCTCGGCGCTGGGAGTGCGGATACCCAGTTGACGAATAAAACGCCCGGCAATCTCATTTTGCTCGCGCCGGCTAATCGGCCGCAGCCAGCCGCGCTGCGCCTGAAGCGCAAGCACGATATTTTCCCGCACCGAGGCGGCGGCGATAATGCCGTCGGTTTTACGGTCTTCCGGACAGAAGCCGATCCCGAGGCACGATGCCTGATGCGGCGATCGTAGCGTTTGCGGCTTGCCTTTGATCCACGCCTTGCCGCTGTCGGCAGGTTTAATGCCGAAGATCACTTCCGCCGTCTCCGTACGTCCGGAGCCAAGCAGACCCGCCAGGCCAACGATTTCACCGGGACGAACCTGCAGATTAAACGGCGCGATAGTGCCTTTTTTGCCAAATTCCTCGAAGGCGGCCACCGGCTTGTCGCTCAGCAGAGTACGGCCCGCACGCTGCAGGGCGTTATGTTCCAGCTCACGGCCCAGCATCATCTTCACCAGCTCAATTTGCGGCAGCTCGCGGGTTTCCCGACAACCGACAAAACTGCCGTTGCGCAGAACGGTAATGCGATCGCTGACGGCGTAAACCTGGTCAAGGAAGTGGGTGACGAAAATCAGGCTGACGCCGCTATCGCGCAGCTGACGCATCAGGGTGAAGAGCATCTCCACCTCCTGGGTATCCAGGCTGGCGGTAGGTTCATCAAGAATTAACACTTTTGCTGACAGGTCGATGGCCCGGCAAATCGCGACGATCTGCTGCATGGCGACCGAAAAACGGTTGAGCGGCTCGCGTACATCAAGGGAAAAACCGTAGGACGCCATCAGCGCCGTGGCGCGCTTTTCCATCTCCTTACGCCGCAGCAGGCCAAAGCGCCTGGGCTCGCGGCCGATAAACAGATTGTCCGCTACCGACATGTTAGGCAGCAGGTTCACTTCCTGATAAACGGTACCGATCCCCAGCTGCTGAGCGTGGGCGGTATTTTTCGGCGAGATAGCCTGCCCTTCCAGCCAGATAGCCCCGCGATCGGCGTGATAGACGCCGGTCAGCGCTTTAATCAGAGTGGATTTACCCGCGCCGTTTTCACCTAACAGAGCCATGATTTCGCCCCGGCGCAGGCTGAAATTAACGTTATCCAGCGCTTTCACGCCGGGGAAAAATTTGCTGAGCCCTTCAGTACGAAGGATTTCCTGATGTAATTCGCCGTTCATGCTCTCCCCCACCTGTACCCTCTCCCCGATGGGAGGAGAGGGAAATCAGCCGCGCTTTAGCGACCGGTGAAATCCCGAAGGCGGCGCTGTGCGCCTGTCCGGGCTACCCGCTCCGCAGACGGCGGTGAAACTGTAGTCCGGTCAGCGTAGCGCCACCGGGAACGTGGCCTGTTTTTAGCTACTCAGTAGCCCATGTTTTTCTTCTTCTCTAACTCTTCTTTCGCCGTATCCGGCAGGTAGAGCGTCGATTTGGTGATGGTGACTTTTTCAGGCAGGGTGCCGTCTTTTTTGTATTTTTCCAGCGCGTCGAACGCCGGGCCGGCCATATTTGGCGTCAATTCAACGCTGGCGTTGGCCTCTCCGGCCATCATCGCTTTATAGATATCCGGCACGCCGTCGATAGAGCCGGTGAGGATATCTTTGCCCGGCTTCAGCCCGGCCTCTTTAATCGCCTGAATCGCGCCAATCACCATGTCGTCGTTATGGGCGTAAACCATGCAGATGTTCTTGCCGTTGTTTTCCGCTTTAATAAAGCTCTCCATGACCTCTTTACCCTTACTGCGGGTGAAATCGCCGGACTGGGAGCGGATAATTTTGATGTTGGAGGCTTTAGAAATGGCTTCAGCGAAACCTTTCTTACGGTCAATCGCCACGCTGGCGCCAACGGTACCCTGCAGTTCAACGACGTTACACGGTTTGCCATCAACGGTTTTCACCAGCCACTCGCCGATTAGCTGGCCTTCCAGCACGTTGTTCGCGGTGACGGTGGTCATGTAGAGATCTTTATCTTTGACATCAATCGAGCGATCGAGCAGGAATACCGGGATTTTGGCTTCTTTCGCTTCCTTCAGTACCGGCTCCCAGCCGGTCGCCACCACCGGAGCGATGAAGATGGCATCAACGCCCTGGGCGATAAAGGAGCGTACGGCTTTAATCTGGTTTTCCTGTTTTTGTTGCGCGTCGGCAATCTTCAGAGTGATACCGCGCTTCGCGGCTTCCTCCTTAGCAACGTTGGTTTCGGCCGCGCGCCAGCCGGATTCCGAACCGACCTGTGAAAAACCTACGGTAAGAGGGGCAGCCATGACCATAGACGACATAGCTGCGGAAACTGCCGTGACAATAAGTAAGCGCTTCCACATAAGAGGATCCTCGTAGGGTTATTGTTGGTTAAAGCCTCACCTGCGGACAAACTATAGACAATCGGAGATGTAACTGAATGCGTTACATCACACTTCAAAAAAGTTAATTAGATGTTAACTGATATGATTCACAGCAGCGGAGAGCCGGTGAGGCTTCGCGAGCCGCGCAGCCGCCACCGTTTATGACGAAATTTTGTACGCTTTGAGATATCAAACATATGCAATGAAAACGGTTACATAATTTTATTCAGGATGCAGCTATGTTTATGGATTTTCAGGCTGTATTACAGGGAGAAATTCAGACTCTGCCGACCCGTTGTGGGGAAAAAGAAGCGAAGACATTCGATGTGAGTTGGCTATAATACCGGGCACTTGTTTGCCATACATTTTAAAGGAAACAGACATGAGCTTACTCAACGTACCTGCGGGCAAAGATCTGCCGGAAGATATCTACGTCGTGATCGAGATCCCGGCGAACGCGGACCCAATCAAATACGAAGTTGACAAAGAGAGCGGTGCACTGTTTGTTGACCGTTTCATGTCCACGGCGATGTTCTATCCGTGCAACTACGGCTACATCAACCACACCCTGTCCCTGGACGGCGACCCGGTTGACGTGCTGGTCCCGACTCCGTATCCGCTGGAGCCAGGTTCAGTTATCCGCTGCCGTCCGGTTGGCGTACTGAAAATGACCGACGAATCCGGTGAAGATGCGAAGCTGGTTGCGGTACCGCACACCAAACTGAGCAAAGAGTACGATCACATCAAAGATGTGAGCGACCTGCCGGAACTGCTGAAAGCGCAGATCACCCACTTCTTCGAGCACTACAAAGATCTCGAAGCTGGCAAATGGGTTAAGGTTGACGGCTGGGACAACGCTGAAGCGGCTAAAGCTGAAATCGTTGCCTCTTTCGAGCGCGCGAAGAAGTAATCTCTCTCAGGCAGGGCGTCCGCCCTGCCTGTTTGCGGCAAGGAACGCCACCGCACCACAAGAGGAGGGAACCTTATGAAAAACACCCGCTATTTCACCCTGAATTTTCCCGGATTTACTACTTCAGCATCCGCAAATCAAAGCTATATACGGCTTGTTGATGGCGACCATGTCTTTTATACCGATATGAGCTACTTTCAGAAGCCTGAGCTATTTAAGTGCATTAAGCTCAACCAGCCGCTGCATATCGGCGCCCGCCGTCTGCCGGACGGCAGCTTCTGGATCCACTGGCTAAGCGACGGTAAAGTTCTGCTCGAACCGGCCAGACCAACGCTGAAAGGTAAACTGCTGATGTTTTTTATCGGCATATTGGCGTCTATTGCTGCCGCCTACCCTACCTACTTTTATTTTACCACGGCCTGGGCTGTAATCACCTTCAGCATCATCGCGGCGCTGGCGCTGGGAGTTGCGCTGATGGGGCTATGCAGCCTGGTGCTTCGCTTTGCCCAAACGGCACATCCCGAAATGCGCGAGCTGCTGGTGAAAATGGAACAGGCACGGCGTAAAGATTTCTCATTCTGCCAGCCGGTTCCGCTACCCTCCGGGCGCAATACGCCGCCGTTTTCCGAAGATCCTGCGCTTCCAGAGCGTTTCGTCGTTGAGGACGGGGAAATTAAAAACCTCTATTTTAAGAAATGGTCCACCGGCTCCGGGAAAACACACCGCGACTACCACGGCATCCAGTTCCAGTGCGATGTCATGCTGCTGTCCTTCTCCTGGCAAATTAGCGGTACCCGGTGGGGCCTCCACCCTCTTTTTTACCGCCGTCATCCGCCTTTTCTCGCCAAAGGCGATCGGATAACCGCCGTATATCGGCGGGACAACGGCAACGTTCAGGCGATTTATAACAGCAGCGACGGCAGCGCTTACCTTAAAACCCACCCGCTCTATCCAGGCGAACAGCAAATGTCGCTGATCTATAAATTGTTTTATAGCTTCGTTCTGCTTGCCTTCCTGTTTATCCTCGGCCTGGAGCTGAACGATATGCTGGCGACGGGCTGGGACGGTTGGAAACTCGTTGCGGACTCGATCAATATGCTTGCCTTACTGCTGGTATGCGTCGGCAGCATAATCATTGTCCTTGAGCTTTGCTGCCTGGCTATCCGCCAACTCTCGCGTCGGGTAGGCGACTGGCTGATACTGCAGCGTATAGCAAAGCGCTACATCACGCGCGCGGGAGCTAACATCACGCTCCAGGAGCTGATGTAATGTTTAGCACGATAAGACGGCGATTATTGTTTCTCGGGATAGTAACGCTGGCGGCTTTTCTGTGGTCCGCGACGTTTTCTTTTAACCTCTTTCTGGCCGATCTTCCGTGGCGTCGGCACCAGCTTAGCGGTGACGAGATTAAAGTCGAGGCGCCTATGCTCGTTAGTTTTACCAACGGCGCGCTGTTTATCAGCCACGAGCCGCTGTTTACCGTCAAAAACTACGAGCTTGATAAAGAACAACAGCGTGTTATTTATCACTACAATCCGCCGCTTGAACGCATTACCCGCCTGATGTCCCAACTGCTTAACGTCCGTCTCATTACAAAAGAGCAGCTGGAGCGCGATATTAAAGGCCGGTATACCCTATTCACGTCTTTCCGCCGTTGGGATGATAGCAATAACATCCCCCTGAACCGCATCATGTATCTGGACCGCCAGAGCCAGCTCCGGGCTTCGGCTCTGTGGCTGGGAAATATCGACGCTCCGGTCTGTTCATATCAAGGCCACTGCTATCTGGTCGCCCATGGGCCTTTCCACGCTAACAAGCTCGTCTGGTACAGCCAGGACGGCGGCATCAGCTGGCAGCAGCTGCCGCAGTGGCACGCTCCTGAAACGGAACCCTTGTCAGGGTTATATTACCGGGAACTGGTTGCTGCCGATGGTAACAAGCTATGGCTGGCGGACGACTACAGGCTTTTTGTTTCAGAAGATAAAGGGCAAAGCTGGCAAATCGCAGCAGATATTCGTCCTCTACTAAAACGCCACAATATCCTGCAGGCTGATGCCAAATCGCATTACACCAGCATCAGCAAATTACGCTGGTATATCGATAAGCATCATCGGCTACTGGCCGATGTGACCGTTTCGCTTGCGGACGATCGGGGGGAACGGCGCTTTCTCTACAATCTGGTCTCGCCGCAGCCAGAGCAGATCCTCGCCACCAATATCCGCGATATCGCCCGTTCGCCACAGGGGGAAATTTTCTTTATCAGCAGAATAAGCGCTTCACGTTACGGTCTGTATAAACTACAGGAAAACGGCGTGCCGGGGCTGGTACTTGAACATATCGATCGGTTAGGCAAAATTTATGCCGGACGCAACCTGCTGGCGGTAGAAAAAGATGTCGGCGACAGAACGCATTTGTATCTTTCCCGCGATGGCGGCAAGAAGTGGCAACGCTATAAGTTGCCGGGTAAAAACGTGGTTTTTGATGGTGCTGGCGATCGGTTTATCCGTTTCCCCGAGTATTACCGTACGCTGAACTATCAGGTCAGTACGTTTGAATAATCAGCCTGTCCCTATTTACGGAGAGTTGAGCAAAAGGAGATTTCATGGCTCAAAGAATCATAGCACTTATGCTACCGGTATTTACTGCCCTCGCGCTATTACCGGGTTATGCCAGCGCCGGGGCGTCCTTAACGCAGGATGAATTAAAGCAAATACGTCAGGATAATGATGATTTCGACGACCGCACAGAAAAAACCATCATCGCCGGACCTGCGACAATTTCATTAAATGATATTGCTGTGCTGAATTTACCAGAAAATTATATTTATGCTGAAGATATAAATACCTACGGTAAGCCCCTTGAAAATATCGCAGAATTTACTTGCACCAGATATATATCACCACGCAATAGCAACAAGAACCGGCTATGTATAAAAATCGCTAACGTGGGTTACTTAAGACTATCGGACGACCTTTCTCTTTTAAAGAACAAGGCTGAACAATTACAGGTAAGAATCCCCCCCCGACGGCTGTGGACCTTGCCCAAAACCATCGATTTTAGCTGGCTGCAGTTACCCGAATACAATCGCCAGGCGCATACCCTGACGTGGGCATATCGCTATGTTTATGATAATAAAACCCAAACACATGAACGCCCGGAAAGCTTTACCGATCAAGAGATAAATATGGTTATGTTTGGCCAGAGGCACATCATCTGGCTAACTAATGGCGATTATTATGGCGCGGAAAAATTCCAGCCACAGCTGGCCGACTGGGTGAAAAGAATAACCTTTAATAGCGCTTATCAGTATCAGGAAAATCAGGTTCCCGCCTGCGGCGATCTACCGCCAGGTGATAGCGCGCTGGAGGGCTTCGCCTACGACTATTCTGCCGATCCTGAACGCTGCTTCCCTTATCCGCTGGAATATTTAATTAATGGTTTGCCTGAGTATACCGACGGCAATAAGAACATTTATGATTTTATTTCCCGGACGCGAATGGCAAGAAAAGTCATAGGGATTAAACAGAGCTTCTAATATATGAATATAAAAAAATCTCTCTTTTACTGCCTGACGTTGGTTCTGCTGCTTACTGGCTGCGATAATATGCAGCAGGAGACTGGCTATCCGGTTACGCAACTAAAGCATCAACAATGGCTGTCGGAAATTCAAAAACGCTTTGATGCCGCTAATCGTTACGCCAATCAAGCGGTGTGTATTATTACCGGGAAGAAGCTGCAAACGGAGTTTACCTCCTGGTATCGGCCAACCGCCGGAATCCAGTGGTTTCTTCAACATGGCCTTGTTGAAGAAAAAATTGAGATAGAGGCGGGAAAATATACCCATTATTACTACCGGCTTACGGATAAAGGCGCAGCCAGTAGCCCGAACTGGCCCTATAGCCGCAGAAGTGGCCTGTGCTTCGGCAGCGTGCAGGTGGAACGCATTAGCCGGATAACCCCGACTACTGACCAAAGAACTACCGATATCGAATTTATTTATCGCATCGACAACATTCCCGACTGGGCGCAGGAAATGATGCCGCAACTTTTCCCCGATATGAAAGAAGGCAAAATAAGCGGCAGCGCCCGATTCGATATGGCGGATAAAACGCATTTACGCAGCCAGTCCGGCATCGGCAATTATTACGTCGATGAAGACAAGTTCTTCAACGCCAGTTAACAAGGATCGTACCTGTGTAATTCAAGAAAACACTCTGCGGGTTATTTATCTTCATGCTCTTCGGCTGCGACGATCGGGATTATCTGGCAGATATCAACATACAGTTGATGACCTAGACCGACAAAGCGCAGTGCTTCGCAATTCGTAAGTCGGGGATTTCCTTTCCCTGGGATATCAGGCAGCCGGAAGATCAAAGCGCCGATAGCGTAAAAACCCAGCACACGCTGGATAATCTTGTCACTTTGGGGCTGGTCGCCACGCAAACCATCGCCTATGAAAATAATAAGACGTTGACGATTAACCGCTATATCCTCACGGCTGAAGGGCGTAAATACTGGCGCAAACAAACCTCCTCATTCTGCTTCGGTTCGATAAAAGCCATTAAAACCATCGGGACGGAAGATGTGAAGGCCTGGTTTGCCGGAGGGCCGGGAAGTAAAGGCAAAAAGATCGACTATGACTATCAAATTGAAAATGTCCCCGACTGGGCCCAAAAGGATATTTTTTATCAGATGTATGATATTCAACCTCTTTACTACAGTGGCCTTACGCATTCAGCCACCGCCATCTATGATAAAGAAAACGCTAAATACCTTACCCTGCGGCATACCGGTTTAGCCGAGATCGGCTATCCGCAAATGTTCTGGCCGAAAAATTTGCAATAGCCTTACTTCCGGGTGGCGGCTGACGCCTTACCCGGCCTACGGGTTTCCAGCCGTCTGCGGGCCGGTACGCTGCCTCCGGGGAACTACGCGCTACGCTAAGCCGGGTTATAAAACCAGACGCTGCTAACCCACAAAAAACAACGCCACCCGAGGGTGGCGTTATCGTTATTAATACTGGTCTTTATCCAACCAGTTTCCGCTTTCTATCAGCGTGCAGCCCTCGACGGGGCGCTGATAGACATACATCCAGGCGCTACCGTAGGGCGTCTGAATCAGGTGACGAGCGTACTCGCCGCCTTTGGTACGCAGCGCATCCAGTTCGGCCAGCGTCGAGGCGTCAATACGATAGACTTCACCATGTACCGTGCCATCGCCGGGCACCGCGCCTGGATAGTGGCCCAGGCTGTACAGCTGATAATCATTGACACTATGATCGCCCAGCCACTGAGCGTTGGTCATCCAGTGGCTGTTGCCTTGTTTGCGTCGTAAACTGCCGTAAACAAATATTCGCATTGCTAAAACTCAAACTGATAGAGCAAATCGAGAGCCTGATCTACGCCAGACACCGCTTCCATATATAGCTTAGGCATCAGGCGATAGCGTAACGTTAACGTCGCCAGGGAATCAAAGATCCCTACCCCATATTTTACCTGCAGACCCGGCAGCACATAGCCGCTGACTACCACCTGGGAGGAGTCGCCCACTCCCTCGGTATCCAGCGCCAGATTACTTACGCCAAACGTCTCGCCGATTTTACCCACAACCTGACCACTTTGTGCAACCCCCATACCAATAAGCATTGAGGTCATTGCCGCACTATCGTTCTGTCCGCTGCTTAAACCCTGGCCACGCAGCAGGTAAGAGAGCGCTTCCTGCTGCGACATTACCGGATCGGAGAAAATCTCCGCTTTCGGCTGATCCGCAGAGCCGGTAACGCGAACGCCGGCTATCACATCGTCTTCGGTGGCATCCGGATTTCGAATCGCTTCGATGTTCAGCAGCGGCTGATCCGGCGGACCGGAGAACAGCAGCTCGCCTTTACGCACGATCAGATCCTGACCGTAGGCATGGAAGCGGCCTTCCGGAATGTTAATCTGCCCGTTAAGACCCAGCCCCTGTTTATCCTGAGCGACTTTCAAATCACCGGTCAGACGTGCTTTCAGGCCAAAAGCGTCCAGACGAACGTTGTTGCCAACGTGAATCGTCAGGTTGCTGTTGATAGGGATACCGGCGCTCTGCTGCTTAATCGGCTGCAGATTTTTATCCAGCATCACTTCATCAGATGAGACCCCAACGGCGCTTTCCGGCACTTCGTTGACGACGATACGCGCCCAGGGTACATCAACGCGGCCATCAAGGCTAAACAGGCTTGGCGTGGCGGTAAAGAGCACGTCCGGCGATACATCAAGGCGCACCATCGGCGGCACGGTTATCCGCACCCTGCTACCCTTCGCCGCAATTTGCGCACGCCAGTTGTCAATCTGCGTCCAGTCGGCATTGCCGCTGAGCGCAATCTGCCCCTGGCTGGTATTTACCGTCCCCTGCAGGGTTGAGCGGGTACCGGTGAAGTTCATCGCCAGCTGGCTCGGCTGCATATCGAACGGCATAAAGTTACCATCAATATCGACGCCATTGAGCTGCATCTGACCATATAGCTGCGGGTTCTGTACGTTACCGCCGAGCGTCAGACGCGCGTTCAGCCGCCCTTCCGCCTTCTCGCCGCGCGAGAAGATAGGGTTAATCATCGCCAATGAGAAGTTATTGATATTGACGTTGCCGCCCAGATTACGCCGCCCCTGCGGATCGGTGACCTGAAGCTGTCCATCCAGTTGACCATTGTTGGTCAGACGAATCAGCCAGCCCAGCTGGGCGCGGTTATTGTGCAGATCGGCGGTAAGGTTCAGCGTATCGAAAGCCACCGGCAGCGGTGCGTCGTTCACCGTCTGAGTCACCTTCACGTTACGTCCGTTCAGCGTCACCTTACCCTGCGGCAACCCCTCTTTCGTCGTATCCCAGCTCACATCGGCATTGCCGCTAAACACGCCGCTGGCCTGCGTCTCTTCCGGCATAAACGGCTTCAGCATCGCGAGATCGAAACGATTGAGGTTCACCACCGCATGCCCGCTCGCCCCGGCGTCGATAGTCTGCGGCACGCACAGCTCGGCGTTTGGGTTAGCCCAGCAGTGTGGTCCAATGCTGATTTTCTGCTCGAGGTTACGGTAATCCAGCGCGATGTTGCGCGTC
Organism: Klebsiella oxytoca; assembly: GCF_009707385.1. Lineage (NCBI taxonomy): Bacteria > Pseudomonadati > Pseudomonadota > Gammaproteobacteria > Enterobacterales > Enterobacteriaceae > Klebsiella > Klebsiella oxytoca. The sequence continues at coordinate 540,144 of NZ_CP046115.1, read as the reverse complement.
AACGCAACCGGGCCTACCGGCGTCTGGAAACGGGTATCGCTCAGCGTCCCTTTCCAGCGCTCCTCTTTACGATCAAAGCTGCCCGCCAGCGATAGCTGGCCGGAAACCGGATCGCCCTGCACCCGCAGCTGCAGGTCGTGCTGCTTCTCGTTGCCTTTCGCGTTAAGCTGCACCAGGCTGATATTCACGCCCGGCTGGCTGATACGGTCCACGCGCACGTCGAGGTTACCGCCAATCTGGTCGGTTGACTTCACATCCCCCTTCACGTTCACCTGAGCAATGGACAGCTCCTGCCAGCGCAGCGCGCGGGCGGTAATATCCGCCAGCAGCTGCGGCGCATCGACGGTGCCGCGCACTTTCACCAGCCCCTTCGCCGTCCCGCCCAGGCCCGGCAGAGCGTTATCAAGGTGCGGCGCATCAATGGTGGCATCGAGATTAAGATCTTTGACCCCCAGTTCGCCTTTCACATCAGCGCTGTTGGGGCCTAAAGCCAGATGCAGACCGGGGATTTTCCACTGCATATAGCTGTTACCCTGCAGCGAACCGCTCACATCGACTTTGTTTTGCTTCACGTTACCGGTGATTTTCAGCTCCGGCACCGACATCTGCCAGCTGCCGCCGTACAGACTGCCCTGGGTCTTTATCAAACCGTTCAGCTTCGACGGCCAGTCCGGCACTTCTTTTGCGGTATTGATACCATTAAGCGTCAGTTCACCGCGCCAGCTAATCGCCTGCTGCCAGTCGAGCAGCGCTTTCAGCTCGGTTTTCCCCTCAAGAGCGGCGACGGTCAGCTTGTCGAGATTCACCTGCTGCTCGTTACCCTTCGCGTTGAGGGTAATTTTCGCCGGCGGCAGCGACTGTCCTTTCACCGCGGTACTGAAAGCCATGGTGTAGTCGGTCATCTTGCCGTTAAACTTCAGCAGCACGTCGTCGGCCTGGTACGCTTTCTCGCCGGTAAACGGCCAGTAGAGCTGCTTGCTTTTCAGCTCCATATCCAGCGGCAGGCCGGCCTCCGCCAGCTGCGTTTCAGCGCGTAGCGTCATCGCCACAGGACCGGCCAAATCAACGCCAAGCGTGAGCTTTTTGCGCACTTCGCCGCCTACTTTGAGCTGCACTTTTTCGCCCTTCAGCGGGTCAATATTCAGCGTGCCGTTGAGAGTGATATCAACCGGCCAGTTATCCAGCAGCTGAGCGTTACCGGACGCCGTCACTTTGCCCTGGTCGGAATCGACGTCCAGCGCATCCAGTTTCATCTGCCCATCAATACTGCTGACTTTGAGCAGCAGATTGTAGATGGTCATATCGGTATCGCCGGTCAGGCGTAGCTGCTCGCCGCGGAACTCCTGGATATTCAGATTCAGCGGTAGATGAACGTCGGTCATTTCCGGCAGCACCGGATTCGAGAACAGGTCCTTCATCGTCTCGCCGAGCGGTTTTTCTTCCGGCTGCGGGTTTTCAATTTTCGGTTCGACCACCTGCTCCTGAGCCACCTTTGCCACCTTCGGCAGCGCGATAAGCAGCCCCTGCAAAGAGGTCGGCGTCAGCGTCAGGTTTTTCTCCTGCCAGCTAAGACCGCTGGAAAAGTCGCGCACCGAGACGGCGGTATCGTCAATTTTCACGTTGACGTTATGCAGCGCAACCCGGCTAAGCGTGATGGGATAAGGAGTGGAAAGATTCAGCGGGCCGCTATCTTCTTCTTCAACCGGCGCCGCTGGCGGCATCTTGCTGGTATCGACCGCCACATAGATATCGCGCAGAGAAATATCGTTGACGCACAGGCTGCTGTCCCACAGACAGCGCAGCTTAACGCCAAGGTGGAACTGGCCGGCCGTGACCGCCACGCCCGGCTGTTCATAGCGCACGTTCTCCAGCGTCAGGTCCCGCCAGCCGCCGGTCGCCTTGCCGATTTCCAGACCCGGAACCCAGCGATCGGCGGCCTTGATCACCAGATGCAGACCGGTGGTGGTCCCCACCAGGAATCCAATAGTCCCCACCAGCAGTAACAGAAAAACCAGTGCGCCGAGGCTTATTTTCTTCCATAAACTCATAATTCAGGCCCCAGACCGATATAAAACTGTAAACCATGCTCTTCTTTGTCGCCGATCGGTCTGGCGATATCCAGTTTGATGGGGCCGACCGGAGACTGCCAGCGCACGCCAAGACCTGCGCCGGTTTTAAAGTTGCTCTCGCGGATATCGCTCACCGCTTCGCCGCTATCGACGAACACCGCGCCCCACCATTTGCCGCTGACGTTGTACTGATACTCCAGCGAGCCGGTGGCCAGCTTCGAGGCCCCTATCAGCTTACCGTCGTCATCTTTTGGCGAGATAGATTTGTATTTATAACCGCGAATGCTGCGGTCGCCACCGGCAAAGAAACGCAGGTCCGGCGGGACTTTGCTGAAGTTATCGGCCTCAATCCAGCCGAGATTGCCGCGCAGCACGAAACGGTGGCGGTCATAGAGGGTACGGATCCAGACATCCTGCGCCTGCATCACGATAAAGTTAATATCCGACCCCCACATGGTGTTGGAGTAGTCCACCGAATAGCGCTGCGAATCGCCCCAGGTCGGCATCAGGCCGCCGCGCGAGCGGGTGCGGTTCACCGACACGCCGGGATAGATCAGCATCGTGGTGTTGGTGACGTTGGCCTGGGTAAAGTGGTCGAGGCTCCAGCGCAGGTTCAGCGCGCGCTGCCAGCCGCTCGACATATCCCAGTAGCGCGAAACGGCCAGGGTGGTGGAGTCCGCTTTGGTATCGTTGAGGTCCGTACGTTTAAAGCCGCCCTGCATCAGGTAGTACTGCTCCAGCGGGCTTTTTAACAAGGGTACTTTATAGCTGAAATCGAGCTGTTGTTCAGGGGCGGAAAGGCTGAGGCTGGAAGTCAGGCTGTGGCCGTAAGAGTTCATCCACGGCTTTTTCCATGTCCCTTTGACGCGCGGACCGACGTCGGTTGAGTAGCCAACCCCGGTTTCGACGGTATTCTCTTTACGCGGAGTGACGACGCCCTGTAAAGGCAGAATTTTAGTCTGTCGGGACTTTTCAAACTCCGGCGCGACAACCACCGAACTGAACCAGCCGGTCGCCGCCAGACGGCGGTTAAGTTCGGCGAGATCCTGCGAGGTGTAGTAGTCGCCCTGCTCAAACGGCACCAAGTTTTGCAGATATTCGTCGCGAATTTGCGAGCCTTCAAAAGTGACCGGACCAAAGCGGTAGCGCTCGCCGCTGTTATAGTCGATATCCCAGAAAGCCTGATGCCTGTCGAGAGAGACGCCAAGCTGGCTTTTGTTAAACTCGCTGTCAAAGTAACCCTTACGCAGCGCGACCCGCGTAAGAGAGCTTTTAAAGCTATCGTAATCACCGTGATTAAGGACGGTACCGACAGCCGGACGCGTGTTTAACAAATCCAGATAGTCGCGGTCGGTTCGGGCTCCGCCGCGTAAAATAACTTCAGTGCCGCCAATACGCACCGGCTCGCCGGGCGTGACTCTGGCGATCAGGACCTGACGCCCCTTCGCCGGCGGCGGACGTAAATCAAAATCGATGGTTGGTTCATAGTAGCCCAGCGCTTTCAGACCTTCGCGGATAGCATCATCAACGCGCGCGCGAAAGCGCCGGTCCGGCGTGACCTCATCACTCTGGATCGTAGATAGTTGGGCGCGTACGTTTTTTTCCAGTTCCCCGGATAACCCCTCAACCTGCAAACGCACGCTCGCTGCGCTGGCGACCCCGCTGACCAGCAAAAGGCTGGTAATACATAACTGGCGGATTTGTAGCACGTTTTCTCCTGAATATCCTTGTTTCCCCCCGAAGGAAACGAAAGTGCCGCTCCACGGCTTAACAAAACCCTAACAACTAAGGGTTGAAAAATAGACGTTCACCCAAATAATTCTTATGTTTAAATCTAGACGTATTAAGCGTGTTTATTGTGTTAAAAGACACGCTTGGTTACAACCTTAACCACATTTTCTGTTTTGAGAGGCCCACCGTGAGTCTATTTGATAAAACGCATCTTGTCGCCCAAGCGGACGCGCTGCCGGGACGCAACACGCCGATGCCGGTGGCGACGCTCCACGCCGTCAATGGCCACTCGATGACTAATGTTCCCGCAGGGATGGAAGTCGCCCTGTTTGCCATGGGTTGTTTCTGGGGCGTTGAACGCCTGTTCTGGCAGCTGCCCGGCGTTTACAGCACCGCCGCAGGCTATACCGGCGGCTATACGCCAAACCCGACCTATCGCGAAGTGTGCAGCGGTGAGACCGGTCATGCTGAAGCGGTCCGCGTCGTCTACGATCCTAAGGTCATCAGCTACGAGCAGCTGCTGCAGGTTTTCTGGGAAAACCACGATCCGGCGCAGGGTATGCAGCAGGGTAACGACCGCGGTACGCAGTATCGTTCCGCGATTTATCCGCTGACGCCAGAGCAGAGTGAAGCGGCTAAGGCCAGCCTCGCGCGGTTCCAGGCAGCCATGAACGCAGCCAACGACCCGCGGACTATCACCACCGAAATCGCAACGGCGAAGCCGTTCTATTATGCGGAAGACGAGCATCAGCAGTACCTGTATAAGAACCCGTACGGATACTGCGGTATCGGTGGGATTGGGGTTTGTTTGCCGCCGCAGGCCTGATGCCACAGGCCCTCACCCACTGGCCGCCGGGTTGAGTAATTTACGCTCTGGCGGCTTTACAGTACCTTACGCTATACTACGCCGTGCTATCGCCGGTCCAGAGCCTTCGGACCGGCTTTTTGTGAATTCCACTTAGCGTTATCCACTTCCCTTCCGAGGATCTGATCTCAACGGTCAGATAAGATATGTTAAACAGTATTTTAGTAATACTTTGTCTGATAGCCGTCAGTGCGTTCTTTTCGATATCGGAAATCTCGCTGGCCGCATCACGTAAAATCAAACTCAAGCTGCTGGCCGATGATGGCAACGTCAACGCTCAGCGCGTGCTTAAGATGCAGGAAAACCCCGGGATGTTCTTTACCGTGGTGCAAATCGGTCTTAACGCGGTAGCCATCCTCGGCGGTATCGTCGGCGATGCGGCGTTTTCACCGGCGTTTCATAGCCTCTTTAGCCGCTACATGTCGCCGGAACTCTCCGAGCAGCTGAGCTTTATTATATCCTTTACCCTGGTCACCAGCCTGTTCATTCTGTTTGCTGACCTGACTCCGAAACGCATCGGTATGATCGCGCCTGAAGCTGTCGCTTTACGCATCATCAACCCGATGCGCTTCTGCCTGTTTATCTTCCGCCCGCTGGTGTGGTTGTTTAACGGCATGGCCAACAACATTTTCCGCCTGTTCAAAATTCCCATGGTGCGTAAAGACGACATCACCTCCGATGATATTTACGCCGTGGTGGAAGCCGGCGCGCTGGCCGGGGTGTTACGTAAGCAAGAGCACGAACTGATTGAGAACGTATTCGAGCTGGAATCGCGCACCGTGCCTTCATCCATGACCTCGCGTGAAAACGTCATCTGGTTCGATCTGCATGAAGATGAACAGAGCCTGAAGAATAAGGTCGCGGAGCATCCGCACTCCAAGTTCCTGGTCTGTAATGAAGATATCGATCACATCATCGGCTACGTTGATTCCAAAGACCTGCTCAACCGCGTGCTGGCGAACCAAAGCCTGGTGCTGACCGGCGGCGTGCAGATTCGTAATACGCTGATTGTTCCGGATACCCTGACGCTGTCAGAAGCGCTGGAAAGCTTTAAAACCGCCGGTGAAGACTTCGCCGTGATCATGAATGAATACGCGTTGGTGGTCGGGATTATCACTCTTAACGATGTCATGACGACCCTGATGGGCGACCTGGTCGGACAGGGGCTGGAAGAGCAGATCGTCGCGCGCGATGAAAACTCCTGGCTGATTGACGGCGGGACGCCTATCGACGACGTGATGCGGGTGCTGGATATCGATGATTTCCCGCAGTCCGGCAATTACGAGACCATTGGCGGCTTTATGATGTTTATGCTGCGTAAAATTCCCAAGCGTACCGACGCGGTGAAATTCTCTGGCTATAAGTTCGAAGTGGTGGATATCGACAACTACCGTATCGATCAGCTGCTGGTGACCCGCATTGACAACAAACCGACGGTGCTGGTCCCCAAGCTGCCGGACGCTGCAAATAGCGATAAAGAAACGGCGTAAAACACGCTCTCGAATATCGCAGTGCTCGCCCTGATGCCGGGTGGCGGCTAACGCCTTGCCCGGCTGAAAAAGATCGCCGCATCATCAGATTAGGCCTTGCCCGTAGAGCAGAAGAATACGCATCTCCACCTGTTTGCAGCAAATACCAGGCCCGGAAACATCAACGGCTCCCGTAGGGAGCCGCCTTTTACCGTGTAGCTATACCTCTTTTCAGGTTATGCCATCTCTGTTTGCAGACGCATGACCTGACGATTGACTTCAGACATCACTGACAAATGCTGCTTGTCTTTGACCTTCGGGATAAGGATTTTGCCCTTATCAAACTCAAAAGCGCCAACGTCCTTGATATACAAACGTCCACGGAACAGGATCTTCACGTACTTCGCTACTTGTAGCGGGTTGTAGCGTTGGAAAATTTTCATTGTTGTCTCCTGCCAGGGTTACGCTCCTGTGGTGCCACAGTTAGCCCACGTACCGGAAGCGCAAATTTTATTGCCCTGAAACTATAGTCCAGAATCTGAGTGATACCCAGTTTGTATAAGTTTTTTTACCTTATGATGACAATAATTCAGAGTTTTCGTTTCAGGCATCCGATGAAGGTAGTATAAGTCGCCGATTTTGGACGAATTTGTGCGTCATCACACAAACTGGCACCATCATTGCGAGTAATGCCGATAAATCGCACTTATGATTAAAGCAGACCAAGTGGTCGGATCACCTGCAAAGATAATAAAAGGAAACACCATGACCCTACGTAGATTACTGGCCGTTTCATGTCTCCTGTTCCCGCTGATGGCGTCGGCGCATAACTTCGTCGACGGTCAACGCGTTGCGCCAGTCGGCGTAGCGGATCGCGGGGAGCTGGTGCTGGATAACGATAAGTTTAGCTATAAAAGCTGGAATAGCGCGCAGCTGGCAGGAAAAGTGCGCGTCGTGCAGCACATTGCCGGACGCTCGTCAGCAAAAGAAAAAAACGCGGCCTTGATTGAAGCCATTAAAAGCGCAAAGCTTCCCCACGACCGCTATCAAACCACCACTATCGTGAATACCGACGATGCTATCCCGGGCTCTGGGATGTTTGTCCGCAGCAGTATTGAGAACAACAAGCAGCTCTATCCGTGGTCGCAGTTTATCGTCGACAGTAACGGTGTGGTACGTAAAGCGTGGCAGCTAGATGAAGAGAGTTCGGCGATCGTAGTGCTGGATAAAGACGGCCGCGTGCGGTGGGCGAAAGACGGCGCGCTCAGCCAGGAGGAGGTGCAGCAGGTCGTTGCCCTGCTGCACAAGCTGCTTAATAAATAGAGACCCGGAAGCCGGGGTTAAGGAACGATTCACGCGGCGTGTAATCAAGAGTACGCCCCTGCCAGTCGTGAACGTGCGCCCCGGCAGCGCTGGCTACCGCATGGCCTGCCGCCGTGTCCCAGGTCGACGTCGGCCCAAAGCGCGGATAAAGCTGCGCCTGCCCTTCGGCGACCAGGCAGAATTTAAGCGAAGAGCCGATTGAAGTGGTCTGGTGTTCGCCCAGCTGCTCCAGATACTCCTGTAGCTCAGGGTCATTGCCGTGAGAGCGGCTAATCACCACCAGCGGCGGACGCGCATCGCGGACCTGAATCTGCTTACGAACGCCGCACTCCTCTTTCCAGGCTTTGCCCTTTTCCGCGCTATACACCACCTTCATCACCGGCGCGTAGACCACGCCAAGGATCGGCTTGCCCTGTTCGATCAAGGCGATATTGACGGTAAATTCACCGTTGCGTTTGATAAACTCTTTGGTTCCGTCCAGCGGGTCCACCAGCCAGTAGCGCTGCCAGTGCTGACGCACTTCCCAGGCCGGCGGATCCTCTTCTGACAAAACCGGAATATCGGGAGTCAGGGCCAGCAGGCCGCTGATTATCACTTTATGCGCCGCAATATCCGCTGCCGTGACCGGAGAATCGTCCTTCTTGCTGGCAACGTCCATCGGCTGTTTTCCATCATAAACTTGCATAATGGCATCGCCCGCGCTCCGTGCAAGCTGACATACTTGTTCTAACATTCTCCACCTCATCTGGTTACAGTGGCGTTAACTCGTTGTTTTATTTATATCGCATCATAGTGAGTTCCGCTATCTGTGATAACGATGGCGGTTTCATTCACCGCTTTTCTGGCATGATTCACATTTCTGTAAGCAACAGAATGTAAATACATTTTCTTCTGTGCCACTGCTCATATAAAAAGGACGCCACTGATGATTAAGTTTAGCGCAACGCTGCTGGCCACGCTGATCGCCGCCAGCGTAAATGCGGCAACGGTCGATTTGCGGATCATGGAAACCACCGATCTGCACAGTAATATGATGGACTTTGACTACTACAAAGATACCGCCACGGAAAAATTTGGCCTGGTGCGTACCGCTTCCCTGATTGAAAAAGCGCGCCAGGAAGTGAAAAACAGCGTACTGGTCGATAACGGGGATGTCATCCAGGGCAGCCCGCTGGCCGACTATATGGCCGCGAAGGGGCTGAAAGAAGGCGATATTCATCCGGTTTACAAGGCCATGAATACCCTGGACTATGCGGTGGGTAACCTCGGCAACCACGAGTTTAACTACGGTCTCGATTTCCTGCATAAAGCGCTGGCTGGCGCGAAGTTCCCCTACGTCAACGCCAATATTATCGATGCCAAAACCGGCAAACCGATGTTTACGCCTTATCTGATTCAGGATACCCAGGTGCAGGACAGCGAAGGCAAAACGCAGACGCTGCGCATTGGCTACATCGGCTTTGTGCCGCCGCAGATTATGACCTGGGATAAAGCCAACCTCAGCGGCAAAGTAACCGTTAACGATATTACCGCAACCGCGCGCAAGTTTGTCCCGGAAATGCGTGAAAAAGGCGCGGACGTAGTGGTGGTCATTGCCCATTCCGGCCTCTCCGCCGACCCCTATCAGGCGATGGCGGAAAACTCGGTTTACTATTTAAGCCAGGTTCCCGGCGTGGATGCCATTATGTTCGGCCACGCTCACGCCGTCTTCCCGAGCAAAGACTTTGCCAGCATTAAAGGCGCGGATATCGCTAAAGGTACGCTGAACGGCGTCCCGGCGGTCATGCCGGGCATGTGGGGCGACCATCTTGGGGTGGTCGATCTGGTACTGAACAACGACAGCGGTAAGTGGCAGGTCACCGCTGCGAAAGCGCAAGCGCGTCCAATCTATGATTCGGTGGCGAAGAAATCCCTGGCCGCAGAAGACAGCAGCATGGTGGCGGTATTAAAAGCCGACCATGACGCCACCCGCGAGTTTGTCAGCAAACCGATTGGCAAATCCTCAGACAATATGTACAGCTACCTGGCGCTGGTGCAGGACGATCCGACCGTGCAGGTGGTAAACATGGCTCAGAAGGCCTACGTCGAGCACTACATCCAGGGCGATCCGGATCTGGCGAAGCTCCCGGTACTCTCAGCCGCCGCGCCGTTCAAAGTGGGCGGGCGCAAAAATGACCCGGCCAGCTTTGTTGAAGTGGAAAAAGGCCAGCTCACCTTCCGCAACGCCGCTGACCTCTACCTCTATCCGAACACCCTGGTGGTAATGAAAGTGAGCGGTAAAGAGGTTAGAGAGTGGCTGGAGTGCTCCGCCGGGCAGTTCAATCAGATTGATCCTGCCAGCAGCAAGCCGCAGTCGCTGATTAACTGGGACGGTTTTCGCACCTACAACTTCGATGTTATCGACGGCGTGAACTACCAGATCGATATCACGCAGCCGGCGCGCTACGACGGCGAATGTCAGAGCATTAATCCGCAGGCCGAACGCATTAAGAACCTGACCTTTAACGGCAAGCCAATCGATCCAAATGCGACCTTCCTTGTTGCGACCAACAACTATCGGGCCTACGGCGGTAAATTCCAGGGAACAGGTGAGGATCATATCGCCTTCGCCTCACCGGATGAAAACCGCTCGGTGCTGGCGGCGTGGATTGGCGCGGAGTCGAAGAAAAACGGCGAGATCCATCCGGCAGCCGATAACAACTGGCGCCTGGCGCCGATCCACAGCACAGTACCGCTGGATATTCGCTTTGAAACCTCACCGGGTGACAAGGCTGCGGCATTTATCAAAGAAAAAGCCCAATATCCGATGCGCCAGGTGGCGACCGACGATATCGGTTTTGCCATTTATCAGCTGGATTTGAGCAAGTAATTACCCGTTCGCCGGGAACTCTCCCGGCTCACGCCACCTGCTCGTGGTTCGCCAGAACCGCGGGCAGATTCAGCTCAATCCAGTCCGCCAGCGCCGCGACCTTCTCGCTAACCTGCTCCCCGAGCGGAGTCAGACTATATTCAACATGTGGCGGTACCACCGGATACGACACGCGATTAAGAAAGCCATCCTGTTCCAGCGCCTGGAGCGACTGGGCCAACATCTTTTCGCTGACGCCGCCAATCTTCCGTCGCAGGTCGCTAAACCGATGGGTGCCATCGCGTAAGGCCACCAAAATCAGTACGCCCCAGCGGCTGGTCACGTGCTTGAGCACCTCCCGCGAAGGGCATTGTTCGGCAAACAGATTGCCGTTGCGTAGCTGCTCGCTCAGCGTCAAATTCGCCATATTCATACTTACCTTTTTGTACGTACTTACTAAAAGTTAGTTAAGGTGTTAGCTTACCACAACTACTCATGAACACGAAGGAGAAGACCCATGATCGCGATTACCGGTGCCACCGGCCAGCTTGGCCACCACGTTCTGCAAAACCTGTTAAAAACCGTTCCCGCCGGGCAGATTGTCGCCATCGTGCGTAATCCGGCCAAAGCTGAAGCCCTTAGCCAGCAAGGCGTGGTGGTTCGCCAGGCCGACTACAGCGATGAAGCCGCGCTGACCGCCGCCCTGCAGGGCGTCGACAAACTGCTGCTGATCTCATCAAGCGAAGTCGGCCAGCGCGCCGTGCAGCACCGCAACGTGATTAACGCCGCCAAAGCCGCCGGCGTGAAATTTATCGCCTATACCAGCCTGCTGCATGCCGATAAATCCCCGCTGGGGCTGGCGGATGAACATATCGCCACCGAGCAAATGCTCGCCGACTCCGGTATTGCGTATGCCCTGCTGCGTAACGGCTGGTACACCGAAAACTATCTCGCCAGCGCGCCGCCTTCAATCGAGCACGGCGTATTTATCGGCGCGGCCGGTAACGGCAAAATCGCCTCCGCCACCCGCGCCGATTACGCCGCCGCGGCCGCCCGCGTTATCGCCGAAGAGGGTCATGCCGGTAAAGTGTATGAGCTGGCGGGTGATAAGGCGTGGACCCTGAGCGAACTCGCCGCTGAGCTGAGCAAACAAAGCGGTAAAAATGTGGTGTATCAAAATCTTAGCGAAGCCGACTTCGCCGCCGCGCTGAAGGGCGTCGGTCTGCCTGCCGGTCTGGCTGATATGCTGGCGGATTCTGATACCGGTGCGTCCAAAGGCGGTCTGTTCGACGACAGCCGCACCCTGAGTAAGCTAATCGGTCGCCCAACCACGCCGCTGGCGGAGAGCGTCAAAGGTATTCTGTAACTGTTACATACTGGTTAATTTTTGTAGCATCCCGACGGGCCATCCTCAATAATGAAAGGATGTCCGTCGGGAGTTATTTCATGCAAGGCGTACCAGAACAGTTCAACGATGAAAGAGACAGCGCGCGCTTTCGCCATCTGGCGCAGGTACCCGGCGTTGAGCTGTACCACGCCCATATCTCCCGCTACGCCTTTGAACCGCATACCCATGAAGCCTTTGGGATCGGCGCGATAGAGTTCGGCGCCGAGCGTTTTCGCTATCGCGGCAGCCAGTACGTGGCTTCGGTCAACTCTATCGTCACCATGAATCCCGATGAACTGCACACCGGCGAGGCGGAGACCGCCGACGGCTGGCGCTATCGGATGATTTATCTCGATCCGAATATACTGGAAGAGGTAACCGGCGTGCGCCACTGGTGGTTCAGCGACGTGGTGCGTCAGGATCCGCTACGCTCGCGGCAAATCGGCAATCTTATTTACGGCCTGTGGCATACCGATAATCCGCTCGCGCAGCAGGGACTACTGCTGGATTTAATCGATACTTTTCGTCCGTTCGCGCATCACGCACCGGGCTTGTCCGAAGCGCCCCATCGCTTTGAGCGGGTACGCGAATATCTGCACGACAACTATATGCACACGGTGACGCTCGATGAGCTGGCGCAGGTAGCGGCGCTCAGCCCGTACCATTTTCAGCGCCAGTTTAAAGCCCACTTCCACGTTACGCCGCACCAGATGCTGATGGCGATTCGTCTTTGGCGCGCCAAAGATTTTCTCACCCACGGCATGCCTGCCGCTGATGTCGCCCTTGCCGCCGGATTAACCGACCAGTCGCATCTGACCCGCGCGTTCACCCGCCGCTACGGCATTACGCCGGTACGTTATCAAAAGCAGGTTCTCCCGCGCTAATGCGCAACCTCATACAATATTCCCACTTTTGCCTCCCCTACACTGTCGGCAACGAAAAGAGTAATGGAAGACGTCATGATTAGTGGTGTGCTGTACGCCCTGCTGGCGGGGCTAATGTGGGGACTGATTTTCGTCGGCCCTTTGCTGGTACCGGAATATCCGGCGGTCTTACAGTCGATGGGACGCTACCTGGCGCTTGGGCTGATCGCCCTGCCGCTGGCCTGGCTGGGCCGCGTGCGGCTGCGCCAGCTCGCCGGGAAAGACTGGTGGACGGCGCTGGGTCTGACCATGATGGGCAACTTAATTTATTACGTCTGCCTGGCCAGCGCTATTAAACGTACCGGCGCGCCGGTGTCAACGATGATTATCGGTACGCTGCCCGTGGTGCTGCCGGTCTTTGCTAACCTGCTCTATAGCCAGCGCGACGGTAAGCTCCCGTGGCGACGCCTGTTCCCGGCGCTCATCTGTATTGCCATCGGTCTGATCTGCGTCAATATCGCCGAACTGCAGCATGGCTTGCCCGATTTCAGCCCCTGGCGCTACGGCTCCGGTATCGTGCTGGCGCTGATCTCGGTGGTTTGTTGGGCCTGGTACGCGCTGCGCAATGCCCGCTGGCTGCGGGAAAACCCGGACAAACCGCCGATGATGTGGGCTACCGCCCAGGCGCTGGTGACCCTGCCGGTATCGCTGGCCGGGTACCTCATCGCCTGCTGGTGGTTACAGGGTCAACATACGGACTTTCCGCTGCCCTTCGGCCCGCGCCCGGCGGCGTTCGTCACCCTGATGCTGGCGATAGCCGTGTTCTGCTCATGGGTCGGCGCGTGGTGCTGGAACGTCGCCAGCCAACGTCTGCCAACGGTGATCCTTGGGCCGCTGATCGTCTTCGAAACCCTTGCTGGCCTGCTGTATACCTTTATTTTACGTCAGAGCCTACCTCCGCTTCTTACCTTAAGCGGAATCCTGCTGCTGGTGCTCGGCGTGGTATCCGCCGTTCTCGCCCGCCCGGAAAAGCCCGCACTGCAGGAGCTGGCCAGCGAGAAAAAATAGCCTGGTATCCTAAAGAGGTATTCCCAGGAATATAAGATGCATTTAAAATACAACTTATATTCCTGATGACGAGGTAACTGCTATGGCTTTCCGTGACCAACCTTTAGGCGAACTGGCGCTGACGATTCCGCGCGCCTCCGCGCTGTTCCGTAAATACGATATGGATTACTGCTGCGGCGGCAAGCAAACGCTGGAACGCGCGGCATCGCGCAAAGAGCTGGACGTCGCGGCGATTGAAGCCGAGCTGGCGAAACTGGCGCAAGAGCCGGTAGAGCGCGACTGGCGGGTTGCGCCCTACGCGGAAATCATCGATCACATTATCGTTCGCTACCACGACAGGCATCGCGAGCAGCTGCCGGAGCTGATTTTACAGGCCACCAAAGTCGAGCGAGTACATGCTGACAAACCCAGCGTCCCGAAAGGCCTGACCAAATACCTGACTATGCTGCATCAGGAGCTTTCCAGCCATATGATGAAAGAGGAGCAGATTCTGTTCCCGATGATCAAACAGAGCATGGGTACGCAGGCCGGTGGCCCTATCAGCGTGATGGAAAGCGAGCATGATGAAGCGGGCGAGCTGCTGGAAGTCATTAAGCACATCACCCATAACGTGACGCCGCCCGCGGAAGCCTGCACCACCTGGAAAGCGATGTACAACGGCATTAACGAACTGATTGATGACCTGATGGAGCACATCAGCCTCGAAAATAACGTGCTGTTCCCGCGTGCCCTCGCAGGAGAGTAAATAAAAAGGCGCCCGCAGGCGCCCTCGACATTGTCAGTCTTATTGGCCACCCCAGGTGGCCTTTTTTATGACGGACCGTTGCCAGCAACGTTAAAAATCTCTCTCGAAGATTTTTTATTTGGCCTGGCTCTTCTTACCGGCAAACAGCCAGCCTGCACCCAGCAGTACAAACCACAGCGGAGTCACTATCAGCGCTTCGCGGGTATCGGCTTCCAGCGTCAGCAGCACCAGCACAAAGACGAAGAATGCCATACACACCCAGCACATCAGCTTGCCCAGCGGCATCTTATATTTCGACTGCACATGCAGCTGCGGACGCTTCCTGCGATAGGCCAGATACGAGCACAGGATAATCGTCCAGACGAACATAAACAGGATCGCTGAAACCGTGGTAATCATGGTGAACGCCGCGATCACGCTTGGATTAACCATCAGCATAACCACGCCGCCCAGCAGACACATACAGGAGAAGGTCAGGCCTTTCGCCGGCACCGCGCGCTTCGACAGCTTGGCGAACATCTTCGGCGCCTGCCCGTCCTGCGCCAGACCAAACAGCATACGGCTGGTTGAGAACACGCCGCTGTTAGCGGAGGAGGCCGCCGAGGTCAGCACCACGAAGTTAATCAGGCTCGCCGCCGCCGGCAGCCCAACCAGAACAAACAGCTCAACGAACGGGCTCTTTGACGGCACAACAGAGCTCCACGGCGTCACGGACATAATCACGATCAGCGCAAAGACGTAGAACATAATGATACGAATTGGAATCGAGTTAATCGCCCGCGGCAGAGATTTCTCAGGATCTTTCGTTTCCGCTGCCGTGGTGCCCACCAGTTCGATACCTACGAAAGCAAAAACCGCGATCTGGAAACCAGCAAAGAATCCGCTGATGCCTTTCGGGAACCAGCCGCCGTCATTCCACAAATGGGCGAACGAGGCTTCCACCCCGGTCGGCGACTGAAAGTGCATCAGCACCATCACCAGACCGACCACGATCAGCGCTACGATAGCGACGATTTTGATCATCGCGAACCAGAACTCCATCTCGCCGAACATCTTCACGGTGGCGAGATTAAGCCCCAGCAGCAGGAGAATGACCGCCAGCGAGGCGACCCAGTCGGAGAGTCCCGGGAACCAGAACTGCGCGTAAGCGGTGATCGCCACCACGTCCGCCATACCGGTCACCACCCAGCAAAACCAGTAGGTCCAGCCGGTAAAATAGCCTGCCCATGGCCCCAGCAGGTCGGCGGCAAAATCGCTGAACGATTTATATTCGAGATTCGACAGCAGTAATTCACCCATGGCACGCATGACGAAAAACAGCATGAAGCCGATTATCATATAAACAAAAATAATGGATGGTCCGGCAAGGCTGATGGTTTTGCCTGACCCCATAAACAGCCCGGTGCCTATCGCACCACCGATAGCAATAAGCTGAATATGCCGGTTAGTGAGATTTCGCCGCAGCGATTGTTCAGTCGGAGCCTCTTCGTCAGCAACGACTTTTACCTGATCTACCATATGATTTTTCCTGTTGTGCCTGTCTGTTTTGTTCGGGCTCTATTTGGCCCTTACCCCGGAACGAGGGGTTTATCGATATTAGGTAAGAATCGGAGGGATGAATACTATGATTTAGAGATAATGTTAATTTTATGTTTAAAGTGAGTGTTATATCACTCCGGTTAAGCGAAACAGCTCACAAAAATACACCCATTAAGAAGATATGCAATATAAAGCTCCAGTAAAAGCTCAACTTAAGGGTTTTCCACTTATCAGAACGGCCCCCTCCCCCGTGCGGGAGAGGAAGCGCCTGCTGTTTAGATAATATCCAGCAGTTCAACTTCAAAAATCAGGGTACTGAACGGAGGGATGGAGGCGCCCGCGCCGCGCTCGCCGTAGGCCAGGTTGTGCGGAATAGTCAGCTCCCATTTGGAACCCACCGGCATCAGGGTCAGCGCTTCAATCCAGCCGCCGATCACTCCGGTAACCGGGAATTCAGCCGGTTCGCCGCGCGCAACGGAGCTATCGAAGACGGTGCCGTCGATCAGTTTACCGGTATAGTGAACGCGAACGCGATCAGTACGCGCCGGAATCGGGCCTTCACCCTGGGTCAGAACGCGGAACTGTAGACCAGACTCGGTGCTGTTCACGCCTTCGCGCTCGCGGTTCTCTTCCAGGTATTTCTCGCCATCCGCGGCCATTTCCTGGAAACGTTCACGACGTACGGCGTCAGCGCGTTCATGGATTTCACGCAGCGCGCGGTGAACGGCTTCTACCGGCACCTGCGGCTGTTTACCTTCCAGCGCGTCAGCAATACCGGCGACCAGCGCCTCCGGTAGCAGCCCCTGCAGGCCAGATTCGCTCAGCTGTTGTCCAACCTGCAAGCCGATACCGTAACTTGCCTGTGCTTCGATCGTGTCAAAAGTTGGGGTTGCCATCTTTGTTCCTTTGTTGGGTGAGAATTTCATACTCTACGGCTTCGCGCGACAGAAGCGGAAAAAGCCGGAGGAAAGCATATCAGCCATAGCACGACCGGTAAAACTTTGTCGTCCGGATGATGACAAATCTAAGGGAAACGGAAACAATAGAGAGATAAGGTTAACCTCACGAAACATAGCTTTGTCTCGGCCTTCAGGAAGTTAGCCATCTATACTCTAAAGAGAGAGCAGGATAAAAATATGCGGAGCAGGAGGAAAGCCATGCCCGGGCGCTTTGAACTGAAATCTACCCTGGCGAAGATCTGGCACGCCCCGGATCATTTTCGCATCATGGACCCGCTACCGCCGATGCACCGCCGGGGCATCATTGCCGGGGCCCTGCTGGTGGTGATCGGCATTCTGCTCCCTTCAGAGGATAACAGCAGCACGGCCCAGGCCAGCCGCGAGGCGAATATTGACCTGCAATCTCAGTCTCAGCCGCAGACTTCAGGTAACCAGACCGTCCCGCTGCCGCCAATCACTAACACGCCGCCGGTGAACGATGCCGATCAGGTGGCCCCAGTCGCGCCGGAGCCGATTCAGGATGAACAACCGGATCAGCCGCAGCGGCAGACCGCTTCTCAGCCGTACCAGGAGCCGCAGTCGACTCCCGGTATAGAGCAGCAGTGGCGAACCTACCGTATTGAATCCGGGAAAACCCTTGCGCAGCTGTTCCGCGACCACAACCTGCCGCCGACCGACGTTTACGCCATGGCTCAGGTGGAAGGTGCAGGTAAGCCGCTAAGCTCACTGCAAACCGGACAGACGGTGCAAATCCGCCAGAACGCCAGCGGCGTGGTCACCGGGCTGACTATCGATACCGGCAGTGGCCAGCAGGTACTGTTTACCCGCCAGTCGAACGGCAGCTTTATTCGCGTACGTTAAAGCCTGATTAGCTCTTCCAGACTGCCGGGTAGCTTACCCGGCCGATTGTGAAGCTTTCCCGGGCTTGTTCACCCACCATATCCCGGTGCATACCAGCACCAGCGCAACCGCATATTTCAGCTCCAGAATGTTCTCGCCGAGGAAGATAGCCGACAGAACGGTTCCGGCTACCGGAATGACAAAGTTGAACGGCGCGATCATGCTTACGCGGTTATGCTTCAGCAGCACGCTCCACAGGGCAAAAGCGATGGACGAGAGCAGCGTTAAATAAGCCAGAACCAGAGCAGCTGATAGGCTGTGGACTTCCAGGGTACCGCCGCTCAGGTAGCCGCCACCAACCAGCACCAGCCCGCCAAACGCCAGCTGCCAGCCGGTCATCACCGTTGGGTCAACCGTCTGCGAAATGCGTTTTCCGTACAGCGTGGCCGCAGACAGGATAAAAGCCGCCAGCACCACAAAGCCATCGCCCTGCCAGACAAAGCTAAAATCGCTCAATGAATGATTAAAGTTCACCAGCATCACGCCGGCAAAGCCGAGGAAACAGCCGATGGCCTTGTTATAGCTCAGCTTGTCATTCTGATAGATAAAGTGCGCCAGCAGGACGCTAAAGAAGGTTCCAGTGGCGTTCATAATCGAGCCCTTTACGCCGGTGGTAAACGCGAGGCCCACGTAGAAGAAAACGTACTGGATAGAGGTTTGCGTGACGCCCAGTATCGCCAGCTGACCGCACTGACGGGGATTCAGGCGGGCAATCGGCTTACGCTGCGCCAGCGCGAAGAGTAGCAGCAGCGTTCCGGCAAACAGGAAACGATAGCCAGCAAAGACAATTTTTGACGGCACATCATCAGTGGCAATCTGAAACAGTTCATAGCCGCTTTTAATCGCCGGGTAGGAGCTTCCCCATAGCAGGCAGCAGAGGGTTGCGCAGGCATAAGCTACTTTCTTGCGGGAAAAAATTGAGGGTGCGTCCATTCACTTCACCAGAAATAAAATAGTGTTTTATTTTATTATCCAGAAAGTTGACAGGAATAGCCACCAAACCAGGAAAAGATTAGGCAAATCCAGAAAAGCAAAACGCCGGCACAAGGCCGGCGTCTCGACGTGAGCAGAGTAATAAATTACTCAGCTACAACGTTAACAACCAGTTTAGCGAAAACTTCGCTGTGAACCTGGAAGTCCACTTCGTGCTCACCGGTGGTGCGCAGAACGCCGTTCGGCAGACGAACTTCGCTCTTAGCAACGGCAACGCCAGCTGCAGTTACAGCGTCAGCGATGTCGCGGGTACCGATGGAACCGAACAGTTTACCTTCGTCGCCAGATTTAGACGCGATGGTAACGGTGCCCAGTGCGTTGATTGCTTCAGCACGTGCGTTAGCAGCGGCCAGAACTTCTGCCAGTTTGGCTTCCAGTTCAGCACGGCGCGCTTCGAAAAACTCAACGTTTTTCTTGGTAGCAGGAACAGCTTTACCCTGTGGTACCAGGAAGTTACGAGCGTAGCCCGCTTTAACGTTAACCTGATCACCCAGGCTACCCAGGTTTGCTACTTTATCAAGCAGAATAACTTGCATTACCTTATCCTCTCAAAGTCGTATTAATGGACCGTGACCGATTACTGATGACGATCAGTGTACGGCAGCAGGGACAGGTAGCGAGCGCGTTTGATAGCGCGTGCCAGCTGACGCTGATATTTTGCACGGGTACCGGTGATACGGCTCGGGACAATCTTACCGCTTTCGGTGATGTAGTTTTTCAGCGTAGCGATATCTTTATAGTCGATCTCTTGAACGCCTTCCGCGGTGAAACGGCAGAACTTGCGACGACGGAAATAACGTGCCATATGGCTAGTCTCCAGAATCTATCAATTCAATCTGCTCGGCATGCAGAACCATTTTGCTCAAGCCGTTCTTTGCCTTGTGGCAAGAAATGAACCCTCGAACGATTACTGCACAACCGACCGTTATACTGTGAGTAATGGCCTGGTTCTCGTGTCCGCTGATTATCACGGGCATCTGGCACCACGCCTGCCGGTGAAAACCGGCTTCCTCCTGCACTGAACGATGCTCAAGCACGAACTGGCAGTGTGGAATTCCTGACGGGCTGACCTTACGAAGTGGAGTCCTGCATACAATGCCGGACAGCTCCAGACGATTGGTCATCAGGATTACTCTTCAGAATCCCCAGCTTCAGAATCATCTGCGGTTTCGTTGGCGAAATCTTCGCGACGCTCACGGCGCTCGTCTTTCGCTTTAACCATCGGAGATGCTTCGGTAACAGCGTTCTTAGTACGCATTACCATGCTGCGGATAACGGCGTCGTTGAAGCGGAAGTTAGTTTCCAGCTCATCG
Organism: Klebsiella oxytoca; assembly: GCF_009707385.1. Taxonomy (NCBI): domain Bacteria; kingdom Pseudomonadati; phylum Pseudomonadota; class Gammaproteobacteria; order Enterobacterales; family Enterobacteriaceae; genus Klebsiella; species Klebsiella oxytoca. Next base: position 520,072 of record NZ_CP046115.1, on the reverse strand, counting down.
ATCGCTTCCTGCGGAGCTTCAACGTTCAGCAGAACGTAGTGAGCTTTGTGCAGTTTGTTGATCGGATAAGCCAGCTGACGGCGGCCCCAGTCTTCCAGACGGTGGATCGTACCTGCTGCTGCAGTAATTGCACCAGTGTAACGTTCGATCATACCCGGAACCTGTTCGCTCTGGTCAGGATGGACCATAAAAACGATTTCGTAATGACGCATCGAATTGCTCCTTACGGATTATTCAGCCTCCTGTCTGGGTCAGCCGCGGCCCATGGAGGCAAGGAACGTGTTAAAGGGCGGCTGAAAAATTGACGCGTCATAATACGTGCGGGTGTGGTTTAAGACAAGGGGATTGTGCAAATAATTCGCACTAAGCGCAAAGCCACCCTAAGCCAGTGATTTAAAATTAATCAACAACGGAAGCGACAATTTTTTGAACAACTGCATCAGAAATGGTCGCCATATGCCAGTGAGGCTGCGATTACACTTAGATCAGAAGTGATCCATATCCAGGGAGCGGGTTAACGTCAGGATTGTACTAAGGGGCGTAGATGATGAAATACATCCTCATAACCATAATGGCAGCATTTTTGTTGAGCGCCAACGCGTTGGCTGCTATTAAAATCGATGCCCGCCAGGCCCGCAACATGGACGATGTGCAGAGCCTTGGCGTTATCTATATCAACCACAACATCGCCACCGAGCAGGAAGCCGACCAGGCGCTGAGCCAGCAGAGCGATGCTCAGGGAGCAAAATACTTCCAGCCAATCCTCATTCATGAACCAGGAAGCGACGGCCTGATTCACGCCAGCGCCGCGATTTACCGCTAATCTCCTTCCTCACTGCCTTCTCCCGCTAGCCGGGGGAAGGCAGCGCGGGAATGTCCTGACAGAGTCAGGCGCCTGCAGACCTCGGGTATGAAACCCGCGCTGCATCCCTGAATGCAATTGAGAATTATTTTTCTTTATGACTTATCAGCTCCCGCGTAACCTGATTTAATCTCTCTTTAACTGCATGATTATCCGGAGTGATTTATGGTTCCGCGTTTTGCCACGCTAAGCCGTATCCCAAGGGGAGTTTGGGTTCTTGGCGGCGTTAGCCTGCTGATGGATGTTTCTTCAGAAATGATCCACAGCCTGCTCCCTTTATTTATGGCCACCACGCTGGGGGCTAGCGTGATTATTATCGGCATTATCGAGGGCGTCGCGGAAGCTACCGCGCTGATGCTAAAAGTGTTTTCCGGCGTCATCAGCGATTACGTGGGTAAACGCAAAGGGCTCGCGCTACTCGGCTATGGCCTGGGCGCGCTGAGCAAGCCTCTGTTCGCCATCGCCCCCACTTCCGGCATGGTCTTCAGCGCCCGGATGATCGACCGCGTTGGCAAAGGAATACGCGGCGCGCCCAGAGATGCGCTGGTCGCCGACGTTACCCCGCCGGAGATTCGCGGGGCCGCGTACGGGCTGCGCCAGGCGCTGGATACCATTGGCGCTTTTCTCGGGCCGCTGCTTGCCGTCGCGCTGATGTTTCTCTGGGATAACGATTTCCAGTCGATTTTCTGGGTCGCGACAATCCCCGCCGTCCTCTCTATCGCGTTATTGGGCTTTGGACTAAAGGAGCCTAAAACGCCAGTCGCCCATAAACGCACCAACCCACTGCGTCGCGAGAATCTAAAAAAACTCTCTGCCGCCTACTGGTGGGTGGTGGCTATCGGCTCAATTTTTACCCTCGCCCGCTTCAGCGAAGCCTTTCTGGTGCTGCGCGCCCAGCAGATGGCGATCCCGCTGTTCGCCATCCCGCTGGTGATGGTCGCCATGAACCTGGTCTACAGCCTGACCGCCTATCCGTTCGGGAAATTATCGGACAGCATGAGCCACAGCAAAATGCTGCAGTGGGGCCTGCTGGTGCTGATCGCCGCTGATATCGTGCTGGCGTTAAGCAGCCACTGGAGCACGCTTTTAGCTGGCGTCGCGCTATGGGGGATCCATATGGGCATGACGCAGGGTCTGCTGGCGGCGATGGTGGCGCATACCGCCCCGCCTGAACTGCGCGGAACAGCGTTCGGGATGTTCAACCTGATGAGCGGCGTCGCGCTGCTGCTGGCCAGCGCCGGTGCGGGCGTGCTGTGGGAAACGTTAGGGGCCGCCTCGACGTTTTACGCCGGGGCGATAATTTGCGTCCTGACCCTGATTGGCATGCGCTGTATGCCATCGGCTTATCAGCAAAACTAAAAATGGCTCCGGAGCAGACCGGTTGATTCATCATAAAGATGAAATGCTCCGGAGCGCATATTTCACTTTTGACCGTAGTAAGCATCTGGCCCATGCTTGCGCATAAAATGTTTATCCATCAGCCAGCTATCGATAGGCTTCAGCTGCGGATTGATACCGCGCGCAATCCACGCCATCCGCGCCACCTCTTCCATCACTACAGCATTATGTACCGCATCGTGCGCGTCTTTGCCCCAGGCAAAAGGCCCATGCTGATACACCACGATACCAGGCGTATGCAGCGGCTCGACTTCCCCCAGGGTTTCGATAATCACGTTCCCGGTATTCAGTTCATAAGCCTCTGCAACCTCCCCGGCGCTTAACGCCCGGGTGCAGGGAATATCGCCGAAGAAGTAATCCGCATGGGTCGTTCCCAGCGCGGGAATGGCCAGCCCCGCCTGTGCCCAGGCCGTCGCATGCGTCGAGTGGGTATGCACCACGCCGCCGAGGCTCGGATAGCGACGATACAGCGCCAGATGCGTAGCGGTATCGGAAGAGGGACGATACCGCCCTTCCACCACGTTCCCCTCCAGATCCACGACCACCATATCATTCGCCTGCATAGCCTCGTAGGCGACGCCGCTGGGTTTAATCGCCACCAGCCCGCGTTCGCGGTCGATAGCGCTGACGTTGCCCCAGGTAAAAGTGACCAGGCCGTAGCGCGGCAGATCCATATTGGCGTCAAAAACCTGCTGTTTGAGCGTTTGCATCATGCTGCCTCCACCAGACCGGCACTGGCCATCCGCGCCTTCACCCAATCGCGCGCTTTTGCTACTTCAGCGGCCGGATCGTCAGTCGTTTCGTTCCACATCTCGATCAGGTATGGCCCGCAATAGCCGGTTTGTTTAAGCGTCGCGAAACAGCGTTCAAAGTCAACGACCCCTTCGCCGAACGGCACGTTTTTAAACACGCCGGGTTTGGTATCTTTAACGTGCACCGCCACGATATGCCCCGTCCCGGCCTGTAGCTCCATCTGCACATCGTTATCCCATGCGGACAGGTTGCCGATATCCGGGTAGAGCTGGAACCACGGGTTATTCAGGTAATGGGCGTAGCCCAGGGCCTTACTGATCGAGTTCATCAGCGGGTAATCCATGATTTCCATCGCCAGCGTCACCTGCGCGCGGCTCGCCATTTCGACGCTCTCTTTTAGCCCGTCGCGGAAACGACGGCGGGTCTCGTTATTCGCTTCCTGGTAGTAAACGTCATAACCCGCCAGCTGGATCACGCGAATCCCCACGTCCTGCGCCAGCTGGATCGCTTTACGCATAATCTCCAGCCCCTGCGCCCGTACCGCGTCGTCTTCGCTACCGAGCGGAAAACGCCGGTGAGCGCTCAGGCACATAGAGGGGACGCGTACGCCGGTTTCGGCAATCGCGTTGACCAGCGCGAGACGCTGCTCGCGGCTCCAGTCAAGCCGCGCCAGGCGAGCATCGGTTTCATCCACCGACATTTCGACGAAATCAAAACCAAGCTCTTTTGCCAGCCTCAGCCGTTCCAGCCAGCCCTCCCCGGCCGGGAGCGCTTTTTCATAAATACCGAGCGGTATTTTTTTCGACAGCATAGCCGCTCCTTAACCCCACAGCTGGGCGATAGAACGTTTAAACTGTCGTGCGGCTTCTACCGGCGAAGCCGCATCGCGAATGCTACGACCGGCAATAAAGACGTGAACAGGAATTCCTTTAAACAGCGGTAGATCCTCCAGCGCCAGCCCTCCGGTGACGGTGACTTTAAAGCCCATATCCGACAGGCGTTTGATAGCGCTGATATCCGCCTCCCCCCAGGCTACACCTGCCGCCTGCGCATCGCGGCTGCGGTGGTAAACCACCTGCTGAATGCCTGCTTCGCGCCACTCCTGCGCCAGCTCCCAGGTCCAGTAGCCGGTCAGTTCGATCTGTACGTCGCCGTTAAACTCTTTCGCGACTTCCAGCGCGCCTTTAGTGGTGTTGATATCCGCACAGCAGATGACGGTGACCCAATCGGCATTGGCTTCAAAGCACATGCGCGAGAGAATTTTACCGGCATCGGCGATTTTGGCGTCCGCGAGCACGATTTTATTGGGATAGAGCGCTTTCAGGTCACGAACGGCGCGTACGCCTTCGGCAACGCAAAGAATGGTACCGACTTCAATAATGTCCACTTCATCAGCTATAAGACGTGTCGTTTCATATGCGGAAGACATGGATTGGTTATCGAGCGCAACCTGCAACATTGGTAATGACATTTTGCTATTCCTTTTAAACGGCCGCTGCCGTGGCGTTATCAATTAAATCCAGCACTTCCTGCGCGGTACGGCAGGCGCGTAAACGGTCGAAATTGGCTTCATCTTCAAACAGATTGACGATCTGCATGATGCCCACTTCCTGATGGGTATTGGCATCGACGGCCGCCATGGTGATCAGGATATCCACCGGGTCGTTATCTTCATGATTGAACACCAGCGGCGTTTTCAGCATGACCAGCGCAAAGCCGGTTTTCTTGACGCCCTCTTCCGGACGTCCGTGCGGCATCGCCAGGCCGGGAGCTATCACAAAATAAGGGCCGTGCTGAGCTACGCCATCCAGAATGGCCTGGTAGTAGCGCGGCTCTACCACATCGGCTTTCACCAGCAGGTCGACGCTCAGCTTGACGGCTTCCTGCCAGGTGCTGGCATCGGCCTGTAACAGGATGGAGTTATTCTCCACCAGCGAATCACGTAGTTTCATTTGGCGCCCTTATTTCACATCCTGCGGAAAGTGCGCTTTAATCACTTCCAGCAGTTTTGGGCCAAAATCCGCAGGCGAGAGCATGTTGCGCACGCCAACCACGTATTTGTTGCCAGAGACGCTAATCTCACCGGCGATATGGGTGGAGGCGATGATGATATCCGCGCCGTTCAGTTCGCTTTTATATTCCCCTACCGCGCAGCTGTTCACCGTGTGATCGATATTTGACTGGGTCAAAAACTGGTCCACTTTCATCTTCATAATCATGGAACTTCCTTGCCCGTTGCCACATACAGCCAGAATACGTACGGTCATAGTCAAAACTCCTTATTGAGCAGAAGCATCTGCCAGTTGTTTTTCCGCGTCCTCTTCAGCACGCAGCGCGCGCCCTGCGAAGAACATATAAGCCAGTGCGATAATGATAATGACGGCCATAAATGCGATACCGATGGAGGCAAAGCCCTGCATCATCGGCGGCGCCAGAATTGACCAGTCCGCCATGCCCATCCAGGCGCTCATGCCGGTCAGTTTCACCGCCCAGACGCAGCCAAAGATTTCAATCATTCCCATCACCAGACAAATCTTCAGCGCCGCGCGCCAGCCGCCAAAATGGTTAGCAAAGACGCCGATGGTGGCGTTAGAGAAGAACATCGGGATAAAGCCCGGAATAATCAGGATGGAAGAGCCGCAGCCCACCAGGATACCGACGGCGATCAGCTGGCCGATGGTGCCCCACATAAAGCCCCAGACCACCGCATTTGGCGCAAAGCTATAAATCGCCGCGCAGTCAATAGCCAGCACGGCACCGGGAATCAGACGCTGGGAAATACCGTTGAACGCTTCAGAGAGCTCGGCGACGAACATGCGCACGCCCTGGGTGATAATAAAAATAGCGACGGCGAACGAGAAACCCGTTTGCAGGATATACACCGTCCAGTGGGTATTGCCCGCCATCGCCTGTACGGTATCAATGCCGAAGGAGAGCAGGATCGCGCCGAAGAAAATGGTCATGACTATCGCCGTGGAGACGATGTTGTCGTGAAAGATATTCAGCCAGCCCGGCAGCTTAAGCTCTTCAACGCTTTCCTCTTTTTTCCCCAGATACGGTGCGACCTTGTAAGCGATCCATGAGGCGAACTGCTGTTGGTGTCCGATGGAGAAGCCGCAGCCGTCGGTCACTTCCTGGGTTGGCTTGTACATCATGTTAGAAGTAATGCCCCAGTAGAGCGAAACCAGCACCGCCGTACAGATAATGGTCGTCCACATCGGGTAGCCGAAGATATAAAAAGAGACGGCAATCAGCCCTGCCTGCTGGAACATAATGTGCCCGGTAAGCATGATGGTGCGAATACCGGTGATGCGCCGCAGCAGGACGTAACAGATATTCAGCGCCAGGGCCAGCAGCACGGCATAGCCCACCCAGCTGTAGGCGTCGCCCATGCGTTCGATCGTTGCCATCATCGACGCGTAGGTATCGGAGATCGCGCCGTTGATGCCGTAAACTTCCGACATTTTCGCCACCACCGGTTTAAAGGTGCTGGTCAGAATGCCGGATCCGGCCTGCAACAGCATAAAACCGATAATGGTTTTAATCGTCCCTTTAACAATAACGCTGGCGCTTTTGCGCAGCAGGATATAGCCAAGGCAGGTCACAATACCCAGCAGCAGCGGGGCGTTGGTCATTACCTGGTTAAAGAATACGGTAAAGATGTGGTAGAGAATCTCCATAACACACTCCAGAAGGTGGATGCTCTGAACGCACGCTACGCCCAGGATTTGTTTTTCGATCACTCTAATAATCAAAAATAATCACAACAAGATTGTATTTGATTAAATGTGACGCACGCCGCAAATAATCACACAATTCGTCATCGTATTAATTCTCATTTCTAGATGATAAAAAATAATATATTTAAATCAATAAAATAAAATCATACCGTTCTCATAAACTCAGCATCCTCCTCTTTTTACCCTCCGCGATTCCTCTCATGAAGGGCAAATTTCAGGATTGCAATCCTGAACAAACGGTGCCAGTATTCGTCAAAACAAATCAAACTGTGATTTATTTTGATAATATGTGAGGGAAAAATAAATGAGTAAAGTACAAACCATCACCCGCGAATCATGGATCCTGAACACTTTTCCAGAGTGGGGTAGCTGGCTTAACGAAGAAATTGAACAAGAGCAGGTTGCGCCGGGCACCTTTGCTATGTGGTGGTTGGGTTGCACGGGCATCTGGCTAAAATCCGAAGGCGGAGCCAATATCTGCGTCGATTTTTGGTGCGGAACCGGTAAACAAAGCCACGGCAACCCGCTGATGAAAACCGGCCACCAGATGCAGCGTATGGCGGGCGTGAAGAAGTTCCAGCCAAACCTGCGCACCACCCCTTTTGTCCTCGATCCATTCGCTATTCGCCAGATCGATGCCGTGCTGTCTACCCACGATCATAACGATCATATTGATGTGAACGTGGCTGCCGCAGTCATGCAAAACTGCGCCGATGACGTACCGTTTATCGGCCCGCAGACCTGCGTCGACCTGTGGATTGGCTGGGGTGTGCCGAAAGAACGTTGCATCGTGATGAAACCGGGGGATGTGGTCAAAATCAAAGATGTTGAAATCCACGCGCTCGACGCTTTTGACCGTACCGCGCTAATTACCTTACCCGCGGATCAAAAAGCGGCAGGCGTCCTGCCGGACGGAATGGATCAGCGCGCGGTGAACTACCTGTTCAAAACGCCGGGCGGCAACCTGTACCACAGCGGCGATTCGCACTACTCCAACTATTACGCGAAGCACGGCAACGAACACCAGATCGACGTGGCTCTGGGTTCCTATGGCGAAAATCCGCGCGGTATCACCGACAAAATGACCAGCGCTGATATCCTGCGCATGGCCGAGTCGCTGAATACTCAAGTGGTGATCCCGTTCCACCACGATATCTGGTCCAATTTCCAGGCTGACCCGCAGGAGATCCGCGTTCTGTGGGAGATGAAAAAAGATCGCCTTAAGTACGGCTTTAAGCCTTTTATCTGGCAGGTCGGCGGGAAATTCACCTGGCCGCTGGATAAAGACAACTTCGAATATCATTATCCACGCGGATTCGACGACTGCTTTACCCTAGAGCCGGATCTGCCCTTCAAATCTTTCCTGTAAGGCTTCTCCGGCGGTCGGTAAGTTGACTGCCCGCCGGAAATTATCCCCGCCAGCATTAGTATTTTCACCTGATTTCAAATATCATCTTTGCTTATCACTTTTAATCGGATTTGCTCATGACGGAAGCGCAAAGACATCAAATTTTACTCGATTTGCTGGCACAAACGGGATTTGTCACCGTGGAGCAGGTGATTTCCCGACTGGGAATTTCTCCGGCGACGGCCCGACGCGATATCAACAAACTCGACGAGAGCGGCAAACTTAAAAAAGTCCGCAACGGCGCAGAAGCCGTCAGCGAGCAGCGCCCGCGCTGGTCGCCAATGAACATCCATCAGGCGCAAAACCACGATGAGAAGGTGCGGATTGCGCGCGCCGCTTCGCAGCTGGTGAACCCAGGTGAAAGCATCGTCATCAACTGCGGTTCTACAGCTTTCCTGCTTGGCCAGGAGCTGTGCGGGAAGCCGGTGCAAATCATTACCAACTATCTGCCGCTGGCGAATTACCTTATCGATCAGGAACATGACAGCGTCATCATTATGGGCGGGCAGTATAACCGCAGCCACTCCATTACCCTGAGCCCGCAGGGGAGCGAAAACAGCCTCTACGCCGGGCACTGGATGTTCACCAGCGGTAAAGGGCTGACCGCCGAAGGGTTGTATAAAACCGATATGCTTACGGCGATGGCGGAACAAAAAATGCTTAACGTCGTCGGTAAACTCGCGGTGCTGGTCGATAGCAGCAAAGTGGGCGAACGCGCCGGGATGCTGTTCAGCCAGGCCGGGCAAATCGACCTGGTGATTACCGGAAAGCAGGCGGATGCCGCGATTCTCAAGCAGCTTGAGGATCAGGGCGTTCAGGTGATTCGCGTTTAGAGATGACGTTGAAAAAACTCAACCGTTGCCGCTAACGCCTCTGGCGTAATGCGGTGACGGACGCCCCTCTGCCAGATACAGGTCAAACTGTCGGCCAGTTCGTTTTGCTGCAGCGCCTGCTGCAGGCGGAAAGTCTCACCAGGCGGCACAACATCATCCTCTTCGCCGTGCCACAGCAGCAGCGGCCGGCCGGCAAGCGTTACCAGCTGCTGGCTAACATCCCACTCCGCTAACCGTTCTGTACCAAACGCCGGGGAAGGGAAAAGCGTCTGCGAGAGCGTGGTGAAATAGCCCGACCCCATCAGACAGGCGACGCTTTTCAGTTCCGGATGATGGGTCATAATCCCCAGCGCCGTCATCCCGCCCATCGACGCCCCGGCTACCGCCAGCCTGTCGTCAGCAAGCCATCCTTGAGACCGAATCGCCTCTTGTAGCGCCGGGAATTCAACAAAGTTCTGCAGCAGAATCGGCCAGAAGCGCTGCATCCGCCCCTGTTCATCTCCATGGTAGCGCGCACCGTGTTCCGCCGCGTCAGGCATAATGACGCGAAAGCCCGCCTCTGCCAGGGCGACAGCAAAATAGCTGTAGACCAGCTTAGAGGAGGTAAAGCCATGATAAAAGACGATACAAGGCAACGGAGAATCCGCTGCGCCCTGTGGATACGCATGAAGAACTTCTCCACCCGCAAGGCTGCGCATTTCAAGTGCAATCATTTACCGTCTCCTTTTTCTATAGTGGTGTGGTGTAATGTTATTACTCAAGTTGCTCGTTCGCACATGATTCCTAATCTTGAGAACCAGATTACGCTTTCACGATATTTTCATTCGAAAATCGCGTACGGGATAACAATTTGGGAACATTCCCCGGAAATGACCTTCAGGCTACCACTACACTATGGCTATCAGGAAACGAGATATGGTTATGCGCAGGTTTACACCATGGCTACTGGCTATCGCTTTAACCGGCTGTAGCGCCCTACAGGGAACGCCAAAGGCGCCACCGCCAGCAACCGGCTATCCGCAGGAGATCCAGCGTAATCAGGCGACGGGTCTGCAGAAGATTGGCACGGTGAGCGTACTCAAGTACGGCTCGCCGATGGATGTCGAGGCTGCGCTAAAAGCGAAAGCCACGGCGGCTAAAGCGGACTACTACGTCATCATAATGATTGATGACACCATGGTTCCCGGCCAGTGGTATTCGCAGGCAATTTTGTACCGTAAATAGCGGTTAATATTTAAGCCAGCTTTACGTTGCTTTGCGTCCATTCACGTTCTCCTGTGCATAATAACGTTCGGCCAGCTATTGTCTGGCAGGACGTTTTGCAATGGACTGCCCTCGGGACTATGTGAAATGGAGCTGACGATGAAACGAACTTTTACCCTACCCGGCCTGATGCTGACTTCCGTCACGGCCAATACTTCCGCGCAGTCAGCGGAATTTGCCAGCGCCGATTGCGTGACCGGGCTGAACGAAATTGGCCTGATTTGCGTTAACAATATCTCCGGCAGCCAGCAGGATGTCGAGCATGCCATCGCCGTACAGGCCGATGAGCAAGGCGCATCCTGGTATCGTATCGTTCAGATGTATGAAGAGCAGCAGCCGGATAACTGGCGGGTACAGGCCATCCTCTATGCCTGAGGAGCCTGGCGTCCACGCCCCATTGCCCGGAGCAGTAAGTCGTCCAGCGTCTGCTCATCCAGGCGCATACCGCCGCGCGTGTCGAGCATCATCCGGCACCAGGCCTCAGCCAACGGCGGTGAAGCAAAGCGTAATACCTGTGCGCCAACGCCCAGCATATAAACCAGCCGGGTAATCTCCCGACCCTGCTCTTCCATAGGCCGCCGTAGCCACTGCTGCAACTGCCGCCAGGCCCGATCGAAATGACGATTTTGCCCTTTCACTTCCGCGCACTCCGCCGCCAGAAGCTCAAGCGCCGCCGGTTGCTTCATCAGCACCCGCATCACGTCCAGACACATAATATTGCCAGACCCTTCCCAGATACTGTTGACCGGCATTTCTCGATATAAACGAGGTAGTTCGCTCTCTTCGCAGTAGCCTGAGCCCCCGAGAACCTCCATCGCTTCGGCGACAAATGAGATACCGGATTTGCAGACGGCAAACTTCGCCGCTGGCGTGAACAATCTTGCCCACAGCGCTTCCTGCGCATCGTCACGCCTGTCCCAGGCCCGTGCCAGCCGGAACAGAAAGGCGGTTTGCCCTTCAAGCCGCAGCGCCATCTGCCCCAGCACCTGACGCATCATTGGCTGATCGACCAGATTCTTGCCAAACGCCTGACGCTGCAGAGCATGATACAACGCTACGGAATAAGCCCGGCGCATCAGCGCATGACTACCCAATGCGCAGTCAAAACGGGTCAGGCCCCCCATTTTGAGGATTTGCCGGACACCATCGCCCTCTTCCCCGATCAGCCAACCGCAAGCATTGAAAAACTCCACTTCGCTGCTGGCATTCGCGCGGTTACCCAGTTTATCTTTTAGCCTTTCCAGACGTATGCCGTTACGCTGACCATCCGGCAACAGGCGTGGAACAAAAAAGCAGGAGAGACCCGCCGGTGCCTGCGCAAGCACCAGATGAGCATCGCTCTGCGGAACCGAAAAAAACCATTTATGTCCGATTAGACGATAAAAGCCTTCGCTGGTTTTCTCCGCACGGGTCGTGTTGCTCAGTACATCTGACCCGCCCTGCTTTTCAGTCATCCCCATCCCGATAAGCAGTCCGCGCTTCTGGTTACCCGGGATCAAATGCGGATCGTAGCGATCGCTTAATAGCGGCGATAACCAGTCGCTGAATGGCCTGGGCAACGCACGCTGCAGCAATGGAATAGCGGCAAAGGTCATCGTGGTGGGGCATAGGGTTCCCGCCTCGACCTGCGCATGCAGCATAAAGCGGGCGGCGCGAGCGACAAAAGCGCCTTCGCGGGCATCTTCCTGCCAGGCAAGGTTATGTACCTGGTTAGCGCATAGCCCCTGCATCAGCAAATGCCATGCGGGATGAAAACGAACATCATCAAGCCGCATTCCCGTGGCGTCGTAGCGTAGTAATTCTGGTGGGTTGCTATTGGCCAGGCGGCCCAGCTCCAGCGATTCCGCAGTCCCCAGCTGTTGGCCAATACTCGCCAGCAGATCGCCATCCCAGCCCGCGCCTTCACGTACCACGGCTTCACGCAAAGAAGTATCGGACAGGAACAAGTTACTGTTGCAAAGCGGAGTGGGTTGATTAAAGACGGTATGGGTTTGCCAGTGCATTATGTTTCCCTCCTTCAATGGCTCTATCCATAAGTATGGACAACGACGCACTTTCCGTCATAGAACTCTGTTATAAAGTTCTCTCACAATCAGAAAGGGAATTTCATGATTCATTTAATTATTGAAGACCGGGAAAACGCACTGCACTATATTTCGCTTATCCGCCGTCATCTTCCCCATCTCGCGATTAACGCCATCAAACAGAACCTGAAGACTTCGGGGTACGTCACTTCATTTGATGAAGACAATATCTGCGATGATATCCTCGAAGAGAAAAATCCCATCGGCAATTTTCTTAACCTCATAAAAGTATTAAAGAATCAAGGCGCACACCTTAAATTCATCGAACAAACGGGAGATGAACAAGGGGAAGAGTTGCCCTTGAGCCAGTTGTTAAACTATGTAGAAAGAGGCCTGGAAATAGCCCAGCAGATGGAACGAGAGGATGAACGGGCAGGGAGGAGATAAGCCATTCCTGAGAATGGCTTATTCAGGCAAAGAGATTAGCTGCGCTGGCGTACAGCTTCAAACAGGCAAATCCCGGTAGCGACGGAAACGTTCAGCGACGACACGCTGCCGGCCATAGGAATACTGATCAACTCATCGCAGTGTTCGCGAGTCAGGCGACGCATCCCTTCGCCTTCCGCGCCCATTACCAGCGCCAGCGAGCCGGTCATCTTACTCTGGAAAAGGGTATGGTCGGCCTCACCGGCGGTACCGACAATCCAGACATTCTCTTCCTGCAGCAGACGCATGGTCCGCGCCAGGTTAGTGACGCGAATCAGCGGGACGCTTTCCGCAGCGCCGCAGGCTACCTTTTTCGCCGTGGCATTCAGCTGCGCTGAGCGATCTTTGGGTACAATCACTGCATGCACGCCAGCGGCGTCGGCGCTGCGTAAACAGGCCCCGAGGTTGTGCGGATCGGTTACGCCGTCGAGGATCAAAAAGAATGGCTGTTCGAGAGAGGCGATCAGATCCGGCAGATCGTTCTCCTGATACTGACGTCCGGGCTTCACGCGGGCAATAATCCCCTGATGAACGGCACCTTCGCTTTTCTCATCAAGAAACTGGCGGCTGGCGACCTGGATCACCACTCCCTGCGCTTCGAGGGCATGGATCAGCGGCATAAGACGCTTGTCCTCGCGGCCTTTCAGAATAAAAACTTCCTGAAAACGCTCAGGGGCGCGCTCCAGCAGCGCCTGCACCGCGTGGATGCCGTAAATCATTTCACTCATTTATCTACTCATTTTAGGTTCTGTTATCAGTTCCCTTCACCCCGCCCCATCTCGTAGTGGAGCGCCGGGATAAAGGGAACCCAATTACTCAGCTATTTTCTTTTTCGCCGCGCGCCTGGCTTTGGTCGCAGCGGCTATCTTTTGCGTTTTCGCCGACGGCTTTTTCGCTTTTTTCTCGCCTTTTGGCTGAGCGGCCTTCGGCTGGGATTTTCCTTTCGGTTTGCGGAATGCGCTATCTGGCTCGAAGTTTACCTGCTTACCGGCCTGGCGGCGACGTCCGGAAGATTTACCGCCAGCACCTTTCTTCGCCTTTTCACGCTCGGTCTTACCGACGTTGCGCGGTGCGCGCTCGCTGGAGATAAGCGAGAAATCAATTTTACGCTCGTCCATATTGACCGCTTCCACGCGCACTTCTACGCGATCGCCCAGACGATAAGTCTGGCCGCCGGATTCACCGATCAGACGCTGTCCTACCTGGTCGAAACGGTAGTAGTCGTTATCAAGCGAAGAGACGTGAACCAGACCATCAATAAACAGTTCATCGAGACGGACGAAGAAACCAAAGCCGGTCACGCTGGCAATCACGCCTTTAAAGACGTTACCAACCTGATCCAACATGAAATCACACTTCAGCCAGTCCGATACGTCGCGGGTCGCTTCATCAGCGCGGCGCTCGGTCATTGAACAATGCGCCCCCAGCTGCAGCATCTCATCCATACTGTAGTGCCAGCCGCCGGTCTCGGTGCTATTGCCTTTATGCCCCTGCTCTTTCGCCAGTAAATATTTGATCGCGCGATGCAGCGACAGGTCAGGGTAACGACGAATCGGCGAAGTGAAGTGGGCATAAGACTGTAGCGCCAGGCCAAAGTGGCCGCGGTTTTCCGGGTCGTATACCGCCTGTTTCATCGAGCGTAGCAGCATGGTTTGCAGCATCTCCGCATCCGGACGATCAGCGATAGACGTCAGTAGTTCCGCATAGTCGCGCGGTTCCGGTTTGTTACCGCCCGGCAGCTCGAGCCCAAGCTCCGCAAGAACCGAACGAAATGCGGTAATGGCTTCGGTACTTGGTTTGTCATGGATACGGAATAGCGCGGGTTCCTCGGCCTTCTCAACGAAGCGCGCCGCGGAAATGTTCGCCAGAATCATGCTCTCTTCAATCAGCTTATGCGCGTCGTTGCGCTGAGTCTGCTCGATGCGTTCAATACGACGTTCCGCGTTGAAGATGAATTTAGCTTCTTCACTCTCAAATGAGATACCGCCACGCTCTTCACGAGCGCCGTCCAGCACTTTGTAGAGGTTATGTAGCTCTTCAATATGCTTCACCAGCGGCGCGTACTGCTCGCGCAGATCCTGATCGCCCTGCAGCATATGCCAGACTTTGGTATAGGTCAGACGGGCATGAGAACTCATCACCGCTTCGTAGAATTTGAAGCCGGTCAGTCGCCCCTTAGCCGAAATGGTCATTTCGCAGACCATACAGAGCCTGTCAACCTGAGGATTCAACGAGCACAGCCCGTTCGAGAGCACCTCAGGCAGCATCGGAACCACCTGTGACGGGAAGTAGACCGAAGTACCGCGGCTGCGCGCTTCACCGTCCAGCGGTGTGCCAGGACGCACGTAGTAGCTGACATCGGCAATCGCTACCCACAGACGCCAGCCGCCGCCGCGTTTCTTCTCGCAGTACACTGCGTCATCAAAGTCGCGGGCATCTTCGCCATCAATAGTGACCAGCGGCAGATTGCGTAAATCAACGCGCCCTGCCTTCGCTTCTTCCGGTACCTGCTCTTTCAAGCCTGCAACCTGTTTTTCTACTGCAGGCGGCCAGACGTAAGGGATTTCATGGGTGCGCAGGGCCATATCGACCGCCATACCGGTACCCATGTTATCGCCGAGCACCTCAACGATTTTACCAACCGCTTTAGTGCGACGGGTTGGGCGCTGCGTGAGTTCAACCACCACAACAAAGCCCATCCTCGCTCCCATGATCTCTTCCGGGGGAATCAGGATATCGAAGCTCAGGCGGCTATCGTCCGGCACGACGAAGCCCACGCCCGCATCGGTAAAGTAACGGCCCACAATCTGGCCCGTTTTTGGCACCAGCACGCGGACAATTCGCGCTTCCCGACGACCTTTACGATCGGCGCCCAGCGGCTGCGCCAGTACCTGATCGCCATGAATGCAGGTCTTCATCTGCTCAGACGATAAATAGAGATCATCTTTACGGCCTTCAACGCGCAGAAAGCCATAACCGTCACGATGGCCAATAACGGTGCCTTTCAGCAGGTCAAGACGCTCAGGCAGCGCATAGCACTGACGACGCGTAAAGACCAGCTGACCATCGCGTTCCATTGCGCGCAGTCGGCGGCGCAACGCTTCTTGTTGTTCTTCGCCTTCAATATTCAGCTCAATTGCCAGCTCTTCTCGGCTAGCCGGTTTTTCGCGTTTTGCTAAATGATCGAGGATAAATTCCCGGCTCGGGATTGGATTAGCGTATTTTTCAGATTCGCGGTCCAGGAAAGGATCTTGTGACATGTCGGTTCCTCCGTTGTCATCTCCAGTGAAGTTTACGTCACTCCACCAGTAATAATTTATAAAGCGGTTGATTCTTTTCAACCAAATCGGCCAGCGTGTAGTTATCTAGTTCCTTGAGAAAACTTTGCGCGGCTTCAGCAAGCGCCTGTTTCAGACGACAGGCGGGCGTAATATGGCAAAATTCGCTGCTACAATTGACTAAAGAAAGCGGCTCCAGATCGCGAACTACATCGCTCACACGAATCATATTTGCCGGTTTACCAAGACGGATCCCCCCGTTTTTTCCCCGTACTGCCGTCACGTACCCCAGGCGGCTTAGCTGATTGATTATTTTAACCATATGATTACGGGAAACGCCGTAAACCTCCGTCACTTCGGAGATGCTGGTCATTCTTCCATCCGGCAGCGACGCCATATAAATCAGCGCGCGTAATCCGTAATCCGTAAAACTCGTTAACTGCACAATCAACCTCAGGGAAATGAAAAACAGAGTGTGTCGGTAGACGTAATTACTATTGATGATAAACCAGCCAGCGCTCAGGCCGCTAATTTATTTAAATGAGGCGGAAAAACAAGAGGCGCCTGAACGGCGCCCCTGGAGATCATTATGCGTCGAACGGATCGCGCAAAATCATCGTCTCGGTACGGTCAGGACCGGTAGAGATAATATCAACCGGTACGCCAGTGAGCTCTTCGATACGTGCGATGTAGTTCAGCGCTGCCTGCGGCAGACCGCTGCGCTCTTTCACACCGAAGGTGGTTTCAGACCAGCCCGGCATGGTTTCATAAATCGGCTCAATGCCTTCCCAGTTGTCAGCAGCCAGCGGAGTAGTGGTCACTTCGCGGCCATCCGGCATACGGTAGGCAACGCAGATTTTCACTTCTTTCAGGCCGTCCAGGACGTCCAGCTTAGTCAGGCAGAAGCCGGACAGGGAGTTGATCTGCACCGCGCGGCGTACCGCTACGGCATCCAGCCAGCCGGTACGACGGCGGCGGCCGGTAGTAGCGCCAAACTCGTTACCCTGTTTGCACAGGAACTCGCCGGTTTCATCAAACAGCTCGGTCGGGAACGGACCTGCACCTACGCGAGTAGAGTAAGCTTTGATGATACCCAGAACGTAATCCACATAACGCGGGCCCAGGCCAGAGCCGGTCGCCACGCCACCCGCGGTGGTATTGGAGGAAGTTACGTATGGATAGGTACCGTGGTCGATATCCAGCAGCGTGCCCTGCGCGCCTTCAAACATCACGAAGTCGCCGCGCTTGCGTGCCTGATCCAGAAGGTCTGAAACATCAACGACCATAGAGGTCAGGATGTCGGCAATCGCCATCACATCATCCAGAACTTTTTGGTAATCAACCGCTTCAGCTTTATAGAAATTCACCAGCTGGAAGTTGTGATATTCCATCACTTCTTTCAGTTTGTCGGCAAAAGTGGCTTTATCAAATAGATCGCCAACGCGCAGACCACGGCGAGCGACTTTATCTTCGTAAGCCGGGCCAATCCCGCGACCGGTTGTACCGATAGCTTTCGCGCCGCGCGCTTTCTCACGCGCGACATCCAGTGCAACGTGATAGTCGAGGATAAGCGGGCAAGCTTCAGAAAGCAGCAGACGCTCGCGTACAGGGATACCACGGTCTTCCAGACCTTTCATCTCTTTCATCAGCGCAGCCGGAGACAGCACAACACCGTTACCGATGATGCTGATGACATTCTCGCGAAGAATACCTGATGGAATAAGATGGAGGACGGTTTTTTCACCGTTGATTACGAGAGTATGGCCTGCGTTGTGACCGCCCTGATAGCGCACAACATATTTAGCCCGTTCAGTCAGGAGATCGACGATCTTCCCTTTACCTTCGTCACCCCATTGGGTGCCCAGTACGACGACGTTGTTACCCATTTTTCAAAATCACCGTTTGCTTAAAAATGGATTCTACCATCGCTTTTTCAGAGTTACAGCACTTTTTGCACTCAAAACGCGGCAAATTAGTCTACTTAATGCTCAGCCAATCGTTTTCCTCAACATGTAGTAGATGACGATGCCGGCAACCACAAGACCCCCACCAAACCGACGCAATAAATTATCCGGCAGTTGGCTCATAGTGGCGACCATACGACGCCACGCGCGTGGATAAAGCAGCGGCCCAAGTCCTTCAAGTACTAAAACCAGCGCCAGTGCCAGCCAGATTGTTGAGTTCATTATTCACCTTTATTTAAACGCTACCCAGTAGAGCGACTGTCGCTTATTAGCATGAGGTTTGCCCTTACTTCATATTGTCTGGTATTTCAGCATCATTATGAACTGATTTTATGAAACAAAATTCATAATTCATTGTATTGAATGTGTTTTTTTAAATTGCAACTATGCCACCGCGTATCAGTTTTAGATACGAGCATAAAATAATCAGGAGGATTATGATGAGAGAGTTAACCGCAATTGAAATTGATGCCGTAAGCGGTGCAGGCTGGCTGCAAGATGGATTCGCATCACTGGGAAGTAAAGCAGGCTCTGCCGTATGGTCTCTGGGCAGCGCTCTGAGCATTGATTTACCTATTATTGGTACAGTTAACCTTTCAACTATCGCCCCGGGACTAGGGGAGCAGATAGGGAAAACTATTGGTTCAACCATCGGTGGGGCTATCGAAGGAACTCTGGCAAGCGTACCGGTTATCGGTGGTCTGCTGAATAGGCTTCTCGGTAACTAATACCGCTTCGCTGTAAAAAAAGGCGCCTTAAAGGCGCCTTTTTACTTATATCATCAGTGATTAGCGATTCGTTGCCGTTGGTGATTTCATGTAGCGGAAGAAATCGCTGTCCGGGCTCAGGACCATTACATCCTGGTTGCCCTGGAAGCTGCTCTCGTAAGCTCGCAGGCTACGGATAAAGGCGTAGAAACCCGGATCCTGGCTGAATGCGTCAGCAAACAGTTTCGCCGATTCAGCATCACCTTCACCGCGCAGGATACGTCCCTGACGCTCAGCTTCCGCCAGCGTTTTGGTCACTTCATAATCCGCGGTCGCACGCAGTTTTTCAGCTTCTTCCTGACCCTGAGAACGGTGACGACGGGCTACAGCTTCACGCTCGGCGCGCATACGGTTGTAGATCGCTTCAGACACTTCAGCCGGCAGGTTGATCTGCTTGATACGTACGTCAACGACTTCAATACCCAGCGCCGCCATACTGTTCGGGTTGATCACCTGAACCTTACCGTTAGTTTCAGCTTCTACGCGTTCCGCCGCTTTAGCGATAGCATCATCGGCTGCCGGAGTCGTCACTTCATCTTCTGTCCCGGCAGAACCGGAGTTCAGCGCATCACGGACTTCGAGGGTCAAACGACCGCGGGAGTCAGTAACAATATCTTTAACGTCCAGACGACCAATTTCAGAACGCAAACGGTCAGAGAACTTACGCTTCAGCAGGACTTCGGCCTGGGAAACGTCACCACCGCCGGTAGCCAGGTAGTAGCGGCTAAAATCGCTGATACGCCACTTGATGTAGGAGTCAACGATCAGGTCTTTCTTCTCTTTGGTCACAAAGCGATCGGCCTGGTTGTCCATGGTCTGGATACGCGCATCAAGCATCTTCACGGATTCGATAAACGGAATCTTGAAGTGCAGACCCGGCGCATAAACCAGAGGTTTATTTTCATCGTCGCGCAGAACTTTACCAAAACGCAGCGTAATACCGCGCTCGCCCTCTTTGACCACAAAGATGGACATGTAGAGCACTACCAGCACGATGACAATTATCGCGATAACAGATTTACGCATCGTTATTCCCCCTGACGCTGGTAGTCGTTACGCTGCGCGTTAGCGCGGCGTTGGTCCATAATGGTGCCTCCCGTAGAGGTAGAAGTATTACTGGCGTTGCTTGAGCTGGATGCAGGCGGCAGACGCAGCAGATCGCTTGCGCTACTGCTATTGCTCTTTGCCGCCGGCGCGCCAGCGCCCTTCAGCATCTGATCAAGAGGCAGAACCATCAGGTTGCTCCCCTTATCGTTAACCAGCACTTTGCGAGTATGGCTCAGCACTTTTTCCATGGTTTCGATATACAGACGCTCGCGGGTAATTTCCGGAGCTGCTTTATATTCAGGCAGGATCTTCGCAAAGCGAGCAACCTCACCCTGAGCTTCAAGAACGGTCTGGGTCTTGTAGGCGCGGGCCTCTTCCAGGATACGCTGCGCCTGACCGTTAGCGCGCGGCTGAACTTCGTTGGTATAAGCTTCGGCTTCACGAATGTACTGCTGTTCGTTTTCACGCGCGGCAATAGCATCATCAAATGCGGCCTTCACTTCTTCCGGCGGACGCGCTGTCTGGAAGTTGACGTCCAGCAGGGTAATACCCATGTTGTAAGGACGAATAGTCTCTTCCAGCTCGCGCTGGGTATCGCTACGAATGACGGTACGTCCTTCTGTCAGAATACGGTCCATCGTGTATTTACCGATAACGCCGCGCAGGGCGCTGTCGGTGGCCTGACGCAGGCTGTCATCCGCGCTGGTGACGCTAAACAGATAGCGTTCCGGATCGGTCACGCGGTACTGAACGTTCATCTCTACGCGCACGACGTTTTCGTCAGACGTCAGCATGACGCCGGAAGCCGCCAGTTCACGAACCGACTCAACGTTAACCGCCTGGACGTTATCAATGAAGGTAGGTTTCCAGTTAAGGCCGGGCTCAACCAGATGGCTAAATTTACCAAAGCGAGTGACGACGCCACGTTCAGCTTCTTTAATGGTATAGAAACCGCTGGCTGCCCAGATAATCACCGCAGCGGCGGCAACGATGCCGACGATACGCCCGCCCATTGGTCCACGAGGTCCCTGCGAGCCGCTACCGCCGCCCAGTCCACCTTTTCCGCCACCCAGGCCGCCAAGTTTTTTACTTAGCTTACGGAAGATATCATCCAGATCGGGAGGTCCCTGCTCGCGACCACCTTTGTTGCCATTTCCCCCAGAGTTGCCGCCTTGGTTATTGCTGCTTCCCCACGGGTCGCGGTCCTGTCCGTTATTACCGGGCTGATTCCACGCCATGTATATGCTCCATATTTGTTTTTGATATCCCCACAGGGGTTAATATCTTCAGGCAAGCTGCAAGGTTAAATCACGTATTCAACCAGCGCTGGCTCTTGTTTACAGAGGCGACGCCAGTCAACGATCGGCATGCGCACCTGCAGACCAACGCTACCGTCATCCTCCATCCACTCTTTCTCTATCGCCTGAAGCTGATAGAACCGGCTTCTCAACCGACCTTCCTGCGGTGGCAGACGCAGCGTATGCTGCGCAACTTCACCAGAAAGCCGTTCCGTCAAAGCCTGAAAAAGCAGTGGTACGCCAACCCCGGTCTGGGCGGAAAGCCAAACCCGAATCGGTTTATTTTCTTCATCCCGATCGATACGCGGCTCAAAATCGTCCAGCATGTCGATTTTATTCATCACCAGCAGCGAAGGGATCTCATCGGCCTCAATTTCAGCGAGAACCGTATTTACTGCGTCAATATTTTCCTGCACGCGCACATCGGCTGCATCAATAATATGCAGCAGAAGAGTCGCCTGGCGCGTTTCCTGAAGCGTCGCTTTAAACGCGGCCACCAGATCGTGCGGCAGATGGCGGATAAAACCTACGGTGTCTGCCAGAACGGTTTCACCAACATCAGGGACATCGATGCGGCGCAGCGTGGGATCCAGAGTAGCGAACAGTTGGTTCGCTGCATAAACCTCAGCTTCAGTTATCTGATTGAACAACGTGGATTTACCGGCGTTGGTATAACCGACCAGCGACACAGTCGGAATATCAGCTTTGGCGCGTGACCGCCGTCCCTGCTCGCGCTGTTTTTCAACTTTTTCCAGTCGCGCCAGGATCTGCATAATACGGTTACGCAGCAAACGGCGGTCAGTTTCGAGCTGGGTTTCCCCCGGGCCGCGCAAACCAATCCCGCCTTTCTGTCTTTCAAGGTGGGTCCAGCCGCGAACGAGGCGAGTCGCCATGTGACGCAGTTGCGCCAGCTCAACCTGCAATTTCCCTTCGTGGGTACGCGCTCGCTGGGCAAAAATATCTAAAATCAGGCCGGTCCGATCGATAACCCGACATTCGCATAAGCGTTCCAGGTTTCGTTCCTGTGCCGGACTCAGGGCATGATCGAACAACACGACCGATGCACCAGTCGCTTTTACGGCTTCCGCAATTTCGACAGCTTTACCTTCACCTACAAAATACTTCGGGTGCGGTGCTTTACGGCTACCGGTAATCACCTGCATTGCTTCGACACCGGCGGAAGAGGCAAGAGTTTCGAACTCCTGGAGGTCTTCCATATCTTTGTCTTGCGAAAAATAGATGTGTACCAGTACCGCCTGCTCACCGGCATCATAACGGTCAAACAAGCGTAAACCCCTTATAAAATACCAGCGGGGAACGCAGAAAACCTGGCTCCCCGACGTGGAAAAACAGCATCAGCCTTATTCGGCGTCTTCGCTGTCTTGCTGCGACGCAGAAGAACCCTGCGCACCACCGCCGTGGTGATAGTTGTTAGTACCGCCGCCAGCATTATTGCTGTGGTGAGACACCGGGCGAGACGGGACAACAGTAGAAATTGCGTGCTTATAGACCATCTGGCTGACCGTGTTTTTCAACAGGATCACGAACTGATCGAAAGACTCAATTTGACCTTGCAGCTTAATACCATTCACCAAATAAATAGAAACCGGAACACGTTCCCGACGCAAAGCGTTCAGGAACGGATCTTGTAAAGATTGCCCCTTAGCCATTCTCTCTTTTCCTTATATGTATGCTTGTTTTGTACTCAGAACCTTACGATTCTTAAAAAAAATTACGCACGATACCCGTTCAATTGTACACGTTCAGTCCAGGCTAGCACCAACAACCTGTAATACTTTGTTGAACGCTTGTTCAGGTTGTTCACTGTCTAACCAGTGAATACCTTCCCAACCGCGCAACCAGGTCACCTGACGCTTAGCTAACTGTCTCGTGGCGCAAACACCTCGATAAACCATGTCATCATACGGGATCTCGCCATTAAGGTACGACCACATCTGGCGATATCCGACACAACGAATGGAAGGCATATCCGTATGCAAATCTCCCCGGGCAAAAAGCGCCCGCACTTCTGCTTCAAAACCTGAAGCCAACATCTGATGAAAACGCTGTTCAATGCGCTGATGGAGCAGTTCACGGCTCGCCGGGGCGATGGCGAACTGGTGCACCTTATACGGCAGGGCATCACCTGACGTTTGCGTCAGCTCCGTTAAAGTTTTACCCGAAATGAAAAAAACTTCCAGTGCTCGGGAAAGTCTTTGCGGATCATTTGGATGAATACGCGCGGCAGCAACCGGATCAATCTCCTGTAGCTGCTGATGTAACGCGTTCCATCCCTGCTCTGCTGCCTGTTGCTCAATCCTGGCTCGAATCTCAGGATTGGCAGAGGGTAGTGGCGACAGCCCTTCCAGCAACGCTTTGAAATACAACATTGTTCCGCCAACCAGTAGCGGAATACGCCCGGCAGCGACGATATCAGCCATCTCTGCCAAAGCATCACGACGAAAATCCGCTGCGGAGTAGGACTCCGCCGGATCAAGAATATCCAACAGCCGATGCGGCGCAGCGCTAAGCTCCGCGGCGTCTGGCTTGGCCGTGCCGATGTCCATCCCCCGATAAATGAGGGCTGAATCAACGCTAATCAACTCTACTGGCAAAACTTTACGTAAGGCGATAGCCAGCGCGGTTTTACCAGAGGCCGTGGGGCCCATTAAAAATATTGCCTTAGGCAGGCTTGCCTCGGTTACATCACTCATCTTTCAGGGCATTCATCGCCGAATGTAAATCAACAGGTTGTAACAGACCACCCGGCGGCGCCTTAACCAGCTGCGGACATAAGCGTTCTATATCCGCGAGGACGGCAATTGCCTGCGCCATATTCCAGTGAGCATGTTCGCTCGCCAGATTACGCGCGATCCACTGGGCAATATTGCCAGCGTCGAATGTTTTTTGCTGCGCCAGGTAGCCTATCAGTTCAGGAATCAAGATTTGTAAATTTTGTTGTCTTAAGGGTAAAGGCACCGCGCGAATCGTGACGTGGTGCGCATCCGACTGGAGTTCGATCCCGACCTCTGCCAGCGCTGATTGCGCCTGATCAAGCGCGTTTTTTTCCTCTTCAGCCACTTTTATCCGCAGCGGGATCAGCAGCGGCTGGGCGCAAACGGCCTCAACGCCCGGCGTCAGCTGGGCCTGACGCAGCCAGCGCTCAGCAACGGTCAGGGCCAGCAGCGCTAACTTACCGTCCCGCTCCAGCAGCGCACAGTCGTGGTTGATAATCGTCAGTACGCGACCAAAACTCTGGCTATGTCCCGCCAGCCCTTCCGCTGTCGGTACCGGTGCCGATGAGATTGATTTGCGCTCCGTGGCCGGGGTATCGAGCAGCTGGCGATAGAGCACCCCCTGCTGTTTTTGGTAACCAGGCTGAGCATGCGGCCAGCTGGCTCCGCCAGCAGATCCCGAGGCGGCGGCTCCTCTTGAGCCTCCCGCATGATTACGTGGAGTCTCGGGTTCATCACGATATCGGGGAGGCGCCGCTTCGCGTGCGACCGCCGGCTGGGCAAAATGATTACCGCCTGCCGCAACGCGATTTTCCGGCACCTGCCGCGGAACGGGCTTATCGCCCTCTTCCGCCAGCGGTACTTCCAGCTGCTGCTGAAGAACGCTCAGTACGCCCTGATAGATAAAATCATGTACCAGACGCGACTGATGAAAGCGCACTTCATGCTTGGCCGGATGGACGTTCACGTCCACCTGATGCGGATCGATCTTCAGGTACAGCACAAAAGCAGGCTGCTGATCGGCGCCCAGTTTGTCTTCACAGGCCTGACGAATGGCATGGTTGATCAGACGATCGCGCATCATTCGTCCATTGACGTAGCAGTACTGAATTTCCGCCAGGGCAGAATTGGTATACAGAGGATCGGCCACCCAGCCGCTGAGGGTAAGGTCGCCGTGCTGCCACTCGATAGCCAGGGCATGCTCGAGAAATGACATCCCGCAAATAGCGCCCAGACGCCGTTCTCGCTGACCGTCCTGCGCGACCGCCCGGTACTGGCGCACAACTTTACCGTTATGACTGAGATTAATAGTGACGTCGAAGCGCGCCAGCGCGATGCGCCGCACGATCTCGTCGATATGACCAAACTCGGTTTTTTCAGTCCGCATAAACTTGCGGCGGGCGGGTGTGTTGTAAAAAAGATCCAGCACTTCCAGCGTTGTCCCCACCGGATGCGCAGCCGGTTTCACGGTAACCGCCTGGTCACGCCCTTCGGCGTAGGCCTGCCAGGCCTCCTGCTGATCTTCAGTACGCGAGGTCAACGTCAGACGGGCAACCGAGCTGATACTGGCCAGAGCTTCGCCGCGAAAGCCGAGGCTGATTATCGCCTCAAGATCATCAAGTGAAGCAATTTTACTGGTAGCGTGGCGAGCCAGCGCCAGCGCCAGCTCGTCTTTTTTAATACCGCAGCCGTTATCGCGAATGCGGATTAACTTCGCGCCGCCGCGTTCAATATCAATATCGATACGCGTCGCCCCGGCATCGAGGCTATTTTCCACCAGCTCTTTGACTACCGACGCCGGACGTTCCACCACTTCACCTGCGGCAATCTGGTTGGCGAGCTGCGGCGGTAGAACCTGAATCGGCATGGCCGTCTCCTTAATTTAATAACGTCCCATCTGATGAGCCTGCGCTCGCAGTCTGCGTGGCTGAACCGCGCGGAGCGGATTGCAGCGGATGCTGCATAAAGTAATTACGCAGGCCGTTATAAATTGCCTCTGCAACCTGCTGCTGGTAAGCATCGCTACCCAACAGCCGCTCTTCACCGGTATTACTAATAAAACCCGTTTCAACAAGGATTGACGGAATATCCGGCGAACGCAGTACGCCCAGGCTGGCATGCTCAGGACGGCGCTTATGTAAATCGCCGATCCGCTGCAGCTGGCTCAACACATTTGTCGCCACATCATACCCGACGCGCTGAGAATGGCCGAACTGTAAATCCAGTACCGCCTGGCTCAGGTAAGGATCCGCCTGACTATTAGCCAACACATCGCCAGCACCGCCCAGCAGCTCAGACTGTTTCTCATGTTGCTCAAGCCAGCCAGCCATTTCAGTGTTGGCGCGACGGTTGGAAAGAACCCAAACCGAGGCCCCGGTCGCGTCGCGATTTGGCGCAGCGTCCGCATGAATTGAGACAAGGAAATTGGCGTTTTGCTTACGCGCTACGTCAGAACGCCCCATGACGGAAATAAAATAATCGCCGTCGCGTGTCAGCACCGGCTTGAACTGAGAATCGGCATTCAGCAACATGCGAAGCTTACGCGCAATGGCGATGGTTACATTTTTCTCTTTCGTGCCGTTCGGGCCAATAGCGCCCGGATCCTGACCGCCGTGACCGGCATCAATGGCGATAATCACTTTATCGTCGCTGGAGACGGTACGCGCCGCGGGACGCGTTACGGTACTTGTGCTGGTCACCGCGGTGAGTCGGTCGTTATCGGCTTTAAACGGATTACGCGCAGGCTCTATCGGACGAACAGGCTGCACCGCAGGCCTTTCAGCCTGTTTAACCACAACCGGCGGCGGTGGAGGTGGCGGCGGCGCATCGGCGTTAATCGTAAACACTACGGTATAATTAGAACCGTTCTGCTGTTTCACCGCGCGCGTTTTGCCATCGGCAGTTAAATCCACCAGCAGGCGCAGCGACTGCGTATCCTGCGGCGTTCCGGAACGAATGCTTTTTACCAGATTATTACCGCTGAACTGCAGCGGTAGCCCCTGGAGGACGCCAGTCTGTTTGATATCCAGCGCCACGATGCGTTTGCCCTGCGGGCTAAACGAATATTCAGGCTCGCCGATAAAGCTAATCGTAATGCGGGCCTGCCGATCTCCATTTGAGACCTGGATATCGGATAAACTTGCCGCAGTGGCCTGAATACTTAACAGCATCAGTGCGGTAGCCAGCCAACTGGTTATGCGATATATCATCCCGTCGTCCTTTTGGCTAATCAGCCAAACGCGCCAATAAAGACTCACCCAATGAGGAGACCGCGGTTACGCGCGCCTCACGCCCTTGAGCCTGATATTCAAGGTGAACTTCAACATCCGGATCCGGCAGTACACCCGTTCCCTGCTGCGGCCATTCCACCAGACAGATCGCATCGTCGGTAAAATAATCACGGATCCCCATAAACTCGAGCTCCTCGGGATCCGCCAGGCGATACAGATCGAAGTGATAAACCATTAAATTGTCGAGGCTGTAAGGCTCGACGAGCGTATAGGTCGGGCTTTTGACGTTGCCACGGTGGCCGAGAGCCTGAAGAAAACCACGGCTAAAGGTTGTTTTACCCGCCCCTAAATCGCCATACAAATAGATGACCGTCGCGCCAGTGCATGCCTGAGCTACGCGGTTGCCAAGGCTTAAAGTTGCCTGCTCATCGGGTAAAGGAATCACTCGGTTAATCATGGTCTACGTCAATCACATCCGGGTTAACAACACGCCTGAGCGTGGAAAAAAGATCGGTCGCCAACATGCCGCGGGTGCCGCTTCTGGCCGCCAGCCGGTCGGCTGCCTCGCCATGAGCGACGCAGCCAGCGCAGGCAGCATCATACGGTGTCAGGCGCTGACCTAACAATGCAGCGATAATACCGGTTAATACATCACCCATCCCACCGCTGGCCATCCCGGCGTTACCGGCGTCAATGATGCCAGTTTCGCCGGTTTCACTGGCGACTATCGTACCAGCGCCCTTCAGCACCACGACGCCACCATAACGTTTTACCAAACGTTGCGCAGAATGTAAGCGATCGCTTTCAATTTCTGCCACACTCGCATTCAGCAGGCGGGCGGCTTCGCCGGGATGCGGCGTTAGCACGCGATTGTGACGTTTATCGGGATTGATTGCCAGCAGGTTCAACGCATCCGCATCCCAGACCATCGGTTTGCGAAAATTCTCTGCCTGGCGTAACGCATTTTTACCCCATTCGCTCTGGCCCAGTCCTGGCCCAATCGCCACAACATCCGCCCATTGCAGACTTTCCTCCAGCGAGCGTGACGTCAGCTCATGGACCATGAGTTCCGGCCTGGCGGTTAAAATAGGGGTGATATTGTCTTTGTGAGTCAGTACTCGCACCAACCCCGCTCCCGCGCGTAGCGCCGCCTCGCCGCTCATCCTAATCGCTCCCGCCGTCCCCGGTTCACCGCCCACTATTACCAGCTTACCGTGATCGCCTTTATGCGATGTAGGGCTTCGCGGTGGCAGCCAGTCGGGAAGCTGAGAGGCATCGAATCGACGGATTATCGCAGTCTGGCCTGCCAGCCAGCGCTCAAGTCCTAAAGCGTGATGATGCAAGCGACCAACAACATCGCGAGCTTTGCCGGTCAGCAGCCCCGGCTTAAGGGCGATAAAAGTGATGGTATGAGCGGCATTGATAACCGCTCCTGGCGCCGTACCTGTCTGAGCATTCAGGCCTGACGGAATATCGAGCGCGACAATCGGCGCCGGGTGAGCGTTAGCATGTGCAATGAGCTCAGCAACACTTTCCCGGGGCGCGCTCTGTAGCCCGGTACCGAGCAGGCCGTCAATAATCAGCGTGATATCTTCCGGCCAGGCGATGCTGGCAGCATGAATCGTACCGCCGGCGTTGAGCCACTCTTCACGCGCAATGGCGGCCTCTTCCGGCAGCGGCTTCTCGCTCTCCAGCGCCAGCAGAGTAACCTGAATTCCTCGCGCCTGCGCCAGACGAGCCACCACGTAGCCGTCTCCGCCGTTATTGCCGTGACCGCAGAGAATCAGCCAGTGCTGGCTGGCAGGATATTGTGTGCTCGCAATCTGAAAAGCCGCTTCGCCCGCGCGACGCATCAGCTCGAATAGCGTCAGCCCAAGCGTATCCGCCGCGTCTTTTTCCGCCCGCCGAAGCGCGTCCGCCGGCCAGATGATGTGTGGTATACTGTCAGGGTTTTTCGTCATCGTATGGTCCATCATGTCACAGCCCCTCGATCTCAATCAGTTAGCGCAGCAAATCAAACAATGGGGCACAGAATTGGGCTTCCAGCAGGTCGGTATTACCGATACCGATCTCAGCGCAAGCGAACCGGAACTGCAGGCGTGGCTGGATAAACAATACCACGGCGAAATGGAGTGGATGGCGCGTCATGGCATGATGCGCGCGCGCCCCCATGAACTCCAGCCCGGAACCTTACGCGTCATCAGCGTGAGGATGAACTATCTTCCCGCTAATGCCGCTTTCGCCGGCACCCTGAAAAATCCCGCACTGGGTTACGTTAGCCGTTATGCCCTCGGACGGGACTACCATAAGCTGTTACGCAATCGCCTGAAAAAATTAGGTGAGATGATTCAGGGACAGTGTGCTTCGCTCAATTTTAGACCTTTTGTCGATTCCGCGCCGATTCTTGAACGTCCTTTAGCTGAAAAAGCGGGACTGGGATGGACAGGTAAGCACTCACTCATTCTCAGCCGCGATGCCGGCTCGTTCTTTTTCCTCGGCGAGTTGCTAATCGATCTCCCTCTTCCTGTAGATCACCCCGTCGCAGAAGAGTGCGGACGCTGCGTAGCCTGTATGACTATCTGCCCAACCGGAGCCATCGTCGAGCCCTATACCGTTGACGCTCGTCGCTGTATATCCTATCTGACTATTGAACTGGAAGGCGCTATTCCGGAAGAATTTCGTCCGCTGATCGGCAACCGCATTTACGGCTGCGATGATTGCCAGCTCATTTGCCCGTGGAACCGCTTCGCGCAGCTAACGAATGAGGATGACTTTAGCCCTCGTAAAGCGTTACATGCCCCTGAGCTACTGGAACTTTTCTCCTGGAGCGAGTCATATTTTTTAAAGGTGACGGAAGGTTCGGCCATTCGCCGTATTGGTCATCTGCGCTGGCTGCGTAACATCGCTGTCGCATTGGGTAATGCGCCCTGGCATGAAGCGAATCTGCAGGCCCTGGAAAAGCGCCGAGGTGAGCACCCACTTCTCGATGAACACATTGAATGGGCGATTGCGCAGCAAATTGAAAAGCGAAATGCCAACGTCATCGAGGTGCAATTGCCGAAGAAGCTACGGCTGGTCAGGGTGATTGAAAAAGGGCTACCGCGCGATGCCTGATTCATTCACAGGGTGTGAATAAAAATAAAAAAACATTGCGTTTCAACATACAGACGTTCGTCAAGCGATCGAGTTAACACTTTGAAATGAAATTTAATTATTATATTTCAATGAGATATAAAAATACCCTTCACCTGGCGAAGTATTTCTCTGAATAAGGACGACAGATTAACCTGTGGATAACTCTGTTCACAGTATTTTCAGGATACGACGAAAATCATCCCCGACGTACGATTACGCTGTGGATAAAATATGTATGAGAAGAAATTCTGGAGCGGGAAACGAGACTCGAACTCGCGACCCCGACCTTGGCAAGGTCGTGCTCTACCAACTGAGCTATTCCCGCTTGGGTATGGTGACTTTCAAATTTTGGAGCGGGAAACGAGACTCGAACTCGCGACCCCGACCTTGGCAAGGTCGTGCTCTACCAACTGAGCTATTCCCGCTTAATCTTTGTCTTTCAAGCCGCTTCTGCGTTAACTGCCTTGTAGCAACTCGAAATCCTGTGATTAGGATGGTACTTTCAAATTTTTGGAGCGGGAAACGAGACTCGAACTCGCGACCCCGACCTTGGCAAGGTCGTGCTCTACCAACTGAGCTATTCCCGCGTACTTCAGGCCATATTTCTATGGCGTCGTGATTTGCATTTCTGCTTCGTCACGGGAGGCGCATTATACGAGAATTCGTTTGACCTGCAACCCCCCCGGTAGCAATTTTTTTCGTTTTTGATTCAAGTGACCACTTTATCACCAGACGCACGCTTAAATTGTTTAAATAACCAGCATATGCGGCAAAATAACTTTTTCCGACCTCGCTAAAGGCGCAAAATCGCTCAAGTTTATAGGCGGATATCGCCCGCTGACGGTCAACAACGATCACAATCAGGGAAATAAAATGAAAAAAGCGCTAACCGTCCTGCTGCTGGCAACGCTCGCCACAGGAACAGCATCGGCAACAACGCTACATTTTGGGACAACAACGGCCAACCCGCCGTTTGATACCGTCAATGGTAAAAATCAGCCTACGGGTTTTGATATCGACCTGGCCAATGCGTTGTGTAAGCAGATGCAGGTCGAATGCAAATTTACCCCTCAGGGCTTCGATACGCTTATCCCGGCGTTACGCTTTAAAAAATTCGACGCCGTTATCGCTGGCATTGAAGTGATTCCGATGCGGGAAAAGCAGGTCGCTTTCAGCCATCCCTATCGTCAGGAGCTGTCCGGGGTAGTTGTCACCGCGAAGGATGCCGCCCGCACCTTTGCCGATCTGAAAGATAAAAAAATCGGTGTCGTGAAAGGCACCATTCATCAGCACTATCTGCGGGATAAACAAAAAACCGTGCATGCTGTGCCCTATGAGAGCGATGAAAGCGCGCTGAACGCGCTGAAAGAGGGCGTGATTAGCGGCGTCATGGGCGATCAGGAAACGCTGACTCACTGGCTGCAGGATAATCCCGACTATGCGGTGATGGATGAACGCGCCACGGATCCCAGCTACTACGGTAAGCAGTACGCCATTGCGGTACGTAAAGATGACCCAGAGCTACTGAATAATCTCAATGCTGCTCTGGATGCGGTGAAAGCCTCACCGGAGTTCCAGGCGATGGAGCAGAAGTGGTTTAAATAAGTGGACGTATTACCGGGGCGCTTTTGGCCCCGGCCTAAACGTTAAAGCTGAATGAAGTGCTCGCGGTAGTAAGCCAGTTCCGCCACCGACTCGCGAATGTCGTCCATCGCCTGGTGCGTCCCCTGTTTCTTAAAACCGTCAAGAATTTCTGGTTTCCAGCGACGAGCCAGCTCTTTCAGCGTGCTGACGTCCAGATAACGGTAGTGAAAATACGCTTCCAGTTCCGGCATATATTTAAACAAGAAGCGGCGATCCTGGCCGATGCTGTTGCCGCAAATCGGTGACTTTCCCGCCGGAACCCATTTTTTCAGAAACTCAATAGTCGCCAGCTCCGCTTCACGATCGCCCATGGTACTCGCCTTCACTCGCTCCACCAGCCCGCTCCCGGTATGGGTACGCACGTTCCACTCGTCCATCAACGCCAGCTGCGCATCGGACTGGTGTACCGCAATGGTGGGGCCTTCCGCCAGAATGTTCAGATTCGCGTCAGTCACCAGGGTGGCGATTTCAATGATGCGATCGCGTTGCGGATCCAGCCCCGTCATTTCAAGATCGATCCAAATCAGGTTGTTTTCATCTGCACTCATGTTATTTTCCACCCTTCTTACGTCACTATATTCGTCTAAAATAGCGTGTATCATAGAGGTTTTGCCCGTACAGGGCGACCAGGAGCCAGTTCGATTGAGTAAAAATAAACTCTCCAAAGGCCAACAGCGCCGCGTGAAGGCCAACCACCAGCGCCGCCTGAAAACGACTTCGGAGAAGGCCGATTTTGATGACAACCTGTTCGGTGAGAAATCCGAAGGGATCGTTATTAGCCGCTTTGGCATGCATGCCGATGTCGAATCCGCCGACGGTAGCGTCCACCGTTGCAATATACGCCGCACCATTCGTTCGCTGGTCACCGGCGATCGCGTGGTCTGGCGGCCCGGCAAAAGCGAAGCTGACGGCGTCAATGTTAAGGGCATCGTCGAAGCCGTGCATGAAAGAACCTCCGTCCTGACGCGTCCGGATTTCTACGACGGCGTCAAACCCATCGCCGCTAATATCAATCAGATTGTTATCGTTTCCGCGATCTTGCCTGAGCTTTCTCCGAATATTATCGACCGCTATCTGGTGGCCTGCGAAACATTGAACGTTGAACCGCTGATCGTGCTCAATAAGATCGATCTGCTGGACCAGGAGAGCATGGACTTCGTCAACGAGCAAATGGACATTTACCGCAATATTGGTTACCGCGTACTGATGGTATCCAGCCGCACGCAGGATGGTTTAAAGCCGCTTGAAGAGGCGCTTACCGACCGAATCAGCATCTTTGCCGGGCAGTCCGGGGTCGGAAAATCGAGCCTGCTGAATGCTCTGTTAGGCCTGCAGGATGACCAAATCCTCACCAATGACGTTTCTGATGTCTCCGGGCTGGGGCAGCACACCACCACGGCCGCGCGCCTGTACCACTTCCCGCACGGCGGCGATGTGATCGACTCTCCGGGCGTACGCGAGTTCGGCCTGTGGCATCTCGACGCGGAACAAATCACTCACGGCTTTGTCGAATTCCATGATTATTTAGGCCGCTGCAAATACCGCGACTGCAAACACGACACCGATCCAGGCTGTGCCATTCGCGAAGCGGTAGAGAACGGTGAAATCGCCGAAAGCCGGTTTGAAAACTACCACCGCATTCTTGAAAGCATGGCGCAGGTACAGGTAAAAACGCGTAAAAGCTTTTCATCAACTGATGACTGACATTTAACCTGAGCATCGTTAGAATCGTCCCCCTTTTTTCAGGTCCCGCTGTTACGCGGGGCCAGGAACGACAAATAATGGCCTGGAGGCTACCTTGTTAAACGATCTTAAACTTTCACTGCAATACATTCTGCCTAAACTGTGGCTCACCCGCCTCGCAGGCTGGGGTGCGCGCAAGCGAGCAGGCTGGCTGACAAAACTGGTCATCGATCTGTTTGTGAAATATTACAAGGTCGATATGAAAGAGGCGCAAAAGCCTGACACGGCCAGCTACCGTACCTTTAACGACTTCTTCGTTCGCCCGCTGCGCGATGACGTGCGCCCGCTAAACACCGATCCGAGCGTGCTGGTAATGCCCGCCGATGGCGTAATCAGCCAGCTCGGCGCCATTGAAGACGACAAAATTTTGCAGGCTAAGGGCCACAACTACAGCCTTGAAGCGCTGCTGGCCGGCAACTACCAGATGGCCGATCTGTTCCGTAACGGTAGCTTCGTCACCACCTATCTTTCCCCCCGTGATTACCACCGCGTGCATATGCCGTGCAATGGTATTCTGCGCGAGATGATTTACGTGCCGGGCGATTTGTTCTCCGTAAACCATCTGACCGCACAAAACGTGCCGAATCTTTTTGCCCGCAACGAGCGCGTCATCTGCCTGTTCGATACTGAATTTGGCCCAATGGCGCAGATCCTCGTCGGCGCCACCATCGTCGGCAGCATCGAAACCGTGTGGTCCGGGACCGTGACGCCGCTGCGTGAAGGTATCATTAAGCGCTGGACCTGGCCTGCTGGTGATAGCGAAGGTTCAGTTGCTCTGCTTAAAGGCCAGGAGATGGGCCGCTTCAAACTGGGCTCCACGGTGATTAACCTGTTTGCCCCGGGCCAGGTAAAACTGATCGAGCAGCTACAAAGTCTGTCGGTCACTAAAATTGGCCAGCCGCTGGCTATCGCGCCTGAAGCCGCTGCGCCGGTCGAACCCGCTCCGCTGGCAGCGGAAGAGGTCCGCGCTGAACACGCCGCCAGCCCGCTGGTTAATGATAAACAAGACGAAGGTTAATTCCTGAGAGAAAAGGTTACGCCGTGCGCCTGATATACACTTTCCTGTTGGCCTGGTGCCTCAGTTTCGGGGCGTACGCAGCGACAGCCCCGGATGCGAAACAGATAGCTCAGGAACTGGAACAGGCAAAGGCGGCGAAGCCCGCCCAGCCTGAAACCGTTGAAGTCCTGCAATCAGCCCTGAACGCGCTTGAGGAGCGTAATGCTTCCCTTGAGCGCGCCCGCCAGTACCAGGAGGTTATCGATAACTTCCCCAAACTGTCGCAAACCCTGCGTGCGCAGCTCAATAATCTGAGCGATGAGCCGCGCCAGGTATCCACCACTCTCTCCTCCGATGCGCTGAACCAGGAGATCCTTCAGGTCAGCAGCCAGCTGCTGGAGGCCAGCCGTAAAGCGCAGCAGGAGCAGGATCGCGCCCGCGACATCGCCGATTCGCTCAACCAGCTGCCGCAGCAGCAGAGCGATGCTCGCCGCCAGTTGAACGAGGTCGAACGCCGGGTTGGCGCGCAGAGCAGCAATACGCCGCTGGCTCAGGCGCAGAATCTTGGCCTGCAGGCGGAGTCCGCGCGGCTGAAAGCGCTGGTTGATGAGCTGGATCTGGCCCAGCTTTCCGCCAATAACCGCCAGGAACTTTCACGGATGCGTTCCGAGCTGGCGCAGAAAGAGAGCGAACAGCTCGACGCCTGGCTTCAGGCGCTGCGTAATCAGCTAAACAATCAACGACAGCGCGAAGCGGAAAAAGCGCTGGAAAGCACCGAACTGCTGGCGGAAAACAGTGAGAACCTACCGCCGGATATCGTGGCTCAATTTAAAGTTAACCGCGAGCTGTCGCTGGCGCTGAACCAGCAGGCGCAGCGGATGGATCTGATCGCCTCTCAGCAGCGCCAGGCAACCAATCAAACTCTCCAGGTACGCCAGGCTTTAAATACGCTACGCGAGCAGTCCCAGTGGCTCGGCTCTTCCAATCTGCTTGGCGAAGCCTTGCGCGCGCAGGTTGCGCGTCTGCCGGAAACCCCGCGACCGCAGCAGCTGGATACGGAAATGGGGCAGCTGCGCGTGCAGCGCTTGCGCTATGAAGATCAGCTCGGCAAACAGTCGCAGCTGAAACAAATTCGCCAGGCGGATGGCGAACCGCTCACCGGCGAACAGAACCAGATTCTGCAGGCTCAGATGCGCACGCAGACTGAACTACTCAACTCCCTGCTGCGCGGCGGTGATACGCTGATGCTCGAACTGACCAAGCTGAAAGTCGCTAACGGTCAGTTGGAGGATGCCCTTAAAGAGATAAACGAAGCGACCCATCGCTATCTGTTCTGGACCTCCGATGTCAGCCCAATCGGCTTCTCATGGCCTCTGGAGATCGTTCAGGATTTACGCCGTCTGATCTCGCTCGATACCATGAGCCAGCTTGGTAAAGCCAGCATGATGATGCTGACCAGTAAAGAGACCTTACTGCCGCTATTTTTCGCGCTCATTCTGGTCGGATTCAGCATCAGCTCGCGCCGCCACTTTACCAGCTTTCTTGAGCGCTCCAGCGCGCGCGTGGGTAAAGTCACGCAGGATCACTTCTGGCTCACGTTGCGTACGGTGTTCTGGTCAATACTGGTCGCCTCGCCGCTGCCGGTTCTGTGGATGACGCTCGGCTACGGTTTGCAGGCCGCCTGGCCTTTCCCGCTGGCGGTCGCCATTGGCGATAGCGTTACCGCTACGGTGCCGCTGCTGTGGGTGGTGATGATATGCGCGACCTTCGCCCGCCCGAACGGCCTGTTCATCGCCCACTTTGCATGGCCGCGCAGCCGCGTCAGCAAAGCGATGCGCTACTATCTGATGAGCATCGGCCTGATTGTGCCACTGATTATGGCGCTGATTACTTTCGATAATCTCAACGATCGTGAGTTTTCCGCCTCGCTGGGCCGCCTTTGTTTCATGCTGATTTGCGGCGCGCTGGCAATGGTCACTCTGAGCCTGAAACGAGCTGGAATACCGCTGTATCTCGACAAAGAAGGCAGCGGCGACAATATGTTAAACCGACTGCTGTGGAATATGCTGCTCGGCGCGCCCCTGGTGGCGATGCTGGCAGCAGCGATCGGTTATCTCGCGACATCGCAGGCGCTGCTCGCCAGGCTTGAAACCTCGGTCGCCATCTGGTTTCTACTGCTGGTGGTTTATCACATTATTCGCCGCTGGATGCTCATTCAGCGCCGTCGTCTGGCGTTCGATCGCGCGAAGCACCGACGGGCGGAGATCCTCGCCCAGCGTGCGCGTGGCGAAGAAGAAGTCCAGCACACCAGCAGCCCGGAAGGTTCAATGGAGGCTGAGGTCAGCGAGGTCGATCTTGATGCCATCAGTACCCAGTCGTTGCGCCTGGTTCGCTCCCTGCTGATGCTGATCGCGCTGGTGTCGGTTATCGTACTATGGTCAGAAATCCACTCCGCGTTTGGCTTCCTGGAAAATATTTCGCTATGGGACGTGACCTCCACGGTGCAGGGGGTTGAGAGCCTGGAGCCAATTACACTCGGTGCGGTGCTCATTGCTATTCTGGTGCTGATTATCACCACCCAGCTGGTGCGCAATCTGCCCGCGCTGCTGGAACTGGCTATTCTCCAGCATCTGGAACTAACGCCGGGCACCGGCTACGCCATCACCACTATTACCAAGTATCTGCTGATGCTGATCGGCGGTCTGGTTGGCTTCTCCATGATTGGGATCGAATGGGCGAAGCTGCAGTGGCTTATTGCCGCTCTTGGTGTGGGCCTTGGTTTTGGTTTGCAGGAGATCTTCGCCAACTTTATCTCCGGCCTGATTATCCTGTTTGAGAAACCGATACGTATTGGCGATACGGTCACCATTCGCGATCTCACCGGCAGCGTTACGCGTATTAATACCCGCGCAACCACCATCAGCGACTGGGACCGTAAAGAAATTATTGTGCCTAATAAGGCATTCATCACCGAGCAGTTCATCAACTGGTCGTTGTCGGATTCCGTTACCCGCGTGGTGTTAACGGTACCTGCGCCGGTGGATGCCAATACCGAGGAAGTCGTGCAGATCCTGCTGACCGCCGCGCACCGCTGTTCGTTGGTCATCGATACTCCGACGCCGGAAGCGTTCCTCGTTGACCTGCAGCAGGGGATTCAGATTTTCGAGCTGCGTATTTATGCCGCGGAAATGGGGCACCGTATGCCGCTACGTCATGAGATGCATCAGCTAATTCTGGCCGGGTTCCGCGAACACGGCATCGATATGCCGTTCCCGCCGTTCCAGATGCGCCTGGAAAGTATTGATGGCAGAAAAACCAGCCGCTCCCTGACTTCAGCAGGGAAAACCAGCCGTACCCCCGGCAGCCTGTAAAAATGGCCTTGCCTGAACGCAGGCAAGGCCCGTACGTACCGGCCTTCACAACCATACCGGTTAACGCCGTTCATCGGCGGTATCTCTCAGCCTTTTGTACCCGTGACGAAAAAGAAGCTTAACAACAGCGGTCGAGAACGCTGTCAAAGCGTGGTTTCGACAAATGACTAAGGGGAACCTGGGGTCTGTTCAGACCAGTAAGAGCGGCTTCCCTTTGCATCGTTGAAAGGGAAGCGGAGAGGCATGTCAGGCGCGATCGACGGTAAAGGAGATAACTTCACCGATGCTTTCTGCACCCAGCGCCAGCATGACAATGCGGTCAACGCCCATCGCCACGCCGGAACAATCCGGCAGACCCGCCTCCATCGCGGCCAGCAGATTATAATCAATTGGCTGCTGCGGCAGGCCGCGAGCCGCACGCTTGCGGTTATCCTGTTCAAACCGCTGCCGCTGTTCACGCGCGTCAGTCAGTTCATGAAAACCATTCGCCAGTTCGAGCCCTTTGTAATAGACCTCAAAACGCTCCGCCACGCGGTGATCTTCGGTGCTGATTTGCGCCAGCGACGCCTGGCTGGCCGGGAAGTGATAAATAAACGTCGGCCGATCCTTACCAATATGCGGCTCAACGCCTATAACAAAAAGCAGCTGGAGCAGCGTATCCCGATCTTCTTCGGTGTCGGCAATATTGCTCAAATCCATCTTCGCCGCCACTTCGCGCAGCTGCGTTTTATCCGCCGATAGCGGGTCGATTTCCAGATAACGCAGGAAGGCTTGCTGATAAGAAAGGCTTTCCGCTGGCTGGCAGTCAAGTACCTGCTGTAGCAGATCGTCTACCTCGTTAATCAGCCGGTACATGTCATAGCACGGACGATACCACTCCAGCATGGTGAATTCCGGGTTATGATGGCGCCCCATCTCTTCGTTACGAAAGTTACGGCACAGCTGAAACACCGGACCGCAACCGGCCGCCAGCAGACGCTTCATGTGGTACTCCGGACTGGTCATCAGATACAGATTCATCCCCTGAGAATGGCCCGGCCCTACGAAACGCGTCTCAAACGGGACCATATGGATATCCGTCACCGTCGCCTGACTCATGCAGGGCGTCTCCACCTCCAGCACGCCGCGGTCGGTAAAGAAACGACGAATTTCCGCCATTACCGCTGCGCGTTTTAAAAGATTTGGAATGGACGCGCTCGGCTGCCAGGTTGCCGTTTCGCTCATGGTTCTTTCTCCGATTTGAAACAAGGGCACGAAGTCTACTCGTAACCGGAGAATGAAACAAATTTTGTGCGAAAGCGTACGCGAGTTACATAAGTTTAATTTATTGATAGCCCAAAAACATAAAGGATATAGATAAACAACCGCACATAACGATAAAAAAATCGAACACGTCAATTTTCCCTCACAGCCGTACGGCTATACTCCTTACCTATAAAGGAGCAGTGATACGTTTTCGCCAGCCCGGCGGCGAAATAAACAAAAACTGGAGGAATGTCGTGCAAACTTTTCAAGCCGATCTTGCCGTAATTGGCGCAGGCGGAGCAGGTCTTCGTGCTGCAATAGCCGCCGCGCAAGCTAATCCAAATGCTAAAATCGCTCTAATTTCAAAAGTCTATCCTATGCGCAGCCATACCGTTGCTGCTGAAGGGGGTTCCGCAGCCGTCGCGCAGGATCATGATAGCTTTGAGTACCATTTCCACGACACCGTAGCAGGCGGCGACTGGCTGTGTGAGCAGGACGTCGTTGACTACTTCGTTCATCACTGCCCGACGGAAATGACCCAGCTCGAACAGTGGGGATGCCCGTGGAGCCGTCGTCCGGACGGTAGCGTCAACGTCCGGCGATTCGGCGGTATGAAGATCGAACGAACCTGGTTCGCAGCCGATAAAACCGGCTTTCATATGCTGCATACCCTGTTCCAGACCTCCCTGCAATTCCCGCAAATCCAGCGCTTTGATGAGCATTTTGTCCTCGATATCCTGGTTGATGACGGTCAGGCCCGTGGTCTGGTCGCAATGAACATGATGGAAGGAACGCTGGTACAGATCCGCGCCAACGCGGTAATCCTGGCGACCGGCGGTGCAGGACGCGTGTATCGTTACAATACCAACGGCGGGATCGTCACCGGCGACGGTATGGGCATGGCGCTCAGCCACGGCGTACCATTGCGCGACATGGAGTTCGTACAATATCACCCCACCGGACTGCCGGGTTCCGGTATTCTGATGACGGAAGGCTGTCGCGGTGAAGGCGGCATTCTGGTCAACAAGAACGGCTACCGCTATCTGCAGGATTACGGCATGGGTCCGGAAACCCCGCTGGGCGAACCGAAAAACAAATATATGGAGCTGGGACCACGCGACAAAGTCTCCCAGGCTTTCTGGCACGAATGGCGCAAGGGCAACACGATCCCAACGCCGCGAGGCGATGTGGTTTATCTCGATCTGCGCCATTTAGGCGAGAAAAAGCTGCTTGAACGTCTGCCGTTTATCTGTGAGCTGTCAAAGGCCTACGTTGGTGTCGATCCGGTGAAAGATCCGATTCCGGTGCGTCCAACCGCGCACTACACCATGGGCGGGATCGAAACCGATCAGCAGTGTGAAACCCGCATCAAAGGACTGTTTGCCGTCGGCGAATGTTCCTCTGTGGGCCTGCACGGCGCCAACCGCCTTGGCTCCAACTCCCTGGCAGAACTGGTGGTCTTTGGCCGTCTGGCCGGTGAACAGGCCATGCTGCGCGCAGCCGAAGCGGGCGAGGCTAATAGCGCCGCGCTGGATGCGCAGGTCATCGATATTGAGAAGCGCCTGAAAGATCTGGTTAACCAGGAGGGTAACGAGAACTGGGCGAAAATCCGTGACGAAATGGGTATGTCGATGGAAGAAGGCTGCGGCATTTACCGTACGCCGGAGCTCATGCAGAAAACGGTTGATAAGCTGGCCGAGCTGCAGGAGCGCTTCAAGCGCGTGCGTATCACCGATACCTCCAGCGTCTTCAATACCGACCTGCTTTATACCATCGAACTGGGTCATGGTCTGAACGTCGCCGAATGTATGGCTCATTCCGCCCTTGCTCGTAAAGAGTCTCGCGGCGCGCATCAGCGTCTGGATGAAGGCTGCACCGAGCGCGACGACGTCAACTTCCTTAAGCATACCCTCGCCTTCCGCGATGCCGACGGCAATACAAGTCTGGAGTATAGTGATGTAAAAATCACCACTCTGCCGCCAGCAAAACGCGTGTACGGCGCTGAAGCGGAAGCAGCCGAGAAGAAGGAGACGACGAATGGCTGAGATGAAAAACATGAAAGTTGAAGTCGTGCGCTACAATCCGGAGGTGGACGTAGCACCGCACAGCGCTTTCTATGAAGTTCCTTACGATGAACAAACCTCGCTGCTTGATGCTCTGGGTTACATCAAAGATAACCTCGCACCGGACCTTAGCTATCGCTGGTCCTGCCGTATGGCGATCTGCGGTTCTTGCGGCATGATGGTGAACAAGGTTCCAAAACTGGCGTGTAAAACCTTCCTGCGTGAATACACCAAAGGTATTAAGGTTGAGGCGCTGGCCAATTTCCCGATTGAGCGCGATCTGGTGGTCGATATGACCCACTTTATCGAAAGCCTGGAAGCCATTAAGCCATACATTATCGGCAACCCGCGCACGCCGGATCAGGGACCAAATAAGCAGACGCCGGCGCAAATGGCGAAGTACCACCAGTTCTCCGGCTGCATCAACTGTGGCCTGTGCTACGCGGCCTGCCCGCAGTTTGGCCTGAACCCGGAGTTTATCGGTCCGGCGGCGATCACCCTCGCCCATCGTTACAACGAAGATAGCCGCGACCACGGTAAGAAGGAACGTATGGCGCAGCTTAACGGTCAGAATGGCGTCTGGACATGTACTTTCGTGGGCTACTGCTCCGAAGTCTGCCCTAAACACGTCGACCCGGCGGCCGCGATCCAGCAGGGCAAGGTAGAAAGCTCGAAAGACTTTCTTATCGCTACCCTGAAACCACGCTAAGGAGTGCAGTATGACGACTAAACGCAAACCCTACGTGCGGCCGATGCCGTCCACCTGGTGGAAAAAGCTGCCGTTTTATCGCTTCTATATGCTGCGCGAAGGAACGGCGGTACCTACGGTCTGGTTCAGCATCGTGCTGATTTACGGGCTGTTCGCGCTGAAGCACGGCGCGGAGAGCTGGGCTGGGTATGTCGGTTTTCTACAAAACCCGATAGTCGTGATCCTGAACCTGATCACGCTTGCAGCCGCGCTGCTGCATACCAAAACCTGGTTTGAACTGGCGCCGAAAGCCGCCAATATCATTGTTAAAGGCGAGAAAATGGGGCCAGAGCCAATTATA
The DNA here is from genome assembly GCF_009707385.1 of Klebsiella oxytoca. Lineage (NCBI taxonomy): Bacteria > Pseudomonadati > Pseudomonadota > Gammaproteobacteria > Enterobacterales > Enterobacteriaceae > Klebsiella > Klebsiella oxytoca. The sequence continues at coordinate 477,739 of NZ_CP046115.1, read as the reverse complement.
AAAGGGCTTTGGGTCGTCACTGCGGTCGTGACCGTAGTCATCCTGTTTGTCGCCCTGTTCTGGTAAGGAGGCTGGAATGATTAATCCCAAACCAAAACGTTCTGATGAGCCGGTATTCTGGGGGCTATTTGGCGCTGGCGGCATGTGGGGAGCGATTGTCGCTCCGGTCATTGTGCTGCTGGTCGGTATCATGATGCCGCTCGGTCTGGCTCCCGCAGACGCCTTCAGCTACGAACGCGTGCTGAGTTTTGCCCAGAGCTTTATTGGCCGTGCATTTATTTTCCTGATGATTGTTCTGCCGCTGTGGTGCGGACTGCACCGTATTCACCATGCGATGCACGATTTGAAAATTCACGTACCTAACGGTAAGTGGGTTTTCTACGGCCTTGCGGCGATTCTGACCGTCGTCACTCTGGTCGGCATATTGTTCATCTAAACTGATATCCGCACGCTGCTTTTACTGCGGCTAAGACAAGCCCGGTAGCATTATGTTACCGGGCTCTCTTCTGAAGAAAATTCTGCCGTATTTTTCCTGCCTGAATCTACACTTAGTTTAAAAACGGCAAGGAAATTATCATGCGTCTGCTACCCATCATTGCGGTTGTTGCCGCTTCATTTCTGCTTGCAGCCTGTACCACTCCGACACCTCCCCCTGGCGTAACCGTAGTCAGCCCATTCACTACTCAGCGCTACCTTGGTACCTGGTATGAGATTGCGCGCTTCGATCACAATTTTGAAAGCGGCTTAGAAAAAGTCACGGCGACTTATAGCCTGCGCGATGATGGAGGGCTGGACGTGGTAAATAAGGGATACAACCCAGACCGGGGAATGTGGCAGAAAACCGACGGCGTTGCCTACTTTACCGGAGAGGCCACTCGCGCCGCGCTGAAAGTCTCATTTTTCGGCCCCTTCTACGGCGGCTATAATGTGATTGCGCTGGATAAAGAATATCGCTACGCGCTGGTTTGCGGACCAGACCGCGACTATCTGTGGCTGCTGGCGCGCACGCCGAAGATCCCGCCGGAAATGAAGCAGCAGATGCTGGACATTGCCACCCGGCAGGGCTTCGACGTGAGTAAACTATTATGGGTCAATCAGCATTATCAATGAGCGCTAATTTTCAGGCCAATAATACCAATCACGATACACGCCAGGCTGGCAATGCGCATCGGGCTGGCGGATTCTCCAAGCAGGATAATCCCCGTGATCGCTGCGCCGACTGCGCCAATCCCGGTCCAAACCGCGTAAGCCGTTCCCACAGGTAGCGTTTTCATCGACCATGACAACAGCGCCATGCTGATAACCATCGCAGCGATGGTTATCACGCTTGGCACCAGGCGACTAAAGCCGTGGGTATATTTCAGACCGACTGCCCAGACAACTTCCAGCAGACCAGCGATAAACAGCACTAACCAGGACATATGGCTCCTTTAATGGGGCCGTCCCCAGATGTGAAACGCTTACGGGTCGTCCCGTAAGGTAGATGAAAAATCGCGGGAATTATACACAATGTAGCAAATGGGAGGAAGAACGGTACGACCTGTGGCCGTACCGCCACGGTCTATTGCTGAGCTTTGGTTGCTGCACCAGAAATAGCATTACCGCCATCTGAAATATCCTGACCAACACCGCGCGTGGTGTTACATCCGGTCAATGCTGAGGAGAGGACCAAAACCGTAAAGACCGCTGCAATCGCTTTTTTTACCATGATGTTATCCTTAATTTACCAGTTTTAGTTATCGTGCCTTATAAGCATAGACAACCTGGTTCAGGATGAGGGAATCTCAGCGTTTTTTCGGAGAAAAAGAAATTACGGAAGTGGGCCAGCAGGAGCGTGGAGATTATGAATATGAATAAGAATTGCCTGATGAACTAAAAACTAGCTGACGGCGTGAGAAATAGCATGACCGAGACTCTGGATATCTTCACCAACGCCACGAGCCGTATTGCATCCCGCAAGAAGTGAACCGCTCAGAAATATCAGTATCAAAATCTTGAGTGTCTGCTGCATCTTCCTTGCCTGTCATTTCGTGCTGTAGAGGGCGCAGCATCACGCTGCGCCAACCATCTCATCGCATAAATTACTTCACGCGGGATACATATTCACCAGAGCGAGTATCCACTTTGATGACTTCGCCGATCTGTACGAACAGCGGAACTTTAACCACGGCGCCAGTGGAGAGAGTTGCAGGTTTACCGCCGGTACCAGCAGTATCGCCTTTCAGGCCTGGATCGGTTTCAACGATTTCCAGCTCAACAAAGTTCGGCGGGGTAACAGAAATTGGCTGACCGTTCCACAGAGTCACGATACATTCAGCCTGATCCAGCAGCCATTTAGCGTTGTCGCCAACGGCTTTAGCGTCAGCGGCCAGCTGTTCAAAAGTAGAGTTATTCATGAAGTGCCAGAACTCACCGTCGTTATACAGGTAAGTCAGGTTCATATCGACAACGTCCGCACCTTCAGCAGAATCTGTAGACTTGAAGGTTTTCTCTACGCGGGTACCAGTCAGCAGGCGGCGCAGCTTAACGCGCGCAAAAGCCTGACCTTTACCTGGTTTAACGAATTCACTGGCTTCAACTGCATAAGGTTCGCCGTCCATCATGATTTTAAGACCGGCACGAAAATCGTTGCTATAGTAAGTCGCCATAAGGCCCTCTGAAACTTTGTTAATTGGTAGCTAAGCCACAAAATGGCGCATATTGTAACCCTAAATACCCCATCCAGAGAAGATTGGTTAACGCAACTTGCCGATGTTGTGACCAGTCCTGATGAACTGCTGCATCTTTTAAATGTAGACGCTGATGCGAATCTATTGGCAGGACGCGATGCAAAGCGCCTGTTCGCACTGCGTGTCCCGCGGGCATTTATTGCCCGAATGGAACCAGGCAACCCTAACGATCCTCTTCTTCGTCAGGTACTTACCTCTCAAGATGAGTTTATTACCGCGCCGGGATATTCCACGGATCCGCTGGAAGAACAGCACAGCGTAGTGCCCGGACTGCTGCATAAATACAGCAATCGCGCCTTACTGCTGGTTAAAGGCGGATGCGCGGTAAACTGCCGTTATTGTTTCCGTCGCCACTTCCCGTATGCTGAAAATCAGGGCAATAAACGTAACTGGCAGACAGCCCTCGAGTACATTGCGGCTCATACGGAACTGGATGAAATCATCTTTTCCGGTGGCGACCCGCTGATGGCGAAGGATCATGAGCTTGATTGGCTGTTGACGCAGCTGGAAGCGATTCCTCACATCAAACGTCTGCGCATTCACAGCCGTTTACCAGTGGTCATTCCTGCTCGTATTACTGACACGCTGGTGGCGCGTATCTCTGCATCATCGTTGCAGGTGCTGCTGGTGAACCACATCAACCATGCTAACGAAATAGATAATGAATTTCGTGCAGCGATGAAAAGGCTTCGCATGGCGGGCGTTACGCTACTGAACCAGAGCGTACTCCTTAGAGAGGTAAACGATAATGCGCAGACTCTTGCAAAGCTGAGCAATGCTTTATTTGATGCCGGAGTCATGCCTTATTACCTGCATGTGCTGGATAAAGTCCAGGGCGCAGCGCACTTCATGGTGAGTGATGAAGAAGCACGGGCCATTATGCGTGAGTTGCTAACGCTGGTGTCAGGCTATCTGGTACCAAAGCTAGCGCGGGAAATTGGCGGTGAGCCAAGCAAAACGCCGCTTGATTTGGGTTTAAAGCAGTATTAATTATCTGTCTGCCGGGCACAGCCTGGCAGACTACTTATTCAACAATTAACGTTTATTCTCCGAGGCTCGGGGGTAAATGAATTTAACATTCTGACCACTACATTACCTTCCCATATATTAAAGGTATTAATAAAAGCTTGTTATAATACTTTTGATGAATTGTTGTTTACCACAACAAAGAAAGTATGTTGGCCACAACCATAGCGACTAAAAGTGTTAAAAACCAGCCAGGAAGTTTAAATACGACTTTTTTATTATCTATAATACTTTCCCTTACCTCTTTAGAATTGACGATCTTGTTAACTATTTTTCTTTCTACCGGTGGAGAAGGGGCATTCGTTATTACCTGTACGTTTAACGGTCCTTCAGACTCAGAATCATCCGTTCTAAAAAACGATGAAACTTGTGAGCCAGAGGCCAGAACAAACCCGCGCTGCCTGACTGTGACAATAATATCTTGTGACAGTCCGGCTTTAAGCAAGGATTTCCTTAATAGAGAGATATTTTGATAAAAGGTATTTTGAGACACAACCACACCTCTGGTTTTCCATACCGTATCTAAAAATTCTTCTCTGGATATAACTTTTCCATTGCTTTCTAATAAAAGCTGCAGACAACGGGCCGTGGGTGCATTCAACGTCACTTCCTCACCGTTATCACCAAGAGGCTGGAGCTCATTAGTATTTACTTTGAAAATAACTTCATTATTAATGATATATTCATTGAATATCATAATCCCTCTCCGCCCTCATTAATTTTGTGAAATAAAGATGAATAACGATTCAATTTCATCTTTAAAAATCAGGATACATCCCTATAAACCTACCAGATTAGATAAATTCAAGTATTAGACACCAGCCTCAATGCTGGAACAAAGATAAGGTTAACATGATATTTGAATCGAATGGAAGATAGATTTTTGAGACTATACCTTTGCTCCATGGTCATTATTATCAGTTACACCATCATATGAATCTATAGCCTTCAAAAATGCACATTTAAATTCAGGAAGAATTCACATGCATTTTATCTTACTTAGACATAAATTTATCGGCGCTCCAGCTCATTAGGCTCTATGTATACGTATGTATACGTATTAGCAGAGGCAGGAGATAGAAAACGATAGAGCGCAGGCGTAGATAGTGGAATGTTAGTTATTAGCCCTACCAATAATTAACAACCGAGCCCAGCCTTTATTCAGGACTTTAGTATCTATAAATGGATTAATTAAATGAAAAAGACAATCGTAGCTGTAATGGTCGCTGCATCTGCAGTGCTGAGTGCTCAGGCAATGGCAACCAACACCGCTCAGGTAACTGTGATGGGTGAAGTATCTGATGCGGCTAACTCTTGCGTGGTGACTCCGACTGGTACCCTGAACAACGGTATCGTTCAGCTGATGACCGTGACCACTACCGAAGCGAATGCTGAAGCGGCTGGTGCTCTGTTTAAAACTCAGGACTTCGGTTTTGACGTGAAAGACTGCGCACAGGGTAGCACCACTCCGGTTACCGCTGTAACCGTCAATGTGACCGGTACGTCCACCAATGCTAACATCCTGGACAACACCGCACCTGGCGGCGCTACCGGTATTGGTATCGGTATCCAGCGCGTACGTGATGCACACCGCGTAGGCTTCGACGGTTCTGACCTCATGACCGAAAGCTACACTGCGGCTAGCGGCACTCAGCTGAAGTACACCACTGGTTATGTGAAAGTGAACGCCACAACTCCGGTTACCGAAGGTCCGGTTAAAGGCGTTGCGACCTTTACTATCGATTACACCCTCTAATTTTTCCCCGAAGGGCTCCGCTTCACGGCGGGCCCTTTTTCGCATTCAGAGAAAAACCATGTTCAGGAACTTATTAAATCTCACCGCATCCTGTGCATTACTCCCCAGTAGTATTGCCCATGCTGGTATTGTGATTGAATCCACCCGCTACCTCTATAAAGAAGGTGCGCGTGAAATCACCGCGCAAATCGAAAATAAAGATGATATTCCCTATCTAATTAAATCCTGGGTTGAAGCGCCGGCAGGGAAAACGCCCTCTTTTATGGCTACCCCTCCGCTGTTTCGCCTTGAGGGTAAACAGCAGAATACCGTACGCCTGTTTTCAACCGGAAACGTCAATGCCCCGAACGACCGGGAATCTATATACTATTTTAACGTGATGGCTATCCCGCCGGCGGATGATGAGAAAGCCAGCGCCAATACTATTCAACTGGCGGTCCGCCACCGCATGCGCCTGGTTTATCGTCCAAAAGCACTTTTCGACCTTTCGCCAAACATTGAAGCCAAAAAACTCGAATGGCGGAAAGCAGGCACTAAACTGACGATTAAAAATCCGACACCGTTTTTCTTCTATTTCCAAAGTGTTCAAATTGGTGGCAAAGAAGTGAAGCCGGAAGTCAACTCCGTCGCCCCAATGGCAACCAAAGAAGTAACCTTAAAAGAAAATATCAATGCATCCAGCGTCAGCTGGAAAGTCGTCAATGATTATGGCGGAGCAGGATCGCTCTATTCCTCATCGCTGTAATAAGAATTTTATTTTATCATTATAGGGATGTGTCTATGCCAAATAAGAATAATGGATTATTCAAACTATCCGCGGTCTTTCTCGCAATGCTTCCGGCATTGCTTTCTGGTTTGAATAATAAAGCGCAAGCACGTGACTTTTTCGATCCCTCATTCATTAGCTCATTGAATGGCAGCGATCCATCAACCACCCCCGACTTATCTATTTTCCAGACGCAGAACGCACAGGCTCCGGGGGATTATCGGGTCGATATCATGTTTAATGGCCGCTATCTGGATACCAGGACAATGAAGTTTGTAGCGAATAGCCGTGCCACCGGGAATAATCGAGAGCCCGCCCTGGTGCCCTGCCTGAGCCTGAAAACGTTAGCGGAGTACGGCGTTCGCGTTAAAGCCTTTCCCGAACTGGTCGAGGATAAAAACGGCTGCGCCAATCTTTCAGTCATCCCGGATACCAAAGCGGATTTTGACTTTACCGTCCAGCGCTTGAATATATCCATTCCTCAGGCGGCACTATCTACCACGGCGCAGGGATATATTCCACCGGATCAGTTTGATGACGGCATCAACGCCCTGCTGGTGAACTATCAGTTCAGCGGTTCAAACGACATGCAGGCCAATGACGAATACTACAGCCTGAACCTGCAGTCTGGCCTCAACGTTGGCCCATGGCGTATCCGTAACCTCAGCACCTGGAATAAAAATAACGGCGATGGGGGTGATTGGGATTCCGCTTATCTCTATATGCAGCGCAGCATTCGCCCAATCAACAGTAACCTTGTGATGGGTGAGAGCTCGTCACTCTCCGGCATCTTTGACAGCGTACCGTTTACCGGTATTCAACTGGCCACCGATACATCAATGCTGCCGGAAAGTATGCGCGGCTATGCGCCGATTATCCGTGGTATCGCCAAAACCAACGCCCGCGTCTTAATTAAACAAAACGGTTACCAAGTATACCAGACCTACGTAGCGCCTGGCGCGTTTGAAATCACTGATATGTACCCGAGCGGCGGTAGCGGCGACCTTTACGTCACCGTGGAAGAGTCCGACGGTTCTAAGCAAGAGTTTGTCGTACCGTTCGCTACGCTGCCGGTAATGGTACGTGAAGATCAGTTCGAGTATGAGATTACTTCAGGTAAATACCGTCCTTACGATGGCGGAGTCGATGAGGCCCCCTTTACCCAGGCCACCGCGACCTACGGTGTCTCCAGCAGTCTGACGCTTTATGGCGGGATGCAGGCCGCATCGCACTACCAGGCGCTGTCAACAGGACTTGGTTATAACCTCGGCGAGCTTGGCGCCGCCTCGGCAGACGTCACTCAGGCCTGGTCAAAAATGAAAGACGACGAAAAGACCTCAGGACAGTCATGGCGTGTCCGTTACGGGAAAAATATTATCGAAACCGGTACTAACGTGACTATCGCTGGCTACCGCTATTCCACCCACGGATTTAATACGCTCTCTGAAGTGTTGGATAGTTATTCCAATGATGGCAACTACACTCCTCGCTCGCTGCGCAACCGGACCAACCTGACGCTGAACCAAAGCCTGGGTAAAGGTCTTGGTAGCCTTTCGATAAGCGGATTGATTGAAGATTACTGGGACGATAAGCGCACCAACAAGTCGATCAGCGTAGGGTACAACGGAGGCTTACGCAATGTGAACTATTACCTGGGTTATAGCTATAACCGCTATACCTGGAGTGGGGATAACTCCGGAAAAGACGCCCAGGACGATCAGCGCATCACTTTGACCGTAACCGTGCCGCTGAGCAACTGGCTACCGGGCACTTATACCAGCTATCAGTTAACCAACAGCAATCCGGGGTCTACCGATCAGTCCGTTTCCATCGGTGGTAACGCGCTTGAGAACGACAGCCTGGAATGGAGCCTGCAGCAAGGGTACAGCAACCGGGAATACTACAGTGGCGATATGCGCGCGACCTATAACGGTTCCCGCGGCAGCGTCAATGCCGGCTACAGTTACGATCGCGATAGCGAACGCATTGACTACGGAGCCAACGGCAGCATCCTTGCCCATGCTGATGGCATCACACTCGGTCAGGATATCACCGACGCCGCCGTACTGGTTAAAGCGCCAGGACTGGATAACGTCAGACTCGCTAACGACAACACCATTTCCACTGACTATCGTGGCTACGCCATCGTCCCATACGTTACGCCTTACCGTCGTACTGATATTACGCTGGACAGCACCACGCTTGGCGAAGATATGGAGCTGCCGGAAACGACGCAAAGCGTCGTTCCGACGCGCGGCGCCATCGTGCGGGCCAATTATGCCGGGAATATCGGCCAGCGCGCATTTGTCCATCTGAAAACAGCCAGCGGCCAGGACGTGCCTTATGGCGCGATGGTCCTGCTCGCCGGCGACAGCAAGTCGCAGCCAAGCATCGTCAGCGACGCCGGTATGGTCTATATGTCCGGCCTGCAACAGACCGGGATCCTTAACGTCCAGTGGGGCAAAAGCGCCGCGCAGCAGTGCAACGCCTCCTTTACTTTACCGGCCAGGGAAGGCAAAGCATCTGGCATCAGTCAAATCGAAACGGTTTGTCGCTAATATTGACCAAGGAACAATAAAGAATGAGAAAAATACTTATTTTTTTATCCCTACTATGCTGTTGTAGCGAGGTAATTGCCAAATGCGATTATTATGGTTCCGCTGGACAAGCAATGTTTAATTTAAGTCCTAAAATCGCAACGGATCCAACAATACCGGTAGGAACAGTCCTGTATACAAAAAAAGTCGGCACCGGAGCCTATAAAACATTTGATTGCAATAAATTACTGGGAGATCAGTATATTATTACGTCAACCGCTCCTGAGGTCGCGGGTGTCACCGGTATAATGGGAAAACCAGTCTATGAAACCGGGATTGATGGTATTGGTTTCCAGTTTTCAGATATTCTGGACAGTAAAAATGGTTCAATAAAACCTGCTGTGGCTCAATCAATGATCGTGCCTATAAAGGAATCTAATGATGATTATAGATTTATGACGGTATGGTTAATCAAAACGAAGCCTGTCATTGATACATCCGGTGTCAGCACTGACCCAGTATTTAAATTTTCAGCTGGTAACTTAAGCACTAACCCCAGAGCCGCCGATCGTTTATTGATGACCGCGACTCTGAAGTTCAAGAGTATTTCCTATAAAGCGACCTCCTGTAATATTTCAGTATCTGGACCCAGTCAAATCACCTTAAATAGAATTGAAAAAAACACGCTAATGTCAATTTCGCGAGGTGCTACGACTCCCTCACAGAAAACCATCACAATGGATGTTACATGCCCAACAGGTTCAATTGGCAACAAACTTTACTATTGGTTTAACCCTGTTAATGGTACCAGCTCCGCCGGGGATGGAATCATCGATAATATGCTAACCGGAAGCGAAGCAGCAAACAATGTTGGCATTATTTTCAAAAAAGACAATAACCCCATTATATTTTATGATGCCGAGGCATACAGTTTTTCCAACGCAAAAGCATCACAAAGCTTTAACTTCACCGCCGACTATTATCGCATGAGCGACAATAGTGCCCAAGTCACGGCCGGTCATGTGAAAGCTATTCTTGAAGTTGTAATTCAGGAAGAGTAACACAACCACTCTCGCGATAAAAAGGTGGATACCATCATCCACCTTTTTACTTCACAATTAAACCTAAGCACACTAATAATAGCAGTCAACCATTGTGTACTAAATTCTATTAAGCTTCTGTGAACATCTAAATTATTTAGATTAGATTCAGTATCAACACTAAAACTTCATAAACAATTCATATTGAGTTGAGTTGATTCATACTACAGCAACGACTATCTTCTCTGCGGACCAACTTCTGGTCTGGAATGAATATATAATTTTAATTTTAGTTAAAGGACTAATCATGCAACAATTAACTGTATTCGAAATGGAAGAAATTTCTGGCGGCGCGCTGACTGATACGTTATCTGATATCGCAACCTGGGCTGTTAAAGAAATTAGTGCCATCGCGCTTGGAGCTTCTCTGGGTGCTCTGGCAGGTACAGCATTTGCAGGCCGCTGGGGTGGCGTAAGCGGTGGTCTCTTTGGTATCGGCTCCATCGGTCAGGGCGTGGGTATGGTCGCTGGGGTTATTCTTGGTGGTGTTTGCTTTGGTATTGCAGCAGGTGTTGTCGGATGGGATTTGACCCTCGAATATGCGAAAATGGGCGTTGGTGGTATTTTCGACGGTACATTTAACTTCTGGAGCAACTAAGTTTTAGTGCTCATAACTGACTCAATATTTTATTGAGCCAGTCAATTATTAAATAAGGCCTGATGTATTGGGCCTTTTAATTTTCAGTAAGTGAGTATCATGTTAAGTAAAATATATCGCAAGGAAGCGATCGAATACAAAAAACATCACTGGAAAGGAAAGGCACTGTTGCTTGCAGGGCTTCCAGCATGGCTTGTTGTATTGCTTTCATTTTTCTTTATTATTACCTTAATAGCCACAACTATATTTTTTTCCTTTACCCAGCGTATTGATGTCCGTGGGGAAGTAATCACTTTACCTCATTCTGTCAACGTTTACGCACCGCAGCAAGGGTTTGTCATTGCCCAATATGTTAAAGTCGGTGAGATAGTAACAAAAGGACAACCTTTATATGAAATTGACATCTCCCGAAATACATCTACAGGAAATGTTAGCGCGGCACAAATCACAGTCATTAATGAAAAAATATCTAACGCCGAAGATATTATTACCAAGCTCAATCATAATAAAGTAGAGACAACTTTATCTTTAGAAAAGCAGCTAAAAACGACCAGTGATTCGTTAAAAGAAACCAATCGCATGTTAGCTACTGCTCAGACTGGCTTAAAAAAAATGCATGATAATCTTTCCAGTTATGATAAGTATTTAAGTGATGGATTGATTACTAAAGATCAGTATAACTATCAACACTCACTGTATTTTCAACAGCAGAGTACATATCAGTCTCTGGTTAGTCAGAAAATGCAACTGGAATCGCAAATCACGCAGTTAAATAGTGACAAAATCACTAAAATTGCTGATTTTGACAACCAAATTTCTTCTCAGCAAAATCAAATAAATGATTATAAAAACCAGTTAGTTGAATCGAATGCGAACGGCAACATTATCATTAAAGCAACTACAGAAGGTCGAATTGAATCACTCACCGTAACTAAAGGCCAAATGGTTGATAATGGTAGTAGCCTTGCACAAATAAAGCCTACGGGGAATATTGAATATTACCTTATACTCTGGTTACCTAACAATAGTATTCCCTACGTAAAGCCTGGGGATATTATTAACATCAGCTATGATGCTTTTCCAGCTGATAAATTCGGTCAATTCCCCGGGGAAATAATTTCAATATCTTCTGTTCCTACATCCCGACAGGAGATGTCTGAATACACGAATGTCAGTAATGGTACAAATCAACAAGAACTGGCTCTCTATAAAACCATTGTAAAAATTAAAAACAAAACCTTTAAATATAATGGTAAAACGCTATCGCTATCAAATGGCCTGAAAGCTCAGGCAGTAGTATTCCTTGAAGAACGCCCACTCTATATGTGGATGTTTACCCCCGTATATAAGATAACTCAAAGCATTAGTGGGCCAATCAATGACTAACGAATTATTTAAAACCATTATTGAAAAATTAAATTTTTCGCTTACTAATAAAACCCCTGTTATTTTACAGTCTGAATCTTCAGAATGTGGTATTGCTTGCCTGACGATGGTATGCGGTTTTTACGGATTAAACATTGATCTGTTTAATTTTCGTCAGCGGTTCGGTAGCCCCTCTCAGGGCGCCACACTGATGTCTTTGAGCAAAACAGCGGAACATGCAGGTTTAAAAAGTCGGGCGTTAGCTCTTGATCTCGATGAAATAAGGCAACTTAAGCTTCCCTGTATTATTCACTGGGGAATGAACCACTATGTAGTGCTCACAAAAGTAAAGAAAAATAGTTTTATCGTTCACGATCCAGCGCTGGGAAAACGAATTATTGGTATCAAAGAGATGTCAAATAATTTTACCGGCGTTGCCCTTGAACTCTGGCCTGACCATAACTTCCAGCAAGAAGAGGCCAAATCCCGGTTACGACTCCTGGATTTAATGCATAAAATTGTTGGTTTAAAATCGGCGCTGATTAAGATCTTTGCTTTCTCTGTTGTGGTAGAAGCCATTGGCCTCTTGCTACCGATTGGTACACAGTTAGTCACTGACCATGTGATTATGGCTCACGATGAAAGTTTACTATCTGTTATTTGTATTGGCTTGATATTTTTCACCCTATTCCGCACGTTTATTAGCATGTTACGAGCATGGACGTCGTTAACCTTAAATACGCTGACGAATATTCAATGGAAAACTACCTTATTCGATCATTTAGCAAGCTTGCCATTATCTTTTTTTGAGAAAAGGCATTTAGGCGATATACAGTCTCGTTTTTCCTCCCTGGACACTATTCGCTCAATATTTACCAATAGTATCGTTACCGGTATTATAGATTCAATAATGACGATCGGTTTGCTGGTGATGTTGACATTATATGGCGGCTGGTTAGTCTGGGTGGTAGTTGGTTTTACCGTATGCTATGCAATTATGCGCTTCGCTACCTATGGCTTTTACCGCCGGGTAACGGAAGAACAGGTCGTTAAGGGCGCACGTGCCAACTCCCACTTTATGGAGTCACTTTATGGTATTTCTACAATTAAGGCGCTGAATTTAAAAGACCGTCGTTCACAGCATTGGTTAAATCTTAACATTGATGCCAGCAACGCAGGGATAAAGCAAACCCGTTTCGATATGATGTTTGGTGGTATTAATACTTTTATTACCTCTATCGATCAGGTTGCTGTTCTTTGGCTGGGTGCCATCATGGTTATTGATAATGAAATGACGCTCGGTATGTTTATGGCATTTAACGCCTATCGAGGCCAATTTTCTCAACGTGCATCAAATCTCATTGATTTGGTGATGCAGCTTCGCATGCTATCGCTTCACAATGAACGTCTATCAGAAATCGCATTCAGCGAACCGGAAAAAGAACTTCCTTCTCGACGCGTTTTTACAGAAAACACAGGCGTGAAGCTCGAAGCAAGGAACCTTAGTTATCAATACGATCCTTTTTCACAACCCATTTTTACCAATCTAAACATCACCGTTGCTCCAGGAGAGTCTGTTGCGCTAATTGGCCCATCTGGCGTTGGCAAAACCACGCTTTTGAAAGTCATGTGCGGTCTGCTCTCGCCTGACTCCGGTGAAATACTTGCGGACAACCTTGAGATTAAAAAAATCGGTTTAAATAACTATCGCCTCGGTATCGCCTGCGTACTTCAGGAGGACCGCCTCTTTTCCGGCTCACTTATCGATAATATCAGTGGTTTTGATGATAACCCCGATTTGGATTTTGTGATGGAGTGTGCCAGACATTGCAACATTCATGATGAAATCATGAAGATGGCGATGGGATATGAAACCATTGTCGGCGAACTGGGGCTGGGCATTTCCGGTGGGCAAAAACAGCGTATCCTCATTGCCCGTGCGCTGTATCGCAAACCGAGTATCTTATTTATGGATGAGGCCACCAGCCACCTGGATCTTAAAAATGAGTCGGTCATCAATCAGTCGATTTCGGCGTTAAGTATTACCCGGGTTATCGTTGCGCACCGACCATCAACTATTGCATCAGCCGATCGCGTTATCGACCTCTCACAACCGAAATCGATGGCTACAGCTTAATAAAGGAGAAGATTATGCAAGGAACGTTTATTGGTTTTAATACTGCAGGAATTACCTTTGAAGAGAGATTCTTAGCGCTGCTGCTAAAGGTTAAAAAAGCGAATGATTCCTGTGAAATTTACTACCTTCAGGCTCCGGTCCTGGCCGATCTGCTTTTGATATTGCAGAACAGAATGGCTTTTATTCTTCAGCGACTTGAAAGCAAAGGGGATGACTATAAAGATGAGCTTATCGCCTATAACGAGACACTTCTTGCCAATATCCCCACGGTAGAAATGGCAGAAATACAACAACCTTCTTCTGAGCGGCGTATTATGTCTATTACGCTCAAACCTGGCGAAACAAAGTCAACATTAATTCTGGTGTTTCAGGATGAACAAATTAAGACTTTAACTATTGATGACCGACAGGTTGAAGCCATGATAATAGGTATTCAGCAAGCATTAAAAACCATCGGCGATCAAACGATTATCCAGTACTTGAGTTCAAATCTGGATTTTTTAATGTGCTACACAGTCGACTTAACCACCCAGCCCAATATTGATTACCAGCAGTATCCTCAGGAAGAGTGGAAGCTAAACCTGTTTTCCCATTATCTGGGCGTACTGTACTGCTGCGAGACAGATGAAGGGAAGAAAATTGTCTCCGGTGCGGTGGTCAAAACCAGCGCGCCACACTTGTCTGAACAGGAAAACAGCGTGGTAGTGCGGCTGATTGAGAAAAGCCCCAAGCTTAAGGCAATGCACACAGAGCTGGCACCATGCCAGATCTTCAGTACCATTATCCCTTCCCAGCCGGGAAGAATGCTCAGTCTGGAAGAGTGTTTACGTCCTCTGCACTCATTTTACCTTGAGAAGAAAGCAGAGCTTAATTCCTGACTCCCCTCCTTCTACAGGCCACGCCTCTCCCTACACTTGCAGAGAGAGGCTAATGCATCAATTCGGGCACTTATAAACCTGGCCGTTCATCTGGCTATCGGTCGGGACAAAGCTCGACAGCAGGTTCTGCGTCGGGCTGCTGACGCCGTAAATCACGTTACCGCCCATTGCTGCCGCCTGGTTACGCAGGGCGTTTGCCGCGCCGCGCATAGAGCCACCTTCGTCGCCATTTTGCCCTGACAGCCAGTTGCTCTGCGTACCGGTCGCGGTTCCTAACAGCTGGCATTCAGAGCCTGGTTTATCTTCTACAAAGCGTACGTTCTGGCCACCAGAAGTTAATTCGTTGCTGGAGCTGCAACCTGCTAACAACAATGCTGCGCCGACAATCCCTGCTAAATATTTTACCTGCATGTTATTCCCCACGATCAATGAGCTGGACGCCTTGGCCCGGATGTACAACCTTATACTAAAAAGACGACAAAAAGAAAAACCCTCGAGCATTTCTGCCCGAGGGTTTCCTTGTTTCTAAGGGGTATAGCGCACGATTACATCATACCGCCCATACCGCCCATGCCACCCATACCGCCGGCAGCACCTAAATCAGGCGCGTCGCTTTTCGGCAGGTCGGTGACCATGCACTCGGTGGTGATCATCAGACCAGCAACGGAAGCTGCGTACTGCAGAGCAGAACGAGTCACTTTAGTTGGGTCCAGGATACCGAAGTCGATCATGTTGCCATATTCTTCGGTAGCCGCGTTGTAACCATAGTTACCTTCGCCCGCTTTAACGTTGTTAGCCACAACGGACGGCTCTTCACCGGCGTTGGACACGATCTGACGCAGCGGAGCTTCCATTGCGCGCAGCGCAACTTTGATACCGACGTTCTGATCTTCGTTCTGAGCGGTCAGGCCAGCCAGTTTAGCCGCAACGCGAACCAGCGCAACGCCACCACCAGCAACCACGCCTTCTTCTACCGCAGCACGGGTCGCGTGCAGGGCGTCGTCAACGCGTGCTTTCTTCTCTTTCATTTCAACTTCGGTAGCCGCACCGACTTTGATTACCGCAACGCCGCCTGCCAGTTTCGCTACGCGCTCCTGCAGTTTTTCACGGTCGTAGTCAGAGGTCGCTTCTTCGATCTGCTTACGGATCTGAGTAACGCGGCCCTGAATCGCAGCTTCTTCACCCACGCCATCGATGATGGTAGTGGTGTCTTTGTTGATAACAACGCGTTTCGCCTGGCCCAGGTCTTCCAGAGTCGCTTTTTCCAGCTCCATACCGATCTCTTCAGAGATAACGGTACCGCCGGTCAGAGTCGCGATGTCCTGCAGCATAGCTTTACGACGGTCGCCGAAGCCCGGTGCTTTAACCGCAGCCACTTTAACGATGCCGCGCATGGTGTTCACTACCAGGGTAGCCAGCGCTTCGCCTTCAACGTCTTCAGCGATGATAACCAGCGGTTTGCCAGCTTTCGCTACGGCTTCCAGAACCGGCAGCATTTCGCGAATGTTGGAGATTTTTTTGTCAGCCAGCAGGATGAACGGGCTTTCCAGCTCAACAGCACCGGTTTCCGGCTTGTTGATGAAGTACGGGGACAGGTAGCCGCGGTCAAACTGCATACCTTCAACCACGTCCAGTTCGTCTTCCAGACCGGTACCGTCTTCAACGGTGATCACGCCTTCTTTACCGACTTTATCCATCGCTTCAGCGATCAGTTTACCTACGGTTTCGTCGGAGTTAGCGGAGATGGTACCAACCTGAGCAATAGCTTTAGAGTCAGAGCACGGTACGGACAGCGCTTTCAGTTCTTCAACAGCGGCAACGACAGCTTTGTCGATACCACGTTTCAGATCCATCGGGTTCATACCCGCAGCAACGGCTTTCAGGCCTTCAGCAATGATAGCCTGAGCCAGTACGGTTGCGGTGGTGGTACCGTCGCCTGCAGCGTCGTTCGCTTTAGAGGCAACTTCTTTTACCATCTGCGCACCCATGTTTTCGAACTTGTCTTCCAGCTCGATTTCACGTGCTACGGAAACGCCGTCTTTAGTGATGGTCGGCGCACCGAAGGATTTGTCCAGAACCACGTTACGGCCTTTCGGGCCCAGGGTTACTTTAACTGCGTCTGCCAGTACGTTTACGCCGCGCAGCATTTTCACACGAGCGTCGTTACCGAATTTTACGTCTTTAGCTGCCATTTTATCTTTCCCTTAAATTCGTGTGTTCAGTGTCGTTCGCGGATTAAGCTTCAACAATTGCCAGAATGTCGCTTTCGGACATGATCAACACTTCTTCATTGTCGATCTTCTCGGATTTCACGCCGTAGCCATCGTTGAAAATCACGATGTCACCAACTTTAACGTCCAGAGGCTGCACGGTTCCGTTTTCCAGGATGCGGCCCTTACCGACAGCGATGATTTCGCCACGAGTTGATTTTGCTGCCGCAGAACCGGTCAGGACGATGCCGCCAGCAGATTTCGTTTCAACTTCTTTACGTTTGACGATCACACGATCATGTAACGGACGAATACTCATTTTGATAGCTCTCCTTTGAGAAAGTCATTATCAGTTATGGATGACGCCGGTCCGCACACGGTTTTCCGGCTAGTGCCCTGAGAGATGGGGATGGGGTTTTCACGCTTCAAGGGCAAAGCAAAAAAAAATTTTTCCCCCGGGCTCCATCCCACACAAATTTGCCAGGCTCTCCTGACGTCATAAGCAAAAGCGATTGTGATACCATCCATTTTTTGCCGGTAACAAGGTTGAATCATGAGTGGTTTAAAACAGGAGTTGGGACTTGCTCAGGGAGTGGGGCTACTCTCCACATCATTACTGGGAACCGGCGTTTTTGCCGTTCCGGCACTGGCTGCATTGGTCGCTGGCGATAACAGCCTGTGGGCATGGCCGGCGCTGATTTTACTGGTTTTTCCAATCGCTATCGTCTTCGCTATCCTGGGCCGTCACTTTCCCAGCGCTGGCGGCGTGGCGCATTTTGTGGATATGGCTTTTGGCCCTCGCCTGGCACGCGTAACCGGCTGGCTTTTTTTATCGGTGATCCCCGTCGGATTACCCGCAGCTCTGCATATCGCCACCGGCTTTGGTCAGGCGCTTTTTGGCTGGCATGATAGCCAGCTGCTGCTGGCCGAGCTGGGTACGCTGGCGATTATCTGGTGGGTCGGATCCCGCGGGGCCAGCTCCAGCGCCAATCTGCAAACGCTGGTTGCCGTACTGATTGTCGCCCTGATCGTCGCCGTCTGGTGGCGCGGCGAGATAAATCCCACGCAAATCCCCTTCCCGGCGCCGTCTGATATCGACAGCTCGCAGCTTTTTGCCGCGCTTTCGGTGATGTTCTGGTGTTTTGTCGGCCTTGAAGCTTTCGCTCACCTCGCCTCTGAATTTAAGCAGCCGGAACGCGATTTCCCCCGGGCGCTGATGATCGGCCTGTTACTGGCGGGGTCGGTCTACTGGGCCTGTACCGTACTGGTTCTGCATTTTCATGCCTTTGGCGAGGAGATGGCCGCCGCCGCGTCGCTGCCTAATATCGTCGTACGCCTGTTCGGCGTCCAGGCGCTGTGGATAGCCTGCGTTATCGGTTATCTCGCCTGCTTCGCCAGCCTCAATATCTACATCCAGAGCTTTGCTCGTCTGGTCTGGTCACAGGCGCAGTATAAGCCCGATAGCTATCTGGCCCGGCTGTCGCCGCGACAAATTCCGCGCAACGCGCTGAACGCGGTACTGGGCTGCTGTGTGATTAGCGCATTGTGCATTTATGCGCTCAACATCAATCTTGATGCCCTGATCGTCTACGCTAACGGCATTTTTATCATGATTTATCTGCTGTGCATGCTGGCGGGCTGTCGTCTGCTTCAGGGACGCTATCGCCTGTTGGCGGCTTTTGGCAGCGTGCTGTGCCTGCTGCTATTGGCAATGGTTGGCTGGAAGAGCCTGTACGCACTGATCATGCTGGCGGCGCTGTGGCTGTTCTTACCGAAGCGCAAGTTAGCGGAAGCAGAGAAGCTACTTTAGGCCGGAACATCCGGCCCGGGCAGTTTAATCGCGGCGATCGTCTTTATGATCGAGACGGTCGCGCTCATCGTCTTTACGCTGATATTCCCCTTCAAAGGTATCGCCGCCGCCCGTACCGGCGCTGAATCCACCGCCAGGCATCCGACTAAAGCGCAGATGCGGCATCAGTTTCACCGTCAGGTGTTTTTGCACCGGCGGCAACAGCAGCAGCAGACCCAGGAAGTCGGTAAAAAAGCCCGGCAGGAGTAACAGTAGACCGGCGATGATCAGCGATACGCTTTTGATCATCTCTGCGGCCGGGCTCTCCCCCGCCGCCATCTTCTGCTGCATCAGCATGAGGTTTTTGAAGCCCTGGTTTTTCACCAGCGATATCCCTACCACCGAGCTAAAGATCACCAGAATCAGCGTCAGCAGGACGCCAAGCACATGGGCGACCTGGATGAAGATCGATATTTCAATGTAAACGTATAAAAAAACGGCAATTAACGGAATCCAACGCACCGGCGTCTCCTTCATTAACAGACGCCTGCGTCGGCGACTGTAGTCATAGATGTGCTATTCGCATCAAAAAGATATTGGGCTAAAACGTCATTTTTCAATCGTATAAAAAGCTTATTTTTTTCAAGAATAGAAAACCGGTGACTCATTTCACAGATTAATAATTCTTATAGGATTCACTACATAATAAGTGATCAGGACGACTGATATTCGCTATCATCAGCATATGATCGTGGGCACCAGGCCGATTAAGGAAATAATCTGCGGCTAGAAAATGCGCTGGATCCCATAATTTCTGCGTATTTGGTGAATTCATAGGCAGCTTGAAAAAGAAGGTTCACATGTTAAACAACATTCGTATCGAAGAAGATCTGTTGGGTACCAGGGAAGTTCCAGCTGACGCCTACTACGGCGTTCATACTCTGCGAGCGATTGAAAACTTCTACATCAGCAACAACAAGATCAGCGACATTCCTGAATTTGTTCGCGGAATGGTGATGGTGAAAAAGGCAGCAGCGCTGGCTAACAAAGAGCTGCAAACTATCCCCAAAAGCGTCGCCAATGCCATTATCGCCGCGTGCGATGAGGTTTTGAATAACGGCAAATGTATGGACCAGTTCCCGGTTGATGTGTTCCAGGGCGGCGCGGGTACCTCCGTTAACATGAACACCAACGAAGTTCTGGCAAACATCGGCCTTGAGCTAATGGGCCACCAGAAAGGCGAATATCAGTACCTCAATCCTAACGACCACGTTAACAAATGCCAGTCTACCAACGATGCTTACCCAACCGGCTTCCGTATCGCGGTCTACGCTTCAGTCCTCAAGCTGATCGATGCGATTCATCAGCTTAGCGAAGGCTTCCAGCAGAAGGCGGTTGAGTTCCAGGACATTCTGAAAATGGGCCGTACCCAGCTACAGGACGCAGTGCCGATGACCCTCGGCCAGGAGTTTCACGCGTTTAATGTTCTGCTTAACGAAGAGACCAAATGTATTCTGCGCACCGCTGAGCTGCTGCTGGAAGTAAACCTCGGCGCGACCGCTATTGGTACCCGCCTGAATACGCCGGACGGTTATCAGCAGCTGGCGGTTCAAAAGCTGGCGGAAGTCAGCAACCTGCCGGTCGTACCTGCGGAAGACTTGATTGAAGCCACCTCCGACTGCGGCGCCTACGTGATGGTCCACAGCGCTCTGAAGCGTCTGGCGGTAAAACTGTCAAAAATCTGCAACGACCTGCGCTTGCTCTCTTCCGGTCCGCGCGCCGGCCTGAATGAAATTAACCTTCCTGAACTGCAGGCGGGCTCCTCCATCATGCCAGCGAAGGTTAACCCGGTAGTCCCGGAAGTCGTCAATCAGGTTTGCTTCAAGGTGATCGGTAACGATACGACGGTCACCATGGCTTCCGAAGCGGGCCAGCTGCAGTTGAACGTGATGGAGCCGGTTATTGGCCAGGCGATGTTTGAATCCATCCATATTCTGACTAATGCCTGTTACAATTTGCTGGAAAAATGCGTGAGCGGCATCACCGCGAACAAAGAGGTATGCGAAAGCTACGTCTATAACTCAATCGGCATTGTCACCTACCTCAACCCGTACATTGGCCACCACAATGGCGATATCGTCGGCAAGATTTGCGCCGAGACGGGCAAGAGCGTCAGGGATGTGGTGCTTGAGCGCGGGCTGCTGACCGCAGCGGAGCTGGATGATATCTTCTCAGCGCAGAACCTGATGCATCCGGCCTATAAAGCGAAGCGGTATACCGATGAAAGCGAACAGTAAGTTTTCAGAGTAAACTAACCACGGGCATGTCAGCGATGACATGCCTTTTTTGTTCTTATTGTTCTACTAAATTACAACAATTCAATATCAACTTGTTAATAAAACAAGGAAGGCATATATGTTTGGTGCAGAACTCGTTATTGTCCTGCTGGCTATTTATCTGGGAGCCAGACTCGGGGGTATCGGCATTGGTTTTGCCGGTGGCCTGGGCGTCCTCGTCCTGACCCTCTTTTTTCAAATTAAACCCGGCGCGATCCCCTTCGACGTCATTGAAATCATTATGGCGGTTATCGCCGCTATCGCCGCCATGCAGGTCGCCGGAGGGATGGACTACCTGGTCAGTCTCGCCGAACGTATGCTGCGGCGTCACCCCAAATACATCACCTTTCTCGCCCCGCTGGTCACCTGGTTTATGACCATACTGGCCGGAACCGGACACACGGCTTTCTCTACGCTTCCGGTGATCACCGAAGTGGCGAAAGAGCAGGGTATCCGCCCCTCGCGTCCGCTCTCTATCGCCGTGGTGGCCTCGCAGATTGCGATTACCGCCTCGCCAATTTCAGCAGCGGTAGTCTTCTTTGCCGGCATTCTTGAACCGCTGGGCGTCAGCTACCTCACCCTGCTGGCGATCTGTATTCCGGTAACCCTGATTGCCGTCATGCTGACCGCAATCGTCTGTAACTTCCTTGGCTGCGAGCTGAAAGACGACCCGGTTTACCAGGAGCGCCTGGCGAAAGGGGAAGTCAAACTGCGCGGTAGCCAGGTTTTCGAGCTTAAGCCGCACGCCAGACGCTCGGTGCTGCTGTTCCTGATCGGTATCGTCGCAGTGATGTTCTACGCCACCGCTATCAGCGATACCGTTGGCCTGATCCAGGACCCGGTCCTGCCGCGCAACGAAGCGATCGTGGTGTTTATGCTGACTATCGCTACGCTGATTAGCATCACCTGTAAAATCGACACCGGTGAAGTGCTCAACGCCAGCACTTTTAAATCCGGCATGAGCGCCTGCGTCTGCGTTCTTGGCGTCGCATGGCTGGGGGATACTTTCGTCAAAGCCCACATCAGCGATATCCAGACCGTGGCGGGCGACCTGCTGCACAACTATCCGTGGCTGCTGGCGGTCGTACTATTCTTCGCTGCGACCCTGCTCTATTCCCAGGCCGCAACCACTAAAGCGTTGATGCCTGCAGCGCTGATGCTGGGAGTCAGCCCTCTCACCGCCATCGCCTCGTTCGCCGCCGTATCGGCCCTCTTCGTTCTGCCGACCTACCCCACTCTGCTGGCGGCGGTCGAAATGGATGACACCGGATCCACGCGCATTGGCAAATACGTCTTCAACCACGCCTTCCTGATCCCGGGCGTGATCGCCATTACGCTGTGCGTGATCCTCGGGTTTATTTTTGGCGGCATCATGCTGTAAATCTCTTCAAATTCGGGCCAGATCCTGGCCCGTTTCGTTAATCCTCTCCATCTTGCGTGCTATAGTGCCTCTTTTCGCTGATACGAGGTTCATGATGACTACGCCTGATGCTGTTGTTGTACTCTGTACTGCGCCGGATGAAGCAACCGCCCAGGACCTGGCGGCCAAAGTGCTGGCGGAAAAACTCGCCGCCTGCGCCACTCTCCTGCCGGGGGCGACATCGCTTTACTACTGGGAAGGAAAACTGGAGCAGGAGTACGAAGTACAAATGCTGCTGAAAACCGATCCTGCCCATCAGCAGGCGCTGCTGGACTGCCTGAAGTCCCATCACCCGTATCAAACCCCTGAACTTCTGGTTCTGCCCGTTATTGACGGAGACAACGATTACCTCTCATGGCTCAACGCATCATTACGCTGATCCTGCTGCTTTGCAGCACATCGGCCTTTGCCGGATTATTCGACGCCCCCGGTCGTTCGAACTTTGTTCCTGCTGACCAGGCTTTTGCCTTCGATTTTCAGCAGAATCAACACGATTTAAATCTGACCTGGCAAATCAAGGACGGTTACTACCTTTACCGCAAACAGATCAAACTGACGTCTGCCGACGCGACTTTTACCGAGCCTGCGCTGCCATCAGGCGAGTGGCATGAGGACGAGTTTTACGGCAAGAGCGAAATTTACCGCCAGCGCCTGACCGTACCGGTAACCCTGACTCAGGCAGCCGCAGGCGCGACCCTTACCGTGACTTATCAGGGCTGTGCGGATGCCGGTTTTTGCTATCCGCCGGAAACCAAAATCGTGCCGCTCGGCAAGGCGCTTGCGCACTCCACTAACGGCGCTACGTCCGGGCAACCGAAGCTCAACCCGCCCCTGCCGCTGGAAACGCGCCCGGCGCTACCGGTAGAGTCTCCCGCAGATCTTCCGCCCATCACTTCGGGCAATAAGAGTTCCGACCTGCCCTTTAGCGCGCTGTGGGCGCTGTTAATTGGTATCGGCATCGCGTTTACCCCCTGCGTATTGCCGATGTATCCGCTCATTTCCGGCATCGTGCTAGGCGGTAAACAGCGTCTTTCTACCACCTGCGCGCTGCTGTTGGCGTTTATCTACGTGCAGGGTATGGCGTTAACCTACACCGCGCTGGGTCTGGTGGTCGCCGCTGCCGGTCTGCAGTTCCAGGCAGCGCTGCAGCACCCTTATGTGCTGATCGGCCTGTCAGTCGTGTTTATCCTGCTGGCGCTGTCGATGTTTGGTCTGTTTACGCTGCAGCTGCCTTCCTCGCTGCAAACGCGTCTGACGCTGATGAGCAACACGCGCCAGGGCGGCTCTCCCGGCGGCGTATTCGCAATGGGGGCGATTGCCGGATTAATCTGCTCACCCTGCACTACTGCCCCGCTTAGCGCCATTCTGCTGTATATCGCCCAGAGCGGTAATCTGTGGCTTGGCGGCGGAACTCTGTATCTCTACGCGCTCGGTATGGGGCTGCCGCTGATCCTGGTAACCGTATTCGGCAACCGCCTGCTGCCGAAAAGCGGCCCGTGGATGGCCCATGTTAAAACCGCTTTTGGCTTTGTGATCCTCGCATTACCGGTGTTTTTACTGGAGCGTGTCGTGGGCGATCTCTGGGGTCTGCGGCTTTGGTCATTACTTGGCGTCGCCTTTTTTAGCTGGGCATTTATTACTTCATTGGGCGCTACCCGCCCATGGCTGCGGATAGTACAAATAGCGATGCTCGCCGCGGCGCTGGTCAGCGCCCGTCCGCTGCAGGATTGGGCTTTTGACACCCCTGTAGCCCAGTTGCAGGAACATCTCCCGTTTACCCGTATCCATAATGTCGATGAGCTCAATCAGGCGCTGGCTCAGGCACAAGGTAAACCAGTCATGCTCGACCTGTACGCCGACTGGTGCGTGGCCTGCAAAGAGTTTGAGAAATACACCTTTAGTTCGCCTGATGTACAACAGGCCCTGAAAGATACCGTTCTGCTGCAGGTGGACGTCACGAAAAATAGCGCCCAGGACGCGGCGCTGCTGAAGCACCTTAAGGTGCTTGGCCTGCCGACGATTCTGTTCTTCAATGAGCAAGGAGAAGAACAGCCCGCGCAGCGCGTCACTGGGTTTATGGATGCCGCGGCATTCAGCGCCCATTTGCGCGATCGACAACCGTGAGCGACACTTTAGGAGGAAAAATGGAGGAGAAGACCGTGCAACGTGAAGATGTCCTGGGTGAAGCCATCCAAATCCTCGAAATCGAGGGTATCGCTAACACCACGCTGGAAATGGTCGCCGAGCGCGTGGCTTACCCGCTTAATGACCTCAAACGTTTCTGGCCTGACCAGGAGGCGCTGCTTTACGATGCGCTTCGCTACCTCAGCCAGCAGGTTGATGCCTGGCGCCGCCAGCTTTTACTGGACGAATCGCTAAGCGCGGAGCAAAAACTACTGGCGCGTTACGCCGCGCTGACCACCTGCGTCAGCAACCATCGTTACCCAGGCTGTCTGTTTATTGCTGCCTGTACTTTCTACCCGGACGCCCAGCATCCTATTCACCAATTAGCCGAACAGCAAAAGCAGGCTTCCCTGGCCTATACCCATGAACTGCTTAGCCAGCTCGAGGTTGACGATCCAGCTATGGTCGCAAAGCAGATGGAGCTGATCATCGAAGGCTGTCTGAGTCGTCTGTTAATCAAGCGTAGTCAGGCCGATGTCGATACCGCGCGCCGCCTGGCGGAAGACATTTTGCGTTTTGCCCAGTGCCGAATGGGCGGCGCCCTGACCTGATTCCGATATCTTAAGCGATTCATCGCGCATATAATTTCTCCTTCACCGATATGCTGACAGGGTTTTATATGCGCTCTCTTCTTTGGGTTGCGATTATGGGGCTGTTTTCAACACCGCTTCTGGCAGCCTCTCCGCAAGGTTTCTCTTTCGCGTATAAAGACTGGGAGCTCGCCTGCGATAACACCGGCACCTGCCGGGCCGCAGGCTATGGAGTAACCCTGGGCGAAGTCAGCGTGCTGTTGACCCGCAATGCGGGCGCGGCGCAGCACGTCATCGCTATGGCAACCTTCGCGCAAACCGAGCGCGATATTCCTCCCGACGCCACGGTAAATCTGTTCATTGACGATCGGGATAACGGTTCCCTTGATGCCGTCGATGAGAGTCATTTTCGCTTTGATGATACCCAGACGACTGCCCTGATTCAGGCCCTGGAGCGCAACGGCAAAATTGAACTTGTGCTTAACGGCGAGCGTAAGCTGCTCTCCAGCGCGGGCAGCAGCGCCGTCTTCCTGAAAATGGATGAGTTCCAGCAGCGCCTGGGCACTGCCGATGCGCTCTTACGTAAAGGCGACGCCGGCGATGACAACGTTCTGTTAGCGACACCCGCGCCGGAAATTATCGCCGCGCCGGTTGTCCCAAATGCGGCTACTGCGGAGCTAACGGCAAAACAGCGGCAGAAACTGCTTCCCCAGCTAGTTCCTCTGTTAAACAGCCGGTGTGATGACTGGCAAAACGCGGATATTCCGGCGTCTGAGCGCCAGCTCACCGCCACCGCTCTGGATAAAAACCATATCCTGGTTCAGGCGTTGTGCTGGCGCGCAGCCTATAACGACGGCTACGCCATATGGGTTGTCGACAAAGCGCTGCAGACGCAGCCTCAGCTGGTGACCACTGACGCCTCAAGCTATGCCGACGGTGTGCTTATCTTTTTTAATAAAGGCCGCGGCGTCGCCGACTGCATCAGCGGTGAAGAGCGCGTCTGGAATGGCAAAACGTTCGTGCAGAGCCTTAAATATACCACCGGCGCCTGCCGGGAAATCGCCCCCGGCGGAGCGTGGATGCTGCCTACCTTCGTCAACAAAGTGATTCCAGAACAGCAAAAAGACGCGGATAACAACGCGCTAAAGGCGTTATATAACGCCGTGTTAAAAGAGCAGAAGGTGAATCCTGAACTGGATCTCAATAAGATCGCCGAGCAGTTTCCCCTCACCGGTAATGTCAGCCATTTTACGCTGAGCTATGCGGACGACTCTTTGGTAACGACGACGAAGCCTGCAGCTGATATCAGCGATGATGAGTGGCAGGCGTTTCTGCAATCCGGTATCAGCGCCGACTCCGAAAACGGTAAGGTCAGCTTTACCCTGGTTGACCTCGATGGTGACGGCAGACGCGATTTGATTATCGACAGCTACGTCGGCGGTACCGGGCTCTTTAGCTATACCGGAATATTAAAACGCAGCGACAACGTTTTTGAGACAGTGAACAGCGACGATAGCGGCAATGGCGATGATTTTGACGCAGGCGTCCCCGGCGCAATCTATTCCCTTAACGGTCGCGGCGCCAACCAGTGGAGCCACTGGGTACGCATTAACGGCCAGGTTTATGCGCTGTGGTATAACGGCCAGTTTGGTGAAGATAATCTCTATCTATTGCGTCCATTTAGCGCTTCGAGCAGCACGCCGGCGGTAACGGTGCGCTATCGCTATACGCTCAATGACATCCGCTCGCCGGACAAAGACCAGCCGCTGACGCCCGCGCTAAGCGATAGAGAAAAATCAGATCTGCTGAAGTCGCTGGAGGTTATGCAGAGCAACCTGCTGAAAGATAAACCGCAGAGCGACAACGACGCGCCGATTTGCCCTATTCCGCCCGGTACGTCATCCGACGACGCGGACAGCTATTACAGCGGCGTAGCGTCTAATTATATTTATGAAACCGTGGCGTATATTCCGGTCTGGCTAAACGATAAATGTTTTATCGGCACTATCTTTAGCCATCATGGCGCCTATCGTCATGGCGTGGATGCAGAGATTGCAATCAGTTCTCCGCGCAATGACGAGGACGTGGTTGGCGACTACACGATATCCGGATTGCGCCGCGCTATCTCGGTGACAAGCGGGTGGAAAATCCGCGAAGGCGATAACGGAATGATGTAATTTTCAACAAAAAAGCGCCTTCAGGCGCAAAATTGCCGCAAAGTTAAGCAACCGATAGATTAATCGAGAAATTTGGTTGACGGAACGTACGGATTACGGTTTAATGCGCCCCGTTGCCCGGATAGCTCAGTCGGTAGAGCAGGGGATTGAAAATCCCCGTGTCCTTGGTTCGATTCCGAGTCCGGGCACCACTTATTCAGAGAACCCAGCCTATGGCTGGGCTTTTGCTTTTCTGCCACCGGACTCTCCATCGAACTCCGTTCGATTATTCGCCGCACAGCGGCTCACCCCTCCGGGGCCAGCGCGACAAGCACGCTGTTCAACGCCTCCGGCGTTAGTCCGAGTCCGGGCACCACTTATTCAGAGAACCCAGCCTATGGCTGGGTTTTTGCTTTTCTGCCACCGGACTCTCCATCGAACTCCGTTCGATTATTCGCCGCACAGCGGCTCACCCCTTCGGGGCCAGCGCGGCAAGCGCGCTGTTCAACGCCTCCGGCGTTAGTCCGAGTCCGGGCACCACTATTTAAAGAACCCGCCCAAAAGGCGGGTTTTTGCTTTTCTGCAACCGGAATCTCCATCGAACTTCGTTCGATTATTCGCCGCAAAGCGGCATTAAATCTCCCCCACCCCTATTCCTGCTCACATCTATGGCCAAAGGTGCTATCGCTTTTAAACCGCCACTTCACCAGACCTGATGGTAGACTCTATCGTACGCTCTGAACCGCATGTACTTCCTGACGTATCCCTGCAAACGATACCGATGATTCCTGAGGCTAAAATAAAACATATGACAAGAACCCAACGCCTTCTTGAGCTGATACAAATCCTACGTTCTCACCGCTATCCAGTGACTGCTGTGTTTCTGTCACAGGAACTGAATGTGAGCGTTCGCAGTGTTTATCGCGATATCACCACGCTTACCCAACAGGGAGCTGAGATTGAAGGCAGTGCCGGTATTGGCTATAAACTTAAGTCAGACTTCAATATTCCACCACTAATGTTTAATAAAAATGAAGTCGATGCTTTAATCCTGGGATTAAACTGGGTTATGCAAAACACAAACGAAGAATTAAATACCGCAGCGAATAACGTTATGGCAAAGATTCATTCGGTCCTCCCTGAATACCTTGCAAATGAAATAGATAATCACTCCCTACTTATCTCTTCAGACTTTGATCATAGGCATCACAACTATCTCAATGAAATACGAAAAGCAATAACCAGTCGGAATATAGTCAGGATTAATTACGCTGATAAAAATGACGTTATAACCTCAAGAGATATCTGGCCTGTTGCTTTAGGTTTCTTTGATACGTCGCGCATGCTGGCAGGCTGGTGTGAATTACGTCAGACATTTCGTAGTTTTCGTCTGGACAGAATTAAAGAGCTTACTGTCACTGAACGTCGCTATCCACAGACCCGACAGAAGCTTCTGAAAGACTGGAAAGAACACGAAAGTATTCCTCAAAAGAAAACCTACTGACAAAAACTGTCACGGCATTTAGCTATGATACCTCCGAACAACTAACAGAGGATAAAATCATGTTGACTGCCGATATTTCAATATTATATGTAAAAAACGTCATGGAAAGCAGTGATTTTTATGAATCATTGCTGGGTTGTAAACCAGTGGAAAAAAGCCCCACATTTGCTTTATTTGTCATAGGTAACAAATTTAAACTAGGCTTATGGTCATGCTATACCGTTGAGCCAGCGGTAAATGTAAATCACACCCCCAGGATTGCTACAGGTGAAATCGTTTTTACTGTTCAAAGTAAAGATGATATTGATGCCTTGTATAACGAGTGGTGTATAAAAAATAAAGTTACAGTCATTCAAAAACCAGTCACGCTTGACTTTGGTTATGCATTTGCAGTTATTGATCCTGATGGTCATCGACTTCGCGTTTGTGTTTTAGGGCCAGAATAATGAAATACTGGCTGGCAGTGGCCTGCGGAGAACATGTTGAGTATGGCTACACAGGTCATTTTATGCAGGTTTGCCATGGAAAAAGAGCGCCGTTGGCGCGAATGAAAAGTGGTGATGGAATAGTATACTATTCACCATCCATGAAGTTCATGAAAAAAGATCGCCTGATGGCATTTACCGCTATTGGGTATATTAAAGAGGGAGAAGTTTATCAGTTTGACATGGGGGACGGATTTGTCCCTTTCAGAAGAGATGTCAGATGGTTAAGTAATTGTAAATGTCCGATATCAAATATGCTGGACACCCTTGAATTCACATCAGGGAATAAAAACTGGGGATATCAATTGAGATTTGGCATTCTGGAGATATCCGGCCATGACTTTTTATCAATCCTCAATAAGATGAAGTAAATATAATAATTAATATCATATCAGCCTTTCAGGCCAGCACAAATTTTGTGCTGGTTTTTATCTGCGCATTATTAGATATCCAGATTTAAACCACAGATATACCCGTATTGTATGCAAAAAGCGATTACCGGACGCATCATACTCCCAACTAAACACTCCTTATCGTTCAATAATGGTCTTTATGCGTGACTGGGTTTAAAAATTGTGTGGCCAACTCCGTTGCGGTTACATCAAACTCAATTTGCTTAACCCTATCGGACAGCATCTCCCGCGCCACATAACGGTCATTATGGATAGTTACTTTTGAAGTGAATAAAAAGCCACTTGAAGTGGCTTTGAGGTTAAATAGCTTTCTTAAAACGACCTGAAGATAGCAGGCGTTCTATGATGTTGAACTCATGGAGGAAAATTGAAGCAAAAATTAATCCGCCCCCAGCTACTTGTGCCAGTGTCGGCTGTTGTCCAAGGATTAACAGGCTAAAAAGGATTGCAAAAACAGGTTCTGAAAGCTCTATCAACTGAACGGATTGGCTGGAAGTAAGAGTCAATGCTTTTGTTGTACACCAGAAACCACCAATTGTAGGCAGGATGGCGAGAAGTACCAATAGTGCGATGCTCCACAGGGTAAGAGACGAAATATCCACGGCTTTATCAAAAGGGATAAATAAATAGATTGAACCAAAAAAAAGAAGCGTGAACATCTGCGGTATACCGGCTCCGAAGTTGAGTTTGCGGGAAAGGAACAGGAATCCACCGTAACCCAAACCCGCTATGATGGCACAGATTAACCCTTCGTTTAATGCCATATTTATTCCCCCACCTTGCGCAAAAATAAGGTATAAACCGCAAAGGGATAAAACGATAGTAATCAATTCGTTAAATGACAACATACGTTTTTCAGCGACCGCTGATAATAAAAAGGAAAAAACAGTAGCGCTACCAAACAGAACAAATACAACAGTGGATACATTTGTCGTTGTGTAGGCTTTTGTTTCGAAATGATAAAGGATAAAAAAACCTAAGAATGCACATACTAATCCGACAATCCATTTAGACTTGATAAACTGAACTGCATGTTTTATCTTTCCTGAAAAAATTATCACTGCTAACACGATAAAAAGACCAATTAAGCATTTATAGAATGCTACCTCACTGGATGACAGGCCTGCCTGGAAAAGCTTTACACTCATTACGCCAACTGTGCCATTAAATATAGCAGCAAGAAGAGCATAAATGATCCCAATATATTTACCCGATTTCATTGTTAACCTTCATTTTATTTGCACTAGTAAAGTAATTGATGAAAACTTTGCGCCAAAGTGATGTTCTCCCCCTGGCGAAGAGAAAAGTACCACCCACGCTATCGTTTCGAAATTGATAGATAGGATCTTTTAGCATGATGCCATAAGCTTTCAGTAAGCGACAGAATCGGATATTAGGTATCAAATGGTGCATCAGGTGCATATGCTCAGCGTGCATACCAATAGATAAAGTTCCTTTTTCAAACACAATCAGGCACTTGTCACGTTGAATCTGTCTACATTGAAAGTTGATGGAATCAATCTCACTCATGACCTTAGATATTTTTGTATCAAACGGAAAATTAATTATTTTTCCTTTAATAGCTATCTCCGCCATATCTTTTCACTCAATATAATAGTCAAAAAGGACACTACGCCTTGTTCGTTGTAAAATTAGCGAGTTACATATCGCATAGAGAGTAAACACCTTATCAGCATTAACAATATGGCAACATAAGTTACAGTAGTTGAATGAGTGTGTACATTACTATTTCGCAGGGTTGTTTGTGACTGGAAATGTATACAG
The DNA here is from genome assembly GCF_009707385.1 of Klebsiella oxytoca. NCBI lineage: Bacteria > Pseudomonadati > Pseudomonadota > Gammaproteobacteria > Enterobacterales > Enterobacteriaceae > Klebsiella > Klebsiella oxytoca. The sequence continues at coordinate 446,035 of NZ_CP046115.1, read as the reverse complement.
ATATGGTTGTTAGAAGTTAACTCTAAATACAATCTTTTATATGGTAATAAAGCATTATTTAATGGTGGTTTTTAGTAGTTTGTCTTACAGATATCTGGCGTTAGCCATCAAAAACTAATACCTTTTAGCTATATATTAATAACGAGAGGGATTAAGTAACTTTTTAGTTAAGTACAGGGAGGTTGATACACAGTAGAAACTATTTGTATGTGTAATTAATGATAAATGACATGATTATGTCTAACCTCGGTCAGTTTCGTACTCAAACAGTGTGATTGATCAGCCAGTGCACTCGCCATGCGTGCATTACGTGAATGCCGTTATGGTAGGCGCTTCGCGACACGATAACGCAAAATCATCCATACCGTTTAATATAACAACCGTTAAATTAAATAGAGCGATGGGCCCCTCCTCTGGAGGTCAACACGGACTGGCAATAGTGTACTGGTAATCGGCACAGCTATTTATCCAAAAAAGTTTCGCAATGATACTCCTTCCATTTCTCCATAGCGCGGGAGGCGAGGAGCTGAACGACGACGCGCAGAAATAACAGGCAAAAGTCAAAGCGGCCCACTAGTATTCTTATTAGTTATCCTGACAGAGGGTTAACTATCAGCCTGTAGCAATAATATGCAAATGACTGTTGAAATTATTGTTTTTTACTAAACCATCGTTTTATATAAATCATTGAGGCCGTTATTATGAATAAAGTCAAGCAGTTACTTATAACCGCTGGATTAATGGCTGTTTCTTCCATGGCATTGTCGGCAACTGCAGGGGATGAGTCCCCTACATCTCAGCATCCATGGCTTGATAAAGATGTTAAAACATTCATGGATGAGGTTGCTTCAGCTACAAAAACGCCTTTGTATGAGCTCAGCTACAAGGATGCCAGAAAAGTGCTGGCAGACGCGCAAGCAAAGCCGGTACAAAAACCTGATGTGGATACCCAGGATATTACTCTGGCCCTGGGAGAATCTCTTGGCGATGTAAAAGTACGCATTACGCGACCGAAAGGCGCAGAGGGTGAACTCCCGGTACTCTTTTATGTTCATGGAGGAGGCTGGGTTCTGGGGGATGAAAATACGCACGATAGATTGTTAAGAGAATTTACCGCAGGCGCTAAAATCGCGGTTGCCAGTATTGTTTATACTCCTTCTCCTGAAGCTCAGTATCCTAAACCGCTCCATCAAATTTATGCCGCAATACAGGATCTGATTAAAGATGCTGATAAGTATAAATTTTCCAAAGAAAAATATGCTATTGCCGGTGATAGTGTTGGCGGTAATATGGCGACCGCTATCGCGATCATGAGCAAGGATAAAAATGAACCGAAGCTTGGTTTGCAAGTATTATTATACCCGGTAACAAATGCTAAATTTGATGATGGGTCGTACACCAGTTTTGCTGAAGGTCCCTGGTTAACCAAAAAAGCGATGGAATGGTTCTGGGATGCTTATGCGCCAGATAAAGCCAAACGCAGTGAAAAACTTGCCTCACCGTTACAGGCCAGCCTCGAAGAGCTCTCCGGGCTACCGGAAACGTTTATTATTACCGATCAAAACGATGTTCTGCGCGATGAGGGAGAAGCCTATGCGCAGAAATTAATCGATGCCGGCGTGAAAGTGACTGCGGTTCGTTATAATGGTACTACCCATGACTTTATGATGTTAAATGGCTTAACCGATACGGCTCCGACAAGAGCTGCAGTGGCACAAACAATTGATGTGCTTAAAGCGTTCTACGGAACAAAATAATTTTTATCCATTACCCCGGTTAGTACCGGGGTATAATATTCATTGTTAATAAGATTATGTCAGCATTACTGAGCAACTTAGCTAAAAAGCGACTATCCTGACAACCGGCAACTGAAGCCGGGCCTCGCTGAACGTGCACTGTGTATTATTCGTGAACGCTACGCTGATTTTGCTGTTTTCCGGGCTGACCACGGCTCAGACTCAGATATTGCATCAGACGCCCGCCACGGTAACGTCTCATCGGAACGCTGTTCTGGCTCAACATTTCAGCCGGAGCGCGTACGCCTGCAGAGCCCCGTCTCGGGTTTCATACCCGGCGTATTGTTCAGTGCATCGGATATCAAGAGCGCGGTAGCTTTTTTAATATCGTATTCTGCTCCTCCAGACAGCGGCTCGCGGATACGTTGCTGTTCTGCAGTAGCTGGCCTACCCAGCTAGCTCTCAAGCGTGCCAGAACCGACATTCATCGCTTCGCTGGTCTGCTGATGTGCCAGTAGGGAGCACAACAGGGCCAGCGAAACATATGCTGGCCCCCCTTTTAAGTCAGGGCGAGCCTACTCATAAAGAAAATACAGGTCGACCAGGGTAATGGCAGGTTCGCAGGTATTGTGTTCTGAGACCGTGCAGTTTGCTGTGGGTGAGAGCTGAAAACATGGGCAGCAAACACCTAACCCGACAGCAGCGGCAGAAATACAGAAACGGCAGGAGTAAATTTGATCCCGTGCTTTATTTTACAATATTTCTGCCGCCTGCCCGCCCAGATAACACTTGCAGGACAGGAGTAAAATGTTTTTTATATCAGCCTTATGAAAAAAATATCATGTCCAAATAAATAACGTTTCTCTCCCTTATTTTTTCCGCCCTTTCACCGGCGGCTTCTCTTCAGCGGCCGGCTCAGCGACTGCGACAGGAATATCCCGCAGGCTCAGATTAACAAAATAATCCCTACCGAGAATTTTCCCGTTGCCCAGCCACTCGATACCGCGATAGGTCAGCCTCAGCCCGGCCTCACTGCGCCGCAGGACATTTCCAGTCCCGTCCGACACCGCGTATCCGGTTTCATTCAGCAGGTTCACCGTCATGGTCTGCGCCTGCGTGTCGCGGTACATCTGCTGTACCGAGTTCAGATAATCGCCCGCCAGATCCGCCAGCGACTGCTTCACCCGCGCATCGACCATCGCCGCCGTCTGCGGCTGGTTACCCAGATTTGTCGCCAGCAGCGCATACAGCTGGGCCGTCGCTTTCGCCAGCGCCACCTGCACCTTCACGTCCTGAGCAAACTTCGTCGTGTCCCAGACCGGGACTTCGCGCTCGGTGGTCACCGTTTCGGTTTTTTGCGCTTCCCACACCTTCCATTTTGCCGGCGCGGGCAGCAGCTTCTCTTCGCTGACCTGCTCTTTCTTCACGCCGCGGTAGCGGACGTTATCCGGCGCATCGAACAGCGACGTCGCCAGGTACGACGCGCACACGCTCTGCTGCTGGCGGGTATCCCCGTGCACCAGAACGGACAGCGGACTGCCCTGCACCGGCACCGCCGCCACGTTCACTTTGCTGTTCTCCAGCACCTGAATGACATCCGCGCGCGCCCGGTCACCGCGGGCCATGTCGCAGACCAGGCTCATCACCTGCTCATTCACCCTGCCGTTGACCCTGGGCACCAGGCTGTTTAATGAATCGGTGATCAGGGTGTATGCCGGAACAGACATCACCGCCACCGTGGAGGTGGTCGTGGCTGCTGCCAGGCTTTCTGCCGCCGCCATCCCTGGCGCTGACAGGGAAGCCAGCATCACCATCAGTGCACTACGCTTAAGCTTTCCTTTCATTCCGTTATCCTCTTTCAATAAGATTACTGCACGTCCACCGTGATGCGCCGGTTCGGCGCCAGGCAGGCGATGGTTGCTGCTGATTTACCGCCTTCACACTGCACCCGCGGCATGGACGCCCCCATCCCCACAGAGGAGATAAGGTTCGCCGACAGGCCGCTGGCGACCAGCACCCGCTTCACGGACTCCGCCCGGGCCTGCGACAGGCGCAGGTTGCTTTCCGCTGAGCCAAAACGATCGGTATGACCGGTAATGGTGATATGGCGCACGTCCAGCCCGGACTGGCGGATGTCCGCCGCCATCTGGCGGATCTGCGATTCCCCCTGAGCGCTTAACTGCGCGCTGGCAAAGGCAAACAGGGCTTCCGCGTTCAGTTCACGCTGCATGACCGCAGGCTTCGCCGGTGCCAGCTGCGTCAGGCAGTTTTCCGGCAGGAAGTGCGTGTCGCCCACTTTCATGCTGCTGTCGTACAGCACCTTGTACTGGCAGGTAATGTCGGCCCCACCGGCCACCGGGAAGTGGAAGATATAATCCCACTCCTTAACCCGCATCACGCCTTCCTTAAAGTGCGGAACGCCCAGCAGCTCATACACCTGGGCTTTGCTCATCCCCGGCCTGATTTTCGCCAGCGCATTGACATCCGGGTAGCTGCCTTCACTTCTGACCGCTGATGTCGGGTCAGGGAAGACCGGCTGTGTCGTCTTCCCCTGCGCGTCCGGGTTGCTCAGGCTCCGGGTACATCCTGTCAGCAGCAGTACCGCACAGGCTGAGGCCAGCAGGCCTAACTTCATCTGTTTCATCATCATTTCTTCCTTTAAAGACCGGGACAGTGCCCCGCCGCTACCGGCGGGGCCTCCTGCTGCCTGTTACCACTGATAACCCACACCGATTGACGCACCGAAGTCGCCCTGACTGTTCGTGGTACCGGATATCTTCGTGACCCACTTACCGTTGTCAGAGATGGTCGACACACCAAGCGCAACCGCCGACTGGCCCTGATAGGTACCCCCGCCCAGACCAACCATGCTGGCGCCCGGAGCATACGGCTGCGGCAGGCTGGACATCGCCATCGCCCCCGCAATACCGGCGCTCAGCTTGTCCTTCTGGTCGTTAACCATGTTTTTCAGCTGGTTAAACTGCTTGTTGGTGTAGTTCACCGATTCAGACACTCCCTGCTTCAGCTGGCTGACGTTCACCGCATCGGTGTTCTCGGTCCCCGCTGCCACGTTGGTTATCTGGCGCTCTTTACCAGCCGACCCCATCGAGACGGTATTCTCACGATTCGCCACGGAGTCAGCCCCCAGCGCCACCGAGTTTTTGGCCATCGCCGACGAACCGTTACCCAGCGCGACAGAGTTTGCTCCCGCCGCCGACGCCTTCGTCCCCACCGCCATGCTGTTGCTGCCGCTGGCTGACGAACCGGCACCACCCGCCAGTGAATCGCTACCGCTCACGGCAGGTTTGGCGTAGTTACTGGTGTTATTCACCTGGAACATCCCGTCCTTACCGTTACTGATATTGCTCACGTTGTTGGTGATACTGCCGGTGGCATCTTTCAGCTGCGCCACGTTCACCGCATCGGTATCTTCGGTACCTGCCGCCACGTTAGTCACCTGACGTTCGTTACCGGCGGAGCCGACGGACACCGTGTTATCGCGGTCAGCAACCGAGCCGCTACCCAGCGCCACCGAGTTGCTGGCGGTCACCGAGGCGTTATCGCCGATGGCCACGCTGCCGGTGCCCGAAGCGCTGGCATTGTTACCGGTGGCGATAGCGCCATTCCCGGAAGCCTGCGCGCCATTACCGGTCGCAATGCTGTTATCGCCGCTGGCCACCGTATCCTGACCCAGCGCGACAGCGTCTTTTCCGCTGGCGACCGCGTCCGGTCCGGTCGAGTTCACCTTCAGGTAACGCATGGTCGGCATAACCGTATTGTTGTAAGACTCCTCAATATTGGTGACCCGGTAATCAAGGTTCTCGACCTTCTGGTTAGTGGCATACAGCTGGCTGCCGTTCACCGCATCGGTGCTCCTGGCACTCAGCTCACCCGCTGCCACGTTGGTGATTTTGTTCACCGTGGTGGAGCCATGGCTTGCCGAGAACGCGCCCAGATTCTCATCCCACAGCAGAGCATCGTTCTGCAATCCGCCAACGCTGGTGTTCAGGTTCTCCACCGCCGTGTTGGTGGCATACAGTTGAGAGCCGTTCACCGCATCAGTACTGGTCGCGGACAGACGGCCTGCGGCGACGTTGGTGATGGTGCGTTCGGCCCCTTCACTGCCCACGCTCAGCGTGCTGGTCGGCGTCGCCCCGGCAAACGCGTAGTCGGTACCGTTAATACTGACCCCCGCCGTGCCCACTGCCGCCTCAGTCAGAGAGCCCGTACCCAGCGCGATATCTCCGGCGTTGTTGGCGATAGCCCCCATCCCGATAGCGACCGAATCCAGCCCCAGCGCCTGCGAGTCTGCCCCCGTTGAGTTAGCGTGGAAGTACTTCGTCCCGGTGGTGTAAATGTTGTGCACCGTGTCGCCCAGATCGCTGATGTTCTGCGTGTTCTGCGCGATATTGGTGGTGTTGGTCTCCACCTGCTGGTTGGTGGCGTACAGCTGTGAACCGTTCACCGCGTCAGTACTCTGCTCACTCAGCTCGCCCGCCGCCACGTTAGTGATCCTGTTCACCATCGAGTCACCGTGGCTCGCGGAGAAGGAGCCGACGTACTCATCCCACAGCAGCGCATCGTTCTGCAGCCCGCCGACGCTGGTATGCAGGTCATCCAGCGCCGTATTGGTGGCATACAGCTGCGAACCGTTCACCGCATCAGTACTGGCCTCTGACAAACGACCTGCCGCCACGTTGGTGATAGTGCGTTCAGCCCCTTCACTGCCCACGCTCAGCGTGCTGGTCGGGTTCGCCCCGGCAAACGCATAGTCGGTGCCGCGCAGCGTCACCCCTGCCGTCCCCACTACCGCCTCCGTCAGAGAGCCCGTACCCAGCGCGATATCTCCGGCGTTGTTGGCGATGGCCCCCATCCCGATAGCGACCGAATCCAGCCCCAGCGCCTGCGAGTCTGCACCCGTTGAGTTAGCGTGGAAGTACTTCGTCCCGGTGGTGTAAATGTTGTGCACCGTGTCGCCCAGATCGCTGATGTTCTGCGTGTTCTGCGCGATATTGGTAGTGTTACCTTCCACCTGCTGGTTGGTGGCGTACAGCTGCGAACCGTTCACCGCATCAGTGCTGTCTTTTGACAGGTCACCTGCCGCCACGTTGGTGATTTTGTTCACCATCGTGTCACCGTGGCTCGCGGAGAAGGAGCCGACGTACTCATCCCACAGCAGAGCATCGTTCTGCAGCCCGCCAACGCTGGTATGCAGGTCATCCAGCGCCGTATTGGTGGCATACAGCTGCGAACCGTTCACCGCATCGGTGCTGGTCTCAGACAGACGACCTGCCGCCACGTTAGTGATAGTGCGTTCGGCCCCTTCACTGCCCACGCTCAGCGTGCTGGTCGGGTTAGCTCCGGCAAACGCATAGTCGGTACCGCGCAGGGTGACCCCGGCGGTACCCACTGCCGCTTCCGTCAGAGAGCCCGCCCCGAGCGCGATATCACCGGCATTATTCGCCACCGCACCCATACCGATCGCCACTGAATCCAGCCCCAGCGCCTGCGAATCTGTACCCGTTGAGTTGGCGTGGAAGTACCTGGTGCCGGTGGTGTAGATGTTCTCCACCGTATCGCCCAGGTTGTTGATACTGGTGGTGTTTGCCTCCACGTTCTGATTGGTGGCGTACAGCTGTGAGCCGTTCACCGCGTCAGTGCTGTCTGTCGACAGCTCGCCCGCCGCCACGTTGGTGATGTTATTCACCGTCGTGTCGCCGTGGCTCGCCGAGTAGGCTCCTTTATCCGCATTCCACAGCAGGGCATCGTTCTGCAGGCCGCCGACGCTGACGTTCAGGTTCTCCACCGCCGTGTTGGTCGCGTACAGCTGGGAGCCGTTCACCGCATCGGTGCTGGTCCCGGACAGACGGCCCGCCGCCACGTTAGTGATGGTGCGTTCGCTGCCCGCATCCCCCACGCTGACCGTACTGGTCGGGTTCGCACCGGCAAACGCATAGTCAGTACCGTTGATACTGACACCTGCCGTACCCACCGCAGCTTCCGTCACTGAACCCGATCCCAGCGCCACATCGTTACTACGCGTGGCAATCGCGCCCATACCAATCGCCACCGAATCCAGCCCCAGCGCCGACGAGTCGGTGCCGGTGGAGTTGGCATGGAAATATTTGGTGCCGGTGTTGTAGATGTTCTCCACCGTATCGCCCAGATTGCTGATGTTCTGCGTGTTCTGCGCGATATTCGTGGTGTTCGCCTCCACCTGCTGGTTAGTGGCATACAGCTGCGAGCCGTTGACCGCGTCGGTACTCAGCTCACTCAGATCGCCCGCCGCCACGTTGGTGATCCTGTTCACCGTTGTGTTACCGTGGCTCGCCGAGTAGGCGTTCAGTTCTGGATCCCACTGCAGCGCGTCCTGCTGCAGGCCCGACACGTCACCGGAGATATTCTCCATCGCCGTATTGGTGGCGTACAGCTGGGAGCCGTTCACCGCGTCGGTGCTGGTCGCCGACAGACGGCCTGCCGCCACGTTGGTCACGGTGCGTTCGCTGCCCGCATCCCCCACGCTGACCGTGCTGGTCGGATTCGCCCCGGCAAAGGTGTAGTCGGTGCCGCGCAGGGTGACGCCTGCCGTCCCTACCGTGGCCGCCGTTTTCGCGTTCGCGCCCAGCGCCACATCGTTCCGGTTAGCAGCAATGGCCCCCATCCCGATAGCCACCGCATCCAGACCCAGCGCCGACGAGTCGGTGCCGGTGGAGTTGGCGTGGAAGTACTTCGTCCCGGTGGTGTAGATGTTCTCCACCGAATCGCCCAGATTGCTGATGTTCTGCGTGTTCTGCGCGATATTCGTGGTGTTGGTCTCCACCTGCTGGTTGGTCGCATACAGCTGCGAACCATTCACCGCGTCGGTGCTCTTGTCGCTCAGCTCGCCCGCCGCCACGTTGGTGATGTTATTCACCGTCGTGTCGCCGTGGCTGGCCGAGTAGGCGTTCTGCGACGGATCCCACTGCAGTGCATCCTGCTGCAGACCCGACACCTCACCGGAGATGTTCTCCACCGCCGTATTGGTGGCGTACAGCTGCGAGCCGTTCACCGCGTCGGTGCTGGTCGCCGACAGACGACCTGCCGCGACATTAGTGATGGTGCGTTCGCTGCCCACATCCCCCACGCTGACCGTACTGGTCGGATTCGCCCCGGCAAACGCATAGTCGGTGCCGCGCAGGGTGACGCCTGCCGTCCCCACCGTGGCCGCCGTTTTCGCGTTCGCGCCCAGCGCCACATCGTTCCGGTTAGCAGCAATGGCCCCCATCCCAATCGCCACGGAGTCCAGACCCAGCGCCGACGAGTCGGTACCGGTGGAGTTGGCGTGGAAGTACTTCGTCCCGGTGGCGTAGATATTCTCCACCGAGTCACCCAGATTATTGATACTGGTGGTGTTACCCTCGACCTGCTGATTGGTCGCATACAGCTGCGAACCGTTCACCGCGTCGGTGCTGGTCTCACTCAGCTCGCCCGCCGCCACGTTGGTGATGTTATTCACCGTCGTGTCGCCGTGGCTGGCGGAGAAGGCCCCTTTACCGGCATCCCACAGCAGGGCATCGTTCTGCAGCCCGCCAACGCTGTTGTTCAGGCCTTCCAGCGCCGTGTTGGTGGCGTACAGCTGAGAACCGTTCACCGCGTCGGTGCTGGTCGCCGACAGACGACCTGCCGCGACATTAGTGATGGTGCGTTCACTGCCCGCATCCCCCACGCTGACCGTACTGGTCGGGGTCGCCCCGGCAAACGCATAGTCAGTACCGCGCAGGGTGACACCTGCCGTCCCCACCGTAGCCGCCGTTTTCGCGTTCGCCCCCAGCGCCACATCGTTCTGGTTACCGGCAATCGCCCCCATCCCGATAGCGACAGAGTCCAGGCCCAGCGCCGACGAGTCGGTGCCGGTGGAGTTGGCGTGGAAATATTTGGTGCCGGTGGCGTAGATATTCTCCACCGTATCGCCCAGATCGCTGATGTTCTGCGTGTTCTGCGCAATATTGGTGGTGTTACCTTCCACCTGCTGGTTGGTGGCATACAGCTGCGAACCATTCACCGCATCGGTGCTCTGCTCACTCAGATCGCCCGCCGCCACGTTGGTGATCCTGTTCACCGTTGTGTCACCGTGACTGGCCGAGTAGGCGTTCAGCGACGGATCCCACTGCAGGGCATCGTCCTTCAGCCCGCCCATCTCGTTAAAGATATTGTTCACTGCAGTGTTAGTGGCATAGAGCTGGGAGCCGTTCACCGCGTCGGTGCTGGTTTCTGACAGACGGCCTGCTGCCACGTTGGTCACAGTGCGTTCGCTGCCCGCATCTCCCACGCTCACCGTGCTGGCCGGGGTTACCCCGGCGAACGCGTAGCGGGTTCCCCCGAGGTTCACGCCGGTCGTCGCTACCGTTGCGCCGGTTACAGACCCCGCTCCCAGTGCCACATCATTATTATGAGCCGCAATGGCGCCCATCCCGATGGCCACCGCATCCAGCCCCAGCGCCGACGAGTCGGTGCCGGTGGAGTTGGCGTGGAAGTATTTGGTGCCGGTGTTATAGATATTCTCCACCGAGTCGCCCAGGTTATTGATACTGATGGTGTTACCTTCCACCTGCTGATTGGTGGCATACAGCTGCGAACCGTTCACCGCATCGGTGCTGGTCTCACTCAGATCGCCCGCCGCCACGTTGGTGATCCTGTTCACCGTGGTGTCACCGTGACTCGCCGAGTAGGCGTTCAGCGACGGATCCCACTGCAGGGCATCGTCCTTCAGCCCGTTCATCTCGTTGGAAATGTTATTCACCGTGGTGTTGGTGGCGTACAGCTGTGATCCATTTACCGCGTCGGTGCTGGTTGCCGACAGACGGCCCGCCGCCACGTTGGTCACGGTGCGTTCGCTGCCCATATCTCCCACGCTCAACGTGCTGGTCGGGGTCGCCCCGGCAAACACGTAGTCGGTACCGCCCAGGGTAACCCCTGCTGTCCCTACCGTCACTCCGCTCACCGAGCCTGCGCCCAGCGCCACATCGTTCCGGTTAGCAGCAATCGCCCCCATACCAATCGCCACCGAGTCCAGCCCCAGCGCCGACGAATCGGTGCCAGTGGAGTTAGCGTGGAAATATTTGGTGCCGGTGTTGTAGATATTCTCCACCGTATCGCCCAGATCGCTGATGTTCTGCGTGTTCTGCGCAATATTGGTGGTGTTACCTTCCACCTGCTGGTTGGTCGCGTACAGCTGAGAGCCGTTCACCGCGTCGGTGCTGTCTGTCGACAGCTCCCCCGCCGCCACGTTGGTGATCCTGTTCACCGTGGTGTCACCGTGACTGGCCGAGTAGGCGTTCTGCGACGGATCCCACAGCAGCGCGTCCTGCTGCAGACCCGACACCTCACCGGAGATGTTCTCCACCGCCGTGTTCGTGGCGTACAGCTGGCTGCCGTTCACCGCGTCGGTGCTGGTCGCCGACAGACGGCCCGCCGCCACGTTGGTCAGGGTGCGTTCGCTGCCCGCATCTCCCACGCTCACCGTGCTGGTCGGGTTCGCCCCGGCAAACGCGTAGTCGGTGCCGCGCAGGGTGACGCCTGCCGTCCCCACCGTGGCCGCCGTTTTCGCGTTCGCCCCCAGCGCCACATCGTTCTGGTTACCGGCAATGGCCCCCATACCAATCGCCACCGAGTCCAGCCCCAGCGCCGACGAATCGGTGCCGGTGGAGTTAGCGTGGAAATATTTGGTGCCGGTGTTGTAGATATTCTCCACCGTATCGCCCAGATCGCTGATGTTCTGCGTGTTCTGCGCAATATTGGTGGTGTTACCTTCCACCTGCTGGTTGGTGGCATACAGCTGCGAGCCGTTCACCGCGTCGGTGCTCTTGTCGCTCAGATCGCCCGCCGCCACGTTGGTGATCCTGTTCACCGTTGTGTCACCGTGACTGGCCGAATAGGCGTTCAGCGACGGATCCCACTGCAGCGCGTCCTGCTGCAGGCCCGATACGTCACCAGAGATGTTCTCCACCGCCGTGTTGGTCGCGTACAGCTGGCTGCCGTTCACCGCGTCGGTGCTGGTTGCTGACAGACGACCCGCCGCCACGTTAGTCACGGTACGTTCACTACCCACATCCCCCACGCTCACCGTGCTGGCCGGGGTTACCCCGGCGAACGCGTAGCGGGTTCCCCCGAGGTTCACGCCGGTCGTCGCTACCGTTGCGCCGGTTACAGACCCCGCTCCCAGTGCCACATCATTATTATGAGCCGCAATGGCGCCCATCCCGATGGCCACCGCATCCAGCCCCAGCGCCGACGAGTCGGTGCCGGTGGAGTTGGCGTGGAAGTATCTGGTGCCGGTGTTGTAGATATTCTCCACCGAATCACCCAGGCTATTGATACTGGTGGTGTTACCTTCCACCTGCTGGTTAGTGGCGTACAGCTGCGAGCCGTTTACCGCGTCGGTACTGACCTCATTCAGATCCCCTGCGGCTACCCGGGTGATCTTGTTCTCTGCCGTATCACCGTGGCTCGCTGAATAGGCGTTCAGCGACGGATCCCACTGCAGCGCATCGTCCTTCAGACCGTCCATCTCATTAAAGATGTTATTCACCGCCGTGTTGGTGGCATACAGCTGCGAGCCGTTGACCGCATCGGTGCTGGTTTCTGACAGGCGACCGGCGGCCACATGAGTAATCGTGCGCTCAGCGCCGGAATCCCCCACGCTGACCGTGCTGCCCGGATTAGAGCCCGCAAAAGCATAGTCGGTTCCGGCCAGGGTCACACCGGCGCTTCCTACGGCACCGCTGGTCACGGACCCGGCGCCCAGCGCAACCGAGTTATCGTGTGCCGCAACCGCCCCCATGCCAATAGCCACCGAGTCTGCGCCCACTGCTGCGGAGTCCGCACCGGAGGAATTCGCATGGAAGTACTTCGTTCCGGAGGTGTAGAGGTTTTGAATAGTGTTATTGGTTTCGGTCAGCTGTGAGAAGTTCACCGCATCACTCGGGGCACTGCCATCCGCCACGTTGGTGATGGTGGTTCCCCCTTCATTGGTGTACTGGTTGTAGGTCTCCCCTCCCAGGGTGATATTGCCGTAGTTCACCGAACCGTCTTCATGGAGATCGTACTGTACCGCTCTGTCACCCAGGGTGTTAAGCGCGGTATTGGTCGCGTGAAGCTGCGAGCCATTGACGGCATCGGTACTGGTTTCCGACAGGCGGCCCGCTGCCACGTTGGTCAGAGTACGCTCAGCACCTTCGTTACCAATGCTGACGGTGCTGGTCGGCGCCACCCCGGCAAAAGCATAATCAGTGCCGTCGAGGGTCACGCCTTCGGTCGCCACGGTTTCTGCCGTGACTGAACCGGCACCCAGCGCGACATCGTTATCAAAGCCTGCCGCGGCCCCCATGCCAATAGCGACGGAGTCCAGACCGGTGGCCTGAGAATCTTCTCCGGTGGAGTTGGCATGGAAGTACTTGATGCCGGTATTGTAGATATTATTGATATTGCTGTTGGTCGCGTACAGCTGGCTGCCGTTCACCGCATCAGTACTGGTGCTGCTCAGCGTGCCCGCCGCCACGCTGGTAACTTTTTTGCTGCCCGCGTTCACGCCGGTAGTGGTCACACTCGGTCCGCCGGTAATGGTCAGTCCGGAACTGTTAATGGTGGTGGTGCCACCGATAATCGCCGAGGTGAAAACCGGATTCTCCGCCATCTGTACGACCAGATTACCGTTCGTATCCACCACCGTGTTCAGGTTCGCATCCGAGTAGCTCCCCGTCGTGGTTTTGCCGCCTTTGACCGTCAGCGTCTCGCCCAGCTTTTTGGTCACCGACCCGCTATTACCGGCAAAGGTCAGCGGGGTGTTGGCCAGGTTCGTGATGTTGGTGGTGTTGGTCGCCACGTTCTGGTTGGTGGCGTACAGCTGACTGCCGTTGACTCCGTCGGTGCTGGTGCTGCTCAGCGTGCCCGCCGCGACATTCGTCACCTTCTTGCTGCCGGCGTTCACGCCGGTGGTGGTCACACTCGGCCCGCCGGTAATGGTCAGTCCGGAACTGTTAATGGTGGTGGTGCCGCCGATAATCGCCGAGGTGAAGACCGGGTTCTCCGCCATCTGCACCATCAGGTTACCGTTCGCGTCCACCACCGTGTTCAGGTTCGCGTCCGAGTAGGTTCCTGTCGTGGTTTTGCCGCCTTTGACCGTCAGCGTCTCGCCGAGCTTTTTGGTCACCGACCCGCTATTACCGGCAAAGGTCAGCGGGGTGTTGGCCAGGTTCGTGATGTTGGTGGTGTTGATCGCCACGTTCTGGTTGGTGGCGTACAGCTGGCTGCCGTTGACTCCGTCGGTGCTGGTGCTGCTCAGCGTGCCCGCCGCCACGTTGGTGACTTTCTTGCTGCCGGCGTTAACTCCCGTCGTGGTCACGCTCGGCCCGCCGGTAATGGTCAGTCCGGAACTGTTAATGGTGGTGGTGCCGCCGATAATCGCCGAGGTGAAGACCGGGTTCTCCGCCATCTGCACCATCAGGTTACCGTTCGCGTCCACCACCGTATTCAGGTTCGCGTCCGAGTAGGTCCCCGCCGTGGTTTTGCCGCCTTTGACCGTCAGCGTCTCGCCGAGCTTTTTGGTCACCGACCCGCTATTACCTGCAAAGGTCAGCGGGGTGTTAGCCAGGTTTGTGATGTTGGTGGTGTTGGTCGCCACGTTCTGGTTGGTGGCGTACAGCTGACTGCCGTTGACTCCGTCGGTGCTGGTGCTGCTCAGCGTGCCCGCCGCCACGTTGGTGACTTTCTTGCTGCCGGCGTTAACTCCCGTCGTGGTCACGCTCGGCCCGCCGGTAATGGTCAGTCCGGAACTGTTAATGGTGGTGGTGCCGCCGATAATCGCCGAGGTGAAAACCGGGTTCTCCGCCATCTGCACCATCAGGTTACCGTTCGCGTCCACCACCGTATTCAGGTTCGCGTCCGAGTAGGTCCCCGCCGTGGTTTTGCCGCCTTTGACCGTCAGCGTCTCGCCGAGCTTTTTGGTCACCGTGCCGGTATTACCGGCGAAGGTCAGCGGGGTGTTCTTCAGCGTATTGATATTGGTGGTGTTGGTCGACACGTTCTGGTTGGTGGCGTACAGCTGACTGCCGTTGACCCCGTCGGTGCTGGTGCTGCTCAGCGTACCCGCCGCGACATTCGTCACTTTCTTGCTGCCGGCGTTCACGCCGGTGGTGGTGACGCTGGGCCCGCCGGTAATCGTCAGCCCGGAGCTGTTAATGGTGGTGGTGCCGCCGATAATTGCCGAGGTGAAGACCGGATTCTCCGCCATCTGCAGGGTCACATTGCCGGAACTGTCCACGACGGTGTTCAGGTTGGCCGCCGAATAGGTGCCAGCGGTGGTTTTACCGCCCTTGATGGTTAGCGTCTCGCCCAGCTTCCTGCCGACGGAACCTGTGTTTCCCGTAAAGGTCAGCGGCGTAGCGGCAAGAGTATCGATACTCTGATTGGTGGCATACAGCTGCGAGCCGTTAATCGCATCGGTACTGGAAGCCGTAACGCGCCCGGCGGCAACGTTTGTCACCGTACGTTCGTCACCAACCGCTCCCACGCTCACGGTTCTGGTCGGTGCAGTGCCGGCAAAATTGTAATTAATGCCATTAATCGTAGTGCTGGTTGTTGCGACAGTTGCAGCAGTGACTGAGTTACTCCCCAGAGCAACATCACCAGCATTGTTAGCCGTTGCTGCCGCACCAAGAGCGGTAGCAGACTGAGCATTGGTAGCAGCGTTGTGGCCAAGAGCAGTTGCACTAACACCATCGGAACGCGCCCCAAGACCGACAGCAGTAGCACCCGAGGCATTCGATTTTGCACCATTACCAACGGCAACTGAGTTATCTCCTGCAGCTGTAGCTTTAAGTCCAATAGCAACAGAGTTTTGCGCGGCATTAGCCAGTGAACCAACTGCAGTCCCACCACCAATAGCTTTAGTGTTGTCGCCAAGGGCTGTAGCTTGTCCGGCTCCGTTGGGTGCATTGGTGGCAGCCGCACCATTACCAATTGCAGTATTCGAAATTACACCACCATCATTCGATGCTGTTCCTGGGTTAGTGACAGTCGTCACCCTCCATGCATCCGCCGTCCCCGGGATCCCCACCAGGGTGACGCTCAGCAGCATCACGGGCAGCGCCCTGCGCGCCTTTCTTAATCCGGATTTGCCTTTCCCCCTGGCCTTCGCCAGCTCGCTGACCGCGACCCACAATCCCAGGCTCGCGTTCCAGACTAAACGATATACTGTATTCATTGTTTCCCCCTGGTCTTTTAAAATAAAAGACTGGTTTATTCCTTTAATTTTTTATTGAGATATGCGCAGAGATGCCTGCTCTTTCAGAACCAGATTTCGCTCCAGAGAGCTTTTATTCAGATGCAATTCATAGTCGCGATATAATTTCTGCGCTTTCTGCGGCTGGTTTATTACGTACTGGTAATAGCCGCCGACAAAAAATACCGCCTGAGTGACGGCATCCGCCTTTTCCTCTGCCTGGCTGAAAGCAATACTATCGATTAGCTGAAACACGGACTTTTCATCACCTTTCCCGCTGTAAATATCAGCAATGGCCGACTCATATGCCGAAAACCACTTATAATTAGCGGCTTTATCAGTCAGTGTTTTTTGCAGTGCTGTTGACCCTCCTTGCCATGTCCTGGCGGTTAACCATAAATCCCAGAGCAAGCTATAATCCCGCTCGCGCCCGTTACCGTTTTGTCGCAATAAATTGAATGCCTGGCGGGCCTCGTCGTAGCGCTCCAGCGCCGCCAGGTTAACTGCCGAAGGTAAAAGGATCATCCCCGCCAGCATGCCGTTATTCAGGGCATCATATTTCTGCCGGGCTTCACGATGGCGACCTGCCAGGTCGTCATTAACCGCCTGCTGGAAGGTCGCCATCGGTGTTTTTTCGACAGAAGAAAGAGAATGCGATGAATTCAGCGAACCATTTTCCACAGACGCGAAAACAGTGTTGCTGAATAAAAATAGAAGCAGAATACTCAGCATTTTCTTAGCCGAGCGAATACAGTTTAATATGGACATAATTCATTTCGCCTTGAACTGGAGAAAATACCCTTATGTTAAGATGATTGTTTTCTTTCCGAGACAGGTCAGAGCCACACCAACACGGTTGGCATGCTCTCTGTTCTTACTTCCTTTCTGACTTATCTTTAACTTAAAAATCAATACAGATGTATTGCTCTCCATTCACTATGTATTAAGAGTGATTGCACACATAAAAATAACGATATTAAAGAAATACTATAAGTAAATTACACGCCTCCGGTGTAAGCTATTGTATCACTCGTTTTTTAACGGTATATCCTGCAATACCAGTCAGCAAGTTGAGCGTTTTCTTTGGTGTTCTAAACTTGCTTGCTGACAATATGAAACCACCAGAAATTCATACCTAGACAGGCATTTTCAACGCAAGAATATCTCGACAAATTAATATTCCGACAGAGTTACAATTCAGCAGACCATATTCGTGAAAGATATTGCGTTTTATCCGATAAACGGTTTTCATGGAGGTCCGGGAATCGCCAGAGATGCTGGCAGCAGACTTTCCACTACACAGTTCCTCAAACACAGCCAGCGTGCTGCCGGATACTTTTTTACGAAAAACACCGGTTCGCTGTGCTTTCTGAATTATTTCTGTAAACGCCTTCATGCTAAGGTTTTTAGGCAGCAGCCAGGGAAAATGCGTCTGCCGGCAAGGTGTAAGTGGAATATCTGACATTACAATCAGGCGACACCGAGCCAGCACCGGATTACGGAGCAGGCGACTACGCAAATGTGCATTATCAACAATAATACAGACCACGTCGCCAGGTTGCGGGAAAAACACCTTGTTAGATTTTACCTGCCTATCACCGACGCTATATACAAAAGCGCTGATATTCATACTTGCCAAAATATGAATAACCCCAGGCAGGATAAAACTGTCATCAGAAATAAAATGATAATTCATATAAACAAATCGTCCTTTCCCCCGGGGAGTTAATCACGGGTTATAATAAGCCTAAATCCATTACGCAAATCAATTAAACCATCAGGCAAACTTATCCGTAAATCGTTTAAAACGATCGAACAAAAAGAAACAATAGCCACTAGCTATCAAAATAGATATATCGATCGGTATATACTATTTAAATCATTTTAAGAATTTTCATGAGTTTAATAGGAATATTTTCTTCACTAAGATAGCTAAATCAGTCCTCAAGGGTGTATCGCCTGTGAATATTTTTAAAATAAAAAAAACATATAATACATACTATTGCCATGAAGGCATGTGAAAAACCCTGTAAAAAAAAGCGTAATAAGCACATTCGCTGAGAAAAATTAATTATCAAATCTCAAAAAAAATCAACAATATTTAAAGCAAGTTTTCTGCTCAGTAAAATGGGCTTATTAATGAGTACCTCATCAGGCTGTGACAGATTAATTTTCAGACAATCCCACTTTTCATACAGAATATTCCCTTGAATCTTTACAAATTGAATACAATTTCAACCATCGGTATTGCCAAAATAGTTTTTGAAAATCGTAGCATCGCTGTTTCCGGCATGAACACGTTACCAGCGCCATTGCATATCGCTTCCTGATTCAGTTCTTCAGCCAAAGAGCGGGAATTGAGATAGCAGGCCGTCGGCGGGATGCCGACGGCCATCTGGTGGCCAGGGCGGCCCGGAAAAGTCAGCTTTCTACTGGTGACTTGTTCATTAGCGATCACAAGATTGTTGCGCCAGATTCCGGGCAGAATGGTGTTTCCGCGCCCGTAGCGGGGTAATGCCACCCGCAAAACGTTGCGTAAAGTAAGGAAAATGGTTCGGTTCAATAAACCGGTTGTTTGCTCTTAACCAAATATCGTCTTGCCTGACTGACGAGCCGCCTCCAGATACGCCTCGGCCGTTTCCAGCTCCGGCAACAGCAGCAGCTGCGAACTGGCTACGGTCGCCCCGCAGTAATCAAAAATTCCGTGGGCGATTTGCGTTTGAAAAGCGGCGATAAATCCATGCTTATCATATGTTTTTTGACCCGCTGCGCCCAATGCCACCAGATGTACTCGCAGACGTCCCAGCTTCTTCACCACCTTGCCGTCGGCGGTCTCCTCATAGGCCCAGCCGTTAGAAAATACGCGGTCGATCCAACCCTTTAGCAGCCCGGGCATTGACCACCAGTAAACGGGAAAGACCAGCACCAGCGCATCGGCATTATCAATTCTGGCCTGCTCAGCAATCACATCTGGCGGCGTGACGCCGGTTTGCAGAAACGCGGCGATATCCGGCTCAGCAAAAACCGGGTTAAAGCCTTCCTGAGTCAAATCCGCTATTTCAGCGGTATTCTGCGTTCCGGATTCGGTAATCCCTTGCGCAACTGCCGCTGCAACGCTGTGGGTCAGAGAAGTCTTCAAAGGATGTGAAACCACGATTAATGCATGCATGACGGATACCCCATTTGCCATATAACGATATTGGACGTAGTCTTATATACCAACAGTAACCTACCATTAGTAAGTTACCTTTGGTATATAAGCATGTCAACGGGAGAATGCTTCTGTGTCTGAACCACTCGTAAGGCAGCGTTTAACGCGAGAAGAGCGGCGTAAACAGCTGATAGATGTCGCCTGGCATATTATCCGGGAAGAAGGGACCGATGCCCTGACGCTGGGCTATCTGGCTACGCAAGCTGGTGTGACTAAACCGGTAGTTTACGATCACTTTGATAGCCGTTCGGGACTTTTCGCCACGCTTTACACCGAATACGACCAACGCCAGACGGCGCGGATGGACGAGATACTGCGTAACACCGAACCCAATGCAGAGAAGCTGGCCCTGGCGATTGCTAACGCCTACATTGAGTGCGTGCTGCTTCAGGGCCGCGAGATGCCCAGCGTCATCGCCGCCCTGGCCGGGACGCCTGAGCTGGAGAAAATCAAGCAGCAGTGTGTCGCTACATTTACCGTGAAATGCCGGCAATATTTTTCGCCGCTTTGCGAAAGTGAAAATCTCAGCGAAGCGGCAATTCTTGCCATGCTAGGTTCCGCCTACGGGCTATCTGCCGCGGTCGTGAACGGCATCATCACGGAACCGCAGGCTAAAGACGAGCTATTTCAGGTGATTATGTCGATGCTGCAGCGCTGCTGCCGTCGCTAATAAGCGCCCGCCCCGGCGGACGCTTTTGATTATCAGCCGCCCGCTTTCTTGATCGCTGCATCGAGCGAGGCTTTATCGGCCAGTCCCGGGAAGACGGTAATCGTCGCTTCCGTCGCGCCGGTAGTCGGCATGACGATAACCCCAGGCGTACCGCTCAGGCCAATTTCCTGCGCCAGCTGATTAGTGCTTTCCAGCGCCGATTGTACGTCCGCCGCTTTCTTCGCGTCGAATCCCACCTTCTTCGCCTGCTGCTGGATGTCGGCCACCGTCAGCTTACCTTCGTTATGCCCGGTGGAGTAGATACCGTTATGGTAGGTCAGATAAGCCTCTGCACCCTTCTGTTGATAAACCTGCAGGCCGGTTTTCGCCGCCTCAAGCGAGCCTTCCCAGCGGCTGCCAAAAATAGGCCACTCTTTGAAAGCAAAACGGGTTTGCGGGTTCTCTTTGATGACCTGCTCCATTACCGGCGCCAGTCGGCTGCAATAAACGCATTGATAATCAAAGAATTCTATCACCGTCACCTTGCCATCCTTCGGGCCATAGGTAGGCGTATTTTTATCCTGAGTCAACGCAGCAGCGTTCTTCAGCACCGCCTGAGTCGCCGCGCTGGCCTGCTGTTGTGCCTGAATCTGCTGCAGCTTCTGGCTGGCCTGCAGCAGCACTTCCGGATGTGCAACTAAATAATCCGCAGCTATTTTGCCAATGCGGGCTTCCTGTTCCGGAGTGAAAGTCGGAGCATCAGCGGCGGCCGCCATCACCGGAAACAGGACGGAGCTAATAAAAGCGAGTGTGAGTAAATTCTTATGGCCGGGCATGTGGGTAGTCCTTGAAATAGGTGAACGGCAGGTATGTCTCTACGAACAAAATATCATCCTTTGCCTGCGAATCTTTGCCGTACGACACAATGATTGGTAACTATATTTTTCAATGACCCGCTGCGCCAGAGTTTTCACGCGAGTGGTCAACGAGCCCGAACAAGAGTACGCTTCGCTCCCTGCTTCTCCCTGTAGGGCCTCTTTTTTAGTTAGATGAGTCAGGTATGAATGAGTTTTTCAGTCAGTGGGACATGGTGGTTATTCTGCTGCAAATTATCGCTATCGATCTGTTACTGGGCGGCGACAACGCGGTAGTAATCGCGATGGCCTGCCGTAAGCTGCCGCCGCATCAACGAACCAAAGCCATTATTATCGGTACTTTCGGCGCAATAGTGGCGCGCGTGTTGCTGTTAGCCGTGGCTATCTATTTGCTCTCATTGCCGTGGCTTAAAGTGGTCGGCGCGCTGATGCTGCTGTGGATTGGCATTAAGCTGGTGAGCAATCAGGAAGAAGAGAGTGAAGTCAGCAGTTCCAGCAGCCTGTGGCGTACCGCAGTCACCATAACCGTTGCCGATGTCATTATGTCGCTGGATAACGTACTGGCCGTGGCCGCTGCCGGGAAAGGCCACCTGCTATTGGTTGCGCTGGGCGTGCTGATCAGTATTCCGATTATCGTCGCCGGCAGTAAACTGGTGCTGGCAATCCTCAACCGCTTCCCGTCGGTGGTGCTGTTAGGCGGCGCGCTCATCGGCTGGATTGCCGGTTCGATGATGGTAAGCGACGTGACCATAAAGCATATGTTCCCCAACGCCCCCGATGCACTACCGCTGATTGGCGGGACGTGTGGCGCAGTAGCGGTGCTGCTGGAAGGGCTACGCAGAAATCGCCGGCCCTCCGCGGAATAGCGTTATCTACAATCTGCCGCCGTCAAACCCGACGGCGTCAAGTTTGCGCCACTTTTCCGCCACATCCGTCTTCATTTGCCCTACGCTTAATACAGACACCTGATCCAGGGATCTGTAACCGTAATATTGCGCATATATGAGACAAAACCATGGAATTAAAGGATTATTATGCCATTTTAGGGGTTCAGCCAACGGACGATCTGAAAACTATTAAGACCGCATATCGTCGTCTGGCACGCAAATATCACCCCGATGTCAGCAAAGAAACCGATGCCGAAGCCAAATTTAAAGATCTTGCCGAAGCATGGGAAGTGCTTAAAGATGACCAGCGCCGCGCCGAATATGACCAGCTCTGGCAACACCGCAACGATCCGCATTTTGGCCGTCAGCAGCATTCCCATGAGCAAGGCTACAGCCAGCAGGACTTCGACGACATCTTCTCCTCGATGTTTGGCCAGCAGGCGCACCATAGCCGCCGCCAGCACGGCGTACGCGGCCACGATCTGGAGATAGAGGTCGCGCTTTTCCTTGAAGAGACCTTAGCCGAGCAGACGCGCACCATCAGCTATAAGCTGCCGGTTTATAACGTCTTTGGCATGGTTGAAAGCGAAACGCCGAAGACCCTGAACGTGAAAATCCCTGCGGGCGTCGTTGACGGCCAGCGCATCCGCCTGAAAGGCCAGGGCACCCCCGGCGAAAATGGCGGCCAGAACGGCGACCTGTGGCTGGTGATTCATATCGCCCCGCATCCGTTGTTTGATATCGTCGGCCATAACCTTGAAATCGTCCTGCCGCTGGCGCCGTGGGAAGCCGCATTAGGTACCAGGGTCACCATCCCGACGCTGAAAGAGAGCATTCTGCTTACCATTCCGCCAGGCAGCCAGGCAGGGCAGCGCCTGCGCGTTAAGGGTAAAGGGCTGGTCAGCAAAACCACCACCGGCGACCTGTATGCGGTAATAAAAATCGTCATGCCGCCAAAACCAGATGAGAAGAGCCGCGAGCTCTGGCAACAGCTGGCCGATGCCCATTCCAGCTTCGAGCCGCGTAAGACATGGGGGAAAGCCTGATGGCTAAGATAACAGTGACGTTCACGATTACCGAGTTTTGTCTCCACACCGGCCTTTCCGAAGAGGAGCTTAACGAAATTGTTGGCCTCGGGATGATTGAACCGCGCCAGCCGCAGCGGGAAAACTGGCTGTTTGATGACAGCGCGGTAACCATCGTGCATCGCGCCGTACGCTTACGCAGAGAGCTGGAGCTGGACTGGCCGGGTATCGCCGTCGCCTTAACGCTGCTGGATGAGAACGCACGTCTGAGCCGTGAAAATAAAATTCTGCAACATCGCCTGGCGCGCTTTCTGACGCATAGTTAAGCCTGTCCGCAGATGGCGGTGAACCTCGTAGCCCGATAAAGCGCAGCGCGAGCCGGGAGAAAATCTCAGGCGTTGTTGCGCGCGGTTCCCCGGAGGCGGCGCTCAGCGCGCCTTGTCCGGGCTACCCAACCGCAGACGGCAATAAACTTTGTAGCCCGGTCAAGCGCAGCGCAGACCGGGAGAAAATCTCAGGCGTGTTACGCGCTGTTCCCCGGAGGCGGCGCTCAGCGCGCCTTGTCCGGGCACCCCATCCGCAGACGGCGATAAACTTTGTAGCCTGGTTAAGCGCAGCGCGAGCCGGGAGAAAAGCTCAGGCGTTTTTGCGCGCTGCTCCCCGGAGGCGGCTCCCTGCGCGCCTTGTCCGGGCTACCCAACCGCAGACGGCGATTAACCTTGTAGCCCGATAAAGCGCAGCGCGAGCCGGGAGAAAATCTCAGGCGTTGTTGCGCACTGTTCCCCGGAGGCGGCGCTCTGCGCGCCTTGTCCGGGCTATCCATCCGCACACGGCGATAAACTTTGTAGCCCGGTTAAGCGCAGCGCGAGCCGGGGGAAAAGCTCAGGCGTTGTTGCGCGCTGCTCCCCGGAGGCGGCGCTCAGCGCGCCTTGTCCGGGCTACCCAACCGCAGACAGCGATTAACCTTGTAGCCCGATAAAGCGCAGCGCGAGCCGGGAAAAAATCTCAGGCGTTGTTGCGCACGGTTCCCCGGAGGCGGCGCTCTGCGCGCCTTGTCCGGGCTACCCATCCGCAGACGGCAATAAACTTTGTCGCCCGGATAAGCGCAGCGCGAGCCGGGAGAAAATCTCAGGCGTTGTTGCGCGCGGTTCCCCGGAGGCGGCGCTCTGCGCGCCTTGTCCGGGCTACCCAACCGCAGACGGCGAGAAACTTTGTAGCCCGGTTAAGCGCAGCGCAGACCGGGAGAAAAGCTCAGGCGTTGTTGCGCGCTGCTCCCCGGAGGCGGCGCTCTGCGCGCCTTGTCCGGGCTACCCATCCGCAGACAGCGATAAACTTTGTAGCCCGGCTAAGCGCAGCGCGAGCCGGGAGAAAATCTCAGGCGTTGTTACGTGAGGTTCCCCGGAGGCGGCGCTCAGCGCGCCTTGTCCGGGCTACCCCAACCGCAGACGGCGATAAACTTTGTAGCCCGGTTAAGCGCCGCGTTTCAGAGGCTCATCCAGCGATAGCGCAAGCTAAGCCAGCAGCACCGTCATAGCCTGACGCCTGCCGGAGCATAAAAAATGCCGCCGGGGGAAGCCCGCGGCGGCATTGGTCAACAGTAAGAAGATTTAGTCGTTGATGCGCGGATGCTGCTGCACCAGACGAGAACGTTTTTCCTGCAGGTCGGCGATTTCCTGATCGATATCTTCGATTTTATGCTCGATGTTATCGTAGTGTTCGCCGAGAATTTCTTTCGCTTCCTGAATATCCGAAGCCGCTGGCGTCGCCCCTTTCAGCGGACGATTAGCCGTCTCTTTCATCGACAGGCCGGTAATCAGACCGATAACCGCAATCACCATCAGATAGTAAGCCGGCATCATCAGGTTCTGCGTGCTTTCCACCAGCCAGGCCGCCAGGGTTGGCGTCAGACCAGCAATCAGCACCGAGATGTTAAAGGCGCTGGCCAGGGCGCTAAAACGAATGTGGGTCGGGAACATCGCCGGCAGCGATGAGGCCATCACCCCGATAAAGCAGTTCAGTACAACCGCCAGCACCAGCAGACCGGCAAAAATCAGGCCGAGGACGTTGCTGTTAATCATGATAAAGGCCGGAATCGACAGCGCGAACAGCGCCACGCTACCAATCAGAATGAACGGACGACGCCCAAAACGGTCGCTGAGCATGCCGATAACCGGCTGAACAAACAGCATCCCGACCATAATGGCGATGATAATCAGCACCCCGTGGTCTTCTGAATAGTGCAGGTTATGCGACAGATAGCTCGGCATATAGGTCAGCAGCATGTAGTAGGTCACGTTGGTGGAAATCACCAGACCGATACAGGTCAGCAGGCTACGCCAGTGTTTGGTCGCAATCTCCTTAAAGGAAACTTTCGGCCCATCCTGCAGGCCTTCGCGGTCGCCCTGCTCCATTTTATCAACGTGCTGCTGGAACGCCGGAGTCTCTTCCAGCGCATGACGCAGATACAGGCCGATAATCCCCAGCGGTAGCGCCAGGAAGAACGGGATACGCCAGCCCCAGTCAAGGAAGTTCTCTTCACCCACCACGCTGGAAATCAGTACCACCACGCCGGCGCCCAACACAAAACCGGCTATCGAACCAAAGTCCAGCCAGCTGCCCATAAAGCCGCGCTTACGATCGGGCGAGTATTCCGCCACAAAGATAGATGCGCCGGTATATTCCCCGCCCACCGAGAAACCCTGCGCCATTTTACACAGCAGCAGCAGGATAGGCGCCCAGATACCAATCGTGGCATACGAAGGAATAAGACCGATACAGAATGTACTTATCGACATGATGACGATGGTTATCGCCAGAATCTTTTGTCGACCATATTTATCGCCCAGCATCCCGAAAAACAGGCCACCCAGCGGACGGATTAAGAAGGGAACGGAGAATGTACCGAGTGCGGCAATCATCTGCACGCTGGGATTAGCGTCGGGGAAAAAGACCTTACCCAGGGCATACGCAACAAAACCATATACCCCAAAATCGAACCATTCCATCGCGTTACCCAGCGATGCTGCGGTAATCGCTTTCTTCAGTTTGCTATCATCAATGATGGTCACATCCCGAAGCGTGATGGGTTTTACTTTTTTCCTTTTAAGCATAGTTTTCCTCTTTTGCTCTCGCCTTGAGCGCACGAATCTCCGCCGAATGACAAGGTCATTCGCGTCATGCGTCGGGAGCGGCGAATTGCTGTGCTCCACATTTCAAGCGTAGCAGGTTTGCCTGCACTGTCTGCTGACAGTCCGTACAACCGAACCTGTTGACGCCTGCTCTGGCCATAATGAATATCTGCTGTCGCTGATAATTCTGATGAATTTGCGATCTCGCCTTTTTACCCTAACAGCGTTTAAATTTGGGATCAACTTCACAAAAATTTACCTACCTTTAAACAGAGTCAATCAGAACCAATAAGTTCAATGAATATTGGAACTTAACGATATAATTCCGGAAATATCTGGCGAGTTTTTATGGAAATAACACCGTAAAGCCCCACCATATATATTCCCTTTCATCGCCCCCATCCGTCATAAAAAAGGCCCGACAAAAGTGCGGGATTGCGCTATAATCAGCGTTACTTTCGGCTATCAGCCGCTATTTAATGGACCAACGTCCTGTTTTTCCCAGTAATCGCGAGGAACGCTATGCAACTGCCACACTGCCCAAAATGCCATTCTGAATACACATACGAAGATAACGGCATGTATATCTGCCCGGAATGCGCCCATGAATGGAACAATGCTGAGCCAGCTGATGATAATGACGCGTTGATTGTCAAAGATGCCAACGGCAATTTACTGGCCGACGGCGACAGCGTCACCGTAGTAAAAGATCTGAAGGTTAAAGGCAGCTCTTCTATGCTAAAAATCGGTACTAAAGTTAAAAATATCCGCCTGGTTGAAGGCGATCATAATATTGACTGCAAAATTGATGGTTTTGGCCCGATGAAGCTAAAATCCGAATTTGTTAAAAAGAACTAATTTATTCCCCCGACGCCTGTCGTCGGGCGGAAATATATTTTCCGGTAAATTAATCTGAAAAATGGTGGTTATTCCCGGGCTTATCCTCTCTTTATCCGGGCCACGGCCTGCCGCCATCCTCGTCTGCCGCCTGGCTTAATTCTGTAATCCCCTTCTACGCTTAATGGGACATTCTTTACCTGAGGTAATGCTATGCCTTTAAGTCCCTATATCGCTTTTAGCGGCAACTGCTCTGCAGCTATCGCTTTCTATCAGCAGGCGCTGGGCGCTGAGCTCATCCAGAAAATCACCTGGGGCGAAATGCCGCAGAACGCCCAGGACGCAGAGGATGGCTGCTCTTCCGGCCAGCATCTGACGGCCGACGGCATCGCGCACGCCAGCCTGCGCATCGCGGAAAGCGTCCTGATGCTCAGCGATAGCCCCTCCAGTAAAATGGAGCACTACGCCGGATTTACCCTCGTGCTGGACCCGAAAGACATTACCGAGGGTAAAGGCTGGTTTGATGGCCTCGCCGACGGCGGACAAATTGAGATCCCCTGGCAGGAAACCTTCTGGGCTCACGGCTTTGGTAAAGTCATCGACCGCTTTGGCGTGCCGTGGATGGTGAACGTGGTGAAAGAGCCCTGACGCGTCCGTTTCTCCTCTCTCTTCGGGAGAGCGCTGGGGCGAGGGGGCCAGCACCCGCATATCCCCCTCCCCCGTCATCTTCCTGGCATCAACTCTTCATCCTCCGGTCATCATCATTTAACCAAAACGTAACAAAAAAGCGTCAGGATCGACCCCACGCTCAGAGGGAAACACTTTCCCGACTTTAGTGAGGCTCGATTGACATGTACTTATCCAGACATCCGACCAGTTATCCAACGCGGTATCAGGAAATTGCCGCCAGACTGGAGCAAGAGCTTCGCCACCACTACCGCTGCGGCGACTATCTTCCTGCCGAACAGCAGCTGGCGACCCGCTTTGAAGTTAATCGCCATACTCTGCGCCGGGCTATCGATCAGCTCGTCGAACGCGGCTGGGTCCAGCGCCGTCAGGGCGTCGGCGTGCTGGTGCTGATGCGTCCTGTTGATTATCCGCTCAATGCCCAGGCGCGCTTTAGCCAGAACCTTCTTGAACAGGGTAGCCATCCGACCAGCGAGAAGCTGCTGTCGGTTCTGCGTCCGGCCAGCCGCCACGTCGCTGAAGCCTTTGCCATTAACGAAGGCGACAATGTGATTCATCTGCGCACCCTGCGCCGCGTTAACGGCGTCGCTCTGTGCCTGATAGACCATTACTTTGCCGACCTGCGCCTGTGGCCGGAGCTGCAAACCTTTACCCACGGCTCTCTCCATGACCTGCTGCGCGACCGGCTTGATATCGAACTGACCCGCGTGCGCACCAAAATCAGCGCCCGCCGCGCGCAGGCAAAAGAGAGCAACATTCTCGGCATTCCCAATATGGCGCCGCTGCTGTGCGTGCGCACTCTGAATCATCGTCAGGGCGAACAGAGCGCGACGGAATATTCCGTCAGCCTGGCCCGCGCCGACATGATTGAATTCACCATGGAGCACTGAATGCACTTCGATACCGCCATCCGCCAGCGCTGGATGTCCGTGCTGGCCCACTGTGAACCACAAGAACTCGCGGCGCGGATGCAAATGCTAAAGCTCGCGCCGCAGTATGAGCTCATTCGCGCCCCGGAAACCGGTCTGGTCCAGCTGCAGGCGCGCATGGGCGGCATCGGCGACCGATTCTTCGCCGGAGACGCCACCTTAACCCGCGCGGCTATTCGCCTGGCCGACGGCACGCTCGGCTATAGCTGGATTTTGGGACGCGATCGTTCCCACGCCGAACGCTGCGCGGTCATTGATGCCCTGATGCTGTCGCCAGACCATTTTCACACCCTGATGGAAACCCTGATAACCCCGCTGGAAGAACAACGTAACGCGCGCATTGAAGCCCGACGCGCCGAAGTCAGCGCCAGCCGGGTCGACTTCTTTACTCTGGTTCGCGGAGATAACGCATGACCTTACAACCCGCCTTTCCACTGGCTGTGCACGACGCCCAGCACAGCTTCCGCCGCCTGCTAAAAGCGATGAGCGAGCCGGGAGTGATTGTCTCCCTGCAGCAGCTCCAGCACGGCTGGCAGCCGCTGAACATCGCCTCCACCAGCCTGTTGCTGACGCTGGTAGATCACGACACCCCGGTCTGGCTGGCTCCGACGCTGCATAACGACCTGGTCGGTCAGAATCTGCGTTTTCACACCGGCGCACCGCTGGTTGAGCAGCCGCAGCAGGCAACTTTCGCCGTCGCCAGCGACAGCATCAGCGCCGGGCAGCTGAACGTCCTTTCCACCGGTACCGTCGTGGCCCCGGAAACTGGCGTCACGCTGGTGGTCCAGCTTGCCAGCCTGAGCGGCGGCCGCATGCTGCGGTTGACCGGCGCGGGCATCGCCGAAGAGCGGATGATCGCCCCGCAGCTGCCGGAATGCATTATCGAAGAATTGACCGAGCGCCCGCACCCGTTCCCGCTGGGCATCGACCTGATCCTGACCTGCGGCGACCGCCTGCTGGCTATCCCGCGCACCACCCATGTCGAGGTCTGCTAATGTACGTCGCCGTCAAAGGTGGGGAGAAGGCGATTGCCGCCGCTCACGCCCTACAGGAACAGAAACGCCGAGGCGATGGACGGCTTCCTGAAATCAGCGTTGAACAAATTGCCCTGCAGCTCAACCTGGCGGTGGATCGGGTAATGACCGAAGGCGGCATCGCCGACCGGGAGCTGGCGGCACTGGCGCTAAAGCAGGCCAGCGGCGATAGCGTTGAAGCGATTTTTCTACTGCGCGCTTACCGCACCACCCTGCAAAGGCTGGCGGTTAGCGAACCCATCAACACTGCCGGTATGCGCCTCGAGCGCCGTATTTCGGCTGTCTACAAAGATATCCCCGGCGGCCAGATGCTCGGCCCAACCTACGATTACACCCATCGTCTGCTTGATTTTACCCTACTGGCTAACGGCGAAACGCCGCCGCTGGCGGTCGATAGCGCACCGCAGGAAGCCACGCCGCACGTCTTTAACCTGCTCGTCCAGCAGGGGCTGGCAAAAGCGGAGCAGGATACCAACGCCCGGCCCGACGATATCACCCGCCAGCCGCCGGTTTATCCCTGTTCGCGCTCGTCGCGCCTGCAGCAGCTGGTGCGCGGCGACGAGGGCTACCTGCTGGCGCTGGCCTACTCCACCCAGCGCGGCTACGGGCGCAACCATCCGTTTGCCGGGGAAATTCGCAGCGGCTACGTGGCGGTAGAAATTACCCCCGAAGAGCTGGGATTCAGCATCAATATCGGTGAACTGCTGATGACCGAATGCGAAATGGTCAACGGTTTTGTCGCCCCTCAGGACGAGCCGCCGCACTTTACCCGCGGCTACGGTCTGACGTTTGGCATGAGCGAGCGCAAAGCGATGGCGATGGCGCTGGTTGACCGCGCGCTACAGGCGCCGGAGTACGGCGAAGAGATAGCTGGCCCGGCCCAGGATGAAGAGTTTGTGCTGGCTCATGCCGATAACGT
This sequence comes from Klebsiella oxytoca, assembly GCF_009707385.1. Taxonomy (NCBI): domain Bacteria; kingdom Pseudomonadati; phylum Pseudomonadota; class Gammaproteobacteria; order Enterobacterales; family Enterobacteriaceae; genus Klebsiella; species Klebsiella oxytoca. Next base: position 415,861 of record NZ_CP046115.1, on the reverse strand, counting down.
CGAGGCGGCCGGATTCGTTTCGCACCTCAAGCTTCCCCACTATGTCGATTTCCAGGCCGAACTGGCGCTGCTCAAACGTCTGCAACGGGAGAATCAACGTGGCTAATGCCCTGACCGGCTACAACTTTGCTTATCTCGACGAGCAAACCAAACGTATGATCCGCCGCGCCATCCTCAAAGCGGTGGCCATCCCCGGCTACCAGGTACCGTTCGGCGGCCGCGAGATGCCGATGCCCTACGGTTGGGGTACCGGCGGTATTCAGCTTACCGCCAGCCTCATCGGCGAAAATGACGTGCTGAAGGTCATCGACCAGGGCGCCGACGACACCACCAACGCGGTGTCGATTCGCGAGTTTTTCAAGCGCGTTACCGGCGTCGCCACCACCGAGCGCACCGAAGACGCCACGCTGATCCAGACCCGCCACCGGATCCCGGAAACGCCGCTGGTGGAAGATCAGATCCTGATCTTCCAGGTACCGATCCCGGAGCCGCTGCGCTTTATTGAACCGCGCGAAACCGAAACCCGCACCATGCACGCGCTGGAGGAGTACGGCGTGATGCAGGTAAAGCTGTACGAAGATATCGCCCGTTTTGGCCATATCGCCACCACCTACGCCTATCCGGTGAAGGTGAACGGCCGCTATGTGATGGACCCTTCACCGATTCCCAAATTCGATAACCCGAAGATGCATATGATGCCCGCATTACAGCTGTTCGGCGCCGGTCGCGAAAAACGCATCTATGCGGTGCCGCCATATACCCCGGTGGAGAGCCTCGATTTCGACGACCACCCGTTTACCGTCCAGGAGTGGGAAGAACCCTGCGCCATTTGCGGCTCGCGCCACAGCTATCTCGACGAAGTGGTGCTCGATGACAGCGGCAAGCGGATGTTTGTCTGCTCCGATACCGACTATTGCCGTCAGCAAAGCGAGGAGCGGAAAAAATGAGTCATCCGTTACTGGCGGTCAATAATCTGACCCACCTCTACGCGCCGGGCAAAGGCTTCAGCGACGTGTCGTTTGAGCTGTGGCCGGGGGAAGTGCTGGGTATCGTCGGCGAATCCGGCTCCGGGAAAACCACCCTCCTGCAGGCGATTTCTGCCCGCCTGACGCCGCAGCAGGGCGAAGTGCGCTATCAAAATCGTTCGCTATACGCGATGAACGAAGCGGATCGCCGTCGCCTGCTGCGCACCGAATGGGGCGTGGTGCATCAACATCCGATGGACGGCCTGCGCCGTCAGGTGTCGGCGGGCGGCAATATCGGCGAGCGACTGATGGCTACCGGCGCTCGCCATTACGGCGATATTCGCGCCACCGCTGAACAGTGGTTGCAGGAGGTGGAGATCCCGCCGTCACGTATTGACGATCTACCGACCACCTTTTCCGGCGGCATGCAGCAGCGTTTGCAAATCGCCCGCAACCTGGTGACCCAGCCGAAGCTGGTGTTTATGGATGAACCTACCGGCGGGCTGGACGTGTCGGTGCAGGCGCGCCTGCTCGATCTGCTGCGCGGCCTGGTGGTGGAGCTCAATCTGGCGGTGGTGATTGTGACCCACGACCTCGGCGTTGCCCGCCTGCTGGCTAACCGTCTGCTGGTGATGAAACAAGGACAGGTGGTGGAAAGCGGCTTAACCGACCGGGTGCTTGACGATCCCCATCATCCCTACACCCAACTGCTGGTGTCGTCGGTGTTGCAGAACTGAGCGGATATCCACTCCCCGGTCGCGCTGCGCTTACCGGGGCTACGGGTGCTGGTGATGAAACAAGGACAGGTGGTGGAAAGCGGCTTAACCGACCGGGTGCTTGACGATCCTCATCATCCCTACACCCAGCTGCTGGTGTCGTCGGTGTTGCAGAACTGAGCGGATATCCACTCCCCGGTCGCGCTGCGCTTACCGGGGCTACGGGTGCCGGGCCGCCTCCGGGAATCCCCGCTCGCGCTGCGTGAGGTTAATGTATCAGGTAGCCCGGATGAGGCGTTTACGCCGCGATCCGGGGAAATTCAGGCACAATGAGGCTACAAATGAACGCTATCCGCGTTGAAAACATCCATAAAACCTTCGTTCTGCACCAGCAGCACGGCGTACGCCTGCCGGTACTCGCCGACGCCTCGCTGACCGTTAACGCCGGCGAATGCGTGGTGCTGCACGGCCACTCCGGCAGCGGAAAATCGACCCTGCTGCGTTCGCTGTACGCCAACTACCTGCCCGATAGCGGCCATATTCATATCCGCCACGGCGAAGAATGGGTCGACCTGGTCACCACTACGCCGCGTAAAGTGCTGGAGGTGCGTAAAACCACCATCGGCTGGGTCAGCCAGTTTCTGCGGGCGATCCCGCGTATCTCCGCTCTTGATATCGTCATGCAGCCGCTGCTTGAGCTGGGCATCCCGCGCGAAGAGAGCGCCGCGAAAGCTGCCCGCCTGCTGACGCGCCTGAACGTCCCTGAACGCCTGTGGCACCTGGCTCCTTCAACCTTTTCCGGCGGCGAACAGCAGCGGGTCAATATCGCCCGCGGCTTCGCAGTCGACTACCCGATTTTGCTCCTCGACGAACCTACTGCCTCGCTGGACGCCAAAAACAGCGCTGCGGTGGTGGCGCTGATTCACGAAGCCAAAGCGCGCGGCGCGGCGATCGTCGGCATTTTTCACGACGAGGCAACGCGTCACCAGGTCGCCGATCGCCTGCACCAGATGGGAATTTCAGCATGATTATCAATAACGTAAAGCTGGTCCTCGAAGACGAGACGATCAACGGCTCGCTGGAAGTGCAGGACGGCAGGATTTCGGCTTTTGCCGAAAGCCAGAGCCGGCTGGCGGAGGCCATTGACGGCGAGGGCGGCTGGCTGCTGCCGGGGCTTATTGAGCTGCATACCGACAACCTGGATAAGTTTTTTACCCCGCGCCCCAAAGTGGACTGGCCCGCCCATTCGGCGATGAGCAGCCACGACGCGCTGACTATCGCCAGCGGTATCACCACCGTGCTGGATGCCGTCGCCATTGGCGACGTTCGTGACGGCGGCGACCGTCTGGAAAATCTGGAAAAAATGATCAATGCCGTGGAAGAGACGCAAAAGCGCGGTCTTAACCGCGCCGAACACAGGCTGCATCTGCGCTGCGAGCTGCCGCATCACACCACTCTGCCGCTGTTTGAAAAACTGGTAGGCCGCGAGCCGGTGACCCTGGTCTCCCTGATGGATCACTCCCCGGGCCAGCGTCAGTACGCCGATCGCAGCAAATATCGCGACTACTACCAGGGAAAATATCATCTGACCAACGAAGAGATGGATAAATTCGAAGAGGAGCAGATGGCGCTGGCGGCAGCCTGGTCGCAGCCCAACCGGCAGAGTATTGCCGCGATATGCCGCGAACGGAATATCGCGCTGGCCAGCCACGACGACGCCACTCATGAACATGTGATCGAATCGCATCAGCTTGGCAGCGCGATCGCTGAATTTCCTACCACCCTTGCTGCAGCAGAAGCATCGCGCCAGCACGGGATGAGCATTCTGATGGGGGCGCCGAATATCGTACGCGGCGGTTCGCACTCCGGTAACGTCGCCGCCCACCAACTGGCGACCAGCGGCCTGCTGGATATTCTCTCCTCCGACTATTATCCCGCCAGCCTGCTGGATGCCGCTTTCCGCATCGCCGACGACGAGGGCAACGCCTTTACCCTCGCGCAGGCCATTCGTCTAGTGAGTAAAAACCCGGCGCAGGCGCTGGGGCTGCACGACCGCGGGGCAATTGCCGAAGGTAAACGGGCGGATCTGGTTCTGGCGCATCGACGCGGCGAACATATCCATATTGATAACGTCTGGCGGCAAGGTAAGAGGGTCTTCTGATGGCAGGGAAACTGATTTGGCTGGTCGGCCCTTCCGGTTCCGGCAAAGATAGCCTACTGGCGGCGCTGCGCCAGCGGGAGCATCCTCAGCTGCTGGTGGCGCACCGCTATATTACCCGTCCGCACAACGCGGGCTGCGAAAATCATATCGCCCTTAGCGAACATGAGTTTTTCACCCGCGCCGAACAGCATCTGTTTGCCCTGAGCTGGCACGCTAACAACAATTACTACGGCATTGGCCTGGAGATTGATTTGTGGCTGCATGCCGGATTCGACGTGGTCGCTAACGGTTCCCGCGCCCATCTGGCGCAGGCAAAAGCACGCTATGCCGACGCCCTGTTGCCCATCTGTTTACAGGTCTCGCCGGAGGTATTACGGCAGCGCCTGGTGCGTCGCGGGCGAGAGAACGAAGCGGAGATTGCCCAGCGGCTGGAGCGCGCGGCGCGCTATACGCCAGGCGCGTGCCTGATGCTTAATAACGATGGTCACCTGAACCAGTCGGTAGATGAACTGGTTTCGCTGATTCGCGTTCACGGCAACCGACGCGAACAGCAGCCAGCCTGATTCAAGGAGAAAGTATGAGCCTGACCATCCGCTTAACCGGGACCGGCGGCGCGCAGCTGGTACCGGTTTTCGGCTGCGACTGCCCCGCCTGCGGTCGCGCCCGCGCCAATGATGCGTATCGCCGTCGCCCCTGTAGCGCGGTGGTCAAGTTCAACAGCGCGGTAACGCTGCTTGATGCCGGGTTGCCGGATCTGATGGACCAGTGGCCCACCGGTAGCTTTCAGCAGTTTCTGCTCACCCATTACCATATGGATCACGTTCAGGGGTTGTTCCCTTTGCGCTGGGGCGTGGGCGACCCGATTGCGGTATACGGTCCCCCCGATGAACAGGGCTGTGACGACCTGTTTAAACATCCGGGTCTGCTCGATTTCAGCCATACCGTCGAGCCGTTTGTGATGTTTGAACTCCAGGGATTACGCGTTACGCCGCTGCCGCTGAACCACTCAAAGCTCACTTTCGGCTATCTGCTGGAATCAGCCCATAGCCGGATTGCCTGGCTGTCGGACACCGCCGGTCTGCCGGAAAAAACGCTGAAATTCCTGCTTAACAATCAGCCGCAGGTTATCATCATCGACTGTAGCCACGAGCCGCGCCTGCAGCCGCCGCGCAACCACTGCGATCTGAACACTGTGCGGACCATTAACCAGGCGATCGGCTGCCCGCGGGTGATCCTCACCCATATCAGCCACCGCTTCGACGCCTGGATGATGGACAATTGTTTGCCTGCGGGATTTGAGGCGGGATTTGACGGGATGGAGATTGTGGTGGATTAACGAAACTTCATCGTCTCTTCACTGAGTGCCATTATCCTTCCCGCAGACTCAACAATCTGAAGGGAATCATATGACAACACCACGACGAGTTATTCATCACGCCTGCTGGTTTGCATTGCTGGGGCCATGCGTAGGCATTGTGGTGGCGATAATGTCAATCGTCGCCATCGCACTGCAGTATCATGAGTCGCCGGACGGTTTTCTTGCACATCTTGCCGCTATACTGCCGATCTTGCTCCTCGTGACATGGTTAATCGGCGCTATCCCTGCGTTATTAACCGGTATCGCCGTCGCCAGTCTGCCGACGGGCATCTACACGTCACGTTACTGGCGCACTCTCGCCAGCGCGGCGATTGGCCTGATAATTAGCGTGGCTATCGTGATAGTAAACGTTGTGATTTTCACTGATAGAAATCTTATGTACTTTATTCTGCGTGAAGAGATTTTTCGGGTGGTTGCTGGCGCTGGTCTGCTTGCCGGTCTGCTTATGGGGTTAATCATTCCCCGACTTCCGCCGCGTGCCGTTTCACATGCTCGCTAATATCCGCGGCGGGCTAATCAATCTTCCCGCAGAAACACGCTTTCCCGCGTTAATCCTTAAGAGATAACGCGGGATATATTTTCGTTAATTGTAGGTGATCGTAAATTCTACCGCGGAATCCGCTCTGCCCGCCGTCATAGCGGAGCTTCCGGTGGACAAGACGTAACGCGCTTTCAGAGGAATGGAATAGTTGGCGACGCTGTTTAGTAAATTCAGGCCGCTGTTTACCGCGACATTAAATAATCCCATCTGTATTAGATTGACATTTGACTGATTCTGAATCTCCACGCAAACCCCGCCTGCGGCATCCTCCGTGGGAGCAATCTTTGCGCACGCTGCACCGTTATAAGCATTCGTATTGCCATAAACGGGGGTAAGCAGCATCTTAATAGTATTCGCGGTAAGCGCGCCTATAACAATATTATCGTCGCCATTCCAGGTGGAGGACGGTACACTGGTATTATTTTGAACGGTGTAGAAACCAAACATCGGCGGACAGTTATTCAATTCAATGGCAAAATCCACCCACGGCGTATTCCTCATATTTTCCGTCAACTTATGCGTTCCCATCGCCACATTGACATCGGGCGTCTGACAGGTTCCGGATACCACATTAATGGAGCCGGACTCTATAATTAAGCGAGCACTGTAGTCCCTGGTCACTTCTGGCCCCGAGGCGTTATTCGGAAACTCAGAATGCACAGTCACTGGCGGAACAGAGATCGGGATAGACCAGGTGCCGGCGGGGATTTCTCCCGTCTTTACTAAATAGAGATACACCTTAAGAGCAGTGGCCACTAAAGTTACGGGAGATGACCAGCCAGAACCCGAAGCATTACTTCTGACGATGGTAAAAGGATATTCTTGATTCTCTCCCGCAGAAATGACAAGGCCTATCCCGGGTACGCCAGTATCATAAACATTCTTATTACCCCATGTACCGACAGGTGCTGGCAAAGACCCTTCCATATTATGGACAAAGTTTAGCGTTAGCGGGCCCTGATCGCCATCAGTACGAACGCAGCCTCTAATACCCATATTAGCCCCTGTATCCGGGTTTGAAATATTCTGGCTCCACAGCACAGTACCGATTGGGCTGTTCCTGAGTGCCGTGACCTGTATACCGTCAAGAAGGAGTGGTACATGATAATCGACATAGGTCGTGCGCCCTGACCAGTTCGAGGCACAATCTATTGCGGCAAGCGCCCTGCCCGGCAGCAGCGACAACAACAGCAACGACACGAGAGAAAACATGATCCCGTGTTTTACGCTGAAATCATCCCGCCGTTCGCCCGTCATCCCTGCCCGTTGCTTTCCTGATAACGCCCGCGACACGCCGGCGATATAAGAACAATATTTCTTCAGCCTGTTCATTCAATTCTCGTTCCCTGTTCTGTACGTTTTATGAGAATGCTGACGGCAGTATCCACACGCGATAGATCAACAGGCGCGGTTCCCTTCTGTTGTCAGCGTCCCGCGCTTGTCCGCATTCTCTTCACTGTTCAGTTTTACCGGACTCAGTCGGCTATCGCCCGGCACTGCGCGGTAACCGCGGTGGTTTCACCGTTTCTGGCGGCCGGAGGTAACCGGTAAGTCAGGCGGCAGCGCTCGTCTGCCGCTTCGCCCCAGCGGATAAACAGCTGCCCCTCATCGGCCTCCACGCGGGCAAAGATACGTTTATTCTGCCCCACCACGCCCACCACGTTATTGCCCGCATCCAGGACGTTCGCCCCGAACGGCACCTCCGGCCCCCCGGCGAGGGAGATCAGTACCGGCCGCCCCTGCGTCGTGCCAAACGACAGCTTCACCACCGCGCCGCGGTACGGCGACACCTTCTGGCTGGTCTCGTCCAGCTCCGTTTCCTCCGGGATCCCCTTCGGATCGATGCTGATTTCATTGAGCTGGTAGGCATTCAGGTACGGCACCAGCGCGTAGCCCCGGCCGTCCACTCTGATGCCGGAATAGCCGCTCACCGTCGCGCCCTCCGCGCCTTTCGCTTCGACCAGCGCCTGGGTTTCGCCGGTGTACGGGCTCAGCGTCAGACCGCCGCTGTGCAGCACCGCCGCTCCGCTCATCCCCAGCGAGTAGTTGTGATAATGTTTCCCGCTGCCGCCAAAGGCCTGCAGGGTGGTATAGCGGGTACGCAGCGAGGTGCTGCCGTTGACGCTGGTATTACCGCCTTTACTGGCATTCGCCCCGCTCAGGCTGTAGCTGAGCGATTTATCCTCCAGCGCCGAGCCGCTGAGCGTCGCCTGCTCCCGCACGACGCCGCCGGGGTCGTGGTTCAGGTTCACGCTCATCTGGCGGAACGGACTGCCACCGCCCAGCGGGATCGTCAGGTTCAGCATATAGCGGTTTTCAAAATCGCCGCTGCCGTTGCGGCTGCGGCTGGCGCTCAGGCTGTAGCTGACCCGCCCCATCTGGTTCGAATACCCCAGCTGGTACTGACGGTCGCTGTCGTCCCGGTTCCAGTAGTTCTGCTGGTACGCGCTTAACCAGAAACTCCCCCAGCCCTGCGGCAGGCTCTGGCTCGCGGTGATCCCCAGCCGGCTTTTGGGCCGCTGAAGAGACTCAGTCAGCCCGGACTGGTTCTGGCTGTCCCGCAGCTGCATCGCCGTCATGTAATCCAGGTAGCCGTCGGTCGAAAAGCGGTAGGCCGCGACGCTGATATTGCTCCCCGACTGCGCGATAAACTTGCTGTATTTCAGCTGATAGCTCTGGCCGCTCATGCTGCGGCCGTGCCCGTCCACCGGCTTTTCCAGCGCGGTCCGGGCGTGGGTCACGTCGAGGGAAAAGGCCCCCACCGGCGTGCCCACCGCGGCACCCAGCTGCCCGGCCTGGTAATCCTCATTGCCCTGCAGCCCGGCGTAGCCGGTAAACAGGTTGCTCAGCCCGCGGCGGAAAGTGAACTCCCCCAGCCAGGGCTCGCTGCTGACCCACCCCTGGCGCAGTTTCCCCAGCGTGGCGCTGTAGTGGTTCGTCCCCGGACGCAGCAGGTTACTGGTGGAGGCAAACGGCACCGTCTGTTTGTGTACGCTGCCATCGGACTCCTGCACTTCCACCTCCAGGTCGCCGCCGTAGCCGGTGGGGTACAGATCGTTAATCTCAAACGGGCCCGGCGGCACGGTGGTTTCATACAGCAGCCGTCCCTGCTGGCGAATTTGCACCCGGGCGTTACTGGTTGCCGTCCCGCGGATCAGCGGCGCGTAGCCGCGCTGCGAGTCCGGCAGCATCTGCTCTTCGTTCGCCAGCTGCACACCGCGAAAGGCCAGGGTGTCAAACAGCTCCCCGGTGGTACTGGTGTCGCCGAGCGTCAGGCGTCCCTGGATCTGCGGAATATCCCGCTGGACATAGGTGTTGAGCGTCTGGTAGTGGCTGCCGGTCTCGTCCCGCCAGCTCCAGCTGCCGTTGTGACGGAAGAACCAGCCGCCGATATTGACCCCGCCGGCCAGGCCGGTATAGGCGCTGTCAGCACTGCCGGAGCGGCTTTCGTTGCGGTAGTAGCTGGCGCTGTAGCTCAGCAGCCCGGCGGTGATCCCTTTGTCCCACATCGCCGGGTTGACATAGCCCCGGGGGTGGCGCACCAGATACAGCGCCGGGATCTCCAGCTCGAGCCGCTGCTCGCCGCTGTCAAACTCGACCTTCGCCTGCGGTATCACCGCCTGAATGCCCAGGCAGTCGTGCGCATTGCTGTTCGCCAGCAGCGCCTGCGCCTCAGGGCTCAGCCTGTCGATATCGAGATCGATGTCGAGCAGGGCCCGGGGAGTGAGGCAGATTTCACTGCGCCGTTCAGGCGGGCGGAGCGCGACGGTAATATCTTTCACGCCCCGGGACGCGCCGTTGACATACATTTCTGCCCGGTACACCCCGGGCTCAGCCTGGTTCTGCTCATAGCGGCTGAGATCCAGTTTCTGCTGGCTGCCCCGGCTCATAAACACGGTTTCAAACTCCACCGTCTCCCCGGCATACAGCGGGGCGCAGAACAGGGCAATCGCACAGGCAACCGGCCGGCGAATAAACGGGGCAAAGGGTTTCATCGACAACTCCATTTTGTAAACCATTCCTGAACGGCGAGTCTTATTTCCCTGCAATATCAAATGGTCGCAGAGCACCGTAGTCGTTAATGATTACCGGGTAAAATTTTGTGACGGATTTATTCAGGGTAAAGGTCTGCGTGCCGCCCGGGGCCATCATGCCGCCCTCGGAGATCGGTTTGTCTCCTTTATCATCTTCCGCAAGCCAGGCGACAGTAATGTGGAACGGCGTCGGATTACGGGCGGTGACCTGGTTACCGGAACGGGTCCAGACCACTTTTGATGGCGCCTCGGTGGCCGCGTTCCTGGACAGCCCGGCAGGGCGGAAAAAGATCTTCAGCCGCGAACGAAACGCCATCTGCAGCCGGTTCTGTTTATCGGGATTCGCCACTTTAGGCGGGACTTCCAGCACGTTCAGATAGAAAACGGACTCTTTGTCCTGCGGGAGGGCCTCGCCGGTATAGCGCAGGCGCAGGGTCTGGCCGCGGCCAGCATTGACGCGGTTAATCGGCGGAGTCAGGACAAACGGCGCCTTCGCGGTTTCCGGGGTGGACTTCGGGTCGCCGGAGTCCACCCAGGCCTGGATGAGTACCGGACCCGAACCGTTGTTGTTCATTTTGACCGACACCTCTTTCTCGGCTGCCGGGTAGATAACCCGCGTACCGGTAATGACGATTGCGCTGTGTGCCGGCAGTGCGAGGCCGGCCAGCAGGAGAAGAAGCAGTCGGGAAAAAAGTGGGAGCTTCATAGAGTTCATTCCTGAAAACCGGCAGCGTTCCCGATGCCGGCGATATTAACGGGTAATAGCGGACGTCTTACTGGTAGTCGATGCTGAAGTTGACGGCGCTTTCTACCAGACCCGGCGTGGTGGCGCCGGTCGCGTAGTACTCCACGGAGTACGGCAGCACGGTTGACCCGCTGGAGATATCAAAACGCGTGGTGTTGACGATCTGATCGGAGTTACCCACCTTGATTTTAGTGCTGGTCTGCTGATCGAGCAGCTGCAGCTGTACGTTGGTTGCCGCAGTCGCCGCCGCAGCGGTGTTGATCAGGTTATAGCTGTTAAAATCAACGGTAGAGCCATTCTCAAAGTAAGCTGCCGCGGTGTTGGTCGCCGTCACGCCCTGGCAGTTCTCCAGGCCGATGGTAAAGCCGGTGGTACCGGTCGTCTGACCCGCAGACGCCAGATTACTAACGCTGACTGTCGGCAGGGTCACCAGCGCCGGAGAAGGCTGGCCGTCAACGGTGATGTCACAGGTAGTTGCAACCAGCTCGCCTTCAAAATTGATGGTGCCGTCTGCCGCCATAGCAGAAGAAGCAAAGCACGCGGAGGCGATAACAGCAGAAAGAGCAAGTTTGTTGAATTTCATTTTAAAACTCCATTTATTAATAAAACGCTTATCTCTCATCCTTTAATGAAAGATAAGTTCCATCACCGTGAAATTAATGTCTTCCGGACAAACCTTCATCCGCAACGAATAAAAGTTCACCACTGTCAGATAAGATCAATTTCATCAGGTAAATCAAATAATTGAACAGGAAGATACCGATAGATTTATCACGCTACGCCACCGGTAATAATATCGTATTAAACCAACTGAAATTAAGAGAAAGTAAAAACCATCGCCTGAATACTCAGATCGGCACTTTCATACTCAGTATATCCCGGCACAATAATATCCCGACGGAATTACAGTTCAGCAGACCATACTCACGAAATATATTCTGCTTAATGCGATAAACAGACTTTATCGGTATTCCCACCTCCCCTGAAAGGCGGGAAGCCGATTTACCATTACAGAGGTCTTCAAACATTCTCAACGTCTTACAGGAGACCTCACCGCGATAAATCACCGAACGCACAGCCTTTTGCATAACCGCCAGAAAAGCTTCAATACTAATGTTCTTGGGCAATAGCCAGGGAAAGTAATCCAATCGTGACGGAATCATCGGGATATCCATTATCACAATTAAACGACACCGTAAAAGCATTGGATTTTTAATTATTCGACTTCGCTGAAGTACATTATTCACAACGACAACGACCACATCACCCGGTTGTGGAAAAAATAGTTTACTTTCTTCATTAATATTATGAAAAAAAGACTTAACATCTTTTTTATCATACAAGATCCGAACGCTGGACATAAAGAAGCTATCATCAGATATAAAATGATAATTCATGATAAGTGGATCTCCTTTTCCTCCCCGATGTATGTGAATCAGATTCAATAATGGGAAAATAAACCAATTCCTTTAAGTAGGAGAATTAAAACATTGAGAAAAAAATATTGGTAATCGTTTAAATCTAACGAATGAAACCAATTGATAGGAATTGACTATTGTTTACTTTCGATTCTTCGCCGCTAACTATCATAAATAATTCTAAATTATTCAGTAAGTTAACAAAGGAAGCGCTTTTTTAAGAATTTTCCATATGCAGCTAAGTTAAAGAAAAGATGAAAGAAATTTACATGAGAGCATAAAAATTAAAAAAAATTACTCTGCTTCAAAGTTGAAAATTCTGTTAATCAAAATAGTTTTAGATTATTTATTTGATAATATAAAACATTGCAGTTTAAATGATTGGTGATACGATTTAAAAACAGGTGGCTTAAAATCCTGAAAATCGCGACACATTATTTCTTTAGCAATGAATCCTTAACTGAATAAGGATTAATTTTAAGATGATTCCCTTTATTGAAAGGAATATTCTCCGGTTAAATAACAATTTAATTACAAATGACCTATTTAAAAGAATGAATTTGTTTTGGAAAGTGTGATGAGCATCATAATATGCAAGGAAAAGATGCAATTTTTGCGGACTACAGCAGGCTATGATCAATGAGATACAGTCAAAAAAATGGCACTAAAAATTCTGCTGATGACAAAAACAGATGTTCAAAAACAAATTACACACATATTTTTTGTGGTTATTGCGGTGACGAATTTCATTTATTGAAAAGAAGTTGGTAAGGATAAAAATTAGTATCTTAATAATAACGATATATCGATTGATGCTCTCCTTGACCTCTATATGTTCATTACGGCGTACTTCCGGTCAGGTTCTATGACGAATCATCCCCGCCTTGCTCTGTCAGTAATCATCATTCAGGCGCCGCCAGTCGTTGTCTAATTGCCGACGATCGCTATCCAGCTGGCGTTGACGCTCATCAAGCTGACGGCGTCGATCTTCAAGCTGGCGCCGCCTGTCGTCATAACGCTGCTGGCGATCGTCATTTTGCCGCCGATTATCCTGATAGCGACCGTCATCATAATCATCATCCGAGCGGCTCTCGTCGGGATGGTAAGCATCATTAATGGCCTGCTGAATATTGCCGATCGCGTCGTCAATAATATCAGCGTGCGCCAGCTGGCTGGCGAGGGAGAGAGTGCAGAAAAGCAAAGCGCTAGAATAATGTTTCATAAAGCCAGTCTCATCGTTGGGCTGGCTTTACGTTAATCAAGGAAGGGAACAACGAGTAGCGGAGGAATCTCAAATCCTCTGCTGTTCAAGCGCACCGATTGCATCCACCCGCCCCTGATGGCGTCCGCCTTCAAATTGAGCGCCCAGCCAGGCATCAACAATCATTTTTGCCAGCTCCAGGCCGATAACTCGTGCGCCAAAGGCCAGAATGTTGGTGTCATTGTGCTGCCGTGAAAGCTGCGCGGAGTAAGGCTCGCTGCACACAACGGCACGAATACCGGGATGTTTATTCGCGGCAATTGAGATACCGATACCGGTGCCACAGATAAGGAGCCCACCGTCAACCTCGCCGGCGACAACGGCCTGAGCGACGGCGCTGGCGTAGCGCGGATAATCGGTACGCTCCGTAGACCAGGTTCCTTTATCCACCACTTCAATGCCGCGCTGACGCAGATGTGACACAATGTCGTCTTTGAGGATGAAACCGACGTGATCGCAGCCAATTGCAATCCTTTTCATACTTAGCCTCGCCTGTTAGTAACTTTACAAATATAAATGAGTTGTGATTTTAACGCCCCAAAACGCGGAAAATTACGCCGAAATCACGCCATGCAGGGTCCTTTCTACATGCTGAGATTTCACAAATCAAGGCATAAGCGTTATCTATAGCGGCGTGAAAATTTATTCCCACGCTCGAGAAAAAATCATAACGCAATGATATTTATGCTTTTTTATGAAAAAAACACATTCAGCACCCTGAATTTAATTCACAAAAATAAAAACTTTATAAATAAATTAATTTTGTGAAGTAAGCGACATCTTTTCTGTTCAGGCTGTGGTGATATAGTGTCGTCTTCATTTTATGGACAAGAGAAAGCGATGAGTCAGTCAGAATCCAGTTCGCTCCCTAACGGCATCGGCCTTGCCCCCTGGCTTCGTATGAAGCAGGAAGGCATGACCGAAAACGAGAGTCGTATCGTCGAATGGTTGCTTACCCCCGGCAATCTTAGCGATGCGCCGGCTATCAAAGACGTCGCGGAGGCGCTGTCAGTATCAGAAGCCATGATCGTTAAGGTTTCTAAGCTGCTTGGTTTTAGCGGTTTTCGTAACCTGCGCAGCGCGCTGGAGGCGTACTTTTCGCAATCAGAGCAGGTGTTACCGGCCGAGCTCTCGTTTGATGAAGCGCCGCAGGATGTGGTGAATAAGGTGTTTAACATCACCCTGCGCACCATTATGGAAGGCCAGTCGATCGTTAACGTCGATGAAATTCATCGCGCGGCGCGCTTCTTTGCCCAGGCTAACCAGCGCGATCTGTACGGCGCGGGCGGCTCTAACGCCATCTGCGCCGACGTGCAGCATAAGTTTTTACGCATTGGCGTGCGCTGCCAGGCATATCCGGACGCGCATATCATGATGATGTCCGCCTCGCTGCTGAAGGAAGGCGACGTCGTGCTGGTGGTCTCGCATTCCGGGCGCACCAGCGACATTAAATCGGCGGTGGAACTTGCTAAAAAGAACGGAGCAAAAATTATTTGTATTACACATAGCTATCATTCGCCGATAGCCAAATTAGCTGATTTTATTATTTGTTCGCCAGCACCAGAGACGCCTTTATTAGGCCGTAACGCCTCGGCGCGTATACTACAACTCACATTATTAGATGCTTTCTTCGTTTCCGTTGCCCAGCTCAATATCGAACAAGCGAATTTAAATATGCAAAAAACCGGCGCGATTGTTAATTTTTTTTCACCAGGCGCGCTTAAGTAAAGACTCGTCATACTTCAAGCCACAGATGCGTTGGCTACGCTCGTTTGCCCCAGTCACATAGTTATCTATGTTCCTGGGGACTTACTCCCTTGCCGCCTTTCTGTGACTTGAATTATTTAGAGTATTAATAATTTGCTCCTGTCACAGGAGTCACCCTACACCGAGAATACTGCTATGAATAAATATCTGAAAATTTTCAGCGGCACGCTCATGGGCGTAATGTTATCCACCAGCGCCTTTGCCGCCGCCGATTATGCTGTGGTATTAAAAACATTATCCAATCCTTTTTGGGTTGATATGAAAAAGGGAATTGAAGACGAAGCTAAAACGCTGGGGGTAAGCGTCGATATTTTTGCCTCCCCTTCAGAAGGGGATTTCCAGTCACAGCTGCAGCTATTTGAGGATCTGAGCAACAAAAACTATAAAGGCATCGCCTTTGCGCCGCTCTCCTCTGTAAACCTGGTGATGCCGGTGGCTAAGGCATGGAAAAAGGGTATCTATCTGGTCAACCTCGATGAAAAAATCGATATGGATAACCTGAAGAAAGCCGGCGGCAACGTGGAAGCTTTTGTCACCACCGATAACGTGGCGGTAGGAGCGAAAGGCGCGGAGTTTATCATCGACAGACTGGGCGCAGAAGGCGGCGAAGTCGCGATTATTGAAGGCAAAGCGGGCAACGCGTCCGGTGAAGCCCGCCGCAGCGGCGCCACCGAGACGTTTAAAAAAGCGAGCCAGATCAAGCTGGTTGCCAGCCAGCCTGCCGACTGGGACCGTATTAAAGCGCTGGATGTTGCCACTAACGTGCTGCAGCGTAACCCGAACGTTAAAGCGATTTACTGCGCTAACGACACTATGGCTATGGGCGTCGCTCAGGCCGTCGCCAACGCCGGCAAAACCGGCAAAGTTCTGGTTGTCGGTACCGACGGAATTCCGGAAGCTCGCAAAATGGTCGAAGCCGGACAGATGACCGCCACTATTGCACAGAATCCGGCGGATATCGGCGCAACGGGTCTTAAGCTGATGGTCGATGCCGAGAAGAGCGGTAAAGTGATCCCGCTGGATAAAGCCCCGGAATTTAAGCTGGTGGATTCCATTCTGGTGACCAAATAACGCTGTTAATTCCCTCCCCCTAACCCTCTTCTTTTGGAAGAAGGTTAGGGAACATCGCGCAGAGGTAATAAAGGAAATTCTCTATGCTCACGCCATATATTTCAATGGCGGGGATCGGCAAATCCTTTGGCCCGGTTCACGCATTAAAATCGGTTGATTTAGCTATTTACCCGCACGAAATACATGCGTTATTAGGGGAAAATGGTGCCGGTAAATCAACGCTGATGAAAGTTCTGTCGGGAATACATGAACCGACCAAAGGCACCATTACCATTAATGACGTCGAATATGACAAGCTGGACCATAAATTAGCGGCCCAGCTCGGCATCGGAATTATTTATCAGGAACTCAGCGTCATTGATGAATTAACGGTACTGGAGAATTTATATATTGGCCGTCATCTGACGAAAAAAGTTTGCGGCGTCAATATTATCGACTGGCGAGAAATGCGCGTGCGCGCGGCAATGATGCTGCTGCGCGTCGGACTAAAAGTCGATTTAGATGAAAAGGTGGCGAATCTCTCTATCAGCCATAAGCAGATGCTGGAGATCGCCAAGACGCTAATGCTCGACGCCAAAGTTTTGATCATGGATGAACCCACCTCCTCACTGACCAATAAAGAGGTGGATTACCTGTTCCTGATCATGAACCAGCTGCGTAAAGAGGGCACCGCCATCGTGTATATCTCGCACAAGCTGGCGGAAATTCGCCGTATCTGTGACCGCTATACGGTCATGAAAGACGGTAGCAGCGTCTGCAGCGGAATGGTCAGCGAAGTGAATAACGACGACATCGTACGTCTGATGGTCGGTCGCGAGCTGCAAAACCGCTTCAACGTTATGAAAGAGAGCACCGGCAATATCGCCCGCGAGACGGTGTTCGAAGTAAAGAACGTCACCAGCCACGACAAGAAAAAGGTACGCGACATCTCGTTTAGCGTTAATCGCGGCGAAATTCTCGGTTTTGCCGGACTGGTCGGCTCCGGACGTACCGAACTGATGGACTGCCTGTTTGGCGTGGATAAACGTAGCAGCGGTGAAATTCGTCTTAACGGCAAAGCGATCTCCCCGCGCTCGCCGCTGGACGCCTTAAAGAAAGGCATGGGCTATATCACCGAAAGCCGCAGGGAAAACGGCTTTTTCCCCAATTTTTCCATCGCTCAGAATATGGCGGTAAGCCAGAGCCTGAAGCGTGGCGGATATAAAGGGGCCATGGGGCTATTTCGCGAAGGGGATGAACATAAAACGGCGGAAGAGCAGCGCAGGCTGCTGGCGCTGAAGTGTCATTCAGTTAATCAGAACATTACCGAACTTTCGGGCGGTAACCAGCAGAAGGTACTGATTTCCAAATGGTTATGCTGCAACCCCGAAGTCATTATTTTTGATGAACCGACGCGCGGCATCGACGTTGGCGCGAAAGCTGAAATTTATAAAGTGATGCGCCAGCTGGCCGATGACGGAAAAGTCATCCTGATGGTGTCATCCGAACTACCTGAAATTATTGCCGTCTGCGACCGCATCGCCGTGTTCTGCGAAGGGCGGCTGACGCAAATCCTGGCCAATCGCGACGACATGAGCGAAGAGGAGATTATGGCATGGGCACTACCACAAGAGTGAAAGGCGACATGGACGAGAAAAAACCGTTTAACTTCGCGCTGTTCTGGGATAAATACGGCACCTTTTTTATCCTTGCCATCATCGTCGCGATTTTCGGTACCCTATCGTCAGAGTACTTCCTGACGACCAACAACATTACGCAGATCTTTGTCCAGAGTTCGGTCACCGTGCTGATCGGCATGGGCGAGTTCTTCGCGATCCTCGTCGCCGGGATCGACCTGTCGGTCGGGGCGATCCTCGCGCTCTCCGGGATGGTCACCGCCAAGCTGATGCTGGCGGGCGTTGACCCGTTCCTTGCGGCGCTGATCGGCGGCGTGCTGGTCGGCGGCGCGCTGGGCGCCATCAACGGCTGCCTGGTCAACTGGACCGGCCTGCACCCGTTCATTATCACGCTTGGCACCAACGCCATCTTCCGCGGCATTACGCTGGTTATCTCTGACGCTAACTCGGTGTATGGATTCTCGTTTGATTTCGTGAACTTCTTCGCCGCAACGCCGCTGGGTATCCCGGTACCGGTGATCTTCTCGCTGATTGTGGCGGTGATCCTGTGGTTCCTGACCACCCGTATGCGCGTCGGCCGCAATATTTACGCGCTGGGCGGTAACAAGAACTCCGCTTTCTACTCCGGTATCGACGTCAAATTCCACATGCTGCTGGTGTTCATTATTTCCGGCATTTGCGCGGGGCTGGCGGGAGTGGTCTCTACCGCGCGCCTTGGTGCAGCGGAACCGCTGGCGGGAATGGGCTTTGAAACCTACGCCATCGCCAGCGCCATCATCGGCGGCACCAGCTTCTTCGGCGGCAAAGGACGCATCTTCTCGGTGGTCATCGGCGGCCTGATTATCGGCACCATCAACAACGGGTTGAACATTCTGCAGGTACAAACCTACTACCAGCTGGTGGTAATGGGCGGATTAATCATCGCGGCTGTCGCCCTCGACCGTCTTATCAGTAAGTAAGGAATTTATAATGAAAATTGCTCCCTCTTTAATGTGCATGGATCTGCTGAAATTCAAAGAGCAGATTGAGTTTATTGACCAGCATGCAGACTATTTTCACATCGATATTATGGACGGTCATTTTGTGCCGAACCTGACTCTGTCGCCGTTTTTCGTCGGCCAGGTGAAAAAGCTGGCCAGCAAACCGCTGGACTGCCACCTGATGGTCACCCGCCCACAGGACTACATTAGCCAGCTGGCGAAGGCGGGAGCGGACTTTATTACCCTGCATCCGGAAACCATCAACGGCCAGGCCTTCCGCCTGATTGAGGAAATACGTCGACACGGTATGAAGGTCGGGCTGATCCTTAACCCGGAAACGCCGGTGGAGGCGATGAAGTATTACATCCATAAAGCGGACAAAATCACGGTAATGACCGTCGATCCGGGGTTCGCCGGACAACCGTTTATCCCGGAGATGCTGGAAAAAATCGCCGAACTGAAAGCCTGGCGCGAGCGCGAGGGGCTGAACTACGAAATAGAAATCGACGGCTCCTGCAACAAAGCCACCTATGAAAAACTCATGGCGGCAGGCGCGGACGTGTTTATCGTCGGTACCTCTGGTCTCTTTAACCACGCCGACAGGATTGAAGACGCGTGGCAAATTATGGCAGAGCAGATTCTGGCGGCAAAAAACGAGGTACAGCCTCATGCAAAAACAGCGTAAGGTCGTCGCGGGCGTGGATATGGGGGCAACCCATATCCGCTTTTGCCTGCAAACGGCACGGGGCGAGGCGCTACACTGCGAAAAGCTGCGCACCGCGGACGTCATCGGCCCTGACGGCCTGGTCAACGGTATTAAAAACCTGTTGCAGCAGCAGTTGACCCATCACGCAGCTCAATGCTGCGGGCTGGTGATGGGGTTTCCGGCGCTGGTGGCAAAAGATAAGCGAACCATTATCTCAACGCCCAACCTGCCGCTGGCCGCTGACGACCTGTATAACCTGGCCGACAGGCTGGAAGCGGCGCTGGGCTGCCCGGTCGAGTTTTCGCGGGATGTCAATCTACAGCTCTCTTTTGATGTTCAGGAAAATGGCCTGCAGGCGCAGGAAGTGCTGGCGGCCTATCTCGGTACCGGCATGGGCTTCGCCGTCTGGCTGAACGGCGGGCCGTGGACCGGCGCCCACGGCGTGGCGGGCGAGCTGGGGCATATTCCGCTGGGCGATGATACCCTCACCTGCGGCTGCGGTAATCCCGCTTGTCTGGAAACCGTCTGCTCCGGCATTGCGCTGAAGCGCTGGTATGAACAGCAGCCGCGCGCGTACGAACTGGGAGAACTGTTTCTTCACGCCGCGCAGGAGCCGTTTGTGCAGCAGCTGCTTAACCACGCCGCCCGCGCCATTGCCACCAGCATCAACCTGTTCGACCCCGACGCGGTGATCCTCGGCGGTGGCGTAATGGATATGCCGGCCTTCCCGCGCGACGCTCTCATCACGATGGTCAAAACCTACGTTCGCCGTCCGCTGCCGTATCAGGCCGTACGCTTTATTGCCGCCTCTTCCTCAGCGTTTAACGGTGCCCAGGGCGCTGCAGCGCTGGCGAGCAGTCGTTATTTAACTTAGCCCAGCGATACCAATAAGCGCACTGCCCCGCGCTCTTTCCCGGAGGCGGTGCTGCGCACCTGTCCGGGCAACCCGACCCGCGTCACATTCTCCTGCGTCGACACGTCAAAACTGACGATAGGCTGTTTTTCGTCAGCATTTCGCCCAAAAAAACAACGTATCATCAGTCAATACCCACAATGAAAACATGGCATAGAAGATGCATAGTGACGGCGCGATAGCGCGTATGCGCCAATTGATTAACTGGAGCAAGACCGATGAAAAAAGTCGTCACGGTTTGCCCGTATTGCGCGTCAGGTTGCAAAATCAACCTGGTGGTCGATAACGGCAAAATCGTTCGGGCGGAGGCAGCGCAGGGGAAAACCAACCAGGGTACTCTGTGTCTGAAAGGCTATTATGGCTGGGACTTCATAAACGATACCCAGATCCTCACCCCGCGCCTGAAAACCCCTATGATCCGTCGCCAGCGCGGCGGCAAGCTGGAATCCGTCTCCTGGGATGAGGCGCTCGATTATGTCGCCACCCGCCTCAGCGCCATTAAAGAGAAATATGGCCCGGACGCGATTCAGACTACCGGTTCGTCCCGCGGGACAGGTAACGAAACCAACTATGTGATGCAAAAATTCGCGCGCGCCGTTATTGGTACCAATAACGTCGACTGCTGCGCTCGCGTCTGACACGGCCCTTCGGTTGCAGGTCTGCACCAGTCGGTCGGTAACGGCGCCATGAGTAATGCCATCACCGAGATTGATAACACCGATCTGGTGTTTATCTTCGGTTACAACCCGGCGGATTCCCACCCCATCGTGGCGAATCACGTCATTAACGCTAAACGCAATGGGGCGAAAATCATCGTCTGCGACCCGCGCAAAATTGAAACCGCGCGCATCGCCGACATGCACATTGCGCTGAAGAACGGCTCGAACATCGCGCTGCTCAACGCCATTGGCCACGTGATTATTGAAGAAAATCTGTACGATAAATCCTTTGTCGCCAGCCGTTCCGAGGGCTTCGAGGAGTATCGCAAAATCGTCGAAGGCTATACGCCGGAGTCGGTAGAAGAGATTACCGGCGTCAGCGCCCAGGAGATCCGCGCCTGCGCCCGTATGTACGCCAACGCGAAATCCGCGGCTATCCTGTGGGGCATGGGCGTAACCCAGTTCTATCAGGGCGTGGAGACCGTGCGTTCGCTGACCAGCCTGGCGATCCTCACCGGCAACCTCGGCAAGCCAAGCGTCGGCGTTAACCCGGTGCGCGGCCAGAACAACGTTCAGGGCGCCTGCGATATGGGCGCGCTGCCGGATACCTATCCGGGCTATCAGTACGTTAAGTTCCCGGAAAACCGCGAGAAGTTTGCCAAAGCCTGGGGCGTCGACAGCCTGCCGGCGCACACCGGCTACCGCATCAGCGAGCTGCCGCATCGCGCGGCGCATGGTGAAGTGCGGGCGGCGTACATCATGGGTGAAGATCCGCTGCAGACCGATGCCGAATTGTCCGCAGTACGCCAGGCATTCGACGATCTGGAGCTGGTTATCGTCCAGGATATTTTCATGACCAAAACCGCCGCAGCGGCCGACGTTATCCTGCCATCCACCTCGTGGGGCGAGCACGAAGGCGTCTACACCGCAGCGGACCGCGGCTTCCAGCGCTTCTTTAAAGCGGTAGAGCCGAAGTGGGACCTGAAAACTGACTGGCAGATTATCAGCGAAATCGCCACCCGTATGGGCTACAAGATGCACTACAACAACACCCAGGAGATCTGGGACGAATTGCGTCATCTGTGCCCGGATTTCTACGGCGCCACCTACGAGAAAATGGGCGAGCTGGGCTACGTGATGTGGCCGTGCCGCGATGAGTCCGATGCCGACCAGGGGACGTCGTATCTGTTTAAAGAGAAGTTCGATACCCCGAACGGTCTGGCGCAGTTCTTCACCTGCGACTGGGTCGCGCCGATTGACAAGCTCACCGAAGAGTATCCGATGGTGCTGTCGACGGTGCGGGAAGTCGGCCACTACTCGTGCCGTTCGATGACCGGCAACTGTGCGGCGCTGGCGGCGCTGGCGGATGAGCCAGGCTATGCGCAAATCAATACCGCTGACGCCGAGCGTCTTGGCATTGAGGACGAAGCGCTGGTGTGGGTGAATTCGCGTAAAGGCCGCATCATCACCCGCGCGCAGGTCAGCGATCGTCCGAATAAAGGAGCGGTCTATATGACCTACCAGTGGTGGATTGGCGCCTGTAACGAGCTGGTCACCGAGAACCTGAGCCCGATAACCAAAACGCCGGAGTACAAGTACTGCGCCGTCAACGTTGAGCCGATTGCCGACCAGCGTGCCGCCGAGCAGTATGTGATTGACGAGTACAACAAGCTGAAAGCCCGCCTGCGCGAAAGCGCAATGGGTTAATCAGGCCGCCTCCCCGGAGGCGGTGCTTCGCACCTGTCCGGGCTACCGGACCGCAGACGGCTGTGAATCTGTAGCCCGGGCAAGGCGCGTCGGCGCCGCCCCCGGGAAACAGACGGCACGACCCTTCGGGTAAAACAGATGTATTCCCCACAAGTTCCCGTCGTTTTCTTCTCCTTTCCCTGCCTTTATACTGCTCGCTATGTCCTCTACCGATAATAACAAAATGAAATACCTCTATTTACTGCTGGTGATGGCAAGCTGCACCGCAGGAGCCATGGAACCTGGCAGCCAGTATAAACAGCAGGCCGAAGCGGGCGATCCGCGGGCACAATATTACCTGGCGGATACCTACGTCAGCTTCGGCGATTTTCCGCAGGCCGAATATTGGGCGCAAAAAGCGGCAGACAGCGGCGATGGCGACGCGCTGGCGCTACTGGCCCAGCTTAAAATACGCAACCCGCAGCAGGCAGATTATCTCCAGGCCAAAACGCTGGCGGAGAAATCCGTTCAGACGGGCAGCAAAGCGGGAGAAATTGTGCTCGCCCGCCTGCTGGTAAATCAACAGGCAGGTACGCCGAACTATGCTCACGCCATCACCCTGTTACAGCATGCCGCCAGGGATCCGGAAAGCGACTCCGCCGTCGACGCTCAAATGCTACTGGGGCTGATCTACGCCAGCGGCGTTCATGCGCCGGAAGATGACGCGCAGGCGGCGCAGTATTTTAAAGAGAGCTCCGCTCTCTCCCGTACCGGTTACGCCGAATACTGGGCCGGAATGCTTTTCCAGCAGGGAGAAAAAGGCTTTATCGAACCAAACAAGCAAAAAGCGCTGCACTGGCTCAACGTCAGCTGCCAGGAGGGGTTTGATACCGGATGTGAAGAGTTCGACAGGATAAGTAAACAATAAAAAAAGCCCGGTGCGATGTCACCGGGCCTGCTGTTTTATTGGGCCGTTTTATCAAATTTGCCCAGCACTTCACGCTCATACGCCAGCGCTTTTTTGCGG
This sequence comes from Klebsiella oxytoca, assembly GCF_009707385.1. NCBI lineage: Bacteria > Pseudomonadati > Pseudomonadota > Gammaproteobacteria > Enterobacterales > Enterobacteriaceae > Klebsiella > Klebsiella oxytoca. The sequence continues at coordinate 392,217 of NZ_CP046115.1, read as the reverse complement.
TCAAACTTGTGTTCCCACTTAGCGATAACCAGCACCGCCAGCGCGTTGCCCACGACGTTCAGAGCGGTACGCGCCATATCGAGGATACGGTCAACGCCAGCGATAAACGCCAGGCCTTCCAGCGGAATACCCACGCTGCCCAGCGTCGCCAGCAGCACCACAAAGGAAACGCCCGGTACGCCCGCGATCCCTTTCGACGTCACCATCAGCGTCAGCACGAGCGTAATTTCCTGCCAGATAGACAGGTCGATACCGTACAGCTGGGCAATAAAGATGGCCGCAATACTCTGATATAACGTTGAACCATCAAGGTTAAACGAGTAGCCGGTAGGCACCACGAAGCTGGTGATTGATGCCGGCGCGCCATAGGCTTCCATCTTCTCAATAATACGCGGCAGCACGCTCTCAGAGCTGGCGGTAGAGTAGGCCAGAATCAGCTCATCTTTCAGAATACGAATCAGGATCCAGATGCTCAGTCCGCATACCCGCGCAACGATGCCGAGCACCACCAGCGCGAAGAACAGGATCGCAAAGTAAACCAGAATCACCAGCTTAGCCAGCGGCCACAGCGAGGCGAAGCCGAAGGTCGCAACGGTCACCGAAATCAGCGCGAACACACCGACTGGTGCGTAGCGCATCACCATGTGCGTCACTTTGAACATGGTTTCGGAGATAGAGCGGAACACGGTAACCAGCGGGTCACGGTGGGTGGCGGGCAACGAGGAGAGGCCCAGACCAAACAGCACCGAGAAGAAGATTATCGGCAGCATATCGCCTTTCGCCATTGAGGCGACGATATTGGTCGGCACCAGCGAAAGAATGGTGCCCATCAGGCCATGCGCGTGGCTCTGCACCTCCGCCGTGGTGTTTTGATATTTTGATATATCTACCGCCGCCAGCTGGGACATATCAATCCCGGTCCCAGGCTGGAAGACGTTAGCCAGGGTGATACCCAGCACAATGGCCACCGTGGTGATCACTTCAAAATAGATAATAGTTTTCGCGCCGATACGGCCCAGCTGCTTTGCATCGCCCACGCCCGCAATCCCAACCACCAGGGTCGAAATCACGATGGGTACAACGATCATTTTAATCAGATGGATAAAGATATCGCCCGCCGGGGTCAGCAAGTTTGAGATTAACCAATCACGGCTTTCGGCGTGGTAATGCAGGTAACTGCCCAGAAGTATGCCCAGCACAAGGGCCAGCAAAATTTGCCAGGCAAGGCTGACTTTTGTTTTTTTCTTCACTACAGACTTCCTCAATGAAAGGCACCATTCCAGAAGGTAATAGCTCCTCCTGAAAGGAGGTATGAATTGTGTTGCGTTGTTTTGCGGGGTTATTTAACGCGCAATATCAGTATCATTTGCACGGTATGCTGCGCAAGTCTTTAAGAACAGCGGTTTACTCTGGTTTTATGCATAAACTCGCTAATATCCCCAACTTATCTTGCATAAGTATTTGTTATAAAAAATATTTAACACATTCAATTTCTATAAATCTATTGCAGAAATTATTTCACCTCAAAGTTTCATTTGATTGATTTTCATTCAGTTCAATCAATGCGTGATCTGTCCCCCAAATAGCAAACAAAGCCGTCAAAGCCCCTACTATTAACGTTTATTTGACATATATTTAACAACCTACAGGAGAAAAAAAGCCATGAGCCAAATACATAAGCACTCTATTCCCGCTAACATTGCGGAACGTTGCCTGATTAACCCGGAGCAGTACCAGGCGCAGTATCAGCAGTCCGTCACCGATCCTGAGGCCTTCTGGGGCGAGCAGGGCAAAATCCTTGACTGGATGAAACCCTACACGCGCGTGAAAAACACCTCTTTCGCGCCGGGCAATATTTCCATCAAATGGTACGAAGACGGTACCCTTAACCTGGCCGCTAACTGTCTCGATCGCCATCTGGCGGAGCGCGGCGACCAGACGGCCATCATCTGGGAAGGCGACGACGCCAGCCAGAGCAAAAATATCACCTATCGCGAGCTACACCGCGACGTCTGTCGCTTTGCTAACGTCCTGCTCGACCTCGGCATTAAAAAGGGCGATGTTGTCGCTATCTATATGCCAATGGTGCCGGAAGCGGCGGTAGCCATGCTGGCCTGCGCCCGCATCGGCGCTATTCACTCGGTGATTTTCGGCGGCTTCTCGCCGGAAGCGGTCGCCGGTCGCATCATCGACTCGAACTCCCGTCTGGTCATTACCTCTGATGAAGGTCTGCGCGCCGGTCGCGCGATCCCGCTGAAGAAGAATGTCGATGACGCGTTGAAGAACCCGAATGTCAAAAGCGTCGAACACGTAGTGGTCCTCAAACGCACCGGCGGCAAAATCGACTGGCAGGAAGGTCGCGACCTGTGGTGGAGCGATCTGATTGAGAAGGCCAGCGCGGAACACCAGCCCGAAGAGATGAACGCTGAAGACCCGCTGTTCATCCTTTACACCTCCGGTTCGACCGGAAAACCAAAAGGCGTGCTGCACACCACCGGCGGCTACCTGGTCTATGCGGCCTCAACCTTCAAATACGTTTTTGATTACCATCCAGGCGATATCTACTGGTGTACCGCCGACGTCGGCTGGGTCACCGGCCATAGCTACCTGCTGTACGGTCCGCTGGCCTGCGGCGCGACGACGCTGATGTTCGAAGGCGTGCCAAACTGGCCGACGCCTGCGCGTATGTGTCAGGTGGTGGATAAACATCAGGTCAACATTCTTTATACCGCCCCCACGGCGATCCGCGCGCTGATGGCTGAAGGCGATAAGGCTATCGAAGGTACCGACCGCTCGTCCCTGCGCATTCTTGGATCCGTTGGCGAACCGATTAACCCGGAAGCCTGGGAGTGGTACTGGAAGAAGATCGGCAAAGAGAAGTGCCCGGTCATGGATACCTGGTGGCAAACCGAAACCGGCGGCTTTATGATCACGCCTCTGCCTGGCGCTATTGAGCTGAAGGCGGGTTCCGCCACGCGTCCGTTCTTTGGCGTCCAGCCGGTACTGGTGGATAACGAAGGCACGCCGCTGGAAGGCGCGACCGAAGGTAACCTGGCGATTGCCGACTCCTGGCCGGGCCAGGCGCGCACGCTGTTTGGCGATCACGAACGCTTCGAACAGACCTACTTCTCGACCTTTAAAAATATGTACTTCAGCGGCGACGGCGCGCGCCGTGACGAAGATGGTTACTACTGGATCACCGGGCGCGTCGATGACGTGCTCAACGTTTCCGGCCACCGTCTCGGAACCGCCGAAATCGAATCAGCGCTGGTGTCGCATCCGAAAATCGCCGAAGCGGCGGTGGTAGGTATTCCGCATAATATTAAAGGCCAGGCGATCTACGCCTACGTCACGCTTAACCATGGCGAAGAACCGACGCCGGAGCTGTACGCCGAAGTTCGCAACTGGGTAAGAAAAGAGATTGGTCCGCTGGCGACGCCGGACGTGCTGCACTGGACAGATTCCTTACCCAAAACCCGCTCGGGCAAAATTATGCGTCGTATTCTGCGCAAAATTGCCGCGGGCGATACCAGCAACCTCGGCGATACCTCAACGCTCGCCGATCCTGGCGTGGTGGAAAAACTGCTCGAAGAGAAGCAGGCCATCGCTATGCCATCATAAACCAACCGATCCCCTACACCCTCTCCCCATAAGGGGAGAGGACATAAATAAAGACTCCCCTAAGGATTTCAGGTAGCAGGAAAGCGGAAAACAGGCTGATTCCCGACAGTTAACTGCCGGGCGGATGAGTGTTGCCGACGACCGGCGCGTGGATGACGAAAAGGGAACCTCTGGAGACGCTACGATGAACGATCAGATTTGTCAGCGGATAGAAAATAGTGCGCATTTTAAGGAGCTTGTTGCAGCCCGGCAAAGGTTTGCCGCCATCCTTTCACTGATTATGCTGGTGATATATGTGGGCTTTATTCTGCTTATCGCCTTCGCTCCCGGCTGGCTCGGTACGCCGCTACATGCGGGAACCAGCGTCACCCGAGGTATTCCGATTGGTATCGGCGTGATCGTTATCTCTTTCGTATTAACCGGAATTTACGTCTGGCGGGCAAATGGTGAATTTGATCGGCTGACGAAGAGCATTCTCAGCGAGGTTAAAGCATCATGAAGAAAGTCCTGACGGCGCTCGCCGCCACGCTCCCTTTTACCGCTAACGCCGCGGATGCCATTACCGGCGCGGTACAGCGTCAGCCCACCAACTGGCAGGCGATTATCATGTTCCTGATTTTCGTCGCCCTGACCCTGTATATCACTTACTGGGCGTCAAAACGCGTACGTTCGCGCAGCGACTACTACACCGCTGGTGGCAACATTACCGGTTTCCAGAACGGTCTGGCGATTGCCGGCGACTTTATGTCCGCGGCCTCGTTTCTCGGTATTTCCGCGCTGGTCTACACCTCCGGCTACGACGGGCTGATTTACTCGCTCGGCTTCCTCGTTGGCTGGCCAATTATTCTGTTTCTGATCGCCGAGCGCCTGCGTAATCTCGGCCGCTACACGTTTGCCGACGTCGCCTCTTATCGCCTCAAACAGGGGCCGATTCGCACCCTCTCCGCCTGCGGCTCGCTGGTGGTGGTGGCGCTCTATCTGATAGCCCAGATGGTCGGCGCGGGTAAACTTATACAGCTGCTGTTCGGCCTCAACTACCACGTTGCGGTCGTGCTGGTGGGCGTGCTGATGGTGCTCTACGTCCTCTTCGGCGGTATGCTAGCCACCACCTGGGTGCAGATTATCAAAGCGGTACTGCTGCTGTTCGGCGCAAGCTTTATGGCCTTTATGGTGATGAAGCACGTCGGCTTCAGCTTCAATAATCTGTTTACTGAAGCGATGGCGGTCCACCCGAAAGGGGCGGCAATTATGAGTCCAGGTGGCCTGGTGAAAGACCCGATATCGGCGCTCTCGCTCGGCCTCGGGCTGATGTTTGGTACTGCTGGTCTGCCGCATATTCTGATGCGTTTCTTCACCGTGAGCGATGCGAAAGAAGCGCGTAAGAGCGTGTTCTACGCCACCGGCTTTATGGGTTATTTCTATATTCTGACCTTTATCATCGGCTTCGGCGCCATCATGCTGGTGGGGGCGAATCCGGCGTTCAAAGACGCGGCCGGGCAGCTTATCGGCGGCAACAACATGGCGGCGGTGCACCTGGCGGATGCGGTCGGCGGCAACCTGTTCCTTGGCTTTATCTCAGCGGTCGCCTTCGCCACGATTCTGGCGGTGGTTGCTGGCTTGACGCTGGCGGGCGCATCGGCGGTGTCTCACGACCTGTACGCTAACGTGTTCCGCAAAGGTGCGACCGAGCGTCAGGAGCTGAAGGTTTCCAAAATTACCGTACTGATCCTCGGCGTAGTGGCGATTCTGCTGGGTATTCTGTTCGAGAATCAGAACATCGCCTTTATGGTCGGCCTGGCGTTCTCTATCGCCGCCAGCTGTAACTTCCCGATTATCCTGCTGTCGATGTACTGGTCGAAGCTGACCACGCGCGGAGCGATGATTGGCGGCTGGCTGGGCCTGCTGACCGCGGTGATTCTGATGATCCTCGGGCCAACAATCTGGGTGACAATACTTGGTCACGAGAATGCAATATTCCCGTATGAGTATCCGGCGCTGTTCTCTATCGCCGTGGCCTTTATCGGTATCTGGCTGTTCTCTACCACTGATAACTCAGCGGAAGGAGCACGCGAGCGCGAGTTGTTCCGCGCCCAGTTTATCCGTTCGCAGACCGGTATCGGTATTGAGAAGGGTCAGGCGCACTAAACTCTCATTCCCCGACCTGGAGGTCGGGGAATATTTTAGTTGTAGATAAAGGTTATCGTTCCGCTCGCATTGGCTTTACCCGGCGTAACCTCAGCGCCGGTTTTATAATAGTTAGTCGAAAAATACAGCGTATTTGTCCCTGAGGCCCCACCGGGGTTATTTGGATCGGTAAATATTGTATAGCTCGCCTCCGCGCCGGGATTGGTCACCGTGGTTCGGTTGTAAGGGAATAAGGCGTAATTGGTATTCAGGGAGAGGGGAACACCGTTAATATTCAACTGTACTCCAACGCCAGTCGCAATGTTCTCTCCGGGGGTTAGCGCCATCACGCTATTATCCGGGTTATCTCCATCCGTTTCGGTCGCAATAATCCGCATCGTTGCTCTCGTCCCTGGTTCACAGGTCAGTGTGAGCGTTTGTTGGGCAGAACCGACTTTGTTAGAAAGATTAAATTCACTCGTTTTAACCGAACCCATTGTGAAATTCAGTGCGGTTGAACCAGCCGTGCAACCCATTGGCGTCAACTTGATTTTCGTCGTACCGTTTATATGCAGTTGGGAAATAACCATCGTTCCGGAGCTGTCTTTAAACGAAACCGTCGAGATAGGATCTTTCAACGTCAGAGAGCTATTGCTGGCAATAGCTCCGCCGGTAGCTACGAGCTGTAACTGATAGGTTGGCGCATAATTTGTACCAGCCCAATAATCGAGTAATCCATTAGGTTTACCCAGATAGAAGTCCGCATCACCGATATAATGCTGGCTATAATCTGGTGTGAAGTCATCGTTATCACCATCATACTCACCGGTGATATTCAGCCAGACTTTAACTCTGAGACCAATACCGGGCACACTAGTGGTATATATCCCATCACTAACCGGTGAAATAGTATTATCTGAAGACCACGCAAACTGGGCATAAATATTACCCTGACAGTTTGTTACGTGGGTTTTTGAATGTGTAATCTGGCCTGAATCATAGAGAATCGTGCCCGCTGAGTAGTTACCCGCATTTACTAATACTTGCTCAGGAAGATTCGTCATTGATACATCACCATAGTTGGCACCATCGACACATGACCAACCAGACATCGGAAAGCTTAACGCCAATAGTAAAATAATATTCTTGAACATACTCTTCCCTGTTATTTATAAGACACGTTGAATGTAGCGGCAAAAAGCACCTTCCCGGCGGTTATCTGGCCATAAGGAGTGTACATTCTGGCAATCATGTCAAAAACGTGCCCCCCCGCCTCATCGCTGAAGGTATAAATATATTGATCGCCGGGCCCTAATGATTTGGAATCCTTAAGACTGAAAAGCTGTAATCCAACACCCTTCGCCCCAGTTCCAACGGCCGCGCTTTTATATATCATCGAATAGGTACTGTCATAATAAGAACCACTAAACGTGATGGTGACCGCACGCGTACCTTTTGAACAATTCTCAAACTCAAGATAAACAGGAACATTTGCGCTATTAGCACCCGGTTTTCCCGTCAAATGCTGAAAAGATACGGTGCCTAAGTCAATATTATCAGAGGGCTTTATCGAGACCTCACAGGAAGGTTCTTCAATCATACCAGTAATATTAAAATTAACGGTACTGCTCGCATCATAAGCCCAGGCGCCAGAACTTAAAAAAAAAGAAATAATAAAACCTGCTCCCGGCAGGCAGGAATTCTTGACCAATGAACAACGCCTGCTTCCTGTCCTCAGGGAATGTCGTCTACTCATATTTTACTCATCTACAGTTAGCCTGATAAAAAACAATATCCTCGGTAGATTTATTTCCCGAAAAATCATAATTAAAATGGCACCGGGAATTATTATCATCGCCCCACTTAACCAATAAACGACCTTTTACCGGAAGCCCCGTCAGATAAACCTGTCCTGCATCGCCTACAATGGAACTTCTACTGTCTTTCGCATCCAGAGATTCATCTTTCAGTGAAACGAGCGCGCCAAAAGGCACGTCTTTATTATGAAAGCGCAGGGTCATCATTGCCTTATAGCCAATCCAGGTATCATATTTGACCTTAACGATAGCGCTGCGCGTCGGTACCACCGTTCTGACGATATTATCAATTTCCGCACCCGAGACCTGCTGCTCATTGAGGGCGAGACTATTTTCGTGATAGGGCCGAACGAAAGGCACGACGGCATATCCGGCGGAATCGGTCATTACGTTAGTTTGCCCAAGCACCGCCACATCGCTGACGCCAGGAGCTTCAACCAGCGCCACGCTCTCACCAAGATAGCGGGAAAGGGTTACCCCACCGGAATGAGCGACCATTCCGCCGCGCAGCGAGTAGTTATATCGGGAGCTGTAGCTGTCATAGCCGTATCCCGCCGTCACCTCGCCTTTAGAACCCTGGTAGTTCAGGTTAACGTTTCCTGAAGTACTCTTATCGCTGGCGTTGTACCCCTCCAGCACACTCCAGTTCAGAGAACGATCCGCAAAAGCAGTACCGCTCAAACCAAGGCTGTGGGTAGAGTCCCCCTTGCGGCTACTGTTCATGTTGTAATTGGCTGAGGTGCTATCGCCAAAAGGTACGCTCACGGTCAGCGAGATAATGCTATCGCTGGATGGAGAACTATCGCTATTCTGGCTTGTACTCTGTACATTTCGGTTATAAGAGTAGTTGATGAAATATGATATCCGGCCAAGGGTATTACTGTAACTTACCCCCAGCGACTCCATGCGTGAATTATCCCAGTAAGACTCGCTAACCAGCGAAAGGGAAAGTGAGCCAAAGCCAGCAAATATCTGTGAGGCCGATGCGTCAAAGCGATCTTTTGTCCGTCCATTGGATGAACAACAGCCGCTATAAGCAGTCGCGTTATCGATAAAATTCTGCAAAGAGTAATAACCATGCGTTGAATACCGATATCCTGCGACGGAGAAGTTGGTACCCGTTAATGGAAAATCTTTACTAAAACGCAAGCGATAAGATTGCCCCTCGCTGGAGGTCGTATTATCCGCTAGTGGATTTTCTTTTATTTCAGCCCAGGACTGGGAAGCATCAAACGAGAGTGCGCCGACAGAACCCAGATTAAACCCGGCCCCGAGCAGCGCATTGCTATATTTATCTTCCAGTTGCTGAAAACCGCCGTACAGCGTGACGTTGCTCAATGCTCCCCAGGCCAGGGTGGATTGCAGAAAATTGTATTCCTTTCCACCGGAGCTCCCCGAACGCGTTTTACCGCTGCTGAAAGCATAGTCTACCTGCCCTTCACGCTGGAGAATCGCCAGCGAGGCAAAGGGCACCACAAAGCTCTGCTCACCGCCATCAGACTCTTTCACCGTTACATAGAGATCGCCCGCACTCCCCGTTGGATAAAGGTCATTTATCTCGAATGCCCCGGGAGAGACCGTGGTTTTATAGATGCTGTAACCGTTCTGATATACCGTAACGTCCGCGGTAGTCCGGGCGATTCCCTTGATCACCGGCGCAAAGCCATTCATGCTGTCCGGCAACATCTCTTTATCTGAATTCAACTGCAAACCGGTGAAGCTGATGCTGTCAAAGATGCCTGAGGAAGTGTAAGTCTGACCTAATATCAGTTGGCCTTTCAGGGTGTGGATATCACGCGAAATATAGCTGTAGACGGAGTCCCACTGGTTGCCATCATCATTATGATTAAGGGTGCTGTAATTACGTAAACGCCATGGCCCAACGTTCAGCCCCGGCTGCAGACTGAGAAACTGGCTGGATGTCGATTCTCCACCGTGCCGCGGATCGGTTTTTTGCCCTGAAAGATTGTAGTTAAGCAACCCGGCGGTGATTCCCTGCTGCCATTGGTTCTCAGCGACATAGCCCTGAGGGCGGCGCATCATCGCGATCTGAGGCAAGGTAAAATCGACCCGCTGCTGCGAAAGCAATACCGCCGTTTCCCATCCTGGTATTGCAGACAGTTTTGCGCACTCGGAGCCTACGCTCGCAAGTTCAGGATAATCCTGAGTTTTTATCGACCACTCTTTCAGTTGCGCAATGCTAATACACGGCTGAGCAGACGAATCACTACCTTCATTTTGGGGCTTAAATACGATAGATTCAGCAGCAATAAATTTGTCGTTAATATAGATATCGAGGTTGTATTTGCCCGGAGGCACGGTTTCCTGGGAAATATAAGATAAATCTACGGCTGTCGCCCCGGTTTCGTTAACTTCAAGTAAGTGCGGGTTAAAATACTCCCCGGCGCCAGACGGTAACGGAATCGAACCAAGACAGCAAACAATGGCGATATAGCTGCTTTTCAATGAGAATGCATCATTCCATCCAACGCTATTGAAGAATGGCCTTATATTTTGGTCCTGACATACCATAATCATTGATCACACTCCATGTGACTTCTCTTTTCCCAGATGAAGAGGCACTTGCTACCGGTATTTTTATCGTTGAATAAGGTGCAACAAACCACGCCTCGGGTACTGCTTTACCATTAATAAATATCTCAGAAAAATTCATATACAGAGGAGAGTCATTTTTTACCTTAATCCCTCTGCCATCACTTGACCATTGCAGCTTTTCAGCGAAGTCTTCCGGAATCGCCTTTTTTAAGGCGGCGGGTCGATAAATAAGTTTGATTCTGGAGTTAATCGCAAATTGCACCATATTTTTATCTGGCACATCATCCGCGGCAGGAATCCCTTTAATATTGAGCCAAAGCATAGACTCGCGATCTTCTGCCAGAGGTTTGCCTGTACGAAGTATACGGACAAATCCCTGCTCACCCGCCTTCAAGCGAAAAAGAGGGGGCGTAGTAATAAATGAATCTTTCGCGGGTGACGCCTCATCCACGATGGATAACCATGACTGAACGATATTTGTAACGTTATCTTTATTCTGAACAGACACCGTGGTTGTCTTTTGTGTACCATCGAAGATAACGCGCGTGCCGCCAACAACTACGCTAGCCTGCGATACTGAAATACAAAGAAAAAAACAAACAATACATAATAATCTGTTCATGTTTTTGTCCAAACAGGGAAAGCATATAGCTTTCCCTTTATATATTTATGGCTTAATTAATAATATGTTACGTTATAGGTTACAGTTGTCTTCACTGGGCCTTTGGTTGGGTCAGAGGAACCAGACTTAGCCATTTTTACGGTAAACGGAATAGTTGCCGCGCCAGAGGAGATATCAACATCAGAGCCTTCAGCATTGTTCTTTTGTAGTGCTCCGGCATTATCAAAAATAGCGACAGCAACATTGGTCGCTGGAGATTCTGAAGCCTGATTTTTAAAGTAATCACTATTAAAATTATCTGCTTCACCACCAAAGGTAATTCTGGCTTTAGTCAGAGCCCCATCGTCCGTAGGGCAACCGGTCAAAGTGAAAGAGAAGTTCTTCGCGGCGCTATAGGTATTAGCTTTTAAATCTGCAACTGAGACAGTTCCCATCTCAATAGATGAAACGCCATTATCAATGGTAGCGGTACAGGTCGTATCGGAAACCGTTCCGTTAAAAGTGATAGTATTATCCGCATGAGATATTGCCACCAGAGAGCAGCCGGCGGACAAAGCTAAAATTTTAGCTAACGTTTTTACATTGGTTTTCATTTGTATTCCCCTATTTATTCAGATTAACAATCAATCCATCAATTGTTTATGGCAATATATTAGCGAATGAGATTAAATACCAACTGTACCTACCGCTGGTATATTTTTAGGGGAATGTATCGCTTGCATTTAACATTAATTCAAATACAAGAGCTTTAGTTCCACTTGAATCCATTCAATAATAAAAGCTCACTTCAACAACATAACGGAAACCAGGAGTATTCTCAACAATAGAAGGAAGTCTAATCCAGAATCATAAATGGTCATCATTAATAACTAACGTATATGATTTAAAAATAATCAAATAAAATCATGGAATTATAAAATATATACATTCATCATTTAAATATCAAAATATAAATAAATTAAGATTACAAATAAAATACCACTCAAATAGAAATATTTAGTTACAATCAAAAGGTGAAATAGTTGAGAACATCCATATCGATACTAAAAAAATAAGATATTGACTATACGAATAATATTAGAGCTAATACGGGCTTAATTATCATTTCTATGACGGGATATAACGAATAATGATAAATTCTTTAATTAAAACTGTTCAATAAACCATCATCTAGCCAGGTACATTCGTAAAAAATAGCTGAAATGACCACTGAATGATTTTTTAAAACATCGCCCAGCGTACCAACGGCGCGGCCAGCACCATCACTATCCCGGAAAGCATCATCACCAGACTGGCGACCACGCCCTCCTGTGGGCCAAGCTCATAGGATCGCGCGGTACCGGCGCCGTGTGATGCCGCGCCAAACCCTGCTCCTTTCGCCATTCCCGCGCGAATAGAAAGACGCAGAAACAGCACATCGCCTATTGCCATACCAAATACCCCGGTGACGACAACAAACAGGGCGACGAAATCAGGCTGACCGCCCAGCGGCTTAGCGGCTGCCAGGGCAAAAGGCGTCGTTACCGAGCGCACTGCCAGGCTGCGCTGGATCTCATCAGGCAGAGTCAACAATCTCGCCAGCCAGACCGAACTGGTCACCGCAACAACCGACGCGGTGGTCACCCCGGCGGTAAGCGACATCCAGTGACGTTTAATGATCGCCAGGTTGTCATATACCGGCACGGCGAAAGCGATGGTTGCCGGGCCCAGCAGCCACAGCAGCCAGTGGGTCTCACCCAGATAGCTTTGATAGGAGATATGACCGATTACCAGAATCATCACCAGCAGGATCGGGGTAAAAACCAACGGCATCAGCGGGAGTTTATGGAAGCGGCGATAAAGCCGCTTGTTGGCAAAATAGAGTCCCAGCGTCACCAGAAGGCACAGGACGCTCAGCTGAAAATCACTCATGCTTCATCCTGCTGACTTCATAGCGATACACCTTATCAACCACCCACGCCGTTGCGCCCAGCACCATCGTGGTACTTAAGCCAATCACCAGAAAAATACGCCAGCCATCAACCATCAGCAGCTGCGCATAGTTAACCACCGCCACCACCGCCGGCACGAAAAACAGCAGCATTTCCGCCAGCAGCCAGCGTGCTCCGGCCCGAACCCAGTTTAGAGGGATCACCCGGCAAACAATCAGCGCCAGCATTATCAGCATACCAACCAGATTCGCCGGAAGCGGCAAATGCAACCAGTTAACTAAATAATCAGCGCAGACGAACAGTCCGGCATAGATCAGTACCTGAACGGGTACCTGAAGACGTTGCATGACCAGGGGCGTCACGCGAACTGGCGCGAAGGCCATGGGCGGTATTCCTGAAAAAGAAAACAGGCGTGCAGTATAGAGAGCCGTCCGGCCCGGTAGAAATGAATTAAAATCATCACAGGTATAGTCTCAGGGAATAATTATGGATATCCGAACGCTGCGTTATTTTGTCGAAGTGGTTCGCCAACAGAGCTTCACTCGCGCGGCGGAGAAACTGTTCGTCACGCAGCCCACCATCAGCAAAATGCTTAAGAATCTGGAAGATGAGCTGAACTGCACGCTGCTGATCCGCGATGGTCGGAAGCTATTGCTGACCGATACCGGGCGGGTAGTCTTCGAGCGCGGGCAGGCTATCCTTGGCGAATTTCATCAGCTGGAATCAGAGCTGAGTGATATTAATCATCTGCATAAAGGCATACTGCGTCTTGGGATCCCGCCGATGGTCGGCATGCTGATGGCCGAGCCAATTAGCCTCTTTCGCCAGCGCTACTCGGGGGTCGAGCTGAAAATTTCCGAGTTTGGTGGCCTGACCGTGCAGCAGGCCGTAAGCAACGGCGAGCTGGATTTAGCCATGACGGCTCTTCCCGTTGATGAGGCCAGCGGCCTGACTACGCTTTCTCTGTTCAGCCATCCGCTCTGCGTGCTAACGCCGAGAACCGCGCACTGGAAGGGTATCGCGTCATTGTCGCCGGAAGCGCTCGCAGAGTATCCGCTGGTGATTTACAACGAGGATTTCGCCCTCAGCCAGCAGCTGATGCGGCTATTTGCACAGCATGAAGTTAAGCCGAGCATCGCCGTGCGCAGCGGGCAATGGGATTTTCTGGCCGCCATGGTGCAGGCTGGCATTGGCGTAGCCATTTTGCCGGAGCCGATCTGCCAGCGTCTCGACCCACAAAGCTTTTGCTGGATCCCGCTGCAGAGCGATCTACGCTGGGAGCTGGGAATGATTTGGCGCGAAGGTGTGTACATGTCGCACAGCGCGCGGGCGTGGCTGGAGTGCAGTAAGGCGTTCTGGCTGAAGTGAGTTCCCGGGTTGCGGCGTAACGCCTTACCCGGGCTATAATTCTCAATCTTCTGAGGGGCGGTAGCCCGGACAAGGCGCGTCAGGCGCCGCCTCCGGGAAAATCACACCACACACGTCCCGAGCGGCGCAGCGCCGCCGGGGAACAGGTACGGCGTTACTGGTCTTCGATCAGCAGCGCCTCCAGCAGGTCGAGGTCGTGCAGCAGCTTCTGCAGCGTCTCGTTACTGATCTGCCGGGTGGCGCGCAGGTGGTACAGTTCCCCACGCTCTGAACGCAGCGCCGCCAGGCGGAAACGACGTTCAAGGCTCTCTTCCAGCATCGAGGTTTCAACATCGTTACGACCATCAACGCGGCGGCGCAGGTTACCAATCACTCGCGAACTGACTTCTGTCAGCAGCTGATTATCGATATTCTCTTTGGTGTCCGCCGCCAGGCGCTCTTCCATTTTCTGAATCGCGACAATCGCCACGTCCGCCGTTGCCGCTCGCGCCAGGCGCTCCTCTTTACGCTGCTGCACATGGTCGGTCGATTCGATATGGCGCAGCAGAATCGGCAGCACAATCACGCCGACGAACAGAGAAAACAGAATCACCCCGGCGGCAAGGAATACCAGCTCATAGCGCGCCGGGAAGACGTTGCCGTCCGGCAGCAGCAGAGGAATCGACAGCACACCGGCAAGAGTAATCGCCCCGCGGACGCCGGCGACGGAGGAGATCAGCAGCTCGCGCGTCGTCCAGGAGCCGAACTCCATCGGTTTCTTTTTCAGGAAACGCTGACTGAGTTTGCGCATCGTCCACAGCCAGCCGAAACGCACCAGCATCAGGGCGGCATAAATCAGAACGATATCGGTAAACAGCATCCAGGTTTCGACGTTGGGATCTGCTTCAGCGGCCACCAGCGAGCTGGAGAGAATATCCGGTAGCTGCAGGCCCAACAGCAGGAATACCATGCCGTTGAACACGAACTCCAGCATCGCCCAGGTACTGTTAGCACGCAGGCGCATCGCCAGCGGCGCGCTGCGCATCACTCCGGAGCGGGTGATGGTCATCCCCGCGGCAACTGCCGCCAGGATCCCGGAAAAGCCGATATGTTCAGCGATCAGGTAAGAAGCGAACGGCAGCAGAAATAGCAGTACGATTTGCGTTGCCGGTTCATCGCCGCCCCAGCGGCTGAGGAAGCGCATTGAACGTCCGTACAGCCAGCTAACCACGAAGCCCGCGAGAATACCGCCAACCGCCACTTTGAAGAACTCAACCGTCGCGCCGCCGACGGTAAAGACCATCGTCCCCATCGCTACCGCAACGGCAAATTTCAGGGAGACCAGGCCGGAGGCATCGTTCATTAGCGCCTCGCCCTGCAAAATCCCCATAATTTTTTTCGGAATGCGCCCTTCGCCAACGATCCCGGACAGCGCCACGGCATCCGTTGGCGACAGAACCGCCGCCAGGGCAAAAGCCGGAATCAGCGGAATACCCGGCACAATCCAGTAGATAAGGTAGCCAATACCAACCACCGTCACCACTACCAGCGCCAGCGCCAGACCGAAAATTTCTCGTCCATGCTCAATGAACTCACGGGTTGGCGTCTTCCAGCCGTCGGCAAAAAGCAGCGGCGGAATAAAAAGAACCAGAAAGAGTTCAGGGTCGAATTCAACATGCAATCCGAAGGTAGGCCAGGCTAACAGCGCGCCGATGCCGATTTGGATTAAAGGTAGTGGAACCTGAAAGGGAAGTACGCGTGTAACAACCCCGGAGAGAGAGACCACGAGGGTCATGATGAGTATGGTAAAGAATATTTCCATGTGTTCCCTGTTTGCTGCGTTTTCTTTTTTACATCTGAGGCGTCATGTCTCGGCATAATACGCTACTCAGATTAACGCAAAAGGAAACAGGATGTGGCTTAAAAATTAAACGGGCGGCCAAAGCCGCCCGTCGTTAGCAGGAAAAGTTAAATCGCCCAGCCGCCTGCGTAGAAAATAACCAGCGCCGCAGCGATGATCACCGTGCCGAGGTTCAGCTTACGCCATTCGCCGGACACCAGACGGCCAATCACCAGCGACGCAAAGCCGATCATGATGCCGGTGACGATGTTGCAGGTCAGAACGATAAAGACCGCAGTAATCAGGCCCGCCATCGCATCAACGAAGTCGTTGAAATCGATTTTCGCCACGTTGCTCAGCATCAGCAGGCCGACGTACATCAGCGCCGGAGCGGTAGCGTAGGCCGGAACCAGATAAGAGAGCGGAGAGAGGAACAGGATCAGCAGGAACAGTACGCCGACGGTCACTGCGGTCAGACCGGTTTTACCGCCCGCCGCCGTACCGGCAGCAGATTCGATATACACCGCAGCCGGAGCCGCGCCCACCACGCCGGAGAAAACGCTGCTCAGGGAGTCGGTGGTCAGCGCTTTGCCGCCGTTGATAATCTGCCCGTCTTTATCCAGCAGGTTCGCCTGACCCGCCACCGCGCGGATAGTACCGGTAGCGTCAAACACCGCGGTCATTACCAATGCCAGTACGCTTGGCAGCACGACCGGGTTCAGCGCGCCGACGATATCCAGGCTACCGATCAGCGAATTGCCTTTATCGTCGCTCAGCGACGGCATAGCGAAGATACCTGAGAAGTGAACAGCAGGATCGAAAATCAGGCCGATAATCGATATACCGATGATCGTCAGCAGGATACCGCCCGGCACCTTCAGTTTTTCGAGGCCAATAATCACCGCCAGCCCCACCAGCGACATAATCACCGGGAAGCTATTAAAATGACCCAACGCCACCGGCAGGCCATCCAGCGGGTTTTTGATAACCAGACCCACGCCGTTAGCGGCAATCAGCAGCAGAAACAGGCCAATACCAATTCCCGTACCGTGCGCAACGCCCTGCGGCAGGTTACGCAGGATCCAGCTACGAATGCCGGTCGCCGAAATCACGGTGAACAGCACCCCCATCAGGAAGACCGCACCCAGCGCGACCGGAATGCTGATCTGCTGGCCCAGCACCAGGCTAAAGGCGGTAAAAGCGGTCAGCGAGATAGCGCAGCCAATCGCCAGCGGCAGGTTCGCCCACAGGCCCATCACCAGCGAACCGACGCCGGCCACCAGACAGGTGGAGACAAATACCGCGGCCGGCGGAAAACCTGCTTTACCAAGCATGCCAGGCACAACGATGACCGAGTACACCATCGCCAGGAAGGTGGTAAGACCGGCAACGATTTCCTGACGCACGGTACTGCCGCGAGCAGAAATTTTAAACCAGGCGTCTAATGAACCGCCGGTACGCGCTGAAGGCGTAGACATAGAAAACTTCCCCTGAGAATTTTTATCGTTCGTCTGTATGCGTGGTGGACCATCCACTGCCAGCTAAACGCGATCTCCTTGTGCTACATCGCAGCGCCAGGGGCTGTGAAAAGCAAACGTTTAACTCCGCGCATACAGTACGGTGTGAAGAATGACTTTGCCCCCTCTGTCAGCAGAGGAAATGATGAGCAAAATAAAAAGGCAAACGATTATCCAGCCTTTAGACGGGCCTTTTCAACTGAAGTTTGTCGGATTTCGCTAAATTTCGCTTATGACGTTCAGGAAATAACCAGTCGATGCGCAAACGTTATCGTCCATGCGCAATCCGGTAACAATTTTGCATTACGCCGCCAGCAATTTTTCCCCGGTCATCGGCTTCAGGAATGGTTCACTCTCCGGGAAGCGTAAAAGGGCCGCCGCGCTCAATTGCCTTCTGCCAGCCCGGACGCTGCTCCACGCGCTGAACCCACTGCGTCAGATGCGGTAAATCACCCACGCCGCCGCGCGCCAGCAGCGCCATCGCCGGAAAGCTCATCTGAATATCGGCCATACTGAGCTCTGCCCCGGCAAACCAGCGCTGCCTGGAAAGGTGCGTTTCGATAAAACGGGCATGGGTCTCCACCTGCCGGTTAAGCCAGGCCTTTTGCACCCCTTTGCCTAACGCATTGCCCAGCGTACGCATGCCAAACGGCACCGGAGGTTTACCGAGGCTGGAAAACACCAGTTTCATCAGCAGAAGGGGCATCAGGGAACCCTCGGCATAATGCAGCCAAAAGCGGTATTGCAGTTTATCTTCCATCGACTGAGGCTTCAGGCGCCGGGCGCTATCGTAGGTTTCCTGCAAATATTCAAGAATAGCGCCGGATTCAGCCAGAATGTGGCCGTTATCTTCCACGACCGGCGATTTCCCCAGCGGATGAACGCTCTTTAATTCAGCCGGCGCGAGCATATCCTTGCCGCGCTGATAAGAGACAACTTGATAAGGCAGCTGTAGTTCTTCCAGCGCCCATAATATGCGCTGCGATCGTGACTGATTGAGATGATGTACCGTTAACATGGGCCTCTCCCGCTGTTTGTTCAAATTAACTATAGAAACAGGCGGCGAATGACGGGAATTTTTCGGCAAACCATTGAGGCAAATTCGGAGAAAAGAGCCACACTTAAAGTGTCGGCGCAAACCGGAACCTCCATCAACACATTGCGCAATACTGAGGTGAGCCGACGTCGGGGGAAACCCTCCTGCGTACCAGCGGGATAGAGCGAAAGACCAAGACCGGAAAACAACTAAAGCGCCCTGTTGTGGCGCTTTAGTTTTTAGTCCTCCTCCAGCAACCGCGCCCCGGTCCCCTCTTCACCCAGCTTATCGCCAGGGTTACGTAACGGACAGTCGCGACGCGACAAACAGCCACAGCCAATGCAGCCATCAAGCTGATCGCGCAGCGCGGTGAGAGTATGAATGCGTCGGTCCAGCTCCTCCCGCCACTGGGACGACAGCATCTTCCACTCTTTAGCGCTGAGATTATGCCCTTCCGGCAGCACGCCGAACGCATCGCCGATAGTCGCCAGCGGAATACCGATACGTTGCGCAATCTTAATGATCGCCACCGCGCGCAGCACGTCGCGCCGGTAGCGTCGCTGATTGCCCGCATTGCGCTGGCTGTGGATCAGCCCTTTGCTTTCATAAAAGTGCAGCGCGGAAACGGCCACGCCGGTTCGTTTCGCTACCTCTCCGGGCGTCAGCAGCATTTTGATGCGGGGTGATTTCTTTTCCATAAAGCGCTTTACCTCAAGTTAACTTGAGGAATTATACTCCCCCGCAGACAAAACGACGAATCGAGAATTGAGAGAGGCCGCTTTATGTCCCATCAGGATATTATCCAAACGCTTATTGAATGGATTGATGAACATATCGATCAACCACTTAACATTGATGTAGTCGCCAGAAAATCGGGATACTCAAAATGGTATCTCCAGCGGATGTTTCGCGCCGTGATGCATCAAACGCTTGGAGATTACATTCGCCAGCGCCGTCTGCTGCTCGCCGCGGAAGCGTTAAGAACCACCCAGCGCCCTATTTTTGATATCGCGATGGATCTCGGCTACGTATCGCAGCAAACCTTCTCGCGAGTGTTCCGTCGCGAATTCGACCGTACGCCTACCGACTATCGCCATCAAATTTCCGCCTGATAAGGCTGTTGCCAGGGGCAGAGGCTGGTACGATCGTTCGCCAGCCACTGCATAAACTCCTGCGGCGGCATCGCTTTCGCAAAGTACCAGCCCTGGCAATATTGCACGTCGCGCTTATGTAGCCAGGCGACCTGGTTTGCGGTTTCCACACCTTCCGCCACTATCTTTAAATGCAGGCTGTTCGCCATCTGGATAATATGTTCAGCAATCAGGTGGCTGGTCGTATGACTTGCCAGCGTGTCGATAAAAGATTTATCAATCTTGAGGATGTCGACGTTGAGCGAATGGAGGTTTTGCAGGTTGGAGTAGCCGGTACCAAAATCATCGATGGCGATTTCGTATCCCGCGTCGCGAAAAGCCTGAATCACCGGCGTCGTTTTCGGTACATCAATAAACCCCCGCTCGGTCACTTCGATTTTAATTTGTTCCGCCTTGATAGCGTAGCGACGGACCTTCTCGTTGATGTGTTCAATCAAGCGCGCGGAGTGAAAATCGGAAGCGGAGAGGTTGATCGCCACGTATAAATGCGGGTTCCGGGCCAGGAACTCGCCAAGGTCGGAAAATACCTCATCTATTACATAGTCGGTAACCTGCGCAATCATCCCTTCGTTTTCCGCCAGCGGGATAAACTCCGCCGGGCTCATCACCGGACCATCGAAGCCCGGCCAGCGCAATAGCGCTTCGGTACCGACGCAGCGATTATTTTTAATATCGATAATCGGCTGATAGTGCAGGCACAGCTGGCGACGGCTTAACGCTCGCTGCAGCATATTGCGCGGAGAATGGTACTGCTGCCGGGTTCGCGACCACACCAGTAAAAGCAGCACGCTGCAAATCAGCCCCAGCGGCAAAGTCAGCGTTACCTGATTATAAAAATTCTGATAATAGCTGACGCGTGAGGTGGACATAATGACGGCTATTGGGCGAACGGTAGAATGGGCGATGGTATAAACGCGGCCATTCTGATGAAAAAAAGCCTCTTTCCCCCGTATCAGGCGATGCAGCTCCCCGGAGTCCGCATGCTTGCTGACAGAAAAAAACTGGTTGGTTTTAGTATCAAAAACACCCCAGGCCAGATTGCGGTCACTGGATATCAAGGTGCTGAACGAGAGCGGATTAATCACCGCGACATAGTGGCCGCGCTGTAAATAATTCATCGTATAGCCAGGATAGAACGGAGTCTCACGGTAGTAATAAATCGCGATATCCGGCTTTTTAATGTACGTTGCCGCCGGGATTTGCCAGCCTATCTGGCGGCGTACCGCGGTTGAACAATAAAAATACCTGCCGTCGGCATAGATTAGGTCATCAACATAAAGCAGGCCGCGAACGATGCCGAGCAGATATTGCTGATGCTGCGGCGAGCAGTACTCTCCCTGATAAAGGCGGGCTTTTTCGCGCGCTTCGTCGGCTTCACGGATCACCATTTCTGTTTTTTGCAGCGCCAGTTTAGAAAACAGCCGTAGCTGGTCGGCGGTTTCCGCTTTGGCGCGCATTTGCGCAAACCACAGTGCCAGCACGACCGGTAGCAGAATGACCAGTACAATGCCGAATATTCTCAACGCCTTATGCGGCGCGCTATGACTCATTTCCGCTTTTTATCCATGCGATACGCCTTAATCAAGGTGAAAGACCCCGATGATTCTGCTTACTGTGATATGAATCAGTGTGTTTCAGCAACCCACGCTTTGACGTAAAAACCTCATGACTATGAATCATGAATAATACTGGCTTCTGGAAAACTGGAGAAACATTCTCAGCATAATGAGATTAGCTCCACTATCTCATTCGGTTTATCCGCATAATTGACGGGAATAAGTAATAAAATCCGCAGAACCTAAACCTTAATAAAAAAGTAAAGCGGCCGACAATCGCTTATAATTGGCCCCCGCAATGAGAAACGACCCTATCTCCTGGCCATTAACCATACAGTTGACATGGTTAATAAGCGCAAGAAAAGAACATTTTTTCACTGGTGAATAAAAGACCAAATGTGATATAGTTCACATTAGTTTATGAAACAAAAACATTGTTTCATTACGTTCTTATTTACCTGTAGATAGCCAGAGCACCGAATCATCGTTAGTCTCATCAGGTTGTCAAAGGGTGCCAAATTTCTTTGAGGATAGGTTGATGGCTTCCATTACTACCAGTGTCGTACTTTTACGCTGGCCACTCGTGAGCGCCGTACTGATGTTTCTGGCCAGCTCGTTGAACATTCAGTTACGGAAAAGTGATTATGCCGGTCTGGCGGTAATTTGTAGCTGTATGGGCCTGGCTGCGGCCTGCTGGTTCGCCACCGGCCTTTTAGGCATTACCCTGGTGGACGTCGCGAAAATCTGGGGCAATATCAAAGACGTGATGATTGAAGTTATGAGCCAGACGCCGCCAGAATGGCCAATGATGATGACCTGATCGCAAAAGAAATTCGCGCCTTTGTGCCGGGTGGCGCCCAACGCCGGACCCGGCCTGAAGCGCCCACGCACGCAATGCGACTCCGGGAGCCTCCCGCTATTCCCCCCTTCTTTGAGAGCATCTCCGCACGCATGAATTTATGAATCATCTGCAAAATCAGTACCGTGCCTGACGATACCTGATAGTTGCGCGATGCGGGACTACCGATCGATAAACGAGTCCGCCAGGACTTTGTCCCGCAGGCCGATCTGTGCGTGGAAAAGAGATCTGGCGGAAAGCTCACTGCCCGCAGAATGGATTGCATAGCGAAGAGTTAGCCTACACGGTTTGCTTAGCGGCAACCTGGTGATGGCCGAAAGCGATAATGTCCAGGTGCGGCTTCCACTGTGGCCAGCGTAATACGGTCCATCACGCAGGATACTGTCCGGATGAGTGTCCTGGCGATCTGCGAGGAATGTCGTTCGGACAGCGTTTTATTGCACAGTGCGCCTGGTAAGAACAGGATACCGCCGTCGCGGCAGTAGAATGGTAGGGACATGAAGGCCGCTCGCGTAATTTCTCCCACTGCGCCTCATCGTATCGTGTGATGTTATAAACTTTCACCGCGTGATATTGATCGTTAATTAAAATGCTCGACGAGTAGAGCTTTATCGACTCCCCCGGCAGTAATAAAATATCGGCCTCATACCAAAGAATAAACTTTAAAAATCGCAGGCTGGAAATTGAAGAAAAGGCCACGCCGGAATGCGGACAGACAAGAGTATTATGAATAGTCCATTTCATTTTTTATCCTTGTATGCATTGCTGATAAACGTTTCTATATATTGATAGCACCCATTATCGCTAACCGCAAGGCGGCCTATTAATTGTGTGATATCAGACAATACTTAGCGTCAATTATACTCACTAAGACTTATCAACAACCTTGAGTTCTAATAATGAATAGTTAATCATAATAGTCTGAGAAAATAACAAACCGGAGCCTATAAAAACAAAAATACATTGACAATTAATTACAACTGGCCAATAAAAAGTCAGCTACGAGTATTATTTCCAGAGCGTTCTGGAGCTGTCTAAGCTATTCTTCGGATATTCACTAACCTGGAGTATTACCATGCTACCTGCTGGCGGAGTTATCGCTGCGGTTAACACCAACCAGTTCAGAGACATCTCGCGCTGGCGGATATTTACGGATTTCCGCAGCAGCGCCGATGTAGAATTTTTCATTTCGTCTCAAGCACGATCGCCAGTAGTCTGCGCCGGCAGCGCTACTCACCAGACAGACATATGACCACCTTACCTGGCGCAACATCTCTTTTATGGCACAGACAGGCTCTTCCATGTAAATAATGCAATAGTAATTAATAGCGGCCAGACAGGAATCTGAACCTGGTATAAAACGAAGAAAAAATGCGCCGTATAATATTATTGGAAAATACAGATTAACCGACTCTCCTGCATGTTCGCCAGGCATGCTAACTGCCAGGAATAGACTAAAATAAGAAAATCCCCCTGGCGGAGCACCGCGCCATGAACACTTTATCGTTGTCTCGATCCCTAATCGGCTGGCTCGTATGTCTTGCCGCTCTGCTATTCTTTACTTCAGTTTACGCCGCCACAGAAAACAAACGATCCGAGCCAGAGGAACGCGCTCCCCTGGAAGTCAACGTTGACGACATGCTACAGCCATGGAAGGGAGATTTACCGGGTATGCTCGACCGGCGAACCATTCGGGTACTCACCACATTCAGCAAAACCTTTTTCTTTATCAATAAAGGGACTCAGCGCGGCGCTACTCACGATATTTTTATGGAGTTTGAGCGCAGCCTGAATCAAAACCTGGCGAAGGAGAACAGGCTCAAACATCGTCATCTTAAAGTGCGTATTATCTTTGTACCAGTTGCCCGCGACCAGCTCATCAGCGCGCTTAACTCTGGTAAAGGGGATGTTATTGCCGCTAACCTGACGATCACCTCTGCCCGGCAGCGGGAGATGGCGTTTACCGCGCCAGTATACTCTCACGTTCAGGAGCTGCTTCTTTCCGGCCCCGGTTCTCCCGTAGTGGAAAATCTGCAGCAGCTTTCCGGTAAAACAGTGTTCGTGCGCGCCTCATCCAGCTACTACGAGAGTCTGGTTGCGCTCAACGCTCGCTTTGCCCGGCAATCGCTGCCGCCCATCACCATCGAACCGGCTCCCGAAGCGCTGGAGGACGAAGATCTGATAGAAATGCTCAGCGCAGGCCTGATTCCATTGACCGTGGTCGACCGTCATAAAGCCCTGTTCTGGCAGCAGGTCTTCCCCAAAATTAAGGTTCACCAGAACATCATTCTGCGCGATGAGGCCGATATCGGCTGGGCGGTTCGCAAAAACAGTCCGCAGTTGCTCGCGTTGCTTAATGATTTTATTAGCAAGAATCGTCAGGGCAGCAGGCTGGGCAATACCATTCTGCTGCGCTACCTCAAGGATGCCAGATACGTTAAGAACGCAGCGGCACAAAAAGAACGCCGTAAATTTCTGACGATGGTGGAAATCTTCCGTAAATATGGCGATCGCTACGATGTTGACTGGCTGCTGATGGCAGCCCAGGGGTATCAGGAGTCGCGGCTTAATCAATCCGTCCGTAGCCACGTCGGCGCGATTGGCGTTATGCAGGTAATGCCGAGCACCGGTAGGGAGCTAAAAGTCGGCGATATTAAACAGCTCGATCCCAATATCCATGCCGGAGTGAAATATATGCGCTGGATGATAGATCGCTACTATGGCGATGAGCCGATGACCCAGCTTGATAAAGCGCTGTTCTCGTTTGCTTCCTATAACGCTGGCCCCGCGCGCATCGCCAGGCTGCGCGTGGATACCAAAAAACGCGGTTTTGATCCCAACGTCTGGTTTGGCAACGTTGAGTATCTGGCCGCCGAGAGAATCGGTTCCGAGACCGTAAGCTACGTCAGCAACATCTATAAATATTACATCGCTTACCGGCTAATCGTGGATGATATGGCGCGTAAACAGCAGGCGACAGCAGGCTCGAAAAATCAGCTCACTCCGGCAACGAGCACACAAAGCATACCGGCCACACCGTGAAAGATTGCTGCGAACCTGCGATTTTAAAATAGAAAAAGCCCCAAACAGGGGCTTTTTGAGATGACTTAACAGCGCCAGTTCTTCATCAGAACGGGATATCGTCGTCAAAGTCCATCGGCGGTTCATTGGAAGGCGCTGCCGGTGCCTGCTGCTGCGGGCGAGACTGCGCGCCGCCGCTGAACTGGTTTCCACCCTGCGGCTGCTGAGGCTGACCCCAACCGCCCTGCTGCTGACCGCCGCCTGCTGGCGCGCCCGCGCCCTGCTGACGACCGCCGAGCATTTGCATGGTTCCGCCCACGTTTACCACAACCTCGGTGGTATATTTTTCCTGACCGGATTGATCGGTCCATTTACGGGTACGCAGCTGGCCTTCGATATAGACCTGAGAACCTTTACGCAGATACTCACCGGCTACTTCCGCCAGTTTGCCGAACAGCACAACCCGGTGCCATTCAGTCTGCTCTTTCATCTCTCCGGTCGCTTTATCACGCCAGGATTCGGAAGTAGCCAGCGTAATGTTGGCAACTGCGCCACCACTCGGCATGTAGCGTACTTCCGGGTCCTGGCCCAGATTACCGACGAGAATCACCTTGTTTACGCCTCTGCTGGCCATGTTTGAGTCTCCTGAATGCGTTTCTTAATAGTGTAAACGCGCGAGTGTACCATTTCCAGGTGCTATGTTGATAGCTGGGAAGTATGTTCCAGATAACTCTCGCGGCGTGACATTTTTGCATATCCCGCCGGAAAATGCATTCCAATACTGTATATTCAAACAGGTTAAATTGTGTCATAATTAGCCGTTTCTGCCGTTTGTCCTTCTAACAAACCAGGCAATCCGCGTATCTACCGGGAAAGGTGAATGGATAAGATCGAAGTTCGGGGCGCCCGCACCCACAATCTCAAAAATATCAACCTCGTTATCCCTCGCGACAAACTCATTGTCGTCACCGGGCTTTCGGGTTCAGGCAAATCCTCACTGGCTTTCGACACGTTATATGCCGAAGGGCAGCGTCGCTACGTTGAGTCGCTCTCCGCCTACGCGCGGCAGTTTCTGTCGCTGATGGAGAAGCCTGACGTCGACCATATCGAAGGGCTGTCGCCGGCGATTTCCATTGAACAGAAATCAACGTCCCACAACCCCCGTTCAACGGTAGGCACCATTACCGAAATTCACGACTACCTGCGTCTGCTGTACGCTCGCGTCGGCGAACCGCGCTGCCCGGATCACGACGTACCGCTGGCGGCGCAAACCGTGAGCCAGATGGTCGATAACGTGCTCTCACAGCCTGAAGGCCAGCGCCTGATGCTGCTGGCGCCGATCATTAAAGAGCGTAAAGGCGAGCATAACAAAACGCTGGAAAACCTCGCCGGACAGGGTTATATCCGCGCCAGGATCGACGGCGAGGTCTGCGATCTCTCCGATCCGCCGAAGCTTGAGCTGCAAAAGAAACACACCATCGAAGTCGTTATCGACCGCTTCAAGGTACGCGACGACCTTAGCACGCGTCTGGCCGAGTCTTTTGAAACCGCGCTGGAGCTCTCCGGCGGCACCGCTATCGTCGCCAATATGGACGACCCGAAAGCGGAAGAGCTGCTGTTTTCCGCCAACTTCGCCTGCCCGATTTGCGGCTACAGCATGCGCGAACTGGAGCCGCGCCTGTTCTCCTTCAACAACCCGGCTGGCGCCTGCCCGACCTGCGACGGCCTCGGCGTGCAGCAGTATTTCGATCCGGAACGCGTGATTCAGAACCCTGAGCTGTCGCTGGCGGGCGGAGCGATTCGCGGTTGGGATCGGCGCAATTTCTACTACTTCCAGATGCTGAAGTCGCTGGCAGAACATTATGAATTCGATGTTGAAGCGCCATGGGGTACGCTGAATAGCAGCGTACAAAAAGTGGTTCTGTACGGCTCAGGCAAAGAGAATATTGAATTCAAATATATGAACGATCGCGGCGACACCTCCGTGCGTCGCCATCCGTTTGAAGGCGTGCTGCATAATATGGAGCGCCGTTATAAAGAGACGGAATCCAGCGCCGTACGTGAAGAGCTGGCCAAATTCATCAGCAATCGTCCCTGCACCAGCTGTGAAGGTACTCGTCTGAAGCGTGAAGCGCGGCACGTGTTCGTGGAAAATACGCCGCTGCCGACAATCTCAGATATGAGCATCGGCCACGCCATGGATTTCTTCAACAATCTGAAGCTCTCCGGTCAACGTGCGCAAATTGCGGAAAAAGTCCTGAAAGAGATTGGCGACCGCCTGAAATTCCTCGTTAACGTCGGCCTGAACTACCTGACGCTTTCCCGTTCGGCGGAAACTCTCTCCGGCGGCGAAGCACAGCGTATCCGCCTCGCCAGCCAGATCGGCGCGGGCCTGGTTGGCGTCATGTACGTGCTGGATGAGCCTTCTATTGGCCTGCACCAGCGCGATAACGAACGCCTGCTGGGCACCCTGATCCACCTGCGTAATCTCGGCAACACGGTGATTGTCGTTGAGCACGATGAAGACGCTATTCGCGCCGCTGACCACGTTATCGATATCGGCCCTGGCGCCGGCGTGCACGGCGGTCAGGTGGTGGCTGAAGGTAAGCTGGAAGATATTATGGCAGTGCCGGAATCGCTGACCGGCCAGTTTATGAGCGGCAAACGTAAAATCGAGGTCCCGAAACAACGCGTCCCCGCTAATCCGGAAAAAGTGCTTAAGCTGAGCGGCGCGCGCGGCAACAACCTGAAAGACGTCACGCTGACGCTGCCGGTAGGTCTCTTTACCTGTATCACCGGCGTATCCGGCTCGGGTAAATCAACCCTGATTAACGACACGCTGTTCCCAATCGCCCAGCGCCAGCTCAACGGCGCCACCATTGCGGAACCTGCGCCGTACCGCGACGTGCAGGGGCTGGAACATTTCGATAAAGTCATCGATATCGACCAGAGTCCCATAGGCCGTACGCCACGCTCTAACCCGGCCACCTACACCGGCGTCTTTACTCCGGTGCGCGAACTGTTTGCCGGCGTGCCTGAATCACGCTCGCGCGGCTACACGCCGGGACGTTTCAGCTTTAACGTGCGCGGTGGTCGCTGTGAGGCCTGTCAGGGCGATGGCGTGATTAAAGTCGAGATGCACTTCCTGCCCGATATCTACGTACCTTGCGACCAGTGCAAAGGCAAGCGCTATAACCGTGAAACGCTGGAGATTAAATACAAAGGCAAAACGATTCATGAAGTGCTGGATATGACCATTGAAGAAGCGCGTGAGTTCTTCGATGCCGTACCGGCGCTGGCGCGCAAGCTACAGACGTTGATGGACGTCGGGCTGACCTATATTCGCCTTGGGCAGTCGGCCACCACGCTCTCCGGCGGTGAAGCCCAGCGCGTCAAGCTGGCGCGCGAGCTGTCCAAACGCGGTACCGGGCAAACGCTGTATATTCTTGATGAACCGACCACCGGTCTGCACTTTGCCGATATTCAGCAATTGCTGGAGGTTCTGCATCAGCTGCGCGACCAGGGTAATACCATCGTGGTGATTGAGCATAACCTGGACGTCATCAAAACGGCTGACTGGATCGTTGATCTTGGGCCGGAAGGCGGAAGCGGCGGCGGTGAAATCCTTGTTTCCGGTACGCCGGAAACGGTCGCCGAATGCGAGGCTTCATATACCGCTCGCTTCCTCAAGCCAATGCTGAAGTAATCTCACCTGCCTCTTCTCATCCCGGGAAGAGGCATCATCTCCTCTCATTTTATCCCGTTGATGTTTTGTGATTTGCGGCAGGACGGCATCTGTCATCAGATAGCGCCTACTGTCATAGATTGCAGAATGCATCATGAAATTAAAGCACGGGTTTTATCAATTCATCTTCACCGCAGCGTTGTTGGTGATAACCGCCTGCAGCTGGGTAGATAGCTACAGCGGCACGGCCTCTGAGCGGCTACAAATGCTGGAACAGCTTCATCTTCAGTTCATCAGCGATGCCGCGACAGCGCCAGTCGACCAGCAATTACTAAGGCATGAGACTCGCCAGATTCATCAACTGTTCAGCCTGGCGTTAAACGATAGCGATGCGCTACGACAGAATAACCTGCGCGTGCTGGAGAATAATTTTCAGCGGTTATACCTGCACGTTTCCCGCCAGGATGCGGCGATAACGCCTTTTGAAGCCGCTGTTTTAGCACAACAAACGGAAAATCTTTACCAGCAGGCCATCGGCGGCGAACAACGGCGTTCCGGGAGATAACAATGTCCACCATAGATCGTTTAAACATCAGTTCCACCGTAAATACGGCAGAGTGGATACAGCTTATGAAGGCCGTAGTTAATGATGACGATAGCGGCATTCGCAACGCCGGTACGCTCACGTTACGGGCGTTAGAAGAGCAGGCTCGCGGCTGGTTGACCCAGGACGACCTTATATTGCTTCTGGAAGGGCAGCGCGACATTGCCCGCATTCGCGCTAACAACGAGCGTATCGCAATGCAAACGCATCTTCAGTCCACGCTGCTTCGGCTGCTGGATATGACGCTGCTGGCGCTGCTGCCCAGAATTTAGCTTTATGGCAACAGCTTTCGCTTGTTCTCGGGCAGAGAATCAAGGGCCTGCTGATATGAAGCATCAACCAGATAATAAATTTGTGAGTCAGGCAGAGAGCCATCAAGAAACACCGTACTCCAGTGGGCTTTATTGAGATGTTTGCTGGGGCGGACATCGCGATGCTGCTGCCGTAGCAGTTCCGCAAGCTCGGGGCTGGTCTTTAATGAAACCGCAGGCCGGTTGTCCTCCACCTCTTTTATCATCGCGAACAGGACATCTGCCGCTTTAATCTGCGTGGCTTTCCAGTCGCTGTGCACGCTCTGTTCCGCGCCCGGTTTTGCCATGCAGTACAGCAATAGATCCGAAATTGTCATTTTTATTCCCCCATAAGCGTCGCGATAATTTGGCGCGCGCCACCATGAATACGATGCTCCCCCAGCCAGATACCCTGCCAGGTCCCCAGCCTGACGCGCCCATCCCGAACGGGCAGCATCAGCGACACGCCCAGCATCGACGACTTAATGTGCGAGGGCATATCATCAGAACCTTCATAATCATGTTCGTACGGCGCGTTATCCGGTACGGCTTTCAGAAAATGCTGCTCCATATCGTAGCGGACGGTCGGATCGCAGTTTTCATTTAGCGTCAGGGAAGCAGATGTATGCTGGAGCAGCAAATGCAGTAGGCCAGTTTTCACTTGCGAGACTTCGTGAACCTGGCCAACAATTTCATCAGTGACCAGATGAAAGCCCCGTGGTTTCGGACTTAACGTCAGGGTTTGCTGATGCCACATAAGCGACTCCTTTTACCAATGAACCTTCCTAAGTGTGCAGCAATAAGCGAAAAGGTAAACCTTTGGCTCGCTATTTTGCACAAAAAAACGGCAGCCCGCTGGCTGCCGTTTAGCAATACATGATTAAGCCGCCTGGCAGCTTAATATTCTGAATTCACAATCACCTCTTCTCCCTGAGCGCCCGCCATCGGCAGCGGCTTATAGGAGGAGTTCGATGCCCGCAAAATGCGGATCCCACGCGCACCAACCTCTCGTGCTGCGGAGATATCGTTATCAGAATCGCCGTAGAAGACTTTGATCCCCTTCTCCTGCAGCCACTGGATTTTGGTGTTCTGACCAGGTTTATCGCCCGCAAAAATAACCGGATTCATGTTCGCTGCCGGAATGAGAAAATCATCCTGTAAGATTTTTGATACCGTTTCAGTTTTGGTCTGACTGCGCCCGGTGACAAAGTAGATGCTATCGCCGCGTTTAATGTGCATCGCAATCAGCTGACGAGCCACCTCTTTCGGCATGCTGAACTCATCCCAGCCATTGTTCATTTTTTCCCAGAACTCCGGGTTTTTCAGGTAATCATCGCTGCCGGGGGAATAAGTTTTCTGCCCGCGCCAGAAGCCCGGGCTGGAGAACAGAACCGTATCGTCAATATCAAAACCGATGGCCATCGGTTGGCGCCCCAACAGGCTGTTTTCAATCTGCGCGACGGAAACCCAATGAATGGGCGCCTGTTCGGCGAGTTTCGCCATATTGGTGCCCGTCCACAGCGGCTGCGGTGCAGAGGCGTGAGCAACGACGGAACTATTTAGCGTGAACAGTAAGCAGACGGCTCCCAGGCCGAGAATAATCTTGCGCATATTTTTCCCTGAATAAATTAATCGTTATAATTTTCAATAATGTGTACGCTTATTATTGCCCCAAAACCTTACCCCTCGCAGGCAAAGATAGGAAGGCTTTTCTGTTCAGATATCGCATAAAAGGAGAGGGATCACACTTCAGGGAGGCAATTACCCTCACCAGAATATCAGTGAGGGCATTAAAGTTAAGTTAAAACTATATGACAGCAGCAAACGCCTGCGCCACGCGCTGAACATTGCGTGAATTGAGTCCCGCTACGCACATACGGCCGCTGGCAATCAGGTAGACACCAAACTCGTCGCGCAAGCGATCAACCTGGGCTGGGCTGAACCCGGTATAGCTGAACATTCCGCGCTGTTTAAGCAGATAATCAAAATCCCCTCCCGGCACGGTATCTTTAAGGACATTCACCAGCTCCTGACGCATGGCCAGAATACGGATGCGCATCTCTTCAACTTCCGCCAGCCACGAGGCTTTCAACTCGCTGTCGCTTAATACCGCCGCAACCACCTGCGCGCCAAAGTTTGGTGGGCTGGAGTAGTTACGACGTACTGTCGCTTTTAACTGTCCGAGCACGCGACCTGCGGTTTCTGCGTCTTCACAGACGATTGATAACCCGCCAACTCGCTCACCGTACAGGGAGAAAATTTTCGAGAACGAATTGCTCACCAGCATGGGAATACCGGCGTTGGCAATAGCGCGGATAGCGTAGGCATCTTCCTCAATTCCTGCGCCAAAGCCCTGATAGGCGATATCGAGGAAGGGAATCAAATTGCGCGCTTTCAGCACCTCAACCACTTCATCCCATTGAGCGTTGGTGAGATCGGCTCCCGTTGGGTTATGACAACACGGATGCAGCAGCACAATATCGCGTTCCGGTAGCGATTTAAGTTTTTCCAGGAAAGCCTCGAAACGCACGCCATTGGTTTTATCATCAAACCATGGGTAAGTACTTACTTCGAATCCAGCCCCTTCAAATATGGCAATGTGGTTTTCCCAGGTCGGATCGCTAACCCAAACGTGCGAACCCGGGAAATAGCGTTTCAGGAAATCTGCGCCCACTTTCAGCGCCCCGGAGCCGCCCAACGTCTGGATAGAGGCCACGCGATTTTGCGCCAGCACCGGATGGTCAGCGCCGAACAGCAGCGGCGCAATAGCGTGACGATATGTATTCAGCCCTTCCATAGGTAGATAGACTGAGGCGCCATGCGGCTGGGCATTGAGACGCGCCTCCGCTTCAGCAACCGCCTGCAGCTGGGGAATAATGCCGTCTTCGTTGTAATAAAGACCGATGCTGAGATTTACTTTGTCACTACGCGGATCGTCTTTGAAACGCTCCATCAGGGAAAGAATAGGGTCGCCAGCGTAGGCGTCAACTTTCTGAAACACGTGATGTTTCTCCAGGTTTACATGGGCTCGTCATAACACAATAAACTGGATGTGAAAGAAGGTCGAGAGGATGTTGGTGGATAAAACAGCCCAGAACGGGTCTGACGCATCAGCGTCGATGCCCTTCCCGGGTTGCGGCGTAAACGCCTTGCCCGGTACCGGCCCGCAGCCGGTAGTGAACCCGTAGCCCCGGTAAGGCGTCAGCCGCCACCGGGGGAAAAGAGCAGTGGCTGAAATTAATCCACGTACTTCATCGTGACTCG
Organism: Klebsiella oxytoca; assembly: GCF_009707385.1. Lineage (NCBI taxonomy): Bacteria > Pseudomonadati > Pseudomonadota > Gammaproteobacteria > Enterobacterales > Enterobacteriaceae > Klebsiella > Klebsiella oxytoca. The sequence continues at coordinate 359,376 of NZ_CP046115.1, read as the reverse complement.
TGAAGTCAGCCGCGTAATAAGTTCGTAAGCACTTACTTTTGTGATTCCGGCGATGCGCTCGACCGGCAAACCATCCCCCCACAGCACGACCGAATCGCCAGCTTTATCCAGAGCATCAGGGCCAAGATCGACGCAAATCATATCCATCGCCACGCGCCCGACAATCGGCACTTCACGACCATTGACCAGTACAGGCGTCCCAGATGGCGCTGCGCGCGGATAGCCATCGCCGTAACCCATCGCCACAACCCCTAACCGCGTATTACGCTCGCTGATCCAGGTTCCGCCGTAGCCCACCGGCTCGCCGGCTTTATGCTCGCGAACAGCAATCAGGCTGGAGGTCAGGGACATCACCGGCTGACAGCCAAAATCCGCGCCGGTGGATCCACCGTCGAGCGGCGACACGCCGTAGAGGATAATCCCCGGACGCACCCAGTCGAAGTGCGACTGCGGCCACAGCAAAATCCCACCGGACGCGGCGATAGAACGCAGCCCCGGTTTACCTTCCGTGAAGGAGGTAAAGATATCCAGCTGACGTTCAGTGGCGCCGCACTCGGGCTCATCCGCTCGGGCAAAATGGCTGACTATGTTGACCGGCTGACGGACGTTTTTACACTGGCTCAGGCGCTGATAGAACGCTTCGGCCTGCTCGGGCAAAACGCCTAAACGATGCATCCCGGTATCCAGTTTCATCCAGACGGTCACCGGCTCGGGTAAATCCGCTTCTTCCAGCGCCGCCAGCTGTTCCATGCTGTGTACCGCGGTATGCAGGTGCTGGGCGGAAATTACCGGCAGATCGGCAGCCTCGAAAAAACCCTCCAGCAGCAGAATCGGCTGAGTAATACCGCCAGCGCGCAGGCGCAAAGCTTCTTCAAGTCGGGCGACGCCAAAAGCATCGGCGTCAGGGAGCGTTCGCGCGGTCTCAAGAAGACCGTGTCCGTAAGCGTTCGCTTTCACCACCGCAACCAGTTTGCTGGCTGGCGCCAGTTCACGTAGACGTTGCAGGTTGTGTCGCAGAGCGCGGCGGTTAATGACTACAGTTGCCGCTTGCATTTGAATTCCTTAATAAAAGAATCTCCTAAATCCTTCGTGTTGCAGGAAGGCGACAAGCCTGAGAATCCCCGGTCACTTAGTTAACTAAGTGACCGGGGTGAACAGGCGTAGTCAACGCATCTGCAGCATGAAGGATGACGGAGATTTATTCGTCGTCGTATTGTGGCCCAGCATAGTTATCAAAACGCGACCATTGACCGTTAAACGTCAGGCGCACCGTCCCGATAGGGCCGTTACGCTGTTTACCAATAATAATTTCGGCAATGCCTTTTAAGTCACTGTTTTCGTGATAAACCTCATCACGGTAGATAAACATGATTAAGTCGGCGTCCTGCTCGATAGAGCCGGATTCACGCAGGTCGGAGTTCACCGGGCGCTTATCTGCACGCTGTTCCAGAGAGCGGTTAAGCTGCGACAGCGCCACCACCGGCACCTGCAGCTCCTTCGCCAGCGCTTTTAGCGAGCGGGAGATTTCGGCGATTTCCAGAGTACGGTTATCGGAGAGCGACGGCACCCGCATTAGCTGCAGGTAGTCGATCATAATAAGACCAATGCCGCCGTGCTCGCGGGCGATACGCCGCGCGCGGGAGCGCACTTCCGTCGGCGTCAGGCCGGAGGAGTCATCGATATAGATATTACGTTTTTCCAGCAGGATCCCCATGGTGCCGGAAATACGCGCCCAGTCTTCATCATCCAGCTGGCCGGTACGAATACGGGTCTGGTCAACGCGCGACAGCGAGGCCAGAGAACGCATCATAATCTGTTCGGAGGGCATCTCAAGACTGAAGATTAATACCGGTTTATCCTGCAACATCGCTGCGTTTTCGACGAGGTTCATCGCAAAGGTCGTTTTACCCATCGACGGACGCGCGGCGACGATAATCAGGTCGGATGGCTGAAGACCGGCAGTCTTTTTATTGAGATCGTCATAACCGGTATTCACCCCGGTGACGCCGTCATGCGGCTGCTGGAATAGCTGCTCAATACGCGCCACGGTAGCATCCAGCACGTCAGCGATATTTTTCGGCCCTTCGTCTTTATTAGCGCGGCTTTCAGCAATTTTAAAGACCCTGGATTCCGCCAGGTCGAGCAGGTCTTCGCTGGTGCGGCCCTGGGGGTCGAAACCGGCCTCGGCGATTTCATTCGCTACCGAAATCATCTCACGCACAACGGCGCGTTCGCGCACGATATCGGCATAAGCGCTGATGTTCGCCGCGCTTGGCGTGTTTTTCGATAATTCAGCCAGATAGGCGAATCCGCCAACGCTGTCCAACTGCCCCTGACGCTCAAGCGATTCTGCAAGCGTTATCAGGTCAATTGGGCTGCCGGACTCCTGCAGACGCGCCATTTCGGTAAAAATATGGCGATGCGGACGGGTATAAAAATCTTCCGAAACAACGCGTTCGGCAACGTCGTCCCAGCGTTCGTTATCCAGCATTAAACCGCCCAACACCGACTGTTCCGCTTCAATCGAGTGCGGTGGGACTTTCAACCCGTCGACCTGATAGTCTCGCTCGCGGGGTTCAGTCTGTGGTTTGTTGAAGGGTTTATTTCCTGCCATAGTGAATGGAGTTACCGAGATAGTGAATGGGTCGAAAGATTACCACATTTATGGGGGAAGCATGGCAACACGAATTGAATTTCACAAGCACGGAGGGCCTGAAGTTCTGCAAGCGGTGGAGTTCACGCCGAAAGATCCCGCGGAGCACGAAATTCAGGTAGAGAATAAGGCCATCGGCATCAACTACATCGATACTTATATCCGCAGCGGCCTCTACCCGCCGCCGACTTTGCCGAGCGGTCTGGGCACCGAAGCTGCGGGCATAGTGAGCAAAGTCGGCAGCGGCGTGAATCATATTAAAGCCGGCGATCGGGTGGTCTATGCCCAATCAGCGCTGGGCGCTTATAGCTCCGTGCACAACGTGCCCGCCGATAAGGCCGCCATTTTACCTGACGCTATCTCTTTCGAGCAGGCGGCGGCCTCATTTCTCAAAGGGCTCACGGTCTATTACCTGTTGCGTAAAACCTACGAGATCAAAGCGGGTGAGCCGTTCCTGTTTCACGCCGCAGCTGGCGGCGTCGGGCTGATTGCCTGCCAGTGGGCAAAAGCGCTGGGGGCAAAACTAATCGGTACCGTCGGCAGCGCGCAGAAAGCCGGACGCGCTAAACAGGCCGGCGCCTGGCAAATCATTAACTATCGCGAAGAAAACATCGTCGAACGCCTGAAAGAGATCACCGACGGTAAGAAAGTCCACGTAGTTTATGACTCTGTTGGTAAAGATACCTGGGAATCCTCGCTTGATTGCCTGCAGCGTCGGGGGCTGATGGTCAGCTTCGGCAACTCTTCTGGCCCGGTGACCGGAGTGAATCTTGGGATCCTCAATCAGAAAGGTTCACTGTACGTGACACGCCCTTCGCTGCATGGCTATATCACCACGCGCGAAGAGCTGACGGAAGCCAGCAACGAGCTGTTCTCGCTAATCGCCAGCGGCGTAATAAAAGTGGATGTCGCGGAGAGTCAAAAATATGCATTAACCGATGCCCGGCGCGCGCATGAAGTGCTGGAAAGCCGGGCGACGCAGGGTTCGAGTTTATTGTTACCGTGATGACAAAAGTTTAGGGCTTCCACATGGGAAGCCCTTACTTTTTTTGTTCGGCTGTATGTAGGGTACAGCTCGATGAATTCGTTAACGCGCTAATAGTGACAGATTTGATAAGCAAAGCCTACGCTGTTTTATGCAAAAATCTTCAGGTTGTGACATACCGCTCAATACCTTAGTAACGCCAGCGGTTATTACCGCGATAACGATTCTCGGTTGGCGATTTTATCGCCCGTATCACCCATACCACGACTACGGCCAGCAGCAGCCACGGCAGCAGTTTAATCATTAACGCAAACAGACCGCCGACAAACATTAGCGCGGTCGCGACCACAATCGCGGCAATAATTCCCAGCAATGAAACGCCGGTGACCAACAGCACGACAAAAAAGCCAATCACAAATAACAGTTCCAGCATCGTCTTTCCCCTAAAGAAATTTTATCTACCTTGCCGGCTATTACAAAAATCGTGCCAAACATAACTTATTGAATAAAAACAAAACGCCCGACAGGGTTAGTGCCGGGCGTGGTGAAATTGACCAGGTTTTAGCGAAAACTACCGCTTATCGGCAACCAGTTTTAGCGCCTGCTCCAGCACGTTGATATCCGCCCCGGCTTTGTGCGCATTTTCACTCAGATAGCGACGCCACTGGCGCGCGCCAGGGATGCCCTGAAACAACCCCAGCATATGACGCGTCACGTGTCCCAGGTAGGTGCCGTTACTGAGTTCACGTTCAATATAGGGATACATCGCCCGGACTACGGAGACCGGGTCAACATCAACGCCTTCAACGCCGAAAATCTCCCGGTCCACCGAGGCAAGAATACCCGGATTCTGATACGCCTCGCGCCCCACCATCACCCCATCCATATGTTCAAGGTGCTGTTTCGCCTCTGCCAGAGACTTAATCCCGCCGTTAATCGCCATGGTCAGATGCGGGAAATCACGCTTAAGCTGGTAAACGCGCGGATAGTCCAGCGGCGGGATCTCGCGGTTCTCTTTGGGGCTCAGCCCTGAAAGCCAGGCTTTACGCGCGTGGATGATAAACATCTCGCATTCGCCTTTACCGGAGACCGTGTCGATAAAATCGCATAGAAATTCATAGCTGTCCTGGTCGTCAATGCCGATACGAGTTTTTACCGTTACCGGAATAGACACCACATCGCGCATCGCTTTAATACAGTCGGCAACCAGTTGAGCATTGCCCATCAGGCAGGCGCCAAACATGCCGTTCTGCACTCGGTCGGACGGGCAACCAACGTTAAGGTTAATTTCATCATAGCCGCGCGCCTGCGCCAGCTTCGCGCTGTGGGCCAGCGCAGTCGGGTCGCTCCCCCCCAGCTGTAAGGCAACAGGATGCTCTTCTTCGCTATAGGCCAGATAGTCGCCCTTGCCGTGAATAATCGCACCGGTGGTCACCATTTCGGTGTACAACAGCGTGCGCTGCGACAGTTGACGCAGAAAATAACGGCAGTGTCTGTCGGTCCAGTCGAGCATCGGCGCGATGGAAAAACGGTGAGCGGCAAAAGCAGTAGACGTTGATTCAGACATCATGGCGAATAAATAAGCATCCTGGTAAAAAGGGGCGCTACTATAGCATAAACATAAACCACTGGCGCATCGCGTCAGCGCTCACCTTTCCTGGCCCACAACAAACGCTATTTTTTCCGCGGCTTTCCGTCGTGCGGGCCAAAAAACTGCGGCGGATGGTCGACCCATCGATCCTGTCGCGTAGCGGCATAGCCGGGGTTAAGCGGATAGTAAATGCGATTAAATTTCTTGTTTGCCTCGCCAACGACTAACAGGCGAACCTCCTGCTCGGTGTTATTGAGAAAGGTGTGGCAAATACCGGTTCCGGCAGGAAAACCGACGCTGTCCCCCGGCTCCAGCTTCCACAGGTAGCCGTTAATCCACACTTCCGGATAGCCGTCCAGCACGTAGATAAACTCTTCTTCGTCGCTTTCCGCGTGCGGGTAAGAGGTTCGACGTCCGGGCGGTAGACGCTCGTGATGGATCCCCAGGCGATTCAACCGCAGACCGCGCGCCAGCGGCGCGCCGATGGAGAAAAGCTCAGCGCTGTCGGGATAGGTGGAATCATCCGCACCTTCCAGTTCACGCCAGTGTCGAATGCAATCAGGTCGTTTCATCGTTTTCTCCCGAAAATGAGATGCATCAGGTATAGCATAAGGCAGGCGGCAAGGTAGAGCCCCCAGAAGCGTACATGTGACTTGAAGTATGACGGGTATAGCCCGCTGGGTCTCGGCGTTTTATTTGTATCGTGATAAAGTAACAGTTTCATATTCACGCAACCAGAGGACGCTCATGGATAAGACCACTTCGCAACAAATGTTAGCGCATGCTGAAAAGCTCTGCGCGCAGCGTGGCGTGCGCCTGACCCCGCAGCGCCTTGAAGTATTGCGTTTGATGAGCCTGCAGCAAGGGGCTATCAGCGCCTACGACCTGCTCGATCTCCTTCGTGAAAAAGAGCCCCAGGCTAAACCGCCGACCGTCTATAGGGCGCTGGAGTTTTTACTGGAGCAGGGGTTCGTGCATAAGGTGGAATCCACTAACAGCTATGTACTGTGTCACCTGTTCGATCAGCCTACCCACAGCTCGGCGATGTTTATCTGCGACCGCTGCGGCAGCGTTAAAGAAGAGGGCGCGGAAGGCGTAGAAGATATTATGCATACCCTGGCAGCAAAAATGGGGTTTGCTTTACGCCATAACGTTATTGAAGCTCACGGCCTGTGCGCTGCCTGTGTCGAAGTGGAAGCCTGCAGCACGCCTGGGCACTGCCATCACGATCATACCATTCAGATAAAAAAGAAAGCCCGCTAAGGCGTAAGCCACAGCGGGATTCAAGGGAATATACCCGTCATACTTCAAGAAGCTGCATGTGCGTTGGCGATAACTCGGCCCCTCCCTGGGCCTCACCCTGACGGGCGCCGTTCAAAACGGTTAACCGTTTTGTCCTGCAACCTGCAACTCGAATTATTTAGGGTATTAATCGTAGGACAGGCAATAACAGTGGGTTAATACACGACGCTTTCGCTACCAGCGATAGTCGTTTTTAGTTTCCCAATCAGTCACTTCTTTCTCAGCCTGATCTTTAGCGTATCCATAACGTTCCTGAATTCTGCCGACCAGCTGATCGCGCTTACCTTCGATGACGGTCATGTCATCATCGGTCAGCTTGCCCCATTTCTCTTTCGCTTTACCTTTAAACTGTTTCCAGTTACCGCCGATTTCGTCTTTATTCATCATGCAATCCTCATCGTTCGGTGAATGAACAGCCCGCTGTGTCTCGGACATGACTTAACTATAGATGAGTATTCTGGGTAAGATTTATTATTCGGAATCTTTAACCACCAGAACAATAAAATACACTATGAAAACCAGGTACCGCGCCGCCAGTGCCGCCGCCAGATGACAGCCAAAGAAACGCCGCGTAGAGCGAGAAATACGGCCAGCGCCAGCCACAGTCCATGATTACCGAGCAGCGGTACCGTCAGCAGCGTCAGAGCAAACCCTGCCGCCGCCACCGCCATGCTGTTACGCATCTCCGCACCGCGCGTCGCGCCGATAAACATACCGTCGAGCAGGTAGCACCAGACGCCAACGAGCGGCAGTATCATCTGCCACACCAGATAGCGGTCGGCCAGCTGCTGTAGCGATGACAGCGAGGTTAACAAAGCAATAATGCGTTCGCCGGCGAGGCAGTAGATGAGCGCGAACGCCAGAGCCACCATCCCTGACTGGCGGCAGGCCGCATGCCATACGGCAAGCAGTTGGCTATCGTCGCGGGCGCCGTAAGCCTGCCCCGAGTGAGCCTCTACGGCGTAGGCAAAACCGTCCAGCGCATAGGCGGTAAAGGTCAACATCGTCATGAGTACGGCATTGACCGCGACAACATCAGCGCCGAGACGGGCGCCATATACCGTTACCGCCCCAAAACAAAGCTGTAGCAGCAGCGATCGCAGCATGATGTCGCGATTCAGCGCCAGCAGACGTCGTATATCTCCGCGCCAGGCATTTTTCAGCATCAACAGGGAAACGCCGCGTAGCGCCAGCACCCGTTTCGCCATTAGCAGGCCAATGACGAAAGTGGCATATTCTGCCGTAACCGTCGCCAGTGCCGCCCCCTGCACATTCATGTGCAGGCCCATCACCAGCCATAAATCGAGCACAATATTGAGCACGTTACCGACCACCAGCAGGATCACCGGCGCTCTGGCGTACTGTACCCCAAGCAGCCAGCCCAGCAGAACCAGATTTGCCAGCGAAGCCGGAGCGCTCAGCCAGCGGATCTCAAGGAAGCGCCGGGCCTGCTCAAGTACCGCTTCGCTACCGCCAACGATATGCAGCGCCAGATTTATTAACGGGATCCTGAAGAGAACAATCGCCAGCCCGGCGGCCAGCGCCAGGCCTAGCGGTTGCACCAGCGCACGCGCCAGCCGCTGCGGATCTTTTGCGCCAAACGCCTGTGCCGTTAGTCCGGTCGTGCTCATTCGCAGGAACAAAAGCAGCATAAAGAGGAAACTGGTCGCCGTCGCACCGACGGCCACGCCGCCCAGATAAACCGGGCTGTCGAGGTGACCAATAACGGCAGTATCCACCAGTCCCAGCAGAGGAACGGTGATATTGGAAAAGATCATGGGCAGCGCTAAGCGCCAAAGGGCTTTGTCGGCGGCGTTAAAAAGCATGGGGAAAGAGCCAAAATGAGGAAAAACGACGCGGCATCATACAATTACTGATGATGCCGCGGGATGAAGAAATTACTGCCAGTTGCCGTTACGGATAACGCCGACGGCCAGGCCTTCAATAGTAAAACTCTGCTCGCGGAGATCCACCACAATCGGTGAAAATTCGCTATTTTCTGGCAGCAGTTCAACGACGTTACCCTGCTTTTTCAGACGCTTCACGGTAACTTCTTCGTCAATGCGCGCCACAACCACCTGGCCGTTACGCACATCCTGCGTTTTATGTACCGCCAGCAGGTCACCGTCGAGAATACCGATGTCTTTCATCGACATCCCGCTGACGCGCAGCAGAAAATCGGCATTCGGTTTAAACATGGCCGGATCGACCTGATAGTGACCTTCAATATGCTGTTGCGCCAGCAGAGGCTCGCCTGCCGCGACGCGACCGATAAGCGGCAGACCCGTTTCTTCTTCCGTCAGTAGACGAATACCGCGGGAGGCACCGGAAACGATCTCAATTGCGCCTTTACGCGCCAGCGCTTTCAGGTGTTCTTCCGCCGCGTTTGGGGAACGAAACCCCAAGCGCTGAGCAATCTCCGCACGCGTCGGCGGCATGCCCGTCTGGCTGATATGATCCCGAATGAGATCAAACACCTCTTGCTGCCTGGTCGTTAACGCTTTCATTCCGCCCCCTGGGTGTATATACAGTTATGCTGTGAGTATATACAGCTAACGGTGATTTTGGAACCACATTTCACACAAAAATCAGGAGTTTCTTTCCGTTTTGCGAGCAGATACGAAAGGACTTAGCGATAGTTTGCCCATAAAAGCACTGCCCATGTGATCAGCGCGATGATAATCGCCAACAACACCGCCGCAGAGCCCATGTCTTTTGCTCGCCCCGAGAGCTCATGGCGTTCAGGGCCGATACGGTCCACGACCGCTTCAATCGCGCTGTTGATAATTTCAACTATCATCACTAACAGGACTGAGCCAATTAACAGCACTCGCGTAATGGCATCAACGTCTAACCAGCAGGCTATCGCCACGGCAATAATGGCCGCGACGCCTTCCTGACGAAATGCGGCCTCATTGACCCATGCCGCGCGAAATCCTTTCCAGGAATACCCTGCAGCTTTAATAATTCGGGTTAACCCAGTGGTATTATTGGCCATCAAACGAACCTTTTTATGTAAATGACATCAATGAGTGTACGCGTTTACTGCGTTACAACGGAAATTTTGCGCACTTTCTGTTATTCTTGCGGCGCATTTGCATGATTAACCAGAGGCTTCACATCGTCTATGTCTGGCTGGCAACGAATTTACTATAAATTACTGAATTTACCATTAAGGGCGCTGGTAAAGAGCAAGTCGATTCCGGCACAACCTGCTCAGGAATTAGGCCTGGATACCTCGCGGCCGATTATGTACGTCCTGCCCTACAATTCGAAGGCGGACCTGCTGACGCTGCGCGCGCAATGTCTGGAACATGAGTTACCGGACCCACTAGAGCCGCTTGAGATCGATGGCGCCCTGCTACCGCGCTACGTATTCATCCACGGCGGACCACGCGTGTTCACCTATTACACGCCGAAAGAAGAGTCTATTAAGCTATTCCACGACTATCTCGATTTGCACCGCAACCATCCTGACCTTGACGTGCAAATGGTGCCGGTCTCGGTCATGTTTGGCCGCGCACCGGGACGTGAAAAAGGCGAGGTTAACCCTCCTCTGCGCATGCTCAACGGGATACAAAAATTCTTCGCCGTTCTGTGGCTGGGCCGCGACAGTTTTGTGCGTTTCTCACCTTCGGTCTCTTTGCGGAAGATGGCGGACGAGCACGGCACCGATAAAATTATCGCTCAGAAGCTGGCCCGCGTGGCGCGTATGCATTTCGCCCGGCAACGTCTGGCGGCCGTCGGTCCACGTCTGCCTGCGCGTCAGGATCTGTTTAATAAACTACTGGCATCGAAAGCCATTGCTCGCGCCGTAGAAGACGAAGCGCGCAGCAAGAAAATCTCCCATGAAAAGGCGCAGCAAAACGCTATCGCCCTGATGGAAGAGATCGCAGCGAACTTCTCCTACGAGATGATTCGTCTGACCGACCGCGTGCTAGGCTTTACCTGGAACCGCCTGTATCAGGGAATTAACGTCCATAACGCTGAGCGCGTGCGCCAGCTGGCACACGAAGGCCACGAGATAGTTTATGTTCCATGCCATCGCAGCCATATGGACTATCTGCTGCTCTCTTACGTCATTTATCATCAGGGGCTGGTTCCGCCGCACATCGCTGCCGGCATCAACCTGAACTTCTGGCCAGCCGGGCCGATTTTCCGCCGCGGTGGCGCATTCTTTATTCGCCGTACGTTTAAAGGCAATAAGCTCTATTCAACGGTATTCCGCGAATATCTTGGCGAACTGTTCAGCCGCGGCTACTCCGTTGAGTACTTTGTCGAGGGCGGTCGTTCCCGTACCGGGCGTCTGCTGGATCCAAAAACCGGCACCCTGTCGATGACCATCCAGGCGATGCTGCGCGGCGGCAATCGTCCGATCACTCTGGTACCGATTTATATCGGCTACGAGCACGTGATGGAGGTCGGTACCTACGCTAAAGAGCTGCGCGGCGCAACGAAAGAGAAAGAGAACCTGCCGCAGATGTTGAAAGGTCTCAGCAAGCTGCGCAATCTCGGTCAGGGCTATGTTAACTTCGGTGAACCGCTGCCGCTGATGACCTATCTCAACCAGCACGTGCCGGACTGGCGTGAGTCTATTGACCCCATCGAAGCAGTCCGTCCTTCCTGGCTGACGCCGACGGTGAATAACATCGCCTCAGACCTGATGGTGCGCATCAACAATGCCGGGGCGGCAAACGCCATGAACCTGTGCTGTACGGCGCTGCTGGCATCGCGTCAGCGCTCGCTGACTCGCGAGCAGCTTACCGAACAGCTAGAGTGCTACCTCGCCCTGCTGCGCAACGTGCCATATTCGGCGGATGCGACCACCCCAGCGGCTTCTGCCAGCGAACTTATCGACCACGCGCTGCAGATGAACAAATTCGAAGTCGAGAAAGACACTATCGGCGATATCATCATTCTGCCGCGCGAGCAGGCCGTCCTGATGACCTACTACCGCAACAATATCGCCCATATGCTGGTGATGCCGTCGCTGTTGGCCGCTATTGTGACCCAACATCGTCGTATTACTCGCGGCGAAATCTTGCGTCACGTCGAGATGTTCTATCCGTTCCTGAAGGCTGAACTGTTCCTGCGTTGGGAAAAAGCGGAGCTGGCGGGCGTTGTCGATGCGCTGATTGCTGAAATGGAGCGTCAGGGTCTGATCGCCCTGAACGACGATGAAGTAAGCGTCAATCCGTCTCATGCCCGTTCTCTGCAGCTGTTGGCCGCAGGCGCGCGTGAAACGCTGCAGCGCTACGCTATCACCTTCTGGCTGCTAAGCGCTAACCCATCAATCAACCGCAGTACGCTGGAGAAAGAGAGCCGCACCGTGGCGCAGCGTCTGTCCGTGCTGCACGGCATCAACGCGCCAGAGTTCTTCGATAAGGCAGTGTTCAGCACGCTGGTGCTGACCCTGCGTGATGAAGGCTATATCAGCGATACCGGGGATGCCGAGCCGGAAGAGACGTTAAAGATCTACCGTATGCTGGCGGATCTGATTACCTCTGATGTGCGTCTCACGATTGAAAGCGTTACCCAGGATGAAGCGTAACGTTTAAAGAGATGTCCCGGCCTGCGCCGGGCTACCGGACCATGCGGTTTTGTAGCCCGGCTAAGGCGTTTACGCCGCAAGCCGGGAAACCCACAGCGCTACTGCATATACCCCATCGCCAGGCCGAGAAACAGCACCAGCCCAACGTAGTTATTGTTCATAAATGCCTTAAAGCAGTCATCGCGTTCACGTTTAAATATCAGCTTCTGCTGCCAGACAAACAGCGCCGCGGCGATAAACAACGACCAGTAATACTCCCAGCCCAACCCGCTCAGCCAGCCTACCGACGCCATCAGTACCAGCACCGCTATCTGTAAAATGCCGATGATTAAGCGATCGTTATCGCCAAACAGAATCGCCGTCGACTTGATGCCGATTTTTACATCATCATCACGATCGACCATCGCATATTGGGTATCGTAGGCCACCGCCCACAGGATATTGGCGAGGAACATCAGCCAGCAGCTCAGCGGCAGCGATTCGCTCACCGCCGAAAACGCCATCGGAATCGACCAACCAAATGCCGCGCCCAGAACAACCTGCGGCAGATGAGTGTAGCGTTTCATAAACGGATAGACCCATGCCAGCGCCAGCGCCGCTATCGACAGCAGAATGGTCATGGTATTCAGGGTTAGTACCAGCAGAAATGAAAGCAGCACCAGGACGACAAACAGGGTTCGCGCCTCTTTTTCGCTCACATCGCCGCTGGGCAGCGGACGGTGGGCGGTACGTTTGACGTGGCCGTCAAACTTGCGATCGGCATAGTCGTTGACCACGCAGCCTGCGGCGCGCATTAACCAGACGCCGGCAACAAAAACGGCGAGGATCCATAGCGGCGGTATTCCCGGCGTCGCCACCCACAGCGCCCACAGCGTCGGCCACAGCAGCAGCAGCGCGCCGATCGGTTTGTCAGTACGCATCAGGCGGTGAAACGCCAGCAGCTTGTTCTGCGTCAGACTCCACTCCATTTAATTATCCTCTCAATACAACGGCGATGCAGGCAAAAACAGTTCCGTCAGCAGCAGCGGTTTGCCGCTCAGCCGGAGGCGGGAACGACGCCCCCAAAGCTCTGCATTACGACCAATTTCAATAAAATCACGGGTTAGCGTCGATGACGTAAAGATATAGCGCCCCAGTGGCGTTTGCCCCAGCTGTTGCAGCGCCAGCTCGGGGCCACAGAGCGTCGACTCCGGCACGATAGTCCGCCCGGCCAGCCAGGGTTCAGCGTTGGCGCAAAGGATAATTTCCCGTAGCCAGTAGCGGGGTTCACTCGGCAGCAGGGACTCCTCATCAACCAGTTCTTCGCGTCCAACGAAGCCTTCATTAACCATCATGACGCTAACTTTCTTCCCCTGCTGCTCAAAACGCTTAGTCATTGAGTCTTCCAGCAATAGCCAGTCGCGCAGATGCGCGTCCAGCGGGGGCATAGTGGCAAAATAACGCAGCGCACGCAGTTGCGTAAGCGCAGGATGTGGCATGCCTGAATCTCCGGTACATAACGTAAAGGTATTGTATCGCAGAATGGGATATGGGGGGCGGGCAAACGTCAATATCCGATCATCCGCGCAACAGCTGTGCAACAGAGGCTGCCGCGCGATAAAAAAAAGTGCGCCCGAACGGACGCACCTAAAGGCTGTGCCTAAACATCAGCATTGTGGGGAGACGGTCACCCCTTGCCTTTTACACTGCTGATAAAGGTGGAACGAGCAGATTTCGAGCCAAGACGTTCAGCTTCGTTCATCAATTTCAGAGCCTTATCGATATCGCCTTTCGCGACCGCCTGCTTGATACCGTTGTTGAAGTAGGTTTCAGTATCATCAAGCATCGGTTCGCTTTTCGCCGCCGGGGCCGGGGCCGGAGCGGCAACCGGCGCGCTATAGGCAGGAGCTGCGGTATTACCTACGGTAACAGGACCCGGAGCGGACGAACCGAACAGCGGGCCAACCAACACGCTGGAGGCGGTAGAAGTTTTCACCTTCAGGCTAATGGTACCGTTTGTAACGTGTTTCGCGATGGGATCCGGAATATCCGGCACCGCATTGCCGGTACCTTTGGCGTAAGCCTTCGCCGGATCGATTAATTTAGTGGTCTGCTGCAAATCCTGCGGTGTGGTAAAGACCAGCACATAAATTTTCTGCTGTCCCAACGCCGGCGTCAGGCGCATTACGCCTTCCAGACGATCGGAGCTCATCACACCCGGTTCAAGATAAGTGAAGTAGCTGCTGGGGAAAAACGCGGATGGCGTCATATTCTGGTCAAGAATCAGCACGTTCGGCGCATATACTGTGGTTTGTTTTTCCACTTGGCTGGTTAACGTAATATTGAGCTCGCCAATATTCGCCGGAACGCTGTATGCGGCGACCGGACCACTGATACCGGGGACATTGAGCATCTGTCCTGCCACGGCGAGCTTTGTGGTTTGCGTTTTTGATTGATCGACTGGCGTCCAGGTTAGCTGCTGCAACGCGGAGGCCGGAATCGACGGCGCGGCAGAGGTGTTCTGCGGCACAAAATTAACATCAGCAAAACTGACTGCGGGTACGCAGGCCATCAGGCCGACGGACAGGCAGAGGGCAACGAGACTTTTCTTCATTTTCATTGTTATCACCTCAATTCCGATGGCCGAGCGGTAGCCAGGCAATAGCGCGCTGGGCCTGAGATAGAGGGGCTTACGCCCCTCTTTTTTTAGTTACGAACGGTTAGATTCGATTACCACCAGATTTCCATCTGGGCACCGAAGGTCCACTCGTCGTTGTCGCCACGGCTAGTAGTGCTCAGGCCTGAGTTAGTTGCGGCGGCATACTTGGATACATTATCGCCACTTTTGATGTAGCCCCAGTTCTCATCCCATTTCGCATAAGTTGCAAAAAGACGGATTGCTGGACGGGACCAAATGCTGTCGCCTGCCTGCCACTGTTGTGCAAGGGTGATTTTGTACTGATTGTTGCGATCGCCGGTCTGCTGAGATTTCACGTTGTCGTACCCAACTTCCAGCAAAGTACTCATGATCGGCGTCCATTTGTACATTGGGCGAACGCCAACGGTCCACCACTCGGTACCAAGGTCGTTGTCAAAATCGATTTTTTGGAACATACCGACGTACATCAAATCCCATTTGTCGCCAAGGGAAATGGCACCATGATCAAGAACACGCCACATATTACCGTTGTTGTTAATCACGTTATTTGCATAGTTAGTTTTACTGCCGTCTGGATTCGTGACCGTAAAGGAAGAAGAGCCATAGGAACCTTGAGAGGCACCTTTGCCCTGCGTCGTCATAGAATCCGTCGCGTATTGCAGAACAAACTTGTTAAAGCCTTTCAGCATGCTTTGGGTATGCTCTGCGGTGAACATCCAACCATCTTTTGATGCACCATTTGCCAGGCTATAGTCATCAGTAGTATTGGCTCGTCCGTAATCGACCCCCAGCTCCAGTACACCATCTGGGTTAGTTTCCAGACCCGCTAAGCGAATATCGAAAACGTCATTGGCTGTATCTTTGGATTTACTATAAATATTGTCGCTACTGAAGGTATAAGACCCTCCGGCTTCTTGAGAACGCGTTGCTGCCAGAGAGAGTTTACCGAAGCCCAGATCGATGTTTTCAATACCGGCACCAGGACCAGAAATATCCCAGTAGTAGAAGTCGATCATATGAACGTCATGACGTTGGTAGAAGCGCTTACCGGCCCAGATGGTGGATCCTGGCAACCATTCGATCAGGTTTTTACCCTGCACGTTAGCTTCACGGAATGCCGGACTGGTGGATTCCCAGTCGTTCTGCTGCGACACAGAGTAGGCGACGTTGGTATCGAAGTAGAAGCTCTTATCACCTTCTTTCCATACTTCCTGACCCAGCTTCAGTTCCGCATAGGTTTCACATTCGTTACCCAGACGGTATTTACTTTGAGCGCCGGTTGCCTGGAAGCACTGTTGTTCACCGCCGCTGCCGGTCCAGCCGATACCAGAACGGGCATAACCGTGGAAATCAACGGCCAGCGCCTGAGCAGACATAACGCCTGCCGCAACGGCGACCGCCAGTGGAAGTTTGCGCAGAGTAATCATCATTCTATCTCCTGAGATCATTGCTTTTCTTTGAACGCTTCGCCTGTTGTTGCGCCTGTTTATCGACGCTGCAGGGTGCACGTTTTTTTTAATGGGAAGCCCTACACGCCCGGCTCTTTATGTAGCCGACGACAAGCGGTGCCATCCTCACGGAATAAATGGCAGCGTTCCGGCGGCAAACCGATGGCGAATGTGGCTCCCTCTTCTACCAGCACCACGTCATTCTGGCGGTAAACCAGGTTCTGACGGATGGATGGGATCTGAATATGAATTTGCGTTTCGTGACCGAGCTGTTCGACTACCTGAACTTCACCTTCAAGGGTGACGTCGGCGATATCGCTGGGCAGCAGATGCTCCGGGCGAATACCTAAGGACATGTTGGCGCCGACCTGAACGCGGGAGCTGTCCACCGGTAGCCAGACCTGCTGGCGGTTCGGCAGCTCCACCTGTACCTGCTCGATGGCGGTCGCGGTGACTTTAACCGGCAGGAAGTTCATCTTCGGCGAGCCAATAAAGCCCGCGACGAAGCGATCGGCCGGATAGTGATAGAGTTCGAGAGGCTTCCCAACCTGGGCGACGCGACCGGCGTCCAGCACCACAATCTTGTCAGCAAGCGTCATCGCTTCGACCTGGTCGTGGGTCACGTAAATCATCGTGCGGCCAAGGCGCTTATGCAGGCGGGAAATCTCAATGCGCATCTGTACGCGCAGCGCGGCGTCGAGGTTAGAGAGCGGTTCATCCAGCAGGAAAACCCGCGGTTCGGCCACCAGGGTACGGCCGATCGCCACGCGCTGGCGCTGACCGCCGGAAAGCGCTTTAGGTTTACGCTCCAGCAAATGAGCCAGCTGCAGAACTTCCGCCACCTGGGTCACTCGCTGGTTGATCAAATCTTTTTTGGCGCCGGCCAGCTTGAGGCCGAAAGACATGTTTTCCGCGACGGAAAGGTGGGGGTAAAGCGCATAAGACTGAAACACCATCCCGATACCGCGCTCGGCGGGTGGGACATCATTCATGCGGGTATCGCCAATCAGCAGATCGCCGCTGGTCACCGTTTCCAGCCCGGCAATCATACGCAGCAGGGTAGATTTGCCGCAGCCTGATGGCCCAACAAACACGACGAACTCCCCATCCTGGATTTCGAGATTGATATCTTTCGACACCACCACGTCACCCCAGGCCTTAGTTACATTTCGCAGCTGTACGCTCGCCATGCCCTTCTCCCTTCGTTACAACCTGTCACTTAACGACACATTCAAGATGGGCTGACTATGCGGCATTCATACATAGGGTAAATCCTCCACCCCCCGGCTTTTTTATGGGGGAGGAGACGGGAGGATGAGAGATGACGTCTCGCCGCCGGGAGGGACGAACGGATGCCGATTTCGTGATGTAGCCTGCAAAAATGGTCGCCTTTTTATGTGCTCCAGGACGCATAACCGGCGATTCTGCAATGGAGATCACATAAACGGGGGATGGGGCGTAGACATGGGGAGGATGGAAAGAGGTTGTTAAAAAAGGAAACTCATCACCGTTAAGCCACTCAAGTGTATCCACGAGCACATCACCAAATAGGACGGGTATATGAAAATCAAAACTGGCGCTCGCATCCTCGCGCTGTCTGCATTGACCACGATGATGTTTTCCGCCTCTGCCCTCGCAAAAATTGAAGAAGGTAAGCTGGTTATCTGGATTAACGGCGACAAAGGCTACAACGGCCTCGCTGAAGTGGGTAAAAAGTTTGAAAAAGACACCGGCATTAAAGTTTCCGTAGAGCATCCGGACAAGCTGGAAGAAAAATTCCCACAGGTTGCCGCGACCGGCGACGGCCCTGACATCATCTTCTGGGCTCACGACCGTTTTGGCGGCTACGCGCAGTCCGGTCTGCTGGCAGAAATCACCCCGGACAAAGCCTTCCAGGACAAACTCTATCCGTTCACCTGGGACGCGGTTCGTTATAACGGCAAGCTGATTGCCTACCCGATTGCCGTCGAAGCGCTGTCGCTGATCTACAACAAAGACCTGGTGCCAAACCCGCCGAAAACCTGGGAAGAGATCCCGGCGCTGGATAAAGAACTGAAAGCGAAAGGTAAGAGCGCGCTGATGTTCAACCTGCAAGAACCGTACTTCACCTGGCCGCTGATTGCTGCCGACGGTGGCTACGCGTTCAAGTTTGAAAACGGTAAGTACGACGTGAAAGACGTCGGCGTAGATAGCGCTGGCGCGAAAGCGGGCCTGACCTTCCTGGTCGATCTGATCAAGAACAAGCACATGAACGCCGACACCGACTACTCCATCGCGGAAGCAGCATTCAACAAAGGCGAAACCGCGATGACCATCAACGGTCCGTGGGCGTGGTCTAACATCGATAAGAGCAAGGTTAACTACGGCGTTACCCTGCTGCCAACCTTTAAAGACAAGGCGTCCAAGCCGTTCGTTGGCGTTCTGAGCGCCGGTATTAACGCCGCCAGCCCGAACAAAGAACTGGCGAAAGAGTTCCTCGAAAACTACCTGATGACCGATCAGGGCCTGAGTGAAGTGAACAAAGATAAACCGCTGGGCGCTGTGGCGCTGAAATCCTTCCAGGAAGAGCTGGAAAAAGATCCGCGTATCGCCGCCACTATGGCCAACGCCCAGAAAGGCGAAATCATGCCGAACATTCCGCAGATGTCCGCTTTCTGGTATGCCGTACGTACCGCGGTAATCAACGCCGCTAGCGGCCGTCAGACCGTCGATGCGGCGCTGAAAGACGCACAGACTCGTATCACCAAGTAATACGGTTTCCCTTATTTCTCAGGAAATAAGGTTTATTGAATACGTTGTTACACCAAATCATTCGCGCTACATCAAGGCAGCGACGATGCAAATCCCCAGGAGCTTACATCATCGGTAAGTAACTGGGGTACGCATCCGCAGCCAACAAGGAGGTAGCGCGCAGGATAAAGTGTAAAGAGGATGATCCCCATGGATGTTGTGAAAAAGAAACACTGGTGGCAAAGCCCGCAGTTCACATGGTCTGTGATCGGCTTGTTGTGCCTGCTGGTGGGTTACCTTGTTGTTTTGATGTACGCCCAGGGGGAGTACCTGTTTGCCATCATGACGCTGATTTTAAGCTCGGTTGGCCTGTATATTTTTTCCAATCGCAAGGCCTACGCCTGGCGCTATGTTTACCCAGGACTCGCCGGGATGGGGCTGTTCGTCCTGTTCCCGCTGATCTGTACCATCGCAATTGCTTTCACCAACTACAGCAGCACCAACCAGCTGACCTTTGAACGCGCTCAGCAGGTGCTGATGGACCGCTCCTTCCAGGCTGGCAAATCCTACAACTTCGCGCTATATCCAGCGGGAGACAAGTGGAAGCTGGCGCTGACCGATGGCGAAAGCGGCAAAAACTATCTTTCCGATGCCTTTGCATTCGGCGGCGAGCAGAAGCTGCCCTTAAAAGAGGCTGAGGCGCTGCCTGAAGGCGAACGCGCCACCCTGCGCGTGATTACGCAAAACCGTACCGCTCTGAACCAGCTGACCGCCGTGCTGCCGGATGAAAGCAAAGTCATTATGAGTTCCCTGCGTCAGTTCTCCGGTACCCAGCCGCTGTACGCGCTGGCTAATGATGGCACTTTGACCAACAATCAGAGCGGCGTGAAATATCGCCCGAACGCCGAGGTCGGTTTCTATCAGGCAATCAACGCCGACGGCAGCTGGGGCAGCGAAAAGCTCAGCCCGGGCTATACCGTGACCATCGGCTGGGATAACTTCACCCGCGTGTTCCAGGATGAAGGTATCCAGAAACCATTCTTCGCGATTTTCGTCTGGACGGTAGTCTTCTCTGTTCTGACCGTTATTCTGACCGTTGCGGTCGGCATGGTGCTTGCCTGTCTGGTACAGTGGGAAGCCCTGAAAGGCAAAGCTATCTACCGCGTACTGCTGATTCTGCCTTACGCCGTACCGTCGTTTATCTCAATTCTGATCTTCAAAGGGCTGTTCAACCAGAGCTTCGGTGAGATCAACATGATGCTCAGCGCGCTGTTCGGCATTAAGCCGGCCTGGTTTAGCGACCCGACCACCGCTCGCTCAATGATTATCATCGTCAATACCTGGCTGGGCTATCCGTACATGATGATCCTGTGCATGGGCCTGCTGAAAGCGATTCCTGACGATTTATATGAGGCCTCAGCAATGGACGGCGCCACGCCGTTCCAGAACTTCTTCAAAATTACGCTGCCGCTGCTGATCAAACCGCTGACGCCGCTGATGATCGCCAGCTTCGCCTTTAACTTTAACAACTTCGTGCTGATTCAGCTGTTGACCAACGGCGGGCCGGACCGGCTTGGCACCACCACGCCGGCGGGCTACACCGACCTGCTGGTGAGCTATACCTACCGCATCGCCTTCGAAGGCGGCGGCGGCCAGGACTTCGGCCTCGCGGCGGCTATCGCTACGCTGATCTTCCTGCTGGTAGGCGCCCTGGCGATTGTTAACCTGAAAGCCACACGTATGAAGTTCGATTAAGGGAGATAACGATTATGGCTATGGTTCAACCCAAATCTCAGAAGCTGCGCCTGCTCACGACGCATCTCCTGCTGCTGATTTTTATCGCGGCGATTATGTTCCCGCTGCTGATGGTCATCGCTATCTCGCTGCGCGAAGGGAACTTCGCCACCGGTAGCCTGATTCCCGAAAGTATCTCCTGGGAGCACTGGCGGCTGGCGTTAGGCTTCAGCGTTGAACACGCTGACGGTCGCGTCACGCCGCCCCCCTTCCCGGTCCTGCTGTGGCTGTGGAACTCCATCAAGGTGGCTGGCATTACCGCCATTGGCATCGTCGCGCTCTCTACTACCTGCGCTTACGCTTTTGCCCGCATGCGCTTCCCGGGCAAAGCTACGCTGCTGAAAGGGATGCTGATTTTCCAGATGTTCCCTGCGGTTCTGTCGCTGGTCGCGCTGTACGCGTTGTTTGACCGTCTCGGCCAGTACGTGCCGTTCGTCGGCCTGAATACCCACGGCGGGGTGATCTTCGCCTATATGGGTGGTATCGCGCTGCACGTCTGGACAATCAAAGGTTACTTCGAAACTATCGACGGCTCACTGGAAGAAGCGGCGGCGCTGGACGGCGCCACCCCATGGCAGGCTTTCCGCCTGGTGCTGCTCCCGCTGTCGGTACCGATTCTGGCGGTAGTGTTTATTCTGTCTTTCATCGCCGCGATTACCGAAGTACCGGTAGCCTCTCTGCTGCTGCGCGATGTGAACAGTTATACCCTTGCGGTCGGTATGCAACAGTATCTCAACCCGCAGAACTATCTGTGGGGCGACTTTGCCGCTGCGGCGGTGCTCTCCGCCATTCCGATTACCGTCGTATTCCTGCTGGCCCAGCGCTGGTTGGTTAACGGCCTGACCGCAGGTGGAGTGAAAGGTTAAGTTTTTTGTAACACCCGCCCCAAATTTCAGAGGAGGGATGACGGTTTAATGGTAATGCGCGACCCCAACCGGGCATTACCGCCGTCGCCCTCAGCTGAAAAAGTAAGGCAAATGCCACTGCTATTCACAAAATCATTCGAGATGCATCGAGGCGGCAAGGGAAGAAATCCCCAGGAGCATAGATAACTATGTGACTGGGGTTTCTGAGTGCAGCCAACAAAGAGGCAGCTTGAAGGATGATGTGTATATCCTCAACTGGACCCTGCATAAATTCTATTTGTGACTGTTGGTCAGCGGCCCTGGAGGCCGCTTTTTTTTATTCGCGTTTCAGGCGGTTGGAATTACACAACCAGAGCGTAATCACCAGAATCAGGATCGCGGCCGAATAAATCAGCACCGCCATCGGCGACTCATGATCGATGATAATCAGACGTACGATAGCGGTAATACCGATATAAACAAAGTAGCGCAGCGGAAAGTGAAAACCCGATTCAAAGTACTTCACAATCAATGCGATAAACTCAAAATAGAGGAAGTAGACCACCAGACCTTCCACCAGCTTGTACTTACTGACTGGCTCAGGGGTAAACAAGACATGCGCCAGATGCAGCGTCTCTTTTCCGAGAAAAACGATCAGAATGACCCCGAGGCACAGCAGGCCAAGATTCAACACGGTTTGCATAGCGGTAGCAATAAAGCTCACCAATGGACGATAAACTGACGGCATAGATACACCTCATAATTATGATTCTTTGTGACCTGTATAACGCAAAACTGTGATCCAGATCGATATTATTCGTTAACTTTTTGCCACCGTCGACGGAGATGTAACAATCATTTGCCAGACTGGCGGGTTAAAAAGGAAACGACCATGCTGAAAATCCGCACCACTCGACCGGAAGATGCGGCTTTACTCAACGAAATGGGCAATACCAGCTATCGCCACCATTTTGCACACCTCTGGCATAACGCCGATGAAATGGAACGCTATCTGCAACAAGAGTATTCCGTGACCTCACTGGAGCACAGCCTGGCCGATCCACAATGCTGCTGGTTGATTGCTGAAGCCTCGCAGCCTGTCGGTTTTGCTAAATACGCCTGTGGCCAGAATATTCATCCCCACGGTCCGTCCGGGACGCTACTACACAAGCTCTATCTGCTGCCTGACGCAACGGGGCACCGCTACGGCGAGCAGGTTTTTAACGCCGTCGAAACGCGGGCAAAAGATGCTGGTGAAAGCTGGCTATGGCTGGAAGTTCTCGCCGACAATACCAGCGCCCGTCGTTTTTATGCACGCCAGGGGATGCAGCACGTGAAAGATGTTGTATTTCATTCAGCTACCCAACAAAGCACATTACATATTCTGGCCAAACAGATCTGAGAGGCAGCATGCATACCCTTCGTGAAACCGCTATTCGCAACGTCACCAGCGGCGAAAACGTGGTCATTTATCAGCCCGCTAATCTCTACGACTGTACGCTTGACGATAACGTCTTCGTCGGACCGTTCGTTGAAATTCAGGGTAATACCCGCATCGGCAGCGACAGCAAAATTCAGTCACATACCTTTATCTGCGAGTACGTCACTATCGGCGAACGCTGCTTTATCGGCCACGGCGTAATGTTCGCCAACGATATGTTCCGCGATGGCAAGCCCAATGCCGACCGCGAGAGCTGGGGAAGAATAGTGATTGGCAACGATGTGTCCATCGGCAGCGGCGCAACCATTCTGGCGGTCAGCATCTGCGATGGCGTGGTGATTGGCGCGGGCAGCGTGGTAACAAAGTCGATTACCGAGAAAGGCGTGTGGGCCGGGAACCCGGCAAAGCTGCTGCGGCGGCTATAACAAAAATGCCGGCCATATGGGCCGGCATTGCGAACGTTTTAGCGATTATGCGCGCCAGGATTTATAGCGGTTAATCAGGCCATTAGTGGAGCTATCGTGACTGCTCACTTCGGAACCATCTTTCAGCTCCGGCAGGATGCGGTTTGCCAGCTGTTTGCCCAGCTCTACGCCCCACTGATCGAAGGTGAAGATGTTGAGGATAGCGCCCTGGGTGAAAATCTTATGTTCATACAGGGCAATTAGCGCGCCCAGGCTGAACGGGGTGATTTCACGCAGCAGGATTGAGTTGGTCGGACGGTTGCCTTCAAACACTTTGAACGGCACCACGTGCTCCAGGGTCGCCGGATCTTTACCCTGATCGCGATATTCCTGCTCAACCACTTCACGGGATTTACCAAACGCCAGCGCTTCAGTCTGCGCAAAGAAGTTAGACAGCAGCTTCGGATGGTGGTCGGACAGCGGATTGTGGGTGATCGCCGGCGCGATAAAGTCGCAAGGAACCATTTTGGTACCCTGGTGAATCAGCTGATAGAACGCGTGCTGACCGTTGGTGCCCGGCTCGCCCCAGATGATTGGGCCCGTCTGGTAATCCACGGCGTTGCCGTTACGGTCAACGTACTTACCGTTAGATTCCATGTTGCCCTGCTGGAAGTAGGCGGCAAAACGGTGCATATACTGGTCGTACGGCAGAATCGCTTCGGTTTCAGCGCCGAAAAAGTTGTTGTACCAGATACCGATCAGCGCCAGCAGCACCGGCAGGTTTTTCTCAGCCGGCGTAGTGGAGAAGTGTTTGTCCATCGCGTGCGCGCCGGAAAGCAGCTCAACGAAGTTGTCGAAGCCAACGGACAGGATGATGGACAGACCGATGGCGGACCACAGAGAGTAACGGCCGCCAACCCAGTCCCAGAACTCAAACATATTGGCGGTATCAATACCGAATTCACCTACCGCTTTGCCGTTGGTGGACAGCGCCGCGAAGTGTTTCGCTACGTGCTTGTTGTCGCCAGCGGTTTTCAGGAACCAGTCGCGCGCGCTGTGGGCGTTGGTCATGGTTTCCTGGGTGGTAAAGGTTTTGGATGCCACCAGGAACAGCGTGGTTTCCGGGTTCACGTTCTTCAGCACTTCGGCGATGTGGGTGCCATCGACGTTAGACACAAAGTGCATATTGAGGTGGTTTTTGTACGGGCGCAGCGCTTCGGTCACCATGAACGGGCCAAGATCGGAGCCGCCGATACCGATGTTCACGACGTCGGTAATCGCTTTACCGGTGTAGCCTTTCCAGCTGCCGGAGATAATGGCCTCAGAGAAGGTTTTCATCTTCTCGAGTACCGCGTTCACTTCCGGCATTACATCTTTACCATCAACCAGAATCGGAGTATTGCTGCGGTTACGCAGCGCAACGTGCAGCACCGCACGGTCTTCTGTACGGTTAATCTTCTCGCCGGAGAACATGGATTTAATGGCGTCTGCCAGGCAGGTCTCTTTGGCCAGCTCCTGCAGCTTAGCCAGCGTCTCTTCGGTGATGCGGTTTTTGGAGAAATCCACCAGCATCAGATCGTCGAACGTGGCGGAGAATTTAGAGAAACGATCGCTATCTTTCGCGAACAGATCCGCAATAGTAACGTCTTTCATTTCATCAAAGTGCTTCTGTAATGCCTTCCAGGCAGAGGTCTGCGTTGGGTTGATGTTTTTCATTAGCAATACTCTTCTGATTTGAGAATTGTGACTGCGGTCGATTGTAGCGCCGGTGACGAAAAATTGTGATGATTTTTGTGTTATGCCGATGATACGCGTCAGGAATTGGGCCGATTTGAGGTAAAACTCCCCTGATAGTATAGCCATCATAAGCCTTTTTTCTGTCAGCGACTCGCGCATGAAAAATCCGCATAACCCTGACGTTGACATACTTCGTCCGAAGCCTTTATATAACGGCATTACCTGCACGGACGCAGGTATGTATGGATCGCGCATTTCACGCTACAGCGAAAGGGTATTGCAGGGGGGTAAAATGTCCCGCGTCCCCCAGGCAAAGTGAAAGACGTCGGTAATTGCCAGAAGAGGTGCGTTGCCCAGGTAACCGTATTGGAGGAGCCAGTCCGGGGAAGATACGTGAGGGGGAGCAACGCCGAGGTGAATAAGCGTCTGGTTACGCTCATCACCGGCCACAGGGGCTGAATCCCCTGGGTTGTCACCAGAAACGTTCGCAGTCGGGCGTTTTATACTCGCCAGTTGATGCCCGGCATCGGCAAGCGGGTTTACAAGGTGGAGCACTTCTGGGTGACATCGTAGTTTGTTTATCGCTCTGCGCCCACCCTGTTTTTCGCTCTTCCCTTGTGCCATGGCTGAATAATTTGGCCTGGCTTATTAAGACATTTTGTTGCAATCCGGATGCGTCCAGCCTCACCAGGATTGGTTGTCAGGAATCGTTTTAATAAGTCAGGCCCCTGACACGAGGTTGTTATGACAGACTTAGTTGTAGCCAAGTTCGGCGGTACCAGCGTTGCCGATTTTGATGCCATGAACCGCAGCGTAGACGTCGCGCTGCTGGATGCCAATACCCGCGTAGTGGTGCTTTCCGCCTCAGCGGGTGTGACCAACCTTCTGGTCGCGTTAGCGGAAGGGCTGGAACCCGGTGAACGTTTCGCAAAGCTCGATGCCATGCGTCAGATCCAGTTCAATATTCTGGAGCGTTTGCGCTACCCGAACGTTATCCGCGATGAAATTGAGCGCCTGCTGGAAAACATCACTACTCTGGCGGAAGCCGCCTCTCTTGCCAGTTCAACCGCGTTAACCGACGAACTGGTCAGCCATGGCGAGCTCATGTCTACCCTGCTTTTTGTCGAGATCCTGCGCGAGCGCGGTATCCCCGCCCAATGGTTTGATGTACGCAAAATTATGCGCACCAACGATCGCTTTGGCCGCGCAGAGCCGGATATCGCCGCGTTAGCGGAATTAACCCAGCAGCAGCTGGCCCCGCGTCTTGCGGAAGGTATAGTGATCACCCAGGGCTTTATTGGCAGCGAAGCCAAAGGCCGCACCACCACGCTTGGCCGCGGCGGAAGCGACTACACTGCCGCATTGCTGGGCGAGGCGTTAAACGCCAGCCGTGTCGATATCTGGACCGATGTTCCGGGTATCTATACTACTGACCCGCGCGTCGCGCCGGCGGCCAAACGCATTGACGTTATCGCTTTTGAAGAAGCGGCGGAAATGGCGACCTTTGGCGCGAAAGTCCTGCATCCGGCAACTCTGCTTCCCGCCGTGCGTAGCGATATTCCGGTATTCGTCGGCTCCAGCAAAGAGCCGAAGGCTGGCGGTACGCTGGTGTGCAAAAATACCGAAAACCCGCCGCTGTTCCGCGCGCTGGCGCTGCGCCGCAGGCAGACCCTGCTCACCCTGCATAGCCTGAATATGCTGCACTCGCGCGGTTTTCTGGCCGAAGTATTCAGCATTCTGGCGCGTCACAGTATCTCGGTTGATCTGATCACCACCTCGGAAGTAAGCGTGGCTCTGACCATGGATACCACCGGTTCAACGTCGTCTGGCGATACCCTGCTCACCCAGGCGCTGCTGACCGAGCTTTCTTCTCTGTGTCGCGTTGAGGTCGAAGAGGATCTGGCGCTGGTTGCCATCATTGGTAACGAGCTGTCGAAGGCGTGCGGTGTCGGTAAAGAAGTGTTCGGCGTGCTGGAGCCGTTTAATATTCGTATGATTTGCTACGGCGCATCCAGCCACAATCTGTGCTTCCTGGTTCCTGGCGCGGATGCCGAAAAAGTTGTGCAGAAGCTGCACCATAATTTATTTGAATAAAATCTCTTAGCACGATAAACAATACCTATAGCCGGGCTCGAACCCGGCTTTTTTATAACAACATCAACACAACAAATTCACCATTACCCGGCCCTTCAGGGTATGGTGCATCAATCGCAAGGAAAACAATATGCTCGCCACGCTTACGCGGCTGTTCCCATTATGGGCGCTGCTGCTCTCAGTTATCGCGTATTACACACCATCCACTTTCACTCCCGTTGGCCCGTGGGTCCCGACTCTGCTGATGCTGATTATGTTCGGTATGGGCGTGCATCTGAAAATAGATGACTTTAAACGCGTCCTCTCCCGCCCTGCGCCAGTAGCCGCAGGAATTTTTCTGCATTATCTGGTGATGCCGCTCGCCGCATGGCTGCTGGCGCTGATTTTTCAGATGCCGCCCGAGCTTTCCGCCGGGATGGTGCTGGTCGGCAGCGTCGCCAGCGGAACGGCGTCCAACGTGATGATCTACCTGGCTAAAGGCGACGTGGCATTGTCGGTCACCATCTCGTCGGTTTCCACGCTGGTCGGCGTGGTGGCGACGCCGCTGCTGACGCGCCTGTACGTCGATGCGCATATTCAGGTGGATGTGATGGGAATGCTGCTCAGTATTCTGCAAATCGTGGTTATCCCGATTGCGCTGGGGCTGATAGTGCACCATCTGCTGCCGAAAGTGGTCAAGGCGGTGGAGCCTTTCCTGCCGGCTTTTTCGATGGTCTGCATCCTGGCGATTATCTGCGCCGTGGTGGCCGGTTCCGCATCGCATATTGCCTCGGTAGGCTTTGTGGTGATTATCGCGGTCATCCTGCACAACACCATCGGCCTGCTCGGTGGCTACTGGGGCGGCCGACTGTTTGGCTTTGACGAATCCACCTGCCGCACATTAGCGATTGAAGTTGGCATGCAGAACTCAGGGCTTGCCGCCGCGCTGGGGAAAATCTACTTTGGCCCGCTGGCCGCGCTGCCTGGAGCCCTGTTCTCGGTCTGGCACAATCTGTCCGGCTCGCTGCTGGCCGGCTACTGGTCAGGGAAGCCGATTGCGGATGAATCGCGTAAGGCAGGAAAAAAGAGCAGATAAAACGTAACCTTGATCAAAATCTCCCGGTGGCGCTGCGCTGACCGGGCTACAGGTCCACAGCCGCTTGCGGTCTGGTAGCCCGGTCAGGTGCAAAGCACCGCCTCCGGGATTTTGCCGGGTGATGAAATTGCTGTAAGACTCCCATCCCAATACCGTACACTGAAGCCACAGGCTAACTGAGGGCACCACTATGGCACTCCCCCGCATCACCCAAAAAGAGATGACCGAGCGCGAACAGCGCGAGCTCAAAACCCTGCTCGACCGCGCGCGCATCGCCCATGGTCGTCCGCTGACTAACGCCGAAACCAACAGCGTTAAAAAAGAGTACATCGATAAGCTGATGGCCCAGCGTGAAGCCGAAGCTAAAAAAGCCCGCCAGTTAAAGAAAAAGCAGGCTTATAAACCGGATGCAGAGGCCTCGTTTTCCTGGTCGGCGAACACGCCGACGCGCGGCAGACGTTAACGCCCTTTCTTTTTGCGCCCTGGCGCAGTGAAGCGCTTGCCGTTTGATGCCGGACGGGAAGACTTCTCGCTGGTTTTTTCCATTGCCACTACCGGGCGCTTAATACCGGTCGTTTTCGGCTTCGCTTTTGCCTTCGGTTTCGCTTCTGAAGAAGAGTTTTCAATGAGTTTGAAGAGATCGATCAGCTCATCATCGGTCAGATCGCGCCATTCTCCCAGCGGGATCCCGGTCAGGCTGACGTTCATAATCCGCGTACGTTCAAGCTTCGTGACTTCATAGCCAAAGTGCTCGCACATACGGCGGATCTGGCGATTCAGCCCCTGTACCAGGGTGATGCGAAACACAAACGGCGCTTCTTTTTTGACTTTGCACTTCTTCGTCACCGTGCCAAGAATCGGTACGCCCGCCCCCATGCCGCGGATAAACTCATCGGTCACCGGCTTATCAACCGTGACCAGATACTCTTTTTCGTGATCGTTACCGGCGCGCAGGATCTTGTTAACCAGATCGCCATGGTTGGTGAGAAAGATCAGCCCCTGGGAGTCTTTATCCAGACGCCCAATCGGGAAAACGCGTTTGCTATGGTTGACGAAATCAACGATGTTGTCGCGCTCGCCATCTTCGGTAGTGCTGACAATACCAACCGGTTTATTCAGCGCAATCAGAACTAAATCATCCGCTTCACGCGGCTCAATCAGCCGGCCATTAACCTTTACCACGTCGCCAGCTTTGACCTGGTCACCGATGGTGGCTCGCTTGCCGTTGATAAAAACGTTGCCTTGTTCGATAAAGCGATCGGCTTCACGGCGCGAGCAAATTCCGCTCTCGCTGATGTATTTGTTAAGTCGGGTTGATGAGTCGGGCAGCATAACGTCTCCTGAAACACTTCATCCTTCAAGTTGTCTCTGCGTTGGCTACGCGCACTTATCCCAGTCGCATAACTTTCTATGCGCCGGGCCGCCCGCTCTCTTGCCGCCTTGATAAAACTTGAATGCTTTTATGTTTAAAACGCGAAATATACCCTACCTTGCGGGCGATAAAAAATAATCGCGCGCTCGCTGACTGACGCTAAGTGTGATCCAGAGCGTCTTTCAACACAAAAGTGTACCTTTGCAATCCCGGCAACTTTGCCCGGCGAAATAAAGCAGAATCAGCCCCTTAGAACCACCTGCACAAACGTGCCGTAAACCACCTATTGGCACAGCAAATGTGCAACAGAAATCGCCAGTATTCCGACATGAAATAGATGAAAATTTCTTTGAACAGGGAGCTTGATAGGGTTATATCAGATCATGACGGCAAATAACTGATTTGCACAAATGTGCAGGGGGTCGAAGATGACGATTGAAAATAGCGATGATATTCGTCTAATCGTGAAAATCGCCCAGCTCTACTATGAGCAGGATATGACTCAGGCACAGATTGCTCGCGAGCTGGGAATTTATCGTACTACCATCAGCCGGTTACTGAAACGCGGCCGCGAGCAGGGCATCGTCACTATCGCCATCAACTATGACTACAACGAGAACCTGTGGCTTGAGCAGCAGCTAAAACAAAAATTTGGCCTTAAAGAGGCGGTGGTGGTCACCTGCGACTCGCTAATCGAAGAGGAGCAGCTCAATTTCATCGGCCAGCATGGCGCCCAGCTGGTCGACAGGCTGCTGGAGCCAGGTGATATTGTCGGCTTCTCCTGGGGCCGCGCGGTACGGGCGCTGGTGGAGAATCTGCCGCAGGCCAGCCAGTCCCGTCAGGTTATCTGCGTGCCAATTATCGGCGGCCCCTCCGGCAAACTGGAGAGCCGCTACCACGTGAATACGCTGACCTATAGCGCCGCGGCAAAATTAAAAGTGGAATCGCATCTCGCCGACTTTCCAGCGCTGCTGGATAACACACTAATTCGCAACGGCATTATGCAATCGCAACACTTTAAAACCATTGCCTCCTACTGGGATAACCTCGACGTCGCACTGGTAGGGATTGGTTCTCCGGCGATTCGCGACGGCGCTAACTG
This sequence comes from Klebsiella oxytoca, assembly GCF_009707385.1. Lineage (NCBI taxonomy): Bacteria > Pseudomonadati > Pseudomonadota > Gammaproteobacteria > Enterobacterales > Enterobacteriaceae > Klebsiella > Klebsiella oxytoca. Next base: position 328,614 of record NZ_CP046115.1, on the reverse strand, counting down.
GCACGCGTTTTACGGCAGCGAAGAGAGTGACGACCTCAACGCTCGTCACGTGGCCGGTGATATCTGCTCGCGTTTTTACAATATTGACGGCGCGATGGTTGAGACCGCCATGAGCGAAAAAACGCTCTCTATTGAGATGGCGAAACTTAAGCAAGCACGTTATTCCGTAGGTATCGCGATGGGCGAGGAAAAATACTCCGGTATTCTTGGCGCATTAAACGGAAATTATATTAACTGCCTGGTGACCGACAGAGAAACTGCCGAGTCGCTACTGAAGTAAATTTCAAGAATATGATTTCACGCAGCGCTGCTGCGGGGGATCCCTTTATCCAGAGAAAACAGGAGTCGATAATGGAAACGTGGTTAAATCTAAAAGACAAAATTATTATTGTTACCGGTGGCGCATCAGGAATTGGTCTGGCCATTGTCGATGAATTATTAGCTCAGGGCGCAAATGTGCAGATGAGCGATATTCATGGCGGTGATAAGCATCAGGAGGGAGAAAATTATACTTTCTGGCCGACCGATATTTCCAGTGCCAGCGAAGTGAATAAAACCGTCGACAGTATTATTCAACGTTTTGGCCGCATTGATGGTCTGGTAAATAATGCGGGGGTTAACTTCCCGCGTTTACTCGTCGATGAGAAAGCGCCGGCCGGTCGTTATGAATTAAATGAATCGGCATTCGAAAAAATGGTCAATATCAACCAGAAAGGCGTATTCCTGATGTCGCAGGCGGTGGCCCGCCAGATGGTCAAACAGCGCGATGGCGTGATCGTTAACGTCTCGTCGGAAAGCGGACTGGAAGGCTCCGAAGGCCAGAGCTGCTATGCCGCAACCAAAGCCGCGCTGAATAGCTTTACTCGCTCCTGGTCGAAAGAGCTGGGCAAACACGGCATCCGCGTCGTAGGCGTTGCACCCGGCATTCTGGAAAAAACCGGGCTGCGTACGCCGGAATACGAAGAGGCGCTGGCCTGGACCCGCAATATTACCGTCGAGCAGCTGCGCGAGGGCTATAGCAAAAATTCGATTCCGATTGGTCGCTCGGGGCGCCTCTCTGAAGTTGCTGATTTCATTTGCTATCTGCTCTCAGAGCGCGCCAGCTATATCACCGGAGTAACCACTAACATTGCGGGCGGCAAAACGCGCGGCTAAGGAGGAAAAATGGTTAACGTCATCTTCTGCGCTCACGGCCAGCTGGCCTGCGCCATGCTCGACTCGGTGCGCATGGTCTACGGCGATGTCAACGTCAGCGCCGTGGAATTTATCCCCGGCGAGAACGCGGGTGATATCGCCACAAAAATAGATAAGTTAGTAAGTACTCACAGTAATGAGCAATGGCTTATTGCCGTCGATTTACAATGCGGCAGCCCGTGGAACGCCGCCGCCGGGCTGGCGATGAGCAACCCACAGCTTCGGGTCATCAGCGGCCTGTCGCTACCGTTGGCTCTGGAACTGGTGGATAACCAGCAAACTATGAACGCTGACGAACTCTGCCAACACCTGGAAACCATCGCCAGCCAGTGCTGCGTCACATGGCGGCAGCCGGAAACCGTTGAGGAGGATTTCTGATGAACATTACACTCGCCCGTATCGATGACCGTTTAATTCATGGTCAGGTCACCACCGTGTGGTCAAAAGTGGCCAACGCCCAGCGAATTATCATCTGTAATGACGATGTTTATAACGACGAAGTTCGCCGCACGTTACTGCGCCAGGCCGCGCCTCCGGGGATGAAGGTTAATGTGGTGAATATCGAAAAAGCCGTCGCCGTATATCATAACCCACAATATAAAGACGAAACGGTTTTTTATTTATTCACTAACCCGCAGGATGTATTAACCATGGTTCAGCAAGGCGTAAAAATAGCCACCCTGAATATTGGCGGCATGGCCTGGCGACCGGGTAAAAAACAATTAACCAAAGCGGTGTCATTAGACGAAGCGGATATTCATGCCTTTCAGCAATTAGATAATCTGGGCGTTAAGCTTGATTTACGCGTCGTGGCTTCGGACCCGTCGGTTAATATTCTCGATAAAATAGCTGAGCAGTCCGTTACAGAATAATAAATCGCGCCTGTTTTATTACACACTGTCATTCTGGATGCATCGCGGCGGCAAATGAGCAAGTCGCCAGGAGCATAGATAACTATGTGACTGGGGCGAGAGAATGCAGCCAACAAAGAGGCCGCCTGAAGGACATCATGTAAATGCCGTAACAGGCAGGGACTCTTATACCCTCAAGGTGACAAATTATGGAAATTAGTACCCTACAAATAATAGCCATATTTATTTTTTCCTGTATTGCCGGGATGGGCAGCGTGCTGGATGAATTCCAGACCCACCGCCCATTAATCGCCTGTACCGTCATTGGCTTAATTCTTGGCGATTTAAAAACCGGGATTATGCTCGGCGGTACCCTGGAACTGATTGCGCTGGGCTGGATGAACGTCGGCGCGGCGCAGTCTCCGGACTCGGCGCTGGCCAGCATTATTTCGGCCATCCTGGTGATTGTCGGCCAGCAAAGTATCGCCACCGGGATTGCGATCGCGCTGCCGGTCGCCGCCGCGGGCCAGGTGCTCACCGTGTTCGCCCGCACCATTACCGTGGTGTTCCAGCACGCAGCGGATAAAGCAGCGGAAGAGGCACGCTTCAGAACCATCGATCTGCTGCACGTGTCAGCGCTGGGCGTTCAGGCGCTACGTGTCGCTATTCCCGCGCTGGTGGTATCGCTGTTCGTCAGCGCCGATATGGTCAGCAATATGCTTAACGCCATCCCGGAATTCGTCACCCGAGGTCTGCAAATCGCCGGCGGTTTTATCGTGGTGGTCGGCTACGCCATGGTGCTACGCATGATGGGCGTGAAGTATCTGATGCCTTTCTTCTTCCTCGGCTTCCTCGCGGGCGGCTATCTCGACTTTAGCCTGCTGGCTTTCGGCGGCGTGGGGGTCATCATCGCGCTGATTTATATCCAGCTTAATCCGCAGTGGCGTAAACCCGAACCGCAGGCCGCCGCCGCCTCTTCCACCGCCCTTGACCAGCTTGACGACTGATGGAGCTCTATATGGAACAGAGAAAAATTACCCAAGGCGACCTGGTGAGCATGTTTCTGCGATCCAACCTGCAGCAGGCGTCATTTAACTTCGAGCGAATCCACGGACTTGGTTTCTGCTACGACATGATCCCGGCCATCAAGCGCCTCTACCCGCTGAAGGAGGATCAGGTCGCCGCGCTGAAGCGCCATCTGGTGTTCTTTAACACTACCCCGGCGGTCTGCGGCCCGGTGATTGGGGTGACGGTGGCGATGGAGGAAGCGCGAGCTAACGGCGCAGCTATCGACGACGGCGCAATCAACGGCATCAAAGTAGGCCTGATGGGGCCGCTGGCCGGGGTTGGCGACCCGCTGGTATGGGGCACGCTGCGGCCGATCACCGCCGCCCTCGGCGCATCGCTGGCGCTCTCTGGCAACATTCTTGGCCCGCTGCTGTTCTTCTTTATTTTCAATGCAGTACGTCTGGCCATGAAGTGGTACGGGCTGCAGCTGGGCTTTCGTAAAGGGGTCAATATCGTCAGCGATATGGGCGGCAACCTGCTGCAAAAACTGACCGAAGGGGCCTCCATTCTCGGCCTGTTTGTGATGGGCGTGCTGGTCACCAAGTGGACCACCATCAACGTGCCGCTGGTGGTTTCGCAAACGCCGGGCGCCGATGGCTCGACCGTCACCATGACCGTGCAGAACATCCTCGATCAGCTCTGCCCCGGCCTGCTGGCCCTGGGTCTGACGCTGCTAATGGTGCGCCTGCTTAATAAGAAAGTGAACCCGGTATGGCTGATTTTCGCCCTGTTCGGTTTGGGGATTATCGGTAACGCGCTGGGCTTCCTGTCCTGATTATTCCGCTCCGGCGATGCCGGGGCTACTTCAACAAGTTAGACCCAAAAGATTTCGCAGCCGTAATGCGAAAGATGAAGAGGATGAGGTGGTAAACATGCAAACAACAACAGCCCTGCGCCTGTACGGCAAACGCGACCTGCGCCTGGAAACCTTCGAACTCCCGGCGATGCAGGATGATGAAATCCTCGCCCGGGTAGTCACCGACAGCCTGTGTCTCTCCTCGTGGAAAGAGGCGAATCAGGGGGAAGATCATAAAAAAGTGCCTGACGATGTGGCGACCAACCCGATCATCATCGGCCATGAGTTCTGCGGGGAAATTATCGCCGTCGGCAAAAAATGGCAGCACAAGTTTCACGCCGGCCAGCGCTATGTGATTCAGGCCAACCTCCAGCTGCCGGATCGCCCGGACTGCCCCGGCTATTCCTTTCCATGGATCGGCGGCGAAGCGACTCACGTGGTGATCCCTAATGAGGTGATGGAGCAGGATTGTCTGCTCTCCTGGGAGGGCGATACCTGGTTTGAAGGCTCGCTGGTGGAGCCGCTCTCCTGCGTGATTGGCGCGTTCAACGCCAACTATCATCTGCAGGAAGGCAGCTATAACCATGTGATGGGCATTCGTCCGCGGGGGCGTACCCTGATCCTCGGCGGCACCGGTCCGATGGGGCTTCTGGCGATCGACTACGCGCTGCATGGCCCAATCAACCCGGCGCTGCTGGTGGTTACCGATACCAATAAGCCAAAGCTCAGCTATGCGCGTCAGCACTATCCCTCCGAGCCGCAAACCCTGATTCATTATCTTGATGGTCATGATGCCAGCCGCGAAACGCTGATGGCGCTCACCGGCGGCCACGGTTTTGACGATATCTTCGTCTTCGTCCCTAATGAACAGCTCATCACCATGGCTTCGTCGCTGCTGGCCGCAGACGGCTGCCTGAACTTCTTCGCCGGACCGCAGGATAAGCAGTTCAGCGCGCCGATCAATTTTTACGATGTACATTACGCTTTCACCCACTACGTCGGCACCTCCGGCGGTAATACCGACGATATGCGCGCCGCCGTAGCGCTGATGCAGGCGAAAAAAGTCCAGACCGCCAAAGTGGTGACCCATATCCTGGGGCTTAACGCGGCGGGCGACACCACCCTGGATTTACCGGCGGTGGGCGGCGGTAAAAAGCTGGTCTACACCGGGAAAAATTTCCCGCTCACGCCGCTTGGCGAAATTAGCGACCCGCAGCTGGCGGCTATTATGGAGCGTCACCGCGGTATCTGGTCAAAAGAGGCGGAAGAGTACCTGCTGGCCCACGCGGAGGATATTGCTCATGATTGATCGCGATACGCAGCTGTGCATGTCGCTGGCCGGTCGCCCAGGCAACTTCGGCACCCGCTTTCATAACTATCTGTATGAAAAACTGGGACTGAACTACATCTATAAGGCCTTTACGACCAGGGATATTGAAGCAGCGGTCAAAGGCGTGCGCGCGTTAGGTATTCGCGGCTGTGCGGTATCGATGCCGTTTAAAGAGAGCTGCATGCCATTTCTCGACGCTATCGACCCTTCGGCGAAGGTGATCGACTCGGTTAATACTATCGTCAACGACGACGGCAGGCTGACCGGACTGAACACGGACTACATCGCGGTGAAAAGCCTGATTGACAGTAACCAACTCAATTCCTCCGCCAAAGTGATGATTCGGGGCAGCGGCGGGATGGGTAAAGCAACGATCGCCGCCTTTCGCGATGCGGGTTTCCGCGACGTGATTATCGCCGCCCGTAACCGTGATAATGGTCTGGCGCTGGCGAAGCAGTATGGCTTTCAATGGCAGCCAAAGCCGGAGGGGATCCCGGTGGATATTCTGGTTAACGTCACCCCGCTCGGTATGGCGGGCGGCGCGGAAAGCGAAACCCTGGCCTTTAGCCCGACGATGGTGGAACGGGCCAGCGTGGTGTTTGACATGGTCGCTCTGCCGCCGCAAACCCCGCTTATCAAGCTGGCGCAGCGGCTGGACAAGCAGGTGATCAGCGGCGCGGAAGTCATTGCCTTACAGGCCGTGGAACAGTTTGCGCTTTACACCGGCGTACGCCCTGACGATGCGCTGGTCGCCGAAGCCGCTGCCTTTGCCAGAGGGTAAGTAGCCGCCCAAACTCAGGTACAATGTGCGCCCTCTCCCTTTTTAAGGGAGAGGGCTGGAGTGAGGGTGAACGCTCAGTAAACTATCCGTGGAATGCCCCGGAGGCGGTGCTGTGCACCTGTCCGGGCTACCAAACCTCAGACCGCACGGGCCTGTAGCCCGGTCAGCGTAGCCACCGGGAGTTATATCCGGGGACAATTAAGCGCATGTCCTGGCCACAGCAGCTAATAGCCATTAATCATAAAACCGATCGCATCACGAAGCGCAGCCCTGTCCGCCGTCAAATCAGCAATACGTTTGCCAAGCTCTTTCTGCGGCAAACCCACCAGCATGTGCGTCATAACGACATATGATTGGCCTGCAATATTGATCACGGGACAAATTTTGGACGGAGGCTGGGCATCTGGCAGTTAGCTTTGTTCAATTACAGGAGCAACAAGCATATGTTTCAGTACATTAGCGACTGGATGCTGTAGATTTATTAAATAAGGGAAAACATTTTTACCGCTTCCCACATTCTCATAGGCACAATATTGTTCCATCAGAATGGCCTTTGAAAATCACTAAACGAACCGTTTTCTTCTACCCATTGGTTAATCGCATCGATCGATTTCTTATTATCCCGCAACCACTCTTCACGCTGGTGTTCACGAAACTTCTCAAGTAAAGCTTCGGTTAAAACCGCCGAAATATTGATTTTAAGTTTACGAGCCTCTTCCAGGATTTCAGGCGAAAGCGAGACATTGACTGATTTTTTAACGTTCGACGTATTGCGCATGATAGCCCCCATGGTAATGCGCATGATATGCCTCAGATTAGCGTAATAAACGAGCATTTTCTATTCCTTTGCCTGTGGACCATCAACGTAAAACTAAGCGGTTCCCGCTTACCTGTCACGCCCGGTAGAGTCAGTCTGCGAGGCACTTTCCAGATTAATTTAGTGAATCGCTGGCAGCTTAGCTCCCGCGTTAAGCTCGTTTTAGCGTGAGCCACGTTAGCCAGCAGAATGATAAGCTGTGCTAACATTCTCAACCGACGAATCATCTGGCCAAATGGAGAAATGATGGAACTGCTGCTATTGAGTAACTCAACGCTACCGGGCAAAGCCTGGCTGGAACATGCGCTACCGACGATTACCGGGCAGCTAAACGGTCGTCGTTCTGCGGTATTTATTCCTTTCGCCGGGGTGACGCAAACCTGGGACGATTACACCGCGAAAACCGCCGCCGTCTTCGGCCCAATGGGCGTGGCGGTCACCGGTATTCACAGCGTGGCTGACCCGGTATCGGCGATTGAAAACGCAGAGATAGTTATCGTTGGCGGCGGCAATACTTTCCAGTTGCTGAAAGAGTGCCGCGAGCGCGGCCTGCTGGCGCCGATAGTGGATGTGGTGAAGCGCGGCGCGCTGTACGTCGGCTGGAGCGCGGGAGCTAACCTTGCTTGCCCTACCATCCGCACCACTAACGATATGCCGATTGTCGACCCTCAGGGCTTTGATGCGCTGGGGCTGTTCCCGCTGCAAATTAACCCGCATTTCACCAACGCCCTGCCGGAAGGCAACTGGATTCAGGTGACCCAGGGCCACGCTACCCTGGGTGGGCCAAATCCGACTCTGGTTTTCAGAGCCGGAGAGGAAGCGGTAACCCTTAACGCAGGGCATCGTTTCTGACCCCCGACCTGGTCCCGGAGGCGGTGCTGCGCACCTGTCCGGGCTACCATCCCACAGACCGCGGTAACTGTAGCCCGGCTAAGCGCAGCGCGAGCCGGGAATGTAAGGCGGCGTCAGCGCTCAGTAATCATCGCGCACATCGTCTTCATCCGGCTGCTCCATCACGCTATAGGCCACCGAGCAGAACAGCGAGTTCAGACGCTTCATATCGCCCAGCAGCGCCAGGTGCAGCGTACTGGTTTCGATACTCTGCACGTTTTGCTGATGCAGGCGGTCAACGTGCGCGTGCGAGTAGCGGCGGTTCATAATGCGAAAACGATGCTTGCTGCGGCGCAGGCGGCGGGCGCTCGGCACATCGCCGGAGAAAAAAACCGACATCGCCAGCTGGAGGTTGCTGAGCAGTTGATCGTAGAGCGCATCCAGCTCTTTTAACCCTTCCATGGAGAACGCGCGACGCGCGGCCAGAGATTTATCGGCGATTTCACTACCCATTCTTTCGACAATATCCGAAGCCTGCTCCAGGTTAAGCGCCATTTCGATAATCTCCGCCCAGCGGCGGGACTCCTCTTCCGCCAGCTCCTCTTTCGGCATCCGCGCCAGATAGAGCTTGATCGCGGTATACAAAACGTTGATATCGTCCGCCATCCGCCGCAGCTCTTTCTCCTCACGCGGCTCGCCGTGCATCACCTTATGCAGGCTTTTCAGCATCTGCTCCATCGCATCGCCGATACGCAGAGTTTCGCGAGCGGCATTGGCTAACGCCAGCGTGGGCGTATCCAGCGCCGAGGTATCCAGATGCTTCGGTTTTAGTCGTGCATCCAGCTCCGGTTCGTCGCGAATCAGACGCCTACAGAGGTTCGCCATCGGTCCTGCGAACGGCACCATGGCGATACAACGAATCAGGTTGTAGAAGACATGGAAATAGATAACCAGCTCAGATTTTTGCAGTGGGAGATCATCCATGACGTTTGCCAACAGATGGACAAACGGCAGGATAATCAGGCTTCCCACCAGCTTAAACAGCAGGCTGCCGAGCGCAACGCGACGCGCGGCGGCATTGGCGCCGCTGTTGTTTAGCATCGCCAGCAGTCCGGAACCGAGGTTAGCGCCAATCACCAGACATAGCGCCACCGGAAAGGAAATCACGCCGGTCGCGGTTAACGTAGCGGTCAGCAGCACCGCCGCCAGGCTTGAATAGCTGATGATGGCAAACACCGCACCGATCAGCGCATCCAGCATAATATCGCCGGTCAGCGAGGCAAAAATTACCTGCACACCGTTGGCCTGGGTAATGGGATGTACCGCCTGTACGATCAGCTCCAGCGCCAGCAGAATCAATCCCAGGCCAATGCCCACGCGCCCGAGTTGACCCGCGCGCGTCTGCTTGCGCCCGAGAAAGAAAATCACGCCAATAAAAATCAGCAGCGGTGAAAGCCATGACAGATCGAAGGTCAGCACCCTCGCCATCAGCGCAGTCCCCACATCGGCACCCAGCACCATCACCAGCGCAGGAGCCAGCGCCACCAGATCCTGAGCGACAAAAGAGGTAACCAGCATGGTGGTGGCGTTGCTGCTCTGGACCAGCGCGGTGACGCCGATACCCGCGCAGAAGGCGAGCGGTTTTTTCTCTACGCTGCTGCTCAGTACGCTGCGCAGACGGGCGCCGTAAACGCGCATCACCCCGGTACGGACGATATGGGTGCCCCACACCAGCAGAGCGACGGCGGACAACAGGTGTAGCAGAGTTAACACGGAATCAGCTTCTCCTTATATTTATTCGTTCCCGAACTCATAAACCGTTACAAGCAGGATGGCGTTTCGCTTATCCGGCCCATAACGATCTCAAGCTCTTAAGTATAAGGGTTTACGCTCAATAAAGAGACAGGGCGCTCATTGAGCGCCCTGTTAGTTGTAAGGAAAGATAACGGTTGGTGTATCAGTCGGCATCGTAACCGAGGTTCGGCGCCAGCCAGCGCTCTACTTCCGCCACGCTCATTCCTTTTCGTAACGCGTAGTCCTCCACCTGATCGCGCTGAATTTGCGCTACCGCAAAGTACTTGCTGTCCGGATGGCTGAAGTACCAGCCGGAAACCGAGGCGCCGGGCCACATAGCAAAGGATTCTGTCAGCTTCATGCCGGTGTGTTTTTCCACCTCCAGCAGTTCCCAGATAGTCGCCTTTTCGGTATGTTCCGGACATGCCGGATACCCCGGAGCCGGGCGAATCCCTTGATAATTTTCGCGGATCAGCTCTTCGTTACTGAGGTTTTCGTTCGCCGCGTAGCCCCAGTAAACCTTACGCACTCGCTCATGCAGATACTCGGCGAAGGCTTCCGCCAGACGGTCGGCAATCGCCTTCACCATAATCTTGTTGTAGTCATCGTGCTGCGCCTCCCAGGCATCGGCCAGCGCATCCTCCTCAAGGCCGCCGGTCACCGCAAAGGCGCCGATATAGTCCGCCTTCCCCGACAGCTTCGGCGCGACAAAATCCGCCAGGCAGTAGTTGGCAAAGCCGACTTTCTCGGTCTGCTGGCGCAGATGATGCCCCACCGTCAGCACGTGAGTGCGGGTTTCATCGCGATAGATTTCTATGTCATCGCCGACGCGGTTGGCCGGGAACAGCCCCACCACGCCGCGTGGATTAAGCGCTTTCTCTGCGCTCAGCTTATCCAGCAGATCGTTAGCATCTTTGAACAGACGCTGCGCCTCAACGCCGACCACTTCGTCTTCAAGGATCCGCGGATATTTCCCGGCCAGCGACCAGGTCATAAAGAACGGCGTCCAGTCAATGTAGTTACGCAGGGTTTCGATACTGGCTTCCACTTCCTGTACGCCCAGACGATGGGCCACCGGCGGCGTATAGCTTGCCCAGTCAAAAGCCAGATCGTTATCGCGCGCGGCCTCCAGCGTTACCGGCGGGGTACGCGGTTTTTTGCGCCCGTGCTGGATACGCACGGTTTCATACTCTTTGCGGGTGCGGGCGACAAAATCATCACGCTGAGTATCGGAGAGCAATGCAGCCACCACGCCTACTGTACGCGAGGCGTTCTGCACGTAGACCGTCGGGCCGCTGTAGTTCTGCTCGATTTTAACCGCCGTATGCGCTTTCGAGGTGGTTGCGCCGCCGATCAGCAGCGGAATAGTAAAGCCCTGACGCTCCATCTCCTTCGCCACGTTGACCATTTCATCCAGCGACGGAGTGATTAACCCGGAAAGCCCAATCAGGTCAGCGTTCACTTCGCGGGCGGTTTTCAGGATTTTATCCGCAGGTACCATCACGCCGAGATCGACGATTTCATAGTTATTACACTGCAGCACGACGCCGACAATATTCTTGCCGATATCGTGAACGTCACCCTTCACGGTGGCGATGACCATCTTGCCGTTGCTGGAACCTTTCTCTTTGCTGGCCTCAATATAGGGTTCGAGGTAGGCCACCGCCTGCTTCATTACGCGGGCGGATTTCACCACCTGCGGCAGGAACATTTTCCCTTCGCCGAACAGGTCGCCGACCACGTTCATACCGTCCATCAGCGGGCCTTCGATGACCTCAATTGGACGCGCGGCCTGCTGGCGGGCTTCTTCGGTATCCAGTTCGATAAATTCGGTAATACCCTTAACCAGCGAATATTCGAGGCGTTTTTTGACATCCCAGCTGCGCCATTCCGCCTGCTGGGCGTTGGCGGTATCGTCGGTTTTACTGCCCCGGTATTTCTCCGCCAGGTCGAGCAGGCGTTCGGTGCCGTCATCGCGGCGGTTGAGAATCACATCTTCAACCGCGTCGCGCAGCTCGGCAGGAAGATCGTCGTAAATCGCCAGCTGGCCGGCGTTGACGATCCCCATATCCATGCCGTTACGGATGGCGTAGTAGAGGAATACCGCGTGGATCGCCTCGCGCACCGGGTCATTACCGCGGAATGAGAACGACACGTTAGAGACGCCGCCGGAAATCAGCGCGTGCGGCAGCTCGCGTTTGATATCTTCACAGGCGCCGATAAAATCCTGGGCGTAGTTGTTGTGCTCTTCAATGCCGGTCGCCACGGCGAAAATATTCGGGTCAAAGATAATGTCTTCCGGTGGGAAGCCCACTTCTTCGGTGAGAATTTTGTACGCCCGACGGCAAATTTCAATTTTACGTTCACGGGTATCGGCCTGGCCCACTTCGTCGAAGGCCATCACCACCACGGCGGCACCGTAGCGGCGCACCTTTTTCGCATGATGGATAAATGGCTCAACGCCCTCTTTCATCGAGATGGAGTTAACGATGCCTTTACCCTGAATGCACTTCAGCCCCTTTTCGATAACCTCCCATTTCGAGGAGTCGATCATAATCGGCACGCGGGCGATATCCGGCTCACCGGCAATCAGGTTGAGGAAGCGCGTCATCGCCGCTTCGGCGTCGAGCATCCCCTCATCCATATTGATATCGATAATCTGCGCGCCGCTTTCCACCTGCTGACGCGCCACATCCAGCGCTTCGTTATATTTTTCTTCTTTAATCAGGCGCTTAAATTTCGCCGAGCCGGTAACGTTGGTGCGTTCGCCAACGTTCACAAACAGGCTGTCATCGCCGATATTCAGTGGCTCAAGGCCGGAAAGACGGCAGGCGACGGGGATGTCCGGCAGCCGGCGCGGCGGCAGACCGGCCACCGCGCGGCTCATGGCGGCGATATGTTCCGGCGTGGTACCGCAGCAGCCGCCAACGATATTCAGGAAGCCGGCCTCAGCCCATTCGCGAATCTGCGCCGCCATCGTGTCGGCGTCCAGATCGTATTCACCAAAGGCGTTCGGCAGACCAGCGTTCGGGTGGGCGGTGACGTAACATTCGGCGATGCGCGACAGCTCCTGTACGTACTGGCGCAGCTCGTCGGGCCCTAACGCGCAGTTAAGGCCAAATGTTAGCGCATCGGCGTGGCGCAAGGAGTTATAAAAGGCTTCGGTGGTCTGGCCGGAAAGCGTGCGTCCGGAGGCGTCGGTGATAGTGCCGGAAATCATAATCGGCAGATCCACTCCCAGCGCTTCAAACTCCTCTTTGACCGCAAAGATCGCTGCTTTGGCGTTGAGAGTATCAAATACCGTCTCAATCAGGATCAGGTCCGCTCCGCCTTCCACCAGCGCTTTGGTGGATTCACGATAGGCTTCCACCAGCCCGTCGAAAGTGATGTTGCGAAAGGCCGGGTCGTTGACGTCCGGGGAAATAGACGCAGTGCGGTTAGTGGGGCCGAGTACGCCTGCCACGTAGCGCGGTTTTTCCGGCGTACGGGCGATCCAGGCATCAGCGCTGGCGCGGGCCAGTTTCGCCGCCGCAAAATTGATTTCCGCCGACAGGGATTCCATCTGGTAATCCGCCATCGCGATAGTCGTCGAGTTAAAGGTGTTGGTTTCAATGATATCCGCCCCGGCCGCAAAATAGGCATCGTGGATAGCGCTTATCACTTCAGGCTTGCTGAGAACCAGCAGGTCGTTGTTGCCCTTCAGGTCGCACGGCCAGTCGGCAAAGCGTTCGCCGCGGAAGTCCTGCTCACTCAGACGATAGCTCTGGATCATGGTGCCCATGCCCCCATCCAGAACCAGAATACGTTCTTTTAACTGCTGATGCAGTTGCTCAACTTTGCTGCTCACACTCGCTCCCGACAACGCTCAACCAGACCGAAAAAAGGCCAACAAAGCATACTCGCATAAACCTGAAGGGTGGAAAAGAGAACAGCGGGCAAGATGAGACATGTTCAGCTTCACTCATCCGATGAGTCTGGTAGTGATTGCATTATCGCCAAATAAAACGAAAATCATTTCCACGATACAGAAAAAAGGAGTCCGCGATGGCGACCCCCGCACCCGCAAAACGCGGCAGAAAACCTGCCTCTCCCGCCGCCGCTCCGGCTGGCGGACAAGTTCAGTCCCTGACCCGCGGACTGAAGCTGCTCGAATGGATTTCAGAGGCTCACGGCAGCGTAGCGCTGACCGAACTAGCCCAGCAGGCCGGTTTACCTAATTCAACGACTCACCGCTTACTGACGACCATGCAGCAGCTGGGTTTCGTTCGTCAGGTCGGAGAGCTGGGACACTGGTCGGTAGGGGCGCATGCTTTTATCGTCGGCAGCAGCTTTCTGCAAAGCCGTAATCTGTTAGCGATCGTCCACCCCATTCTGCGACAACTGATGGAAGACTCCGGCGAGACGGTCAATCTTGCGGTGCTGGATCAGAGCGACCACCAGGCGATTATTATCGACCAGGTACAGTGCACGCAGCTGATGCGTATGTCGGCGCCGATTGGCGGTAAGCTGCCAATGCACGCCTCCGGCGCGGGGAAAGCGTTTCTGTCGCAGCTGAGCGAAGAACAGGTTACCGGCCTGCTGCACCGTAAAGGTCTGCATGCTTATACCCACGCCACGCTGGTATCACCGGTGCATCTGAAAGAAGATTTGGCCCAGACGCGTAAGCGCGGCTACTCGTTTGATGACGAAGAGCACGCTCTTGGCCTGCGCTGCGTAGCGTCATGCATTTATGACGAACATCGTGAACCGTTTGCCGCCATCTCTATCTCCGGGCCTGTTTCCCGCATTACCGATGACCGCGTCACCGAGTTCGGTGCGATGGTGATCAAGGCGGCGAAAGAAGTGACGCTGGCATATGGTGGAGTACGATAATTGAGCGATCTGAAATCATACTGGCAGGATAAATACCCTTCCGCTTTCTGCTGGTCATTCGGCGATTCACCGCCGCTGGCCGACGAGCTGGCAGCTCTGGTTGTCGCCGGGAAAAAGCGCGGCACCTGCTGCTCGCTTGCCAGCTATCAGCAAGAACAGCCGCCCGTGACGCCGGGAGCATACCACATTGTGCTGGACGGCCAGGGCAAAGCCGTATGCGTGATACGCACCATGGCGCTCAGGCTCATCCGATTTAACGAAATGAGCGCAGAGCTGGCCGCGCTGGAAGGCGAAGGTGATTTGAGCCTCGCTTACTGGCAATCCGCGCATCGGGCGTTTTTTGAACGCGAAGGCACCTGGGCGCCGGATATGGAGCTGGTGTACGAAGAATTTGCCGTTATTGAAGTGGCCTGAACCAGACTTACCTGTTTATCCCGCCTGCTGCAGGTTGCCATAGCGCACGCAAAAGCGCTGGCGGCGGCGATAGGCGTAAACGTCTTCCACATGGCCGTTGCGAATGCGCGTTTGTAGCTCCCGCCAGTAGTCGGCGCGCAGCAGATCGGCATGCATCTCTTCAAATAGCGGTCCGATGCGCGGGTCAGCGCACAGCCAGTGGCGAAACTCTTCCGGAAAAACATCTCCCGGCGAGACGCTGTACCAGGGCTCGCTGGCCAGCTCATCTTCCGGATAACGCGCTGGTGGTATTTCGCGGAAATTCACTTCCGTCATGTAGCAAATTTCATCGTAATCGTAAAACACCACCCGACCATGACGCGTAACGCCAAAGTTTTTAAATAGCATATCGCCGGGAAAAATATTGGCAGCAGCCAGCTGACGAATCGCGTTACCGTACTCCTCTACCGCATCGCGTAGCGCCTGGCCATCCACCTGCTCCAGCCAGATATTAAGCGGCACCATCCGGCGCTCGATATAGAGATGGCTGATGGCGATCCGATCGCCGAGGTCGGTGATTTTCTCTCCGGCCTCGGTTTGTAGCAGGGCCATGAGTTCAGGCGCAATTTGCCGTTTATCCAGCACAAAGTTTTCAAACTCCTGGGTATCCGCCATTCTCCCCACGCGATCGTGCTCTTTAACCAGCTGATAGCAGGCGCGTACGTGAGCGGCGGTCATCTCCTTTTGCGGCGCAAAGCGGTCTTTAATCACCTTAAAAACCCGGTCAAATCCGGGCAAAGTAAACACCAGCATCACCATCCCGCGGATCCCCGGAGCTTCTATAAACTGCTCATCGCTGTGGGAAATATAGTGCAGGTATTCGCGATAGCTCTCCGTTTTCGCGTGTTTCTGACAGCCAATCGCCATGTACAGTTCAGCGGTGGTTTTACCCGGCAGAATCTCGCGCAACCACTCGACCAACGCGCCGGGCAGCGGCGCATAAACCATAAAATAGGAGCGGGCGAAGCCAAAAACGATGCTCGCTTCAGCATGGGTAGTCAGGCAGGCGTCAATGAACAGCTCACCTTCATCGGTACGATGAATTGGCAGAAGAAAAGGCAGCGTCGCCATGGGCGTGACAAGCTTAGCTACCAGCCAGGCCGCCTTATTACGATAAAAGAGTTCATTCGCCACCTGCAGGTGCGACCGGGAGAGCAGCTCGCTGCCGAGCGCTTCCTGCAGACAAGCGGTAATATAACCAATATCGCGCGCCCTGTTTTGCCACGGTAGACGAAGAGGAAGGTCGGATAACACCTTGCGTAGCAGAGGCTCCCAGCCGTGCTCTGGAAAGAAATCCTTGCTCAGCGGACGTGAAATAGAGCGTAAACGCCGCTCTGGCTGCGAACTGAAAATAAACAGCCGCTCGGGAGTCAGCGAGCGGTGGTCAAACAGCCGGCAATAGACGGAGTTGAAAAAGCTCTCCGCAATTTCAAAGCGAGGGTAATCAGGCAGCAGGCGGGTATAGTGTTCTTTCACCCGCAGCAAAAAATCGCTATCGGTATTTTTGCCATCGGTAATACAACGCAGCTGTTCGACAACGAGGCCGACGTGGTGATCGTAGAGATGAATACGCTGCTTCATTGCCTGCTGGACGGCATGCCAGTCAGCCTGTTCAAAGCGCTGCTGGGCACCGGATGTCACTTCAAGAAAACGCCCGTACTGGGCGTCAAAACCCTGCAAGATAGTTTGAGCAATCAATAATTCCAGGCCACGCGTCATATCTTCCCCCCTCACCCATCCCTCTCCCCCCGGAGAGAGGGAGAGGGGGAAATTATCAGAACTGAGCTTCTTCTGTTGAACCGGTTAACGCCGTTACTGACGAGGCTCCGCCCTGGATAATGGTGGTGACCTTGTCGAAGTAGCCGGTGCCGACCTCCTGCTGATGAGAAACAAAGGTGTAGCCATCTTTCGCCGCCGCGAACTCCGGCTGCTGGACCTTCTCAACATAGTGCTTCATACCTTCTCCCTGGGCGTAGGCGTGCGCCAGGTCGAACATGTTGAACCACATACTGTGGATACCGGCCAGGGTGATGAACTGATACTTGTAGCCCATATCCGACAGCCGCTGCTGGAAGCTGGCGATGGTTTTATCATCCAGCTTTTTCTGCCAGTTAAACGACGGCGAGCAGTTGTAAGCCAGCAATTTGCCCGGATATTTCGCGTGAATCGCGTCGGCAAAGCGCTGCGCCAGCTCCAGGTCCGGGGTGGAGGTTTCACACCACACCAGGTCGGCATACGGCGCGTAGGCCAGCCCGCGGCTGATCGCCTGTTCGATACCGGCATGGGTACGGAAAAAACCTTCGCTGGTACGCTCCCCGGTGATGAACTGGCGATCGTACGGGTCGCAATCGGAAGTAATTAAATCCGCCGCATCAGCATCAGTGCGGGCGATAACCAGCGTTGGCACGCCCATAACGTCTGCTGCCAGACGCGCGGCAACCAGCTTCTGAATCGCCTCCTGCGTGGGTACCAACACTTTGCCGCCCATATGGCCGCACTTTTTCACCGATGCCAGCTGATCTTCGAAGTGTACGGCCGCTGCACCAGCCTCAATCATCGATTTCATTAGCTCAAACGCATTAAGAACGCCGCCAAACCCCGCCTCAGCGTCGGCGACGATCGGCAGGAAGTAATCGGTATAGCGCGGATCGTTCGGTTCAATGCCCGCAGACCACTGGATCTGATCCGCGCGGCGGAAGGTATTGTTGATCCGATCGACAACCGCCGGTACCGAGTTAGCCGGATAGAGCGATTGATCCGGATACATGCTGGAGGCCAGGTTGGCATCAGCCGCCACCTGCCAGCCTGAAAGGTAAATCGCTTCAATGCCCGCCTTCGCCTGCTGCAGAGCCTGCCCACCGGTCAGCGCCCCCAGGCTGTTGACGTAACCTTTTTTCGCTTCACCGTGCAGCAGTCGCCACATCTTTGCCGCACCAAGCTGCGCCAGGGTACATTCCGGGTTAACCGAGCCGCGTAGTTTCACCACATCTTCGGCGCTGTATGGGCGTTCAATGCCTTCCCAGCGCGGTTGAGTCCACTCTTTGTTTAATTCTTCGATTTGTTGGGTACGAGTTTTCATGTGCAGATGCTCCATAGGGTGAATTGTGGGTAATTTAGGCCAGCAGGCGGTAACCCGGCAGAGTTAAGAAATCGATAAGTTCATCAGAAGTGGTGATCTGTTCCATCAGACGAGCGGCTTCATCAAAACGTCCGCTGCTGAAACGGTGCTCGCCTAGTTCATCCTGAATCACCTGCATCTCTTCGGCCAGCCACTGGCGGAACAGCGCTTTAGTTACCGGAGTGCCGTTACTAAGGGTTTTCTCATGATGGATCCATTGCCAGATGGAAGTGCGGGAGATCTCGGCCGTTGCCGCATCTTCCATCAGGCCGTAAATCGGCACGCAGCCATTACCAGAGATCCAGGCCTCGATGTACTGTACCGCCACGCGAATATTGGCGCGCATACCCTCTTCGGTTCGTTCGCCTTCGCAGGGAGCCAGCAGCTGCTCGGCGGTAATCGGCGCATCGTTATCACGAGTCACAAATAGCTGGTTTTTCTTCTCGCCCAGCACTTCGTTGAAGACCGCCATCGCGGTATCCGCCAGCCCCGGATGCGCGATCCAGGTGCCATCATGACCATTATTGGCTTCCAGCGATTTGTCCGCTTTTACCTTGTTCAAAACCTGATTGTTTCGCTCAGCATCTTTGCTGGGGATAAATGCCGCCATGCCGCCCATCGCAAACGCACCGCGCTTGTGGCAGGTCTTAATCAGCAGCCGCGAATAGGCACTCAGGAAAGGCTTGTCCATCGTCACCACCTGACGGTCCGGCAGAACCCGGTCCGGGTGATTCTTCAGCGTTTTGATATAGCTGAAGATGTAGTCCCAGCGTCCGCAGTTCAGGCCAACAATATGGTCGCGCAGGGCGTGCAGGATTTCGTCCATTTGGAATACGGCGGGCAGCGTTTCAATCAGCAACGTGGCTTTGATGGTGCCGCGCGGCAGCTCAAAACGATCTTCCGTAAAGCTAAAGACATCGCTCCACCACGCCGCTTCCTGCCAGGCCTGGGTCTTTGGCAGATAGAAATAGGGTCCGCTACCTTTTTCCAGCAGCGCTTTGTAGTTGTGGAAAAAATAGAGAGCAAAGTCGAACAGGCTGCCAGGGATGGCTTCTCTGCGCCACGTTACGTGTTTTTCCGGCAAATGCAGACCGCGCACTCGGCAGATCAATAATGCCGGGTTCGGCTTGAGCTGATAAATCTTGCCTGCCTCATTGGTGTAGCTAATGGTGCCGTTCACCGCATCGCGCAGGTTGATCTGCCCATCGATGACTTTGCTCCATTCAGGAGCCAGCGAGTCTTCGAAATCCGCCATAAAGACTTTCACGTTCGCATTCAGCGCATTAATAACCATCTTGCGCTCAACCGGGCCGGTAATTTCTACCCGGCGATCCTGTAAATCCTGCGGGATACCGCGGATCTTCCAGTCACCATTACGAATGGAAGCTGTTTCCGCAATAAAATCAGGAAGCTTTCCGTCATCAATTTCCTGCTGCTGCTGGATGCGTGCCGCCAGTAGTTTGTTGCGCTCAGGCGTGAAGCGGCTCACCAGTTCGGTAAGAAATTCTACTGCCTCAGGCGTTAAAATTTGCTTCTCCTGCTCGCCATATGGCTGACTAAAAGCCAGTTCGTCAGTAATTGTCGCCTGCTGCGTCATATGCTGCTCCTCTTGGTTGATCCAGTTGGCGCGAACGTTAGATCGTTGTGTGGTTTTCGTTCAGCACAATTAAGACTACGCATTTATTTTTCAAAATCAAAAACAATTTCCATTTTTAATTTAATTATAAATTAACCCATTGATAACAATATAAATAAAGTTTAATTACAATATGAGCTGCGTTTCGGAAATAAAAAAGCACCCGAAGGTGCCAGAGGCAAAATGCTGAAACGCTTTAGGATCGCGTTATGTAGAAGATTAATCCAGCGTTGGATTCATATGACGTAGATCGTATGGCGTTATCTGATAGACGTAATAATTCAGCCAGTTGATAAACAGCAGATTACCATGGCTGCGCCAGGTGGCTCGCGGTTTGTTCTGCGGATCGTTTTGCGGAAAATAGTTATGCGGAATCTGCGGATCGATTCCCGCTTCCACATCGCGGAAAAACTCGCAGGCCAGAGTATTGGCATCATATTCCGGATGGCCGGTCACGAAGGCGATACGCTTATCTTTGCTGGCGAACAGGTAGGCATCACCCTCTTCCGTCTCCGCCAGAATCTCCAGATCGGTGTAGTCGCGAATCAGTGCTGCCGGGAAATCAGCATAGCGCGAATGCGGTGCAAGAAAGCTATCGTCAAAGCCGCGGGTTAACAAAGCATGGGGTTGCAGGATATGGTGTTCATATACACCTGAAATCTTTTCTGAGCGGGTCTGTTTAGGAATACCGTAGAGGATATTGAGGGCGGCCTGTACCGCCCAACAGACAAACAGCGTTGAGGTGACATGATCTTTAGCCCATTCCAGTACCTGTTTAATCTGCGGCCAGTAGGCAACATCATTAAACTCAACCAATCCTAAAGGTGCACCGGTAACAATCAGGCCATCAAAGTTCTGATCGCAAACATCTTCAAAGTTGCAGTAGAAATTGTTCAGATGTTCGGCTGGGGTATTGCGCGATTCACGCGCATCGATGCGCAGCAGCTGGATATCAAGCTGTAATGGCGAATTGGAAAGCAGACGCAGAAACTGATTCTCCGTCTCGATCTTCTTCGGCATCAGATTAAGAATAAGCACCTTCAGCGGGCGGATTTCCTGAGTCGTCGCGCGAGTCGTCGTCATTACAAAGACGTTTTCATTACGCAAGAAATTGACGGCCGGTAGCTCGTCCTGCACCCGAATTGGCATAACTTTATTACCTCATAGCATACGTATAAACGTTTAGACATCCAGATAGCTGAAGATACCCAGGAATAAAGCGAATGTCGAGCCTGCATGTGCAGGGTGAAAAAATTTCACGGCGATATTTACGTTAGAATATAAGAACAAATAAAAGGAGCAAATATGGTTATTAGTATCCGTCGTTCACGGCATGATGAAGGGAAAAAGCTGATTGAGATTTGGTGCCGATCGGTCGATGCAACGCACGATTTCCTGTCGAAAGAGTACAGAGCGGAGCTTGAAAAGCTGGTGAGCTCGTTTTTACCCGAAGCGCCGCTCTGGGTGGCAGTAACGGAGAAAGATGAGCCTGTCGCCTTTATGCTTCTAACGGGGGAACATATGGATGCGTTATTTGTTGATCCTGCCGTTCGCGGCTGTGGCGTGGGTAAGCTGTTGATTAAACACGCCTTGACGTTAGCGCCCAGACTGACGACCAACGTTAACGAGCAGAATGAACAGGCGGTCGGGTTTTATAAGAGAATGGGTTTTAAAGTGACAGGACGTTCTGAGACGGACGATCTGGGAAAACCGTATCCGTTATTGAATTTGGTACATGAGTAAGATACGGGCCGGATGTGAGGGAAACCCCATCTCCGGCAGTTTCAGACGACAAAAACGCAAAAAGCCCATCCGTCAGGATGGGCTCTTCACTGGTTTGATGCCTGGCAGTTCCCTACTCTCACATGGGGAGACCCCACACTACCATCGGCGCTACGGCGTTTCACTTCTGAGTTCGGCATGGGGTCAGGTGGGACCACCGCGCTGTTGCCGCCAGGCAAATTCTTTGTGCTCAGTACGCAATTCTTTATCGCATCAGCTGCGTTGCCCGCGCTCGCAAAGCCAGTCACATACTTCAGTATGCTCCTGCCTTTCCTTCGCTTGTCGCCTTGCTGCTGCGCAAATTATTGCGTACTCAACTCTGAATCATTGCTGAAAATCGTCTCTCAAATCCGCCAAAACATCTTCGGCGTTGTAAGGTTAAGCCTCACGGTTCATTAGTACCGGTTAGCTCAACGCATCGCTGCGCTTACACACCCGGCCTATCAACGTCGTCGTCTTCAACGTTCCTTCAGGACTCTCAAGGAGTCAGGGAGAACTCATCTCGGGGCAAGTTTCGTGCTTAGATGCTTTCAGCACTTATCTCTTCCGCATTTAGCTACCGGGCAATGCCATTGGCATGACAACCCGAACACCAGTGATGCGTCCACTCCGGTCCTCTCGTACTAGGAGCAGCCCCCCTCAATTCTCCAGCGCCCACGGCAGATAGGGACCGAACTGTCTCACGACGTTCTAAACCCAGCTCGCGTACCACTTTAAATGGCGAACAGCCATACCCTTGGGACCTACTTCAGCCCCAGGATGTGATGAGCCGACATCGAGGTGCCAAACACCGCCGTCGATATGAACTCTTGGGCGGTATCAGCCTGTTATCCCCGGAGTACCTTTTATCCGTTGAGCGATGGCCCTTCCATTCAGAACCACCGGATCACTATGACCTGCTTTCGCACCTGCTCGCGCCGTCACGCTCGCAGTCAAGCCAGCTTATGCCATTGCACTAACCTCCTGATGTCCGACCAGGATTAGCTGACCTTCGTGCTCCTCCGTTACGCTTTGGGAGGAGACCGCCCCAGTCAAACTACCCACCAGACACTGTCCGCAACCCGGATTACGGGCCCACGTTAGAACACCAGCCATTAAAGGGTGGTATTTCAAGGATGGCTCCATGCAGACTGGCGTCCACACTTCAAAGCCTCCCACCTATCCTACACATCAAGGACCAGTGTTCAGTGTCAAGCTATAGTAAAGGTTCACGGGGTCTTTCCGTCTTGCCGCGGGTACACTGCATCTTCACAGCGAGTTCAATTTCACTGAGTCTCGGGTGGAGACAGCCTGGCCATCATTACGCCATTCGTGCAGGTCGGAACTTACCCGACAAGGAATTTCGCTACCTTAGGACCGTTATAGTTACGGCCGCCGTTTACCGGGGCTTCGATCAAGAGCTTCTCCGCGAGGATAACCCCATCAATTAACCTTCCGGCACCGGGCAGGCGTCACACCGTATACGTCCACTTTCGTGTTTGCACAGTGCTGTGTTTTTTAATAAACAGTTGCAGCCAGCTGGTATCTTCGACTGAGTTCAGCTCCATGAGCAAGTCACTTCACCTACCATCAAGCGTGCCTTCTCCCGCAGTTACGGCACCATTTTGCCTAGTTCCTTCACCCGAGTTCTCTCAAGCGCCTGGGTATTCTCTACCTGCCACCTGTGTCGGTTTGGGGTACGATTTCGTGTTACCTGATGCTTAGAGGCTTTTCCTGGAAGCAGGGCATTTGTCACTTCAGCACCGTAGTGCCTCGTCATCACACCTCAGCGTTAATAAGGTTCGGATTTACCTGAGCCTCCGCCTACA
This sequence comes from Klebsiella oxytoca, assembly GCF_009707385.1. NCBI lineage: Bacteria > Pseudomonadati > Pseudomonadota > Gammaproteobacteria > Enterobacterales > Enterobacteriaceae > Klebsiella > Klebsiella oxytoca. Next base: position 305,483 of record NZ_CP046115.1, on the reverse strand, counting down.
TGCTTAAACCGGGACAACCGTCGCCCGGCCAACATAGCCTTCTCCGTCCCCCCTTCGCAGTAACACCAAGTACAGGAATATTAACCTGTTTCCCATCGACTACGCCTTTCGGCCTCGCCTTAGGGGTCGACTCACCCTGCCCCGATTAACGTTGGACAGGAACCCTTGGTCTTCCGGCGTGCGGGTTTTTCACCCGCATTATCGTTACTTATGTCAGCATTCGCACTTCTGATACCTCCAGCAGCCCTCACAGGCCACCTTCAACGGCTTACAGAACGCTCCCCTACCCAACAACACATCGTGTCGCTGCCGCAGCTTCGGTGCATGGTTTAGCCCCGTTACATCTTCCGCGCAGGCCGACTCGACCAGTGAGCTATTACGCTTTCTTTAAATGATGGCTGCTTCTAAGCCAACATCCTGGCTGTCTGGGCCTTCCCACATCGTTTCCCACTTAACCATGACTTTGGGACCTTAGCTGGCGGTCTGGGTTGTTTCCCTCTTCACGACGGACGTTAGCACCCGCCGTGTGTCTCCCGTGATAACATTCTTCGGTATTCGTAGTTTGCATCGGGTTGGTAAGTCGGGATGACCCCCTAGCCGAAACAGTGCTCTACCCCCGAAGATGAGTTCACGAGGCGCTACCTAAATAGCTTTCGGGGAGAACCAGCTATCTCCCGGTTTGATTGGCCTTTCACCCCCAGCCACAAGTCATCCGCTAATTTTTCAACATTAGTCGGTTCGGTCCTCCAGTTAGTGTTACCCAACCTTCAACCTGCCCATGGCTAGATCACCGGGTTTCGGGTCTATACCCTGCAACTTAACGCCCAGTTAAGACTCGGTTTCCCTGCGGCTCCCCTATACGGTTAACCTTGCTACAGAATATAAGTCGCTGACCCATTATACAAAAGGTACGCAGTCACCCCACATGGAGGCTCCTACTGCTTGTACGTACACGGTTTCAGGTTCTTTTTCACTCCCCTCGCCGGGGTTCTTTTCGCCTTTCCCTCACGGTACTGGTTCACTATCGGTCAGTCAGGAGTATTTAGCCTTGGAGGATGGTCCCCCCATATTCAGACAGGATACCACGTGTCCCGCCCTACTCTTCGAGTTCACAGCATGTGCATTTTGGTGTACGGGACTATCACCCTGTACCGTCGGACTTTCCAGACCGTTCCACTAACACACACGCTGATTCAGACTCCGGGCTGCTCCCCGTTCGCTCGCCGCTACTGGGGGAATCTCGGTTGATTTCTTTTCCTCGGGGTACTTAGATGTTTCAGTTCCCCCGGTTCGCCTCGTTTGACTATGTATTCATCAAACGATAGTGCAACGAATTGCACTGGGTTTCCCCATTCGGACATCGCCGGTTATAACGGTTCATATCACCTTACCGACGCTTTTCGCAGATTAGCACGTCCTTCATCGCCTCTGACTGCCAGGGCATCCACCGTGTACGCTTAGTCGCTTAACCTCACAACCCGAAGATGTTTCACTTCTGATTGCGAAAATTTGAGAGACTCGAACACACTTTAACTGTGTGTCGTTTCAATTTTCAGCTTGATCCAGATTTTTAAAGAGCAAAATTTCACAATGTACTTAACAGTACATTTTGAAATTTATTATTTATCAAACAATCTGTGTGAGCACTACAAAGGCAGGTTCTTTCAGGTAAGGAGGTGATCCAACCGCAGGTTCCCCTACGGTTACCTTGTTACGACTTCACCCCAGTCATGAATCACAAAGTGGTAAGCGCCCTCCCGAAGGTTAAGCTACCTACTTCTTTTGCAACCCACTCCCATGGTGTGACGGGCGGTGTGTACAAGGCCCGGGAACGTATTCACCGTGGCATTCTGATCCACGATTACTAGCGATTCCGACTTCATGGAGTCGAGTTGCAGACTCCAATCCGGACTACGACATACTTTATGAGGTCCGCTTGCTCTCGCGAGGTCGCTTCTCTTTGTATATGCCATTGTAGCACGTGTGTAGCCCTGGTCGTAAGGGCCATGATGACTTGACGTCATCCCCACCTTCCTCCAGTTTATCACTGGCAGTCTCCTTTGAGTTCCCGGCCGGACCGCTGGCAACAAAGGATAAGGGTTGCGCTCGTTGCGGGACTTAACCCAACATTTCACAACACGAGCTGACGACAGCCATGCAGCACCTGTCTCACAGTTCCCGAAGGCACGTTCTCATCTCTGAAAACTTCTGTGGATGTCAAGACCAGGTAAGGTTCTTCGCGTTGCATCGAATTAAACCACATGCTCCACCGCTTGTGCGGGCCCCCGTCAATTCATTTGAGTTTTAACCTTGCGGCCGTACTCCCCAGGCGGTCGACTTAACGCGTTAGCTCCGGAAGCCACTCCTCAAGGGAACAACCTCCAAGTCGACATCGTTTACAGCGTGGACTACCAGGGTATCTAATCCTGTTTGCTCCCCACGCTTTCGCACCTGAGCGTCAGTCTTTGTCCAGGGGGCCGCCTTCGCCACCGGTATTCCTCCAGATCTCTACGCATTTCACCGCTACACCTGGAATTCTACCCCCCTCTACAAGACTCCAGCCTGCCAGTTTCGAATGCAGTTCCCAGGTTGAGCCCGGGGATTTCACATCCGACTTGACAGACCGCCTGCGTGCGCTTTACGCCCAGTAATTCCGATTAACGCTTGCACCCTCCGTATTACCGCGGCTGCTGGCACGGAGTTAGCCGGTGCTTCTTCTGCGGGTAACGTCAATTGCTGCGGTTATTAACCACAACACCTTCCTCCCCGCTGAAAGTACTTTACAACCCGAAGGCCTTCTTCATACACGCGGCATGGCTGCATCAGGCTTGCGCCCATTGTGCAATATTCCCCACTGCTGCCTCCCGTAGGAGTCTGGACCGTGTCTCAGTTCCAGTGTGGCTGGTCATCCTCTCAGACCAGCTAGGGATCGTCGCCTAGGTGAGCCGTTACCTCACCTACTAGCTAATCCCATCTGGGCACATCTGATGGCAAGAGGCCCGAAGGTCCCCCTCTTTGGTCTTGCGACGTTATGCGGTATTAGCTACCGTTTCCAGTAGTTATCCCCCTCCATCAGGCAGTTTCCCAGACATTACTCACCCGTCCGCCACTCGTCACCCGAGAGCAAGCTCTCTGTGCTACCGTTCGACTTGCATGTGTTAGGCCTGCCGCCAGCGTTCAATCTGAGCCATGATCAAACTCTTCAATTTAAGTTTGATGCTCACAGAATTAAACTTCGTAATGAATTACGTGTTCACTCTTTGAGACTTGGTATTCATTTTTCGTCCGAAGACGTTAAGAATCCATGTCACTTTGAGTGCCCACACAGATTGTCTGATAAATTGTTAAAGAGCAGTGCAACGCGGCTTTCGCTCACCGTTGCGAGGTGGCGTATATTACGCTTTCCTCTTTCAGAGTCAACCCTGAATGTCAGGATTTTTTCTCTTCAACCGACCGGCTGTTTGTGTGAAGTGATTCACATCTGCCGGGTCAGTGGGAGCGCATTATAGGGAGTTCCCGGGCATCCGCAATAGTTAAATTGCAGAAAAATGACTGACTGCTGCATTCCCCAGCAAAACCCCACTTTATACCCTGTTACACACAGAATTATCCACAGATAGCGGACGATGCCCCCCTAAGAAAGGCCATTTCGCCTCTCTATCATAAGTCGTCATTCGGGGCTAAAAAGAGAAAGATAAAAATTCGCGAGCGTTGCGCAAACGTTTTCGTTACAATGCCGCGCTATAACAAGGATGCCCGGTTGGGTGCGTTAGGTGAGTTTTTAGACAAAAACTCACCTAACGCTCTCTGTAATGTTCAAATCCTGGGGATTTAATACCATGCAACAACGTCGTCCAGTCCGCCGCGCTCTGCTCAGTGTTTCTGACAAGGCCGGTATCGTCGAATTCGCGCAGGCGCTTTCCGCTCGTGGTGTCGAGCTGCTGTCCACCGGCGGCACCGCTCGCCTGCTGGCAGATAAAGGCCTGCCGGTGACCGAAGTCTCTGACTACACCGGTTTCCCGGAAATGATGGATGGACGCGTGAAAACCCTGCATCCGAAGGTCCACGGCGGTATTCTTGGCCGTCGCGGCCAGGATGACGGCATTATGGAGCAACACGGGATCGCGCCTATTGATATGGTGGTTGTTAACCTGTATCCGTTTGCTCAAACCGTTGCTCGCGAGGGTTGTTCTCTGGAAGACGCGGTAGAAAACATTGATATCGGCGGCCCGACCATGGTGCGCTCTGCGGCAAAAAACCATAAAGACGTCGCTATCGTGGTGAAGAGCAGCGACTACGAGGCCATTATCCAGGAGATGGATGCCAACGAAGGCTCCCTGACGCTGGATACTCGTTTCGATCTCGCCATTAAAGCATTCGAACATACCGCCGCCTATGACAGCATGATTGCCAACTACTTTGGCAGCATGGTGCCGGCCTATCACGGCGAGAGTAAAGAAGCCGCTGGCCGTTTCCCGCGTACCCTGAACCTGAACTTCATTAAGAAGCAGGATATGCGCTACGGCGAAAACAGCCACCAGCAGGCCGCCTTCTATATAGAAGAAGAGGTTAAAGAAGCTTCTGTAGCGACCGCACAGCAGGTTCAGGGCAAAGCCCTCTCCTATAACAACATCGCCGATACCGACGCGGCGCTTGAGTGTGTGAAAGAGTTCAGCGAACCGGCCTGCGTTATCGTGAAGCATGCTAACCCGTGCGGCGTGGCGGTAAGCACTTCTATTCTTGATGCCTACGATCGCGCATATAAAACCGACCCGACCTCCGCGTTTGGCGGCATCATCGCGTTTAACCGCGAACTGGATGCCGAAACCGCGCAGGCCATCATCTCCCGTCAGTTTGTTGAAGTGATCATCGCACCGTCTGCCACACAAGAAGCGCTGAACATCACTGCCGCTAAGCAAAACGTTCGCGTCCTGACCTGCGGACAATGGACTCAGCGCGTGCCGGGTCTGGACTTCAAGCGCGTTAACGGCGGCCTGCTGGTTCAGGATCGCGATCTGGGTATGGTCACGGAAGGCGAACTGCGCGTGGTTTCCAAACGCCAGCCGACCGAGCAGGAGCTGCGCGATGCGCTGTTCTGCTGGAAAGTGGCGAAATTCGTAAAATCTAACGCCATTGTTTATGCCAAAGAGAACATGACCATTGGGATAGGCGCAGGCCAGATGAGCCGCGTTTATTCAGCCAAAATCGCCGGGATTAAAGCCGGTGATGAGGGACTAGAAGTGAAAGGTTCGGCGATGGCCTCCGACGCCTTCTTCCCGTTCCGCGACGGTATTGATGCCGCCGCTGCCGTTGGCGTGAGCTGCGTCATTCAGCCAGGCGGTTCTATCCGCGACGAAGAGGTGATTGCCGCCGCCGATGAACACGGTATCGCGATGATCTTCACCGACATGCGCCACTTCCGCCATTAATTCACGGAGCAGACGATGAAAGTATTAGTTATTGGCAACGGCGGCCGCGAGCACGCCCTGGCCTGGAAAGCGGCGCAGTCGCCAAAAGTCGATACCGTTTTTGTCGCCCCGGGTAACGCGGGCACCGCGCTGGAACCGGCGCTGCAAAATGTGGCTATTGGCGTCACCGATATCCCTGCTCTGCTGGCTTTTGCTCAGAATGAGAAGATTGATCTGACTATCGTTGGCCCGGAAGCGCCGCTGGTGATTGGCGTGGTGGATGCATTCCGCGCCGCCGGGCTGAAAATCTTCGGTCCAACCGAAGGCGCCGCGCAGCTGGAAGGTTCCAAAGCCTTTACTAAAGATTTTCTTGCCCGCCATAACATTCCGACGGCGGAATACCAGAACTTCACCGAAGTCGAGCCCGCGCTGGCGTACCTGCGTGAGAAAGGCGCGCCCATCGTTATCAAGGCCGACGGCCTGGCCGCCGGCAAGGGCGTGATTGTCGCCATGACGCTGGAAGAAGCGGAAGCCGCCGTTCACGACATGCTGGCAGGTAACGCCTTTGGCGACGCCGGACACCGCATCGTCATTGAAGAGTTTCTCGACGGCGAAGAAGCAAGCTTTATCGTGATGGTCGACGGCGAGCACGTGCTGCCGATGGCCACCAGCCAGGATCACAAACGCGTGGGTAACGGCGATACCGGGCCTAACACTGGCGGTATGGGCGCTTACTCACCGGCACCGGTGGTAACCGATGAAGTTCATCAGCGCACCATGGAACGCATTATCTGGCCAACCGTAAAAGGTATGGCAGCGGAAGGAAACACCTACACCGGTTTCCTCTATGCGGGCCTGATGATCGACAAACAGGGCAATCCGAAGGTTATTGAGTTCAACTGTCGCTTTGGCGATCCGGAAACCCAGCCGATCATGCTGCGCATGAAATCGGATCTGGTGGATCTGTGCCTCGCCGCCTGCGACGGTAAGCTGGACGAGAAAACTTCCGAATGGGACGAGCGCGCCTCGCTGGGCGTCGTGATCGCCGCCGGTGGCTATCCGGGCAGCTACAAGACCGGCGATGAGATCCACGGCCTGCCGCTGGAAGAATCGGCTGACGGTAAGGTCTTCCACGCCGGAACCAAACTTGCTGACGACGATCGCGTCTTGACCAGCGGCGGTCGGGTGCTGTGCGCTACCGCGCTGGGCCGCACCGTCGCTGAAGCGCAAAATCGCGCTTACGCCCTGATGAGCGATATCCGCTGGGACGGCAGCTTTAGTCGTAACGACATCGGCTGGCGCGCGATTGAGCGTGAGCAAAACAGCTAACGGCTGAGTTTTGCCAGCAGCGTTTTGCGCGTAATGCCCAGCTGACGGGCGGCTTCAGTTTTGTTGCCGCCCGTTTTTTCGAGCGCCGCGAGGATCGCTTCTTTCTCTACCTCCACCAGCGGCTGAATAACATCATCGCCGTGCGGCACGTCCGCAACCGGCGTACCGGCAATCGCCAGCGGCAGCTCGCGTTCAGAAATATACTCTCCGGTCAGCAAGACCACCGCCCGCTCCACCGCATTCTCCAGCTCGCGAATGTTTCCCGGCCATGCATAGTGAATCAGTAAGTCCATCGCCTGCGGAGTAAATCCCTGTACCGCTTTGCGGTTTCGCTCAGCGTAACGTTGCAGGAAATAGCGCGCCAGTTGAGGAATATCTTTCCGCCGTTGGCGTAGCGGCGGCATATCAATAGTCACGACGTTCAGGCGGTAGTATAGATCCTGGCGAAAACGCCCGGCGCTGACTTCTTCGGCTAGATCCCGGTGGGTAGCGGCAATTAGCCGCACATCCACCGACAGAGTCTGATTGCTGCCAACGCGCTGCACTTCGCGTTCCTGAATGGCTCGCAGCAGGCGCACCTGCATCAGGGGCGAAATATCGCCAATCTCGTCCAGGAAGAGCGTGCCGCCGTCCGCTTCAACAAAGCGCCCTTCTCGCCGTTTGTCCGCCCCGGTAAAGGCACCTTTCTCGTGACCAAACAGCTCCGACTCCAGCAGTGATTCATTAAGCGCCGCACAGTTGAGGGTCACCAGCGGTCTACGGCTGCGAGCGCTGCTGGCGTGCAGCGCTCGCGCGACCAGCTCTTTACCGGTTCCCGACTCGCCGTGAATTAATACCGTCGCATCAGAAGGGGCAACCAGGGCGATATTGTTCAGCAACGCCCGCATCGCCGGGCTATCGCCTACCATGCCAAACTGGTTTGCAGGAGAACCTGCGGTGAGGGGCTCGTTCAAACGCGTATGCGCTAACGCCCCGGACAGCGTCTGCTGCAGCTTGTCAAAGTCCAGCGGCTTAATCAGGTAGTCGAGCGCGCCGGACTTCAGCGCCTCCACCGCGGTATCGACGCTGGAGTACGCGGTCATGATCAGAACGGGAATCGACGGATTCAAAGTCTTGATCTCTTTCAGCGTTTCGATGCCGTCCATCTCCGCCATGCGGATATCGCAAAGCACCAGATCGAACACCTTCTCACGCACCTGCTCCAGCGCCTGTACACCGTTATGAGCCAGCACAACCCGGTATCCCCAGCCCCGTAATAACGCCTGTAAGATAGTGCAGTGGCTGATGTCATCGTCCACCACCAGAATATCGACCTGCTCGCCACTCATCCTTGTTCATCCTTCTGTTGCCCATTAACCGGCAAATAGAGCGTAAATAGCGCGCCCTTGCCGGGGCTGCTCTCAGCGTAGATGGTCCCGCCGTGCTGCTCAACAATGTTCTGCACCACTGCCAGACCCAGCCCGGTACCGTCGGCCTTGGTCGTGAAGTACGGGGTGAAGATGGCCTGTAGCTGCTCCGCGGTCATCCCCTTGCCGCTATCCGCAACGCTTGCCTTCACTCGCCCGTCGCCACATTCACTCACCGACACCGTAATTACGCCATCGCGGCCAATGGCGTGGATGGCATTGAGATAAAGATTCAGCAGCACCTGTTTCAAACGATCAGGATCGGCCTGAATGCGGCTTAGCGCGGGCTGGGCGGTAAACTGGAGGGTTATTGCCCGGCTGGCAGCATCCTGGCTAACCAGCTGAAGCGAATGGGTAATCACTTCATTCAGATCAATGGATTGATATTTTAAATGCGCCGGACGCACCAGTTCCAGCAGTTCGCTCACGACTCTGTTCAGACGATCGGCTTCTTTCGCCATCACCTGAGCAAGCTGATGCGCTTCTCCATCGGGCGGGGTGCGTTCAGCGAAATACTTCGCTAGCCCTTTAATGGAGGAGAGCGGGTTGCGAATTTCATGGGCGACGCCTGCGGCCAGATGACCGAGCGCCGCCAGTTTTTCTTTACGCGCCGTCGCCTCCTGCAGCAGCTTGCGCGACCGCTGGTAGCGGCGAAACCAGAACTGCGCCAGCACCGTTGCCGCCATCACTACGCCCGCAGCACAGAGCATAATGACCGTATTACGCAGGCTGCGGGCATGGTTGGCATCCAGCTCACGCGTATCAAAAGCAATAAAAATGAACTGGGGAACCTGAGTACGCAGTTCGGCTGATTCGCGGCGCATCATCATGCGCATATGATGTCCACCGCCGTTGAGCGGGCGAAACTGGCGATAGACCTCTAACGCTGGCTCTGGCTGTTCAAGGCGTCGCCAGCGCTCCTCGGGACCGATATTATATTCACGCATCGCGCTGGCAGAATAGAGCTCTTCCCCCACTCGCCGCGGGTCGCTATGGGCGATAATTTTACCGTGCTCATCCGTCACCGCGAACCACAGCACGCCGGGCTGCCAGGCCATTTCCTCCAGCAATGCCTGCAGCTGGGTATGATGCATACGCATTCCCATCCCCACGCGCGCTCCGGACTCAAGAGCGCGAATCAGCACGCTGCCCTTTTCCTGGATAGTCTGGCGTGCGGCTTCATTTTCACGGCCATAGTCGCGCACGATTAACGCGGAAAACAGGCATACCAGCAGCAAGATAAGGCCGGTTAACAACCAGCTCAGCCCAACGGCGACGGAATCCTTAGACAACCGCATCACCTTCATGACAACTCCCTTTCCTCAGACAGCGCATAGCACAGCAGAAATCATGCCATTTTTCCGCCTCATCTAACCGCTCCTCGGGCACAAACCGGGAAGGCGATCGAGTAAAAATGACCCACAGTAAAGGATGCGGCGGGTCATTTTTACTCGCTTGCGCCTGCAGAAGTCACTTACCCCCCTACATCCTGCGGATTTTTCTTCCTGGCATGGAAGATGCAAATCAGTCAGTAACCATAAGCCAGGAGAATAAACTATGAGACGGAACAAAAAACTTCCCCTAACGCTGATTACCCTCGCCGCCCTGACTTTCGGCAGTAGCTCAGCCTGGGCAAGGCACCACTGGAATAACGGTAACGCTATGAGCCCCCAGGGCTATAGCCAGCTCACGGCCGACCAGCAGGCCACTGCCCAGAAGCTGCATAATGATTTCTATGAACAAACCCGCGCTTTGCGTCAGCAGCTCATATCAAAACGCTACGAATATAATGCGCTGTTAACCGCGGATAGGCCTGACAGCGCAAAAATCGAATCCGTCGCCGGGGAAATGGAAGTTCTCGGTCAGAAGCTGGCCCAGCAGCGGGTTAAATTTGATCTCGCGTTAGCTGACGCAGGTATTCCTCGTGGCGAGGGTATGGGACGTGGGGGCTGCGGTGGCGGTCATATGGGAATGAACCACTGGTAAGGCTCAGAAGCTTTTTTCAGTCGGCTGCCAGGTACAGAAGTCTTCGTTTGCCACCAGCAGCAGTTGAGAGCCTTCCGGCGCTTCCAGCCACGCTACGCTCACCTCAACGGATGAGTGACGCTGGCGGCGTTCAATATGCGCGAGCGCCGACGTGTCGAGGTCAGGCTTCACGGTCTGACCTTCGCAGGTCGTTACCGTCTTGTTGGCATGCCAGCGCCCCTGACGCAGCGTAACGCGTCCCTGACGCAGGGCATCGCTGGTCTGGCGTATCTGTTCCGCCCGATAGCGATATAACGCGACCTGATCGCTGGAAAGCTGCTGCTTCTGGCCATCAACTTCGCGCTGCATAAAGCTGAGCTCACCCTGAGCATCAAAGCGGGCGCGAATATGTTCCGGAGGTTTGCCGTAGACGTTGAGTTCAATCAGCGCGAGCTGATCATCCTGCCAGCGGTACTCGCTGGTCGAGGTATTACCGTGACGCCATGGACTGAAGGCGGCAAGAAGATGCACCTCACCGTCGGAATCTTTGCGCCAGATACGCATCGCTCCCTGGTTATCCGCATATCCGCTGGCGGTAAACGGCGGGAGAGAAGAGTTATGGCTGCAGGCAGTGAGCAGCAATACGCCCACCAGCGCCAGCTTGCGGCGCCAGATAGACAAAAGGGGCCGACAAGCCCCTTCAATAAAACTGTACACTGCCACGCGGTCTTACTTAACTGCGTCTTTCAGAGCCTTACCAGAAACAAATGCCGGCACGTTAGCTGCGGCGATTTTGATTTCTTTACCGGTCTGCGGGTTGCGGCCAGTACGCTCAGCGCGGTGGTTCACTTTGAAGGTACCGAAACCAACCAGTTGAACAGCATCACCTTCTTTCAGAGACTCGGTAATTGCAGCCAGGGTAGATTCCAGAGCAGCTTTTGCCTGCGCTTTGGACAGGTCAGCTTTGTCCGCAATTACATCAATCAGTTGAGTCTTGTTCATAAGTTATCCTTACAATGTGTTTATCGCTTGCTAAGCATCGAGTGCGACGGAAATGCCTGAAAAGCACTCTCCTGCATACACGCACCGATAGCCACGTTTTTTCGCCCTCCAAATGTAGACCAGACGGGGGGCGGAATGGAAGCCTTCAGACGCTACAATTGAGGCGGTAAATCACGTTTTCTGGTCTCATTGCTGAAAATTTATACCAATATTGCTTTCGCCGGCCTCGCGGAGGTCTGCACGCAGCCCTTTGATCAGTTCAATATCGCGTTCTTCACAGTCGGCCAGAAGACGGAAAATCTCCCACTGGATATCCCATTCTTGCTCAATAGCCGGGTTTTCTTTGAGCTCTTCATCGGTCATTTCGCGACCAGCCTGAGTCATTTCCAGCATTGCGACGGTAGTGATCGAGCTCTTGCTGACTTCGATGGCATGTTCGAGGGTTTCGCCGCTCAGCCGTGAATGAATCAGTTCACTCAATGCAACGCAGGCATCGATCGCCGGATAAACGCCGTACAGATCGTAATCATCTGCGGCCGGAATCGCCTCTTCCAGCTTTTCCAGCTGGCTGTCGAAATTCACCTTCGCGTCTTTTACCGTCAGCGTTTCCCAGATTAGATCGAGGATACGGCGATAGAGCTGGCCATCGGCAAACTCCGTTTGCTGGCAGAACATAGCGTAGTTGGGATACATCCGCTCGCACAGGCAGGCCATAAAAGTCACGTGCTGCCAGCTATCCAGCTTCTCCAGACGCAGGTGAATCGGGTTTTGTAACATGATGAATTCTCGAAGTCAGAAATTAGCCGCAGTGTACCTGAATCAGTCCTGATTTGCTTGCCAACGCACAAATGCCGGACGGCGGGATGCCACCGCATCAGCCCAGCGCGTCGGCTCAGGGAGACGATAGCCTTTCAGGCAGCGTTCCACCCACATCAACGCGCTATCAAGACCAACGCGATGTCCCGTGCTGACGAACAGCGGATTACAGCGCGTTTTGCTGCGCAAGACCCACGCCAGCTGATCGCCTTTATCCAACAATGGCGCCAGCGCGCCGGGCTCATCTCCCAGGTGCTCAAACTTACCGCACAGACGTTTTTTCGCTACGCCGATAGTAGGAACATCCACTAACAGGCCAAAATGGCTGGCGACACCGAGGCGGCGCGGGTGAGAAATCCCGTGGCCATCAACGAATAAGAGATTTGGTTTTTGCGAAAGCTGCTCCCACGCTGCCAGCAGCGCAGGAGTTTCTCGAAAAGAGAGAAAACCAGGAATATAGGGCATCGTAGTCGCGACGCGCGCAATCTGATATTCCACCAGCTCCAGAGAGGGATAGCTCAGCAGGACCATCGCCGCCCGGGTCACCTCTCCCTCTTGTTCAAATCCGACATCCGCCCCGCCAATCAGCGTTGGTGGGTCTTGTTCGAACCGATCGCCTCGTTCTACCGATGCCGCCAGGCTGAGCTGCTGGGTGCGTAGCGCTGCCAAATCCATATTCACTCCTTAACGGTGGTATTGCGCCGACAGCCGGTGCACCGCCTCCACAAATACGCCCGCGTGTTCCGGGTCGACATCCTGATGAATTCCGTGTCCGAGATTAAAGACATGCCCTTCACCCTGACCAAATCCGGCGAGAATCGTCGCCACTTCTTCTTCGATACGCGCCGGAGGGGCATACAGCATTGAGGGGTCCATATTTCCCTGCAGGGCAACTTTATGACCGACCCGGCGACGGGCGTCGGCGATATCGGTGGTCCAGTCGAGGCCCAGCGCATCGCAGCCGGTTTCCGCCATCGCTTCCAGCCACTGTCCGCCGCCTTTGGTAAACAGTGTCACAGGCACGCGGCGCCCATCGTTTTCGCGCAGCAGACCATCGACGATTTTATGCATGTAATAGAGCGAGAACTGCTGATAATCCCGGCCGGTCAGCACGCCGCCCCAGGTATCAAAAATCATCACCGACTGCGCGCCCGCTCTGATCTGCGCATTCAGATACAGCGTGACGCTTTTCGCCAGCTTGTCGAGCAGCGCATGCAGGGCCTGCGGCTCGGCATACATCATTTTTTTGATCACCGTAAACGCTTTGCTACTTCCACCTTCAACCATATAGGTCGCCAGCGTCCATGGACTACCGGAAAAACCGATCAGCGGCACTTCGCCTTTCAGTTCGCGGCGAATGGTGCGCACGGCGTTCATCACATAGCCAAGCTCACCTTCCGGATCGGGGATCGGTAATTTATCAACATCCGCTTTACAGGTAATCGGCGAGGTAAAACGCGGACCTTCTCCGGCTTCGAAATAGAGCCCCAGCCCCATGGCATCCGGGATAGTGAGAATGTCCGAGAAGAGAATGGCCGCGTCGAGCTTATAGCGGCGCAGCGGCTGCAGCGTCACTTCACAGGCCAGCTCAGCGTTTTTACACAGCGACATAAAGTCCCCCGCTTGCGCACGGGTGGCTTTGTACTCCGGTAAATAGCGGCCCGCCTGGCGCATCATCCACACCGGGGTGACATCAACCGGCTGGCGTAGCAGCGCGCGCAGATAGCGATCGTTCTTCAGTTCGGTCATTTTTACATTCCTTTAGCGTTGATGCGCCAAGTTTATACACAAAATCATTCAAAGTGGATCGAGGCGGCAATTGAATGAACCCCGGGAGCTTACTCAAGTAAGTGGTTGAGGTACGTTAAAACAGCCAACAAAGAGGCAATTTGAAGGATAAAGTGTATGTAACATGTCACTCATACTCTGCCCGACACATCGCCACGGTATCTTCAATCAGCCGGCGCGCCACGGTGCCCGGCGGCGGCAGAAGCGGCAGATCGTCATAGCGATACCATCCCGCCTCCAGCAGCTCTTTCTTGTCGATGACAATCTCGCCGCTATCGTACTCGGCCATAAACGCGGTCATCAGCGATTGCGGGAACGGCCAGGGCTGGGAGGTCACGTAGCGCAGGTTTTTCACCTTAATACCGCTCTCCTCCATCACCTCGCGGGCCACGGTCTGCTCCAGGGTCTCTCCGACCTCGACAAACCCGGCCAGCACCGTGTGCACGCCGTTACGATGGCGCGTATGCTGCGCCAGCAGAATGGTGTCATCCCGGCGGATGGCGACGATAATGCACGGTGCGATTTGCGGGTAGTAGCGTTCGCGGCAATGGCTGCACAGCATCGCCCACTCGGTTTTACTGGGATGCATCGGATGCCCGCAGTAGCCGCAGAATTTATGCGAACGGTAGAATTCCGCCAGCTGGATCCCTCGACCCGCCAGTTGGAAAAGACCAGCATCCTGATCGAGCACCTGGCGCAGCGATCCCATGTCATGCCGACGATCCTGACGCACCAGCCATACCGGTTCGCCCTGCCATTCCCCTATCCGCAGCCCGGGTTGTCCCGCAAGATTAAAATTTACCGCTTCGCCATATGGTAATTCCCCACCAGGTAACCATAATTTCTGTTCGTGGCTGACAATCCACCAGCCGCGATCTAATTTTTCAATAATACGATCCATATCTATTGCACTACCTTCATTTTACTGGCACTTTTAACATTAAATTTACATTTTGGTGAGCAACGTGTTTCTCTTAAAAACTTGCGGAGTCAACCATGTTAAACCAGCTGGAAAACCTGACGGAACGTGTTGGAGGCAGCAATAAACTGGTCGATCGCTGGCTACAAGTACGTAAGCATTTGCTCGTGGCTTACTACAACCTGGTTGGCCTGAAGCCCGGCAAAGAATCATTTATGCGGCTTAATGAGAAAGCGCTGGATGATTTTTGTCAAAGCCTGGTGGACTACCTTTCCTCCGGCCATTTTAGTATTTATGAACGCTTTATCGGCGAATTGGAAGGCGATACGCCACTTTTAGCCGCGACTAAGATTTATCCACAGCTGCAGGCTAATACCCAGCAGATTATGGATTATTACGACTCCTGCCTCGAAAACGCCATCGATCACGATAACTACCTTGAGTTCCAGCAGGCGCTGTCAGATATCGGTGAAGCGCTGGAAGCGCGCTTTGCGCTGGAAGACAAACTGATCGCCCTCGCCGTAGCCCATAGTCGCAAAGATAGCATCAGCGACAATATCGCGCCGACCGCTTGAGTTGTGAGCCATTAACGCGTAGTTTACATACATTCCCCCTTTCTGAGAGGGAATGTCATCTTGTCGGAGTGCCTATTTTCCACACTGGAAAAGGCTGAGACCGTTAATTCGGGATCCGCGGAACCTGATCAGGCTAATACCTGCGAAGGGAACAAGAGTAAACTGCATTTAGCATCAGCCTGTTCAGGGCCGATCGCATCTGTTACTCCATCCGTCGTCTGGCAAGCCATATCCTGTTTAACCGGAATGAGCTATGTCTACAACAAAACTCACGCGTCGAGAGCAACGTGAACACGCTCAGCGCTTTATCGACACGCTGGAAGGTACCGCGTTTCCCAATTCACAGCGCATCTATATCCATGGTTCGCAAGAAGATATTCGCGTACCGATGCGCGAAATTCAGCTGAGCCCGACGCTTATCGGCGGCAGCAAAGATAATCCTCAGCACGAAGCTAACGAGGCCATTCCTGTCTATGACACGTCCGGCCCGTACGGCGACCCGCATATCGCGATTAACGTTCAGCAGGGCCTGACAAAACTACGCCTGCCGTGGATTGAGGCGCGTCGCGACTGCGAAGAGCTCAGCGATCGCAGTTCGGCGTATACCAAACAGCGGCTGACGGATGAGGGCCTCAACGAGCTGCGCTTTACCGGCCTGTTAACGCCCAGACGCGCTATCGCCGGTAAATGCGTGACTCAACTGCACTACGCCCGTCAGGGAATTGTCACGCCGGAGATGGAATTCATCGCTATTCGCGAGAATATGGGCCGCGAGCGTATTCGTGGCAAAGTGCTGCGCCAGCAGCATCCGGGCGTCGGCTTTGGCGCACGACTGCCGGAAAATATCACCCCGGAATTTGTACGCGCTGAAGTCGCCGCCGGGCGCGCGATTATTCCGGCCAATATTAATCATCCGGAATCTGAGCCGATGATTATTGGCCGCAACTTCCTGGTGAAGGTTAACGCCAATATCGGCAACTCGGCGGTCACCTCGTCGATTGAGGAAGAGGTCGAGAAACTGGTGTGGGCGACGCGCTGGGGAGCGGATACGGTAATGGACCTTTCTACCGGCCGCTATATTCACGAGACCCGCGAGTGGATCCTGCGCAATAGTCCGGTACCGATCGGCACCGTGCCGATCTACCAGGCGTTAGAAAAGGTCAACGGGATCGCCGAAGATCTCACCTGGGAATCCTTCCGCGACACGCTGCTGGAACAGGCTGAACAAGGGGTCGACTACTTCACCATTCACGCCGGCGTGCTGCTGCGCTATGTGCCGATGACCGCCCGGCGCCTGACAGGTATTGTATCCCGCGGCGGTTCCATCATGGCGAAATGGTGCTTGTCCCATCATAAAGAGAACTTTCTCTATCAACATTTTCGTGAGATCTGCGAAATCTGCGCCGCCTATGACGTTTCGCTCTCATTAGGTGATGGCCTGCGTCCCGGCTCGATTCAGGATGCCAACGACGAAGCGCAGTTTGCCGAACTGCATACGCTGGGCGAGCTAACCAAAATCGCCTGGGAGTATGACGTGCAGGTGATGATCGAAGGCCCGGGCCATGTGCCGATGCAGATGATTCAGCGCAATATGACCGAAGAGCTGGAGCACTGCCACGAAGCGCCTTTCTATACCTTAGGTCCGCTAACTACCGATATTGCACCGGGGTACGACCATTTCACCTCGGGTATTGGCGCAGCCATGATCGGCTGGTTCGGCTGTGCGATGCTCTGCTACGTGACGCCGAAAGAGCACCTCGGCCTGCCGAATAAAGAAGACGTTAAGCAGGGCCTGATTACTTACAAAATTGCCGCCCACGCTGCCGACCTCGCCAAAGGTCATCCCGGCGCGCAGATCCGCGATAACGCCATGTCGAAAGCACGCTTCGAGTTCCGCTGGGAAGACCAGTTTAACCTGGCGCTCGATCCGTTCACCGCTCGCGCTTACCACGACGAAACCCTGCCGCAGGAGTCCGGCAAAGTGGCCCACTTCTGCTCCATGTGCGGCCCCAAATTTTGCTCAATGAAGATAAGCCAGGAAGTTCGCAACTACGCCGCCGTGCAGACCATCGAAGTGGGGATGGCCGATATGGCGGATAACTTTCGCGCCCGCGGCAGTGAAATCTATCTACGTAAGGAGGAAGCCTGATGTATCAACCCGATTTTCCACCCGTCCCATTCCGTTTAGGACTCTATCCGGTCGTCGATAGCGTAACGTGGATCGAACGCTTGCTGGCTGCGGGCGTTCGCACCATCCAGCTGCGCATTAAGGATAAACGCGATAGTGAAGTCGAAGAGGATGTGGCCGCCGCTATCGCCCTGGGACGCAAATATGATGCGCGACTGTTTATCAATGATTACTGGCGGCTGGCTATTAAACATCAGGCTTACGGCGTGCATTTAGGCCAGGAAGATCTGGAAACCACTGACCTTAGCGCCATCCGTAACGCCGGGCTGCGCCTTGGTGTTTCCACTCACGACGATATGGAAATTGATATCGCGCTGGCGGCTCGTCCTTCTTACATCGCTCTCGGCCACGTTTTTCCGACGCAAACCAAGCAGATGCCTTCCGCTCCCCAGGGGCTGGAACAGCTGGCGCAGCATATTCAGCGCCTGGGCGATTATCCCACCGTGGCGATTGGCGGAATCAGCCTTGAGCGCGCTCCGGCGGTTCTGGCAACCGGCGTCGGCAGTATTGCGGTAGTCAGCGCCATTACTCAGGCTACCGACTGGCGGCAGGCCACGGCACAGTTGCTCGGGATAGCGGGAGCGGGTGATGAATGACAGCGATTTTATGCGCTATAGCCGCCAGCTGCTGCTGGAGGATATCGCCATTGAAGGCCAGCAAAAGCTGCTGGCCAGCCGGGTGTTGATCGTTGGTCTCGGCGGGCTGGGTTCCCCTGCTGCGCTCTATCTGGCCGGAGCCGGGGTCGGCACGCTGACGCTGGCCGACGACGACGACGTGCACGTCAGCAATCTGCAGCGGCAAATTCTGTTCACCAGCGATGATATCGCTCAGCCCAAAACCACCGCCGCCAGAGCGAGGCTGGCTCGCCTCAACCCGCAGATTGAACTGATTGCGCTGAAACAACGCTTAAGCGGAAAAAACCTGCTGGATGAAGTAACGAAGGCCGATGTGGTACTGGATTGCACCGATAACATGGTGACCCGGCAGGCGATCAACGCCGCCTGCGTCGCGCTTGAAACGCCGCTTATTACCGCCAGCGCCGTCGGACTGGGAGGCCAGCTGATGGTGCTGACGCCGCCGTGGGAACAGGGCTGCTACCGCTGTCTGTGGCCAGACGCGAGTGAACCAGAACGCAACTGCCGTACGGCGGGCATTATCGGCCCGGTGGTCGGGATGATGGGTACCCTTCAGGCGCTGGAAGCGATCAAACTGCTTAGCGGTATGGCAACGCCGCGTAACACGCTGCGCCTGTTCGATGCCCGTACCAGCAGCTGGCGCACGCTCGCGCTCCAGCGGGCTCAGGGCTGTCCGGTATGCGGAGGGCAGCATGCAGGTATGGCTTAACGATGAACCGTTGCAGTGCGCCGAAGCGACTTCCGTCGCCGACCTGCTCACGCAGCTGGAACAGCAGCAGCCGGGCGTCGCGCTGGCGCTCAATCAACACATCCTGCCGCGCGAACGGTGGGAAGCTCATCTCTTGCAGGAAGGCGACCAGATCCTGCTTTTTCAGGTTATCGCTGGAGGCTGACATGTTACGCATTGCGGATAAAACGTTTGAATCACATCTTTTCACCGGCACTGGTAAATTCGCCGCCCCCGACGTTATGGTGGAGGCTATTCGCGCTTCCGGCAGTCAGCTGGTAACGCTGGCGATGAAGCGCGTCGATCTCCGTCAGCATAATGACGCTATCCTCGCGCCGCTGCTGGCGGCTGGCGTTAGCCTGCTGCCAAATACATCCGGCGCCAAAACGGCGGAAGAGGCGGTATTTGCCGCCCGTCTGGCGCGGGAGGCGCTGGGCACCCATTGGCTGAAACTGGAAATCCATCCCGACGCCCGCTGGCTGCTACCTGACCCAATCGAAACGCTGAAAGCGGCCGAAATTCTGGTTCGGGAGGATTTCGTGGTGCTGCCCTACTGCGGCGCCGATCCTGTACTGTGCAAACGCCTGGAAGAAGCGGGCTGCGCGGCGGTGATGCCGCTCGGCGCGCCTATCGGTTCCAATCAGGGGCTGGAAACCAAAGCGATGCTGGAGATTATTATCGAGCAGGCCACGGTGCCGGTGGTCGTGGATGCCGGTATCGGCGTGCCGAGCCACGCGGCGCAGGCGCTGGAAATGGGCGCTGACGCGGTTCTGGTGAATACCGCCATCGCCGTTGCCGACGACCCGGTAGCCATGGCCCGGGCTTTCCGGCTGGCGATTGATGCCGGATTACTGGCGCGACAGGCCGGGCCGGGCGCGCGCAGCGCCCAGGCGCAGGCCACCAGCCCGCTGACCGACTTTCTGGAGGCGCAGGTATGAACACCTTCACTGACCGTTGGCGACAGCTGGACTGGGACGATATTCGCCTGCGCATTAACGGTAAAACCGCCGCTGACGTTGAGCGCGCTCTGGCGGCAAAACAGCTTAGCCGCGACGATATGATGGCGCTCCTCTCCCCTGCCGCCGCAGGTTATCTCGAGCCTCTGGCGCAGCGCGCTCAGCGCCTGACTCGCCAGCGTTTTGGCAATACCGTCAGCTTTTATGTCCCGCTGTATCTCTCAAATCTGTGCGCCAACGACTGCACCTACTGCGGCTTCTCAATGAGTAACCGTATCAAGCGCAAAACTCTGGATGAGACAGAAATTGCCCGTGAATGCGCGGCAATTCGCGAAATGGGTTTCGAGCATCTGCTGCTGGTGACCGGCGAACATCAGGGCAAAGTCGGCATGGACTACTTTCGCCAACATCTTCCAGCTATTCGCCGCCAGTTCGCGTCATTGCATATGGAGGTCCAGCCGCTGGCAACAGAGGAGTACGCCGAGCTGAAAACGCTCGGCCTCGACGGGGTGATGGTGTATCAGGAGACCTATCATGAAAGCATCTATGCGAAACATCATCTGAAAGGGAAAAAACAGGATTTCTTCTGGCGGCTGGATACGCCGGACAGGCTTGGACAGGCGGGGATTGATAAAATTGGCCTTGGCGCGTTAATCGGCCTTTCCGATAGCTGGCGCGTGGATTGTTTTATGGTGGCGGAGCACCTGCTGTGGCTCCAGCAGCGCTACTGGCGCAGCCGCTACTCCATTTCCTTTCCGCGACTGCGCCCTTGCGCTGGCGGTATCGAACCCGCCTCCTTAATGGATGAACGGCAGCTGGTACAAACCATCTGCGCTTTCCGCCTGCTGGCGCCGGAAGTGGAGCTCTCGCTGTCCACCCGAGAATCTCCCTGGTTCCGCGATCGGGTTATCCCGCTGGCCATAAATAACGTCAGCGCATTTTCAAAAACCCAGCCGGGCGGTTACGCCGATAATCATCCGGAGCTGGAGCAGTTTGCGCCTCACGATGACCGTCGCCCGGAAGAGGTGGCCAGCGCGCTGGTGGCCAGCGGGCTACAGCCGGTATGGAAGGATTGGGATAGCTGGCTGGGACGCGTTTCACAGACGTCATGATGATCAATGTAACGTTTTAAAAGTTCTACGAGTACGATCGTAATAAGAGAAACGGGGGATTGTTGTTCAATTTTCGTTTCTCTATTCTGCCCTGGACAGCAGTGGACGCTGTCCAGGGCGAAGGATAGCTCTTCCTCACTTTCGCCCTGCTCCCCCTCTTTTCCGATAGGGTAATTCCATTAAAATCGAATATTAATCAGTCCATATCACATCGTCAGGGTTATAATTACCGGAGTTTTATCTGAATCGCTCAGCAGGCATGCTGGCTAAACGTGCGACCTTATCCACGGTTTAACTCTTCTGGAACGATTACGACTCATGGCTCGTCATAACAGAAAGCTCTCTTTCACCACGCCGATTGTGATCGGATTTGCGGGAATTTTATTCAGTTTCTTACTCATCGCGGTGTTCACCACGATGACGCAAAGGAAAGATTTTCTTGAAGATTATCACCATATTAACCGCAACTTCACTCACAACATGGCAACAAACTATACGGAGACGCTGCTACGGGGCAATGACTTCATCCTCACCCGCGCGGCCACTTTCTTTGCGCGTGATGACGAGCTAAACAATGCGGTTAACGTCAATCCTGAAAAAGGCCTCATGCTGTTAATGCAGCTGCAAAATATGATGCAGAGCGTGTCGTCAATTTCGCTGGCCGATACCGACGGACACTATCTGCGCGCGCCTGAGGTTCTGGAAACCGAAGACAGTAAATCCTTTGATGCCAAATCACGTCCCTGGTTTATTAAGCAGGCGGAAGCCAGTACCTTTAGTCTCTACACGACTCCCTATATCGATTACTTCACGCATCATCCGACCATTACCCTG
Organism: Klebsiella oxytoca; assembly: GCF_009707385.1. Lineage (NCBI taxonomy): Bacteria > Pseudomonadati > Pseudomonadota > Gammaproteobacteria > Enterobacterales > Enterobacteriaceae > Klebsiella > Klebsiella oxytoca. Next base: position 283,823 of record NZ_CP046115.1, on the reverse strand, counting down.
TATAAACCGGTTATCTCCCCGACAGGTCGCCTGAAAGGCAGCCTCGCGTTTCATCTCGATCTGACGTCGATGGGCTATGCGTTACGCCAGATGGTCGCCCCAATGCAGGGCGAGTTTTTTGTTGTACAACGAGATGGCAAAGTTGTTCTCCATCCCGATCCTGGCGCGTTATTTAAGCCCTACGTTAGCAGTACACTAATGGATGGAATGACCAGCGGCGAAGGCCAGCTTTATGATGAAGAGAAAGACGTCTGGTATTATTACTATTCTTTTACTAATCCCGACTGGTTTATTATTTATCGCGTTGATAACTCGACGCTAATCAACTTAACTCGCCATGAAACAGATATTGTCGCCTGGAGTTTTGCCCTGGCCGCTATCGTCATCGTGCTGTTCGGGCTATATCTGCGTCATGCCTCGCGTACCGTGTTGATGAACATTATCAATGCCATTAAGACCGGTGATGTTAAACGCGCCCCGCGCCTGGAAGCCATGCTCAGTAAAGCCATCGAGAGCAACAAACAGCGTGAATTAACCTACGTTCGCCAGGCCACCATTGATGCGCTAACCGGCTGCAAAAACCGGCGCGCCTTCGATAGCGATATCGCCGCCCTGATGAACGATCATCAGCCTTTCTCTCTCGCGTTAGTTGATATTGATAACTTCAAAAAAATAAACGACACCTGGGGTCATCTTAATGGCGATATCGTTCTGCGTAACGTCGCCCGTGAAGGACTGCAGATCCTGCAACCGCTGCAGATTTCACTTTACCGCTACGGTGGTGAAGAATTCGCGGTGATATTCGCCGATGAACATATTGATAACGCTTTAATGCTGCTGGAAAGCTGGCGAGTGAGCGTCGCACAGCGCTCCTGGCGTGAAGAAGGATTGTCGGTAACCTTTAGTGCGGGACTGGGAGAATGGAATATGGAGCCTCTGGAGCAGCTCGTCGTGAGCGTTGATGAAGCGCTCTATAAAGCCAAACAGCAGGGCAAGAATCGGATCGTTCGTACTTAATGGTACCCGCTTCTGCAGGCCCGGCAGGCCGGGCTTTTGTCGTTTTCGGTCATCAAACCGAAACCGGTTTCATTATTTTGTGATGACTTACACACAATCACCGTAAAGCGGTTGTTCCGTCCTCCGGCCCGCGATAAAGATGGTACATCAAGGAACATAAGGGCCAAGAACTATGAAGAATATCGTTTTATGCTGCGCCGCAGGTATGTCCACCAGCATGCTGGTTCAACGTATGCAGGCCGCTGCGCAACAAAAAGGTGTAGAAGTTTCTATCAAAGCCGTACCGGTTGCCGAATTTAAAGATAATCTTGCTGCTGCCGATATTATCCTGCTCGGTCCTCAGGTGAAGTATGAGCAGGCCAAGCTACAGGCGCTGGCCGACCCGCTGGGTAAAAAGGTCGCCGTTATCGATATGATGGATTACGGCATGATGAAAGGCGATGCCGTGCTTGATAAAGCCCTGAAGCTGATGGAGTAAGAGATGGAAGACTTAGAAACGATCATCATGGAGCTGCTGGTTAACGCCGGTTCAGCGCGCAGCGCTGCTTTAACCGCGCTGCAGCTGGCGCGTAAAGGCGATTTTGCTGCCGCCGAACAGTCAATGGCGGAATCCCACGAATTCGTAAAGCATGCGCATAAAATCCAGACCCAGCTCATTGGCCTGGATGAAGGCAGCGGCAAGCTTCCGGTTAACCTGATCACCGTTCACTCTCAGGATCACCTGATGAACGCGATGGTCATTCAGGATCTGGCCACCGACATGATTGAGCTATACCGCCGTATTCCACTCGCTCAATAATTCCAGGCAGTTAACAGGCGCCGCTACCGGCGCCTGTATCCTCTCAGAGAAATCCGTACATTGCCGCAAATATCCAGCCAAAGACACAAGAGACGCTAACGCCAATAAGTCCTGGCAGAATGAAACTGTGGTTAATGACAAAGCGGCCGATATGCGTGGTACCTGAACGGTCGAACTGAATCGCCGCCAGATCGCTTGGGTAAGTCGGGAGAATGTAATAACCGTAACAGGCCGGCGCAGAAGCGACGATATAGGCCGGGTCAACGCCAATCGCCAGCGCCACCGGCACTATCGCCGCCAGGGCAGCCGCCTGGGAGTTAACAAACTTCGACACCAGCAGCAGAACGATGGCATAGGCCCACGGGTACTCCTTCACCATCTCTCCCAGGACGCCTTTAATTTCGGCCATATGCGCGCCGAACATGGTCTCCGCCATCCACGCAATTCCGTACACCGCCACGATGGCGATCATCCCCGAGCGGAAAACCTCATTTTTAGAAATAGAGGCCGGATTGGTTTTGGTAATGATGATGATAAGCGCCCCGGAAAGCAGCATGAACATCTGGATCACCAGCACCATTGAAAGCGGCTTACCGTCGAATGTCGGACGCAGTTCAGAGAAGGCGCCAAGCAAGGCAACAACCGCTATCGAGGCCAGAAAAATCCACATCGCAATCCAGTTACTGGTCGGTAGCTTCTTATCCAGCAGCGTGGCCGTGTCGCCATAAACGTAGTGATGGTTTTCAGGCACCGCAATAAAGGCCTGGAAGGCTTCGTCTTTATCGAGTTCTTTACCGCGAAACCAGCTGAAGATACCAATGGCCAGAATCCCCAGCAGCGTGGACGGAATGGTTATCGCCAGCAGATCGAGAAACTCAAGATGCTTACCGTTAAAGGTAAAATTGCCGAGCATCGCCACCAGCGAGACCACCGCCACGGAAACCGGACTGGCGATGATGCCCATCTGCGCGCCGATAGAGCTCGCCGCCATAGGACGTTCCGGGCGGATATTATTTTTGATGGCGACATCGTAGATAATTGGCAGGATGGTATAGACCACGTGACCGGTACCGCACAGAATCGTCAGCGTACAGGTGACGAAAGGTGCCACGATCGAGACATATTTTGGGTTACGCCGCAGAAGTTTCTCGGCAATCTGCAGCATCACATCTAAACCACCGGAGGCCTGCAGCGTCGCCGACGCGGCCACCACCGCGATAATCACCAGCATGACATCGACAGGTGGTTTTCCCGGTTGAAGATGAAAAACAAAAACTAAAATAACTAATCCAATACCGCCTAAAAGGCCGAGCGCAATGCCGCCCTTTTTCGCGCCATAGAACAAACAAATTAAGATAATGATAAGTTGTATAGCAAACTCCATACATCCCCCAGAAGCTATCCATTAAATATCGACAATACTCTCCGCTTTGTTTTTATTAGCTCTCCTCATCCAGCGCCTTTTTGACAGGCGTAACAATCCCCTCGGTTGCGGTAAACCGAAAAGAACCGGGAAAGTAATCACATGATTATTTTAGTTTTTTGACTATATAGCGTTTGCGGTGCTTATTTTTTGATACATGTAGGATTTTCACCCTTTGATTGATGACGAAAATCTTAAATGAAAATAAATAACTAATAAGAATGGTTTATTTGATAATTAATTGAGGCAATTACATCAATAAAATGTAATAGAAAGGTAGATGAGACAAATAACAAATAGCAGGCAATAAAAAAGCCAGTCAGATGACCTGACTGGCTTTTTAAGCGCTTAGCGAATCAACGATTAATCGTTGTCAGAACCGCCCAGACCTGCGTTCAGCAGTTCTGCCAGGTTCGCAGAAGCTTCTTCCACGCTGACCTGCGGTGCAGCCGGCAGTTCGCCAGCCGCGCGGCGGCGCATACGATCCTGGTGGTACGCATAGCCGGTACCAGCCGGGATCAGACGACCCACGATAACGTTCTCTTTCAGGCCGCGCAGTTCGTCGCGTTTACCCGCAACGGCTGCTTCGGTCAGGACACGTGTGGTCTCCTGGAACGATGCGGCAGAGATGAACGATTCGGTTGCCAGAGACGCTTTGGTGATACCCAGCAGATCGCGGGAGAACGTTGCGCCCACTTTGCCGTTCGCTTCCAGATCGCGGTTAGCAATCTTGACGCGAGAGTATTCAACCTGTTCGCCTTCCAGGAAGTCGGAACTACCCGCGCTTTCGATGGTGGCTTTACGCAGCATCTGACGAACGATAACTTCAATGTGCTTATCGTTAATCTTAACGCCCTGCAGACGGTATACGTCCTGAACTTCGTTAACGATGTAACGAGTCACAGCATGAACACCACGCAGACGCAGAATGTCGTGCGGCGCTTCCGGACCGTCGGAAACCACGTCACCACGTTCTACACGTTCACCTTCAAACACGTTGAGCTGACGCCATTTCGGAATCATCTCTTCGTACGGATCGCTACCGTCTACCGGAGTGATAACCAGACGACGTTTCCCTTTGGTTTCTTTACCGAAGGAAATGATGCCGCTGATTTCAGCCAGGATTGCCGGCTCTTTCGGACGACGTGCTTCGAACAGGTCGGCAACGCGCGGCAGACCACCGGTGATGTCCTTGGTACCGCCGGATTCCTGCGGTACACGCGCCAGGGTGTCACCAGAACTGATCTGGACGCCATCTTCCAGCTGAACAATCGCTTTACCCGGCAGGAAGTACTGCGCAGGCATATCGGTGCCAGGGATCAGAACGTCATTGCCCTGAGCATCAACGATTTTCAGCGCCGGACGCAGGTCTTTACCGCCAGTGGTACGCTCTGCAGAATCCAGAACCACCAGAGAAGACAGACCGGTCAGCTCGTCGGTCTGACGAGTAATGGTCTGGCCGTCAATCATGTCAGTGAAGCGGACGAAACCACTCACTTCGGTGATAACCGGCATGGTGTGCGGATCCCAGTTTGCTACGGTTTCACCGCCGGCAACCTGCTCGCCATCACCTTTCGCCATAACGGAGCCGTAAGGCACTTTATAGCTCTCTTTGGTACGGCCGAATTCGTCGATCAGCTTCAGCTCGGTATTACGAGAAGTAATAACCAGTTTACCGCTGGAGTTAACAACCGACTTCGCATTGCTCAGACGGATGCTACCTTTGTTTTTCACCTGGATGCTGGATTCAGCAGCCGCACGCGATGCCGCACCACCGATGTGGAACGTACGCATCGTCAGCTGTGTACCCGGCTCACCGATGGACTGTGCCGCGATAACGCCGATGGCTTCACCTTTGTTGATGATATGGCCACGCGCCAGGTCACGACCATAGCAGTGCGCACATACACCAAAGTCGGTGTCACAGGATACAACGGAACGCACTTTGACGGAGTCAACGGAGTTCTCTTCCAGCAGGTCACACCAGTGCTCGTGCAGCAGCGTGTTGCGAGGAACCAGAATATCCGCCGTACCCGGCTTCAGAACGTCTTCAGCAGTCACACGACCCAGTACGCGATCGCGCAGCGGCTCTTTAACGTCGCCACCTTCGATAACCGGCGTCATGGTGATGCCTTCCAGGGTGCCGCAGTCGTCTTCAGTGACGACCAGGTCCTGTGCAACGTCAACCAGACGACGAGTCAGGTAACCGGAGTTCGCTGTTTTCAGTGCGGTATCCGCCAGACCTTTACGCGCACCGTGGGTGGAGATGAAGTACTGGAGTACGTTCAGACCTTCACGGAAGTTCGCGGTGATCGGCGTTTCGATGATGGAGCCATCCGGCTTCGCCATCAGACCACGCATACCGGCAAGCTGACGAATCTGTGCAGCAGAACCACGCGCACCGGAGTCGGCCATCATGTAGATGCTGTTGAAGGAGACCTGCTGCTCTTCTTCGCCGTTACGGTTAATAACGGTTTCAGTTTGCAGGTTGTCCATCATCGCTTTGGATACACGATCGTTCGCCGCAGCCCAGATATCGATAACTTTGTTATAGCGTTCGCCAGCGGTAACCAGACCGGACTGGAACTGTTCCTGAATCTCAGCAACTTCAGCTTCCGCTTCGCTGATGATTTCGTATTTTTTCTCCGGGATGACCATGTCATCGATACCAACGGATGCACCTGAACGCGCTGCATAAGCAAAGCCGGTGTACATCGTCTGGTCCGCAAAAATAACGGTCGGTTTCAGGCCCAGAATACGGTAGCAGGTATTCAGCATCTTAGAGATTGCTTTCTTACCCAGCGCCTGGTTGACGATGGAGTAAGGCAGACCCTTCGGCACGATCATCCACAGAATGGCACGACCAATGGTCGTATCTATCAGGCTGGTTTTCGCAACGAACTCGCCGTTAGCATCTTTTTCGTATTCAGTGATACGCACTTTTACGCGCGCATGCAGAGAGGCCAGGCCTGCGCGATAAATACGCTCAGCTTCTTTCGGGCCAGTCAGCACCATGCCTTCGCCTTTGGCGTTAACACAGTCACGGGTCATGTAGTACAGACCCAGTACAACGTCCTGAGAAGGAACGATGATTGGTTCACCGTTCGCTGGAGACAGGATGTTGTTGGTAGACATCATTAGCGCACGCGCTTCCAGCTGGGCTTCCAGCGTCAGCGGTACGTGAACAGCCATCTGGTCACCATCGAAGTCGGCGTTATATGCCGCACAAACCAGCGGGTGCAGCTGGATAGCTTTACCTTCGATCAGTACCGGTTCGAATGCCTGGATACCCAAACGGTGCAGGGTTGGCGCACGGTTCAGCAGTACCGGGTGTTCGCGGATAACTTCATCCAGGATATCCCAGACGACGGCTTCTTCGCGCTCAACCATTTTCTTCGCGGCTTTGATGGTGGTGGCCAGGCCACGCAGTTCCAGCTTGCCGTAGATGAACGGTTTGAACAGCTCCAGCGCCATTTTCTTCGGCAGACCGCACTGATGCAGACGCAGGTATGGACCTACGGTGATTACAGAACGACCGGAGTAGTCAACACGCTTACCGAGCAGGTTCTGACGGAAACGACCCTGCTTACCTTTGATCATATCGGCCAAAGATTTCAGAGGACGTTTGTTAGAGCCGGTGATCGCACGGCCGCGACGACCGTTATCCAGCAGGGCGTCGACCGCTTCCTGCAGCATACGTTTTTCGTTGCGTACGATGATGTCCGGCGCAGCCAGATCCAGCAGACGTTTCAGACGGTTGTTACGGTTAATGACGCGACGATACAAATCGTTCAGGTCAGAAGTCGCAAAACGACCGCCATCCAGCGGAACCAGCGGACGCAGATCTGGCGGCAGAACCGGCAGAACGGTCAGGATCATCCACTCCGGCTTGTTGCCAGACTGAACAAATGCTTCCAGCAGCTTAATGCGCTTGGTCAGCTTTTTACGCTTGGTTTCGGAGTTGGTTTCGTTCAGCTCTTCGCGCAGAGTTTCACACTCTTGCTCCAGATCCATGCTCTTCAGCAGGGCCTGAATAGCTTCCGCACCCATCTTCGCGTCAAATTCGTCGCCGAACTCTTCCAGCGCGTCCAGATACTGTTCTTCAGTCAGGATCTGCTGGCGTTCCAGGTTGGTCATACCGCCTTCGATAACCACATAGGATTCGAAGTACAGCACGCGTTCGATATCGCGCAGCGGCATATCGAGCAGCAGGCCGATACGGGACGGCAGAGACTTCAGGAACCAGATATGAGCGGTCGGAGACGCCAGCTCGATGTGGCCCATACGCTCACGGCGCACTTTAGTCTGGGTCACTTCAACGCCGCACTTCTCACAGATCACACCACGGTGTTTCAGGCGCTTGTACTTACCGCACAGGCACTCGTAATCTTTTACTGGCCCGAAAATACGCGCGCAGAAAAGGCCGTCACGCTCAGGCTTGAACGTACGGTAGTTAATGGTTTCCGGCTTTTTAACTTCACCAAAAGACCATGAACGGATCATGTCTGGCGATGCCAGAGCAATTTTGATCGCATCAAACTCTTCGGTTTTAGTTTGCGCTTTCAGAAACTTTAATAAGTCTTTCACGGATTTGCTCCCGTCGGAGTTAGCACAATCTGGCGCCGGGTCTTACCCCGGCACCAGTGACCTGTTTGAGCGAGAGTTACTCGTCTTCCAGTTCGATGTTGATGCCCAGCGAGCGAATCTCTTTCAACAGTACGTTGAAGGATTCCGGCATGCCCGGTTCCATCTGATGGTTGCCATCCACGATGTTCTTATACATCTTAGTACGGCCATTCACGTCATCAGACTTAACGGTGAGCATTTCCTGCAGGGTGTATGCTGCGCCATATGCTTCCAGCGCCCACACTTCCATCTCCCCGAAGCGCTGACCACCGAACTGCGCCTTACCACCCAGCGGCTGCTGAGTAACCAGGCTGTAAGAACCGGTAGAACGCGCATGCATTTTGTCATCAACCAAGTGGTTCAGTTTCAGCATGTACATGTAGCCAACGGTAACCTGGCGCTCGAACTGCTCACCGGTACGACCGTCGAACAGGGTGATCTGGCCGGAAGTCGGCAGGCCACCAAGCTGTAACAGCTCCTTGATTTCAGACTCTTTCGCACCGTCGAAGACCGGCGTTGCGATCGGCATACCTTTTTTCAGGTTTTCAGCGAGACGCATAACTTCTTCGTCAGTGAAGGTATTCAGATCCACCTTCTGACGAACGTCGGTACCCAGATCGTAGGCACGCTGGATGAACTCGCGCAGTTTGGCGACTTCCTGCTGCTGCTTCAGCATGGCGTTAATTTTCTCGCCGATGCCTTTCGCAGCCATACCCAGGTGAGTTTCCAGGATCTGACCGATGTTCATACGAGACGGTACGCCCAGCGGGTTCAGTACGATGTCTACCGGCGTGCCGTTTTCATCGTAAGGCATATCTTCGATCGGGTTGATCTTAGAGATAACACCCTTGTTACCGTGACGGCCTGCCATTTTGTCACCAGGCTGAATCTGACGTTTAACGGCCAGATACACTTTAACAATCTTCAGCACGCCCGGTGCCAGATCGTCGCCCTGGGTGATTTTGCGGCGTTTCGCTTCGAGTTTTTTCTCGAACTCGTGTTTCAGTTCGTCGTACTGCTCAGCCAGCTGTTCCAGCTGATTTTGTTTCTCTTCGTCGGTCAGGCCGAGTTCCAGCCAGCGATCGCGCGGCAGCTTGTCGAGCTTCTCAGCTTCGATACCGCCGGAGACCAGCACCGCGTAGATACGACCAAACAGGCCAGCTTCAAGGATCTGCAGTTCTTCAGACAGGTCTTTCTTCGCCTGTTTGAGCTGCATCTCTTCGATTTCCAGCGCACGTTTGTCTTTTTCTACGCCATCGCGGGTAAAGACCTGAACGTCGATAATGGTACCGGAAACACCGTTTGGCACGCGCAGAGAAGAGTCTTTAACGTCAGACGCTTTCTCACCGAAGATCGCACGCAGCAGTTTCTCTTCCGGCGTCAGCTGGGTTTCACCTTTCGGCGTAACCTTACCAACCAGAATATCGCCACCGGTTACTTCCGCACCGATATAAACGATACCGGATTCATCCAGTTTAGAGAGCGCGGCTTCACCCACGTTCGGGATATCAGCGGTGATCTCTTCCGGCCCCAGCTTAGTGTCACGGGACACGCACGCCAGTTCCTGAATGTGGATGGTGGTAAAACGGTCTTCCTGGACAACACGCTCGGAAACGAGGATGGAGTCTTCGAAGTTGTAACCGTTCCACGGCATGAACGCGACGCGCATGTTCTGACCGAGCGCCAGTTCACCGAGGTCGGTAGACGGGCCGTCGGCCAGCACGTCACCGCGCTCAATCGGCTCGCCCAGGGAGACACACGGCATCTGGTTGATGCAGGTGTTCTGGTTAGAACGGGTGTACTTGGTCAGGTTATAGATGTCGATACCTGCTTCGCCCGGGTACATCTCGTCTTCGTTAACTTTGATAACGATACGGGAAGCATCCACGTACTGAACGGTACCGCCACGTTTAGCGACCGCAGTAACACCGGAGTCAACGGCAACAGCACGTTCCATACCGGTACCAACCAGCGGCTTATCAGCGCGCAGAGTCGGAACCGCCTGACGTTGCATGTTCGCACCCATCAATGCACGGTTGGCGTCATCGTGTTCCAGGAACGGGATCAGGGACGCACCGACGGAAACCACCTGCTGGGTGGATACGTCCATGTAGTCAACCTGGTCGCGGCTGAACAAGCTGGATTCGCCTTTACTACGGCAGGTAACCAGATCTTCTACAAAGTGGCCTTCGTCATCCAGGTTGGAGTTCGCCTGAGCGATGACGTAGTTACCTTCTTCGATAGCAGACAGGTAATGAATTTCGTCGGTCACAACACCGTCGGTCACTTTACGATACGGCGTCTCAAGGAAACCATATTCGTTAGTCTGTGCGTACACGGACAGGGAGTTGATCAGACCGATGTTCGGACCTTCAGGCGTTTCGATTGGGCATACGCGACCGTAGTGGGTCGGGTGTACGTCTCGAACTTCAAAGCCTGCGCGCTCACGGGTCAGACCGCCCGGGCCGAGTGCAGAGATACGACGTTTGTGCGTAATCTCAGACAGCGGGTTGTTCTGGTCCATAAACTGAGACAGCTGGCTGGAACCAAAGAACTCTTTCACTGCTGCAGAAATCGGCTTGGCGTTGATCATATCCTGAGGCATCAGGGTATCCAGATCGCCCAGAGACAGACGCTCTTTCACCGCACGCTCTACGCGAACCAGGCCAACGCGGAACTGGTTTTCCGCCATTTCGCCAACGGAACGGATACGACGGTTGCCGAGGTGGTCGATATCATCGACTTCGCCTTTACCGTTACGGATATCAATGAGCTTCTTCATCACTTCGATGATGTCTTCTTTGCTCAGGATACCGGAACCTTCGATTTCGTCGCGCAGCAGAGAACGGTTGAACTTCATACGACCAACCGCGGACAGATCGTAGCGGTCTTCGGAGAAGAACAGATTCTCGAACAGGCTTTCAGCGGCTTCACGAGTCGGCGGCTCACCAGGACGCATCATGCGGTAGATTTCTACCAGCGCGCTCAGACGATCGTTGGTCGGGTCGACGCGTACAGTCTCAGAGATGTACGGACCGTGGTCCAGATCGTTGGTGAACAGCGTTTCGATACGCTTATGGCCAGACTGGCTCAGCTTGGCCAGCAGATCCAGGCTCAGCTCCATGTTCGCCGGGCAGATCAGCTCGCCGGTAGATTCGTCAACATAGTCTTTAGAGGCAACTTTGCCAGCGATGTACTCAACCGGAACTTCGATATGTTTGATATCGTCTTTTTCCAGCTGGCGAATGTGGCGCGCAGTAATACGGCGGCCTTTCTCAACGTACACTTTACCGTTCGCTTCGATATCGAAGGAGGCGGTTTCGCCGCGCAGACGCTCCGGTATCAGTTCCATCTGCAGCTTGTTATCGCGAATTTCGAAGACCACTTTTTCGAAGAACAGGTCAAGGATCTGCTCAGTGGTGTAGTTCAGCGCGCGCAGGATGATAGTAGCCGGCAGCTTACGACGACGGTCGATACGGACAAACAGGTTGTCTTTCGGGTCGAATTCGAAGTCAAGCCAAGAGCCACGGTAAGGAATGATACGTGCGTTATACAGAACCTTACCGGAAGAGTGGGTCTTACCTTTGTCACTGTCAAAGAAGACGCCCGGGCTACGGTGCAGCTGAGAAACGATAACGCGCTCGGTACCGTTGATAACAAAGGTACCGTTGTCGGTCATGAGCGGGATTTCGCCCATGTAGACTTCTTGTTCTTTAATGTCTTTAACGGTGCCTTCCGGCGCTTCGCGCTCGTAGATCACCAGACGCAGTTTGACGCGCAGCGGTGCCGAGTAGGTCACGCCACGGATCTGACATTCTTTAACGTCAAAAACCGGTTCGCCCAGACGGTAGCTGACGTACTGCAGCTCAGAATTACCGCTGTAGCTCTTAATCGGGAATACGGAACGGAAAGCTGCTTCCAGACCATACTGCCCTTCAGGATCTTGCTCGATGAACTTCTGAAACGAGTCAAGCTGGATAGAAAGGAGATAAGGTATGTCCAGAACCTGCGGACGTTTACCAAAATCCTTACGAATACGTTTTTTCTCGGTATAGGAGTAAACCATAGGGTTCCTCAGCTCGCTGACAAGTCGACCCATCTGCCCACATCAGGCAGTTTTTTATGCAACACTATTTTGTTGACCGGAAAATGGAACACTTTCCGCAATACCTGTTTCTATCACGCTTAAACCATTTCATTGCGATTTACACAGCTCAGGAACCCCAACCTGTCGCAGTATATTAAGTCGTCTATAGAAACAAGCATTGTCAGGACAACCAGTAGTCAAACAGTGTGAAATGCTACTGGCGCCTTACAGCGCAAAAAGGCTGGTGACTAAAAAGTCACCAGCCATCAGCCTGATTACTCAAGCTGCAACCGGAAAGGTTGGCTTATTTAACTTCAACTTCAGCGCCAGCTTCTTCCAGAGATTTTTTCAGTGCTTCAGCGTCATCTTTGCTCACGCCTTCTTTCAGAGCAGCCGGAGCAGATTCTACCAGGTCTTTAGCTTCTTTCAGACCCAGGCCAGTTGCGCCACGAACTGCTTTGATAACAGCAACTTTGTTCGCGCCAGCAGCTTTCAGAATTACGTCGAATTCAGTTTTTTCTTCAGCAGCTTCAACCGGGCCAGCAGCTACAGCTACAGCAGCAGCAGCGGAAACACCGAATTTTTCTTCCATTGCAGAGATCAGCTCAACAACGTCCATTACGGACATAGCGGATACTGCTTCAATGATTTGATCTTTAGTGATAGACATTTAAATTGTTCCTGAATATCAGAATAAGTTTATACGTAAGCAGATGCTTGATAAAGATAACTGCAATTAAGCAGCTTCTTTCGCATCGCGTACAGCAGCCAGAGTGCGAACCAGTTTGCCAGCCGAAGCTTCTTTCATGGTTGCCATCAGGCGTGCAATTGCTTCTTCGTAGGTCGGCAGAGTCGCCAGGCGGTCGATTTGCGACGCCGGGATCAGCTCACCTTCAAAGGCTGCGGCTTTGACCTCAAATTTTGCATTCGCTTTCGCGAACTCTTTGAACAGACGAGCAGCTGCGCCCGGGTGTTCCATAGAGTATGCAATCAGGGTCGGACCAACAAACGTGTCTTTCAGGCACTCGAAAGGAGTACCTTCAACGACGCGGCGCAGCAGGGTGTTACGAACAACACGCATGTATACGCCAGCTTCACGACCTGCTTTACGCAGTTCAGTCATTTTATCTACAGTTACGCCACGGGAATCCGCAACTACTGCAGACAGCGCGCCTTTGGCTACTTCGCTGACTTCAGCAACAATCGCTTGTTTGTCTTGAAGATTTAAAGCCATTAGCTTTGCTCCTGGATGTTTGCCAGAGCTCGTGCTCCGGAACTCACTTCACTCAACTCAAAGAGAAGAGCGTCTTAATACGGTGAGCAGAAACAAGCCAGAGTATCCAAAAATAATCTTAGCGTTCTGTCACCGTCTACGCAGGGGATTAAGTCTCTTGCGAAACACCTGCGGTCTTCGACGGAGGCCTGGATAGGCCAGGCTCCAACGAACAAATCTTGTCTATCCGTCGCTATTCACTCTGTGGCGGCCTTGACTGCCTTCGTTCACACCAGTCACATAGTTAACTATGCTCCAGGTGATTCACTCAGTTGTCGCCTTGCCACAGCCTGAATATCTCGGCTATACGTCTGCTATAAGCAGAATACGTGGGGGTAAGATTGTAGACAAATCCACCGCCCACGTAAAGCTAATCTTAGTTCGCAGAAGCGCTCAGACCAGCCTGATCAACGGCAACGCCAGCACCCATGGTGGTGGAGATACTGATTTTCTTGATGTACACGCCTTTAGCCTGAGTCGGTTTAGCTTTTTTCAGCGCAACCAGCAGAGCTTCCAGGTTTTCTTTCAGTTTATCAGATTCAAAATCCACTTTACCGATGGTGGTGTGGATGATGCCGTTTTTGTCGTTACGGTAACGAACCTGACCTGCTTTAGCGTTCTTAACCGCTTCAGCAACGTTCGGAGTTACAGTACCAACTTTCGGGTTTGGCATCAGGCCGCGTGGACCCAGAACCTGGCCCAGCTGGCCAACAACGCGCATTGCATCCGGAGAAGCAATAACAACGTCAAAGTTCATTTCGCCTTTTTTGATCTGGTCAGCCAGATCTTCCATACCTACCAGCTCGGCGCCAGCAGCTTTAGCTGCTTCAGCGTTCGGGCCCTGGGCAAATACGGCTACGCGAACTGAACGGCCAGTACCGTGCGGCAGTACGGTTGCACCACGAACGTTCTGGTCAGATTTACGAGCGTCGATGCCGAGGTTAACGGCAACATCAACGCTTTCAACGAACTTAGCAGTAGCCAGTTCTTTCAGCAGAGCGATGGCTTCGTTGATGTCGTATTGTTTGGTCGAATCAACTTTGTCACGGATCACGGACATGCGCTTGGTCAGTTTAGCCATTTCTTAGTCCTCCACTACCAGGCCCATGGAACGTGCAGTACCTTCAATGGAGCGAGTCATCGCTTCAATGTCGGAACCAGTCATGTCGGCAGCTTTGGTCTGCGCGATTTCCTGCAGCTGAGCGCGGGAAATTTTACCAACTTTGTCTTTGTTCGGCTTACCGGAACCAGACTTGATACCAGCCGCTTTTTTCAGCAGAACTGCTGCCGGCGGGGTTTTGGTAACGAAGGTGAAAGAACGGTCAGCATAAACGGTAATAACAACCGGGATCGGCAGACCTTTTTCCAGGGATTCAGTTTTGGCGTTGAACGCTTTGCAGAATTCCATGATGTTCACACCCTGCTGACCCAGTGCTGGACCAACCGGCGGACTCGGGTTTGCCATACCAGCTGCAACCTGCAGCTTGACGTAGGCTTGTACTTTCTTAGCCATTTAAATTTCCTCGTTTGGGTGTAACGCCTTTAAAAAGGCTCCCCGTAATAAATATCGCTTTATGGGCATCAGGCCCATAAAAACAAAAGGCGCGAAATTGTATGTCAATTTCGCGCCTCATGCAACGATTAAAACGTTGCTTTTTTGATCGGCAGTTAGGCTTTTTCTACCTGAGCGAAGTCCAGCTCAACGGGAGTGGCACGTCCAAAGATAGAAACAGACACTTTCAGGCGAGACTTCTCATAGTCAACTTCTTCAACCACGCCGTTAAAGTCTGCAAATGGACCATCGCTAACGCGTACCATTTCACCCGGTTCAAACAGCGTCTTCGGCCGCGGTTTATCGCCAACCTGCTGTAGACGATTCATGATCGCGTCGACTTCTTTGTCGCTGATTGGAGCCGGACGGTCGGAGGTACCGCCAATGAAACCCATTACACGCGGTACGCTACGTACCAGGTGCCAGCTTGCGTCGTTCATCACCATCTGGACCAGTACATAGCCCGGGAAGAATTTGCGCTCGCTTTTACGACGCTGGCCGCCACGGATTTCGACCACTTCTTCGGTCGGCACCATGACTTCGCCAAACAACTCTTCCATATTGTGTAATTTGATATGTTCACGCAACGAGGTAGCTACGCGACCTTCAAAACCGGAAAACGCCTGAACGACGTACCAGCGTTTTTTAGGAGCTTCAGACATCTCAGAACCTCAGGCCAGTGATAAAGGATACCAGGCGAACCAGAATACCATCCAGCCCCCACAGGATCAGTGACATTACTGCGGTCACTGCGGCAACAATCAGCGTGGTGTGCAACGTTTCCTGGCGAGTCGGCCAGATCACCTTGCGCACTTCGGTTCTCGCTTCACGAGCGAAAGCGACTGTCGCCTTACCTTTTGTCGTTAACAGCGCGACACCGCCAGCTGCAGCGATCAGAATCACTACGGCCAGTGCCCGCACTGCCAGCATAATGTCACGATAAAGGAAGTTGCCGACGATGGCCACAACCAGCAGCACGACAACGATCGTCCACTTCATCGCTTCGAGGCCGCGCCCGCTCCCTTGAGCTTCGGTATTCGCACTCATAAACCAACCTGTCACAAGAATTCAGACAAATATCTTCACCCCGCATGAAATGCGAGGCGACCAAACCGAAATGCTCTGTTGCGTTTCGGACTTAACGCCCTCTTCAGAGCCTGTCTCAGCAATGATTATGACCCAAAAAATCACTGATGAGCCAGGTTCTGGTGTGAAAGCGTGCAAAAAGGGCATCAAATGATGCCCTTTTATTGCGCATTGCGTCAAATGTTATCAGCAATTAGCCGAGAACTTTAGCAACCACGCCCGCGCCAACGGTACGGCCGCCTTCACGGATTGCGAAACGCAGACCGTCGTCCATCGCGATCGGGTGGATCAGGGTAACAACCATTTTGATGTTGTCGCCCGGCATTACCATCTCTACGCCTTCCGGCAGTTCGATGGTGCCAGTCACGTCAGTTGTACGGAAGTAGAACTGCGGACGGTAGCCTTTGAAGAACGGAGTATGACGGCCGCCTTCGTCTTTGGACAGAATGTACACTTCAGATTCGAACTTGGTGTGCGGCTTGATAGAACCCGGCTTCGCCAGTACCTGACCACGTTCGATTTCTTCACGTTTGATACCACGCAGCAGAACACCAACGTTCTCACCCGCACGGCCTTCGTCCAGCAGTTTGCGGAACATTTCAACGCCAGTACAGGTAGACTTCGCAGTCTCTTTAATACCAACGATTTCAACTTCTTCGCCCACTTTGATGATACCGCGCTCTACACGACCGGTAACAACGGTACCACGACCGGAGATGGAGAATACGTCTTCGATCGGCAGCAGGAACGGCTTGTCAATCGCACGCTCTGGTTCCGGAATGTAAGAATCCAGGTAGCCAGCCAGTTCGATGATTTTCGCTTCCCACTCTGCTTCGCCTTCCAGCGCTTTCAGAGCAGAACCACGAACGATCGGCGTGTCGTCGCCCGGGAAATCATACTGAGACAGAAGTTCACGAACTTCCATTTCAACCAGTTCCAGCAGCTCTTCGTCATCAACCATGTCGCATTTGTTCAGGAACACGATGATGTACGGAACGCCTACCTGACGACCCAGCAGGATGTGCTCACGAGTCTGCGGCATCGGACCGTCAGTCGCAGCAACAACCAGGATCGCGCCGTCCATCTGCGCAGCACCGGTGATCATGTTTTTAACATAGTCGGCGTGGCCTGGGCAGTCTACGTGCGCGTAGTGGCGAGTCGGGGTGTCATATTCAACGTGAGAAGTGTTGATGGTGATACCACGAGCTTTTTCTTCCGGCGCGTTATCGATCTGGTCGAATGCGCGAGCAGAACCACCGTAGGTTTTAGCCAGAACGGTAGTGATTGCAGCGGTCAGCGTTGTTTTACCATGGTCAACGTGGCCGATAGTACCGACGTTAACGTGCGGTTTTGTACGTTCAAACTTTTCTTTAGACATCGATTGTCCCTCTAAGACACGGATAAATCGGTGATATCACCACATCAACCGGGCAACATGCCCGACTTGTTGAATGCAATAAACAAGAGAGAAACAGGGGAGGAGAGATAAAGAAGTGGTGCTGATACCCAGAGTCGAACTGGGGACCTCACCCTTACCAAGGGTGCGCTCTACCAACTGAGCCATATCAGCACGTTTGGAGCGGGCAGCGGGAATCGAACCCGCATCATCAGCTTGGAAGGCTGAGGTAATAGCCATTATACGATGCCCGCATCCTGAAACTCGGCTACCCAGTTCTTTCTATAACAAAAAAAAGAGAAGAGTCTCTTTTTCTGTTTGAGCAGACCAGCTTAGCTAATCAACTCTGGCTCCGCAAAGCGTTGCCGAAAGATGGTGGTGGGGGAAGGATTCGAACCTTCGAAGTCGATGACGGCAGATTTACAGTCTGCTCCCTTTGGCCGCTCGGGAACCCCACCAGGCACTTGATGGTGCCGACTACCGGAATCGAACTGGTGACCTACTGATTACAAGTCAGTTGCTCTACCTACTGAGCTAAGTCGGCATCAAGTAGCGCGCATTCTAGGGAGACCTGAGAGTTCATGCAACTAAAAAATTGCAGAAAATGTTCTATTGCTCACATTTTGTGCTCAAACGAGAAAAAACGGTGTAATTTCAAACAATGCAGAACAAAAATACACCACCCTCCTCTACAGAAACGGGAGCGGCGAAGGAAAAATGTATGTTCCATCCGAACAACCGGCATGGCTCTGCTGAGAATTTTATAAACCTTCGCGTAACCATCCATCACTGTGATGTTACCTCTAGAAAGCATCATCCAATGAGTTTTTTTCTTATTATTCCTCGCAATCTGGTGTTACCCTCCTGCCCATTGTCCTGATTAACTAGTGTGAAGCATACCGCCTTCATGTAATTCGGCGGCTGCAAGAACATGCTTATGAGCCTAAAAGAGCAAACGTTAATGACACCGTATCTACAATTTAACCGCGATCAATGGGCCGCACTTCGCGATTCCGTCCCAATGACGTTGACAGAAGAAGAAATCACGCGGTTAAAAGGCATCAACGAAGATCTTTCCCTGGAAGAAGTTGCAGAAATTTATTTGCCGCTGTCGCGTTTACTCAATTTCTATATCAGTTCTAATCTACGCCGCCAGGCCGTACTGGAACAATTCCTTGGCACCAACGGGCAACGTATTCCTTACATCATTAGCATTGCGGGTAGCGTGGCCGTTGGTAAAAGCACCACCGCGCGTGTACTACAAGCTTTACTTAGCCGCTGGCCTGAACATCGACATGTAGAATTGATTACGACTGATGGCTTTCTGCATCCTAATGCGGTATTGAAACAACGCGGATTGATGAAGAAGAAAGGCTTCCCGCAGTCTTACGATATGCGTCGCTTGGTTAAATTCGTCTCCGACCTGAAGTCTGGAGTTTCTGATGCTACTGCACCGGTATATTCCCATCTTATTTATGACGTTATTCCTGATGGGGATAAAACAGTTACTCAACCTGATATATTAATTCTTGAAGGATTAAATGTCCTGCAGAGTGGAATGGATTATCCTCACGATCCACATCATGTATTTGTTTCCGATTTTGTTGATTTTTCTATTTATGTTGATGCACCAGAAGAGTTACTCAAAAACTGGTATATCAACCGCTTTTTGAAATTTCGCGAAGGTGCTTTTACCGATCCGGATTCCTATTTTCATAACTATGCTCAGCTGTCTAAAGATGAAGCAGTTAATGTTGCCACATCGCTATGGAATGAAATTAACCTTCTGAATTTAAAAGAAAATATTCTTCCAACCCGTGAGCGGGCAAGCCTTATAATGACCAAAAGTGAAAATCACTCAGTCAATCAGGTACGCTTACGGAAATAAAAAAGGGAGCTCTGGCTCCCCCTTTTTTATTCAGCGCTTCGCAATGATATCTCACCGCCAATCCAGGGTTTTGTTATCCCGTCCTGTTCCAGTAATAATGCCCCTTGAGCATCAATACCTCGAGAAATGCCAAAGACTTCTTTATCACCAATAATAAGTTTAACCGGACGATTTATAAAGTTATCCAGTTTTTCCCAGCGGCTCAGATAGGGGGCTAAGCCTTCATTCTCAAAGAGTTTAAAACCCGCCCGCAGCTCTTTAATCAGACAAGCAGCTAACGTATTACGATCGATTGAGATCCCAGCTTCCTGTAGGCTAATCCAGCCCTGATTAACAACATCCGACTCTACCCGGCGCATCATTAAATTAATACCTGCGCCGCTGACTATTTGCGCAGCATCGCCGGTTTTCCCCGTCAGTTCGACCAGGATCCCTGATAGTTTCCGGTCCTGCAAATAGAGGTCATTCGGCCATTTTACCCGTACTTTATCAGCCCCCAGGCTCTGCAGAACCTCAGCTATCACGATACCGATAACCAGACTCAAGCCAATAGCAGCAGCAGGCCCTTGCTCAAGCCGCCAGTACATTGAAAGATACAGATTCGAACCAAATGGCGAGAACCACTTGCGCCCGCGTCGACCACGGCCGGCCTGCTGATATTCAGCTACGCAGGCGTCACCAGATTGCAATTCGCTGAGTCTGTCCAGAAGATACTGGTTAGTAGAATCAATCACTGGTAGTACAGTTACCCGGCCGTGTTCAATCTGCCTGGAGATTTGCTCTTCATCCAGCAGCTGGATAGGTTCAGGTAGACTGTAGCCTTTACCCGGCACGGTGAACACGTCGATTCCCCAATCACGTAGCGTTTGAATATGCTTATTGATTGCGGCCCGACTCATCCCCAAACGCTCGCCAAGTTGTTCGCCTGAGTGAAATTCCGCGTCAGCTAATATGGATATTAGCGTCAGAGGAACGGTGTAGTCCTTCATGCAATGGTCTCCTCGGCATTAACTTCACCCCTTTCGCCAATAAAACGCACCTCTGGTTGCAGCCATATCCCGAATTTCGCACCAACCTGCTGACGTACATAGTGAGCCAGCTCAACGATATCTTCGCTGGTTGCCTGATTATGATTGATTAATACCAATGCCTGCTGACTATGCACAGCTGCGCCGCCCATTACTTTACCTTTAAGCTGACATTGATCGATAAGCCATCCAGCAGCCAGCTTCATACTGCCATCAGGCTGAGGATAATGTGGAATATTCGGGTAGGCAGCCAGTATTTCTTGAGCTTGTTCTGCGCTAATGACCGGATTCTTAAAGAAACTCCCCGCATTTCCATTCACTTTTGGGTCGGGTAGCTTGGTCATACGCATATGGCATACGGCATCAAATACCTGCTGGGGCGTAACAGTTTGCGGATCAAGGCGGGTCAAATCACCATAGTTTAGTACGGGTTGCCACGCTTTAGGCAACCTCAAGCCAACGGCTACAATGGCGTAACGGTCCTGGTATTCATGCTTAAAAATACTGTCCCGATAGCCAAAACGACATTCAGCAGCAGAAAGGCGCCGTTTCTCGCCAGTGGCCAGCTCAATGCAATCAACGTACTGGCAAACCTTTTGTAATTCGATGCCGTAAGCGCCAATATTCTGAATGGGAGAAGATCCGGCACATCCAGGGATTAAGGCCAGATTTTCCAGCCCAGGCATTCCGTTATTTAGTGCAAACTTCACCAGTTGATGCCAGTTCTCTCCCGCGCCAACATGCAAATGCCAGGCATCGGGTGATTCACTCACTTCGATACCCATAATACGGTTGATAATGACCGTGCCGGAATAGTCCCTCAGGAACAGGACGTTGCTTCCTTCACCAAGGATCAGGGTTGGTTGGCGCTCTGCGACGGCATTTTGCCATGCATCCAGTAGCTGTTTTTCAGTTTCCGCACGTACGATTGTTTTGGCATAACGGTCAATACCGAAGGTATTCCAGGGCTTAAGAGAGTGGCTCATATCGGCTTCCAGATGCAAAATCGGCTTTAGTTTACCGTATATAGCGAGGGAAGGCTTGCCTGATTGTCATGGGCATATCAGGAAGCATGACGTGATTGTGAGAGGATAGTCAATTCGAAAACGCAAAAAGCCCATCCGTCAGGATGGGCTCTTCACTGATTTGATGCCTGGCAGTTCCCTACTCTCACATGGGGAGACCCCACACTACCATCGGCGCTACGGCGTTTCACTTCTGAGTTCGGCATGGGGTCAGGTGGGACCACCGCGCTGTTGCCGCCAGGCAAATTCTTTGTGCTCGTCCTGTGTCTTTTACGCTCATACTGCGTTGGCTGCTCTCGCGAATGTCAGTCACATACTTCAGTATGCTCCTTCCATCGCTTCGCTTGCCGCCTTGTCTCAGCGTAAAATCCTTCGGACTCTGAATCAGAGCTGAAAATCGTCTCTCAAATCGCCAAAACATCTTCGGCGTTGTAAGGTTAAGCCTCACGGTTCATTAGTACCGGTTAGCTCAACGCATCGCTGCGCTTACACACCCGGCCTATCAACGTCGTCGTCTTCAACGTTCCTTCAGGACTCTCAAGGAGTCAGGGAGAACTCATCTCGGGGCAAGTTTCGTGCTTAGATGCTTTCAGCACTTATCTCTTCCGCATTTAGCTACCGGGCAATGCCATTGGCATGACAACCCGAACACCAGTGATGCGTCCACTCCGGTCCTCTCGTACTAGGAGCAGCCCCCCTCAATTCTCCAGCGCCCACGGCAGATAGGGACCGAACTGTCTCACGACGTTCTAAACCCAGCTCGCGTACCACTTTAAATGGCGAACAGCCATACCCTTGGGACCTACTTCAGCCCCAGGATGTGATGAGCCGACATCGAGGTGCCAAACACCGCCGTCGATATGAACTCTTGGGCGGTATCAGCCTGTTATCCCCGGAGTACCTTTTATCCGTTGAGCGATGGCCCTTCCATTCAGAACCACCGGATCACTATGACCTGCTTTCGCACCTGCTCGCGCCGTCACGCTCGCAGTCAAGCCAGCTTATGCCATTGCACTAACCTCCTGATGTCCGACCAGGATTAGCTGACCTTCGTGCTCCTCCGTTACGCTTTGGGAGGAGACCGCCCCAGTCAAACTACCCACCAGACACTGTCCGCAACCCGGATTACGGGCCCACGTTAGAACACCAGCCATTAAAGGGTGGTATTTCAAGGATGGCTCCATGCAGACTGGCGTCCACACTTCAAAGCCTCCCACCTATCCTACACATCAAGGACCAGTGTTCAGTGTCAAGCTATAGTAAAGGTTCACGGGGTCTTTCCGTCTTGCCGCGGGTACACTGCATCTTCACAGCGAGTTCAATTTCACTGAGTCTCGGGTGGAGACAGCCTGGCCATCATTACGCCATTCGTGCAGGTCGGAACTTACCCGACAAGGAATTTCGCTACCTTAGGACCGTTATAGTTACGGCCGCCGTTTACCGGGGCTTCGATCAAGAGCTTCTCCGCGAGGATAACCCCATCAATTAACCTTCCGGCACCGGGCAGGCGTCACACCGTATACGTCCACTTTCGTGTTTGCACAGTGCTGTGTTTTTAATAAACAGTTGCAGCCAGCTGGTATCTTCGACTGAGTTCAGCTCCATGAGCAAGTCACTTCACCTACCATCAGCGTGCCTTCTCCCGAAGTTACGGCACCATTTTGCCTAGTTCCTTCACCCGAGTTCTCTCAAGCGCCTGGGTATTCTCTACCTGACCACCTGTGTCGGTTTGGGGTACGATTTGATGTTACCTGATGCTTAGAGGCTTTTCCTGGAAGCAGGGCATTTGTCACTTCAGCACCGTAGTGCCTCGTCATCACACCTCAGCGTTAATAAGGTTCCGGATTTACCTGGAGCCTCCGCCTACATGCTTAAACCGGGACAACCGTCGCCCGGCCAACATAGCCTTCTCCGTCCCCCCTTCGCAGTAACACCAAGTACAGGAATATTAACCTGTTTCCCATCGACTACGCCTTTCGGCCTCGCCTTAGGGGTCGACTCACCCTGCCCCGATTAACGTTGGACAGGAACCCTTGGTCTTCCGGCGTGCGGGTTTTTCACCCGCATTATCGTTACTTATGTCAGCATTCGCACTTCTGATACCTCCAGCAGCCCTCACAGGCCACCTTCAACGGCTTACAGAACGCTCCCCTACCCAACAACACATCGTGTCGCTGCCGCAGCTTCGGTGCATGGTTTAGCCCCGTTACATCTTCCGCGCAGGCCGACTCGACCAGTGAGCTATTACGCTTTCTTTAAATGATGGCTGCTTCTAAGCCAACATCCTGGCTGTCTGGGCCTTCCCACATCGTTTCCCACTTAACCATGACTTTGGGACCTTAGCTGGCGGTCTGGGTTGTTTCCCTCTTCACGACGGACGTTAGCACCCGCCGTGTGTCTCCCGTGATAACATTCTTCGGTATTCGTAGTTTGCATCGGGTTGGTAAGTCGGGATGACCCCCTAGCCGAAACAGTGCTCTACCCCCGAAGATGAGTTCACGAGGCGCTACCTAAATAGCTTTCGGGGAGAACCAGCTATCTCCCGGTTTGATTGGCCTTTCACCCCCAGCCACAAGTCATCCGCTAATTTTTCAACATTAGTCGGTTCGGTCCTCCAGTTAGTGTTACCCAACCTTCAACCTGCCCATGGCTAGATCACCGGGTTTCGGGTCTATACCCTGCAACTTAACGCCCAGTTAAGACTCGGTTTCCCTGCGGCTCCCCTATACGGTTAACCTTGCTACAGAATATAAGTCGCTGACCCATTATACAAAAGGTACGCAGTCACCCCACATGGAGGCTCCTACTGCTTGTACGTACACGGTTTCAGGTTCTTTTTCACTCCCCTCGCCGGGGTTCTTTTCGCCTTTCCCTCACGGTACTGGTTCACTATCGGTCAGTCAGGAGTATTTAGCCTTGGAGGATGGTCCCCCATATTCAGACAGGATACCACGTGTCCCGCCCTACTCTTCGAGTTCACAGTATGTGCATTTTGGTGTACGGGACTATCACCCTGTACCGTCGGACTTTCCAGACCCGTTCCACTAACACACACGCTGATTCAGACTCCGGGCTGCTCCCCGTTCGCTCGCCGCTACTGGGGGAATCTCGGTTGATTTCTTTTCCTCGGGGTACTTAGATGTTTCAGTTCCCCCGGTTCGCCTCGTTTGACTATGTATTCATCAAACGATAGTGCAACGAATTGCACTGGGTTTCCCCATTCGGACATCGCCGGTTATAACGGTTCATATCACCTTACCGACGCTTTTCGCAGATTAGCACGTCCTTCATCGCCTCTGACTGCCAGGGCATCCACCGTGTACGCTTAGTCGCTTAACCTCACAACCCGAAGATGTTTCACTTCTGATTGCGAAAATTTGAGAGACTCGAACACACTTCAACAGTGTGTCGTTTCAATTTTCAGCTTGATCCAGATTTTTAAAGAGCAAATATCTCAAACATAACTCACTGAGTTAGTTTTGAGATATAAAGGCAGGTGACTTTCACTCACAAACCAGCAAGTGGCGTCCCCTAGGGGATTCGAACCCCTGTTACCGCCGTGAAAGGGCGGTGTCCTGGGCCTCTAGACGAAGGGGACACTGAAGTCTCAATCGCAAGACGCCTTGCTATTTACTTTTCATCAGACAATCTGTGTGAGCACTACAAAGGCAGGTTCTTTCAGGTAAGGAGGTGATCCAACCGCAGGTTCCCCTACGGTTACCTTGTTACGACTTCACCCCAGTCATGAATCACAAAGTGGTAAGCGCCCTCCCGAAGGTTAAGCTACCTACTTCTTTTGCAACCCACTCCCATGGTGTGACGGGCGGTGTGTACAAGGCCCGGGAACGTATTCACCGTGGCATTCTGATCCACGATTACTAGCGATTCCGACTTCATGGAGTCGAGTTGCAGACTCCAATCCGGACTACGACATACTTTATGAGGTCCGCTTGCTCTCGCGAGGTCGCTTCTCTTTGTATATGCCATTGTAGCACGTGTGTAGCCCTGGTCGTAAGGGCCATGATGACTTGACGTCATCCCCACCTTCCTCCAGTTTATCACTGGCAGTCTCCTTTGAGTTCCCGGCCGGACCGCTGGCAACAAAGGATAAGGGTTGCGCTCGTTGCGGGACTTAACCCAACATTTCACAACACGAGCTGACGACAGCCATGCAGCACCTGTCTCACAGTTCCCGAAGGCACGTTCTCATCTCTGAAAACTTCTGTGGATGTCAAGACCAGGTAAGGTTCTTCGCGTTGCATCGAATTAAACCACATGCTCCACCGCTTGTGCGGGCCCCCGTCAATTCATTTGAGTTTTAACCTTGCGGCCGTACTCCCCAGGCGGTCGACTTAACGCGTTAGCTCCGGAAGCCACTCCTCAAGGGAACAACCTCCAAGTCGACATCGTTTACAGCGTGGACTACCAGGGTATCTAATCCTGTTTGCTCCCCACGCTTTCGCACCTGAGCGTCAGTCTTTGTCCAGGGGGCCGCCTTCGCCACCGGTATTCCTCCAGATCTCTACGCATTTCACCGCTACACCTGGAATTCTACCCCCCTCTACAAGACTCCAGCCTGCCAGTTTCGAATGCAGTTCCCAGGTTGAGCCCGGGGATTTCACATCCGACTTGACAGACCGCCTGCGTGCGCTTTACGCCCAGTAATTCCGATTAACGCTTGCACCCTCCGTATTACCGCGGCTGCTGGCACGGAGTTAGCCGGTGCTTCTTCTGCGGGTAACGTCAATTGCTGCGGTTATTAACCACAACACCTTCCTCCCCGCTGAAAGTACTTTACAACCCGAAGGCCTTCTTCATACACGCGGCATGGCTGCATCAGGCTTGCGCCATTGCTGCATATCCCCACTGCTGGCCTCCCGTAGGAGTCTGGACCGTGTCTCAGTTCCAGGTGGCTGGTCATCCTCTCAGACCAGCTAGGGATCGTCGCCTAGTGAGCCGTTACCTCACCTACTAGCTAATCCCATCTGGGCACATCTGATGGCAAGAGGCCCGAAGTCCCCCTCTTGGTCTTGCGACGTTATGCGGTATTAGCTTACCGTTTCCAGTAGTATCCCCCTCCATCAGGCAGTTTCCCAGACATTACTCACCCGTCCGCCACTCGTCACCCGAGAGCAAGCTCTCTGTGCTACCGTTCGACTTGCATGTGTTAGGCCTGCCGCCAGCGTTCAATCTGAGCCATGATCAAACTCTTCAATTTAAGTTTGATGCTCACAGAATTAAACTTCGTAATGAATTACGTGTTCACTCTTTGAGACTTGGTATTCATTTTTCGTCCGAAGACGTTAAGAATCCATGTCACTTTGAGTGCCCACACAGATTGTCTGATAAATTGTTAAAGAGCAGTGCAACGCGGCTTTCGCTCACCGTTGCGAGGTCCCGTATAATACGGTTTCCTCATGCAGAGTCAAGCGTTTAATTTCGCTTTTCTCTGCCGGCATTCATCGCTGAATCCCGCTGACCCGGCGGCTTGCGTGCCGTTGTTCCGTGTCAGTGGGAGCGCATTATAGGGAGTAATTCTGACGTGACAAGGGGAAATTTCAAAAAACTTTTCGTTCGCTCAACTTTCCATCATCGGGGTCATTTAACGCGCTATTTGCTGGTCATATGCGCAATTTCACGCGCAAATCTGCCCACCTGCTGCCAGTCGGTATAAACCACTTCTTTACTAACATCCGTTTCGCCGCCGGTCATCTTCATAATGAGGCGAATCATAAAGCGGTCGAACCAACGATAGCGTGGATAACGGAGCGCGCCGGCAAACACTGCGCAGTGCTGCGGCTGCCAGGGCGAGCTGAGCAGGAACTTACGCGTATAGCTATTAGTTTGCGGCGTGCGTTTTTCTGGCTTACGCGCGACGAGGTTAACCGAGAAAAATGCTCCCGGCAGCGCCTGCAGCGAGTGCAGGTGCGCTTTTACAAACCGTTCCAGCGCGGGATGGAAATGACCATAGCGAATTGATGCACCAATCACGACACGATCGTATAAAGACCACTCAACTTCATTAGTACGGTTGAGATCAATCGTGTCTGAATCAACCCCCTGCTCTTTTAATTCAGATGCCAGAAATGAGGCGATTTCACGCGTTTGCCCATCACGGGTGGAAAATAGAATCAAAGTTTTCACAGGCACTCCTGTTATTCGCGCCAGAAAGTCGGAGTAAATAGCACCAGTAAGGTGAACACTTCCAGACGACCAAACAGCATATTAGCAATCAAGATCCATTTTGCGACAGGGTTCATTGTGGCGAAGTTATCAGCCACAACGCCCAGCCCCGGCCCAAGGTTATTCAGCGTCGCGACAACTGAAGCAAAGGCCGAGAAATCATCCACGCCGGTGGCAATAATCGCCAGCATACTGATGATAAATACCAGAGCATAAGCGGAGAAGAATCCCCATACGGCTTCCAGGATACGTTCCGGCAGCGCACGATTCCCCAGTTTAATACTGTATACCGCATTAGGGTGAACCAGACGTTTAAGCTCGCGGTTACCTTGCTTGAACAGCAGCAGGATACGGATAACCTTCAAACCACCGCCGGTCGACCCGGCGCAGCCGCCGATAAAAGCCGAACATAGCAGAAGGACCGGTAAGAATAGCGGCCAGCGCGCAATGCTGTCGGTAGTGAAGCCTGCGGTTGTCGCCATCGATACGACCTGGAAAAACGCCTGGTTGACCGTCATGACCGCAGAGCTATATACGTCATGCAGCCACAGCACCAGGGTACATACCACCACCAGCGTTAACTGTACGCCGATAAACATACGGAATTCAGGGTCTCGCCAGTACACTTTCAGGCTACGTCCGCTGAGTAATGAAAAGTGCAGGCCGTAGTTACAACCAGAAATCAGCAGGAAAATCGCAATAATGGAGTTAATCGTTGGGCTATTGAAGTAGCCCACGCTGGCATCATGAGTAGAGAATCCACCAATCGCGATAGTAGAGAAGCTGTGGCCGATGGCATCAAACGCCGGCATTCCCGCAAACCAC
Organism: Klebsiella oxytoca; assembly: GCF_009707385.1. Lineage (NCBI taxonomy): Bacteria > Pseudomonadati > Pseudomonadota > Gammaproteobacteria > Enterobacterales > Enterobacteriaceae > Klebsiella > Klebsiella oxytoca. Next base: position 255,615 of record NZ_CP046115.1, on the reverse strand, counting down.
AGCGCCAGCGCGCAGGCTACCGTCAGCAAAACATAGATAAGCCACAACGTTTTCGCGGTCTCAGCAATTCGCGGCCGCATCTTATTATCTTTCAGAGGTCCGGGCATTTCGGCCCTGTATAGCTGCATCCCCCCGACGCCCAGAATCGGAAGTATTGCTACCGCCAGTACGATGATCCCCATCCCACCAAACCATTGCAGCATCTGCCGATAGAAAAGAATAGCATGAGGTAACGAATCGAGACCGACCAGCGTGGTGGCCCCTGTCGTGGTCAAACCCGAAAAGGACTCAAAGAACGCATCCGTGATCGTCAGGTTCGGCTGCTCCGCAAAGATAAACGGCAATGCCCCCACACTACCCAGTACGGTCCAGAAAAGAACCACAATGAGAAATCCTTCGCGAGATTTAAGTTCACCCTTCTCACGACGGTTAGGCCACCACAGAAGCGAACCAATCGCCAGCGCGACAAAAAAAGTCTGGGTAAACGCCCGTCCCGCACCATCGCGATATATAAGAGCTATTAATCCCGGCAGGATCATGGTTCCCGAAAACAAAATGACCAACAGTCCAACGATTCGGGTTATCGCGCGAAAATGCATCTCTGGCGCTTCCTTTGATATGCAAAAAAATCAGGTGGGGATTATTCGTCAATCTTCAGTAATTGCAACGAACCGCGACTAAAATCAGCCAGCCTTGCTGAAAATTTCGCCACTTCAGCCTGAGGAAGCGCCACGCGCAGCTGAACAGAGGCCTGATATTCGCTTTCGACAATTATTCCTGAGAACTGAGCTAGCAGCGTTTCAATCCCGGCCAACTGCCCGTATTCACACTGCAAAGTATATGCGGTCAGCGGCGTCTTGCGCTGTGTTGTAAGCTGCGCAAGCGCCTGATGAACACCGCCACCGTACGCTTTTACCAGGCCGCCGGTGCCCAGCAGAATACCACCGTAATAACGCACAACGACAGCGGTTATCTCGCCGACACCGCTGCCCATCAGTTGCGCCAACATCGGCTTTCCGGCCGTCCCCGCCGGTTCACCATCATCGGAAAAACCCAGCTGCTGTGAATCATCCGGTGGCCCTGCGACCCACGCCACGCAGTGGTGACGCGCATCCGGATGCTCTGCCCTGACTGACTCGACAAACGCCTTCGCCGCCGCTACGCCGTCGGTATGCGCCAACAGCGTGATAAAGCGGCTCTTTTTGATCTCTTCAACAAAGGTGACCGGCGCTGCCGGTATCAACCAGCTTTCCATTACGCCAGTTTTAGATCGCGCGTCATATTTTCGATACTGTTTTCGTGGATCACGACATTATCTTCAATACGAATGCCGCCAAACGGCTTCAACGCTTCAATTTTCTGCCAGTTGAAGTGTTTACTGAACTGACCTTCACGCCACGGCGCCAGCAGCGATTCGATAAAATAGATTCCTGGTTCAATCGTCAACACCATACGCGGCTGCAGAACGCGCGTGCAGCGCAGGTAAGGATATTTTGCCGGCGCGGCCAGGTGAGTACCGGTATCATCCTGCATAAAACCGGCAACGTCATGAACCTGCAGACCTAAGGGGTGACCAATACCGTGCGGCATAAACGGCCCGGTCAGGTCGTTTTCAACCATCGCTTCTTCGCTCATATCTTTGACTATCTGATGCTTACGCAGCAGTTTGGCGATGCGATGATGGAACTGAACATGATAATCCACGTAGCTCACGCCCGCCTTTATGGTGTCGATCAGCGCCAGCTGTTCATCATTAACGTCTTTAACCAGCTGAGCATAGTCATTATCGCTATTCGCCGCCCAGGTACGGGTCAGGTCGGCAGCATAACCGTTATATTCCGCGCCCGCATCCAACAGGAAACTACGCATCTCCGCAGGCGCGCGATGATCCAGCTTCGTGTAATGCAGCACAGAGGCATGCTCGTTCAACGCCACAATATTGCTGTACGGTACATCGGTGTCACGATGGCCGGTAGCGGTCAGATAGGCCTGATTGATATCAAACTCGCTCATCCCGGAAAGAAACGCTTCATGAGCGGCCTGATGGCCGTTAACCGCTGACTTCTGCGCTTCGCGCATACAGGCAAGCTCATAGTCGGTTTTCCAGGAGCGATAGTAATGCAGATAATCGATAACTCCCTTCGGGTTAATCTTTTCTGCCGCAATGTCTAAACCTAATGCACGTTCCGGTACCGGCCCGATGTAAGCGATATTGCCGCGCGCGGCAGGTAGCTGGCTACCGATGCCATCCGCTTTCGGCAGAGCGATAACTTCTACTTCCTCAGTCCAGAAAGAAGTCGGCAGCGGTTCCACGTTATGCCAGTAATCAACCGGCAGATAGAACCACAGTTTCGGTTTATTGACGCCATCTACCAGTAACCAACAGTTAGGCACCTGGGTAACCGGTACCCAGGCTTTGAACTGTGGGTTGACCTTGAACGGATAAGGATGATCGTCAAGAAAGACGTTGACCAGTTCACCGGAGTGAATCAGCAGTGCATCCAGCTTAAAACGGGCCAGCACATCGCGGGTACGTTCTTGTAGAGTAACAATATGATTTTTATAGAGACCGGCCAGGGATTCCATCTTTTATCCTTTGATTTTATTGGATCGTGATACTTCGCATCTTAGCACATTGACCTCAGACGAGGTGATCTCTGGCGGATGTGATCCGACCAGCATTTATTTAAAGACTCATTTGCAATTTCTTAACATAAATTCCACACTCCGTCTCATCTGGTATGACCAGATCATATTGCTGGATTCAGGAGACTGACATGCTCTACAAAGGCGACACCCTGTACCTCGACTGGCGGGAAGACGGCATTGCCGAACTGGTATTTGATGCCCCCGGCTCGGTCAATAAGCTCGATACCGCAACCGTAGCCAGCCTCGGTGAAGCGCTGGACGTACTCGAAAAACAAAAAGATCTTAAAGGGCTGCTGCTGCGCTCTGAGAAAGCGGCCTTTATCGTTGGCGCGGATATCACCGAATTTCTTTCTCTGTTCCTGGTTCCCGAAGAACAGCTAAGCCAGTGGCTGCATTTCGCGAATAGCGTGTTTAATCGCCTGGAAGATTTGCCGGTTCCCACTATTTCCGCAGTTAACGGCTACGCGCTGGGCGGCGGCTGCGAATGCGTGCTGGCGACCGATTACCGTCTGGCGACGCCGGACCTGCGTATTGGACTCCCCGAGACAAAGCTCGGCATTATGCCGGGATTCGGCGGATCGGTACGTATGCCGAGGATGCTTGGCGCGGATAGCGCGCTGGAAATCATCGCCGCAGGTAAGGACGTTGGCGCTGAGCAAGCATTAAAAATTGGCCTTATCGACGGCGTGGTGGCGCAGGAGAAATTGGTCGGCGGCGCGGTAGCCATTCTGCGTCAGGCCATCAACGGTGACCTGGACTGGAAGGCGAAGCGCCAGCCGAAACTGGAGCCCCTTCACCTGAGCAAAATTGAAGCGACAATGAGCTTTACCATCGCTAAAGGGATGGTCGCGCAAACTGCCGGGAAACATTATCCGGCCCCGCTTACCGCCGTTAAAACCATCGAGGCTGCAGCACGTTTTGGCCGCGAAGAAGCGTTGAATCTGGAAAACAAAAGCTTTGTCCCGCTGGCGCACACCAACGAGGCGCGAGCGCTGGTAGGTATCTTCCTCAACGATCAGTACATCAAAGCAAAAGCGAAGAAGCTGACTAAAGGCGTCGAAACGCCAAAACGCGCAGCCGTGCTGGGCGCCGGAATTATGGGTGGCGGCATTGCTTATCAATCGGCGTGGAAAGGCGTGCCGGTGGTCATGAAAGATATCAACGACAAATCGCTGACCCTCGGCATGTCAGAAGCTGCAAAACTGCTGAATAAACAGCTTGAGCGCGGCAAAATCGACGGTCTCAAGATGGCTGGCGTCATTGCCACTATTCAGCCGACCCTGGATTACGCTGGCTTTGAGCGGGTAGACGTGGTGGTCGAAGCCGTGGTTGAGAATCCGAACGTGAAAAAAGCGGTGCTGGTGGAAACGGAAGATAAAGTACGTCCAGATACCGTACTGGCATCGAATACCTCCACCATTCCCATCAGCGAGCTGGCCAGCGTGCTGAAGCGCCCGGAAAATTTCTGCGGCATGCACTTTTTTAACCCGGTGCACCGGATGCCGCTGGTGGAAATCATTCGCGGTGAAAAAAGCTCGGATGAAACCATCGCCAAAGTCGTTGCCTGGGCCAGCAAAATGGGTAAAACGCCGATTGTGGTCAACGACTGTCCCGGTTTCTTTGTAAACCGCGTGCTGTTTCCCTACTTCGCCGGTTTTAGCCAGCTGCTGCGCGACGGCGCGGACTTCCGCAAAGTCGATAAAGTGATGGAGAAACAGTTTGGCTGGCCGATGGGCCCGGCCTACCTGCTTGACGTCGTTGGCATCGATACCGCCCATCACGCGCAGGCGGTCATGGCAGCGGGCTTCCCGCAGCGTATGCAAAAAGATTACCGCGACGCGATCGATTCTCTGTTCGACGCCAACCGCTTCGGCCAGAAAAACGGTCTTGGCTTCTGGCGTTATAAAGAAGACAGCAAAGGCAAGCCGAAGAAAGAAGAGGATGCCGCAGTCGATAGCCTGCTGGCAGAAGTCAGTCAGCCGAAACGCGATTTCAGCGATGAAGAGATTATCGCGCGCATGATGATCCCGATGGTCAACGAAGTGGTGCGCTGTCTCGAAGAGGGCATCATTGCCAGCCCGGCGGAAGCCGATATGGCGCTGGTTTACGGTCTCGGCTTCCCTCCGTTCCACGGCGGCGCGTTCCGCTGGCTGGATACGCTCGGCAGCGCAAAATATCTCGATATGGCGCAGCAGTATCAGCACCTGGGCCCGTTATATGCAGTGCCGGAAGGTCTGGCCAGCAAGGCACGTCATAACGAAGCGTACTATCCACCGGTTGAGCCTGCCCGTGCGCCAGGCGAGCTGAAAACGGCTTAAGGAGTCACAATGGAACAGGTTGTCATTGTCGATGCAGTTCGTACCCCGATGGGCCGTTCGAAGGGCGGCGCTTTTCGCCACGTGCGTGCGGAGGATCTCTCCGCACACCTGATGCGTAGCCTGCTTTCGCGCAATCCGTCTCTTGAGGCTAGCGCGATTGACGATATTTACTGGGGCTGCGTTCAGCAAACCCTTGAGCAGGGCTTCAACATTGCCCGCAACGCGGCGCTGCTGGCGGAAATCCCCCATTCGGTACCTGCTAATACGGTCAATCGGCTATGCGGTTCTTCCATGCAGGCGCTTCACGATGCGACGCGCATGATCATGACCGGCGATGCCAGCGTCTGCCTGATTGGCGGCGTTGAGCATATGGGCCACGTCCCGATGAGTCACGGCGTGGATTTCCATCCGGGACTGAGCCGCAACGTCGCTAAAGCCGCCGGCATGATGGGACTGACGGCAGAAATGCTGGCTCGCCTGCACGGCATCAGCCGGGAAATGCAGGATCAGTTCGCGGCCCGCTCACACGCTCGCGCCTGGGCCGCTACCCAATCCGGCGCGTTCAAGACAGAGATTATCCCGACCGGCGGTCACGATGCCGATGGCGTGCTGAAATCATACAACTATGATGAAGTTATTCGCCCGGAAACGACGGTAGAAGCGCTGGCCGCGCTAAGGCCAGCGTTCGATCCCGTCACCGGTACCGTGACGGCGGGAACCTCTTCTGCGCTTTCGGATGGCGCCGCAGCGATGCTGTTAATGAGCGAAAGCCGCGCCCGCGAGCTGGGTCTGAAGCCTCGCGCTCGCGTGCGTTCAATGGCGGTAGTCGGCTGCGATCCGTCAATTATGGGCTATGGCCCGGTTCCAGCGTCAAAACTGGCGCTGAAAAAGGCCGGTCTCTCGACCAGCGATATTGACGTATTCGAGATGAACGAGGCATTTGCCGCTCAGATCCTGCCGTGTATTAAAGATCTGGGACTGATGGAGCAGATAGACGAGAAGATCAACCTTAACGGCGGCGCGATCGCCCTGGGTCATCCGCTCGGCTGTTCCGGCGCGCGCATTAGCACCACGTTGATCAATCAAATGGAACGCAAAGATGCGCAGTTTGGTCTGGCGACCATGTGTATTGGTTTAGGTCAGGGCATCGCGACGGTATTCGAGCGGGTTTAATCAAAGAGTTATCTCAAAGCCATTGGTGCCAGAACAAAGCGGCAAGTGAATAAATCCCGATGAGCTTACATATAGTAAGTGCTTCGGGTGAATGAACGCAGCCAACGCAGTTTTGGTGACAATGGCGAATCGAAGAGTCGTCTCAAAGCCATTGGTGCCAGAACAAGGCGGCAAGTAAATGACTCCCGATGGGCTTAAATATAGTAAGTGCTTCGGGTGAATGAACGCAGCCAACGCAGCGATGGTGACAATGGCGAATCGAAGAGTCATCTCAAAGCCATTGGTGCCAGAACAAGGCGGCAAGTGAATAAATCCCGATGAGCTTACATATAGTAAGTGATTCGGGTGAATGAACGCAGCCAACGCAGTTATGGTGACAATGGCGAAGAGAGAGGGTTTAGTTGCCGTTCTTCCCGCCTGTCAGGGGCGGGTTTTTTATTTCTGCTATTCAGTTATTATCGCTACGTACGCAATAATTATTAAGGATAATAACGAGTTATGAGAATACCATCAATCATTTTCCTGCTAACTATATTTTCTGCCGCTGCACTCGCTGGTGAACGGGATATCGCTCAGTCATGCCATTCATGGGGCATCAGTAAAATGACGCAGAATCCTGCAAGCGATCGCCTAAAGCACCTGGCTATCACCGATATTAATATCGAACGATACGATGAACAGGTAGGCAGCCAGCATATCGCGACGCAGCTGACCGCCACGCTGGAAAAAGAAGGGAATATCGAGGGTAAAATGCTCTGTTTACTGGAAAACGATCGTCCGCTGTACGTTTACTTCAGCGATTCCCGATAAAAATAGCATCCGGGCCAAAACCCGAATGCTTTCAGGGCGGCTATCAGATAAACGCAAAGGCATCGCCAAACAGGCGATCTTCTCGTGCTCCGCGCTCGTTGCAGAACAGATCCCGGGCAATTTTCGCCATTTCGAAGCGGCCAGCAATATAAATATCATGCTCGCCCAGAGAACCGTAATCCTGCAGAACCGCCGTGAGCACCGTTCCGCTACGACCGCGCCATTCGGCTTCAGGCTGCTCAACAACGGGCTCCACGCGTAAACCTGGATGCTGCACGCTCAACGCTTCCAGCTCTGCCAAATCATAGAGATGCTTCGCTTCGCGTCCGCCCCAGTAGATGGCAATATCGCGGTTCGGATTGCGCGCCAGGGCGGTAAGCAGAATCGAGCGGACGTAAGAGAAGCCCGTTCCTCCGGCGATTAAAATCAGCGGACGTTCTTCATCTTCGCGCAGCCAGGCTTCGCCATGCGGCATATCGACCACGATTTCGCGCTCTTTCAGAATACGATCCATCACCGCCATCGCATACAGGTTAAGTTCAGATGCACCGATATGCAGTTCGATAAACTCCTGTTCCGACGGCATAGAAGCCATAGAGAATGGGCGTTTATCGCGCTCGTCCATCACGACCATCAGATACTGACCAGCACGGAAGGAAAACGCCGCTTCCGGCACTAATCGAACGCGATACACAGTATCGGTAATCGCCTCCACCGAGGTCACTTTACAGCTTAAGGTTGTCATGCGTCCCCTCTGTCGGGTCTATTGTGCAAAACAGCGGCGTAGCCCCGCTTACTGTTATTTGAAGATGGCCAGCTCATCCCAGATGGCGTCAACGCGCGCCGTCACCTCGGGATCTTTCTTAATCGGACGACCCCACTCGCGCTGGGTCTCACCAGGCCATTTATTTGTGGCATCCAGCCCCATTTTTGAACCCAAGCCGGAAACCGGCGAGGCAAAATCCAGATAATCAATTGGCGTATTTTCTACCAGTACCGTATCACGCGCCGGGTCCATACGGGTAGTAATCGCCCAAATCACGTCATTCCAGTCGCGTGCGTTGACATCATCATCGCAAACAATCACAAACTTGGTGTACATGAACTGACGGAGGAACGACCAGACGCCCATCATGACGCGTTTAGCATGTCCGGCGTATTGTTTCTTCATAGTGACCACTGCCATGCGGTAGGAGCAACCTTCAGGCGGCAAATAGAAATCAACAATTTCAGGAAACTGCTTTTGCAAAATGGGGACGAACACTTCGTTCAGCGCAACTCCCAGCACCGCAGGCTCATCAGGCGGGCGTCCGGTATAGGTCGAGTGATAAATCGCATCTTCACGCTGGGTAATGTGCGTAACGGTAAAGACCGGGAAGTTATCCACTTCATTGTAGTAGCCAGTATGGTCGCCATAGGGCCCTTCCGGTGCCATTTCCCCGGCCTCAATATACCCTTCCAGTACGATTTCCGCGCTGGCAGGCACTTCAAGATCGTTCGAGATACACTTCACGACTTCGGTTTTGGTTCCGCGTAGCAGCCCGGCAAATGCATATTCGGAGAGAGTATCCGGAACCGGCGTCACCGCGCCGAGGATCGTTGCCGGATCGGCTCCCAGCGCGACGGAGACCGGGAAACGCTCGCCAGGATGCGCTGCGCACCACTCCTGAAAGTCCAGCGCGCCGCCGCGATGCGATAGCCAGCGCATAATCAGCTTATTCTTGCCAATCAACTGCTGGCGATAAATACCCAAATTTTGCCGCTCTTTATGCGGGCCACGAGTGACCGTCAGCCCCCACGTGATAAGCGGCGCGGCATCTTCCGGCCAGCAGGTCATGATGGGAATGCGGGATAAATCAACATCGTCGCCCTGAATAATTTTCTGCTGACATGGCGCTCCGCGCAGACGCTTCGTCGGCATATTCAGTACCTGTTTAAACTGCGGCAGCTTATCAAACAGATCGCGGAAACCCTTTGGCGGCTCCGGCTCTTTCAGAAACGCCAGAAGCTTACCCACTTCGCGCAAAGAACTGACATCCTCCTGCCCCATCCCCAGCGCAACTCGCCGCGGCGTGCCGAAGAGATTACATAACACCGGCATGGAGTAGCCCTTAGGATTTTCAAAGAGCAAGGCCGGCCCGCCGGCACGCAAAGTACGGTCGGCAATTTCGGTAATTTCCAGGTGAGGATCGACCGGCAGGGAAATCCGTTTCAATTCCCCCTGCTGCTCCAGTAATGTCAGAAATTCGCGTAGATCGTGGTATTTCATGGAGTTGTTATTGACCTCTATACAGGCGGCTGATTATACGGCGTTCGCCGGAGCTATGCTGTATTTTTGTTAAATTAGCGTGAAAGAACGCCGAAATTTTGTTTTCACCCGCAATGATTTCGCGATCGTACCGGGCTTTTGTTATGCTTGCAGCAAGTAGCATTGGAAAGAGTCATTATGCAAGCCTGGTACTTACTTTATTGCAAACGTGGGCAGCTCGAACGCGCCCAGGAACATCTCGAACGGCAGGCGGTTAATTGCCTGATGCCAACGATCGAACTGGAAAAAATCGTCCGCGGTAAACGCGCGATGGTTAGCGAGCCCCTGTTCCCAAACTATCTATTTATCGAGTTCGATCCGGAAGTGATTCATACCACAACCATCAGCGCAACGCGCGGTGTGAACAGCTTTGTGCGCTTCGGCGCGATGCCCGCTATCGTACCATCCACCGTCATCCATCAGCTCTCCATCTATAAACCGGAAGGTATTACCGACCCGGAGACGCCGCATGAAGGCGACAGCGTGCTGATAACCGATGGCGCGTTCGAAGGTCTGCAGGCTATCTTCACCGAACCGGATGGTGAAGCCCGCTCGATGCTGCTGCTGAACCTGCTTAACAAGCAGGTACTACAGAGCGTTAAAAATACTGACTTTTATAAAATCTGACGGCGCTTAAAAGCGCACGTCAAAGAGTCTTCTGACGTTAGCATCAGTAACCTCTTCCAGCCACTGTGCCTCTTCCCCACGCCATTGCGCGATACTGGTCAGTATATGCGGTAAATACACAGGCTCATTACGGCGGGAAGAGGGTTTTGGATGCATGTCCCGCGGTAGCAAATACGGCGCATCGGTCTCAATCAGCAGGCGTTCGGCCGGGATATCGCCCAGTAATTCTCGCAGCGCCAGCCCCCGACGCTCATCGCATACCCAGCCGGTAATGCCAATATATAGACCGTGGTCCACGCATTCGCGCATCTCTTCGCGGCTACCCGTAAAGCAGTGCACCACGGCTCCGGGGAGTTTATCAAGCCAGGGGATAAGCAGATCCAGGAAGCGCTCGTGCGCATCGCGGCAATGCAAAAATACCGGCATCGACAGTTCCGCAGCCAGCGCCAGCTGGGCACTGAACGCCGCTTCTTGTTCCTGAGGCGTTGAAAAGTTGCGATTAAAATCCAGCCCGCACTCACCCACCGCAACGACCTCTGGTTCACGGGCCAGCGTATAAATCTCTGCTGCGACAGAGTCGTTCCAGCTGCTGCTGTCATGGGGATGCACTCCGACGGTTGACCAGCATCCGGAATAACGGCGCGCCATCTTCTGCGCCTGAGCGCTTTCATGCAGGTTGGTACCCGTTAACAGCATTCCGGAGACTCCCGCCGCCTGAGCACGGGAAACAACCTCATCGCGATCGCGTGAAAACTGAGAACTGGTCAGATTTACGCCAATATCAAACATCATCACCCCCATACAACAACCGCCCTGACGGGCGGTTGAGCTTATTCTTCTTTGCCCTGCGCCTCTTCGGCTGCGGCATCCTCGTCACGCGTCAGACGTTTACCGGAGTAGAATCGCGCAAAGAAGACTCCGACCTCAAACAGACAGTACATCGGAATCGCCAGCAGGGTTTGCGAGAACACATCCGGCGGCGTCAGCAGCATCCCGACAACGAATGCGCCAACCAGCACATAAGGACGCTTCTTGCGCAGATCGTCCGGAGTTGTTACGCCCATCCAGCACAGCAGCACGATCGCCACGGGGACCTCGAACGAGACGCCAAATGCGATAAACAGCGCCATGACGAAGTCAAGGTAGCTGCGTATATCAGTAGAGACCTGTACGCCCTCCGGCGCCGCGTGGGTCAGAAAACCAAACGCCAGCGGGAAAACCACAAAGTAAGCAAAAGCCATACCGATGTAGAACAGCAGGGTACTGGATACCAGCAGCGGCATAACCAGCCGACGTTCATGTTTGTACAGCGCAGGCGCCACAAAGGCCCATACCTGATACAAAATAACCGGCACCGACAAAATTATCGATACCATGAACGTCAGCTTGATCGGAGTGAAGAAAGGTGAGGCCACATCCGTAGCGATCATCGTCGCACCTACCGGCATCTGCCGAATAAGCGGTGCGGAGACCAGCTGATAGATATCGTTGGCGAAATACACCAATGCCAGGAAGATCACCAGAATAGCAAGCATGCTGTTGATCAAGCGCTTGCGCAGCTCGATCAGATGCGCAATTAGCGGTTGAGTATCATCTACGGCCATTTTTACTGTTTATCACTCGATACAGGGGAGGAGGGCTCAGAAACTGGCACGGCAACTTTTGCTTTCGCTGCCGGAATATCAGTCTGCGAAGCGGGGAACTCTTCAGCTACGTTTTCAGGAGCATAAGCCGGCGCGCTGGCCTGATGTTCAGCCGTTGCGGGCGTCACGTCCTTGCGCTGCTCTTCACTCCCTTTTACAACCGGGTTATGAATGGTGTTGGCTTCATCGCTGGCTTTTTCAGGATCGTGGACTGAATAAGAGCGTTTCATAGATTCCGCCGCTTCCCGTAGCTCATCCATTGAAGCTTTTAGCTCCGGCGTCAGATTATCCAGGCTGGCTTTTTCCACCTTTTTAAGGCTTTCCTGAAACTCCTGCAGTTTTAATTCCTGCGTTATTTCATTTTGCACGGTAGCAGCCAGAGACCGCAGCGTACGGATCCAGCTAACTACCGTTTTTACCGCAACCGGTAGTCGCTGTGGCCCCAAAACGATAAGGCCAATCACGAATACCAGCAGCAGCTCACTAAAACCGATATCGAACACGAATTACACCTGCTCTTTGTCGTGACGTTTAGTCTCGTCTTTATTTGCTTCATCCGGCTTGTCGGCAAGAGTCTTCGCCGCGAAATCTGCATCCGGTGCGGATTTTTCCGGTTTATCATCATCGCTCATGGCCTTTTTAAAGCCTTTAATTGACGCCCCTAAGTCCGAACCGAGCGAGCTCAGCTTTTTTGTCCCAAAAAGCAGAACCACGATGACGACAACAATGAGTAACTGCCAAATACTGATACCACCCATACACATTCCCCTATGACAGATGATGAATTATTAGGACGCATTATATACAGTCATACTTCAAGTTGCATATGCGTTGGCTGCGCTTGCTTGCCGCCTTGATGAAACCTGAATTATATATGTCTACACGTAATGCGCAGTGATAAAGGCGACGGCTATCAGTTAGTCTTTCGCCAACCGATAAGCCAGGTTACGACGCCAGCGGCCATCAGCCAGCCCGGCATCAAGCCCCACTCCGGGCGGTGGATAAACAACAGCGTACCACTCAGCAATAAAACCGCGCCTATACCAAAAAGATAGCGGGATTGGCCCTGACGCACGTTTCGTACATGGATGTCCCGCACAATGGTATCAACGCTATTCTGCAGCTGCTTACTTTGCTGCAGGCTCTGGTACACCAGCTCCGGTATTTCCGGCATTCTCTCAATCCAGAACGGCGCTTTTTCTTTAAACGCACGCACCAGAGCCGGAATGCCGACCTGCTCTTTAATCCACGACTCAAGAAACGGTTTCGCCGTTTTCCACAAGTCTAACTGAGGATAGAGCTGGCGACCTACTCCTTCTACGTAAAGTAATGTCTTCTGCAGCAGAACCAGCTGCGGCTGCACTTCCATATTGAAGCGTCGCGCGGTGTTGAACAGGTTCAGCAAAACATGACCAAACGAGATTTCCGCCAGCGGCTTTTCAAAAATAGGCTCACAGACGGTACGAATAGCGAATTCAAACTCTTCAACATTCGTATCCGCGGGTACCCAGCCGGAATCGACGTGCAGTTCCGCAACTTTACGGTAATCGCGGTTGAAGAAAGCAATGAAGTTTTCCGCCAGATAACGCTTATCTTCTTTATTCAGCGAGCCGACAATACCACAGTCAATGCCGATGTACTGCGGATCCTCCGGATGGTTATAGCTGACAAAAATATTGCCAGGATGCATATCGGCATGGAAGAAACTGTCGCGGAAAACCTGGGTGAAGAAGACCTGTACGCCGCGCTCGGCCAGCAGCTTCATATTGGTTCCCTGCGCCTCAAGTGCGGCGACGTCGGAAACCGGGATCCCGTAAATTCGCTCCATTACCATCATGCCTTCGCTGCAGTAGTCCGAGTAGACTTCAGGGACATACAGCATCGGGCTATCTTCAAAATTGCGTCGAAGCTGAATAGCGTTAGCCGATTCACGCAGCAGGTTGAGCTCATCCAGCAGCGTTTTTTCATATTCGCGAACCACTTCCTGCGGACGAAGGCGGCGGCCGTCCGGCAGCAGACGCGGCACCCAGCGAGCAAGGCGGTAGATAAGCTTCATATCCGCTTTGATAATGGGCATGATATCCGGGCGGATCACCTTAATGACCACCTCTTTACCGTTCTCTTTCAGGCGCGCGGTATGAACCTGGGCGATGGAAGCGGAAGCGAGCGGTTCAACGGAGAAATCATCAAACCAGGCTTCTACCGGCAGACCGCCCATAGCTTGCTCTATTTGCTTTTTTGCCTGCAGACCGTCAAAAGGTGCGACGCGATCCTGCAACATGGCCAGCTGATCGGCAATGTGGGGCGGAAAGAGGTCACGACGGGTCGAGAGCATCTGACCAAACTTAATCCATACCGGCCCCAGTTCCTGCAGTGCAAGGCGTAGTCTCTCGCCCAGCGGTCGGCTCTTATGGCGGTTTGGCATCCAGAACAGCATTCGCCGCCAGATCCGCAGCGGCAGCGTAATGCGCATTTTAGGGATGAGCTCATCAAGCCCATAGCTCAAAAAGGTGTGGATGATGAAATACAGGCGCCGTAATTCTCCTGGCGTCATTTGCCCTCCAGCGTTTCCAGCCGTTTTTCCAGCGCCATCAGGGTTCGTTCCACGGCAGCGGTTTCCTCAGCAAACCAGGCCAGCTCCAACGGACCCGGCGCCAGACGCCATTCTTCGGTAATCGCTTCCGCGACATAGCGCTGCTGACGCCGAGCGCCATGCACAAGAAAGCGGGTGCCGCTGCGGAATACTTTACTGAAACCTTCCGCAACCACATCGCCGGCATACGGGGCCAGTAGTTCAGCCGGATCGAACTCCGCCAGATCGCAGAGCGTGACGGTATTTTGCACTACCTGCAGGTCGCCCTGTACTTCAAGATCGCCGCTGCGAATCAACGCAGTAAGCTGCTGACGATTGCGCAACTGCGGAAGCACGCTAAGGCGGGTACGCACGGTGCAATCAGCCTCACCTTCCCACGCGCCCAGCACATCCACCTGGCGCTCGCTAAAAACCAGCACTACCGGCTCGGAAAGCTCCTGCAACTCGACGCGCAGCACTTTCCCCAGCAGACGCTGGCGGGCGGGTTTAAGCGCCCGATCCCGCCAGAGGAAAGCGTTCAGGACCGTCTCAATACCGGCGGTAACCAGTGGTTTGAAAGGCATAGCGTCCCTCCTGTCAGAACTTGTAACCACGGTGTAGAGCAACGATGCCTGCCGTCAGGTTGTAGTAGTCGACGCTTTCAAAGCCTGCGTCCTGCATCATACCTTTCAGGGTGTCCTGATCGGGGTGCATTCGGATAGATTCTGCAAGATAGCGATAGCTTTCGGCATCTTTCGCCACGAGTTCACCCACGCGCGGCAGAATATGGAAAGAATAGGCATCGTAGGCTTTGCTGAGCGGCTCAATAATTGGTTTGGAGAATTCCAGCACCAGCAGGCGGCCACCGGGTTTTAGTACGCGATACATGGAACGCAGCGCTTTTTCTTTATCAGTCACGTTACGCAGACCAAAAGAAATAGTAATGCAATCAAAGGTATTGTCCGCAAAAGGCAGCGCTTCAGCGTTAGCCTGGACGTATTCCACGTTGCCAACGATACCAATGTTGCGCAGCTTCTCACGGCCCATTTTCAGCATCGAGTCGTTGATATCCGCCAGCATCACGCGGCCGGTTTCACCCACCAGGCGAGAGAATTTCGCCGTCAGATCGCCAGTACCACCAGCCAGATCCAACACGGTTTGCCCACGGCGCACACCGCTGCAATCGATGGTGAAACGCTTCCACAAACGATGAATACCGAACGACATCAGGTCGTTCATTACGTCATATTTTGCGGCCACAGAATGAAATACATGCGCCACCATGTCAGCCTTCTGCTCTTTGGCGACAGTCTGAAAGCCAAAATGCGTCGTTTCTTGTGAATCCTCAACCATCTCAATGCCTGCTTGCTTATCAAGAAAATGTTCGTTGAGTGTAACAGGTTTAGCGCACTTCCCATACGCTTCAACGCGGTTGAGGGCGGTTGTCATACGCGGTAGTCGCCGCGCTATCGGACGAAAAACCGTTATCTTCTGGTTGGTTATCATCGTTCGCAAGCAAGTATTCCTCATCCTGTGCCGTTGCCTGTTCAACCAGGTCAGGATTAATTCCACGTTTAACCTCTACGCCGAGGCCGCGGAACGATTCCGCCTGTACCAGCAGATTACCGCGCCCGGAGACGAGCTTTTTCATTGCCTGACGGTAATTATCCTGAGCTTTATCGAGGCCCTGACCAATAGCGGACATATCGTCGACAAACAAACGCATCTTGTCGTACAGCCGCCCCGCTCTTTCGGCAATTTTTTGCGCGTTACGGCTCTGGTGCTCATAGCGCCAGAGATTGGCGATAGTTCGCAGCGCCACCAGCAGCGTGGTCGGACTCACCAGCATGATGTTGTTCTTCAACGCTTCGCTAATTAGCTCCGGCTGACGATCGATGGCCAGCAGAAAAGCCGGCTCTACCGGAATAAACATCAAAACGTAGTCCAGCGAGCGTAAGCCCGGTAGCTGCTGATAGTCTTTACGCCCCAGCAAACGCATATGGTTGCGCACGGAAGCAATATGCTCCTGCAGCGCCGCTTCACAGGTGTAGTCATCATCTGCGTTGAAGTAACGCTCATAAGCTACCAGGGTCATCTTGGCATCGATAACTACATCTTTCCCCTGCGGTAAACGGACAATCACATCAGGCTGCATCCGCGAACGGTTTTCCGTTTCAATGCTCACCTGGGTTTGATACTCATGGCCCTCCCGCAGCCCTGATGCTTCCAGTACGCGGGTCAACACCACCTCGCCCCAGTTGCCCTGGGTTTTGTTATCGCCTTTGAGCGCGCGGGTCAGATTTAGCGCTTCCTGGGCCATCTGCGCATTTAGCTGCTGAAGATTGCGGATTTCATGGGCCAGAGTATGGCGCTCACGCGCTTCCTGGCCAAAGCTATCCTGTACCTGGCGGCGAAAGCCATCCAGCTGCTCGCGAAGCGGCGTCAGCAGCCCGTGCAGGCTCTGGCGGTTCTGCTCGTCCACCCGGCGATTACTGTGCTCAAAAATACGGTTTGCCAGGTTCTCAAACTGCTCGCTAAGCCGCTGTTCGCTGTTAACCATCTGGCGGATTTTATCTTCAGCGTGCAGCTGAGTGGATTCAAGACGGGTGGTCACTTCGCGGAGATCGGCTTCCAGCGAGGCGTTAATATCGCGCAGACTGCGCAGCTCGTTGTTGAGCAGTTCACACTCTTCGCGCCAGTGGGACTCCTGTACCAGGCGTTGGCGGGTGGCGCTCAGCTCAATATCCAGTTCGCGCCGCTCTTCGATGAGATCGGCGCGAATTTGATCGGCATGCGCTTTAGTTGCCAGCCAGCCGACGATCAGACCTATGGCCAGCGCCACAACGGCACTTATAACAATTGAGATATCCACAACGCCCCCTGCGGCAACGACTTACGGCACAAAATAGAATTGTGCTGTACAAACGTCCAGTTGGAAAGGGTTTTCCTGCGAGGCGCTACGCAAAAAAGAAGGGCCGGAGAATCCGACCCTTATACGAAGAGAGAATAATTACAGCAGGCGGCGCGCCGCTTCCACGACGATTTTCACCGCGTGGCTTTCGGTTTGCTTCATGGTTTCCGCGTTCGGAATTTCCTGCTGGGTACGGTTTACAATAACCCCGGCAACCATACCGGCGCGCAGGCCCTGGCTGGCGCACATGGTCAGCAGGGTGGCGGATTCCATTTCATAGTTCATCACGCCCATCGACTGCCACTCTTCCATTGAACCTTTAAAGCGCCTAACCACGCGACCGGAGAAAGTGTCGTAACGTTCCTGGCCCGGATAGAAGGTGTCAGAAGAAGCGGTAACGCCGATATGGGTGGTAGCGCCGATAGATTTCGCCGCTTCAACCAGCGCGGTTGTACATTCAAAATCAGCCACCGCCGGGAACTCCATTGGCGCAAAGTGCAGACTGGCGCCGTCAAGGCGAACCGATGCCGTCGTCACCAGTACATCGCCAACATTAATGTGCGGTTGAATAGCGCCGGTGGTACCAATACGCAGGAAGGTACGGATGCCCAGCTGGGCCAGCTCTTCCACGGCGATAGAAGTCGATGGGCCGCCGATACCGGTAGAGCAGACAATCACTGCTTTACCATCCAGCTCAGCGCGCCAGGTAGTGAATTCTCGATGAGATGCCAGTTTAACCGGCTTATCCATCAGCGCGGCGATCTTTTCCACACGCTCCGGATCGCCAGGGACGATAGCCAGCGTAGCCCCTTGTAAATCGTTTTTGGTGAGGCCGAGATGAAAAACATCAGACTTGGACATAAGAAACTCCTCTGTGGGTCGAATTGTCAGCAGAAGCAAAACGGTACTTTACAGAAGCTGTCGCCTTTATTTTGTGACTACAGTCACCATGAATGAAACTCATTGCAATGACTTTCCATTAAATAGTGATAAAAATCACATTAATAAGTTAAATCGCCGAACTCTGAACAAAAGATAGCCTGTTTCGGGCACTGTGTTTTGTTAACGTCCTGTCCAGAGCAGCTATAGTTATTGCTGCGCTAATACATTAAGGGTACGGAGAATACCATGACGACAATTAAGCAAACCGGCTTCGCACCTGCAGCCACGCCGCACGCCTCAACTGCCGTTCACACATCAGATGAGAACATCATCTCCGGAGAGACATCAATCCCCTCTCAGGGAGATAACATGCCGGCATTTCATGCCCGTCCGGGCAACGTTGACGGACCTCTGCCGGTGGTTATCGTAGTCCAGGAAATTTTCGGCGTGCATGAACATATTCGCGACATATGCCGCCGTCTGGCGAAGGAGGGATATCTGGCTGTCGCGCCAGAGCTGTACTTCCGCCAGGGCGATCCTAATGATTACAGCGACATTCCTTCCCTGTTCCAGGGACTGGTCAAAACAGTGCCAGACTCTCAGGTCCTGGCCGACCTCGATCATGTCGCCAGCTGGGCCGCCCGACACGGCGGTGATGCCCATCGCCTGCTCATTACCGGCTTCTGCTGGGGTGGACGTATTACCTGGCTCTACGCCGCGCACAATCCGCAGCTAAAAGCGGCTGTCGCCTGGTACGGCAGGCTGGTTGGTGAAAAAACGCTGAATTCACCCAAGCATCCGGTCGACATTGCCGTCGATCTGAACGCGCCAGTGTTAGGGCTTTATGGCGCAAAAGATGACAGTATTCCACAGGACACAATAGAAACCATGCGCCAGGCGCTGCGTGCGGCCAACGCCACGGCGGAAATCGTGGTCTATCCCCAGGCCGACCACGCCTTTAACGCTGACTATCGCGCCAGCTATCATGAAGAATCGGCGAAAGACGGCTGGCAGCGAATGCTGGCGTGGTTTGCCCAGTATGGCGGTAAGCGCGGCTAAAGATCAGCTATTGCCGAGATGGCGGCTGACCATCCCGGCAATAGTCCCGTCCGCTATCCATGAAGACAGGTAGCGGCAAATAAACTCATAGTGCTGCGGCGCGTTGCGCGGCACGCATACCGCCTGTTGTATCTGGCTGAAGCTGTCGGGCAGAACGCGAAACTGCGGATTTTCCTGCGCCGCTTTCTCCAGAGGCTGGCGAATGCCGGCAGCCATATCGCCTTCGCCGTTGATGAATGCCTGAATAGCTTCCTGAGAGGTAGCGTACTGGCGCATCGTCGCATGTTTTAGCGTGCGAATCAGATACAGCTCGTAGGCCGCACCTTTACCAACGTTAATCACTACACCCTCCCGATCCATCTCCTGAACCGACTGGATCTTGCTGGCTTTTTTAACCATCAGCGAACTTTCGATAGTGATGTAGGGCGGCGTGAAGCGAAGCTTATCTTCCCGCGCCGGGTCGATAGCCAGAAAAGCGATATCCCATTGATCCCGTAACGCCGCATCAACCACCTGCCCGGCAGTCGGCCAGGTGACAAATCGTGCCTCACGTTGACTCTCTGCCGCCAGCTTGTTCGCCAGCTCAACGGTTATCCCTCCCGGAGAGCCATCCGGCAGAAGTGTCGCGAGAACCGGGTTGCCCAGGTTAATGGCAAAACGCAAATATCCCTTTCGATCGTTATATTTAGTCATCATTTACCTCCGAAGAGCGACATTCGCCCGATTCAGGAAACGCTTAACTGTAGCTAAAGAGATCCTTCCTGGGCAAACTCAAGACACAGGATCGCGACTTGTTGGTTAGACGTTCTTAATGCTCTTCTGTTTACCCCTTCCCACCACTCTCCATCAGGCCTGGCGTAGGTTCTGCGCAGCTTTGACCATATTGGCCAGCGCGGCGCGGGTTTCCGGCCAGCCGCGCGTTTTCAGACCGCAGTCCGGGTTTACCCACAGGCGCTCTGCCGGAATACGCTGCGCGGCCTTCTTCAGCAACGCTTCTATCCACTCGACGCTCGGGACGTTTGGCGAATGAATATCGTACACTCCCGGCCCGATTTCATTCGGGTAGTCGAACTCTTCAAACGACTCCAGCAGCTCCATATCAGAACGCGAGGTTTCGATGGTGATCACATCGGCATCCAGCGCGGCGATGGAGTCCATGATGTCGTTGAACTCGCAATAACACATGTGGGTGTGGATCTGCGTGTCGTCTTTCGCCACCGCAGCGTTGATACGAAAAGCTTCCACGCCCCACGCCAGGTAAGCATCCCAATCGCTGCGCTTCAGCGGCAGGCCTTCGCGCAGCGCCGGTTCGTCAATCTGGATAATGCCAATACCGGCCGCTTCCAGATCGGCCACTTCATCGCGCAGCGCAAGGGCTATCTGCTTCGCAATGGTTTCACGGCTGACATCTTCACGCGGAAAGGACCAGCAGAGAATGGTCACCGGGCCGGTCAACATGCCTTTTACCGGTTTATCGGTCAGCGACTGGGCGTATTTTGCCCACTCAACGGTGATCGCCTCCGGGCGGCTGACGTCACCAATCACCACCGGCGGCTTAACACAGCGGGAACCGTAGCTCTGCACCCAGCCGTTTTGCGTGAAAATAAAGCCGTCCAGATGTTCGCCGAAGTATTCTACCATATCGTTACGCTCGGCTTCACCATGAACCAGCACGTCCAGCCCCAGCCGCTCCTGCTCAACGATCGCCTGCTTAATATGTTCAGCGATGCCGGTACGGTAGCGGTTAGCGTCGAGATTACCCTTTTTGAAATCCAGACGCAGGCCGCGGATCTCAGTGGTCTGCGGGAATGAACCGATGGTGGTGGTCGGCCAGGCCGGAAGCTTAAAGCGCGCTCGCTGGGCGGCTGCGCGAACCTCGTAGGCGCTCGTGCGCTGGCTGTCCTGAGCGGTGATCGCCGCCAGGCGTTGCTCTACCGCCGCGTTATGTACGCGGGTTGAATGGCGACGGGCCTGGATCGGCGCGCTCCATTCGGCAATCGCAGCGGTAACGCCGCTGTTCAGCGCATCGCGCAGCAGCGCCAGTTCCTGGCATTTTTGCAGGGCGAAGGCAAACCAGCTCTTCACTTCGGCATCAAGCCGCGTTTCCACGCTCAAATCGATCGGGCTGTGCAGCAGGGAGCAGGAAGAGGCGACCCACAGCTCGCGTTTGCCGACAATCCCTTTAACCTGCGCGTATTTTTCGCTCAGATCGGCGCGCCAGACGTTGCGACCGTTGATCAGGCCCGCGGAGAGCAGCCAGTCGGCAGGCAGGCGCTTATGCAGTTCGGCGACATCATCCTGGCCATGGACCAGATCCACATGCAAACCCTGCACCGGCAGCGCGGTAATGGTGTCGAGGTTATCGGTAATGCCTTCAAAGTAGGTGGTCAGCAGCAGCTTAACCTCGCCGTTAAGCGCCTCATAAGCCGGTTTGAAAGCCTCCAGCCACGCCTGCGGCAGCTCAAGCACCAGCGCAGGTTCATCAATCTGTACCCACTCAATGCCGCGTTTTGCCAGCTCTGCCAGTACCTGCCGATAAACCGGCAGAATATCGTTCAGCAGGCTCAGACGATCGAACGGCTCACCTTTTACTTTACCGAGCCACAGATAGGTGACTGGCCCAAGCAGGACGGGCTTCACTTTGTGGCCCAGCGCCAGCGCTTCGTCCACCTCATCCAGCAGCTGTCTCCAGCTCAGTTTAAACTGCTGGCCTTTCACGAATTCCGGCACCATGTAGTGGTAGTTGGTATTAAACCATTTGGTCATTTCCGCCGCCGCAGCCGGTTCGCCGGTCGGCGCACGGCCGCGGCCAATGCGGAACAAAGTATCGATATCGACGGAGCCGTCTTTGTTCTGATGACGAGCCGGCACGTTGCCCAGTAGCAAGCTGGTAGTCAGAACATGGTCGTACCAGGCGAAATCGCCTACCGGCAGCAGGTCAACGCCGGCCTGCTTCTGCTGCTGCCAGTGACGAGCGCGCAGCTCGCGGCCGACAGCCAGCAGCTCTTCGCGGCTGGTCTTACCCGCCCAGTAGCTCTCTTGCGCTTTCTTTAGCTCGCGACGCAGGCCAACGCGAGGGAAACCGAGGGTGTGGTTAATAATTGTCATTTTTTGAGCCTCATAATTGCAATCCGAAAGATTTCGGATTTAGGGAAGGCGGCAAACTTGCTCATCCCCAGGAGCTTACTGAAGTAAGTGACTGGGGTGAGGAAGTGCAGCCAACGCACCATAAATTCGAAAGATAAAGGATTTAGACGTCCAGATGTTTACACATCCATAATTGACAGTTACTGTATATTCCTCAAGCGCAAATTATTCATGCCGAAGTGAAGGACTTTCATGATCGAAATTAAACACCTGAAAACGCTCCAGGCGTTGCGGAACAGCGGTTCTCTGGCGGGCGCGGCGGCGGCCCTGCACCAGACACAGTCCGCCTTATCCCACCAGTTCAGCGATCTGGAACAGCGCCTTGGCTTCCGTCTTTTTGTGCGCAAAAGTCAGCCGCTGCGCTTTACGCCGCAGGGAGAGATCCTGCTGCAGCTGGCCAATCAGGTGCTGCCGCAAATTAGCCGCGCCCTGCAGGATTGCAACGAGCCGCAGCAAACCCGTCTGCGTATCGCCATCGAATGCCATAGCTGTATTCAATGGCTCACCCCGGCGCTGGAGAATTTCCGCGCCCGCTGGCCGCATGTGGAAGTGGATTTTCAGTCCGGGGTCACCTTCGACCCGCAGCCGGGCCTGCAGCAGGGCGAACTGGACCTGGTTATGACCTCTGATATTCTGCCGCGCAGCGGCCTGCACTATTCGCCGATGTTTGATTACGAAGTGCGGCTGGTAATGGCGCCGGACCATCCGCTGGCGGCAAAGACGCGTATTGCGCCTGAGGATTTAGCAACCGAGATGCTGCTGATTTATCCGGTGCAGCGCGGGCGCCTGGATATCTGGCGTCACTTCCTGCAGCCAGCGGGGGTCAGCCCGCAGTTGAAGAGCGTCGATAATACGCTGCTGTTAATTCAGATGGTTGCTGCGCGGATGGGCATCGCCGCCCTGCCGCACTGGGTCGTGGAGAGCTTTGAGCGCCAGGGGCTGGTGATCACCAAAACCCTCGGCGAGGGCCTGTGGAGCCGACTGTACGCCGCGGTACGCGACGGCGAGCAGCATCAGCCGGCCACCGAGGCGTTTATTCGCTCAGCGCGGAACCACGCTTGCGATCATTTACCGTTTGTGCGGAGTGCGGAGCGACCCAGCGCCGATGGACCCATAGCGAGGCCAGGATCACCAGAGCTCCTGTGATAAAGCTTGGCCAGCGGGGCTGTTGATGCCAGATAGCAAGGTTTACCAGCAGCCCGGCCGGCACATGCATATTATTCATGATGCCGAGCGTACCGGCATCCACCTGGGTAGCGCCGTAGTTCCACATGAAGTAGCCAATTCCCGATGCCGCCACGCCAAGAAATACCAGAATGCCCCACTGCAGCGAGGTTTCCGGCATTTTCTGCGCGTTACCCAGCATCAACCAGGCCACTGTCGCTACCAGAAACGCCCCGACGTAGAACCAGGCGAAGGCGTTATGCTGCGGCATCGGACGCGTTTCCATCAGGCGCTTGTAGCCCACCATGCCGATAGCGAAGCTAATGTTGGAGAGCTGTACCAGGATCAAACCGGTCCAGAAATGATCGGTCACCTGGTCGTAACGGATAATCCCCGCGCCGATCACCGCCAGCAGAGCGCTAAAGGCGTAGCCCCAGCGCAGACGGCGGCGGCTCATTACATCGTAAATCAGCGTGATATAAAGCGGCGTCAGGACGGTAAACAGCAGAAGTTCGGACACCGTCAGGTACAAGTAGGCCTGGAAACTCAGCATGTACATGATGCCAAGCTGCATCGCACCTACCAGCATATACAGGCCGATGGTTGACAGGCTCTGCCCGCGGGAGCGCAGGAAAGGTAAAAATACTAATGCCGCCAGGCCAACGCGCGCCAGCACCGCGAAATAGCTATCGACGTGGCCTGCCAGATATTCGCCATACAGGCTGAAGGAGAAGGCCCACAGGATGGTGGTAATAATCAGTAGCGCCACAATGAATGTCTCACAGAGTAAAGAACACTCATTGTAGCGAAGTGATTGGTTGACAACTGTTCACTTATAAAGCAAACGTCAATCTTTTTTAATCAAGATAGAGTTTACGTAGATAGTGCGGGACGGCGTCATCGGCGTTGCTGCCGATCACTTCCAGTTCAGGATGCAAATCTTTCAACCGCTGGTGCGCGTCGGCCATAATGCAGCCCTTACCCGCCAGCGACAGCATTTCCGCATCGTTCATGCCGTCACCGAAGGCAATGCACTCTTTCAGGCTATAGCCGAGCATTTTCGCGACGGCTTCCAGCGCATGTCCTTTTGACACGCCGCCGGCCATCACTTCGAGGCAGGTTACGGTAGAGAAGCTCACGTTCACGCGATCGCCCCAGCGGGCGTTGATTGCCTGCTCCAGCGGCAGCAGATGCTCATGCTTATCGCAGGTGAAAAAGACCTTGCTGATGCCTTCAGGATCGAGTTCGCCCGGCTCGTAAAGCTTGTAGTTAAATACCGCTTCTTTGAAGAAACGCATCTCCTCCGGACGATGGCGGTTCATATACCACTCATCTTCACGATACACATTCGTCACGATTGCCGGATCGTTACGCATAACCTCAAACAGATCGGCGGCAATATCGCGATCAAGGTTGTGAGCAAATATTTGCTTTCCTTCGCTATCGTGTACGCGAGCGCCGTTAGAGGTGATCATATAGGATTTAATGCCGAGATTATCGCGAATTTGCCCGACATCGATGTAATGACGGCCGGTCGCAAATACGAAATTGATACCGCGCGCGGTAAGCAGCTTCAGCGTCTCTTTGGCGTAGGGGGTTAAGCAGTGATCGGGGGAAAGCAACGTGCCATCTAAGTCAGACGCAACAACCTGGTACATAAAAATTTTAACCTCTAAACAGGGCGACGAGCGTTTCGCCGGATTAAGTGTGTCGACTAAAAAAATCGACGATAGCGTTTAGCGCGACCGAGCGCATGGCGTCCTTTTCAAAAAGGATCTCATGGTATGCCCCTTCTATGACAAACGGCTTATTCCCTTCACAGGGATGACCGCCAGCGGCGCGAAGTTCACAGTAGCGATCGTGCATACGGTTATCGACCACTCGCTCTTCTTCCGCCTGGAGCAATAACGTTGGCGTAACGTCTTTTGCCGCACCGGCCAGCACCTCTTCGCCGGCCAGAATCCCCTCGCGCACCCAGTGGAACGTTGGCCCGCCGACCCGCAGCTGTGGTTCATCGGCGTAAAAACGGAGGTTGCGACGATAGCGTTGACGGCTGTGCGTCAGTACGTTGACCGCAAAGGGCAGTGCCCGCCAGCGACCGGTTCCGAGGGCATACTCTTCACGGATGCGCTGATGGCCCTCAGCCCAATCGAGAATATGACGCACCATCCAGTCAGGCAGGCGCATGACAATGCCAAACATTGGCGCGCAGAGCGCCATCGCATCGCAATACTGGTGGTAGCGCTGCAAAAATAGCGTCGCAATTGCCCCACCCATCGAGTGGGCCAGTATAAACCGTTTCCGCCAGTGGCCGGGGACCACTTCCTGCTCCCAGAAAGCGGCGAGATCGTCGACGTAATCGCTGAAATTAACAACGTGTCCGCGGTGGGTATCGGAAAGCATGCGCCCGGAGCGTCCCTGACCTCGATGATCGATAATCATCACGTCAAAGCCGCTGCGGAAAAGATCGTAAGCCAGCTCAGCGTACTTCACATAGCTTTCAATGCGTCCGGGGCAAATAACCACTACCCGGTCGTGAGTTGTGGCGCAGAAGCGAACAAAGCGTACCGGAACATTATCTACGCCCGTAAATTCGGCCTCTTCCCGCTGACGCCAGAAATCGGTCAGTGGCCCCATGGTAAAGGCCGCAAACGCGTTTTCTCGTGTTTCCCAGTCCTTTTGCTGCAAAAACATCGGGCTTACACCCCTGATAACCGCTGAAAATCGTTTTTTTGTCGTGCATCACACAATGCTTACACAATAGCGTATTGTGGCATAAAAACAGACAATCAGGGAGTTTCTCATGACGTTCGAGTGGTGGTTTGCCTATCTGCTGACATCAATTATTCTCAGCCTGTCACCGGGTTCCGGGGCGATAAATACCATGACCACCTCCATTAACCATGGCTATCGCGGCGCTGTAGCCTCCATTGCCGGGCTACAGACCGGGCTTGGAATCCATATCGTACTGGTCGGCGTTGGCCTGGGTACGCTATTTTCTCGTTCGCTGTTGGCCTTTGAAATCCTGAAATGGGCAGGCGCTGCTTATCTCATCTGGCTCGGTATTCAGCAATGGCGAGCCGCGGGCTCTATCGATTTGAATACGCTGGCGAAAGTGCAGACCCGCGGCAAACTCTTTAAACGCGCGGTGTTCGTGAATCTGACCAACCCAAAAAGCATCGTGTTCCTCGCCGCGCTGTTCCCGCAGTTTATCGTGCCGCACCAGCCCCAGGTGATGCAGTACCTCGTGCTCGGCGTCACCACCATCGTGGTCGATATTATCGTGATGATCGGCTACGCCACGCTGGCGCAGCGTATCGCGGCATGGATTAAGGGGCCGAAACAGATGAAAGCGTTGAATAAGGTATTCGGTTCGCTGTTTATGCTGGTCGGCGCCCTGCTGGCCTCCGCGCGCCACGCCTGATGAATGGAAGCTCGCTCGCAAATTAACGTTAGATTTCCGGGCGTAGCGACATCATCAGCCGAGCAGGTGCGCAAAGAACGAAGATAATTTTTTTGCCCGCTGTTGACCTCGCTGCGCCAGTGCCAGAATGCCGCCAGATTCTCTTCTTCGTGGATGAAAACGATGGCAGAAGCGGCAACCCCTCACGATGCGGTATTCAGAACCTTTCTCTCCCGCGTGGAAACCGCGCGGGATTTTATAGAGATCCATCTGCCCCCCTCACTCAGACAAATTTGTAAACTGAATACGCTACGCCTTGAGTCAGGAAGCTTTATTGAAGATGATCTGCGGCCATACTACAGCGATATCCTCTATTCTCTGGAAACGACCAGCGGTTGCGGCTATGTACACGTCCTGATTGAACATCAAAGCTCGCCAGATAAATTAATGGCGTTTCGTTTAATGCGCTACGCCATCGCGGCTATGCAGCGGCACATCGAAGGAGGGCATAAAACGCTACCTCTGGTGATCCCAATTCTTTTTTATCAGGGACGGCGAAGCCCCTATCCCTGGTCGTTGGACTGGCTGGAAAGCTTTGCCGATCCGGAAACTGCGCGCCAGATTTACTCCACCGCCTTCCCGCTGGTCGATATTACCGTTATCCCCGATGACGAAATCATGCAGCACCGGAGTATGGCGGCCCTGACGCTGGTACAAAAGCATATACGGCAGCGGGATATGGCTGAGCTCGTCGACAAGCTCACCAGCCTGCTGATGCTGGAACAGATGAGCAGACAACAAATTACCGTCCTGATAAAATATATGACCCAGGCGGGAGAAGAGCAGGATGTTCGGCCGCTATTATATGAGCTGGCACAGCGGGTGCCGCAACATGGAGGTGTACTGATGACTCTGGCAGAAAAGTGGCTTGAGGAAGGTATGCAGAAGGGCATTAAGGAAGGCATAATAGAGGGCAAACGCACTGCGCTTCTTAGCGTCGCGAAGGCCATGCTCGAACGGGGGATTGATGCAGCGGCGGTTATGGAAATGACCGGTCTGACGCACGACGATTTGCAGCAGCTCCGTCATTAATATCCGGCCCGCCCATAACCCCTCAGGCGGGCCGCAGAACGCTTAGCGCGAAATAATCAGATGAATACCGAAGCCGGCGAATAGCGTACCGGCAATGCCGTCGATCCACTTCGCCATCCGCTGATAGCCCCGACGCATGCCCGGCAGGGCAAACAGACTGGCAACCACCGTAAACCATGCCAGCGTCTCCAGCACGATCAGCAGGAAAATCCCCCAGCGTGCGCCGGAACTTACGCTATCGCCGACAAACAGCGAGAACACGGAACCAAAGTAAATAATCGCTTTTGGGTTCGCCAGATTGGTCAACAGACCTTTCAGGAAGCTCCGACCGCTGCGCGCCAGCTCAACCTGCGGTTCTGCAGCCGCCGCTTCATTTTTTTTCAGCGCGCCGCGCAGCATCTGGAAGCCCATCCAGCACAGATACAGGCCGCCGCCGACCATAATAATGGTATGCAGCCAGGCCATCTTCTCAATAATCAGGTTCAGGCCGAGCAGCGCAATTCCTGCCCACACCATTACACCGCAGGTGATCCCTAACACCCCCATCATCGCCTCTTTACGGGAGCGACTAACGGCGGTTTGTGAGACAAAGAAAAAGTCCGGGCCAGGACTCATTAGCGCAATGATATGCACCAGGGCCACGGTGAAAAAGAGCGTCAACATAATTAACTCGCAGGGAAATAGTTAAGACGAAAACTATCTTTACACTTTTTCGCCTGGTTGACTACTCATCATCGCCATCCACATGCGCCCGAATCAGAGCCATAAACTCTTTACCAAAGCGCTCAAGCTTACGCGTACCTACGCCGTTGACGCTCAGCATTTCACCGGCAGTCAGCGGCGTTTGCTCGGCCATTTCGATCAGCGTCGCATCGTTGAACACCACGTAAGGCGGAATATTCTCTTCATCGGCAATCGCCTTACGCAGTTTGCGCAGCTTAGCAAACAGTTTGCGATCGTAATTACCGCCAAAGGATTTCTGCATTGCTTTTGGCTTCAGCGCCACAATACGCGGCACGGCAAGCTGCAGCGTCACATCGCCGCGCAGGACCGGACGAGCGGCTTCCGTTAGCTGTAACGCGGAGTGCTGAGCAATATTCTGCGTCACCAGACCTAAATGGATAAGCTGGCGGATGACGCTGACCCAATGCTCGTGGCTCTGTTCGCGCCCAATGCCGTAGACGGGCAATTTATCATGCCCCATCTCGCGAATACGCTGATTGTTGGCACCGCGCAGCACTTCTACCACATAGCCCATACCAAAGCGCTGATTAACGCGATAAATCGTCGACAGCGCCTTCCGCGCGTCCATTAAACCATCGTACTGTTTCGGCGGGTCGAGACAAATATCGCAGTTGCCGCACGGCTCCTGACGCCCTTCGCCAAAGTAGTTAAGCAGCACCAGACGGCGGCAGGTTTGCGCTTCGGCAAAAGCCCCCATCGCGTTGAGCTTATGGCGTTCAATGTCCTGCAGCGGCCCGGCGGGCTTCTCTTCAAGGCAGCGTCTGAGCCACGCCATATCCGCCGGATCGTAAAACAGCATCGCCTCGGCAGGCAGGCCATCGCGCCCGGCGCGTCCGGTTTCCTGGTAATAGGATTCAATATTGCGCGGGATATCGAAATGCACCACAAAACGGACGTTCG
Organism: Klebsiella oxytoca; assembly: GCF_009707385.1. Taxonomy (NCBI): domain Bacteria; kingdom Pseudomonadati; phylum Pseudomonadota; class Gammaproteobacteria; order Enterobacterales; family Enterobacteriaceae; genus Klebsiella; species Klebsiella oxytoca. The sequence continues at coordinate 226,213 of NZ_CP046115.1, read as the reverse complement.
GTTTGTTGATCCCCATACCAAAGGCCACCGTCGCCACTACGATTTGCAGGTCATCGCGCTGGAATTTCTCCTGCACATCGGCGCGAATATGATTTTCCAGCCCGGCATGATAGGCCGCCGCGCTGATACCGCGGCTTTGCAGCCGCGCGGCGGTATCTTCCACCTTCGAACGACTATTACAGTAGATAATGCCCGACTTCCCGCGCTGATCCTGCACGTAGCGCATCAGCTGATCCAGCGGCTTAAACTTCTCCATCAGCATGTAGCGGATATTGGGGCGGTCGAAGCTGCTGACCTGCACGAACGGGTCGTTTAAATCCAGAAGACGAACAATATCGCGACGAGTCGTATCGTCGGCGGTGGCGGTCAGCGCCATAAACGGAATTTGCGGTATCCGCTGGCGCAGCTGCCCTAACGCGGCGTATTCCGGACGGAAATCGTGGCCCCACTGGGAAATACAGTGCGCCTCGTCCACCGCCACCATCGCCAGGTTCCAGTGCGTGAGATGCTCAAGGAAGTTATCCAGCATCAGGCGCTCCGGAGCGATATACAGCAGGCGAATTTGCCCGCTGCGGCATCCGGACATCACTTCCTGCTGCTGCTCCCGGCTCTGCGTCGAGTTCAGGCATGCCGCCGCCACGCCGTTAGCCAGTAGCTGATCGACCTGATCTTTCATCAGTGAAATGAGCGGTGATACCACGACGGTCAACCCGCCCAGCACCAGCGCCGGAACCTGATAACACAGCGACTTGCCGCCGCCGGTCGGCATCACGACCAGGCTATCACGCCCGGCCAGCGCCGTATCGATAATGGTTTCCTGGCCCGGGCGAAACTGCTGGTAGCCGAAGGTTTCTTGTAAAACCTGCTTAGCCAGCGATTCCTGATTTAATACTTCCGCCTGCGCCACGTTGACCCCATATGCCAGAAAAGAAAACAGGCGCTATTTTCAGCGCCTGAGAGCCAGAGTGCAACGATTAAAACAGATCGTTGAGCATCAGCCCGACGCCAACGCGGGTCTGATTAAAATTATAATCGATGAGTGACTCGCCATAACCGCTATAGACCTGAGTATAGACGCGCACGTGTTTGGTGATCGGATAGCTCACCCCTAGCTCGGCGCCGCCGTAGCCGGTATTCCAGTTGTATTGCCCCTGGGCGCTGAGTATAGCGTCGCCCAGCTGATAGCCCACTTTAAGGCGGTAATAACCCATATATTTGGTGATATCCGGATTATCGTCGGTGCTGCCAATCACATACCAGGGCTTCACCTCTACCAACCAGTTGCCATGTTGCGCCATCAGCCGGGTATAAAGGCGGTTCCAGCTGCGGGAAGTGGGATCCGAGCGGCCGTTGGAATCATGGTTATAGCCCATTTCAACATCGGTCAGCGTCCAGCCCGCCAGCGAGTAATCGGTCGCGAAACCGAGGAACAGCTGCGGCTCATAGTTAGTTTCGCGAAACGGCGCCGATTCTTTGCTATTAGAGAGCTGCCACCAGGATTTTTGCGTATAAGACGCGCCCAGCAGGGAATTTTCACCGAGGATCCCCCGCCACAGCGGAAACGCCAGGCTAAGCTGGAACTTCACTTCATCCTTACGCGCGTTCTCCGCCCAGTCGTAGCTGCGAATCGCTTCTTTATTGAGATCGCTGGTCCACGTATAGAGCAGATAATTGCTCTCGTAGGGATACAGCAGGAATGGATTATCATGGTCCTGTAACAGGTTGGCGATAATGCTCCCGCGAACGGTCGGGGTATCGTGGACCTGGTTATTCACTGGCGCGTCCTGCGCCAGAACGCCGGCCGGAAGCGCAACAAGCGCCAGCAGGCAGGCCAAAGAGATACGCATTGCTGTTCTCCTGGATGGATAATTATTATTTCTGTTTAACCCTGGAAGCATTCTACCTATTTATGTGTCTTCTGACCTGTTATCCGTTCTTAAAGTAGAAATCAATATTTCAGAAGCATAAAATCAACATTTCATTAACTTATGGAAGTGTTGTTATGTCAGAACTAACCGCCGCCGCCGCCCTTAAGCTGGTGGGAGAAATCTTCGTCTACCATATGCCTTTTAACCGCGCCTTAGGGCTGGAGCTGGAGCGCTATGAAAAAGAGTTCGCTCAGCTTAGTTTCAACAATCAGCCGATGATGGTTGGCAACTGGGCGCAAAGCATTTTACACGGCGGAGTGATCGCCTCTGCGCTGGACGTCGCTGCGGGACTGGTATGCGTTGGCAGCACGCTGACTCGCCACGACACCATCAACGAAGAAGAACTGCGCCAGCGCCTGTCGCGGATGGGAACCATCGACCTGCGCGTCGACTATCTGCGACCGGGCCGCGGGGAACGCTTCACCGCCACCAGCAGCCTGCTGCGCGCCGGTAACAAAGTCGCGGTGGCCCGCGTTGAGCTGCATAACGAAGAGCAGGTTTATATCGCCAGCGCCACGGCGACGTATATGGTGGGTTGATTACCATAAATCGAGTAACATCACTCTCTTTGGCAATGGATTTGTATCGATGGATGCTAAACAAACGCGGGTAGGGGTTCTGCTGGCCCTGGCCGCCTATTTTATCTGGGGTATCGCGCCGGCGTACTTCAAGCTTATCTACTATGTTCCCGCCGATGAAATTCTGACTCACCGCGTGATCTGGTCCTTCTTCTTTATGGTGGCTCTGGTCAGCGTCAGCCGTCAGTGGCCGCAGGTTAAAAGACTGCTGAAAACGCCGAAGAAAGTGTTCCTGCTGGCGCTGTCTGCCGTGCTGGTGGGCGGTAACTGGCTGCTGTTTATCTGGGCAGTCAATAACCATCATATGCTGGAAGCCAGCCTGGGGTATTTTATTAACCCACTGGTGAATATTCTGCTGGGGATGCTCTTTCTCGGGGAGCGTTTCCGACGGATGCAGTGGCTGGCGGTACTGCTGGCCGCCTGCGGCGTGCTGGTACAGCTATGGACCTTCGGCTCGCTGCCGATAATCGCGCTGGGCCTGGCCTTCAGCTTCGCTTTTTACGGCCTGCTGCGTAAAAAGATTGCCGTTGATGCGCAAACCGGGATGCTGTTTGAAACGCTATGGCTGCTGCCGGTCGCGGCAATTTATCTGTTCGGCATTGCCGATAGCCCGACCAGCCATATGGGTCAGAACCCATGGTCGCTGAATCTGCTGCTGATGGCGGCGGGTGTGGTCACCACGGTCCCATTGCTGTGCTTTACCGGGGCAGCAACGCGTCTGCGTCTCTCCACGCTGGGCTTTTTCCAGTATATCGGTCCGACGCTGATGTTCCTGCTGGCTGTGACCTTCTACGGCGAAGTGCCGGGCGTGGATAAGATGGTGACCTTCGCCTTTATCTGGGTGGCGCTGGCGATTTTCGTGATGGATGCTGTTTACACACTACGCCGGACGTATAAGGCGTAAAGACAAACCTGTAGTCAAAAAAAGGAGCCGAAGCTCCTTTTTTTACAACCAGTTTTTACGCTTAAAGTAGAGATACGGCGCCAGACCGGCGAGCATCATAAAGACAATCGCGCCGGGGTAGCCAAAGCTCCAGTGCAGCTCGGGCATAAACTCGAAGTTCATCCCGTAGCTGGAAGCCACCAGCGTCGGCGGCAGAAAGACCACGGAAACCACCGAGAAGATTTTGATGATGCGGTTCTGCTCGATGTTAATAAAGCCCATCGCCGCCTGCATCAGGAAGTTGACCTTCTGGAACAGAGATTCATTGTGCGGCAGCAGGGATTCGATATCGCGCAGGATCTCACGCGCCTGCTCCAGCTGACCTGCCGGCAGACGCGCCTTACGCACGAGGAAATTCAGCGCGCGCTGGGTATCCATCAGACACAAGCGAACTTTCCAGCCGATATCTTCCTGCTCCGCCAGCGTAGAGAGCGCCTCGTCGTAATCATCACCCTGACGGCCTTCCATAATTACCCGGCTGAGCTTTTCCAGATCGCTGTAGATGTTTTCAATTTCATCCGCCAGCTGTTCGATTTTAGTTTCGAACAGATCCAGCAGCAGTTCGTAGGCGTTACCATCCACCATCGACTGGTTGCGGGCGCGCATACGATACAGGCGAAAAGCGGGCAGCTCCCGCTCGCGCAGGGTAAACAAACGGCCTTCGCGGATAGTAAACGCCACGGTAGAGTTACCGGCGTGATCCTCTGCATCTTCGAAAAAGAAAAATGAGTGGATATGCAGGCCGTCTTCGTCCTCAAAGAAACGCGCTGACGCTTCGATGTCTTCCAGCTCCGGGCGCGTCGCCAGGTTCTGGCCCAATTCCGTTTGCACGCGGCTTCGTTCATCATCGTCAGGCTCGACAAGATCGACCCACACCGAACTGGCGAGGTGCTTGATTTCGTCGGCTTCCAGGCGCGTTAAACGATTGTTTTCCAGTTGAAATGCGCTCAGCATGACCGGGACTCCCAATGCAAAAAATTATCGGACAGTTCGGTGGGCACACAGAAACAATTTGGGTTTCAGACCATTAAGCCTGACTCAGAGCGACGGGAATAGAACGAGTCGCCGACAACCGCTAAGGCTATCAGCATCAGAGGATAGCCTTAGGAGTTGCTCCTGATGGACAGGAAATTGAGCCAGCATCTACTGGGTGTGTCCAAGGCGAATGTCCTCTTAGCGTAATCGTGCGCGCATGTTACGCCAGCGCAAAAACGGCGTCAACACGCAACGGAACGCTAAAGAGCAATTCAAGCTCCTTAACGTATAAAGGTAGCAGAATATTACAAAATAATTATATTTTTCTTAAAGTTACACTGTTTCCAGACGGGCATAGGCCGCTACCAGCCATTTGATCCCCTGGCCCTGAAACGCGACCTGCAGGCGGCTGTGTTCGCCGCTGCCTTCGAGGTTCACAATAGTGCCTTCGCCAAATTTGGCATGGCGCACGCGCTGGCCCAGCTTATAGCCGGTGTCGTTTTCCGCCATCGGGGTCCCCATGCGCTGGTGGCTGACCGGACGGCTCACCGTCGCGCGCAGCCGCACCTCTTCCACGCACGACTCCGGCAGCTCGCCGATAAAACGCGATGGGCGATGATAAACCTCTTTACCATACAGGCGGCGGGTTTCCGCATAGGTCAGCGTGAGCTTCTGCATGGCGCGGGTCACGCCCACGTAGGCCAGGCGGCGCTCCTCTTCCAGGCGGCCGCCCTCATCAAGAGCCATCTGGCTCGGGAACATCCCCTCTTCCACCCCGACGATAAATACCTGCGGGAACTCCAGACCTTTCGCCGAATGCAGAGTCATCAGCTGTACCGCATCCTGCCAGGTATCCGCCTGCCCTTCGCCCGCTTCCAGCGCCGCGTGGGAAAGAAACGCCTGAAGCGGCATAAGATCTTCATCTTCTTCGTTGTAGCTGAACTGGCGGGTCGCCGTTACCAGCTCCTCTAAGTTCTCAATACGCGTCTGGCCTTTTTCACCTTTCTCCTGCTCGTACATCATGCGCAGGCCAGAGTCTTTAATCACCCGGTCGGTCTGCACGTGCAGCGGCATATCGGCGGTCTCCTGCGCCAGCGCGTCAATGAGCTCCATAAAGCGCTGTAAAGCGCTGGCGGCGCGCCCGGCCAGGACTTTGTCTTTTAACAGCTCGCGGCAGGCCTGCCACAGCGTCAGCTGCCGGTCGCGCGAGGTCTGGCGCACTACGTCCAGGGTGCGATCGCCAATGCCGCGCGTCGGGGTATTCACCACGCGCTCAAACGCCGCGTCGTCGTTACGGTTGGCGATCAGGCGCAGATAGGAGAGCGCATCTTTGATCTCCTGGCGTTCGAAGAAGCGCATGCCGCCATAAATACGGTACGGCATGCTGGCCTGCAGCAGCGCCTCTTCCAGCACGCGCGACTGGGCGTTACTGCGATACAGGATCGCGCACTGCTCCAGCGCCCCGCCGTTTTCCTGCCAGGTTTTGATGCGGTTGACGACAAAGCGCGCCTCATCAAGGTCGTTAAACGCACAGTAGAGCGAAATCGGCTCGCCGTCGGCGCCGTCGGTCCACAGCTTTTTGCCCAGACGACCGCTGTTGTTCTCAATCAGGGCGTTGGCCGCGCTGAGGATATTGCTGGTCGAACGGTAGTTCTGCTCCAGACGGATGGTTTCCGCGCCGGGAAAATCGTTGAGGAAGCGCTGGATGTTCTCCACCTGCGCGCCGCGCCAGCCGTAAATCGACTGGTCGTCATCGCCAACGATCATCACCTTGCCGGTATCGCCCGCCAGCAGACGGATCCACGCGTACTGAATATTGTTGGTATCCTGGAATTCGTCCACCAGGATATTGGTAAAGCGCTCGCGGTAGTGCTGAAGAATGTGCGGCTTGTTAAGCCACAGCTCATGCGCGCGCAGCAGCAGCTCGGCGAAATCCACCAGCCCCGCGCGATCGCAGGCTTCCTGATAGGCCTGATACACCTTCTGCCAGGTCTGCTCCACCGGATTACCGTAGCTCTGAATATGATGCGGGCGCAGCCCTTCATCTTTCTGGCCGTTGATGTACCACATCGCCTGCCGCGGCGGCCACTGCTTCTCATCGAGATTCATCGCCTTAATCAGGCGCTTAAGCAGGCGCAGCTGATCTTCGCTGTCGAGGATCTGGAAATCCTGCGGTAGTCCGGCGTCAAGGTGATGAGCGCGCAGCAGCCGGTGCGCCAGGCCGTGGAAGGTGCCTACCCACATACCGCCCTGGGTGGTGCCCATCAGTTGACCGATACGATGGCGCATTTCCGCCGCCGCTTTGTTGGTAAAGGTGACCGCCATGATGGAGTAAGGAGAACAGTTCTCAACGCTCAGCAGCCAGGCAATGCGGTGCACCAGCACGCGCGTCTTACCGCTGCCCGCTCCCGCCAGAACCAGCATGTTAGTACGTGATGCCGCAACGGCTTCGCGCTGTTTATCATTGAGGCTGTCGAGCAGGTAAGAAACGTCCATTGGCACCGCCGGAAATAAGGCGCCCGGCAACGTTACCTTCACCGGGCTACTGTTAATTTATACAGAACTACTGACGATTATATCAGCGAGGTCAGAGATGCCAACCGTGAAATTTCGATGTGCGGCAGCAGACGGCTGTCGGCGGTGCGCATCAGGTCTGCGCCCTGCAGTTTGATCCAGCAGGCCTGCATGCCGCAGCGGATAGAGCCTGCCACGTCGGTGGTCAGATCGTCCCCGACGTGCAGAATCTGCCCCAGCGGCAGCTCCAGCCGCTCCGCTGCCAGATGATACATATCGGCAAAGGGTTTCGAGCGCCCATCCGGACCCGCACGCAGGACAAAACGGAAGTAGTCGCTCAGGCCAAAGAGTTCCGGCTGGGCGTTACCGTTAGTAATCGCCACCAGCGGCCACTTTTCAGCGAGCTTAGCCAGCGTATCGTGCGTCTCTTGCGGGACGTCGATCCGGCTGCGCCAGTGGGCGAAGTTCGCCATCGCTTCATCGGCCCCCGTTTTCGCCAGCGCCGCAGAAAGCCCGGCGTTGATCATCCCCAGCTCCAGCGCCCGACGCCGCCACTCGGTCACATCGTGGTAAATCTCCGGCTCCGATGCCAGCAATGTCTGGCGCAGCCGGTTAAGTTCGCTGGCATCAAACTGGCTCAGTGCAGGATGATAGCTGCGCACGAAGCTCAGCGACTCATGCAGCGTCCGATCAATTACCGGGCGGTTATCGTAAAGGGTATCGTCCAGGTCAAACGTCAGCGCGGAAATCTGGCCCAGAGGTCGGTAAAAACGCATTATTTCCCCCGTTTGGCGCGCGGATGCGCCGCATCGTACACCGAGGCAAGGTGTTGAAAATCAAGATGGGTATAAATTTGAGTGGTGGAAAGGTTAGCATGGCCCAGCAGCTCCTGTACCCCGCGAAGATCGCCGCTCGACTCCAGCATATGGGTGGCGAAGGAGTGGCGCAGCTTGTGCGGATGCACGTGGCTGTTGAGGCCCTGCTTAATGCCCCATTCGGCAAAGCGCTTTTGCACGTTACGCGCTGAAATTCGCTTGCCCAGTTTAGATAAGAACAAGGCGTCTTCATCGGTACCGAACAGGCCGCGCAGGTCGAGCCAGTGCTCAATCCATACCACCGCGTTGCGGCCAATCGGCAGGCGGCGCTCTTTGCTGCCTTTACCCATCACCCACACCTCGCCGGATTCCAGATCGAGGTGCTTGATGTCAAGATTCACCAGCTCTGACAGACGCAGCCCGGCGCCGTACATCACTTCCAGCATCGCTCTGTCGCGGACCGCCAACGGATCGTTAAGATCGATATCCAGCAGCCGGTTAACGTCATCGACATCGATATTTTTCGGCAGATGCCGCGGTATTTTGGGCGCCGAAATCCCCTTCGCCGGATTAGCCGCCAGCTCACCCTGGCTCACCAGCCAGTCAAAGAAGCTGCGCAAAGCGGAGAGACGTAACGCCAGACTGGCTGGCCCCAGCCCCTGACGGCGGCTGCGCACCGCAAGGCTACGGACCTGGGCGGCATCGCACTGCTGCCAGCTTTTCAGCCCGGCGTTTTCGGCCAGCATGATAAGCGCCTCCAGCTGACGGCGATAGTTCAGCAGCGTTATCGGACTCAGCTGACGCTCTACGCCGAGATAGCGTAAAAAGCGCTCTACGGAAGCAAGCAGCGGCGAGTCGCTCATGCGCGTTCGATCCAGCGCTCAAGCAATCCCGGGAGCATTGATGCAATTTCCTGCAATAGCTGCGTCCCCTGACCTTGCTGATAGTGTTGGGGATCGCGACTGCTGAACAGCATCACGCCTGGCGCTTGCTCTCCCCCCAGTAGCGACATCGCCACCGAGCCAATGGCTTTTGCTTCCGGCAGTACCACCAGCAGTTCCGGACCGTTTAATGAGCCAAGATAGTGGCGTTGCTGCCCAAGGCGCTGAATGCGAATGGGTTCAAACGCCTGACGGCTTATCGCCAGATGGGTGAATTTGGAAGGCGCACCAAGCCACCAGCTGTCGGGAAAGAGGCGCACCGTAGCCCCCGCCAGCCCCAACTCGCGCGCCCAGCGATGAAAACGGTTCAGCATTTCATCAAGGCTATCGGCTGACGCCAGCCGCGTTTGCAGGTTAAACAGGCGCTGAAACAGACTTTCGTTAGCCGTCGCCTGCTCCATCAGCAGCGTCATATTCTCTTCCAGCACGTTGATATGGTTCCGCGCCCGCGCCATGTGCCACTCTACCAGCGAGACCGAACCACGCACCGGATGCGGAACCGACATGTGCTCCACCAGCGCCGCATTACGAATAAAGAATTCAGGATGTTGCAACAGATAGTCCACCACTGCGCGATCGTTCAGCTCGCTGGCGAGTTCCTGCTGTTCTTCCCCGACTTGTTTCATAAATGGATAAATCCGTCATAGACATGTGCCGCCGGGCCAGTCATATACAACGGTTGGCCCGGGCCTTTCCAGGCGATATCAAGACGCCCGCCGGGTAATTCCACGCGGACCTCCTCGCCCAGTAATCCCTGCTGGATACCGACTGCCGCCGCAGCACAGGCGCCGCTGCCGCAGGCCTGAGTTTCGCCCGCGCCGCGTTCATACACGCGCAGACGAATATGGGAACGGCTGACCACCTGCATAAAGCCGATGTTCGCCCGCTCCGGGAAGCGCTCGTGATTTTCCATCACCGGGCCGAGCGTTTCCACCGTCGCGGTTTCTACATCATCGACCTGAATAACGCAGTGTGGGTTACCCATCGATACCACGCCGCACAATATTGTCTGTTCAGCGGCGCGCATAATATAGGTCTTTTCCGCTTTGTTAGCGCGGAACGGTACCTGTGAGGGTTCAAAGTTCGGCTCACCCATATTAACGCGTACCAGATCGTCTTCCGTTACGCTTAATACCATACGGCCATTCGACGTACTCACGCGGATGTCACGCTTGTTGGTCAGACCTTTCAGGCGCACAAAGCGAGCGAAACAGCGCGCGCCGTTGCCGCATTGCGCCACTTCGCTACCGTCTGCATTGAAGATTCGATAGTGGAAATCGAGCTCGGGATCGTAGGGCGGTTCAACCACCAGCAGCTGATCGAAGCCCACGCCAAGATGCCGATCCGCCAGGCGGCGAATCAGTTCCGGTGAGAAAAAAACATTCTGAGTTACCGCGTCAACGACCATAAAGTCGTTGCCAAGGCCATGCATTTTAGAGAACTGCATCATCTACTCCAGCTGCGCGGAATTGTCAGTAATTCACCTGAGTCGGGCCACCGCTATCGCCGCGGTCGTTACGATCCGGCGTAGAACTCTGGACACCGCTATCAACCGGTTTAGTCGGCGGAGGCGCCGTTTTATCCGCTGGCGGGAAATAAAGCGGCCCTTTCAGGCCACAGCCGGTGAGGCTAATGACCGCTAATAAAACGGCAAGCGCTGGGAAAACGTTTTTCATGGATAGTTGCCCGTGATTCATTCTTTCTGCTTTCTATCATCGCAGGAGAAGACGTAAAAGCAAGCGTTTAGCATCCCACTGCACGCGCTTTTGTTTCGCGCTATACTGCCGCCACTATCAAAAAAGCGGGAAAAAACCATGAACGACAGTGAATTCCATCGCCTGGCCGATACCCTGTGGATGACCATCGAAGAGCGCCTCGACGACTGGGATGGCGACAGCGATATCGACTGTGAAATCAACGGCGGCGTGCTAACTATCAGCTTCGAAAACGGCAGCAAAATTATTATCAACCGTCAGGAGCCGCTGCACCAGGTGTGGCTGGCCACGAAACAGGGCGGCTACCATTTCGACTTAAAAGGCGACGAGTGGATATGCGACCGCAGCGGCGAGACGTTCTGGGATCTGCTGGAACAGGCGGCGACCAGCCAGGCCGGTGAAGCGGTGAGTTTTCGCTAAGCGAACGTAATTCGATCTCCCCGGATTGCGGCTGACGCCTTATCCGGGCAACAAAACTGCCCGGGTGACACGATACAATACCGCACATACTCGTATCCCGGGCAAGCGAAGCGCCCCAGGAAGTTCACCGGCACCAGATTTCAGACCGATCGCTCCCCCGCAGGTACCCGTATAGTTCAGGTTCAGGAATAGTGCTGCAGCATCGATGATGTCGCGGAATCTTCACCTGCGGCAAGGCTCGCCGCGGCAATCGCCTGGCTGCGGAACGGAATGACCTGTTCGCGGCCATCGACGTCGACGATTTGATAAAACTGCGGCAGGTTAAAGTTGATAAAGCTGGAGCCGTAGGTAAAGCGGTCATGAGATGAAGAGTAGAAGCGGCTGACGTCGCGCACCAGCTCTTCTTTGCTACCTTCGCAGTGGTGGTACACCTCGGCGCGGTTGCTCTCATCAAGGATATAGATGTTAAAACCGTTATCGTTATCCGCATCTTCAAAGAAGAACTGGATAATCCCTTCGCTGGCAAAACCGTCCACCACCTGCGGCAGCCTGACGTGGTTGGTCTCCACCTGCACCGACAGGCCGTGCAGTTTGTTATGCGAAATCGCGCCGTAAAATTCAATGGCGTTTTCCAGCTTCTGTACCGAAACGTTAAGACGCTCGAAGAACAGTCCCCAGGTTTGCCCGGAAACGCGTAGCGCTTTAAAGCGACCGGTATCCTGACGGGTGCTGGAGAGGCGCAGCTCAACGCATTCAGAGACCAATTGCTGCACGCGAGTGCGGATTAACCCGCGCAGATGCTGGCTATAGCAGAAAACTTCCACGCTATCCGGCGGCGCGGCGTCCTGATGCATCTTGCCGAGAATGGTTTTCAGCGCTTCGATCATCGCCTGCTCGCCGTTAAAGTGCAACGTGCGCACTTCGTTCCACGAGTTGCGGTACAGCAGATCAACGCTGCCAATCAGGCATTTTTGTTCTTCACCGAAGCTGAAAACATCCAGCTTGCGGAAGTCAAAATGCACCACCTGATTGCGGAAGGCCGCCGTCGGGTCATATTCCAGGTTGACGATAATCGCCAGGTGGCGAATTTCACACGGGCTGTACAGCGCTTTCGGCGTCGGGGACGGCAGACGCAGCGGGAAGTGGTGCGAAACATCGGCCACCATCTCCTGCAGCTTCGCCAGATCGACAATGCCGTTGCCCTTAATAAACAGGCGAGTTCGTGACGTCAACAGGCCGTTAAACCAGGCCCAGGCCACCAGCTTATTAAGATAACGGTTATATTCCAGCGGCTGATGGCTAATGATCGACTCCATATCCGGCGCGCGATTATAGACATACCAACCGGTTCGGTTAGCACGGCCCGGCGGCACGTGGATAAAGGTCAAATTCGGCTCAGACAGGTCCGGCGAGATTTGCGGGTTCACCAGGGTCACTTTCCCCGGTAGCGCTTCAAAAGCGGCATACAGCTTACGCGTCAGTACGCCAATGTCCTGCGGACTGGCAGAAACGCTCAGGTTATTGCGGCGCGCAAAACGAATCAGGTTACGGTAACTTTGCATCATCGCATCAAGCAGTTCGTTATGCGCTTTACGGACTTCGTCGATCTTCCAGTTGGCCCGGTTGTCGAGCATCATCAGACGCTTTTCATCCCAGCCCCACTCTTTCACAAGGTGGCTGACAACTTCGCGACGCCAGCCGACGCAGGCGCGCTCGCGGCTCAGCTTCTCGCAAACTTTTAAATAGAAACATCGACGCACCAGATCGAGGCGCGTTTCATCTTCGATAGCCTGCAGATAGAGCGTCACGCGCTCCAGCATCATGCAGTAAGGATCGAGGCCAAACGAGACGATTTCGCCGTCATGCAGGCGCTGCTTGATATCCTTCGCCAGCAGTCGGTTGTTGGGATATTCCCAGGAATAAGCTTCCAGCAGCAGCGTCTTCAGCACCGCCTTATAGGGCGAGTCGATGCTTTTATACAGCTGCCACAGGCTGGCGCCGAAATACTCTTCCGCCGACAGCGAGCTCAGGCCGCCGAGATCCAGCCATTCGTTCGGCGTCAGCACGCCCTGCGCATAGAGGCTCATGACATAATCGTCGTAATGTTCCTCTTCTTCGCACGGCACCATATTCCACAGGATACGTTTCCCGGCAAGGCGCACCGCGGTGCGGTAAAACTCATCCAGCAGCAGGATATGCTGAGTCGAACCGCAGTCTTCGCCGCCCAGACTACCGCTTTCATTGTGACGGAAGCGGTTCTCGTCGATCAGGAAGAAGCTCACCTCAACGCCCAACGACGCGGCCCAGCTTTCAAGCAGGCTGCATTTACGCTGCAGCAGCTGTCGCTCTTCGCTATCCAGCCAGGACTGGTGGCAAACCCAGATATCAAGGTCGGAAGAGCAGCTTTGACCAACGGAAGAAGTACTGCCCATCGAGTAAAGGCCGGTGATCGGCAGTTCGCCTTTCGGCGGCTCCTGGGTCAGCATTCCACGGTGGAGTTCGAGTTCATCGAGGTAGTGGCGTTGGGTTTCATCAGGCGTGTAAAGGCAAATGCCACGGGGAACGTTACCGTCAAGGTAACCCGGCATCAGCGGGTGATGATAATGTAATAATGTCGGCAGTAGACTGTAAACCTGCTGGAAAGCGGGTCCCATGGCAGCAAGGGCGCGATCCACGCGCAATTGGTTGATGGCATCCAGTCTCTGTTTCAGTGTCTCAATATAGAGGTACAAGACATATCGCCTGATGTTCAAAAACCCGACGTACAATAGTACGGAGAGTTTCAGTATTTCAACAAAAACCGTCACCATTCGTCATCGGTGTGGTTGTGATGAACTGCTGACTGACAAATGGTTTAAAACGTGATCAATCTAACACCTTGCTGATTGACCGTAAAGAAAGATGCGCTACATACAAGTGTAGCACCCTTTAATACGTGTAAATTCTTCACTACGTTTGCGACAACCCGTAAACGCATGAAAGGCTAAAAAGGATGGCCGCGACCCTTAACCCCACAAAACTAACATCCCTAAGGCAACAATGTTAGGATGGTTAGTGGTCGACTATGACGGTAACAAGCATGTTAGACAAAGTTTTAAGAATTGCCACAAGGCAAAGCCCGCTTGCGCTATGGCAGGCACATTATGTAAAAGAGCGTCTCGAGTCCTGTCATCCGGGGCTTTCCGTTGAACTGGTGCCGATGGTCACCCGCGGCGACGTGATCCTTGATACACCCCTTGCAAAAGTGGGTGGTAAAGGTCTGTTTGTGAAAGAACTGGAGCTGGCCATGCTGGAAGGCCGCGCCGATATCGCCGTCCATTCAATGAAAGACGTGCCGGTGGAGTTTCCTGCAGGTCTGGGGCTGGTCACCATTTGCGAACGTGAAGATCCGCGCGATGCGTTTGTCTCGAACCACTACGCTTCGATTGCTGAACTGCCGCACGGTAGCGTCGTTGGCACGTCAAGTTTACGCCGTCAATGCCAGCTGGCTGCGGAGCGGCCGGATCTGGTGATCCGCTCCCTTCGCGGCAACGTTGGCACGCGTCTGGGTAAACTCGATAACGGCGAGTATGACGCCATCATTCTCGCGGCAGCGGGGCTAAAGCGCCTGAAGCTGGAATCACGTATTCGTCAACCGCTGGCGCCGGAGCAATCTCTGCCCGCCGTCGGTCAGGGCGCAGTAGGCATCGAATGTCGTCTTGACGACGAGTGGACCAAAGCTTTACTGGCTCCGTTGAACCATACGGAAACGGCTATACGGGTACGTGCCGAAAGGGCAATGAACACCCGTCTTGAGGGCGGTTGTCAGGTGCCTATCGGTAGCTACGCCGAGCTGATCGACGGTGAAATATGGCTGCGGGCATTAGTCGGCGCGCCGGATGGCTCAAAGCTCGTTCGCGGCGAGCGGCGTGGCCGTCCGGAAGATGCCGAAAAGCTCGGCGTTTCCCTTGCCGAAGAACTTCTGGATAACGGTGCCCGCGATATTCTCGCCGCCGTCTACGCGGGAGAAGCGCCTCGATGAGCATTCTGGTTACCCGTCCGCTGCCGCAAGGCGAAGAGCTGGTCAGTCGCCTGCGCGCGCTGGGACGCGTAGCCTGGAGCTTTCCGCTTATTGAATTTACCCCAGGCACCCAGCTCCCTGAGCTGGGCGGCCAGTTGGCAAGCCTTGCGGCGGGTGATTTACTCTTCGCGCTATCGCAGCACGCCGTTGAGTTTGCCCACTCTCGCCTCCAGCAGCAAAGGCTACGCTGGCCTTTTGCGCCCGATTATTTTGCTATCGGTCGCACCACCGCGCTGGCCCTGCATAAAGTCAGCAGTCGTGATGTTCGCTATCCATTAGATCGGGAAATCAGCGAAGTCTTGCTACAATTACCTGAATTACAAAACATTGCGGGGAAAAAGGCGCTCATCCTGCGCGGCAACGGTGGGCGGGAATTACTTGGTGACACGCTTCGCGAACGCGGTGCCGATGTCACTTTTTGTGAATGTTATCAACGTAGTGCAAAGCACTATGATGGCGCAGAAGAAGCAATGCGCTGGCAGTCTCGCGGGGTTTCGACGCTGGTCATTACCAGCGGTGAAATGCTGCAGCAGCTCTGGACGTTAATACCGCAGTGGTATCGCGAACGTTGGCTCCTGAGCTGTCGCATTTTAGTTGTCAGTGAACGTCTGGCCGAGCAGGCCAGGGAATTGGGCTGGCAGGATATCCAGGTTGCCGATAGCGCCGACAACGATGCGCTGCTACGCGCATTACAATAACTCTCAACATTGGAAGCCATAATGACGGAACAACAGAATCAATCCGCCGTGGTTGAAGAGACCAGGGAGGCCGTGGACACAACGCCACAGCCAGAAAACAACGTAGAAAAGAAAAACGGCGGCAGTAAAACCAGTCTCGCTCTGAGCGCGATAGCCATCGCTATCGCCCTCGCCGCTGGGGTAGGTCTTTATGGGCTGACAAAGACGCAAACGGCTCGCCAGAACGAAACCAGCGCCGGGCTCTCCAGCCAAATCGCCGCGCTGCAAAAAGCACAGGAAAGCCAGAAAAGCGAACTCGAAGGCATCATTAAGCAGCAGACCGACCAGCTGGCGGAAGCGCAGCGTCAGCAGGATTCGCTGGCGAAAAAGCTGGAAGAAGTGCAGGAAAAAGTAGCGGTCATCTCCGGCGGTGATGCAAAAACCTGGCTGCTCGCACAAGCTGATTTCCTGGTGAAACTGGCCGGACGTAAGCTGTGGAGCGATCAGGATGTAACGACCGCCGCCGCGCTGCTAAAGAGCGCTGATGCCAGCCTGGCCGATATGAACGACCCAAGCCTGATCGGCGCCCGTCGCGCCATCACCGATGATATCGCCTCGCTTTCCGCCGTGAGTCAGGTTGATTATGACGGCATCATTCTGAAAGTGAACCAGCTCGCCAACCAGATCGATAATTTACGTCTGGCGGACAATAACGACGATGACACCCCGATGGATTCCGATAGCGATGAGCTATCCAGCTCTATTCGCGAGTGGCGGGTAAACCTGCAAAAAAGCTGGCAGAACTTTATGGACAGCTTTATTACCGTCCGTCGTCGTGACGAAACCGCCGTGCCGCTGCTGGCACCAAACCAGGACGTCTATCTGCGCGAAAATATTCGCTCCCGTCTGCTCGTCGCCGCGCAGGCCGTGCCGCGCCATCAGGAAGAAACCTACAAACAGGCGTTGGATAACGTCTCAACCTGGGTTCGCGCCTATTACGACACTGAAGACGCCACGACTAAAGCCTTCCTTGAGGATGTGGACAAGCTCAGCCAGCAAAGCATCACCATGAACGTACCGGAAAGCCTGCAAAGCCAGGCGCTGCTGGAGAAGCTGATGCAGACACGGGTACGTAATCTGATGGCGCAGCCGGCTGAAGCACAGGCCAATACCCCTGCACCTGCACCTGCACCTGCACCTGCACCTGCACCTGCACCTGCACCTGCACCTGCACCTGCACCTGCAGACCATGCGCCACAAGGAGAATAACGCATGTTGAAAATTCTCTTACTTTTCGCGCTGCTGATTGCCGGGATCGTTGTCGGGCCGATGATCGCGGGTCATCAGGGCTACGTCCTGATCCAGACCGATAACTACAATATTGAAACCAGCGTTACCGGGTTAGCGATCATCATGATCCTCACCATGGTGGTGCTGTTTGCTATTGAGTGGCTGCTGCGGCGCATTTTCCGTACCGGCGCGCATACCCGCGGCTGGTTCGTGGGCCGCAAGCGTCGTCGTGCTCGTAAGCAAACCGAGCAGGCGCTGCTGAAGCTGGCGGAAGGTGATTATCAGCAGGTTGAGAAGCTGATGGCGAAAAATGCCGATCACGCGGAGCAGCCGGTGGTTAACTATCTTTTGGCCGCTGAAGCAGCCCAGCAGCGTGGGGATGAAGCCCGCGCCAACCAGCATCTGGAGCGCGCAACCGAATTAGCCGGCGACGATCTGATTCCTGTCGAGATAACCCGCGTGCGCCTGCAGCTGGCGCGTAATGAAAATCATGCCGCCCGCCACGGTATCGACAGGCTACTGGAAATCACCCCGCGCCATCCGGAAGTACTCCGTCTCGCCGAGCAAGCCTACATTCGTACCGGTGCCTGGAATTCGCTGCTGGATATCATTCCATCCATGGCGAAAGCCAACGTCAGCGATGAAGAGCATCGCGCGGAACTGGAACAGCTGGCGTGGATTGGTCTGATGGATAAAGCGCTGGCCGACGGCGGTAGTGAAGGTTTGCGTGACTGGTGGAAAAGCCAGAATCGTAAAACCCGCGGTCAGGTGGCGTTACAGGTGGCAATGGCTAATCGCCTTATCGAAAGCGACGATCATGATACCGCGCAGCAGATTATTATCGATGGTCTGAAAAAACACTACGACGATCGGCTGGTCATGCCGATTCCACGGCTGAAAACCAATAATCCGGAACAGCTTGAGAAAGCGCTGCGCCAGCAGCTTAAAACGGTCGGCGACCGCCCTCTGCTGTGGAGCACGCTGGGGCAATCGCTCATGCGCCACGGCGAGTGGCAGGAAGCCAGCATCGCGTTCCGTGCCGCGCTCAAGCAGCGCCCGGATGCATTTGACTACGCGTGGCTGGCCGATACGCTCGATCGCCTGCATCAGCCGGAAGAAGCGGCGACGATGCGTCGCGATGGCCTGCTGTTAACCCTACAAAATAATCCACAGCAATAACCACATTCTCGCCTCCGCCGGGGGCGAGAATGTCTCTTCCTTTCCCGCCTGAACGCTTACCGCTCCCTGAAAAGAAAAAAACGCCTGCTCTGAAACCAGGGCAGGCGTTAAAACAGGTCTGTTTGACAACAATTGGGTGCTTCACTCAACGTAGTGTCCATGGTGTTTGATGAGGCTATATGCTTCATCCTTCACGCTGTCTCTTCGTTGGCTGCACACGCTCACCCCAGTCACTTACCTTTGTAAGCTCCTGTGGATTCCCGTGCTGGCCGTCTCGACACATCATGAATGATTTAGCATATAAAATACGACATCTGTCAGTGGACGATAAGCACCGTAAAACGGCTCTGCATCATTCCTGAGTTTATGAGGCACTAAGGCGAACATAAGAGATGGAATGAGCATCTACCCGTTTATTATCGCACAGGATCTGCAGAAGATGCATCTATCTGAACAATGAATTGGGATTATTCTGGACAATAAATCGCGTCAGGGATAACGAAATATTTTCCGCGATATCAGGAAGATAAAAGATTTTTTTGCAGAATGAGAAAACAAAAAACCCCGCCGAAGCGGGGTTCAAAATTGGTCGGCGAGAGAGGATTCGAACCTCCGACCCACTGGTCCCAAACCAGTTGCGCTACCAAGCTGCGCTACTCGCCGATGTACTGCTTTTTTTGAATTTTTAGTTCAATTCTTTATAAAGTCGTGGTGCGAGGGGGGGGACTTGAACCCCCACGTCCGTAAGAACACTAACACCTGAAGCTAGCGCGTCTACCAATTCCGCCACCTTCGCAATATCACAACTTTCTAAATAATGGGGTGGCTAATGGGATTCGAACCCACGACAACTGGAATCACAATCCAGGGCTCTACCAACTGAGCTATAGCCACCACTACAAATCTTTTACGCGGTATTGAAACCACCGCAGCTCCAGCACCGGGTAAATGGTGCGCCCGACAGGATTCGAACCTGAGACCTCTGCCTCCGGAGGGCAGCGCTCTATCCAGCTGAGCTACGGGCGCTTAGCGCCGTTGCGGGGTCGGATAATACGGACTTCCTACCCCGCTGTCTAGTGCCTTTTTAAAGAAAATTATCGTTTGCTCATGCTTTGTGCGTTTTGTCGCTTATTACGCCACATTATCCACGTTTCCGCGTCGACCAAGGCCAAATACCTTATAAATAAGCGTCACAGCGGCGAGGAAAATAATCCCGACAAAGAGCGACATACGCGTATCGTCATTAAATCCCATCCCTACCAGCACACAAACCAGGAACGCCATAGTCAAATAGTTCGCCCACGGAAACAGCAGCGAACGGAACGGATGGCTGGCCATCGCTTCTTTATGCACAAGACGAAAACGCAGCTGGCTGATCAGAATCACAAACCACGGCACCATACCCGGCAGCACGCTGGCGCTGTAGACGTAGACAAATACCCGCTGTGGATTAGGAATAATGTAGTTCAGGCACGAGCCAACCAACAGAATCAGAATCGAGAGGGCCACGCCTGCTGATGGTACGCCGTTGCGCGAGACTTTGGCGATTGCCGCAGGGAGCTGGCGGTTTCTTGCCAGCGCGTAAAGCATACGCCCGCAGCTGTACATCCCGCTGTTACAGCCGGAAAGCGCCGCCGTCAGCACCACAAAGTTGATAATGCCAGCCGCCGCGGTGATGCCGATTTTAGCGAAGGTCAGAACAAACGGACTGCCGTTGGAGCCAATCTGATCCCAGGGGAAAATAGTGACGATAACGAAAATCGCTCCCACGTAGAAAATCAGGATTCGCCACAGCACTTTACCGACCGCGCTGCGCAGTGTGACCTGCGGGTTTTTCGCTTCACCGGCGGTAATACCGATAAGCTCTACGCCCTGATAGGAGGCGACGACAATACACAGCGCCGTAAGGAAGCCCTTCCAGCCGCCAGCGAAAAAGCCACCGTGCTCGGTCAGATTGCCAAAGCCGATGGAGTGCCCGCCGTTGCCAAAACCAAAGAAAATAACGCCCAGCCCGACCACTATCATGACGATAATGGTGGTGACTTTGATCATCGCAAACCAGAACTCAATTTCGCCATACAGCCGTACCGCAGCCAGGTTCGCCAGCGCCACCAGCCCGACAGCAATCAACGCCGGTATCCATTGCGCCATATCCGGGAACCAGAACTGTACATAGACCCCGATAGCCGTAATCTCCGATATCCCGACCGCCATCCACATAAACCAGTAGGACCATGCCGTGAGATAGCCAAAAAACGGGCTCATATAGCGATGTGCATACACGGCGAACGAGCCGGTTACCGGTTCGAGGAACAGCATTTCGCCCATCGAACGCATGATAAAGAAGACAAAGAGCCCCGCGATAATATACGCCAGCAGAACCGAGGGGCCGGCCCACTTCAGCGTACTGGCCGCGCCCATAAACAATCCCACACCAATCGTGCCGCCAAGAGCAATTAGCTCAATGTGCCGCGCCTCCAGTCCCCGCTGAAGTTCCGCTTTTTTCTCAGTCATATAGCCTCTTGTGTTTGCCCTGCTCCGGGTTTAAACGCATCCCAACCAGGATGTGTATATACCGGTTATTTTTATGAATGAACCAATGGAATAGCCCTGCCTGCGCGACGGTAAAATAGCCCGCCGCGCCTTAAGCATGCGAATGGTTAATGAATTTCAGGAAAATGGCAAATAAAGTATCAGGCGAGTAAATACATTACATAGAATGTCCGGGTAAACCCGCCCGTTCTCAGTGGAAAATCAAAGCTTATCGGTGTAATACCAACGTAAATAGCGCAGCAAACGCGCCTGCCTTTTTATGCGGCTTGGCTGCGAAACCAGGCGATAAAACCACTCCAGGCCAAGGTCCTGCCAGAACTTCGGCGCCCGCTGAACGTGGCCGGTAAAGACGTCATAGGTTCCACCAACGCCCATGTATAGAGCGTGTGGATAAACTTTCCGGCAATCGCGCATCAGGATCTCCTGACGCGGCGACCCCATTGCCACGGTGACGATTTTCGCTCCACTAGCGCGAATACGCTCAAACAGCGCCTGACGCTGGTCAGCGGCGAAATAGCCGTCCTGACTACCGACAATATTCACGTCCCAGCGCTGCCGAAGCTGCCGTTCGGTCTGCGCCAGTACGTCGGGCTTGCCGCCGATCAGAAATACCGGCGTTCCCTGAGCGCCAGCACGCGCCATCAGAGCCTCCCATAAATCCGCTCCGGCAACGCGGGACACCTGCGCCTGAGGATATTTTTTACGTAATGAGCGCACCACGCTGATGCCGTCAGCATATTTAAACTCTGCGGCTTCAATCAGCGCCCGAACCTCGGGGTTGTCTTCTACCGCCAGCATCTTCTCTGCATTAATCGCCACCAGCGTACCCGTGCGGATCTCGCCATCGGCATACAGATAATCCAGAGCGTGCTGCATATCGCGCCAACCAATGAGTTGCAGCCCTCTCAGCAGGTACAACGGCGCGGATGTAGTCTCAGTCATGTACACCCTTATCAGACTTGAGGTTGCGTCAGCGGTTTAGCCCGCTTGTGAATCAGCCCCACGCTATCCAGTAGCCAGTACAGCAACTTTGCCGCCAGAAGACAGAGCCCAAAGATAACGAGGAAAAAAACCACGCGAGAGCCAAATGAATCCAGCCCTTCACGCGCCAGCACGATCATGTTGAAGATAGCGCCAAAACAGAAACTATGCAGGATCGCCGCTTTATAGCGGTTCGTCTCCCGATTACCCAGTTCGTACAGCCAGTCAAACCATTTAATAATCAGCCCAACCGCCACCGCGCCGAGCGGGACGAACCAGACGCCGCCCATCACCACCAGCGAGCCAATCAGGGTCGGCGAAATCGCCAGTCCAGAATGATTATTCAGCACTTCCCAGGTGAAATAGTTAGCGGCATTAAGCACCATTGTCGGCCGACCGTGCCACAACCAGCTGGGGATGAAAACGTAGAAATCCCGGACGATTGGCGCCAGCCCCTGGAACTCAATCTTGTCGTAGTTTTGTAACAGCAGGGCCAGGTTTTCCCACGGCGAGAAGGTATCGCGGGTCAGATAGAGGAACGTATAAAACGCCTCGTCGCCGCTGACGTTCATGCCGTAGCGTTTGAGCGCCAGCCAGAACATACCGACGATACCCAGCACGCCCGCCGCCGCCAGCATCCACAGGCTGATCCGACCGCGAATAATGCCGATAAACAGGAAGATGGCAAACGCAATGATAATATTCGCCCGGGTACCGCCAACGATGGCGTAAGTCAGGAGACCAAACGCAACGGTGCTGACGAGGAAGAATATCCACGCCTTATAGTCCTGACGCAGGAAATAGACCACCAGCATTGCCGGGATGAAAAAGTAGAAGAAGCGCTTTAGCGCCACGCCGGAGACTTCGCTGGAGAAAATCTGACTATAGGAGTTGAGCTTGAATAACAGGAAGCCGTTATGCGCAAAGAAGATACCGACGCTAAGCAACGCCAGCCCCAGCAAAATGCCCCATGCCAGATGAGTCTCCACGCGATTCATCGTAAACAGAGGACGATGCTGATTATCCCGGCCCGCCGGGCGCAGCCGCGTTTTATAGGTGACGTAGTAGACCGCATAAAAACAGACGGACACCAACAGCGTCTGCAGCAGGATTTCCGGCGGGGCGACCGCCACGTCAAAGCGGAACACCAGAATACTGGTCAGCGGGAAGCCGAAGAAAAAAGTCAGCAGAAACAATAACGAGAAAAAGACGTTGAAGTTGAAACGCACACGACGAAATTCAAAGTAAGTGGCGGTAGCGATAAATAGCGTCGACAGCAGCCAGACCAGCAGCAGCCCGCTAAATTGCATTAATGTCATGCGTCCACCCCCGCGGCAATCCGTAACGCTCGTCGCCATCCCGTCAGGTAATTCGGACGAAAGAAGGCTATCTGATTCTTGTCCACGCCAGCAAGCTGACGCTGTGCTTCACGCACCACGGCCGCGTCCAGCGCATCGCTGGTAAAGAGTACCGGAATATGCTGCTCCGACATATCCTGCCAGAAGGGGTTCTCCCGGTTCAGAACGCAGGGGATCCCCGCCTGAATCAGCAGACACAGCGTGCCGATACCCTGCTGACGGGCAAACAGGAAATAGCCAAGATCGCAACGACGCAGCAGGGCCAGATAGTCATCAAACGCCAGCTTATCGCCCAGGACCTGAAGATGCTGCGGGCTGAACAGCGCCGCACCAGCCTCGCGAACTTCATCGATATAGTCACTATTGTTGGCCGGATAGCCCATCGGCACGACAACGTTGACCGTATCGCCGAACTGCTGATGAATCGCACGCAGCGCGGCGATGTGCTCATTGCTACGGTCGCCGGAATTCCCCACCAGAATAGTCAGCGTATCGCCGCGCGGCGCGCTTTCTGCCAGCGAATTTAGCGCTGGATCCATACGAGTCGGGAAATAGAGCAGCTCGCCCGGTACACCTGAATGACGGGCGGAGAACCAGCTCAAATCGCCGCGGGTAGCAAACACGCGCCCCACCCGCCCCTGCGCCATGCGCCGCAGCGGATAGAACAGCCGGAACTTCAGGCTGGCGGAATTCTCATACAGGTCCGCGCCCCAGATATGCCAGTTAAACTGCGCCGGTCGGATCCCGCCGCTGAGCAGCGCCAGCCACAGGCCGGTATTGAACTGACCGTGAAAGAAAAAGCGCTGCTGCCGGTTCGCTTTTGCCAGCGCGATAACCGCCTGCGCCAGCGACTTTTTCCCCGGATAACAGCTGATAGATAACGCGGGATAGGCTTCACGAACTCCTGTCGCATCACCGACGACCATAAATATGCGGGCCTGCTCGTCATCAACGGCAAGCTCATCATTGAAGAACCGCAGAACGGTCTGGTTGTGGTGTGGGATATCCGATCCCAGTACATGTATCAGTGCTGTCATGCCCGTTTACGCCAAATTAAAAACACGCCGCTACAAAGAGCGAAATAAACAATATACGTAGCCATATACGCCTGCGCCGCGCCGATCGCGCCGTGCGCCGGTATCAACCAGTGCGAGAATGCGGTCAGTAGCGTGAACTGGCTGATTTCCGTCAGAATATAAAAACGCAGTGAGGCTTTAGCGATCACCAGATAGCCATAAACATAGGCTCCGACCTTCAGCACGTCGCCCACCAGCTGCCAGGCAAACAGGTCGCGCATCGCCGTAAAACGCTCGGAAAAAAGCAGCCAGATAGCGAAATCGCGCAGCAGCCACACGGTTAAGCTCGCTGCCGCCACCGCCGGGAGGACAAATTTTAACGATTTGCCAATTTCGCGGGTGATATCCGCTTTGTTAGTCAGGCGAGAAAGCGTAGGCAGCAGATACACGCTAAACGAAGCGGTAATAAACTGCAAATAGGCGTCGGAGATGCTGCTCACACCTTGCCAGATCCCCACCTCATCCCAACCATAATGCGCAGCCAGCAGGTTACGCATCATCACGTAAGCAACTGGCAACGTCACCGAGGTAATCAGCGCCATTAAGGTAAATTTCGACAGCTGCCCCGCCAGACCATTGTCCCAGCGCGGACGCAGCGCGCTCAGCGGAATATTGCCGCGTCGCCACAGTACCATCGCCGCCGGAACCACCACCAGCGCGGGCACCAGCGCCAGACCAAGTAATGCTCCCTGATAACCGCCGAAACGGTAGCAGGCATAGTACGCCGCCACGCCAATCAGGCTCCCGGCGATAAGCGACAACGCATTGCCTGCCGCATCGCGAAAGCCTTTCATCAACGCCAGCAGGAAGTTTGCCCAGGCGATCCCCATTTGTACCAGTGCCACCAGCCGTACCAGGTTCTGGTAATGCTGATGACCGAACAGCCCCTGGCTTATCGGCGCCGCCGCCAGCAGGAATATCAGCGCCAGCAGGGTAGAGAAACCCAGCACCATCGCTGAAGCGGTACCGACAACGTTGTGCAACTGCCGGCGATCGTCATGGTGCTGGGCCACCAGCTTAGTGACGCCGTTAAATATTCCGGCCCCCGCCAGCACGCCAAGCACGGTCACCAGCTGGCGGAAGTTTCCCGCCTGCCCTACGCCTGCCGGGCCGAACGACACCGCCAGCAGTTTCACCACCAGCAGACCGGCGCCGATTTTGACCAGCGTGGACGCCGCGGTCCACAGAGAAGCTTTAGCCAGCGACATATCAGGAGAAATAGCTCAGCAGCGAGTTAATCACCGTGCGCTGGTTTACGCTCGACAGGTTATAGAATAACGGTAGACGCAGCAGGCGCTCGCTCTCCTGGGTGGTGTAGCGGTCCGTCCCGTGGAATACGCCGAAGTTCTCCCCGGCCGGGCAGCTATGCAGCGGGATATAGTGGAACACCGCCAGAATCTCCGCCTCTTTCAGCCAGGCTATCAGCTTGCTGCGATCGTCAATATCGCGCAGCTTGATGTAGAACATATGTGCGTTGTGTCCGCAGTCGTCAGGAATCGCGGGCAATTCGACACGCCCGGCACGCGCCAGCGGCAGCAGGGCATCGTAGTAGTTCTGCCACAGCGCCAGGCGCTGCTGGTTAATCCGCTCAGCCGCTTCCAGCTGCGCCCACAGGTAGGCCGCCTGTAAATCGGACATCAGATAGCTGGAGCCGATATCCCGCCAGGTATATTTGTCCACCAGACCACGGAAAAACTGGCTACGGTTGGTGCCTTTTTCACGAATGATCTCCGCGCGCTCGACCAGCTTGCGATCGTTAATCAGCGTCGCACCGCCTTCACCGCCAGCGGTGTAGTTTTTGGTTTCATGGAAGCTGAAGCAGCCAATATGGCCGATAGTTCCCAGCGCCCGGCCTTTATAGGTCGACATCACGCCCTGCGCGGCATCCTCGACCACAAACAGATTATGTTTGTTGGCGATAGCCATAATGGTGTCCATCTCGCAGGCCACGCCGGCATAATGAACCGGCACAATCGCGCGGGTTTTGTCGGTGATTGCCGCCTCAATCAGCGTTTCATCGATATTCATAGTGTCGCGACGAATATCAACGAAGACGATTTTCGCACCGCGCAGCACAAAGGCGTTAGCGGTAGAAACAAAGGTGTAGCTCGGCATAATCACTTCATCGCCCGGCTGAATATCCAGCAGCAGCGCCGCCATTTCCAGAGACGCGGTGCAGGATGGCGTCAGCAGCGCTTTCGCGGTGCCGAAACGTTGTTCCATCCACTGCTGGCAACGACGGGTAAAACCACCATCGCCGCACAGCTTGCCGCTACCCATCGCGGACTGCATATAATCAAGTTCGGTTCCCACCACCGGCGGCGCGTTAAATGGAATCATCATGTCACCTGTATAACCAGTACGCGGTGCTTTCGACATTCGCACCGCTAAGAATGTAACGTTTAAGCGCGGCGGTATTGCCCATCTGGGTCGCCACGCGCAGTATCGTCAGCCCACGCAGCGCCGCCCAGCGCTGCGCCGCATGCATTAATTCCGCTCCGGCGCCGCGCCCGGCCAGCAGGCCGATTCTTGCCTCATGCTCATTGAGCTGGCGCAGGGAGACAAACGCGCGGATATCGCCGCCAGGGGCGCGAAACACCAGACACTGATGATCGAAGGTTCCGCGTACAGCATTTTCTATCCACTGGGCATAGAAACGACCGCTGGCGTCGGCCGCGTACCAGGGCGCGCGGAAACGGCTCTGCGCAAAAGCCTGCGCCGCCAGTTCGCGCAGCCGGGGAATATCCATCTCCGTCGCTGGCCCGGCGCCGATATCACCAGTAGCCGCAGGCGAAAGCGCGAGATCCACTTCACCCTCTACCAGCCGGAAGCCTAATGCCTGTAGCGCATCCAGACGTGCGGTATCGTCCGCCGCGACTTTCGCCTGTACCCGCGACCAGTTCGCCAGCGCATCCACCGTCAGCGGCGGCGCATCATCGCCAAAGCGCAGGATGGCGCTATTGACGCCAAAGAAGCGGTTTTCCCACTGCAGGGGCTCAATACTGGCGCGGACGGGCACGGAGTAAATCCAGTAAGTATTGGCCGTAGCCAGTTTTTTCCAGCCGTTTCGCCGCGCGCTTCACGCCGTCGTCGTCCAGCCAGCCGTTACGCCAGGCTAT
This sequence comes from Klebsiella oxytoca, assembly GCF_009707385.1. Classification (NCBI taxonomy): domain Bacteria; kingdom Pseudomonadati; phylum Pseudomonadota; class Gammaproteobacteria; order Enterobacterales; family Enterobacteriaceae; genus Klebsiella; species Klebsiella oxytoca. The sequence goes on along the minus strand of NZ_CP046115.1, from coordinate 199,091 downwards.
CTCTTCCAGGCAGGCAATCTTAAATCCCTGCCGCTTTTCCACCGTCTGCACAAACATGCTGGCCTCGATCAGGCTATCGTGCGTGCCGGTATCCAGCCAGGCAAAACCGCGGCCCAGCAGCTCAACCGTTAGCGCGCCATCATCGAGATACATTTGATTGATGGAGGTGATCTCCAGCTCGCCGCGCGCCGAGGGTTTAACCCGTTTCGCGTACTCCGCCACTTTACCGTCGTAGAAATAGAGGCCGGTTACCGCCCAGTTGGATTTGGGCTGCTTTGGCTTCTCCTCCAGCGAAATCGCGCGGAAATCGTCATCAAACTCCACCACGCCAAAGCGCTCCGGGTCCATCACCTGATAGCCGAATACCGTCGCTCCGGTCGTGCGGGCCGCGACGCTGCGCAGCTTCGGGCTAAAGCCCTGGCCGAAAAAGATATTGTCACCGAGCACCAGACATGAGGGCTCACCGTTGAGAAACGCCTCGCCGATGATAAAAGCCTGCGCCAGCCCATCCGGGCTTGGTTGTGCAGCGTAGCTTAGCTGTACGCCGAACTCCGAGCCATCGCCAAGCAGGCGCTGGAAATCACGCTGGTCATCCGGGGTGGTGATGATCAGCACTTCGCGAATCCCGGCCAGCATCAGCACCGAGAGCGGATAGTAGATCATCGGCTTATCGTAGATGGGTAGCAGCTGTTTTGAGACGCCGCGCGTGATCGGATGCAGGCGGGTACCCGATCCGCCAGCCAGAATAATACCTTTCATTTTTCCCCCTCAGACGCTCAGGCCTGCAGACCCAGGCGTTCACCCTGATAACTGCCGTCCAGCACCTGCTGCCACCAGGCTTCATTGGCCAGGTACCACACAACGGTTTTGCGCATCCCGCTGGTGAACGTTTCAGCCGGCGTCCAGCCCAGCTCACGCGCTATTTTCGCCGCATCAATGGCGTAGCGCAGGTCGTGGCCGGGACGATCGGTAACAAAGGTGATGAGATCGCGATAGCGCGCCAGGCCATCCGGTTTGCACGGCGCCAGTTCTTCCAGCAGATCGCAAATGGTTTCCACCACCTCGATATTCTTCCGCTCGTTATGGCCGCCGATGTTGTAAGTTTCGCCCGGCTCACCGCTCGTTGCCACCCGATAGAGCGCTCTGGCGTGATCTTCAACGTATAGCCAGTCGCGAATCTGCTGTCCGTTGCCATAAACCGGAAGGGATTTGCCCGCCAGCGCGTTCAGGATAGTCAGCGGGATCAGTTTTTCCGGGAAATGATACGGTCCGTAGTTATTCGAGCAATTGGTGACCAGGGTCGGCAGGCCGTAGGTTCTCTGCCAGGCACGCACCAGATGATCGCTGCTGGCCTTGGAGGCCGAATAGGGGCTGCTGGGCGCATAGGGCGTGGTTTCGGTGAAAAATGCGCCGCTGTCGTGCAGATCACCGTAGACCTCATCCGTTGAGATGTGGTGGAAACGAAAGGCGTCTTTTTTATCGCTCGCCAGCGTATTCCACCAGGCCCGAGCCGCTTCCAGCAGCGTATAAGTGCCGACAATGTTGGTTTCGATAAACGCCGCCGGGCCGTCAATAGAGCGGTCGACGTGGCTTTCGGCAGCCAGATGCATCACGATATCGGGCCGGTAGTGACGGAAGACCCGGTCGAGTTCGGCGCGATCGCAGATATCCACTTGCTCAAAGGCAAAACGCGGATCTTCAGCGATCGGCGCCAGCGACATCAGGTTTCCGGCGTAGGTCAGCTTATCCACCACCACCACGTTATCGCTGGTTGCGGTGATGATTTCGCGCACCACCGCCGAACCGATAAACCCGGCGCCGCCAGTGACCAGAATCGTTCTCACCGCCAGACCCCTTTGGTATCGACGATAAACTGCTGGCTGACGCTGTCACCGCTCATCGCTTTAAATTCTTTATGATCGACCAGCATCACCAGCACATCGGCGCTCGCCAGCGCGTCGTCCAGAGATGCCAGAGTGCACAGGCCATCAAGTTTTTTCGGCAGCTGATGAATATTTGGTTCAACGACCAGGGTCTCGCCGCCATGCCAGCGGGCGATTTGCGCGGCAATAGCCATCGCAGGGCTTTCACGCAGGTCATCAATATTCGGCTTAAACGCAAGGCCAAAGCAGGCGATTTTCAGCTCGCTGGCGCGTTTATCACTGGCCGCAAGGCAATCAGCGACCTGCGTTTTAACCTGCTCAATAACCCATTCAGGCTTATGGTCGTTTACTTCACGCGCGGTGCGGATAAGCCGCGCCTGCTGCGGGTTTTGCGCCACGATAAACCACGGGTCTACGGCGATACAGTGGCCGCCAACGCCCGGGCCTGGCTGGAGAATATTGACGCGCGGATGACGATTCGCCAGGCGAATCAATTCCCAGACGTTAATCCCCTGATCGGCGCAAATAAGTGAAAGTTCATTGGCAAAAGCGATATTAACGTCGCGGAAGCTATTTTCCGTCAGCTTGCACATTTCGGCAGTGCGCGAGTTGGTCACCACGCATTCGCCTTCGAGAAAGATTTTATACAGCTCGCTGGCGCGGGCTGAGCAAACCGGCGACATGCCGCCGATCACGCGGTCGTTTTTAATCAACTCAACCATCACCTGCCCTGGCAAAACGCGCTCAGGACAGTAGGCGATATTAACGTCTGCGGCTTCACCGGCCTGCTGCGGAAAGCTCAGGTCAGGGCGCATTTCCGCCAGCCAGCCCGCCATCTGCTCGGTGGCGCCAACCGGCGAGGTGGACTCAAGAATAACCAGCGAGCCTTTCTTCAGCGTCGGCGCAATGGATTTAGCCGCCGATTCGACAAAAATCATATCCGGCTCATGCCGATCTTTAAACGGCGTCGGCACCGCAATAAGATAGGCATCGGCCTCAACCGGCGCAGTAGTCGCGCTCAGGTAGCCCTGCTCGACCGCCGTTTTGACGACGCTCGCCAGATCCGGCTCCACGATATGAATTTCACCACGGTTAATGGTCTCCACGGCGTGTTGATTGATATCAACGCCGACCACCCGCTTTTGCCGGGAGGCGAACGCGGCAGCGGTTGGCAGGCCAATATATCCAAGGCCAATCACTGAAATGGTAGAAAAATTCATAGCGTTACCTGATTATTTTTAAGTGCAGACAAAATACGATGACACGCTTGTCCATCGCCGTACGGATTATGCGCCCGGCTCATAGCCTGATACGCAGACTCATCATGCAGCAAGCGCGTGACTTCATTGACGATGCGCTGGCTATCGGTTCCGACCAGGCATACGGTTCCCGCGCTGACCGCTTCCGGACGCTCGGTCATTTCGCGCATCACCAGCACCGGCTTACCGAGCGATGGCGCCTCTTCCTGGATACCGCCGGAATCGGTCAGGATCAACCACGCGCGATTCATCAGCCAGACAAACGGCAAATAATCCTGCGGTTCAATCAGTATGACGTTATCAATATGGCCGAGAATACGGTTTACCGGCTCGCTGACGTTCGGGTTCAGATGTACCGGATAGACAATTTGAACGTCCGGATTGTTAGCGGCGATCTCCGCCAACGCCTGGCAAATTTGCTCAAAGCCGCGGCCAAAGCTTTCCCGACGATGCCCGGTGACCAGAATCATCTTCTTGCTGCTGACGAGGAACGGGTAGCGCTGGGTCAGTTCGTTGCGCAGGGCCTCATCGCTCAACACCCGATCGCGCACCCAGAACAGCGCATCGATAACCGTATTGCCGGTCACCGTGATGCGCTTGTCGTCAATGTTTTCCCGCAGCAGGTTCTGCCGCGAAGTTTCCGTCGGCGCAAAATGGTACGCTGCCAGATGCCCGGTCAACGTCCGGTTCCCCTCTTCCGGCCACGGCGAGCTCAAATCGCCCGTACGCAGTCCGGCTTCCACATGCCCTACCGGAATGCGCTGATAGAACGCAGCCAGGCTTGCCGCCATTGTCGTGGTGGTATCGCCATGCACCAGCACCACATCTGGCTTGAACGACTCCAGAACCGGCTTTAACCCCTCAAGGATGCGACAGGTAATCTCCGTCAACCCCTGACCCGGCTGCATGATGTTAAGGTCGTAGTCCGGAACAATAGAAAAAAGTTTCAACACCTGATCGAGCATCTCCCGATGCTGCGCGGTCACGCAAACTTTCGCCTCAAAATGAGGATCCTTTGCCAGCGCATGAACCAGAGGAGCCATCTTGATAGCTTCTGGTCTCGTGCCAAATACCGTTAGTACTTTCACATCGATTCTCTTCGATTAGGTGATAAAGGCTACATGTCCTTCACCACAGGCTGCATTCACTGGACACGGCGACGCGATAATGCAACGCCTGCGCCGATGAGCGCGCCCACAATCCCCCACATCACCATCAGAAACATGCGGCGCGGGCTATCGCGTTTTACCGGTTCTTCAGGCGTTCGCAAATACCTGTAAGTCTGAAAACGTGGGTCCAGGGTTGGACCAACGTTCAATGTCGTTAACATGGCGCGGCTTTGGTCATAATCAATATCGTACTGCGGCCCTACCGCCTGCAGGTTTTCCAGCCGGGCCTGCAGCATCGGCCGCCCCAGTAAAAACAGTTCAGAATCAGGAAGTTGATCTGGAGGAATATCGGTTTCGCTGCGGGAAATGTTGTGCTGCTGCGCGACCTTCAGCGCCTGCTCCACGCTATTCATGCGGCGATTAAAAATCTCGCGCGCCACCTCTTCCTGACGCTTCACCTGGGCTTTCATCTGTACGGTACGCGCGGCCCAGGCGCCTTTGAGCTCATCGTTCAGATGCCCCGCTGCGCGCTGGCTGGCGAAAGCCACGTACTGGCGCAGCAGATTATTGGCATCCGGAGCGGTTTCCGCGGTCAGTTTCACGCTGTCGTTAACGCTTTTTAACGCATCGCCGGGCATAAACTGGATATCGTTAATCAGATCGTCAAGCAGAGCGGCATCGGCGCGAGCGTTACCCGACTGGCGCTGTTTGTAGTAGTCCGTTTGCAGCCAGAAGTCGCGGCGGGTATCCCATGACGCCTGCTGCATGATGAACTCTTTATATGCTTCGTCCATTACCGAAGGTTGATCGACCGAGACAAGATTGGCCTTGATATCAAGATTGCGTAAGAACTGCTGTTGCGAATAGTACCCCCCCAGCATGTTTACCGTTGGCCGGTCGGTAATTGCCGTCGCGCTCCACTCCTGGCGAGCAAAAAAGGTATAAACCAGAACAATCAGTGCAAAGAGCACTGCGATACCTGCTATCCAGCTTTTTCCAGCCCATAAGGCGCGAAACAGCCCGCGAATATCCAGCTCATTCTCAACGTTCACTGCTTGTGCTCCCGGTAATGGTTGAGTCATCACGTCCCCAGATTTACTTGGTTAATTTGGATTATTGCCGCTGTGTCGCCGTATTCTGCGTCTGATGCGCTTAACCATGCGCGCCACTTTCCAGGCGCGTTTAATGCAGTAGCCATAAAGGAAAAAGGCTAACAAAAAGAGTATTAACATCACCCATTCAGGAACAATACGGGTGTATTCCGCCACTACGCCAACCAACGCCAGAAGGGCGGCGGCCAGAGTAATCAGTACGAACGCCTGACGGGAAGTGAACCCGGCACGCATGATCAGATGATGAATGTGCTGACGGTCCGGGGAGAAAGGACTCATCCCTTTACGCAGGCGGCGGTACATAATCGCCACCATATCCATCAGCGGGATCGCAATAATCCATAGCGCAGTCACTGGGCTAATGGGGTGCGTTTTGCCCTGGGTAGTTTCCAGCAGGATCCAGATAATCGTGAAGCCAATCATGGTGCTGCCCGCGTCGCCCATAAAGACTTTATAGCGACGGCCAAGGGCACCGAGATTAAGTAAAATATAGGGCAAAATGGCGGCAATCATCGCAAAACACCACATTGCCAGGCTGTACTGGCCATCAAACCACAGAATGATGCCCGTTGCCGCGAAAGAGACCGAAGACAGGCCACCAAGCAGACCATCGATACCATCAACCATATTGAAGGCATTGATCGCGGCCCAAACGGCGAAAAGGGTGAGGAAGAAGCCAAAGGGGCCGAGCACCAGCTCCCATGAGCCGAATATAAAGCCCAGGCTACTGAGATGAAGATTACCCACCATCATCATAATGACGGCGATGGCGGCCTGAATAACCGCACGAATTTTTACGCTGATATCAAAGCGGTCATCCAGTGCGCCGACCAGCACAAGTACCCCGGCACAGCCCAGATATAACTTTGCATGAGGAATGTAATAATCGGCGATGGCAAACGTAAAACAAATACCTGCGAAAACTGAAATACCACCGACTAACGGAATCAAACCCTGATGCCGTTTGCGATAGTTCGGCTTATCCACCAGTCCAACTCTTTTTGCCGCCTTGCGCGCGACAAATATAAACAGAGTGGTGAATAAGAAAATACTGATTAATTCAGTAATAGCAGTGAGTAAATTCACAACGCATGTGCTCTCAGCATAGTTAATCCGGGAAGTATAACGACGATGCCTCAACTCCAGAAGGGGCAAAGCAGAACATTACAAATTTATTGTAGAAATTTTAGACCCTTAAAGCAGTCTCTGCCTGCCGTCCTGCTGCGCGCAGCATACGTTAACACCCATTTTGTTTTCCCTTGCTGGATCATACAAACCCGGAAAACAAAACGCCACGCAATAGCGTGGCGTTTTCTGGCTTTTTTAACTTATGAGCGCTTCATCATGTCGAAGAAGTCATCGTTAGTTTTAGTCATCGCCAGTTTATTGATGAGGAATTCCATCGCGTCGATTTCACCCATCGGGTGAATAATTTTACGCAGGATCCACATCTTCTGCAGCTCTTCCTGAGTGGTGAGCAGCTCTTCTTTACGAGTACCGGAACGGTTGTAGTCGATAGCCGGGAAGACGCGTTTTTCTGCAATCTTACGAGAGAGGTGCAGCTCCATGTTACCGGTGCCTTTAAACTCTTCGTAGATAACTTCGTCCATCTTAGAACCGGTATCGATCAGGGCCGTCGCGATGATGGTCAGGCTACCGCCCTCTTCCACGTTACGTGCGGCACCGAAGAAACGCTTCGGACGGTGCAGGGCGTTAGCGTCCACACCACCGGTCAACACTTTACCGGAAGCCGGGACCACGGTGTTGTAAGCACGCGCCAGACGGGTGATGGAGTCGAGCAGAATGATAACGTCTTTCTTGTGTTCAACCAGACGTTTCGCCTTCTCGATAACCATTTCCGCAACCTGAACGTGGCGGGATGCTGGTTCGTCAAAGGTAGAAGCAACCACTTCACCTTTGACCAGACGCTGCATCTCGGTCACTTCTTCCGGACGTTCATCGATCAGCAGAACCATCAGCACGCAATCAGGATGGTTGTACGCAATGCTCTGTGCGATGTTCTGCAGCAGCATGGTTTTACCCGCTTTCGGCGGAGCAACAATCAGACCACGCTGGCCGCGACCGATCGGCGAGGCCAGATCCAGGACGCGAGCGGTTAAGTCTTCCGTTGAGCCATTACCGCGCTCCATACGCAGACGTGAATTTGCGTGCAGAGGGGTTAAGTTCTCGAACAGAATCTTGTTACGCGCGTTTTCCGGCTTGTCGTAGTTAACTTCGTTAACTTTCAACAGAGCAAAGTAACGCTCACCCTCTTTAGGAGGACGAATCTTACCGGAAATGGTGTCACCAGTGCGGAGGTTGAAACGGCGGATTTGGCTGGGAGATACGTAGATGTCGTCGGGACCGGCGAGGTAGGAGCTGTCTGCTGAACGGAGGAAACCAAATCCATCCTGCAGTATCTCCAGTACGCCATCGCCAAAGATATCCTCGCCACTCTTCGAATGCTGCTTGAGGATGGCAAAAATAATATCCTGCTTACGCATACGGGCCAGGTTTTCCAGCCCCATATTTTCGCCGAGAGTAATCAGCTCAGAAACCGGCGTATTCTTTAATTCGGTAAGATTCATAATGGTGTGGGTTCTTAAACTCGGGGTAATTCTCGAACTTAATGTTGTGAATGGTATGGCAGGAACATCCATGCCTGTTAACGGCCTTCATCTCGTGTCTGTACGTTGCCTGGTCACAGGAAAGAACGCAGAACTGAAACGACTAAACGGAATGAGTGATAAGCCCGGATTATAAGCCTCACGCGCATTTTTGCGGGACGCTTTGGGTAAAACAAGATTCAAACAAAGGTATGTTTAAAACGAAGTCTGAGATTAACTTAGCACGACTCTCGCCGGGCGTCCAGAGATCCACAAAAAATAGGAGTCCGGACGCCGGGATAGCAAGTCGCTTACGCCAGGTTGGCGTCGAGGAACTCTTTCAGCTGGCCTTTGGACAGCGCGCCAACTTTGGTCGCGGCAATTTCGCCATTTTTAAACAGCAGCAGGGTCGGGATGCCGCGAATGCCGTATTTCGGCGCCGTACCCGGGTTCTGATCGATGTTCAGTTTCGCAATGGTCAGTTTGCCCTGATACTCTTCAGCGATCTCATCCAGAATCGGGGCGATCATTTTGCACGGACCACACCACTCTGCCCAGAAATCGACGAGGGTTAGCCCGTCAGCCTTGAGTACGTCCGTGTCAAAACTGTCGTCAGTCAGGTGAATAATTTTATCGCTCATATTTAACTCCACAGGAATAAGCCTGGTGTGTTGGTGTCGCAGACATCAACGACGTGTCGATACTACGTTATGCACGCTGTTCTTCAGAATGCCTCTTTCTATAACTCACCGCGTCACAATATCCATCATGGACTTTGCCTCGCAAAAGTTAAGCAACCCGCGTTCAAACCGGCTTATCGCAGATTTGTCACCTCGCCTCGCTTAGTGGTCTAAGCTTTCGAGGATTCGTTCAGTTGCTGTAGACGCACCTTGAATATTTCATACATAGCCAACGAAAGGTTGACGTTATTTCACCGGATACGCTTTCTTAATGCAATAGTTAGCTGATATTCTACCACACTATGAGCAAAACACATTTAACAGAACAGAAGTTTTCCGACTTCGCCCTGCACCCGGCAGTGATTGAAGCCCTTGAAAAAAAAGGGTTTCATAATTGCACACCCATTCAGGCTCTCGCTCTTCCGCTAACGCTGGAAGGTCGGGATGTCGCCGGGCAGGCGCAAACCGGTACCGGTAAAACGATGGCGTTCCTGACGTCAACGTTTCATTATCTTCTCACACACCCGGCGATCGCTGACCGCCAGGTCAATCAGCCGCGCGCGCTAATCATGGCTCCGACGCGTGAACTGGCGGTACAGATCCATGCTGACGCCGAACCGCTGGCGCAGGCGACCGGTTTGAAGCTGGGTCTGGCGTACGGCGGCGACGGCTACGATAAACAGCTGAAAGTGCTGGAAAGCGGGGTTGATATTCTGATCGGTACCACCGGTCGCCTTATCGACTACGCCAAACAGAACCATGTTAATCTCGGTGCCATTCAGGTTGTCGTTCTTGATGAAGCCGATCGTATGTACGATCTCGGCTTTATTAAAGATATCCGTTGGTTGTTCCGCCGCATGCCGCCAGCGAATCAGCGTCTGAACATGCTGTTCTCCGCCACCCTTTCTTATCGCGTACGTGAACTGGCGTTCGAACAAATGAACAACGCCGAGTATGTCGAAGTTGAGCCTGAGCAGAAAACGGGCCACCGTATTAAAGAAGAGCTGTTCTATCCTTCCAATGAAGAAAAAATGCGCCTGCTGCAGACGCTGCTGGAAGAAGAGTGGCCGGACCGCGCAATTATTTTCGCTAACACTAAACATCGTTGTGAAGATATCTGGGGTCACCTGGCGGCTGACGGCCATCGCGTTGGTCTGTTGACCGGCGACGTCGCGCAGAAAAAGCGCCTGCGTATTCTCGACGAATTTACCCGCGGCGATATTGATATCCTGGTCGCGACCGACGTCGCCGCTCGCGGTCTGCATATTCCGGCCGTGACTCACGTCTTTAACTACGATCTGCCGGACGATTGCGAAGACTACGTGCACCGTATTGGCCGTACCGGCCGTGCTGGCGCCAGCGGTCACTCCATCAGCCTGGCCTGTGAAGAGTACGCGCTGAACCTGCCGGCGATTGAGACCTATATTGGTCATTCGATTCCGGTCAGCAAATACAATTCTGACGCGCTCATGACCGAACTGCCTAAGCCGCTGCGCCTCACACGTGCGCGCCCGGGTAACGGCCCGCGCCGCAACGGTCCACCACGTAATCGTCGTCGTTCAGGTTAATGCAATATGCCATACACAAAATCATTCAAGTTGCAGCAAGGCGCCGGGAGAACCAATTCCGATGAACTTACTCTGTCAGGCAATTCGGGTAAGCGCGCGCGGCCAACGCAGAGGCAACTTGAAGGATGAAGTGTATGAGCTCCACCTCGCTCTATGCAGCTATCGATCTGGGATCTAATAGTTTTCATATGTTGGTTGTGCGCGAGGTGGCCGGAAGCATCCAGACCCTTAGTCGTATTAAACGCAAAGTCCGTCTGGCCGCTGGCCTGAATAGCGACAACACGCTCTCTACGGACGCTATGGAACGCGGCTGGCAATGTTTACGCCTGTTCGCCGAGCGTTTGCAGGATATTCCCCCGACGCAAATCCGCGTGGTCGCCACCGCAACGCTGCGGCTGGCAGTGAACGCCGGAGAGTTTCTGGAGAAAGCGCGGGATATCCTCGGCTGTCCGGTACAGGTTATCAGCGGCGAAGAAGAAGCACGCCTGATTTATCAGGGCGTCGCGCATACAACCGGCGGTGCCGATCAGCGCCTGGTCGTGGATATCGGCGGAGCCAGTACCGAGCTGGTTACCGGTACCGGCGCGCAAACTACCTCTCTTTTCAGCCTGTCGATGGGCTGCGTCACCTGGCTGGAGCGCTATTTTGCCGATCGCAGCCTGACTAAAGAAAACTTCGACCTCGCCGAAACCGCCGCGCGTGAAGTTTTGCGCCCCGTCGCCGACGTGCTGCGCTATCACGGCTGGAAGGTGTGTGTAGGAGCATCCGGAACGGTTCAGGCGTTACAGGAAATCATGATGGCTCAGGGGATGGATGAACGCATCACCTTAGCCAAGCTGCAGCAGCTCAAACAGCGCGCCATTCAGTGCGGTCGTCTGGAAGAGCTGGAGATTGAAGGCCTGACGCTTGAACGCGCGCTCGTTTTTCCAAGCGGTCTGGCGATTCTGATGGCCATTTTCAAAGAGCTGAATATTCAGTGCATGACCCTTGCTGGCGGTGCGCTGCGTGAGGGCCTTGTCTACGGCATGCTGCACCTGTCGGTCGATCAGGATATTCGCAGCCGTACGTTACGCAATATTCAGCGTCGGTTTCTGGTGGATACCGATCAGGCGCAGCGCGTTGCCCAGCTGGCCGCCCATTTTGTTCACCAGGTGGAAAATAGCTGGGAAATTGAGCCATTATGCTTCGATTTGCTGCAAAGCGCCTGCCAGCTGCATGAAATCGGCCTGAGCGTGGAGTATAAGCAGGCACCTCTGCATGCCGCCTGGCTGGTACGCAATCTCGATCTGCCTGGCTTTACCCCGGCACAAAAAAAACTTCTGGCAACGCTGTTGTTAAATCAGACCAACGCCGTCGATCTTTCTTCAATTCATCAACAAAATGCGGTTCCGCCAAGGGTTGCGGAGCATATGTGTCGCCTGCTGCGTCTGGCTATTCTGTTTGCCAGCCGTCGACGCGACGATCTGCTGCCGATGATTGCGCTGGCTGCCAAAGATGAGAGTCTGACGCTCACGCTCCCCCAGGGTTGGCTGGAAAATCATCCGCTGGGCCGGGAAATGGTCGAACAAGAGTGCCAGTGGCAGAGCTACGTTCACTGGCCGCTGCTGGTCGATGAGCAGTAATCTTGAGTCGATCGGTTTTGCCTAAAACGATTACCCGTTTTATTCACGGACAAAACTAAACGGCGCTCATTAACCACTGGCCGATCTGGTTATTGCAGCTTCACTCTGAAATCAAAATTAAAGTAATTGCTTAGGCAAAATGCGGTTCCGTACTCAAGCACTTCCCCCTGCGCATTGCGGCTTTTCAGCGTAATCTTCATCAACGGCACCCCTTGCGGCAGGTCGAGCAAATTAAGTTCTTCCGCCGAAGGGATATGTACCGTCAGGGAGTAATCCTGAAGATCGGGAAAAATATCATTTTCTGCCCAGTGCGCGTACAGCGAGCCTTCGAGCAAATCAGGGCGAGGTAAATAACGCTCGGGGATAAACATGGTTTCGATAGAAACGGGAAGCGCATCGACTAAACGCACGCGTTTTATTTTCGCCACCCGATCGCCGACAGCAATTTCCAGTTCACGGGCCAGAAACTCATCCGCCGCCAGCTTTTCCCTCACCAGCCAACGGTTTGATACCGTCCCTGAATTTTGTAGCTGTGCAGAAAATCCGCCGCTGGCAAGGTTATAGCTTACCGGCAGATTCACCTCCGTACCTTTCCCGTGACGCTTGATCACCAGTCCGGCTTCCAGCAGCGCATCAAGCGCCTTCACCACGGTCACGCGCGATAGTTCAAGAGCCTGAGACATTTTGCGTTCTGAAGGCAAAATACTGCCATGAGTCAGTAACCGATCCGTCATCGCAGCTTCAATTGCTTGTTTTAATTGCATATAAAGTGGTGCGGCAGCCTCGGTATCCAGGCGCTCTTTTATATACTCAAGCAGCGATTGCGACATAATTTCTCGACCTTCCAGGAATAAGTAGCAGTGGATTTATCATAGTGGACCCATACTGGCATCTATATCCTCATCATAACGCCGCTTTACGGCCTCCTGTACCTCATTTTTTTATCAGAATGCGTCTTCGATCACAGTGTGACCATTAAGGACTTTAAGTGGACTTAATCTGGATTTATTTTTAGTACAACTTTTATTCATGTCTTACAGGGAGTCCGCCTATGTCTGATATTCGCCCTACATATACTGCTGAAAGCCGTATTCTTGGCTGTCTTTATGGGCAAGCCATAGGAGACGCCATGGGTATGCCTTCCGAACTCTGGCCTAAGCGTCGGATAATTAATCATTTTGGTTGGATAGAGCGCTTCCTTCCTGGGCCAAAAGAGAATATCGCGGCCTGTGAATTTAGCGCTGCGGAGTTTACCGATGATACCCATCAGTGTATCGCTTTGATGGATGCTCTGAATGAAACCAACGGCGTGACCGATCCACTGGCTATCGCCAGGCATATTCTGCTGTGGGCCAGAGACTGCCAGGCATTTGAGAAAAATATCCTCGGCCCGACCTCTAAGGCCTCCCTGCTCGCGCTCGAAAAGGGGGTAGCCCTGGATGAAATTACGGCCAACGGTGTGACCAACGGCGCGGCAATGCGCGTAGCGCCAATGGGCTGTCTGTTACCCACCCGCAATAAAACCTTTTTCATCGAGCAGGTACGTCTATCCTGCCTGCCAACGCACAAATCAGATATCGCCATCGCCGGCGCGGTAGTCATTGCCTGGGCTATCAGCCGCGCCGTTGAGGGTGTCGAATGGTCGTTAATCAAAACGGAACTGGGATCAATCGCCAATGAAACCCAGCGCCAATATGAGTCCACTTTTAGTCCACTTCTCGGAAATCGTATTCATCTGGCGCTGGATAAGGTGTCCAGGGAGACTGACCACCTGACTGGTATTGAGCGTATTTATGAGGACATCGGTGCCGGCATGGATATCATCGAATCGGTCCCGGCAGCGATTGCTCTGGTTGAACTGGCAAAAACGCAGCCCATGAAATGCGCTATGCTGGCGGCAAACCTGGGCGGTGATACCGACACCATTGGTGCTATGGCGACGGCTATCTGCGGCGCGCTTCATGGCATTGAGGCTTTCCCTGAAGGTCATATCCAACAGATTAATCAGGCCAACAGTATAGATTTCACGCCTTACGCACGGCGGCTTGCAGGATACCGCTTCGCATAATTCACAGAGGGTATCAATATGGACAGCAAAGCTTCATACGATGGCAATATGCAAACGCCAGATCCCGACATGGCGGATCTGGGGATTGGTTTGGTTCCCCCGGTACATCAGACCCAAAAACCGGTGCAGCTATTTTTCGTCTGGTGCGCGGCGAATATCGGTATTCTTGGCGTGGTATACGGCGCGGTCATTGTGTCGTTTGGCCTCTCATTCTGGCAGTCGATTCTGGCTGCCATCGCGGGAGTTGCCTCCTTTGCGCTGGTCGGCGTCACCAGCATTGCCGGGAAAATCGGCCGCACCACGACACTGACGCTCTCGCGCGTCATTTTTGGCAAACGCGGAAATATCGCGCCCACCAGCTTCTGCTGGGTGAACCTGATGGGCTGGGAGTCGGTCAACATCATTACCGGCACGCTCACCCTCGTCGCGCTGTTTGCCGCCATGGGTTTTGAAGAGAGCCTGACCACCACCGCCCTGTCGCTTTTTCTGTTTGGCGGCCTGACCGTGCTGGTCAGCGTGCTTGGCCAAAATGCCGTGCTGATGATGCAAAAATGGATCACTCGTATCTTTGGCGCCATGACGTTGCTGGTAGTGATCTATTTACTCTTCACCGCGGACTGGCAGGCTATTCTCGCACTGCCGTCAGGCAGCTGGTTGACTGGATTTCTCCCGGCAGTGTCAATCATCGCCGCGGGTACCGGCATCAGCTGGGCTATCGCCGGTGCCGACTATAGCCGGGACCAGCACCCGGACTCCGGTGAAAAAAGCATTTTCCTCGCCGTTGTCAGCGGCGCCGCCCTTCCCCTGCTGCTGCTGATGCTCACCGGAATACTGCTTACCGCCCAGATCCCCGATCTGGCATCCAGCGAAAACCCCATTTCAGCGATCGGTAAACTGCTGCCTTCCTGGATGGCAATCCCCTATCTGGCCGCGGCAACAGCCGGAGTCGTGACCATTGCCGTACTGAGCCTCTATTCCGCCAGCCTTAACCTGTTAAGCATGGGAATTAAGCTACAGCAGCGTTCCGCCGTGGCCCTTGATGCCGTGCTGGTGCTGGGTATCGCGCTCTACGTACTATTTGTCTCAAAAGATTTTCTTGGGCCGTTCATCGCGTTTCTGATTTTCTGCGGCGTGTTTCTGGCCGCATGGGCCGCCATTTTTATGGTCGATTTTTATCGGCTGCGTCGCCATGCAGGATATTCGGAAGCCGATATATTCAGCGAAAGCGGCGCCAATCGTACCGCGCTGGGCTGCTGGATTGTCGGGGCGCTGGCAGGATTAATGGTCTCCAAAACCGGGTTTATCGATGGGCCTTTCGCGGTCGGAATTTTTGCCGACTCCAGTCTGGGCTTGTTCATCTCTTTTATTCTGAGCCTGGTACTGTACCTCGTTTTTGGCGCGAAGAAAGAAGGGGGCAGCCGTGACAATCACCGCTAATCTACTCTCGCCCCAGCTGCCGATCGTGGTTGTCGGCGCCGCTTTTGGCGATATTATTCTCCATCTCGAAGCGCTACCGCAAAGCGGCGGCGACGTCTCCGCCCGCGATGGCGGACGGCAGATCGGCGGCTGCGCGTTTAATGTCGCCCGTGCGCTCTCGCGCCTCGAAATCCCATTGATTAACGCGATACCGGTAGGTAATGGCGACTGGGGGCAGGCCGTTGCGCAAAAGATGACGCAGGAAAACTTACCCGTCCTCTTGCGCCACCCTACCCATGATAACGGCTGGTGTATGGCCCTCGTCGAGGCTAATAAAGAACGGACGTTTATCACCATTGAGGGCTGTGAGCAGCACTGGAATACCGAGCTGCTGGCGCAAATTCCGCAGCCGAAGAACGCAATTATTTACGTCTCAGGCTACGAGCTGGCCAGCGAAACGCTGCGCCAGTGGATTCTGAGCCTGACGCCAGATAAAACGCTGTTTGTCGATTTTGGCCCTCGCCTTAACGCTCTGGATATTCACTTTATTCAGGCGTTGCTGCGCAAGCGTCCCGTGCTCACCCTGAATCGCGACGAACTCAGCGTGCTATGCGCACGTTTATACGATCGGGACAGCGCTACGCTCGATGCCGCCTCCCGGCTCGCCAGTGACTGGGGGTTAAGGGCAATTTGTCGGTTTGATAAAGATGGGGCGTGGGTAGTTGAGCCTGACGCACAACCGCAGCATATCCCGGCCTGCCGCGTACAGGTTCACGATACCATTGCCGCAGGAGATAGCCACTGCGCCGGTACTATCGCCGGGCTGTCCTGCGGAATGAGTCTGCGTCAGGCCACGCGGCTGGGTAATGAAATTGCGGCAATTGTCGTGAGCAGGCCAGGTTCAGACGGCGCCCCGAATCGTGAAGAACTACGTCAGTTCCAGATCCAACAACAAAATTGCCGCTAACCGCTATTTACGCGCTTTCGCCAGCATCGCCCGGATGTTGGCGACGTTCGCCTGGCCTTTATGCATGCGCTCTTCCGCCGAAATAACTTTGCGCTCCTGCTCCCAAATCAGGTCGTCCTGCGGCAATTCAAGCAGGAAACGGCTCGGCTCCGGTCGCACCAGCTCGCCGTACTGACGGCGCTCTTTGCACAAGGTAAAAGTCAGCTCTTTCTGCGCGCGGGTAATACCAACATAGGCCAGACGGCGCTCTTCATCGACGTTGTCTTCATCAATGCTGCTCTGGTGCGGCAGCAGCCCTTCTTCCATGCCAACCAGATAGACGTACGGGAACTCCAGTCCTTTGGAAGCATGAAGCGTCATCAGCTGAACCTGATCCGTCTCCTCATCCGACTCGCCGCGCTCCATCATATCGCGCAGGGTGAAGCGGGTGACCACCTGCGTCAGCGTCATCGGTTCATCGATCTCGCTGCCTTCAAGCATTTCGGTCATCCACGTGAACAGCGTATTGACGTTTTTCATCCGCATTTCGGCGGCTTTCGGACTGGGCGAGGTCTCATAGAGCCAGGACTCATAATCCACGCCGCGGATCAGGTCGCGGACGGCCGCAATCGGCTCGCGCTCCGAGAGCTGCTGGATCTCCCGCAGCCAGTGGGTAAAACGGGTCAAAGACTCATAGCTGCGCCCGCTCAGCGTCTGGGTCAAACCCATATCGAAGCTGGCGGTAAACATACTTTTGTTGCGCCCCATCGCCCATTCGCCCAGCTTTTTCAGGGTCGCCGAACCGATTTCACGCTTCGGCGTATTCACAATACGCATGAAAGCGCTGTCATCATCAGGATTGGTCAGCACGCGCAGATAGGCCAGCAGGTCTTTAATTTCCGGGCGGGAAAAGAACGACGTGCCGCCGGAAATTTTGTACGGGATGCGGTTCTGCATCAGCATCTTTTCAAAAACCCGCGACTGATGGTTGCCGCGATACAGGATCGCATAGTCCTTATAAGCGGTTTTATTAATAAAGTGATGGGCGATCAGTTCACCGGCAACGCGTTCCGCTTCGTGATCTTCATTGTTGGCAGAGAGCACTTTCAGTTCTACGCCATAGCCCAGTTCGGAAAACAGGCGCTTTTCGAAGACATGGGGATTATTGGCTATCAGGATATTCGCCGCCTTCAGGATACGCCCGGAAGAACGGTAGTTCTGTTCCAGCTTGATCACCTGCAGCGCCGGGAAATCCTGACTAAGCAGTACCAGGTTCTGCGGCCGTGCGCCACGCCAGGAGTAGATTGACTGATCGTCATCACCGACCACGGTAAAGCGCGCCCGCTGCCCCACCAGCAGCTTCACCAGCTCATACTGGCTGGTGTTGGTATCCTGGTATTCGTCCACCAGCAAATAGCGAATCCTGTTCTGCCAGCGCTCCCGCACTTCTTCGTTGCGCTGCAGCAGCAGCGTCGGTAGTAAAATGAGATCGTCGAAGTCGAGTACGTTACAGGCTTTCATATGCGCGTCGTACAGCCCGTAGCAGTGGGCAAAGATCCGATCCCGCTCTCCTTTTGCGCCGGCGGCGGCCTGGGAAGGAGTTTTCAGATCGTTTTTCCAGTTGGAGATCGTTGAGATCAGCTGCTGGAGCACCACTTTATCGTCTTCGATCAGTCCCTCGGTGAGCTCTTTTAACAGCGCCACCTGGTCAGTATCGTCGAACAGCGAAAAATTAGATTTCATCCCCAACGCGGCGTACTCGCGTTTAATGATATCCAGCCCCAGCGTGTGGAAGGTGGAGATCATCAGACCGCGTGCTTCTTTGCGCCCCAGCGTTTGCCCGACGCGCTCTTTCATCTCACGCGCCGCCTTATTGGTAAAGGTGACTGCCGCAATATGGCGCGCCTGATAACCGCAGCCGCGGATCAGGTGGGCGATTTTATTAGTTATAACGCGGGTCTTACCGGAGCCGGCTCCCGCCAGCACCAGGCACGGTCCGGTAACGAATTCGACGGCTTGTTGTTGGCCAGGGTTTAAACGCATGGGAGTATTTTGCTCAATCTTCGAACGGGGTGAGGATTGTAGCAGAAAGCGGGGTACAGAGAGCAACAGGCTACCCTTTCAGGCAGCCTGAAATCAGTAAATCAGGCTGCGGCAAGCGGCGTATAGCCGTTACGCTGCGCGCTCTTGATCCAGCTATATGAACCCATTACCGCGATCGCCGTCAGCAGGACATACTCAAGCGACATGGCGTAAACGCCCTGTACCGCGTAGATAACCACGCTAATCACGTCGATAAGCACCCATAGCAGCCAGTTTTCGACGAACTTGCGCGTCATCAGGACCATCGCCGCAATCGACAATACCAGCATGGTGGAATCCCAGAACGGGAAGGCATCGGGCTGGAGGTCGGGCATCGCAACCTGCATGCCGAAAGTTTGCAGCAGGGCAATCATGATGCGGGTAAGCGCCGAGAATACCGGATCGATAAACAGCGTCATCAAAATAATCGCCACCGCGCAGACGCCGCCTAGTGCCAGGGTTTGCTGACGGGAAAGCCAGCGTACCTTGAGAGCCGCCTCCTGCGCCTCGTTTTGTCGGCTCCACGCGTACCAGCCGTAAATATTGGCAGCAAAGAAGAACACCTGTAGCAGCAGACTGGCATAGAGTTGAATCTGGAAAAAAATCGCCGCAAACAGCGTGACGTTAATCAGACCAAACAGATAGTTGATGATTTTTTCCCGGCTGGCGCACCAGATGCACAGCAGACCGAATACGGTACCGATAGCTTCAATCCACGATAGCGCATAGCCGCCTTCGCCAAGAGGAATATTGACCATCACATTGTTAATGCTAAAAAAGTCCATCACTGATCTCCTTGCTGGCTAGCGGAGTAAATGGCGCGTAGCGCCAGGGTAATTTGCCGTTCTTCGCCCTGCTGGCACAGCGCTTCCTGCTGGACATAATCATTGATGCTGCTGTCCAGGCATCCGTTGTGGGCAACCACCACGTTGAGTAATGAGGCCGTACGTAATCCGCGCAGCGCGCCGATGGTCATCAGGGCGGCGCTCTCCATATCCGCCCCCAGAATGCCGAGCGCTGACCACTGCGCATCCAGCTCCATCTCACGATCGGTATAAAAGCTGTCGTGGCTGCGTACCAGACCGCACGCGGCGGGGATATTCATCTGCCGCGCCTGCGTCATCAGTTCCCAGGTCAGCTGCGGGTCGGCGCAGGCTGGATAGCCCGCAGGCGCATAGGTTCGACTGGTGCCGTCATCCACGACCGCGGCATGGGCGATAATCACGTCGCCGAGCGCGAGATTATCCTGTAGCGCCCCGCAGCTGCCGATACGAATCAGAGTGGTTACGCCGATCTGGCGTAGCTCTTCAATGGCGATCGCGGTGGAGGGGCCACCGATTCCGGTGGAAAGTACCAAAATCTCAACGCCCTGATACCAGCCGCGCGCGGCGCGAAACTCCCGGTTCTGACCGAGCGGTTCAGGATTATCAAGAAAATTGACGATCCGGTCGACCCGCTGCGGGTCGCCCGGCAGCAGCGCGTACCGAGCGCCGGTCATCTCCTTGCTTAACTGGATATGGGGTTGCAGCGACATTCTCCCGCCTCCTTACTCTTGCGGTTATCCGATATCAGCCTCCTGTTGCAATTTTTCAGGAGCTAACAACACAATGCGTTCACCATCGGTATCAATAATCTGTAGCGCTTTCAGGTCATGCAAAATACGGTTAATACTGCGGGTCGTTGCCGCGAACTCCTGGCTGAGATTCTGTTTATCCAGCAAGATTCCATTGGCGCCATCCTGCTGATAACGCAGCCATAAGGCCTGGCACACCCGCTGATGCAGCGAGTAAAGATTGTCGCTGCTGGCCTTCTTCGACAGCTGGTAATACTGCTGGCTAAAGAAGCGCAGCATCCGCTGGTTGAAATGATTATCTAACGCCAGCCAGCGGCAGAAATGTTCCTGTGACAGGCTCAAAAGCTGAACATGCCCCACCGCCACCACCGAGCAGATGTAATGGCGCGACTCAAAGATCTCGAGCTCGCCCAGCATGTCGCCTTTCCGGTAGCGGGCCTGACGGTAGCGACGACCGTCTTCGGCCTCATAAAAAACATCTACTTCACCGGCGATAATCAGCGAAAAACGCTGACACACTTCACCCTGTCGACAGATAAAATCACCGCGCGGGATCTCTTCGAAGCGCCAGCGCCGCATGATTTCCAGGGGACAATATTTCAGTAGTTCATACAGCAGCGGATCGCTCACAATCTCACTCAGCCCGGACAGCCAGCCGACTGAAAATTCAGGTTTTTTCATTGTGTCCATGTTATCTCGCTCCACGACTATAAGGACAGGACGGCTGTCCCGGGCAGGAGGGAAGAGGCCATAGAAAAGTGTTGCTCATCTCCCGCTTCCGTATATCAGGCGAGACATCTGTCCCGCGATGGCGAAGAGTATATGTCCGTGGCCAGAGCGGGTGGTAAAGTAACGGGATATCTTTGCGACTGAGAACACCATAATGGCAAAAAGCGCAGCAGCCCTGCACATCCTGGTTAAAGAAGAGAAGCTGGCCCACGAGATCCTCGCCAAACTTGAACGTGGCGTGAGCTTCGATCATCTGGCAAAGCGCTATTCGAAATGTCCATCAGGACGCAACGGCGGCGATCTTGGGGAGTTTAATCAAGGCGTTATGGTCGGGCCATTTGATAAAGCGGTCTTCAGCTGCCCGCTGCTCAAGCCTTACGGGCCGGTCAAAACCAAGTTCGGTTACCACATCATTAAGGTGCTGTATCGCCGCTAGCCCATGCTACTATTGCGCCCTGATTTATCCCCCATTCACTCAAGGTACGATCATGGCAAAAACGGCAGCAGCACTGCATATCCTGGTTAAAGAAGAGAAGCTGGCACTGGATCTTCTGGAGCAGATTAAAAATGGCGCCGATTTCGGCAAACTGGCGAAGAAGCACTCTATTTGTCCGTCAGGCAAACGCGGCGGCGATTTAGGTGAATTCCGCCAGGGCCAGATGGTACCGGCGTTTGATAAAGTCGTTTTCTCCTGCCCGGTGCTGGAGCCGACCGGCCCGCTGCACACCCAGTTCGGTTATCACATCATCAAGGTGCTGTATCGCAATTAAAAAAACCGGTGTCTTATTGCACCGGTTTTTTATCTCACAGCTTTCCCGTAAGGATTTCAGCTTGCAGGAAGACGGCAAGTGAGTACAGCCAGCCCCAGGAGCATAGATAACTATGTGACTGGGGTGTACGAACGCAGCCAACGCATTTGCAAGTTGAAAGACGACGGGGAATTAGCCCGCTACCGCAATACGCTTCATATCGGTCATATAGCCGCGCAGCTTCTTACCAACCTGCTCGATTGCGTGGCTGCGAATTGCTTCGTTCACGTCACGCAGCTGAGCGTTGTCTACCGCGCCTTCGGCAATCGCTTTGCCCAGGTCACCGGTCTGCAGGGTAGTCATGAACTCTTTCAGCAGCGGCACGCAAGCGTAAGAGAACAGGTAGTTACCGTACTCTGCGGTATCGGAAATAACCACGTTCATTTCGTACAGACGCTTACGAGCGATGGTGTTGGCAATCAGCGGCAGCTCGTGCAGCGATTCATAGTAAGCAGACTCTTCGATGATGCCGGAATCAACCATGGTTTCAAACGCCAGTTCAACGCCCGCTTTCACCATCGCGATCATCAGAACGCCTTTATCGAAGTACTCCTGCTCGCCGATTTTTCCTTCAAACTGCGGTGCGGTTTCGAACGCGGTCTTACCGGTCTCTTCACGCCAGGTCAGCAGTTTCTTATCGTCGTTAGCCCAGTCAGCCATCATGCCGGAAGAGAATTCACCGGAGATGATGTCATCCATATGTTTCTGGAACAGCGGCGCCATGATTTCTTTCAGCTGTTCTGACAGCGCGTAGGCACGCAGCTTAGCCGGGTTAGACAGACGGTCCATCATCAGGGTGATACCGCCCTGCTTCAGCGCCTCGGTGATGGTCTCCCAACCGAACTGAATCAGTTTTTCAGCGTAAGCCGGGTCGGTGCCTTCTGCCACCAGCTTGTCGAAGCACAGCAGAGAGCCGGCCTGCAGCATACCGCACAGGATGGTCTGCTCGCCCATCAGGTCGGATTTCACTTCCGCCACGAAGGACGATTCCAGAACGCCCGCACGGTGACCACCGGTAGCCGCAGCCCAGGCTTTAGCAATAGCCATGCCTTCGCCTTTCGGATCGTTTTCCGGGTGAACTGCGATCAGGGTCGGTACGCCGAAACCACGTTTGTACTCTTCACGCACTTCGGTACCCGGGCACTTCGGCGCCACCATCACAACGGTGATATCTTTACGGATCTGCTCGCCAACTTCCACGATGTTGAAGCCATGAGAGTAGCCCAGCGCCGCGCCGTCTTTCATCAGCGGCTGAACGGAACGTACAACGTCAGAGTGCTGCTTGTCCGGAGTCAGGTTAACCACCAGATCGGCCTGCGGGATCAGCTCTTCGTAGGTACCCACTTTAAAGCCGTTTTCGGTCGCTTTACGCCATGATGCGCGCTTCTCGGCGATCGCTTCTTTACGCAGCGCGTAGGCGATATCGAGACCGGAGTCGCGCATGTTCAGGCCCTGGTTCAGACCCTGCGCGCCACAGCCGACGATGACCACTTTTTTACCCTGAAGGTAGCTTGCGCCATCGGCGAATTCGTCGCGACCCATAAAGCGACATTTGCCCAGCTGCGCCAGCTGCTGGCGCAGGTTCAGTGTATTAAAGTAGTTAGCCATGGTGATACCTCGTGATGTTGTACGTTGTTACTCTGTGGATTTCGAGTTTCAGGAAGGCGGCAAGGCAGCGAATCCCCAAGAACTTACTCAAGTAAGTGACTGGGGTGAGCTGACGCAGCCAACGCATCTGCAACTTGAAAGGCGACGAGTATATTGTTCGGTTCGCTCTTCAGCGAGAATGTACCCACATTACAACAGGAAATTTATTGCGGAAATTGATATATTCACAACGTCACGTTGCAATTTCTGCAATGTAAAACCGTGGAGCGTGCCCAGTGGATTTACGCGATCTGAAAACCTTCCTCCATCTGGCGGAAAGCCGTCATTTTGGCCGCAGCGCGCGGGCGATGCACGTCAGCCCCTCCACGCTTTCGCGCCAGATCCAGCGCCTTGAGGAAGACCTCGGCCAGCCCCTTTTTGTACGTGATAACCGCACCGTTACCCTCACCGAAGCGGGCGAAGAGCTGCGCATTTTTGCCCAGCAGACCTTGCTGCAGTATCAGCAGCTGCGCCACACCATCGATCAGCAGGGGCCGTCGCTTTCCGGCGAGCTGCATATTTTCTGCTCGGTGACCGCCGCCTATAGCCATCTACCGCCGATTCTCGACCGCTTTCGCGCCGAGCACCCCTCAGTAGAAATTAAACTCACCACCGGCGATGCCGCCGATGCGATGGAGAAAGTGGTGACGGGTGAAGCCGATCTGGCAATTGCCGGTAAGCCTGAAACGCTGCCTGGCGCGGTGGCATTCTCAATGCTGGAAAATCTGGCGGTAGTGTTAATCGCTCCTGCCCTGCCCTGCCCGGTACGTAACCAGATTTCAGTTGAAAAGCCGGACTGGGCAACGGTGCCATTCATCATGGCCGATCAGGGACCGGTGCGCCGCCGCATCGAACTCTGGTTTCGGCGCAATAAAATCAGCAACCCATCAATTTACGCTACCGTAGGCGGCCATGAGGCGATGGTTTCCATGGTGGCGCTTGGCTGCGGCGTGGCGCTGCTGCCGGAAGTGGTGCTGGAAAATAGCCCGGAGCCAGTGCGTAACCGCGTAATGATTCTGGAACGCAGCGACGAGAAAACGCCTTTCGAACTGGGCGTCTGCGTACAAAAAAAGCGGCTGCATGAGCCGCTTATTGATGCGTTCTGGAACTTGTTGCCGAACCATTAACCTGCCAGAAAGAACCTGAACGCTGGGTTATGCGTCTCATCGTGACAGTCGTAGCCCAGTTCATGCAGACGGGTCTCGAAGTCAGGCTCGTGATTACCCAGTTCGAATGCCGCCAGCACGCGCCCATAGTCGGTACCATGGCTGCGATAGTGGAACAGAGAGATGTTCCAGTGCGTGCCCAGCGTATGCAGGAACTTCAGCAGAGCGCCGGGTGATTCCGGAAACTCGAAGCTAAACAAACGCTCCTGCAGCGGCTGCGACGGACGTCCGCCGACCATATAGCGCACGTGAAGCTTGGCCATTTCATCGTCAGAGAGATCCACCACGCTGTAGCCCCCCTCACGCAGCAGGTCGAGGATCTCTTTGCGCTCTTCCAGACCGCGGCTCAGGCGCACGCCGACAAAAATGCAGGCATTTTTCGCATCAGCGAAGCGGTAGTTGAACTCCGTGACCGAACGACCGCCCAGCAGCTGGCAAAACTTAAGGAAGCTGCCCTTCTCTTCCGGAATCGTCACCGCCAGCAGCGCTTCCCGCTGTTCACCCAGCTCGCAGCGTTCAGACACGTAGCGCAGACCGTGGAAATTGACGTTCGCGCCGGAAAGCACGTGAGCCAGGCGTTCGCCGCGAATATTGTGCTGGGCGATATATTTTTTCATCCCCGCCAGCGCCAGCGCGCCGGAAGGCTCAGCCACCGCTCGCACGTCTTCAAACAGGTCTTTCATCGCCGCACAAATGGCATCGCTATCAACGGTAACGATATCGTCGAGATATTCCTGGCACAGTCGGAAAGTCTCATCGCCGATACGTTTTACCGCCACACCTTCAGCAAATAGCCCGACGCGGGGTAAATCAACCGGATGGCCCGCATCCAGCGCGGCTTTCAGGCAGGCAGAATCCTCTGCCTCGACGGCGATGACTTTGATCTGCGGCATCAGCTGTTTGATCAGCACCGCTACGCCCGCCGCGAGACCGCCGCCGCCGACCGGTACAAATACGCGATCAATATGAGCATCCTGCTGCAGCAGCTCCAGCGCCATCGTCCCCTGTCCGGCAATCACCATAGGGTGATCGAAAGGCGGTACCCAGGTGAAACCTTGCTGCTTCGCCAGCTCGATAGCTTTGGCTTTGGCTTCATCGAAGTTCGCGCCGTACAGCAGCACTTCGCCGCCGAAGCCGCGAACCGCATCGACTTTGATATCCGCCGTGGCGGTTGGCATAACGATCAGCGCTTTTACTCCCAGGCGAGACGCCGAGAAAGCCACGCCCTGTGCGTGATTACCCGCCGAAGCGGTGATCACGCCGTGCGATTTTTGCTCTTCCGTCAGCCCCGCCATCATCGCGTACGCGCCGCGTAGCTTAAAACTGTGCACCGGCTGGCGATCTTCACGCTTCACCAGCACAATGTTATCAAGGCGCGATGAGAGCTTTTCCATTTTTTGCAGCGGCGTGATCTGCGCGGCTTCATATACCGGCGCGCGCAGTACCGCTCTGAGATATTCCGCCCCCTCGGGGGCGGCGGACAGGGGTTGCGACTCGGCCATCATTAACCCCCAAGTTTCGATTTATCGCGCACCGCGCCTTTGTCGGCGCTGGTTGCCAGACTGGCGTAAGCGCGAAGGGCAAAGGAAACCTGACGCTCACGGTCTTTCGGCGTCCATGCTTTATCACCACGAGCTTCCTGGGCTTCACGACGCGCCGCAATCTCAGCATCACTCAGCTGCAGCTGAATACCGCGATTCGGGATATCGATAGCAATCATGTCACCATCTTCAATGATCGCAATATTGCCGCCGCTGGCTGCTTCCGGAGAAACGTGACCAATGGAGAGGCCCGAAGTACCGCCGGAGAAACGACCGTCGGTAATCAACGCGCAGGCTTTACCCAGGCCCATAGATTTCAGGAAAGTCGTCGGGTAGAGCATCTCCTGCATACCCGGACCACCTTTCGGCCCTTCGTAACGAATGACCACTACGTCACCCGCAACCACTTTACCGCCGAGGATCGCATCCACGGCCGCTTCCTGGCTTTCGTATACCTTAGCCGGACCGGTAAATTTCAGGATGCTGTCATCCACACCCGCCGTTTTCACGATGCAGCCATTCTCGGCAAAGTTGCCGTACAGAACGGCCAGGCCGCCGTCTTTGCTGTAAGCGTGTTCCAGCGAGCGGATACAGCCTTCTGCGCGATCGTCATCCAGCGTATCCCAACGGCAATCCTGAGAGAAAGCCTGCGTCGTGCGGATACCCGCTGGCCCCGCGCGGAACATCTTTTTCACCGCTTCGTCCTGCGTAACGGTGATATCGTACTGCTCCAGCGTCTGCGGCAGGCTCAAGCCAAGTACGTTTTTCACATCGCGGTTCAGCAGCCCGGCACGATCCAGCTCGCCTAAAATGCCCAACACGCCGCCCGCACGATGAACATCTTCCATATGATATTTCTGCGTGCTTGGGGCGACCTTACACAGCTGCGGCACTTTGCGGGAAAGTTTATCGATATCGCTCATGGTGAAGTCGATTTCAGCTTCCTGCGCCGCCGCCAGCAGATGCAGCACGGTATTAGTGGAACCGCCCATAGCGATATCCAGCGTCATAGCGTTTTCGAACGCCGCTTTGTTAGCGATATTACGCGGCAGCGCAGAGGCATCGTCCTGCTCGTAATAGCGTTTAGTCAGCTCAACGATACGTGAACCCGCATTGAGGAACAGCTGCTTACGATCGGCGTGAGTCGCCAGCAGCGAGCCGTTACCTGGCTGCGACAGGCCCAGCGCTTCGGTCAGACAGTTCATGGAGTTGGCGGTGAACATCCCGGAGCATGAGCCACAGGTTGGACAGGCGGAGCGTTCAACCTGATCGCTTTGGTCATCAGAAACCTTCGGGTCAGCGCCCTGGATCATCGCATCGACCAGGTCGAGCTTGATAATTTGATCGGAGAGTTTAGTTTTCCCGGCTTCCATCGGACCGCCGGAAACAAAAATAACCGGAATATTCAGGCGCAGAGACGCCATCAACATCCCTGGGGTGATTTTGTCGCAGTTGGAGATACAGACCATCGCATCAGCACAGTGAGCGTTAACCATGTACTCCACCGAGTCGGCGATCAGTTCGCGGGATGGCAGTGAATAAAGCATACCCCCGTGCCCCATGGCGATCCCGTCATCCACCGCAATGGTGTTGAATTCTTTGGCGACGCCGCCAGCAGCTTCGATTTGTTCGGCAACCAGCTTACCGAGATCGCGCAGGTGAACGTGGCCCGGCACGAACTGGGTGAAAGAGTTCACCACGGCGATAATCGGCTTACCAAAATCATCGTCGGTCATTCCAGTGGCGCGCCACAGCGCGCGGGCCCCCGCCATATTACGGCCATGAGTGGTTGTGGCGGAACGGTACTTAGGCATGCTTTAGTTACTCCCAGTTTTTGTTAAATGGGGCGCTGCGTGTCGCCCCATCTTTATATGCTTAGTTATTAACCTGATCCAACCAGCCCCATTTATCCTCGGTTTCACCGGTGAAGAGGCCAAAGAATGCTTGCTGAATACGTTTGGTGACCGGGCCGCAGCGGCCTTCACCAACCTGAATGCCATCAACGCTGCGTACTGGAGTGATTTCTGCGGCAGTCCCGGACATAAAGACTTCGTCAGCCAGGTACAGCGACTCGCGGGACAATACCTGTTCGCGTACTTCCAGACCCAGATCTTTCGCTAGCTTGATGATTGCATCACGGGTGATCCCCGGCAGCGCGGAAGAAGTGAACGGCGGAGTAAACAGCACGCCATCCTTCACTTCAAACAGGTTTTCACCGGCGCCTTCAGAGATATAGCCGTTAACGTCCAGCGCGATACCTTCCTGATAACCATGACGGCGCGCCTCGCTGCCGACCAGCAGAGAAGAAAGATAGTTACCGCCAGCTTTAGCCGCGGTGGGAATCGTGTTCGGCGCTGCGCGATTCCAGGAAGAAACCATCGCATCGATCCCCTGGTCCAGAGCTTCGGCACCCAGGTAGGCTCCCCACGGGAACGCCGCGATGATCACGTCAGTGTTGTAACCCGGAGGCGGGTTGACGCCCATGCCAACGTCGCCAACGAACACTAACGGACGAATATAGGCGCTGGTCAGATTGTTTTTACGGATAACTGCGCGGCAGGCTTCCATCAGCTCATCAACGCTTTGTGAAACCGGAAAACGGTAGATTTTGGCTGAGTCATGCAGACGCTGCATATGTTCGCGATGGCGGAACACGACCGGCCCCTTGTGAGAGTCGTAGCAACGGATGCCTTCAAAGACGGAAGTCCCGTAGTGCAGCGCATGGGACATCACGTGAACTTTCGCCTCACCCCACGGAACCATCTCGCCATTGAACCAAATGTAATCAGCTTTTTTCGTCGTCATTGTTCTTCCTTTGCGCTCAGGCGCGAATTTGTTGTGATGTAGGTTGCTGGATCTCGACGCGGGCGACGTCCACCAGTTTGCTTAATTGACTAAACAGTAATTCGACGGGCCGTTGGCTGGCAACGGTCAGTTCAATATTAATATTTCGCGCATCTGCAGCGGTTTCCATATTCATCGCGCAAATCTGGAATCCGCGGTGGCGCACAACGCGCAACACACGTTCTAACGTTTCCGGATTAAAGCGAGCCTGCAAGGCGACCTGATGTTGCATCATGATAATTTCTCCAGCATTTCTGCATTACTGGCGCCAGGCGGCACCAACGGCCAGACATTCTCAAGTTCGTCTATTGAGACATGAAGCAGATAGGGCCCCTGGCTCGAAAGCATGGTGTCGAGTGCCGCTTCAACCTGGTCTTTACGGGTGATGTGTTGACCAGGGATGCCGAAGGCGCTGGCCAGAGTAAGAAAATCGGGATTATCGGTAAGGGTGGTTTCGCTATAACGTTCCTGGAAAAACAGCTGCTGCCATTGACGAACCATTCCTAAGCGCTGATTGTCCAGTAAGACGATCTTCAACGGCAGCTGCTTGCGTTTTACGGTGCCCAGCTCCTGCACGTTCATCATGAAGGAGCCGTCACCGGAGATACAGATAACCGTATCATCAGGGCGGGCCACCTGTGCGCCTACCGCTGCGGGCAAGCCGAATCCCATGGTTCCTAATCCGCTGGAAGTGATGAAATTCTCCGGACGCGTATAGGTCATATGCTGGGCGGACCACATCTGATGCTGGCCCACATCGGTCGTCACAACGCAATTTGCTGGTTTGCGCTCGGAAAGCTGCTTCAGCAACAGAGGTGCATAGATAGCGTCACCCGGATGATCGTAGCGCCAGGCATGCTCCGCGCGCAGTTCAGCATTACGTTGACGCCAGACGTCGATTGCTAACGGTTGCTGCAGCGCCGGCAGCAAAACATTCATATCGCCCGTCAGGGCGATATGCGCCTGGCGGAGTTTGTTCAGTTCGGCCGGGTCGATATCCATATGAATAACTTTGGCATGCGGGGCGAAAGTATTCAGTTTACCGGTCACACGGTCGTCAAAACGGGCCCCTACCGCGATGAGCAGGTCGCATTCTTGTACCGCCAGGTTAGCAGCTTTTGTCCCGTGCATCCCCAGCATACCCAGATAGTAAGGATAATCCGCTTCCACCACGCCCAGCCCTTTCAGGGTGGAAGTGACAGGCATTTGCGTTACCGCAAGAAATTCCCGCAGTGCTGGTACCGCCTGCGCCATACCCACGCCGCCGCCAACGTATAACATTGGCTTCTGTGACTCAGCCAGCATCTGCAAAGCGTATTCGATATCCGCATATGGGAAAGCAACGTCATCAGCTACCATGGAAAAATGCGGGTCGAGCTCGCCCTGAGCCAGCTGGATGTCTTTAGGGATATCGACCAGCACAGGTCCAGGACGCCCTGAGTTCGCCACATGGAAAGCTTCGGCAATGATGCGCGGCAGTTCCTCCAGCGACTGCACCAGGAAACTATGCTTGGTGCATGCCAGCGATAGTCCAAGGACATCCACCTCCTGAAATGCATCGGTGCCGATGAACGGGGCGGCAACCTGGCCGGTGATGGCCACAACGGGAACGGAATCGAGCAGTGCGTCGGCGAGACCAGTGATCAGGTTCGTAGCGCCGGGTCCCGAAGTGGCAATACACACGCCGGTTTTTCCTGTCGCTCTGGCATAGCCGATAGCCGCCATAGCCGCGCC
This sequence comes from Klebsiella oxytoca, assembly GCF_009707385.1. NCBI lineage: Bacteria > Pseudomonadati > Pseudomonadota > Gammaproteobacteria > Enterobacterales > Enterobacteriaceae > Klebsiella > Klebsiella oxytoca. The sequence continues at coordinate 168,697 of NZ_CP046115.1, read as the reverse complement.
TTGTTCATGCCGGCACAGTAAGTGTTCCACGCCACCGTCATACAATGCATCGTAAACCGGCATAATTGCGCCACCCGGGTAGCCAAAAACAGTATCAACTCCCTGTGCTCGCAAAGCATGTACTACCCACCGCGCCCCATTCATAGTTACTTCCCCGTTGTAGATCGAGAGAAACAGAATTTTATGCTACTAACCATCGCCTGCTCCTCTTTTCTGTTTTAAAGTTATAAAAAAACCCCCGGACCTTTCGGTGCGGGGGTCTTAGTTCGTTAAGGCTTGTTTTTTAAGCCTTTCCTCGTCCAAGTGCAGCCCCGCACGGTGGGATAATAATCACCACCACGCTAATCACGACCAGGCTAATCACTCGTAGAAGGGCTGTCATTTTATGTTCTTTCTGGCTTCATGTTCGAAGGAATACCTAAAGAGGTACCACAGACATTGCATCAAATACAAGATTTTTTTATGACCACATTTCTTATCATGCTAACCATTTAAGAAAAAACAATTGTTTTTAATAGAAAAAATATGAAATGAAAATATTTCAATTTGTGGTGCACTCCACAGCGTTTTTTCATACCTCTGGCTAACAGCAGTCATCTGCGAATCAGCATCCAAAACGAATGCAACGTGAAACTCGTCAGAAAATTTGCTGGAAGCAAGCATCTGAAATCCCAAGTTGCTGCATTACTCAACAAAAAATACACGACATAATCCCGGACCTCAGGAGGTTTTATGTCACTCGCCATCGTTTATACCCGCGCCGCTCTCGGGATCGGCGCTCCGCTTGTCACGATTGAGGTTCATATCAGTAACGGACTCCCTGGCCTGACAATGGTGGGGCTTCCTGAAACAACGGTTCGAGAAGCTCGTGACCGGGTACGAAGTGCGATTATCAACAGCGGCTACGCTTATCCGGCGAAAAAAATCACTATCAATCTGGCGCCAGCCGATCTGCCAAAAGAAGGCGGAAGATATGATTTACCTATCGCTATCGCGCTTCTGGTGGCGTCAGAACAGCTAAATGCAGCCAGGCTGAATCAATATGAGTTTGTCGGTGAATTGGCGCTTACAGGTGCTTTACGCGGCGTTCCTGGTGCCATTTCCAGCGCGATGGAGGCTATAAAGGCAGGTCGAAAAATTATTGTCGCGGATGAGAACGCTATGGAAGTGGGCTTGATCGACGGTAAAGAGTGTCTTATCGCAGGGCACCTGCAGGAGGTATGTGCTTTTCTCGAAGGAAAAAACCATCTCGATCATCCCCCACCAGAGGGGGTGTATTCGGATGAGTCACAGGCTGACTTGCGTGATGTGATTGGCCAGCGGCAGGGGAAGCGAGCGCTGGAGATTATTGCTGCCGGTGGACATAATTTGCTCATGATAGGCCCGCCCGGCACGGGCAAAACGATGCTCGCCAGTCGTCTACCGGGACTTCTACCACCGTTAAGCAACCAGGAGGCTCTGGAAAGCGCGGCGATACTTAGTCTGCTCAATTCCAGCCAGGCAACAAAAAATTGGCGTCGCAGGCCGTTCCGCGCTCCGCACCATAGCGCTTCCCTGACGGCCATGGTGGGTGGCGGCGCAATCCCGGCTCCTGGAGAGATCTCCCTTGCCCATAATGGTGTCCTGTTCCTTGATGAGCTGCCTGAATTCGAACGCAGGGTACTGGATGCGTTACGAGAACCGATTGAATCTGGAGTCATTCACATCTCTCGTACGCGTGCCAAAATCGATTATCCAGCCCGTTTTCAGCTTATTGCAGCAATGAATCCCAGCCCGACGGGGCATTATCAGGGCCGGCACAATCGCACATCCCCAGAACAGACGCTACGTTATCTGGGTCGTTTATCTGGCCCATTTCTTGACCGATTCGATCTGTCTCTGGAGATTCCACTCCCACCGCCGGGAGTGCTAAGCCAGGGAACAAACGAAGAAGAGAGCAGCGCCTGCATACGCCAACGCGTTTTGGCCGCACGCGAAAAGCAACTATCGCGACAGAGTAAACTCAATGCTCATCTGGGTAATGACGAGATGAAAATCTGGTGTCAACTGCGTGAAGATGATGCTATCTGGCTGGAAGAGACTTTAACGCAGCTAGGGCTTTCAATTCGCGCCTGGCAACGCCTGCTTAAAGTTTCCCGAACCATTGCCGATATCGAGGGTGTCGATCGCATTCAACGCCATCATCTACAGGAGGCTCTCGGTTATCGGGCAATTGACAGAATGCTGAGCCATCTACAAAAAATGATGGCGTAAAAAAAGGGCTTACGCCCTTTTTCTTAATCATCGCTTTCTGTGTAATCTTCCGTACCTTCCACCTGCGGCTTACCGCCGGAAAGCGTATGGAAGCGCTTCGGACGCTTAATACGAGCCATATACTTAATCCAGACGCGTTCTGCTTCCGTTGCAGGCTCACGTTCACCACGGCATACCGATACAAACTGTTTTTCATCGTCGGTGACAGGTTCGCGTTTACCTAGTTCGAGTTCATTAAAGGCATAACCATGACGTTCCAGCAGTTGCGCCTCTTTGATGGTGAAATCTCCATGACGGGAAAACCCGCGCGGATAATTTTTATTGTCGAAAAAACGATTAGTTGTCGTAAAGCTTTCCGCCATCCTACACGCTCCTGATTCTTTGGCCGAGCTATTTATGGCGCGGAGTATTAGTTACGCTTGACAGAGCGTCAAACAAAACATTTAAATCATCACGACAAATAATTTTGCGGAGAAGAGTGTGGATACGGAATTGCTGAAGACTTTCCTTGAGGTGAGCAGAACTCGCCACTTTGGCCGAGCCGCAGAGGCGCTTTATCTGACCCAGTCAGCAGTTAGCTTTCGTATTCGTCAGCTGGAGAACCAGCTGGGGGTGAATCTTTTTACCCGCCATCGTAATAATATCCGTCTGACTTCAGCCGGAGAGAAACTACTGCCCTATGCCGAAACGCTGATGAATACCTGGCAAGCTGCGCGCAAGGAGGTTGCGAATGCTTCCCGGCATAACGAATTTTCGATCGGGGCCAGCGCTTCACTATGGGAATGCCTGCTAAACGAATGGCTAGGGAAGCTCTATACAGAACCCTATAATCTTCAGTTTGAGGCGCGGATCTCACAGAGGCAATCGCTGGTCAAGCAGCTGCACGAACGTCAGCTTGATCTACTGATCACGACAGAATCGCCGAAGATGGATGAATTAAGCAGCCAGTTACTGGGTAATTTTATGCTAGCGCTTTACTGTGCATCACCGGCTAAAAACACAAATGAATTGAATTATTTGCGCCTGGAATGGGGGCCTGATTTCCAACAAAATGAAGCTGGATTGATCGGAAATGACGATATTCCTCTGCTAACAACCAGTTCTGCCGAATTAGCATATCGACAGCTAAGCGCGCTTAAGGGCTGTACATGGTTACCTGTACTTTGGGCTCAGGGGAAACAGAACCTGCATACGGTGACTGACAGCGCAACGCTTTCAAGGCCTCTCTATGCGATTTGGCTACAAAACAGCGATAAACAAGCGCAGATTCGTGAGATCCTGAAGAATAATATATTGGGATAAGGTCAATCCTCCAGGGATGGGGGAATGATTTCAGGAGAGGAAATTAGAAGCAAAAAAAATCCTTTGCCTGAGCAAAGGATTATTATATGGCAGGGGCGGAGAGACTCGAACTCGCGACACCCGGTTTTGGAGACCGGTGCTCTACCAACTGAGCTACGCCCCTAAAGTTTCTTATCATTAAGCCTGCTTAATCAGCAGGCTTAACTTTCTAATAAGTGGCGGAACGGACGGGACTCGAACCCGCGACCCCCTGCGTGACAGGCAGGTATTCTAACCGACTGAACTACCGCTCCACCGAATACTTCTGTAACCACCGGATTTACGCACCGGCTTACTACTTAATTTGATGCCTGGCAGTTCCCTACTCTCACATGGGGAGACCCCACACTACCATCGGCGCTACGGCGTTTCACTTCTGAGTTCGGCATGGGGTCAGGTGGGACCACCGCGCTGTTGCCGCCAGGCAAATTCTTTGTGCTCGTCCTGTGTCTTTTACGCTCATACTGCGTTGGCTGCTCTCGCGAATGTCAGTCACATACTTCAGTATGCTCCTTCCATCGCTTCGCTTGCCGCCTTGTCTCAGCGTAAAATCCTTCGGACTCTGAATCAGAGCTGAAAATCGTCTCAAATCCGCCAAAACATCTTCGGCGTTGTAAGGTTAAGCCTCACGGTTCATTAGTACCGGTTAGCTCAACGCATCGCTGCGCTTACACACCCGGCCTATCAACGTCGTCGTCTTCAACGTTCCTTCAGGACTCTCAAGGAGTCAGGGAGAACTCATCTCGGGGCAAGTTTCGTGCTTAGATGCTTTCAGCACTTATCTCTTCCGCATTTAGCTACCGGGCAATGCCATTGGCATGACAACCCGAACACCAGTGATGCGTCCACTCCGGTCCTCTCGTACTAGGAGCAGCCCCCCTCAATTCTCCAGCGCCCACGGCAGATAGGGACCGAACTGTCTCACGACGTTCTAAACCCAGCTCGCGTACCACTTTAAATGGCGAACAGCCATACCCTTGGGACCTACTTCAGCCCCAGGATGTGATGAGCCGACATCGAGGTGCCAAACACCGCCGTCGATATGAACTCTTGGGCGGTATCAGCCTGTTATCCCCGGAGTACCTTTTATCCGTTGAGCGATGGCCCTTCCATTCAGAACCACCGGATCACTATGACCTGCTTTCGCACCTGCTCGCGCCGTCACGCTCGCAGTCAAGCCAGCTTATGCCATTGCACTAACCTCCTGATGTCCGACCAGGATTAGCTGACCTTCGTGCTCCTCCGTTACGCTTTGGGAGGAGACCGCCCCAGTCAAAACTACCCACCAGACACTGTCCGCAACCCGGATTACGGGCCCACGTTAGAACACCAGCCATTAAAGGTGGTATTTCAAGGATGGCTCCATGCAGACTGGCGTCCACACTTCAAAGCCTCCCACCTATCCTACACATCAAGGACCAGTGTTCAGTGTCAAGCTATAGTAAAGGTTCACGGGGTCTTTCCGTCTTGCCGCGGGTACACTGCATCTTCACAGCGAGTTCAATTTCACTGAGTCTCGGGTGGAGACAGCCTGGCCATCATTACGCCATTCGTGCAGGTCGGAACTTACCCGACAAGGAATTTCGCTACCTTAGGACCGTTATAGTTACGGCCGCCGTTTACCGGGGCTTCCGATCAAGAGCTTCTCCGCGAGGATAACCCATCAATTAACCTTCCGCACCGGGCAGGCGTCACACCGTATACGTCCACTTTCGTGTTTGCACAGTGCTGTGTTTTAATAAACAGTTGCAGCCAGCTGGTATCTTCGACTGAGTTCAGCTCCATGAGCAAGTCACTTCACCTACCATCAGCGTGCCTTCTCCCGAAGTTACGGCACCATTTGCCTAGTTCCTTCACCCGAGTTCTCTCAAGCGCCCTGGGTATTCTCTACCTGACCACCTGTGTCGGTTGGGTACGATTTTCGTGTTACCTGATGCTTAGAGCTTTTCCTGGAAGCAGGGCATTTGTCACTTCAGCACCGTAGTGCCTCGTCATCACACCTCAGCGTTTAATTAAGGTTCCGGATTACCTGGAGCCTCCGCCTACATGCTTAAACCGGGACAACCGTCGCCCGGCCAACATAGCCTTCTCCGTCCCCCCTTCGCAGTAACACCAAGTACAGGAATATTAACCTGTTTCCCATCGACTACGCCTTTCGGCCTCGCCTTAGGGGTCGACTCACCCTGCCCCGATTAACGTTGGACAGGAACCCTTGGTCTTCCGGCGTGCGGGTTTTTCACCCGCATTATCGTTACTTATGTCAGCATTCGCACTTCTGATACCTCCAGCAGCCCTCACAGGCCACCTTCAACGGCTTACAGAACGCTCCCCTACCCAACAACACATCGTGTCGCTGCCGCAGCTTCGGTGCATGGTTAGCCCCGTTACATCTTCCGCGCAGGCCGACTCGACCAGTGAGCTATTACGCTTTCTTTAAATGATGGCTGCTTCTAAGCCAACATCCTGGCTGTCTGGGCCTTCCCACATCGTTTCCCACTTAACCATGACTTTGGGACCTTAGCTGGCGGTCTGGGTTGTTTCCCTCTTCACGACGACGTTAGCACCCGCCGTGTGTCTCCCGTGATAACATTCTTCGGTATTCGTAGTTTGCATCGGGTTGGTAAGTCGGGATGACCCCCTAGCCGAAAACAGTGCTCTACCCCCGAAGATGAGTTCACGAGGCGCTACCTAAATAGCTTTCGGGAGAACCAGCTATCTCCCGGTTTGATTGGCCTTTCACCCCCAGCCACAAGTCATCCGCTAATTTTTCAACATTAGTCGGTTCGGTCCTCCAGTTAGTGTTACCCAACCTTCAACCTGCCCATGGCTAGATCACCGGGTTTCGGGTCTATACCCTGCAACTTAACGCCCAGTTAAGACTCGGTTTCCCTGCGGCTCCCCTATACGGTTAACCTTGCTACAGAATATAAGTCGCTGACCCATTATACAAAAGGTACGCAGTCACCCCACATGGAGGCTCCTACTGCTTGTACGTACACGGTTTCAGGTTCTTTTTCACTCCCCTCGCCGGGGTTCTTTTCGCCTTTCCCTCACGGTACTGGTTCACTATCGGTCAGTCAGGAGTATTTAGCCTTGGAGGATGGTCCCCCCATATTCAGACAGGATACCACGTGTCCCGCCCTACTCTTCGAGTTCACAGCATGTGCATTTTGGTGTACGGGACTATCACCCTGTACCGTCGGACTTTCCAGACCGTTCCACTAACACACACGCTGATTCAGACTCCGGGCTGCTCCCCGTTCGCTCGCCGCTACTGGGGGAATCTCGGTTGATTTCTTTTCCTCGGGGTACTTAGATGTTTCAGTTCCCCGGTTCGCCTCGTTTGACTATGTATTCATCAAACGATAGTGCAACGAATTGCACTGGGTTTCCCCATTCGGACATCGCCGGTTATAACGGTTCATATCACCTTACCGACGCTTTTCGCAGATTAGCACGTCCTTCATCGCCTCTGACTGCCAGGGCATCCACCGTGTACGCTTAGTCGCTTAACCTCACAACCCGAAGATGTTTCACTTCTGATTGCGAAAATTTGAGAGACTCGAACACACTTTAACTGTGTGTCGTTTCAATTTTCAGCTTGATCCAGATTTTTAAAGAGCAAAACTTCGCAGTGAACCTTTTCAGGTACACTCTGAAGTTTTCTTGTTTTTTGCAGTAATGATGGTGGAGCTATGCGGGATCGAACCGCAGACCTCCTGCGTGCAAAGCAGGCGCTCTCCCAGCTGAGCTATAGCCCCATCGTAGTTAAAATCTCATCAACCTTAATTCGTTTTCGGGCGCGGCGTGGTGAAGCGAAGCATACTGAAGTATGCGAGCTTTGCCACAACAAAGCACGGAGACGAATTTGGTAGGCCTGAGTGGACTTGAACCACCGACCTCACCCTTATCAGGGGTGCGCTCTAACCACCTGAGCTACAAGCCTGCAGAGATTTTCTTACTGCTTATTTTTCATCAGACAATCTGTGTGAGCACTACAAAGGCAGGTTCTTTCAGGTAAGGAGGTGATCCAACCGCAGGTTCCCCTACGGTTACCTTGTTACGACTTCACCCCAGTCATGAATCACAAAGTGGTAAGCGCCCTCCCGAAGGTTAAGCTACCTACTTCTTTTGCAACCCACTCCCATGGTGTGACGGGCGGTGTGTACAAGGCCCGGGAACGTATTCACCGTGGCATTCTGATCCACGATTACTAGCGATTCCGACTTCATGGAGTCGAGTTGCAGACTCCAATCCGGACTACGACATACTTTATGAGGTCGCTTGCTCTCGCGAGGTCGCTTCTCTTTGTATATGCCATTGTAGCACGTGTGTAGCCCTGGTCGTAAGGGCCATGATGACTTGACGTCATCCCACCTTCCTCCAGTTTATCACTGGCAGTCCTCCTTTGAGTTCCCGGCCGGACCGCTGGCAACAAAGGATAAGGGTTGCGCTCGTTGCGGGACTTAACCCAACATTTCACAACACGAGCTGACGACAGCCATGCAGCACCTGTCTCACAGTTCCCGAAGGCACGTTCTCATCTCTGAAAACTTCTGTGGATGTCAAGACCAGGTAAGGTTCTTCGCGTTGCATCGAATTAAACCACATGCTCCACCGCTTGTGCGGGCCCCCGTCAATTCATTTGAGTTTTAACCTTGCGGCCGTACTCCCCAGGCGGTCGACTTAACGCGTTAGCTCCGGAAGCCACTCCTCAAGGGAACAACCTCCAAGTCGACATCGTTTACAGCGTGGACTACCAGGGTATCTAATCCTGTTTGCTCCCCACGCTTTCGCACCTGAGCGTCAGTCTTTGTCCAGGGGGCCGCCTTCGCCACCGGTATTCCTCCAGATCTCTACGCATTTCACCGCTACACCTGGAATTCTACCCCCCTCTACAAGACTCCAGCCTGCCAGTTTCGAATGCAGTTCCCAGGTTGAGCCCGGGGATTTCACATCCGACTTGACAGACCGCCTGCGTGCGCTTTACGCCCAGTAATTCCGATTAACGCTTGCACCCTCCGTATTACCGCGGCTGCTGGCACGGAGTTAGCCGGTGCTTCTTCTGCGGGTAACGTCAATTGCTGCGGTTATTAACCACAACACCTTCCTCCCCGCTGAAAGTACTTTACAACCCGAAGGCCTTCTTCATACACGCGGCATGGCTGCATCAGGCTTGCGCCCATTGTGCAATATTCCCCACTGCTGCCTCCCGTAGGAGTCTGGACCGTGTCTCAGTTCCAGTGTGGCTGGTCATCCTCTCAGACCAGCTAGGGATCGTCGCCTAGGTGAGCCGTTACCTCACCTACTAGCTAATCCCATCTGGGCACATCTGATGGCAAGAGGCCCGAAGGTCCCCCTCTTTGGTCTTGCGACGTTATGCGGTATTAGCTACCGTTTCCAGTAGTTATCCCCCTCCATCAGGCAGTTTCCCAGACATTACTCACCCGTCCGCCACTCGTCACCCGAGAGCAAGCTCTCTGTGCTACCGTTCGACTTGCATGTGTTAGGCCTGCCGCCAGCGTTCAATCTGAGCCATGATCAAACTCTTCAATTTAAGTTTGATGCTCACAGAATTAAACTTCGTAATGAATTACGTGTTCACTCTTTGAGACTTGGTATTCATTTTTCGTCCGAAGACGTTAAGAATCCATGTCACTTTGAGTGCCCACACAGATTGTCTGATAAATTGTTAAAGAGCAGTGCAACGCGGCTTTCGCTCACCGTTGCGAGGTCCCGTATAATACGGTTTCCTCATGCAGAGTCAAGCGTTTAATTTCGCTTTTCTCTGCCGGCATTCATCGCTGAATCCCGCTGACCCGGCGGCTTGCGTGCCGTTGTTCCGTGTCAGTGGAGGCGCATTATAGGGAGTTCTGAGACGTTGACAAGCCCTGTTTTCAAAAAATCTTTCAACCGTCTCTTTTTTGTGCAAAACGCTATGAAAGCGGTAATTTTTCCAGCGATTCGAAGCCGTAGCGCCGCAAAACGTCCAAAAGCTGTTCAGTTTCAGCCGTCAGCGCCATGCAGTATGCAATATTGGCATCACTCGATTTTGCATCAGGCGCTTCATGTTCTAATAGCCAGGCTGTTCGACGCGCAATCGCCGCCCCGGAGTCGATCATTCTCGTCCCTTCCGGCAGAACCTGCTGCAATTCCTCTTGTAGTAGAGGGAAATGCGTACAACCCAGCACAACCGTATCGGGCGGTTCCTGCATTCGCAGCCAGGGACGCAGGATACGTTGCAGCTCCTCCAGCGGAACCGGTTCGCCGTGCAGCTTGGCTTCTGCCAGCTCCACCAGCTCTGCTGACCCGAGCATCTCTATTTTGCATTCATTCGCAAAACGAGCGATCAGTTCGCGCGTATAGGGACGTTTGACCGTCCCGCGCGTCGCCAGCAGGCCAACAACGCCATTCGCTGTTAAGCGTGCTGCGGGTTTTATCGCAGGAACAACGCCGACAACCGGGAAGGCAAATTTGTCGCGCAATGCGGGGAGGGAAACGGTACTTGCGGTATTACAGGCAATGACGGCCAGCGCCAGAGGATAACGCTGCTGAACTGCGGTAACAATCTCGAGGACGCGCTCAACAATAAACTCTTCGCTCTTCTCGCCGTAGGGGAAAGCGACGTTGTCGAAAGCGTAGATATAATGCAGATTCGGCAGCAGTTGCCGAATCTCATTGTAAACCGACAGCCCACCGACGCCGGAATCAAACACCAGCACGGTGGGACGTGGATCAGAAGGTGTAGCTGCCAGACAAGTAGTATTCTCGTCCTGCAGTTTGGTAGCCATAAGCTGTCTCGTAATCTTTATCGAACAGGTTAGCTATTTTACCACGAACTGTCAGATGTGAGGTGACCGGATAAGACAAACCGACATCCCAAAGACTGACTCCCCCCATTTTTACATCACGAGAGTTATCGTAGTCATTATCATAACGCTCGCCGATATATTGATAGGCAACATTCCAGCCAAGATCGTAAACCCGCCCGCTTAACTCGTACTTCACCTGCTGTTTTGCTCGCCGGTAGAGAACTTTGTCGGTTTGATCATCACGAGGGTCAACATATTGCAAAGTCAGACGATGCTCAACCAGCCCCGTGGTGACATTTCCCGTCCATTCCAGGCCCTTAATTGTCGCCGACTTCACGTTGACATACTGATTGTTTTTGTAGCTGATCAGATTTTGAATCTCGTAACGATATGCCGAGAGACGCCAATCCAGCAGCCCCGTTAATCCTTCGAGCCCAACTTCCCACTGTTTAGACTCTTCCGGCTTCAGGTTCGGATTAGCAGAAATGCCAGGCCCAAAAGATGAAGCAAAGCGCGTTGCCCCATATTGCTGGCCAAGCGATGGTGCCAGAAAACCAGTACCATAGGAGAGAATAGCCCGATAACCATCAACAAACTCCCAGCCTGCAGCAGTTTGCCAGGTACCATGCCAGCCAAACTGCTCATCATGATCTTCTCGACCCGAGGCTTCCAGGGTTACAGTATCAATTTGCTGTTGCCCGGTTAGATAAAGCCCGGTGGTATCACGCTTGTAACTGTCTGATAATGAGGTGCTTTTTGATTTCAGCTTTTCCTGTTTCCAGTCAATCCCGGCACTAATCGCCCCATGGCCAACCTCTACGTTATTACCCCACTGGATATAACGCTGCTCCATGTTATCCAGTGTGGCGTCTCCAGCATAACGGCCAAGATCGCTACTGTAGTTATAGTTTTTAAGATGCTGGTAATTAGCAAGCAGCTGAGAGGAATAGATACCGGAGCTATAACGCAAACCGGTATCCCAAGACTGAGTATAATTCTGCGCTTCGTCATTACCACCAGCATAACCATACGAGCCCTGATCGTAATCATTATTCGCGGTATACCCATAACCACGAAAGAAACCGGAAAAGTTATTGTCAAATTTATGTTGCACTCCTCCCCAAAAAAGCTTGTTGCGATAGCCGTCGCGATCCTGGTCATCGCGATAGGGGGAGTCAGGCTGGACATTAAAGCCTTTTGTGGTCTGGTAAGCGCCAGCAGCCGTTAACAGCGTGTCGCCAAAGCGTTTATTCACCGCTCCATCGTAGGTCTGATAGCCATTTGTTCCTACCCCGGCATTAACCTGCGCACGCTCGTCGTCGCTCATTGTAATGATATTGACTACACCACCAATTGCGCCGGAGCCATAAACAGCCGATCGTGGGCCGCGGATATATTCGACACGCTGCACCAGGGATACCGGAATCTGACCAACATCAATGGAATTACTAATACCAGCGCGTGCCATCGGAATACCGTCAATCAGCACCAGAACATGGCGAGATTCGGTTCCACGAATGTGCATCGAAGAAGTCTGCCCAATTCCCCCATATTGTGAAATATCCACACCTGGTAATCGGCGCATCACATCATTCAAATCTTTCGCCTGCCAGCGCTCGATATCTTCCCGCGTAACAACATCGGCTGGCGCAAGAACCGTATTGACCGGCTGTTGAAAACGGTTTGCTGTGACCACTAACGTATCTGAATTGCTGTCCTGCGCCCAGCCGGAAAATGCCGTGACGGAGAGCGCCGTCATCAGCGAAGCTTTTTTAATCATTTTAAAGCATCCGTAATAAATAAAGGATGCCGCCGGCTCTATCAGTAGCACGCGATGATAGAAACCAAATGCGACGTATTCCGGCAGGTCTTCGGGCTTGGGGTGTTTAATGAATGAGGACTTCCCGCGAAAAACCGCAGTGTCTGCACAAGGCGCTCATCCCACTTTTCCTTACCGCTGCGCGTCAGCTCCAGATTTTCACTGGATTCCCTATTAACTCATAGGACCGGTGGCACGATGCTATAATCAGAACCATATAGATGTCCAGACTTCTATCGTTATATTTCCTTATATCATCAGGGCTGGACATCCCCGACGCTTTCCCTACAATCCCCGCGTACTTATTTTATTCAGGATACATCATGACCCCCGAACACCTTCCTACCGAACAATATGAAGCGCAGCTGGCAGAGAAAGTCGTCCGTTTGCAGAAAATGATGGCGCCTTTCAGCGCTCCGGTTCCGGAAGTGTTTCGTTCGCCGGTCAGCCACTATCGCATGCGCGCAGAGTTTCGCCTGTGGCACGATGGCGATGACCTGTACCACATTATGTTTGATCAGCAGACCAAATCCCGCATTCGCGTCGATACCTTTCCGGCCGCCAGCGAGCTGATTAATCAGCTGATGACCGCCGTGATTGAGGGCGTCCGCACTAATCCGGTGCTGCGCCATAAGCTGTTTCAGGTCGATTATCTGACCACGCTGAGCAATCAGGCCGTTATATCGCTGCTGTACCATAAAAAGCTCGACGACGAATGGCGTCAGCAGGCGGAGCTTTTCCGCGATGCGCTGCGGGCGCAAAACCTCAATGTGCATCTGATTGGCCGCGCAACAAAGACTAAAATCGAGCTGGATCAGGACTATATCGATGAGCGCCTGCCGGTAGGCGGGCGTGAAATGATCTATCGCCAGGTTGAAAATAGCTTCACCCAGCCAAACGCAGCGATGAACATTCAGATGCTGGAGTGGGCTATCGATGCCACGAAAGGCGCAACCGGCGATTTGCTTGAGCTGTACTGCGGTAACGGCAACTTTTCGCTGGCGCTGGCGCGTAATTTCGATCGCGTGCTGGCAACGGAGATAGCCAAACCGTCCGTAGCGGCGGCGCAATACAATATTGCCGCGAATCACATAGATAACGTGCAGATTATCCGCATGTCGGCGGAAGAGTTTACCCAGGCGATGAACGGCGTGCGGGAGTTTAACCGGCTACAGGGAATCGACCTGAAGAGCTACCGGTGCGAGACGATTTTTGTCGATCCACCGCGCAGCGGTCTGGATAGCGAAACAGAGAAAATGGTGCAGGCCTATCCGCATATTCTGTATATCTCCTGCAATCCGGAGACCTTATGCCAGAATCTGGAAACGCTCAGTGAGACGCATGAAGTGACGCGACTGGCGCTGTTCGACCAGTTCCCGTATACCCATCATATGGAGTGCGGCGTGCTGTTAACGAAGAAGTAAAACGTTGGCAGGAAACCCGGCAACAGCGCTGTTGCCGGGCGATACATTATTCAGAAGCCGTATTCTTACGATTACGTACCTTGCAGCCAATCCAGAACACCATAATCACCGAAAGCACCGCCGGGAAGAAGTTAGAGCCGATGTCCGGATACTCCGCGCGTACAACGGTGCTATAAACCAGCACGCCCAGGATAAAACAGCCAGCGGCAAGTCCCGGTAAACCCACGGGCATACTACGATTCTGATAGCGCTGATGCAGACAGTAAACCGTCAGCACCAGCGACAAAATAGGGAAGATGGAAAAAGGGACAATTGAGCTGAACAGCGCAGCAAAGGTTCCATTAATGGATAGACCCGCGATCAGTGCCAGCAGTAGCGTACCTCTATCTTGTTCTGAATGTTTCATTGCTCGTCCTTCACGTTATTCGGAATGATTTGATATTTTTTCTTGTTCACGGCGATACCAGTAATATGCGCCTTTCGAGATCATTCTAAGCTGCAGCACCAGGCGTTCTTCCAGCTGTCGACGCTGCTCAAGACTCACATCCAGGGCCTCGGCGCCAGCGTTAAAAACGATGGTGACCATAGCTTCAGCCTGCGCTTCGGTAAAGGCGCGCGGCATATGATTTTCGATTTCTAAATAGTCGGCAAGTTCCGCGATGAAATGCTGAATTTCACGCGCCACGGCGGCACGAAACGCCGCAGAAGTCCCCGACCGTTCACGCAGCAACAGTCGGAAGGCGTTCGGGTTATTACCAATGAATTCCATAAAGGTGGAAACAGAGGTGCGAATGACGCTGCCGCCTTTCGCGATACGCTGACGCGCCTGACGCATCAGCTGACGGAGCATGAGCCCGCTTTCATCAACCATGGTCAAACCAAGTTCATCAACATCACGAAAATGTCGATAGAAGGACGTTGGGGCAATCCCCGCTTCCCGCGCAACCTCACGCAGGCTTAAGCTGGCAAAACTCCGTTCAGCACTTAGCTGACTAAATGCTGCTTCCACCAGCGAACGCCGGGTTTTTTCTTTTTGTTGCGCTCTTACGCCCATCACGATGTCTGAATCCTTCCATAAGCTCTTCCGGCACTATACCAGAGATTAGAACTAATCGGTTTACACTGGATTGTGAATGATTGTTTACGAGCCGTTTCTGCTTTTATGCCGCAAAAAAGCACAACGATAATTGGGTTAAAGCGCGCCGAATGTTATCATCGTGTTTATTTTATGTATAAAACAGGTGAGTAATGCCATGTCACACTCTTGGGATTATGATGCAATTGTGATTGGTTCCGGTCCTGGCGGAGAAGGTGCCGCCATGGGGCTGGTGAAACAGGGAGCACGCGTTGCCGTCATTGAGCGCTACCATAACGTCGGCGGCGGTTGTACCCATTGGGGTACCATCCCGTCAAAAGCCCTCCGCCATGCCGTCAGCCGTATTATCGAGTTTAACCAAAACCCTCTCTACAGCGACCATTCCCGTCTTCTTCGTTCCTCCTTCGCCGACATCCTGAACCATGCCGACAGCGTCATTAACCAGCAAACCCATATGCGTCAGGGTTTCTATGAGCGTAACCACTGCGAAATCCTGCAGGGCAATGCCCATTTTGTTGATGAACACACGATCGCGCTGGAATGCCACGACGGTACTGTGGAAACGATCACGGCGGAAAAATTTGTGATTGCCTGTGGTTCGCGCCCGTACCATCCGGCAGACGTGGATTTCCACCACCCGCGTATTTATGACAGCGACTCGATTCTTAGCCTGCATCATGAACCGCGCCACGTGATTATCTACGGCGCCGGGGTGATCGGCTGTGAATATGCGTCGATCTTCCGCGGGATGGAGGTCAAGGTTGATCTGATCAACACCCGCGATCGTCTGCTGGCGTTCCTCGATCAGGAGATGTCCGACTCGCTCTCCTATCACTTCTGGAACAGCGGCGTGGTCATCCGCCACAATGAAGAATACGAAAAGATTGAAGGCGTTGATGACGGCGTCATCATGCATCTGAAATCCGGCAAAAAGCTCAAAGCGGACTGCCTGCTGTACGCCAACGGCCGCACCGGGAATACAGATTCTCTGGCGCTGGAAAATATTGGCCTGCAGACCGATAGCCGCGGTCAGCTAAAGGTCAACAGCATGTACCAGACCGCCCTGCCGCATATTTATGCCGTCGGCGATGTCATTGGCTATCCAAGCCTGGCCTCTGCTGCCTACGATCAAGGGCGCATTGCGGCCCAGGCGTTGGTGAAAGGCGAAGCATCTGCGCATCTGATTGAGGATATTCCTACCGGGATTTACACCATTCCGGAAATTAGCTCCGTCGGTAAAACCGAGCAGCAGCTGACGGCAATGAAAGTGCCTTATGAGGTAGGACGCGCGCAGTTCAAACATCTGGCACGAGCGCAGATTGTTGGGATGAGCGTCGGTACGCTGAAGATCCTGTTTCATCGCGAAACCAAAGAGATCCTCGGGATTCATTGCTTTGGCGAGCGCGCGGCCGAGATCATTCATATCGGCCAGGCGATCATGGAGCAGAAAGGCGGCGGTAACACCATTGAGTACTTCGTTAACACCACCTTTAACTACCCGACCATGGCGGAAGCCTATCGGGTAGCGGCGTTAAATGGCTTAAACCGCCTGTTTTAACGCGGCGTCGAAATGGCCATCCATCTTACCGCGGATGGCCTCCGCCAGATGCTCATAACGGCTACGCAGCGGGGAGCCCGGACGATAAACCAGCCCAACGGTACGTCTGGGTTCCGGCTTGATGCAGGGCACATAGACCACGCCATCGCGCTTTCTCTCCTGCGGCACGGCTAAGGCCGGTAGTAGAGTAATGCCGCTGCCGGCAGCCACCATGTTACGCAGCGTTTCGAGGCTGGTCGCGCGAAAGTGGGTATCCTCATCGGCACCAGCTTCAAAGCAGAAGCCCATCGCCTGATCGCGCAGGCAGTGGCCATCTTCCAGCATCAGCAGCTTTTCACCCGCCAGGTCCGACATCGGTACGCACTCGCGGTTAGCCCATGGATGATCTTCGTAAACAGCCAGCATCATTGGCTCATCAAACAGCGGCACTTCAATAAAAGCTTCGCTCTCTTTAACCAGCGCCAGAATCGCGCAGTCGAGCTTACCGCTATCTAGCTGCGCCAGCAGCTGATGGGTCTGTGCTTCATGCAGATACATTTCCAGCTTAGGAAAGGTCTGGTGCAGCATTGGGATAATCAACGGCAACAGATAAGGGCCAATAGTCGGGATCAGTCCGATATGCAGCGGCCCTGACATCGTCTCTCCCTGCTGGCTTGCCATTTCCTTAAGCACTTTGACTTCGCGTAACACGGTACGCGCTTGATCCACCAGCAGCAGCCCTGCCTGGGTGAACAGAACCTTACGGCTGGTGCGCTCCAGCAACATCACGCCGAGTTCATCCTCCAGCTTGCGGATTTGTCCGCTGAGCGTAGGTTGGCTGACGTGACAAGAATCCGCCGCGCGGCGGAAGTGGCGGTGTTCGGCTAGCGCTACCAGATATTCAAGATCGCGAATATTCATTATTCATCCTCCATCGCCACGATAGTCCATGGCGATAGATAGAATAGCAACGAACGATTATCCCTATCAAGACTTCTGTTCAATAATAAACCCATAAATGAGGAAAACTTCATAAAATCATCGAGGTTCCTCATCAATATCTCTACCCGGATAACTAAAGCCAACGTGAACTTTTGCGGACCTTGTGTCCGCTTTTTTTTGCATAAAAAAGCCCGGGGATTGCCCGAGCTTCATTGATTAACCGCCCTGAAGGCGGAACGGCTAAGATTTAGACCAGACGCTGTTTGGCCTCAGCAATTGCGCGGGCAACCTGCTGCGGAGAAACGCCACCTTTAGCCGCACGCTTATCCAGACACGACTGCAGCGACAGGATTGGATAGACGTCATCAGCAATAACGCTGCTAAACTTCTGCAAATCGGTCAGCGGCAGTTCTTCCAGCGGCTTGCCCTGGGCTATGGCCTCAACCACCGCTTCGCCGACAATATGGTGCGCTTCACGGAACGGCACGCCTTTAGCTACCAGATAATCCGCCAGCTCGGTCGCATTCGCGTAGCCCTGCTGCGCCGCCTCTTCACAACGCGGGCGTTTTACCTGAATACCGTCAAGCACCAGAGCCGCCATATGCAGGCAGTCGAGCCAGGTATCAAGCGCGTCAAACAGCCCTTCTTTATCTTCCTGCATATCTTTGTTGTAGGCCAGAGGCAGCCCCTTGAGGGTCATCATCATGCCGGTAAGCGCGCCCTGTACGCGACCGCATTTACCGCGGATCAGCTCCAGCGCATCCGGGTTTTTCTTCTGCGGCATCAGGGATGAGCCGGAGGTTACGCGGTCAGAAAGCTCAATAAAGCCCGCTTCACCGGTATTAAAGAAGATCAGATCTTCGGCAAAGCGCGACAGGTGGACCATGCCGATTGAAGCATCGGACAGCAGTTCGAGCACGTGATCGCGATCGGACACGCTGTCCAGGCTATTGCGGGTAGCCGAAGCGAATCCCAGCCAGCCGGCAAGCTGTTCACGATCGATTTCATAGGCGGTACCCGCCAGCGCGCCGCAGCCCAGCGGGCTGACGTCCAGACGCTTCAACGCATCCTGCAGACGGCTTTCATCACGCGCCAGCATTTCGACATAGGCCAGACACCAGTGGGCAAATGTTACCGGCTGCGCGCGCTGCAGGTGGGTATAGCCCGGCATCACCGCGTCCTGATTAGCCTCCGCCGTCTCAACCAGCGCGCTTTGCAACTGGCGATTCGCCGACAGCAGCTCCACCACGGTGTCTTTGCACCATAGCTTCAGATCTGTCGCGACCTGGTCATTACGGCTACGCCCGGTATGCAGCTTTTTCCCCAGCTGGCCGACCTTGTCGATCAGTTTACCTTCCACCCAGCTGTGAATATCTTCCGCATCGCTTTCGAGGATCTGCTGCGGATTCGCCCGCACCTCTTCCAGCAGAATATTCAGCGCCTCTTCCAGCTGCAGTTGTTCATCAGCGGTCAAAACGCCAACCGTCACCAGCGCTTTGGACCAGGCAACAGAGCCAACGATATCCTGCTCCGCCAGGCGATAATCAAAGCGCAAAGAGTCGTTGAACTGTTTGAACCGCTGATCCGCTGCCTGAGTAAAACGCCCACCCCAAAGTGCCATAACATGCTTCCTTAATATCTTTGAATTTTATTGCCCGGTGCGCTGCACCTACCGGGCCGACAAAATGATTATTTGATTATGCCAGAATACGCGTGCCGATCGGCGTACCGTTAAACAGCGCAGGCAGCTGTTCCGCGTGGCGCCAGGAGGCGATATCCACCGGACGACCTAATGTCCGCGCCGCGTCCAGAGCCGCATTCACCTTGACGATCATTCCGTCGGTAATGATGCCCTGTTCAATCAGCTGCTCAGCCTTCGCCGCGGTCATTTCAGCAATACGCTGGCCTTTGCCATCGAGAATACCGCTTACGTCAGACAGCAGAATCAGATCGGCACCGAGCGTTGCCGCCAGCGCGGTGGCCGCCTGGTCGGCGTTAACGTTCATCAACTGGCCCTCATCGGTGACGCCGATAGAGCTCACGACCGGCAGATAGCCACCCGCCAGCAGCGTGTTAATCAACGCCGGAGAACCTGGCTGAGCGAATCCGACATGACCAAGCTCTTCATCTAGCTGCGTCACTTTGACGCTATCGCCATCGCCGAGGAATAGCCCAACGGAAGCCAGGCCGTGCTTTTTCGCCCAGGCCAGCAGCGTTTTATTGGCGGTACCCGCCAGCGCGCCGGTAATAATATCGATCTGATCCGCCGGCGTGACCCGCAGACCATTTTTCTTTTTCACCGGCAGGTTGAGCTGCTTCATGAGTTCATCCACCACGCAGCCGCCGCCGTGCACAATAATCAGCGGGCGCTGATGCGACTCGCGGTAGTTCACCAGCGCCGTAAACAGGCGCTCCAGCGCTTCTTCGCTATCCAGCAGGACGCCGCCGAGTTTGATAATTAAAGGATTCATCATCACACCTTAAATAAGAGACTGCGTCTCAGCGAAGCCGAAACGAATATTAGCGCACTGAACGGCCTGCGCGGCCGCGCCTTTCAGCAGGTTATCTTCCGCCGCCACCACGATGATATGTTCATCCTGGACCGCAAAACCGATATCACAGAATGGCAGACCGACCACATTTTTCAATGCAGGGACGCCTTTGTCGTATAAACGTACCAGCGGTTTATCCGCGTAGGCCTGCTGGAATACCGCCGCAACCTGCTCTTTGCTAACGCCTGGCTTCAGACGGCAGGTGATGGTTTCCA
Source organism: Klebsiella oxytoca (assembly GCF_009707385.1). Classification (NCBI taxonomy): domain Bacteria; kingdom Pseudomonadati; phylum Pseudomonadota; class Gammaproteobacteria; order Enterobacterales; family Enterobacteriaceae; genus Klebsiella; species Klebsiella oxytoca. Next base: position 148,706 of record NZ_CP046115.1, on the reverse strand, counting down.
GAATCCCACGTTTAAAATTGCCCAGATGCGGGGTAAAAATAACCTCCGCGCCCAGGTGGGTTGAAATTTCCGGGTGATGACGATGGTTGAAAACGCCATAGGGTTGCAGGCTAACTTCGCAGAAGCTATTACCGATAGAGGCTTTACGCCCGGCGCCGCTGACTCCACTGGTGGCGTTGATCACCGGCCACTGGCTAAGATCTAATAACCCCGCGTCGATCAGCGGTTTTAACGACAGCTGGGCCGCCGTCGGATAGCAGCCCGGTACGGCGATCAGATTCGCCTCTTTCAGTTTATCGACGCTCCACTCGGCCAGGCCGTAAACCGCCTGCTCCAGCAGCTCAGGGTGCTGATGAGTAAAACCGTAATATTTTTCATAGAAGGCGCCGTCATTCACGCGAAACGCCCCGGAGAGATCGAACACCACGCAGCCTGCGGCAAGAAACTGTGGTGCAAGGTCATGGCTAACCTCATGCGCGGTGGCGAGAAAAACCACGTCCACTCCGGCGCTAAACTCGCTGATATCGGACATCGGCTGCAGCGGCAGATCGACAATGCCTTTCAGCTGCGGATGCAAATCGGAAACTAATTTTCCCGCATCATTGCTTTGCGCGGAGACCGTCAAAGCGGTTATGGTCATATGAGGATGGCGATTTACATAGGCCACTAGCTCTGCGCCGGCATAGCCGCTGGCGCCCACAATCAGCGTGTTCAACATTGGGGCTCTTCACCTTCTTGCTTACGTATATTTGCCCTGGAAGACCGTGGCCTTCCCCACCCTGTTGAGCCGTAAGAGCATCATCCTTACATTCGATGGGTTTTCTTACGCTCAACGATAATGTATTTTTATTCACAAATAATGCATGAATATTGATACTATCATGACCCGAGGTGTGTCAACAATGAAAAACAATTTACCGCCCTTTATCGAGATTTACCGCGCGTTGATCGCCACACCTTCCATCAGCGCGACCGAAGAGGCGCTGGATCAAAGCAATGAGTCTTTAATCAATTTATTGGCAGGCTGGTTCCGCGATATTGGCTTTAACGTTGAAGTTCAGCCGGTACCGGACACGCGGAACAAATTCAATCTGCTGGCCAGCACTGGTCACGACGCGGGCGGCCTGCTGCTCGCCGGACATACCGATACCGTGCCGTTTGATGATGGCCGCTGGACCCGCGATCCTTTTACCCTGACCGAGCACGACAATAAGCTATACGGCCTTGGCACCGCCGATATGAAAGGCTTCTTCGCTTTCATTCTCGACGCCCTGCGTGACGTTGATGTCACTAAACTGAAAAAGCCGCTCTATATTCTGGCAACGGCCGATGAAGAAACCAGTATGGCCGGCGCCCGCTATTTCGCCGAAACAACCCAGCTACGACCAGACTGCGCCATTATCGGCGAACCGACTTCGCTGCAGCCGGTGCGCGCACACAAAGGTCATATATCCACCGCGGTTCGCGTCCTGGGGCAGTCTGGCCACTCCAGCGACCCGGCGCGCGGCGTCAACGCCATTGAGCTGATGCACGATGCCATCGGCCGCATCATGCAGCTGCGCGATGACCTGAAAGAGCGTTATCACTACGCCGCGTTTACCGTCCCGTATCCCACGCTTAACCTCGGGGCAATTCACGGCGGCGATGCCTCCAACCGCATTTGCGCCTGCTGTGAACTGCACATGGATATTCGCCCACTGCCCGGCATGACGCTCAACGATCTTAACGGGCTGCTGAACGAGGCGCTGGCACCGGTGAGCGAACGCTGGCCCGGACGCCTGACCGTATCTGAACTGCATCCGCCGATCCCTGGCTACGAATGCCCACCGGACCATAAGCTGGTCGAGGTGGTCGAGAAACTACTCGGCGCGCAAACCGAAGTGGTGAACTACTGTACCGAAGCGCCGTTTATTCAGACCCTGTGTCCGACGCTGGTATTGGGTCCAGGCTCTATTAATCAGGCCCACCAGCCTGATGAGTACCTGGAAACGCGTTTTATTAAGCCAACTCGCGAGCTTATCACTCAGGTGGTCCATCATTTTTGTTGGCACTAAAACGCGCACCCTTCCGCTCAATTCTGCCTGTGTGGAAGGGTGGCACTTATCACATTTTCATAAGCAACACTTATCAAGCGACCTCTGATTTAAATTTGGCAAATTGCCGCGATTTATTCGTTTGCTGAACCGATTTCGCAACAATTGACGTGGGGGTTTTTACGTGGCTTTATAAAAGACGGTTGCTTATCCACCGCTCAAATTATCGAGCGCCGGATATAACAAAATAAAATGAGATGGGGTGTCTGGGGTAACATGAACGAACAATATTCCGCTTTGCGTAGTAATGTCAGTATGCTCGGTAAGGTGCTGGGCGACACCATCAAGGATGCGCTAGGAGAGAACATTCTTGATCGTGTCGAAACTATCCGTAAGTTGTCCAAATCTTCTCGCGCCGGCAATGAAGCCAATCGCCAGGAGCTGCTCACCACGCTGCAAAACCTGTCTAACGACGAGCTGCTGCCGGTGGCGCGCGCTTTTAGCCAGTTTCTGAACCTGGCGAATACCGCTGAGCAATACCACAGCATTTCGCCCAAAGGCGAAGCGGCCAGTAATCCTGAAGTGATTGCCCGCACCCTGAGAAAGCTCAAAGACCAACCCAATCTCAACGAAACAATTATTAAACAAGCAGTTGAATCTCTGTCGCTGGAACTAGTTCTCACCGCGCACCCGACCGAAATCACGCGTCGTACGCTGATCCACAAGATGGGTGAAATCAATAACTGCCTGAAACAGCTCGATAACAACGATATTGCTGACTATGAGCGTCATCAGGTTATGCGCCGTCTGCGCCAGCTGATCGCCCAGTCCTGGCATACCGATGAAATCCGCAAGCATCGCCCAACCCCGGTAGATGAAGCCAAATGGGGCTTTGCAGTAGTCGAAAATAGCCTGTGGGAAGGCGTACCAAACTATCTGCGCGAGCTGAATGAACAGCTGGAAGAAAACCTGAACTATCGACTGCCGGTCGATTTTGTGCCGGTTCGCTTTACTTCCTGGATGGGCGGCGACCGCGACGGTAACCCAAACGTGACCGCAGACATCACCCGCCACGTCCTGCTGCTCAGCCGCTGGAAAGCAACCGATCTGTTCCTGAAAGACGTGCAGCTGCTGATTTCCGAACTGTCGATGGTCGAGTGCACCGACGAGCTGCGCGAACTGGCTGGCGCGGAAGGCGCTCAGGAACCCTATCGCTACCTGATGAAAAAACTGCGTTCGCAGCTGATGGAGACTCAAGCCTGGCTGGAAGCGCGTTTGAAAGGGCAGAAACTGCCAAAACCTGCGGGCCTTATCACGCAAAATGAGCAGCTGTGGGAACCGCTCTATGCCTGTTATCAGTCGCTACAGGCCTGCGGAATGGGCATTATCGCCAACGGCGAGCTGCTGGATACCCTGCGTCGCGTAAAAGCCTTTGGCGTACCGCTGGTACGTATCGATATCCGCCAGGAGAGCACCCGCCACACTGAAGCGCTGGGCGAGATGACCCGCTATCTCGGCATCGGCGACTACGAAAGCTGGTCAGAAGCCGATAAACAGGCTTTCCTGATCCGCGAACTGAACTCCAAACGTCCTCTGCTGCCGCGCCAGTGGGAACCGAGCGAAGAAACCCGCGAAGTGCTTGAGACCTGTAAAGTCATCTCCGAAGCGCCACGCGGCTCTATTGCGGCTTACGTCATTTCGATGGCCAAAACGCCGTCAGACGTGCTGGCTGTACATTTGTTGCTGAAAGAGGCCGGTATCGGCTTCGCGCTGCCGGTCGCCCCGCTGTTCGAAACCCTTGACGATCTGAATAACGCCGACGACGTGATGACCCAGTTGCTGAATATCGACTGGTATCGCGGCTTTATCCAGGGCAAGCAGATGGTCATGATTGGCTATTCTGACTCGGCAAAAGACGCAGGCGTCATGGCCGCCTCCTGGGCGCAGTATCAGGCTCAGGACGCATTAATTAAGACTTGTGAAAAAGCCGGTATCGAGCTGACTCTGTTCCACGGTCGCGGTGGTTCTATCGGTCGCGGCGGCGCGCCGGCGCACGCGGCTCTGCTCTCTCAGCCTCCGGGAAGCCTGAAAGGCGGCCTGCGCGTCACCGAACAGGGCGAGATGATCCGCTTTAAATACGGCCTGCCGGAAGTCACCATCAGCAGCCTGTCGCTCTACACCAGCGCGATTCTGGAAGCCAACCTGCTGCCGCCGCCGGAGCCAAAAGCGCAATGGCGCGACATCATGGCCGAGCTGTCCGACGTCTCCTGCGAGATGTACCGCGGCTACGTGCGTGAAAATAAAGATTTCGTTCCTTACTTCCGTTCCGCTACGCCGGAGCAGGAGCTGGGTAAACTGCCGCTGGGCTCGCGCCCGGCCAAACGTCGCCCCACCGGCGGCGTCGAGTCGCTGCGCGCCATTCCGTGGATCTTCGCCTGGACGCAAAACCGCCTGATGCTGCCAGCCTGGCTGGGTGCCGGCGCCGCGCTGCAAAAAGTCGTCGAAGGCGGCAAGCAGAGCGAGCTGGAAAGCATGTGCCGCGACTGGCCGTTCTTCTCTACCCGCCTCGGCATGCTGGAGATGGTCTATTCAAAAGCCGACCTGTGGCTGGCGGAATATTACGATCAGCGCCTGGTGAAACCTGAACTGTGGAAATTGGGTGAAGAGCTGCGCGAACTGCTGTCTGCCGATATCAACGTGGTGCTGGCCATCGCCAACGACTCCCACCTGATGGCTGACCTGCCATGGATCGCGGAGTCCATCCAGCTGCGTAATATCTATACCGACCCGCTGAACGTACTCCAGGCTGAGCTGCTGCATCGTTCACGCCTGGCGGAAGAGAAAGGCGAAAAACCGGATCCGCGCGTTGAACAAGCGCTGATGGTCACCATCGCAGGCGTTGCGGCAGGTATGCGTAACACCGGCTAGTTCGCCTTGAGAAACCTGTTGCCCGGCTAAGCGTAGTGCGCCGGGTTAAAATCTCCAGCTCCGCTAAGCATCACGCTTAGCGGAACTTTTTTAGTGGTGCAGCATTTCGTCGACAATCTGCTCTTTATGCAGCGCGTAAGGGTAGTAGGTCGGCCAGTTATCCATCTCTTTCAGCAACGCTTCCTGCGACTCATTGCCCATAAAGATATGGAAATGTTGGGATTTGCGCGGCGCAATAGTGTGATCGCTAAACTGGACGAACTTTGGCGCTTTTGAATCCGCCTGCTGGCATTCAAACAGGTAGCGCACGCCTTTTTTACCGGATGCGTAGGTCAGGATTTTGTAACCGGAATAGGCGTACTTACAGGCATACACGGTTTTTCCGATGTGAAACTCCATGACGTTATCTTCGATACCAATCTGCTCCACATCGGTGGCATAGCCCTTTTTATAGTACTCCCGATATTTCGCCACGCTTTTACCGGCTTTTTTGGCCTTCTGCTCCAGCACGGCATCTAAATCGCCGTTCAGTAGATAGGGATTTACCGACTGCCAGATACCGTCCCAGTCGCTCAGCTCCCTGCCCTTAACATCCTGGTCGGCAAAAATGCCTTCACTCGCCTTTTGTTCCGCGTCGGTCAGCGCCGGGCCATGACTATGGTGACCGTGGGCAACAGCCTGACCATTCGCCAGTACCAGACTAATACTAAGCGCAAACGCCGAAATCTTTATGGTCATCACTCTCTCCTGAGCTTATGCTTGCAATTAAATGTTACGATATAACATATCAAACGTGTTATGCAACACCCTTTCTGCCTTTTCCTTTTACGATACCCAATACGCAAAAGGGAAAGCCGGATTGGAGAAACTGGTCCCGGAAATCTTATTTAGTGAACAGGTTTTCTCGGTACTGAAAAAAGGCCATATCTTGATATAATAGATGAAAAGTATCCCTGGAGTTCATTTATTCATCGATAGTGGTGCGGAATGTACCCTGAGGGAAATAAATCATCCACCAAACAAATAAAACATCATAGATGTTCGCTTGATCGGTAAAAAATAAATAATAGTTTTTGTTAAAAAATAATCTTTTAAAATATTTATATTTTCCGCGATGATGGTACGACACCCTCATCGGAAATCGTATCGCATAGGATTTTTCCTGATGATTCAGTCTGTTGATAGTGGTTTTTACCTTGCAAACTGCAGGCGGATATTATTTTTTTATGAAAAATAACAGCCTGAAATTAGCAGCAAAAAAACCAGAATAATTATAAGACTAATCTTACCGAACGGTTATTGACTACGCACCACCTCTCAAATAACATTAAAAATTAAATAACTACAAACCGCTCTGCTTTAATGTTTAAATTGATAAAGGATTTATCATGAAGTATATAATAAAACCACTTGCCTGCCTTATATTCCTGAGCCCTTTATTTTCTGGCATAGCCACTGCATCTAATAAATGGTCTGGCTGCGCAGAAAAAGAATATCACATCCAAAAACAGCTGGAGTATGCCAAAGCGTACGGAAATATACATCGAGTCAGAGGGCTGGAAAGAGCACTGACAAAAGTACAACTCTACTGTACGGACGGTAAAATCACCTCTGACTGGCAGGAGAAAGTTGCAGACAAAGAGAGAAAGGTCCGTGAACGAGTAGTAGAACTACAGCATGCACAGGCTTCAGGCGATCCTGAAAAAATCAGAAAGAAAGAAAAGAAACTACAGGAAGCCAAAAATGAGCTTATGGAAGCGCAGTCTGGTCTCAATCTGTCGCTGACCAGGCAATAAAGAAAAGAGACTGGACTAACCATCGTGGTTAAGCCAGCTCTCTTTCCGGAACCCTTTTCCGATAAGCTATTCCCTTCACTCACGCCCCAGCTTCATTATAGAAAAATCATGGTATGTAATATCACTAAAAGCCCCCAGCCGTGTGTAGAAATAACTGGTAAAAGCGTGATTGTGAAAATATAAAATCAGCGCGGGTCGACGAATAATCCAGCTACGATAACGTATCGCATACAGCACTCTGGTATTCTGACTTTCCCACGATGTTCGGTATGATGCAGATAAAACATGTTTTGCGGAGCAATTATGGATAACAGCATCAATCAGGTTATTGATTCTTTTATTAAAGGTCAGGCGGTTATTGGTAGGGTTCGCTTTTCCACAGAGTCCAGACCAGCATCTGAGAAAGCCGTCAGCGTCGATTTTCCGCGCCTCGAAATAATGCTTGAAGGACAACTTCGCGATCCGGCGATTAAGTCCGAATATGCCCAGCTCACGCCGCACGATGTGTTGTATATTCCCGCTGGCGGATGGAACGACCCACAGTGGCTGATGCCCTCCACTCTGCTAACCATCTTATTTGATAAGCAACAGCTGGAATTCGTCCTGTGCCATTGGGACGGCAACGCGCTTAACGTGCTGGACAAACAACAGGTTCCCCGCCGTGGCCCGCGGGTAGGTTCTTTCCTGCTGCAGGCGCTTAACGAAATGCAAATGCAGCCGCAGGAGCAGCACACGGCCCGCTGTATTGTCACCAGTCTGCTCAGCCACTGTGCCGATCTGCTGGGCAGCCAGGCGCAAACGTCATCGCGCAGCCAGGCGCTTTTTGAAGCTATTCGTAAGCATATTGACGCCCATTTTGCCGAGCCCTTAACCCGAGAGTCAGTGGCGCAGGCGTTCTATCTTTCGCCAAACTATCTTTCTCATCTGTTTCAGAAATGCGGACCGATGGGTTTTAACGAATATCTGAATCACATCCGTCTGGAGCAGGCCAGAATGATGCTAAAAGGCCACGATATGAAAGTTAAGGATATCGCCTACGCCTGCGGTTTCGCCGACAGTAACTACTTCTGCCGCCTGTTTCGCAAAAACACCGAACGTTCGCCGTCGGAATACCGTCGTCAGTATCATAGCCAGCTGACGGAAAAAACATCGTCGGCAAAGAACTAGATTTTTGTGTGTTAAGCCTGACTTTTGTGTGCCCCCTGCTCCCTTCTCTACGCCCGACTCTGGGATAAACGTGATCTAAATCACTCTTAATCATAATGCGTACATTTATCCAGTTTTTGGCAAATTTGTCATCTGGCGACCTTTCAAGTGAAAGCCGTATTCTTACCTCAACAACACTACCGAATTAAGCACTGAGGAAAGCATCATGGAACTCTACCTGGACACCGCAAACGTAGCAGAAGTTGAACGCCTGGCACGTATCTATCCGCTGGCTGGAGTCACCACCAACCCCAGCATTATCGCCGCGGGTAAAACTCCAGTTTGGGAGGTTCTACCACGTCTGCAAAAAGCCGTCGGCCCGGAAGGCATTTTATTCGCCCAAACCATGAGCCGCGACGCGCAGGGCATGGTTGAAGAAGCCAAACGCCTGAGCAATGCCGTACCCGGTATTGTGGTAAAAATTCCGGTGACGGCTGAAGGTCTTGCCGCCATCAAGCTGTTGAAAAAAGAAGGTATCCCGACACTTGGCACGGCAGTCTACAGCGCCTCTCAGGGTCTGCTGGCCGCGCTCGCTGGGGCAAAATACGTTGCGCCTTACGTGAACCGCGTTGACGCCCAGGGCGGTGACGGTATCCGTATGGTCCAGGAACTGCAATCCCTGCTGGAACTGCATGCGCCGGAAAGCAAAGTGCTGGCCGCCAGCTTTAAGACGCCTCGTCAGGCTCTGGACTGCCTGTTAGCCGGTTGCGAAGCTATTACCCTTCCGTTAGACGTAGCGCAACAAATGCTCGGTACCCCTGCGGTAGAGTCTGCCATTGAGAAGTTTGAGCAGGACTGGAATAACGCTTTTGGAACTCTGAACCTGTAACCCGATCGGCGAGCCGTTCAAAGGGGCGGCAGCACGGTCATCCAGGAGGAATAGAAATGGATCGCATTATTCAATCACCCGGTAAGTACATTCAGGGCGCGGACGCAATTTCTCGCCTTGGCGGCTATCTCAATCCGTTGGCTGAACGCTGGCTCATCGTTGGCGATAAATTTGTCCTCGGTTTTGCCGAAGAAAAACTGCGCAAAAGCCTGGCGGATGCCGGTCTGGTCGGCGAAATCGCGCCGTTTGGCGGTGAATGCTCACATAATGAAATCAACCGCTTGCGCGATATTGCCGGTTCTGCCAAATGCACCGCGGTGTTGGGTATCGGCGGCGGTAAGACGCTGGATACCGCAAAAGCATTAGCACACTTTATGAATCTGCCAGTGGTTATTGCTCCGACAATTGCCTCTACCGATGCGCCGTGCAGCGCGCTTTCGGTCATCTATACCGATGACGGTGAGTTTGATAGTTACTTGATGCTGCCGCGCAACCCGAACATGGTCATCGTCGATACGCAAATCGTTGCCGGAGCACCGGCACGCCTGCTGGCTGCGGGCATCGGTGATGCGCTGGCGACGTGGTTTGAAGCCCGCGCCTGTTCCCGCAGCGGCGCGACTACCATGGCGGGCGGCAAATGTACTCAGGCGGCGCTGGCGTTAGCTGAACTATGCTACAACACGCTGATTGAAGAAGGCGAAAAAGCCATGCTGGCGGCAGAACAGCATGTTGTCACTCCGGCCCTGGAACGCGTCATTGAAGCCAATACCTATCTGAGCGGCGTCGGCTTTGAAAGCGGCGGCCTGGCGGCTGCGCACGCTATCCACAACGGTCTGACCGCGATTCCGGATGCTCATCATTACTACCATGGTGAAAAAGTCGCTTTCGGCACGCTCACCCAGCTGGTACTGGAAAACGCGCCGGTGGAAGAGATCGAAACCGTGGCTGCGCTATGCCATAGCGTCGGGCTGCCTATCACTCTGGCGCAGCTGGATATTAAAGCTGATATTCCGGCCAAAATGCGTACCGTGGCGGAAGCCGCCTGCGCGGAAGGCGAAACCATCCACAATATGCCCGGCGGCGCCACGCCGGATCAGGTTTATGCCGCGCTTCTGGTAGCCGACCAGTACGGTCAACGCTTCCTGCAAGAGTGGGAATAACCCCTCCCTGCACGCCCGCCCTTCGGCGGGCGTGTTCTTTTTAGCCCCACTGTTCACCCAAAAGATGTGCCTAATGGTGCGGCTGTCCCTGGAATGACTTGTAGGCATGCAATCATCAGTTCGAAGAATGAGCATTTACGCTATTCTGCAACAGGACAAAAAAGTCGTCGTCAATAAACTCGCCCAAAAGTTAGTAGTGACCAAAATGACCATCCGGCGGGGCGTATTTGCTAAGCAGTGCCGGCATCGAACCCAGCCTTAAGCCGAAACCAATGCAAAATTTTGATAAATAATCAAAATTTTCAGCGAGCACTGGCTAAAAAACCCCGCGCTAAAACAAACACCCCCTACCCTAATTCCGAACTTCACGCTTCTTCAGGCTGATTATCGTCAACGCCAGAACGATCAGCACAATGCCGACGCCTTCAACCATGCCCGGATTTTCCCCCAGTAACCACCAGGAAAACAGGACTCCGCAGACCGGCACCGCCAGGGTACTCAGTCCCGCCACGCTGGCGGGTAAATTACGCAACACAAAAAGCCAGAGACACCAGGCCAGCGCGGTAGCCAGAATCGCGCTATATCCCAGCGCCCAAAAAACCCCGGGCTGCCAGTCAATGCTGCGCTGCGGCACCAGCCACGCCACTGCGCTCATCACTATCGCGCCATACAGCATTTGCCAGGTGGTCAAGCCCAGTAAATCAACGCCTGGATAGCGAGCGTACATCCGTTTCACCACAATCGCACTGGCCCCCCAGCTTATCCCGGAGAGGATCGCCAGCAGCGCGCTTTTCATCGATGAAAAATCGAGCTGCCACGGTTGCAGTACCAGCAATAAACCGCAAGCCGCTACCCCGATGGCGGCATACTGTAACCGCCTCATGCGCTCGCCTAAAAATAGCGCCGCCATAATCACCACCCAAAACGGCATGGTATAGCTCAGAATAGCCACCTTTCCGGCTCCGCCGCTGACCAACGCCCACTGGGCAAGCCCAACCATTCCGCAGGTCTGCAGTAAGGCAATCGCCAGCGTGTAGCCGAACGGCGTTGGCCACATTCCGCGCCCGCGTAACAGCAACACGATTAGCAGCAAAGCTGCGCCAAAAATACAGCGCAGTGCGGTGAAATCGAACGCGCCGATATAGAGCGTTACCTGCTTCATCGCAATCCAGCTGTAGCTCCAGATAAGGGTCAGTACAATCAGGCCGCCGAAGGCCAAGGGGCTGTTTTTCCCTGCCATAGTTATCATCAAATCCATCATGAATATTTTGCGGGCACTATACTCGCTTTGCGGACAGGACGATAAACCAAAAGAAGCGGCGCCGAATGAGTTTTCGCCGCCGCAGAGAAAAAGAGAGGAAAATCTGAGGATTACTTACGCCGGACGCACGCCTAAAGTATGGCAAATCGCGTAGCTCATTTCCGCACGGTTAAGGGTATAGAAGTGGAAATCCTTCACCCCTTCGCGGCTTAAAATCTTCACCATATCCATCGCGATGTTCGCGCCCACCAGCTGCCGGGTTTCGGCGTCATTGTCCAGGCCTTCAAACATTTTTGCCATCCACGTCGGGATACGCACGTTGGTCATATCGGCAAATTTTTTCGCCTGCTTAAAATTAGAGACCGGCAGAATGCCCGGAATAATTTCGACGTCGATGCCGGCGGAGACGCAGCGGTCACGGAAACGCAGATAGCTTTCCACATCAAAGAAAAACTGAGTAATCGCGCGATTGGCCCCGGCTTCAACTTTACGCTTCAGGTTTAGCAGGTCAGCCTGTGCGCTTTTGGCCTCAGGATGAACTTCCGGATAAGCGGCGACGGATATATCAAAATCCCCGACCTCTTTCAGCAAAGTCACCAGGTCAGCTGCATACATGTCCGGTTTGCCGCTGCCCGGCGGCAGGTCACCCCGCAGCGCAACGATATGACGAATCCCGCTATCCCAGTAATCTTTGGCGATAGTACGCAGCTCGTCACGGCTGGCGTCAATACAGGTCAGATGCGGCGCAGCTTCCAGACCCGTGCGGTCCTTAATACCTTTGATAATGCTATGGGTGCGGTCACGTTCACCGGAATTAGCACCGTAGGTCACGGAGACAAACTTCGGCTTCAGGCTGCTCAGGCGATCGATGGATTTCCAGAGGGTTTGCTCCATTTCACTGGTGCGCGGCGGAAAGAATTCAAAGGATACATTAATCTGGCCCTGTACTTCCGCCAGGCTCTGATTCAGGGCTTCCCGCTGATTGGCGTGAAAAAAGCTCATACCTTACCTCATCAATCGCATTTTATTGTTTGTTGTATTGCGAACTTCTATACGTTTAGACGTCCAGATGTAAAAATGACGGAAAAGAGCACTGACGTCAATAGAAAAATCTGCGTAAAGAGTGAGGAATACTCAAACAAGATGAAAAAAATTCATCCAGAGTTCGCTCCCACCGCAGCATTCTCGACAAACGTTAGCAAAACCCGCCAGAACTCTCCGCACAAATTTGAAGCACTTCAAATAATCACAATTTCCTCTATCGGGTGGTGAAAATGAGGTTGCGCGTCTCTCAGGCATGTCTCACGATAAGTAGAACGTTCTACTACAACGTTCTACCTAACAAAAAATGACGCAATGTTGCGTTTTATTCGGGGGAAGTCAGCATGAGTCTGATATCAGGGTTCATTAAATCATTATCAAAGCTGTCGATGATTGGACGAGCATTAATGCTGCCAATTTCACTCCTGCCCGCGGCAGGCTTGCTGCTGGCTTTCGGCGATAAATTCCATCTACCGCTGATGATGAACGCCGGGGGGATTATCTTTGATAACCTGCCGATGTTATTCGCTATCGGTTCTGCTGTAGGTCTGGCATCGGAATCCGGCATCGCCGCGCTTTCCGCAGCCGTATCCGTTTTCGTCACTAATATCACCATCGGTACGGTGCTAAGCATTACGCCGGAAATGGCATCCCAGGGCGGAAAATACGCCATGGTGGTGGGTATTCCAACGCTCCAGATGGGGGTCTTTGGCGGGTTAATTTGCGGTATTCTCGCCGCCTGGTGCTATAACCGCTTTCACGCTATGCAATTGCCGGAATTCCTCGGCTTCTTTTCCGGTAAACGTTTCGTGGCAATCGCGACGGCCTTCCTGTCATTTATCCTCGGCCTGCTGCTACCGTATGTCTGGCAACATATTCAGTCGGGAATCGATACTTTATCGGTAATTATTAATGGCGATAACCAGGCCGTTTCGACCTTTATCTTCGGCCTTGTTGAACGTGCGTTAATTCCGCTGGGGCTGCACCATATCTGGTATCCCTCTTTCTGGTACTCTTTCGGCGACTTTACCACCCAGAGCGGTCAGGTGATCCACGGCGATCAGACTATCTGGTTCAAAATGCTGGAAGAAGGCGTGAAATCATTTAGCAGCAATAGCTATCAAAACGCTGGTAAATTCATGCAGGGCGAATTCCCGCTGATGCTGTTCGCATTGCCGGCGGCCTGCCTTGCGATGTATCACGAAGCCTATACTAAAAATAAGAAAATCGCGGCCGGTATTCTCTTCTCCGCCGCTCTGACCTGCTTCCTGACGGGGATTACTGAACCGGTAGAATTTACCTTTATCTTCGTCGCGCCGATTCTCTATGTTTTCAACGCTATCATGGCAGGCCTGTCCTATATGGCCATGTATCTGCTGCACGCCCATATTGCCAAGTCGTTTTCCGCAGGGCTTATCGACTATATTTCCTTTGGCATCCTGCCATCCATGAACGGCTATCAAACCAACTTCCTGAGCGCGGTGTTTGTTGGCGTGCCAATGGCGCTGATTTATTATTTCACCTTCCGTTTCGTCATCCGCCGCTTTGATGTTAAAACACCGGGCCGAACGGAAGTGACCGTCACCGCTGATGATAAAACCGATACCGAACTGGCGACTGAGATCATCAGCCTGCTTGGCGGCACCAGAAATATTGATTCCGTCGGCTCCTGCATCACCCGTCTGCGCCTGGAAGTTGCCCGGCGGGATGCTGTCGACAAAGATGGTCTGAACGGTATCGGCGCACGCGGAGTAGTCTTTGTCGGCGACCACGGTATCCAGATTATTTTTGGCGCCAGGGCACAATTTATTGCCCAAACCATGTCGGGGATGATTGGCAAATAAGCAGAAGCTGTTATCGTGAGGAAGATCGCTGGTCTCTGCAGGCGATCTTCTTCTATCTGACTGCCATAAAAGAATTTTTCAGGGAGAGATTTTGAAGAAAGTCAGCATCATTGATGTCGCTAAAATGGCAGGTGTTTCCGTCTCCACGGTCTCGCTGGTACTCCGCCAGAAAGGAAAGATTTCCGAAGCCACCATTGAAAAAGTCAATGCTGCTATTAATGAGCTTGGCTACGTTCATAACGTTGCCGCCGCTAACCTGCGTTCGAATACGTCCAATCTTATTGGCCTGATATTGCGCGATTTTAGCGACAGTTTCTCCATCAAAGTGATGGCCAGCATCGTGCAGGAGCTGGAAACGCAAGGCTACATGGTTTTCCTCGGCCAGCCGCGCGACGACGGCGAATATCTTGAGCGCTGTTTACTCTCCTTCAAACAGCAGGGCGTCGCGGGAGTGATTTATCTGGCCTCCGACGTCGCCACATTACCCGGCCCGCTGCTTGAGTATCCGCTTCCCCTGGTTATTGTTTCCCAGACGCCGCTGGTGGAAAGCTGCAACCAGGTTATCCGTGATAACCGCCAGGCGGCCAGCCTCGCCACCCGCTACTTAATCGAGCGCGGCCATCGCTATATTGCCTATATCGGTGGTCAGGCAAACGATCTTATTCGCCAGCAGCGCCTCCTGGGCTTTCGCTCCGCGCTCGAGAAATACGGTCTGACAATGCGCGAGGAGTTTATACCCGCCTGCAGTGATGATACCCAGGCCGCCAGCGTTGCAACCCGCCAGCTACTGGAGAAAAACAACGCCATCACCGCGCTGCTCTGCCACTCCCCGGATGCGATGATCGGCTGCCTGAGCGGGATTAATCAGGTGGGGAGGACCGTTGGTAAAGACGTCTTTCTTACCCAGCAGGTGGCGCTGGTCGGTTTTGAAGACATGATGCACGTAAATCTGACTTCCCCATCCTTTACCTACGTCTCTTCCGCGAGCGAAGAAACCGGGCGCCAGGCCGCCACTCTGATAACGCGCAAGATAAAAGAGCCAACCCAGCAAACGCAGTGTATTACCCTTTCCGGTCAGCTAGTCGCCAGAGAGTCCGCCTGACGCCAGCGAATCCAGCAGAGGAAGCCATTTTTGCACGGATTCAGCATGGTGAGACGCATATATGACGCCGATGCTTAGAGGCATTCTGGCTCCTTCGCGCAACGGACAGAAAACCACCCCCTGACGCTGGATAGCGGAAAATGATGCCGGCAGTAAGATCATTCCTTCCCCGCGCGCAATCCGCGCCAGCAGAACATCATGCTCTGCTGGCTCCTCTACGTAGGCCGGCATATATCCGGCCCGATCAAAAATGCGTCGCGTATAGTCAAAAAAATCCGGATTACGCTCGCGTTTAAACCAAAACAGCGGCCGATGATTGAGCGCGCTTAAGGTAAGCTCTGCCATGCCCGTCTCAGGCCAGGATGCAGGTAAGGCCGCAATTAGCGGCTCCTGATACGACAAAGGATACAGGTGAAGCCCTTCGGTATTAAGCGGCAGCGCGACCAGCGCCGCATCAAGTTTGCCTTTTCGTACCAGCTGGGCCAACGCCGGTGATGAGTGGCGAGTGATAGACAAAGCGCGGGAATACTCATCCAGGGCAGACTCAACGGCAGCAAAAACGCCTTGTTCGAAAGCCGTCGTCAGGCCCAGGCGTAGAGGCTGCTGCGCGTTTTCAGAGAGCTGACTCAAGGTTGCCAGAGTGCGATCCTGAAATTCCAGCAGCGGCTGAATGATATCCAGAACCCGCCTGCCTTCGTCGGTAAGAATCAGGCCTTTGGTATGGCGCAAAAATAGCGTCACCCCCAGCTGCGTTTCCAGATGGCGGATATGACGGCTCAGCGGCGGCTGCGAAATAAATAGCCGCTGCGCCGCCCGGCTGATGTTATTTTCCTCCGCAACCACGGCAAAGTAGCGCAGCAGGCGAATATCCAGAGAGTGTAAACGTGAATTTGTCATACTGAAAAGGTATCACGAAAAGGGTATTACTCAAGCCCGGTAAACTTCCCTAACCTTCCTCATCACGCATCATCACACTGAGGAAAACACTATGACAAGCGTTCGTTTTACCACCGGACAGGAAATGCTGCAGCGCGTGGATGGCAAAGGCGGGGATGCCGTCGTCAACAGTCTGAAGGATATCGCTCCCGATTTTGCCCGCTATCTGATTGAGTTCCCCTTCGGCGATATTTACGCCAGGCCAGGGCTCGATTTACGCAGCCGTGAAATAGCCACTATCGCCGCACTCACGGCTATGGGCAACGCCGCGCCGCAGCTAAAGGTGCATATCGCCGCCGGATTAAATGTCGGTCTGACGCAAGAGGAAATTACCGAAGTGATTATGCAGATGGCGGTGTATGCCGGATTCCCGGCGGCGCTAAATGGCCTGTTTGCCGCCAAAGAGGTTTTCGCGGCGCACTGAGATGAAAAGACCAGGCAGCGCCTGGTCTTTCAGGTGTAGTTACAGCAGCTGCGCCAGGCGGTTGATATCCGACTGAATCGCCCCGGCGGTCACATCGCGACCGGCACCCGGACCGCGGATCACCAGCGGATTATCACGATACCAGCGGCTCTCAATGGCGAAGACGTTATCACACGGTAGCAGCGCCGCCAGCGGATGCTCTTCGCGCACGGCTTCAACGCCAACGCGAGCTTTACCGTTAGCGTCAAAACGCGCCACATAGCGCAGCACCAGGCCCATTTCGCGCGCCGCTTCCAGGCGCTGTAGCATTTGATCGTTCAGCTCTTCGCCGTTCTCAAAGAAGTGATCGACCGACCCTTCCTCACAATGGGCGGGCACCAGCGATTCAACGCGCACCTGGTCCGGCTCGATGTCGTAACCCGCCTCGCGGGCCAGGATCACCAGCTTACGCATGACGTCTTTCCCGGAAAGATCGACGCGCGGGTCCGGTTCAGTCAACCCCTGCTGCCAGGCCTGATCGACCAGGTCAGTAAACGGCACGGTGCCGTCAAACTGCAGGAACAGCCATGAGAGAGTGCCGGAGAAAATTCCGCTCAGCGCCAGAATGGTATCGCCGCTATCAATTAAATCGCGCACCGTATGGTTGACCGGCAAACCGGCGCCGACGGTAGCGTTGTACAGCCAGTGGCGTCCGGTCTTCTCGAACGCATCGTGGATCTGGCGATATTTACTGCTGCTGCTGGCGCCAGCCAGCTTATTCGCGCTGATCACGTGGAAGCCGTGGCTGGCGAAATCAAGGTACTGATCGGCCAGCTCCTCGCTGGCGGTCACGTCCAGCACCACTAAATCATCGTACGGATGCGCGCGCATCCACAGGAATAGCGACTCCTCATCCTGCTCAACGGCTTCATCATTAAAGAACGCCAGCGCGCGACTGGCATCAAGACCTGCATAATTGAGCAAGCTCCGGCGGCTATCCACAACGCCGGCAAGGATAAACTCAAACCCGGTACGGGCTGAGAGCGTAGTCTGCTCGCGCGCGAACAGCTCCAGCCAACGGGAACCGATATTACCTTTGCCAAAAAGCACCAGACCAATGCGTTTTTCCGCGCGGAACAGCGACTGATGCAGGCCCTGAATAAGGCTCTCTGTCGGCCCGGTGCGCAGTAGCGCCACCAGGCTAATGCCCTCTTCTGATTGCCAGGTAAACTCTACCGGCTGGCCTTTCAGCTGCTGCCAGAAGCGATGACAGTGCAGCGGATTACGCGTCACGCCGGCACCAACCATCGCCACCAGCGCCAGCTTCTCACGCAGGCGCAGCTCGCCCGGCAGCCCGGCTTCGTCCAGCAGCTTCAGCGCGCTGTCGGCCACTTCAGAGGTATAGCAGAACTGCAGCAGCTTACGGTCAGCGTGTACGCCAACCGCCAGCGGCCGCAGCTGAGCGCGTTTTAAAATAGCGTCCAGCTCTTTATGCGCCAGTTTGAAATCCTGACCGCCGGGCACCTGGAACTCAATCAGGCAAACATCGTCATGGCTGGTGACAATGCGCGCACCGGTACCGGAAGCCAGCACGCGTTCGATGCGCGTCGAGCCCTGATCCGGGGTATAGCTACAGCGTAATTGCAAATCGATATCGCTGCCGGAGACCGGCTGCAGCGTGCGAGCATGCAGCACCGGCGCCGCCAGACGGGCCAGTTCGCTGGCTTCATCAAGACGCAACAGCGGCAGCAGACAGGCGTCTTTTACTTTACGCGGATCCGCGCTGTAAACCCCGGCTACGTCACTCCAGATAGTGACGCGAGACGCTCCGGCCAGCGCGCCAATTTGGGTCGCGGAATAGTCGGAACCGTTACGCCCCAGCAGGACGGTTTCCCCGGCGTTATTGCGCGAGATAAACCCGGTCACCACCAGCCGTTTGTTCGGATGCTGCGCTATCAGCTGCTGTAGAAGCGGATACGAAAGGCCCTCATCCACCTGCGGCTGCGCGGAGCGCTCAGCGCGTAAGAAGCTACGCGCATCGAGCCAGGCGGCTTCTACGCCAAGATGATTCAGCACCGCCGCCATCAGGCGGGCTGACCAGACTTCACCGTGGCCGACGACTTCGGCGTATACCGCATCCGACACGCCGCCGTCCAGCAGTCCGGCCAGGCGTTCGAGATCCTGGATAAATAAGGCGATAAGCGTATCGGCAGCGTCGGGCGACAGCAGCCCGGAAATCAGCTCCATCTGATAACGACGAAGCGACTGTTGCACCTGATGCGCAGAAAGGCGATCGGTCTGACTGAGCTTCAGCCAGTTGATCAACTGATTGGTGGTACTGCCTGCGGCAGAGACGACCATCATGTCGCCCGCCTGCGAATACTCCGTCATGATCCCCGCGACGCGCAGGTAACATTTCGCATCCGCTAAACTACTCCCACCAAATTTGTGCAGCTGACGACCCTTCGCCCCTGCCTGCGCAATCACACTCATGTTTATTCCTCGTTTGCTGCCCGGAAGCCATTTTCCAGGTCGGCAATTAAATCTTCACCATCTTCAATACCGGTCGAAATACGCAGAAGGGTCTCTGAGATCCCGGCTGCCGCACGCGCTTCGGGTAACATGCCCGCATGGGTCATCGTGGCGGCATGGGAAATCAGACTTTCAACGCCCCCCAGCGATTCCGCCAGCGTAAACAGCGATAGCCCACTCAGGAAGCGACGCAGCGTCTGCTCATCGCCATCCAGCTCGAAGCTTAGCATCGCCCCAAAACCTTTTTGCTGACGTGCCGCAATCTCATGCCCCTGGTTTTCCGGCAGAGACGGATGGTACAGTTTTTTCACCAGCGGCTGAGTCTTCAGATAGTCGACAATCGCCAGCGCGTTGCGCTGAGCCACTTCCATACGCGGTGAAAGCGTACGCAGGCCGCGTAGCAGCAGATAGCTATCAAACGCCCCGCCGGTGACGCCGATATTATTCGCCCACCATGCCAGTTCGGTGACAGTCGCCGGATCTTTGGCAATAACCGCCCCGGCCACCACATCAGAATGACCGTTCAAATATTTAGTGCATGAATGCAACACCAGATCGGCTCCCAGCGCCAGTGGATTCTGCAAAGCCGGGCTCAGAAAGGTGTTATCGACCACGCTGACCGCTCCAGCCTCACGTGCCAGACGGCAGATTTTCGCAATATCCACAACTCTCAGCAATGGATTACTTGGGCTTTCGACCAGAACCAGCTTTGGTTTTTCCGCCAGCGCGGCGCTCAGCGCCTGCTCATCGCTCTGATCGACAAACAGCACGCGATAGCAGCCGCGCTTCGCCAGGCTATCAAACAGGCGGTAGCTGCCGCCGTAGCAATCGTGCGGCGCCACCAGCAGATCGCCCGGTTTCAGGAATACGGTAGTGACCAGCAAAATTGCCGACATGCCGGTATTGGTCAGAACCGCCCCCGCGCCGCCCTCCAGCTCAGCCAGCGCACGCTGCACGACATCACGAGTCGGGTTACCGCGGCGAGAGTAGTCGTGGGCGCGTGGTTCGTTAAATCCGGTGAAGTTATAGGTGCTGGAGAGATGTATTGGCGGGACAACGCAACCGTACTGCTCGTCGTCATTTAAACCGCTACGCACTGCGATGGTGGCCTGTTTACGCGTCATGTTGGGGAGTTCCTGGGCTCAATCAGTGAAAAGTCTGACGTCAGAGTAAACATTGTCACAATAGACGTCAATACATCTGGACATCTAAACTTCTTTGCGTATAGATTGAGCAAACTGAAAATAGCCGTTAAAATTATATGCATTAGCGCGCATCCGTAGCGGCTTATATTCTAAATAATTCGAGTTGCAGACAGGCGGCAAAGGAGTGAAATTCCAGGAGCTAAAAGCAATAGCGATCGGGGTGAACCAGTGCAGCCAACGCTCATGCAGCTTATGAAGTATGACGAGTATCTGATGTCAGATGCGCCCCTCTACGGTAAACTACGCGCAATTATGGCCGGGACCCACGTTCAGGCTCTTAACTAATGAACAGAGGATTAAAGGTAACTCATGGCTGAATGGAGCGGCGAATATATCAGCCCATACGCTGAGCACGGTAAGAAGAGTGAGCAAGTAAAAAAAATTACGGTTTCCATTCCTCTGAAGGTGTTAAAAATCCTCACCGATGAACGCACGCGTCGTCAGGTGAACAACCTGCGTCACGCAACCAACAGCGAGCTGCTGTGCGAAGCGTTCCTGCACGCCTTTACCGGTCAACCGTTGCCTAACGATGAAGACCTGCGTAAAGAGCGCAGCGATGAAATCCCGGAAGCGGCAAAAGAAATTATGCGCGAGCTGGGCATCGACCCGGATACCTGGGAATACTAAGACCATAAAAAAGGGCAGAAGAAATCTTCTGCCCTTTTTTCCCCGCGTTGAGCGCGAGAGAAACAAAAAAGCCGCCCTGAGGCGGCTTCTTCAGCAAATTACTTGCTGGTACCCGGTACGCTGAAGCGCTTGTTGAAGCGGTCAACACGACCACCGGTAGCAACATCACGCTGTTTGCCAGTGTAGAACGGGTGGCATTTACCGCACACGTCGAGGTTCAGGTCGTGACCTACGGTAGAACGGATTTTCATGACGTTACCGCAAGAGCAGGAAGCAGTAACTTCTTCGTATTTCGGATGAATATCTTTTTTCATGGGAGAACCTCAGTTAAGGCCGCGTCGCTCTTCCAGCCCTAACGCCAGACACCACGCGATGTTAATAATTCCCGGGAATTCCCGGGTAATAGATTTTGATGCAGCACAAAGCGCATCAAAGGCGGCGAATCATACAGAATTTGACCAGCATATGCAAACTGATCCGCGAGCCCTTATCACAATGTGTATACTAACCCGCCAGATTTCAAGTCAGGAAGATTAAATGCCCGTCGCTCACGTTGCCCTGCCCGTTCCGCTGCCCCGAACTTTTGACTATGTGCTGCCTGCGGGCATGTCGGTCAAAGCGGGCTGCCGCGTGCGCGTTCCGTTCGGCAAACAGGAGCGGATAGGCATAGTGGTATCGGTCAGCGAGCACAGCGAACTGCCGCTCGACGAGCTCAAACCGGTTGCGGAAGCTCTCGACGCTGAACCCGTTTTTTCCTCTTCGGTCTGGCGGCTGCTGCTATGGGCGGCGGACTACTACCATCATCCCATCGGCGATGTGCTGTTTCACGCGCTGCCGATAATGTTACGCCAGGGGAAACCCGCCAGCGCGGCGCCAATGTGGTACTGGTTTGCCACTGAACAAGGGCAAGCGGTTGATATCAACAGCCTTAAGCGCTCCCCCAAACAACAGCAGGCGCTGGCGGCCCTGCGCCAGGGAAAAATATGGCGTCATCAGGTTGCCGAACTGGAATTTAACGACGCCGCTCTACAGGCACTGCGCGGTAAAGGTCTCGCCGAACTGGCCAGCGAGGCGCCCACGATCGCCGACTGGCGTACAGGCTTCTCGGTGCCCGTCGAGCGCCTGCGGCTTAATACTGAACAGGCGACCGCAGTTGGCGCGATTCACAGCGCCTCGGACAGTTTTTCCGCCTGGCTGCTGGCCGGGATCACCGGCTCCGGGAAAACGGAAGTTTACCTCAGCGTTCTGGAAAACGTGCTGGCGCAGGGCCGTCAGGCGCTGGTGATGGTGCCGGAAATCGGCCTGACTCCGCAGACTATCGCCCGTTTTCGCCACCGTTTTAACGCCCCGGTAGAAGTGCTGCACTCCGGACTGAACGACAGCGAACGCCTCTCGGCGTGGCTTAAAGCCAAAAATGGCGAAGCGGCAATTGTGATCGGTACCCGCTCATCGCTGTTTACCCCGTTTAAAGACCTCGGTGTGATCGTTATCGACGAAGAGCACGACAGCTCCTACAAACAGCAGGAAGGATGGCGCTATCACGCCCGCGACCTGGCGGTCTGGCGCGCCCATAGCGAGCAAATCCCGATCATTCTCGGCTCGGCGACTCCGGCGCTGGAGACGCTGCATAACGTACGTCAGGGCAAGTATCGCCAGCTGAAGCTGACTAAACGGGCGGGCAATGCGCGTCCGGCTCAGCAGCATGTTCTGGATTTAAAAGGCCAACAGCTGCAGGCCGGACTTTCACCGGCGCTGATTGGCCGCATGCGCCAGCATCTGCAGGCCGACAATCAGGTGATCCTGTTTCTGAACCGCCGCGGCTTTGCGCCGGCCCTGCTGTGTCATGACTGCGGCTGGATAGCGGAATGTCCACGCTGCGACAGCTACTACACGCTGCATCAGGCTCAGCACCATTTGCGCTGCCACCACTGCGACAGCCAGCGCCCGATTCCGCGCCAGTGCCCTTCGTGCGGATCGACGCATCTGGTGCCGGTCGGTTTGGGAACTGAACAGCTTGAGCAAGCGCTGGGACCGCTGTTTCCCGGTATTCCTATTTCCCGTATCGACAGAGACACGACCAGCCGCAAAGGCGCGCTTGAGCAATATCTTGCTGACGTCAACCGCGGCGGCGCGCGCATTCTGATCGGCACCCAAATGCTGGCGAAGGGGCACCACTTTCCGGATGTCACTCTGGTTTCGCTACTGGACGTTGACGGCGCGCTGTTTTCCGCCGATTTTCGCTCAGCGGAACGCTTCGCCCAGCTCTACACGCAGGTTTCTGGCCGCGCGGGCCGCGCGGGCAAACAGGGCGAGGTGATCCTGCAGACCCACCATCCTGAGCACCCGCTACTGCAAACATTGCTCTATAAAGGATACGACGCGTTTGCCGAGCAGGCGCTGGCTGAGCGGCAAAGCATGCAGTTACCGCCGTGGACCAGCCACGTGCTGATCCGCGCCGAAGATCATAACAACCAGCAGGCGCCGCTCTTTTTACAGCAGCTGCGTAATCTACTACAGGCCAGCCCGCTGGCTGACAATAAGCTCTGGGTTCTCGGCCCGGTCCCGGCACTAGCGCCAAAGCGCGGGGGCCGCTGGCGCTGGCAAATACTCCTGCAGCATCCGTCGCGCATTCAGCTACAGCACATCGTCAGCGCAACGCTGGCGTTGATTAACACGCTGCCGGAAGCGCGAAAAGTGAAGTGGGTTCTGGATGTCGATCCTATTGAAGGTTAAGGCTTCTCTTGCGAGGCGGATCGAAAAATTCAACCGTCATCACGTTTTTCATGAAAATTCTGTAACTCTCTGGATGTACTATCTGTTAAAAATGTTGCTGATGTCAGAACGCCAGGGATGTGTCTGCGCCAGTCAGCGAGGAGAAATCAGGTGAAGCCCAAAAAACAGGTCGTTGCCGCCACTATGAAAGACGTTGCCGAAAAGGCAAACGTTTCTACGGCAACCGTATCCCGAGCGTTAATGAACCCCGATAAGGTTTCGCAGAGTACCCGTAACCGGGTTGAGCAGGCCGCGCTTGAAGTCGGCTATTTGCCGCAATCGCTCGGACGCAACATGAAACGCAACGAGTCGCGCACCATTCTGGTCATTGTCCCGGATATCTGCGACCCCTTCTTCAGCGAGATTATTCGTGGTATTGAAGTCACCGCGGCGGAGCAGGAATATCTGGTGCTGATAGGCGATTGCGCCCACCAGAACCGTCAGGAAAAGACCTTCATTGACCTTATCATCACCAAGCAGATCGACGGCATGCTGCTGCTGGGCTCCCGTTTACCTTTCGATGCGGGCGTGGAAGAGCAGCGCAATCTCCCGCCAATGGTCATGGCCAATGAATTCGCTCCTGAACTTGAGCTGCCGACGGTGCATATCGATAACCTTACCGCCGCATTTAACGCCGTTAACTATCTGCACGAGCTTGGGCACCGGCGTATCGGCTGTATTGCAGGCCCGGAAGAGATGCCGCTGTGCCATTACCGCCTGCAGGGCTATGTCCAGGCGCTACGTCGTAGCGGGATAACCGTCGAACCGAACTATATCGCCCGCGGCAATTTTACCTACGAGGCCGGCGCCAACGCGCTGGAACAGCTTCTGGCGCTACCGGTACCTCCGACGGCGGTTTTCTGTCACAGCGATATCATGGCGCTGGGCGCATTATCGCTGGCGAAGCGTCGCGGCCTGAAAGTTCCTGAAGATCTGTCTATTATTGGTTTTGATAACATCTCTTTGTCTGAATTTTGCGATCCGCCATTGACGACCGTCGCGCAACCACGTTTTGATATTGGCCGCGAAGCAATGCTGCTTTTGCTGGATCAACTGCAAGGTCAAAACGTCAGCAGCGGGTCACGATTACTCGACTGTGAGCTTATCGTTCGTGGCAGTACGCGCAAAATCCGAACATAACCATCAGGCTTTCGGGCCTGCTCTTCTGGTCAAAGCCCCGCCGCTTAAGTAACATGGCGGGCTGAAAACGAATAAGACAGCGAAACGATAGTGGCACAACGAGATTATGTACGCCGCAGCCAACCGGCTTCTTCGCGGCGCAAAAAGAGCAATACCCGAAGCTCAAGGAACAAGCAAGGCGGCCTTTCGGCGGTCTCACCTGCTATGGTTGCGATCGCAGCGGCAGTGCTGGTGGCCTTTATCGGTGGGCTGTACTTCATTACGCACCACAAGAAAGAAGAAGCTGAAGCGCTGCAAAACCGCCAGGTCGCGGGCAACGGTCTGCCGCCGAAGCCGGAAGAGCGCTGGCGCTATATTAAAGAGCTGGAAAGCCGCCAGCCAGGCGTACGCGCGCCTACTGAACCCACAGCAGGCGGCGAGGTCATGAAGCCGGAACAGCTGACGGACGAGCAGCGCCAGCTGCTGGCGCAAATGCAGGCAGATATGCGTCAGCAGCCCACGCAGCTGACCGAAGTGCCGTGGAATGAACAAACTCCGGCTCAACGCCAGCAGACATTACAACGTCAGCGGTTAGCTCAACAGCAGGTGCAGCAGCAACAGTTAGCCCAGGCCCAGCAGCAGACGCAGGTACAGCAACCGCGAACCCAACCTCGAGCCGCGGAGCAACCTAAACCGGCGCCGCAGCAGCCAAAGCAAACGGCTTCGAATCAGCAGCCGTATCAGGATCTGCTGCAAACGCCTGCGCATAACAATACCGCGCAGCCTAAAACCCAGGCCGCCGCGCCGGTAGCCCGCGTTGAAGAAGCGCCAAAAACCGCCGCGGCGGAGAAAAAAGACGATCGCAGCTGGATGATCCAGTGTGGCTCCTTTAAAGGCGCTGAGCAGGCAGAGACCGTTCGTGCGCAGCTGGCGTTTGAAGGCTTTGCCTCGCATATCACCACCAATAACGGCTGGAATCGCGTAGTCATTGGGCCGCTCAAAGGCAAAGAAAACGCCAGCAATATGATTGAACGGCTGAAGATGGCCGGGCACGCAAACTGCATCCGTCTCGCCGCCAGGGGTTGAAACCCTTAAAATCCCCCCCATTTATAATTGCATTCTGCCCCGCGTACAGCGCGGGGCCTCTATTCCGCTTTGCAACCAAGGGGTCTGCTCGTGACTACAATTGTAAGTGTTCGCCGTAACGGCCATGTCGTTATTGCCGGTGATGGCCAGGCCACGCTGGGCAATACCGTAATGAAAGGCAACGTGAAAAAAGTGCGCCGCCTGTACAACGACAAAGTGATCGCAGGCTTTGCGGGCGGTACTGCCGACGCCTTCACGCTGTTCGAACTGTTTGAACGCAAGCTGGAAATGCACCAGGGCCACCTGGTGAAAGCCGCCGTTGAGCTGGCGAAAGACTGGCGTACCGACCGCATGCTGCGCAAGCTGGAAGCCTTGCTGGCCGTGGCTGATGAAAATGCATCGCTTATCATTACCGGTAACGGCGACGTGGTGCAGCCAGAAAATGATTTGATTGCTATCGGCTCCGGCGGTCCTTACGCCCAGGCAGCGGCTCGCGCCCTGCTGGAAAATACCGATATGGGCGCACGCGATATCGCAGAGAAAGCGTTGAATATTGCAGGTGATATCTGCATATATACCAACCATTTCCATACCATCGAAGAATTGACCTCCAAAGCGTAAGGATCTCCTATGTCTGAAATGACCCCACGCGAAATTGTCAGCGAACTGGACAAACATATTATCGGCCAGGACGCAGCCAAGCGCTCCGTCGCCATCGCTCTGCGTAACCGCTGGCGTCGTATGCAGCTCAACGAAGAGCTGCGTCATGAAGTTACGCCAAAAAACATTCTGATGATCGGCCCGACCGGCGTCGGTAAAACGGAAATCGCGCGTCGTCTGGCCAAGCTCGCCAACGCGCCGTTCATCAAGGTCGAAGCGACTAAGTTCACCGAAGTGGGCTATGTTGGTAAGGAAGTGGATTCGATTATCCGCGATCTGACCGATGCAGCGATCAAAATGGTGCGCATGCAGTCCATTGACAAAAACCGCTATCGCGCGGAAGAGCTGGCGGAAGAGCGCATTCTCGACGTGCTGATCCCACCGGCGAAAAACAACTGGGGCCAGGCTGAACAGCCTCAGGAACCGTCCGCCGCGCGCCAGTCTTTCCGTAAAAAACTGCGCGAAGGCCAGCTCGACGACAAAGAGATTGAGATCGATCTCGCTGCTGCGCCGATGGGCGTTGAAATCATGTCCCCTCCGGGCATGGAAGAGATGACCAGCCAGCTGCAGTCTATGTTCCAGAATCTGGGCGGGCAGAAGCAAAAACCGCGTAAGCTGAAAATCAAAGACGCGATGAAGCTGCTGATTGAAGAAGAAGCGGCGAAGCTGGTCAACCCGGAAGAGCTTAAGCAGGACGCCATCGACGCCGTTGAGCAGCACGGTATCGTGTTTATCGACGAAATCGACAAAATCTGTAAGCGCGGCGGCAACTCCTCCGGCCCTGATGTCTCGCGTGAAGGCGTACAGCGCGACCTGCTGCCGCTGGTTGAAGGCTGCACTGTCTCTACCAAGCACGGCATGGTGAAAACCGATCACATTCTGTTTATCGCCTCCGGCGCGTTCCAGGTAGCCAGCCCGTCCGACCTGATCCCGGAACTGCAGGGTCGTCTGCCGATTCGCGTTGAGCTGAAAGCGCTGACTACCCACGACTTTGAGCGCATCCTGACCGAGCCGAACGCTTCTATTACCGTGCAGTATAAAGCGCTGATGGCCACCGAAGGCGTGAATATCGAGTTCACGGATGACGGTATCAAGCGCATCGCTCAGGCCGCATGGCAGGTCAACGAAACGACCGAAAACATTGGTGCGCGTCGTTTACACACCGTACTGGAGCGTCTGATCGAAGACATCTCCTACGATGCCAGCGAAATGAACGGCCAAACCGTTACCATCGATGCAGAATATGTTGGTAAACATCTGGATGTGCTGGTGGCAGATGAAGATCTGAGCCGTTTTATCTTATAATCCGGTTAAATATATTTTCATCACTATAGATGGGGCTATAGATACACGAAATCATTCAAGCTGCATCAAGGTGGCAAGCCTTAGAATCCCCGGGAGCTTACTGACGTAAGAGCCTGGGGTGAACAAGCGTAGCCAGCGCACCTGCAGCTTGATGTATGACGGGTATAGCTCCATTTTTTATTGGCCGGAACCCATGACTGAACACCCTATCACTCGCACTCAGGCCTGGCTGGAAAGCCTGCGCCCCAAAACGTTGCCTCTGGCCTTCGCCGCGATTATTGTCGGCTCCGCGCTCGCCTGGCATCAGGGCAGTTTCGATCCCTGGGTTGCCCTGCTGGCCATCATTACCGCCGGCTTACTACAAATCCTTTCCAATCTGGCCAACGATTACGGAGACGCGGTTAAAGGCAGCGACAAGCCTGACCGGATCGGTCCCCTGCGCGGTATGCAGAAAGGGGTTATCACTCAGGAGCAGATGAAGCGTGCGTTGATTCTGACCGTGGTGCTGATTTGCCTCTCCGGCCTGGCGCTGCTGTTCTCAGCCTGGCAAACCATGGCTGATTTTATCGGTTTCATGGTTCTCGGCGGGCTATCCATCTTTGCCGCTATTACCTATACCGTCGGTACCCGCCCTTACGGTTATATCGGCCTTGGCGATATCTCCGTGCTGATTTTCTTCGGCTGGCTTAGCGTCGTCGGAAGCTGGTATCTTCAGGCGCATAGCGTTGAAGCAGTCATTTTCTTACCCGCCACCGCCTGCGGCCTGCTGGCTACGGCAGTGCTGAATATTAACAACCTGCGCGATATTGACAGCGACCGTGAAAATGGCAAAAACACGCTGGCCGTGCGCCTGGGTCCGGTTAACGCTCGTCGTTACCATGCCTGCCTGCTGATCGGCGCTCTGCTTTGCCTGGCGCTGTTTAACCTTATTTCGCTGCATAATCCCTGGGGCTGGCTCTTCCTGCTGGCTACGCCGCTGCTGGTTAAGCAGGCGCGCTATGTTCTGCGTGAGCTCGACCCCGTCGCCATGCGGCCGATGCTGGAAAGAACGGTTAAAGGGGCGCTGTTAACCAACCTGCTGTTTGTTATCGGAATTATTTGCAGCGGGCTGGCTGGTTAACTGACAAATATCAATTAACAATTGATGATTTTGCCAACAGCACGATTCACGAGATATACTGAAAATTCTCGCAGCAACTAAACGTTAAGCCTATGAAATACGATACTTCCGAGCTTTGTGACATCTACCAGGAGGATGTCAACGTCGTGGAACCTCTGTTCTCCAACTTTGGAGGACGGTCGTCGTTTGGTGGACAAATCATTACGGTGAAATGTTTCGAGGATAACGGGTTGCTCTACGATATGCTCGAACAGAACGGCCGTGGTCATGTCCTGTTGGTTGACGGTGGTGGTTCAGTTCGACGTGCATTAATTGACGCTGACCTGGCGCGTCTGGCAGTACAAAACGAGTGGGAAGGTCTGGTCGTCTACGGCGCAGTGCGCCAGGTTGACGATCTGGAGGAGCTGGATATTGGCATCCAGGCGCTGGCGGCTATTCCTGTGGGGGCCACGGGTGAAGGTATCGGCGAAAGCGACGTGCGCGTCAACTTCGGCGGCGTCACCTTCTTTTCCGGCGACCATCTTTACGCCGATAATACCGGGATCATCCTTTCCGAGGACGCACTGGATATCGAGTAATCATCGCCAATAAAAAAGGCCTTCTCATAGAGAAGGCCTTTTTGTTTCTGCCAGAGGCTTAGTACAGCTTCTTGGCGCAATCCAGCCAGTCGCTTTTAAACGGACGCTTCATGTTTTCGATAGCGTCGATAATGTCGTGGTGCACCAGCTTCTCGTTCTGAATGCCGACGCAGCGGCCGCCGAATCCCTGCTGCAGCAGTTCAATCGCATATGCGCCCATGCGGGACGCCAGAATACGGTCATAAGGAACCGGAGAACCGCCGCGCTGAATGTGACCCAGTACGGTGGCACGAGTTTCACGGCCGGTCTCTTTCTCAATGTAGTGAGCCAGCTCATCGACGTCGCACATATGCTCGGTGATCGCCACAATTGCGTGTTTTTTGCCTTTGGCGATACCCGCTTTGATTTCAGCAACCAGATCATCACGCGTGTACTCAACCTCAGGAACCATGATGAATTCACAGCCGCCCGAGATAGCTGCCGCCAGAGTCAGGTCGCCGCAGTAACGGCCCATAACTTCGACGACGGAAATACGCTGGTGAGAAGAAGATGTATCGCGCAGGCGGTCAATTGCCTCTACAACGGTGCTCAGTGCGGTAAAGAAGCCGATGGTGTAATCGGTACCTTTAATATCGTTGTCGATAGTGCCCGGCAGGCCGATGCAAGGGAAGCCCATTTCAGTCAGGCGCACAGCACCCATATAGGAGCCGTCACCACCGATAACAACCAGCGCATCCAGGCCGCGCTTTCTCATGTTTTCAATAGCGACCGCGCGAATATGTTCTTCGCGGAATTCTGGAAAGCGCGCTGACCCGAGGAAGGTGCCGCCGCGGTTGATCATATCGGAAACGCTGTAGCGGTCGAGCTGAACCATACGATCTTCATACAGGCCGAGGTAACCGTCATAGATTCCAAAAACTTCCAGACCTTCCGTTAATGCCGCGCGCACAACGCCACGAATTGCTGCGTTCATGCCCGGGGCATCACCGCCACTTGTCAACACACCGATTTTCTTAATCATGACTACCTCTGAACTTAGGAAGCAAAAAATAATCCTGTTGCCTGAAGCGCCCCTCACCAGGAGTGCCCAACGATAATTGCAATAGTATATCAAACGCTTCTGGCTGAATTGATTCAGGTCAGACCAAATGGCGGTAATTTATACAAAAGATGCCGATCCGCCCCACAGTATTACATCGAGTTTACAGACTTTAACCTAAAGATCATAAAACTCCGTGCTGCGCTAACGGCACCACAGAGCATGGATCCTGATGGATAATCACATCGGACCCCGGGAAACGAAGCAACAGCGCCTGCTCCACCTGGTCAGCAATAACGTGAGCCTGAACCAGCGGGAGGTTATCTTCCATTTCCAAATGAATCTGAATAAAGCGAGTCGGCCCTGACTGCCGCGTCCGTAGATCGTGTGCCCCTCTGACTCCCGGCCATGCGGTCACGATATTGATAATTTCCTGGCGTTCCTCATCTGGAAGCGCGCGGTCTAACAGCGACTGAACGGCGTCGTAGCCCATGCGCAACGCGCTATATAAAATATAGACGCCAATACCTAATGCAAACAGAGCATCGGCGCGATGCCAGCCGTACCAGGAAAGGGCTAGCGCGATCAGAATCGCGCCGTTCATCATAACATCAGACTGATAATGAAGCATATCCGCCCGAACCGCCTGACTTTGCGTTTTTCTCACCACCCAGCGCTGGAACGTTACCAGTACCAGGGTGCTTATCAGCGCAATAAGCGTCACCACCATCCCGACGCCTGCCGCATTCATCGGCTCAGGACGCACGAGGTGCTGAATGCCGGTTAAGAACAGGAATAGTGCCGATCCGGAAATAAACATGCTTTGTGCCAGCGCGGCCAGCGATTCCGCCTTACCGTGGCCAAAGGTATGTTCCTCATCGGCGGGTTGCAGCGAATAACGCACCACCAGCAGATTGGTTAACGAAGCCGCAATATCCACCAGCGAATCAACCAGCGCCGCCAGAATACTCACCGAACCGGTATACCACCATGCAAAAATCTTAATCAAAAGTAACGCAGAGGCCATCACCGTCGCTGCAATTGCCGCGCGGCTCACCAGTTGCCCATAGGATTGACTCATAAACGCTCCTTACTTCGCGATGCGCTTAGTATAACCCGATCTTTTACCGGGGCGGCGAGCAAGGAAAGAGGTGAAGAACAGGCAAAAAAAACCCCCTCATCATGAGGGGGGAAGACAGGGATGGTGTCTATGGCAAGGAAAACAGGGTTGTTACTGGGGTTGCAGGGTATTGCTACTACTCGAAAGCATCATCGCTGAGCCTTTATGCATCCGTGCAACCTCACGCAACTGATCCATTCGTTGCTGGTGCTTAGCGTTTAAAACCGCTTGCTGCTCTGGCGTTAACAGGTGGTACATCTGGTTGCGGACTTTTGCCATTTCAACCTGGCGCGCAACCTGTTCCTGCGCCATCTTATCTGCCTGAGCGCGTACAGCGTTTTCATCAAAATTTTCTGCGGTGACAAGGCGATGCATTGTCTCCATTTCGCTAACATTAACAGGTGGCCTGTCGTGGCGGGCCCGTTGCATAAGATCTCGTAACTGTTGCCGTTGGTGTTCAGTTAAACTTATGCCGTCAAACATATGGCTCTGGCTGGTGCGCTGTACCCGTTCGTCTCCGGGAAGCCAGTTAACGCTGGTGACGACTTCAGCGGCTTGGCTATATGCACTTAGCGCCAGCGTTGAGGCCATTACGGCAGCGATAACATTGCGCATCACATACTCCCAAAACGTTTGTGTCGCGATTCAACGAGAGAGAGTTTACGATGCAGGCTGCAAACATGCGTCAGGGGGTGTAAAACAACGTAAAGTCATGGATTAGCGGGCCTTGATGACGTAATTTCTGCCTCGGAGGTATTTAAACGATGAATAAAATACTGTTAGTAGATGATGACCGGGAGCTCACCTCCCTGTTAAAAGAGCTGCTCGATATGGAAGGTTTTAATGTGCTCGTTGCCCATGATGGAGAACAGGCGCTGGCCCTTCTGGACGACAGCATCGATTTGCTTTTGCTTGATGTGATGATGCCTAAGAAAAACGGTATCGATACGCTCAAAGAGTTGCGTCAGACACACCAGACCCCGGTTATCATGCTAACGGCCCGCGGCAGCGAGCTGGATCGCGTTCTCGGCCTCGAGCTGGGCGCGGATGATTATTTGCCTAAGCCGTTCAACGATCGTGAACTGGTGGCGCGTATACGCGCTATTCTGCGACGTTCACACTGGAGCGAGCAGCAGCAAACGACCGAGGCTGGTTCACCGACGCTGGAAGTAGATGCGCTAAGCCTTAATCCGGGCCGCCAGGAAGCCAGTTTCGATGGCCAGACGCTGGAACTTACCGGCACCGAGTTCACCCTGCTCTATCTCCTGGCGCAGCATCTTGGTCAGGTGGTATCGCGTGAGCATCTTAGCCAGGAAGTCTTAGGTAAACGCCTGACGCCATTCGATCGCGCAATCGATATGCACATCTCCAACCTGCGGCGTAAGCTGCCGGAGCGCAAAGATGGCCACCCGTGGTTTAAAACCCTGCGTGGACGCGGCTATCTGATGGTATCGGCTTCATGATTGGAAGTTTAACCGCACGCATCTTCGCTATTTTCTGGCTCACGCTGGCACTGGTGTTGATGCTGGTTCTGATGCTGCCCAAGCTGGACTCGCGCCAGATGACCGAGCTGCTGGAGAGCGAGCAACGTCAGGGCATCATGATTGAACAACACGTCGAGGCCGAGCTGGCGAACGATCCGCCGAACGACCTGATGTGGTGGCGTCGTCTGTTTCGCGCCATCGATAAGTGGGCTCCGCCGGGCCAGCGTTTGCTGCTGGTCACCAGCGAAGGTCGCGTTATCGGTGCCGAACGCAACGAAATGCAGATTATCCGCAACTTTATCGGCCAGGCGGATAACGCCGACCATCCGCAGAAAAAGCGCTATGGTCGTCTGGAAATGGTCGGCCCCTTTTCCGTCAGGGATGGGGAAGATAACTATCAACTCTATCTGATTCGCCCTGCCAGTACGTCACAATCGGACTTTATCAATCTGCTCTTCGACCGTCCGTTATTGCTGCTGATCGTCACGATGTTGGTCAGCGCCCCGCTGCTGCTCTGGCTGGCGTGGAGCCTGGCAAAACCGGCGCGTAAACTGAAAAATGCCGCTGATGAAGTCGCCCAGGGCAACCTGCGCCAGCATCCTGAACTGGAATCCGGTCCTCAGGAGTTTTTAGCCGCCGGGACCAGTTTTAACCAGATGGTGACCGCGCTGGAACGCATGATGTCCAGCCAGCATCGTCTGTTGTCCGATATCTCTCACGAGCTGCGCACGCCGCTTACCCGCCTGCAGTTAGGCACCGCGTTGCTGCGCCGCCGCAGCGGGGAAAGCAAAGAGCTGGAGCGAATTGAGATGGAAGCGCACCGGCTGGATAGCATGATTAACGATCTGCTGGTGATGTCGCGCAATCAGGCAAAAACCGCGCTGGTCAGCGAAACGGTGAAAGCCAACCAGCTGTGGGGCGAGGTACTGGATAACGCCGCCTTTGAAGCCGAGCAGGTGGGTAAATCGTTCACCGTGGAGTATCCGCCAGGACCCTGGCCGCTATACGGCAACCCCAATGCGCTGGAAAGCGCGCTGGAGAATATTGTGCGTAACGCACTGCGCTACTCGCATACAAAAATTGCCGTTAGCTTCTCGGTGGATAAAGACGGAATCACGGTTAACGTTGACGATGACGGTCCAGGCGTGAGTCCGGAGGATCGCGAGCAGATTTTCCGTCCGTTCTACCGTACCGATGAAGCGCGCGACCGCGAGTCTGGTGGTACCGGCCTGGGGCTGGCGATTGTCGAAGCAGCGGTTCAACAGCATGGCGGTTGGGTTAAAGCCGACGACAGCCCGCTGGGCGGTTTACGCTTAACCATCTGGCTACCGCTGTACAAGCGTACCTGATCCCCCCGGCCCGCGCTTTGCCGGGCCGGGCTACGGGTTCACAGCCGCCTGCAGTCGGGCAGCCCGGATAAGTCGCTACGCGACGCCATCCGGGGAATCTCCCGGCTCGCGCTGTGCTCAGCCGGGCTACGGGTCTACCGCCGCCTGCAATCGGGTAGCCCGGATAAGTCGCTACGCGACGCCATCCGGGAAATCTCCCGACTCGCGCTGCGCTCAGCCGGGCTACGGGGCTACCGCCACTTGCAATCGGGTAGCCTGGATAAGGCGCTACGCGACGCCATCCGGGGAATCATTTGCCCCACAATCTCCGCGAATTATCTTCGATTTTCCCGCTAAGGCGCCGTTTCTGCATGGTACGGCTCCAGCTCACCGACAGCCCCGCGGCCGACAGCAGGCGGTGATACTGCTCATCATCAAACGGCATCAGCCACGCAATCGCCCCGGCCTCGTGGACGCTTACATCGCTCAGGCGGGAGAGCAGCTCCAGCGGCGCATCGCCGGACACCTGTCCGCCCGCCACCACCCGATACAGCCAGCCGGTTTTACCGCTATTCTGCATAAGCTGCGCCATATCGCTGACGGCAAAGTGATAGTTGAGCTTGAAGCACGGCGAACGGGGTTGCGTCACCTGAATCAGCGCCTCTCCCCAGCGGTAGATATCGCCGATATAGACGTTTTTTTCCGTCAGCCCTTCGGTTGAGAGATTCTCGCCAAACGCCGGGGCGCAGAAAAGATCCGCCTGTTGAGGAAGTTCAAGAGCCCAATGGGCGTAGTGTTCACGGGGATAGTGACACAAGGCGCGATCCGGGCCGCCGTGAATTTTCTTCTCGGCCTGCTCATCACCCTCCAGCCCCAATTCGCCGAGGGTTAACTCACCATCAACCTGAATTTTACCGATAGCGCTTGGACGACTGCCGTCGTAATCCCTTACCTTGCCCACAAAGACGTTCACCGGATAGTGCATCGTTGCTCCTTTGCCAGGATATAAAAAAAGCGAGTCATCAGACTCGCTTCTCGCTCAGCACAATGCAACCTTATTTTTTGGCGGCAAAACGCGCTGCAGCTTCGTCCCAGTTCACCACGTCCCAGAACGCTTTAATGTAGTCCGGGCGACGGTTCTGGAATTTCAGGTAGTAGGCGTGTTCCCACACGTCCAGGCCCAGGATCGGGAAGCCGGAAGCGCCGGAGATAGCTTCGCCCATCAGCGGGGAGTCCTGGTTAGCGGTAGAAACGACAGCCAGCTTGTCGCCTTTCAGCACCAGCCACGCCCAGCCGGAGCCGAAACGGGTGGCAGCCGCTTTTTCAAATTCCGCTTTGAAGTTGTCAACGGAACCGAAATCGCGCTCGATAGCCGCTTTCAGGTCGCCCTGCAGAGTGGTACCGGTTTTCAGGCCTTTCCAGAACAGGCTGTGGTTAGCGTGACCGCCCGCGTTGTTACGCAGTACGGTTTTTTTGTCTGCCGGCAGCTGATCCAGTTTAGCGATCAGTTCTTCTGCGGACAGGTTTGCGAATTCGGGCAGGCTTTCCAGCGCAGCGTTAGCGTTATTAACGTAGGTCTGGTGGTGTTTAGTGTGATGGATTTCCATCGTCTGCTTGTCAAAATGCGGTTCCAGGGCGTCATAAGCGTACGGCAGGGCAGGCAGTGTATAACTCATAATCATCTCCATTATTGTCGAGCGGCGGAAAGTGTTAATGCCGCGTAAGCAGTTGGTTCATTATAGTTAATTAAATGATATTGAAAACGCTTATCAATGCCGTATTTTTAATAAGGTTATAACATGGGGTTATAGATGTGATTTTGTGATACAGAACAACTAATTAAGTTTTTGGTTGCCAGGATTGAGCTTCTGGTGGCAACAGCTTAAAGGCGGAAAAACTGACCGATTTTTACACTCATCGGGTCGGAAGAAGATTTATCCGATAAAAAATAGATGAGGATAAAATCAATGAATCACGCGATTACGATGGGTATTTTTTGGCATTTGATAGGTGCGGCCAGTGCAGCCTGTTTCTATGCCCCGTTCAAGAAAGTTAAACATTGGTCCTGGGAAACGATGTGGTCTATTGGCGGGATCGTCTCCTGGCTGATTCTCCCCTGGGCCATCAGCGCCATGCTGCTGCCCGACTTCTGGTCCTATTACGGCTCTTTTGACGCCTCCACGCTTCTGCCCGTCTTCCTGTTCGGCGCCATGTGGGGTATCGGTAATATTAACTATGGCCTGACGATGCGCTATCTCGGTATGTCGATGGGGATCGGCATCGCCATTGGTATTACGCTGATTGTCGGTACCCTGATGACGCCCATTCTCAACGGTCAGTTTGATGTATTGATTAACACTAAAGGCGGCCGGATGACGCTGCTCGGCGTGCTGGTTGCGGTGATTGGCGTCGGTATTGTCACCCGCGCAGGCCAGCTGAAAGAGCGCAAAATGGGCATCAAAGCTGAAGACTTCAACCTGAAAAAAGGGCTGCTTCTGGCGGTGATGTGCGGCATCTTCTCAGCCGGTATGTCGTTCGCCATGAACGCGGCCAAGCCGATGCATGAAGCCGCCGCCGCGCTCGGCGTCGACCCGCTTTACACCGCGCTGCCAAGCTATGTGGTGATCATGGGCGGCGGCGCGCTGGTTAACCTCGGCTTCTGCTTTATCCGTCTGGCAAAAGTGAAAGATCTGTCGATAAAAGCCGACTTCTCGCTGGCAAAACCGCTCATCATCAGCAATATCCTGCTCTCCGCCCTCGGCGGCCTGATGTGGTATCTCCAGTTCTTCTTCTACGCCTGGGGACACGCCAGTATTCCAGCGCAGTACGACTACATGAGCTGGATGCTGCATATGAGCTTCTATGTGCTGTGCGGCGGCCTGGTGGGGCTGATCCTCAAAGAGTGGAACAACGCCGGTCGTCGTCCGGTTGGCGTGCTGAGCCTTGGCTGCGTGGTGATTATCATAGCCGCCAATATTGTCGGCCTGGGAATGGCGAATTAGCGCGATCAGGCGGCGGTGCGACTGCGCTGCCGCCACTGCCCCGGCGTCATACCTATCTCGCGGTTAAACACCACCGAAAAGTAGTTGCTGTCTTCAAACCCGCACTGCATCGCCACCTCGCCAATCAGCCGTTCGGTATGCTGCAGCAGATACTGCGCGTGGCAGATGCGCAGCTGGCGCAGGTAGTGGTTGATGGTCATGCCCGTCTGCTGACGAAACTGCTGGCGCAGCGCGCGTTCGCTGCACCCTTCGCGCTCGCAAAAACGGTCGAGAAAGAAGGGGCGATTGAGGCTACCCGCCAGCTCGGTGAGCAGCTTATCAAGCAGCGCTTCGCTTTGGGTTGCCGCCAGATTATCGGTGGCGTAACGATAGCGCTGAAGAATAAGCACCAGCTGAGCAAACAGCAGTTCGGCCATGCTATTGGCCTGCGCATCGCTGCGGCTACTCTCGTGCTCCAGCTGGGTAATCACCTGTCTGACCTGCGCCATTCCGCTGCTGCCAATGCGCCAGTGTGGAGCCCACGGCGTACCGAACAGGCCAGGAATATGCGCCGACCAGTCAAAGTTGAGCCGCAGCCGGTCCGGGCAATAAATGACATTTTGCAGGACGAGATCGTTCACCGAAGCGTAGGAGTGTTTATCTTCCGCGCGGATATAAAACAGGTCGCCGCGGGTAATACGCCACGGACGATCGTTAAGGACATGCAGGCCGTTGCCCCGCCACACCAGCACCAGCTCACAAAACTCATGGGTATGCTCGGCGAAGACGTTTTGCGGATAGCGATCCGCCACCGCCACCGCTTGGGTGGGGGAGGCAAAAAATTCATCTTTGCGAAGAATCAGCTGACCTGCCACGACGACAACTCCGGACGCGAATAAGCATATTATTATTCTCGTTTATGCCAACGAATACGTTGACTGCTCTCGCGTTACTGAAGAATGGCGTCGCGCCCCTGGCGAATATCGCGCGGAGACCAGTCGAATTCGCGGCGAAAAAGCGTCGAAAAGTGGTTACTGTCGCCGAATCCACAGCGATAAGCGATATCCGTCACGCTGTCATCGCTATGACGCAGCAGATGACGCGCCTTCATCAACCGCACCCGGTTCAGATAACGCTGCGGCGTCAGCCCGGTTTGCTGCTTTAACTGACGATGCAGGGTACGCAGAGAGAGTGAAAAACGCGCCGCCACCTCTTCCCAGCAGATATCTTCTGCAAAATGGTCTTCCAGCCAGGCCATCAAATGATTCAGGCGCGCGTCGTTGTTGGCTGCGCCTTCGGCCAGGCTGCTTTTACGCAGGTGCACCAGCAGCTGCATAAATAAAATCTCGCGGCTGGCGATGGCGTGCATATCCGCATCCGCGCCAACCTTCTCCATCTGCTCAACAATCTGGCGTACCTGCTGCAGCGCGTTCTGATTAACCCGCCAGTGCGAGAGGTAGTTCCCCTCCTGCTCCTGCGGCAATAACTCATGCAGCCCGGACAAAAAGCG
Organism: Klebsiella oxytoca; assembly: GCF_009707385.1. Classification (NCBI taxonomy): domain Bacteria; kingdom Pseudomonadati; phylum Pseudomonadota; class Gammaproteobacteria; order Enterobacterales; family Enterobacteriaceae; genus Klebsiella; species Klebsiella oxytoca. Next base: position 109,701 of record NZ_CP046115.1, on the reverse strand, counting down.
AAATGCGTCCGGCGCGCGATAGAGCACATTGGTCAGGCATAAATTATCGGTGTGCTCGTAGAGATGGCGATCGTGATCGCGAATAAAGCAGACCGAGCCGCCGCTGATGGTATAGGGCTGACCATTGAAAACGTGAATTCCCGTACCGTGTTCGACAATAACAATCTCATGAAAATCATGATGATGCTCGGGAAAAGCGGATTGCGGGAGCCGCGGCTCAATGGCGACAGCTGAAACGCCGGACTTAAAGAAATCCACACTGTGCAACATAGTCATAGCAGCTCCTCGAAATGAGAAATGTTATCAATCAGTGGGGCAAATAGTAATTAAGGGTTGGCGATCCGGCCTTCAATTTTTGACCGCAAAATTCGTAAAGCCTGCCGCTTTTTCAAGAAATGACGGGAAAGATCGGGAACTGCGGACAACATCACATCCCTCACGCCACCGCGGAGAAAACGAAACTGTGACCTCTCTCACGGTCACCTTTGCTTTCTTGCCAGCGGCCAATTTTCCCTGTCAGTAACAAGAAGGTGAGCCTGACGCGACTTTTTTAGACTGCATGCAATGATTTTCATAAGGATCCAGCCATGAGTTTTCGTCATTGTGTCGCCGTCGATTTAGGCGCCTCCAGCGGGCGGGTCATGCTCGCCAGCTATGCATCCGACCAGCAGACGCTGGCGCTACGCGAAATTCACCGTTTTACCAATAGCCTGCAGAAGGTGGATGGCTTCGACTGCTGGGATCTCGATAGCCTGGAAGGAGAAATTCGCCGCGGTCTGGAGAAGGTCTGCGAGCAGGGCATTCTGATCGACAGCATCGGCATTGATACCTGGGGCGTGGATTATGTGCTGCTGGATAAACAGGGCCAGCGCGTCGGCCTGCCGGTTTCCTATCGCGATTCCCGCACTCAGGGCCTGATGCGCCATGCCGAAGAACAACTGGGCCGGGCGGAAATCTATCGCCGCAGCGGCATTCAGTTTCTGCCGTTTAACACTCTTTACCAGCTGCGCGCGCTGGTTGAACAGCAGCCGGAACTGGTTAGCCAGGCCGCACACGCGCTGCTGATCCCGGACTACTTTAGCTTCCGCCTGACCGGCAACATGAACTGGGAATACACCAACGCCACCACCACGCAGCTGGTCAATATCAACAGCGATAGCTGGGATCAAGAGCTGCTGAGCTGGAGCGGCGCGCCGCGCGAGTGGTTTGGTGCCCCGACGCATCCCGGCAACGTTATTGGCCACTGGATTTGCCCGCAGGGTAATCATATCCCGGTGGTCGCCGTCGCCAGTCACGATACCGCCAGCGCGGTTATCGCCTCGCCGCTGGCCAGCAAAAACGCCGCGTATCTCTCTTCCGGCACCTGGTCGCTGATGGGTTTTGAAAGCAAAACCCCCTGCACCAGCGATGCGGCGCTAAGGGCCAATATCACCAACGAAGGCGGTGCCGAAGGTCGCTATCGGGTGCTGAAAAATATTATGGGCTTGTGGCTGCTGCAGCGGGTGCTGAAAGAGCAAAACATTAGCGACTTGCCAGCGCTGATCGCGCGCACCGCCGCGCTTCCAGCCTGCCGCTTCGTCATCGACTGCAACGATGACCGCTTTATCAATCCGGACAACATGAGTGCGGAAATTCAGGCCGCCTGCCGCGAATCCGGGCAACCGGTTCCTGCCAACGATGCCGAGCTGGCGCGCTGCATTTTCGACAGCCTGGCGCTGCTTTATGCCCGGGTGCTTAACGAACTGGCGGCGCTGCGCGGTCAGCCGTTCAGCCAGCTGCATATCGTCGGCGGCGGCTGCCAGAACGAGCTGCTTAACCAGCTCTGCGCCGACGCCTGCGGCATTACCGTAGTTGCCGGCCCCGTTGAGGCCTCGACGCTCGGCAATATCGGCATCCAGCTGATGACCCTGGACGAGCTGAACAACGTCGATGAATTCCGTCAGGTGGTACAACAAAACTACGCTCTCACCACCTTTACCCCTAATCCTGAAAATGAAATTGCCCGCTTCGTTGCGCAGTTTCAGCCACAACAGAACAAGGAGCTTTGCGCATGACCACTCAACTTGAACAAGCCTGGGAAATTGCCAAACAGCGCTACGCCAGCGTCGGCGTGGACGTCGAAGAGGCCTTGCGCCAGCTGGACCGCCTGCCCGTTTCCATGCACTGCTGGCAGGGCGATGATGTCGTCGGTTTCGAAAATCCGGAAGGAAGCCTGACCGGCGGTATTCAAGCCACCGGCAACTATCCGGGTAAAGCGCGTAACGCCAGCGAGCTGCGCGCCGACCTTGAGCAGGCGCTGAGCCTGATCCCCGGGCCAAAACGTCTGAACCTGCACGCGCTCTATCTGGAGTCCGACGCGCCGGTGCCGCGTAATGAAATCAAGCCGGAGCACTTTAAAAACTGGGTTGAGTGGGCGAAAGCCAACAAGCTGGGGCTGGATTTTAACCCCTCCTGCTTCTCGCATCCGCTGAGCGCCGACGGTTTTACGCTGTCGCACGCTAACGATGAAATCCGTCAGTTCTGGATCGATCACTGCAAGGCCAGCCGCCGTATTTCCGCTTACTTCGGCGAACAGCTGGGCACGCCGTCGGTGATGAATATCTGGATCCCGGACGGCATGAAAGATATTACCGTTGACCGCTTCGCGCCGCGCCAGCGCCTGCTGAACGCGCTCGATGAAGTGATCAGCGAGAAGCTGGATCCGGCGCATCATATTGACGCCGTAGAGAGCAAACTGTTTGGGATCGGCGCGGAAAGCTACACCGTCGGCTCCAATGAGTTCTATATGGGCTACGCCACCAGCCGCCAGACCGCCCTGTGCCTGGATGCCGGCCACTTCCATCCGACGGAGGTCATCTCCGACAAAATCTCCGCCGCCATGCTCTATATCCCGCGCCTGCTGCTGCACGTCAGCCGTCCGGTACGCTGGGACAGCGACCACGTGGTGCTGCTGGATGACGAAACCCAGGCTATCGCCAGCGAAATCATCCGCCACGACCTGTTCGACCGCGTGCATATCGGTCTCGATTTCTTCGACGCTTCGATTAACCGCATCGCGGCGTGGGTGATTGGTACCCGCAATATGAAGAAAGCGCTGCTGCGCGCCCTGCTGGAACCAACCGGGCAGCTGCGTCAGCTGGAACTCGACGGCGACTACACCGCCCGTCTGGCGCTGCTGGAAGAGCAGAAGTGCCTGCCGTGGCAGGCCATCTGGGAGATGTACTGCCAGCGTCACGATACGCCGGCGGGCAGCCAGTGGCTGGATAACGTACGCGCTTACGAGAAGGCGGTTCTGAGCCAGCGCGGGTAATACCTGGAGTTCCCCGGGTCGCGGCCGGGCTACGAACCGGTAGCCCGGATAAGCCGTTTACGGCGCAATCCGGGGACTCGCACATATTCAGGGCGAGGGGCCAACCCCGCGCCGAATCAACAGGAAAGACAAGACTATGCAGACCATTATCGACGCCTGGTTCGTCCAGGGCATGATTAAAGCCACTTCCGACGCCTGGCTGAAAGGCTGGGACGAGCGCAACGGCGGTAACCTGACGCTGCGCCTGGACGAAGCGGATATTGAACCCTACGCGGCGGATTTCCACGCTAAACCGCGCTATATCGCCCTGAGCCAGCCGATGCCAACGCTGGCCAACCAGCCGTTTATCGTCACCGGTTCCGGTAAATTCTTTCGTAACGTCCAGCTCGACCCGGCGGCGAACCTCGGCGTGGTGAAAGTCGACAGCGACGGTGCGGGATACCACATTTTGTGGGGCCTGACCAACGACGCAGTGCCCACTTCCGAGCTGCCGGCGCATTTCCTGTCGCACAGCGAGCGCATCAAGCTGACCAACGGCAAAGACCGGGTGATCATGCACTGCCACGCCACTAACCTGATTGCCCTGACCTACGTGCTGGAGAACAACAGCGATCTGTTCACCCGTAAGCTGTGGGAAGGCAGCACCGAATGCCTGGTAGTCTTCCCGGATGGCGTCGGCATTCTGCCGTGGATGGTGCCGGGCACCGACGAAATCGGCCAGGCCACCGCTGAGGCGATGCAGAAACACTCGCTGGTGCTGTGGCCGTTCCACGGCGTTTTCGGCAGCGGCCCCAATCTGGATGAAACCTTCGGCCTGATCGATACCGCCGAGAAATCCGCCGAAGTGCTGGTGAAAGTCTATTCAATGGGCGGGATGAAACAAACCATCACCCGCGAAGAGCTGGTAGCCCTTGGCAAACGCTTCAACGTTCAACCGATGCAGTCCGCGTTAGACCTTTATCAATAACAACATCGCGCCCCGCTCACCGAGACGGGGCGAAACATCACCTGCAAACCCTACAAAACTAACTCATGTGGAGTAAAAGCAATGAAAACAAAGACAAGCTTGATCCTCACCGTTGCCATCCTGGCGTTGTCCGGTTCCGCTTTAGCCGAAGTTAAAATCGCCCTCGTGGCGAAATCATTGGGAAATGGATTCTTCGAAGCAGCGAACGTTGGCGCACAGGAGGCGGCCAAAGAGTTAGGCGATGTCAAAGTGATCTATACCGGCCCCACCACCACCGCCGAAGCGCAGATCGAAGTGCTCAATGGCTTGATCGCCCAGGGGGTAGACGCGATCGCCATTTCCGCTAACGATCCCGACGCCGTGGTACCGGTGCTGAAGAAAGCGATGCAGCGCGGTATTAAGGTGGTCTCCTGGGACTCCGGCGTCGCGCCGGCGGGCCGCCAGATCCATCTGAATCCATCCAATAACGCCTTGATTGGCGAAACCAACGTTAAGCTCGCCGTCGATGCGCTGAAAGCGCTGAACGTGGAAAAAGGCGATGTGGCGATTTTAAGCGCCACCCCCACCTCCACGAATCAGAACATCTGGATTGAGGAGATGAAAAAGGTGCTGCGGCAGTACCCGTCCGTCAATCTGGTCACCGTCGCCTACGGTGACGATCTGTCGGATAAAAGCTACCGCGAAGCGGTGGGCCTGCTGAAATCATATCCGGACCTGAAAGTCATTGTTTCGCCGTCATCGGTGGGCATTGTTGCCGCTGCGCAGGCGGTGAAGGATCAGGGCAAAATCGGCAAGGTGTACGTGACCGGGCTGGGGCTGCCGTCGGAAATGGCCGGAGCGATTAAGTCCGGCGCCAGCAAAAGCTTCGCCATCTGGAACCCGATTGACCTCGGCTACGCCGCCACGTATCTGGCCGACGATTTAGTCAAAGGTACGGCGACCAAAACCGAAGCCAATATGGGCAAGCTGGGCAAAGTGAAGCTCGACGCCGACGGTAACGGCGCGATGGCCGAGCCGTTCGTCTACGATGCCAGCAACATCGATAAGTTCTCGAAAATTTTCTAATCCCTGTTCCCTCACCCCGGCCCTCTCCCAAAGGGAGAGGGAGAAAGTCAGGCCCTCTGCGTAATGCTATCAGGGAGCGCCGAACAGTCCCCTCGCCCCTTTGGGGAGAGGGTTAGGGTGAGGGGCGATTTTACGGAGAACTATCATGTCAGCATCCATCCCATTGCTGTCGCTGAAGGGCATCACCAAGGTTTTTCCCGGTGTGCGCGCCCTTGAAAACGTGCAGCTCGATCTCTGGCCCGGCAAAGTGACCGCCTTAATCGGTGAAAACGGCGCGGGCAAATCCACGCTGGTCAAAGTGATGACCGGCATTTATCAGCCGGAAGAGGGCGAGATTCTCTATAAAGCTATCCCTATCCAACTGCCGACCCCGGAGTCAGCGCATAAGGTCGGGATCACCGCCATTCACCAGGAAACCGTGCTGTTCGACGAACTCTCGGTCAGCGAAAATATCTTCGTCGGCCAGTATCTGCATCGCGGACTGTTGAAGAGGCTCGACTGGCCCGCGATGCACCGTAAAGCCAGTGAAATCCTCAACCGCCTTGAGGTGCAGATTGACCCGCGCGCGACGCTGAAAACCCTCAGCATCGCCCAGCGCCATATGGTGGCCATTGCCCGGGCGCTCTCCTTTGAAGCCCAGGTGGTGATCCTCGATGAGCCGACGGCGGCGCTCTCGCAGCATGAAATTCTGGAGTTTTATCAAATCGTTGAGCGCTTGAAGCAGGACGGCAAAGCGATTCTTTTTATCTCGCATAAGTTCGATGAGATTTTCGAGCTGGCGGACTACTACACCATCCTGCGCGACGGCGTGTACGTCAGCTCCGGCGCGATTAACGACATCACCGAAGAGCGGATGGTGGCAATGATGGTGTGTCGCGCAATTACCCAAACCTATCCGAAAGTCGACTGTACGCCAGGGGAAACGGTGCTGGAGGTGAAAGACCTCTGCCACCCCACCGAGTTTGCCCATATCAATTTCAGCCTGCGCAAGGGAGAAATCCTGGGCTTTTATGGCCTGGTCGGCGCCGGGCGCACCGAGCTGATTCAGGCGCTCTGCGGAGCTTCGCATCCCTCTTCCGGCGACATCGTGCTGAAGGGCGAGACGATGCGCTTTCGTCAGCCAGCCGACGCCATCAGAGCCGGTATCGTCTGCGTGCCGGAAGAGCGGCAGAAGCAGGGAGCGATTATCGCCCTGCCGATCGCCCAGAACATCAGCCTGCCGCAGCTCAGTAAACTCAACCCCAGTGGAATACTTAACGACGCCCGCGAATGGCGGCTGGCGGATGAGTACGCTTCGCGCTTACAGGTCAAAGCCTTTAGCTGGCGGCAGGCGGTGGAGACCCTTTCCGGCGGCAATCAGCAAAAAGTGGTGATCGGCAAATGGCTGGCGACCCATCCCGAGGTGATTATTCTCGACGAGCCGACCAAAGGCATCGATATCGGTTCCAAAGCGGCGGTGCACCAGTTTATGTCCGAGCTGGTCAGCCAGGGGTTGGCGGTCATTATGGTCTCTTCGGAGTTGCCGGAAGTGATGGGTATGGCCGACCGGATTATCGTCATGCACGAGGGGCTGATGGTGGCCGAGTATCGCGCCGGTGAAGCGACGGCGGAAACCATCGTCAGCGCCGCCAGCGGCGTGAATCAGGAGGCAGCGTAATGGGCAAACAGCTGCTTAAACACCGCGAAGCGCTGCTGGCGGCGGTCATCATTTTGATGATCGGCGCTATCGGCAGCCGGGCGCCGTCGTTCATCTCGCCGGGCAATCTGGTGGAGATGTTTAACGACACCGCCATTCTGATCATCCTCGCCCTCGGGCAGATGATGGTGCTGCTCACCAAAGGCATCGATCTGTCGATGGCCGCCAATCTGGCGCTGACCGGAATGATCGTCGCCCTGCTCAACGCTCACTATCCGGGTATCCCGGTGGTGGCGCTGCTGGCGCTGGCGACTCTGCTTGGTTTGTTAATGGGGATGATTAACGGCCTGCTGGTCTGGCGGCTCGGCATCCCGGCCATCGTAGTGACGCTGGGCACCATGAGCATTTACCGGGGGATTATTTTCCTGCTCTCCGACGGCGGCTGGGTGAACTCGCACCAGATGAGCGCCGACTTTCTCGGCCTGCCGCGCGCCTCGCTGCTGGGGCTGCCGCTGCTGAGCTGGTGCGCCATCGCCGCACTTTTGCTGGTGGGCTATTTCCTGCTCTACAGCCGCACCGGCCGGGCCCTGTACACAGCAGGAGGCAACGCGACGGCAGCCTACTACACCGGCATTAACGCCGGGAAAATGCAGTTCGTCAGCTTCTGCCTCTCCGGCGCGCTGGCCGGATTCTGCGGCTATCTGTGGATCTCGCGCTTCGCCGTCGCCTATGTCGATGTCGCCAACGGTTTTGAACTGCAGGTGGTCGCCGCCTGCGTTATCGGCGGCATCAGCACCATGGGCGGGACTGGTCGCGTACTCGGCTGCCTGTGCGGGGCGCTGTTCCTCGGCGTTATCAATAACGCCCTGCCGGTGATCGGCATTTCACCGTTCTGGCAAATGGCGATTTCCGGCGCGGTTATCGTCATTGCGGTGCTGCTTAACGAGCGCGGCAATAAAGGTCACGGGCGGTTAATCCTGCGCAACGCGGCGTTAGCCCGGCAGAAACAGGCGGTGAAATCATGAGCAAAATGATGATATCTGAAGAGATGAAAAGCGCCCCGGCCGCGCCGTCGCCGCTGCGCCGTCTGCTGTGCTGGGAAGGGTTTCTGCTGGCGGTGACTCTGGCGATATTCGTGGTTAATGCCCTGGCATCCCCCTGGTTCCTTAACATCTGGAACCTGTCGGACGCCACGTTTAACTTTACCGAAAAAGCGATCATCGTGCTGCCGATGGCGATGCTGATTATCGCCAGAGAGATAGACCTCTCGGTGGCCTCAACGATGGCGCTAAGCTCAACGGCGATGGGCTTCTGCGCGGCGGCGGGTATAGATACGCCGCTGCTGGTAGTCGTCGGGCTGGGCGTGGGGCTGCTGTGCGGCCTGTTCAACGGTATCCTGGTGACGCGCTTTAACCTGTCGTCGATCGTCATCACCATCGGCACCATGAGCCTGTATCGCGGGATAACCTACATTCTGCTGGGCGACAAGGCGCTCAATCACTACCCGGACAGCTTCGCCTGGTTTGGTCAGGGCTACGTGTGGGGGGCGCTCTCTTTTGAGTTTGCGCTGTTTATCCTTCTCGCCGCCGCCTTTACCTTCCTGCTGCATAAAACCAACTTTGGCCGCCGGACCTACGCCATCGGCAATAACCCGACCGGGGCATGGTTCTCCGGGATCAACGTTAAGCGCCACAATCTGGTGCTGTTTGCGCTGGTCGGACTGATGGCCGGGCTGGCGGCAGTCCTCCTGACCTCAAGGCTCGGCAGTACCCGCCCGACGCTGGCGATGGGCTGGGAGCTGGCGGTCGTCACCATGGCGGTGCTCGGCGGCGTCAATATTCTCGGCGGTTCCGGCAGCATGGTGGGGGTGATTATCGCCGCTTTCCTGATGGGGCTGGTGACGTTTGGCCTGAGCCTGCTCAACGTACCGGGGATCGTGATGTCGATCATCATCGGCACGATGCTGATTGTGGTGATCTCGCTGCCGATTATTACCCGCCGGATGATGCAGCGAAGACGAATTTAATTTCCCCCTTCCCCTCAATCCCGGAGGCGGTGCTACGCACCTGTCCGGGCTACCGGCCCGCAGACGACAGTGAACCTGTAGCCGGGCAAGGCGGCGCCAGCCGCGACCCGGGGCGGGTGAAGGGAAACGGATTACCCAAATCAACATTAAGGAGAATTATCATGAGTTTTATGTTGGCACTACCCAAAATCAGCTTCCACGGCGCGGGCGCAATCGGCGACATGGTCAAGCTGGTGGCGGGCAAACGCTGGGGCAAAGCGCTGATCGTCACCGATGGCCAGCTGGTGAAGCTGGGACTGCTGGACAGCCTGTTCGCCGCGCTGGATGAACAGCAGATGTCTTACCATCTGTTTGACGAGGTATTCCCCAACCCTACCGAGGCGCTGGTGCAAAAAGGCTACGCGGCGTATCGGGAGGCCGGGTGCGATTACCTTATCGCCTTTGGCGGCGGCAGCCCGATCGATACCGCTAAAGCGGTAAAAATCCTCACCGCTAACCCCGGACCATCAACCGCCTACTCCGGCGTCGGTAAAGTGAAAAACGCCGGCGTGCCGCTGGTGGCGATCAACACCACTGCCGGAACGGCGGCGGAGATGACCAGCAACGCGGTGATTATCGACACCGATCGCCAGGTGAAAGAGGTGATTATCGACCCGAATATCATCCCCGATATCGCCGTTGATGACGCCAGCGTGATGCTGGATATTCCGCCGTCAATTACCGCTGCCACCGGCATGGATGCCCTGACTCACGCCATTGAAGCCTTTGTTTCCGTTGGCGCGCACCCGCTGACCGATGCCAACGCCCTGGAAGCGATTCGCCTGATCAACCTGTGGCTGCCGCAAGCCGTGGACGACGGACACAATCTTGAAGCCCGCGAACAGATGGCGTTTGGCCAGTATCTGGCGGGTATGGCGTTTAACAGCGCCGGTCTCGGCCTGGTGCACGCGCTGGCCCACCAGCCGGGCGCCACCCATAACCTGCCGCACGGCGTGTGTAACGCCATCCTGCTACCGATCATCGAAAATTTTAATCGCCCGAACGCCGTGGCGCGTTTTGCCCGCGTGGCGCAGGCGATGGGCGTCGATACCCGCGGCATGGGTGATGAAGCCGCCAGCATGGAGGCAATCAACGCCATCCGCGCTCTGAGCAAACGCGTGGGTATCCCGCAGGGCTTTAGCCAGCTTGGCGTCAGCAAAGAGGATATCGAAGGCTGGCTGGACAAAGCGCTGGCCGACCCATGTGCGCCGTGCAACCCGCGCACCGCCAGCCGCGATGAAGTCCGCGAACTCTATCTGGAGGCACTATGATCCGCAAAGCTTTCGTGATGCAGGTAAACCCTGAGGCGCATGAAGAGTATCAGCGCCGCCATAACCCCATCTGGCCGGAGCTGGAAGCGGTGCTGAAGGCCCACGGCGCGCACCATTACGCGATTTATCTCGATAAACAACGTAACCTGCTGTTCGCCACGGTGGAGATTGAATCCGAAGCGCGCTGGAACGCCGTCGCCAGTACCGAGGTATGCCAGCGCTGGTGGCGGCACATGCGCGATGTGATGCCAGCAAACCCGGATAACAGCCCGCTGAGCGCAGAGCTTAAAGAGGTGTTTTATCTGGAGTAAATCTCATTGTGCCGGATAGTTCTAATGCTTATCCGGCACCGCATTTAATGTGGCTCACGGAGCGGTAACCTGAGCCAGTTACTCATCGGTCATTGCTTTTAATATCACCCCGTAAACAGCTGATATTTATTTTTATCCTCATCGGTGATTTCTCTTAATACCCGGCAAGGCACTCCTGCGGCCACCACATTCGCCGGTATAGAACGGTTTACCACGCTTCCGGCGCCAATCACCGAGTTTTTCCCGATGGTGACGCCAGGGTTGATAATCACCCCCGTCCCCAGCCAGACGCCGTCTTCAATAACCACCGGTAGAGAGAACTGCTGCTGCGTATGGCGCAGATCCGGATGTATCGGGTGACCGGCGGTTGAAATCGTTACGTTGGGCGCAAACATCACGTTATCGCCAATAATAATCTCGGCATCATCGACCAGCGTCAGATTAAAGTTTGCGTAAAAATTATCGCCGATGGAGGTATGCGTTCCGTAGGCAATATTTATCGGTGGTTCTATCCAGCACTCTTTACCTACGCGGGCAAACATGCGCTGAATAATGTCGTTTCTTAATTCCTGATTAAATGGGTACGAGTGATTGTATTCATAGGCTCGCGCCTTGCCCATCAGCCGCTGCTGCGGTAAACCATACCCTGAATCAATATACAGCTCGCCGCTGTTCATTCTTGCTTTCATATCCATCATATAAACCGCTCCTGTCACGGTGAATAATTGCTCTGTTGGCTAAACCGTCATGGCGTTATCGCTAATATTTTCCGATTTTGCCTTACCCGATAAGGTAAAGGCGGATATTAGCGTGACGGCCAGCGCTATTCCGCCGAGGATCATATAGGTATCCTGGAAGCCGATTCGGTCATACATATTCCCGGCAAAAGCGGAGAGGAAGATCGCTGCCACCTGTTTGGAAAACTGGAAACCAACCAGATAAATCGTCGCCGACAGGCGGACATCAAACACGCCGGTAATATATTTAAATGCGCCGACCAGCAGGAACGGCACCTCCAGCGCGTGGAGCATTTTCAGGGCCACCACTTCCGCAGCCGTCGTGGCGAACGAAGAACCAACCATTCTTGCTGCCATCACCATCCCGGCAATCAGCAGCGTATTTTTCGCGCCGATGCGGTTAATAATCCACGGCGAGCTGAACATAATAATAGCGTTGCATATTTCCCCGGCGGTGGTCGCAAAACCAAAGGCGCGAGTCCCGGCTTCCGGCGTGGCAAAAAAGGTTTTAAAGAAGGTGGCAAACTGCTGATCGAAAACGTCATATACGCAGGCGACGCCAACCACGTACAGGATAAACATCCACATTTTGCGCTGGCGAAACATGCGTAAGGCGGTTTTTAAATCAACCGCGGAACGGTTAGCCCCCAGTGAATCCATCACCTGCGCGCTCTGGCTGGCCTGCGGTTTAGCGATAGCGACCAGCACGACCAGCACCAGCGCAGCGGCCGACCCCATCCAGAACACCCACTCGGGGTTCACGCTGAACAACATTCCCGCCGTTGTCGCGCACAGCGCCCAGCCGAGACAGCCAAACGTACGCGCCTTACCATACTCAAAACCGCTATTGCGGCTCACGCGTTCGATATAGGCTTCCATCGCCCCGGCTCCGGCGGAGAAAACAAAGCCAATGTAGGCCCCGCCGCTCAGCGCGCCAAGCCAGATATTGGTTTTCAGCAGCGGCGCAAAAACGTAGAGGAAAAAAGGCGCGATCAGCACCAGCAGCACGGTCACGATCCACATCAGATGCTTTTTTAGCCCGAGCTTATCGGAGATCACGCCCAGAATTGGCTGAAAACAGATGGCAAACAGCGACAGGCTGGAGAAAACAATGCCGGTCTCGGTTTTATTCAGGCCGATGACGTCCGATAGCCAGATTGGCAAAAACGGAAAGCAGGTGGCCATAATGAAAAAGTAGAGAAAAAAGAACAGCCCGAAAATCCAGAAATTGGGGTTGTTTTTATGGGTACAGACGGTCGGGTTCATGGTGTATTCCTCAATAAGGGCCGACGCGCGGCCCGTCGCCATCACACGCGTTGCAGGCCAATCAAAATAGCGCTTTCCGGATCGAGGATGGGCAGCGCCAGACCCGCCTGTTGCAGCCACTCGCCGCTGACGATCTGCGGCGTCGTCATCCATTCCGGCAGCTTACGCATCGTATGGCCGCCCTCTCCGGTAATCTGAATGTTCGGATGGTCAAGCAGCGTTATCTGATAGCGGGCTCCCGCTTCCAGCCCCGCCACGCGCAGCGGCGCCATCAGGGTGTAATCCGGCATCGCCAGCTGGCTGACGAGGAAAATTGCCCGGCTCTGGTCTTCGCTCACCACGCCGTGCGCGAGGGTTGTGGCGTCCGGCATATCAATACGCCACTGCACGCCGTGATGAATGACATCGCGCCACTGTTTATGCAGCGCCGCGTATTTGCGATAGCCCGCGCGTTCCTGCTCGTCGGCGCTCACCGGATCCAGCTCAAGCCCCATATGGCCGAACAGCGCCGTCAGGCCGCGAAACGCAATGCTGTGCTGGCGGAAAGTGGCGTGGCAGTGGCGATTGCCGATGTGCGCGCCCATCACTTCCGGCGGGAAGAAGTAGCTCATGCCGCGCTGAATGGTGTTGCGCTCCAGAGCATCGTTATTGTCGGAAGCCCAGAAGCGATGGCTGCGCTTCAGCACCTCATAGTCGATACGCCCGCCGCCGGAGGAGCAGGACTCAAATTCAATATGCGGGAAGCGGGCCACCAGCGTATCCAGCAGACGATAAAACTGACGGGTTTGCGCATCGGCGGCGGCTTTGCCGTTATGCCCTGGCTGCACCAGCTCGCGGTTCATATCCCACTTCACATAGTCCACGGCGTGCTCGCCCAGCAGCCAGCTCATCCGTTCCAGCAGATAATCAAAGGCTTCTGGAATATTCAGGTTCAGGACAAACTGATGACGCCCGGGAATCGGCGTGTAGCCCGGCAGCGCCAGCAGCCAGTCCGGATGCGCACGGTACAAATCGGAGTTTGGGTTAATCATCTCTGGCTCCACCCAGATGCCAAACTCCATCCCCAGCGACTTCACGTGGTCGATAACCGGGGTCAGGCCGTGGGGGTATTTGTTTTCATCGAGATACCAGTCGCCGAGCGCCGCCCAGTCGTCGTTGCGCCCTTTAAACCAGCCGTCATCAATGATAAAGCGCTCAACTCCCAGCGCCGCGGCCTCATCCGCCATGCGCATGATGTACAGCGGGTCGTGGTCGAAATAGATCCCTTCCCAGGTATTGAGATGCACCGGGCGCGGTTTGTTGTCCGGGAAGCGAATGATCTGTTCGCGCAGATAGCGGTGGAACTGCTGGCTCATGCCGTTCAGCCCTTGCGCTGAATAGCTGGCGTAGAGGTTCGGCGTCCACAGCGTTTCGCCTTCCGCCAGCGCCATTTCGCCCGCCAGATAGAGCGCTTCCGCCTGCAGGTAGCGGCGACCGTCGGTTTTCACCTCCGCCCGCAGACGATGGTTACCGCTCCAGCCGAGATGCACGCCCCACACTTCGCCCTGCATTTCGCTAAAGGCTTTACTACCGGTGATCAGCGCCGGGAAATGCTCGTGAGAAGTTCTTCCGCGGCGGTTTTCCAGTACAAAGCTGTCATGCTCAAGTACCAGTCGGTGAGGCTGGAATTCACGGATCCAGCGGCCATGAAAGGCCATCACTTCGCGGGCGCGCTCGGCAATCGGGAGCGTGACGGCCAGACGCTCCACCTGCCACAGCTGCGCGCGCAGGTTAGTCAGGCCATGGCGAACGCTCAGCACGCCGCTACTATCAAGCTGGATTTCACTGCATAACCGCAGGCCTGCCTGCGCGTCTTCACTGATGATGGTTAAATTCTGCCCATCCTGTACCACCTCGGTGGTGGTGAACATCGGCGAAGCGTCCAGCCCCTGGCGGTGGCCTTCGATGCCCGGCGCACCAAACAGACCGTGACCCAGTTCAGCCATTAAGGTCACCGGTGAATCCACATCAAGGCGACCATTGGCCACCGGACGGGCGATACTGGCCGCATCCTGCGGCGAAAAATGGCTTAAATGCGGCCCCCAGTAGATAATTTCGGCGAACGGATGGGTTTTTATCACCACATCAGCCGCTGCGCTTTGCAGACGTAAAATAGAATCAGACATCAGGCATCTCCATAACAAGGAATGCCTTACTGTTGATCCGAAACGTTTCGGAAGCCAACCAAAACGTTTCGGATACGTGATCGAGTTCAGGAAATTAATCTGATTAAAAGGGAATCAGGCGGTTTCGCCGGGGATGAATTCCGGCTGCCAGAGTACCTGGAGAGAGGCAAGATCGTCGCCGGCGATTAAGCGGCGAACCATACTGGCTATCTGGTGGCCAACGCCCTGCCGGGTGGATTGAATCACCGCACCGACCGGGGTTTCAATGATGCTGTCCTGCGGCAAGCCGTCGTAAACCACCAGCGAAACGCGATTTTCGCCGGTAAGTCGTCCGAGCTGGGCCAGCGCCATCGCCGCGCCGTCGCCATGGGTGTTGCAATCGGTGACTATGGCCGTGGGCGGTTCGGGCAAACGCAGCAGCTCCATCGTCGCATGAAACCCAGCGCGACGGGTTGGTGACACGCTGCGCAGCCAGGTTTCCGCCAGGCCCGCTTCGCGCAGCGCCTCCAGGTAACCGTTGCGGCGCTGGGTAATAAAAGCCTGATTGTTATTTTCGCTCAGC
Source organism: Klebsiella oxytoca (assembly GCF_009707385.1). NCBI lineage: Bacteria > Pseudomonadati > Pseudomonadota > Gammaproteobacteria > Enterobacterales > Enterobacteriaceae > Klebsiella > Klebsiella oxytoca. The sequence goes on along the minus strand of NZ_CP046115.1, from coordinate 94,346 downwards.
AGAGCGATACGCCGGTGACCCTGGCTAATCAGATGACGGGTGGCGCGGTACGTCCCGGCCTGGTTATCGAAATCAAACCAGGCGTAGGGTTGCGGCAGACGGCTACGGCCGAGGGCAAGAAACGGGAAACCGGAGGAGAGTAGCTGGATCAGGCGCGGGTCGTCGTCGAGGGTGTGCGCAACGATCAGCGCATCGACGCGTCGGCTCTGCACCATACGCATATAGCCGTGCTTGTCGGACTGTTCATCATCGGCAATCAGGAGTAAATCAATCTCATAGCGCGCCAGCTCATGGCTGATTTCGCCCACCATCTCCAGAAAGACGTTGTTATTCAGCGGCGCGGGACGCACGGGAAACACCAGACCAACGGCGTCAATTTTGCCCATTTTCAGGCGACGGGCGAAAGTGTTTGGCCGGTACCCGCGACGCTGCGCTTCAGCCTCCACGCGGGCGCGCGTCTCCTGCGACACATCGTCATAGCCGTTTAACGCGCGGCTGACGGTAGTGACCGAGATCCCAAGTTCTTTAGCAATGGCTTTCAGCGACATAAGTATCTCTGTCTTCGCGGGAAATTGCGGTTAGTGTCCCGCAATACGGCCATGGCGTCCAGCTTACCGCCATCACTGATTCTGCTCGGCGACCAGCAGCGCCTGGGTGTCCGGCTCCAGCGCCTGGAAAACGTGCTCCCGATCGGCGGGATAGCAGATGTAATCCCCCTCCCCCAGCTCTTCCGGCGCCTCCGTCAGGCCGACCCGCGCGCGTCCCTGGGTGATAATAATATGCTCTACCGAGCCCGGCGGATGAGGGTGAGAAATGCGGTCAGCTCCCGGCTGGGTCAGCAGTAGATAGATGTCGCGCCTTGCGCCCGGCGGACAGGCAGCCAGTAAAATCGCCTGATAGTTTGCCTGCTCGGCCACCACTTTCGTCCCTTCGCCGCGGCGGATCACCTGGGTGGTATTCACCTGCGGCTCCAGCAGTCGGGCAAAAGGAATATCGAGGGCCACGCAAAGCGCCCAGAGCGTTTCCAGACTCGGGTTACCGTTGCCGGACTCCAGCTGCGATAACGTTGACTTGGCGATCCCCGCTCGCCGCGCAACTTCAGCGAGAGACAGTCCGGTACGCGCGCGTTCGCGCACCAGACTTTTGGCAATCAGGCTAATTGGCTGAGTCATACAGCGCTCCATGTTTTTTATAACGAACGATTCGTTCGCCTTGAAATGCGATTCTGTTGCGTTCATTATAATGAAAATTCGTTCGATATGGCTAAAGAGTATGAAAAATCACTTCGCCAGTCTTAAAGGCGACACCATCAAAGCAATTTTTCTGGTCTGCCTCGCGGTAGGCATCGTCGGGATGTCCTATGGCTCGCTGGCCATCGCTTACGGCTTCCCAATTTGGGTGCCCTTTGTGCTTTCGGTCAGCGTCCTGGCGGGCGCTTCGGAGTTTATGTTTATCGGCATTGTCGCCAGCGGCGGTAATCCATTGGCGGCCGCGGCGGCCGGTTTGCTGGTCAACGCACGCCATATTCCCTTCGGCGTGACGGTTCGTGACCTGGTTGGTCAGCGCGCCGCCAGCTTCCTCGGCTGCCACATTATGAACGATGAAAGCGTGGTATTTGGCCTGTCGCAGAAACCCCCCGAGCAGCGCCGGGCGGCCTACTGGCTGTGCGGCCTGGGCGTGGCGCTGATCTGGCCTTTGGGAGCGCTATTGGGCGCAGGCGTCGGCAAACTGCTCCCGGCACCGGAGACTATCGGCCTTGATGCGGTTTTCCCGGCGATTTTACTGGCTTTGGTTATACCGGCATTTAAAAACCGCACCACGCTTATCCGCGCCTGTAGCGGAGCGGCGCTATCGCTGGCCGCCGTGCCTTTTACGCCGGTTGGCCTGCCGGTTTTACTGTCGCTGTTTGGCCTGCTGACGAGGAAAAAATAATGGGCAATATGACGCTTTTTATCGCCGGTATCGCGATTCTGTCGCTGGGGACCTACCTGATGCGTTTAGGCGGGGCGAAGTTGGGAAATCGGCTGGCGTTTTCCGAGCGTTCTCAGGCGCTGCTTTCGGATGCGGCGACAGTGCTACTTTTTGCCGTGGCGCTGGCGACCACCTTTTATGAAGGCGAGAGCTTTGCCGGCATGGCCCGAGTCGTGGGCGTTGGCTTCGCGGTATTCCTCGCCTGGCGTAAAATGCCGCTGATCGTGGTGATTATCGCTGCCGCCGTGGTAACGGCGCTGCTGCGGATGGCGGGGATACGCTAAAAGCGCCCCTAAGGCGCTCTTTCGACAGTATCTTTTAAGCTTATTTATTCAGTTCCGCGGTCATGTGTACGCGGTTACCGGTAAAGGCTTCGGTAATTTTATAGGAAGATGCGCCAGCAGCCTCGGCCTGAGCGGCGATTTTCGCTTCTGCACCGTCCATCGTTGTTGCGGTAGCGGTGACAGTTTCGGCAGCGAAAGAACCAAAAGAAGCGGCCAGAGCGATAACTGCAACAAAAGTTTTGATGCTTTTCATGATATAAACCCTTTACGTTAGTTGTTTTGATAAGGCGCCGTGCCTTGATGTGATAAATAATAGCCCTCACATCGCCAAACAAAAAGCGGAAGGATTTGTTGTCATCATTCAAAAAAATTGACTTAAATTTAACCGGCAATTAACCGCTGCGGATGCGTATAGATGGTCGCCCTGCCCGGCTTGCAGAATCCCACCAGCGTCAGGTTGCAGCGCTCGGCAACTTCCACCGCCAGCGTGGTCGCGGCAGAGACCGCAAACAAAATTTCCACCCCGCACATGGCTGCCTTTTGCACCATTTCATAGCTGGCGCGGCTGGAAACTAACACCGCGCCATTTAGCCAAGCGGCTTCAGATTCCGCGCGCTGTCCGAGGAGCTTATCCAGCGCTACGTGACGGCCAACGTCTTCGTGGCCACCCGCAAGCTCGCCGGAAAGCTTTATCCATGCCGCAGCGTGGGTACAGCCGGTAAGCCTGCCAATCGGCTGGAAATCATGCAAGTGCGCCAGCGCGCGATCGAGATTCGCCAGCTCGAACGTTTGGGTAAAAGGCAACGGCTGCACGGGTTTACCAACATCATTGAGCTGCTCTACGCCGCAAACGCCGCAGCCGGTGCGCCCGGCCAGCGCGCGACGGCGCTCTTTCAGACCCATAAAGCGGCGGCTGGACAGTTCGATTTGCACTTCCAGACCGTTACAGGCCTGAACGATATCTATGCCATAAATCTCGCTTCGGTTTTCTATAATCCCTTCGGATAAGGAAAACCCCACCGCAAACTGCGCTAAATCCTTCGGCGTCGCCATCATCACCACGTGCGAGATACCGTTATAGACCAGGGCAACGGGTACCTCTTCAGCTAACTCGTCTGGTTGAGGATGTTGCAAATTTTCACGTTTCCACAGCAATACCTGGCGGCAACCTGTGATATTCGTCACATTTTCGATTTGTTGAAGAGGCTTCTTGTTCACTTTGTCTTAACCGTATTGGAACAGGCATACACACAATGTGGTATTCTGTTTAAATCCCTCCGGGAACGAGGGAAATTATCCCTGATTCTGAACCTTTGCGGCCCTTACCGCAAAGTAAAAAACTATATGTGACAATGTCGAAACAAGGAGCGAACCATGCAGGTCAGCAGAAGGCAGTTCTTTAAGATCTGCGCTGGCGGTATGGCAGGAACCACGGCAGCGGCGCTGGGCTTTGCGCCCGGTTTAGCGCTCGCGGAAACACGGCAGTACAAGCTACTGCGCACCCGCGAAACCCGTAACACCTGCACTTACTGTTCCGTCGGCTGTGGGCTATTGATGTACAGCCTCGGCGACGGCGCGAAAAACGCCAAAGCGTCTATCTTCCATATCGAAGGTGACCCGGACCATCCGGTCAACCGTGGTGCGCTCTGCCCGAAAGGGGCCGGTCTGGTGGACTTTATCCATTCCGAAAGCCGCCTGAAGTTTCCAGAATATCGCGCACCAGGTTCCGATAAATGGCAGCAAATCAGCTGGGACGAAGCGTTTGACCGCATCGCTAAGCTGATGAAAGAGGACCGCGACGCTAACTTTGTCGCACAAAATAGCGAAGGCATCACCGTTAACCGTTGGCTGACAACCGGTATGCTATGCGCCTCCGCATCCAGTAACGAAACCGGTTATTTAACCCAGAAATTTACCCGCGCGCTCGGTATGCTCGCGGTCGACAACCAGGCACGCGTCTGACACGGACCAACGGTAGCAAGTCTTGCTCCAACATTTGGTCGCGGTGCGATGACCAACCACTGGGTCGACATCAAGAACGCCAATCTCGTCGTGGTGATGGGCGGCAACGCCGCTGAAGCTCACCCGGTTGGATTCCGCTGGGCGATGGAAGCCAAAATTCACAACGGCGCGAAGCTGATTGTGATCGATCCGCGTTTTACGCGTACCGCGGCGGTGGCTGATTTCTATACCCCAATTCGTTCTGGTACTGACATCACCTTCTTGTCAGGCGTCATCCTGTACCTGTTGAACAATGAAAAAATTAACCGTGAATACACTGAAGCCTATACCAACGCCAGCCTGATCGTGCGTGAAGATTATAGCTTTGAAGACGGTCTGTTCAGCGGCTACGATGCGGAAGCCCGCAAGTACGACAAAACATCCTGGAACTATGAGCTGGATGAGAACGGCTTTGCTAAACGCGATACCACGCTGCAGCACCCGCGCTGCGTCTGGAATTTACTGAAGCAGCACGTTTCCCGCTACACTCCAGAAGTAGTCGAAAATATCTGCGGAACGCCAAAAGCCGACTTCCTTAAAGTCTGCGAGTACATCGCTGAAACCAGCGCGCATGATAAAACCGCGTCGTTCCTGTACGCGTTAGGCTGGACGCAGCACTCCATCGGCGCGCAGAACATCCGTACCATGGCGATGATCCAGCTGCTGCTCGGTAATATGGGGATGGCAGGCGGCGGCGTAAACGCCCTGCGCGGTCACTCCAATATCCAGGGTCTCACCGACTTAGGACTGCTGTCGCAGAGCCTGCCTGGCTATATGACGCTGCCGAACGAGAAGCAGACCGACCTGCAAACCTACCTCGCCGCCAACACGCCGAAACCGCTGTTGAAGGACCAGGTAAACTACTGGGGTAACTACCCGAAATTCTTCGTCTCTATGATGAAGGCCTTCTTTGGCGATAAAGCAACGGCGGAAAACAGCTGGGGCTTTGACTGGCTGCCGAAGTGGGATAAAGGTTACGACGTTCTGCAGTACTTCGAAATGATGAACGAGGGCAAAGTGAATGGCTACATCTGCCAGGGCTTTAACCCGGTGGCCTCATTCCCGAATAAAAATAAGGTTGTCGCGTCGCTGTCAAAACTGAAGTTCCTGGTGACTATCGACCCGCTCAACACCGAGACGTCCACCTTCTGGCAAAACCACGGTGAGTCGAACGACGTCGATCCGTCGAAAATCCAGACCGAAGTCTTCCGTCTGCCGTCTACCTGCTTCGCTGAAGAAAACGGCTCTATCGTCAACTCCGGTCGCTGGCTGCAGTGGCACTGGAAAGGCGCGGACGCCCCGGGAATGGCGACCACCGATGGTGAGATCCTCGCCGGTATCTTCTTACGCCTGCGTAAGATGTACGCCGAACAAGGGGGCCCAACGCCGGAGCCGGTGCTGAACATGACGTGGAACTACTCCACTCCGCATGAACCAGCGTCGGAAGAAATCGCCATGGAGAGCAACGGTAAAGCGCTGGCAGACATTATCGACCCGGCAACCGGTGCGGTGATCGTCAAGAAAGGCCAACAGCTCAGCTCGTTCGCGCAGCTGCGCGATGACGGTACGACGTCCAGCGGCTGCTGGATCTTCGCCGGTAGCTGGACGCAGGAAGGCAACCAGATGGCGCGTCGCGACAACGCCGACCCGTCCGGCCTTGGCAATACGCTGGGTTGGGCATGGGCGTGGCCGCTTAACCGCCGCATCCTGTATAACCGCGCCTCCGCGGACCTGCAGGGTAAACCGTGGGATCCGAAGCGCCAGCTCCTGAAGTGGGACGGTGCGAAATGGGGCGGTGTGGATATTGCGGACTACAGCGCCGCCGCGCCGGGTACCGATGTCGGGCCGTTTATCATGCAGCCGGAAGGGATGGGTCGTCTGTTCGCTATCGACAAGATGGCCGAAGGGCCGTTCCCGGAACACTACGAGCCGTTTGAAACGCCGCTGGGTACTAACCCGCTGCACCCGAACGTGATCTCTAACCCGGCCGCTCGCGTGTTTAAAAGCGACCTTGAGCAGATGGGTAAAGCGGAGAAATTCCCTTACGTCGGCACCACTTACCGTCTGACCGAGCACTTCCACTACTGGACCAAGCACGCGCTGCTTAACGCCATCTCGCAGCCGGAACAGTTCGTGGAGATCGGCGAGAAGCTAGCGAACAAGCTCGGCATCGCCCACGGCGATACCGTGAAGGTCTCCTCTAACCGCGGCTATATCAAAGCCAAGGCGGTGGTGACCAAGCGAATTCGCACGCTGAAGGCGGACGGCAAGGATATCGATACTATCGGTATACCGATTCACTGGGGCTACGAAGGCGTGGCGAAGAAAGGTTTTATCGCCAATACCCTGACGCCGTTTGTTGGTGATGCGAACACGCAGACGCCTGAGTTCAAGGCTTTCCTCGTGAACGTGGAAAAGGCGTAACGGAGACGAATTATGGCTTATCAATCGCAAGACATTATCCGTCGTTCCGCGACTAACGGCTTCACCCCCGCGCCCCGTGCGCGGGATCACCAGGAAGAGGTGGCGAAGCTTATCGACGTCACCACCTGTATCGGCTGTAAAGCCTGTCAGGTGGCCTGTTCCGAGTGGAACGACATCCGGGATGAAGTTGGTCACAACGTCGGGGTTTACGATAACCCCGCCGACCTGACCGCCAAATCCTGGACCGTGATGCGCTTCTCGGAAGTGGAGCAGAACGACAAACTGGAGTGGCTAATCCGTAAGGATGGCTGTATGCACTGCGCCGATCCGGGCTGCCTGAAGGCTTGCCCGGCAGAAGGGGCAATCATTCAGTATGCCAACGGTATCGTCGACTTCCAGTCCGAGCAGTGCATCGGCTGCGGCTACTGCATCGCCGGCTGCCCGTTCAACGTGCCGCGCCTGAACCCGGAAGATAACCGCGTCTACAAATGTACGCTGTGCGTCGACCGCGTTACCGTTGGTCAGGAACCGGCCTGCGTGAAAACCTGTCCGACCGGCGCTATCCACTTTGGCTCCAAAGAGGAGATGAAAACGCTGGCAGGCGAGCGCGTGGCTGAGCTGAAAACCCGCGGCTACGACAACGCCGGGCTGTACGATCCGGCCGGCGTTGGCGGTACGCACGTGATGTATGTGCTGCACCACGCCGACAAGCCGAATCTGTACCACGGCCTGCCGGAGAACCCGGAAATCAGCGCTACGGTTAAGTTCTGGAAAGGTATCTGGAAACCGCTGGCTGCGGTCGGTTTTGCGGCCACCTTCGCCGCCAGCATCTTCCACTACGTCGGCGTCGGTCCGAACCGCGCGGAAGAGGAAGAGGACAATCTGGATGAAGAGAAAGACGAGGTGCGCAAATGAAAAGACGTGACACCATCGTGCGCTACACGGCGCCGGAACGCATCAACCACTGGGTCACCGCCTTCTGCTTCATTCTGGCGGCGGTGAGCGGGCTGGGCTTTTTCTTCCCGTCCTTCAACTGGCTGATGCAAATCATGGGCACCCCGCAGCTGGCGCGTATTCTGCACCCGTTTGTGGGCGTGATCATGTTTGCTTCGTTCATCATCATGTTCTTCCGTTACTGGCACCACAACCTGATCAACCGGGACGATATTTTCTGGGCGAAGAATATTCGCAAGATTGTCGTCAACGAGGAGGTGGGTGACACCGGGCGCTATAACTTCGGCCAGAAATGCGTGTTCTGGGCGGCGATTATCTTCCTGGTGCTGCTGCTGGTGAGCGGAGTGATTATCTGGCGTCCGTACTTTGCGCCGTCGTTCTCTATCCCGGTCATTCGCTTCGCGCTGATGCTGCACTCGTTCGCAGCGGTCGCGCTGATCGTGGTTATCATGGTGCATATTTACGCCGCGCTGTGGGTAAAAGGCACGATTACCGCGATGGTGGAAGGCTGGGTCACGAAGACGTGGGCGAAGAAGCATCACCCGCGCTGGTATCGTGAAGTCCGCGAAAAGCAGGATAAGCGCCAGTCGTAGGCCCGAGCGCTTTGTAGTCTCTAAAATGGCGTCGTATATCGACGCCATTTTTTTAGCTAATGCCGTTCGATTTTGACAACTTTTTGACAACTTTATACAGATAACAGACCAACCGAAGTTCAGGCGGCATAAGAATGGAGTCGATTCTTTTGACAAGGAGACGTATCGTGAATCTGAAACACCTCTTCGCAGCCCTGGCTCTGCTTGCGACAACCGCAGGCGCACAGCAGCCTGTACCAAAAGTCGCCATCAAATCTGAACTGGCCTCCCCTGTAGTACTGGAAAATACGCAGGACAAAAACTATCTCAAAGTGTCGCTGACGGGGTTCCCCCTGAGCGCCACCAAACGCAGCCCCATCAATCTTGCGCTGGTTATCGACCGTTCAGGTTCGATGAGCGGTGACCGTATTAAGCAGGCCACCGAAGCCGCCGTGATGGCGGTAAATACCCTAAGCTCCGGGGATACGCTCTCGGTGGTGATTTACGACAACGTAGTGGATGTCATCGTGCCGGCGGCGAAACTCGGCAATAATAAAGAGAAACTCATCAGCCAGATCCGCGAACGGTTAACCGCCCGCGGCGGTACAGCGCTATTTGCAGGCGTCAGCGGGGGTATTAAAGAAGCCAGTAAATATCTCGATAAAGCCCATGTTAACCGCATTATTCTGCTCTCTGACGGTCAGGCAAATGTTGGTCCGTCATCTACCAGCGAGCTGGCGGAACTGGGTAAAATTGCCGCCAGAAAAGGTATTGCCATCACCACAATGGGAATTGGCAACGGCTACAACGAGGATTTAATGGCCGCCATTGCGCAATACAGCGATGGCAACCACGTTTTCGTGCAAAATACGGCCGATCTGGAAAAAGCTTTCACCCACGAATTTGGCGATGTGATGTCAGTTGTCGCCCAGGATGTGGTGGTAGAGATCAAAGTGGCCGATAACGTTAAGCCGCTGCGCCTGTTAGGGCGAGAGGGTGATATTCACGATAATACGGTTACCGTGAAACTGAATCAGCTTTACGCCAACCAGGAAAAATATGTCATGCTGGAAATTCTCCCGGCAAAAGGCAAAGCCGCGCAAAGCCAACCTCTGGCTGATGTTAATGTCCGCTACGATAACCTCGCTACCCGGCAGAAAGATCGCTGGGATGAAAAAATGGCGATTCAATACACCGCCTCCGCCAGCGAAGCGCAGAAAGCGCAGGTGGAAGAGGTGGTGGTCGATTCGGCAATTCAGAAATCAGCAATTGAAAACGAAAGAGCTTTGAAGCTTATCGACGAAGGCAAGATGGATGAAGCGAAAGCGGTGCTGCGTGAAAACTCGGCTGCTCTGAGCGCCCTTCCACTCAACGCGCCAGCGCCAAGAATGAAAGCGCAGGAAAGTGCAGAAGAGAACCGCCAGCTGCTGCAAAAGCTGGAAACGGAAAGTAAAGAAGACTCACGTAAGTCACTGAAAGAACAGAACTACCGAACCAAATATCAGAGTTCGAAATCGTACTAATCCACAAGGAGTGCTGGATGCTCAGAAGCAAGCTAATTTACCTCATCGTTACGCTGATGTTTTTTATTCTGCTTGCTTATCTGGGTATTCGCACTCTGGAGCATGAAGTTCTTTTGCGGCAGTACCAGACGCAGACGCTGGCCAAAGCCCAGACTACCAGCATTGTTGCGAACATCGAGAACCTCCTGCAACAAAAGGCCTCGCGTCTGCACACCATCAGCGATTTTATCGAACCTGATGATGCCGCCACTCTGCGCACTCTCAAAGAGAATGACAGCGATATTGCCGCGGTATTCACGCTACGTAAAAACCAGCTTCTTTACCCTGACGAGCGCCAGTCATTAAGCAATGAGGATAAAGAGTGGGTACGGCAGCTAACCTCACTGGTTAACGATCCCAGCCAGCTAGCCAGTCATATAACCCACGGCGAACAGGAAACGCCGCAGTCCGGTTGGTTTATCGCTAACGAAACCCAAGAGCCGCTGCTGATCTACTGGCGAAAAAAAGGCAGCACCATCGTTGGCTTTCGCCTCTCTTATGTACAGTTGATGATGGAAATAGCGAATAACGTTCAGGCTCCCCCACAAGAGCAGCAGATCGTACGGGTCACTGAAAACGGCCGCCAGCTTTATCAGAACGAAATAGCAGATCTGAACCAGCTGGAGCTGCTTGACTCACGTACCCTGGATTACCCGCTAACCACATGGCAGGTCAGCGTTTATGGAGTCAGTACGCCGCTTTTGCACGTCTGGCTATGGGGTAGCTTGTTAATTGTGCTGTTGCTGGCGGCAGTCGCTCTGCTCGGCTATTCGCTGTGGCGGGAGTATACGCGCGCCGCACGCCAGGCGCGCCAGCAGGTAGATTTTGTTAGTCAGGTCTCACATGAACTGAAAACGCCGCTGACAAACATTACGCTGTATGCTGAACTGCTGCGCGAAGGTCTGGATGACGAACAAACCCAGGAACAGCGGTATCTGGACGTCATCACCCAGGAAGGCCAGCGTTTAACCCGGCTCATCCAGAACATCCTGAGCTTTACGCGCGCACCGAAACTGCATCTCCAGCAGGTAGATATTTCGCGCCTTCTTACGGAGATTGCCCACATTTTTACCCCCGCGTTACAAACAAAGGGGATGAAAATTCAAATTACTTGTCCTGAAAATGTCATAGTGTGCAGCGATCGCGACATTATCACGCAAATTATCAGCAATTTTTTGAGCAATGCTGAAAAATACGCGCTGAAGAGCCATCAGGTTGATATCCTGGTAAAAACAACTGCGGAACAGATTGAGATCGCCGTCCGTGATTATGGCCCAGGCATTGCGGAGAAAGAGATGAAAATGATTTTCCAGCCGTTTTATCGGGTTAAGTCATCCATCACAGAAGGCGTTTCGGGAACCGGTATTGGGCTGACGATAGCCTGTCAGCTGGCCCAGCGCCTGCAAGGACAAATTCTCGTGACGGCGGAAAATCCCGGCGTGCGTTTTACCCTGATACTGCCTCAAGGATGAGAATATGAAAATATTGCTTGCTGAAGATGACGTTAATATTCGTCAGGGCCTGGTCGACGCGCTATCGCGTGAAGGCTATACGCTGATTGCTGCTTCCGACGGTCGCGCGGCGCTGACGCTCTATCACCGCGAAATGCCGGACTTCGTTCTGCTGGACATCATGATGCCCGAAATGGATGGCTACAGCGTTTGTCGCGAAATTCGTCGTCACAATGAACATATCCCGATTGTCTTTCTCTCCGCGAAAGATGAAGAAATCGACCGTGTTGTTGGCCTGGAGCTGGGCGCAGATGACTACATCAGCAAGCCTTTTGGCATTCACGAATTACGGGCGAGGATTAAAACCATCGCCCGGCGCTGCTTAAGCCGCAATGCGCCGCAGAGGCTTAGTTTTCCCTTCGGCGATTTAACGGTATTTCCCAACGAGCTATGCGCGTGCCGCGGCGAGCAGAAGCTGGAGCTCTCTCTGCGAGAAGTACGAATATTAAGCTGCCTTGAGCATCATAAAAATCAGGTGGTTACCCGAGATATGCTTTTTGACGCCGCCTGGGGCTACGACTATGTTCCCAATAGCCGCACGCTGGATCAGCACATCTCACGGTTGCGAAAAGTCATCGAGCAGGATGCAAACCACCCCCAACTAATCCGAACGGTGCATGGTCTGGGATATCGATATCAGGTATCGTAACGCACACATTGCGATGTCTTAGGTATATCCCGTATGCCGATTGCGGTTATCATTAATGACATTCACCAGAGTGGGCGCATGATGCCCGCCAAATCACAAAGCGGACGCGACCACAGCCGAATCTGCTGAAACAGGAAGTGACAGAATGAGCATTCGTATCATCCCGCAAGATGAGCTGGAAAAGAGCGAGAAACGTGCGACGGATATGATCCCGCCGTTGTTATTCCCCCGGCTCAAAAATTTATACAACCGTCGTGCCGAACGCCTGCGCGAACTGGCTGAAAATAACCCGTTAGGTGATTACCTGCGCTTTGCTGCGCTTATCGCCCACGCGCAGGAGGTCGTGCTGTACGATCATCCTCTGCAGATAGATCTGACCGCGCGCATTAAAGAAGCGAACGAACAGGGTAAACCACCGCTGGATATCCACGTTTTGCCGCGCGATAAGCACTGGCATAAGCTGCTGCATTCGCTGATTGCCGAGCTGAAGCCAGAAATGAGCGGCCCGGCGCTGGCGGTCATTGAGAATCTGGAAAAAGCGTCAGAGCAGGAGCTGGAGCTGATGGCAAGCGCGCTATTTGAGTCAGATTTCGCGTCCGTCAGCAGCGATAAAGCGCCGTTTATCTGGGCCGCGCTCTCGCTTTACTGGGCGCAGATGGCCAGCCTGATTCCGGGTAAAGCCCGAGCTGAATATGGTGAACAGCGTCAGTTCTGCCCGGTTTGCGGCTCAATGCCGGTCTCCAGTATCGTGCAAATTGGTACGACTCAGGGTCTGCGCTATCTGCACTGCAACCTGTGCGAAACCGAGTGGCACGTAGTGCGCGTAAAATGCAGCAACTGCGAACAAACTCGCGATCTACACTACTGGTCCTTAGATAACGAACAGTCAGCTATTAAAGCCGAAAGCTGTGGTGACTGCGGTACCTACCTGAAAATTCTCTATCAGGAAAAAGACCCAAAAGTAGAAGCCGTGGCCGACGACCTCGCCTCACTGGTGCTGGACGCACGGATGGAACAGGAGGGCTTCGCCCGCAGCTCCATCAATCCGTTCCTGTTCCCGGGCGAAGGGGAGTAATTGTTGGTCTTAAGTCGGGTGGCCCCAGCTGCCCGGCTTACGCTGCCCACATCCATTCCTGCCATCATGTTCACTGAGACCTCCAGCAAAACATTGGCGGTTAATTTTCAAATAACATACCCCTGTAACAAACGGTGGAAAAGTGTCGTATGAAACGATTTTCACTTTTGCGAGCCGCTTTCCAGAATCCCTTTTCGATTTAAATCGCCCATTTTCTTTTGCCCACAACCAGGCTATAACACTGTATATCCAAACAGTTTAAGGGAATAAAAATGGCGCTAGAAAAGGGTATCGCAGAGCTGGTGCGAGAATTTATCAATGCAGGTCGCCCCTCATCGCGCGAACAGAATATTGATGACCGGAGAAACGGCTATATTGCCAGCGCAATTTTAGCTGGTGAACAAGAAAAGCGCGTTCAGGTAGAAGATATTGAGCTCGAAGGCATGCGTTTTCGCATTGTCTCCCCCCTTAACGTCGCAGGCACACTCCCTGCCGTTATCTATTTCCACGGCGGCTGCTTTATCAGCGGCGGTTTCGCCACTCATGACAACCAGCTCCGTCAGCTGGCGTACCACAGCGGATGTCGGGTTATCGCCGTGCAATACCGGCTGGCGCCAGAGCACGTTTATCCTGCCGCCCATGACGATGCGGAGAAAGGCACCCTGATTATTCACCACCACGCGAAGCGGTTAGGTATCGATACTTCGCGCATTACGCTAGCCGGCGACAGCGCCGGAGGACATCTGGCCCTGGTGACCGCCCTGCGGTTGAAAAAAGCTCAGGTATGGCAACCCGCACAGCTCGTCTTGATCTACCCGATGCTGGATGCCACCGCCAGCATGAAGAGCTATATCGATAACGGGCAAGATTACATCATCACCGAAGATACGCTACTCAGCGGCTATGAAATGTATCTGTCATCAACGGAACTCCATCACCCGGAAGCCAGCCCACTGTGGCGTAAAGACTTTAACAGTTTACCGCCGGTGCATATTCTGACTGCGGAATACGACCCTTTGCGTGACGAAGGAGAAGCGCTTTACCAGCGCATGCTTGAGCAGGGCGTTGACTGCACCTGTCAGCGCTATTTCGGGGTAATTCACGGCTTCTTTCAGTTGGGAGGCATTAGCGCAGCGGCAGACAGCGCGATGAGAGATATCGCCTGGCGGCTTCAATCGCCAGGCCAGTAGCCATGTATAAAGGTGGGCTACTCTTCTTCGTTACCACCCTCTTCATACGGGCCGAACGGCTTCGCGGGAAGAACAATGTAGATACCTTCAAAAACCGCGCCCAGCCGATCGTCGCCAAAAAGCTCAACCTGCAGCTGAACGCGCGCTTTGCGGCCTCGCGCCAGGCGGTCAAGATCGCCGCTTAATGAGCCAAGATCGGCAACGGCGCTGGGGCGTCCGCTAATCGGCTGACTGTAACGAATATGCGCATCCGCCAGAATAATTGTGCCCCCAAGATGCCGCTCGCGCAGCATCAGCCAGATTAAGCCCCAACCGGTTAACGTTGCCTGCGAAAACAGGCTACCCGCAAATAGCGTATGGTGAGGGTTCTGGTTGCCGGCTTCGGGCATGGTGGTAATAAATTTTTGCCCGGTATACTGCTGAATTCGCACGCCCATTTTCTCGCTAAGCGGGATATGCTGATACCAGGCCTGCTGCAGCTGAGCGCACCAGTCACCACGATGTAAAATGTCGTCCAGGGAGGCTATCGGTTTAATCATCAGGAAGTGGCGAATCGGCGTGGTGGTCGGCGTCGTAATTTCTCCCTGATTCACAAAACCGAGCTTCGCAAAGAATTCCACCGCGTCTTCACGTGCGCTACAGGTCACCCGCTTCACGCCTTCCTGACGGGCGACAGACTCCAGCGTCATCGCCATCAAAGTACCCAGACCTTTATCCTGTACCGATGGATGAACGGCCATAAAGCGGATAGACGCTTCGTTTTCCGCATTCACATATAGCCGCCCGACGGCAACCAGATTGCCTTCTTCATCGACCACCATCTGATGGTGCGCCATCGCGTCCCACGCATCGCGTTCGGATCCTTTCGGCTGATGCAGCGGCTTACGCAGCATCTCCCAGCGGAACTGATAGTAGCTCTCTAACTCTTCTTCTGTTTGCGGTACACGAAGGTGATACATAGCTGTACTCTCTTTTGTTACCCGCAGCCTGCCCGGAAGCTGGCTCATACCTGCAACCAAAAGGTTACGGGACCATCATTCACCAGAGAAACCTGCATATCGGCAGCAAATCTCCCGGTCTGTGTATTCATTTCCTGCTGGCGGCAACGCTCAACAAAATATTCGTACAGCGCTTCCGCCCTATCCGGCGCGGCTCCTTTAGAAAATCCCGGACGCATCCCGCGTTCGGTATCGGCAGCCAGCGTAAACTGTGACACCACCAGCACGCTGCCGCCAGCCTGCTGCACGTTAAGATTCATTTTGCCTTCGGCATCGCTAAAAATACGGTATCCCAGCACACGCTCGCACAGGCGGTTGGCTTTTTGCTCGTCGTCATCCCTTTCGACGCCTAACAGCACCAGAAGCCCAGGGCCGATTTCGCCCGTCACTTCCCCCTCCACGGTAACGCTAGCTCGGGATACGCGTTGAATTAATGCAATCATGATTGTTCTGTTTCTTCTTTTTTCAGTTTGCGGTATTCACCGAGAGTGACAGTAATTTCAGCGCCAAGCAAGACGATACACCACGTCCAGTATACCCAGACGAACAAAATTGGTACGACTGCAATCACGCCATAAATCAGCTGATATGACGGGAAGGCGGTGATATATAAAGCAAAAGCTTTCTTACCCGCCTCAAAGAGCAGCGCTGCAACCAACGACCCCACTATTGCATCACGGTTGCGTACCTCCGCCGTCGGCACAATGCTGTAAAGCAGCCAGAATGCCACCCAGGACAAAATTAATGGAAAAATGCGCAGCACATCGTCAATAACGCTATTCAGGTCGCTGGCCCAGCGTAACGACAGGAGATAGGAGCTGATCGCCAGGCTCGCTCCCGCCAGCAGCGGGCCTAAAGTGAGGATCATCCAATAGACGGCAAAGGAGTAGGTTTTTGGCCGGATACGGGTACTGCGCCAGATGGTATTCAGCGCGCTATCAATGGAATACATCAGCAGCAGCGATGTCACAATCAGGCCGAAAGCCCCCACGGCGGTCATCCGACTGGAGTTGGCCACAAACTGCTCAATATAGCCCTGAATAACATCCCCGGTTGTCGGAATAAAATTGGCAAAAATAAAGTGGCGAATCTGGATGCTTACATCAGAAAACATCGGAAATGCCGCGAACAGCGCGAAAATCACGGCAATCAGCGGCACAAGAGAGAGTAACGACACATAGGCCAGGTTTCCCGCCAGAGTCGTCATATGGTCTTCATCAATACGCCGCCATAGCAGCTTCAGCCAGGCTACAATCGGCCGCATATGGCGCGCTGCTTTTTGATGAACGGTTTTTATCATAGCTGTTTGGCAAAATAGTGGGGTATGGTTTCCTTCCCGGTCACCAGAATGCTGGTAATACCCAACTGGTTAGCTCCGGCGATATTATCAGCGTTATCATCGAAAAAGACCGTGTCGTCAGCGGAGAACCCTTCCGATTCAAGCACGCTTTGATAGATCCGCGCTTCAGGTTTACGCATCCCCATCTCTTGCGAAAGATAGATATGGTCGGCGACAGCGCGTATCTCCGGATATTCATCCGGCCAGAAGGTCGTATGCAAACGGTTAGTATTGGACAGGACCACAACCCGATGCCCCTGCTCGCGTAATTTTTGCATAATCGCGATAACGTCCGGGCGCAGGGCGACAAAAACAGCCTGCCAGCCGTGAGAAAACTGCTCGTAGCTAAGCGGCATGTTCATTTCATGGCACATTGCCGCCGCAAAATCTTCATCGCTGATTTCACCGCGCTCATGCTGGTGGAACGCTTCGCCCATGGTGAAGTGCTGCTTCAGCGTCGCAAGCGGGATTCGCGTTAAATCGCTCCACGTCCCAAGCACACGGCTGAAGTCAATATCGACAATCACATTACCTAAATCAAAGATATAGAGCATGGTCCTCTCCTTTTGCACCGTGGAAAATTAACTGTAGCGGGAAAGGAGGGGTTTGACTATGGGTGGCAAAACTTTGTACAAAAAAGAAACCCTGCCATAAGGCAGGGTTGAGTTAACCGTCAGAAGCGTTAATTAATCTTCTTTTGCACCGCGCATCGCGCGTTTACGGTCGTTTTCGGTCAGGTGACGTTTACGGATACGAATAGAGGTTGGGGTAACTTCTACCAGTTCGTCGTCATCAATGAACTCCAGAGCCTGCTCCAGGGTCATCTTAATCGGCGGAACCAGAACCGTTGCTTCGTCAGTACCGGACGCACGCATGTTGGTCAGTTTCTTACCGGTCAGGCAGTTTACCGTCAGGTCGTTAGAACGGCTGTGAATACCGATGATCTGGCCTTCGTAAACTTCTGCACCGTGGCCCAGGAACAGCTTACCGCGATCCTGCAGGCTGAACAGTGCAAACGCTACTGCTTTACCCTGGCCATTGGAGATCAGAACACCGTTCTGGCGCTGGCCCACATCACCCGCACGAACGTCGTCGTAGTGGCTGAAGGTGGAGTACAGCAGACCGGTACCCGAAGTCATAGTCATGAACTCTGAACGGAAGCCGATCAGACCACGGCTTGGGATCACGTAGTCGAGACGTACGCGACCTTTGCCGTCTGGATTCATATTTTTCAGGTCGCCTTTACGCTCACCCAGTGCCTGCATCACAGAACCCTGGTGCTGCTCTTCAACGTCCAGCGTGACGTTTTCGAACGGCTCTTGTTTACGACCATCGATTTCGCGGAAGATAACTTTCGGACGGGAAACCGCCATTTCGAAACCTTCACGACGCATGTTCTCGATAAGAACGGACAGGTGCAGTTCGCCACGGCCTGAAACGCGGAATGCGTCTGCATCCGGAGTTTCTTCAACGCGCAGCGCCACGTTATGCACCAGCTCTTTGTTCAGACGGTCAAGGATTTGACGAGAGGTAACGTATTTACCTTCTTTACCACAGAACGGAGAGGTGTTAACGCAGAAGAACATAGATACGGTCGGCTCATCGACAGACAGCGCCGGCAGAGCTTCAACATTCTGCGTATCGCAGATGGTATCAGAGATGTTCAGCTCGCCCAGACCGGTAATAGCGATGATATCGCCCGCTTCAGCGATGTCGCTCTCAATACGCTCCAGACCCAGATGGGTCAGAACTTTACCGACTTTACCGTTACGCGTTTTGCCTTCGCTATCAATGATAGTGACCTGCTGGTTCGGCTTCACTTTACCGCGTTTGATGCGGCCGATACCGATGACGCCAACATAGTTGTTGTAGTCCAACTGGGAGATTTGCATCTGCAGCGGACCATCAAGATCGACGTTCGGTGCCGGTACACGATCGACGATAGTCTGATACAGCGGAGTCATGTCTTCAGCCATATCTTCGTGATCAAGACCCGCGATACCGTTCAGCGCAGATGCGTAAACGATAGGGAAATCCAGCTGTTCATCAGTTGCGTCAAGGTTAACGAACAGGTCGAATACCTGATCAACAACCCAGTCAGGACGTGCGCCAGGACGGTCAACTTTGTTGATAACAACAATTGGCTTCAGGCCATGGGCAAAAGCTTTCTTGGTGACGAAGCGCGTCTGCGGCATCGGACCATCAAAGGCATCAACCACCAGCAGCACAGAATCTACCATGGACATAACACGTTCAACTTCACCACCGAAGTCGGCGTGCCCTGGGGTATCAACGATGTTGATACGATAATCATTCCATTTGATAGCGGTGTTTTTAGCGAGGATAGTAATCCCACGCTCTTTCTCCAAATCGTTGGAGTCCATCACTCGTTCTTGTGCTTCAGTACGCGCGTCGAACGTACCGGATTGCTGTAGCAGCTTATCAACCAGGGTAGTTTTACCATGGTCAACGTGCGCGATGATGGCGATATTACGCAGATTTTCGATCACAACTTTGCCTCAGGCATTAGAAATAGCGCGTTATTGTACACGGATTAATCGCAGTACAAAACAGGATCACAAACATCCTCCGCAAACAAGTATTGCAGAGATTCTTTGTGATCGCTTTCACGGAGCGTTAAAAGGGTTATTCAAGGTCAATTGCACCAAATAAGTGCCCAACGTTCACACAAATGCACTATATTGGTGCAATGCATTCATTTTGGTGCAGCCCTTTTGCACGATGATGTGCATGATAACGCCTTTTGGGGGCAATTTAAAAGTTGGCACAGATTTCGCTTTATATTTTTTAAGGCAACAACGCCACTTTTAGTAGTTAAAAAGTTTTCGTTTCCACGACGACACAGACCAATCCGGGAGAGTTTAAGTATGTCCGCTGAACACGTTTTGACGATGCTGAACGAGCATGAAGTGAAGTTTGTCGATCTGCGCTTCACCGATACCAAAGGTAAAGAACAGCACGTTACTATTCCTTCTCATCAGGTAAATGCCGAATTCTTCGAAGAAGGCAAAATGTTTGATGGCTCCTCGATTGGCGGCTGGAAAGGTATTAACGAATCCGACATGGTTCTGATGCCGGACGCAACCACCGCGCTGATCGACCCGTTCTATGAAGAACCGACCCTGATCATCCGCTGCGACATCCTCGAACCAGGCACCCTGCAGGGCTATGACCGCGACCCGCGCTCCATCGCTAAGCGTGCGGAAGAGTACCTGCGCTCTACCGGCCTGGCCGACACCGTGCTGTTCGGGCCAGAACCAGAATTCTTCCTGTTTGACGACATCCGTTTTGGTGCGTCCATCTCCGGTTCTCACGTGGCTATCGATGATATCGAAGGCGCATGGAACTCCTCCACCAAATACGAAGGCGGCAACAAAGGCCACCGCCCGGGCGTAAAAGGCGGCTACTTCCCGGTTCCACCGGTAGACTCTTCTCAGGATATCCGCTCCACCATGTGTATGATCATGGAAGAGATGGGCCTGGTTGTTGAAGCTCACCACCACGAAGTGGCGACTGCGGGCCAGAACGAAATCGCAACCCGCTTCAACACCATGACCAAAAAAGCGGACGAAATTCAGATTTACAAATACGTTGTTCACAACGTCGCACACCGCTTTGGTAAAACCGCGACCTTCATGCCGAAACCAATGTTTGGCGATAACGGTTCCGGTATGCACTGCCACATGTCCCTGTCCAAGAACGGCGTAAACCTGTTCTCCGGCGACAAATACGCAGGCCTGTCTGAACAAGCGCTGTACTACATTGGCGGCGTTATCAAACACGCTAAAGCAATTAACGCCCTGGCTAACCCGACCACCAACTCCTACAAGCGTCTGGTCCCGGGTTATGAAGCTCCGGTCATGCTGGCTTACTCTGCCCGTAACCGTTCCGCTTCTATCCGTATTCCGGTAGTCACGTCTCCGAAAGCGCGTCGTATCGAAGTTCGCTTCCCGGATCCGGCTGCTAACCCGTACCTGTGCTTCGCTGCGCTGCTGATGGCTGGCCTCGACGGTATCAAGAACAAAATCCATCCGGGCGAAGCCATGGATAAAAACCTGTACGATCTGCCGCCGGAAGAAGCGAAAGAGATCCCACAGGTTGCAGGCTCTCTGGAAGAAGCACTGAATGCGCTGGACGCAGACCGTGAGTTCCTCACCGCCGGTGGCGTATTCACCAACGACGCAATTGATGCTTACATCGCCCTGCGTATAGAAGAAAACGACCGCGTACGCATGACTCCGCATCCGGTTGAGTTCGAGCTGTACTACAGCGTCTGATTTTGCTGTAAATCCGCGGTATTCCGTGTTGTGGCGTGGGGTACCAAGGATATTTTGTTGCCGTGGAAACTTTCAGCCCATCTCAGGATGGGCTTTTTTCTCCACCAACACGCTGATCTCATGAGCTTTTTATTCATAAAAAGCTATACTGCACTAAAACGGTGCACTCTTTTTCTGGAGACTGTCGAATGGCAACAGGCACACTGCCCGATGCTGGGCAGATCCTTAACTCTTTAATCAACAGTATCTTACTGGTCGATGACGACCTGGCGGTACATTACGCGAACCCGGCGGCGCAGCAGCTGCTGGCACAAAGTTCTCGTAAGCTCTTCGGCACGCCGCTGCCGGAACTGTTGAGCTATTTCTCGCTGAATATCGGCCTTATGCAAGAGAGCCTCGCTGCAGGTCAAGGGTTTACCGATAACGAGGTCACGCTGGTTATTGATGGCCGCTCCCATATTCTGTCCCTGACCGCACAACGTCTGCCGGAAGGCTATATCCTGCTGGAAATGGCGCCGATGGATAATCAGCGTCGGCTGAGCCAGGAACAGCTGCAGCACGCGCAGCAGATTGCCGCTCGCGACTTAGTGCGCGGTCTGGCCCATGAGATTAAAAACCCTCTGGGAGGCCTGCGTGGCGCGGCCCAGCTGCTGAGCAAAGCGCTGCCCGACCCTGCGCTAATGGAATATACCAAAGTCATTATTGAGCAGGCCGACAGGCTAAGAAATCTGGTCGACCGCCTCCTGGGCCCCCAGCATCCCGGAATGCACGTAACAGAGAGCATCCATAAGGTCGCTGAGCGGGTGGTGAAGCTGGTGTCGATGGAGCTACCGGAGAACGTTAAACTGGTTCGCGACTATGACCCTAGCCTGCCAGAACTCCCGCACGATCCGGACCAAATTGAACAGGTACTGCTGAATATCGTTCGTAATGCGCTGCAGGCGCTGGGACCTGAAGGGGGCGAGATAACTCTGCGCACCCGCACGGCCTTCCAGTTAACCTTGCACGGCGTGCGCTACCGCCTCGCTGCGCGTATTGACGTTGAAGATAACGGCCCTGGAATACCGTCTCATTTACAGGATACGCTGTTTTATCCAATGGTGAGCGGGCGCGAGGGCGGTACCGGACTCGGTCTGTCTATTGCCCGCAGCCTTATCGATCAGCACTCCGGCAAAATTGAATTTACCAGTTGGCCAGGGCATACCGAATTCTCGGTGTACCTGCCTATTCGGAAGTAGAGGTGTTTATGCAACGAGGGATAGCATGGATCGTGGACGACGATAGCTCCATCCGTTGGGTGCTTGAACGCGCGCTCACCGGGGCAGGCTTGAGTTGTACAACGTTTGAAAGCGGCAACGAGGTGCTTGACGCCCTCACCACCAAAACCCCGGATGTGCTGCTGTCTGATATCCGCATGCCGGGAATGGACGGGCTGGCGCTGTTGAAACAAATTAAACAGCGCCATCCGATGCTTCCGGTCATCATAATGACGGCGCATTCGGATCTGGATGCGGCGGTCAGCGCCTACCAGCAAGGCGCTTTTGATTATCTGCCGAAACCGTTTGATATTGACGAAGCAGTGGCGCTGGTTGACCGTGCAATTAGCCATTACCAGGAGCAGCAGCAGCCGCGAAATACGCCGATTAATAGCCCGACGGCCGATATCATCGGTGAAGCGCCGGCAATGCAGGACGTTTTTCGCATCATCGGTCGCCTGTCGCGTTCTTCAATCAGCGTGCTGATTAACGGGGAGTCCGGTACCGGTAAAGAGCTGGTTGCTCATGCTCTTCACCGCCACAGTCCGCGCGCCAAGGCACCGTTTATCGCGCTGAATATGGCAGCAATTCCTAAAGACTTGATTGAATCAGAACTGTTTGGCCACGAGAAAGGGGCTTTTACCGGCGCCAATACCGTGCGTCAGGGACGCTTTGAGCAGGCGGACGGCGGAACGCTGTTTCTCGATGAGATCGGCGATATGCCGCTGGATGTCCAGACCCGCCTGCTGCGCGTGCTGGCTGATGGCCAGTTTTATCGCGTGGGCGGCTATGCGCCGGTGAAAGTGGATGTGCGCATCATTGCCGCAACCCACCAGAACCTTGAGCTGCGCGTCCAGGAAGGAAAATTCCGCGAGGACTTATTCCACCGCCTGAACGTGATACGCGTCCATCTGCCGCCGCTGCGCGAGCGTCGGGAAGATATTCCGCGCCTGGCGAGGCATTTCCTGCAAATTGCCGCTCGTGAACTGGGCGTGGAGGCCAAACAGCTGCATCCGGAGACGGAGATAGCGTTAACCCGGCTGGCGTGGCCGGGCAACGTACGTCAGCTGGAAAACACCTGTCGATGGCTGACGGTGATGGCCGCAGGCCAGGAGGTTCTGACGCAGGATCTTCCCAGCGAGCTATTTGAAACCGCGATACCGGATAACCCGACGCAAATGCTTCCGGATAGCTGGGCCACGCTGCTGGGACAATGGGCCGATCGCGCTTTACGTTCCGGTCATCAAAACCTGCTCTCGGAAGCGCAGCCTGAGATGGAGCGTACACTGCTGACCACCGCGTTACGCCATACTCAGGGGCATAAACAGGAAGCGGCACGCTTGCTTGGCTGGGGTCGTAACACCCTGACCCGTAAGTTAAAAGAGCTGGGAATGGAGTAGCAGCGCGGCGGCGCGTAAAAAATAGTCACCCAGCGCAAACTGCTGCTATTTTGTACTTTACTGTTGCAATACGTTGAGTATGATCTTGCCCGGAAAGACGGGGGTTAATCATGCTTGAATCACTTATTAATATTATATCGAGCGGCGTCGCAGCTGGTCATACGCCGCAGACGGCAATAGCTGCCGTTCTGTGCGCGGCGATGGTTGGGCTGTTTAGCTGACAATTACCCCTCTCCTTTCCAGGAGAGGGGTAATTGTTTATATCACGCGAGAAAATTGCTGCATTCTGGCCTTCTGCCGCAGATAAGCATCAAAACACATGCAGATATTGCGGATCAGCAGCCGACCTTTTGGCGTCACCTGAATACCTTTGTCATCCACATCCACCAGCCCGTCTTTGGCCAGCGGCGCCAGAAGCTGCAAATCTTGAGCAAAGTAGCTGCCAAAATCTAATTCCCACTGAGCTTCTATCGCGGTGAAATCGAGACGGAAGTTACAAATCAGCGCTTTAATGACATCACGACGAATACAGTCATCGCGAGTCAACGCAATGCCGCGCCACAGCGCCGTTCCGGTTTCATCAACCTGCTGATAATACTGTTTCAGCTCTTTCTGGTTCTGCGCATAGCAGTCGCCAATCATGCTGATCGCCGATACGCCCATACCCAGCAGGTCAGTATCCCCCTGAGTGGTGTACCCCTGGAAATTGCGATGCAGAATGCCTTCACGCTGGGCTATCGCCAGCTCATCATCCGGACGGGCAAAGTGGTCCATGCCGATAAACTGATATCCCGCGGTCGTCAGCGAAGCAATTGTTTCCTGGAGAATGTCCAGCTTCTGCTCTGCCGAAGGTAAGTCGGCATCTTTGATTTTGCGCTGCGCGGCAAAAAGCGTTGGCAGGTGCGCATAGTTGAATACGCTGAGACGATCGGGGTTGAGCTCGGCTACTTTCTGTAACGTATAAGCAAAGCTCTGCGGCGTTTGTTTTGGCAGGCCGTAAATCAGGTCAATATTAGTAGAGGTAAAACCAATTTCGCGCGCATGGTTCAGCAGCGCGAAGATAAACTCTTCATCCTGCTCGCGGTTTACCAGGCGCTGCACTTCTTTATTGAAATCCTGGACTCCCATACTCAGGCGATTAAAACCTTCGCTGCGTAAATGATCCAGTACATCAAGCTCGATTTCCCGCGGATCAACCTCGATAGAGATCTCTGCATCTGCGTTAAAATTGAAATGCGTGCGCAGTAAACCCATCAAAAGGCTAATTTGTGCCTTGTTTAAATATGTCGGCGTACCGCCGCCCCAGTGCAGCTGATTTACCTTGCGGCCGACAAAAAGCGGTGCGCGGTGAATAATCTCCTGCTCAAGAACATCCAGATACTGGTCGGCCTTATGCTGCTGACGGGTAACGATTTTATTACAGCCGCAGAAATAGCAGAGCTTATGGCAAAACGGGATATGTACATACAGCGACAGGGGGCGCTGCGGATAGCGGGCTACCGCCGCATCAAATTCGGCTGCGCCAAATTCTGGAGAAAACTCCAGCGCGGTTGGGTACGAAGTATAACGTGGCCCGGAATAGTTATATTTCTGGATCAGGGCCAGATCCCAGTCGATTAACTGCACAGACATGCTCACTCCTTCCGATGGTGCCGTCGGCGGGTACGCCGCCCCGGCCCAACCGCACCTCGGGTGATGAGCCGGTTGCGCAGCCATTTCTGACGCCGCGACAACCGTCGTAGTTTAACGAATAACCACAGCAGATAACATATAACCAGAAGGGTTATAAGCAGGACCGGGAATCCGATGGGGTGCAAACGTTAGTTTCCACCCTTCAGCAGGCGCATCATATCTTCTTTGCGCTCTTCCTCTTCTTCATCTTCGTCGTCATCGTAGGAGAGGCCCAGCTGCTGCATCAGCTCATCAATGCGATCCAGTTTGGCATCGACCCAGGTTTGCTCTTCTGCATTCAGGGTGCCACCCTCTTCCAGTCGTTCCAGCAGCGCGTCCAGGCGCTCATCGTTCTCCAGCAAATCCAGCTCAGCCTGCGGTGAAAGCATAGGTTTCTCGCTCTTTGGTTTATGCTGCTTAACTGCCGGAGCGCTTTCAGTTACGCCCAGCGGGATTGGTTTTTTACTGCCAATTCGGGGATCTTGCTGCTGACCTTGTTTTTTGGCTGCTGATGCGGCTTCACCGCCGGTAGCACGACTTCCTGCCGCATGGCCGCGATGCTTCTTCTGATGCTTGCGTTCGCGTGCTTCCTGATTCAATTCTTCGCGCGTTTTGCGATTTTTTTTGCCGCGAGGTACGGATGTCGGTTTTTTCATATTGTGTAATCTTCAGGCCGTTTTCTTCAGTATAGAATTGAGGCGGAATCTAGCAGAAAGCAAGCAAAGAAAAAAGGCGACAGATTACTCTGCCGCCTTTTTCCGCACTGACAACCCTTAAAGGGCTTCTACTTTCCATGTTAGCTAACAACACACCCTGTCTTTCCTTTAGCTACCAACTTGTCCCTGTTACATCCATTTCCTTTTAAAAACGTCTCCAGACGTTTGTCATCCTGACAATCCGTAGTCTTCGCCTCCTGGCGCTTCCTGACCCCTCGTCCTGAGTCATAATCCTTTTAGCATCCTCGCCCTTGACCGCTACTTTACTGATTTGAGGAAAACCTACAACCAACTGTACAGAAAAAAAACAACTTTCAGAATTTTCTTTTATACCAACGCTTTGATTTACATAATTTTGTTTTATTTAAGCTCGGATTTTTCTCACCAATTTCGCATATTATCAATGGTCAATGTCTTACAAAGACTGTGGTTTTAACTTACATCTAGGTTGTGCGGTAAAAACAGCCTTTTTCTGTTGTTCAGGTATAATCCTCGCCATAGCCTGATTTAACGGAGACGACCGTCTTGACCAACTGGAATTATCAACTGACGCATTTTGTCACTAGCGCACCGGATATCCGCCATCTTCCTGCCGATACCGGCATTGAAGTGGCATTTGCTGGCCGCTCTAACGCCGGGAAATCCAGCGCTCTGAACACCCTGACTAACCAGAAAAGCCTGGCTCGTACTTCAAAGACCCCTGGTCGTACGCAGCTTATCAACCTGTTTGAAGTTGCTGATGGCAAACGCCTGGTCGACCTTCCGGGCTACGGCTATGCTCAGGTTCCGGAAGAGATGAAGATTAAGTGGCAGCGCGCGCTGGGCGAA
This sequence comes from Klebsiella oxytoca, assembly GCF_009707385.1. Taxonomy (NCBI): domain Bacteria; kingdom Pseudomonadati; phylum Pseudomonadota; class Gammaproteobacteria; order Enterobacterales; family Enterobacteriaceae; genus Klebsiella; species Klebsiella oxytoca. The sequence goes on along the minus strand of NZ_CP046115.1, from coordinate 67,647 downwards.
TACCTGGAGAAGCGCCTGTGCCTGAAAGGTCTGGTTGTCTTAATGGATATCCGTCACCCGCTTAAAGATCTCGATCAGCAGATGATCCAATGGGCAGTCGAAAGCGATATTCCTGTTTTGGTGCTGTTGACCAAAGCCGATAAGCTGGCAAGCGGCGCGCGGAAAGCGCAGCTCAACATGGTTCGTGAAGCGGTTACTGCTTTTAACGGAGATGTGCAGGTAGAAGCGTTTTCTTCTCTGAAGAAGCAAGGCGTGGATAAACTGCGCCAGAAGCTGGACAGCTGGTATAACGATATCCCACCCCAGGAAGAACCTGAAGGCGGCGAATAATTTCGCTCATTATCCCGGATAGCGACGCGTAGTGGCTGATCCGGGCAGCCTCACCTTTGCAGCATTGATACGCAGAAAATTTTCCTTCGCGCAATAAAAAACGCCCCGGTCATAAATGACCGGGGCGGCTAAAATATTCAGCCAAATCCGATTACGTGAAGTAAAAGGTCTGAAAGATAGAACATCTTACCTCTGTACCCTACGTCTTTAACTCTACTCTTCTTTCGGGTACGGATAAAGCATTTTTTGTAGTTTTTTTTCACTCTTTACATAGCAAATTCCAATGATCATCACAAAACACGATAAGTTATGTTACTCACTTACAAAAAATGACCTTACCCACCGAATACTTAGTGCGCTTGATCCCAGTTTTCTCCACTGCCAACTTCCACCAGCAGCGGAACCGCCAGCGTTGTACTGCTTTCCATCAGTTCGTGGATTTTTTTCGCGACCTCAGCAAGATCGTCCTTATGCACTTCAAAGACCAGTTCATCGTGCACCTGCATGATCATCCGCACGCGAGGCTTTTCGCTTAACAACCAGCTATCTACAGCAATCATCGCACGCTTAATAATGTCGGCAGCGGTTCCCTGCATCGGCGCGTTGATCGCTGCTCGCTCGGCGCCTGCACGGCGCGCACCGTTACTGGATTTGATATCAGGCAGATAGAGCCGACGACCATCAAGCGTTTCAACATATCCCTGCTCTTTTGCCTGGGTACGGGTACGCTCCATATATTCCAGCACGCCCGGATAACGCTCAAAGTAGAGATCCATATACTTTTGCGCTTCTTTACGGGGAATATTAAGCTGGCGGGCCAGGCCGAATGCGCTCATACCGTAAATCAGGCCAAAGTTAATCGCCTTCGCGCTGCGACGCTGCTCACTGCTGACGCTCTCCAGCGGCAAACCAAAGACCTCTGCCGCTGTCGCACGGTGGATATCTTTTCCCTCAGCAAAAGCCGTTAGCAGGCCTTTATCGCGGGACAGATGCGCCATGATGCGCAGTTCAATTTGCGAGTAGTCGGCAGAAACAATGAGATAATCTTCCGGAGCAATAAACGCCTGGCGGATACGACGCCCTTCCTCATTGCGTACCGGTATATTCTGCAGGTTAGGATCGGTAGACGATAAACGTCCCGTAGCGGTAACCGCCTGGTGATAGGAGGTGTGTACTCGGCCCGTTTTCTGGCTGATCATCAGCGGCAGCTTATCGGTATAGGTAGACTTGAGTTTCGCCAGGCCACGATATTCCAGGATAACTTTCGGCAGCGGGTAGTCGAGCGCCAGCTCTTCCAGCACCTCTTCTGATGTAGAAGGAGCGCCGCCCGGAGTTTTCTTCAGCGGCTTAATTCCTTGTTTCTCAAACAAGATGGTTTGCAGCTGCTTCGGCGAAGAGAGGTTGAACTCTTCACCTGCAATTTCGTACGCCTTTTTCTCCAGTTCGATTAGGCGCTTAGCTAATTCCTGAGAGTGCGCATGCAGTACGGCCGGATCAATCTTAACGCCATTACGCTCAACGCGGGATAGCACCGGCACCAGCGGCATTTCAATATTTTTAAAGACGTTCAGCGGGCCTTCATTTTGCTGAAGTTCAGGCCACATCTTTAAGTGCAGCTGCAGCGTAACATCGGCATCTTCCGCCGCGTAGCGGCCCGCTTCTTCCAGCGCAATTTGGTTAAATGTGAGCTGATTTTTGCCTTTACCCGCAATTTCTTCAAAGGTAATAGTTTTATGCTTCAGCCAGCGATCGGCGAGGCTATCCATATCATGACGGCCCACCACGCTGTCGAGAATGTAGGATTCCAGCATGGTATCAAAGGCAATACCGCGCAGCTCAATATCGTAGTTGGCCAGAATGCCGCGATCGTACTTCAGGTTTTGCCCTACTTTCAGCACATTGCCATCTTCCAGCAGCGGCTTAAGAAGCTCCAGCACGCGTTCGCGTGGGATCTGGTCCGGCGCGTCGAGATAATCATGAGCCACCGGTACATAGGCCGCGATGCCTGGTTCAATGGCGAAGGATAAGCCGATTATATTGGCGGATACGTTATCCAGGCTGTCAGTTTCGGTATCAAAGGCAAAAAGCGGCGCTTTTTTGAGTTTCTCAATCCAGGCCAACAACGTTTCTTCATCAAGAATCGTGACATAGTTTTCTGCTGAGAGCGTTGCCGCGCGCTCCTCTTTCGCATCAGTCACATCAGCGGCTACCGTCACCGACCTGGCAGCAGGTTTAGCGCCTTTTGCCTGCATCCATTTGCCGGATTCCACATCGATGATCCAGCGTTTGAATTCATATTTTTTAAACAGCGTTAATAGTTCATCAGCTATCGGCTGTTCAACCAACAGGTCTTCACAGCTCAGATCCAGTTCAACGTCGGTTTTGATCGTCGCCAGCTGATAAGAGAGATATGCCACCTCTTTATTCTGTTCCAGCTTCGCTGCCATCGTTTTCGCACCGCGGAAGGTCAGACCGGCGATTTTTTCAGGCTCCGCATATAGCGTGTCAAGCCCCCCCAGCCCCTGCAGCAGCGCCTGCGCGGTCTTCTCTCCCACCCCCGGTACGCCAGGAATGTTGTCCGACGAATCGCCCATCAGGGCCAGGAAATCAATGATCAGTTCCGGCGGCACGCCATATTTCGTCACGACTTCATCAGGACCAAGAATGGTATTGGTCATGGTGTTAATCAGCGTAATACCCGGCGTAACCAGCTGAGCCATATCTTTATCGCCGGTGCTAATCAGCACCGGGCGTCCTACCTTCTCAGCCTCACGGGCCAGAGTACCAATCACATCGTCAGCCTCAACGCCAGGAACGGCCATCAGCGGCAGACCCATCGCCTTCACCATGGCATGCAGCGGTTCGATTTGCGCACGCAGATCGTCCGGCATCGGTGGTCGATGAGATTTATAGTGCTCAAACAGTTCATCACGGAAAGTCTTCCCCTTGGCATCGAACACAACGACGGCATGAGTCGGTTGATATTGCAGGATCAGGCTTCGCAGCATATTCAACACGCCATACATTGCGCCAGTCGGTTCGCCTGCGCTATTCGTTAGCGGGGGAAACGCGTGATATGCCCGATAAAGGTAAGAGGAGCCATCAACGAGGATGAGAGGGTTTTCTGGGATCTGAACCATATTTTCCGTGCCTGTTTATCAGATTATCGCTAAAGGATGCCACAGACGGGCATTAAATCCTGAATTTTTCCCACATTTTGTCGAAAAGATTCATTGATCCTTTCGATCGTACTACGGTTAAACCTGTGGATAACTTTGTGAATAGTTTTATAACGATGACTAATCAATCATCAATAAAATAATATATATATAAATTACTCCATATTTATCATGCAATTAAAAGACCATTAATCGCTTTAATGTCTTCCTTGTGGCTCAATGTTCCATGTGGATATAAGATCCAGTAATTTTTCTATTCTGGTAAGACCCGTCATTTCCTGTATTTTCTGGTAAAATCAGCCTCTTGCGCTGTTTAAATGCGTTCTTTGTCAGTCTAACTTTCTGAATAAATTAACTATGTCGAGATTACTCGCTGCGATAATGCTCCCGCTGAGTATCGCCCTTACCATCGTAGTCACCATAATCTGCTCCGTGCCAATCATCGTCGCCGGGTTGATTAAACTTCTTGTGCCTATTCCTGCGGTCTGGCGCTCGATATCGATTTTCTGCAATTTCATGATGTACTGCTGGTGTGAAGGGCTGGCGCTGCTGTTACATCTTAATCCCTGGCTCAGGTGGGAGGTACAGGGTCTTGAAGGCCTGAATAAGAAAAACTGGTATCTGCTTATCAGTAACCACCATAGCTGGGCAGATATCGTTGTGCTTTGTGTGTTGTTTCGCAAACATATCCCGATGAATAAATACTTCCTCAAACAACAGCTCGCCTGGGTACCGTTCATTGGGCTAGCGTGCTGGGCGCTGGATATGCCTTTTATGCGCCGATATTCCCGAGGATATTTACTCCGCCATCCGGAGCATCGTGGCAAAGATGTTGAAACCACCCGCCGCTCCTGCGAGAAATTCCGCTCTCATCCAACAACTATCGTTAATTTTGTTGAAGGTTCACGCTTTACTGAAGAAAAGCGGCATCAGACGCGCTCGCCTTATAAGAATTTGTTAGCGCCAAAAGCAGCGGGTATTGCTATGGCATTAAGCGTTCTGGGCTCGCAGTTTGATAAGTTGTTGAACGTAACATTATGTTATCCGGAGAACAATCAACGTCCGTTTTACGACATGCTAAGCGGAAGATTGACGCGGATTGTGGTGCGAATCAGGCTTGAGCCTGTAACGGAAGAACTGCACGGCGATTATGTTAATGATAAAAGCTTTAAACGACGCTTTCAGCAATGGCTAAATACGCTTTGGGAAGAAAAAGATCGGCAATTGACGGAAATATTGCAGAAAAAAGAGAAGTGATTGTGCATGCTGAAAAGAATAACGCCGGTCTGGAACCGGCGTTAATATTTTATTTCTTCTCAACTAACTGTTTAACGGTATCGGCATACTGAGCAACAAACGCATCCATGTTGCTGGTATCCATCCCCTGAGGGTTAAGCTGATATTTGCCGTTAACATACATAGCTGGAACGCCCTGCAGCTGGAAATCAGCGGCGGCTTTCTCTTGCTGAGCAACCAAGGATTTCACCACGAAACTGTTCCAGGCTGCATCATAATCTTCACCTTTAACGCCAGCATCAACGAAAACCTTGCGAATATCGGCCACGGTCTGAACCGTTTGCTTTTTCTGTACCGCTTCAAACATCGGGACAGTGATCTTATCTTCCACGCCCAGCGCCATCGCTACGGCCCACGCCTGAGTCAGATCCTTGCCTAGCGGCCCCAGGAACTCAACGTGGTATTTCGTCATTTTAACGCCTTCAGGCAGTTTTTTCTTCACGTTATCAGACACATGAAGTACTTCTTCAAATTGATAGCAATGCGGGCAGTAGAACGAGAAAAACTCGAGCACCTGTGGCTCACCGGCAACGGGTTTATCGAGGGTAATATACTGTTTACCGTCGGTGATCTGGGCAGCGGATGCACTAAAAGCCAGAATCATACCAGCCAGCGCCAGCCAAATTTTTTTCATGATTAACTCTCTCCTGGATATATCACATTAATACATTGGCGTTAACTGAAGAGGGGGTTCCTGAAGAACCTTTACCTGCTCAAGAAAAGTTGTTGTCTGCCCGCGCCAGTAATCTTCCCCGGTTAACCATGGGAAATTTATGGGGAAAGCAGGATCGTCCCAGCGCCTTAACAACCACGCCAGATAATAAACTAACCGCATAGCACGTAAAGGCTCGATGAGGGCAATTTCATCCGTATTAAAAGAGCTAAACTCCTCATACGCTTCAATAATCATCTCCAGCTGCATCCGCTGTTCGGCCTTATCGCCGTTCAACAACATCCACAGATCCTGAATTGCCGGACCGTTACGTGAATCATCTAAATCAACAAACAAGGGGCCGTCGCGCCAGAGGATATTCCCCGCATGACAATCACCGTGTAAGCGTAAAATATTAGCGCGCCCGTGCCATTGCCCCATTACAGCTTCAATCAGCTTATCGGTCGCGCTGAGAAAAGCCTCTTTCAAACCGGCCGGAATCAGCGGGGAAAGTTCAAAGACTTGTCGAGGCTCAAGGAGATATTCCTTCGTACCAATCTCCGGGCGAGCGACAAAAAGCTGTTTACGTCCCGTTTGATGCATACGCCCAAGGTACCGTCCCACCCATTCCATCTGATCGAGGTTATCCGCCTCAAACTGACGTCCACCCAGGCTTGGAAATACGGCGAAAAAGAACCCCTGGTGCTGGTGAAGAGTACTTTCGTTAAACGCCAATGGAGCCGCTACGGGCACTTCGTCCTGAACGAGCTGAAGGGAAAACTGATGTTCTTCGAGGATTTGTTCGGCGGACCAGCGCTCAGGACGATAGAACTTCACCACATAGCGGCGACGATCTTCGTCCTGAAACTGGTAAACTCGGTTCTCATAGCTGTTAAGCGGAGTGAGACCGGAATCTACCCGCATTCCCAGATCAAATAAACCATCAATAATGGTATCCGGGTTGAGCGTCTGAAAAGTGAAGGCCTTATCGTGCATCCTGACATCCGATAATCGTACGAATGATACAGGATATCATCTCGTTGACGATTTCGCGGCAGTGCTTACAACCTTTTACTCTTTAATTACTCCGCGTGCGCGTAGCAATGCGGTCTTAAAATCTTCCTCATAATCTTTCTGAATTCCGGGGATAACGGCCTCTTTTGCAGAGTCGCGCATCTTCAGATGATAAATCAGAATATCGTCGGAAAGATCGCTTAATTCCCCTGCATAACCGGCCTCTTTCGCCAGTTTTTGCAAAAATTGAATTAAATTCAGTTCTGGTTCTTTCTGCCAGGCTGGCTGGAGGAGTTCAATGACTTCATTCAGGCGTTTACATTTCATAGCAATGCTCCTTAATCTTGATAGGAGTACGTTAGCAGGGACAATCCCACAATGAAAGAGGCTATATTGATATGCAGGGTAAGGTAATAACCGGTGTTGTGCTGGCAGGAGGAAAAGGCACGCGCATGGGTGGGATAGATAAAGGATTACAATTGCTAAATGGTAAAGCCTTATGGCGTCATGTTGCTGATACTCTACAACCTCAGGTTACGAGCCTGGTGATTAGCGCTAACCGCAATCTTGATAGCTGGCAAAACAGCGGCTACCCGATTATTACCGACAGTCTGAGCGATTTCCCGGGACCACTAGCCGGAATGCTTTCCGTGATGCAGCAGATTGAGAGCGAATGGTTTGTATTTTGCCCATGCGATACGCCGTTTATTCCTTCTTTCCTGACGGCACGCTTAATGCAGCAGAAAAAATCATCCCCGGCCGTATGGGTGCATGACGGTGAGCGCGACCATCCGGCTATTGCTTTGGTGAATCGCGATGTAGTTGGCGAACTGGCTGGCTATCTGGCCGCAGGAGAGCGGCGGGTGATGGTATTTCTGCGCAAAATTGGCGGTCATAGCGTCGATTTTAGCGATGAAAAATCTGCCTTTATTAACGTAAACACGCTCGACGATTTGCATAGCATGCAGGAGCCATCATGATCCCTCTTTTAGCTATTGTGGCCTGGAGCGGCACAGGTAAAACAACATTATTGAAAGCGCTGATTCCGGCACTACGAGCAGAAGGCTTACGCCCGGGGCTAATTAAGCATACCCATCATGATATGGATGTGGATAAACCAGGCAAAGATAGCTATGAACTACGTAAAGCCGGAGCGGCTCAAACGATTGTCGCCAGCTCGCAGCGCTGGGCATTAATGACGGAAACTCCGGGGGAATCGTGTTTGGATCTGACATGGCTGGTTAGCCGAATGGATGCATCAACGTTGGATTTAGTCCTGGTCGAAGGTTTTAAACATGAGCCGGTACCCAAAATTCTTCTTTATCGACAAAATAGCGGGCATTGCATAGAAGAACTCGTTTTTGATGATTGCGTTATTGCTGTAGCCAGCGATGTGCCTGTCGAGACATCGCTTCCATTGTTAGATTTAAATGATATTCTGCAGATAGCCGCTTTTATTATGCAGTGGTTAAAGGGGGATAATAATAATCACTAGATATTTCATACATATAGAAATGACTTATTATTCTGAACTCACTGGCTGGCCTTTCGATCTTTCAGTCGACAAAAACGCAAAAAGCCCATCCGTCAGGATGGGCTCTTCACTGGTTTGATGCCTGGCAGTTCCCTACTCTCACATGGGGAGACCCCACACTACCATCGGCGCTACGGCGTTTCACTTCTGAGTTCGGCATGGGGTCAGGTGGGACCACCGCGCTGTTGCCGCCAGGCAAATTCTTTGTGCTCAGTACGCAATTCTTTATCGCATCAGCTGCGTTGCCCGCGCTCGCAAAGCCAGTCACATACTTCAGTATGCTCCTGCCTTTCCTTCGCTTGTCGCCTTGCTGCTGCGCAAATTATTGCGTACTCAACTCTGAATCATTGCTGAAAATCGTCTCTCAAATCCGCCAAAACATCTTCGGCGTTGTAAGGTTAAGCCTCACGGTTCATTAGTACCGGTTAGCTCAACGCATCGCTGCGCTTACACACCCGGCCTATCAACGTCGTCGTCTTCAACGTTCCTTCAGGACTCTCAAGGAGTCAGGGAGAACTCATCTCGGGGCAAGTTTCGTGCTTAGATGCTTTCAGCACTTATCTCTTCCGCATTTAGCTACCGGGCAATGCCATTGGCATGACAACCCGAACACCAGTGATGCGTCCACTCCGGTCCTCTCGTACTAGGAGCAGCCCCCCTCAATTCTCCAGCGCCCACGGCAGATAGGGACCGAACTGTCTCACGACGTTCTAAACCCAGCTCGCGTACCACTTTAAATGGCGAACAGCCATACCCTTGGGACCTACTTCAGCCCCAGGATGTGATGAGCCGACATCGAGGTGCCAAACACCGCCGTCGATATGAACTCTTGGGCGGTATCAGCCTGTTATCCCCGGAGTACCTTTTATCCGTTGAGCGATGGCCCTTCCATTCAGAACCACCGGATCACTATGACCTGCTTTCGCACCTGCTCGCGCCGTCACGCTCGCAGTCAAGCCAGCTTATGCCATTGCACTAACCTCCTGATGTCCGACCAGGATTAGCTGACCTTCGTGCTCCTCCGTTACGCTTTGGGAGGAGACCGCCCCAGTCAAACTACCCACCAGACACTGTCCGCAACCCGGATTACGGGCCCACGTTAGAACACCAGCCATTAAAGGGTGGTATTTCAAGGATGGCTCCATGCAGACTGGCGTCCACACTTCAAAGCCTCCCACCTATCCTACACATCAAGGACCAGTGTTCAGTGTCAAGCTATAGTAAAGGTTCACGGGGTCTTTCCGTCTTGCCGCGGGTACACTGCATCTTCACAGCGAGTTCAATTTCACTGAGTCTCGGGTGGAGACAGCCTGGCCATCATTACGCCATTCGTGCAGGTCGGAACTTACCCGACAAGGAATTTCGCTACCTTAGGACCGTTATAGTTACGGCCGCCGTTTACCGGGGCTTCGATCAAGAGCTTCTCCGCGAGGATAACCCCATCAATTAACCTTCCGGCACCGGGCAGGCGTCACACCGTATACGTCCACTTTCGTGTTTGCACAGTGCTGTGTTTTTAATAAACAGTTGCAGCCAGCTGGTATCTTCGACTGAGTTCAGCTCCATGAGCAAGTCACTTCACCTACCATCAGCGTGCCTTCTCCCGAAGTTACGGCACCATTTTGCCTAGTTCCTTCACCCGAGTTCTCTCAAGCGCCTGGGTATTCTCTACCTGACCACCTGTGTCGGTTTGGGGTACGATTTGATGTTACCTGATGCTTAGAGGCTTTTCCTGGAAGCAGGGCATTTGTCACTTCAGCACCGTAGTGCCTCGTCATCACACCTCAGCGTTAATAAGGTTCCGGATTTACCTGGAGCCTCCGCCTACATGCTTAAACCGGGACAACCGTCGCCCGGCCAACATAGCCTTCTCCGTCCCCCCTTCGCAGTAACACCAAGTACAGGAATATTAACCTGTTTCCCATCGACTACGCCTTTCGGCCTCGCCTTAGGGGTCGACTCACCCTGCCCCGATTAACGTTGGACAGGAACCCTTGGTCTTCCGGCGTGCGGGTTTTTCACCCGCATTATCGTTACTTATGTCAGCATTCGCACTTCTGATACCTCCAGCAGCCCTCACAGGCCACCTTCAACGGCTTACAGAACGCTCCCCTACCCAACAACACATCGTGTCGCTGCCGCAGCTTCGGTGCATGGTTTAGCCCCGTTACATCTTCCGCGCAGGCCGACTCGACCAGTGAGCTATTACGCTTTCTTTAAATGATGGCTGCTTCTAAGCCAACATCCTGGCTGTCTGGGCCTTCCCACATCGTTTCCCACTTAACCATGACTTTGGGACCTTAGCTGGCGGTCTGGGTTGTTTCCCTCTTCACGACGGACGTTAGCACCCGCCGTGTGTCTCCCGTGATAACATTCTTCGGTATTCGTAGTTTGCATCGGGTTGGTAAGTCGGGATGACCCCCTAGCCGAAACAGTGCTCTACCCCCGAAGATGAGTTCACGAGGCGCTACCTAAATAGCTTTCGGGGAGAACCAGCTATCTCCCGGTTTGATTGGCCTTTCACCCCCAGCCACAAGTCATCCGCTAATTTTTCAACATTAGTCGGTTCGGTCCTCCAGTTAGTGTTACCCAACCTTCAACCTGCCCATGGCTAGATCACCGGGTTTCGGGTCTATACCCTGCAACTTAACGCCCAGTTAAGACTCGGTTTCCCTGCGGCTCCCCTATACGGTTAACCTTGCTACAGAATATAAGTCGCTGACCCATTATACAAAAGGTACGCAGTCACCCCACATGGAGGCTCCTACTGCTTGTACGTACACGGTTTCAGGTTCTTTTTCACTCCCCTCGCCGGGGTTCTTTTCGCCTTTCCCTCACGGTACTGGTTCACTATCGGTCAGTCAGGAGTATTTAGCCTTGGAGGATGGTCCCCCCATATTCAGACAGGATACCACGTGTCCCGCCCTACTCTTCGAGTTCACAGCATGTGCATTTTGGTGTACGGGACTATCACCCTGTACCGTCGGACTTTCCAGACCGTTCCACTAACACACACGCTGATTCAGACTCCGGGCTGCTCCCCGTTCGCTCGCCGCTACTGGGGGAATCTCGGTTGATTTCTTTTCCTCGGGGTACTTAGATGTTTCAGTTCCCCCGGTTCGCCTCGTTTGACTATGTATTCATCAAACGATAGTGCAACGAATTGCACTGGGTTTCCCCATTCGGACATCGCCGGTTATAACGGTTCATATCACCTTACCGACGCTTTTCGCAGATTAGCACGTCCTTCATCGCCTCTGACTGCCAGGGCATCCACCGTGTACGCTTAGTCGCTTAACCTCACAACCCGAAGATGTTTCACTTCTGATTGCGAAAATTTGAGAGACTCGAACACACTTTAACTGTGTGTCGTTTCAATTTTCAGCTTGATCCAGATTTTTAAAGAGCAAAACTTCGCAGTGAACCTTTTCAGGTACACTCTGAAGTTTTCTTGTTTTTTGCAGTAATGATGGTGGAGCTATGCGGGATCGAACCGCAGACCTCCTGCGTGCAAAGCAGGCGCTCTCCCAGCTGAGCTATAGCCCCATCGTAGTTAAAATCTCATCAACCTTAATTCGTTTTCGGGCGCGGCGTGGTGAAGCGAAGCATACTGAAGTATGCGAGCTTTGCCACAACAAAGCACGGAGACGAATTTGGTAGGCCTGAGTGGACTTGAACCACCGACCTCACCCTTATCAGGGGTGCGCTCTAACCACCTGAGCTACAAGCCTGCAGAGATTTTCTTACTGCTTATTTTTCATCAGACAATCTGTGTGAGCACTACAAAGGCAGGTTCTTTCAGGTAAGGAGGTGATCCAACCGCAGGTTCCCCTACGGTTACCTTGTTACGACTTCACCCCAGTCATGAATCACAAAGTGGTAAGCGCCCTCCCGAAGGTTAAGCTACCTACTTCTTTTGCAACCCACTCCCATGGTGTGACGGGCGGTGTGTACAAGGCCCGGGAACGTATTCACCGTGGCATTCTGATCCACGATTACTAGCGATTCCGACTTCATGGAGTCGAGTTGCAGACTCCAATCCGGACTACGACATACTTTATGAGGTCCGCTTGCTCTCGCGAGGTCGCTTCTCTTTGTATATGCCATTGTAGCACGTGTGTAGCCCTGGTCGTAAGGGCCATGATGACTTGACGTCATCCCCACCTTCCTCCAGTTTATCACTGGCAGTCTCCTTTGAGTTCCCGGCCGGACCGCTGGCAACAAAGGATAAGGGTTGCGCTCGTTGCGGGACTTAACCCAACATTTCACAACACGAGCTGACGACAGCCATGCAGCACCTGTCTCACAGTTCCCGAAGGCACGTTCTCATCTCTGAAAACTTCTGTGGATGTCAAGACCAGGTAAGGTTCTTCGCGTTGCATCGAATTAAACCACATGCTCCACCGCTTGTGCGGGCCCCCGTCAATTCATTTGAGTTTTAACCTTGCGGCCGTACTCCCCAGGCGGTCGACTTAACGCGTTAGCTCCGGAAGCCACTCCTCAAGGGAACAACCTCCAAGTCGACATCGTTTACAGCGTGGACTACCAGGGTATCTAATCCTGTTTGCTCCCCACGCTTTCGCACCTGAGCGTCAGTCTTTGTCCAGGGGGCCGCCTTCGCCACCGGTATTCCTCCAGATCTCTACGCATTTCACCGCTACACCTGGAATTCTACCCCCCTCTACAAGACTCCAGCCTGCCAGTTTCGAATGCAGTTCCCAGGTTGAGCCCGGGGATTTCACATCCGACTTGACAGACCGCCTGCGTGCGCTTTACGCCCAGTAATTCCGATTAACGCTTGCACCCTCCGTATTACCGCGGCTGCTGGCACGGAGTTAGCCGGTGCTTCTTCTGCGGGTAACGTCAATTGCTGCGGTTATTAACCACAACACCTTCCTCCCCGCTGAAAGTACTTTACAACCCGAAGGCCTTCTTCATACACGCGGCATGGCTGCATCAGGCTTGCGCCCATTGTGCAATATTCCCCACTGCTGCCTCCCGTAGGAGTCTGGACCGTGTCTCAGTTCCAGTGTGGCTGGTCATCCTCTCAGACCAGCTAGGGATCGTCGCCTAGGTGAGCCGTTACCTCACCTACTAGCTAATCCCATCTGGGCACATCTGATGGCAAGAGGCCCGAAGGTCCCCCTCTTTGGTCTTGCGACGTTATGCGGTATTAGCTACCGTTTCCAGTAGTTATCCCCCTCCATCAGGCAGTTTCCCAGACATTACTCACCCGTCCGCCACTCGTCACCCGAGAGCAAGCTCTCTGTGCTACCGTTCGACTTGCATGTGTTAGGCCTGCCGCCAGCGTTCAATCTGAGCCATGATCAAACTCTTCAATTTAAGTTTGATGCTCGTAGAATTAAACTTCGTAATGAATTACGTGTTCACTCTTTGAGACTTGGTATTCATTTTTCGTCCGAAGACGTTAAGAATCCATGTCACTTTGAGTGCCCACACAGATTGTCTGATAAATTGTTAAAGAGCAGTGCAACGCGGCTTTCGCTCACCGTTGCGAGGTCCCGTATAATACGGTTTCCTCATGCAGAGTCAAGCGTTTAATTTCGCTTTTCTCTGCCGGCATTCATCGCTGAATCCCGCTGACCCGGCGGCTTGCGTGCCGTTGTTCCGTGTCAGTGGGAGCGCATTATAGGGAGTAATTCTGACGTGACAAGGGGAAATTTCAAAAAACTTTTCAACCGCCTCTTTTTTCATCATCACGGCGTGTAATGTAGCAAAAAACCGGCGTTTTGCCGTTTTAACCAACGAAGTGAGCCGCCAGATGGCATACTGATAAGGTAAAAACGAGAAAGGAACGGCATTTATGTCTTTAAGCGCACAGCAGTTGGCGGCACAAAAGAATATCTCCTGGGTATTAGCGGAGAAACTGGCTCAAAAAATTCTGACCGGTGAATATCAGCCAGAAAGTATCCTTCCAGGAGAGATGGAGCTGGGTGAGCAGTTTGGCGTAAGCCGTACCGCCGTGCGTGAAGCGGTAAAAACGCTAGCGGCAAAAGGTATGCTTTTACCTCGACCACGAATCGGAACGCGGGTAATGCCGCGCAGCAGCTGGAACTTTCTCGATAAAGAACTCCTCGCCTGGTGGTTAACAGAAGATAACTTCTCAGAGGTAGTCAGCCATTTTCTTGTTATGCGTGGCAGTCTTGAGCCCCAAGCCTGTTTTCTGGCGGCAATAACGGGTACCCAGGAACAAAAAGCCCAGCTCAACGCCTTGATGAAAGAAATGGTTGAGCTGAAGAGGAACTTTCAGCGCGAGCGCTGGATTGAAGTCGATATGGCCTGGCATGAACATATATATGAAATGAGCGGCAACCCTTTCCTGACCTCTTTCGCTTCTTTATTTCATTCGGTCTATCACACCTACTTCACTTCAATTACTCAAAATGAAGTGGTGAAACTGGATCTCCATCAGGCAATTGTTGATGCCATTCTGGAAAATGACGGGACTCGAGCGCTTAGCGCCTGTCAGGCGTTGCTCAGTACACCAAATCATTCAGACAAATAGCAAGGGAATCGAATGACCGAGAAGAAAGCCCGCAGTATGGCCGGGCTGCCGTGGATCGCAGCAATGGCTTTTTTTATGCAGGCGCTTGACGCCACCATTCTGAACACAGCCCTTCCAGCTATCGCCCACAGTCTTAATCGTTCACCGCTAGCGATGCAATCGGCCATCATCAGCTATACGCTTACGGTGGCTATGCTTATTCCGGTCAGCGGCTGGCTGGCCGACCGTTTCGGCACCCGGAAAGTGTTTATCATTGCCGTCAGCCTGTTTACTCTTGGCTCTCTCGCCTGCGCCCTTTCAAACTCCCTGATGGAGCTGGTTATCTTCCGCGTCATTCAGGGTATCGGCGGGGCGATGATGATGCCGGTAGCGAGGCTGGCATTACTGCGTGCCTATCCGCGAAGTGAATTATTGCCGGTACTTAACTTCGTTACAATGCCAGGGCTGGTCGGTCCTATCCTCGGTCCCGTACTCGGCGGCGTTCTGGTCACCTGGGCTAGCTGGCACTGGATTTTCCTGATTAATATTCCCATCGGTATTATCGGGATTGTGTATGCCCGCAAATATATGCCGGATTTCACCACGCCCCGGCGTCGCTTCGACACGCTCGGATTTGTCCTGTTTGGCCTGAGCCTGGTACTATTTTCCAGCGGAATAGAGCTGTTTGGCGAGAAAATTGTCGCAACGTGGATTGCTCTGGCGGTAATCGCCCTGAGCCTGGTTTTAATGTGGGCCTACATCCGCCACGCTCGCCGTTATCCCACACCGCTCATTTCGCTTTCTTTATTTAAGACTCATACCTTCTCTGTGGGGATCGCGGGAAACCTGGCAACGCGTCTGGGTACCGGATGCGTACCATTCCTGATGCCGCTGATGTTACAGGTTGGCTTCGGTTATCCGGCAATTATTGCTGGCTGTATGATCGCGCCTACGGCTATCGGTTCGATTATCGCGAAATCCACCGTCACCCAGATTCTTCGCTGGTTTGGATACCGTAAAACGCTGGTTGGAGTCACGATATTTATCGGGCTGATGATCGCTCA
Organism: Klebsiella oxytoca; assembly: GCF_009707385.1. Taxonomy (NCBI): domain Bacteria; kingdom Pseudomonadati; phylum Pseudomonadota; class Gammaproteobacteria; order Enterobacterales; family Enterobacteriaceae; genus Klebsiella; species Klebsiella oxytoca. Next base: position 52,073 of record NZ_CP046115.1, on the reverse strand, counting down.
GTTTTCATTGCAATCACCGGACATGTCGATCTGGATGCTGCTGCTGCCGCTATTCGTTCTGGGGATGGCGATGTCCACCCAGTTCACCTCAATGAACACCATCACGCTCGCCGATTTAACCGATGAAAACGCCAGCAGCGGCAACAGTATACTGGCCGTTACCCAGCAGCTATCGATTAGTCTTGGGGTCGCCGTGAGCGCGGCGGTACTAAGGTTTTATGAAGGATTCGATAGCGCAAATACCATCGAACAGTTTCACTATACCTTTATTACTATGGGGGCAATCACCGTGGTATCAGCGCTGGTATTTGCCTTATTAAGAGCAAAAGATGGCCGCAACCTGATTAAGGAGCGGCATAAACGTTAGGCTGAGCCGCGAACTACCAGTTCAGGAGTTAATTGCACGCGCTGCTGTTTTTGTCCCGGCTCGGCCATGCGGTGAATCAGCACGTCGATGGCTAATTCACCCAGTTCATCTTTCGGCTGATGAATAGTAGTCAGCGGCGGCGTCATATAACGCGCCAGTTCAATGTCGTCATAACCCACCAGCGCCATGTCCTGGGGGATGCGCAGGCCACTCTGGTAAAGCGCCTGATAGGCACCCACCGCCATCGCATCGTTACCGACAAACACGGCCTGCGGTAGCTCTGGTAGGGCCAGCAGTTTCTGCATGGCGCTAAATCCGCCGCCAAATTCAAAATCGCTGCTAATCACATATCCTTCAGGTACCGCGAGCCCGGCTCGGGTCATCGCGGCCTGATAACCTTCCAGGCGCAGCCGCGATGGTGTTTTATCCAGCGGACCCGCAATGCAGGCAATTCGGGTATATCCCTTATCAATCAAATACTGGGTGGCCATATCGCCGCCCAGCAGGGAGTTATCCTGAATCAGGTCGCTATCGCCGTCGAACGGTGCCCAGTCCATCATTACCGTCGGTACAGAGGGATAGCGCTGCATAATCTCGGGAGAAGGTTGATGAGTTTCAGTACACAGGAGCAGTAAACCATCGACGCGTTTTTGCATCAGCGTCTCCAGATTACGGTTCATCCGCTGTTCATCACCTTCTGTATTGCACAGCACCAGACTGTAGCCTCGCTCAAAGCAGCTGCGCTCCACGCCGCGAACCAGCTCCGAATAAAACGGATTGGTACTGGCAGTAATGAGCATGCCTATAGTGCGGGTTTGGTTTAATTTGAGACTGCGCGCCAGCGCGGACGGCGCGTAATTCAGGCTCTTAATCGCAGCGTCGACTTTAGCGGTAATCGCTTCGCTAACGAAACGATCTTTGTTAATGACATGAGAAACCGTCGAAGTGGAAACGCCCGCAATGCGGGCTACATCCTTCATGGTGGCCAAGCGTTACCCCTGTTGACGTAAAAATTCGTCTATTTCTTTTCGCCATGGCACGGAGGGCTGGGCTCCTTTACGGGTGACAGCAATGGCTGCGGCAGCGTGGGCAAAACGTATTGCCTCCGCCAGTTCACTGCCTTCAAGCAGCGCAGTAACCAGCGCGCCATTAAAGGTATCGCCAGCGGCAATAGTATCAACCGCCTGCACTTTAAAGCCGGGCACCCGACGACCTTCACCCTCGCGGCTAGCCCATACGCCACGGCTACCGAGCGTAATGATCACCGTACCGATACCTTTATCATGGAGCACTTTGGCGGCTTTTGCCGCATCATCGTCATTTTCCACGCGAACGCCGGTGAGCTTTTCCGCTTCGGTCTCGTTAGGGGTAATGATATCCACCAGCGTGAGCAGTTCATCGGGCAATTCACGTGCCGGCGCCGGATTGAGAATAACTGAGGTTTGATTCTGGTGAGCAATTTTCGCCGCCGCCAGTACGCTTTCCAGCGGTGATTCCAGCTGCATCAGCAGGGCCTGCGCGCCGGCAATACGCTCTTTTTCCGCATCAACCTGCGCAACCGAGAGCGCGGCATTAGCACCGGCATGAATACCGATAGTATTCTCACCTTCAGCGTTAACAAAAATCAGCGCCACGCCGGTTGATTCTCCGGCTACGGCCCTGACCGGTGAAACGTCGATATTATCGCTTTCCAGCTGACGCCGAATGCGCTCGCCGGTATCGTCATCGCCGGTACAGGCGATAAAGGAAATATTTGCCCCGCTGCGTCCTGCAGCTACGGCCTGGTTTGCGCCTTTACCGCCAAAAGCGACCTGATAGTGATGGCCGGTGACAGTTTCACCAGGCGTTGGGAAGGCGTCGAGATTGAGGATGTGATCGGCGTTAATACTGCCAAGGACGACAAGTTTGCCTGCGGTTTTCATAATCAATATTCCCGGAAAGCGCGCCACCGGGATCCGGTGGCGCATGCCCTGCTTTTCTTTATTATGTTGTCCCTCGGACCGTCACCGGTCCGAATCGCACATTATTGCTTAATGACCAGTTTCAGCTCAACCGGATAGCTGGCATCCACTTTTTCGCCCTTCAGCACTTTATCGGCTGTCTCAACGCCTTTCACGCCGATTTGCTCCGGTAACTGAGCGATGGTCGCAGCCAGTTTGCCACTGTTTACCGCTTTCTCGCCATCCGGAGTGCCGTCAAATCCAACGACCATCACATCTGATTTACCTGCAGTTTGCAGAGCACGCAGCGCACCCAGCGCCATTTCATCGTTCTGGGCAAATACCGCCTGCACATCAGGATGCGCCGTCAGCAGGTTCTGCATGACGTTCAGGCCCTTAGTACGGTCAAAATCAGCAGGCTGGCTGGCCAGGACGTTAAATTTATGCGCGGCAACGGCCTGCTGGAAACCTTCACCACGCTCGCGCGCCGCGGACGTGCCTGCAATTCCCTGGAGTTCAATAATCTTCGCGCTTTCGCCCACTTTCTTCGCGATATAGTCGCCGGCCATCTTGCCGCCGAGTACGTTGTCAGACGCAATATGGCTGACTACTTCGCCTTTTGACGCCTGACGGTCGAGAGTGATAACCGGTATTTTCGCCTGGTTCGCCAGCTTCACGGCATTACCCACCGCATCGGAATCCGTTGGGTTGATCAGCAGCAGTTTGGTACCACGGACGGTTAAGTCCTGAACGTTAGCCAGCTCTTTTGCCGGGTTGTTCTGTGAATCCAGAACCACCAGGTTATAGCCAAGCTTATCCGCTTCTTTCTGCGCACCATCCTTCAAAGAGACAAAGAACGGGTTGTTAAGCGTAGAGATAACCAGAGCGATAGTGTCTTTTGCCATCGCATTCGCGCTTACGGTCGCACTTAAGGCTACAGCAGAGACCAGGGTCGCCAGTTTTTTCATATTCATAGTTAAGATGTCCTGTAGAGTTCTCAGTTACTGCTTCTTGTTATCTACCAGTACCGCCAGCAAAATGACCACCGCTTTCACGATCATCTGGTAATAGGATGAAACACCTAATAAATTCAGGCCGTTGTTCAGAAAACCAAGGATCAACGCACCAATCAGCGTACCGACAATTCGGCCCTTACCGCCCGCCAGACTGGTACCACCCAGCACTACCGCAGCAATCGCATCCAGCTCATATCCGGTACCCGCCGTCGGCTGTGCGGAAGAGAGACGCGCAACCTCAATAATCCCGGCCAGCGAGGCCAGCATGCCGCACAAAGAATAGACGATAATTTTAACTTTATTGACGCTGATGCCGGAAAGACGCGTTGCCGCTTCATTGCCGCCAAGCGCGTAGATATAACGACCAAGACGGGTATGATGGAGCATGTACCAGGCCGCCAGGAAGACGATCGCCATAATCCACACCGGCGTAGGGATCCCCAGCGGACGACCAATACCGAACCAGCCAAACAGATCGGCGTTATCGGTAAAGCCGGTATTTACCGGGCTACCGTTGGTATACACCATCGTCACGCCGCGCAGCAGCAGCATCATTACCAGGGTGGCGATAAATGCCTGGACGCGTCCTTTTGCCACAATCACGCCAGTGACCGCGCCAATTGCCGCCCCTAACGCCAGCGCAGCAGCTACGGCCACCAGCGCGTTAACTTCAATCCCGACAATCGAAGCCGCGACCGCGCCGGTCAGCGCCAGCAGGGAACCAACGGACAGGTCGATACCTGACGTCAGAATAACCAGGGTCATCCCGACCGCCATAATGGCGTTAACTGAAGTCTGCTGCAGAATATTGAACAGGTTGTTTACGGTAAAAAAGTTGGGGCTCATGGTCGAAACAATCGCAATCAGCACCAGCAGGGCAATCAGCGATTTTTGCTCCATCAGCCACGCTTTTGTGAAGTAGCGACGACCAGAAACAGCCGGGTTATTCATCTTTTTTACTCCTGATTCACACGGTTAAGCTTGCCCACAGCGGCAGCCATCAATACTTCCTGAGTGGCCTGCTCGCGTGTGAATTCACCGCCGAGATGCCCTTCATGCATCACCATGATGCGATCGCTCATACCCAGCACTTCCGGCATCTCCGAAGAGACCAGAATGATGCTCAGGCCTTCGGCTTTGAACTGGTTGATCAGCTGATAGATCTCTTTCTTCGCCCCGACATCAACCCCACGGGTCGGTTCATCCAGGATCAGCACCTTCGGACGGGTCATCAACCCGCGGGCAATCGCCACTTTCTGCTGGTTACCGCCGGAAAGCAGCCCAATAGCCTGTTCCATTGAAGGCGTCTTGACGTTAAACAGGCGGATAAAATCACTCACCGCCTGCTGTTCATCTTTATGCTTGAGACTACCGCCGCTGCGGCTGAAGTAGCGCAGCGCGGTTAATGACATATTCTCTTTAACCGACATACCCAGCACTAAGCCATCGCGCTTACGGTCTTCGGAGATGTAGACAATTCCGTTGGCCAGACCATCCTGAGGGGAACGAGTAATAACTTCGCGCCCATCCAGCGTCACTGAACCGCTGCTGCGCGGTAGCGCGCCGTACAGTACTTTCATCAGTTCGGTGCGCCCGGCGCCCATCAGTCCGGCAACGCCAAGAATTTCGCCCTGACGCAGGATAAAAGAGATGTTCTCCACGCCTGACCCGCACAGGTTATCGACCTTAAGGCGAACGGAGCCAGGAGCTTTATCCAGATGCGGGTACTGATCTTCCAGCTTGCGGCCAACCATCATCTCAATCAGCAGATCTTCATCGAGGCTGGCTACTTCACGCTCGGCGATAAATTGTCCATCGCGGAATACCGTAACGTCATCGCAGATCTCGAAGATCTCTTTCATACGGTGGGAGATATAGACAATACCGCGCCCCTGCGATTTTAGTTCGCGGATCACGCGGAACAAAGATTCGGTCTCGGTATCGGTCAGCGCGTCGGTCGGCTCATCCATAATGATGACCTTCGACTCAAAGCTCAGCACTTTAGCTATCTCGACCATCTGCTGATCGCCGATTGACAGATCGCCCACCAGCTTCTGGCTGTTAAAGCGTAGATTCAGCTTTGCCAACAGTTTGTCAGCCTCGGCATACATCGTTTTCCAGTCAATTTTGCCAAAGCGATTCACAAACTCACGACCGAGAAAAATGTTCTCGGCAATCGTCAGCTGTGGGATCAGGTTTAGCTCCTGGTGAATGATTCCGATTCCGGCTTCCTGAGAAGATTTGGGTCCGTTGAAGGTGGTCTCTTTGCCCAACCACAGCAGCGAGCCGGCATCGCGGGAGTAGATACCGGTTAGCACCTTCATCATAGTGGATTTACCGGCACCGTTTTCCCCGACCAGCGCCATCACGCGGCCCGGATAAACGTTTAGCGAGGCGCCGGAGAGCGCCTTGACGCCTGGGAACGCTTTATCGATCCCTTTTAACTGCAATAAGGCTTCCATGTCGGCGACCTCAGAACGTAACGCCGGCACAGAGAATAACGTTCGCATACGGGGAACATTCCCCGCTGCGAATCACCGCCTGGCTATCTGCGGTTTCTTTTTTGAACTGCTCATGACTGGTGTAACGAATTTCAATGGTGTTTCCCTGGTGTTGCTGCAGCTGCTCAAGATGCTTGAGCAACGTCGCGTGGAGCTGCGGATTGTGGATTTTAATCTCCTCCGCGAGGATAGCCGCTTCAACCTGCATTTCGCTCGTCACTACCTCCAGGACCTGCATAAAGGAGGGCACCCCGTGGGTTAACGCCATATCGATACGTGCACTGGTGCGGGGAACAGGTAATCCTGCATCGCAAACCACCAGCGTATCGGTATGACCCAGACGGGAGATGACCGACGAAATATCAGCATTGAGTACGGTACCTTTTTTCATTTTCTCTTTTACTCCACTAGCGAAACGTTTCGCTGGTACAAGTATTAGCAATAAGAGAACAGAAAACCATCACCAGATGTAAAAATTGTGATCGCTATCGAAACGTTTCGCAAACCAGGAGAAAGAAAGCCAGAAGAGTGCAAATAAACAAAAAGCCCTTCATCAGAAGGGCTTCAAGTCATCAAATCTCAACCTGGGTACCGAGCTCAATAACCCGGTTAGGCGGGATTTCGAACTGATCCGGCGCTCGCAGGGCATTACGCTGCAGCAGGAGATACAGCTTGCCGCGCAGGCGCAGATACCAGGGCCGTTTACCGATAATCAGCGACTCATGCGACATGAAGAATGAGGTCTCCATCATCCGGCAGCTCAGCCCTTCCAGGCCGCAGCGGTGGAAAACCTCTTCGACATTCGGCGTTTCGCGCCAGCCGTAGCTGGCAACGACGCGCCAGAACGACGGCGAAATCTGCTCAATCTGCACGCGACGGACATTGTGTACGTATGGCGCATCTTCAGTACGAAGCGTTAACAATATCACCCTCTCGTGCAGCACCTTGTTATGCTTCAGGTTGTGCAACAAAGCGAAAGGAATCACGTTCAGCGCCCGGGACATATACACCGCAGTGCCGGGAACACGAACCGGTGGTGATTTCTCCAGGGAAGAGATCATCGCTTCCAGAGAATTACCGTGCTCATGCATCCGGCGCAGCAGACGGAAACGCTCGCTCTTCCAGGTGGTCATGATGGTAAACATAACCAGACCGAGGGACAGAGGCAGCCAGCCGCCGGAAACAATCTTATCGAGGTTCGCGGAAAAGAGCGGAATATCGATGCACATAAAGGCAACCAGCAGCAGCGCCACCACAAACTTATTCCAGTGCCAGTTTTGACGCGCCACGGTTGTGAAAAGGATAGTGGTCAGCACCATCGTCCCCGTTACCGCGATACCGTAGGCCGCAGCCAGGTTCGATGAGTGCTCAAAGTTCACTATCACGATGACCACTGAGATATAGAGCAGCCAGTTGATAAAGGGGATGTAAATCTGCCCGGACTCCATTTCCGAAGTATGGATAATCCGCATCGGCGAGAGGTACCCCAGGCGCACCGCCTGGCGAGTCAGAGAGAAGACCCCGGAGATAACCGCCTGAGAAGCGATAACCGTCGCCAGAGCTGCAATGATCAGCATGGGGATTAGTGCCCATTCCGGCGCCAACAAAAAGAACGGGTTTTTAATCGCTTCCGGGTGTTTGAGCAGCAGCGCGCCCTGGCCAAAGTAGTTCAGAACCAGCGAAGGCAGCACTACCGAGAACCAGGCCAGGCGAATCGGCAGTTTACCGAAATGCCCCATGTCGGCATACAGCGCTTCGACGCCAGTAATAGAGAGCACAACCGCGCCAAGCGCCACAAACGAGACGGTTTTATATTCAAGGAAGAAGTGAACCGCCCAGTAAGGATTCAACGCCTGCAGCACTTCCGGGTTGGCGAAGATACTGCGGGCGCCAAGTACTGCCAACAGCAGGAACCAAATCAGCATAATCGGCGCGAACAGCTTGCCCACCATGCTGGTACCGTGCTTTTGAATAGCAAACAGCAGCGTCAGAACAATGATGGATATTGGCACAATCCAGGTATCCAGGTCAGGGGCGATAATTTCCAGCCCCTCTATCGCGGACATCACCGAGATGGCCGGCGTAATCACCACCTCTCCATAGAAGAAGCTGCCGCCGATAAGCCCAAGGATCACCAGTACCGATGTCGCTCGTGCGGACGTGTTACGCCCCGCCAGCGACATTAACGTCAGGATCCCCCCCTCGCCGGCGTTATCTGCCCGCATAACGAAGGTTATATATTTGAGCGAAACGGTAAGAATTAATAGCCAGAAAATGAGCGACAGAAAGCCAAAAACAGCATCACGCTCAACGCCAAAACCAAACTGACCGGACAGACATTCACGAAGTGTATAAAGTGGGCTGGTACCGATATCGCCGTATACCACGCCGATTGCCGCCAGCGTTATTGCCGGCAGCGATTGCTTATTATCAGTGCTCATAGACTAGTCTTTTCGTTTATAAAACAAATGTGTGCCTAGTCCCTTGGCCCACAAAAAGCGCACAGTATGCACGATTATTTGCTGAATCGTACCCCTAACTGACATCATATTAACCTGACTCAAAGAAAATAAATCGATTCTTCAGGCTATTACCACCCCTAATCAAACATCTATACTCGACCTAACAACGACATTCTAAAAAGCACGCAACTCTATTATGGCTCAATCACATTTACTGGCAGAAAGAATTTCCCGGCTCAGCGCCGCTCTGGAAAAAGGACTCTTTGAACGCAGCCATGCAATACGTCTTTGTTTGCTTGCCGCGCTGAGCGGCGAGAGCGTTTTTCTGCTGGGCCCGCCGGGGATCGCCAAAAGCCTGATTGCCCGTCGCCTCAAGTTCGCCTTCCAGAAGGCCCGAGCTTTTGAATACCTGATGACCCGCTTCTCTACGCCAGAGGAAGTATTTGGCCCGCTCTCCATTCAGGCGCTGAAAGATGAAGGACGCTATGAGCGTTTGACTGCGGGCTACCTTCCGGAGGCCGAAATTGTTTTCCTCGATGAGATCTGGAAAGCGGGACCGGCGATCCTCAATACGCTGCTGACAGCGATAAACGAACGCCATTTTCGCAACGGGGCGACCGAAGAAAAAATCCCTATGCGCCTGCTGGTGGCGGCGTCAAACGAACTTCCGGAGGCGGACAATAGCCTGGAAGCCCTGTACGACCGTATGCTTATTCGCTTATGGCTGGACAAGGTACAGGATAAAACCAACTTCCGCTCAATGCTGATGAGTCAGCAGGACGAAAACAGTAACCCCGTGCCGGAAAGTTTGCAGGTCAGCGACGAAGAGTTTCTGCAATGGCAGCAGGAAATTGGCAGCGTGAAGCTACCGGACAGCGTTTTTGAGCTCATTTTCCAGCTACGCCAGCAGCTGGAAACGCTGCCGAACGCGCCCTACGTCTCAGATCGTCGCTGGAAAAAAGCCATCCGCCTGCTGCAGGCCAGCGCCTTTTTCAGCGGTCGCGACACCATTGCGCCAATTGACCTGATCCTGTTGAAAGATTGTCTGTGGCACAACATTGAAACAATGAACCTGATGTCCGTACAGCTTGAGACCTTAATGACCAGCCACGCCTGGAAGCAGCAGGCTATGCTTACCCGCCTGGGGTCGATTATCCAGCGGCGCATTCAGCTTCAACAGCAGCAAAGTGATAAAACCGCGCTAAAGGTAAACCGTCTCGGCGGTATGTTCAGCCGTAAACCTCATTATGAACTGCCTGCTGAAGTGCAGGAACCCACGCTGACGCTGCTCCTCCAGCAGCCGCTTAAGCTGCACGATCTGGAAGTGATTCACATTACCTTTGTTCGTGAAGAGCTCGCCCACTGGCTGGAGAAAGGCGGAGAGATCCGCGGCAAGCTTAACGGTATCGGTTTTGCCCAGCAGCTGAATATGGATGTCGATACCAGCCAGCATCTGGTCGTGCGCGATGTCAGCTTGCAGGGTTCGCGGCTCTCCCTGCCCGGCAGCGAAGCAAGGGAAAATATGCCGGCCGAAATCCGGCAGCAGCTTGAGGCTCTTGACGACGAATGGCATCAGCAACACAACCGTTTCAGCGAGCAGCAGAAATGTCTGTTTATTCCCGGCGAGTGGCTGGGACGTATTGAAGCCAGCCTGCAGGACGTCGGGACGCAGATTAAACAGGCCCGTCAGTCATGACGCTGGATATGCTGAATGTCATGCTGGCAGTCAGCGAAGAGGGAATGATCGACGAGATGCTGCTGGCACTGCTGGCAGCACCTCAGCTCGCAGTATTCTTTGAAAAATTTCCGCGACTCAAAAATATTATCGCCGCCGATATTCCTCGCTGGCGCGAAGCGGTGAGATCGCGACTCAAAGCGACCAACGTCCCGCCCGAACTGGATGCAGAAGTTCAGTGCTATCAGCAATCGCAGCGGCTTTCAACCTCGCAGTTTATCGTTCAGCTACCGCAAATTCTGAGCCAGCTACAGAAGCTGCACTCCCCTTTTGCCAGCCAGGCGCAGCAGCTGGTGGATAACAACAGCACCTTTACGCCAGCGCTACACACGTTATTCCTCCAGCGCTGGCGCCTGAGCCTGGTGGTGCAGGCAACGTCCCTTAATCAGCAGCTGCTGGACGAAGAGCGCGATCAGCTGCTGAGCGAAGTTCAGGAACGTATGACCCTCAGCGGCCAGCTTGAGCCGGTGCTGGTGGAAAATGACAATGCGGCGGGACATCTGTGGGATATGAGCGCCGGAGAGCTGAAGCGAGGCGATTATCAGCTGATCGTTCGCTACGGTGATTTTTTGAGCCAACAACCGGAACTCATGCAGCTGGCCGAACAGCTGGGACGCTCACGTGAAGCGAAAGCGGTGCCGAAAAAAGATGCGCCGATGGAAACCTTTCGCAGCCTGGTGCGCGAACCGGCCACCGTTCCTGAGCAGGTCGACGGACTTCAGCAAAGCGATGATATTCTGCGCCTGTTGCCGCCGGAGCTGGCAACCCTTGGTATTACTGAACTGGAGTTTGAGTTCTATCGTAAGCTGGTTGAAAAGCAGCTGCTGACCTATCGGCTTCACGGCGATGCGTGGAAGGAAAAGATCACCGAACGACCGGTTACGCGTCAGGATTTTGATGAACAGCCGCGCGGACCGTTTATCGTCTGCGTTGATACTTCCGGCTCAATGGGCGGCTTTAATGAACAGTGCGCCAAGGCATTTTGCCTGGCGCTGATGCGCGTCGCGCTCGCGGACAACCGCCGCTGCTTCATTATGCTGTTTTCCAGCGAGGTGGTGCATTACGAACTTACCGGCCCGCAGGGGCTGGAACAGGCGATTCGTTTCTTAAGCCAGCGCTTTCGCGGCGGCACCGATCTGGCCAGCTGCTTCCGGGCGGTGATTGAGCGTATGCACAATCCGCAGTGGGTCGATGCTGATGCAGTGGTGATTTCTGATTTTATCGCCCAGCGCCTGCCGGATGAGGTAATTAATAAGGTAGGAGAGCTACAGCATAAACATCAACACCGTTTTCATGCGGTAGCGATGTCGGTACACGGAAAACCCGGTATTATGCGCGTCTTCGATCATATCTGGCGCTTTGATACCGGGTTACGGAGCCGCCTGCTGCGACGCTGGCGGCGTTAATCACTTATTACAGAAGAGCGGCAACGCTTTGACGAACCTGCGTCGGCCATACGCCGCACTGTACTTGGCCGATGTGGTCAAGCTGCAGAAGCAGCATCGTCAGACGAGACTGACCAATGCCGCCGCCGATAGTCTGCGGCATCTCTCCGCGCAGCAGCGCCTGGTGCCATTCCAGCTGCAGGCGATCTTCATCACCGGTAATTGCAAGCTGGCGCTTCAGCGCTTCGGCATCGACGCGGATACCCATTGAAGAGAGCTCGAAGGCATCTTGCAACACCGGGTTCCACACCAGAATGTCGCCGTTCAGACCGGCAAAACCTTCAGCAGCAGGGGTGCTCCAGTCGTCGTAATCAGGAGCACGAACGTCATGACGCTGGCCATCGGAAAGCTTGCCGCCGATACCGATCAGGAATACCGCACCGAGTTCTTTGGCGATCGCCCGCTCGCGGCCTTTAGCATCGAGCTCCGGATAACGGCTTAACAGCTCCTCGCTATGAACAAACTGGATCGTCTCCGGCAGAAACGGCTTGAGACCAAACTCTTTACTGACGGCTGCTTCAGTCGCTTTGATCCCGGCATAGATCGCTTCAACGGTTGATTTCAGCGTTCCGCAGTGACGTTCTTCATCACCCATTACGCGCTCCCAGTCCCACTGGTCAACGTAAACGGAATGGATAGGGGTCAATCGGTCTTCATCGGGGCGAAGGGCCTTCATGTGCGTGTACAGCCCTTCGCCCGCGCTGAAGTCGTGTTGTCCCAGGGTTTGACGCTTCCACTTCGCCAGTGAATGAACCACTTCAAACTGGGCGTCTGGCAGCGTTTTCACTTTCACCTGCACCGCTTTCTCGCAACCAGAAAGGTTATCCTGAGTCCCGTCGCCTACGCGGCTTAAAATGGGGGCCTGAACTTCAATCAGACCGAGCTTCTCTTCAAGCTGACGGGAAAAGTGAGACTTAACGAAACTAATCTGGCGTTGTTTTGCGATATATGCGGCTTTCATTTTTATGACTCCTGCGTCCTGTTGCCACTGATTAAGCAACAAAACAGCGCCACAATTCAATAATCTAACAATAAAAAGCCTGTATCGATTTTAATTCATCAAAATAAGACGCTAAAATAGAGCTATTCATCAAACTTCATAAGAAAAACCTATGGAAAATTATCAGATCGACAATCTGGACCGCGGCATCCTCGAGGCTTTAATGGCCAATGCGCGTACCGCCTATGCAGAACTGGCAAAGCAGTTTGGGGTCAGCCCGGGGACCATTCACGTTCGCGTAGAGAAAATGAAGCAGGCGGGAATTATTACCGGCGCACGCATCGACGTTAGCCCAAAACAGCTGGGTTACGATGTGGGATGTTTTATCGGCATCATACTGAAAAGCGCGAAAGATTATCCTTCGGCGTTGGCCAGACTAAACAGTCTGGATGAAGTTACCGAGGCGTATTACACCACCGGACACTACAGCATCTTTATAAAGGTAATGTGTCGATCGATTGATGCCCTCCAGCATGTACTTATCAACAAGATCCAAACAATCGATGAAATTCAGTCCACTGAAACGCTGATCGTCCTGCAAAACCCGATAATGCGTACCATCCGCCCGTGATCGGGCTTTTTAATCCCACATTTTTCCACAGGTAGATCCCAGCTCGCTCACAGCGTACAATACGTCACTCTGAATAGTTGAGCAGGCGATCATGGCAGATATAACTCTTATCAGCGGCAGTACTCTGGGTAGCGCAGAATATGTATCAGAACATCTGGCGGAAAAGCTGGAAGAGGCTGGTCACAGTACAACTATCCAGCACGGACCGTTGATCGAAGATCTGCAGGCTGAAGGGATCTGGCTGGTTATCTCTTCTACTCATGGCGCTGGCGACATTCCCGATAACCTGCTGCCTTTTTATGAAGCGCTTCAGGAAAAGCAGATCGACCTTTCTGCGGTTCATTTTGGCGCTATCGGTATTGGTAGCCGCGAATATGACACCTTCTGCGGAGCGATTGATAAGCTCGAGACGGCGCTTAAGGCGTGTGGTGCAAAACAGATCGGCGAAACGCTAAAAATTAACGTCCTCGAACATGAAATTCCGGAAGATCCGGCGGAGGTTTGGCTGGGATCCTGGGAAAAATTGCTCTGAGAATTGTAAAGATCACTCTTTCTTCTGTGGATAACTATGCTTAAAAGCTTGGATCAACCGGTAGTTATCCAAAGTATAACCGTAGACTGATTTTTGTGCTGTGCATAACCCTTCATTTTGATCCCAGCTTATACGGACCAGGATCACCGATCATTCACAGAAAGCGATCCTTCTTAAGCGTTTGATCTTAAATTGCGGATCTGACTTATCCACAAGACAAGCCGATCCTAATAAGAGATCACAATAAAACAGATCTCTAAATAAAAGATCTTCTTTTTAATACTCAGGATCCCGGCGCTTTCTCGAAAGGCTAAAGTTGAGTAGAATCCACGGCCCGGGCTTCAATCTATTTTCAAACCGCTTTACGCGAGGCATACCAACATGTTTTATCAGGATCCTTTTGACGTCATCATCATTGGCGGGGGTCATGCAGGCACTGAGGCCGCGATGGCCGCAGCGCGAATGGGTCAACAGACTCTGCTTTTGACACACAATATCGACACGCTGGGGCAGATGAGCTGCAATCCGGCGATTGGCGGTATTGGGAAAGGACACCTGGTAAAAGAAGTGGATGCGCTCGGCGGACTGATGGCGAGGGCTATTGACCACGCTGGCATCCAGTTTAGGATACTAAACGCCAGCAAAGGCCCTGCTGTGAGAGCAACCCGCGCTCAGGCAGACCGCGTGCTCTACCGGCAGGCTGTCCGTACTGCGCTGGAAAACCAGCCCAATCTGATGATCTTCCAGCAGGCCGTCGAAGATCTGATTGTTGAGAACGATCGCGTTGTTGGCGCCGTTACCCAGATGGGGCTTAAATTCCGCGCCAAAGCGGTAGTACTGACCGTTGGAACCTTCCTCGATGGTAAGATCCATATCGGTCTGGATAACTACAGCGGCGGTCGTGCAGGCGATCCTCCGTCGATCCCGCTATCGCGCCGTTTGCGTGAACTGCCGCTACGCGTCAGCCGCCTGAAAACCGGCACTCCGCCGCGTATCGACGCAAGGACTATTGATTTCAGCGTTCTGGCACAGCAGCATGGCGATGACCCAATGCCGGTCTTCTCGTTTATGGGGAATGCTTCCCAGCACCCTCGTCAGGTACCGTGCTATGTCACCCACACCAACGAGAAAACCCACGATGTGATCCGTAATAACCTCGATCGCAGCCCGATGTATGCCGGCGTGATTGAAGGGATCGGTCCTCGCTACTGTCCTTCGATCGAAGACAAAGTGATGCGCTTTGCCGATCGTAACCAGCATCAGATCTTTCTCGAGCCGGAAGGGCTGACCTCCAACGAGATCTACCCGAACGGTATATCCACCAGCCTGCCTTTCGACGTACAGATGCAGATCGTCCGCTCAATGCAGGGGATGGAAAATGCGAAGATCGTCCGTCCGGGCTATGCCATTGAGTATGACTTCTTCGATCCGCGTGACCTGAAGCCGACCCTCGAGAGCAAATTTATCCAGGGGCTGTTCTTCGCTGGCCAGATCAACGGGACGACCGGTTATGAAGAAGCTGCCGCGCAGGGGCTGCTGGCAGGGCTGAACGCCGCCCGCTTCTCTGCGGAAAAAGAGGGCTGGGCGCCGCGTCGCGATCAGGCCTACCTCGGCGTGCTGGTGGACGACCTGTGTACCCTTGGTACCAAAGAACCGTACCGTATGTTTACCTCGCGCGCGGAATACCGCCTGATGCTGCGTGAAGACAATGCCGATCTGCGCCTGACCGAACAGGGTCGCGAGCTGGGTCTGGTGGATGACGAACGCTGGGCGCGTTTCAACGAGAAGCTTGAAAGCATTGAACGTGAACGCCAGCGGCTGAAATCGAGCTGGGTTAATCCGCTGGCCGAAAGCGCGGCGGAAGTTAACGCTCACCTTACGGCCCCTTTGTCTCGCGAAGCTAACGGTGAAGATTTACTCCGTCGTCCGGAGATGACCTATGAACAGCTGGTACAGATGTCGCCGTTCTCACCGGGTCTGGAAGACAAGCAGGCGGCTGAACAGGTAGAAATCCAGGTTAAATACGAAGGTTATATCGCACGCCAACAGGATGAAATCGAGAAACAGCAGCGCAATGAGAACACCTTGCTGCCAGCTACTCTTGATTATCGTCAGGTCAATGGCCTGTCGAATGAAGTCATTGCCAAGTTGAACGATCATAAGCCGTCTTCAATAGGGCAGGCATCGCGTATTTCCGGCATTACGCCTGCGGCAATTTCAATTTTGCTGGTGTGGTTAAAAAAACAGGGAATGCTGCGCCGTAGTGCCTGATCCTTCTCTGAACGATACATTTAGCGGCTAATTCAGAAAGCATCCGCTATGTTAATTTCTCAGCCCGGTAAGCGCTCGCCTCCGGGCTCATTGCTTTAAACAGGTACTGAACGTGTTCAACAAACTCTCTCGTCTGCTTGATGAAGCCGGTATTTCACTTACCGATCACCAGAAAAACCAGCTTGTAGCCTATGTTGGCATGCTGGATAAGTGGAATAAGGCTTATAACCTGACCTCGGTTCGCGATCCCAATGAGATGCTGGTGCGCCATATTCTCGATAGCATTATCGTTGCGCCATACCTTAAAGGAACGCGTTTCATCGACGTCGGTACGGGGCCGGGGCTACCGGGGATCCCGCTGGCTATCGTGCGTCCGGAATCCCACTTCACCTTGCTTGACAGCCTTGGCAAACGGGTGCGCTTTCTGCGACAGGTTCAGCATGAGTTAAAACTGGATAACGTCACGCCAGTGCAAAGCCGTGTAGAGACGTTCCCGGCTGAGCCACCGTTTGATGGAGTGATTAGCCGTGCATTTGCATCGTTGAATGACATGGTTAACTGGTGTCATCACTTACCCGCGGAGAACGGACATTTCTATGCGCTCAAAGGATTAGCGCAAGAGGATGAAATGGCAAACCTCCCGGAGGGATACGCCATTTCTGACGTTTTTGAGCTCCATGTTCCTCAGCTGGAAGGGGAGCGCCATCTGGTGGTGATTCGCCCAAAAATGATTTAATTTTTATCAAAAAATGTGAAAAAAAGAGCACCCGCGCATGTTACAAAAAAATAAGTCACGGCGCGGTATTATCGGATGAGGTTTAACCTTGCCTTTACTATGGCTTTTCTTTTCGTTAACTTTGCTTTGTTACTTCATCATCAAAATAGTCAACATTGAAAATATCAGCCCGCTAAAAGTCGAGAAGATTGATGTTCATATCGATGTTAAAAGTTTATTAAGAATGTCAATGAAAGGTTTTTATTGTATGCTCGATTGTTTTAGAAAGAATACCTGTTTTTTATGTTGAATATCAGTCGGATAAAATCTTACGTTTTATGTACAGAATTAATTCGATTTAACTGAAAATGTTTATTATGTGATCTGAGGCACGCTTTAATTGCCGTGTTTTCGCGTTATTTGCAGTTTTGTATGACTGCTCACAGATCGGTGAAATGCGTGAAAAGTTGTCTGTCGGAAAATAATTAAACATTTATTCACTATTTTGCTACTTATTGTTTGAAATCACGAGGCGTCACCGTATAATTTGTCCGCTTTTTGATGCTTGACTCTTCGTCTTAAAGGACGTTTTATACGACACGCGACATACCTCGAAGGGAGCAGGAGTAAAAACGTGATGTCAGTGTCGCTCTTGAGTCGAAACGTTGCTCGTAAGCTTCTGTTTATTCAGTTACTGGCAGTAATAGCAAGTGGACTGCTGTTCAGCCTAAAAGACCCTTTCTGGGGCATCTCTGCGGTAAGCGGAGGTTTGGCGGTCATTTTGCCAAATATGATATTTATGATTTTTGCCTGGCGCCATCAGGCGCATACACCAGCTAAAGGCCGAGTGGCCTGGTCCTTCGCCTTCGGTGAAGCGTTCAAGGTGTTGCTGACCTTCGCTCTTCTGGCGGTGGCGCTGGCAGTTTTGAAAGTGGTATTTTTGCCGCTGATAGTGACGTGGGTTTTGGTGCTGGTGGTACAAGTTCTGGCGCCAGCTGTAATTAACAACAAAGGGTAAAAGGCATCATGGCTTCAGAAAATATGACGCCGCAGGATTACATAGGCCACCATCTGAATAACCTTCAGCTGGACCTGCGTACATTCTCGCTGGTGGATCCGCACAACCCCCCGGCCACCTTCTGGACGCTCAACATTGACTCCATGTTTTTCTCAGTGGTGCTCGGTCTGTTATTCCTGTTTATGTTCCGCAGCGTGGCTAAAAAGGCGACAACCGGCGTTCCTGGCAAGTTCCAGACCTTTATTGAGATGATCATCGGTTTCGTCCATGGTAGCGTCAAAGACATGTATCATGGCAAAAGCAAGGTCATTGCTCCGCTGGCCCTCACCGTGTTCGTTTGGGTATTCCTGATGAACCTGATGGATCTGCTGCCTATCGACTTTATCCCCTGGATCGGTGAACACGTTCTTGGCCTGCCTGCTCTGCGCGTGGTGCCGTCTGCTGACGTTAACATCACCCTGTCGATGGCGCTTGGCGTATTTATCCTGATTCTTTTCTACAGCATCAAAATGAAAGGCGTGGGCGGGTTCGTTAAAGAACTGACCCTACAGCCGTTCAATCACTGGGCGTTCATTCCTGTCAACTTAATCCTTGAAGGGGTAAGCCTGCTGTCTAAACCTGTATCACTGGGTCTGCGACTGTTCGGCAACATGTATGCCGGTGAGCTGATTTTCATTCTGATTGCTGGCCTGTTGCCGTGGTGGTCACAGTGGATTCTGAATGTGCCATGGGCCATTTTCCACATCCTGATTATTACGCTGCAAGCCTTCATCTTCATGGTTCTGACGATTGTCTATCTGTCGATGGCGTCTGAAGAGCATTGATTTTTACCAACATACTACGTTTTAACTGAAACAAACTGGAGACTGTCATGGAAAACCTGAATATGGATCTGCTGTACATGGCTGCCGCTGTGATGATGGGTCTGGCGGCAATCGGTGCTGCGATCGGTATCGGCATCCTCGGGGGTAAATTCCTGGAAGGCGCAGCGCGTCAACCGGATCTGATTCCTCTGCTGCGTACTCAGTTCTTTATCGTTATGGGTCTGGTGGATGCTATCCCGATGATCGCTGTAGGTCTGGGTCTGTACGTGATGTTCGCCGTCGCGTAGTAAGTTGTTCGAAAGAAACCTAAGCCACAGAGTTATTTTTTAAGAGGTATTGTGCTGTGAACATGAACGCAACAATCCTCGGCCAGGCCATCGCGTTTGTTATCTTCGTATGGTTCTGCATGAAGTATGTATGGCCGCCGTTAATGGCTGCCATCGAAAAGCGCCAGAAAGAAATTTCTGACGGTTTGGCTTCTGCAGAACGCGCTAAGAAAGATTTGGACCTTGCACAGGCCAACGCGACCGACCAGCTGAAAAAAGCGAAAGCGGAAGCCCAGGTAATCATCGAGCAGGCTAACAAGCGTCGCTCTCAGATCCTGGACGAAGCCAAAGCTGAAGCAGAACAGGAACGCACCAAAATCGTCGCACAGGCGCAGGCTGAAATTGATGCCGAACGTAAACGTGCTCGTGAGGAGCTGCGTAAGCAGGTCGCTATCCTGGCTGTTGCTGGCGCCGAGAAGATCATCGAACGTTCCGTGGATGAAGCTGCTAACAGCGACATCGTGGATAAACTTGTCGCTGAACTGTAAGGAGGGAGGGGCTGATGTCTGAATTTGTAACGGTAGCTCGCCCCTACGCCAAAGCAGCTTTTGACTTTGCCGTCGAACACAACAGTGTTGAACGCTGGCAGGATATGCTGGCGTTTGCCGCTGAAGTGACTAAAAACGAACAAATGGCAGAGCTACTCTCTGGCGCACTGGCGCCGGAAACGCTCTCTGATGCGTTTATCGCGGTTTGTGGTGAGCAACTGGACGAGAACGGTCAAAACCTGATTCGGGTAATGGCTGAAAACGGTCGTCTGAATGCGCTCCCTGATGTTCTCGAGCAGTTCATTCACCTGCGCGCTGCCAGTGAGGCAACCGCAGAGGTAGAAGTTACTTCTGCCGCCCAAATGAGTGAAGAACAGCTTGCGAAAATCGCCAGCGCGATGGAAAAACGTCTGTCACGCAAAGTTAAGCTGAATTGCAAAATCGATAAGTCTGTAATGGCAGGCGTAATCATCCGCTCGGGTGATATGGTCATTGATGGTAGCGTACGCGGCCGTCTTGAACGCCTTGCAGACGTCTTGCAGTCTTAAGGGGACTGGAGCATGCAACTGAATTCCACCGAAATCAGCGAACTGATCAAGCAGCGCATTGCTCAGTTCAATGTTGTGAGCGAGGCTCATAACGAAGGTACTATCGTTTCTGTCAGTGACGGTGTTATCCGCATTCACGGCCTGGCCGATTGTATGCAGGGTGAGATGATCGCTCTGCCGGGTAACCGTTACGCAATCGCACTGAACCTGGAGCGCGACTCCGTTGGTGCGGTTGTTATGGGTCCGTACGCTGACCTCGCCGAAGGCATGAAGGTTAAATGTACTGGCCGTATCCTTGAAGTTCCGGTTGGCCGTGGCCTGCTGGGACGTGTGGTTAACACCCTGGGTGCACCGATTGATGGTAAAGGTCCGCTGGAGCACGACGGCTTCTCCGCAGTTGAAGCTATCGCTCCGGGCGTAATCGAACGTCAGTCCGTCGATCAGCCGGTACAGACCGGTTATAAATCCGTTGATGCCATGATCCCAATCGGTCGTGGTCAGCGTGAACTGATCATCGGCGACCGTCAGACCGGTAAAACCGCTCTGGCAATCGACGCCATCATCAACCAGCGTGATTCCGGCATCAAGTGCGTGTACGTGGCAATCGGCCAGAAAGCGTCCACCATTTCTAACGTGGTGCGTAAACTGGAAGAACACGGCGCGCTGGCTAACACCATCGTTGTGGTTGCTACCGCATCTGAATCTGCTGCACTGCAATACCTGGCGCCGTATGCCGGTTGTGCAATGGGTGAATACTTCCGCGACCGCGGCGAAGATGCGCTGATCATTTATGATGACCTGTCTAAACAGGCTGTCGCTTACCGCCAGATCTCCCTGCTGCTCCGTCGTCCGCCAGGACGTGAAGCATTCCCGGGCGACGTATTCTACCTCCACTCTCGTCTGCTGGAGCGTGCTGCACGCGTTAACGTTGAATACGTTGAAGCTTTCACCAAAGGTGAAGTGAAAGGTAAAACCGGTTCTCTGACTGCGCTGCCGATTATCGAAACCCAGGCGGGTGACGTTTCTGCGTTCGTTCCGACCAACGTAATCTCCATTACCGATGGTCAGATCTTCCTGGAAACCAACCTGTTTAACTCCGGTATTCGTCCTGCGGTTAACCCGGGTATCTCCGTATCCCGTGTTGGTGGTGCTGCTCAGACCAAGATCATGAAGAAACTGTCCGGTGGTATTCGTACCGCTCTGGCACAGTATCGCGAACTGGCGGCGTTTTCCCAGTTTGCCTCTGACCTTGACGATGCAACCCGTAAGCAGCTGGACCACGGTCAGAAAGTAACTGAACTGCTGAAACAGAAACAGTATGCGCCGATGTCCGTTGCGCAGCAGTCTCTGGTTCTGTTCGCGGCAGAACGTGGTTATCTGGCTGATGTAGAGCTGGCGAAAATCGGTAGTTTTGAAGCCGCTCTGCTGGCTTACGTCGACCGTGATCATGCTCCGTTGATGCAAGAGATCAACCAGTCCGGTGGCTATAACGACGAAATCGAAGGCAAGCTGAAAGGCATCCTCGATTCCTTCAAAGCAACCCAATCCTGGTAAAGTCTGGCGGCTTGCTTTAGAGCAGGCCGCAAGGCATTGAGGAGAAGCTCATGGCCGGCGCAAAAGAGATACGTAGTAAGATCGCAAGCGTCCAGAACACGCAAAAGATCACTAAAGCGATGGAAATGGTCGCCGCTTCCAAAATGCGTAAATCGCAGGAGCGCATGGCAGCCAGCCGTCCTTATGCAGATACTATGCGCAAAGTGATCGGTCACCTTGCGAACGGTAATCTGGAATATAAGCACCCTTACCTGGAAGAACGCGACGTTAAACGCGTGGGCTACCTGGTGGTGTCTACCGACCGTGGTCTGTGTGGTGGCTTGAACATTAACCTGTTCAAAAAGCTGCTGGCGGAAATGAAAGCATGGTCCGATAAAGGCGTTCAGTGCGAACTCGCAATGATCGGCTCGAAGGGCGTGTCTTTCTTTAATTCCGTTAGCGGTAATGTTGTCGCCCAGGTGACGGGTATGGGGGATAACCCATCCCTGTCCGAACTGATCGGTCCGGTAAAAGTGATGTTGCAGGCCTACGATGAAGGCCGTCTGGACAAGCTGTATATTGTCAGCAACAAATTTATTAACACCATGTCTCAGGTTCCAACCATTACTCAGCTGCTGCCGTTACCGGCTTCAGAAGATGGTGAGTTGAAGCGTAAATCCTGGGATTACCTGTATGAACCCGATCCGAAAGCGCTGCTGGATACCCTGCTGCGTCGTTATGTGGAATCTCAGGTTTATCAGGGCGTGGTAGAAAACCTGGCCAGCGAGCAGGCCGCACGTATGGTGGCGATGAAAGCCGCGACCGACAATGGCGGCAGCCTGATTAAAGAGCTGCAGTTGGTATACAACAAAGCTCGTCAGGCCAGCATTACTCAGGAACTCACCGAGATCGTCGGTGGAGCATCCGCGGTATAACCAGGTTAATTCGTAGAGGATTCAAGATGGCTACTGGAAAAATTGTCCAGGTAATCGGCGCCGTGGTCGACGTCGAATTCCCTCAGGATGCCGTACCGCGCGTGTACGAGGCTCTTGAGGTACAAAATGGTAGTGAGAATCTGGTGCTGGAAGTTCAGCAGCAGCTCGGCGGCGGTATTGTTCGTACCATCGCTATGGGTTCTTCCGACGGTCTGCGTCGTGGTCTGGAAGTTAAAGACCTTGAGCACCCGATCGAAGTCCCGGTAGGTAAAGCAACGCTGGGTCGTATCATGAACGTACTGGGTCAACCGGTAGACATGAAAGGCGACATCGGCGAAGAAGAGCGTTGGGCTATCCACCGCGCAGCGCCTTCCTACGAAGAGTTGTCAAACTCTCAGGAACTGCTGGAAACCGGCATCAAAGTTATCGACCTGATGTGTCCGTTTGCGAAGGGCGGTAAAGTTGGTCTGTTCGGTGGTGCGGGTGTAGGTAAAACCGTAAACATGATGGAGCTGATCCGTAACATCGCGATCGAGCACTCCGGTTACTCCGTGTTTGCGGGCGTAGGTGAACGTACTCGTGAGGGTAACGACTTCTACCACGAAATGACTGACTCCAACGTTATCGATAAAGTATCCCTGGTGTATGGCCAGATGAACGAGCCGCCGGGAAACCGTCTGCGCGTTGCGCTGACCGGTCTGACCATGGCTGAGAAGTTCCGTGACGAAGGTCGTGACGTTCTGCTGTTCGTCGATAACATCTATCGTTACACCCTGGCCGGTACTGAAGTATCCGCGCTGCTGGGTCGTATGCCTTCAGCGGTAGGTTACCAGCCGACTCTGGCGGAAGAGATGGGCGTTCTGCAGGAACGTATCACCTCTACCAAAACCGGTTCGATCACTTCCGTACAGGCGGTATACGTACCGGCGGATGACTTGACTGACCCGTCTCCAGCAACCACCTTTGCGCACCTTGACGCCACCGTGGTACTGAGCCGTCAGATCGCCTCTCTGGGTATTTACCCGGCAGTTGACCCGCTGGATTCCACCAGCCGTCAGCTCGATCCGCTGGTTGTTGGTCAGGAGCACTACGACACCGCTCGTGGCGTTCAGTCCATCCTGCAGCGTTATCAGGAACTGAAAGACATTATCGCCATCCTGGGTATGGATGAGCTGTCTGAAGAGGATAAACTGGTGGTAGCTCGCGCGCGTAAGATTCAGCGCTTCCTGTCCCAGCCGTTCTTCGTGGCAGAAGTATTTACCGGTTCTCCGGGCAAATACGTCTCCCTGAAAGACACCATCCGTGGCTTTAAAGGCATCATGGAAGGCGAATACGATCACCTGCCGGAGCAGGCGTTCTACATGGTCGGTTCTATCGACGAAGCCGTGGAAAAAGCCAAAAAACTTTAACGCCTTAATCGGAGGGTGATATGGCAATGACTTACCACCTGGACGTCGTCAGCGCAGAGAAACAAATGTTCTCTGGTCTGGTCGAGAAAATCCAGGTAACGGGTAGCGAAGGTGAACTGGGTATTTACCCGGGTCACGCGCCGCTGCTCACCGCCATTAAGCCTGGTATGATTCGCATCGTTAAGCAGCACGGTCACGAAGAGTTTATCTACCTGTCAGGCGGCATTCTTGAAGTGCAGCCGGGCAGCACGACCGTTCTGGCTGATACGGCAATTCGTGGCCAGGATCTCGACGAAGCGCGAGCTCTGGAAGCGAAACGTAAGGCTGAAGAGCACATTAAGAGCTCTCATGGTGATGTGGATTACGCTCAGGCGTCTGCGGAACTGGCCAAAGCGATCGCTAAACTGCGCGTTATCGAGTTGACCAAAAAAGCGATGTAACACCGGCTTGAAAGTTAAAAAGCCAGTCTGGTTTTCCAGGCTGGCTTTTTTTATGGTTTCGTTTCAGAAAAACCGAAACTGAAAAGCCAGTTTAATATTTTTGTGATATAGGTCTCATTTTTATTGATCGACTTAAAAATTGAGCGTAGACTTCTTTTTGTGATTTAAATCACAAAAATAGTTAGTCAAAATGTAATTACTATCCAGGAAGACATCATGAAACTGCTCAACAAAATCATCGCTTTCTTCAGTGCTATGAACGTCACTTTCGGTACTTTTAATAACTAAGAATCAAACTATCCATATCTGCTTTTGCGCTGTACCGCTAACTAAAACGACAACACATGCGGTGTGAAGCAGGAAAGAAAGTAAAAAGGTCGCTCTGAGCGACCTTTGTGCTTTTACAGTGGCGAACTAATTGCGGCTGAGGAAGTTACCAGTGTTGAAGCTGCCGTCGGCCTCACGTATTAGCGGTTCCGGCAGGGCCAGACTTTGATAGTCGGTGTTGTTAATGCTCTTTCCTTGAGCGTTAATGCTTTTGCCGCCGTGGATAAAGTAGTTACTGTCGTCAATGTTTCCGACAACGGCATCGTCATATTTCCCCGGCTGGCTGCGCAAGGAAAGGTTATCGCTGAAGATCCCCTGTGTTTCCGGGGCGCCATAAGGGCTTGGGCGGAATATGTAGTTAAAGCGCTGATTATCTACGGCGACGTTGTTGACCACCACCAGCTTGCCGGGATTAAAGTTGTCGGTAAAACCGTCGAGATGGTTCCCGATGGCGATGCTATTACGTACCTCATGAGCAACCGGCTGCCCTTCCCCGCCGAGCTTAAAACCGTTGCTGGTATTATTGCGGGCAATGGAATTCTCGATCACCACAACTCCGTTGGCGCCATCTTCAATCTTGTTGAACAGGTCGAAGCCGTCATCAATATTATCGTGTGAGTAACAGCCTTCCAGCCGGTTTCCTTCCCCTACGCGCATCTTCACCGCAAAACCATCGGCGTTAATTTTCCCCGGGTCTTCGTTATTAAAAGATTCAGAATTCACCACCCGGTTATAGCTGGCCCACAGCGGGCGACCAACGTCCGGCGGAGAGGAAATTTGAATGCCGGTATCATCGTTACGATAAGCCGTGACGTTCTCAATCAGGTTATGGCTACCCTGAATACGCAGACTCTTGTCCGTAATGTCTATTCCAGCGAGATGCCAGTAGCTGGCATCCAGCAACAGGCCATGAATGACGGCTTTACCGTCGGCTTTCAGGGTCTTGGTCTGGTCTTTCAGGCCGCTGGCGCTAAGAGGTATCGTCGTTTGCGGGTAATCACCGGCGGCTAATATAATTTCCCCGCCAGCAGGCACCAGCTCTACTGCGGAGGCTAAATCCAAAGGAGAGTCTACCGTCCCTTTAGCCTGCGGTTGTCCCTCTGGAGCAGCATAAAGCTTATTTCCTGTCACTTTGGCACTTTGTTCAACCGTCAGCGTCTGGGTTAACGTTTTTGCGCTGGTGGCTGGAGTGAAGATGACTTCGAACGTGCTTTTCTCTTGCAGAACGGCAGGCAGGATAAACATCTCTCCGGCCTTCACGGTTTTATCCTGCCAGATCACCACTTCATCCTGACGAACGGTTATGCGTCCGTCACTGTTGGTTCGCGCCTGGAGTATATACTCTTTGCCCTGGCTTTTTGCGCCTGAGGCAATCTGCATGACCGGCGGCCAGCTTTTGGCAACATATGGCGCTGAGGGGACTGTATTTGCCGCGGAGGTCGTGAGTGAAGCGTTGCTGACGGTGATTTTTGCGTTACGCGAAGCAAAAAAACCGACGTAGTAATGTTCTTTATCCTGTTGTGTAATCAGATCTGCATGAGGAACCTGCTGACTAATCCATTCATTGCTGCCTGTCGCAGCCCATGAGGTAATGAATCCGTCGTTGGTACGTTCCAGCTTGAGTTGAAAAGTCGGCGTTTGCTTTAAATCGATTTTCTCTTTATAGCTCTCACGCTTTATTGATGCGCCAGCATTACCCCATGGTTGGGTTATCCCTTCTCGGCTGATAGCCTGGAGTTTGATATGCGAGTGATCTTTTTTATCCTGGGTCATAATGGCGTTCATCACCATATTAGATGCCGCAGGAAACTCTTCATAGCCGACTTTTAGCGGCTGTTGACGCGCTATACCAATCACATCGCGTACCAGCAATCCCGCCCCTTCCTGGGCTGCCGGACGTGCGCCATTTTCCGGACCGAACTGATTGACGGTCACCGTTGCCTGCAGGATAAAATTCTGGCTGGCAGGTAGCTCGGTATAAAAGAAGGTTAACCCATCGTGGGAATTGGCAATTTTTCCGCCGCGGCTCTCAATAGTTATGGGCTGGCTAAGATCGGCGAGGTCTGCAGGATTCAGTTTTTTGCCAGCAATTGTGACATCATTGACGCCGATCTTTTCCGGCAGCACGTTGGAGGAGAAATTACTGTCTGTGGATTGCCCGAAGGCGATAGCCCGCCATTGATAACCTTCGTTGGCCTGCAGTGGTAGCGCGATTATCGAGCTGCAAAGGGTTAATGCCAAAGGTATTTTGTTATTCATTTTTTTCTCCTGGGTAATTATTGAGCGGTATTATCAGGAAAATGAAATGGCGTTTCTATTTATCGCGTCACAATAAATGAATATTAAAACTGTGTTTTATTTTATTATTTTTCTTTATTCAGGCATCAAAAAAACAGCAAAAGCAGTGGGATAGCTAGTATTGCTGCTCGTAATATTGATTTTTTTGCCCTGAACAGGTTTGCGCTGGCTAAAAATAGCGCTCTAAAATGGTGTATAGCGCTGAGCCTGCGCGTTTTATCTTCGTCTCGTTTCATGATGAAAAATATGTAGATATTTCAACGTGAAAGGCTTTTACTTTTCGTTCCAACAGCAGTCAGGATGCGTATGTCAAACAGTCCTATGAGCGTGGTCATTCTTGCCGCCGGCAAAGGTACCCGCATGTATTCCGATCTTCCCAAGGTATTGCATTGTCTGGCTGGTAAGCCAATGGTGCAGCATGTTATTGATGCAGCTAAAGAATTAGGTGCTTCAGCCGTGCATCTGGTCTATGGGCACGGCGGCGATCTGCTGCGCCAGACGCTGCACGAAGATAATCTTAACTGGGTCTTACAGGCTGAACAGCTTGGTACCGGTCATGCTATGCAGCAGGCGGCGCCGTTCTTCAGCGACGATGAAGATATTCTGATGCTGTACGGCGACGTGCCGCTGATCTCTGTTGAAACATTGAAGCGTCTACGGGAAGCGAAACCGCAGGGCGGCATTGGTTTGTTGACGGTGAAGCTTGAGGATCCAACCGGCTATGGCCGCATTACGCGTGATAACGGCACGGTAACGGGGATTGTTGAGCATAAAGATGCCAGCGAAGAACAGCGAAAGATTCAGGAGATTAATACCGGCATCCTGGTCGCCAACGGCGCGGATCTTAAACGCTGGCTGGCTAAACTGACAAATAACAACGTTCAGGGCGAATACTATATCACCGATATTATCGCCATGGCCTACGCCGAGGGCCGTGAAATTGCCGCGGTTCATCCCCAACGTTTAAGTGAAGTGGAAGGCGTGAATAATCGCCTGCAGTTATCCCGCCTTGAACGCGTCTGGCAGTCTGAACAGGCGGATAGACTGCTGTTCGCAGGCGTTATGCTGCGCGATCCGGCACGTTTTGATCTGCGCGGCGTGCTCAAACATGGGCGAGATGTTGAAATTGATACTAACGTTATCCTCGAAGGGAACGTGACGCTGGGCAATCGGGTGAAGATTGGTACCGGTTGCGTCATCAAGAACAGCGTCATTGGCGATGACTGCGAAATCAGCCCCTATACGGTGGTGGAAGATGCTCACCTGGAAGCCGCCTGCACTATCGGCCCATTCGCTCGCCTGCGTCCGGGTGCGGAGCTTCTGGAAGGCGCGCACGTTGGCAACTTTGTCGAAATTAAAAAGGCGCGCCTGGGTAAAGGCACTAAAGCCGGACATCTCTCCTATCTTGGTGACGCTGAGATTGGCGATAACGTTAATATCGGCGCTGGCACTATCACCTGTAACTATGATGGCGCAAATAAGCACAAAACGGTGATTGGCGATGATGTGTTTGTCGGTTCCGATAGCCAACTGGTGGCTCCGGTAACCGTTGGCAACGGCGTCACTATCGCTGCTGGAACAACGGTAACGCGCAATGTTGCCGATAACGAATTAGTTTTAAGCCGCGTACCGCAGGTCCATAAACAGGGCTGGCAGCGTCCGGTGAAGAAAAAGTAACGCTATTTCTCTTTCGCCCTTTCGGGGGAAAGAGCGGGGTGAGGGGATAAAATAATCCTCCCCCCACGGCAGTACCTATAAAAATAACCCCACTCTCTACAAGGCTCGGGGCGCCCGAAATACGGGCAAACAGGTTGACCGACAACGTATGGCATACAGCCAAAATCGGAATTAAAAACTATGTGTGGAATTGTTGGCGCAGTCGCGCAGCGTGATATTGCTGAAATCCTTCTCGAAGGTTTACGTCGTCTGGAATACCGCGGTTATGACTCCGCCGGTCTGGCGGTCGTCGATAACGAAGGTCATATGAACCGCGTTCGTCGCCTTGGGAAAGTCCAGATGCTGGCTCAGGCGTTGGAAGAACATCCGTTACACGGCGGGACCGGGATTGCCCATACCCGCTGGGCGACGCATGGTGAGCCATCTGAAGGTAATGCGCATCCGCATGTTTCTGACCATATTGTAGTGGTGCATAACGGGATCATCGAAAACCATGAGCCGCTGCGCGAGCTGCTGCAGTCAAGGGGCTACGTATTTGCCTCCGAGACGGACACTGAAGTTATTGCGCACCTGGTGCATTGGGAACTGGAGCAAGGCGGTACTCTGCGTGATGCCGTTCTGCGCACTATCCCGCAGCTGCGCGGCGCTTACGGCACGGTGATCATGGATTCCCGCGATCCGGGTACGCTGCTGGCCGCTCGTTCAGGTAGCCCGCTGGTGATTGGCCTGGGCATGGGAGAAAACTTCATCGCCTCCGATCAGCTGGCGCTGTTACCGGTTACCCGCCGCTTTATCTTCCTCGAAGAGGGCGATATTGCGGAAGTTACCCGCCGCTCGGTGACTGTCTTTGATAAATCAGGTGCGGAAGTGCTGCGCCCGGATATTGAATCCAATCTGCAGTACGATGCGGGTGATAAAGGTATCTATCGCCACTATATGCAAAAAGAGATCTACGAGCAGCCAAACGCTATCAAAAACACCCTTTCCGGGCGTATTAGCCATGGCGAGGTTGATCTGAGCGAGCTGGGCCCGAAAGCTAACGAGCTGCTGTCCCAGGTTGAGCATATCCAGATTATCGCCTGCGGTACCTCCTATAACTCAGGTATGGTTTCCCGCTACTGGTTTGAGTCGCTGGCCGGTGTGCCGTGCGATGTCGAAATCGCTTCTGAGTTCCGCTATCGTAAATCGGCCGTGCGTCGTAACAGTCTGATGATCACCCTCTCGCAGTCCGGCGAGACGGCGGATACGCTGGCTGGTCTGCGTCTGTCGAAAGAGCTGGGCTATCTGGGTTCGCTGGCGATCTGTAACGTGCCGGGTTCATCACTGGTGCGAGAGTCCGATCTGGCGATGATGACCAACGCCGGGACGGAAATTGGCGTTGCCTCGACCAAGGCGTTCACGACGCAGCTGACCGTTCTGCTGATGCTGGTGGCGAAACTGGCTCGCCTCAAAGGTCAGGATGCCGCTATCGAACACGATATCGTGCATGGTCTGCAGGCGCTGCCAAGCCGCATTGAGCAGGTGCTCTCGCAGGACAAGCGTATTGAAGCGTTGGCTGAGAATTTCTCTGACAAACACCACGCGCTGTTCCTTGGCCGCGGCGATCAGTATCCAATCGCCCTTGAAGGGGCGCTGAAGCTGAAAGAGATCTCCTATATTCACGCGGAAGCCTATGCCGCCGGCGAGCTGAAGCACGGTCCGCTGGCGCTGATTGATGCGGAAATGCCGGTAGTGGTGGTGGCACCGAACAACGAACTGCTGGAAAAACTGAAATCCAACATTGAAGAAGTTCGCGCCCGCGGCGGTCAGCTGTACGTTTTCGCCGACGGCGATGCGGGTTTCACCGGCAGCGACAATATGCACATCATTGAGATGCCGCATGTTGAAGAGGTGATTGCGCCAATCTTCTATACCGTACCGCTGCAGCTGCTGGCATATCACGTCGCGCTGATTAAAGGTACTGACGTTGACCAGCCGCGTAACCTGGCGAAATCGGTGACCGTGGAATAACGAATTTACACCGTTGAAAGGGCTGCCTTCCGGCAGCCCTTTTTGTTATCCGTATGGGTTGGATAGCGGCTGTTGTTCCACCCGCTTTATGACAGTCTGTCATTTTTAATACGCTTTTTGCCTGTCATAAAAATAAAATTTTCCGCTAATCTTTTCATCATTATTTAAATTAACAATATGATTTATATTGTTTTTATTTATCATTAAAACCTGCATTTTGGTGTGTCATAAAACTGTAATAATTCGTACATTTTACTGTCACCTGTTTGTCCTATTTTGCTCACCATAGCTTCGAAACAATGGTTTACGAATCCAGCAGGAGACATTATGAACGTTATGCGTACCACCGTCGCAACAGTTGTCGCCGCGACCTTATCGATGAGCGCTTTCTCTGCATTCGCAGCAGCAAGCCTGACTGGCGCAGGTGCTACTTTTCCTGCTCCGGTGTATGCCAAATGGGCTGATACCTACCAGAAAGAGACGGGTAATAAAGTCAATTACCAGGGTATTGGTTCTTCTGGTGGCGTAAAACAGATCACCGCCAACACCGTTGACTTCGGTGCTTCTGATGCTCCTCTGGCCGATGACAAACTGGCTCAGGAAGGTCTGTTCCAGTTCCCGACCGTTATCGGCGGCGTGGTACTGGCTATCAACCTGCCGGGTGTAAAATCCGGTGAGCTGGTGCTCGACGGTAAAACGTTGGGTGACATCTACCTGGGCAAAATTAAAAAATGGGATGACGAGGCCATTGCTAAGCTCAACCCTGGCCTGAAGCTGCCTTCTCAGAATATCGCTGTCGTCCGCCGTGCGGATGGCTCCGGTACTTCCTTCGTTTTCACCAGCTACCTGGCGAAAGTGAACGAAGAGTGGAAATCTAAAATTGGCGCTGGCTCTACCGTAAACTGGCCGACCGGACTGGGTGGTAAAGGCAACGACGGCATTGCCGCTTTCGTTCAGCGTCTGCCTGGCTCTATCGGCTACGTTGAGTATGCTTACGCGAAACAAAACAACCTTGCTTACACCAAACTGCTGTCTGCTGACGGTAAGCCGGTGAGTCCAACTGAAGATAATTTCGCTAATGCTGCGAAAGGAATCGACTGGAGCAAATCCTTTGCACAGGATTTGACTAACCAGAAAGGCGATAACGCGTGGCCGATCACCTCAACGACCTTCATCCTGGTGCATAAGGCTTCCAACAAGCCAGAGCAGACCGCTGAAGTGCTGAAGTTCTTCGACTGGGCATACAAAAACGGTGGTAAAGAAGCAAACGCGCTGGATTATGCCACTCTGCCGGAAAACGTGGTTGAGCAAGTTCGCGCAGCATGGAAGACCAACGTAAAGGACAGCAGCGGTAAAGCGCTGTACTAATACCCGTCATTTTTCGAGCTGCAGCAGCGGTGTACCCCGGTCACATAGCGTGATTAGGCATAAGTTGGCCGTCTTCCTGTAGCTCGAATTATTTAGGGTATGGCATTACCTTTGCCAGAAAGATCAGTAAACTACGTGTTTTTCTGGCCCGAAACTGAAGAGTAACTTATGGCTGCAACCAAGCCGGCATTTAACCCTCCGGGGAAAAAGGGTGACATAATTTTCAGCGTGCTGGTGAAACTGGCGGCGCTGATTGTGCTATTGATGCTTGGCGGCATCATCGTCTCTCTCATCATCTCTTCCTGGCCAAGCATTGAGAAATTTGGCTTCTCCTTCCTGTGGACCAAAGAGTGGGATGCGCCGAATCAGATTTTCGGTGCCCTGGTGCCTATTTACGGAACGCTGGTCACATCATTTATCGCGCTGCTGATCGCCGTACCGGTAAGCTTCGGTATCGCACTGTTCCTGACCGAACTGTCGCCAGCCTGGCTTAAACGCCCGCTGGGTATTGCCATCGAGCTGCTGGCCGCGATCCCGAGTATCGTTTACGGCATGTGGGGCCTGTTTATTTTCGCCCCGCTGTTTGCGACTTACTTCCAGGAGCCGGTTGGCAACGTCCTGTCTACCATTCCGTTCGTTGGCGCGCTTTTTGCGGGCCCGGCATTTGGTATCGGTATTCTGGCTGCGGGCGTCATTCTGGCCATTATGATCATTCCTTATATCGCAGCCGTTATGCGTGACGTTTTCGAACAGACGCCGGTGATGATGAAAGAGTCGGCTTATGGTATCGGCTGTACGACGTGGGAAGTTATCTGGCGTATCGTTCTGCCCTTTACTAAAAACGGCGTTATTGGCGGCATCATGCTTGGATTAGGGCGCGCGCTAGGGGAAACCATGGCGGTAACCTTTATTATCGGCAACACTTACCAGCTTGATAGCGCTTCGTTATATATGCCCGGCAACAGTATTACTTCCGCGCTGGCTAATGAGTTTGCCGAAGCGGAAACCGGCCTGCACGTTGCTGCGTTGATGGAGCTGGGGCTGATTCTGTTCGTTATCACCTTTATTGTTCTGGCCGCATCGAAGTTAATGATTACGCGTCTGGCTAAGAACGAGGGGGCGCGCTAATGGCGACGATTGAATTGCAAACCTCCGCTGAGCTGGCGGAATCCCGCCGTAAGATGCAGGCGAAACGCCGCATGAAAAACCGCCTCGCCCTGACGCTGTCGATGGCAACGATGGCGTTTGGTTTGTTCTGGCTCATCTGGATCCTGATGTCTACCGTCACCCGCGGTATCGACGGTATGAGCCTGGCGCTGTTTACTGAAATGACGCCACCGCCAAACACGGCAGGCGGTGGTCTGGCTAACGCCCTCGCGGGCAGCGGTCTGTTAATACTATGGTCCACGGTTATTGGTACGCCGTTGGGCATTCTGGCAGGGATTTATCTGGCGGAGTACGGTCGTAAATCCTGGCTGGCCGAAATCATTCGTTTTATTAACGATATCCTGCTTTCCGCACCGTCGATTGTTGTTGGCCTGTTTGTCTACACCATCGTCGTTGCGCAGATGCAGCACTTTTCCGGCTGGGCGGGCGTGATTGCGCTGGCGCTGCTGCAGGTGCCTATCGTGATTCGTACTACCGAAAACATGCTGAAGCTGGTCCCGGACAGCCTGCGCGAGGCGGCCTATGCGCTCGGTACGCCTAAGTGGCGCATGATCTCCGCCATCACCCTGAAAGCATCGGTATCCGGCATTATGACCGGTATTCTGCTGGCCATCGCTCGTATCGCCGGGGAAACGGCGCCGCTGCTGTTTACCGCGCTCTCCAACCAGTTCTGGAGTACCGATATGATGCAGCCGATCGCTAACCTACCGGTGACGATTTTCAAATTTGCCATGAGTCCGTTTGCGGAGTGGCAGCAACTGGCATGGGCCGGGGTATTGATAATCACTCTGTGCGTATTGCTGCTGAACATTCTGGCGCGCGTTATTTTCGCGAAGAATAAACACGGTTAATTTTTGCGGCGCGGCGAAACGCGGCGTCGAATGAGGAAGAGAACGAGATGAGTATGGTGAATACGACCCCGGGTAAACTTTCAGTTCGTAACCTGAACTTCTACTACGGAAAATTCCATGCCCTGAAGAATATCAACCTGGATATCACCAAAAACCAGGTTACGGCGTTTATCGGTCCATCAGGCTGCGGTAAGTCTACGCTGCTGCGTACGTTCAACAAAATGTTTGAGCTGTACCCGGAGCAGCGTGCGGAAGGTGAAATTCTGCTGGATGGCGATAATATTCTGACTAACACCCAGGATATCGCGCTGCTGCGCGCGAAAGTTGGCATGGTTTTCCAGAAGCCGACGCCGTTCCCGATGTCTATCTATGACAACATCGCCTTTGGCGTGCGTCTGTTTGAGAAACTCTCCCGCGCGGATATGGACGAACGAGTCCAGTGGGCTTTGAGCAAAGCCGCATTGTGGAATGAAACCAAAGATAAACTGCACCAGAGCGGATATTCTCTCTCCGGTGGTCAGCAGCAGCGCCTGTGCATCGCTCGCGGTATCGCGATTCGTCCGGAAGTTCTGCTGCTTGATGAGCCCTGCTCGGCGCTGGACCCGATCTCTACCGGGCGTATTGAAGAGCTGATCACCGAGCTGAAACAGGATTACACCGTCGTTATCGTGACCCACAACATGCAGCAGGCTGCGCGTTGTTCCGACCATACGGCATTTATGTACCTTGGCGAGCTGATTGAATTCAGCAACACGGACGATCTGTTTACCAAGCCCGCTAAGAAGCAAACCGAAGACTACATTACTGGCCGTTACGGTTGATATGCCCTTCAGCTTTCAAGCGATAACCGCGTTGGCTGCCTTTGCTCACCCCGGTCACGTAGCAGACTACGCTTCCGGGGATTCGCGTAGTTGCCGCCTTGTTCTCGCTCGAAATCTTTTGGGTATCTGGAGAAATGATGGACAATTTAAATCTTAACAAACATATTTCCGGCCAGTTCAATGCCGAACTGGAATACATCCGCACTCAGGTGATGACGATGGGTGGGCTGGTGGAGCAGCAGCTTTCTGATGCGATCACCGCGATGCATAATCAGGATAGCGAACTGGCAAAGCGCGTTATCGATGGCGATAAACAGGTCAATATGATGGAAGTCGCGATCGATGAAGCCTGCGTGCGCATCATCGCCAAGCGTCAGCCGACCGCCAGCGACCTGCGTCTGGTGATGGCGATTATTAAAACCATCGCTGAGCTGGAGCGTATCGGTGACGTCGCGGATAAAATCTGCCGCACTGCTCTGGAGAAATTCTCGCAGCAGCATCAGCCGCTGCTGGTAAGCCTCGAGTCTCTGGGACGCCATACCGTACAGATGCTGCACGATGTGCTGGACGCCTTTGCCCGGATGGATCTTGATGAA
This sequence comes from Klebsiella oxytoca, assembly GCF_009707385.1. Taxonomy (NCBI): domain Bacteria; kingdom Pseudomonadati; phylum Pseudomonadota; class Gammaproteobacteria; order Enterobacterales; family Enterobacteriaceae; genus Klebsiella; species Klebsiella oxytoca. Next base: position 16,882 of record NZ_CP046115.1, on the reverse strand, counting down.
GCCGTGCGTATCTATCGAGAAGACAAGAAAGTTGACCAGGAGTATGAAGGCATCGTACGCCAGCTGATGACCTATATGATGGAAGATTCTCGCACCATTCCAAGCGTGCTGACCGCGCTGTTCTGCGCCCGCTCTATTGAGCGTATCGGCGACCGTTGTCAGAATATCTGCGAATATATTTTCTACTTTGTTAAAGGGCAGGATTTCCGTCACGTTGGCGGCGATGAGCTGGATAAACTGCTGGCTGGTAAAGATCCTAAAGAGTAATAAATCACATAAACTAATTCTGATGAAATTATATATCAGAATTAGTTATGATTACTGATGCTGTCATTTTTTATTAGCAAAAATTGATGCGCTTTTCATCACAAATAACAATTTCGCCAATTGTCTTTTGATTTTGATAGCGTAACAATGCGGCTCATAAATCGGGTGACTTGTCGTTACAAGGCTCGAATAAAATACAGGATTGTTACTGCGTAAGCAGGCAAAACCTGACATCACCGTTAACCGGGTGATGTCAGGTTTTTTTTTGCCAAATAATCCACCAGCTGTTGATGAATGGGATTGTTACCGCCGGGCGGGCAAAACCTGAAGAAAATCGCCTCTGTTTTATGCAGGGAGTTTTCTTCAGGTTTTTTTATGCGATGCAAAAACGTCTGAAGATAAATCATGCCTTCGCGATGGTGGTTATTTTTCGCAATATTCAGTTGCACTCATGTTTATATAAAGGGAACTTATGTTTAAACGAAATCTGATTACATCTGCAGTAGTTATTATGGCGCCGTTCGCCTCTGCAACCCATGTTATGGCGGAATCGCTGACGGTCGAACAGCGTCTTGAGCTTCTGGAAAAGGCGCTCAAGGATACGCAGACCGAACTAAAAAAATATAAAGATGAAGAGAAAGCCAGAAATCAAATCTGGATCGCCAATACGCAGTCCGGCACAAATAAACAGCATGCGTCTGCGCAGGTTGTAAGCGCTCCCACACCGGTCGGCGGCACAGAAAAACCGGCGGCGGTTCTGGTCAAAAATGAACAGACTGCGGCTAACGGTGAGTCCATTTATAGCTCTATGACGATGAAAGACTTCAGTAAGTTTGTGAAGGATGAAATCGGCTTTAGCTATAACGGCTACTACCGTTCCGGCTGGGGAACCGCATCTCATGGTTCACCAAAGTCCTGGGCTATTGGCTCGCTAGGTCGCTTCGGTAATGAATATTCTGGCTGGTTTGATTTACAGCTTAAGCAGCGGGTCTATCAGGAAGGCAATAAGCGGGTTGATGCAATCGTGATGCTTGACGGTAACGTCGGACAGCAATATTCCACCGGTTGGTTCGGCGACAACGCTGGTGGTGAAAACTACATGCAGTTCTCTGATATGTATGTAAATACCAAAGGTTTCCTGCCGTTTGCGCCGGACGCTGATTTCTGGGTTGGGAAGCACGGTGCGCCGAAAATAGAAATTCAGATGCTGGACTGGAAAACGCAAAGAACGGATGCCGCAGCGGGCGTTGGCCTTGAAAACTGGAAAGTGGGGACTGGTAAATTTGATATCGCTTTAGTACGCGAAGATGTCGATGATTACGATCGCTCTCTGAAGAATAAACAGCAGATTAATACCAATACCATTGATATTCGTTATAAAGAAATACCGCTCTGGGATAACGCATCGTTAACGATGAGCGGCCGTTATGTCGCAGCAAATCAGAGCTCATCTGAAAAATATAATGAAGATAATAATGGATATTATGAATGGAAAGATACCTGGATGGCGGGCACCTCGTTAACGCAGAAGTTTGATAACGGCGGTTTTAACGAGTTTTCACTCCTGCTGGCCAATAACTCCATCGCCAGCAGCTTCTCTCGCTATGCGGGATCCAGCCCATATACCACCTTTAACGGCAGATACTATGGCGACCATACCTATGGTACCGCCGTTCGCCTGACTTCTCAGGGAGAAACCTATTTACTGGATGACCTCATAATGGCAAATGCCATCGTTTATTCCTTTGGCAACGATGTCTATAGCTACGAGACCGGTGCACATTCAGATTTCGAATCTATTCGCGCCGTCGTACGTCCGGCCTGGATTTGGGATAAATATAACCAGACCGGCGTCGAACTGGGCTATTTCAGGCAGCAGAACAAAGATATCGCCGGTCATAAATATAACGAATCCGGATACAAAACCACCTTGTTCCATACCTTTAAAGTTAATACCAGTATGCTGACCTCCCGCCCGGAAATTCGTTTCTATGCGACTTATATTAAAGCGGAGGATATCGACCTGGATAAGGCCGCTAACAGCAATACCAGCAGCATTTTTGAAGACGGTAAGAACGACCAGTTTGCCGTGGGCGCCCAGGCTGAAATCTGGTGGTAAGGCTGACCACGGTCAGGACAAAATTCAAAAGAGGAATAACGATGAAAAGACATGCTATTTACTTCGCTATGGCGCTGGCTGGCGCAGCATTTACCGCTCATGCCGCACCGCTCCCGGCCACGCCGAGCGCGGCAATTCCGGTCAGCCAGTATATTACCCAGGTCAACGGCGATAAAAGCATTACCTTCCGCCTGTTTGCCCCGGATGCAAAACGGGTATCCGTGGTGACGGGAGCAACGCCGGACACGTTTGTCTCCCACGATATGACCAAAGATGAACAGGGGATCTGGACATGGAAAAGCGAAGCTCTGGCTCCGAACCTCTACGAATATTATTTTGATATCGACGGATTCCGTTCAGTTGATACCGGTAGCCGCTATCAGAAGCCGCAGCGCCAGGTAAATACCAGCCTGATTCTGGTACGCGGCAGCATTCTTGACGATCGCGCGGTTGCTCATGGCGAGCTAAGAACGTTGACCTATCACTCAAAGGCGCTGAATTCTGAGCGTCGTGTATATGTATGGACGCCGCCTGGCTATACCGGCACAGGTGAGCCGCTGCCGGTGCTCTATTTCTATCACGGTTTTGGCGACAGCGGCCTGTCGGCTATCGATCAGGGACGGATCCCGCAAATCATGGATAACCTGCTGGCGGAAGGCAAAATCAAGCCAATGCTGGTCGTGGTACCGGATACTGAAACCGATATCCCAGAAGCGATTGCAGAAAACTTCCCGCCTCAGGAGCGGCGTAAAACTTTTTATCCGCTGAATGCGAAGGCGGCGGATAAAGAACTGATGAGCGATATTATTCCGCTGATTGATGAACGTTTTAATGTGCGTAAAGACGCGGATGGTCGGGCGCTTGCCGGGCTGTCGCAGGGGGGCTATCAGGCGCTGGTGTCCGGAATGAACCATCTGGAGAGCTTTGGCTGGCTGGGGACGTTTAGTGGCGTAACGACAACTACGGTACCGGATGCGGGCGTCGAGGCGCAGCTAAACAAGCCGCAGGAGATCAATAAGCAGCTGCGTAATTTCACCGTTGTCGTGGGTGAGAAAGATGTGGTTACCGGGAAAGATATTGCCGGGCTGAAGGCGGAGCTGGAGAAACAGAAAATTAAATTTGATTACCATGAATATCCAGGCCTGAACCATGAAATGGACGTCTGGCGCCCGGCCTACGCGGAGTTCGTGCAGAAGTTGTTTAAATAAAATTAAGGGGCCAGATCCCTGGCTCCTTACCTTCAATATATCCAGGGAGACAAGATGAAATTAATCGTAACGGAAGATTATGCCGAGATGAGCCTGGTCGCCAGCCACCATGTTTTAGGTTACATCACCGCTCCGCGGAGGATGAATCTGGCGGTGACGGCGGGTAGTACGCCAAAGAAAATGTATGAACATCTGACGGCTGCGATTAAAGGGAAACCGTTCTATTCTCAGGTCCATTATTACAACTTTGACGAAATCCCTTTTCGCGGACAGGATCGTGAAGGCGTGACTATTTCCAATCTGCGTAGCCTGTTTTTCACTCCTGCTCAGATTCAGGAAGAGAACATTCATAAGCTCAGCCATGAAAACTTTATGCAGCACGACCAGCGGTTAGAAGAAGAGGGTGGTCTCGATCTTATTGTGATGGGCCTCGGCGCTGATGGCCATTTTTGCGGCAACTTGCCGAACACCACCCGCTTCCACGATGCGACGGTGGAAGTTCCTGTCGTCGGGGATATGGTAGGGCTTGTCGCTCACGGCGAAATGGGCGGCGACTTCTCGGCGGTACCGGATAGCTACGTCACGATGGGGCCGAAAAGCGTCATGGCGGCGAAAAATCTGCTGCTCATCGTCAGCGGAGCGGCAAAAGCTCAGGCGCTAAAGCAAGTCATTGAAGGTGAAGTCAGCGAGCGGGTTCCTGCTTCGGTGCTAAAACTGCATCCTTCGCTTGTGATTATTGCCGATAAGGCAGCGGTTGCGGAATTAAGCTTGCCGTAGCTTTTTGGCGTAGCGCAGGCGGGTACTACCGGAATGCGCTACGCAAGTGATTTAGCGGGTAATATTCCAGCCGCGTGCTTTCCACAGTGCCGGTAGCTCTTCCAGATGAGTAAACGTTGTTACTTTCGGATGTACTATCGGCTTATTATGCGGATCGGCGCAGAAGTAGAACACCTCCATGCCTGCCGCGATTCCCGATTGCGCACCTGCGCTGGAATCATCGACCAGAATGCAGTTTTCAACGTTAACATGCATCGCTTTTGCAGCATGGTGCATCAGGGCCGGATCGGGTTTCCAGCGCTGGATATCGTAGCCGCTATAAAGGCGATCGGGGAAATGGTGCAGCATGCCTGTTTTACCGAGAGAGTGCTGCATTTTGCTTACCGGACCATTGGAGACTACGCACATCGGCACGTTGACCGCATCCAGCAGCGCCTGGGCGCCAGGGATGACTTCCAGCTCAGTATCAAACAGGCGCGCGACTTCATCGCGATAAACCGGCTCCAGGGTCGCTTTTTCCAGATTAACCCCGTACTCCGCGTTAATAGTATCGATAATTTCGTACAGCTTTACGCCTTTGAAGCGCTTAAAAATCTCTTCTAAATCCAGCGTAATGCCGAATTCCCTGAACATGTGAACGTAGGCGCGGGAGCAGATCACCTCGCTGTCGACCAGCGTGCCGTCACAGTCGAAAAATACTGCTTCTGGTTGGGTCATGTCGTTTCCATTTTAATAAGTTAACGTTTTCGTGATGCTGATTTGTGAGACGCAATCGTTGCCGTATAAGCAAAATCGATGAAAAAAAGTATCTCACAAACGCCCTTATTGTCGCATTTTGGTATAGGATAGCGACGAATTTTCCCTCCTTTGTTCGGAAACCGATAATGAGTCAACAACAAACCAGCCAGTCTTCTGGCCAGGGTCTGCTGGAGCGCGTGTTCAAACTTCGCGAACACGGCACGACGGCACGTACCGAAGCGATTGCAGGTTTCACCACCTTCCTGACGATGGTGTACATCGTTTTCGTTAACCCACAGATTCTCGGCGTGGCGGGCATGGATACCAGCGCCGTTTTTGTCACCACCTGCCTGATCGCTGCGTTTGGCAGCATCATGATGGGGCTGTTCGCTAACCTGCCCGTTGCGCTGGCGCCGGCTATGGGCCTGAACGCCTTCTTCGCGTTTGTCGTGGTACAGGCGATGGGGCTGCCGTGGCAGGTTGGTATGGGCGCGATTTTTTGGGGGGCTGTTGGCCTGCTGCTGCTGACAATTTTCCGCGTACGCTACTGGATGATCGCCAATATTCCGGTGAGCCTGCGCATCGGTATCACCAGCGGTATCGGCCTGTTTATCGGGATGATGGGCCTGAAGAACGCAGGTGTGATTGTCGCTAATCCGGAAACCCTGGTAAGCATCGGCAACCTGACCTCTCACAGCGTACTTCTGGGTATTCTGGGCTTCTTTATTATTGCGATACTGGCTTCCCGCAACATTCACGCGGCGGTTCTGGTCTCTATCGTGGTGACTACTCTGCTGGGCTGGATGCTGGGTGATGTTCACTACACCGGCATTGTTTCCGCGCCGCCGAGCGTGAGCACGGTCATTGGTCATGTTGACCTTGCGGGCTCGCTGAATCTGGGCCTGGCGGGGGTTATCTTCTCCTTTATGCTGGTGAACCTGTTCGACTCCTCCGGCACGCTGATCGGCGTAACCGACAAGGCCGGCCTGGCCGATGCGAAAGGTAAGTTCCCGCGTATGAAGCAGGCGCTGTTTGTTGATAGCGTCTCGTCCGTTGCAGGCTCTTTTATCGGAACCTCTTCCGTAACCGCTTATATTGAATCGTCCTCTGGGGTTTCCGTAGGCGGCCGTACCGGCTTAACCGCCGTTGTGGTTGGCCTTTTGTTCCTGCTGGTTATCTTCCTGTCGCCGCTGGCGGGGATGGTTCCGGCCTATGCCGCAGCCGGTGCGCTGATTTACGTCGGCGTTCTGATGACTTCAAGCCTCGCTCGCGTGAAGTGGGATGATTTAACCGAATCAGTTCCGGCGTTTATTACTGCCGTCATGATGCCGTTTAGCTTTTCCATCACTGAAGGTATCGCCCTGGGCTTTATCTCTTACTGCGTGATGAAGATTGGTACCGGCCGTCTGCGCGAACTCAGCCCGTGCGTGATTGTGGTTTCACTGCTGTTCGTGCTGAAGATTGTGTTTATTGACGCACATTAACAGGTAATCCGTCACACCCGCTCTGGCGAGTGTGACGGAGTCAGTTATGCTTTAACCCGCTGAATATACTCGGCAAACGCGCTAAGCTGGCCGGTCAAATGGTCAAGCGTACCCTGATCGACGACTTTCCCCTCCTGCGGATCCACCTTGTTCTGAATCACCCCGCCCATAAATTCGGGTTTATTCATTACCATCGCGTCAAGGAACACCAGAATCTGGCGCAGATGATACTGACAGCGCGCGCCGCCAATCGCCCCCATTGAACTGGTTTGAATCAATACCGGTTTGCCGGATAACGGCTGCTCCGGGAGACGAGATAGCCAGTCGATGGCGTTTTTCAGGCCGCCAGGAACTGAATAGTTATATTCTGGCGTAACGATAACCACGCCATCAGCTTCACGAATTTGCTGGGCGATATCCTGAACGCTTTGCGGGAATCCCTCTTCCTGCTGAACATCGGAGTCATACAGAGGAATATCGCCAATGGACGGTAACGCAGATATTTCCATTCCCGCAGGCGCAATACCGGGAAGGGTGCGTGCGACCATGGCATTAAAAGAGCCTTTGCGCAGACTTCCGAGTAACGTAACAACTTTCAACGTATCAGACATGATTGCTCCTTTGCATCATGATGGCCGGGAAAACCGGTCAGTTGAGGGAAAAGGCTTTTTCTACCGGTAGACTGGTAAAGCGCATCAGCCGCGCGGACGGCTCTTTTGCGCGAGCCTGTGCGTCGGGCAGGCTGAGCCAGCCTTCTTTACCACTATATTCCCAGACTTTCAGCTGGCCGATATCCGGGCTGGCGGCGATAGACCACACCAGTACCGTTTCGGCATCGCAGATGGCTTCGATTGGCTGCGGGCTGTCTGTCCGTAGCCGCCCGGAGCCTGGAAGAAGCTGTAAGTTAACGTCGGCTTGACCGGTCAGTTTCAGCACGCTTTTGCGTAGTGCATCCAGCTGGGCGCGAGCTTCGACAGGGTCGTGCTGATTGTTAATCCACAGACGCTCATTGCGGTTAAACGCGCTGCGTTCCCTGCTGTGGGATGAGTGTAAACCCCGGGAAGCGTGCTGCAATTCCATATCCAGTCCGCAATCGCCTTCCGTGGTTAACGCGACGCCGACGATATTTCCGGTATAAGAGATGGAGAAACGCGGGAGATTTTCATCACGAAAAGCGGGCTTTCCATTCTCTTCGTCAATTATTTCAGGAAGTTCGCTGATGCCGTAAAGCATAAAGAGGAGTTCTGCGAGTAGTGACCGTGATGCGCGATAGCGGCTTTGTCGGTACTCAGGCAGGCGCCTTGCGGATTGATGACATGCCGCTGACAGGCGTGTTGATAGCGGCTCTCGGGTATTGAGTATCCCTCTTGCAAAATGCGTTGCCATTCTTCGCTCCGTGATTAATGGTCAATAATAAAAATTGCGAATTATATTATGGCTCAGAATTGTCAGGTTTTAATGCGGAAATCACCCCTTGAAAAGGGAAAACGCATGAATTTTACAATTCATTGCGTAAGGAGGGCCAACCTGAGGTTAAAGCGGCTCAATATAGAGCTGTCTGAGCGTTTCCCGGAGCCAGACGATCTTTGGATTGTAGCTGTTGCGCTTATGCCACAGGAGGGTGAAAGGAACGCGTATTTTCTCCAGCTGCGATGGTTCCAGCGGGAGGGGCAGTGAGACCAGCGGCAGATGATGCTGTTGATTATAACGAGCGCAATAGCGAGGAGCAGTAGCCAGCATCGTATGATCAGGCTGGGCCGCCATAAACAGCGACTGTTCGAAACCCGGAACGGTCAGCGCCACGGTGCGTTTATGCCCCAGATCGTGCAGAACATCATCCAGCGCCCAGGTGTCGCTTTGTTCCCAGCAGATATTGATATGCGGATAACGTAAGAAAGTGTCCAGATTCCACTCATCGTTAAGCGCTGGGTGATCGGCGCGCAGCCATACTTGCGGTAGGTCGGTAAAAAGGACTTCAAAATCGATATACCATGGCAGCTGGCTGAGCTGCTCCCGGGAACGAGGATGGGTTTCCCGGCCGCAAAATCCGATGTCGACTTCACCGCGAATAATTGCATCCAGCGAATCGTAATCCCAGTTTCGCAGACGGATCAGCGCCTGCGGGTAACGTTGATAGATCTGCTGCGAAAGCATATTTAGCAGGATCATCAGCAGCGGTGACTCCGCCGCCAGTTCAAACTTCAGCCCGCTAGGCATGGTATGGTGAGGCTTGTCGAGGATCTGATTACCCATCTGCATCCAGTCGGCCAGATCCTGCTCAATACTGCTCATCAGAGGCGTGGGAGACAACCCTAAAGGCGTTTTCACAAACAGCGGATCGTCAAACCAGGCGCGCAGTTTAGCCAGCGATTTGCTTACCGCTGACGGTGAAACGTTCATCCGTTTCGCCGTACGGGTCACGCTGAGCTCCTGGGTTAAGAGCTGCAGACACAACAGTAAGTTAAGATCGAGACTCGACAGGGGTTTCTTCATAGCGTTGTGCTTTCCGCGCCGGAGAGGCGACCATAATCAGTACAATACTCACTATGCTACAGGCAATAAGTATCCCGATCAGCATATTCAGCGCGCTGAGTCCGACGATAGCGGCCAGCCAAATCCACAGGGAAGAACCGCAGACCTGAGCAATCCCCAAAACTGAACTCGCGACGCCCGCGCGCAGGGTAAATGGCCCCAGAGCCTGACTCATCGCCACGCCAAATCCGGCGGAGAAGCCGGCGCAAATCAGCCCCAGTCCCAGCATCGTCATCGTCTGGCTGGTGGAGAGACTAAGCAGCACGCCCGCGATAAAAAACAGCGTCTGCGAGGTTAGCATCATCGTACGGGGTTTAAACATGGTCAGAGCAAACGGCGTCGAGAATGACACCACCATACTGACCAGCGCCATCATCGCCATGATCATGGAATAGGTACCGCGATCGAATCCCATCACCTCCATCATCAGTACCGGAGAGACGTTAACGTATGTCAGGATGGTCGTTACGCTCAGGGTTGTAATGACAATGCGGCTAAGGAAAAAGCGATTAAGCAGCGACTCGCAGGCGATATCTTGCCGTGCTGCCGCGCCAGGAGCGGATATTGGGCGAGTTTCTCTTAAAACAAATATGGAAAGCAGAGTCACCAGTACGCCCATTCCGGCCATGGTATAGAACAGGCTCTGCCAGGGAAATTTCAGCATAATCAGGTGGCCTAATACTGGTGCCAGTACCGGAATAATGCAGGTAATGCCGTTCAGAAGGGAGAGAACCTTCGCGCGGCGGCGATCGTCCAGAGTATCGCGCAGCACGGCAAAGGCGACAACGTAGCAGCTGCCCGCGCCAATCCCCTGAATAAAACGCCCGACCAGGAAGTGGGTACTGACCTGCGCCTGTGAGCAGAGAAGCGAGGCGAGAATAAAGACAATGGCACCGAAAATAGCAACGGGCTTACGGCCTGATTTATCGGCTATACGACCAGCAAACAGCATCGCCGCAGCCATCCCGGCCAGATAAACCGAAAAAGCGATATGCAGCTGAGCTTCGCTGGCACCCAGATCCTGCGCAATGCGCGGTAGACCGACCAGATACATATCGATGCCGGATGGATAAAGCAGAACCAGCGCAAAACTGCAGATAAGAAAGCGTGCCATAGAAACCCTCACAGATGAATGCTGTACAGGATAGTGGGGTTAGTACGGTCGTACGAGTTGCCATTTGGACAACAATGATTTCCTGGGAGGAAAAACGGTCAGGAACTGGGTGGAGATAATTTAATCGATTGAGTTTATAACGTTTCTTACGCTTTCAATAAAGCTATCGCGTAATTGATGGTTTATCCCTGGATTCCACGCGAGACCAATATCCCAGCCAGCCTGATGACCTTCCAGCTTATGCAGGCTTACTCCTGCAGGCAGAAAATTACGAACGCTTTCTGGCAGCAGCGCCACGCTGTTTCCGCCAGCGATTAAGGCCAATAAGGCATGAATGTCATCCGTCACCGATGTCGGTTCAGCTGTGATGCCATTATACAGAAGATATTGCTTTGTCTGTTCTGCGAGACAGGGGCTAAGCGCAGAGTTAATTTGCAGGATAGTGTTCGACATTAAGATATCCCGCTCGCTTTTTTGCTGCCTGAACATGTCTGATGGTATTGCCAGAATAAGCTTTTCATTTTTAATGAATATTGAACTAAGCGGCTCTATCACTGGCAGTCGAATAAATCCAATATGTAGCTCACCATCCGTTTATAATTTACATTGAATACTTGAGGGGATATGGTTTACGGATATTTCTATATTCGGATACCTTGACTGAAAAGTATTAATCCAGCCTGGGACGGTATTAAAAGATGAGATCCCAAATCCAATTAGTAAACTATTGGTCGTCTTTTTCTGTATTTCTCGGGTATAGTTCAGAAAGCTATGGTGTTGTTTCACCAGTTCATCGGCTTTTGAGTACAGCTGCTGCCCAAGCTCGGTGAGTACCGCGCCGTGGCGTCCGCGTTGGAAAAGAGCGCCGCCAATCAGCAGTTCCAGAGCCTGGATTTGTTTGGATAGCGCCGGCTGCGTGATATGCAGAGCCAGAGCGGCCTTGTGATAGCTACCTTGTTCGGCGACGGTAACAAAAGCGCGTAAGAGTCGTATATCCATTCCTGACGTTTATTGAACGCTGAAAAAAGGGAATTATACACGTAATCGCCATCGCAGGCATACTGCTTAATAAATATTTATCAATGCCTGTAAGTAAGGATGACATTTATGTATCAAAATAAATCGACAAAGCTCGCTGTTCTCTTTGATATGGATGGTGTATTAATTGACTCTAATGCGGTTATTGAGCGCGCATGGTGTGAAGCGGCAAATATGTACGGCCGCATAATTAGCGAAGAGGATATTATTAAGCATATTCACGGTCAGCCAGGACCGCATACTATTAAGGCCCTGTTTCATGATCTTCCTGTTATCGATCGGCAGAAAGTTCAGGCTCATATTATTCATGTTGAAAACACCGCCAGCTATAACGCTATTCCTGGCGTAGCGACGCTCATCACTTCTCTTAAAGATGCAGGAATCACCGTCGGTATCGTCACCAGCGGCTGGCGTGAGAAAATCGACCGGGTGATAGAGATGTTGCAGGTGCAATCCTGCATTTCAGTTATCGTCGAGCGCGATGATGTTTCCAGAGGGAAGCCCTATCCCGATCCTTATCTGTTAGCGGCAGAGCGCCTCGGGATCCCGGCGAGTCAGACGGTTGTTTTTGAGGATTCCCGAAGTGGGGTGACTTCCGCCGTTGCCGCCGGAGCTTATTGTGTAGGGATAGGCGGCAATGATTTACTGACTTGCGGCGCGATGCTTGCTATCCCTGATTTTCTTGGGGTCCGCATTATGGATGAAGGCGATACTGGCCCGGCGCTTTTATTCACATCTGAACATTCTGTCCAGATGGCGCGGTTATCGCCAACGTAAATCGTCTGCAGGCGTTATTTGTGCAGCCAAAGCTCCTTGAATGAGGAAACAACCCGAGGCTCACCCAGCGTTTCAATCATATCCGGCGGCAGGTGCTGCCGGGTTTGCGGTCGCCCAATGACCAGCGCATCTTCCGCATCAGCCCAGTACAAAGCCGTATTGGTGATCGTCAAAATATCCACCACGCTCTGCCAGAAAGCATCTGTTCCTGGATTATGTACAAAGCTAAGATTGCTGATTAAAGGGGGAGTATCATCGGTCGCCCATATAGAAAAGTCATAATCGGGTTGCCGGGAATATTTAAGTTTAAATGAAACGAGTATTTCTCCGGCTTTTTGACTGCGAGTAATCTCTTTACCGGTGAGAGCATCGCCAAACGCCTCCTCGACAATAGAAAGTGGGAAAAAGCCTTGTTTGCCATTATCGAATGCCTGAAGCCAGTAATCCATACTCATGATATTTCTTCTTTTATTTGTAAATTCAATAGACTACGCGACCTGAGCTGGTATGAGCCATAACGAGCAAGCAATTTCGCTATGCTTTGGCTTTTGGACCTGACGCTGGAAAAACCAAATTTTGCATACAGTTCGGGAACGTCAGCCACCAGCGAAACGTATGCTCCTTTTAGCGCGTTTTCATCCATCCTGGTGCTGACGACCCTGACTTTTCTATTGATGATCCGGGTCAACGGCGACATCGACGATTTCAACGTTCAGCGCGCCGTTGCCAACAATACGCCCCCTACCAAAAAATAAAACCCGCCTTTAACAGAGCATTAAAGCGGGTTAGTCAATGCTCACAAACTAAGGTTACTTACCAATACAGAAACTGGAGAAAATGCGTCCCAGCAGGTCGTCAGAGGTAAATTCACCGGTAATTTCGCTCAGGTTTTGCTGGGCAAGGCGCAGCTCTTCCGCCAGCAGCTCGCCGGCCCAGGCGCCCAGAAGCTGCGCTTTACCCTGCTGCAAGTGCTCTGCGGCGTCGGACAGCGCCTGCAGATGGCGGCGACGCGCCAGGAAACCGCCTTCCATATTGGTTTCAAAGCCCATGCTCTGCTTGAGATGGTTACGCAGTACGTCAACACCCTCGCCGGTGCGCGCCGAGAGGCGAACAAGTGAGTGGTCATTTACTTCGCTCAGCCCCAGCGTCTCGCCGGTGATATCCGCTTTGTTGCGCACCACGGTAATCGGCAGGTTTTTCGGTAGGCGGGCGATAAAATCCGGCCAGATATCCGCCGGGTCAGTAGCGTCAGTAGTGGTACCGTCGACCATAAACAGCACGCGGTCGGCTTGTTCAATCTCTTGCCAGGCGCGCTCAATACCGATGCGTTCAACCTCATCGTTCGCATCGCGCAGCCCTGCGGTATCGATGATGTGCAGCGGCATACCATCGATATGAATATGTTCGCGCAGCACGTCACGGGTGGTACCGGCGATATCCGTAACAATAGCCGCTTCACGACCGGCCAGCGCGTTCAGCAGGCTCGATTTCCCGGCGTTCGGCCGCCCGGCTATCACCACCTTCATCCCTTCGCGCAGCAGACTACCCTGGCGAGCCTCGGCGCGAACGGCGTCAAGATCGGCGATAACGTCGTTCAGCTGGGCTTCAATTTTACCGTCGGAGAGAAAATCGATTTCTTCATCCGGGAAATCAATCGCCGCTTCCACGTAGATGCGCAGGTGAGTAAGTGCTTCCACAAGATGGTTAACGCGTACGGAGAAGGCGCCTTGTAAGGAGTTCAACGCCGAACGGGCCGCCTGCTCTGAACTGGCGTCGATAAGGTCGGCGATGGCCTCTGCCTGCGCCAGATCGAGCTTGTCGTTGAGGAACGCGCGTTCGGAAAACTCACCCGGGTTAGCGATGCGCACGCCGGGCAGCGTCAGAATACGTTTGAGCAGCAGATCCAGAATAACCGGGCCGCCGTGGCCCTGAAGCTCCAGCACGTCTTCACCAGTAAAGGAGTTCGGGCCGGGGAACCACAGGGCAATACCCTGATCCAGCGCGCTGCCGTCGCTGTCTTTAAACGGCAGATAGTCGGCATAGCGCGGCTTCGGTAGCTTGCCGAGTACCGCCTGCGCAACGTCGCGCGCCTTCAGGCCAGAGATGCGCAGGATGCCCACACCACCGCGTCCCGGTGGGGTTGCCTGGGCGACGATAGTGTCGTTATGGCTCATGGTGACTCTCTATGTAGATGTAAAAAAGGCGGTCTATTGACCGCCTTCTCTGGCATTAACTTTACCGTAGATTCTCGAAATAGTTCAAGTTACAGGAAGGCGGCAAGTTAGAGAGGCCCCGGGAGCTTACTGAAGTAAGTGACCGGGACGAACTAACGAAGCCAACGCATCTGCGGCTTGAAGAATGAAGAGAATCAGGATTTTTTCTTCTCGCGGCTATGCAGGCCACGCTTCTCCAGACCACGGTAAATCAGCTGCTGCTGAATAATGGTGACCAGGTTGCTGACGATGTAGTACACCACCAGACCAGACGGGAACCACAGGAAGAACACCGTGAAGATGACCGGCATAAAGGTCATGATCTTCTGCTGCATCGGGTCGGTCACGGTAGTCGGAGACATCTTCTGAATGAAGAACATCGTCGCGCCCATGATGATCGGCAGGATGTAGTACGGGTCTTGTGCGGACAGGTCGTGGATCCACAGGATAAACGGCGCATGACGCAGTTCAACCGAGGCGCTCAGCATGTAGTACAGCGCAAGGAAGATTGGCATCTGGATAATCAGCGGGAAGCAGCCACCCAGCGGGTTAACCTTCTCAGCTTTATACAGGGCCATCATTTCCTGGCTTTGACGCTGTTTGTCATCGCCCAGACGCTCGCGCATTGCCTGAATTTTCGGCTGCAGCATACGCATCTTCGCCATGGAGGTGTACTGCGCTTTGGTCAGCGGGTACATGATACCACGAACGATAAAGGTGATAACGATGATGGAGAAGCCCCAGTTGCCCAGGAAGCTATGGATCCATTTCAGCAGTTTGAACAGCGGCTGGGAAATAAACCACAGCCAACCATAGTCAACGGTCAGGTCAAGATGTGGCGCAACGGCGGCCATTTTGTCCTGAATTGCCGGACCAACCCACAGCACGCTTTCCAGCTTATCGGTTTGACCCGGCTGTACCAGAACCGGCTGAGATTTGTAGCCAATAGCCACAATACCGTTGCCGAGGTTGGCGGTGTAGAAGTTGTTAGTACCGTTATTGTGCGGAACCCATGCGGTAGTAAAGTACTGCTGCAGCATGGCAACCCAGCCGTTTTTGGTGCTGACGTTCAGGTTTTCGTTATCGACGATAGTATCGAATTTATATTTTTCGTACTTCGTTTCAGACGATGAGTACGCTGCGCCACGGAAGGTATGCATCGTTGTCAGACCGCCGGTCTGAGTATCACGATGGCTCGGCAGATTAGCCGTTTGCTTCAGCTGACCGAAGGTCGAGATTTCCAGCGGCTTTTCACTGGCGTTTTGCACGCTATAGCCAACGTTCACCGCATACTCACCGCGCTTCAGGGTGAAAGTTTTGGTGAATACGTTGCCTGCTTTATCGGTGTACGTCAGCGGAATGACGATTTCGTTCTGGCCTTCAGCCAGCACAAACGCATCTTTATCAGCGTTATACAACGGACGCGGTCCGTTAGCCGGGTTGTCCGGGCCATCACGACCGGTTAAACCGCTCTGCGCCTGATAGGTGAACTGCGGCGTGGTTTCCAGTAACTGGAACGGCTCAGTTGACTTCAGCTCTTTCGGATAATCCAGAAGCAGCGCCTGTTCAACATCACCACCGCGGGTGTTGATGGTCAGGTCAAGCACATCGGTTTTTACCGTAATCAATTTCCCCTGGCCACTGGCCGGTACGCCCTGGTCGGCGGCGCTACCCGTTGCTGTGGTCGTTGTCTGCGTGGTCTGCTGCTGAGGCTGAGGATTGTTATCCTGCTCCCAGGCTTGCCAGATCATGAAAGACACGAACAACAAAGCGATGATAAGAAGATTGCGTTGCGAATCCATCGTTAGTGTTCTCTGGTATCAAATGGTCCAGGCGGGACGGGATCGTCACCACCAGGGTGTAAAGGGTGGCATTTTAATACGCGTTTCACCGTCAACCAACTGCCTTTTATCAATCCAAACCTGCGCAATGCCTCAATTCCGTAGCTTGAGCATGTTGGTGTGAAACGACAGTGCGGCCCGAGTAGCGGACTAATCAGGCGTTGATAAACCCGAATCAGGCCTATCAGGACCCGCGAGCCAGGCGACAGTGGCGGCGCCATAATTTTTCCAACGCTTCCGAGAGAGCACGGTTATCGAGGTCGGCAACCCCTTTCTTCGCCACCACCACGAAATCCATTGGCGGGAGTTCATGCTGACGTAAACGGAAGCTTTCGCGCGTCAGACGTTTAATCCGATTGCGTTCATGCGCACGCTTAACGTTTTTCTTGGCGACGGTAAGACCGATGCGGGGATGCCCCAGCGAATTTTGGCGGCCGAGGATGGTGATTTGCGGCGTGCCAGCCCGTAATGGCTGCTGGAAGACGAAAGTGAAATGACTGGGAGTTAACAAACGTAACTCCCTGGGAAATGCGAGCTTAACCACTCAGGGTTAGCTTTATTACTTGGAAACGGTCAGACGAGCGCGGCTTTTAGCACGACGACGTGCCAGAACCTGACGACCATTTTTAGTAGCCATACGAGCACGGAAGCCGTGAGAACGGTTGCGCTTCAGTACAGACGGTTGAAAAGTGCGTTTCATGGCGATTTCTACCTAAACTTGAATAATTTCACTGACTTTCGCGTAAATCCGAACGAATTTCGAACGGCCTACGC